>NZ_AP041006.1:0-81293 GCF_055385915.1 Nitrosospira sp. TNL300 | reverse complement strand
GGCGGTATGAAAACCGAGCCAGGAAACTGGTGGAAATAGCAGCAAAACACGAGAAACGGCTCCAGTATTACGAGGACGAAAGCGACCTCTATGGGAGCCACGGACAGAATTCACAGTCCCGTGCCACTGCTCTAGTGCAAAAATACAAGCGGGCGGCAGAGAAAGCCGCCGAAGCCGCTTTTCACCACAGGATGGCGTCTCAACCGGCGAAACGTGATTATGTTGCTTCGATGGCGTTACATTGATCTGGATTGCTCCAGGCTCAGCATTGAACTGTGGCGGGCAATGGACAGCCAGACGGCTGCTGCTTGACCTCCTCGGCGGCTGGCTACAAAGCGCTTTTAAAAAAGGAAACTTACTAATGAGACGAGTGATTGTTTCCACTGTTGTTGCATTATTCGGTACTGGTGTAGTCATATTGGGGTTTGCTGCGCTCCTGCGTCACACCGTCTTTTTCTATATGGCGGACGGATACATGTCCCCCCAAACTGCAGTAATTCCATTGCATTCCAGACAATCTGCCAGACCACAAGAATATTGCTGAGATGGACCACGCCTGACAGCAGCGCCAGGACTGCACCAACCCTGACGTTCCAGCCGACGCCCAACTGGTACGGCTGCCAGATCACCAGCACAATAGTGACAAGAAAAATCAGTATGGCGGCAAGCAGGTCAATTCTCACTCTAGCGGGTTAACCGCTCTTTGTGACTTTGGGCTTTAGCAATAGAAACAGTGTAAAAATCTGGAACATACCTAAGATGTGTCCGAAAGTCCGAGACGGCTGGAGGCTTACCAGGCGCCATATCAGGATTATTTCAGGGTGTTTCGGAGGCGCTCATTGTGTTTCATCGATCGCTTGCAGTTCCTTCCTCGAAGCGGATGAGTGCAATCTCGATAATGCGGTCATGCAGGGGTGTGCCGCCCCTGGTTTCCAGGTCCAGGATGACGTAGGGAAAAGGGAGCAAGGTTACATCAGCGGCGAGCGTAGTTAAGCCTTCTCGTTGACTGCCGCCTTGAGCGTGGCGCCCGGTTTGAATGCGGGCACCTTGGAGGCGCTAATCTTCAATTGCTCGCCTGTCTTGGGATTGCGCCCGGTGCGCTCGCTGCGCTCACGCACTTCGAACGTGCCAAATCCTGGCAGGGAAATGGAATCGCCTTTCTGTAGAACTTCGGTGATGGTTTCGGTCAATGCCGTCACAGTCCTGCCGGCTTGAGCCTTGCTGGAGCCGGTTTTCGCGGCTACGGCTTCGATGAGTTCGTTCTTGTTCATCAGCCTTTTTCCCTTTTTCAGTTCTCAAATTCCCGCCAGCTTACCCAGTTAATCGGGCGGGACAAGAATTAAATGAAGTGGCGGTTCATGAGAGATTTTCGCGATGCTGCGAAAATTTCCCATCCCTCGTTTGCCGCTTGTCACAGGCCATGCCAGCCGCTTTGCTTTCCTGTCATGGCCCGTGATCCGCAAAGCCTTGCGGCCGCGCGCACTTGAATTCCAAACTCGCCGGCAGCAGGCCCCATGCTTCCCGCGCCCATCCCCCCACAACGCCCCCCAGTCTTTCGCGAGGGGGGCTCACGCCCTGAGTTGGTCCGTCAAGACTGTGAATGTTCCGGGATTCTCCCATTCATGCTTTTGCCAATTCTGGTTCCGTGTTCTCTGGGCCGAGTAGTGCGAGTAACGGCGAACTACGTTTTTTAAGCGCATTCAGGTACCTGGATTCATCATAAGGTGTGCGATTTTTCCAGCAACGGAAGAGGATACGAATCCACTTGAATGCCAGTGCGCGCAAGGCAGCTTGATGAGAGCTGCCTTTTCCCCGCTGCTGCTGGTAAAAAGCACCTGCCCAAAAAGATTTATTAACGGTTTGCGCAGCCCATTCAACAAACGTTTGCCGTACAAACTTTGGACACCGCAACCGCCAATGTACCCAGCTTTTTTGACCGCTTCTTTCTAGGACCGGCGCAATACCCGAATACATTTGCAATTCACTGGCAGTTGCATAGCGTTCACGCTGCTCACCAAAAGCGGCAAGCAGGCGTGGCGCCAGAGCTTGACCGGCCCCAGGCAAGTTACTGAAAAGCTTATAGTCTGGTAGTGTCGGCGCGAGTGCTGCAATCTCCTGATCGAACCGATCAATGCCCTGCAACGTAATGCGTATCTGCTCGACCAGCACCAGCGCCAGTAAACGATGCGACGTGATAACGGCAACGTCCTGGGTCCACGGTTTTGACGCCTTGATTTTCGCTTTCTCAATAAGTTCAAAACCCAAGCGTTCAAAACAGATGACTTTGGACGTCCCGTCTAAACCCGGCCAGTGTCAGGACTATACCCAAACCAACAAGCATCATTGCATAAGTTTCCGGCTCGGGCACCATCGCAATAGTCGCAGGATCAATCCTGTAATCATGACCACTTGCGCTGGTGATCGTCATGCCCAATGGTAAATCCCCAAGCCAAATCCCAGCGGTATTACGGCCGTCTATGAACCCACCAAATTCACCCTCTTGGCGGTTAAAGTCTGTAATATTTGCCTGTCCTGAAATACTAAATGTGGCACTAATCTCGAGCACGTCGCCAACGTGAGTGTTGACCATGGCCGTATCGCTGCGAAGGACATAAAGGTTATTGCCATTGGGAAGTGCAGTGCGCTGGAAATAAGAAGGATGTTGTTCGGATGAGAAAATCTGAGGAAAATAACCTGGGATATTAAAAATGGCCCCGACACTGATTGGGTGCGCAGACCACTCTGGATACCCAAGCGCTGTATTGGATACTACCTCAGCCATAAATCTTAACGGTACTTGAACCGGTGTGCCAATCGCCTTCCCCACAAAATTGACCGTGAGATAATCGGTGAACGCTGCTCCCACCTGAATATTCGTATAGACCGTATTGTAGTTTACCGCGGGCGGCAAATTTGGTCCCAGAATCGCCGGCTGTGCAACGGCCCGATCACCGCCGAATATCCGCAGGACGCCGGGGTCAGCAGCGGCAAAGCCTGATGCCGACGCACTTGTGAAATAAAATTGATGGAGCCCGATGCCGACAGGGGTGGAAAAAGAACGTCCTCCTCCCCCGTTCGCTTCAGCGTGAAGAGGACCATCGTTGCGGGTCACCTTGATCGGCTCCCACTGCGACTCGGGAATAATCCCTGAACCGATAGCCGTATAGCCGCTGACCGAAGCCGACACACTCGGTGTATTTGCGGCAAAGGCTAAATTAACGGGTGCGGCAAGAAGTACTGCTACGAGCAAATTGAGAGATCTGGACATGTTGGTTTCCTTAACGGTTTTTAATAACAATGAGCCTTAGCACGCGGCGCAATAAACCCGACCAAAACCAAGCCAACAAGCATCAAGGCATAGGTTTCTGGTTCGGGAAGAACGCCTATAGCAACTGCTTGTCCATTGTTATTGATACCATTGCCTTCAGTTAGAATCACTCCATGGGGCAGATCAACCAGCGAATTGAGGTCGATCATGCCCATGCCATCGGGGGCGGTAATGAAGGCATGTTTATGGCCATCAGCCGTGAGAGACCATCCCGTTACCTGCCCGGCATCGTTGATGTTATAGGCATAGCTGGAATTCCCGCCTAACGTGCCAAGGTCTCTCATCCCCATCCCATCGGGGCCGGTAATGAAGGCATGGGTATTGCCTTCAGCCGTGTCAGAATCTCCTACCACTTGGCCAGCATCATTGATATCAAAAGCAATGCTTCCCTCACCGCCTAAAGTCCCAAGGTCTCTCACGCCCCTGCCATCAGGACCAGTAATAAAGGCATGGTAAGGGTACAATTCTCCAGCCGTAAACGAAGATATTCCCACCACTTGCCCGGCACCGTTGACATCATGAGCACTGCTGTCATCGCCACCTAACGTGCCAAGGTCTCTCATCCCCATCCCATCGGGTCCGGTAATAAAGGCATGTGACGTGTAAGGGTATTCGGTCGTCGTTTCAGATTTTCCCACCACCTGTCCCGCATCGTTGATGCCATAAGCAAAACTCTGCCCGCCACCTAACGTGCCGAGGTCTCTCATACCCATCCCATTGGGACCGGTGATGAAACCATGGAAATCTTGGTCAGCTGTCTGAGAATTTCCCGCTACCCGCCCAGTATCATTGATGTCCTGAGCAGAGCTGAAGTTGCCGCCTAACGTGCCAAGGTCTCTCATGCCTATTCCATCGGGACCGGTGATGAAGGCATGGTAAGTGTAAGGGTATTCAATCATCCTGGAAGAAATTCCTCCCACCTGCCCCGCATCGTTGATGTCATTGGCGGAGATGTAATTTCCACCTAGGGTGCCGAGGTCAGTCACTATTCTGCTGTTAAGGTCGATAAGGAAGGAGTGTTCTTGGGCGAAGGTATGGGTAACATCGCCCAGACCGCTAACCAGGGTTGCGGCCAGAATGAGACGACGGGTCTTGAAGCAATGGTTCAGTATCATCATATCACCTGGCAAAGTGGCGATTAGCATCCATTGCTTCAAATTAGGTGATGGAATTTAAGTTGTCAAATAGCCGGCTCGGTGATCTCTTTAGGAATTCAGGATCGGACGGAGGGTGAGTTTTTCGGCAAACTTGACCTTGAAAGGAGGGTGTTTGCCATGAAGAAGCCACAAAAAGTATTTCGCCAGTCCCAGCAGCATCGAAAAAATACAATTAAAAGGTAGCAGGTAAGATTCACTTTACAAGCCTTCCGCCAAGTGTCCTTTTGAGGTACACCCCATCCTGACAAATCTGCCTGACACTTTTCCTGTCATTTTGTGTCAATCTAGGGTTTTAAGTTATATTGATTGACACTTCCCCATGAAGGTCATAGACTCTACTCTGACATTTTTGTAGAGAGGAGAGTCATGACCAGTCAAAGAATTGGATACGTTCGCGTCAGTTCACTGGACCAAAATCATGAGCGCCAGCTCGACGGAACTCACCTCGACAAGGTATTCACTGACAAGGCATCCGCCAGGGATACAAACAGGCCTCAACTCCAGACCGCGCTTAATCACGTTCGTGCAGGGGATACGCTCGTAGTCCACTCCATGGATAGACTAGCGCGTAACGTCGAGGACATGCTCCGGCTTGTGAGGGAAATGAACGACCGGGGAGTATCGGTTCAATTCATTAAAGAGAATATGAGCTTTACCGCTGGCAATGAGGATCCGCGTTCTATCCTGATGTTTACCATGCTCAGCGCCTTCGCTCAGTTTGAGCGGTCCCTCATCAAGGAGCGGCAGCGGGAAGGGATAGCACTGGCAAAGGCCAAAGGAGTCTACAAGGGCAGGAAGCCAGCACTCAACGCAGACAGGATTGCACAGCTGCGGGAGCAGGCCGCAGCGGGAGCAAACCGGAGCAAACTAGCCAAGGAATTTGGGATAAGCCGGGAAACGCTTTATCAATACATCCGATAGGAATAAAGATCGCTCGATCGAGAGAAGCTGCTTTGACAGCATGAACTCCATTATCTATATTGAAATAATGGATTGCCAAATCCTGCCTTGCCGGAGAATACCATGACACTACTCAGCCATTCCTTCAAAGTTCGTCATCTTATCCTGGCCGCAGCCTTAACTACCAGCTTTAGTTTTGTCAATCACGCAAACGCCCAAACCCAAACAGCCTTCCTTGTTGATCTTAACAGCAGGACGGCAATTGACTTGGGCACTTTGGGCGGATGGTGGAGCTCTGCCAGCGGCATCAACGATGCCGGACAGGTGGTGGGAACCTCTCTCACGGCTGATAGGAATACCCATGCCTTCATCACTGGTCCTGATGGGATGGGGATGAGAGACCTGGGCACTTTAGGTGGGAACAGGAGCGAGGCCAGAGGCATCAACGATGCCGGACAGGTAGTGGGATACTCTTACACGGCTGAAGGTGATTCCCATGCCTTCATCACCGGTCCTGATGGGGTGGGAATGAGAGACCTGGGCGCTTTGATTGGGAGCTCGAGCTATGCCTTCGGCATCAACGATGCCGGACAGGTGGCGGGATACTCTCTCACGGCTGATGGTAATTCCCATGCCTTTATCACCGGCCCTGATGGGATGGGAATGAGAGGCCTGGGCACTTTGGACGGGGACCAGATGGCCTTCGGTATCAATAATGCCGGACAGGTGGTGGGAGACTCCTTCATCACTGGCCCTGATGGGATGGGAATGAGAGGCCTGGGCAGTTTGGGCGGGAGGGGCGGGAGCGTTGCCTTCGGCATCAACGATGCCGGGCAAGTGGTTGGAGGCTCCTCCACATCTGAAGGCTTTACCCATGCCTTCATCACTGGTCTTGATGGCATGGGGATGAAAGACCTGGGCACGCTGGGTGGGCGGTACAGCTACAGCGTTGCTTCCGGCATCAATGATGCCGGGCAGGTGGTGGGAGACTCTTACACGACTGATGGTAATCTCCATGTCTTCATCACCGGTCCTGATGGGGTGGGAATGAGAGATCTCAATTCATTGGTTGATCTCCCCCCAGGGGTGACTTTAGTCCGAGGAATGGATATCAATAACAGTGGCCAGGTGATTGCTATTGCTACTATTATTCCCGAACCTGAAGCCTATGCCTTGATGCTTGCAGGTTTGGGATTGGTCGGGTTTATGGCGAGACGAAAGAAGATGGAAAATTTAAAACGTTATTGAACGCTCATCTCTTGTTCTGCAATATTGCCCTTTTGGGGCGACTCGATAAGTAGCAGAAAGACTTCCTTTCACTACACCTTTACATCCTGCCCTTTCAATTTTTTCAATATTTCCTCTTTCAACGAGATCGCTTTCAATGTATCTCGAGTTGTCGCGCAGTAGCCAAATACTTAGGTTGTGGAATGCCCCTCCCGGCACGCAATCCGCTACCTGGGCAGTCCACAGCACATCTTCCAGTCTTTCCACAGGCACAAGGGCAAGCGATTAATAGACCCGCCAGTAAGCCGGCTTGCGCCGTAGCCTCACTAAATTGATGCGTTCAATAAATTGCCTTCCCTCGGCCTCTCCCGCTACCAGATGGGACAGTTCTCCGTGTTGCCTGGAAGTTTTACTGCCCCATCGACGCATAAGAACCCAGTCGCCCAGTAAGTCAAGAACAAGCTCAGCCTCATACCAACGCTGCGCCGTTTCCCAACGGGCACGGATAAAACCGGTGGTCAAAAACCCTACTTCTGATCCTTTTTCTGTTCCTTTCCTGCTTTCCGAACTGCTTTGAAGATTGGCTTTGGCAATTTTATTTTCCCAATTCTTTCCCGAAATCTTCACTGGCCTCCTGGGGCCGGATGCGGTTGGACAACCTGGTTGACGATAATGGTATCGGCGCGTGCTTCGACTTGGGCAAGATCGAAAATCATCTGCAGCCGCATCCAGAAAGCAGGAGTGCTTCCCATGGATTTTGATAGTCTTACCGCCATCTCCGGCGATATGCCGGCCTTTTCGTTGATGAGACTGGACAGGGTAGGCCGTGACACGTTTAACGCCTTGGCAGCCGCGGTAACACTTAATTCCAGCTCTTCGATTGCGCTTTTCACAATACGCCCAGGATGGACAGATAGAGTAAGGAAAAAACAGGAATATCTCCTATATATCTACGCGCTGCCCGTCCAAACCACATTACAATCTCTTAGAGTACGATTTTTGACGTCTGATGTGGTGACAGACCATGCCATCCTTGTAGACCTGTTTTCGCATATGCGATCCCCCATTTTCCGCTTGCTGGTCTCACAGGCCACGCAGCCGCTAATTTCATAGCAAGTTAATCTATAGTGCAGTGCTGAAAGAAGAGAGGGTGTGGATAAATCACTATGGTCATTTTCGGATTTTGTACCCTGTTTTCAGCATTCGCAATGTCCACCATGATACCGCAAGGAAACATGCCAGCAGAGTTCCAAGGCTGAGGTAGGGTGAAACATCCGAGACCCGAAAGAAGCCGTAGCGAAACCCGTCTACCAGGTAAAAAAACGGATTCAGATACGATAATCCTCGCCAAAGTGGAGGCAACGAGGAGATTGTATAGAAAACCCCCGATAAAAATGTCAGTGGCAGGACGATAAAGTTTTGCAACGCAGCAAGCTGCTCAAATTTTTCGGCCCAAATTCCCGCAATGATGCCCAAGGCGCTCAGCAAAGCGGTGCCCATCAAGGCAAATGCGAATACCCATACGAACGAGTACAGGGGAAGTTCATAAAACCCCAACGCCACCCCATAGATGCCCAGTCCTACCACTAGACCACGAATCACCGACGCCAGTACATAGGCAGTAAATATTTCTTGGTAGGAAAGCGGCGATAACAGCATGAAAATATGATTGCCCGAGACCGTTGATTGAATCAGGCTTGACGAGGAATTGGCGAAAGCGTTCTGCAACATGGCCATTATCACCAGTCCCGGAATCAGAAAAACGGTGTAGGTTACACCGGGATAGACCTGCATCCGTTCTCCCAGCGCGTGGGAAAAAATCAACAGATAGAGCAAGATGGACAGCATGGGCGCAAATACGGTCTGGAACCCGACTTTCCAGAATCGCAGCAGTTCCTTGTATAGCAGCGTAAGAAATCCATTCATATCGATGCAGGTTCCAGGCTCTCTGCACCATGCATGATCTTTACGAACACTTCTTCCAGATCAGGCTGCAATATCTGCAGTTCCAGGACTTGGGTCCGGGCCACGCGCAATGCGGCCATCACATTTTCAAGCTGGGAGTATTCCTCGATTGCCAGAACGTAGCAGCCTTGATCGTGGCTGATTGTCAGTGGCTGTAACGCTGCCGGCAGCGTACCGGGAGATAACCGCAGTCGTATCCGGTATCCGGAAATATTGCTGATGAGATTTCTGACGCTATCGAGCACGCAGATACTGCCTTTTTTGAGCATTGCCACACGGTCGCACAAAGCCTCCGCTTCTTCGAGATAATGCGTGGTGAGCACAACGGTATGACCGTTGCGGTTTAGTTGCCTGATGAAACGCCACAGCGACTGGCGCAATTCCACGTCCACACCTGCCGTGGGTTCATCCAGGACGATTACCGGTGGCTTATGGACCAGCGCCTGCGCGACCAGCACGCGCCGCTTCATGCCGCCGGACAACGAACGCATGTTGGTATCGGCCTTATCAGCAAGGTCGAGATGGTGGATTATCTCGTCTATCCAGCTGTTATTCTTCTTCAAACCGTAATAGCCGGATTGAAACACAAGCGTTTCCCGAACGGTGAAGAACGGATCGAATACCAGCTCCTGCGGCACCACGCCCAGCATGCGGCGTGCTTCACGGTACCCGGTGACGACATCATGCCCCATTACCCTGACACTGCCGCTGCTGGCAAGGGCAAGGCCTGCGATGATATTGATCAGCGTCGTCTTTCCCGCTCCATTGGGACCAAGCAAAGCAAAGAATTCGCCGGCGTTGATTTCGAGATCAACGCCGCTTAAGGCATGCAATGCGCCGAAACGCTTGTGCACCTGCCTGATTTCGATTGCCGGCATCATGGAGAAAGCTCCTTTTCAGGTGAAATAATGACAAATTGCGTATCTCCCGGCTATACGGCTTTCGGGCACATCTGCCACGCAGGCTGCCGCTCCGCACCTCATGACAACGCCCGGGTCCTTATAAATCCCCGACGGAATCCGGCTGGTCAAGAACGAAGGCAGGTTTCATTGGAAGCGGCCATCCCGTTACCGGGCGTGCGCTTCAGCATGGCCATTCCTTGCCGGTGCCTGCGCTGTTTGCATGAATTTACGAAATTCGTCGAGCAGCAGTTTCAGCCCCGGTGTCAGGCAGTTTTTGAGGCAAGTGCAAGTCCCGGGAATGAACAGTGCTGGCTGAGGCACCTTGCGAGAAATAGTTGCTCAGGTATTGATCGAAAGGAATCTCATGCGTGGCCTCAAGCTGTTTCTGTTGCGCCAACGATGCCTTGACCTGGAGATCAAAATTCCCCTTTACCGCTGCATCCAGTGCGACATCTCTGAAGTAACGGGTGTATTCATGGGATTTCTGCAATACCAGTTCGGTAATTGACATCTTTTGCGCGCGCATGGCCGTCAGCATCCTTGCTGAAGCCGTCAACTCGGGATGGCGAATTTTTTCGATCTGCTGGTGCAATGCGCAGGTGTAGGGAATATCGGCATCGCCGTTATCCAGGATTTCGCAGATCTCCCACATCTGCTCACACAGCGTCAGCGCCCCTTGCCGCAACGGAACTTCACGCCCGTTGTCCAGCAGCTTAAGCTTCGGATCCCTGCCGCGATTGGCCACCGACAATGCGTTATCGCCGATCTCGTCATGCTGCTTCAAGTCATGGCCCGAATTGGGCTGGAACAGGCAGAAAAGACTCAGCACCTCAAGAAAACGCGTGGTTTCGATCGCAATGCCCGCAGGTTCAAATATATCGACATCCACCGATCGTATTTCAATATATTCAATCCCCCGGCTTCCCAGCGCCTGCAACGGTCTCTCTCCGGGTCTCGTCGGCTGTTTTGGCCGTACCGGAGTGTAATACTCGTTCTCGATTTGCAGGAAATGGGTATTCAATTGCCGATATTGGTCGCCTGCCTTTGCCCCGATCCTTTCATATCCGAGATAAGGTATCGTCGTTGCCTTGCTCAAATCCCGTATGTATTCCTCGATGCTGTTGAAGGAAATATGAAACATCGATTGAACGGGATTCAAATAGCCGATCTCGCTCATCCTCAAAGAGGTGGCAAAGGGCTTGTAACAGGAAGTCTCGTCAAATTCCTGCAACGTGCGGGAGTAAACAGAATTGCGGCTATCCAGGAAACTTTTGCTCACTGCCGGGGACGAGCCGAATAAATACAGAATAAGCCAGCCATAGCGCTGCAGGTTTCTGATCATTCCCATATAAGTCTGGGTTGTGAAGGATCGCAGATCGCCGGCATTTTTCACGGAATGCTGGTATTGCGGCCAGAATGCCTCGGGAAGCGAATAGTTGAAATGGATCCCGGCGATGACCTGCATGCAGCGGCCGTAGCGATAGCTTAAGCCCTGCCGGTAGATGTGCTTCATCTGTCCGATATTGGATGAACCATATTCGGCGATGGGAATGGCCGGATCCCGCAAATCACCGACAGGCATGCTTGCTGCTAGCAATAATTCGTCATTAATATTTGAGCAGACATATTTATGCAAATCCTTCAGGGAATTCAGCATTTCCGTTCCATCCGATAATGCTGGCGTGATCAGCTCAAGTAGCGCTTCAGAATAATCGGTTGTTATGTTCGGATGTGTGAGCGCGGCGCCAAGCTGAACCGGATGAGGCGATAATGATATTGACCCCTCCTGGTTAATTCGGAGGCTTTCTTTTTCGATGCCTTTCAAGCCATGAATCAATAGCGGCCGGAGAGATTCATCGATGGTTGTTGTGCGCTCGCTGCAAGATAATTGTTCTGACATTTATCCTCCGATAGTGCTTGCAATAAACAAGTAGTCAAAGTATAGGCTTGGAAGCGGACAGGTGTGTAGTCTGCTGATTTAGTTATCAGAGTTCTGTTTTTGAAACGATGAACGGTGCAACAGCAGAAATGGATCCTGTTGCGCAGGTTCCGGCTGCGTTCTTAGTCCTCATGCAGCATCTCGAAGCGCTGCGCGAGAAAATCAATTAACGCCCGTACAGATGGCAGAAGACCGCGCCGGGAGGGAAAGACAGCATGAATGATTTCCCGACACGGCGCCCAGTCTGGCACTGGCCTTACCAATGAACCAGCCGCCAGTTGGTCTCGTGCCATGATAACCGGCAACTGCACTACACCAACACCGGCCACAGCCGCATTTCTTAGCGCAATCATGTCCGTCGTCACGAAGCGCGGCGTGTGGTGAAGTGTTACGTGTGCGCCATCTGGCCCATGCAGCACCCAACTATGGATTTGTTGCAGGTTCCCCAGACCCAGGCTAGGCCAGTTGCTCAAAGCAGCTGGTGCAGCAGGAAAGCCGAGCCGCTGGACAAGGACAGGGCTGGCTACCAGACATTGGCCTCGATCGGCCAAAACACGCATAACCAGGTTACTGTCCTGCAGGGGCGGCGGTCGCACACGAAGAGCGACGTCGACCGACTCACTGACCAGATCGACACGTCGGTTGGTCGCCTCCATCTGCACTGTGACGTGCGGATAGCGCACCATGAAATCGGCCAGCATCACTCCCACATAAGCATTCACCAGCGGTATGGGGCATGTCATCCGGATTACACCCCTGGGTTCGGCTTTTAGCGTGTCTATTGCTTCCTGGGCCCCCTCAGCTTCCACCAGCATCGCCTTGCAATGCATGTAATAAGTCTCGCCGGCATCGGTAACTGCAAAGTGACGTGTCGAGCGCTGGATCAGGCGCACACCCAAGCGCTCTTCCAGCTTGGCGATGTGGCGGCTAAGCTTCGATTTCGGCATGCCCAGGGCCCGGCTTGCCGGAGCAAAGCCGCCATGATCCACGGCTTGGACGTAGTAATAGAGATCATTCAGGTCTTGCATAAGGACCCACCCACCGTTTCAAAAATAGAACTCAGATAACTGATTTTGCAGACTACACACCTGTGCGTCCCCAAGTCTATACTCCAACCACTTGCTATTCGCAAGTAATATTTGCCAATTGCGCTAGCAAGCGGTTCTCCACAGGAAGAAGTGGTAGTGAATTAACCAAAAGGAGTATTGAAATGACAACGAAACATCGAAGGTTGCGCAATTATCCGCAAGCAGGTGTTCGTGCTTCCAGCATGCCGTCATTACACGAATCAAAGATGTATAAGCTTGGTCTGCTGGGTCTGCTTGGAATAGCACTATTCTGGAACGGGTTTCAAATCTTTGCCTGACAGACGAAGTATTTTGCAAGGGTGAATGATGTAACGACTTATCCCCATTTTGATATTTATGGAGACCAAGTTCAATCCACCCAAACAGTAGCGGGTAATTAATCTAAAGGAGTAATGAAATATGGCAACAATCCTAGAAACGTCGAGCCAGGCGAAGTCGACAGGTCGAGACTACGACATGTCGCTATGGTACGACTCGAAGTGGTACAAATTCGGGCTCATCACGATGCTGGCGGTAGCGATATTCTGGATCTGGTACCAGCGCACGTTTGCCTACTCGCACGGGATGGACTCGATGGAGCCCGAGTTCGAGAAAGTGTGGATGGGATTATGGCGCGTGCACATGATCGTGATGCCGCTGTTTGCGCTCATCACCTGGGGCTGGATCTGGAAGACGCGCGACACGAAGGAGCAGCTGGACAATCTTGATCCGAAGCTTGAGATCAAGCGTTACTTCTATTATCTGATGTGGCTTGGGGTCTATCTGTTTGGCGTGTACTGGGGCGGCAGCTTCTTTACCGAACAGGACGCCTCGTGGCACCAGGTCATCATCCGTGACACGAGCTTCACGCCAAGTCACGTGGTAGTGTTCTACGGCTCCTTCCCGATGTACATCGTCTGCGGGGTGGCAACCTATCTATATGCCATGACGCGTCTGCCGCTGTATTCGCGGGGAACCTCGTTCCCGCTGGCGATGGCCGTTGCAGGGCCGCTCATGATCCTGCCGAACGTAGGGTTGAACGAATGGGGTCACGCCTTCTGGTTCATGGAAGAACTGTTCAGCGCGCCGCTGCACTGGGGCTTCGTGATCCTGGGCTGGTCCGGACTGTTTGCAGGCGGGGTTGCAGCGCAAATCATCACCCGCTACTCCAACCTGACCGACGTTGTCTGGAACGGCCAGAGCAAAGCCATCCTCAACAACCGCATCGTACCATAATGGCTAGCTGAGGAATCCGAGCAGTGGCCTGAAGCCTGAATCGCCCCGCTCCCGCATTACAGGGGACGGGGCGATTTGCAATAAGTCATAGTAAAACAGCATGCAGAAGATTACGAAGGCACAGTTGAACCCTACCTCAAGGAGCAATCAAATGATCAAGCAAGTGATTCAGTCCACTATTATTGTCGTCGCAGCGCTTTACTGTGGCGCGGCTGGGGCGCATGGGAAGGTGTCGATGGAGGAAGATACATGTACTCGCCGGCTTGATGATGCCAGCATGGTGCATTTGAGTGCCTACCAGCCTCAACATGAACCCAGCGATGAGTACTGCACAGAAATACCCAGGGAAGGGAATACTTTATTGGTAATAGACCTTGCGGACCAGGCTTTGCGCGATATCCCCGTGGGGATACGCGTAGTACGGGGAACCAGCGAGGTTGATGGTGAAACGGTGACATACATGCATCCGAGTTATCATCCCGACGGGGTAATGAGGGGAGAGACTAGTCTGGATAAGGGGTTATATACCGTATTCATTACTGGCGAGGCGGTCCCTCCGGTACGTTATGAGTATCCGTTGCACGTACAGATGATCAATTATGCGAATATTTTTAGTGCTGCGATAGGGCCGCTGATTGTACTGCTGCTGCTTAGCCTGCTTGGCTACAAGCTTATGAAATCGCAGCAAGTACAGGATTGGCGAGCTTCCAGGCGCCTAAGATAATACGGGATCGAGAACCCCATAGGAAAAGTGCTTTCTTTACTTTATTACACCCATTGACCTAAATTCATTGCAGAATGAGTTGCAAAAAGCAAGTCAATCTGCAGGCAAGCGCGAAGTTATGACAAAATCAAACCAGATCAGTCGTTCCTCCTGTCCAGTCAGCTGTGCCCTGGACATATTGGGCGACAAATGGACGCTGCTTGTCGTTCGTGATCTCATTTTCTTCCGTAAGCGATACTTCGGGGATTTTCAAAATTCCCCGGAAAAAATCGCTACCAATATTCTTTCCGATCGGCTAAAAAAACTGGAGGAATGCCACCTCCTTTTGCGACACCGTGATCCGGCTAATGCGCGCAAGGTTATTTATATGCCTACTGAAAAATGCGTGGATCTGGCGCCTCCAATCATGGAGCTGTTACGTTGGGGTGCGAAATATGTTCCTGGAAGTGACGAGCACGGGAATATGGTTCAACGATTCGAACGGGATCCGATGGAATTCATGGCAGAAATACGGCAATCGTTACGTAAAGAGAATGAAGCGAATAAAGAATAGAGGGGATTAGATGATTAATTTTTAACTGAACTTTAGCGGAATGCCCTTAGCACTACCTACCGAGGGCAAAACGTGCCAAGTCCCTAATAAGGCACCTCCTAATATTAATCAATCCAGAAGGAATTTTCCATGTACGATCAATCAAATATCGAGCGCACCCTGTACGGATTCTGGCTCTCACCTTATATGAGTCAGGTTGCCCACATGCTCTCGGAAACCGGTCTGACTTATCGCTATGAACGAGTGTCTCCATTTCAGGCGGGCACCCTCACGCCAGAGCACCTGGAACGAAACCCTCTTGGGAAAATTCCCACCCTCACGGATGTCAATGGTGTTGATATTTCGGAGAGTCACGCGATCTGTCGCTATCTCGCGAAGATCTACCCGGAAGCGCAAAAGTTTTATCCTAGTGATGACCCGATGCTCTGCGCACAGGTCGATGCCAAGAATGACTTCATCACTTTCTCCATTGCGGGTCCATTTTTCAACTGGTTTGTTGTCAGCGCATATTTTCCAAAAGCATGGAAACTCAAAATTGAAAAAGAAGCACAGGCCTATAGTCTTTGTTCCGTCCTGTTAAGCAAAATGTGGCTACCCCGCCTGGTTAATGGCTCAAGAATGGAGCCGTTCCTGCTTGGCAAGGAGCCTTTTCTGCCAGATTTCCAGTTGTTCTACACGCTCGAGCTCAGCCAGATGTTTTCCGAGCTGTTCGAAATACCCGAGATGCATTTGTTTCGAGGTGATCCGGCATTACAGACGTTTTACGATGCAATGTGCGAGCGTCCTTCTACCCGTGAAATACTGGCGGCTAAAGAATCAGAACTGGATGTTACGAAGAAGGAACTCTTCGGGGGGTTTGGGGCAGCCTATCTTAATAAGCATATTGACAGGAAAATCCTTGGAGGGATATTCGGGCGTGAAGTCTGATTCATACATACTGATCATCTGGCAACATTAATATCACCCCAGTTGCGCGTGGGATTCAGGCGCAACTTTTAAGGATTAAGTTTGTAAAGATCGATAATTCCCTTAACAGCAGTTTAAAGTTTCACGCACTATTCATATTTCATTTACAGTTGAAAAAAAGAAAAAGCAGGCTGGGAATGAGATAGAGAGTTCTCTTCCAATATTTACCCATGATAACGTATTTTATCATGGGTAAAATTCCACCCGAGATTCAGCCCGGGAGTATGATAAAGTATGATCATGAAAAACCTCTTGTTGACACCTAAATGACCGAACTCGAGCGCCTGACCATCACGCTCACCCCTGAGCTGGCCGAGACGATCAAGGCGGCCGTGACCGAGGGCGATTATGCCTCCGCGAGCGAAGTGATCCGCGAAGCGTTGCGCGACTGGAAGACCAAGCGCGCGATCCGACAGGAGGAGCTCGCCGCGCTCAAGGCCGACATCGACCAGGCCCTGGCACAAGTTGCGGCCGGACAGTTGAGCGAGTTTAATACTGAGCGGATCGTCGAGCGCGCGAGGAAACTGGCGAGCGTGCGCAAACGTTCGGGCTGATAACCTGGAACCAGTCTGCCGTGAATGCGCCATTATGACAATGGTGTGCATATATATATATGAAAAAAATCGGCAGGCCCAGCGTGCAGTTTTTACCAGCCCTCACGCCTACGTTTCGGTCACTGCCCGACTGCGATGAAGACGGATTGGGAAAATTCGGAAGCGCAGAGTCACCGTGCTTCAGGTCCCGTGATCGTCACCTGGCATTGTTTGTTTGCGTGTTGAAAATATACCCATACTATCTACATGGATACTTGCTTACTTTTCCCTCAGGATGAACTTGCATGAGTGAAGAACTGATGGTCTCTCCAAACCCGTTGCCACCTGCCTCCGGCACTGCCCTGACCTCAGCGCAATTTCGCAAGCTTGCCGAGGTTCCGCCCGAGATCGAGTGGTTCGCCAACATCGACAGCCGGCAGACCCGGCGCGCGTACCAGAACGACCTGCGCGGCTTCATGGCTTTTGCCGGCGTCGTCAGGCCGGAGGATTTCAGGAGCGTCACGCGCAGCCATGTGCTCGCCTGGAGGAAGAGCCTGGAAGAAGAGCAACTGGGAGGTGCCACCATCCGCAGGAAACTGGCGGCCCTCTCCTCCCTGTTCGAGTACCTGTGCGAAGCCAATGCGGTCACGCACAATCCGGTCAAGGGAGTGAAACGCCCTCCGGTCGAATCCTGGCAGGGCAAAACCCCGGCGCTGGGGGATGCCCAGGCGCGCGCCCTGCTGGAGACGCCGAATGCCAAGACGCTCAAGGGCAAGCGCGACCGGGCCATTCTCTCCGCCCTGCTCTACCACGGAATCCGGCGCGAGGAATTGGCCAAACTCAAGGTGAAGGACTACAACCAGATGCGCCGCGGGGTTGCGCACCTGCGCATCCAGGGCAAGGGCGGCAAGATGCGCTTCATTCCCACTCACCCCGGCACACTGACCCTGATCGAAGAGTATCTGGAGGCCGCGGGCCATGGGCAGAATGCGGAGGCTCCCCTGTTTCGTCCAGTCAAAAACAACGTACACGGCCATACCCTGACGGCGCTCACGCCCGACTCCATCTATTTCGAGGTGGTGCTGAAGTACTTAAGGAAATTGGGGATTTTTGGGGAAAATATGGGACCGCACGTCATGCGAGCGACCGCCGCGACCAACGCGCTCGATAACGGGGCGGACATCGCCAAGGTGCAGGAGTGGCTGGGGCATGCCAATATTGCGACCACCCGTATCTATGACCACCGCAAGACTCGGCCAGAGGACAGTCCGACGTTTAAGGTGAGTTATTGATGGACAGGATGATCGATATACTCTCAGAGCATTTGTCGCTTTACTTATCCTTGGGGGACCATGCCGCTGCAGCTCAAATTTCGCACCTTCGGTATTCTCGATCCACAAGCCAGGTGGAGTTGCCCCTATTAAACCGGACAGGATGCGGTTAGTAACTGGCTGCGGATGAATTGTCGTGGTGACTTCATCTTCAGCCCCTTGTGAGGATGGTATTCATTGTAATCCTCGAACCATTGGCCAATCTGTGCCATTACCGTTTTTGCATCGGGCCGATCGTGGACATAAACATAATCCCGTTTGAAGGTCTTGACGAAAGCTTCGGCCATGCCGTTGGATTCAGGGCTTCTGACGGGGGTAAAACAACTGATGAAGCCTATATCTTTTGCAAAAGCAGTGCTTTCCCTGGCGGTATAGCAACTGCCATTGTCGCTGAGCCATTCCACCGCATGCGGAAGCCTGGCAATGCTCCCAAAGCGCTGCTCAACGGATTCAATCATCAGGTCGCGCACCATCTCACCGGTAATACCGCCAGTGGTGGCCACATGACTGATGATTTCACGATCACAGCAATCCAGGGCGAAGGCAACGCGCACTACCTGCCCGTTCCAACAGGAAATCTCGAAGCCATCGGAGCACCAGCACAAGTTGGAGCGCAGGGTAATCACTTTGCCTTCGTGCGCAAGCTGCGGTCGTTTGCCTGTGTGCCGAGTCAGCAACAGCCCATTCTGGCGCATGATGCGATAGACCCGCTTGTGGTTGACGGAGGGCTTGCCCATTTGGCTGAGTTTACGGTTAAGCAGCGCACAAATCCTTCTGTAGCCGTAGGTCGCCCGGCAATCCACAATTTCGCGGATCAAAGGCAACAGCCAGGCATCGTCGGCTTTGTTGTAGCGATTGCAGGCAGACTGCGTTTTCGGCTTCATCCGTTCCACAAGATGGGAGCGCGCAACACCCATCGTATCTGCAATGGTCTTCATAGCGAATCGTCCTGTGGCAGCAAGGGCATGCGCGAGATCAGTTTTTTTTCTTGGGCAAGCTTCACCGCCTCGGTGAGAATCTCGTTCTCCAGGGTTTTCTTGCCCAGCACACGCTCCAACTGTCGAATCCGCTTTTTCAACTCCCGTACCTCGCTCGCAGATACCACCGCATCGTCGCTGCGCACCGCCTCTTGTCCTCCCTCAGCCATGAGCTTCCTCCAGCGAAATAACAAGCTCGGAGCAATACCATATTTTCGCGCTACATACGAGACCGACATGCCCGCCAGGCGGGATTCTTCAACTGCTTTTAACTTCTCTCCAAGACTCCAGCGCCTGCGGCGCTCGACCCCGGTCACAACTTCAATGCGTTCAAAACCAGAAGCACTATGCATAGCATCAGGCATACGCCTATCTCCTATCTTCAGTGCATCCGTGTCCGCTTCAATTGGGGGCTACTACACCAGGATGTTGCAGGTACCATCGGAGAGCGCGCCTAGTGCCAGATAAATGGCTCTGTTACGCACCAGGGGCATCTAAACACCTAAGTTAGATCACTACAATTATTGGATATTTGTCGCTCGGCTATCAAGTGAGAAGCTTACATTGCAACAGTCGAATTTATCAAAACAGACTACGGGTTTTCATATTCTTATTTAATTTATGTCGGATCTTTCCAGTATGATTGTTTTATTAGCAGAACGCTTTCCATTTTCCCCAGCCTCAGACCAAAAATACTGCCCATTGTCATCAGAGCTCGGCACTATTTGTGAATCTCTTACTTTTATTCCCGTTATAGATAAATCTTCTATTTCAATTACATAGCGTTCATACGCGCTGTTGCCCCCAATCACGAGTGCAGAGGCAGTCGGCAATGTGTAGAACTTGTAAGGATCGATTACAAAACCTTTTTTGATATCGGGCCAGCAATGTTTTTCATTTTTGTTTTCTGTCCAGCAGAGCTTTACTGAAGCATACCAATTAGTCCAAACCGGAAATCGGAGCGTGTCCCCAGCCTTAACCAATTCTGCAGGTTTAATCGTTTCCCAGCCACCTTTAGTTTTCTTTTCTATCTTAGCAAATCCTACGAGTCGTTCTGAGTAATCGGCAGGCACTTTCTTCGTATCTAGAATGGGAAATTTTTCAGCCTCTGCATGAAGTCTAGAGGTTATACAAAAAATAGATAGGAGACCAAAGAAAATACGAATCGAGGTTTTCATTGTTCCTCCATATTGGCGAGTTTATTTAGATAGAGGGACTAGCACCAATTTTGAAGACTAGATCGCGCGAACGATATCCAAGCAGGACCGGTTCTTCGGACTCGAGTATCATGGTCGTATCAGCTTGTCCCGAAATAGGTGAAGGCTTGAAACTCGAAGAATTGAAACCTAATGATTCTATAATCTTTGTAAGTGCTTCAACGGATCCCTTCGATTTCCATGTAACGTCAACCTTAATGCCATCGGCTAACACTATCTCTGTAACCGCTCTCAATGCCGGGGAGGGAAGTCTAAGATCGTTTAGTGCTTTAAGACATGCGGTAGTAGGTTCAAGATTCTGTTCGTTGAGAGCCACTCGATGGGGATTTTTAATAAATACTCGATAATTGCGCATCAACTCTGCTACTGAACCACTCTCTTCAGCGTTCTTTAGCACGTAAGATCCTAACTGGACTCTCTCATTACTCACACATGTAGGAATAAGAACTGTCGTGACTTCCGGAGAAGCACCAATAAAACAATGTTGAACAACTACTCGAGGCATATCCAATGATTTCAACTGACCTTCATCGTCCATCCCTGCTATCTGTATAATCGAACCCGCCTTAAACTCGGTGGACAATCCAGGATGACTTGTTAACTTGAGCGTATTTTGAATATAGTCTTCATAAATTGGGCAGTCATCAGAAATACGCGGAATAAAAATTGCTACTACCACCATCATCAGTAATAGAACAAAAATCAAGGGCGTACGATATTTTCGCCAGAAAAATCGCCATTGAAACAACTTATTCATTAAACGTATCTACCCTTAAATTTTGCTTCACTGGCCTATACTCTACTAATCTCTCAAATTATTTTAACCAATATAACGGGGTCAGACTATTAACCATGTAGCAGAATTTAAGCCTTCCACAGGGATATTACCCATGGTTTTCAAGTTATCTGATGGCAGATTTGCTCCGAGTTATTTCCTGAACAATCCTGCATCCCGGCCAAAGTGCATCATCAAGGGTATTTGCTGGTAAAGTCGTTGTCTTGTCGGCTCTTCCGCAAATTTCACCAATCTTGACTCACGGGCCTCCTGCCCGATCGCACTTAATTTCATGGTCTGCTTGCGCGAGAAATCCCCCAGTTCCTTGATCGTCACCAGTCCGTCGCTGTTTTCATCCGCCCGAGGATCGCCCATCCCTGCCAGCAACTGCGAGGTGAACAATCCATTGCTATCCTTCTCCCCATCATAGGCCTGCTCCGTTGGCTGGGCAGATGCATAGAGATGCAATCCCATGTTGCTTGCTAGTGCCGCCATTCGGGCATCATACAATCCCGAAATCTTGGCATCCAATGCCCCAGACTGGCAGGTATCGAGAATGATGAGCTGGTTCATGGCTTTTATGGCCGTGCTCTTCTCCAGAATGTCTCCAGCACTGATGAGATTACGCTTGGTAGAACATTGTTTTCCCTCGCAAATCACATCATGCGGCACAATCCCGAAAGCCCCGGTGTTATCTGTCGTGCCGTGACTCGCAACAAACCATACAAATGTATCCTCGGGCTTTGCTTTCCGTGCAATCTCATCAAGCAGGGCAAGAATGGCCTCACGTGTTGCGGCCTTATCCAGCAGTGCCTCGGATTTGCCTTCCTCTACACCCAGAACATGTATTTGTTCCCGCTTGAATAATGACCGCGCTTTTTCCGGAAAACGGCTTACGAAATCCCTGGCATCTTTTCCTGCGTTGACCAGACTATTGAAAGTGCTTTGACTCGGAGAGAATTTGTCAATGCCTACCGCCAGTATCCACAGTTGGGGACTGCGCCTCGCAAGACGATTCATCACGCTCACTTTTGCAGGTAAACTCTGAATCGTGTTCTCAGCATTGAATGCAATGAGCGTGATTTCGTTTTCTTCACCTGGCACCAGCTCCACTGCGATCTCGCCTTCACAGGCCTTCTGCCCCGGGACCGGCCAGCATAGACGTGAATGCGCATTGGCTTTAGTTATCCCTTGCGGCCCCTCCACTTTGGCAAGGGCATTTGCGCTGCCTTCCGACGCAGTAAGTTTGCCATTGTGGAATATCCTCACCTCTCCGATTCCACCTCCTGCATCTTCTATATGGAAATGCAGGGTTACCCGCTCCCGCTTCTCTGGCTCAGTATCCATCACATGAATTTGGATGTCCTTTGGTGGGGGCAGACGCATGATAGTTTCCAGGGTAACACCGCCAGTGACACTGGCGATATCTTCCCCGGCCAGCTTGCGCTGCACCAGATCCGGCCGGAAGAATACTTCCCAAAACTGCAGCACACTGCGAGCCGTCATGTCCTGCACTATATTCACGGACTCCGCTGCCTCCAGCGATGAGGCGTTGAAGTAACCCTCCGGTGTGATGGTTACCCAGCCGCGCTCACCCTGGTCGACAAAGGAAACCACCGTCTCCCCATCCGACACACGTCTCAATCTAACCAGACCATCATTGTCCAGTGAAATCACTCGCTCTGAATCTGCTGTTAAAAAAATGGACTCCGCCCTATACCCGGGAGTTGGCAAAGTCTTCAGCAGGCGGGCGTGATCGACATCCCAGATAGTGATGCTGTGCCATATGCTTGAAACTAAGATTTTATTGTCCCGGGAAAAGGCAATTGCGCGAATCCGACCTTCCTGTCCCGTAGCGAGCGTGATCTCTCGACCATCTGCTAGATACCGTATCTTTAAAGAATTGTCGGATGATCCGCCAAATGCAACACTTCTACCGTCATTTGAAAATGCGGCCACTTCAACCCATTCTTTATTTATTTTGCGTGACGCATTTTCGCTTCTGCTTCCTATCTTTGCATCCCAGCCTTCAGTAGTGCCATCTGAGTCTATTGAGAAAATACTTTCGCCATCCGGAGAATAAGATGCTGCAATCACCCTCTTTACATCGCTACTAGTAGTTTTAGTTTCCTCATCTTTGCCAAGCTCGAGTAAGAGCTTACCAGAGGCAGCGTCCAGAATTTCTGGAGTCGAATACATCCCGCTTAGCAATCTGCTTTCATCATGCGAAAAAAACAAGAAGGGATTTTTATTGTTAAAGCCAGATCTATCCGGCTGGGCTCGGAATCTTTCCTGACCTGACGCTGTTTCCCATAGTTTCATAATTTTTACTGTATCCCGTCCTCTACCCCCTGCAATTAGCAGATTACCAGTGGGTGAAAAAGCGAGAGCTTCGAGAGTGTGGCTTTGACTCTGATTGTCAAAATTCAGTTGTAATTTATCTAAACCAGCTCCCTTATGCAGATCCCATAGTTGAATAAGCCCATCTCCATTTCCCGTTGCAATCCTTCCAACTTCCTCGGATACCGACAAAACCTGAACGTCGTTCCGATATTCCGGTAGTTTTTTAATTAAGCGAGACGATTCAAGATCAGTGGCTGCTGTGCTGACGCTTCCATCGTTGCAAGCTAGCACAATACTCTTGCCATCCGCGGCGTAAGCAATGGAATTGATTTGCGCACACTGGGTGGTCAGCGAGCCGAATTTAAGCCCCGATTCCACATTCCAAAAGTTAATAATTCCTTTTTCATCGATACCGGCTCTTCCCTCGCTCGCCGCTGCCAGGATCTTTCCATCTGGTGAGTAGATGGCCGACCTGACCCATCCATCTGGCTCAAATGTGTTTGCTAATTGACCGGTCGTAATATCCCATCTTTTGAGTAAGAACCCTCCATTCGCCACAAGTGTTTTACCGTCCGGAGAAAACGCAATCGTATTTATCCGATTACCCTGATTGGGCAGATTCAATATCCTGGCGCCTGTTTCTGTACTCCAAAGTCTAAGCACCCCATCTCGTCCACCCGCAGCAATCGATGACCCATCGGGAGAAAATGCAACAACCAAAAGTGCATCAGGATCAAAACCAAGATACTTAGCTTGCTTATTACTAACGATCGTACGGACTAAGCGTCCCTTCGCAAAATCCCACAACATAACGGACTTAGCTTGCTCATTACTAACGATCGTACGGACCAAGCGTCCCTTCGCAACATCCCACAACCTAACGGTACTGTCACTGCTTGCGGACGCAATTAATTTCCCATCCGGCGAAAAGTCGACTGCCTTCACTCGGCCCTCGTGACCAGGAAATTTGTGAAGACGGCGGCCAGTCCCCACTTCCCAAATGGAAAATTCCTTTTCCCGCCCCACCGATGCCAGTAACTTGCCATCTTTGGAAATCGCTATCGCTTCCACCTCACTCCATTCATCGCTCCCGTGCACGAGTGTGCGAATGGCTGTTCTTGATTTTAGATCCCATAAGACGATGGTTTTATCAGTACTGCCTGATGCGAAAATTAGGCTATCTTGAGGCGCCGCAACTGCCTTAACCGCGGCACGATGGCCACTCGTAGTCCTTAATGCTTCCCCACTGCGGGCATCCCATAATTTAACGGAGCCATCCCAACTACCTGATACGAGCATTCTTCCGTCATGGGAAAATGCTACTGATGCAAATTCCCCTCCTCGGTCGTTTAGTACTCGAATTTCTGTGCCCTTACCAATATCCCATATCCTAAGGGTGTGATCGCTTCCAATGACTGCTGTCTTGCCATTTGGAGAAAACGCAACTGAATAGACCGATGCCTGATGCTCCTTCAGTGTGCGAAGCATACGCCCAGTCGCCACATTCCAAAGCTTTATCGTTTTATCTAAGCTGCCAGATAACAAATTTTTACCGTTAGGAGAGAAAACCAGTGAACCTACACGATCTTTATGCGCAGCAAAAGTACGTACGAGTCGTCCAGTCTTTGCGTCCCACAACTTGATTTGGCCGTCGTCACTTCCGGATGCAATCGTCGAACCATCTTTAGAAAATGCAACTGCACGCACCTCCTCCTTGTGCAAACCCAATAAACGAAGCTCAACCGATGTCGCAATATCCCAGAGCCGCACGGCATGGGTCTCGTCACCCGACACAATGGTCCTCCCGTCAGGTGAGAATGCGATGGACATCATCCTAACACCGGGAATATTCGCTAATACCTTGTATTTTCCAGATGCCAATTCCCACACCCTAATCCGACCAATAGTTCCCGCAGCAACCAATTTCCCATTTGGAGAAAAGGCAACCGAATAAACCCCAAACTCGGGTATGCTCCACGTCCTTCTCTCCTGACCTGATGAAACTTCCCAAAGCTTGACAGTACCGACAGTAGTACTAGGGCCAGCTGATACCACCAGCTCACCATCGGGAGAAAAGGCGACCGCACTGACTCTTTCCGTATGCCCGGATGGTAAGCGGGTTTCGCGAGCGCGCTCACCCATCTTCCACAATAAGATATCTTCCCCGTCTGCGGCCGCAATTATCTGATCATCGGGTGAGAAAGCAACACTCAGACTCTGGCCCATGCCAAAACGATATAGGCCCGTGGCTGCTCCGTTGTCGGTATCCCACAAACGGATTACGCCGTCGGGCGCGCCGCTACTCGATACCAGGGTCTTGCCATCATGTGTCGTCGCGATACGTAGTACTTTCTCAGTGTCAACATTCCAGGACTTTATTATTTCTCCTGTTGAAACATTCCAAATTTTTATGGTTGTGTCGCTACTTCCAGAAACTAATCTTTTGCCGTCAGGAAGAAATAAAATTGAATTTACGGAATCGGTATGTCCCGTAAATGTGAATACCTCTCCACCCGATAGAAGATTCCATAGCTTGAGCGTTTTATCGTCACTACTAGTGACGATAAACTTCCCATCAGGAGAATATGCGATATCGGTAACACGATCCTTGTGTCCAGTCGGTAGTATCTGAACTGGCTTTCCAGTAGCCCTGTCCCATATTCTGAGAGTGCGATCAAAACCGGCAGAAGCAACGCTTCTCCCATCGGGAGAAAAAATAACCCTCGTGACCTCTTCAGTATGACCTTTAAGAACCAAGAGCTCATGTCCTGTTTCTACATCCCAAATCCTTACGGTCTTGTCATTACTCCCAGAAACAATCGATCGGCCATCCGGAGAAAATGCAACGCTATAAACTGTACGTCCGTGACCGTGCATAATCCTAGTTTCGTGACCAGTCGCAACGTCCCACAGCCTGATCGTAGCGTCCGAACTTCCAGACACGATCATTTTTCCGTCCGGAGAAAAAGCCAATTGCGAAATGTTACTCGAGTGCCCTGTTTCCACCGAAATTCGCAACGGCTCCGCTCCCAACTTCAGAGCAAACACCACGCTTATTGCCCATATTGAATGCAGGCACAACTCTTTAATCAATTTCATTCCTGGTAAATACAATCCAAAACAATATCAGGACCGGTAGGATGCTCATAAGATAATCATAGATGACCATGCAATGAAGATCTGCCGGACTCTCTTGTTCATCCCCGGCAAATAGATGATGAAACGCTGGTAGTTATGCTATGGGGGCTGTTCTACAACCCGAAACGACCTCATGGTTATGCGAACAGTGTTTCGCCGTAGAATCCGAAAACAGGTTTCAATCGGCTGCAGAGCGTCTGACGTTCTCCCGGAAAATGGGGACAGGTTAAAATTAGAGGTAGGATTGCTTCCCAAGACTCCGGGTGCGGCAAGGAGAAGTGATGAAGAAATCGAGATTCACAGAAGAGCAAATCACCTACTCGCTGCGGGTTGGCAGGCAGCGGTAAGGTGGTGGTTGATGTGTACCGGCAGATCGACGTGTCGAAGGCCACGTTCTACATGTGGAAGAAGAAGTACGCCCACCTGGGTGGAGCTAGCTGCGCAAGCTCAAGCAACTCGAGGATGAGAATGCCAGGCTGCAGCGCTCGGTATGATATGCGCTTCTTTGAATATTGGCAGATATTGGCTATGCTGAATTGTGAAGTTTGAGTCTCAACGCTGGCAACCATGGGCAGGGATGGCACCGCTCGGTGTTTCATATCCGCCTAGACCTTGAATCAGTTATGGCGTTGACATCCATTCGGAGGATGTGATGACCACTCAGCCAATTGCATCAGCGGGGCGCATAGAGTCACTGGAGAAACTCCTGGAAATTACATGGCGCCTGCGTGGCGATCCCGGTTACCCCGGTCCTCTCCGACCAGAAAAAGAAAATGAGAACGAGCAGCCCTTCATTGACGCTCTCAGAAAAAGCATCTACAACAGGCGCGGGCGCTCGCTACATTTATGGTTTCGAGGAGAGCCAAACGCTGATTATTCCCTTGCTCCTAGTGCCTTTCGTCCCAAGCCGCTCGGGATAGAAGATCGCGATATCTTCTATGAGGAAACCTCGGCGACTTTTCATTTCATGCTGCGACGGCCCGAGTATCGAACCATATTTCAGTCTGATTTCGAGTGGCTCACGATGCTTCAACACTATGGTGGGCTCACGCGTGTACTTGACTGGACGGAAAACGCTACCGTGGCAGCATTCTTTGCGGTTACTGACACAACTGATGCGGACAAGACCCGGGCGGGTAGCCTATATATCCTAAATGCATTGCAGCTGAACTCACATGCAGCGCTTGTGCAACATGCCATACCTGATAGACAAAATACGAGAAGCACCCCGTACGAGAATAATATAGGAATCTGTATAGACACAAGTCCGGACGTAATCCTTCGCTCTGCACAGGCATTTTGCCGATGTACATACGAATGGTGTTCCCGTTTGGAGTCCGTGCTCAGAACTGGCGTACGGGCCGAACTTAGATGGCTTCAGGCAGCCCTTGACTTGTTTGACGAGGGAGCCGAACCCCGCAGTCCTTCCAATGCACGTCAGAAGGTCTTCGAGCAGCTTTTAGAGAAGCTTTCGTATCCGATCGCGGTATTCCCCCACCGCTCAAATGCCCGCCTCGTTGCGCAAGCAGGTATGTTTACCCTCCACGGGGGCAAGGGCCCCATAGAAGGGCGCGGGTGCGATGCCTACGATGCCCTTCCGACTATTGTTCCCATTGAGCACTTTGCCGCAAGGTACCCCAATGAGTGGCTTCTTCGATATGAGATTCCACTCCACGCGAAGGCTCTAATTCGTGACCAGCTCCAGGCAATTGGCGTGCATCGTTCCACCCTCTTCCCCGAAGTACAAAGCGACGGCGAGATCATGAAAGATTTGTGGTGCAGATGAATAATATATAGTGGATAAATCTGAGGGGATGATCCATGCTGTAGGACAGATGGGGATCAATCAATATCCACAGCCAGGATTTAGGTTTTATAGCTGAGTAAATAGTTAGACGTAGATACACCTATCGTCAAAGTATGGATATTTTGAATTCACGCCTATCTCAGTATCCGTAAGATTATTGAAAGCCAACTATCATCCAGCTCGCCAAGTCTTTCTCATGTAAGGACGATCAGGCTTTTTCAAAATTTCGATTGCCGCTGATAGCACACTCATGATTCCACCTCAACCCATTCAATAGGAACGAGTTTTTTCATTCCATCCCACCAGTTTTCACGTACCAATACCTGGTACCAGTCCTCCCTGATGTCGGCGTGCTCGGTGACGATCACCTGGAAATTTTTGGCTTCCTCGACAATCAACTTGAACATACGGATTACCGACTGGCGGTCCGGATTCGTCGTTTCGGTTTCCTCCCGAACTGTTTCGGCCGCGGTGTCGGGCGGGAAATAAGCCTGGGACGGTTGGTCAAGAAACAAAAACTGTGGCACAGGGCGCTGTTTCTTGAAGAACCAATTGTGCAGGGCTAAGTGGGTCACGAGATGAAGGCCAACCCAAGTTTCTCCACTGCCCATTTTAGGCATGGGAATTGGTCCGTCATCAGTATCTGCAACGATGGTTAGTTTTTTGAGATCCAATCGCATCGGAGAGTCCGAGTGCTCAATCTCAAGCTTTCTTGCCAGTGTGGTTATTTGAGCTGAAACAAGAGAGAGGGTGGATTCCAACCGCTCCGAGAGTGCGTCATCGCCGAGTACGGTCTCCAGGCTGCGGATCTGTTCTACCAGCTTTTTTGCCTCCAACTGGTCTTCCGAATTATCGACCTCTGTCGAAGGCATATTCTCCAGGTAAAGACTGAGGCGGCCTTTGATCATGGCACGTTTGGAGTTGAAATCGCGTAAGTCGGAGAGGCGCTGGTTTGTTTTCTGGAGAGAAAGTATCGAAGCTTTGACTTCATCGAGTTGCTTCTTGATTCCCACTAGCTGATCCTCAGCCTTGGCTATCATCGCATCTAAATGGGGAGTGTCATTTGTAACTGCTTTAAGTTGAGAATCAATATTGATTAATGATGCACGAATAGCTTCCACAGACGGAACCGCACTCGGTAACGTCGATGAACAGAGCGGGCAGTTATTCGGGTTTCCGGTGTGGCCAAAGATATTAATCGATTCCAGTCGAGACTTCTGTTCTTCCATTTCAGAGCCGAACCCATTTGACGCACGTTTCAGATCTTTCAATGAGTTGAGCTCGGTTGCAGCGATTCTGTATGACTCCCTTATTCGCTGTTGCCTATCAAACAGACCATTGAGGACATCGACATTAGGCTCCGCCGGATCGTTATCGATGTTCTTGATGAGAGCTGTTTCAATCAATTGTCGCACATTGTCCCATGAGGTCTGAAGAGGTTCGCCAGCAGGAATCAGGTCAATGCTCTTAGCCTCATTTAGCAAGGCAAAAGCACGTTCGAAATTCTGACCTGCTAGCCTGTTGCGTTCCGCGATGCGTGATTCAACTTGCCTTAACTTGCGATTCAGCTTCCGCAGTTCTTCCTTGTTCTGTATGAACTCATCCGTGATTGCTCCGAGGAAATAAGGGAGATAGTCCTTAATGCTCTGCGGTATAAATTGCTCTCCCTGACGATGAAACAAAAACTTCTGATCGTCGATTTCGCTTTGCTCTTGAAAGCAATAAAAAAGTGCCTTGCCGATATCGGCAGTGCCGGTTTTACGAGTTTGCCCTGCTTTGGGTTGGTGAGCATACTCACTGATTCCCAAAACTTGGTTGAGAATTGATGTAAGCGTTTCTAAATTGGCATTTTTAGTCAAATTGCGAACTTCTGGAAAGTCCAAGGAACTTCCACGTTCGATATATATGTCCTCTGAAGATTCTCTACCAGGTGCAGGATTGCGCCTGGCAATAAAGATTTCTCCTGAAGAAGTCTGAAGCTTCACTGCAAACCACTCTACATGCTTGCGGATAATGCCAGCATAAACGTTGCATTCCCTCCGCCCAAGGCAATAATCTACGATGTGGATAAGAGCGGATTTACCAGTCCCAGATCGGCCGGTTATTATATTGACAGCATCCGGCTTGAGCTCTATGGAGCGGATCTGTCCGTTCGTTCCATAGACTAAAATGCTGAGAATCTGAAATTTCATGGTTTCACTCCCAGTAGCGCCATGGCTGTTTTAAAGTCACCGACCAAGGAAAACCACTTTCCACATATCACAGATGCACGAACACAATCGTTAGTCTCCTGGGTGGCATTGGGAAATGACTTTCGGGCTGGCTTCGAGTTCTTGAGCCGTCCGGCCTCTGTGGCATAAATACTGTTATTCTGCATGGCAAAGACCAAAGCCTCCTTTACATAAGGAGCCATATTCTTTGCCCGTTCTGCAAAGCCTATTTTGGCAATTGCGGTATCTGCATTAGTGATCCAGGCGGAAAATGCTGTGCGAGACGACCTTGGAAAAATCTCTCTAGTCGGTTTGTGAAGAACCAAAGGCAACATCACGAAGGGGAAAGCATACGGCGCGCCTTCGTCGACGTTCTTAGTGTATTCGTCCAGACCTGTCCACAGCAGAAATCCGCAAAAAGCGGGATTTAAAAGCGCTGCAATCTCTGGAGACCTATTTGTCCATTCCTTCATGAGCCTCTTCCCCTGATCGAGTGACTATGCGTGATTCGAACTCAGGATGCCAACCGACCTGCAGTCGATTCGCGAGCATCTGGTATGACCCTCTGGTTATAAAACGATCTTGGCATGAGGAACGAATTGGAATAGATGCCTCAGCCTCCACCCACTGATAGAGTTTCTGACCGGATGCAATTTGGTCAGCATCAGTTGGACTCGAGGGCATTGCATCTTTTGACTGATCAAAGCGGATTCCCCATTCTTCCTTAAGGAGATCGTCATACCGCTCCAGATCGTCATCGACGAGAAGAGCTTCTCTGACCCAACGAGACCGCTGCTCCGACGCCTTGTAGAAATTCGTTGTGGCTCGCTGAATTCGGTTCTCGGAAACGTTTATCAGACGTAGTTGCTTGACGAACACCCAGTTTGAAAATGGAATGAGGTCGGGATTTGCTGACTGAATCTCGGAATGGATCGGCAAGGAATCGGATTTAAACTGTTCTCTCAGAGCATCAAGCTGGGCGTCAATTTCCCTGCCAGTAATCTTGAGCATCTTCCGCTCGAAGCTTTCGGAATTGATCTCCTTGTCTACAATGTCAGTTGGTGTGCCGCCATCAAGTCCTCCCACGACTCGCTGGAGCCACCAACCTTCCAAATATGTGAGAAATTGTCCAGAATGCTGGCGCTCGCAATGACCCCAAAGCTCCTCAATTAGATAGGACTGTAGCTCCTGGCTTAGTGGGCAGTTATCCAGAATATAAACGCGCTCCAGCAGCGCCTTTCGTTGCTCTGGCCGGAACGAATTGAATTTCTGATACACTTCCTTGTTAGATACGTTCTCCGATGTTTGGCTTGTCTGCAGCAGTAGTTTCTCAGCCTCCGCAATATTCCTTCCCTCAATGCGTAGATAGCGGGCAGCCGAGTTTTCCCCCGATGCCTCTGTCGTCATCAGACATAGAATAGAATTTTCCTCAGACAACCCTTCAGAAAACAGGTCGCACCATATCCTGATTGTTTTCCAGAGATCGGTACTCGCATTAGTGAGACTGGCCTTTCGAGTGATGTGATGTTTGACCTGAATAACTTCAGTGGGGCTGCCATCCTTTTCGAAAACAACGTCGTCAAGGGTCTCGATTGCAACAGCAATATCAGGGTCAGACTTTAACCGCTTTAAAGATTCCAGCAATGCAAGACGGCACTGGTAGATGTACCCCAGTAAAGATGCTGGCGCCGAATATTGTGATCGACCTTGCATGTTAGTTCTCCATAAATCATTCAGATCGCGGTTTAAGCAGATGTTCCTCCCATGTGACAATCTACGACGACGCATTGAGTCCAACCCCGGTAGCTATTAGGATGCAGCTGAGATCAGAGCAGCACGGCCTGTCGATGCCAAGAGCCGCGACACACTCGCATCAAACGCCCGCTTGAAGTCAGGGTCTGACGCGTAGCGCCTGTAGAGGTCCAGTTCCCGCCGTCGCTCGACGCTGATCGCCTGCTGGATCAAGCGCTCTAGTGCCAATTGTCGGTTCTGGCTATCCGGGTTGTCCTCAACCTGGGCCTTGTAATCGGTGTGGTTCATCACATGCTTCGCGATGTTGATGAACTTCACCCGTTGCTCTTCCGGGGTAGCTTCCCAGCCTGCGAAGTGGCGTTCATTGAAGACACGCACGATCTCGTCAAGCGAGTCTTTTTCACCATTGCCAAAGTGACCGCTACGGACGTTTGGGTTCTGCGGTTCCAGTTCGGTTTCCGAAGAATCGAGCCCAATCTTCACCTCAAGGCGTGACCTTTCCAGTCCATAGGTAGAAAGGTCAACGCTGTTCAGCAACTCATCCAGTTTGTCCTGATCTGGGTCCTTCACCTTCAACTTCGGAATTAGGAATTTCAGGAACCAGTGCAGCATTTCCCAGTTCACGTTGTTGAACGGGATAATGGCGGCGACCTGGGCGTAAATCTTAACAAACTGCTTGGCCTTGATCTTAAAGTCGATACGCTGTTCATCGTCGAGGTCAGCGTCAAAACGGGCTACTGCAGTATCAATAATTGGGTGCAGTTCTTCGGCTTCGGCACTGGCGAAGAATTTCTCGTTGAAGGTCATTACCTCCGACCAGTCGTAAATGCCAAAGTTATCCAGCGCATCCTTGAGGTCGTGCAGCACGTTCACGTCCGTAGGTTCGCTCAAAGTAGTAGCTGTGTAGAACGGGTCGAATGCGGCCTTGATGTCGTCCACAGTGTTGTAGAAGTCGAGCACGAAGGTGTCGGTCTTACCCAGCTTCCAGTTGCAACGGTTAAGGCGTGAGAGCGCCTGCACAGCCAGTACCCCTTGCAGCTTCTTGTCTACATACATCGTGTGCAGCATGGGCTCGTCAAAACCCGTCAGGTATTTATTGGCGACGATCAGAATCTTGTAATCATCCTTCTCAAACCCTTCAGGCAAGTCCCGAGTGGGAATGCCGTTGAGGCCGTCTTCCGTGTACTTGATGCCATCAACGGTTTTCTCACCGGAAAAGGCCACCAATGTCTTGAATGGCGCGTGGGCCTCCTGTAGAGCGGTACGAATGGCAAAAAAGTAGCGAATCGCACATTCAATGTTGCGCGTCACGACCATCGCCTTGGCCTTGCTCTTGAGCTTCTTTGCCTGCCACACATTGCTCATAAAGTGATCAACCATGATCTTGGCCTTCACTTCGATGGTCTTTGGGCTCGCCTCAACGAAGGCTTTCAGCTTCTTCTGAGCCTTGACGGTGTTGAACAGCGGATTCTCTTCGACCGATTTCTGGACTTCGTAATAGCTCTTGTAGGTCGTGTACTTCTCCAGCACATCAAGGATAAATTTCTCCTCGATCGCTTGTTTCATTGAGTACAGGTGGAACGGGTAGAACTTTCCATCAAGTCCTTGCCGTCCAAATTTTTCCAACGTAGCCGGTTTCGGCGTAGCTGTGAAGGCAAAGTAGCTAGCGTTCTTGCTCATCTTGCGGCCCTTCATTGCCGCAAGAATCCTATCTTGAAGGTCTTCTGGTACCTCCTCGTCTTCCGCGCCCAACGTCATATTGAGCTTGTCGGAGGCACTGCCGGATTGCGAAGAATGTGCCTCATCGATGATGACGGCAAAGTTGCGGTTGGTAAGATCGTCGATGCCGTCAACGATGAATGGGAATTTCTGCACCGTGGTGATGATGATCTTCTTGCCCAATTCCAGATGGGCCTTCAGTTCAGCGGCACTCTCGGCATGGGCAACGATGTTCTTGGTCTCGGAGAAGAGCTTGATGTTGTCCTTGAGCTGGGTATCCAGTACCCGGCGATCGGTCACGACAACTACGGAATCGAACACGTTGGCGGTGCCTGCTGTGTCGTACAGCTCCACCAACTGGTAGGCCAGCCACGTAATCGAATTGGACTTGCCCGAGCCTGCCGAATGCTGGATAAGGTAGGTCTGGCCGACGCCATTTTGTTTGGCGTCAGCGAGGATGCCGCGCACCACGTCTAGCTGGTGATAGCGGGGGAAGAACAGTGCCTTGCGCTCCTTCCTTGTCTTTTTGTCCTTTTCGACGGTGAATTTGGCGAACTGCTCGATGATATTGGTCAGACTGCGGCGCGGCAGGATGTCTTCCCAAAGGTAGGACGTTTTGTGGCCTTTCGGATTGACCGGGTTCCCCTTGCCAAAGTTGAAGCCTTTGTTGAACGGTAAGAAGTTGCTATCATTTCCGGTCAAGTGGGCACACATGTAGGCCTCGTCTGGGTCCACCGCAAAGTGGACCAGGCAGCGGCCAAATTCGAACAACGGCTCACGTGGCTCACGGTCAGTACGGTACTGCTTAATGGCGTTGTGGACGTTCTGGCCGGTCCAGGGGTTTTTCAGCTCCAGAGTAGCAATCGCCAAGCCATTGATGAAGAGCACCATGTCCACCGACTTGAAGGTGTCGGCCCCGCTGTAATGCACTTGCCGCGTGACGCTGAAAATGTTGGCCTCGAAGTTGGCTACGACTTCGGGATTCAGGTGGTTATAGGGCAGCCGGTACAGTAGCTTGAAGTGAGCATCATCTATGTCCAGCCCCTTTTTCAGGACGGCCAGCACGCTATCCTTCTTGATCTTCTTGTTCAGGCGTTCCAGCAGCAGGCGTTGCCAGTTCGGACGATCCTTCAGCTTTGCCAGTGCCTTGGGCTGAGTGGCTTCGAGAAACTGCCAGAAGAGTTTGCCGTCGATGGCAAACTCTCTGTCGAAGTCAGCCGGATTGCCGATGCAATAGCCATCCTTGGCAAGGGCGTTTTCGACATGCGTTTCGAGTGCTGCTTCGTTGGTTTGGCTGACCATGTTTCTCCCTCAAACCTTTATTTTTCCAGATGCTACCGATGCAATTAGCAGCGCACGGAGTTCCGATAGCTTCACGATTTCACCTTTTGCTGCATCAATGACGGGGTTGAAACGTTCGTCACAAGTCAGCATGAAGCTGGCAATAGCCTCTTGTTCATCCAAAGGGGGAACAAGAACCGGAAAGTCACCAAGGGCTTCTCGGTTTACCTTGGGCATAGCAACACGAAGCGCCGCATCCAGTGCAGGTTGAGTAAACGCATCAGTTAATAAATACCCCAGAAGGTAGCGTTTATTGATGAAGTTCCTGGGGCGAAGTACATACATATCAGCACTACATAACCCTGCAACAGGTGATATGCATACTTTGCGGAGTGCCGGTCGAATCTTGCTATAGATGAGATCGCCAGCCTCAAGTTGATATTTTCCGCTATCAGCACCTTGCTCTCTGGCAGTCTCAATTTGTAGTAATTTTCCGGTTCCAGGCTCAATATGATTCGGCGCGATAAGCGGCATAGAAGCATAAGGATCCCGCCGTGGATCAACCTGCCCGCTAGTGATAGATGCGCAATATTTGAAACGGAGAATATTCCAATGAGCAGGGATAAAGCCTATCCAAAGAAAGCCGCTATCTCGCAGCTGTACGATCGGGTTTAAGCCCTTGGTAATCGCGTGATTGATCAGTACGTGCTTCTGCTCGTTAAGTAGCTCAATCAGCCGCTCTTTCTTCGCGATCGCAGTATCGATTTCGGCGGTTTTCTGATCGAGAAAGGCAACGATGCGGTCTTGCTCTTCACGGGATGGCAAAAGACTCAATACTTGACCAAAGTCTTCGGTGTACATTCTCCATCGAGAGGGAACCACGCCTTTTGAACGGCGAGCGAAGTCTCCTAGGTACTGCGGCGTGCGATATAAGTAATCAAAGTAAGATGGGTTATGGTCTTCTAACTGCCGATATACACAGTACGCAGGACTAACAATCCCGGAGTGTTTGCTAACCCCAAGGCCCCCCATCCACGCGAGCATAATGTTGATAATCAAGTCATTTGGCTCGCATCGCTTGTAGTCTTCAAGAGATTCGCTGCGGGAATCTTTTGCTCGCGGAACGACTCCGGAGTACTGAGAAACAGAAAGCAGCTCCTCGTTTCCCAGTAGCGATCGATCTTCTTTTTCACGCCACAGAAATTTGCTCTTTTTCAAATTCCAGTGGGAAGGGATATCTCCAAGCCAATTCAGCCCACTTGGCTTGTAGCTCTCATAGCACTGCATCATGCCACCTCCTTCAAGCGATCAACCGACCACAGCAGTTCTGCGATGCCTCTGTAAAGACTGAAACGCTCGTCGAAATCTCCCTTCTTGAAAACTTCGAATGCCTTGAAGGGCAGCTTGGTACGCTCCTTCAATTGAAGGAAGCCGGGGTTGTGGACGTAGCACTTGGGATGCAGGGAAAGAGCCAGCAAGTTTTCGCTTTGGTAGTGCTCCAGCTTCTCGTTGTATGGCTTGTCGTTCAGGCTGCCATTGATCTTCTTCGGCAGTAGCACAAGCCCGCCTACCTTGTTGCGGTGGGTAGAAAACTCATGAGCATGTGGGAACTCATCCGTGTGCCGCTCGAAATGATTGGCCCACAGGTGTTCGATTTCGTAGGCATTCTTGCCCGAGCGAACAATGTATTCCAGGTATCGCCCTGGCTGTCCGCTTTGCTCTTCCAGCCAGTGCGTGAAGCGGGCCAATTGGCGGTGCAGACTCTTCGCATTCCAGTTGTTGAGGTAGGGCTGATCGTCGAGCGGCAGCTCAGTTTGATCGTTGGTCAGCCGGGTGATCAGTTTTTCGCGCAGCGCATCCAGCGACAAGTTACGTAGCTCCTTGGTCAGCAGGAAGGTCGCGTATTGCAGGGTGGAATAGTCGATCGACTTGAAATTCCACAGGCGGCGATTCAGCCAGCAGTCGAGGTAATCCGCCGTCAGCTTGAGCTTGTCCTTGACCGTGGTTTCATCGTCGGTCGGCAGCAGTGGAGCCAGCAACACCTGAAATTGCTGGGTAAAGACGTGGTCCGCATTGAAACGCACGGACTCAAGTCCCTGCTTCAAGGTCTCGGAGGCTTCCAGTAGTTCCAAATAGACGCGGACGAAGAAACGGAGGTCTTGGCGTACCCAACGGTTGAAATCATCACTGGCATTCAGGCCGATCAGATCATCCTTCGCACGGACCCAGCGGTGATACTCGGTGCCGATCAGATCGAAGTCCTCAGGCTTCGCGCCTTTCTTCCGTTCGCGGATGTCTTGTGCGTACTTCGCGCGCAGCCATGCTTTGAAGAAGTCGGCCTCGCTCTCCTTAGTCTCGCGCTCACTGTCTCGCTTGGCGAAGGTCAGTAGCCAGTGCTTGATTTCCTTGTTGGCCTCGGCTCGCTTAGCTGGGTCGGTAATGCTCGCCAGCAAGTAGCCCTTGAGCATGTCGGTGTTCGACAGCGACAGCCCACGGTCATTCATGGTCTCGAAGATCGTGTAGGCATCGGCATCCGCGTAGGCCGTAATCTCAACCAGTTGGATCTTGTTGCGTAGCCAGTCCACGAAGTACGGCAGCGCCTTGTCGTCCGCAATCTCGGCGGGAAAGGCTTCCACGATGTCGTTGTAGCGCCCGATCAGGTTCTGAATCGATTCGACTTGATCTACAGCGTTGTAGGGGGTGCCATCGAACAGTGCGTTCATGCACTCGTTGCGCTCGGGAATGTCGAGGTTGAAGGATTTTTCACCGTACTCCTCGGAGAAGATCATCTTCTCGACCGAGACGGCATCCGCGCGGTCTTTCTGGATGTTGTGCAGGTAGATCAGGAGCAGCGTGAGGCTGGTTAGCCGTTGCTGACCATCCACGATCTGCTTTTTCTCGTCTGGCTGGCTGATGACGATGGAGCCCAGGAAGTAATGCCCGTAAGAGGCCACGTCCTTGCGCTCATGCCGTGGCTGGTACTCTTCTAAGAACGCCGTGGTGACATCGGAAACCAACTCGGCGATCTGCTTGGTCTGCCACTTGTATTCGCGCTGGTAGTAGTCGATGCCGTACTTGGTGTCGCTCAACAGTTCACGCACGCTACGCGTCTTAGCTTGAATTTCCTTCATTGTTTGGCCTCCGACACGAAGCTCACCAGTTGCTTGAGCAGGCCATCGGTTTCAGCCTCCAGCGCCAGGATCTCCGCCGTCACTTCCTCCAGGCTGCGCAGCGGCTTGTGCTGGTAGAAATACTTGTTGAAGCTAATCTCGTAGCCGATCACGGTCTTGTCAATGGCGATCCAGGCCTCATCCACATGCGGGCGCACTTCCCGGATGAAGTAGTCGTGGATCAAGCTGGAGGCTGACAGTCTGGTATCCAGCGCCAACGGGATGTTTTCGGTATCTCGTAGTTCACTGTCCGGCTCGTATTCGACGTACTCGCCGTTAGCATTGGGCCAATAGCCATAGTCGGCCAGCTTATCCTTGGTCGTACCGAGTTGCGCCAACAAGTCATTGAGTTTGGTTACATTTAGCTTATGGACCTTCCTGATAACCTCCTGGGCACGTTCGTCACGCCAGCTGATCGCATTCAAGATTTGCTTACGCTGAGATGCAGCCAGCTTCAGGCCCAGCACGTTGAGGGCATCATCGACGATGCGCTGAAAGCGGTTGAAGTCGAGGAATTCCTCCGGGCCAATCTCCTCAGCCAACTGTTGGGCAGCGTGCATAATGTCGCGTTGCTCTCGCCATGTTGCTTCCGACAGCAGCTCTTTGCGGTTCTTGGGCGAGAGGGCGATCTCTTCGCGTTCAAGGTGGGCTTCAATTGCCTCGGTATGAGACTTCAGGTCGGTGTAGACCTCGTCGCCATACTTGCCATACACCCACTCCATGATGTCCTGCATGCCTGGTGTAAAGCGCAGCGTAGCGATACGTTCGAGGTTGAATTGGGCGGCCAGCCGCAGGGGGCGTTCCACCGTAACCTTGTAATAGCCAAAGTTCCGGTTGTTAAAGACCTTGGAAATGCCATCGTTCGGCATTTCCAGGTACAGCTGGGTGATCTGGTGGATGTGCTCGTCGCTAAACTCGCAGTTCTTCTCGCCTAGGTTCTTGCGCAGTTTCTGGTAGAGGTTGCTGGCGTCAATCAATTGCACCTTGTCCTTGCGCTTGTCGACCTTGTTATTCGACAGAATCCAAACGTAAGTGGTGATGCCAGTGTTGTAGAACAAATTGTTCGGTAGCTGAATAACGGCTTCGAGATAGTCATTTTCAATAATATGACGACGTATATTGCTTTCACCGCCGCCAGCATCTCCTGTGAACAGCGCGGAGCCGTTATGGACTGAAGCGATGCGCGAGCCCATAGAGCCGTCGCCGCGTCGCTTCATCTTGTTGACCATCTCCATCATGAACAGCAGCTGGCCGTCTGAAGAGCGCGGAATTGCCGGGTAGAAGTCGTGATCCTGCTCCGTGTAGTCGGACAGATTGACCTGGAAGCGATAGTCGATCACGGCTTTACCATCGACGACTATGTTTTTCTGGTCGCTCTTCCAGCTCTTGCCGTAGGGCGGGTTCGTCAACATGAAATCGAAGCGCGTGCCTGAAAAATCGTCGGTCGCCAGCGTGGAGCCGAACTTGATGTTTTCCGGGTCGTTGCCCTTGATCATCATATCGGACTTGCAGATGGCGTACGTTTCCGGGTTCACTTCCTTGCCGTAGAGGAACACGCCTACCTTGGCCTTGATCTCGCCTTCGGGATCGATGATGAAGTCCTGCGATTCGGTCAGCATGCCGCCACTGCCGCAGGCTGGGTCATAGATGGTCAGTGGGTTCGGCAACTGATCCTTGACCGGAATAAAGATCAGATTGGTCATGAGCTCGATCACTTCACGCGGCGTGAAATGCTCCCCGGCCTCTTCGTTGTTTTCTTCGTTGAACTTGCGGATCAGTTCCTCGAAGACGTAGCCCATGCCAAGGTTAGACAGTCCAGGCTGGATACGCCCGTCCGGGCCTTTGCGGTCACTTGGGCTAAGGTTTATTTCGTCGGAGACAAACTTTTCGATGACGTCATGCAGCACGTCCGACTGCGCCATCTTGCGAATCTGATTGCGCAAGTCGAACTTCTCGACGATTTCCTTTACATTGTCCGAGAAGCCGTCGAGATAGTTTTTCAGGTTGGCCTCCAGTTGGGACGGGTTGCCCAGCAGCGACTTCAATGTGAAACGGGAGGTGTTGTAGAACACATGGCCCGATGCATCGCGCAACCCATGGGGATCGAGGTCGGCCATTTTCGCGTCCTCACGCTGGAAGCGAACTTCTTCGAGTACTGCTTCCTTCGTGGACTCCAGCAGACAGTCCAAGCGACGCAGGACGAACATTGGCAGGATGACATCGCGGTATTTGCCCCGCACGAAAACATCCCTGAGGCAGTCGTCAGCGATTGACCAAATAAAACTGACGATCTTGTTATGTACTGAGTGATCCATATTTTTCTTCTCTAAATAGTCCAGATTGCGTTGCTGAGTCTGCGTTGCTCAACGCGAGATTTTCCAACCAAGCGCTCAATTTCGACGATTTTTTCAAAAGCCTCGATCGTCTTTTCTTGCTCAAGTCGATCTGGAATCGGAATCTTGATCTTTTCTAGCTCCCTAAGCTGGATCAGTGGAACCGAAGCACCCGAGACAATTTGCTTCAGCTGGGCTTGGCCGATTTCTGACTTCAGGAAACAGAAAAGAACCCGTGGGTCGATGACACCTTTATCATTAACCCGAAGCACTAGACATGACTGTCCAACAACCCAACCAGCGTTCTCGCCTAAATCGATTTCAGGCGGAAAAATCGCAACCTTTCCCACGCTTCCCTTGATCGTGATGGCGATATCGAGAGGACGCAGGAACTGTTTCCTATCTTTTGCTAAGGCAGCCTCAGTGATCCGAACTTCTCTACCAGAGGTTTGCGCATAGCCGAACTCCGGAAAATCAGCCGGCCCAATTTCCAGCGCCGTCACTTCTCCCTCGCTAGAGGAAGTTGGTAACGGGCGTACAACGGTGACCAGCTCCGCTAGTGGCCGATTAGGAAACTTAGCCAATAAGGCTTCAACGGCCTCATCCTCGGACGTCTTGCAGTAGCGAGTAACTTGAAGCTGAGCATCGTTCTTGAGGACCTCATCGACAGACACGACACGCGAGATAGCCCCCTCAGTGCGAGACAGCACAGCGTTTGCAATTTGCTCCCAGCCCGCCAGGACCGCGCGCCCTTTGCCATCCTTTTTGAACAGTGAGTCCTGAGCCCCATCCACAAACACGATGTGCTCGCTCGCGTTTTCTCTATTCAAGACAATCAATGAGAAGGACAGAGCTGTATTCGGCAGCAATGCAGCCGGTAGCCCGATGACCGCCTCGATCTGACGTTTAGCCAGCAAGTCTTCGCGCAATGAACGTTCTGCACCGGGACTAAACAGTAAGCCGTTGGGCACAGCAACAACCGCTCGCCCTTTGGTACGGGCGAGAATGTGGCGTACTGCCAAAACAGCGATGGATGCCGTTTGCTCCGGAAAACGCCCAAACAGATCCCGTTCCGACAGCATCGGGTCACACTTCACTCCGAGCGGAAGGAAACTCAGGCTGACGTCGAATTGGGTTAGGCGACCATTCTCTAGGAAACCTGGGCGCTCAAGGCTATCTCCTACGTAGATGCTGGCCGAGGTGTCAGAAAGCAGGTTAATCAGCCAAGGGAAAGGCCAAGCTATCTTGGTCTCAGAGAACGCGACCGCACCGCGCGCTTGAACCGCTACCGTCAGTTGGAAACTCTGCTCGAAGGGTAGATAGGCTCTGGATGAGGACTGAACCCTCGCGAGCGCAATCATCAAGCTCGTTACCTCGGCAGGCAGGCTGCCAAACCATTTGCCCAGGCCACTGCTCATCGTTGCTATAAGGTTGTCAGCCGGCCAGGGGGAATTAAGATTTATTTCCGACAAGAGCTCTAGTGATTGGACCAATTGCCCTGGTGACAGATGCTGAAGGGCAGGACTGACATAGGCGAACGCATTGCCATCCGAACCGAGAGCTTCGGATTCCCCGATCTGGTTAAAGATAGTGCTCAGATGCTTGGCGTCCCTGGGCACGTCGCCAGGTTGGAACGCCAACTCGCCCGTTAGCCTCCCCAGCTTGGAGACACGCACCCATGCCAAGAGTTGAAAAGCCAAGGGGTAAAATTCGTCCGGCATCATATTGCCGCGCAATATATGAGCGAGCTGCTGGATCAGTCTGTCATACATGTTGTACCTCGTCAGTACTTGGACTGGTAGTTGTATGTGGTCAGGATAGCGTTGTCGACCTCGACCACAACACATCCGCCCTTGTCCAAGATTTTCTTTGCAGTCCGCAGTTTCTCTTCGAGTTTGCGGATGAGTTGCTGAGCGTTCTTCTTGTCGAGAACGGCTTTATCTTGCTCTACTTCGCCGTACTCGAGTACTAGATCGATCATTGAGCGGGTGATTCCGCGCTGAGCCATTCGTTGGCAGGCATGGTTAGTAAGTTGCATTGTGTTCTCCGGTGTTAGGGCATGAATTATATTATGTAAGACAATACTATGTAAAGGTACATCGTACTATTTATTTGCCCTACCCAGGAGAAGAGTCATTGCATTCTAAGATTTAGAATGAAGCAAACAATTGGACTTAAGTACTACGCTGCCCTCTTCTACCTCGTGCACATTCTAGAATGTGACGCGCCACCTGCTGCCATATGTAGACAATGGATATCGTGCAGTACCAGTAACTTGAGAACTTGTTGGAACAAGATAGAATGAACTGAAGCGTGCTTGGCAGGCGAATGCAGGCCAAAAACGGAGAGGTTTCAAAGAAAATTCCCCCTAATAATTGAACTGGGCAAGGCCACCGGCCGCGTCAGGAAGATTGGTTTTATGTGGGTGAAGTTCGGGAAGCCTGTGGGCAATCCCTGTGGGAAACCTCGTGGACGGGGATTTATCCGCCCATCAGGTTTTCCAGCAGGGTTGTCCACGGGACAAGCGAAGCACAGCCGGACGATCGGCTGTGCCGATCATCCACATTGCTACCGCTTGTCGATCTGAAAGGTTACTTCCCTCGTGGCAAAGCGGGAATTGAGCCATTTCTCCCACCTAGCTGCCCTTCGCATCAGGTCTGCCCGGTAGGCAGCGTTAAGATGAGACGTGTACGAATGGTAGTTGGCCACTTTCGTCCACAAATCGCCCCGATCGTTGCGGATGTGCATGTGGATACGCCAGGCGGCAAGGAAGTAGGAATAACACCCTGGCTGCGCCACATGCTCCGGCCTGATGCCGTACTTGGCCAAGCCGGATAGATACGCGGTATTGAACTGCATCGGGCCGACATCGTAGGTGTCATTTGCGTTTCGCACCCATTGACCCGGCCGGCCTCCTTCCTTCTCTGCCACGGCGAGAAGGATGTTTGCAGGGACCCCATATTTCACGGCAGCCTGGATCGAACAGACAACGCGCTCCGGCAAATCGGGGGGCAGATCCATCACTCCCCTGCCCTGTTACTTGCTGTCCCGGAAAGCAGCGGCTTCCGCTTCCGGATCAAGCTTTGTTTCCGTCGATCCAGCGAAGGCATTGCCCTTGAATTGCGGTTCGGGAATATTGGAGCGAATGGCTGAGGCAACTTTTCCGCCGGGGGTTTGGGCGACACGCCCGCCTTGCGAAGCAAGTCCGCTCTTTACCGCTTCCATCCCTCCACGAGCGAGATGAGAGCCCATTTCAGCTACAAAGCGCGAAGGCGTGCCCATTGCCTGAGCTAGTCCACCCAGTGGCGAGCTCTGCCTGGGCTGCTCTTCAGCGAACATACCCATGCCGCCTTCCATGCTGGCGTGCGCCGCATCGAACGCGGCCTTGATAGCCGATGCTCCGCCTGCCGCATTGGCAGCCGAAGCCATCATCATGCCGGTGGCAACACCTGTTGCAGTTGCAGCCGCGGCAATCGCGGTGCCGGCACCCAGATTGCCTATTCCCCCTGCCCCACCGCCCACAATGCTGCTTAGCATGGGGGGAATCTTGTCGACCAGCACAAGAAGAATGATGGACACGACCATCATTACACCCATCTCCTTGAGACTGAGCCCCAAGCTCATCTGGTTGTAATAGTCATTTAGAAAGGTCTTGCCGATGCCAACCAGCAGCACCATGGCAAAGAGCGATATCGCAACCCCCAGGACCGTGCGGTAATAGTTGATCGCAATCTCGGAAGTCCAACGCGAACCACCGAATCCCAGGAAGAAGATGCCGGCATAGGCCAGAATCCAGCCGGATACCAGGAGCAGCACCATGTTGACGCTAATCAGCGCCAGGATGATGAGGATAATTGCCGCCATGATGATGCCGGTCATGCTGTCTATGGGTAAACGAACAGTAGATTCATCCAGAGCCTTATAAAAGATCTCGAAACCGATATCGGTAATGCTTGACGGAGATCCTATGCCACGAAGTCCGCTTGCTTCACTGCCGATTTGTTTTAGTGAGCTAATGATCGAGCTGGCGAAAGCAGGCCCGTTGATGAGCAGCCACCAGAAAAAGCCGGTAAAGACGGTGAAGCGGAGGAACTCGGCGAAGAATTCGCCGATGTCCGCTCGACGCAACGCCATCAAGCCGAAAGTCCAGACCATGCTGATCATCACCAGCGCCCAGAAGAGCCAGGAAGCTCGTTCGGTAATGACTGCTGCCCAAGCGGTTGCGGCTGTCTGATAGCGCGTGAGAATATTGTCCAGCACATCTGCATTGTCGATCGCTGCGTGCGCTTGTTCCGGAAAACTGACAAGTGAGAGGATGATAAATAACCCGACAAGTACGGAAATAGGTAAGGCTTTCATTGACTACCACTCCTTATCCTTACTTTTTTTAGCTCCCCATCGATGGTAATCAGGGCACCTAGCCCATAGAGCCGCATGTTCTGCCTCGTCCTTAATTTTTCCCAAATCTTCGCAGGTTGGATTCACGATCTTGGTTCTCTCTGTTGGCTCACCGCCATTACAAGCTGCAACTAAGATTCCTACCAGGGCAATGCCCAACACATTTAATTTCATCTTCTCTCCTTACCATTCTCTAGGGGTACTGCGACGAAAAGTACCTTGCCGCGCCTGTACTGCCGCAGCTGCCTGCTGCGCCTCGATATCCGCAATCCTTGCCTGCCGTGCCGCCTCGGCATTCTGTTGAGCAATCAAGAGCGCCCGGATCTGCATGAGCTGGCTCGCCTGGTTGCTCGCAAGCTGGTTTGCTGCCTGAATTGCCGCCATCTGCCCTGGCGCATCCTCGGCGTTGCGCTGCAATTGCTCAAGCCTTGCCGCATCCGCTTGCAATTCGAGCTCCTGCAGCTCGAGGCTGCGAATCATCGCATCATTCGCCATCTTCTCGCCGTCGGCATTATTGCGGCGGTTAGTTTCCAGCTGCGCCCGTTCTTCCACTGTACAGCCATTGGGGCCAAAACAGGGTGAGTTCATATAGTAGGACGGGTTCTGGTAGCGCAGCAGGTAGCCATCGAGGCTGCCTGCCTGGTTGCGATAGTACTGCAGGGTGTTCATCGCGCCCATCAGGCGCATGGTAGTCATCTGCGCCCTGTTCCAGACATAGGCGGTGGGAGCCACCGAGTTTCGCAGCATGTTTTCATATTGAAGAAGCTGCAGCTGGTACTGCTCGACCATCTTCATGGTCTGGTTTACGCCCTCGATCGCCGAGATCACATTCTGCTGCATATTCGCGGCGTCGAACACGGGGATTCCGCCGGCATGAACTGCCGTAGTCGGCAAGGCAGGGAGGATTGCGATCATGGCAGCAGCAGTGATCGCTCGGGTTGTGTAGCGTGCACGCTTATTCATCCGCTTAACCATTCGTATTTTCATTCGGCGTATTTCCATTCAGGTTTGCTCCCCTGTAATCGAATGGACGGTACGGCCGGGCAAGAACCATGTCCTTGGTCACCGTGACGTTGAACCGGTAGCCCGGGCGGATTTCAAGTGTTGGCGAAATATTGAGGTTCTTCGAGATCATCTGCGTGATTACGCGCCCGAGCTGCTGACCCAAGGTAGCACTCAGGACACTGCTTGTCGTCGGCGCTCCGAACGTGCCGGCCACCTGGTTCGTGCTCTGGCTTAAAGCCACGCCCGCGGTAATCGCAGACATCAGGAGCGCGGTGCCAAAGAGCCGCGCATAATGGTTGTTCACCTGGTCGGTGAAGCCTGCATAGCCTGCTCCGGTGGAACCGGGCATCGCGCCGATATCCATGGTCTTTCCATCCGGAAAAACCAGTCTCTGCCACGCCACCAGCACACTGGCCTGCCCATAGGCCACTTCGCTCGAGTACTCCCCTTCCAGCTTCGTGCCTTGGGGGATCAGGAGGTATTTTCCGGTGGCGGTGTCATACACATCCTGGCTCACCTGCCCGAATATCTTGCCCGGCAGGGAAGAATTGATGCCGGTGATCAGGATTGCCGGGATGACGGAGGTGGTCAGCACGGTAAAGGCCGAGCGCGGCGGCGTGGGCCGGGAATCGAGTTTCCATCGGTCTTCCCCTTCCCTGTTGTCGAATACCCTGATATCGTTGCGCGGCGCCTGTTCCTGCCGTGCATCTGCTGCGTCCTCATAATCATCGTGCCCGATGAGTCCGGCGCCTTTGAGCTGGGCCAGGCGCTCCTTGTACAGGGCGGTGGGATCGCTGCTTGCGACAGGAGCAGTTTGCGTCCTCGGCGTATCCTGCCCTGCGCGCCGCTGGATTTGCACCCCTGTTTTTGCCTTCAATGCTTCTTCGAACTGCTGAAGTTTTAGCTGCCGGATGCGCTGCATTTCCTGCGTCTCGGGAGTTGCAGGATGCCTTGCCACAGGCAGACCTGCATGCATGGGCAACAGGTTAGGGTTTTCCGGATAGCCGTTCTCATGGATCACAGGTTCGACTGCCGGAATCATCCCGCCCTTTTGTTCGCCCGCGATTTCATTGGCGAACATGGCCGCATTGCTGCCTGCGGTAGCCTTTGCGGTCTCTTCTCTATGCTTCGTCTTTGCCCGGTCCATCGCAACCAGTCCGATGACGATGAGGAAGATCGCGGCGGCTACCCCCAGCAGGTAGAGCGGCAGGTCGTTGGCGCGGCGCACGCCCCATTTTGTCTGCAGCCGGTTCGGGGAAGCGGAGGGAGACATGGGATCGTTCATATCATTGCCCCCCATGTCATTGCCCCCTGTAAGTCCAGGCGCCTGCCGCGGCTACACCCCTGGAGTCCGGAAGGTAGGCGCGCGAGAGATAACTGCTGCCCACCTTCAACGTGATGGTATAAAGTGAGGCGTGCTCCGGGGTATCGAGGACATAGGAGAGTTCCATGCCCTGCCCTGCTGCCGCTGAAGCCGGAGTTTCCATGCTCCGAGCTTGGGACTCATCCGATTGGCCGCCTGGTTTCTGCTGGAATCCAGCGAATGTATCGGTAAACAAAACTCTTTTTGTCTTAACGGTTTCCGAGACAGCGTAGCCTTTTGTGCGAAGCTTCACGGCCAGCAGTTCCCCGAATTCCCTCGGCTCAGCGACAATCAGATTGAACTGCGTTTTCGCCGGCGGATAAAGCCGGGCCAGCTGGTTGACGACGTCCAACGCGATCCTGTCATCCGCCAGACTGTTGCGGTTTTGCTGCCGGGTCTCCTGCAGGCTCGCGCAACCGGCAAGAATGAAAGTAAGGGCAAGGCCGAGAAACAATGCAAGGTGCCGCATATCACTTCCCCCGCCTGATGGTGACGCGGTCCTGGCTGGAGCCCACGCCTGCCACGAGGATAGCCTTGTCGAAGATGCTGTCCACGATGAAGCGGCCGTTCTGCAGGCGGTAGTTGACCTGCACCGGTTCCTCGTCCGTGAAGAATCCCCCATCCTTGCGCACCACGAGCAGGATCGGGGCCTCATGCTGGCTCAACGTTGCCGGCATCTGGATGATGGTCTTCACCCCGTCGTTATAAACCCGCAAGGGTTTTAAGCGCCCCACCTGCCCCTCGATCGTGTAATCGAAGTCGAGGTTTCCCAGGTACTCGCCCGTTCCCGGCATCACCTGATTGTCATGCGCGGCCTGCTCCTGACGCCTGATTTTCTCCCACTTGGCCATGGCCTCATCCGGATAGGTGAAGGCCACGCGCGGCATGAATTCCGTGCGGTGCGAGCGCAATCTCAAGTGATAGGTGCGCCGGTCAGTGGTAACAATCAAAGAGGTCTCGAGCCCCGTATCCATCGGCTTGATGATAAGGTGCTGCACTTCCATCCGGCCCGATCCGGTCACAGCCGGTTCCACCGTCCAGCGGGCCGTGTCGCCCAGGTGCAGGGAATTGACCTGCTCGCCCGGCTGCAGCTCCACGTCGCATACCTGCAAAACGGCGCAGATAATGCTCGGCTGTGTCGCCCCATAGAGGAAGCGGATGGTGCCGTCTCCTCCGATCACAGGCTTCACCCCCTGGGTCGAGGCCCCCGCCTTCCATTTTTTGGCCAGGGCCAGCGCCGCTCTCTCCTGCGGGGTCAGCTTGATTTCCGGGTTGCTGAAGTGCAGGGCCTGGGGTGAAGAGGCGCCTGAGGCGTCCGGCGCATCTAGCGGGGTTGGCAGATCGCGCACGGAGGCAACCGGTATGGGCGGTATGTGTGACACTACCGTCGCAGTTGGTGTGGGAGGCCCAGAGGGCACTGATGCCCTAGGTGCGGCAGGCGGGACGGGGGGCAATGGCGCGTTCCCGGGAGCAGGCTGCGGCGCCGGCGGCTTGTCCTGGGGGGCCGCGATGTAGCCTGCCGTCCTGGATAGCTGGGGCGGCTGGAATGATTGCTGCGTCAACGGCAACTCAGGTTGCTGCAGGGTATTGTTGGCGATCGCCGCGGTGACCGCGACGAGCGGCAGGCTTGCCGCAATAGTCGCTGCCAGCCTCGTCGGGGAGAATGCCGGGAGGTATTTCAGGGGAATTTTCATGGGAGCTTCGGGGTTTTTAGAGTTGTCTTGACCAGGCAAAATCGTTCACGAAAATGCCAAGCGGGTTGTTGCGCAGCTGCGCTTCGCTGATGTCAGGAGAGGGTTCCGCCACGTACACCGTCACGAGTGCGCGCATGCGATAACTGTTCTTCACGATCCCCTGGCGGTCGCGCACCGTCTCCGTCCAGTCGGCCTGCCAGGTCTGCGGAGATTGGGCAATGACGGAGACAATCTCGGTGCTCACCATCTCGCGTTCCGCGCGCCTGAAGGGGCTTGCTTCCGGCCTGCCGTTCATGAATTCGTTCATCTTGGCGGTGGCGGGATCCTCGGGTGACAACATGGCGTACACCCCGAAGATGGCCTTCCTCTGCAGCGCGACATCCGGTGTCACCATGCGCGCCTGCTGGATAAAGGAAGCGACAGCCGCGTGGATAATGCGCGCATCGACCTCCTGCGCCCGCTCAACGGGAGCCACCGCCAGGGTCTGGCCGAGCTTGTCCACTTCCACCACGTACGGAATGAATTTCGCCTGGCTGCCGATGTGGATCACACCTCCCACACTTGCCAGGGCAATGAGGAGCGACAGAAGCCCCAGCATCTGCCAGTTCCTGCGGGAAGCCGCCATGTCGCCCATATGCTCGTTCCAGGTGCGCCGGGCCGACAGATAAGGATTCTCCTCCTCCCCTGCCCGCCTCCCATCGGCTATTCCCCCATCCGCCCGGCGTTCATCCTCGCCTTGCCCTTTCTTCCAGATGAGCGATTTCATCATTCGCATCACCCCAGCGCCTGCACTCAAACTCATACAATCATTGCCTCCAAGCCTTGTTCATTCATGCAGTCACCCAGATAGTCGTTCAGGTCGAGTCCCCGCAGGGTGAGCCACTCGCGCACCCACTGCTCTCCATGCAGCACCTCCAGCGCCTGTATCGCCGCAATCGACTCCTTATCGGTACTGCCAAGGAAGGCAAGCGCCAGCGGCCCCAGGGCGAGCTCGTAGAGTCGTCGCCCGAGTTCGGAAACGTAGTAGTACTGGCGTTTGGGAATCGCTGTTGCCAGAATCTCGATCTGCCGGTCGTTCAACCCCATGCGCCGGTAGAGCGCTGCGGTATCCTGGTCTCTCGCATACACGTTCGGCAGGAAAATCTTGGTCGCGGTCGATTCCAGGATCACATCGAGAATGCCGGAGTTGGCTGCATCCGACAGGCTTTGCGTTGCCATCAGCACCATGCAGTTGGCTTTTCTCAAGACTTTCAGCCATTCCCTGATCTTGGCCCGGAAGACCGGGTGGCCAAGCATGATCCAGGCTTCATCCAGCACGATCATGGCAGGCTGGCCGCGGAGGGACTTCTCGATCCTGCGAAAGAGATAGAGGAGCACCGGCAGCGCGTAGCGGTCGCCCAGGTTCATCAGTTCCTCGATCTCGAACACGGTGAAATCCGCAAGCGAAAGTCCGTCTTCCTCCGCGTCGAGCAAATGGCCCATGCTGCCTTCGACCGTGTAGACCTTGAGCGCCTCCCGTATGGGTTCATCCTGGATCAGGGTGTAGAACTCGGAGAGCGTCTTCGAGCCGCTCCCGTGCATGCTCGTGATTGCCAGGCCGATCTCGTTCCTCTGCGCGGGCGTGGTGACAAGTCCGTTCAATGCCAGGAGCGCGTCAATCCATTCCATCGCCCAGGCGCGGTCGCCCTGGGAGGCAAGGAATTGCAGGGGGCAGAACGACAAACCTGTGTTCTGCTGCTTGCCGGAATGACTGGCGGAGCGCGTGCCGGACTGCCCCTCCGCGCGCGCATCGAGGGGTGTTTGGGGCTGCGTGTCGGCCGCGATGGTGAAGTGATCGCCGCCCGCAGCACTGCACAGCGGATAGAGCGACATCCCCTTGTCGAAGCAGAAGATCGACATGCCCCGGTAGCGGCGCGCCTGGGCAATGAGGGCGCCCAGCAGCGTGGATTTGCCCGCTCCGGTCGGCCCGAACACCAGGGCATGGCCGACATCGCGCACATGGGTGTTGAGCCGGAAGACGGTCGAGCCTTGCGTCACGCAATGCATGAGCGCAGGCGAGTTGGGCGGATACATGGGACAGGGCGCGTCCGCTTGGCCCGTCCAGATGGCGGAGGTCGGCAGCAAATCCGCCAAGTTCATGGTGTTCATGAGCGGACGGCGCACGTTTTCCACCCCATGACCCGGGAGACTGCCGAGATACGCTTCCATCGTGTTCAGGGTCTCGATTCTTGCGGTGAACCCCAGCGCGTTGATCGCTTTTTCCAGGCGCAGGGCAAGGGCTTCCAGTTCGTCGCGGCTCTCATCCATCAGCACCACGACACTGGTGTAGTACCCCTGCGCCACAGCGCCGCTGTTGATCTCAGCCACCGCGCTTTCGGCATCGGCCACCATGGACATCGCATCCTGGTCCACCATCCCGGTATTGGTATTGAATACCTGGTCGAAGAAGCCACGTATCTTCTGCCGCCACTTGCGCCGGTATTTGTCCAGATGCGCCACCGCTTCATGCGGATCCATGAAGATGAAGCGCGTGGACCAGCGGTACTCGCAGGCAAGCTCAGACAAGGCCGAGAGGATTCCGGGATAAGATTCCATCGGGAAGCCTTCGATGGCGACCACCCGCAGGAATTTGCTTCCGATCCTCGGCACCACCCCCGGCCACAGTTCCTGGCCGCCCAGGAGCATGTCGAGGTACATGGGGTTGTTCGGCAACTGCACCGGATGGTTCAAGCCGGTCACGCAGTACTGCAGCCAGCGCAGGAAATCATCATGCTTCATTTCCCGCCCCTCCTCGCTCACCACCCACCTGCTCTTTAAGCGCTCAAGCGATATGGCGGCAGACAGACGCGCCTCGATCGTGGCGCAATCGCGCTTGAAGTCCTCGATCAGACTTCTGGTTCGCGCCTTGTGGTCGGCGGGTGCTGCATCGTCGTCGAACATCAGCTCCACGAACTTGCGCTGCACGAGCAACGGCGGAAACCAGGTGACGGTGAGCACGAAATAGCCTTCGAACATCGTGCCCATCTTTTCAAAGAGCTGCCGGCGCTCTTCATCGATGGCTTGAGTGACCGGATCGGGAAAGTGCGAGCGGGAACGCTCCGGATAATGGGGCGCTGGCCGCCTTACTGCATCCACATGGATCATCCAGCCGGCACCCAGCCCGCTCAAGGCCTGGTTGATGCGGAAGGATATGAGGTTGCGCTGTTCTTCGCTGGCACTCGCGTTGTCCTCTCCCCGGTACATCCAGGCTGCCATGAAAGCACCGTTCTTGCCGACAATGACGCCATCGTCCACGCACGCGGCATAGTTCAGGAGATCGGCAAAGCCTGCTTGCCTGTCACGGTGGCGGCTCAGCCTGCGTCCTTTCTCCACTTCCCGCATCCGACCATACAAGATGGCGAGGAACAGGGTTCCGGTTGCGGCAACAAGCAGGGTGATGAACCCCAAGAGCGATGTGGCATTCATCGGTAGTGCCACTCCTGGGAGTTGGTGTTCTCGCGGAAAGGAGTGGCGCGTGGCGGGTAATAGGCCTTGTAGCTCCTGCTGCGCCACCACACCGAAATCATCCGCGGGTCGTGCTTGGCCATCAGGCGCAGGAGATACAACCCGACCACCCAGAAGGCGATTCCCACGATGGCTGCCCGCAGCTCCTGGGCATTGAAGACCAGGGCGGAGCAGACGATGCCGAGCATCGCCACGCACACGCGGTCGCCCCCGAGCAGCAGGTTGTGGCGGTGGCCGATGCGGCGGATGGGAATCCTACGCAGCGCCATTGCTCCCCTCCCCTGCTCCCACAGCTGCCATCTGACTGGTCTTGCCTGAGTCGATCATCGCGATTTCAGCGCCGCGCCCGAAGAAATTGCTCATCATGTTCTGCGCACCCACCAGGAACGCCAAGACCAGCACGATGAACACCAGGGTTCGAAAGAATCCGCTCAAGTCCCCTCCCATCACCAAGGCGCCTCCGGCCACCACGATGCCGACCATGGACAAGGTGAAAGCCACGGGGCCTGTCACCGAATTGCGCAGGTTCATGAGCCAGCTCTCATAAGGGAGCGTGCCGCCAATGCCCTCGGAGGCGAAAACCGGTTGAGCTGCAAGCAGGCAAAAGGCAAGCAGCAGGAACGCGCATGTCCATATGACGTTTGCTTCACGTGAAACTCGTGTAATGCTTCTCATTTCTTACTCCCTGAAAGTTGTGGTCAAGTAGTGGCCGTTCTCAAAGCCTGAAACCTCGAGGATTTCCTCGACCCGGCGACCAGCATTAGTGCGCGCGATATGCACGATCAGGTGCGCGGCTTCCCCGATCAGAGGCTCGAGCGGCCGGGGCGAGTCGGGATGCATGCTGATCAGGAGTGCGAGCCTCGACAAGGCGGCCTTGGCACTATTGGCGTGCAGGGTCGCTACCCCGCCCTCATGCCCCGTGTTCCAGGCCATGAGCAGGTCCAGCGCCTCTGGCCCCCTCACCTCCCCCACGATGATGCGGTCAGGCCGCATGCGCAGTGTCGCGCGCACGAGCCTGGTCATGCTCACTTCCGCCGAGGTGTGATACTGCACATGGTTTTGCGCGGCGCACTGGATCTCGCCCGTGTCCTCGATGATGACAACCCGGGTCAGAGGGTCGATTTCGATCAGGTGGTTGAGGATGGCGTTGACCAGTGTGGTCTTGCCTGAGCCCGTGCCGCCGGAGACGAGGATGTTGGAGCGGGTAGCAACGGCTGATTTGATGCGCCCGCATTGCGCGGGGGTCATGATCCCGGCCGCAACGTAGTCGTCGAGCGTGAAGACGGCGACTGCGCGCTTCCTGATGGCGAATACAGCTGAAGGGACCACGGGTGGGATCTGGCCGGCAAAGCGCGAATTGTCCAGGGGGAATTCGCATTCGATGGTGGGGCTGTGACGCGTGAGTTCGCGCCCGTGCATGCCCGCCACGTTGCGGATAACACTTTGCGCCAGCCCTGCTTCCATGGTGCCGAAACAGCGCATCTGCTCGCCCAGGCGTTCCTGCCACAGCCTGCCGTCGGCATTGAGCATGAGCTCGATGGTGCGCGGATCGTGGAGGGCAGCCAGGAAATCCGGGCCGAGGTCGCGCTCGAGCTTTTCTGCAGCGCGGCTATTAATTGAGGCAAATTCCGCAGAGGGTTTCATCAGCTTTTCCAATTCTGATGTTTATCATCGTATTGCCTTGGTACGATATAACGAATATTCTATTGTGGCAATACTATTTATCGTATTTCATGAAAAAGGTTTGGAAATATGAATTGGAAAAGGAAATTCTAGGGTGTAAAACTTTTGGATTTAGCGGACGATGGCTTTTTTCTTTGGAGAAGCCTGTTCTCGTAACCTTTTGCGATTGACCTCATCCCATTCCTCGGCGAGGAACGCTTGATAGTCAGTCAATATTGCAGAGATTCGTTGGTATCCTTGGGGAAGGCTCTGGATAGCCTTCCCACCTGCCAGCTCGTCCAACGCTTCTCGATCCAAGTCGGTGGACTCGAGAAGCGTTGGCAAGGGTGTTTCCAGTGCTACAGCAATTGCCTCCATAGTTCGAAGAGAAGGGTTAGCCCTCCCATTTGCAAGATCTGAAATAAACGATGTCGACACCCCCGATCGTTCAGCCAGCTCTTCTTGGGTCATACGCCGCTCATCTAGGACACGAAGAATATTGGTAAAGAAAATTTGGTGATAGAAGGAGGACATCGGCATTTTAGCTGCTAAAAATTTAGTTGTTATTGTTCAGGAATATCAGCATTCCGTTGTAGCTTATGAGTAATTAAGTAGGACTGTCAATAAACTATTAAACTGCTTATGTACTTGTATTTTAAAAATATCCTTTTCTTTCTTCGCCGAAAATTATGACATGATGAATATTTACGATTTATCGAATTTAACAAGGTATGGTGGCAAGCTATTTGACGTTACAATGCGGCTTCAGGGGTCGGACGATACTTCCAAGGGGAACGACAACGATGGCAAAAAATGACGTAGCAAAGAATGCAAAACCGATAGTGGCAGCATCGACGGATATTGATTACCGACAAGGTAAGGTTCCCCCCTGGGTACGCGAAGTTATCGAAACCCATTTTGCAATCGAGGCCGAAGATGCAAAAAAGGCTGGATCGCTCGGTTTTATGGCCCGTGCGCTCGTAATCGCAACCATGCCATACAAGGATCCTAAAGCAGATGTCTTCAAGCGGGAAAATGGCGATTTTCGGCTGAGGATTGTTGCAGGCTACGAAGGGGGTATTCCGTTCGGTATCTACCCTCGCCTGCTCATGTCTTGGGTCACAACAGAAGCTGTGCGGACCCAGTCGCCTGTCATTGAGCTTGGTGATTCATTGTCCTGGTTCTTGAGAGATGTATTAGATTTACAGCGCGGTGGCGGCAAACGTGGTTCCAGCACGCGTGTTGCTGAGCAGATGAAACGTCTGTTCGGATCACTCATCACAGCTCAGTATACAGGGGGCTTGCGAGACCGCAGCTTCAGTCTGCGTAATGTCACCATCGCCGACAGCGTTGACTTTTCTGAGGACGATTTAAAACTGGATTCAGCTCCGGAGCCGATTGATGACACGAATTCTAGTAGCTCTGCTAAGCTTTGGACGCCACAGCCTCGGGATGTTGCTGGTACCTGGCGCAGTAAAGTCCGACTATCAGGGGCTTTTTTCGATGAGTGTGTATCCAAACCAGTACCCATTGATTTACGCGCATACAAGGCACTACGAGGCTCCCCTTTGGCGATGGATGTTTATACTTGGTTAACGTACCGCATGAGCTATACAGAGCGCAGAACCCGTCCCATTCCCTGGGAAGCCCTTATGGGTCAATTCGGAAGTAACTACGACACAGCAAGGGCAGTTTTAGACTTTAAACGCGCCTTCATCAAAGCACTGAAGACAGTTCAAATCGTATATCCGCGAGCCACTGTCAAGATCGAGGATAATGGCATCGTCCTGCTGCCATCTCCCCCGCACGTCGCTCGTCAACCAGCGTTGTTTTGAGTAATGAACTCTCACGGGGTGTGATGAAGAACTCTCACGAAGTGTGATGAAGAACTCTCACGGGGTGTGATGAAGAACTCTCACGGGGTGTGATGAAGAACTCTCACGGGGTGTGATGAAGAACTCTCACGGAGTGTGATGAAGAACTCTCACGGAGTGTGATGAAGAACTCTCACGGAGTGTGATGAAGAACTCTCACGAAGGGGTCTGGTTGTAGTGGTCAAGTAATTTCGGACACTGCGATAGGTGGTACTGCTGTCATTTTCCGCTCAAAGACGGCGGGTGACAGATAGCCCAATTTCGAGTGTAATCTGATCCCGTTGTATGGGCTTCCCCCGCTAAGACGGACACATCCGATAGGTTATGATTTAACTATTGGAGGTGTTAAATGGAGCGACGGCAATTTACAGATGAATTCAAACGAGAGGCAGTAAGGCTTGCAAGTCAGCCTGGCGTCAGCAAAGCGGAGATTTCGAAGGATCTGGGAATCAATGCCAACATGCTTCATCGCTGGGTACGGGAGCAGGGAGGCCCTGCATCAAAGGGGGCTGCCAATAAGGACGAGGCTGTGTCTTTGGGAGAGTTCGAGCGCATGCATCGTGAGTTGGCCAAGGTCAGAACGGAGCGTGATATCTTAAAAAAGGCGCTCGCCTACTTCGCAGTCGACCCCAAGTGAAGTACGGCTTTATTGCTCGCCACCGCTGCGTATGGCCTACGCGCACAATGTGCCGGATTTTAGGGGTATCTGCCAGTGGTTTTTATGACTGGTTTGAACGGCCGCAAAGTAAGCGGGAACAAGCCAATGCGCAACTGCTTGTTCGCATTCGTGCCAGCTTTGCCACCAGCGACGAAACATATGGTTCGCCGCGCATTCTGTATGACTTGCAGGCAGCCGGGGAGACCTGCTCGGTCAACCGGGTAGCACGCCTGATGCGATCTGCTGGCATCAAGGCACGCCACAAGCGGCGCCGCTTGCCAGGCCAACCGGTATCGGTCACGCATTCGGTAGCGCCCAATCTACTGGAGCGTCAATTCCAGGCATCAGGACCCAATCAGAAATGGGCAGCTGATTTCACTTATGTCTGGACGGCAGAAGGCTGGCTTTTTGTGGCGGTGGTACTCGATCTGTATTCGCGACGTGTCGTGGGTTGGTCGATGCAGTCAACCATGACGGCACAGCTTGTGATGGATGCGTTGTTAATGGCAATATTGCGTCGCGGCCGACCGGAAGCAGTATTGCACCATTCAGATCAAGGCTCGCAATATACCAGCGAGGACTTTCAGCGATTACTGGAAGCAAACGGGATCATTTGCAGCATGAGCCGCCGCGGTAACTGCTGGGATAACGCCGCGATGGAAAGCTTCTTCTCCACCTTGAAGACAGAGCGCCTTGGCCGGAGGCAATATCGCACCCGCAACGAACTGCGAGCCGACGTCTTCGATTACATCGAAAGGTTCTACAACCCAAAACGCAGGCATTCAACCATCGGCTACATCAGCCCGATACAGTTTGAAAATCTGCAATGTGCTTAAACGATGTGTCCGTGGAACTGGGGGAAGCCCAGTAGAAGTTGGCGATGTAATTGGTGATATCACCCCGAGCTTCGCCATGGTTGGCATAATCACGTTGCCACACACGTTCCATTTTCAGGTTCAGAAAGAAGCGCTCCATCACGGCATTATCCCAGCAGTTACCCTTGCGGCTCATGCTGCAGCGGATGGCGTGCTGATCGAGCAAGCTCTGGTATTCAAGGCTTACATACTGGCTGCCACGATCGGAATGCAACAGCAATCTCGGTGCAGGCTTGCGCTGCCAGATTGCCATGCGCAATGCCGAGGCCAACAGTTCGGATGCCAGGGGCTATTGCCCAACCCACGATTTTGCGGGAGAACAGGTCCATGACTACAGCAAGATAAAGTCAGCCTGCTCGTGTGCGCACGTGGGTTATGTCCGATACCCAGGCTCGATTTGGACTGGTTGTCTCGAACTTTCGATCCAGCAAATTCTCTGCTATCGGCAGATTGTGCCTGCTATCAGTGGTGTGAATACTCCACCTATCGAGGTGTCCGGGCAAATTAAACCCCTACAGGTATTTCTCTTTCCCTTTTCCTGGGTATATCCCTGTGGATACTTATAGTTATCCGTGATGAAGAACTCTCACGCGTTTGACGGCTTTTAATCAAAAAGTTAGATCGCTTATCAACAAAAGGGCGTGATGAAGAACTCTCACGAAGCGTGATGAAGAACTCTCAAAAGCGTGATGAAGAACTCTCACAATTTTGTGATCAAATCCTTCTCAAACCCTGTCTCTACGGGCTTTTACAGCCTTAAGGCTTCTCCTCCCCTATATTTACCTATAGTTTTTCCTATAAAACGCCTTTAGCAGCGCATTAGTTATCCACACAGGGTTAGTTTTATGAACGTTTTCTTTTTTTTATATTTTTTCTTTTTTTAAAAACCAAACCCCCAAAACCCACCTTATTCAGAATAATCCGCGTTATTCAAAATCCTTGGACTAACCCCTAATAGGCCCAATCCCTGCCACCTTAAAGAATAACCTTCTCTATCGCTTAAGGTCTTCCTAGCCCTTTCTTTCGTGTTTACTCTCGCAGTCCTTCTTCCTCAACTTCTCAGACTGCATGTTCTACACCGCCAGGATCTAGCTATTTTCAGTAATCGTGACAAGTTCGATATATCGTATTAATATAGGTGTACCTTCCTTAATTGCTAACTGATCTTCTGTTTTCTTTATCTTCAAGAAATTCCAAATCGAAGGCAAGCTGCGCACACGGATCGCCTGTCTAAAACAACATTTAATGATGAGGAAGCAAAGGTGTTGAATTAATATTATTCCTCAATAAAAGGAGGCAGTTATGGCTGTTGTTGTTCGACTTTACAAAGCTTCAGAACCTGTAGAGAAAAAAAACAGGGTTTCTAAGGATTCATCCGCACTGGTTATTGTCCAGCTAATCTGGCTGCTTATGGTCATGATATGGCCATTGCTACGTTGGGTTTTAGCGCTAGACGTCACTTTGCAGTTATTTCGAGTGCTTATTCTCTCAATGCAAAAAGGCTGGTACCTGGACTGGACTCTGCTAGCGCACTTCATGTTTTTTGTGGCACTTACATACTTTGTATCAGTTTACAAGCCTAGATAGAATTTTAGCTGCTAAAATTTAGCAGACTTTGATTGTCGTCTTGCTCCTCCTATGAAAGGGAAAGTTCATGAAGATACTGGTGGCGGCAAACCAAAAGGGCGGTGTTGGCAAAACTGCTGCACTGGTCCATTTGGCGTTCGATTTCCTTGAACGAGGATTGAAAGTTGCAGTCGTCGATCTAGATACCCAGGCTAATGCTTCCTATACCCTCGCCCAATATAAGGGGGAAGCAGTTGCAAGTGATATATTCTTTGGCGACCCCGCCCCCCTTTGGGTCGCACCCGAAGAGGGAACACTATTGTTAATCGCCTCCGATACCGGTCTTGTTAACCTCGAGCAGCTTCCCCTTCCTGAAGCTATTAGTAGGTTTAGGGAAAGCATTAGACAGATACGAGATCAAGAGTTTGATATCTGCCTCATCGACACGGCTCCATCAATGGGTGTTGGCTTGATGAGCGCTCTATATGTATCAGATTATGTCTTGTCCCCCATTGAGCTTGAAGCCTACAGCATCCAGGGAATCAAAAAACTCTTGACCACAATCAGCAATGTGCGCCGGACAACTGTGCCGGGAATTCAGCCAAACACAGGCTTAAAGTTTTTAGGAATGCTACCCAGCAAAGTAGACGCGCGCAAACCCCGTCAGGTACGCAATCTTGCTGAACTTCAAGCTGCCTATTCTGAACTGTTGGTGCCAGTAAATATCGGTTTTCGGGACGGAATTGCCGAAGCGCTGGCTTCAGGCATCCCTGTCTGGCAAATCAAAACTACTGCGGCGCGCAAAGCCGCTCTCGAAACAAGGGCTATGGCAAAGTACGTACTGGAAAATATGGGACTTAAGACATGACAAAAAAGAATGTGACTGTAATGAGGCCACAGAGAAAACCTGCTGCCTCCGTTGGTTTGGGCTTGGATCACGCTGATCTATCCCGATTTCTAAGGGATGATGTTCCCCCTGCCCCCGGTCACCCCGAGCCAATGGAACTCGACCTATCCTTGATCGACGAGGACCCGAACCAGCCGCGTACCGTGTTCAACGAAGAGTTGTTATTGGATATGGCAAAGACGATCAGTGCGCGTGGCGTAAAAAATCCTATTTCAGTACATAAGCATCCGGACCGCGAGGGGCGCTATATCATCAACGATGGAGCCAGACGTTATCGGGCTTCCAAGCTTGCTGGTAGGAAGACCATCCGCGCATTTATCGACGCTGATTTCTCCAAGATTGATCAAGTGATTGTTAATGCCCATGCCGAAACCTTTACCCCGCGGGAATGGGCAGTATTGATAGATCATGAACGCAAAGCTGGGAAACTCAAGTCCGAAATTGCTGACTTGTTCGGAAAATCAAATGCTTTCGTTACGCAGCACTTGGCATTGCTCGACCTTCCAGATCCAATTGCAGAACTGTTCAATTCTGGTGCTTGTGTCGATCTAACCGCTCTTAATGAGTTATTAGTTGCTTGGAAACGTGAACCCACGAGAGTAGAAGCTTGGTTACGTGATAGAGCGGAGGAAGTTACGCGCGAGGACGTAAAAACGTTGCGTAGATTCCTCGACAAAAAGGCGCATCCTCCAGGGCGGCAGGAAGCAGAAACTTACCAGGAAATTGGCGAAGAGACCCTCAAAAAATCTAAGGAGCCTGCTTCAACAAAGCTTCGTAAAACCATTGTTCAGGTGGAACACGAGGGAAAGTCGGCACAATTGATTCTTCATCGTCGTCCTTCAGCAGTAGGACGAGCATGGCTACGATACGAGAATGACGGTACGGAATTTGAAAGCCAGCTAGATAAGATCAAGCTGGTGGCGTTGATAGAGGGTTAGGAATGAAACAGCGCGTTCTGGTTATGAACGGACAGCGGCTCCTCCAGAGCGAACAAAACGGTGAGTGGAATACAGTTAATGTACAAAAGGCAGGAGATCTAAAGCCCGGGATCTACCATCTTTATCTGGCCAAAGACGCCGACAAGGAACGCAAGTATATCGGGTATATCCTTCATACCGATAAAGACTACGTATACCAGCAGTATGACAAGAACCTGGTTCGACATGAACGTGCTGCCTTTGACGTTGTTCCTAACCATGGAACATTAAAAAGCATATCCTACGACCAGGAAAGGGCAATTGTTGCCGTTGCAGTACAGAAGCGGGGTCGCGGCTTGACACGTTAATCATGGATATCCCAAGGAGTTCCATAGAACGGCGGTGACAGCTGCCAGTGTTAAAACCTCTGCTACTAAGCTGATATTGCTAGAGCGCTGGCATTTCTTTAATTCTTCCCGGATTTGCGACTGAATAGTGGCATAGTGCGCGTCGACCACTGCGGTAATCTTTATCGTATCTTGGCGCATTTGATCTCTGAAATCAGTCTTGGCAGCGGTAATGGTTTGATCTAATGCTTGATCAAGTTTAGAAGTGGCTTCCTTTTCCCATTCATTCAAGGTTTGTTCCAGTTCTTCCCGGAACTGATCGAACAATAACTGTTGGCCATCGGCGCTATCGGCCAACAGCCGTTGCTGTATGGTGTAAACGAGCAACACAGGGTCATCCCGGCTTAGTACAAACTCATGCTTGGTGGCGACTTCTTTGATTATTTCATCAAGCGAATCCGTATTTTCGATCACGACAACACCTCCACCTGATCAAGCTGACTAAAGAGCCCCTCCTTGATTATCTTTAATCTCTGACGAGTCATAATGGGCAGAGAAGCGGTAGTCAGAGCTTCATCAAATGTCATCCGTTCCTGAAGCATGTCGCTTAAGTCACGTCCATAAGTTTCTTTTTTAAGTTGCGGAATCTCAACGATGGCAGACACACGTTGCCGATTATCCTTACATGCTTTCAATTGCTCAAAGCTCTTGCCAGCGTACTCTATGGGCCCCCAGTAAGGGTTTAGCCAGACCACGAAACTTGTTTCATTTGGAAACTGGGTCACCAGTTGCGCAAAACCATTGATGGTGTCTAACAGAGCCTGGCCTCCGGTGACTATTGTATGAACGACAAGCTTGTGCCCCATATTCTGCAGTAGAGCAGGGACTTGATTGCTAATCAGATAATGCGATAACGGGACGAAGGAGCTTGCCCCATTATCGATAATCGTATCCTCGTTTGAAGGTGCAATCAGTTCGACAAGTGTGTCAAAGTTGCGAGGGTTGATTTCATCGCCATCCATGATTTGCAGCCGATGCACGTTAAGATTGCCGTACCCGTAAAAGGTCGCATTGACTGGATCCGTATCTATACAAAGCGGAAGACTGCCTCGGCTCGCCTTATATTGGGCTACAACTGCAGCAACGAATGATTTACCTACGCCTCCCTTTCCCTGAAGGGTCATGTGTATTTTCGGCATTACAGTAGTTCCTCTTTGTTAGGAGTTGAATCAAACTTGAAGCCATCCCTTACGACTAGTTTGGCAGACCTAATTTCGTGGCTGGGTGCACTCGATGTGCGTGTTAATGCTGTCTTGTTAACCGTTATCGAGCGGCTGACTCGTCTGCAAAATGCTCCATAGCCAAAGCCAATCTTTCCTTCTTCGCGCAACGTTTCCCATATATGGCGCAATGCCCATCCATCCTTTAGCGCGGTTTCAATCTCCGACCGTAATGCGAGGAAAGCCGCAAGATTACGTGCATTTCGTGTGGACTTAGCGCCTACCCGCACTAATATTCGATAAGAAAGATTTTTAGGAGACACGTTTTATACACTAGTTGTTTAACTACGATATATCGAATATTTTGATTGCGCAACCGTTTCTTTCCTGCTACTGTAAGTCGTTGCTACCACTGAGCCGGGCAAGATATGTGAAGTGGGCCTACCCGCAAGCGGCCATTCCCCCTTCACTTTTCCCTTTATTCGCACGGATGTGCTCAACGGGAATCTTGCCCTGCGGGGCAAACTGATTGGGTGCGGCTGCCGCCGCCGACAGGGAGAGCATGGAACAAGAGCAGGAGCCCACACGCAAGGGCAGTACCCCGATCAAGGTGTACTGCCTACCCGAAGAGAAAGCGCAGATAGCGGAGAACGCGAAAGCGGCAGGCTTGAGCCTGTCCACTTTCCTGTTGCGGGTGGGCGCGGGCTTTGAGGTCCGCACCGTGCTCGACTACCAGCGCATCGAGGAGCTGGCCCGGGTCAATGGCGATCTCGGGCGGCTGGGCGGATTGCTCAAGCTGTGGCTCACAAACGATGAGCGATTACGGGGGGTTCGGACAGAGGAGTTGCGCACGCTTCTTTCCAGGATCGAGCGCAACCAGGAAGCCATGCGTACCATCATGCAGAAAGTCCTGGCTCGATAGAGGGCAGGGGAGGGGAGGAATGATTGCCAAGCACATTCCGATGAAGTCTGCCCGGCGCAGCAGTTTTCGCGAACTGGTGGCCTACATCACCCACGCGAAGGACAAAGCGGTGCGCATCGGCGAAGTCAGGGTCACGAACTGCCACCAGCAGGAGGCGCAGGACGCAGTGCTGGAAGTGCTTGCCACCCAGCTGCGGAACCAGCGCGCCTGCAGCGACAAGACCTATCACCTCCTGATCTCGTTCCCCGCAGGCGAGTCTCCCTCCGCAGAGGCCTTGCGCAGCATCGAGATTGAGGTCTGCAACGCACTGGGTTTCGGGGAGCACCAGAGGGTGAGTGCTACGCACACCGACACCGACAACCTGCACATCCATGTGGCGATCAACAAGATCCATCCAAAGACACTTACCATCCACAATCCGTATTGCGATTACAAGGCCCTGGGGGCCGTCTGCGAGCGCCTGGAGCATGTGCATGGCCTCATCCATACCAATCATCAGACGATCTCTCCTGGAGCCCGTAATCGCGCCCTGGACGTGGAATATCTGGCAGGGGTGGAAAGCCTGCTTGGCTGGATCAGGCGCGAGTGCCTGGAGGATCTTCGCCAGGCACAAAGCTGGGGAGAGTTGTACCAGCACTTAAGCCGAAATGGCCTGGCTTTGCAGGAGCGGGGCAACGGGCTCGTCGTCTCTGACCAGGAGAGCCGGATGGTCAAGGCAAGCTCGATTGCGCGCGATCTCTCCAAGGCGCAGCTCGAAAAGCGCTTCGGCCCGTTTGAAGCAACTGATGCGCGGCTGCAGGCGAGCCGGGGACAGAAGGACCAGGTACAGAAAGTAGAGAAGGTGGACAGGGCGTATCAGCCACGGCCGATGGCGCGAGGCTTCGGCACGGACGCGCTCTACCAGCGTTATCTCGCGGAACAGGCGCGCAGGCGAAGCGCGCGTACGCAAATACGGCAGGAACTGCGCGCGCAGAAGCATTCCCTCGTGTCGCAGGCGAAGGACCGCGCGAGGATCAAGCGCGGATTGATCAGGGAGCTCGCTTGCGACCGGTTCATGAAACGCATCCTCTACCGGCAGGCAGGCTCGGCCTTGCGCGAGGATATCGGAGCCATCCATGCCCTGCAGAGGGCAGCGCATGAGGAAAAATTCTCGCATGCGAGAGTCCTGTCGTGGTTTGACTGGCTTGCCGAGCGCGCGTCCATGGGTGACGCACAGGCGCTGGCCGTCTTGAGGAAGCGGCAGTGTGCCGCTCTCAGTCGTGCCAATGCGCTGCTCGCCGCGCAGGAGGAGATAGGGCAGGGCAGGGCGCTGCAGGGGAAGAAGGATGGCGCATCCCAAGCTGGAATCAGGATCGATGGTGCCTCCCACGCTGGAACCGGGATCGATGGCGCGAGGATCGACAGCGTAACGAAGCAGGGCACGCTTATCTATACCCATGGCGACAGACAAGGCAAGTCCGCCATCCGCGACAGCGGCAATCGCCTGGAAGTCTCGGAGGCTATCCGCCAGGAGGGGTTGGAGCTGGCCCTTGCCATGGCGGTGAAGCGCTTCGGGCGATCCATCAGGATCGAGGGCGATGCGGCGTTCAGGGAGCGCGTTCTCTCCACGGCTAAGGCACTGCAGCTCGATATTCGTTTCGACGGAATGAGGCAGGCAGAATTGAAAGGGGAGCAGGGCAGGGCGGAAGAGGCGAGCGCAGCGGAGGTACGGTGCCAGTCACCTGAGGCATACGGCGCATCCAGCGCATCCGGCAACGTCCCCACTGCCTGCAGCCCCGGCGAGGAAGCGGCACGGCGCTATATCAATGAGCGGGAAATGAAGCGGCAGAAAATCCCCGGTATCCCCAGGCATATCCTCGGGGAAATGAGGCCGAGTTTGAACGCGCGCTACGCCGGCTGGCGCAGGGTGGATGGGCAGTTCCTCCTGCTGGCACAAATGAGCGCGGAGGAAATTGTCGTGATCCCGGTGGAAGCGGATGTGATTGCGCGCGTGTGGGGATGCAAGCGGGGTGAGGCTATCACGCTCGACAACGAGAGTGCATCGATCAGGCGGCGTCACGGGCTCGGGGGACTCGGGGGGCTGGGAGAGACAAAAGGAATGCGGCGATGAGACCGGGAGTGAGCAATGGCATCGGCCCACAAATTCGGACAGACACGGCAAACCGTCCAATCCTCATGGCGGCACTCTTTCTCCTGGTGCTCATTTTGAGCCTCGCCGCAGCCACGCAGTACTTCGCGCACGCATTCCAGTACCACGCCGCCCTGGGCACCCATCAGAACTTTCTCTATGCGCCCTGGAAAATCCTCGAATGGGCAAGGCTGTGGCCGGACCATTATGGGAACGAGTTTTCCATGGCGGGAAGCATAGCTTTGATGACTGCATCCCTGGGCCTGATCCTGCTTCTGGCCTTGAAGCGCCATCTGTCAGGACTTGCGACCTCTTATCTTCACGGCTCGGCGCGTTGGGCCGGGAAGAAGGACATCGTTGCCGCGGGGCTGCTGCCGCGCCGTCGCTCCCTCTTGGAAGTATTGAGAGGCCAGGGACATGATTCCGTCTTCCGTTCCGCTGGCGTCTACGTGGGTGCATGGGTGGACAAGAAGGGGAGGCAGCACTACTTGCGGCACAGCGGGCCGGAACACGTGCTGTGCTATGCGCCCACACGCTCAGGCAAGGGCGTGGGACTCATCGTGCCGACCCTTCTTTCCTGGGGCGAGAGCGCTGTCATCACGGACTTGAAGGGCGAGCTGTGGGAGCTGACGGCAGGGTGGCGAAAGCAATACGCAGGCAACCGGGTGCTGCGCTTCGAGCCTGCCGCGGCAAGTGGGAGCGTGCATTGGAACCCACTGGACGAAATCCGGCTGGGCTCGGAATTCGAGGTGGGCGACGTGCAGAACCTCGCCACCCTGATCATCGATCCGGATGGGAAGGGGTTGGAGAGCCACTGGCAGAAGTCCGCCCAGGCGCTCCTGGTGGGGCTCATCCTGCACGCGCTCTACCAGGCTAAAAGCCGCGGCGGAGCAACGCCATCTTTGTCCGATATCGATTCCCTGCTTTCCGACCCCAATCGGGACATCTCTGAATTGTGGATGGAAATGTTCACCCTGCCGCCCTCGAGCGGGCCGAACTATCGCATCGTGAACGCGAGCGGGCGCGACATGATGGATCGGCCAGAGGAGGAGGCAGGCTCAGTACTTTCCACCGTAAAGTCCTATCTCTCGCTCTATCGCGATCCTGTGGTGCGTGGGAACATCAGCGACTCCCATTTCCAGGTACGCGACCTCATGCACCACGATGATCCCGTCAGTCTCTACATTGTCACGCGCCCCACCGATAAAGCCAGGTTGCGTCCGCTGATCCGCATCCTGCTCAACATGATCGTGCGCCTGCTCGCAGACCGCATCGAGTTCGAGGGGGGAAGACCGAAACCCGTGTACAAACACCGGCTCCTGATGATGCTCGACGAATTCCCGAGTCTGGGAAAGCTCGAAATCCTGCAGGAGTCGCTCGCCTTTCTCGCGGGCTACGGTATCAAGTGTTATCTCATCTGCCAGGATATCAACCAGCTCAAGTCCTCCAGGACCGGCTACGGGCAGGATGAGTCCATCACTTCCAACTGCCACATCCAGAATGCCTTCCCTCCCAACCGGGTGGAGACCGCGGAGCACCTCTCCAAGCTCACGGGACAGACCACGATTGTCAAAGAGCAGGTGACGAAGGGGGATAAACATACCTCGCGCACCCTGCAGGAGGTGCAACGCTCCTTGCTAACCGTGGATGAGTGCCTGCGCATGCCAGGACCCGTCAAGGGTGTGAAGGACGGGAATGATGTGATCGAGAGCCCGGGCGACATGATCATTTATGTTGCAGGATTCCCGGCGATCTATGGGCGCCAGCCGCTCTACTTCCAGGATGCCATCTTCCAGGAGAGAGCGGAAGTGCCGGCACCCATGGCAAGCGATCGGTTATCAAATCTGGTTTGAACGACATCTCATGGTGCTCTGGATTAGCCGCGCATTCATCGGAGCTGTGCTCGGTTTCCTGGTTGTGTGCCTGGTTTGCTATACGACAGGCCTAAGAATCAATACGACCAAAAGCATTCCGATCGGGATTTACCAGCTGACGGATGTGCCGGTAGGGAAGGGCGAATATGTGATTTTCTGTCCTCCACAGACAGCGCTGTTCGATGAGGCACGTGAGCGGGGATACATTGGCGAGGGTTTCTGCCCGGCCGGTTACGGATACATGATGAAGCGCGTGCTGGCCGTGGTGGCCGATAGAGTGACATCGAGCGAGGAGGGGATTGCCGTCAATGGCAAGTTGCTGCCGGCAAGCGCACCGCGAAAAACGGACAGCGCAGGCAGGGTGTTGCCTCGCTATCTGTTTTCTGATTACATCCTGAAAGGTTCTGAATTGCTGCTCATGTCGGATGTGAGCGGGACATCATTCGATGGCCGCTACTTCGGGCCGGTGGATGCGGGACAGATCAGGGGAGTGATCAAGCCTTTGGTTACCTTCTAGTTCCTCGGCAATTTTAAACAAAAACTGGGATAACCCGTTTTTAAGAATGTGATGTGATGAAGAACTCTCAGTGTCCTCCATCCTCCAGTAAGCCACCATCGATTCTGTCGAGAGCATGAACTTTCCCACCGCACCGATATATGATAAAAATCATGCATCATATTAACTGTGCGCGGGATGCTCAGGCTCAACGGATAATCGCAGTCCGACTGCCTTAAGAACCGCAAGCAGGGTTTTGAGAGTCGGGTTTCCTTTTGGCGATAGCGTGCGATACAGGGATTCGCGGCTGATGCCAGCTTCCGCGGCAACTGCCGCAAGCCCGCCATAGGCTTCAGCCACGGTGCGAAGTGCTAACAGGCCAGCAGCGCGATCGTCGGGATTATCGAGCGATTCCATCGCTGCCTTTAGATACTCGACTGCCAGTTCGCGATCAGCGCTCAGTTCGGCGATCTCTCGTTCGTGGTGCGAGACCACACCTTTCAATTTGCTCATGCTTGCCTCCGTTTCCATTCCATCCAAAGTGTCTTGGCCTGTTTGATATCTGCCGCCTGCGAACGCTTGTCGCCTCCACAGAGCAGGATTACAACGGATTTCCCATATCGTCCAAAATACACCCGATATCCGGCGCCGACATGAACACGTAATTCCGTCACTCCTTCGCCGATCGACTCGCAGTCACCGAGGTTGCCTGCCTGAATTTGGCGCAGACGAATCCGAATGCGCGCTTGGGCCACTTTATCGCGCAGCGTATCGAGCCACTCAGTGAAAGGTTCGCGCCCATCGGCACGCTGATATCGGAGAAGCTCTATCATGCCCCTATTGTAGCTTAGAAGCTACAAGGGCAAACGAAGAAGAGAATTCGAGATTAATATGAGCACGTGACTTACACGCTTCTGAAGTTTGCTCATGGGTTGGGCGCCATATTAATTGGCGGAGGTCTGATCGCTGTTTGGCTTTCCGATCTACGATCACGTCAGCTTCGCGATTACCTCAGTTTTCGGGAGCTGGGCGGAACATCGCTGTCTTTTATGACGGCGTTGTTGTGCCGGGGGCGATTCTTCTTCTTGTCTCAAGCCGCTGGTGACGTTCTGACTTCCTTTACATCCATAATCCAGAGGGGGAGCCGTCCGTGGAGGACGGGCACGAGCTGTGTTTCCGATTCATTACTGGTGAAAGGGTTTGTGGAGGAGCAAAGTAATAGCAAATCTATAAACATGGAATACAGGCAATTGGGGTAGGACGATTTCAGTCTCTGATGCACCCGCGATCAAGGGTTCAAGGGAGTGAAATCAGAAAACCATCATCACAACACCTCGGCGCAAAACACGGCTGGGGTAACAATCCGGGTTCGTTCGATATACCCGCGTTGCAGCAGGCCGGCGCGCCGATCACCGGTCACCAGATAGTCCGCATTGCCTACCAAGGCCATAGCCAGCAGAAATGCGTCATCAGGATCATCAGCTTCAGCCGTAAGAGACAGTTCCTCCAATACCACGGCACGCTGCAGATTATTGACCATGGTACCTACCTTGGCGGGCTGTAAAACAGCCCGAAACTTGGGATACCGGCTGGCTCGGCGAATTTCATCCAGCTGCAATCGGGACGTCACGATCTCAAAGCGCGCGGATCGCCACGCACGATAGATTACATCTGGCTTTCCATGGGGTGAGATCAAGGCGCTAAGCAGAATATTTGTATCCAGCACTACCCGCATCAGGTTTTACGTGCCCATTGTAGGGCTTCATCGATCATCGCGGCCAAATCTGCTTCGCTCACATCTGCATTGGCAACCTTGGCTTGTTCGGCCGACAGCTCCAGGATGTGCGCGCGCACTGCCTCTTCAACGAAGCGCGACAGATCGCCCTTTTTGCCCCCACCCTGGCTGGCCAGAAACATTCGAAGTGATTTATCAACATCGGCAGAGACAGCGAGATTCCAGCGGGTCGTGTTCATACATACTCCGTAAAAATGTGTGTTTATGCGTCTACGCGTTTAAGTCTAGATGCAATTTACGTGGTATGCAATATAAGCAATAAGTTCAACTCCACTCAAACTAGGTACAGTTACCCGCGACGATGGGCTGCCCTTCATCCAGCGGTTATGTGAGTCACGGTATTCCTCTGGATTTTGGCTTATCGGTGTCTCGTCGGTGTAATAAATGCAAAAGTTTTACACCTTGGTATATCGAGCCGGGCGGCAGTACGCAAGTGCAACAGCTATGACCACACCTTTCAATCGTGCACTACTGAACTATATTAAGAAGGCAAACAAAAAGCTTTGGTCATCCTACGCCCGCATTGTGAAGTTTGTTTTTCCTAAATTGACGTGTGTCAATCCTGTTGAACAGTCTGCGGGGAATCTTATGGACGCTTTTTCAAGGAACTCCTAACAGCGGGGGAAGGTTTGAAAAACCCTATAGTTTCCGGAGACAACTGGAGAAGATTTCACAATGACCACTGACCAGACTGTCACTCGATCTCAGCCTGATACTCAAAAAGCCGAAGTCTCCACCCACAACTTGCCCGCCACAACCCCGGACGGGGTCGGCGGCTGGTCCCTGTCCGAGCTGCAATCCGCCATCGAGCACGCATGGGCCACAGAGTCGGCAGCACGGTCCGAGAACGTGCGTGAGGCTGTCGAAGCCACCCTTTTAGGCCTCGACTGCGGACGTATTCGCGTAGCCGAGCGCCAAGGGGTGGGCCAGTGGATCGTTAATCAGTGGGTAAAGAAGGCTGTACTGCTGTCGTTCCAGCTAAGTGACAACAAGCTGCTGCGCGCCGGGGACCTGTCATTCTTCGACAAGGTCGCTACCAAGTTCGCCAGCATCGACGAGCACGACATGCGCGCTAATGGCGTGCGCGTCGTGCCCCCAGCAGTCGCCCGCCGTGGCAGCTTCCTCGCTCGCAACGTCGTCCTGATGCCAAGCTTCGTCAATATCGGTGCCTACATCGATGAAGGCACGATGATCGATGGTTGGGCCAACGTGGGCTCGTGCGCCCAGATCGGAAAGAATGTGCACATTGCCGTCGGTGTCTGCATTGGCGGCGTGCTCGAACCAATGCAAGCCAACCCTACCATCATCGAGGACAACTGCTTCATTGGCGCCAACTCGTCAGTAGTCGAGGGCGTCATTATCGAAGAAAACTCTATCATAGCTATGGGCGTACAGCTGGGCCAGAGCACCAAAATCCTGGATCGCGAGACCAAGCAAATCAGTTATGGACGCATTCCCGCTGGCTCCGTGGTGATAGCGGGAACACTGCCTTCAAGCGACGGCAGCTACAGCACTGCTTGCGCCGTCATCATCAAGAGAGTCGATGCGCGAAGCCGGGCGAAGACGAGCATCAACGATCTGCTGCGCGCCTAATCCAAGAAGGATTCCACGAAGTCCTGAAATAGGTGCAATGGCATTTTTCGCTTTGATTGGGTTGGCGCTTCAGCGATTATGGAGTCGCCGCGGCACGCTCCAGGCGCACGATAGTCCACAGGCTGATGCCTAGCGAAGCAGTGTTCATCACCACTCCGCCGATAGAGTCGAGCGCCATCGCATTTAACAGCCACAAGCCCGTGGACAGCATGACCTGAGCGCGTAAACGCGTGCCAGCCAGATAAAAGTATGCGTAAGTGGCGTTTAGCGCAGAAATCCAGGGAAGCAGTGAGACTGGCCCCGCCCAGGTCTGCCACAGGACCGCGGTGAACATCAGGCAGTATGAAGCAGCCGTGTTACGTCGCGCTTTGCCAGACATCGCAGGCGCGATGAACGCGAGGATTTGGCGAGACGCAATCAGCAGGCAGATTACAGATGCGGTCCAGCCTGCCAGCATTGCGTAGTGTAAGGCCCAGAGTACCAAGCCCAGGCCGACGCCGATCTTCATGATTTTGTCCTCGCGCATGGCGTATGCGCCCAGGCTTACGAGGGTGGCAGCGTAGCCCACCAGCTGCGCGGTGGAGAACAAGTCAGCATTACTGGTCACTTGGTGGGGTTTGGGCGATAGCGAGCGGGGAGTTTAGGAAGCGGATTTGAGAGAGAGCAATTATAAATGGCTAGTGATATAGCTTGGGAATCAGAATAAAGTTTTTATGCTTTCCATTTTCCGCGGAGGTGAGTAGGTCCAATTGTTCCACCCATCCGTGCCTCATATGTGCCATAGCGTCAGTGGCAAGCTGCCTCCCATCCACCGGTTAGTAAATCCTATTGATTCATAAGAAGCCAACCTAAAATGAAGCTTCCTGCAATAGTGCCGAATGCGCCGAGGATAAAAATCAGCCATCGATAAAAATACCAACTATTGCGGCCTCCATTTGCAAAGTTTGCAACTTCATCATCCAAAAACCTCGCCACAGCTGATTCGTCATAAAGATTTTCGGAGTGATTCTTGGGATCCCCAAGCCTGCTCTTCAGATCGGCAAACCAGGGGTGCTCGATGGAAGAAGAGTACCGCTCATGCAACCGTGCAGCATAGACGTAAAAGGAAACATACAGCCGGTAGTAGCGGCCTATAAGCCGATAGGTGATGTATGAAACCGGCCCCATGAGTATAAGAAATGTTGCTGCCAGGATCAGCGCGAGCTTTGATGCCTCCGGCGTTCCTTGAAGCTTATCGAACGAGAATGCAGTAATAGCCAGCGAGGCAGCCAGAATTGTAGTTAGCAGTGTGAGTGAGTATTTTGTATGAGAGAAAAATAATTGAAGCGAGTGGAGCATGTTTTGACGAGAAAAATCCAACATCTCCTCGTGCCGAATATCGTGCGGGGCATTATTTTTTTCCATGGCTTTCCTATGATCATCATGTTCGCAGCTGAAACCTAAACCCATGCTCACCTCCGACAGGAATAGGGGCGCTATTGTGCATAAGCAATCGGCACATCGCTCCATCTTGTAGTGTAGCAGGGCGACATGTAGTGGTTTAATTTGCACAGACACCTCGATAAGTGGATTATTTACTTAAAGAGGAGGTTTTGAAGATGGAACGCAGGGCACGGAGGGAATTTGACGCCAGCTTCAAGTTAGAGGTTGCGCGGATGGTGAAGGATCAGGGAACGAGTATAGCCGATGTTTGCCGCAGCATGGATCTGGGAGAGACAGTAGTTCGGCGCTGGGTGAAGCAATATACAGCGGAGCTGAACGGCCAGGTGGGTATGGGTAAGCCGCTCACAGCCGAGCAGCAGCGCATCCGACAATTGGAAGCCGAGAACCGGCAATTGCGGATGGATAATGACATATTAAAAAAAGCCTCGGCCTTCTTTGCCCGCGAACTGAAATGAGCTACCGGCTGGTTCGCCAATTGCAACAGAAGGCCATTCCTGTGCAGCAGCTATGCCGGGTATTGCAGGTCAGCCGTGCTGGTTATTATCAGCACCAGCAGCGTACTGCGCGCGCTGTGGATAGCGCTGCCACGGTTCATCTCAAGGCTGCGTTTAGTGCCAGCGGCAGCAGTTACGGCAGCCGCCGTCTGGTCAGGGTCTTGCAGGCTAAAGGATTTTCCATTGGTCGCTACCGCGTGCGGTGCTTAATGAAAGCAGCGACATTGCGTCCGGTATGGAAACGCAAGTTTGTTCGCACTACCGATAGTCGGCACGACTTGCTAGTAGCGGAGAATCTGCTTAAGCGAGAATTCGAAGTGGCGTTACCGAATCTTGCCTGGGTATCAGATATTACCTATGTGCGCACGCGTGCCGGCTGGCTCTATCTTGCGGCAGTCATGGACCTGTTTTCCCGCAAGATCATTGGCTGGGCGATGGCGCTAAACATGACAACCAGCTTGGTTATCTCGGCATTGCGCATGGCCATTGCACAGCGCAGACCTCCTGCCGGACTGCTGTTGCATTCCGATCGTGGGAGTCAATACGCCAGTCTGGAATACCAGGCCTTATTGAATCAGCACCGCATTCGCTGCAGCATGAGCCGCAAGGGAGATTGTTGGGATAATGCGGTTATGGAGCGTTTCTTTCTGAACCTGAAAATGGAGCGCGTATGGCAACGAGATTACGCCAATCAGGCAGAAGCTCAACGAGATATTACCGATTACATCGTATGCTTCTACAACAGTAGCCGGCTACACTCGAAATTGGGCTACCTGTCACCTGTCGTCTATGAACGAAAAATGGCAGAAACACCACCTATCTCAGTGTCTGAAATTACTTGACCACTACAACATGGCTTCCCGGCGCATGGCCCAGGGCTTGGGAGAGGAGGGGGTAAAAACGGAAACGGTATTGCGCCCATAGCGAGAATTGAGAGCGCCTATGGTCTTCATCAAACGCTGCGACCGCTCGTTCGCCCCATGCTCAAGCAGCAATGACCCTTGGATGGTTTGCGCATCATTTATGCCCATCAGCATCACGCCTGTCTTCTTGTAGGCGTAGCCTGGGATAACCCGTTTTTAAGAATGTGATGAAGAACTCTCAGTGTCCTCCATCCTCCAGTAAGCCACCATCGATTCTGTCGAGAGCATGAACTTTCCCACCCCACCAATATATGATAAAAATCATGCATCCTATCTCCTGGAGGATGTATGAGGATGTACAAAACCCTCACCTTTGGCAATGGAGCTCTAGGGGGAGAACATCGTGTTTTTGCAGCATGATGTCTTTGCAAGCAGGATCCAGCTCGATATCATCCTCCTGGAACAGATCATCCACCAGGAGGACGAGCTATCGCATGAGACTGGAGGAAAACCGGATCGACATACCGCCAGGCCTCAATGAAACGAAGCTATAAAACCAAAACACAAAGCAGCGCAAACCTAGACAAGGAGTAGGTTTGAGCCGTTTTTACAAGTCCTTTTTGCAAGCTATTACCTCCTGCTGCTGTTCTTTCCTTGTTCCTTCCTTCCTTTCTTTTTCTCCTTTCTTCCCTTCCTTTTTTTTCTCCTACTTCTTTCCCCCTCTTTCCTTCCCATAGCTCCTTATGCGACGCTAAATTACGAAACCGGGGGGATAAATGACCAAAAAACGCAGAAAACGGGAACGTGAGATGCCCTGAAGATCGCGTAACCCAGTTTCCTGCTCCTGGCACTCATGAACAAAAAAACAGGAGGTTTCGGTTGAGGTAGGTTCAGGAAGTGAGGCATAGAAATTAATTTGCCTGCTGGGTAAGAAAAACGCTTTGCCTGGCAGATAAAAGAAGGCGAAATTTTTCACTTTAGACCGGTACTGATTCTGAAGTGGAGTTATATTTGGCGTAGTGTAGTGGTCAAGTAATTTCAGACACTGAGATAGGTGGTGTTTCTGCCATTTTTCGTTCATAGACGACAGGTGACAGGTAGCCCAATTTCGAGTGTAGCCGGCTACTGTTGTAGAAGCATACGATGTAATCGGTAATATCTCGTTGAGCTTCTGCCTGATTGGCGTAATCTCGTTGCCATACGCGCTCCATTTTCAGGTTCAGAAAGAAACGCTCCATAACCGCATTATCCCAACAATCTCCCTTGCGGCTCATGCTGCAGCGAATGCGGTGCTGATTCAATAAGGCCTGGTATTCCAGACTGGCGTATTGACTCCCACGATCGGAATGCAACAGCAGTCCGGCAGGAGGTCTGCGCTGTGCAATGGCCATGCGCAATGCCGAGATAACCAAGCTGGTTGTCATGTTTAGCGCCATCGCCCAGCCAATGATCTTGCGGGAAAACAGGTCCATGACTGCCGCAAGATAGAGCCAGCCGGCACGCGTGCGCACATAGGTAATATCTGATACCCAGGCAAGATTCGGTAACGCCACTTCGAATTCTCGCTTAAGCAGATTCTCCGCTACTAGCAAGTCGTGCCGACTATCGGTAGTGCGAACAAACTTGCGTTTCCATACCGGACGCAATGTCGCTGCTTTCATTAAGCACCGCACGCGGTAGCGACCAATGGAAAATCCTTTAGCCTGCAAGACCCTGACCAGACGGCGGCTGCCGTAACTGCTGCCGCTGGCACTAAACGCAGCCTTGAGATGAACCGTGGCAGCGCTATCCACAGCGCGCGCAGTACGCTGCTGGTGCTGATAATAACCAGCACGGCTGACCTGCAATACCCGGCATAGCTGCTGCACAGGAATGGCCTTCTGTTGCAATTGGCGAACCAGCCGGTAGCTCATTTCAGTTCGCGGGCAAAGAAGGCCGAGGCTTTTTTTAATATGTCATTATCCATCCGCAATTGCCGGTTCTCGGCTTCCAATTGTCGGATGCGCTGCTGCTCGGCTGTGAGCGGCTTACCCATACCCACCTGGCCGTTCAGCTCCGCTGTATATTGCTTCACCCAGCGCCGAACTACTGTCTCTCCCAGATCCATGCTGCGGCAAACATCGGCTATACTCGTTCCCTGATCCTTCACCATCCGCGCAACCTCTAACTTGAAGCTGGCGTCAAATTCCCTCCGTGCCCTGCGTTCCATCTTCAAAACCTCCTCTTTAAGTAAATAATCCACTTATCGAGGTGTCTGTGCAAATTAAACCACTACATAGTTATTGTTCTTCTTACTGCCAGATGAGGTCGTGGCAACTACAATTTATCAACTTATTTATTCTCTTAAACTGTGAAAATTAAGTTCGGAAACCTGAGATCGTGATCCCCTATACCCGATCGAGCCGATTAATAATCGGCTTGGTTATCTATGCCTTATGCGCCTGCCTGGCCCAGGCAGAAATCCTGAGCGGCAAAGTTGTCAAGATCGCCGATGGCGATACCCTGACAGTTCTCGATAAGTCAAACCGGCAACACAAGGTAAGACTTGTAGGCATCGATGCGCCCGAGCGCAAGCAGCCGTTTGGTACCGTATCCCGGCAGAACCTGGCCACGCTGGTGTTTGGCAGAACCGTTGCAGTGGAGTGGCACAAGCAAGACCGCTATCAGCGTGTTTTGGGAAAAGTGCTATTGGATGGAAAGGACGTCAATCTTGAGCAGATCAAGGCGGGACTGGCATGGCATTACACACAGTATGACAAAGACCAGCAGTTGGCTGATCGGAGGCTTTATGCCGAGGCTCAAAAGGCAGCTAGTCTCAAGGGCATTGGCCTGTGGAGTGATGCGGCGCCTGTAGCACCGTGGGATTTCCGGCACAACAAGCCTGCACCGTCAGTTGCGGTTGAGGAGTGCGAGATCAGGTTTGCTGGATTCCGGTACAAGATCGACCCCGTCATTTGTGGGATTTGTCGGAATGCCCTCAAGTCTGCCTCCACCCTGCCCAGCCTCATGGAGCTTGCGCGCCTTGCAATTCGTCCTGGTTCCAATGAGGCCAATTGAGGATCGGGGATATTCCCGCTAATAAGTTTTCCCCGATTGGCGTGGATATATCTGTTGATAACTACTTAAGCTCTTGTCTCGGCTTGGGTTCCCGGCGCTGATCAGGATTGCAGCACTTTCTGCTTCATGGCGTTAAGCACCCTCCCAGGGCGCCCAGGATGCTCTTATCAGCTGGTTTTTCACGGGCAACGCCAGTTGCCGTCCCGCAGTCCGCTTTGCCTGTCATGACCTGTGATCCAATCTTTCCGAACTGCCGCTTTGTCGCAGGTGGTCGAGTTTCAACTTGCTCCAGGGAATGTGCATTAACACCCGCGATAACGGTGTAGCTGATACTTCCGGTTGTGCCTTTTTTTATCAATGCTGGCGCCTGCTGAAAGGCCCATATTCCCATGTTGTCATGACGCAGGTTCTGGCTCCTGTTGAAAAATGCCCGAACCATAATGGGACCTGTTGTCGGTCCTGTGATTGAATTTATCCTGATTCTGTAGCTCGGTGTATTCCCGTTGGGCCGTCCGGCATCATCTGTATGGATAGAGTCGAACATCGGCATGGCAGGGTTCAATGAACCGGGTGTGACTGGCAGCAGCAGATTTGCCAATGAAGAATCGTAGGGTAGCGTCACGCTATCGTTTCCAGTGTGCAAACGCAGCGCATCGACATCATGTCTGGCATTATCAATAAACATTGTGGAAATCTGAAGGAGCCGCACCGACTCGAACGTTTTTGTCTGCAAGGGATCCGGGGTCACGTCCTCTGTGAATTCAAACGTTCCCGCCACATGAAGCGTGGTGGCCAGGGCTTGCGGCTCTTCCAGGGTCAACAGCCAGATGAGTTCCATGATCTGACTGGTCGTGCCGCTCTTCCGCAAATGGGTTATGGGAGAACCCGTAATCCGGATCAGCATTCTGTCCGCGTTACCCTGGTTGAGCTGGAAGGTGTCAATGGAAACCCGCTCCAGCTGGGGATGGAAGAATAAGGTCTTTTTCGGACATGAAGCGGAAGTACCGAAGATTGCCGGGCCGAGGACCAGGCTCTGACCGAACGGCAGCGGCGGCGTGGGATCAGCTCCGGCCTTAAGCCGCAGATAACCGGAAGAGTAGAGCACAAGAACCTGCGGGAAACGGCTTGTACCGGGTACACGTTTCGCAAAGGATAAAAGCTTTGTCATCCCCATTGATTCGCCATTGATCAGGACTTCGAACGGATCTTCGGGAATGGACGCCCGCAGCTTTTTTATTACCCACACACCGTTGTTAAACATCCCTGACTTGTTCACGGCGTTCTCGTCTCACAAAAGTATGTAGCCTTGGTGCGTGACGTGCTCGCCCGGTCCACCGCCGGCTGGCGCGTCAGTATCTCCATGCATTTCGAGATTTTCGCCTGTCCTCGAAAATCTTCCCTATTTTCCCCGTTTGCTGCTCATCACAGGCCACGCCAGCCCCCCAGTGCCTGGGATGGTGCGCTTCGCCTGTCATGGCCTGTGCTCCGCAAGCCTGGCTTGCGGCCGCAGCCGCACTTGAATGCCCTTGAACCCCTTTGCGCCGGCACGCTCGCAGCTCCCCGCGGCAATCCCCCCACAACGTCCCCCAATCTTCTGTGAGGGGGACGTGTGGGGGGATAAACGTATACGCGGGAAGCTTCAGTCCCGCTATTTGCCTGGCTTTTACCCCACCCATTCCCAACCCTTGCCCGTGAGGGCAAGGGCTGTCTCCCCACTCCCGTCGCCCCCAGGGGCGAGGCGAGGAGAGTCCAAGCGAGAGGATCAGTTTTTAGAGCCTCTTATTCTTCAACTCATTGGGAGACTTTCATGGAAAACGTTACACAGGAACAAGTTTTTACACGAGAAAAAGTAATCTATCCGCTTTTCCTGCTCGGCCAGGTTGTTGCTACGCGCGGGGCCATGAGCATAGGGAATGTATTCCTGCTTAACCGCTGCCTCAACCGCCATGTACGGGGTGACTGGGGGCATGTCTGCGAGGAAGACGCAAAGACCAATGACGAGGCCGTGCAGGCGGGGTTTCGCATCCTCTCCGCCTATGCCATCGACGAGACCCAACCCTGCAAGGGTTATGGCGAAAACACGCTCTGGATCATCACGGAGGCCGACCGCAGTGTGACAACTTTCCTTTTGCCAGACGAGTACTGAGCCTCATGCCGGTGCAGGGCTGCACCGGCTTTTCCCTTTCCTTATTCGTAAAACCATAGGAGACAAACCGATGAAAACCATCGAAACCATCCAGACCGTTGAAACTACTATTACCCGCGTTCCGGTAAAAAACCTTGTCATCTCGCCCCTGAATGTCCGCAAGAAACAGGGAACCGGCATCGAGGAACTGGCTGCCCTGATCGCATTCCAAGGATTGATCCACAACCTTGTCGTCACCCCGCAACTGAAGAAAGGCAAGCAAACCGGAAAGCATGAAGTCGTGGCCGGTGGGCGCCATTACAGGGTCGGCAAATCTGAATTGCTGCTCATGTCGGATGTAAGCGGGACGTCATTCGACGGCCGCTACTTCGGGCCAATGAATCTTTCGCAGGTGAAGGGCGTGATCCGGCCGGTGATGACATTCTGAACTGCATGCATGCCAGATCAATAAAATCCAGGCACTTGGATATTTCTGGCAAATCTATCTCCCAACAGTCAAGCAATTGCCTGAATCCCGTTCTTCTTGATTACAGTCAGTAGTCGCAATGCCGGGCCACCCGGCTTCTTGACACCTCGCTCCCAGTCCGAAATCAGGTTCTTGCTGACATTCAGGTAACGGGCAAAAACGGGCTGTGACAGGTGTTCGCGCTCTCGTAGCTCACGGATTTCCTCGGGTGACATGACCTGCACGGGAGCAAGGCACGACTCGTCGAACAGGCGCATAGTCTGTTTATCGACCGCCCCAATCTCATGCAGCGCTTCCATTGTCTCGTGGATTGCTGCGAGCGCATCACTCCGATATTTCTTCGCCATTTTCATGCACCTCCGAAAACTGGTTCTTGCCGATCAACTCAGCCAGCTGTTCGTCCGTTAGTCCAAGGACATGGGCTGCTGCCTTCTTGAATTGTGCTTCCTCGTCATTATCGATGTTGTCGCGCTCGCTTTTGGCAAAGCCGTACACGAAGAAAGCATGTCTTGCTGCATGATACAGAATGATGGTGCGAAAGCCTCCAGACTTGCCTTGACCTTTCCGCGCCACCCGTTGCTTGATTACGCCTCCGCCGAGATCGGCGTCAATCTGACCCTTCTCGGCTCGTTCAATGGCTTCAAGCAGGGCTTTGTCAGGGATGCATTGCTTACGCGCGAAGCGCTCGAACCATGCATTCTTGAATACCCTCACAAGGCCATCCTATCGCTCATCTCTTAGAATAATCACACATAGTATTACACAAAAAGTTGTCTCATCTCAAACATCCCTATGCTTGGAGTCGGCCTTGCCCATGGGACTGGATATCAAATAATCCGCGTTACCTGCCTTCCCATATCACGGCGCGTTTCAGATTATTGACCCCAGTACTCAGCGGTGGCTTGTAAAGCAGCTGGAATTTGGGATATCGGCTGGTCCGGCGAATTTCATCCAACTGCACTCGGGCGTCACGATCCCGTAGGGCGAATCGCCACGTAAGACTTTGTTCGGGGTAGTGCTAGAACAGTCGCGGCACGGCCCTACTGGATTTGCTGGCTGTCTGCACGGCGACCTCGATCAATACCGTATCAAGCAGGAAAAATGCGCATCGGATGATGGAGCGAGACTCATGACTGCTCTGAATTTTCGGAGGAACTGCTACAGTTAGGACTTAAGGTCCGTAATACATAACCAAAGTATTATGATACCAATCAAAATATGTGACTTTTATTTATAGTCGCACTGAGTAGAATGTTCCAATGTCATGGCCACATCAGCAGGAGCGGCTTTCGCTTCATCCATTTCATTGGAGTCTACCTATCATGGGAAAAGAAATAAGGAAGTTTTTAACATCCATATCCATGCTGGGTCTGCTGGCCTCCTGCACCGGGGCCGGTACGCTCGAAGCAAGGAATGACAATGCGAGCATGGCTACACAAAGTATCAGAACTTTTGTCGACCACGACGAGTTCGCCA
>NZ_AP041005.1:0-3220272 GCF_055385915.1 Nitrosospira sp. TNL300 | reverse complement strand
TCGGAGTGCAGTAACGTACCGCAATCACGTACTGCATTCAGGGGACCGTATTATTCGTTTTCCTAAAACTCATCGCCTGCATAAGGCAGAAGAATTTTCCTCGGTCATCCGGTTCAGGTGTTCCATAGGTGGTGAATTACTTCAGGTTTTCGCTAAACCCAACGGTTTATTACATTCCAGATTGGGATTAATAGTGGCAGGTAAAATTGAACGGCTTGCCGTAAACCGCAATCGGGTGAAACGGGTGTTGCGCGAAGTGTTTCGTGCACGCCAGGAGGATATGGCGGGCCTTGATCTGGTGATGCGTCTGCGTTGCCGTGCCAGTGATCGCAGTTCGCTGCAGTTGGCGGACGAAGCACGGCGTCTCATGATTCAATTGCAGCAATGTCGCGAATAATTATTGCGTTTATCAGGCTCTATCAATACTGCCTGAGCCCTTTCCTTGGACCCTCATGCCGGTTCAGCCCGTCTTGTTCGCATTACGCCTGTGAAGCGCTGGCCCGGCATGGAGCCGCGCGAGGACTTGTTCTCAGCGTCTGGAGGATAATGCGATGCAATCCCTGGAGCAGGGGGGGATTTGACCCAGTTCCTGCGGAACCATCCCGTTGAATGTTTCTGAACGGTTTTTACCTGTCGTAAAAAAATAACTCGCAGAGCAAGATGGATACACAAAGATTCGTACTCTTCCTGATTTTTGCCACATCGCTGTTATTCCTGTGGGATGCGTGGCAGAAAGAACAATATCCTGCAACCCAGGCGCCGACAACGGCAGTGCAGGGCACAGAAAAGCAGGCCAGTGCAGATGCTGCCGAGACCCCGGTGCCAGGAGATCAGCTTGCTTCATCAGTACCACAAAGGGGTGCAACCGCGGAAAACGGCGCTCCTGTCAGGGCAGCGGGCAAGCTTGAATCCGGGGACAAAATCACGGTCAAGACCGACATGGTGCTGGCTGAAATTGACACTGCGGGGGGCGATATTCGCCGCCTCGAGTTGCTGCATCAACCTGCCAAGGAAGATAAAAACAAGCCTTTCGCATTACTGGAAAGCGATCCTGAGCGCGTCTACGTAGCACAATCCGGATTGATCGGTGAAGATTTACCCACCCACAAGACGCGTTTTACGGCGGAATCGGGCACATACGAGTTGGCAGCCGGGCAGGATAAAATCCAGATACGGTTGAGTGCACCAGAGGCCGATGGTGTACAGGTGACTAAAGTCTATACGTTTCATCGCGGGAGCTATCTCATCGATGTCAGTTTCGAGGTCACCAATCAACGGAACGTCGCCATCCAGCCGTTTTCCTACTTTCAGATGCTGCGCGACAGCCGGCCTCCGGTGGGGTCGTTCTTCATGGTCCCGACCTATACCGGCGCGGCGCTTTATACCGAAGAGGAAAAATTCAAGAAAATCGAGTTTTCCGCGTTGGACAAGGGCAATGCCAGCTATCCCAAGAATGCGGACAACGGCTGGATTGCCATGCTGCAGCAGTACTTCCTGACCGCATGGTTGCCCAAGGACAAGCTGTCGCGCGAATATTACGCAAAACGCCTTGGAGAAAACGAATATACCGCTGGTGTAATCGTACCGGTGGGTCAGATAGAACCGGGCGATAGCGCCACCGTCACCGTTCCGCTCTACGCGGGACCGGAAGAGCAAAGCAAGCTTGCGTCGATCGCGCCGGGTCTCGATCTCGTTGTGGATTACGGCTGGCTGACGGTGATCGGCGCGCCATTGTTCTGGCTGTTGTCGTTGTTTCATTCCTGGACTGGAAACTGGGGGGTGGCAATCATTCTCCTCACCATGTCAGTTAAGCTTGCATTCTTTCCTCTGTCTGCGGCAGGTTACCGCTCGATGGCGAAGTTGCGTTTAGTGACGCCCAAGCTCCAGCGTTTGCGGGAACAACACGGGGATGACCGGCAGCGCATGCATCAGGCCATGATGGATTTTTATAAAACGGAAAAAATCAATCCGATGGGGGGGTGCCTGCCCATCCTGGTGCAGATTCCGGTATTCATTTCGTTGTACTGGGTGCTGCTCTCGAGCGTGGAATTGCGCTACGCGTCTTTTGCGTTGTGGATAGAGGATCTTTCCGCACCGGATCCCTATTACGTGCTGCCGGTGATCATGGGCATTTCCATGTTCCTGCAACAGCGGCTCAGCCCCCCGGCGACCGATCCCATCCAGGCGAGAGTGATGCAGATCATGCCTTTGGCATTCAGCGTTTTCTTTTTCTTCTTTCCTGCGGGCCTGGTGTTGTATTCCCTGGTAAACAACGTGCTTTCCATTGCGCAGCAGTGGCAGATCACGCGCATGATTGAAGGTTCGGTCGCGAATACGAGCAAGCAGAAGAAAGCAAATTAGCGATCAGGGGAATTGCCGGCGCCACTCTCCTCCCTTCCCGCCTTCATAAAGGGGGGTGACATCGAACTCAGGATGATTCATTCTGATGTGATTGCCGCGATTGCAACGCCCCCAGGCCGGGGAGGCATCGGGGTGGTGCGTGTTTCCGGCAGAAACCTGCAATCGCTTGCTCTCAAGGTCGCAAGCTGTGTGCCGGAGCCCCGGCGCGCCAGCCTCACCCGATTTCGTGATGAAAATGGTCGCGTTATCGATCAGGGAATAGCGCTCTACTTTCCCGCTCCCCAGTCCTATACCGGAGAAGAGGTTCTGGAACTGCAAGGACACGGCGGCCCTGCAGTCATGAACCTGTTGCTGTCGAGTTGTCTTTCCGCTGGCGCGCGGCTGGCGCAGCCAGGGGAGTTTACCCTGCGTGCATTCCTGAATAATAAGCTTGACCTGGCGCAGGCTGAAAGCGTGGCGGACCTTATTGACGCCAGCAACGAGGAAGCTGCCCGTTGCGCCATCCGTTCCCTCCAAGGTGAATTTTCCAATACCATTCATGCTTTGGTGCAAGCATTTACTGACCTGAGAATGCTTGTGGAGAGTAGCCTTGATTTTTCGGAGGAGGAAATTGAGTTCATTTCTGGAAAGGAACTGGAAGTCAGGCTGGAGCGCATCCGGCGCCAACTTGAACAGGTGTTCAGCTCCGCCCGGCAGGGTAGCCTGCTGCGGGAAGGAATATGGATTGCTTTGGTCGGACAGCCCAATGTTGGAAAATCCAGCCTCCTGAATCGCCTCGCCGGGGAAGAAGTTGCTATCGTTACGGAAATCCCGGGCACCACAAGGGACGTTATCCGGCAGGCCATAGAGATCGAAGGTGTGCCCTTGCATCTTTTGGATACCGCCGGCTTGCGGGAGACGGAGGATGCACTCGAAAAAATGGGTATGGCACGCACGCGTTCCGCGATTGATAAAGCAAGTATCGTCCTGCTGGTTGTGGATAGCCGAGTGGGAATAACGCCAGAAGATCGGGCCATACTCGCCTCGCTTCCCGCGGGTCTGCGGCTCATTGTCGTCCATAACAAAACCGACCTGCTCGAACCGGTACTGAGTTCTGCCACCTCTACCACAGCCACCACAGATATCCGGGTTTCCGCTAAAACGGGTGCAGGAATCGGCTTGCTGCGGCAAAGGCTGCTGGAGATGATTGGATGGCAGTCATCAGCAGGAGAAGGAGCCTTTATGGCCCGCCAACGTCATCTTTCTGCATTGACAGCTGCCCAGGCGCATCTCGAAGCTGCTTGCGCGCTGGTAAACAGCATGGATCAACTCGATCTTTTTGCTGAGGAGTTGCGCCTTGCCCAGCTGGCTCTATCGTCGATTACCGGGGAATTCAACGCAGACGACCTGCTGGGCGAAATTTTTTCCCGCTTCTGCATAGGGAAGTAGCAGAACCTTCCCTCTCGCTCTCCGGGAATTCCTCCTCCCACTCAGGTTTCAGATTGACTCTCGCTTGCTTTGCTCTCGCCGCGGTTATCGGCGCTGGACATCATGTGGCGTGCCTCGGCGCCAAGTCCTTTCGCACGGTTGGCCAAGTCGCGTGACTTTGCATCGATACGCTTGCGGGTTTTAACGCCAGCGCTGTATATCTTGTCTCTTGCCAATGCGCGACGGCGTCTTCCTTTGTCGGGATCAAGGAGGAACATGGTGAGCGCGCCGAGTGCGAGCCCGCTGAACAACCAGTTTGCCCTGCCAGTCGAGTGTAGATTCATCTTCGTCTCCTTCTCATCAAATTTTCTGCATTAATCGAACTTGATTAGCTGTATAGATTTGCAATCGATCCTGTGCAGCAGATAGTTCCAGTTCAAGCACGGCTTATACCGTGCGGCCTTTTTATCGAAGCCCGAAGTGGAGCGCTTCTTAGTCGTGGATTAATTTCATGGTAGTACATATTTTTTAAAAGTACAGGCAACAACGCTCTTGGGAACAAACTTCTTAAAAAGATAAGGAGGGGTACAACAGAAGCAAGCATTCGCTCACGTCGCCGGTACTCCAATTTGAGGAGGGTTATCGATAGAGACAGGCGTGAGAAGCAGATTTACCTCGAGATGCTTCTGAATGGCCGTCACCGGCCAAGCGTGTCAGCATGGTAGGGTTTGGAGGTTGCCGTGTGGTTGCGCAGCATGCGATTCGGTTGTTAAGTCACCGAACTCTCAAATCCATATGGTACTTGTGACTCGCCATACGATCGGTCTGAATATTCCGGATGATGGAAGTGGGAACGAGAAATGCATATCAACTCCCTGGAATCTGTTTTCAGACCCATTCCAAGGAAGGTTGCGCGAATAGCAGATGTTATCGGAGAAATAATCGGGTTTCCGCCGATGAGGAAGTTCGGATCAAGGATTTTGGCGGTGGAGAGGTGAGTAGCAACGAGGTACGTTGCTGTGGCGGCAATATTAGAGGAGGCGTCCTGTATCTGGATCGTGAAGATCCGAATAAGCAATGCGTCGTCACGTTGTTTGAACAATCGTGACCGCATCTGATAACGGTCTGAGTTTAGGTATTAGATTACTGCCTGGGGAAACGGCAGCACGACTGGATGAGTATCTGCGCGATGCAAAGGGGGTCATTCGTGAGTTTTCTCGGTTCCGTTCATACAGCCCCTGTCGAGTTCGCCCTGGACTTCGACGCATCGGAGAGTCGATGCATGGAAGTAACAGGACTTGTTTGGTCGATAGATCCCGTCTACTGCATCGCTTCGATACTGGTAAGCGATGGCGAGTACAGCTTCGGATTGTCCCGGAAGCATAACCTGACCCCAGGGGAGAGCGAGGCACTCCATAGTTACCTTCATTCGCTCGGATTAAAGGAAATGTTCGTCGGTTGCACAAAAAAGCGGCAAGCGTAGAAGCTCTGTAATCGATTATTTTGGATGAGTTAAGGCATGGGTATAGGCTGAAACCAAATCTCGATGGAGAGGCTGGAGAGGCCACAGCAATTGAACAAGAAGTTGAATGGCTAGTGGAGATCGAAACAGGTTCAATTTTAAGCGGGGTAAGGCAATCTACCAAGACCATTAACGTTTCTACCGCTGTATGTGTTTCGCAGCGAGCAACTGCCGGTATTGTATTTGCACCCTTACTGGATCGACGCTGCTGGTTAAAGCGGCAGCGTGGACTGATCACAGGCGCGCATCATCCTGCACGGTGATTCCAACACTCGCCGCCAGAAGATGCTCAATTAGTGGGAGGGCATAATGTGGATACTGCAGGGAGCTGGAAAAGAATTTCAGTACTCCGTTATAGAGTGTAATTCCCTTGCCTTTCGATTTTCCCCTGCGGCCTTCTCACTAGCTTTTGTTTCACGTGAAACAGTTTTGCTTTGTTGTTTCACGTGAAACAAAGAGACACTGGAACTCCTTTACCGCAAGACCTTTCCATGATTCTTACATGGCTCCGCGTTTTGCCGTAGAATGGCGCTACTCCCATTAGGATTTCCATTTTTGTCCGATTGCTTCCATGGCGGTTCCTGAAATATTTGATGTGATAGTTATAGGCGGTGGACATGCCGGTACTGAGGCGGCGCTCGCTGCCGCTCGTATGGGGCAAAAAACGCTATTGCTATCACACAACATTGAAACCCTGGGGCAGATGTCGTGCAATCCTTCCATAGGTGGTATCGGCAAGGGGCATCTGGTGAAAGAAATCGATGCGCTCGGAGGCGTGATGGCGGCGGCGGCGGATGAGGCAGGTATACAGTTTCGCATCCTCAACTCGCGCAAAGGACCTGCGGTGCGCGCAACACGTGCCCAAGCTGATCGGGTCCTCTACCGACAAGCGATCCGGCAGCGGTTGGAAAATCAGCCGAATCTCTGGCTGTTTCAGCAAGGAGTGGACGACCTTGTGCTTGAAGGGGAGCGTGTGGCCGGGGTTGTTACACAGCTTGGCATTCGCTTTAACGCGCGTGCTGTAATCCTTACTGCCGGAACCTTTCTGGCTGGACTGGCTCACGTAGGCTCGGCAAATTTTCAAGCCGGACGGGCGGGAGACCCGCCATCCAATAGTCTTGCCGGCCGCCTGCGCGAATTGAAGCTTCCCGTCGGGCGGTTGAAAACCGGAACTCCACCGCGAATAGATGGCCGTACCATCGATTATTCCGCTGTTGCCGTTCAACCTGGCGACGCGCCTGTTCCCGTTTTTTCCTTTATGGGCAATGCTGCTTCCCACCCAAAGCAGGTGTCCTGCTGGATCACGCATACCAACAGTCAGACGCACGATATTATTCGCAGGGGTCTTGATCGCTCTCCTCTGTTCTCCGGCGCGATCGAGGGTATCGGACCTCGTTATTGCCCTTCTATCGAGGACAAGGTCGTGCGCTTCTCCGCTAAGGAATCGCACCAGGTTTTTCTCGAACCGGAGGGTCTCACGACCCACGAGGTGTACCCCAACGGAATCTCCACGAGTCTCCCTTTCGACATGCAGGTGAAACTGGTGCGTTCCATCAAAGGATTGGAAAGCGCCCATATCACCCGTCCCGGTTATGCGATCGAATATGATTATTTTGATCCGCGTGCTCTAAAAAGCTCGCTTGAAACCAGGATGATCGAAGGTTTGTTCTTTGCGGGACAGATCAATGGCACCACCGGTTATGAAGAGGCTGCGGCGCAAGGGCTGCTTGCGGGAATCAACGCCGCACTAAAAGCGCAGGATAGGGAACCGTGGTGTCCGCGCCGGGATGAAGCCTATCTGGGCGTCCTGGTGGATGATCTCATTACCCGGGGTGTCACTGAACCTTATCGCATGTTCACCAGCCGCGCGGAATACCGGTTGCAATTGCGGGAAGATAATGCCGATCTCCGTCTGACGGAAGCCGGGCGCAGGCTGGGGGTGGTGGATGACGCGCGCTGGGGGGCGTTCAATATCAAACAAGAGGCTATCGCTCAAGAGCAAAACCGATTGAAGACCACGTGGCTTAGCCCGAAAAGCCTTTCCGAAACAGATGCATTGCGTGTCATCGGGAAAAACATCGAGCATGAGTGCTCTCTACATGCTTTGTTGCGTCGGCCCAATGTGTCGTACGCGGAACTCATGACACTGCCCGGCGCAGGTGAACCTGTTACCGATTCCGCAGTGTCAGAGCAGGTCGAAATCCAGGCGAAGTATCAGGGATACATCGAGCGGCAGAAAGATGAAGTAGCACGTAATGCTTATTATGAAGACATTCGCCTGCCGCCGGACCTGGATTATAAAACCGTGCGCGGCCTTTCGAATGAAGTCCAGCAGAAACTTAATCAGTTCAAGCCTGAAACGGCAGGCCAGGCGTCCCGCATTTCCGGAATCACGCCTGCAGCAATTTCGCTATTGCTGGTCCATGTCAAGCGCGGTTTTTCCGGCGCGAATACGAAGAAAAGCGCGTGAATCCGGTTAAACAACTCGCTGACGGAATTGCGGCGCTGGGACTGTCTATTTCCGAGTCAAATCAGGGGCGCCTCCTGCAATACCTGGCGCTCATCCAGAAATGGAACCGGGTGCATAATCTGACGGCAGTACGCGAACCGGAAGCCATGCTCGCACTGCATGTGTTGGACAGTCTGGCTGTTCTGCCGCACATCAGCGGACCACGCATCGCTGATGTGGGCAGCGGCGCCGGCCTTCCTGGAATCCCTGTTGCGTTGGGCTGCCCGGAGTGGCGCGTGGCGCTAGTGGAAAGCAACCACAAAAAAGTCGCGTTCCTGCAACAGGCGCGGATTGAATTGGGGCTTGAAAACGTGGAAATCATTGACGAGCGCATGGAAAGTGTCCGTTCGAACACCGGCTTTAATACCGTTATTTCGCGCGCTTTTTCCGATCTGGCAGACTTCGTCAAGCTCGCGGGACATTTGTGCGCATTGGGGGAGGAGCAAGGGGCTGACTATGGACGGTTGGTGGCGATGAAAGGCGTGTATCCCCACGAAGAACTTGCACAGTTACCCGAGACATTCATTGTCGACAAAATATTGTTGCTAGCGATTCCCGGTTTGAGGGCGAAGCGCCATCTGGTTGTGCTCAAGCGTGCCGGACGGTAAAGTAAGATTCCTTGGCTTTTCGCCAAGTGTTTCATCTCGTATTGATCGGCTTCCGGTATTTCGGTTCTAGGAGTGGCGATGGCGAAAATTCTGGCAGTAACCAATCAAAAAGGTGGCGTAGGTAAAACGACCACCAGCGTCAATCTGGCGGCAAGCCTTGAAGCTGTGCAGCGGCGAGTGCTGTTGATAGATCTTGATCCGCAGGGTAACGCTACGATGGGCAGTGGCGTAGACAAGGGCGGGTTGCAGCACACGGTTTATCAGGTCCTGCTGGGAAGCAAGGGCGTCGTGGACGTAAGAGTGTCCTCCACCAGTGGCAAGTATGATCTGATTCCCGCCAATCGCGAGCTTGCCGGGGCGGAAATAGAGTTGATTGATTTGCCTGGGCGGGAAACACGCCTGCGGGAAGCGTTGCAGGAAGTCGAGCGGGAATACGACTTTATTCTCATTGATTGCCCACCCGCTCTCAATCTGCTCACGCTGAATGGTCTGTGCGCAGCCAAGGCTGTGGTGATCCCGATGCAGTGCGAGTACTACGCTCTTGAGGGATTGAGTGATCTCGTCAACACCGTTAAGAAAGTGCGCGCTCACTTCAATTCCACCCTGGAGATCGAGGGATTATTGCGCACCATGTTCGATCCACGCAATATCCTGGCACAACAGGTTTCCGACCAGTTGCAGCAGCACTTTGGAGACCGGGTCTACCGTACGGTAATTCCCCGTAACGTGCGATTAGCCGAGGCGCCCAGCTTTGGAATTCCGGTGCTGTACCATGACAGGCTATCCAAAGGTACGCAGGCTTACCTGGCACTAGCGCGTGAAATATCAGCCCGATACTTTCCGGAGAGCGCCAAGCCGGACCAGCAGTATGAACAGACACTTGAAGCCTAGAAGATATGAAGCCGGACGAAAGAAGAGTGAAAGTGAGAGGGTTAGGGAGAGGGTTGGATGCGTTGCTCGCGGGCAGCGGCGATAACGTTGTTGCGGAGGAGACGCTTCAGAACATCAAGGTCTCGCTGCTGCAGGCGGGGAAATACCAGCCGCGTACACGCATGGACAAGGAATCGCTGGGGGAACTGGCGGAATCCATCAAGGCCCAGGGTGTGATGCAGCCAATACTCGTGCGACCAGTCGGGGGTGGAAATTACGAAATTATCGCCGGCGAGCGCCGCTGGCGTGCAGCGCAACTGGCGGGATTGGGCGAGGTGCCGGCGCTGATCCGCGAGGTACCGGATGAGGCTGCGTTGGCGATGTCGCTGATCGAGAACATTCAACGTGAAAATCTCAACTCACTGGAAGAAGCACTGGGAATCCAGAGGCTTATCAGGGAATTCGGCATGACGCATCAGACTGCCAGCGAAGCCTTGGGTAGTTCGCGCAGCGCGGTTTCCAATCTCCTGAGATTGCTCAATCTGGCTGCGCCTGTCCAGGAACTGCTGATGCAGGGAAAGATCGACATGGGGCACGGTCGCGCATTGCTATCACTCTCCGCGGCCAAGCAGATAGAGACGGCAAATCTTGTAGTACATAAAGGACTTTCAGTACGTGAAACAGAAAAGCTGGTATATCAGATCGAACATCCGGTGGTAAAACATCATCCCCAGCGCGACCGTGATTTACTACGATTGCAGGAGAATTTCTCGGCAAAACTCGGAGCGCAGGTCGTGATAACGCCCGGGAAAAAAGGTAAAGGAACCATACTGATTCATTACGAAAGCCTGGAACAACTGGATGGAATATTGTCACGATGGTAATCCCCCGATTCCCAAATAATCCAGAGCCTCTTGCGGAGTAAGCGTTCACTTCTATATCGCAGACAAACTGCTTGACTTAAGTGCGGGACGGGGAGTAGTCTTTACGGGCTTATGGGTATGTAAAGTACTGGTAGTGGCAATATAGGTGGTACCAGGGAGGGATTTGGGGTATGGTCTGGTTGCCGCTATTTAGCGCTACCGGTATTGGGAAGTAAGCGACAGTTTGTTGTTTGTTCTTGCAAGCCATTTTTTGGGTAGTGGAAGCGGCAGCAAGCGGATATCGGAAGTTGGAAGTATCAGGCAGCATGAAGGGCAAGCGCTTCTGCCGGGGTTGGAGAGGGAGGAAGCGGCTGCTGGAAGCAAGGCAGTACTTGATTAACAAGATAGCAGGAGGAAGCAAAATGGCAACAACGATGGGAACGTCGAGCCAGGCCAAGACGAGTGGCCGGGACTACGACATGTCGCTGTGGTATGACTCGAAGTGGTACAAGTTTGGTCTGATCACGATGCTGGCGGTAGCGATATTCTGGATCTGGTACCAGCGCACGTTTGCCTACTCGCACGGGATGGACTCGATGGAACCCGAGTTCGAGAAAGTGTGGATGGGCTTGTGGCGTGTGCACATGATCGTGATGCCGCTGTTTGCGCTCATCACCTGGGGGTGGATCTGGAAGACGCGCGACACCAAGGAGCAGTTGGACAATCTTGATCCGAAGCTTGAAGTCAAGCGCTACTTCTACTGGATGATGTGGCTGGGCGTATACCTGTTTGGCGTGTACTGGGGCGGCAGCTTCTTTACCGAACAGGACGCCTCCTGGCACCAGGTCATCATCCGTGACACGAGCTTCACGCCAAGTCACGTAGTAGTGTTCTACGGCTCCTTCCCGATGTACATCGTCTGCGGGATAGCGAGCTACCTGTATGCGATGACACGCCTGCCGCTGTATTCGCGCGGCACCTCGTTCCCGCTGGTCATGGCCATTGCAGGGCCGCTCATGATCCTGCCGAACGTAGGGTTGAACGAATGGGGCCACGCCTTCTGGTTCATGGAAGAACTCTTCAGCGCACCGCTGCACTGGGGCTTCGTGATACTGGGCTGGTCGGGATTGTTTGCAGGCGGGATTGCGGCCCAGATCATCACCCGCTACTCCAACCTGACGGACGTCGTCTGGAACGGCCAGAGCAAAGTCATCCTCAACAACCGCATCGTACCGTACGACAAGAAGTTTTAGGATTGACTCGCTGCCATACGCAGTGAGATACGCAGTGAGCAGCACCTGGCCGCATCGCTCCCGCACGGAAGAGCGATGCGGCCAGCGGTAACACAACCAGGCAAGCTCAAGCAATGCGAGGCGGCGGCACCTGGAGCAAAAGGGGAAAGGAGCCGCTGAACCTGGGAGCAGCAAGGAAGCAGCAAGGGATTCATGCAGGATTTATCCAGTCATGTAGACCCTTGCTGAATCACGAGGTTCCCTGGAACTCGCAGCAACAATTGACAGTTTTAGTCGCGTAACATTTGAGGGAGGGTGCGATGAGCAGAACAGATGAAATACTGAAGGCGGCGAAGATGCCGCCTGAAGCGGTAAAGATGTCCAGGATGATAGACGTGATTTACTTCCCGATTCTATGCATTCTTCTGGTTGGAACCTACCACATGCACTTCATGCTGCTGGCGGGTGACTGGGACTTCTGGCTTGACTGGAAGGACCGGCAATGGTGGCCGGTGGTAACCCCGATCGTAGGGATCACCTACTGCGCTGCCATCATGTACTACCTGTGGGTGAACTACCGCCTGCCGTTCGGGGCCACCCTGTGCGTGGTGTGCCTGCTGACGGGCGAATGGCTGACCCGCTTCTGGGGCTTCTACTGGTGGTCGCACTACCCCATGAACTTTGTATTCCCCTCCACCATGATTCCTGGCGCGCTGGTGATGGACACCGTCATGCTCCTGACGCGCAACTGGATGATCACGGCTCTGGTTGGCGGTGGCGCCTACGGCCTGTTGTTCTACCCTGGCAACTGGACCATCTTCGGCCCGACCCACCTGCCGCTGGTGGCAGAAGGCGTGCTGCTCTCGGTAGCCGACTACACGGGCTTTCTGTATGTCCGTACCGGCACCCCTGAGTACGTGCGCCTGATCGAACAAGGGTCGCTCAGGACCTTTGGCGGTCACACCACGGTTATTGCCTCCTTCTTCTCCGCGTTCGTCTCCATGCTCATGTTCACCGTCTGGTGGTACTTTGGCAAGGTCTACTGCACCGCCTTCTACTATGTCAAGGGTGCGCGCGGCCGTGTCAGCATGCAGAACGACGTGACGGCATTTGGCGAAGAAGGCTTTGCCGAGGGGATCAAATAATGAACGCAAAGAACCTGTTCAAGAAGAGCATTGCAGGATTCTGCAGTATTGCCGCCCTGGGACTGGCGCTGACGCTTGACATCCAGCCGGCGGCAGCGCATGGAGAGCGTTCGCAGGAACCGTTCCTGCGCATGCGCACCATCCAGTGGTATGACATGAAATGGGGCCCCGAGACCACCAAGGTCAACGACATCGCCACCATGACCGGCAAATTCCACCTGGCCGAAGACTGGCCGCGCGCGGTGGGCAAGCCTGGTCGCGCCTTCTTCAACGTAGGCAGCCCCAGCCCCGTGTTCGTGCGCCTGTCCACCAAGCTCAATGGCGAGCCCACCTACATCTCCGGACCGATGGAGATCGGGCGCGACTACGCCTTTGAAGTCAGGCTCAAGGCCCGCATTCCCGGACGCCACCACATGCACGCCATGGTCAACATCAAGGACGCAGGCCCGATTGCAGGTCCTGCCGCCTGGATGAACATCTCTGGCAGCTGGGACGACTTCACCAACCCGGTGAAGCTCTTGACGGGCGAGACCATCGACACCGAGACCTTCAACTTCAGCAACGGCATCTTCTGGCACATCCTGTGGTTGTCCCTTGGCGTCTTCTGGATCGGCTACTACGTAGCGCGGCCCATGTTCCTGCCAAGGAGCCGGGTGCTGCTGGCCTATGGAGACGAGCTCCTGCTCGACCCCATGGACAGGAAGGTAGCGTGGGTGGTGCTGATCCTCACCTTTGGCATTGTCTGGGGCGGCTATCGCTACACCGAGAACAAGCACCCCTACACGGTGCCGATCCAGGCGGGCGAATCGAAGGTCGAACCGCTGCCGGTGAAACCCAACCCGATCGCAATCAAGGTCACGCACGCCAACTACGACGTGCCGGGACGCGCCTTGCGGGTGACGATGAGTGTGACCAACAGCGGCGACAAGGCCTATCGCATCGGGGAATTCACCACTGCGGGCGTGCGCTTCATCAACAAGGTGGGCTTGAAGCACCTGGACCGCGGCTATCCGAAGGAACTGGTGGCCACCGGCCTGTCGTTTGACAGCGATACGCCGATCCAGCCTGGCGAGACGCGCGAAGTCAAGATGGAAGCGAAAGACGCGCTGTGGGAAGTGCAACGGCTGATGGCGCTCCTGGGTGACCCGGAAAGCCGCTTTGGCGGACTTCTCATGACCTGGAGCGATGACGGCGATCGCAACATCAACAGCATCGCAGGTGCGGTCATCCCGGTCTTCACCAAGCTCTAAGGTCAAACCCCGGGGTCAGCCCCTATAGGGTCAAACCCTGGAATCAACCTTAAGCAGCCTGGCTCCTGCCCTGATCAGGGTGGGAGCCGGGGAAAAAGACTGGAACATGGCAACACGCAAACACCGGTCCGCCACCGTTACAGACGGCAAGGTGGATCGGTGTTTTTTTAACGAATCTAGAGAAATGCAAGCGAAAGGCACTTCGAGCAGACAAGGCAGCCGGGCAGGTGCCCTGGCGCTGCTGCTGATTACCACCCTCTACAGCGGGTTTGTCAGCGCGCACGGCAGGGAAACGCTGGAAGAAGACAGCTGCGTGCGCCGCATCGGCGAGAACATGGTGCATTTGAGCGCCTACCAGCCGCAATTTGAACCCACTGCACAATACTGCACCGAGATTCCCAAGGGAGGCGATACCTTCCTCGTGATAGACCTGGTCGACCCTGCCATGCGCGACATGCCCATTGGCATGAAAGTGGTGCGTGGCACGAGTGAAGAGGACGAAACGGTCGCGCAACTGAGTCCTGCCCACCATCCGGATGGCGTCATCCAAGGGCAGACCAGCCTCGATCAGGGACTCTACACCGTATTCATCACCGCAGAGGGCGTGCCGCCCCTGCGCTACCAGTATCCCCTGCGGGTACAGATGATCAACTATGCCGAAATATTCCGCGCCGCAGTAGGCCCCCTGATCGGCCTGCTGCTGCTTGCCGTGCTGGGATACAAGCTCATGAAATCCCCGCGCGTGCAACGCTGGCGCTCCTCGCGCAACCCGTGATGCAGGAAAGATCACCGGATAGAAAGATCACCGGATAACCGGCTCCTGCCGCAGCCGGGGAGACACTGGGCCCACCTGGCAAAACAGCGGCGGATAAACGCAACCGCGATCCTTCAGGATCATTGATTCACTGGCCCATCATACTTATAGAGGCGAATTGATAATGTTCTCATCCTCACTCAAACCTGCCTTGGTCGGACTGGTATTTGCCCTGTCCCTGCCCTTCTCCTCCCAGGTGGCGGCGCACGGCGGCCTGTCGCTTGCCGATGACATATGCAAGCTCACCATCGGCCCCTTCACCATGCACTTTACCGGCTACCAGCCGGATGCCACGCAGGAAAAGGAATTCTGCGAAGACATTCCTAATACCGGCCGCACCGTAGTCGCCCTGGACTACATTGAAGAAGCGCTGCGTCCCCTGCCCACCGAAGTGCGCATCATCCGCGACACCGGCTCAGGCGGACAGCCGGCCCCCGACGAACAGCAGAAGCTCGATGAAATCACCATCCTGCACATACCGCCCAAGGTCTATCCCAATGGCTCCATCAATTTTGAATACAACTTCACCCAGCCTGGCAAGTTCGTGGGGCTCGTGACCGTCACCGACAAGGAACCGATGGTCTCGCGCTTTCCCTTCTCCGTGGGTGAACCCAGAGGCATGTCGCCCTACCTCATCATAGTCATTGTGGCAGTGATCATAGGGGCGGCTGTCTTCTTCTTGCGCGGGCGTAAATCAGCCGGTGCGAGCGCCTAGGAGAGAAAAAAGAGAAGCAAGCGCTCACTGTCGTTCTCTGGGCAGGCCCGGCGCAACAAACAGATGACTGCGGGACTGCCGATGCAGCGCTGCACCGTGCAACGATACGAGGTGCTACCCCTTCGGCACATGCTCCGGTCGCAGCGCCTGCTTTCCGGTCACGCGCCGACTCTGCTCTGAACCATGCGCGCGGAGAAGAGTCCAAGGTTCAATAAGGCAAAAAGGGAAATGGGCAGGAAGGCAGGAACAGAAAAGACAGTAATAAAGCCGGGTGCAGACAATGAAACCGGGCGTGGATCAAACAGGAACAACCGGGGACAAATAAAAAAGACAAGGATCACAGTGGCTGCCCGAAGCCGATCTTCGGGTGCAGAGCCCATATATAAGAGGAGCAAAAATGCAACCATCGATGATATCTGCTGACAGGAGAACAAGGAGAGCAAGAACAGGAAATCGGCTTCACCTGCTGGCACCCAGTCTTTTGTCGTTCCTGCTGCTCGCGGCGGGGCTGCATAGCACACCGGTGCTCGCACACGCCATGCTGGTCAAGTCAGAACCTGCGCGCCGCGCGCAACTGACACAGGTCCCCGCCCAGGTACGGCTGTTCTTCAACGAAGAAGTCGAAAAGGACTATGCAGCGCTTTCCGTGCTCGACTCCTCCAAGGCGCCTGTCACCGAAACCAAGCCGCACGTCGATGCCGGCGACCCCAAAGCCATCGTTCTGCCCCTGCCGGAGTTGAATCCGGGCAAGTACACGGTCAAGTTCCGGGTGCTGTCGGTGGACGGACATGTGGTTGACTCGTCCTACGACTTCACGATAAAGAACAAAGCTGCCGCGAAATGATCGAGGTCATCGCGACGCTCCTGCGCTGGTCGCAGCTTGCGTCCAACATGATCCTGGTAGGCGGCTGCGTGTTTCTGGCCATTGCCGGCTCCGTCCACTCGCCCTGGGTCATGCGGGTGGAGCGCGCGCTGCCGTGGCTCGCCCTCATCCTGCTCGCCGGCCTGCTTGGCATCCTGGCGACCACCACGGCACAAGCCACCGGGATTGACGAGAACGCCTGGCATCCGGCCGCCTGGCTCTCCCTCATGGAAAATACGCGCATGGGGCATATCTGGCTCGCACGCGCCGCCTGCGCTCTCGTCGTCTTTGCCATTGCCCTCTACATCCGCTTCTCCCCGCCTGCGCGCTGGCAATACATCCTGTGCGCAAGCATGGCGGCCCTGACCTTAGGGGTCGGCTCGCTTGCCAGCCACGCCGCAGCCGAAGACCTCTCGGTCGTCTCGCTTCTGCCCTACGCCCTGCACATCATCCTGGGCAGCGTCTGGTTTGGCGCCTTGCCGGCTTTCCTCGTGGTCTGCTTTGCCTGCAAGCCCGAGAGCGAACTGAAACAGGCCTCCACCAGAAATACCGGCATACAGCCTGGCCTGCAGACGCAGGCGCTCCAGCGCATCCACGCCGTATTCCAGTCGCGCGAGGAAGCCTTCCGGCAGGATGCCCAGGCCCTGCGGCGCTTCTCCACCCTGGCGCTGCCCGTCATGCTGGCGGTGATTGCAACCGGCATCCTCATCACCTACCGCATGGTCGATGCCAACTACAGCGGACTGGTTGCCACCCAATACGGCTGGCTGCTCAATGGCAAGATCGCCCTGCTGGTGGTGGTGCTCATCATCGCCTCGCGCGCGCGCTCGAGCTGGCTGCCGCTGTTCTACAAGGACGCAGGAACAAAAGGAGCAGATAACGGCGGACGAAAGCTCAGGAAATGGGTGAGCTTCGAATTCGTGCTGGCCTTAGGGATAGTGCTGCTTGCCACCATCGTTGCCAACACGGTTCCTGCCAAGCACGCCCTGATCCAGGACTGGCCCTATTCCTTCCGTTTCTCCCTTGCCGCCACCTGGGGGGAGCCTGCCATCATGCTGCGCGTCTACAGCGGCATCGCCCTGCTCGCTCTGGCCGCGGCCGCAGTCTTCTTTGGGCGCAGGAAGCACTGGGACAAAAAGCTGCGCTTCGGGTTGCCCGTCCTCCTGGCACTCGCAGGTTTAGGCGTAGGCCTGCCGCCTTTGACGGTGGATGCCTATCCCGAGACCTACCGCAAGACCCCGGTGCCATTTGACACCATCTCCATTTCCAATGGCGCCGTCCATTTTGCCGAGAACTGTGTAGCCTGTCACGGGCTGCAAGGCAAGGGCGATGGCGTGATGGCCAAGAGCTTTGCCAAGCCGCCGGTGGACCTTCTGACCGAACCGCACACGGCCCGCCATACCGCAGGCGACTTCTTCCACTGGCTCTCCTTCGGCATCCCCGATACCGGCATGCCTTCCTTTGGCGACAAGCTCGATGAGGAAGACCGCTGGGACGTTGTGAACTTCCTGCACGCCATGTCGCGCGGCTACCAGGCGCGCCTGATGAGTCCCACTGTCAAGCCCGAGCAGCCGCAGCCCAACATGGGTCCGCCCAATTTCTCGTATATGGCGCAGGATGGCTCAAGCGGCACCCTGAAGGACTTCCGCAACCAGAAGAACGTACTGCTGGTATTATTCTCCTGGCCGCAATCGCGCGAGCGCCTGGCACAATTGGAAGCGCTCCATGCAGAACTGCAGGCCGGCAACACGGTGCTTCTGGCGGTGCCCGAGCATGATTTGAGCACAACCGCTCTTGGCCAGCTCAAAGCGAGCGTTCACTTCCCCGTCGTGACCGAAGGGGCGGAGGAGATCGTGCGCAGCTATGCCCTGTTCCGGCGCACGCTCTCCCATCCGGACCTCCTGGGTGCTGGCACGGTGCCTGACCACATGGAGTTCCTGGTGGACCGCTTCGGCTTTCTGCGCGCGCGCTGGATACCCGAATTCGATGGCGCGGGCTGGTCCAGCCCCGACATGCTGATGCAGCAGGTGGCGCAACTCAACCGCGAAGGGGAAATCCTCCCGCCGCCGGGCGAGCATGTGCATTAGCGACCAGCGGTAAAGAACGGATGTCTGCCTTGAAAGCGTTCGTCCTTTTTACAGGGCGATCCCCGGTGCCACTCCCCTTCGACAGGCATGTGCTGTGCCCTTCAGGCAGGCTCAGGGCGCGCAGATAAGAAAGGTGGAGTGACTGAGGCGGAGCACCGGGCGAATACAGCCGGAAAGCGGGAACACGCCGCGGGAATTCCAGAAAACCTTGGAGAAGAGAAGCAAGAGCAATCCAAGTAAGAGAAGCAAACGGCAATACGGTTCCCGCGATGGGGCACGCATTACAATTCTTCAATTCGTACCTACAAGGAGTAGAGCAAATGATTAAATCGATGGTCATGGTCTTGACGAGTGCTGTTCTGGCCGTGTCATTGCCCGCCTCGGCGCACACCGACGAATATTTCGACACCCATGCCGCGCCTCACGGCGGGCAGGTGCGTATGGCGGGACCCTATCATCTGGAGCTTGTAACAAAAGATAAAGAATTGACGGTTTATGTAACAGATCATGCAGATGTTCAGATCAAGACAGAAGGGGGCGTGGGCAAGGCAGCATTTCAGGTCGGTAAAGCCAAGCCGAAAACTTCCATAAAGCTCGAACCGGCAGGAAATAACATGATGAAAGGAACGGGAGATTTTGTCCTGACCCCGGATACGGTAGTCGTCGTATTTGTCAAATTGCCGGAACAAGAGGCACAGTCCGCCCGGTTCACTCCGTTGAAGGCTGCGGCAAAGGATTCGCAGAAAAAGGGCGATAAAAAATCAGAAGAGGGTCATGGCGACCACGCTGACCACGGAAATCATGGCGGCCACAGCGGGCACGGCCAAAGCGGGAACCAAGGCGGCGACCATAATCACCACATGCATCATTGATTATCACCGCGAGGTCAACAAGGATGGAACGGCGGGTATCTGCGTTTATAAAGAATAAGCGCAGATAAACGAGCAGCAACGGCGCCAGACTCAAAAAGGAGATAACAGACAGCTGAAACGGGAGGGTTGGCGATGTGGGGCCTTGCGGTCGATTGCTATCAGCGATTCCCGATATCGCTCACCACCGGAGTAATGGTGTTCAGTGCGGCCCGCCGTCCCCGTTGTATATCGATGCTCATCAATATCCCCAAGCCTATAATAAAATAACTGCCCGTAATCAACATGGCCAGCCGATGATCACCGCCGGAAATCCAGCTCACGATCCCATACGTGATCGGACCGAGTATCGAGGACAGATTGACTGCAAGTCCCCACAGTCCGAAAAATTCGGCGCGTCTCGCATCCGGACTGAAATAACCTATCAGTGCGCGCCCTGCTGATTGTGACGCTCCAAGGCAGAGGCCGGCGACATTGGCAGCGAGCCAGAACATGGGGCGTGTCGCAGCCATCCATGCCAGCAACACCATTACAATCCAGCCTCCGAGAGTCAGCGCGATGGTGGGAATATGGCCGATTCTGTCCTGGATATTGCCGAAGGCGAACGCACCGATTGATGCCGTAACGTTGACAACCAGAACCAGAAACATGGTATCGCCGGTATCAAAGCCCATTACCTGTTGCGCATATATGGCGGCTAAAGTAATTACGGTCTGAATGCCCGCCTGGTAAAACACGATACATGCGAGAAAGCGTAGGAGGTCGCGAAAATCGCGCACACGATGGAACGTGACGAGCAAGCGGGCAAATGCTTCGCGCACGACATTACGTTCCACCGGATGTGATTGCGGCAGCGCACGTTCCTTAAGAAAGAGAAAGGTCGGTATGCTCGAAATCGCGAAAAGTCCGGCGGTTATAAGCATTGTGCCCGGAACGAATTGCTCTGCAGGGCTGCCCTGGTTTTGTGCCCAGGTCACATAAGCCAACGACAATCCTAGGCTGATCAGCCCGCCAACATAGCCGAAACTCCAGCCCCACCCGGAAACCTTTCCCAATGCGTCGCCGTGTGCGAGTTCCGGCAGAAAAGCTGAAATCAAATTCGCGCCGCTGCTGAAGAAAAAGTTACTTAGCACGATCAATACCACGGCCAGCATCAGATCACCCGGACCGACAAAGTAAAGCAATGCGGTAAAAAGCACGCAACCGATTGTGCTCACCAGCAGCAAAGGCTTTTTCATCGCATACGCATCAGCATAAGCGCCTATCACCGGAGCAGTCACCATAATAAGCGCATAAGACACCGACAACGCTGCTGTCCAGGCAAATGTCCCCCAAGCTTCATTATTCGCCACCACCGCCACAAAATAGGCGTTAAAAATGGCGGTAATCACAACGGTGGTGTAGCCTGAATTCGCGAAGTCGAACATTGCCCATGACCAGACTTCACGCCGGCTTACCCCAGGAGCGAGGTAGCGCGGCTTATCTTGTACCTGCATGAGATCCGGTATGGTCTGATACGCTTGTTGGCCTGATTCGCTCTCGTCCAGCGCCCATAATTACCTGGGATAGGTGTGCTTATATGATACCCGAGTATCCTGGAAATACTCAGCCATAGCAAGTTCAGCACCCGCTATTCATGTTAAGTAAGCGCTTACTTATAAAAAACGTCAATGCTTTGACTGTCCTACCCCACCGCAGACGTTTACCAGGACGCCTATCAGATTCAGCATGCCTTCCATCAACACATTCAGGTGCTCCTCGGTACACTCAAATGAGCGTAGCAAGGTTAACGTGTCTATTACTGCAATCTCTCCGTGTTTCACCTGATGGTGAGCAAGATTTAATGCAAGCAGGCGCGCGCACTCCGCCAGTTCCTCTTTGGTCGCCTTCTTGATCAGTATATTCGCGAGATCGTACGCTTGATCGTAAGTTATCAGGTTATTCATCTTCAGTTGTCTATTATTGGTTTATCAAGCAAAGTCCCCTGGTCAGAGCCTGCCTCCCAGTAACAGGAGCAGGTCCCGGTACAACTCTTCCCTCCTGGCTGATACAGTTTAATTCCTCTCACCAGCAAGAGTTTCCAGTTCTCCATGGTAATCGCATCGCAGCATTTTACTATTGGACCTTGGTACGCCTATCGACACAGAGTGCTGAAATGGCAGCAAGAGGAAGCAAAAGAAGCACTACCCCGACCGCGAAGCGGGCATTGATTCACTGTCAAATGAAATATTGGTGCTGTTGAGAGGAGTCGAACCTCCGACCTACTGATTACGAATCAGTTGCTCTACCAACTGAGCTACAACAGCCTGAGAAGGGATCAGAATAAACCATGTCAATTATAGTCTTTTGGAAAACGGCGGGCAAACGTTCCCCATTCGGGAGCATCGTTCGCAGGTGAAAGAAGTAAAAGGAAAGCAGAGAAGTCGCTGTGCCAGTGCAATAGATGCGAACTCATCCAACCAAACCCCGCCATAAATCTCTCAACCCTCCATTCCAGCCCCCACAAAACCTGCGACTAATCCCAAATGTGACACCCTTTTTTCTCCAGAAAGGGCTCATCCGAGCGCTTGAATTCCCTGTTGAAATAAAAAAACGTAAATTCCAACATATTCGCCGAATGACCGAGAATCACTAGACAATTTCCCGTGATTGGGTCAAACTTGCCGCCATGAAAAATGGCTTAACCCCCTATAAAAATATTCTGGTCATCCATGGGCCGAATCTGAATTTCCTGGGAATTAGGGAACCTTCGATTTACGGGACTGTCACATTAGAAGAAATTAACGGAAATTTAGCGAAGTTAGCCGAAAAAGAGGGCGTTAGTCTTAATTACTTTCAAAGTAACGCTGAGGGAGAGCTGATAGACCGAATCCAGCAGGCGAGCGCTGAAAAAATAGACTTCATTATCATCAATCCTGCCGCTTATACGCATACCAGTATTGCCTTGCGTGACGCACTCGCTGCTACCCGGATACCTTTCATTGAAATTCACCTTTCCAATATTTTTGCTCGCGAATCTTTCCGTCAGAAATCTTTTTTTTCCGATATGGCGGTGGGTGTCATAAGCGGCCTGGGAGCAAAGGGATACGAACTCGCCTTCAATTATGTGCTGACCGCAACTGATGAGCGTCAAGGATAGCAATGAAGTGATCGGGTATCGTTGAGGAGCTGAGAATTCCTTTTGATAGGCCAATGCAGTTTTGGCTCATCTCACCCTTAGCGTGTTTTGAAACGGGGGTATTTCCAAAAACAGAGACACGAAGTCTGCGCCTTAGCGCGATGAGCAGATGGTTAGAAGTTTTGGTTTTGACAGAATATAACGCAAAAGGAACCCGATCGGGAGACCCTATATGGACCTGAGAAAGCTTAAAAAACTGATTGACCTGGTGGAGGAATCCGGCATTGCCGAGTTGGAAATCACGGAAGGCGAAGAAAAGGTCCGTATCAGCAGATCCACGCCTTCGATGCAGATATCCGCTCCCCCAGCCGTAACATATCCGCCACAACCCGCCGCACCGGCCGCACCCGCCGCTATAGCCTCTCCACCCGCCACTGTTACGCCGGCGACGGCTGCCGCCGAGATATTGCCTCAAGGCCACATGGTCAAATCGCCCATGGTGGGCACGTTCTACCGCAGTTCCGCGCCGGGCAGCAATGTCTTTGTAGAGGTAGGTCAGACAGTCAAGGAAGGCGACACGCTCTGCATCATCGAGGCAATGAAATTGCTCAATGAGATCGAGTCCGACAAGAGCGGCGTCATCAAGGCGGTACTGGTGGAGAATGGTCAACCGGTCGAGTACGGCGAACCGCTATTCGTGATTGAATGATTCGGCGTTTTGCGCGTTGCACGCTCTCCTGCGGGAAGCCTGCATCAATAGAAGAGGAGAAATCACCTCCATCATGAAACGAGATACGAGCGGCAGACATGTTTGAAAAAATACTGATAGCAAACCGCGGCGAGATTGCCCTGCGGATACAACGTGCATGCCGTGAGATGGGTATCAAGACAGTAGCGGTGCACTCCCAGGCCGACGCCGAGGCAAAATATGTAAAACTCGCTGATGAGTCAGTGTGTATCGGACCTGCTCCTTCGACACAGAGCTATCTGAATATCCCCGCCATCATCAGCGCCGCCGAGGTCACCGACGCGGAAGCCATTCATCCGGGTTACGGGTTTTTATCGGAAAATGCGGATTTTGCCGAACGTGTAGAAAAAAGCGGCTTCGTCTTTATCGGCCCCCGGCCCGAGACGATTCGGCTGATGGGCGACAAGGTCAGCGCCAAGAACGCCATGAAAAAGGCCGGCGTGCCTTGTGTCCCGGGCTCGGAAGGCGGTCTCCCCGAATCCGTGGACGAAATCAAGGCCATAGCTCGCGCCATCGGCTACCCTATCATTCTCAAGGCCGCGGCAGGTGGAGGCGGTCGTGGTATGCGCGTGGTGCACACTGAAGCAGCGTTATCGAACGCGGTTATCATTACGCGCAACGAAGCTCAGGCCGCATTCGGCAACCCGACGGTCTATGCGGAAAAATATCTGGAGAACCCGCGCCACATCGAATTTCAGGTGCTGGCTGATGAACATCGCAACGTCATCTATCTGGGGGAACGGGATTGCTCCATGCAGCGCCGCCATCAGAAAATTATCGAGGAAGCGCCGGCCCTGGGCATTCCCCCGAGATTGCGCGACAGAATGGGAACCCGCTGCGTCGACGCATGCAAGCGCATCGGCTATCGGGGCGTGGGAACCTTCGAGTTTCTGTTCGAAAAAAACGAGTTCTATTTCATTGAAATGAATACACGCCTGCAGGTCGAGCATACCATTACCGAGGCCATCACCGGAATCGATCTGGTGCAAGCGCAGATTCGCGTGGCAGCCGGCGAAAAGCTCACTCTGCGGCAGCGCGACATCGTGTTGAAGGGTCATGCCATCGAATGCCGTATCGCTGCCGAAGACCCGTACAAGCTCACCCCATCGGCAGGGCGTATCACCCAGTACCATGCTCCCGGAGGCCCTGGCATTCGTGTGGATTCCCATATATATCATAACTATTTCGTGCCGCCCTATTACGATTCCATGATAGGCAAAATAATCGCTTATGGAGACAATCGCGACCAGGCGATAGCACGCATGCGTATCGCACTGTCGGAAATGGTGATCGAGGGCATCAAAACCAACACGCCGCTCCATCTTGACCTGTTGTCCGATGCCGCATTCCTGAATGGCGGCACGAGCATCCATTATCTCGAGCAAAAGCTCGCCAATCACAATAGTAATTCCGGATGAGGTTCCATCGCTTCGCTACTGAACTCTCGTAACGGACGGGGAGTTTTTGAGGTAAGAGCCTCTCTGGAAACGGGCTCTTGGAACGTTCTGTCCACCTGCTTACGCAGCCAAATGCAAGGTACGTACCATCCATGCCCTGGATTTCGGTCATCATAAAAACGGACAGCATGCATGTCGAAGCGTTAAGCGATGCGATGCTGGAGTTGGGCGCGCTATCAACCGACATCCATGATTCCGCAGCCGGGACCGAGCATGAGCAACCCCTGTTTGGCGAACCAGGGGAGCCCCTCGCAGGCATCTGGCTTGCACCGGAACTTACCGCGCTATTCAAGGGGGATACCGATACTTCCGCCGTAATGCGCGCTGCGGCAGAAGCGGCTGGCCTGCCTGCCCCTCCGAGCTACCGTATCGAATATGTGGAAGAGCAGGATTGGGTACGGGTAACCCAGTCGCAGTTCAATCCGATCCGCATTTCCTCGCGCCTATGGGTGGTGCCAAGCTGGCATGAAATACCCGATCCGACTGCCATCAACCTGATCCTCGATCCCGGGCTTGCCTTTGGAACGGGAACACATCCTTCTACGCAGCTATGCCTTGAATGGCTTGACGAAAATCTCGGCGGAGGGGAAGATGTTCTCGATTACGGTTGCGGTTCAGGCATATTGGCGATTGCGGCCCTCAAGATGGGCGCCCGCCATGTAGTCGGAATCGACATAGATCCACAGGCGGTGGAGGCAAGCCGCCAGAACGCAAGGCTTAACCAGTGCGCAGAAACCGAAATAGCGTTTCATACGCAGATGACGGGGCAGGCGGGCGCAGAACATGGGGGCTGGGCGGACGTGGTTGTCGCCAATATCCTCGCCAATCCGCTGATCATGCTGGCTCCCATATTGACGCATGCTGTCCGGCCGGGGGGAAGCATTGCGCTATCCGGTATACTCGCGGAACAGGCGGAAGAGGTAATGCGGGCTTATCGGCAATCGCATGATATGCATATTGCACGAAATCGCGAGGGATGGGTCTTGCTGGCAGGCACGAGAAAATGAACAGATTAAACAGAAACCAGAACCGATATGGCACTTGTAACTCGATGTCCTGACTGCTTCACAGTCTTTCGCGTCACACCCCTGCATTTGCAGGCGCACGGGGGCGAAGTGCGCTGCGGACAGTGCAACCGCATATTTGATGGTTTCGCTGCCCTGCTGACCGTGGAGGAGTCGGAAACCATAAAACCGGTGAAGACCGGGGAAGCGGCGAAAGCGTCGGAAAGTGCTCCACGGCTTTCCCCTGATATAGCGATGTCTCACGCGGAAGCGCTACAGGACGGGGGCGTCCAGGAGCCCATGAGGCTGGAACCACACATCTCTGAACCGATTCCATCAGCACAAAATCCACCGGAACCGCATACATCAGAGCCGACCGATGCAGCACCTGTCAAGCCAGAGGCAGCAGAGGCTCGCACTCCTGAAACGCCTGCAAGGGAAAAACCTGACTCCAAGGCGGCGAAAATAGCAGACAGAGTACGGGAGAGGCAGGCTGCGAGAGAAAAAATTTCGCAAACGGGTGACGCGATGTACGCCGGACTGGAAGACGACATGCTGGATAATTATTTGCCAGGGCACTACGCTTCCAGGAGAAAGCAACTGCCCGAGATCACGGCCGCCTGGGGCGTTGCCAATCTTTTTATGCTCATCGTGCTCGTGGCACAGGTTATCTATGCATTTCGCAGCGACCTGGCGGTTCACATGCCGGGCGCCAGGCCCTTTCTCGAGCAATATTGCAGAGTTTTGCAATGTACTGTTTCTTTGCCGCCATCTACCGGTTGGGAAAATACAGCATCATCCGGGATGACCACGAGCCCGTCCATTGATCTTGCTGCCCCTGCTGACAAGCGGTCATCTGTTTCCGATCATTATCGCCGCGTCCACCCACTTTCCCCGACAGGGCGAGTTGCCTGACTGCGCCAATTCCTCACTACCTGTCTCAGGCTTCCTGGCCGCCTCTGGCTACCCGATTTGGGGTAAAATCGATATCCCGCTAAATTAGGTATTCCTCTTCCGGAAGATGGTGTCTGAAAGCCTGATCGAAATCGAAGGCCTGAATTTCTCTTATGGACAGCGTCCGATTCTCAAGGGAATCGACATGACGATGGAACGAGGGAAAGTCATCGCCATCATGGGTGGCAGCGGCAGCGGGAAAACAACCTTGCTGCGACTCATCGGAGGCGCCCTGCGTCCGACTTCCGGCTATGTGAAAGTTGCAGGCGAGGTAGTGCATAAACTGAAGCGGGATGAGCTTTTTCGCATGCGTCGAAAAATGAGCATGCTATTTCAGTTCGGCGCATTGTTTACCGATCTCTCGGTATTCGACAACGTGGCTTTCCAGATGCGGGAACATACGGATCTGCCGGAGTCCATGATACGGGATCTTGTGTTAATGAAACTCCAGGCGGTGGGTTTGCGTGGCGCGCACGAGTTGATGCCTACCCAGCTCTCCGGCGGCATGGCGCGCCGCGTCGCTCTGGCCCGCTCGATTGCGCTTGATCCCCTGCTTATCATGTACGACGAGCCTTTCACCGGACTCGATCCCATTTCACTCACAGTGATCGGAAACCTGATACGACGCCTGACCGATGCCTTGGGCATGACCTCCATCGTCGTAACTCACGACGTGCAGGAATCCTTGAAAATTGTCGATTACGTTTATTTCATCGCGGACGGAGTGATTGCGGCCCACGGTACGCCGGACGAGGTGCGCCGATCGGTTGCGCCGTTTGTGCATCAGTTCGTTCATGGAGAAGAAGACGGTCCCGTCTCGTTTCACTATCCCGCCAGGCCCTATGCACAGGATCTGCAACTGGAGGGCAGTTTTGCCTAGACGTATCGTAGCTGGTATCCAGAGCGTAGGTCATCGCGTCATAGACAATATCTGGCGCCTGGGCTACGCCAGCCGTTTCTTCCTGCTGACCTTGATCAAGTCCGGCACCAGCTTGCGCCGCTTCACCCTGGTGATACGGGAGCTTTATTTTACCGGGGTACAGTCGCTCATCATCATCCTCGTGTCGGGACTTTTTGTCGGCATGGTGCTCGGCTTGCAAGGCTTCGAAACCTTGCAGCGGTATGGAGCAGAATCTGCGGTAGGCACCATGGTGGCCTTGTCCCTGTTACGCGAATTGGGGCCGGTGGTGTCGGCGCTGTTGTTCGCCAGCCGCGCAGGTTCGGCAATCACAGCGGAAATCGGCCTGATGAAAGCGACCGAGCAATTGGCGGCAATGGAAATGATGGCTGTAGATCCGATTGCGCGTGTAGTCGCACCCCGGTTCTGGGCCGGCGTGATTTCAATGCCGTTGCTGGCCGCGCTGTTTTCAGCCATAGGCGTTTATGGTGGTTATCTGGTGGCTGTCATACTTATCGGAGTGGATGAAGGTTCGTTCTGGTCGCAAATGCAAAGTGCCGTCGATTTCCACTACGACGTGGTCAACGGCATCATAAAAACCTGTGTTTTCGGCATCGCGGTGACGGCAATTGCCGTGTTTGAGGGATATGATGCGGCGCCAACGGCTGAAGGCGTATCCGGTGCGACAACCCGCACCGTGGTGACTTCTTCACTCGCAATTCTTGGACTCGATTTTATCTTGACCTCGTTCATGTTCAGGGGAATGGGCTGATGCAGCGCGCAACAATGGATTTGTGGGTAGGACTGTTCGTCATGGCAGGTATCGGCGCTCTGCTCGTGCTGGCGTTGAAAGTCGGCAACCTTGGCACTTATAGCGCGAATGACAGCTATCAGGTGACAGGCAACTTCGAAAACATCGGGGGGTTGAAAGTGCGGGCGCCGGTAAAGAGTGCCGGTGTCGTTGTCGGCCGGGTGACGGACATCCAGTTCAGCACAGAGACATATGACGCTCTGGTGATCATGAATATTGACAGCCGTTATAAATTTCCCAAGGATACTTTTGCCAGCATCCTTACTTCAGGTTTGATCGGGGAGCAGTATATCGGCCTGGCTGCCGGTGGTGATGAAGCGACGCTCAAGGATGGCGACACCATCATGAAAACCAATTCTGCCCTTGTTCTGGAAGAAATGATCGGGAAATTTTTGTTCAATAAAGCTTCAGAAGGAAGCAGCAGTGAAAATTCCGACAAGAACTAGAAAGGGCGGTAATGAGTCCAATGCCCACGGCAATGTCTGAGTTTTACGGATAAGGGCCTGCGGACAGGAAGCAGGAAGCAGTTGATGCGGGTGCCGGAAGCGTCAATCGCATAAGCATTTCGTGTGTTGAGCAGTCTATTCAAGTGAGGAAATCATGAAAAAATATCTTGGTATTTCAGGTCTGCTGGCAGCCTGGTTGGTTGCATTCCCTGCTGCCGCCGCAGAAGTCAGTCCTGATACGCTGGTGGATAACACCGCCCAGGAAGTATTGTCAATCGTTCGGCAGGATAAGGAGCTGCGCGCGGGCAATATGGCCAAGATTCTTGATCTGGTCGAAGCCAAGGTTCTGCCGCATTTCAACTTTACGCGTATGACCCGGCTGGCCATGGGCAAGAACTGGAATAAGGCAACACCCCAGCAGCAGGAGGAATTGGTGAAAGAGTTTCGCACCTTGCTAGTGAGGACTTACTCCAACGCCCTCAGTACCTACAGTGACTACAAGATCAAGGTTGAGCCGCTCAGGAGCAAGGCAGGGGACACGGATACCACTGTCAAGACGAAAGTCATGCAGGATAGCGGGCAACCCGTGGATATCGACTACAGCATGGAAAAAACAGGCGACGGGTGGAAAGTCTACGATGTGACCGTGGCTGGTGTAAGCCTGGTTACGAATTACCGCAGCACGTTCAACAGCCAGGTTCGAGAAGGCGGTGTGGAAAAATTACTGAAAACCCTCGGGGACAAGAATCGCGCGTTGGCCGCAAACGATAAAAAAGCGGCCGGTAATTTAAAGACCGTGGCCACACAGTAGCCGATGACGGCTGATGTGATCCGGCGTGAAGGCGGGGAACTGAGCGTAGAGGGATCGATTACGATCGACAACGTCGTTTCGGTGGTTGCGAGCGGCGTTGCTCTGTTTGACGGGGAAGATGTGATAATTGATCTCGGACGGGTTACCGAAGCCGATTCCGCTGCCGTCAGTTTATTGCTGGAATGGCAGCGCGAGGCCGCGCGTCACCGCCTCCAGATACGCTTTCTCAACATGCCGCAGAATCTGCGGAGCCTCATGCAACTGTACGGGGTATCCGAATTGATGAATGGTGCATAATTCGCAGAAATCAGACTGTCGCCCAGGAATCGCATAACGACAGTGTTCTCCGCTCACCCGCATCCCGGCTTCTGGCGGATACACTGCACTCCCGTTTTGGCTCCTTCCTATTTTATCTTCCCATGACACCCGCCATAGAAGTCGAGCAGATGCACAAACGTTATGGTGCACTGCAAGTTCTGGCGGGCATCGATCTCAAGATAGAGCCAGGTGAGTTTTTCGCCTTGCTGGGCCCCAACGGGGCGGGCAAGACTACGCTTATCAACATCATAGCAGGGCTTACCCGAGCAACCAGCGGCCGGGCGCGGGTGATGGGATACGACGTGGTCTCTCGTTACCGCGAAGCGCGACGCATGCTGGGCGTGGTTCCCCAGGAACTGGTTTTCGATCCGTTTTTTACTGTCCGTGAAACACTGGTCATTCAATCGGGATATTACGGCTTGAAGAACAATGGGGCGTGGATAGAGGAAATCATCCACCATCTCGACCTCGCGGATAAGGCCGATACCAACATGCGAGCGCTCTCAGGCGGCATGAAGCGGCGCGTACTGGTGGCCCAGGCATTGGTGCACAAGCCCCCGGTCATCGTGCTGGATGAGCCGACCGCGGGTGTGGATGTCGAGTTGCGCCAGGGACTCTGGCGCTTCATCAAGCAGTTGAATCGGGAAGGCCATACCATAGTATTGACCACCCATTATCTTGAGGAAGCGGAGGCGCTGTGCAGCCGCGTGGCAATGATGAAGCAAGGCAATGTCGTTGCCCTGGACAGCATCAGAAACCTGATCGGCAGCGTATCGGGATGTTCTGTACGGTTGCGGCTGTCGCCCGATACGTTGCCTCCGGCGCTACAGCCGCTAATGAGCAGCCGCGAAGAGGGTTGTTACATTCTGACCCTGGCAGAGTATTCCCAGCTCGAGCAGGTCATGGCCGCGTTGCGTAAAGCGGCACTGCATGTGCTCGAGATGCAGGTGTTGCAGCCTGATCTGGAAGAGGTATTCATACGGATCATGGGCACACACAAAATCAGGAAGCCCGAGACCCTGCCCGTATGACCGGATTTCTTACACTACTCTACAAGGAGTTGCTGCGATTCTGGAAAGTCGGATTCCAGACGGTATTCGCGCCCATGGTATCCACCCTGCTATATCTCCTGATTTTTTCGCATGTGCTGGAAGAGCATGTACAGGCGTACCCCGGCGTAGCGTATACCGTTTTTCTCGTGCCTGGCCTGGTGATGATGGCGATGCTGCAAAACGCTTTCGCCAACTCCTCATCGAGTCTGATCCAGTCCAAGATCACCGGTAATCTGGTCTTTATCCTGCTGTCGCCGCTTTCGTATCACGAAATATTTTTCGCCTACGTCACTGCGTCGGTCGTGCGGGGTCTGGCAGTGGGCCTGGGCGTCTACCTGGTTACCCTGACGTTCTTCGATGTGCCCCTGTCCTCGTTCCCCTGGGTGCTGATGTTTGCGTTGATGGGCAGCGCATTGCTGGGGGCTATCGGCGTCATTGCCGGTATCTGGGCAGAAAAATTTGATCAGCTCGCCGCGTTTCAGAATTTTGTCATTCTGCCGCTGACGTTTTTATCCGGCGTATTCTACACAATTCCCTCATTGCCGCCTTTCTGGCAAGGCTTGTCTCACCTGAATCCGTTTTTCTACATGATCGATGGTTTTCGCTACGGTTTTTTCCGCGCATCCGATATCTCACCCTATGTCAGTCTTGGCATTGTAGCCACGTGCTTTGTGGCGGTATCATGCCTGACGCTGCAAATGCTCAAAAGAGGCTACAAGATCAGGCACTGACTGCGGTTTTTTTAGTGGTGGAACGGGTATATGAACGGGATACCTCCGTTGCCGTTCTCGTTTTTTACGGCAATCTACCGGCCGGCAACGTTACATGAAAGGGAAACTACAGATGGTTACAGCGGACAGCATAAAAACTCATATCGAGACTTCCATGTCTTGTGAAGTGGTGCATGTGGAAGGAGACGACGGCTACCATTTCAGTGCCATCATCGTCAGCCCGGAATTCCGTGGAAAAAATATGGTGCAGCAGCACCAACTGGTTTACCGGGCACTCGGCGACAGAATGAAACAGGAGATTCACGCACTGTCCATGAAAACCATGACGCCGGAGCAGTGGGCGGAAAGCAACAACCAGAACTGAGTTCCCCTGAGGCGGCGCAATTTGGATTCGAGAACAGAGGCTCCTCAGGTATCAGGCGGCAGGAGCCATGGCCGTACGCAGCTTCTGCATGGCTTTGGCTTCGATCTGTCGAACGCGCTCTGCGGATACTCCCAACTCATCGGCGAGCTCATGCAGCGTCGCAGTGTCTTTTTCCCGCAGCCAGCGAGCCTCGATGATGTGACGGCTGCGTGCATCCAGGCTCCCGAGCGCCTGCTCCAATCCCTCGCCCCGCAGACGCATGGTTTGCTCGTTCTCCAGCACATGCGAGGGTTCGGAACCATCGGTCAGGTAAGCAATGGGGCTGAATGCTTCCTCACTGTCGTCTTCCGACAACGGTTCGAGTGAAATATCACGGCCGCTGAAGCGGGTTTCCATTTCTACCACTTCCTCGGGCTTCACATTCAGTTGTTTTGCAACCTCCGCAACTTCCTCCTGGCTCATGGTATCGAGAGCCTGTTTCATGCTGCGCAAATTGAAAAACAGCTTGCGCTGGGCCTTTGTCGTGGCAATTTTAACCAGCCGCCAGTTGCGCAGTATGAATTCGTGGATTTCAGCCTTGATCCAGTGTACTGCAAATGAAACCAGCCGGACGCCGCGCTCAGGATCGAAACGCTTGACGGCTTTCATCAATCCGATATTTCCTTCCTGTATCAGGTCAGCTTGAGGCAAGCCATAGCCTTTGTAACCCCGCGCGATGGCGACGACCAGGCGCAGGTGAGACAGCACGAGCTGGCGGGCAGCGTCTATGCTGCCTTCATCACGCAGCGATCGGGCCAGTTGCAGTTCCTCTTCCTGAGTAAGGATGCGAGACTGATTGACGGACTGAATGTAGCTTTCGAGGCTGCCTGTTGAAGGCACAGTTAAAGCGAAAGTCATTTATCCTCCTTGGTTTCTGTGAGCGTTAACTTTTTCCCGTTAACCGTTAAGAGCGTCAACATTCTTGAAAGTTCCTCCCACTACCCATTGTAAAATGCCTTAACCTCATGAATTATCGGGGTTCTATTTTCAGGAGATGACTAACGACAGATAACCAGGCGCCGAGCCAGCCAAGGCCAGCCGAAAACAGAAACATGACCAGGCTATCTCCCATGGAAAGATGATAAAGGCGGAAATCCGTTTCATACAATTGCATGAGATGCTTTACTGGCTCGTCAGTGAGGTGGATACCCAGAGAGATGATGAGCCATGCCACAATGCCGCCTACCAGTCCCTGTATTGTCCCGAAATATAAAAAAGGGCGACGGATAAAGCCGTTGGTTGCGCCAATCAGCTTTGCCACTTCTATTTCGTCCCGCATGGTCAGGATCTGGAGGCGTATGGTGTTGAATACCACAGCGATTACCAGAAGGCTGAGCAGCACGCTAAGCATCCAGGCCGCAAGCCGTCCCAGTTTGAGCAGCGCATCCAGACGCTGCGTCCAGGCAGAGTCCAGCTGCACATGTTCGACCTGGCGGAGTTCCGACAAGGCCCTGCTCAATGTTTTCAGTGTCTCTGCTGAGACGTCCCTGGCGGTAACAACGAACGCATCAGGCAGCGGGTTTCCTTCGAGGCCATCCATCACTCCGGCCAGTCCGGGGCTCTCCTTGAACTGCTCGAGGGCGCTGGCCTTGGGAATGAACCTGAAACTCGCCACGTGCGGATTTTCTTTCAGAAAAGATTCAATTTTGCCTACCTCACTCTGGGTCGCATTCAGTTTTAAAAAAAGACTCAACTGAGGACCGCTCGAAAACTGGCCGGAAAGTGTCTCGACATTCTCGAGAAACACATAAATTCCTGCTGGCAGACTGAAGGCAATACCGATCACTCCCAGGGTCAGCAGCGTGCTGAACGGGATCAAGGCCAGCCGCTTGAAGGCTAGCACCAGGGCCTGCCAGTGATACGAAAACCAGATGTTCATCCAGTCAACTCGCCGTGACTGAGAGTGAGAATACGTTGCGGGATGTCACCGAGCAGTTCAACATCGTGGGTGGATATAAGTACGGTAACGCCTACCTGATGAAAAGATTTGAAAATAGCCATGATATCCCTTGCATACTCCATATCCAGATTGCTCGTCGGCTCATCGGCGATGAGTATCGAAGGCCTGCTGACAATGGCGCGCGCGATGCACAGCCGCTGCTGCTCTCCACCCGAAAGCGTGATGGGACGCGCTTTCTCCTTACCCAGCAGTCCCACCTTATCGAGCGCGGCGCGCACCCGCCTGACAGCCGCTTTCGACTCGAAACCGCTGATCTGCAGGGGAAGCAGAACATTCTCAAAAACGCTGCGGTCGAACAGCAGCTTCTGATCCTGAAACACCAGTCCGAAGTTGCGGCGCAGGAAAGGAACAGCGGCGTCATTGAGTCTGCCGACATCCTGGCCATTGACGATAACGCTGCCGGTGGTGGAACGCTCGATCGCGGCAATGAGCCGCAGCAACGTTGTCTTCCCCGCTCCCGAATGGCCGTTGATCAAGGCCATCTCGCCTGTTTCTACTGTGAAACTGACATTCCGGAGTGCCTCGAAACCGTTGGGGTAGCGCTTGGAAACCTCACTGAAACTGATCATTTATTGATACGACGAGTTGGCCGAGTCAACTCCATCTCAACTCCATCCTTTTCGTATATTCCCTCAATCAAACAATGCCTCGACAAATTCGCTTGCGACGAAAGGCCTCAAATCGTCCAGACCCTCACCTACACCGATAAACCGGACCGGCAACGGGACTTTTTGCTGGCGTTGGCGGGCGATGGCGGCAAGCACGCCTCCTTTTGCAGTTCCATCCAGCTTGGTGACAATGAGACCTGTCAGGCCAAGGGCATCGTCAAATGCCTGTACCTGATTGACTGCATTCTGCCCGGTATTCGCATCCAGAACCAGTAACGTTTCATGAGGCGCGCCGGGCTCGGTTTTGGCAATAACGCGCTTCACTTTTTTTATTTCCTCCATGAGGTGCAGTTGTGTTGCCAGCCTTCCGGCAGTGTCCGCCAGTACGATATCGATGCCGCGCGCTTTTGCCGCATTGACGGCATCGAATATGACCGCCGCCGGATCACCTCTTTGTTGACCGTTGCTTTCCTGTGCGATCACCGCGACGCGGTTGCGTTCCCCCCACGCCATCAGTTGCTCGCGCGCTGCGGCACGGAAGGTATCGCCTGCGGCGAGCAGCACGGACCTGCCCTGCAGTTGATAATAATGCGCGAGTTTTCCGATGGAAGTGGTTTTTCCAGCGCCGTTCACCCCGGTGAGCATGATGATGAAAGGCCGATGAGTGCCGGTATCAAGGGGTTGCGCAAGCGGCTCCAGCAGATCGACCAGCGCTTCCTGCAACGCATCTTTGAGCTGCGACGCATCCGTCAGGCCGTTACGTTTGACTTTTCTGCGCAACTCCTCCAGCAGCCAGGTAGTGGCACTGACACCCGCATCCGCAGTGAGCAATATGGTTTCCATCTCCTCGTAGAGGTCTTCATCGATTGCTCCGCCACCGAAGAGACCCGAAAGGCGCTTGCCGAGATTGTCGCGCGTGCGAGACAGGCCTTGCCTGACCCTTACCCCCCAATTCGAATTCGTGGGTTCGCTCGTCGTGGAATCATTTTTGGATTTGAAGAAACTTGCCATTCTGGTAGGCTGTCAGTATTCGGGACTTCGATGTAAATCTCACGCAAATCTTATTCCGGATTTTATTCTGTTTATCCGGATTCAGGTATTAATTAAAAAAGAAGATGACTTATCCGTGTTTTCGCTTTTTGCCGACTTGTCGCCTTTTGCCGGCTTGCCTATGGGCAGCTCTCATAATTCCCATCTCGCTGTTCTCCCCCGCCGCTCCTGCCAGCACGCATGAATTCATTCTCGGTAACGGCTTGAGGCTCATCGTCAAGGAAGATCATCGTTCCCCGGTCGTCATCTCACAAATCTGGTACAAGGCGGGGAGCATTGACGAGGTAAACGGCAGGACTGGGGTCGCCCACGTGCTTGAGCACATGATGTTCAAGGGCACGAAGAAAGTACCGGGCGGCGAGTTTTCCCGCCTTATCGCAGCGGCGGGGGGGCGTGAAAACGCTTTCACTGGACAGGATTATACGGCCTATTTTCAGCAATTGCATAAATCCCGCCTGCCGCTGGCGATGGAACTGGAATCGGACCGGATGCGCAACCTGGTGCTGACAGAAGAGGAGTTTTCCAAGGAAATCAAAGTCGTGATGGAAGAACGGCGGTTACGTACGGATGATCAGGCGCGCTCCCTGGTGCATGAGACACTGATGGCGACCTCCTATCAGTCGCACCCTTACCGGCATCCGGTGATAGGCTGGATGAACGATCTGCAGAATATGACCGTGGAGGACGCCAGGCAGTGGTATGAACGCTGGTATGCGCCCAATAATGCTGTGCTTGTGGTGGTCGGGGATGTAGTCCCCAGGCAGGTCTTCGATCTGGCGCGAAAATACTACGGACAGATAAAAAAGGCGAAGTCCATACTGTCCCTGGATCAACGCAAGCCGCAGATCGAGCCGAAGCAGCTCGGCGTCAAGCGGCTGACAGTGAAGGCGCCGGCGCAGTTGCCCTACGTTGCAATGGCCTATCATGCTCCATCGCTGCGCAAGCCGGAAAAGGACTGGGAGCCGTACGCACTCGAAATGCTGGCGGGCGTGCTGGATGGGAACGAATCGGCGCGGCTCAATAAAGTACTGGTGCGTGAGCAGCGCGTCGCGAGCGCGGCAGGGGCCAGCTATGATTCCACCGCCCGGGGTCCCGCAGTGTTTTATCTCGATGGCACACCGAGCGAAGGAAAAACAGTGGTTGATGTAGAAGCGGCGTTGCGCGCCGAGATCGAAAAGCTCGTACGTGAGGGCGTGACAGAGGAGGAGCTTGCGCGTGTCAAGGCACAGGTGGTAGCGGGACACGTTTTTCAGCTCGATTCCATGTTTTTCCAGGCAATGCAGATCGGCCAGCTCGAAAGCATAGGCTTGTCATACCGGGATGTAGACATCATATTGCGTAAATTGCAGGCGGTTACTCCTGAACAGGTGCGCGATGTGGCAAAAAAATACCTGAAGGACGATAATCTGACGATTGCGGTACTCGATCCGCAGCCCCTGGAACAGAAAGCACCCGCGGCAGTACCGGCGGGGTTGCGGCATTAAGCGGCGAGGTTGAGAGATGGTCCGTCACCTGTTTTTCCTTCTGCTGGGTTTTTATTCTCAATGGGCGTACGCCACTCTGCCAATCCAGCACTGGCAGGCAGCCTCGGGTGCTCGCGTTTTCTTCATCGAAAGCCGCGACTTGCCCATTCTCGATGTGAGTGTGGATTTCAGTGCGGGTAGCAGCACCGACACACCTGATAAATCAGGCCGCGCGGCGATGGCCCTGCATCTCGTGAACCTGGGGGCGGGAGGATTGACCGAAGACCAGCTCACCAAGGGATTCGCTGATGTCGGCGCGCAGCTCGGCGCCCATTTCGATCAGGATCGGGCGGGGATTACGCTCAGAACATTGAGCAGCGCGCGCGAGCGTAGCCGCGCACTGGAATTGTTCGGCAAGGTCATCCAGCACCCGGAGTTTCCTGGATACGTCCTGGAGCGGGAAAAAGCGCGTGTCATTGCAGGGCTCAAGGAAGCGGATACCAAACCCGGCAATATTGCCGACCGATCGCTGATGAAAATGCTCTACGGTACCCATCCTTATGGACTGAGAGGTTCGGGTGAGATCGAGAGCGTGAGTAAACTGGGACGTCAGGATATGATCGATTTTCATCGGTTTCGCTATACGGCGGGAGACGCGGTTGTGTCCATTATGGGAGATGTAAGCCGTGACGAAGCTGCAGCGATTGCCGAATCCCTGACGAGGGATCTGTCACGCGAGAGACGGGGACAAAGCATTCCGGAAGTGAGGCCACCCGCACAGGGCACACAGCGGATCGCCCATCCGGCCACCCAGAGCCATATCCAGCTCGCCTATCCCGGGCTCAGACGCGATGATCCCGATTATTTTCCTCTCGTCGTGGGTAATCACATCCTTGGCGGAGGCGGATTCACCTCACGCCTGATGGAGGAAATCCGCCAGAAACGCGGGCTGGCCTACAGTGTTCACAGCTCGTTTACCCCCCTGAAAGAAGAAGGACCATTCGAGATTGCATTGCAAACCCAGAAAGAACAGTCTGAAGAGGCGCTTTCCATAACCCGGAAAGTCCTGGCTGATTTTATTGCCGGAGGGCCAACGGAAAAAGAACTGATCGAAGCCAAAAAAAATATCATCGGCAGCTTCCCGCTGCGCATCGACAGTAACAAGAAGATACTCGGGTACCTCGCCATGATCGGTTTTTACGATCTGCCCCTGACCTATCTGAATGATTACGTAAAGGCGGTATCGAAGGTAACCATCTCCCAGGTAACCCAGGCTTTCCAGAGACGCATCAACCCATCCGGCATGGTAACGGTAGTGGTGGGCCTTCCGGACACGAGTGGAAAGTAAAAGCACTTTTTGCAAGCCACTACCTCCTGACAGAAGTTTTTCTCTTTTTTCATCGCGCGCACGATGAGAAATAGGGTTCGAATCATAGGAGGTGAGTGGCGCAGCCGCATCCTGACTTTCCCCAATGATATGGACCTGCGTCCCACCCCTGACCGGGTGCGCGAGACGGTCTTCAATTGGTTGGGGCAGGATATGAGCCACAAGCGCTGCCTCGACCTGTTCGCGGGCAGCGGGGCAATGGGTTTCGAAGCAGCTTCGCGTGGAGCCGCGGAAGTCGTGATGGTGGAATCCAGCCCTGTGGTATTGAAAGCGCTTCGAGCCACAGCCCGGAAACTGGGAGCAACGCGCATTGAACTGGCGGGAGGCGATGCCATGAATTTTATTGATTCCGATCGACGCCGCTTCGATGTGATATTTCTCGATCCACCCTATCGTCTCGATCTGTTGCCCAGGCTACTGCCCAAATTGCACGCGCATCTTGCCGACGGAGGATTGGTCTATCTGGAAGACGATTGCCCCGCGGAGTTTGAGGGATGGGCAGTGCGGCACAGGGGGCATGCGGGAAAGGTGCGTTATCACTTATTGAGTTCCACAATAAATAAATTAAATGGATAAAGCGATATACCCCGGTACTTTCGATCCCATTACCCGGGGCCATGAAGATCTGGTGCGACGCGCCTCCGGTTTGTTCAGGGAAGTGGTGGTAGCGGTCGCTGCAAGCAGCGGAAAAAAACCGTTCTTTACACAGGATGAGCGGGTGGCGATGGTGCGCCAGGTGCTGATGGATTATCCCAACGTTAAAGTCATGCCGTTTTCAGGTTTGCTGATGGAGTTTGCGCAACAGCAGCATGCCAGGGTAATCCTGCGCGGTTTGCGTGCTGTCTCGGATTTCGAATATGAATTCCAGATGGCAGGAATGAATCGTACGCTTTATCCGGATGTCGAGACTTTGTTTCTTACGCCCTCCGAGCAATACATGTTTATATCCGCCACTATCGTGCGCGAAATCGCTTTATTCGGTGGCAATATAGAAAAGTTCGTGCATCCCCTTATTTCGACGCAGCTTAGAATGAAGATCGAGTCGAAGGATAAATCACCGAGGTAGCCATGGCTTTAATGATCACCGACGAATGCATCAATTGCGACGTGTGCCAGCCCGAGTGTCCGAACAGTGCCATTTCGCCCGGCGAGGAGTACTATGAAATAAACCCTGATCTGTGCACGGAATGCGTAGGACACCACGAAGAATCGCAGTGCGTGGAAGTATGTCCGGTAGACTGCATCGTTCTCAACCCGGATATCGTCGAAACCCGAGAGCAGCTATACAAAAAATACCTCGATCTTACCGGGCAAGCGATTCAGGGGTAGCCGATGTCGAACGAGCAAGGCTTGTTCAGGGCTGTGCCTGCCGGGCAAGCTCCTCCGGGATAGGGTAGCGCCTCGGCCCAAAAATGGCTGTACCGACCCGCACCATCGTTGCTCCTTCCTGAATGGCGAGTTCGAGGTCTTCCGACATCCCCATCGAGATGGTGTCCACATCATACCCGCTCTGCTTGAGCTGGTCGTAGGCTTCTTTCAGCATTTGGAACTGGCTGCGCTGCAAAGCGGTGAATTTGGTCAGTTCCGGGATTGCCATTACCCCCCGCAACCTCAACCGCGGCAATTCGACAACATGCGCTGCCAGATCCGCTACCTCTTCCGGTGCCACACCGCTTTTGCTGTCTTCCCCGCTTACATTGACTTGCAAGCATATCTGAAGCGGGGGAAGCGACGCGGGCCTGTCCTTTGATAAACGCTCGGCAATTTTTTTGCGGTCTACACTGTGTACCCACGCAAAGTTTTCTGCGATGCGTCGGGTCTTGTTGCTCTGTATAGGGCCGATGAAATGCCACTCGATTGGTAAATCGTTAAGCGCTGGCATTTTTTCCAGCGCTTCCTGCAAGTAGTTTTCGCCGAAAATGGTTTGTCCTGCGACAAACGCTTCCCGCAACCGCTCTGCGGGATTGGTTTTGCTCGCGGCCAAAAGCGTAATTTCCCCGGCTTGCCGGCCTGCCTTCTCTGCGATCTCTGCGATATGGGCTCTTACTTTTTTCAATCCAGAGGCGACGGTTGATGTGTTCGGTTCCAATTTTCTGCCTTTTACCAGCCACTCCGGGCAACTTGGTCCGTGAGGGTGGAACGATAGTTGAGGGTGTGCGTGAGCATAGTAGAACTACTCATCCCTGGGGTCAAGAATGCTTCCCATTCGAATCCTCTCCAGAGATAGTTGGTATAGATCATCAGTAGACGATTCTGACATTTTCCATCTTGAAATGCGCGGTCAGAGATTGCAGCGCCGGCTCATGCAGGGGGATGCGCCAGGCATCGCCCAGTTCGAGCTCACAGGCGGCATTCTGGCTCCGGTAGATAATCCGCACAGGACAGGCTTCAGCGTTGACGCCACTCGAATTACCGGCAGGTCCTTTTTTTGTGCCGACACTGCCGGCACCGAGTCGATAGGGCGCAAGCAGTTCTTTCAATCTGGTAGCGCTGGCGGATCCATTGCAATGCACCTCCACTCGCCTGGCGTAACGGGAGCGGGCGCTACCCAGATCATACAGCACATCGGCGGTTATCCGCAGTCCGTTTCCATACTCATCATCGCCCATCCTGTTACTGACTCTTGCTTCCGCGATCACAAGCTGGTCTTCCTTCAACCAGCTGCGGGCAGACTCGAACAGCTCGCTGTACGCAACGAGCTCCACCTGACCGCTCCCATCATCCAGCACGATCACGCCCATTCTGCCTCGCCGGGTTACCTGTATGCGTATTGCGTATACGATGCCTGCGAGGAGTTGCGGTTCCCGCTGAGGCACCAGTCGATCCAGCCGGGTGCGCACGAAATGATTCAATTCTTCCCTGTAGGCATTGAAGGGATGACCGCTCAAATAGAGCCCGAGAGCCAGTTTTTCATTTTTCAGCATTTCCTTTTCCGGCCATACGGGCACCTTGACTAAGGCCGGCCGCTCGATGACATCCGTTCCCTCCCCAAACAGGCTTACCTGGTTAATCGAGCGTTCCGCCTGCTCCGCCGATTCGAGGGCGATTCCAACCGATGCCAGCAAGGCTGCGCGATGGCTGTCGATGGCATCGAATGCGCCCGCGCGTATAAGGGATTCCACCACGCGCCGATTAACAATACGTTTATCTACCCGATGACAGAAATCGAACAAGTCGCTGAAAGGGCCTCCCTCACCGCGCGCCTGGATGATAGCCGCTATCGCCGATTCTCCCGTTCCTTTTACTGCCCCCAGGCCATACCGTATGGTTTTCTCGTCTACCGGGACAAAGCGATAACCGGACAGGTTGATATCGGGAGGCAGGATAACCAGTCCATTGGCAATGCTGTCCTCAAAAAATATGTGTACCTTGTCCGTATCATCCATGTCGGCAGACAGGGTGGCCGCCATGAATTCAGACGGATGATGCGCTTTCAGGTAGGCGGTCTGGAAGGCTATCAAGGCGTACGCGGCTGCATGGGATTTATTGAATCCATAGCCGGCGAATTTTTCCATCAGGTCGAACAATTCGGCAGCGCTGCCCTCTGTCAGCCCATTCTTCACTGCGCCGGACACGAAGATATCGCGCTGCAAAGCCATTTCCTCAGGCTTTTTCTTGCCCATCGCACGGCGCAGCAGATCGGCGCTCCCAAGGCTGTATCCGCCAATCACCTGTGCGATCTGCATCACCTGTTCCTGGTAAACCATGATCCCGTAGGTAGGCTCGAGTATCGGTTTCAGGCGCGGATCGAGATATTCCACCACCCGCTTGCCATGCTTGCGTTCGATAAATTCCGGGATCAGCGACATCGGTCCGGGACGATACAGGGCTACCAGCGCGATGATGTCTTCGAACCGGTCCGGCCTGGCCTTCTGCAAAAGGTCCTTCATGCCGCGCGATTCGAACTGGAAGATTCCCACCGCGTTACCTTGCCGCATCAGCCCGTAGGTACCGGGGTCATCCAGCGGCAGGTTCTCAAGCGAAAACGGCTGAGTTCCGGGACCATTCTCCGTCTTGCCCGACTCGCGCTGCCTGATATACCGCACGGTCCAGTCGAGTATGGTTAAAGTCCTCAATCCCAGAAAATCGAACTTCACCAGACCGATTTTCTCCACATCATCTTTATCAAGCTGGCTTACGACCGATTCTCCCCCGTCCGCGCAATATACAGGACAAAAATCGGTAATCTTTCCCGCGGCAATCAGCACGCCTCCCGCGTGCATGCCCACATTGCGCGTCAGTCCCTCCAGCCGTTCGGCCAACTCGAGCAGATTGCGGACCTCCTCCTCCGCTTCTGCGCGTTGATTCAATTGCGGCTCTTCCTTCCGCGCTTTTTTCAGGGTCATGCCCAGTTCGAAAGGAACCAGTTTTGCCAGCTGATCGACAAAGTTGTAAGGCAGGTCCAGCACCCTGCCCACATCCCTTACCACCGCCTTGGCCGCCATGGTGCCGAAAGTGGCGATCTGTGAAACGCTCTCGGCTCCGTATTTCTGTTTCACGTATTCGATGACATGCTCGCGCCCGTCCTGACAGAAGTCGATATCGAAGTCGGGCATGGAGACGCGTTCGGGATTGAGAAAGCGTTCGAACAACAGATCATAGCGGAGCGGGTCCAGATCGGTAATGCCGAGGGAATAAGCAACCAGCGAACCCGCTCCGGAACCCCGTCCCGGCCCGACCGGCACGTCATTCTGCTTGGCCCAGTTGATAAAATCAGCCACGATCAGAAAATATCCGGCAAAGCCCATTTGCACGATAGTATCGGCTTCGAAATCCAGCCGGGCGCGATACCTCGGCATCTCCGCAGCGCGTCGCTCGGGATCAGGAAAAAGCGCCCGCATGCGCTTTTCCAGGCCTGTGCTGGCCTGATTGCGCAGGTACAGTTCCAGGCTTTCGTTGTTCGGCGTCGGAAACTGGGGAAGACGATTGACTCCCAGTTCCAGGGCAAGATTGCATCGCCTGGCAACTTCTACGGTATTGGCAAGCGCCGAAGGTATGTCGGCAAATAAGGCGGCCATTTCCGCCTGGGTTTTGAAATATTGCTCCTCGGTACAATGCTTTGCGCGGCGGCGATCGCCCAGGACATAGCCCTGCGAAATGCAGACCCGCGCCTCGTGCGCGCGGTAGTCTTCCGGATTCAGGTATTGCACCGGGTGCGTTGCCACCACCGGGATACGCAAGGCCGCCGCCAAAGCAAGGGAACGTTGCACCAGCGCTTCGGCGTTGGCGTGCCCTGCCCGTTGCACTTCGATATAAAAGCGACCCGGGAAGAGTTCCGTCCACCCTTGTGCAAGGGTACGAGCCTGATCGAAGTCATTGTGTATAAGCGCCAGCCCTATGTCGCCCAGACTGGCGCCTGAAAGAGCAATCAGGCCTTCCGTTCCGAGATCGCCGTCGGTTAACCAGGATTTCCTGATTTCCGCCCGCCCCCGGTATTGATTTTCCCGGTAGGCGCGCGATAGCAGGCGGCACAGCGCGAGATAGCCGGGATAGGATTGACACAGCAGCAGCATTCGAGAGGATTTGTCCCGATCGATGTCGTTACTGATCCACACATCGCAGCCGACAATCGGCTTTATTCCTTTATTGCGCGCCTCCTGGTAAAACTTGATGAGGCCGAACAGGTTCGAGAGATCGGTCAGCGCCAGGGCTGGCATTCCATCGGCAACGGCTTTGGCTACCGCCTCGTCTATGCGAACGATGCCGTCTACTACGGAATACTCACTGTGCAACCGTAGATGAATAAACGTTGTCGGAGCAGGCACTTGGAGGACTGACGCGGCGAAAGGTTAGGGACTGTGGCAGCAAGCCGACTCGCGGGAAGCCGGCTAAATTACATGGGGCATTTTACACCAGTTAACCGCATTAAGGTCCCTGCCGAAGGACAACAGCTTTTGATCGGATGCCGTTCTGGACTCTGAGTTCGGTGCCAGCACGGCAGTATTTCTGAATGGGAAGCCTGAAAGGTGCGACGAAAAGTGCGACGACAATCGTGGTCAGGAAATCTGGGTTGCCGGCATTGCATCGCTGGCTTGCAGCACAGCCCGGTTCCCTTGCTTGCCAAAAAATCTGACGATTCTTTCCGGCAACCAGGTCAGCCTGCCGGGAAACGGGGAATCGAGGAAGCCTACATGCCCTCCCTCGTCCGGGTATTCTAGGACGACCCTGGAAGAAACATCTGCACAGGTGGGCAAGGCATGCGATGGCATGAACGGGTCATTGATTGCATTTACAACGAGGGTAGGCACCTCGATGTACTTGAGCCATGGTTTGCTGCTCGATTGATTCCAATAGTCTTCCGCATTGCGAAAACCATGGAGCGGCGCGGTTACGAGATTGTCGAACTCATACAGCGTAGTGCAGGCGCCGACCGCGGCTGGATCGAACAAATCCGGAAAGAGGTCGAGTTTCCCGACTGCCTTGCGCTTGAGCGTATCGAGAAAATGGCGCGTGTAGAGCAGATTGAAGCCGGAAGCGAGAGCATTCCCCGCGGCGGCAAGATCGAGGGGCACGGAAACGACCACAACTCCATCCACCAACCGGCACGCCTGCCTGCCCTGTTCACCCAGCCATTTCAGCAGTGCGTTGCCTCCCAGCGATACCCCGACCGCATAAATCGAAGAGTGCTGCATGCCGGACTGCCTTTCTCTGATGTTGATGCGTTCCAATACCCAATGGATCTCTGCCGAATCGCCCGCATGATAGGCGCGCGGCAGCCGATTCGGTGAACCGGAGCAGCCACGAAAATGTACCACCGCCGCGCGCCAGCCTATCTCCTGAAACAGGGTCATGGTGCTCACGACATAGTGGCTGTTCGAGCTTCCTTCGAGGCCATGAAACAGCACTACCAGGGGCGCGTCCCTCGCACCCTCCAGCCAGTCGATGTCGATGAAATCCCCATCGTCCAGTTCCCAGCGCTCGCGCCGATAGGGAATCGAAGGGCGGGCAAGAAAATAGGGATAGATGGTTTGGGCGTGACCGCCCCGCAGCCACATCGGGGCGACATAAGGTCTTGCTGGCTGAATGGATAGGGAGGAAAGGAATGTTTTCACATCAGGTCTTATAATCCTTGCCATCTCGGAATGAGCGAACTGCCGCGCTCGACACGTTTTAAATATAGCAATAAAAAAAGCGGATGGTCCAGCTGAAGATTTCCTTGTGCTCCTGATTGTTGCCGGCACCCATTATAGACAAGAGCTCAGCTCCATGAATCGGCTGAAGGCAAGACCGACCTGTATCGCACATCGGAACAGCAGTACTATAATAGATGTACCTTCGCACTTCCATTTTGCAATTGCCCGTTTTGAAGTTATCGGGACGCCAGGAAGAGAAACAATATTTCGTCCATCTCGGTTGATCTTCATCCCGCGCAGATCCCGCTGAACGCCAAGTCATGAATCTGAATCTTTAAGGAGCAGCATGAAAAACCTGTTTTTGTTATTGTTTCTCTTGGTTTTTTCCAGCACCGTTAGCGCCACCGAAGAGGATTACAAGCTGTGTACGATAGGAGGTTATTTTTCAGGCACAAACGACAAATTCCTGAGCGGATTAGCCGCCCATATTGCCGAAAAGAAGCATGTTTTTGGTGACCCCATTTGCGATGCGGCGTGGGCGAACGGCTACAGAGTCGGCGAAAAGCTGACGAAGACGGGAAAGATCAAGGACCCATCCGAGCGGGAGATTATCCAGCAGGCAACCGCATTCAGTTCGAAGATATACGAGACAATCAGTTCGCGCGTAAAATTTTAGTGGCATCCGGTCCAGTTTCCATTTCCGCTGTTTCTGCAAAAATCCGGGCATAAGTACTGGAGCGGACATTCCCCTCACAAGTTCAAGCTCAGCGCAAGATTTTTGTTTGCGCAAGGAATTTTTTAATGACTCGCGTCTAAGACTGTGCGAGCGAAGTTTTTCGAGCGCGTTTGCTGTTCCTGATAAAGCAGGACAGAGTCAGCAGGCAGGTTTGAGCCGCAACCTTCCTTCAATTATCCCCTCATTACCCCGAAATATCTGGATTGTCTTGCTTCACAGAAGCAGGTGTTACTGCTCCCATAGCGTTTATTGATATCCTGGGAAGAAACCGGGAGCGGTTATCGCTATGAGTTTGAACGGCAGTTCAATCAGTGCGTATTTTTTGAGCGCATGGGCGACCTATCTGATGCAATGAATATCATCGGATGATATTATTAAATCATGGAGCCTGATACGAGACTTGATGTCCTGCTTGATCTTAACGGCTATATCGTCGATCAGGATTTGGGATGTTGGGTCAAGGTCGAGGCATGGCAGGTAATTGCAACCCCCGAAATTCCTCATGGTATCCGCTATCCGCTATTCGCTCACGCTCCACGAACCGTATGGAAAACGAATCATGGGATACGACAACAGCCACGCCGTAAAGCTGCCGAAGAAATTCAAATATGCCGGGCAGCGGCTAGCGTATGACCATAAGCATCGTCACAATTTCGGACAAAGGAGTTCCTTACGAATTCAAGGATGCCTACCAGTTGCTTGCTGATTTCTTTGAAGAAGTGGATCGTGTGCTGAAGGAAATGAGGTTATGAAAAGAATTGTGATTGGCATCATGCCGCAAGAGAAAATCCGTGAACGCATGCTGGCCATAGCGAAAGGTGCCTATAAACCTGAGCCGGATGAACCGAAGGTATGGTTTACCTCGATGAAATCGCTTGCCGAGGTCTTGAGTGACGAAAATCGTGCCTTGCTTGCAATTATCCAGGAGTCTCAACCTGCATCGATTGCTGGTCTTGCAGCGATTACCGGACGAAAGCCGAGCAATCTCTCCCGTACTCTGAAGACCATGTCTCATTATGGAATTGTGGAAATGCGGCGCGAGAATCGGCATATGCGGCCTATCGTCAATGCTACCGAATTTCAAATTCTAGCTAGTTAATCATCGAGAACCTCTGCATCCGCAAGTAGGCTCAAGAATGATGCAAACCGGAGGGTAAATCTCCTCCTGCATTGCGGAGGGCGGAATTGCGAGTTAGCTTCCGACCAGGGCAGGAAGAAGGTAGGACAGGGTACTTCGCGTGCTACGGTTTGCCTTAACAGCGTTTGACGCGAACGCAATCGCTTTCACTAGTCATCGCTCATCCTGTTTCTCTCTGCCCTTTCTCTTTCTTTAAGGCCAGCCCTCTTCCTCCTGATTATTTCGTTTCTCATTTCATTGAATTGCTCCCGCATTTCATGCTCGATGAAGATCTTTCCCACTGCCGCAGGAATCCAGACTTTTGGGATAGCCTCAGTACGATGGACCACGCGAGTCACCCCGGCCTCATCAGTCAGGTAAGTAGTACCTTCCAATTTGCGCATGTTGCCACTGATCAGATGCGTTAATATCGTATGGTAAGGGATCAATCTTACTTCCCGTGTTGACTCGAACGGATAGCGGATGGGGCCGTAAGCGGCAGCGCCGCGTTGGAAAATAGTAAACTTGTCTTCAGAAACACCGACAATCTTGCTCTCCTTCAAGTTGGAGACAAAATCAGCCATACCGTCGAAGTCGGTGAGCACGTCCCAGACCTCCTGCTGACTTGCTGGCACAGCAAAATTAAGATCAATAATAATGTTTTCCCCGACCATGTTAACCTGAACTTCAATGTCTCTACCCTGGGGCGAGTCTGCTGACGATCCTGCCATGAATGGCACTGACCACAAGAATAGCAAAAAGGAAGCGTTTCTCATTGGCAGCACAAGAGAGCAACCGTGTCAAGGGGTGATTAAATTCTTCCAAGGGGTTTGAGTTTTTATAATCACATTTACGGTTGTCAGGAGTTTGCGCATGCAGGCTGTCATGGCTACCTTGAAAGGTTTGCCAGAGGCGATCAGGCGTTCAAAGAATTGCCTGATTGCCGGGTTACAGCGTTTGGCCGTCAGAGTCGCCATATACAGCACGCAATGCACGTCGCACCACCCTCCCCGAATGTATCGCTGTCCACGCCTCTGGCCGCTGTCATCATTGAAGGGGGCTACGCCAGCCAAAGCAGCAATTTGTCCCCGATTGAGGCATCCCAGTTCAGGCAGTCTGGCAAGCAGGGTGAAGATCGTTACCTTGCCCACGCCTGGTATGGAATCCAGCAGTTCCACTTTCTCCTTCCATGCCTCCGAGTTACGCAGCCGCTGATCCAGGTCACGCTCGAATCTTTCAATGCGCCGATCCAGCCAGACAATGTGTTCCTTGATATCACGCTTTGCCACCGGCAATACTGTTCCCAATCGGGCCTTTTCCTGGGCACGCATTACCACCAGTTGCATGCGCCGATCCAGAAGCTCCGCCAGCTCGCGCTGCGCTTCATCAGGCAGGGCACGCACAGGCGGATCAATGACCTGGCCAAATAGCGCCAATACTCGGGCATCAAGCCGATCTGTCTTGGCTAGAATACCGCTTGCTTTGGCAAAGTCACGCACCCGTTTGGGATTGATCACCACAACCGGCAAACCCGCTGCCGCCAGGCAAGCAGCCAGGTTGGTTTCATATCCGCCGGTTGCTTCCAGCACAATACGCTCCACTCCACTTCCCCTTAACAATTCAACCAGGGCTGCAATGCCTTCCTCATCATTGCTAAACTGCTGGGGCGCACTCTGCGGCAAACAGTCAAAATCAAGCCAAGCCTTGCTAACATCAATTCCCACAAATTTAATTTCCATATTGCTTATCCCTGCCTTGTATTCAATGCGGTTTGTCACCTCACAACCGTTCGGGTTTGGGCAACTGGCAATTAATCAGTTGGGACTGTCGATCTTCGCTCTCTCCCGAACTTGACATGCAGAGCCTGGGCCAGTCGATCTGGCAATCCCTAAATGCTATTTTCTAACATACAAGGGCCGTACCTATTTCGGGAGTTGTTCGCTTGTATCGGAAAGTGGTTTAACAAGTTTATTCTAGGCGGGTAAGTAAATGTTGCCGTACCGCGCTTATTGTCTGGCATTCTTAAAGTTCGGAGAAATACCGGCAATAGAAACTCATTCCAGAGCATCCAAGGAGTTGGCCAAGGTGATCAATGCCCAGCTTAAAGAAGAAGCTGCTGCAAAGAAAAGGCCCTGGATAAACGTCCGGATCGAGAAAGCCCTAACGGGGCCCTATTTCCGCCACATGTTTCACGAAAGGCGAGTAATCATTCCCGCGAGTGGATGGTTTGAGTGGTTGCTTGAAGGGGGAAAGAAGCAACCTTGGTATATCTCCGTCTGGTGTTGGATAAATCCGGAAACACCAGTAGAGGAAGCGGCCCATATTGCCCGAGCAGGTCGCTGCCGACTGAAGAGTTCGATGTGGCGCGTGAGTCGGGAGGTGAATCCGGCTGATCCGAACAACAATCGGAGAGAGTTGCTGGCGCCCCTCGAAAGTACATCGTGCAATCAATGACAAAGGTTCAAGCTTATCCTGCCAAACCATTTTTTTATGCCAAAGCCTGGTGGTGGTTGTGCGGGGAAATAAAGTCGAAAAACTGAACATCTTGGGTGAATTTCCCAGGCTCTGGATTCATATCAGCTTGATATTATAAATAAAAATGATCTGGCACGGCTATTGCTTGAAGCCTGGATATCTTTAGCGATTATTTAGTACGTTCGTTAATCAAGCCCGTTTGGGGTAACCATTGTGCCTGCTTTCGGGCAGGACCGAGTGCGATGGCTTACGGGACTCATCCCCCACGGTTTTACGCTCTAGCGTGAGGATGTTTTTCGTGCCATCTAATCCTCGCCGCGTTACAGTCATTGAGAAAAGCCCTTGTCGTCTGAATTTTTCCCATATAGGGGAATGGCAGCAGAATCACTTATCCGGCAATCTTCCCGCCTTGCGCAGGAAGCCTGCCAAAAGCTAGCGAAGTAAATAAAGAGATCAAATGACTTACGTCCTATTTGACTACAAACCGGGCAGCATTGAGGCCCGATTCAGTCATGAACTGGAATTCGACTTCATCGAACTCGATATTCGAATGACTGGAGATATCGCTACAACTACCGAATGTGATGAGCACGGCCGCAAGACGGAGCCGGTAAGTTACCAAAAGGAATCGGTCGATTTTACGATTTATATTTCATCGGTATTTTGTCCCTTCAAAGACTTCATACGCTTTCTGGAAGCGATTACCCTGGATGTGCAGGAATGCGCATTTGACTGGGAAGCAGAAGGTCCGGACGGACGCATGCATTGGCTTCGGCGCTTACCTCAAGACACCGGATTTCTTACGGTGGAATGGATGTCATCGAAGGAGAACTTCAGTCATCGGATGATGTTGAATACTCGCGAAACAGTAAGCACACTCTATCTGGCTTTTCGAGCATTTGTCGACTCGCCCGAGTACGATCCGTTACGGTACGAAAAGCTGAATTATGGCGAAAGTTTTGCGTTGATGCTCTCTGATGCGTCTCTGTGCGATCTCGCTGAAAGGCTTGCGCAGATGAACGCTGACACGGCAAAAATGGTACTCCAAAGTCTGGCGAATAGTGTTGATGATAGGCACATGAAGGGACCCAAACTGAGCTTCCCCATCAAGCATTTTCTTGAGGCAAGTGAGCCTGTTGAGGCTTCGAGTAAGTACGAGTGGGTTGATCCCGAGTGGGACACCTGGGATACCAGCCGCCGCCTGATTCAGCTGGAAAAAATATTCAGCTGGGGAGGCATGAGCTGGGACGGCCACAATTTGCGCCAAATGAGATCGAAGTTGATTGAAGACTGGCTGTCGCTACCTGAAGCTGTAGCTGCTCGCACTAATACCACTTGAGTTCATGATTTCCAGTGTTGCACTCGACGGAGCATTAGCGATCTCCCGCACCTAATTGGAGTCCCCACAGGAGTCACTTCTTATGCTTCCGGAAACGCTTCGCCTGCAGCGTCTTGGCATATACCGTTACGTACCCAAAGGCCATCTCTTTCTGGATGATCCGATCGTGTCTGATCTGCTTCTGGATGAAGGGCAGAGCGGAGATACGTACGCCGGACACAAGCCAGAAATAATAGGCACGAATTTCGGTTACGAGCCTGGAAGTATCAAGGCGTGTTTTACTCAGAAGGAATTCGATTATATCTATCTCGATATCAGCTTAACTGGCCACGTTGTCATACAAACGCACCTTCAAAGTCACAACGATCCTGGAACGCCGATTCGGCACCAAAAGAAAGGCATCGATTTAGCGCTGCACATAACATCGCAGGAATGTCCGTTCAAGGATTTCGTTACTTTTCTTGAGGCTATCGCCATAGATGTCGAAGAGTGCGCCTTCAATTGGGACGCCGAATTCTGCTATGGGCGGCTGTACTGGGAGCGCCGCTTCCCCAAAGACACCGGATTTCTCACGGTCGAATGGAGTACGTCCAAGGAGCAGCTGAGCCACAGAATGATGCTGAACACGCGCCAGACGGTAGGCGCCCTTTATTTGGCATTCAGGGCCCTCGTCCAATCATCTGACTACGATCGGTTACGGTACGAAGGGGTTACCTATGGGGAGGCTTTTGCGCTACTGCTGTCCAACGCTTCGCTTGATGATCTTGTCAGAGAATTTGTTCGAAGGAACGCCCTTGAAGCAAAAGGCCTTCTCCTGAGACTGGGGCAGATATATAGCAGTCGAAGTACTGATGGACAAAAAAACGAAACCCGGCCTATTGAGTACTTTCTGGAGAAAATGGATCCCACTGATCTCTGGAACGATTACCGCGAGTACCATGGATGGATCGGTCCTGAGTGGGACACATGGAATATAGATCAACGAAAAAATCAGCTGGAAACGCTGCTCAGTTATAGAAATCATGACTGGGAAGGGAATAATCTGCAAAAAGCCAGATCGGAGCTGATCGAAGAGTGGCTTGTCTTGGAATCTTTGCCGTTCCTGTAAGCGGGTCAGGAACGGTCGAAAGTTGGAGAAGAAACGAGGGTTAATAATCTAGTCGCTCCTGAAATACGGCCTAATCCTTATAGATATTAGCATTGAGGGGTATACAACGGCTGATGGAATTGCCAGAATTGGGAATATTTTCCCTGGATTTCTGGTGAATTCATGAAGCCGAAGAAGCAAGAGAGGCCTGCGTGTGATGACATGTTTCGCCTGCGTTTGCAACACATACTCGATCAACGGCATGCGTTGTATCGGCTGGCGGAGAAGATTGACTGGAATGCAGCAGAAGCGCGCTTTGGCAGGCTGTATGCCGAGGAAGGGCGTCCTGGTATTGCGATCCGGCTCATGGTGGGATTGCACTACCTCAAACACGCCTTTAACGAATCGGATGAAAGCGTAGTGGCACGCTGGGTAGAAAATCCTTATTGGCAATACTTCTGCGGGGAAGAATACTTCCGTCACACCTTGCCGATTGATCCGAGCCAGATGACGCGGTTTCGGCAGCGGATCGGCAAGCAGGGTTGTGAATTCATGCTTGCTCTTACGGTTAAGGCCGGACTTGAAACCAGGACCGTATCCAGAGCCTCGCTGGCCGTGGTAAATGTGGACACCACAGTGCAAGACAAAGCCATTGCATTTCCGACCGATGCCAGGCTCTACCACAAAGCCAGAGGCGCGTTGGTGAGAATGGCCAAAGGTATGGGCATTGGGCTTCGTCAGAGCTATGAGCGCTTATCCAAAGTAGCGCTAGCCAAACATGGGCGCTATGCTCATGCCCGGCAGATGCAGCGCGCCAAACGTGAACAGAAGCGGCTCAAGACCTATCTTGGACGAGTGATCCGTGACATCGAACGCAAAGTGGCGGCTGGGCAAATACCAGGGGAACAGGAACAGTCCAAGCTCAAGCGATTGCTGGAGGTTAGCCAGCGTATCCAGGCACAACAACGCCACGACAAAGGCAAGGTGTACAGCGTGCATGCACCCGAAGTCGAATGCATTGCCAAAGGCAAAGCCCACAAGCCTTATGAATTCGGCGTCAAGGTAGGAGTGGTCACCACCAGCAAGGAGAGCTTCGTCATCGGCATGCAAGCCTTACCCGGCAATCCCTATGACGGACACACGCTTAAAGCATCTTTGGCGCAGGCACGGCGGCTGACTGGACGGGTGCCCAGGCAAGTGTACGTGGATCGGGGTTATCGCGGTCATGGCATTGCTTCAGATCGGATAAAGGTATGGGTTGCCGGCGCCAAACGAGGTGTCACGGTACCCATCAGGAAGAAGCTAAAGCGCCGTAATGCCGTGGAGCCCGTAATTGGGCATATGAAAGCCGATGGGCGCCTGGCAAGAAACTTCCTCAAAGGTACAGCAGGTGATGCCATGAATGCTCTCTTGTGCGGTGCTGGGCACAATCTGCGTAAGATTCTGCGCCGAGTGGCGCTTTTGTACGCCTACATTCTGCAATGCCTGGAACATAAACAAAGTGAACACACCCATCAGTTCCTGATGCTTGTCCGCTAAAAACAGGTTTTTCAGGGACGACTAATCTACAGAGGCGACATAATGAAGAGTTTTGTCACAGCGCTCATCTTTATCATTCTGCCCCCGGTCGCGCTGGCGGGGGTGGCCGAAGACTTCCTGAGCGATCTGCCGATTACCCGGCAACTCAAACCGAAAGAGAAGTCCAAGAGTAAAGGGTCTGCCGAAAATCCTCCAAAGTATTTAAGCGAAGAGCAAATAATCAGGAACGAGAATGGCGATGTTATTGGCTATGCAGTGCGTGGTAAGGGCACAAAGGTTAATATTTTTTCAATCGATGGGATAGAAGTTGGGTTTATTGATCGGGGAAAAAATGGGAATGTTGTATTCACGCCTACTCTTCAAGCATTACAAATAGAAGCTGACGCCAAGCGTCAGGAGAGAGAGGCGTCACGACGATGGATTGAGGAATTCAACCGTTCACGGGAGAGAAAACAACAAGAAGCTTTATATGAAATGATGCTGTTTATGTTAATCTGAAAGGTTACCCTTACGTTACCCAGTAAGATGGTAAGGGATTGGAGCAGAAACATAAGTCTTTGAAATATGGTAGGCCGTGGCAGATTCGAACTGCCGACCAACGGATTAAAAGTCCCGCTGAAGCAGTATTTATCCCTGTTGATCCCTATTCCGCTATCCCCCTAGTTTTCATTAAAAACAATGAATTAAGGCATTTTAGCCTGTTCGTTGTGTTGATTCCTGTTCCGCTATATACTGAAAACCGGGTTACAAATCGGTTACAAATTTTATGACAAAGGCAAAACTCACTGCTGGCAGGATAGAAAAATTCCATTGTCCTGAAGGCAAGCAACAAGCCTTTCTCTGGTGTGATGAGGTTCAAGGCTTGGGGGTGCGCGCCACTGCCGGCTCAGGTCGGAAGAGTTACATTTTCCAGGCCAAGGTTGACGGCAAATCCATGCGCGTCACAATTGGGGACGTGAGCGCGTGGAGCATTGCGGAAGCTCAAAAGAAAGCACGTGAGCTAAAAGTCACCATAGACAAGGGCGACGATCCCCGGCAGGTGGAAGCCGATAAGGAAGCTGCCAAGAAAGCAAAGGTGGCGGCTTTGAAAGCACAAAACCTGCGCGAATCGGTAACGCTGGGCATGGCATGGGAAGAATACCTGACCGCTCGAAAGCCCTATTGGTCTGAGCGCCACTATCGGGACCATGTGGCCGACATGCATCCGGGCGGCGTGAAAAGAAAAAGGAGCAAGATACCGCTGACCATCCCCGGCCCCCTCGCCTCACTGTCTGCCGTTCGCCTGGTAGACATCACCCCCGAACTGGTGGAAGAGTGGGCGCGGCTTCAATCAGCGCAGAGACCGACCCGCGCCCGTCTCTCATTGCGATTGCTGAAAGCTTTTCTCTTCTGGTGCGAAAGCCATCCGAAATACAAGGAAATCGTTACCCATAATGCGGCAAAGAGCAAAACCGCACGCGAAAGCCTGGGCAAACCCTCAGTCAAAAATGACGCGCTTCAACGTGAGCAATTGGCCGCATGGTTCGACGCGGTAAAGCAGATCGGCAACCCTGTCACCAGCGCATATCTGCAAGCCCTGCTATTGACCGGCGCAAGGCGAAATGAACTGGCTACGCTTCGATGGGAAGATGTGGATTTTCAGTGGAACAGCCTGACCATTCGCGACAAGGTAGAAGGCACTCGAATTATTCCTCTCACGCCTTATGTAGGCCATTTGCTGAGCGTTTTACCGCGTCGCAATGGTTGGGTATTCAGTAGCCCTATGGCAGAGTCTGGAAGGCTTGTAGACCCGCGTATAGCCCATAATAAAGCATGTGCAGTTGCAGGGCTTGAGATGACCCTACACGGACTCAGGCGCAGCTTTGCAAGCCTCTGCGAGTGGATAGAAATGCCCGCCGGAATCGCAGCACAAATCCAGGGACACAAACCGCAAGGCGTACGGGAGCAGAACTATATTCGCCGGCCGCTCGACCTGCTGCGCAAGTGGCACAATCACATCGAAGCATGGATCCTTGAACAGGCAGGAATTGAATTTATAGCAGAGAAACCCGGTTTACAGGTGGTGAGAAACGCCTGACGATCAAGCTCCAGACTATCCCGACGGGGAGAAAAGCGGAAACCTTCACCGCCTGTCTGGCGCCCTTATTCTGAAGGACACCGGAAGGGGTGTTATGAAATCATTGCCTTTACCTGAATGGACAACTTTAGAGGAGGCCGTAGACTATTTAACGGAAAAGCTTGATGAGCGATGGACAACCGGTCACGTCATGGATGCTGGCAAAGACGGCTTATTTTCTGTGCGGGGAACACCAATGCCACCCTTCAATATCTCTCGGGGAATTAAAGTTATAAGAAAATCCTGGAAGGTAAATGGCAAGGAGCTTGAAGCGTACGTGACTACGCGTCTAGCAAACGAGAAAAGGCCCGCGCTAACCACCGTTAAATCCAATAAATTGCGACGAAACATCCTGGACCCTGCAATCGACAAGGCAATAGCTCTTGCCGGAAATACCGAACTTGCGGATGTGTATTTGCAGCTGAGGGATTTGGCTATCGAGGAAGAAAAGCCCTTCAATGGCATTATTGAGGGTGACGCGCTGTGCTATACGAACGACAATGGAGAGCCGGCAAGATTAACCAAGGACGCTTTGGGAAAACGACTTAAAAGCCGCGCAAAGTAGCGGTTTACCGCCGTTAAGCGCCGCTAAGGGAGAATAGCCGCCGAGCATAGCGGTGTTTATAAGCCTCTGATAAATAATGAACCATCTTAAACGAAGCCGAAGGGCGAAAGGTGGTTCAACATGCATTCAGCAGCAAATCAACGCTTCACTCCCCTCGAACATGAAATCCGGCCCGCAGTCCCCACTGATGCCGCCGCGTTCTACTTAAACAGAAAATCCCAAACCCTACGCGCCTGGGCCTGCCTTGAGAATGGTCCTATCCGTCCTATCCGCATAAATGGCCGGCTAGCCTGGCCTGTTGCTGCGATCCGTGCTCTTCTGAATGGAGGTGCGCAATGAGCCCGGTAGCCTACACAATCGAGCAATTCTGCGAAGCGTATCACTGCCCCCGCGAGTATTACGAAGTCCTAAAGCAGCAGTATCTTGCCCCCGACGAAATCAAACTTGGCGATCAAATCATCATCACCCGGCGCGCTGCCGAGGAATGGGAAAAACGGATTGCGAACGAGCAGCGGTCGATTGAATGTGGATTCGTCTCGCTATGAATAATTGCTTGACATTCGCATTACCTCCGGATTATGCTTTCCACACCTCTGCAAATTCAGAGGCCGAGTTTGACAGCTCGGTAGCAAAGGCGGACAACCGCCACCTTGAGCGGTTTTTTTACGTCCGTAGCATGATCGTCACCCCTTTACGGGTGGCTCGTGCGGGGAGCCGAAAGGCTCGCCGGTCCTTTGCCCGGTCTGTCAACCCGCACGAGTCCGCCCACCAGTTTGACAGCTGGGAAGCGGAAAACTTAAACCGCTTGCAAAGGAGTCATACCATGCCTAAGGCATCCCCTCGCGCGTCCGCGCACAAGTTCATCGTTATTTCCGCAGCCCCACGTGCCACTACATATACCGGCACTCGCGAACAGCTAATCTCTTCTGGTATTGCTAAACCAGACCAATTCCCCGAAGGCAGAAAACGCCTGAAATGGGATTACTCGAAATTTCCTGATACGTGGGAAGTGAGAAAGCTCAAAGGTGGAATTTTCAGTATTAACAAAGGCCATGAGCATCAGTACGCAGCACCCAAAAAACCCCCAGAGTTCACCTTAAAAGTAAGTCCGGAAGAAAACGACTGGACACTTGGCGGGAGCGGTCTAGATGAATTCTCCTATGACAGTTCATACCGCGCCATCTACCAAGCGGCTGAATTAATCGTTAATGCGGTCAAGCGCGAACAGTATCAAGCCAAAAGAAGCCACTTGCAGTTGGTAAGGCAGATTACCGCGACAGGAGGCAAATAATGGCCGGGGGCAGCATGCTGTCCCCAGACTTCAATGCGATGCCCGCAGAGCTTCACAGGCATACACGCTGGGTCGTCTGGAAAGGGGCCAAAGTTCCTTACTGTGCCACCATGATTAACAGCACGGCGAGCGTCACCGATCCATCGACGTGGGCCAGCTTTGACCAAGCACAAACAGCCTATGAGGAAGGGGGTTATCTGGGCGTGGGCTTCGTGCTGAATGGTGATGGCATTGTTGGCGTAGACTTGGACAAGTGCATTCATAATGGTGCGCCTGAAACTGCCGCCATGCGCCTGCTAGAGCGCATCGGTTGCAAGTATATAGAAGTCAGTCCGAGCGGTACGGGTTTACGTGGTTTCGGCTATGGCGAGAGCATCGCCGGGACACGTGGCAAGATCGACGGCATCAACGTCGAGCTATACGCTAGAGAGCGTTATTTGTCCGTCACTGGACACCCGCTTTTATCTGGTCCGCTTGTCCCGCTTCCAGGTTTCGTTGATGCGGCAAATACCATTCGTTCCCCTCACCTACAGAAGAGAGCAGAAGATGACAGAAGTCATCTTCAGTCTTCTTCTGTAGTTCTTCTGTGTTCTTCTGTAGGTATCCCAGAACATACCCTGCCAGAACAGGAAGGCCAGCGTAATAAATGCCTGTTTGAACTGGCGCGGTATGTGAAAGGAGTCTATCCACAGGCGACAAAGCAGGAATTGCGCGAAATCGCAAAGCAATGGCACGCACTCGCATTGCCAGTTATCGGCTCAAAAGACTTTGCGGTAACGATGACTGACTTCATGCGTGGCTGGGAAAAAGTGAGGCAACCACATGGAGCAACTATGCAAAAGATCACAAGCAGCATTAACCACTCTGAGCCGCTACCGCCAGGTATAGAAGCGCTGGGGTATGGCGCACATGGAAATCACCTTGTGCGTCTCTGTATGGCTTTGCAGGCGCATGAAGGCAATGAGCCGTTCTTCATCTCAGCTCGGCAAGCTGGCGAGCAGCTAGGCATTCACTTTACTGACGCATCCAAAATGCTGGCGGCACTCGTGGCCGATGGTGTGCTAAAGCTCGTGTCGAAAGGTGTAGGCAAAGTGGCAAGTCGCTATCAGTTTATCTGGGACGAGCGCATTGCTTGAAGTGCAGTCGTTACTGACGACCGCACTTCGATCCTATCTTGTGATCGATCACAAGATAAATGGTCAACGTTGCCAGTGACCTCACTATCACTCCGTGTGATAGTGACATCTGGCGCGGGTTTTAGAGCAAGATGCAACGTTGCACCTTGATTCTCACTTTCCAATTTGGATAGTGAGCCCGTCATAAATTCATGAACCGTCACAGTGACGTCACGCGTTACCGTAACGTTACATTCCCTGCTGAATTTTATCGTGCCAGCACGATAAAACGTAAGGCCGGTTTATGTACTGTTGATTATTATTCATCTTTGTTGTATCTAATTGATTTAAAAGAATATTAGTTGCAATAGCTTGATTCCTGTGATAAAAGTTAGCTAAGTCTTTTTATTACAGGAGCATTTAATGTTGCACTCAATCAAGGAACAACGTGCCTTAGCTGTTGCAGAAATGCGCGGCATGGTCGAAAAAGCACAGTCGGAAAAACGCAATCTTTCGGCTTCGGAAGTAGAAAAGTTTGACAGCCTGAAGGCAAAGATTACCTCTTTGGAGGAAGAAGAAACCCGCGCAACCTTCATTGCAGAAGCTGAGCGGCGCATGAATGGCACCCCGGTTAGCGGCGACAGGTCTTTCACTGAGCTGGAAAGCAATGTGAGCCTTTTGAGCGTGATTCGGGCCGGGATGGAAGGCCGGGCACTATCCGGTGCTGAAGCTGAATACTCGAAAGAGATAGAGCGCAGGACAGGTCGCAAGGCTGGAGGTACGTTTGTTCCCCTCTCCGTTCTGGAAAAGCGGGTAAACCTCACGTCAACCGCAGGTCAAATCGTCCCTACCGACCACCGGCCAGATCAGTTCATCGAGCCCCTGCGCAACAAGCTCCTGGCACGTTCCCTTGGCGTACGAGTCTTAAGCGGCCTGCAAGGCGATGTATCCATTCCTGCTTACGGCTCTGGTGTTACGTCTGGATGGGTAGCTGAAAATTCAGCCCTGACCGCTTCAGACATGACCTTTGCCAGCAAGTCTCTTTCTCCCAAGCACGTTGGCGCATTGTCTGAAATGTCCAGGCAGCTCATCCAACAGAGCAGCCCCGACATCGAGCAGTTGCTCCGTGATGACATGTCATTCGCCATTGCTGCCGCGCTTGATAGTGCACTCATCAAAGGCGGCGGGACCAATGAGCCGAAAGGAATCATCGGCACGACAGGTATACAAACCAGCTCGCTTGCAACACTGGATTGGGCAGGTATCGCTTCGATGGTTGAAAAAATCGAACTGGCAAACGCCACAGCAGGCGCATGGCTCACTTCTCCGGGTGTTACCAAGAAACTGCGCGTCACGCTGAAATCAGCAACGGCAGGAGCGACCTACCTTTCCGAGAATGGCCGCATGGCCGATCTGCCAGTCCACAGCACAAAGCAGGTTCCCTTGGCTACTGCGAAAGGCCAGCTCATCCTGGGCGACTTCAGCCAGGTCTTGCTGGGAATCTGGAGCGAACTCGATATTTTGGTTAACCCGTTCGATTCGACTGCCTACGCTCGTGGCGGCGTGTTGGTTCGGGCGATGGCGACCTGTGACATAGCATTGCGGCAACCTACCGCCTTTGTCCTGGCAAACGACATAACCGTATCGTAAGGGTGCGCCATGATCTCAGATACCATCGAGATAAGATCGGGAGGGGCGCTGCTCATGGACTCTCCCGGCAAGCTGTGGGGCTACGCGGCGATTTATGACTCCCCCAGTCAAGACCTGGGCGGCTTTGTCGAACAGATACTGCCCGGCGCATTCAATCGGTCCCTGAAAAACCCCGGCAATATCCGCGCACTGCTTGAGCACGACCCACAGCGCCTTCTGGGGCGCGTAGGTTCACGTACCCTCACACTACAGGAAGATTGGAAGGGGCTGCGCTTTGAACTGTCCCTGCCCGATACCAGCTATGCGCGTGACCTGGGCGTTCTGGTGGAACGCAGAGACATTGCCGGCTGTTCCTTCGGCTTCAGAGTGCCCAAAGGCGGCGACCATTGGGAGATGCGCTCAGGCCAGCTCATGCGGGATTTGATTGATGTCGATCTGCAAGAAATAACCATTACCGCGAATCCTGCTTATCTCGATACCACTGTCGCCAAGCGCAGCATGGACCTTTGGCGCAAGAAGGAATACTTCGACAGTATCGGGCTCTACCATGTAACGCTTGAGGCGTACGAATGAGCCTGCTCAATCGTGCACTGAATTTCATCGGTTTGGAGCGCAGGACTTATAACGCGAAGGATCCATCATGGAACCATCCCCTGCTGCGTGGCGGAAGCATCACGCCTGGCAGAGCGGAGAGCCTGTCAACCGTTTACGCGTGCGTCTCGGCAATCAGTGAAACGATTGCATCCCTGCCCCTGATCCTTTACCGGCGCACCCCTGACGATGGCAGGGAACGGGCCCCGGATCATCCTCTTTACCGCGTATTGCACGAGCAGCCGAACGAGTTACAGACCGCCCTGGAGTTCCGCGAGATGATGCAGGCCATGACGCTGCTACGCGGCAATGCTCATGCTGAAATCATAAGGGGAAATGATGGGCAAGTGATAAGCCTGATTCCCTTGATGCCTGACCGGGTAACAACGCTGCAGCTTGATAACGGCCGGTTAGCTTATGACGTCACAGACACCAAGGGCAAGGTAAGGCGACTGCTGCAAGAAGAGGTATTCCACCTGCGCCACCGTTCGGATAATGGGCTGGTAGGGGTAGCACCCATTACCGCAAGCCGGGAGACTGTTCAACTGGCACTGGCCGAGCGTGACCACGGCAACTCCACCTTTACCAATGGAACCAAGCTATCCGGCATCCTCAAGTTTCCCAATAGGTTGAATAACGATCAACGAGACAGCCTGCGCGCAAGCTGGGATAGCCAGCACGCCGGGGGAGCGAATGCGGGCAAGACAGCCATCCTCGAGGAAGGCGTGGACTTCTCTACTGTGTCGATGAGCATGGAGGATGCGCAGTGGCTTGAAGCGCGTCAATTCTCCGTTGAGGAAATAGCAAGACTGTTCCGCGTACCACCTACCATCATTGGTGATCTGCGCCACGGTAACTACTCCAACAGCGTGGAGATGAACCGGGTGTTTGTAGTCCATACCCTGCGCCGTCACATGACCATGTGGGAGCAGGCTATCAGCTCATCATTGCTCACCCCTGCTGCCAGGAGAATCTACTTTGCTGAGCACAGCGTGGAGGGTCTACTGAGGGGGGATAGCAGCAACCGGGCTGACTTCTACAGCAAGGGGATAGCTGACGGATGGCTGCTCATTGATGAGGTACGCAAGTATGAGAACCTGCCTAAGTTAACCGATGCCGAACGCAATCAAACAGCACAGACCAAACGCGCCGAGACTGAAAGCGGACAGAAAGAAAGCGCTGACCCCGAACAGGACGCTGGCACTTAATGGAGCAGCCTGGGCACGCCTTAGAAGATATGTACTCAGCCAGCAGCCCTTATGCGTGGAGTGCTTACGGCAAGGGCGAACCAGAGCCAGCCTGGACGTGGATCACATCGATAACGATGCGAGCAATAACGATCTCAGCAATCTGGCCGGTCTTTGTCATAGCTGCCATTCCCGCAAGACTCGCAGAGATTATTCCCGGATCGGATAGAGAAAAAATCACCAGAACGAAAAACCCCAGAACCGTGCGCCTCCCCAAACGCACGCGTCCGCAGTTGAAGATTTAGAGCTATGGCAAATAGACCGACTCCCACAGCACTTAAAAAGCTGGCCGGAAACCCCGGCAAAAGGCCGCTGAACCATGCCGAGCCTATGCCGAGCAGTGGCGCGCCTCCCTGCCCCTCCTGGCTCACTGGTGACGCCTTGGCTGAGTGGAAGCGCATTGTTCCCGAGCTGGACCGCCTGGGTGTTTTGACCTCTGTTGACGGCGCCGTGATCGAGGCGCACTGCGTGACCTATGGGGAAATCGTGGCGACCGTTAAAGCAGGTGAGCCGTTGAAGGCGGCATTGCTGGGACAGCTTCGCGCCTATGCTGCCGAGCTTGGATTAAGCCCTGCTTCGCGTGCCAAGCTTGTTATACCAAAGGGGCCAGAAGATGACGAAACGGCGCACTTCTTCTCGCACTGAGTTTTGGTTCGATGAAGCCGCGGCGAACCGTGCTGTCGAGTTCTTCTCCAAGTGCCTGACCCATACGAAAGGCGAATGGGCAGGTAAACCCCTACACCTGGCTGGGTGGCAAACCGAGAAAATCATCCGGCCGCTATTTGGCTGGAAGCGCAAGGATGGAACGCGCAAATACCGCACTGCGTTTATCATGATCCCGCGCAAGGCGGGCAAGTCTACCCTTGCCGCCGGCATTGCCAATATCCTGCTGTTTGCCGATAACGAGCCGGGCGCCGAGGTCTATAGCGCGGCAGCGGACCGGGAGCAGGCTGCTATCGTATTCGAGATGGCAAAGGGCATGGTGGACGCAAGCGAACCACTGCGCAAGCGGGCCACCTGCTATAAACGTTCCATCGTTGTTCCCTCTACAGCATCCAGCTACAAGGTGCTGAGTTCCGATGCGTTCACCAAGCATGGATTCAGTGCGAGCGGCATTGTGATAGACGAAGTTCACGCTCTGCCGAACCGGGACCTTTGGGACGTGCTCACCACCTCTACCGGCGCGCGCCGACAGCCTCTTACCGTGGCGATTACCACGGCAGGTTACGATCGGCATTCGCTCTGCTTTGAACTGTACGATTACGCGGTAAAGGTGCGGGACGGGATCATCAAGGATGACGCCTTCCTGCCGGTAATATTCGAAGCAGGCAGAGAGGACGAATGGACGAGCCCTGCCACCTGGCGCAAGGCTCACCCGGGCTTGGGCGTTTCGGTAAAGGAAGAATACTTTGCGGCAGAATGCGCCAAGGCACAGCAATTGCCAGGATACGAGAATACGTTCAAGCGGCTTTTGTTGAATATCTGGACCGAACAGAACACGCGATGGATCCCGATGGAAGCCTGGGACAAATGCAATGAGCCTTTGCCGGACCTGACGAAACAGACCTGTTACGCTGGGCTGGATTTGGCTACAACGACCGATATTGCCGCTTTGGTGCTGGCTTTTCCCCTTGGTTCGACTGTTCACCTGCTGCCCTTTTTCTTCGTGCCCGAGGAAGGCATCAGGAGGCGTTCAGAGCGTGATCGGGTTCCGTATGAGGTATGGGCCAGGCAAGGCGATTTAATCGCAACTGAGGGCTCCGTAATCGATTACGAAATAATCAGATCGAAAATAAACGAGCTATCAGAGAAGTATCACATCAAGGAAATAGCAATTGACCGCTGGAACGCTACCCACCTTGCAACGCAGCTCTCCGGAGACGGATTTGAGCTGATCGGTTTCGGGCAGGGCTACGCTTCGATGAGTGCACCGACAAAGGAATTCGAGCGGCGCGTGCTGGCACAGGAAATAAATCACGCTGGCAACGAAGTACTGCAATGGATGGCTTCCAACGTGAGCATCAAGCAGGACGAAGCGGGAAACATGAAGCCGGACAAGAGCAAATCGAACGGGCGTATTGATGGGATCGTGGCAGCTTTAATGGCGCTTGGCCGGATCATGCAATACGATGATGAGCGCGGCAGTGTTTACGATAGCGGGCAGATTACCTTTGTTTGAGTTGCTCCTGGCGTTTTTCGCCCGGTTAGTCGTGAGTGCGTAAACCGCGACGGCCAGCGGTACAGTTTTCTCTCATTTTCCTGTACGCGGCTGGCTCCACCAAATTGGCTTCAGACGGTTACAAAATGGTTACATTTTCGGAAATGTAAAAGATAGCTATATAAGAGGATTATGTAAGTTATTGTTTTTATGGTAGGCCGTGGCAGATTCGAACTGCCGACCAACGGATTAAAAGTCCGCTGCTCTACCGGCTGAGCTAACGGCCCATAGGTGTGAGGGGACGTGCATTATACCGACTCACTCTCCCGATATAAAGTTTTTTGACCGCCTTGTAGAACACATCGGTCTTGTAAGCAGCTGCTCGAATTGCGTTTCATCCCAGAACCGCTTTTGTTATTCTGTGCGGAGGCTTATTGAAGGAATAATTTTTGAGCAGCGATGTGATCGTGATCGGTGGCGGAGTTGTCGGGCTTACCACCGCGTGGGAATTATTGCGTTCGGGCGCGACAGTTACCGCACTTGAGCGCAATCTTTGCGGCCAGGAAGCATCCTGGGCAGGTGCCGGCATACTCTCGCCATTGTTGCCATGGGATTATCCGGAAGCGGTTACCCAGCTTACACAGTTTAGTGCTCATCTGTTTCCGCAATTTGTTGAAGCGTTGCAGGCGGAAACGGGCGTCGATCCGGAATATCAGGCCAGCGGCATGCTGGTGCTGCCCGATTCTTCCCAAGGCTATGTCAAACCGGGGACGTTTGATAAGTGCAACCGAATGCTTCTGGCCAAGCGCTGGTGCGCACGTCACGCCATACCCGCGCAGGAGGCTCAATCGAGGCAAATAGCCTCTTCGCTCATGCGCGACACGACCGCACTCTGGCTGCCCGAAGTATGCCAGGTAAGAAATCCGCGTTTGCTGCAGGCGTTGATAAAGGCGGTGAAGGCACTTGGCGGTAAGGTCGTTGAGCATGCCGAGGTTGCAGGCTGGAAGATCGAGCGGGGATACGTCCAATCCATCAGTACCGTGACGGGCGAGTGTCATTCCGCAGGGCAGTATGTTGTTGCTGCGGGAGCATGGAGCAGGCGGCTTCTGGCCGAGCATGCGGCAGCGCTGGAGGTCTGGCCGGTCCGCGGCCAGATTCTGTTGTTCAAGGTGCGGCCAGGGTTGCTCGAGCCGATAGTGCTCGACGAGCGGGACAATTTTTATCTCATCCCCCGCCAGGACGGGCACATACTTGCGGGCAGCACCCTGGAGGAAGCCGGTTTCGACAAAAGTACGACACCTGAAGCGCGGAAAACATTGCTTGCAAGGGCGCAAGCCCTGATTCCTGTTCTTGCTGAGGAGACGATCGTCGCGCATTGGGCAGGCCTGCGGCCGGCTTCACCTCATAACATACCTGTGATTTCCGTGCATCCAGCGATCTCCAACCTGTATCTCAACAGCGGTCATTATCGCTACGGCGTCACCATGGCGCCCGGCAGCGCGCAGCTCGTAGTCAACATGATCCTGGGCAAACTCCAGCCGCTCGATGTGGTGCCCTATCAGTGGCTGGTTTGAACCCGATCGGTGGCGACCTGAACCCGGTAAGCCTGAATCCAAATAAGTCCGATTATCGATCAGGGAGGCCGCTTGCGGAACTCATTCTTGTCGGCTTTATGCTGGGGGCGGGGGGTGATAACATTGCACCACTTCAATAAAGGACTCAATAAAGAACTCAGGGCATAGAATTATGGCGGGTCACAGCAAGTGGGCTAATATCAAGCACAAGAAAGCTGCGCAGGATGCGAAGCGCGGCAAGATTTTCACTCGTCTCATCAAGGAAATTACTGTTGCCGCAAGACTCGGCGGCGGAGATCCGAACAGCAATCCGCGATTGCGTCTGGCTGTCGATAAGGCTTATGAGCAGAATATGCCAAAAGAAAACGTCGAGCGCGCGATCAAGCGCGGCAGCGGCGATCTGGAAGGCGTGAATTACGAAGAAATACGTTACGAAGGTTATGGCATTGCCGGTGCGGCGGTGCTGGTCGATTGCATGACCGACAATCGCGTGCGTACCGTGGCAGACGTGCGTCACGCTTTTACCAAATACGGCGGCAATCTTGGCACGGACGGTTCGGTAGGTTTTCTTTTCAAGCACTGTGGCCAGTTGCTGTTTGCCCCGGGCACGGACGAAGACAAACTGATGGAAGTGGCACTGGAAGCCGGCGCCGAGGACATTATCAGCAATGATGATGGCAGCATTGAAGTCATCACCCCGCCATATGAATTTGTCTTGGTGAAGGAAGCGCTGGAGAAGGCAGGGCTCAAGGCAGAGCTAGCCGAGGTGACCATGAAGCCTGTCAATGAAACCGAATTAACCGGGGACGATTCGGTAAAAATGCAAAAGCTGCTCGATGCTTTGGAAAGCATCGACGATGTACAGGAAGTCTATACAACCGCGGTGATCGACTGAGCAGGTTTTTTCCGGCAGAAAAAAGGCAATAAAATCCGTATACTCGGCATAGATCCAGGCCTTCGGCTAACCGGTTTTGGAATCATCGACAAGACCGGCGGCAAACTGGTCTACGTCAGCAGTGGCCGCATCAGGACCGTTGAGGGTGAATTGCCGTTGCGCCTCAAATGCATCATGGATCACCTCAACGAAGTCATCGCAGAGCACAAGCCTGATCATGTCGCGATCGAGCAGGTGTTTGTCAATGTCAATCCCAAATCCACCTTGATGCTTGGGCAGGCCCGTGGCGCGGCGATATGCACGGCAGTGCTGAATAACCTGTCCGTTGCAGAATATACGGCGCTGCAGATCAAGCAGGCGGTGGTCGGTGAAGGCCACGCCCGCAAGGAACAGGTACAGGAAATGGTAAGACGGCTGTTGCGCCTCACCGGCCAGCCTGCGGCGGATGCCGCCGACGCCCTTGCCTGTGCTATCTGCCATGCCCATGGAGGGCTGGGGTTGGGTGCCCTGCCGACCGCCGGTTACCGGGTAAAGCGGGGACGCCTCATATGATCGGCAGAATAAGCGGGCTCCTGCTGGAAAAATTTCCCCCGCTGGTGCTGGTTGACGTCCAGGGTGTGGGTTATGAGATCGACGTGCCCATGAGCACGTTCTACAATCTGCCGGCCGTCGGCACGCAAATCACGCTCCACACCCATTTCGTCGTGCGCGAAGACGTGCATTTGCTTTTCGGTTTCGCTACAGAGGATGAGCGGCAGGCTTTTCGCCAGCTCGTCAAAATTTCCGGTGTTGGGGCGAGAACTGCGCTTGCTTTACTATCCGGCCTGAGCGTGGCTGACTTGCATCAGGCCGTGTCCGATCAGGATCCTGCCCGTCTGATCAGGATTCCCGGCATCGGCAAGAAGACGGCCGAACGCCTGCTGCTGGAATTGCGCGACAAACTTGACCTGGCCGTGTCCGCGATTCCGGGCGCAACGGGAGCCCAGCGCCCCTCAACAATGGGAAGCGATGTGCTGAATGCCCTGTTGTCTCTAGGGTATAATGATCGCGAGGCCAATTGGGCGGTCAGGCAGCTATCCGTGGATCTCTCCGTTTCGGACGGCATAAAACAGGCATTGAAGCTCTTGTCAAAAGAGAAATAACGTCTTTATGGGCAGTGGGAAAATCCCATCCTTCGGATTACCGCTCCGGAGCCGCCGATTTCCTGAAATGAATTTATCTCTGCAATCCGATACAACCAACAGAAAACCGGGCGGGATAGCCGCTTTTTGAATTGGGAATGATAGAAACAGACCGCCTGATCACCCCCGCACCCATTTCGTTTAAAGAAGAGGATCTGGAGCGGGCGCTGCGGCCGAAGCATCTGGCCGAATACATAGGCCAGGAAAAAATTCGTGGACAGTTGCAGATATTCATCGAGGCGGCAAGGCGGCGCAGGGAAGCGCTCGATCACGTACTGCTGTTTGGTCCGCCCGGTCTTGGTAAAACCACCCTTGCGCACATCATTGCCAAGGAGATGGGCGTGGGACTGCGCCAGACTTCCGGCCCGGTATTGGAACGTCCAGGCGATCTTGCCGCCCTGCTGACCAATCTCGAACCCAACGATGTTTTGTTCATAGATGAAATCCATCGCCTCTCCCCGATTGTGGAGGAAATTCTCTATCCGGCACTGGAGGATTACCAGCTCGACATCATGATCGGCGAAGGACCTGCGGCACGTTCGGTCAAGCTCGATTTGCCGCCTTTTACCCTGGTCGGTGCCACGACCCGCGCTGGCATGCTGACCAATCCGCTGCGTGACCGTTTTGGCATCATCTCGCGCCTGGAATTCTATTCAGTCGAAGAACTCACCCAGATCGTTATGCGCTCCGCTGCTTTGTTGGGAGCAGACATCTCTTCAGATGGCGCCACTGAAATTGCGCGCCGTTCGCGTGGAACGCCTCGCATTGTCAATCGTCTTCTGCGACGCGTGCGTGACTTCGCAGAAGTCAAGGCGGAGGGCCGCATTAACCGCCAGGTGGCCGACGCTGCCCTGCTCATGCTGGACGTGGATGCAATCGGACTCGATGTAATGGATAGAAAGCTGCTCCTCACCGTAATGGAAAAATTCGGCGGCGGTCCGGTCGGTGTCGATAACCTCGCCGCCGCCATCAGCGAAGAACGCGGAACCATAGAAGACGTGCTCGAACCTTACCTGATCCAGCAGGGGTATATGAAGCGCACCCCGCGCGGGCGCATGGCGACATCTATCGCATATCAACATTTTGGTCTGGCCTTGCCAAGGAATGGACTCAGCGGGGATTTGTGGGATGAGAATCAGTAGTAAACGCCCGTGATGCAATCGTAGCAGCCGGCGAACTGTTGCGATGTCGGCATCAATTTCTCAATTGATCAGATAAAGATGTCTTACTCAGGTCCCGAGGTTCTCTTTTCTTTACCCGTCCGCGTCTATTACCAGGATACCGATGCGGGCGGTGTGGTTTATCATTCAACTTATCTCGATTTCATGGAGCGTGCCCGCTACGAGTGGTTGCGCGAATTGGGGTTCAATATTCATTCATTAAGTCAGATTCATAAGGTGATTTTCATGGTACGTTCGCTTGGCATTGAATACTTTAAACCGGCCCTGCTGGATGACCTGCTGCACATTACAACGCAGGCAGCGGAATTGGGCAGAAGCCGCATCACGATCGCGCAACGGGTCTTGCGAGACGATGTTACGCTAGCTGCCGCTACCGTGCAGGCGGTGTGCGTGGGAGTGGATAGTCTGAAACCGGTGAGCGTCCCTGCTGCCTTGCGTCTCAAGCTTGGAAAATTATCATGAATCTGACTGTTGGCCAGGATATGTCCCTTTTTCAGCTCATCGGCAGCGCGAGTTTGCCGGTGCAGCTGGTGATGCTGCTGCTGGTGATCGCTTCACTGATGTCATGGTGGTACATTTTTCGCAAACTGTTCGTCATCCGCGAGGCGGAGAGGCAGTGCGATGAATTCGAGAATGTTTTCTGGAAGGGAACCGATCTCAATGCACTTTTCCAGAGCGCTGCTGCTTCCCGTCATACCGCAGGCAGCATGGAACGGATATTCGAGGCAGGTTTCCGGGAATTCATGAAGCACAGGCGTCAGCCGGGAATGGATACCGGTACGGCCATGGACAGCACCCGTCGTGCCATGCGCGCGACCTACCAGCGCGAAATGGATCGTCTTGAATCGCATCTCTCTTTTCTTGCGACGGTCGGCTCTGTGAGCCCGTATGTGGGATTGTTCGGCACCGTCTGGGGCATCATGAATTCATTTCGCGGTTTGTCCAATGTCGCTCAGGCCACCATCGCCCATGTTGCGCCGGGCATTGCCGAAGCGCTGATTGCCACCGCCATGGGCCTGTTTGCCGCGATTCCCGCGGTTATCGCTTATAACCGCTATGCCAGCAGTATGGACAGGCTGGCCACGCGGTTCGAGAGCTTCATGGAAGAAATGTCGAATGTTCTGCAGCGACAGGCCGGCGGTTAGGAACGTGAATAAGGATAGTTTCGGAGAGCGGAGATTGTGACTGAGCGACGCGCCAGAAGGCGCCTGATGAATGAGATAAACGTCGTACCCTACATTGACGTGATGCTGGTGCTGCTCGTCATTTTCATGATTACGGCGCCGCTCATCACTCCGGGCGAAATTGAACTGCCGCAGATCGGGAAGTCGTTATCACCGCCGGTTGCTCCGCTAGAGGTGATTGTCAAGGCCAACGGTATTCTGGCACTGAATGATCGCTCTGTCAGAGAGGGCGAGAAGCAGGTCAGTCGTAAGGAGCTTGTCGAGGTGATCAAGCAGAAACAGGCGGCAAATGCCGAGCAGCCGGTGGTGATTGCCGGCGACAAAAATGCGCGCTACGAGGAAGTGATGAACGTGATGGATATTCTGCAACAGCAGCAGGTGAAGAAGGTGGGGCTGCTGGCCAGGCCGAAATGAGCACGCCTCTGAAAATTCGGATTTGCAGTCGTCCTTTGCAGTCCTTCCGTGTGGGTCGGCCGCTTGTTCGTGCTACCCCGTTGCAAGCTTTTGCTGCTTGCAAAAGATATGTTTCCATGCATTCAGCGTGTCTTGACGCTGGAATTTGTGTTTGCCTCCAGACTATTGAACGAGCTTGCTTGTAAGTTTGGGTTAGACGCCCACAACGAATACGAATGCCATGGCGTTGAGAAAATTCGTTCGACCTGAACCAGGGCGAGTGCCGGCGGCAGTGCTGGCGGTGCTGGTTCACCTCGTTTTTTTTGCTTTCCTGATTTTCGGCCTCAATTGGAAAACCGAGCCACCGGAAGGAATGATGGTGGATTTATGGAGCAGCCTTCCGCCTGCACCGGCACCCGTGGTAAGGGCAGCGCCTCCTCCGCCGCCGAAGCCGGTTGAGCCGGCTCCGGAGGTAAAGCCGCCCGAAACAAAACCGGTGCCGAAGCCGGAAACACCGCCTCCCCCTAAACCTGATATCGCCATAAAGGAGAAAACCGAGAAACCCAAGCCGGAAAAAAAACCGGTAGAAAACAAGCGGCAACTGGAGAAAGAGCGTAAGGAAAAAGAGCGTAAGGAAAAAGAACTGCAGGAAAAAAAGGAACAGGAGCAGAGGGAAAAAGAACGGGAGGAAAAAGCCGAGACGGAGCGGAAAGAGAAGGAGCAGAAGGAGAAGGAACGGAAGGAGAAAGCCGAAAAGGAACGGAAAGAGAAGGAACGCAGAGAAGAAGAACGAAGAGAAAAGGAACGGAAAGAGAAGGAACAGAAGGAGAAAGAACGGAAGGAGAAAGTCGAGAAGGAACGGAAGGAGAAAGAACAGCAGGCGCGGGTTGCAGCAGAGGTGGAGCAGCTTCGGCGCGAACAGGAAGAACGCGACAGGCTTCAGGCCGAAGCGGCGGCACAAGCGCGGCTGGCGAAGGAGATTGACGAATATAAGGCGAGAATTCTTGCCAAGATAAGAAGGAATATCGTGATGCCGCAGGATCTGCCTGGAAACCCGGTTGTCGAGTTCGATGTTACTGTGCTTCCGGGGGGCGATATCCTCGATGTCAGGCTGCGCAAGAGCAGTGGATTCGCTGCTTTCGACAGTGCGGTAGAGCGGGCTATTGCCTTGTCCAGGCCGCTTCCGCTGCCGCCCGATCCCGCGCTTTTTCCGAAGTTCCGCAACTTGAGTGTCAAGGTGCATTACCTTGAATGACTGGTATAATCTGTTGTTTCAAAATTAACTTATGGCCATTGCTATGCTGCCCATGCCGTCCTGCTCGCATAAACTTTCCGGCTCTGCTGCCGTTTTGTTCTTCTTGTGGCTGGTCTGCTCGCCGGTGCAGGCTGCTCTCAACATCGAAATTTTCGGTGGAGGCGCCAACCAGATTCCTGTCGCGATAGTTCCCTTTGCGGAAGAGGAAAGACTGGGTGCGCAAAGCCTTACGCCCGTCATTTCGGCGGATCTGCGGCGTACAGGATTATTTAAGCTGGTCGATGCCGGAGGGCTGCGACCTCATGAACCGGTCGAGGTTTCGTATCCGGATTGGATCGGTCGGGGTGCGAGCGCGCTCGCCATTGGTACCGCGATACCCGTCTCCGGAGGACAGATATCGATCCGCGTGCGGTTGCTGGATGTGGCAAGGCGGACAGAACTGGGAAGTTATGTCGAGACAGTGCCGCCAGAGCAACTGCGCGCTGCCGCCCACCGCATTGCTGACATGATCTACGAAAAGCTGACCGGCGATGCTGGCGTGTTCAGCACTCGCATTGCCTACGTGATCAAGCAGGGGAAGAAATACTCGCTCCAGGTGGCGGATGCGGACGGGGTTAATGCCCAGCCGGTCATTGAATATACGGAGCCGATCATATCGCCCGCCTGGTCCCCGGACGGCACGCGACTGGCATACGTCTCTTTCGAGAACAAGAAGCCGGTGGTTTACGTTCAGGCCCTTGCGACCCGGGCACGCAAGGCGGTCGCAAATTTCAGGGGGAGCAATAGTGCGCCGGCATGGTCCCCGGATGGCAGGAAGCTTGCGGTTGTGCTATCTGTAATGGGTGGATCGCAAATCTTTCTGATCAACTCCGATGGCGGAGGGCTCCAGCGCCTTACTCAAAGTTCCGGCATCGATACCGAGCCAAGTTTTTCGCCTGATGGCCGTTATATCATTTTCACCTCCGACCGTGGCGGCAGTCCTCAAATTTATCGGATGCCTGTCACAGGAGGTGTATCCAAGGTTGCGGAACGTCTTACTTTCGAGGGAAGCTACAACGTGAGTCCCCGTTACAGTCCTGATGGAAAAGGTTTTACTTTTATCCACCGCAGCGGCGATAGATTCAACGTGGCGATTCAGGACTTCGCGACCGGCCAGGTGCGGTTGCTCACGGATTCGAAATTCGACGAATCGCCAAGCTTTGCCCCTAACGGCAGAATGGTTCTTTATGCAACTGAAATACGGGGCCGTGGTATATTATCCGCGGTTTCGAGTGACGGGAGAACGCGACAACAGCTTTCAACGCAGGCTGGTGATATAAGAGAACCGGCGTGGGGTCCGCTACGGCGTCTGCAGTAATTCCAGTGTATTTTTGGCTAACCTAAAAGGGAATAGAAATGAAAAAAGTTTTGGGCGTGTTATTGATCAGCCTGTTGACGGCCTGCGCCAGCCAGACAAAGCAACCCGGTGACGAGGATATGGAAGATAGAGATCGATCCAGGGATGCTGCCACGCAAAGGGAGAGCATGCAGGCTGAGGATTACACATCCCCAACCCTCAATCCGCTTACCGATCCGAACAGCATCCTTTCCAAGCGCAGCATTTATTTCGATTTCGACAGCTATGTAGTAAAGGATGAATTCAGGTCTCTGGTCGCGGCACATGCGAAGTACCTGCGTGAGCATCCCAATGCCAGGGTGTTGCTGCAGGGGAACACGGACGAGCGCGGCAGCCGCGAGTATAACCTGGCGTTGGGTCAGCGCCGCGCGGATGCGGTCAAGTATACAATGACGCTATCAGGTGCCCAGGAGGGGCAGATTGAGGCTGTGAGCCTTGGCGAGGAAAAGCCCCATGCAATGGGTCATGACGAGGCTGCATGGGCTGAAAACCGCCGGGTGGATATCCGTTATCAGGGTGAATAACCATGCTCCCGCGCACTTTCCTGCTGTCGGTTCTGATTGTCTGTGGTTCGGTTCATGCGAGAACCTTCGATGATGACAGGGCGCCGCGCCGTATGGTCGCGCAGCAGGCTTCGATGGGTGAACTGCGGAATCAGGGACAAACGTTGGAATCTCGTGTTGGCAGACTCGAAGAAGATCTCGGTAGCCGGCCATTGCTGGAGCTTCACAGCCAGATAGAAAGCCTGCGGCTCGATCTGAACAGGTTACGGGGCCAGATCGAGGTGCTGGTCAATGAAAATGAACTGGCGCAGAAACGGCAGCGGGATTTCTACGTTGATCTCGATAACCGGCTCAGGCGGCTGGAGCAGGCGGAAGGAGCCGATGGGACGGGGGCGCCCAGGTCAGACCTATCCTCCCCCGCTGCATCCAGCTCCGCCATTGATTCCAATGCAGGTCTGAATTCTGGTCAGGGAGCGAAAGGAACTGCATCTGCTCCTGCCTCGGCTGCTGCAGTTTCGTCCGAATACGATACGCCTGCCAACAGGAATCCCGTCGCCGAGGGCCCCGCTGGCCGCGCCTATGAGAGCGGATACGATCTGTTCAAGACAGGCAAGTACAAGGAAGCCATATCCAGCTTCAACAGCTTTCTCAGGTCTTATCCCGAATCAAGTTTTGCTGCCAGCGCTCACTACTGGATCGGAAATTCCTTTTATGCATTGCGCGAATTCAAGAATGCCGTTGCCGCACAGGAAGCGCTGATCAAAACCTATCCGGACAGCCCCAAAGTACCGGATGCGATGCTGAATATAGCCAGCAGCCAGTTGGAGCTGAATAAAAAAGATGCCGCCCGGACAACTCTGGAAAACGTCATTGTCAGATATCCCGGCAGCGATGCAGCAGACAAAGCCAAACGACGGTTAATCAGTATCAAGTAGCGTGTGGGCCGGCAGGACATTTTCCTGCCGGCTTCCGTCCTGTATATGGTTCAGACCCTATCCCCGCATTTCCCACATCTGTCCAGGAAGATTACATCTTCCGCGGAAACGGCAAGCTTGCGGGTCAATGAGATTTTTCTATCCCTGCAGGGAGAAACCAGCCGTGTGGGACTACCCACTGTTTTCGTGCGGCTCACCGGTTGTCCTCTGCGTTGCGGCTACTGTGATACTGCGTATGCGTTCCATGAGGGCGAACGCATGTCCCTTGCCGCTATTCTCTCGGAGGTGGCAAGGCATGGCGCGCGTCATGTTACCGTAACAGGGGGAGAGCCCCTGGCTCAAAAAGAGTGCCTGGCTTTGCTTCGATTGCTGTGTGATGCGGGTTATTCGGCATCACTGGAAACCAGTGGTGCGCTGGATATATCCGGCGTGGATGAGCGCGTGTCCAGGATCCTGGACCTCAAAACGCCCGGTTCCGGAGAGGTGGAAAAAAATCTCTGGAGCAACATTCAGTGCCTTACGAGCCATGATGAGGTAAAGTTTGTGCTCTGTGACGAAGGCGATTACCGGTGGGCGGTCGAGATGATGGGTAAGCATCGGTTGGACCGTACTTGTCCTGTGTTGTTTTCTCCAGTCCATGGCAGACTGGATCCGACTGTCCTTGCGGGATGGATCTTACGGGATCGGCTGCCGGTACGCATGCAGGTTCAGTTGCACAAATTGCTGTGGGGGGAGAGGCCGGGACGATAACGGGTACTAACAGGGTAAAATAGGCTGTGTTGTGACTCGTTTTTTACCAAATTTGCGCGGAAAGCTCCCCCATTCATGGGGGAGATGGATAGCGCGAACGCTGGAAGCGTCCATCCAAATTTATAATTTGAGCCATGCAACGACTCCAGGCCTATAAATTCGAGCTAAAGCCCAACGGCGAACAGCAGCGCATGTTGCGCTGCTTCGTCGGTTCGTGTCGGTTCGTCTATAACAAGGCGCTGGCGTTGCAGAAGGAACGACACGAGCAGGGCGAGAAGAAGCTCGGCTATGCCGGGCTGTGCGCGCTGCTGGTTGAATGGAAGGCAGATGTCGCCACAGCGTGGCTGGCAGAAATCCCTTCCCAAGCCCTGCAACAGACACTCAAGGATTTGGAGCGGGCCTACGCCAACTTCTTTGCCAAGCGTGCCGACTTCCCGCGTTTCAAGAAGAAGGGTCAGAGCGACAGCTTCCGCTATCCGCAAGGGGTGAAGCTCGATCAGGCAAACAGCCGCATCTTCCTGCCAAAGCTGGGCTGGCTGCACTATCGCAACAGCCGAGGCGTGTTCGGCACGGTGAAGAACGTCACCGTCAGCCTGAGTAGCGGTAAATGGTTCGTCAGCATTCAGACGCGCCGCGAGGTCGAGCAGCCGCTTCCGCACGGCGGCGCGGTCGGTATCGACATGGGCATCGCCCGCTTCGCCACGCTGTCGGATGGCAGTCACCTTGCGCCGATCAACAGTTTCAAGCGACACGAAGCCGCGCTGCGCAAAGCGCAGCAGGCCATGAGCCGCAAAACCAGGTTCAGCAACAACTGGAAGAAGGCCAAGGCCAGAGTCCAGAAGATTCATGCCCGCATCGGCAACGCCCGCTGCGACTACTTGCACAAGGCCACGACAGCTATCAGCCAAAACCACGCGATGGTGTGTATCGAGGACTTGCGGGTGCGGAACCTGTCCAGGTCGGGAGCAGGCACAACCGGGAATCCGGGGAGAAACGTTCGGGCCAAGTCCGGTCTGAACAAAGCCATCCTCGATCAAGGCTGGTTCGAGTTCCGCCGCCAGCTGGACTACAAGCTGGCGTGGAATGGTGGCTGGCTCATCGCCGTACCACCACAGAGCACCAGCCGCACATGCCCATGCTGCGGCCATGTGTCCAAAGACAACCGCCAAACGCAAGCGCAATTTCTTTGTGTGGAATGCGGCTTCGAGAAAAACGCCGATGTGGTCGGCGCAATCAATGTTTTAAGGGCGGGACACGCCCGGTTCGCCTGTGAAGTGAGCGGTGCAGTAATGCCGCCAGCAGCAGGAACCCACCGAAGCGACTCAGTACGATATGTCGCACTGAGCGCCGTAGGAATCTCCGGCCTTTAGGCCGGGGAGGATATCAAAACTTTATGGTTAAGGCAGTCGTGCTGCTGTCAGGTGGTCTGGACTCAGCCACCGCCCTTGCTATCGCTCGCCAGCAAGGATATGAGTGTTATGCCTTGAGTGTGAGCTACGGGCAGCGCCACGGCTCGGAGCTCGCGGCGGCAAAAAATCTTGCCCACTCCCTGGGTGCCGCCGCCCATAAAGTCATTGAAGTGGACCTTTCCACATTTGGCGGCTCCGCGCTTATCGATAAAGAGCGTGAAATTCCGACTGGCGGGGTTACGCTAGGCATCCCCAGCACTTACGTACCCGCGCGTAATACCATCATGCTTTCCCTTGCGCTGGCCTGGGCCGAAGTGCTTGGGAGCGGGGATATTTTCATCGGGGTTAACGCCATTGACTATTCTGGCTACCCAGATTGCCGTCCTGAGTACATCGAAGCCTTCGAGACGATGGCGAATCTCGCGACAAAAACAGGAACTGAAGGGGCGCGCCTGACTATTCACGCGCCTCTCATGAACTTGTCGAAGGCGGAGATCATAAAGAGGGGATGCTTGCTGGATGTTGACTACAGCATGACCGTTTCCTGCTATCAGGCGGACGATGTCGGGCTGGCCTGCGGCGTATGTGATTCCTGCCGGTTGCGACGGGCTGGCTTCGAATCGGCGAATGTCCCTGACGTAACGCGTTATCACGCAGGCTTCCGGCAGACGACTGCTCCCTGATACTCAAACAGAAGGTATTCAACGCCTTGCTTGTTTCATGATTCCCTGGCTCTCGTCTGATTCACCTTTCCCTCCGCTGCACACGGCGCTCATTCAGCCCAACGGCCTGCTGGCAGTAGGAGGTGATCTCTCGCCGCATCGGCTTATCGAAGCATACAGCCAGGGAATCTTTCCATGGTTCAACGATGGAGATCCCATTCTCTGGTGGAGTCCCGATCCCCGCATGGTGCTGTTTCCGGGCGAGCTTAAAGTATCTCGTTCATTGCAAAAATCGCTGCGAAAGGGCAATTATGAAATCCGCATCGACAGGGATTTCACCCAGGTCATGGAGGCTTGCGCTGCACCGCGGCGAGACAGTTGCGGAACCTGGATACAGGATGAAATGATTTTCGCCTATACCGTGTTGCATGAAATGGGCTTCGCCCATTCCGTGGAAACCTGGATGGACGGTAAATTGGTAGGAGGACTATATGGAGTTGCGCTGGGACGGGTATTCTTCGGTGAATCCATGTTCTCACGCGTTTCCGATGCTTCCAAAATCGCATTTGTGCACCTGGTGCGGCAACTGGAGCGATGGGGATTTGAAATGATTGATTGCCAGATGAAAACTGCTCATCTTGCGTCCCTTGGCGCGCGTGAAATCCCTCGCAAGGAATTTAGTCAAAGATTGAAAGAATTGGTAAACTATGCGGAACGAGGCGAAAAATGGTGTTTCGATCATGAGCAAGTTGAATGATCTTCCTGCATCCACGCTACAGTTCTACACTACCGCGTCTTATCCATGCAGCTATCTCCCTGAGCAGCTGGCACGCTCTCAGGTAGCGACTCCCAGTCACCTGATCGACACCATTGTTTATGGCGGCCTCGTACAAGCTGGTTTTCGTCGCAGCGGGGCTTTTACCTATCGTCCTTTCTGCGACAATTGCCGCGCCTGCCTTCCGGTGCGTGTGGTAGTTGATAGTCTGACCCTCCGCCGAAGCCAGCGCCGTTCCTGGGAGCGACATCGGCACCTGGTTGCGACTCAGCACGATTTATATTATCACCCCGATCACTACGCATTGTATCTTCGTTATCAGGCTCAACGCCACTCGGGTGGCGGCATGGATCGGGACAGCCGCGAGCAGTACCGGCATTTTCTGCTGCCCAGCAACGTCGATTCAAAACTGGTGGAATTCCGGGAAAACGGTATTTTACGGATGGTCAGCATCATCGATGAGCTGCCTGACGGAATATCGTCGGTCTACACTTTTTTCGACCCGGATGTGCCGGGCGCGAGTTTTGGTACCTATAATATCCTGTGGCAAGTGCACCAGTGCCGCGAATTGAAGCTCCCTTATCTTTACCTCGGCTACTGGATCAAGGATAGCCGAAAAATGGCGTACAAAGCGGCATTCAGGCCATTGCAAGCCTTGATCAACGGACAATGGGAACCGTTGGAAAATCTCTGATCACCCTTCCCGCAGCTTCCCCTGAAACATCACTTTATTCCCCGCTTGATTCACTGCTTCTCCTTCCGGATAGCCGCTGCCCGTTTAGCCAGCGGCTCAGCCTTGTGGGTATAACCAATCTCCCGATACAGTTGCGCCAGGTTTTCCAGGCTCGTTGCCACATTCGGGTGATCCGGGCCGAGCGTTTCTTCAGAGATGAGCAGCGCACGGCGAAACAGCGGTTCAGCGTGAGGGTATTTACCCTGGTCTTTATACAGTCCGCCGAGATTATTCAAACTCAAGGCGACGTTGGGATGATTCGGTCCGAAAGCTTTTTTCGTGATTGCAAATACACGCTTGTATAAAGGTTCAGCTTTCGCATACTGCTTCTGAGCATTGTAAAGCAAGGCGAGATTGTTGAGACTCATGGCCAGGTTGGGATGGTGCGGCCCTCCCGTTTTTTCCAATATCGCCACTGCCCGTTTGAGGAGGGGTTCGGCCTGAGGATATTGTCCTTGCGCCTGATATAACTGTGCCAGATTGTTCAGGCTTGCAGCGACGTTGGGATGCTCCCCCCCGAATGCTTTCTCATCGATCGCCAGCGCACGCTTGTAAAGCGACTCGGCCTCCGCATGATCCCCTTTGTTCCGGTACAGCATGGCCAGGTTATTCAGCGTTGCGGCCACTTCCGGACTTTCTGCGCCCAATGATTTTTCAAAAATTGCCTGCGCACGCTTGAGAAGCGGTTCCGCCTCCTTGTAGTGTCCCTGGGCACTCTGGATCATGGCAAGGCTGTTGAGGCTGGTAGCAATATCCGGATGATCCGGCTCCAACCCCTGTTCTGCTGCTTGCAACGCTTTCTTCGCCGCTACCGCCGCTCCTTTATAGTCTCCCTGCTGATAAAATGTTTCCACCTCATCGTTGAGCTTGTCCCATAATGTGGCGGCCCGAGCAGTTCCCGAAAATAAAATGAGAACCAGAATCAAAGAAAGGTGCTGCAACTTCATGAATGCTCCTGTTCAAGACTGATGCAACCGATATCCCGGGTATGTCTTCAATATGACGGCATGGCGTCTGAAGCCCGCCTGTTATCACAGATCACAGACCCGGTATAGACCGGATCGGGCAACAAGCGTTCACCCTGGCGGTAATGGTAAAATGAATGATGCTCTACTCATTGCTCCGCCCGCTGGTATTTGCTCTCGAACCCGAAACAGCGCATCGTATTGCCTTCAATGCGATGGAAACGGCACACCGGCTTGGGTTCTACCATGCGCATTCCGTACCCTGCCAGTCCCGCAGCATAATGGGGCTGACTTTTCCCAATCCTGTCGGACTGGCAGCGGGACTGGACAAGAACGGCGAACATATAGACGCGCTGGCGACTCTTGGATTCGGATTTATCGAAATCGGCACGGTCACGCCCCGGCCACAGCCGGGAAATCCGAAGCCCCGATTGTTTCGCCTGCCGCAGGCAAATTCCATTATCAACCGCATGGGCTTCAATAATAACGGTATCGAGCGTCTTATCGCAAACGTGAAGACGATGAGCTACAAAGGTATTCTGGGGATCAACATCGGTAAAAACTTCGACACCCCGGTAGAAAAGGCGGTGGATGACTATCTGACATGCCTGTGCAAGGCCTATCGCTATGCCAGTTATATCACCGTCAACATTTCTTCTCCAAATACCCCTAATCTTCGACAGCTGCAACAGGCCACCGAACTGGATTCCCTGCTCGCCACGCTGAAACTGAATCAGCAGCGTCTGGCCGACGACCATGGGAAATACACTCCGCTGGTGGTGAAAATCGCTCCTGACCTCGAGTTGCCGGAAATCGATTCCATCGCCGCGCTGTTGATGAAGCATCGGATTGACGGCGTTATTGCCACCAATACCACCCTCTCCCGGGCAGGTGTAGAAACACTCCCCCATGCGCGGGAAGCTGGCGGATTGAGCGGTGCGCCGCTTGCAAAACGCGCGACGTCAGTCATCGCGCGCCTCCACCATGCCCTGCAAGGGGCTCTGCCCATTATCGGAGCGGGCGGCATCATGGATACGGCAGGTGCCACCGAAAAAATCGAGGCCGGCGCCAGCCTGATACAGATATATAGCGGTCTCGTTTATCGCGGCCCCCATCTGGTACGTGAGATTGCACAAGTGTTGTGCAAGGCAGATGGGAAGCGCGCGGATGTTGCGGGTGCAGCATGAAAGAAATTTCTCTGGCAGAGGAAATTGATGCCATTCTTCCGCAAACCCAGTGCCGCCAGTGCGGATTTTCGGGTTGCCGGCCTTACGCCGAAGCAATTGCAGAGGGGAGGGCACAGATCAACCAGTGCCCTCCTGGCGGAGAAGACGGCATCCATCAACTGGCTCGGCTGCTGAGGATAGAGTTCCTTCCTTTGAATACAGCTCATGGCGTATTCAAACCGAAAGAAGTGGCATTGATTGATGAGCAAGCATGCATAGGCTGTACTTTATGCATACAAGCCTGTCCAGTGGATGCGATTGTAGGGGCGGCAAGACAAATGCATACGGTTATTTCCGGGGAATGCACCGGTTGCTCGTTATGCCTCGAACCCTGCCCGGTAGACTGTATCCAGATGGTTTTTTCAAAAGAGCGTTCTGCGAGCACCGGGATCGGCGTCCGCGTTTCGTGGATTGAATCGGACCATCAAGACTACGAAGTGGAGAAGGTGGAAAAGGTGGAAAAGGTGGAAAAAAAGAAAGCAGCTGGTCGCGCTCGCGCGCGCTACCAGTTGCGGTTGCAGCGGCTGGAACGCGAGAAACAGGGAAGGGAGGAAAGACTGACAAAAAGAACCGAAGCAACAGCTACCGTGGTGCGTTTATCATCCGCGGCCAGTCTGAAAAAAATCACCATTCGGGCGGCGTTGGAGCGCGCAAAGGCTGCCAGGGCACAGGCATCGTCCGGAATATCAAAAAAAGAGGACTGGAGTGACAGAACGTCAGATATTCCCGGTGGCTCATGAATTCAAACATACGGCGTGAGATTTTTACCCGCTTCAGGGCCGCCAATCCTCATCCTACCACTGAGCTGGAGTACAACTCCCCATTTGAATTGCTGGTAGCAGTGGCGCTCTCCGCCCAGGCGACTGACAAAAGCGTGAACCTTGCCACCCGCAAGCTCTTTCCCAGGGCCAACACACCCGAGGCGATACTTGCACTGGGGGAAGAAGGGTTGAGGGAATACATCAAGAGCATCGGCTTGTACAAAACGAAAGCAAGGAACATACTTGCAACATGCCGCATGCTCGTTGATCAGTATGGCGGAAAAGTGCCCCAAACGCGGGAGCAGCTGGAAAAACTGCCGGGTGTGGGGCGCAAGACCGCGAATGTGTTACTGAATACTGCCTTTGGTCAGCCCACTATTGCGGTGGATACCCATATTTTCCGTGTGGCCAATCGCACCGGAATCGCAAGGGGAAAAAACGTACTGGAAGTGGAGTCAAAGCTCCTCAAATGCGTCCCCAAAGAATTCCGTCAGGATGCACACCACTGGTTGATTTTGCATGGACGCTACACCTGCGTGGCAAGAAAACCAAAATGTGCGATCTGCCTGATAAACGACCTGTGTGAATACGAGTCAAAAAACTTTGAGGATGCTCCTCAGTAAAAAACTTGATATTCAATCCTTCCAGAGACCAGGCGCGTCAATTCTTTTTTGAAACCTGGCGCAAATACAAGCAACGGGAAATGCTCAGCGCGATGGAGGACATAGCGCTTGAGGTGATTTTGCAGCACCCGGAATACCATGCACTGCTTGATGATGTGGAACATTATCAGGATAAGGATTACCTGCCTGAAATGGGCGAAACCAATCCGTTTCTGCACATGGGGATGCATATTGCCATCAAGGAGCAGCTTTCAATAGATCAACCGGCAGGAGTCCGCGCGCGATTCGAGCGTCTGCTGAAGAAAACCGGCAACGAGCATACAGCCATGCACCATACCATGGAATGCCTGGCAGAAATGATCTGGCAGGCACAACGAAACCAGACCACGTATGACGTGATGGTTTATTTCGAATGCCTGGATAGACAGGAAATCTGATATTCGAAGCGATGCTGTCGGACGCTTCGGCGGGTTATTCGAGTGTCAGGCAAGCAGGCGAGAAGAAAGCTTTTCCTGAGATTTTCCTATCCGTGTCCTTCGTCCACCTGAAGGGCTCTGAACGAGGCGCCTGAACAGTTCTCCGCGGAGCGCATCGAAGCACTCGCGCGGGACTTTCAGAGATTCCAATCAATACTTCGTTTTGAGGCCTTTCTGAGTAGCAAAGTAAGCAGCCACGTTTTCGATGTCTTCCTTGCTCAGGGCTGCTGCCATGCCCGCCATCACCGGGTCTTGTCGAACGCCCGATTTATATTCATTCAAGGTTTTTGCGAGGTAACTCGCATGTTGTCCGGCCAGTACCGGAAACGCCGGAGCAGGACTATTACCGTCCGGACCGTGACAGGCGGCGCACACCTCGGCCGCTTTTTTCTTTCCCGCTTCTATATCCGTTGCCATTCCCTGGCCGGAAATCAGCATTAAGGCTGCGCTTGCAGCGCCAATAATAAGATATTTCATGAGGCTTTCCTTGCTTGGTCAGTGGTTGTTATTTGCCAGCGCCGGCATAGTACGCGGCCAGATCTTCCATATCCTGTTGAGACAGCGTGGCTGCTATCCCCTTCATGCTGGGGTGATTACGTGCGCCCGTCTTGTATGCTTGCAGGGCTTTTACGAGGTATTCGGCATGCTGACCGCCGAGTCTCGGCACGTGATATACGGTGGGATAGGATGTCCGGTACCCTTCTATTCCATGACAGCCGATGCACATGGTGTTTTTCTGCTTTCCTGCCTCGGGATTGCCCGCCGCCTGGGCCGTGCCCGCCAACGCGAGAAGCAATCCGCATGCAAGTAAACTGACTATTGCAGGTCTTTTCATTATCAGTCCCTCTTTACAAAAAGAGCGACTCTAAACGATGTACCATTTCTGGTCAATGAATAAAACGCCAGTATAACGGGAACTTACCGTTATTTTTTCTGTCCTGCGGCAGAGCTTTTCGCTTCGAGTTCTTCCCATCGGGAAAGATAGTTCGTCAACTCCTCTTCAATCGCGGTAAAACGCCGCTGTAAAACAGCAGCTTTTTCCGGTGAATCGCGGTAGATATCCGAGAAGCATAACTGACGGGTAACCTCCGCCTGCTCCTTCTCCAGGAGTTCGATTCTTCCAGGCAATTCCTCAAGTTCGCGGGTTTCCTTATAACCCAGTTTAACGGAAGGGGTGGATACCTGTGTTTTAAGGGGCACCGGTTGAGATGGTTTAGGAGCCGATTGTTTGACCGCCACCTTCTGAAAACTTCTGGCGCGTACCCAATCCTCATAACCGCCAACGTATTCCCGCAATATGCCGTCTCCTTCGAAGGCTATTACCTGGGTTACCACGTTGTCGAGAAATTCGCGATCGTGGCTTACCAGGAACAGAGTCCCCGAGTAGCTTTGCAGCAGCGCTTCGAGTAGTTCCAGTGTTTCGATATCAAGATCGTTGGTTGGCTCGTCCAGAACCAGTACGTTCGCGGGGCGGGTGAACAATCTCGCCAGCAACAATCGGTTGCGTTCGCCGCCGGAGAGCGATCTCACTGGCGAGCGCGCCCGCTGCGGAGCGAACAGGAAATCTTCCAGGTAGCTGATGACATGCTTTCTGGCACCCCCAATATCGATAAAATCCGAACCCTGACTGATCGTATCGATCAGCGTTTCTTCTTCATCGAGTTGCTCGCGCATCTGATCGAAATAGGCAACGGCTACTTTCGTGCCCAGTCGGATACTGCCACTGTCGGGCTGCAATTCGCCCAGTATCAGCTTGAGCAGCGTGGATTTTCCTGCGCCGTTAGGCCCGAGCAGTCCCACGCGGTCTCCACGCATGATCCGGCATGAAAAATCCTTGATTATCGCTTTGCTCCCATAGCTTTTGCTGACATGCTCCAGTTCAGCCACCATCTGCCCGGATTTAATGCCTTCTTCCAGGCTTAAGCTAACCTTTCCCGCCTGCTCGCGCCGGGCAGCTCGCTGCTGTCGCAGTGCTTCGAGCCGTCGTACCCGGCCTTCGTTGCGCGTGCAGCGTGCCTGCACCCCCTTGCGTATCCATACTTCTTCCTGCGCCAGCACCTTATCGAACTTCTGGTTATGGGTTGCCTCGATTTCGAGCATTTCCATCTTCTTCTGCTGGTATTCGGAGAAATCTCCCGGAAAGCTCGTCAGCTTGCCTCGGTCGAGTTCAATGATGCGCGTCGTCACATTACTGAGGAAGCGACGGTCGTGGGTGACGAATACGACACTTCCCCCAAAATCCTTGAGCAATCCTTCCAGCCATTCGATTGCAAGAAAATCCAGATGGTTGGTGGGTTCATCCAGCAACAGCACCTCGGGCGATATCACCAGCGCACGCGCCAGCGCTACCCTTTTTTTTTGTCCACCGGAAAGCTGTCCGACTGGCGCATCGGCAGGAAGGTTAAGCTTGTCGATAGCCGTTTCCACTTTCGCCTGGATACGCCAGCCATCCTGAGCTTCCAGCTCGGCCTGCAGTTTCTCCAGGCGCAACAGAAGAGCGTCTGTGTCATCTGCACTATCGCCCAGGAGGTGAGATGCTTCGTGGTACTGGATCAGTACCTGGCTGACCGAACCCAGCCCCTTGGATACTTCCTGAAACACGGTGAGATTGGCGTCCAGTTCCGGTTCCTGCGCGACATAAGCCAGTTTCAGTCCCGATGCATACCACACTCTGCCATCGTCAGGCTGGGCCTCACCTGCCAGCACGCGCAGCAGGCTCGACTTGCCCCCGCCGTTCCGACCGATGAGCCCGATGCGCTCACCGGAATCAAGCTGTAGATCCACCTGGTCGAGCAAGGCATGATGACCGAAGGCCAGACTCGTTTTTTCAAGCGTGAGCAGGGGCATAAGGGGAAATAAGGGGAAAAATGGCAAACAGGGTAATTTATAAGGGGCGCAATTCTGCCACGTTCATACCGGCTTGGCAAAATCAGCAAGAGATCTGCGATCAGCTGGGTGAGGGTGTCCGCGAGGAGCTGCCACGGGGCCGTGCCCGTGCTATCGCCTGAGCCGCATCACGCCACCCTTCGCACGCGTTTCGTCCTAAGCGGCCTCGCACCACATTGAGCAATCCTTTGCATTTTGCATAGAACCGAAAAAATCGCAGTACTTTCTGGCGCTGCAATAGGTCCGGTGGCAAGTCGCTACAGATAAGCTTGTCATCCAGCATGCCGTGATCCACCATGCGAACGGCGCCCCAGGCCTTTGCCTGCACGCGGGTGCCAGCGGGCAAACGGGGACCGAGCACCAGTGCATCCAGGAGATCGCCATCGAGACCGAGGTAGTCCGGGAGTGAACCGTAGTTGAACGGGCACGGCAGGGGTGAGATAAAATCCACTTTTCCGGTGGAGCCGCGTTTGATAAAGCTGCCGCGAGGAACTTCGATGACCACTTCCACCACCGGTGGTTCACGGTGCATCTCGTTGACCAGACTTCCATCCGGGTTTGTAGCGCCCCCTTCAGGGTTGTCCTGCGCTTCGGACTTATTCCTGCCCGGTCTGATCTCAATCATTTTTTTTAAACCCTGGCGCACCCTATTGCTCGACCTGGCCGTTGCTTCTTTCCACCAGCAGCGTATGCAATCTGCGGCTGTCCGCGCGAAGCACCGTGAACTTGAACCCCCCGACAATGACTGATTCGCCCCGTTTCGGCAGACGTCCAAATTCGTGCAGTACCAGACCTCCGATCGTATCATAGTCGGATTCGTTTAATTCCGTTCCAAGCCTTTCATTGAAATCCGCGATCTCGGTAATCGCCTTGACCCGGTAATGGCCGCTCGGCGTCTGCACAATGTTGTCTTCCACCTCATCGAAATCATGTTCGTCCTCGATATCGCCGACAATCTGCTCCAGCACGTCTTCGATCGTCAGCAATCCTGCAACGCCTCCATACTCGTCCACGACGATTGCGATGTGATTGCGATTGGTACGAAAGTCGCGAAGCAGGACATTGAGGCGCTTGGATTCAGGAATAAATACCACCGGCCGCAACATGTCGCGCACGTCAAACTCTTCCTCTGCCGCGTAATACCGCAGCAGGTCCTTTGCCAGCAATATACCGATAACATTGTTTTTGTCATTTTCGGTAACCGGAAAACGCGAATGCGCTTTCTCGATCACGTCGGGGATGAATTTCTCGGGCGGATCGCTGATGTCGATGACATCCATCTGCGAGCGGGGAACCATGATGTCGCGTGCCTGGATCTCTGATACCTGTATTACACCTTCTATCATGCTCAACGCATCGGAATCGAATAAATTGCGTTCGTACGCGGCGTGCAGCAGGGCCATCAATTGGGCCCGATTTCCTGGCTCACGCAGGAGCATGCCGCTTATGCGCTCCAGCCAGCCAGGTTGGGGAGGGTCATCCATATGCAAAAGTTAACATAGCCATAAAATTGTATTCATTGAAATCTCGTGGTCAGCTGTCTTCGCGTTAACCGCAATCAACCGCTTCAGCCGGCTGATATCCCGCATACGGATCTTCATATCCCAGCCGTGCAAGAATCCGGGTTTCCATTTCCTCCATTTCTTCGGCTTCCGCCTCTTCCTGATGATCATAGCCCTGCAGATGCAGGACCCCATGCACTGTCAGGTGCGCGTAATGCGCCATCATATCCTTTTGCTGCTGACCTGCTTCATTTTCCACTATCGGCGCGCAGAGTACGATATCGCCAGCCAGAGGGTGAGCATCTTGCTTTTCCCCGAGCGGAACATCCGGATCAGCGTGCGCATTACCGTAAACGAAAGTCAGGACATTAGTTGCATAATCCTTGCTGCGAAAATCCCGATTGAGGCGGCGGCCCTCCGCTTCGTCCACGATGCGTAATGCGATTTCCGCATCATGCACCAGAGCCGCTTTGACCCATTTACGAAGCAAGGCTCTGGGAGGAAGCGGCTCTCGTGTGGAAGTCGCATACTGGACAGTTATTTTCAATGTCGCCGGTTTCGGGCTAGCGTACTCCCCGCTATCAGGAGTGCCGGGGGAACTACTCCTTTCTTTCATATTTCTCATATGCGTTGACAATTCTTTGCACCAGCGGATGTCGCACCACATCCTCTGCATCGAACCGCGTAAACGCGATGCCCCGTACTTTTTCAAGAACCTGCTGGGCTTCCACCAGGCCGCTTTTCTGATGTTTTGCAAGGTCAATCTGCGTGACGTCCCCTGTCACCACGGCCTTGGAGCCAAAACCGATGCGGGTCAGGAACATTTTCATCTGTTCGGGTGTGGTATTCTGTGCTTCGTCCAGAATGATGAAAGACTGGTTCAGCGTTCGTCCGCGCATGAACGCGAGCGGCGCCACCTCGATTGCGTTCCGTTCAAACTGTTTGCTGGTTTTATCGAACCCCATCAGATCGTAGAGCGCATCGTAGAGGGGACGCAAATAAGGGTCCACTTTCTGCACCAGGTCGCCCGGTAAAAAACCCAAGCGTTCGCCTGCTTCCACCGCCGGCCGCACCAGGATGATACGCGCCACGATATCCCGCTCGAGTGCGTCCACTGCGCTTGCAACCGCAAGGTACGTCTTCCCGGTGCCTGCGGGGCCGATGGAAAAGGTAATGTCATGTGTCTGGATCTGGTGCAGATACTCCACCTGCCGGGATGTGCGCCCGCGCAAATCGCTGCGCCGCGTATACAGGGCGGGCTCCGTTATTTCCTTGTCATCTGGCCCCTGTTTTTTCAGGTGATGGGGATTCATCGCCTCGATCAGGCCCAATTGAATCTGTTCGATGCCGAGATGATGGTGTGCCTGATCGTAGAAGTTCTGCAGAGCTTCCGCGGCAAGTGAAGCCTGGGCGGATTTCCCGCGGATACTGAAATGTTCTCCCCGCCTTGCAATCGCGACATCAAGCACCGTCTCGATCTGCCTGAGGTTTTCATCCAGCACGCCACACAAGTTCGCCAGACGCTGATTGTCAGCGGGGGAAAAGGAAATTTCTACAGGTTTGGGCTTCAATGGCGCGGTAAAGCGACACAATATGGAGGTGAGGTCTTAATTCTGGCAGCGACCGACCTTCTTTGCAACTCATCCTATTCAGGAAAGGTCGAAATCGCTTTTCCTATTGGCTGACCTCTCCGCTCCGGCAGGGAAATGGGGAAGGAGAAGGCGGCGCAAGCCCACCTCATTCAGGGCTGGAATTGCCAATTCCAGCCGGGACCAATGATGCGAAAGGAGATCGATGACAATTCATAAAATGAGTCATATTTTTTACCTCGTAACCGGGGTGCTTGTTTCCCTGCTTACCCTGTTTGTTGCGCTTCGTTTCTTCGAGCTTCGGAAACTGAATGATGCCGAAAATGTGCGCTATGCCGCCTTCCTTGCCGTGGATGAGTTGCGCCAATCTTCCGACGACTTGACACGCACGGCGCGTGCCTATGTCGCCACAGGCAGCCCAAAGTTTGAGCAAATCTACTTCGATATATTGGCCATCCGCAACGGCGACAAGGAACGCCCGCTGCATTACGAGCGCGGCCACTGGGATCTGATCCTCGGTCATCTGAACCCGGACTCCGCGCCAGGGCGCAGGATTTCCTTGAGATCGCAAATAAAGAAACTCGGATTTACGGCGACTGAGCTTGCAAAACTCACGAAAGCCGAAAATCGCTCAAACCAGCTGGCGGAACGAGAGTACCAGGCATTCAATGCAATGAAAGGGCTATTTCAGGATTCAGCCGGAGAATTCAACGTGAAGGGCGCTCCTGACGCCGCCTTGGCCAGCAGCCTGCTGCATAATGAGAGCTACCATACGGCCAAGGCTGAGATCATGCGTTTGTTGAACGAGTTTCATGAATTGCTCGACAAGCGTACCCGCAATACCACGGCCCTCGCTCAAAACCGCGCCAATCTCTACATATCCGGCGTGTTTTTCATGCTTGCCTTTCTCATGGCCTGGTTCGCCTTTTCGTATCGTGTCGTGCGTCGGAAGGTGCAAAATCTTGCATGGCTCGAAGATAAAGCCAGGAATATCGGAGAGGCGAGCAGCTCGCCCGGTTTCTACATTGACTCGAACGACGAGATAGGCAGCCTTTCCCGCGCCTTCATCGTAGCTCAGACTGAACGTGATCGCTATTTTGATCAGTCTCTCAACTTTCTTGCGATTTCCGGGTTCGATAATCGTTTCAAGCGGGTGAATACAGCCTGGACCAAAGTTTTTGGCTATTCGGAGGAAGAACTGCTGTCCAAACCTTTTATGGACCTTGTCTTCTCCGGTTCACGCGCAGATACGACGGCAGAGCTGGACAAGCTCGTCATGGGTAGCAATGTTTCCTTTGAAAGCCAGATGCGCTGCAAGGATGGCTCCTTCCGCTGGGTCTTGTGGAATATAGCTGCTGCGCAGGATGTCCGGGAATTCTACTTTTCGGGCCAGGATATCACCGCAAGGAAGAATATCGAGAGAGAGCTCCAGAATGCCCGAAAAGCGGCAGAGGCTGCCAACCGGGCCAAAAGCGAGTTTCTGGCAAATATGAGTCATGAGATCCGCACACCGATGAATGGTGTGCTTGGCGCAGTCGGGCTCCTTTTGAACACTGCGCTAACCCCATCACAGCGCGAGCTGGCGGGACTGGCGCGCGCGAGTGGCGAGACACTGCTTTCCATAATAAATGATATTCTCGATTTCTCCAAAATCGAGGCCGGTAAACTCGTTATTTCACCGATTCCTTTTGATCTGCTTCAGGCCGTTGAAGAGGTGGCTAGCATGGTTGCCATGCAGCCAGCAAGAAAGGCAAATGTGAATGTAATAGTACGTTACCTGCCGAATGTGCCGCGTTATGTATTCGGCGACCTGGCACGCATTCGCCAGGTACTGATAAACTTGACCAACAATGCAATCAAGTTTACAGACAAGGGCCACGTACTCATCGATGTAGAAGCCGAGGCTCTCAGTGAAGATGAAGTATCACTCCGCATCAGCATCGAAGATAGCGGACTGGGAATCGCGCCGGATAAGCTGCAAAGTATCTTCGACAAATTCATGCAGGCAGATGCCTCTACCACGCGGCGTTATGGAGGAACAGGCCTGGGACTGGCTATCAGCAAGCAGCTAGTTCAATTAATGGGCGGTACCATTGCTGCGAAGAGCCGCGTGGGCGCTGGATCGACGTTCTGGTTTACGCTACCTTTGGCCTTGCAGAAAGAGTCGCCGGGGGGTGTCAGCTCGCCCGTGGACCTGGCGCGTGTTCGGGTGTTGATTGTGGATGATAACTCGGCCAATCGCCTGGTGCTGCAAGAGCAGCTCCGCAGCTGGAGGATGCGTATCGGCAGCTGCGCGTCCGGGGCAGAAGCCTTGCGGGCTCTGCACACATCTCACGCCTCCGGCGATCCCTACAGGATTGCGATCCTCGATCATCAGATGCCGGATATGGACGGAGAAATGCTGGGCCGGACCATCAAGGCGGATCCATTGCTCCGCAGTATTCATCTGGTGATGTTGAGTTCCCTGGGACAAGAAGGCGATCTCAGAGAGCGGCTTCAAAAGATCGGCTTCGCTGCCTATCTGGTCAAGCCGCCGCGGCAATCGGAATTGCTGTCGACTCTGGTAAATATCTGGAACGCGCAACGCCATCAGCGAACTATAAATCTCGTCAGTCAGCCTTTCTTCCCGGCGAATCCCGAGATGCAGGCCGCCGATGGCGCGGATTGTCTGTTTGCCGGTACACGCGTACTGCTTGCTGAGGATAATGCTACCAATCAGATCGTCGGAGCGATGATATTGCGCAATCTGGGCTGTCTGGTGGATGTTGCCGCTAATGGCCGCGAAGCGATGGAGATGGTGGATGCATTCCTCTATGATATGCTGTTTATGGATTGCGAGATGCCAGAGATGGATGGTTTTGAAGCCACTGCCGCACTTCGCCGCCGCTCCGACAGCAAATCGCGGCTTCCCGTCATTGCGGTAACGGCACAGGCCATGCAGGGTGATCGAGAACGTTGTCTGCGCGCAGGCATGGACGATTACATCAGCAAACCGGTAAAGCTGGAGGACTTTGCGGCAGCGTTGAAGCGCTGGATGCCGGGCAGGGAACAGGGGCAGAAAAATGAAACACCTCCCGCGGCAAGGCATGAAAAGTCGATGCCAGACAGCACCCCGAATCATTCTCCACCGACAGTCTCTTCCTCCCTGCCAGTTTCTTCATCCCTTTCGATGTCTTCCGCATCCTCTGCATTGAATGCGGAAGTCGTTGCGAGACTTCGATCGCTCGCGGAAGCGACGGACCCATCCTTGATTACCCAGATATTCACATCGTTCCTGAGCGATGGGGCGGAGCGCATCGATGCGCTGAAGGAGGCCCTGGCAGGAAGAAACATGGAGTTTCTGTACAAGACTGCTCATGCCATCAAAGGCGCGAGCGCCAATATCGGTGCGCATTCCATGGCAGATATGGCTCAAAAGCTGGAGCTTGCAGGCAAAGCCGGCGACATGGCTGGAGCAGTCACTTTGATTGAGCAAATTGAAATGGAATTTGGACGCGTGCAGCATGAAATTACGCAGTCAGATCCCCATTGCGTATTGCTGCCGGATGCAACTCGATCATGAAGATACTTATTGCCGAAGACGACACGACCTCGCGCCTGTTGTTTGCCGCCACCCTCAGGAAACTGGGGCATACCGTAACGGCAGTAGAGGATGGGCGTAAGGCATGGGAAGCCTGGCAAAAGGGTGAATATCCGCTACTCATCTCTGACTGGATGATGCCTGATATCGATGGCCTGCAATTATGCAGAATGATCCGCAGCGAACCGGGCCTGCAATATACCTACATCATCCTTCTTACGGCGCTGGACAGCAAGGGCAGCTATCTCGAAGGCATGGACGCAGGGGCGGATGATTTCATTACCAAACCGTTCGATGAAGAACAACTGGCAGCCCGGCTGCGGGTCGCTGAACGAATCCTTGGCCTGCATCAAAAGCTACATATCCAGGCCACGCGTGATTATCTCACGGGCGTATGGAACCGGGCCTCCATCATGGATTATCTGCAGAAGGAGTTGAAGCGGGGAGCGCGGCAGGATATCTGCACGAGCGTGATGATTGCGGATCTCGATCACTTCAAGCGAATCAACGATACTTATGGGCATCCAACCGGTGACGAAGTACTGCAGGAGGCAGCACGGCGCATGTCAGGTGTATTGCGGGGTTATGACCGGATCGGACGCTATGGAGGCGAGGAATTTCTCATTACAGCATCGGGTTGTGACTGGAGCGAGGCCATGGCTCTGGGCGAAAGAATCTGTAGCTCCATCAGCAGCGCGCCTGTCAACAGCCGTGCAGGACGAATTGACATGACTGTGAGCGTAGGTATCGCGACGGGTTGCGGACAGGTCGATGATACAGGTGAGCTTATCGCAGCCGCCGATCAAGCTCTCTATCAAGCAAAAGAGGCCGGGCGTAATCGGGTTGAATTGTCAAGGCTGACGACCGAATCAAGACCCAGGACATGGCGTTGAAAAGTTGTCGCCTCCGACTCTCAAGGAACCGCTATCGACTGGGCTCTCTACTGGAGCGCCATATCGGCTCTTACGATCTGGCCGCGTAGAGTGTGGGACAGGGCCGTGGTGATTTTCAGATCTGCAAATTTTCCTATCATTTCGGGATGGCCGGAAAAATTGACCACGCGGTTGTTATCGGTGCGCCCGCTCAATTCGCCGGGATCTTTTCTGGACAAGCCCTCTACCAGAACGCGTTGTATTGTCCCGACCATCCTGACGCTGATCGCCTGCGCCTGCAGCTCCACTTTTTCCTGCAACCGCTGCAGCCGCTCCAGTTTGACCTGATGCGGCGTGGTATCTTCCAATTCGGCTGCCGGGGTCCCCGGACGGGAACTGTAAATAAAGCTGAAGGAGCCATCGAAGTTCACCGCTTCAATCAGTTTCATCGTTGCTTCGAAGTCTGCTTCGGTTTCCCCAGGAAATCCGACAATGAAATCAGAGGTAATCGAAATATCCGGTCGGGCAGCACGCAACCGGCGAATGATCGATTTGTATTCCAGCGAAGTGTAGCCTCGCTTCATCGCTGCCAGGATGCGATCCGAACCGGACTGAACCGGCAAATGCACGTGACTCACCAGCTTGGGAGAAGTCTTGTAAGCCTCGATGAGGCGGGGTGTGAATTCCCTGGGGTGAGAGGTGGTATAACGGATGCGTTCGATACCCGGGATTTCATGGAGATATTCCAGCAGCAGCGCAAAGTCGGCTAATTCGTCCTCTTCCGCATATTGCATTCTGCCGCGGTAGGCGTTGACGTTTTGCCCCAGCAGGGTTACTTCCTTGACACCGAGATCTGCCAGACTCGCGATTTCCGTCAGGATATCGTCGAGCGGACGTGAAATTTCCTCGCCGCGCGTATAAGGAACCACGCAAAAGCTGCAATACTTGCTGCACCCTTCCATAATGGATACGAAGGCGGTGACGCCCTCCGTGCGTGCCGGCGGCAGATGATCGAATTTCTCGATCTCGGGAAAGGAGATATCCACCTGCGGCCGGCCCGTAATCTGGCGCGTCGAAATCATCTGCGGCAGCCGGTGCAGCGTCTGCGGACCAAACACCAAGTCTACATAGGGCGCGCGTTTGACGATCTCCGCCCCCTCCTGGCTGGCCACGCATCCGCCCACGCCTATCAGCAGACCGGGATTGGCCGCCTTGAGATGTCTTACGCGTCCAAGGTCATGAAACACCTTTTCCTGCGCTTTCTCCCGTACCGAGCAGGTATTGAAAAGAATTACGTCCGCTTCAGCGGGATCATCCGTTTTTTCCATGTGCTGCGCAGTCCGCAGCACGTCCGCCATCTTTTCCGAGTCATACTCGTTCATCTGGCAGCCAAATGTTTTGATATAAAGTTTTTTTGCCACGACCTTACTTGCTGTTTCAGCAAATCATAATGAGCCGAAGCACTTTGGAAGTGCCCGGACGATATCGCCCCTGCCTGGAGTTACCCGTTACCCGCTGTTCCTCAGTCCGGCGGCAACTCCATTGATAGTAAGCTGGATGGCGCGTGTTACCGCATCTGTGGCATCCCCGGACCGGTAGCGACGCAACAGCTCCACCTGCAAATGATTGAGCGGATCGATATAAGGGGTACGGTTGCGAATGCTGCGCGCAAGCGTGGGATTATCCTGCAACAATTCAGTGCGGCCAGTCACTGCAAAAAGCCATTTCACACTGAGTTCCCACTCTTTTTGTATCCGACCGAAAACTTCGCGCCGCAGTTCCACATCCGTAACCAGTTCAGCGTAGCGCGAAGCAATACCTATGTCAGTTTTGGCCAGTACCATGTCCATGTTCGACAGCAATGTCTGCAGGAACGGCCAGGCCTGATACATTTTCTGCAGGAGTCCCAGTCCGTTGTCGCCCCTGCCCTCGCGCTGCACGAACATTTCCACGGCTGTGCCGAAACCATACCAGCCGGTAATCATCGCGCGGTTGACACCCCAGCTGAACGTCCATGGAATGGCGCGCAAATCCTCTATCAGGTCGGATTTTTTGCGGGAGGGAGGGCGGCTGCCGATATTGAGTCCCGCAATTTCCTTTATCGGGGTCGATTCCTGAAAATACCGGTTAAATCCAGGCGTTTCGTATACCAGGCTGCGATAAGCCCGCAGGGCATCGCCTGCCAGCACTTCCATGACCCCATAATATTCATCTGCGCACTGTCCGAGCGTATCATGGCTCAGCAGCGTCGCCTCGATGGTTGCTGCGACCAGCGTTTCCAGATTACGTCGCCCTATCTCCGGATCGGAATATTTGCTGCCGATGACTTCGCCCTGCTCGGTGATGCGTATCTGCCCGTTGACGCTGCCCGGCGGCTGCGCCAGTATTGCCTGGTAGCTGGGACCCCCGCCGCGGCCAACCGTGCCGCCGCGTCCATGAAACAGCCGCAGCTCGACTTTGTGCTTGGCAAAGACCTTCGTGAGTTCGGTTTCGGCCTTGTAGAGCTCCCAGTTGGCCGCGAGGAATCCGCCATCCTTGTTGCTATCGGAGTAGCCGAGCATCACCTCCTGAACGTCATTGCGCGAATCCACCAGCTTGCGGTAATAGGGTATCGAGAACAGTTCGTCCATGATGCGGGGACAGCCACGCAGGTCGGCGATGGTTTCGAACAATGGAACAATATTGACATGCAGATGCGGCTTTTCTCCTGCCCGCAGCAGCCCTACCTCCTTCAACAGCAGCGCAACTTCCAGGATGTCGGATATGCTATCGGCCTTGGAAATGACGTAATTGGGTAATGCTGCCGGACCGAAGCGACGATGAATTTCAGCCGCCGTCTCCATGATATGCAATTCACCCTCGGCAAGCTCCGAATAGTCGAGGTAAGGCGAGCGCAGGAGGCGCGGGCTGCTGATCTCAGCCAGGAGGCAGCGCACGCGTTCCGCTTCCGGCAGGTCTGAATAGCCTTTCAGGCTGGCGCCGCGCTCGAACAGTTCGGCCACGACCTGCTCATGAATATGGCTGTGCTGGCGCGTATCCAGCGGTGCGAGATGAAAACCGAATACCTCAGCCGCCCGCCGCAGGTGGCGCAAATCACCCCGCGCCAGTAACTCCGACTTATGCCGTTCGAGCGAATGGATGACGATGTCGAGATCGCGAACGAATTCCATGCTGTCAGCGTAAGGCTCCGCCGGCCCGACCGGACGCCGTTGCCTGATTGCATGACCAAGCCCCATGCTGGTCGCAGCGAGGCGCGCGTAAATGCCGATCAGGGCGCGTCGATAAGGCTCGTCAGCACGACTCGGCGCCCGATCGGGCGAAGCCGCAGCCAGCGCCGCCAGGGCATCGTCCACGTCGACCAAGCGCTCCGTCAGGCTTAATCGGCGCCCGATCTGGTGGACCTCGCCCATGTAAAAATCCAGTGCCAGAGCGGATTGCCGCTCGGCGGCGTGCAGCAGCACCTCATGAGTAACGAAGGGATTGCCGTCGCGGTCGCCGCCTATCCAGCTGCCAATACGAAGAAACGGAGGAATACGGGGGGCTTTATCGCCCATCCGGCGTTCAAGCAGATCTTCGATTTCCGCATACAGATGCGGCACTTCTGTAAGAAAAGTGTAGTGATAATAGGCCAGGCCATTTTTGATTTCGTCATATACGGACAGGCGCGCCGAGCGCAGCATGCGAGTCTGCCATAATATCTGAATGGCGGTTCGCAACCCCTCTTCGTTCTTGCTCAGCTCATCGGGAGTGAGCTGCACCCGATCGCGCTCGTTCAACAGTCGAGCAATTCCCAACTGGCAATCAAGTATGCTTCTCCGCTGCACTTCCGTCGGATGGGCCGTCAGCACCGGCGAAACGAGGGCTTTGGCAAAGAACCGGCCAAGGGCCGCGCTGCTTGTGTCGTTGGATAAAACCAGGTCGAGCGCGCGCGCCACACTGCCCGCCTGCGGTTGAGACCGAGCTAAAAGGTGGCTGCGCCGCCGGCGGTTGTGATGCATATCCTCGGCGATGTTCGATAGCTGCGAGAACTGGCTGAACGCGCGAACCACCGCTTCGGTAGCCTTGTTGCTCAGCTGGTTGAGCAACCTGTCCAGTTCCTGCCGCGCCTTCGGATCCTGGTCGCGGCGAAACCGAATCGCGGTTTGCCGGATATTTTCCACCAGGTCAAAAGTAGGTTCGCCCTCCTGTTCACGCAGAGTGTCGCCCAGCATGCGCCCGAGCAGGCGGATGTCCTCCCGCAGAGGGTCATCCTTCGGCTCCTTGTCATCGATGTGATTAGGATTAGTATCCATACTTTCGCTTTGGGAAGCGACCGATCCCATAAACAACCTCTTCTCTGGAAGATGCGGACTCATGCCCTAAGTACTTCAGTTCAGTACTTCAGTCCGGCTTTGACGTCCGCCATGGTAAAATAAGTGCCAGCAGGATTTCCAAACTTTTGTTTATTTTAATAGGAATGCCTAATTCATTCACACCCAATAAAATAGTTATCGCGACCCGGGAAAGCACCCTTGCACTGTGGCAGGCCAATTTCATCCGGGATCGACTGGCAGAATTATACCCGCAAACGGAATTTCAAATATCTGGAATGACGACCCGTGGCGATCAGATTCTTGATGTGACGCTATCCAAAATCGGCGGAAAAGGTTTGTTCATCAAAGAACTGGAACAGGCGCTGGAGGAGGGGCGCGCCGACATCGCCGTGCATTCGATGAAGGATGTGCCGATGGATATGCCTCCCGGATTCACGCTGGCAGCGATCACGGAGCGTGAAGATCCACGGGATGCGTTTGTCTCCAACAAGTACGCGACGCTGGATGCGCTTCCGCCGGGGAGCGTGGTGGGAACTTCCAGTCTTCGGCGCGAAAGCCAGTTGCGCGCCCACTTTCCTCATTTGCAGGTGCAGCCGCTGCGTGGCAACGTCCAGACGCGTTTGCGCAAGCTGGATGAGGGCCGGTTCGCAGGGATCATTCTGGCGGCAGCGGGATTGAAACGGCTGGGACTTGCCGATCGCATCACGGCCCTGTTAAGCCCCGATCTCAGTCTGCCCGCAGTGGGGCAGGGCGCTTTGGGCATTGAGTGCCGTGCGGATCGCGCCGATCTGATCAAGCTCATGGAACCGCTGCATCATATTCCCACTGCTCGCTGCGTCGAGGCCGAGCGCGCCATGAGTCGCGCACTGGGTGGCAGTTGCGAGGTGCCGCTGGGAGGCTTCGCCGAAATCAGCGGGGGCGTGCTGAGGCTGCGCGGATTTGTCGCCAGCCAGGATGGAATACGCATGATAAGCGATGAATTGAACGGGAATCCCGATGATTGCGCCTCGATGGGAGCGCAGCTGGCAAAGAACCTGAAGGCAAAGGGTGCGGAAGAGATTCTGGTAGCGCTGGAATCGAAAGCGGTTGAACCCGTGAGCCATCCGTGAGCAAGCCGCTGACCGGGACCCATATCCTGGTCACGCGTCCTTCCCATCAGGCGGGCGAGCTTGCTGAGAAAATACGAGCAGCAGGCGGAGAACCCTACCTGTTTTCGGTCCTGGAGATTCAGGATATCTCCGACCCGCGCCCATTGCTCGAATTGGTCGAGCGACTGGACGAATTCTATCTGGCAATTTTTGTCAGTCCCAATGCCGTCAATAAGGCGATGAGCGTTATATGCGCGAAGCGCGCATTGCCGCTCGATCTCAAGATTGCGACAGTCGGTCAGGGCACTGCCAGAACGCTGCAGCGATTCGGGGTGAGCGGAGTAATCGTGCCTGCGGTGCGATTCGACAGCGAAGCCTTGCTCGATATGGCAGAATTGAATCGCATCAATGTAGCGGGCAAGCGAATCATCATTTTTCGGGGCGACAACGGTCGCGAACTGCTGGGGGAAACGCTGAGGAAACGCGGCGCTTTTGTCGAATACGCGGAGTGCTACCGCCGGATACGGCCGAAAGCGGAAATTGCACCGCTTCTCGCAGCCTGGACGCGTGGTGAGATGAACGCGGTTACCGTTACCAGCAGTGAAGGGCTGCGCAATTTATGGGAAATGATGGGAGATTCAGGCAGAACATGGCTTGAAAACACACCCTTGTTCGTTTCTCATGAACGTATCGCGGGGGTGGCACGGAAACTGGGATTTAACCGCGTGATTGTTACCGCTACCGGAGACGATGGGCTGGTGGCGGATTTGCAGGATTATTTTTCCGGGCACATCGGGTGAAAGGTGACGGCAAAGGTGACAGCGGCGAAGGGCGACCACACAATTTTGCCCCTACGCAATCGTGAGCGTGGAAACCCGGCCTGCTGATATCGATCGACCGCAGAAAGCGGCGGCGAGATGGCTTGCGCGCACCAATCCCCTGCTGGTTTTTGCTTTGATTCTGATCCTGGTTTTCGCCTGGCAATGGTACGACACGCGCAGTGAAATCGCAGGGCTGCGGCATGAGCTGGCAAGACGGCTGGCGGAGGCAGATACTTCAGGCAAGGAGGCGCGCAATACTGCAGCTGATGCAGTCGAAGCGGGACGCCGTGCGGAAACAAAGCTCGACCTCCTTGAAGACAAACTGGCTGAATCGCAGAGCCAGCAGGTTGCCCTGGAAGCGCTTTACCAGGAACTTACGCGAAGCCGCGATGAAGCAATGCTGGAAGAAGTGGAGCAGTTGCTGCTTATCGCCAACCAGCAACTGCAACTGGCAAGCAACGTCAAATCCGCACTGATCGCAATGCAGGAGGCGGATAGCCGGCTCCAGCGCACTGAGCGCCCGCAACTGGCTTCTTTGCGAAAAACCATTGCAAAGGATATGGATCTGCTGAAATCGGTGCCGTATGTCGACATCGCAGAAATCAGCATGCGCCTGGATAATCTTGTCGCCTCCGTCGATACGCTGCCCCTGGCGATGGAGTTTCGACCCCCTGAGAGTACCTCGCCCCCATCTCCCGTTCCCGTCTCCGAAAATGTATGGCTGCGCTTTCTGCATCAAGTGTGGGAGGACTTTAAGCGGCTGGTGCGGATACAGCATATGGACAGCCCGGATGTCGCCCTGCTGTCGCCATCGCAAGCGTATTTCCTGCGCGAGAATTTGAAGTTGCGGCTGTTATCCGCGCGGTATGCGCTGCTTGCGCACAACGGACCCAGCTTCAAGGCTGACCTCGATGCATCCAGGGAGCAGATCAGGCGTTATTACGACACTCAAGCACAACCCGTCGTCGATTTTCGGGAAGCATTGCAGCAATTGGGCGAGACTGATATCGGCGCTGAGTTGCCGCGCATTTCGGCAAGTCTCGATGCGGTACGTAACTACAGGCTGACGCGTGACCGGGGAAACAGGTGAAGGGGGCGCTCTGGCTTCTGGCCCTGTTCATGATTGCCGTGGCGGTTACCATCGCTGCCACCTATAACAGCGGCTACGTGCTGATTGTTGCCCCACCTTATCGTATAGAGCTGTCGCTCAATCTGCTGGTGCTATTGCTGCTGGTCGTCATTTCGATGGGTTACCTGGGAATGCGGCTTATTGCATTTACCGCTCGGCTGCCTGCCGAACTGAGTGAATTTCGCACTCGCAGGCGCAGGGAAAAGGCCTTGGAAGGAACGCTGGATGGCCTCAAGGCGTTTTTCGAGCGGCATTATGCGAAGGCGGAGAAATCCGCGGCCGCCGCCCTGAAAATGGAGGATTCCGCTGCTTTCAGCGCCATCAATGCCATCGTTGCCGCGCGCTCGGCCCATGGATTGCGAAATTATTCCCGCCGCGACGAGTTCATTGCCCAGGCCGAAACCAGTGCGCCGCAAGAAGTGGCATTACGGCTGATGACACAGGCTGAATTGCTTCTGGACGAACATCGGCCCGAAGAAGCGCTCAAGCTGCTGCACCACCTGCCCTCCGGCGAGTTGCGTCGGCATACCGGTGCGCTGAAGCTGGAGCTGGAAGCCCAGCAGAACGTCGGAAACTGGGATGTCGTGCTGGAACTGCTCAGCCAGTTGGAACAGCGCGATGGTCCTGAGGCCAGCCTCATAAAACAACTGAGGTGCAGAGCACATATAGAGAATCTCAGAAGCAGAATGTTGAATCCGGGGAGGCTGAAGGAGTATTGGGAGGGCCTGTCTCCGTCGGAAAAAAAGGATGGCAAAGTCGCTGCTGTTGCCGCGCGTGGGTTTTCTGCAACAGGAGACTGCGCCATGGTTCATCATCTGGTCGAGCAGAGCCTGGAGAGCCAATGGGATTCGGAATTGGCAAAGCTCTATGCGGAATGCATCGGCAGTGATCCCTTGCGGCAGATAGAACGTGCCGAGGCATGGCTTGAAGTGCATCCCAGTGATGCATCCCTGCTGCTTGCTCTGGGAAAGCTCTGCGTCCATGCGGAACTGTGGGGCAAGGCTCAGAGCTATCTTGAAGCGAGCCTCTCGCTCAAACCGGGATATGCGGCGCACCTCGCGTTGGGACAGCTGAATGAAAAGCTCGGGCAGCCCGAACTGGCAAGGGAGCACTACGGCAAGGGATTGGAACTGGCTGTAAGGCAGCTGGAAACGGCTGTAATGGCCGAATAATGCGGATTGAATAGTGCCGGAAGCCGTTCAGCTTGGTTCCATTCCCGATGCCGCTTTTGAGAGTTGGGAAGAGAGGCGCAAGGAAGAAAACGTCAGGTTTTTGCCGGACTTGCTGAAGTGGTTGAAGTGGTGAATGCGTCCGAAAAGAATTCTTCTTCCGGAAGGCCGCGCAAGCGCGTGAAATCCCTGTGAGCAGCCTCGACCATTGCCGGCGTGCCGCAAGCATACACCTGATAGCCGCTGAGATCGTCGAAATCCTGCAGCACAGCCTGATGCACCAGGCCGGTCCTTCCGTTCCAGTTATCAGAGGGCAGCGGCTCGGATAGCACGGGAATAAAAGTAAAATTGTCATGTTCCTGTTGCCAGCTTCCTGCCAGTTCGGGTGCATACAAGTCAGCTCTGGTGCGGTTTCCCCAATAGAGCACGATCTGCCGCTCATGGCCGCGGGGACTGCGCCCGTGAAATACATGCTCGAGGATGCTCTTGACCGGTGCAAATCCTGTGCCGCTGGCGACAAAGATGATCGGTTTATCCGAGTCTTCGCGCAGGAAGAAGGTGCCGAGCGGCCCTTCAAAGCGGAGAATATCCCTCTCCTTCATCTGCATGAACACATGCTCGGCGAACGCCCCGCCCGGATAATTACGCACATGCAACTGAAGCAGTTCATCGTCATGTGGGGCGTTGGCCAGTGAAAAACTGCGGCGCTTGCCGTTTTTCATCAGGATGTCGATATACTGCCCCGCCAGGAATTGCAGCCGTTCGTTGGTGGGAAGCTTGAGGGAGATGATCATCACATCGGGGGCGACCCGTTCGAGCTTCTGCACCCGGCATGGAAGGGTTTTGATCTTGATGTCCTTTATGGCGCTGATTTCGCGGCATTCAATGACGAGTTCAGAGAGGGGTACCGCCCGGCAAAACAGTGCCATTCCGGCCTGTTTTTCCGTTTCTGTCAACGCGCTCTCGTTATAGCTGCCGAAATCCACTGTTCCCTGTATGATTTTGCCCTTGCAGGTTCCGCAGGCGCCGTTGCGGCAGCCGTAGGGGAGTGGAAAACCTTCCCGGAGCGCGGCCTGGAGAATAGTCTCGCCGGGCTGGGCGAAAAAGCTGTGCCCGCTCGGCTGGATGGTAATTTGATGGGACATGATTACGATTACGAATGATCCAGCAAAAATAAAAATGGAATGTCGGCAAGTAACATGAAAACGATAAAGCGAACACTCTTGATCGTGGGTTGCGGTGATATCGCCCTCCGTGCGGCTCCCCTGCTGCTAGCGCATTACCGTTTGCTGGGCCTGTACCGGAAGCCTGAGCAATGGGCTTCGTTGCGTTCGCTGGGGATTACGCCCGTGTCCGGTGATCTTGACATACCCGACAGTCTTGACAAACTGGCAGGCGCAGCAGATGCCGTTTTACACCTTGCTCCGCCGCCTGTCCGAGGTCGTACTGACACCCGTACCGCGCATCTCCTGGCGGCCTTGACAAGGCGGCCAAAAATGAAGCGCACAATGTTACCACAACGCTTTATCTACATCAGTACCAGCGGGGTATATGGGGATTGCAAGGGGGCTCTGGTAAACGAGACGCGCGCGATCAACCCTCTGACGGAACGTGCAGTGCGCAGGGTGGATGCGGAAAGGCGTGTCCGCAACTGGGGCCTGCGCAATGGCGTGAGTGTTTCGATTCTTCGTGTTCCCGGGATTTATGCCGGCGATCGCCTACCGCTCGCACGCCTGCGTGAGGGGGCGCCAGTGCTGGCGTCGGAAGACGATGGCTATACCAATCATATTCATGCCGACGATTTAGCGCGCATCGTTGTTGCTGCGCTCCGATATGCGCGGCCCGGCAGGGTCTACCATGCGTGCGATGATTCAAACCTGAAAATGGGCGAATATTTTGATCTGGTAGCGGACCGTTTTGCTTTGCCGCGTCCTTCACGCGTTCCCCGTGCCGAAGCAGAAGGTCGTATCGCACCCGGCATGCTCTCATTCATGCAGGAGTCGCGACGGCTGACCAATATGCGGATCAAGCAGGAGTTGCGCGTACATCTGCGCTATCCTACGGTCGCAGAGTGCTTGAGCGCAGCAAGATAGACTTTGACATCCTCCCCGACCTGAAGGCGGAGATTCCTACAGCGCGCTCAGTGCAGCACGCTGCACTGAATCGCTTCGGTGGGTTCCTGCTGCTGGCGACCTTGCCGCATCGCTCACTTCACAGGCGAACCGGGCGTGTCCCGCCCTTAGAATATTGATCGCGCCTACCACATCGGCGTTTTCTGTGAGCCTGCATTCCACACACGCGAATCGCGCTTGCGTCCGACGGTTGTCCGCCGACACATGGCCACAACACGGACAGGTGCGACTCGTGTTCTGCGGTGGCACCCCGATGAGCCAGCCGCCGTTCCACGCCAGCTTGTAGTCCAGTTGGCGGCGGAATTCAAACCAGCCTTGATCGAGGATGGACTTGTTCAGGCCAGACTTGGCCCGAACGTTTCTGCCCGGTGCATCTGCCGTGCCTGCCGCCGACCTGGACAGGTTCCGCACCCGCAAGTCCTCGATGCACACCATCGCGTGGTTCTGGCTGATCGTGGTCTTGTGCAGGTAGTCGCGGCGAGCGTTGCCGATACGGGCATGGATGCGCTGGATGCGGGCTTTAGCTCGAATTTATAGGCCTGGAGTCGTTGCATGCCTCAAATTATAAACCTGGATGGCCGCTTCCAGCGTCCGCGCTATCCATCTCCCCTATGAATGGAGGAGCTTTCCGCGCAAATCCGGGTAAAATAGGTCCATTTTAGATGGGAGCAAACAGATGCCCCAACCGCTCCAACCCCCCACCGATCCGGAAACGGGATACATACTCGTCATTACCGGCCTCCCCGACAAGGCGCAGGCAGCCTCGCTGGCGCACAAGCTGATCGAAGAGCGGTTGGCCGCGTGCGTCAACATACAGGGCGAGTGTACTTCCATCTACCGCTGGCAAGGCAGAATGGAAAGCGGGGTCGAGGTACCGGTCTTTATTAAAACAGTTGCGCAGCATTATTCTTCGGTGGAGCGCCTGATAAAGTCCATGCACCCCTACGAACTCCCTGAAATCATTGCTGTCCCAATAAGCAGCGGATTGCCCGCATATCTGCATTGGATTTCCGGCGAAACGTCGAGTCCGGATAAAAATTGAAGAGAATCTGGTTGTCATGCCCCTGAACCGATATAGCCGATATTTCCTGCTGCTTCTCTGCTTTTTCAGCACAAGCGTCTTTGCGGAAGAAGGAAAAACTTCCGGATTTCTTTCAGGCTTGCAGCAATTGCGCTCGACCTTCGATCAGAATCAGGAGGAGCAGGAATTGTTGCCACCAGACGAGGCTTTCAAGCTGAAGGTCAAGGTACGGGACGCAAATACGCTTGTGGCGCAGTTCGAGCCGGCGAAGAACTATTATCTGTACAAGGATAAAGTTGCGTTCAAACCGCAGACCCCCGGAACCACCGTCGAAAACATCTCCCTGCCGCGGGGAAAGATGAAAAGCGATGTGACCTTTGGTGAGGTCGAGGTTTTTCACGAGCCGTTTGAAGCGCTGATTTCCCTGAAGCGGGACGCACCATCGGCCGACAAGCTGACTCTTGTTGCCACTTATCAGGGTTGCAACGAGCCCATCGGTGTCTGCTATGCGCCCATAAGCAAGGTAATCGATCTGACGCTGCCGGTTGCAAAGGCAGCGGCTGGGGCGGTTGCCAATGCAGTGAGCACTGATGCATCCGCCGCAACAGGTACCGCCGGGGTACGAGTTGACGCCACTGACGAGTTGTTCCAGTCGAAGGATGGTTCGGCTGCCATCGAGACGGAATCGGCGGAAATCGAGAGAATGTTGCAGACCGGCAACTTCTGGCTGATTCTCACCGGCTTCTTCGGTATCGGCCTGCTTCTCTCCTTTACTCCCTGTGTATTTCCCATGTTCCCCATTCTGTCCGGCATTATCGCCAAAGGGGGGCAGCACGTTACCAAGCAGCGCGGATTCATCCTGGCGCTGGCCTACGTGCTTGGGATGGCTATTACTTACGCTATCGCCGGGGTGGCAGCGGGACTTTCCGGCGCAATGCTGTCGGCAACCCTTCAGAACGCATGGGTACTTGGTGCGTTCGCACTGATCTTTGTAACACTCGCATTTTCCATGTTCGGTTTCTATGAGCTGCAGCTTCCCACCTTTCTCCAGAGCAAGATTTCAGAAGAAGCCGGGCACCTCAAAGGGGGCCACCTGACCAGTGTATTCGGCATGGGCGCTTTGTCTGCGCTGATTGTCGGGCCGTGCGTAGCGGCCCCTCTTGCAGGTGCCCTGCTGTATATCAGCCAGACCCGCGATGTGGTGCTCGGGGGCTCGGCGCTCTTTGCCATGGCACTGGGCATGGGCCTGCCCTTGCTGTTGCTGGGCGCCTCCGCGGGCGCTCTTCTGCCGAAAGCAGGTGCATGGATGGAAGGGGTCAAGCAGTCGTTCGGGGTATTGCTGCTCGGGGTGGCAATATGGCTGATATCGCCGGTGATTCCTGCCGTGGCGCATATGCTGCTATGGGCAGCGCTGTTGATCGTGTCGGCCATTTACCTGCATGCCGTTGACCCGCTGCGGCCGGGTGCTTCCGGTTTTCAGAAATTCCTCAAGGGGGTGGGCATGATTGCCCTGCTGACGGGCATCGCCTTGCTCATCGGCGTGTTTTCCGGCAGCCGCGATATCCTGCAGCCTCTTTCAAGGCTGAATATTTCAGCGGGTGACATGGAAGGGGTAAAAAAGGACGGTATCAACTCAAACGAGCATTTGCCGTTCCAGAGAGTGAAGTCAGTGGCGGAGCTGAATCAGCAGATCCTCCAGTCGAGAAACAAATACGTAATGCTGGATTTTTATGCAGACTGGTGCATCTCCTGCAAGGAGATGGAGCGTTTCACCTTCACCGACGCAGCTGTCCAGGCGCGATTGAAGGACGTTGTGCTGCTGCAGGTTGATGTGACAGCAGGTACGCCTGAGGACATGGAGCTTCTCAAGCGCTTCAAGCTGTTCGGGCCTCCCGCCATTCTCTTCATGGACAAAGAGGGGCATCAAGTTCCCAACGTCAAGATCATCGGCTATCAGGACACGCAGGCTTTTCTGAAAATACTCAACGCGGTGCTGATTTAGTCTCCCACAGCGGCGCAATTTGATTGATCTGGAGTGCGAACAGGCAAGCCGGGCTCGTGAGTCGCGGTCGCCGGATCAGGATTTGAGGCTTATTTTTCTCGGGAATAACAATGACGAAATTGCGACAGGTATTGTTGTATACAGGCGTTGCCATACTTGCGGTGGCAGCAGGAGTCTTATTGCGCGGCCAGTTGGGGAGCAAGGATATGGCCGCTCCTGACGCCGCTGTGGCTGCTAAAGGCGCCGAAGCGATACTGGCGGCGAGTTTTCCTGATCTCGAGGGAAATATCCAGCCTGTTTCCCAGTGGCGGGGGAAAGTCATGGTGGTGAACTTCTGGGCGAGCTGGTGCGCGCCATGCCGCGAGGAAATACCCGAGTTTATCTCCTTTCAGGACAAATTTCGTGATAAGGGACTGGTCTTCGTAGGCATTGCGGTGGATCAGAAAGAAAGGGCGGCAGCATTCAGCAAGGAAATGGGCATCAATTATCCGGTCCTCGTGGGAGATATGAAAGCAATGCAGATCGCCGGTGCTGCGGGGAACATCCAGGGTGCGCTGCCTTTTACCGTCGTGATTGACCGGAACGGTAAAATGATCGGTAGCAAACTCGGTCGCCTGAGTGAGAGCAAGCTCGAATCCATGATCGGACCTTTACTTTAGGGAACCGCTGAACAGTCCCTCGCAGGCGCGGAAGATGGCATTTCGATTGTATTCCTCCGGCTTCTGCCCTAGCCTCCGAGCGCCCTGTACAGGTTATAAAGACTGGTTATAATGATCAGCGTGCCCACCAGTATGAGCAGGGTCTTCGCGTGCAGCTTTTTGCACAGAACTGCCGCAAACGGCGCGGCGAACAAACCTCCGAAGACCAGCCCCGCGATGATGGGCCATGTATTGGTTTCCATCAGCAAGGTGAAAACGGCGGCACCAGTCAGCGTCAGGAAGAATTCAGCGAAATTGACGGAGCCGATAGTCGTGCGTGGATCGTTTCCCGTACTGACCAGCGTGGATGTTACCACCGGCCCCCATCCGCCGCCTCCTGCCGCATCGACGAATCCGCCGAACAGGGCGAGCTTTCCCACATGCTTCGGCGGATCCTTGCGCAGGCGCAAAGACCGGAACGCTTTGCTCAGAATGTAAATTCCCAGCAGCAACAGATACGCGGAAACATAGGGTTTGAACAGGGCGCCATCGACCTGCGTCACCAGCACTGCTCCCAGGATACCGCCAAGGATGCCGGGCACGAGCAGCCGGACGAATAAATCCTTGTTCACGTTGCCGAACTTGACATGCGAAATGCCGGAAACGCCGGTGGTAAAAATCTCGGCGATATGGACGCTGGCGCTTGCAACCCCGGGTGTGGCGCCCGAAGCAAGCAGGAAAGTGGTGGCTGTTACTCCATAAGCCATTCCCAGAGCGCCATCCACGACCTGGGCGAAGAACCCGACTATCGCAGCATTCCAGAAAATGCTGCTGCCCAGGGTTTCGCCAATGATCTGCCAGCCCCCGAACCAGTTATTGGAAATAAAAAAACGACCGGCCAGAAAAAGGGTCAATACGATCAACACTGCGACGGCAAACCAGGCCGCCGCGTGAAGGAGCGGGTGAGTGCCGGGATGGGAGACCGGTTCCTCGACGGGAGGAATCCCCAATTGCTGATGTTCGATATTGATCGGGTTGCCTGACAGATCCAGGTTGCGAATCTTCATACCTTATTCCTGCCTCTTCTATAAGCGCAACACTATACCGACAGGCGTGAATATCCAGAAATAACCTAATAGAATATGTTTATTCTTTTGTTATTTTCGGGAGCGGATCAGTCCATAAACCTGTTCGACAGATGGCCGATATCATCCTAGTCATTCATTTTCTGTTCGTGTTGTTTGTCGTCGGCGGTCTGCCGCTGATCTGGGCAGGTAGCTGGATAGGGGCGAGCTTTGTGCGAAATCGGAGATTCCGGTTTGCCCATCTTGCCGCTATCCTGTACGTTACCGCCGAGTCCCTTCTTGGCGTGGTATGTCCGCTGACATGGCTGGAAGACGCGTTGCGTGGGAGGGCAACCGAAACAGATTTCATCGAGCGCTGGCTGCACCTCATCCTATTCCATGATCTTCCGGAATGGGTGTTTCTGGTAGCGTATGTGTTGTTCGCGCTCCTGGTGGTCATTACTTTCCGGCTCATTCCGCCGCAGCCGCGCCGCTCAGCGCGATGATTTCCGGTCGTAATTGACCCACTTTTCTGCACAGCGTAAAGTCATGCATAGAAAGAAAGTTCATGTACAAGGGAGGTTGAAGCCTCTACACCCTTTTATCCTTTTGCGCACCGGGCAGCTACTTTCCGAAAACTCTCATTCATGTCTTCCCTCACAACGTTCTTGCATCGCTTCATCAACCACCGCCGTTTCATAATCGGTCTGAGTGTTTTCGCCGGGATAATTATCCTGTTCGGTCTGCTCGGCTATTTCTGGTTGCCGGGATATGCCAAGGCGAAGCTGGAAGCCGTTTTATCGGATGTTCTGCACCGCCCCGTTACTGTACAGTCGATCGACATTCAGCCCTATACGCTGGAGTTGACGGTTCGTGGTTTTCGAATAGGCGAAAAAGAGACAAGCGTAGACGCAGACAAGAATCTTTTTTCCTTTGATGAACTTTACCTCGACCTGAGTGTTGCCTCTATTGCTCATCGCGCACCCGTGATCAGTTCGGTTTCGCTCAAAGGGCCCGCTGTGCGCCTCGTTCGTGAAGCGCAGCAGCAGTTCAATATCACCGACCTGATAGAAGACTTCATGAAACGGCCGAAAGAAGAGGAGGAAGAGCCCGGCAAGAGCATGTTCTCGGTACGGAATATTGTTATCGAAGACGGTCATTTCGAATTCGTCGACCATGTGAAAAAAAGTCAGCAGGAGATATCCGACATTCAAATCGGTGTGCCTTTCATCGCCAATTTCGAAAGCGCGGAGGAAACATGGGTGGAACCGCGCTTCAGCGCCAGGGTGAACGGTGCGCCGTTCAATCTTACCGGGAAGCTGCGGCCTTTCACCACAAATCGTGAAGCGACACTTGAGATCAGGTTGAGCGATGTGGATCTGACGCGTATAGACGAGTATTCCCCCATTCCAGTCGGCATTCGCCTTCTCTCCGGTTATTTTGACAGCGAGCTCTTGTTGACGTTTACCCAGGCCGATGGCCAATCGCCTGCCCTGGTTCTCACAGGCAATGCCGCATTAAAGAAGCTGAAAGTGGAGAATCATTCGGTGGAGGCGCCATATGCCGCCACGCTGGGCGAATTCAACGTTCAATTGACTGAAATAAACCTGAATGCAGTGAAGCCCTCGCGAGCTGCCGTAGTCTTGACGGAAATTGCGGTGTCGCCAGAAGGCAGCCCTGAACCCACACTCAACCTGCCGAAGCTTACGCTGGATGAGATCGTGGTCGATACCGGGCAGAAGAATGTCAGTCTCGGCGCTGCAACCCTGGATCGCTTCAATGCCTCATTGCAACGCCATAAAGATGGGCGGCTCGATCTTGCCAAGCTTTTTACTCCGACAAACAAGGCGGAAAAGGCATCCCAATCCTCTGCCCCTCCTTCTCCCAAAGCGGACACAGGTAAGCCATGGACGGTAAAACTTGGAAGCTTCAAGCTGGCGGATGCCGGACTGCGCTTTGAAGATGCCACTTTGCCGGACGTAGCCCCCATGGTGGTCAATGCCCTTGATCTGACAGTTAACCAGATCGACTTCAGCGGCGCAGCGCCATCCCAACTCGAGCTCAAGGCGGAAGTCAACAAAACAGGCAGCCTGGAAACAAAAGGGTCTCTTGCCTGGGCGCCGGTCGCAGCAGATCTGGCAGTAAATGCCAAGGATGTTGACCTTGTTGCATTGCAAGGCTGGGCCGGAGACCGGTTGAATGTGCTGTTCTCGCGCGGCGCGTTGTCCTTTCGTGGCAAGATCAAAGCCGATGGCGGCAAGGGGCAGAAGCGACCTGAGCGGGCACGGGGAGAAAAGGCATCGCCGTTAAAAGTGGCGGTGCGCGGGGATGGGAGGCTCACTAATTTCAACATGCTGGACAAGGCGGACGCCACCAACCTCATGCGTTGGCGAAGTGTCGATATCAAGGGGATCGAGTTTGCCAATGAGCCTCTCAGCATCAACGCCGCTTCGATCACGCTTACTGACTTTTTTGCCCATGTCGTCGTTACTCCCCGAGGCGAGTTGAATCTCAAATATATCGTGCGGCAAGAGGAAACAGCGGTTTCTCCCTCACAGGCTGCCGCCGCGCCGGCAACGACGCCCGAGCCGGAACCGGCGGACACGCCTGCTGAAATATCACCTGCGCCTGTCCCTTCGCAGCCACCCCCGCGCAAGAGCCTGCCTGTCCGCATAGGTCGTATCGTGATGCAGGGAGGACACGTCAATTTTCAGGATCAGTTCATCCAGCCCAACTATCGCGCCTACTTGACCGACCTGGCGGGACGCATAGGACCGCTCCATCCCCGAAAAGCCGGGGAAGTGGATATTCGCGGCGCGGTAGATAAAACGGCACCATTGAAAATCAACGGGTCGGTCGATGCTTTCGGCAGAGAACTCTCCCTTGATATTACGGCCTCGGCCAAAGGTATCGATATGCCTACGTTCAGCCCCTATTCCGGGAAATATATCGGATACGCAATCGAGAAAGGCAAACTATCGGTCGACGTCCACTATCATGTCGAACACGGCGAGTTAACAGCGGAAAACAGCATCTTCCTTGATCAATTGACTTTCGGTGAGAAAATCGAAAGTCCGGATGCACTATCGATTCCGGTCAACCTCGCATTGGCGCTGCTAAAAAACCGACGCGGAGAAATAGATATTCGTCTCCCTGTAAGCGGTTCCATCAACGATCCGAAATTCAGCCTGGGGGGATTAATCGTCAAGGCAATCCTCAACTTGCTGACCAAAGCAGCCACTGCGCCTTTCACGGTGCTCGGATCGCTTTTCGGGGGAGAAGAATTATCGGAGATCGATTTTCCCGCGGGCGAGGTAAAGATTCCGCCGGAGGCAGAAGAAAGACTCCAGAAGTTAGCCCAGGCACTGACAGATCGGCCAGCGCTCGATCTCGAGATCATCGGTCATGCCGATGCTTCGAGTGATCCGGAGCCTTTGAAGCGGCGCGTACTTGAACGCAAAATCAAGGCGGAGAAATTGTCAGTGGATATCAAAAAAGGAAAATCTTACGATTCTCTGGAAGATGTAATACTGGCACCGGAGGAATATGAAAAATACCTGGAGCAGGTTTACAAGGATGCCAAGTTCGAGAAGCCGAAAAACTTCATCGGTCTGACAAAAAGTCTGCCCACGGAAGAGATGGAGAAGCTGATGCTTGCCAACATCGACGCGGGTGATGCAGAACTACAGGAGCTTGCTGAAAGCCGGGCTATGAGCGCACGGGACTGGCTGATCGAGCATGGGGAAATCCCTGACGCTCGAATTTTCGTACTTTCGCCGAGAGTTGAAGCAGGGACGAACCGTGAGAAGCCGGGTAACCGCGTGGAGTTCTCGCTCAGGTAAGCTCTACTCAGCAGCAGCAGCAGCAGCAGCAGCAGCAGCGAGCATTTCCACTACCATCGGCAATGGAAATGCTCGCATGCCTGCCGTACGCGTAGGCTATTTATTGTGCCACTGTATCTTCCGGCGACTTTAAAAATCCACCTGAAAGCGTGTCAGCCACATATCAAGGTTGGCATTGTTAAATCCGGCACTGCGGTTGTCCGCCACGCCCGCAGTATTTATATCGAGAACATGGACATAATTGGTCATGACACGAATATTGGAATGGGGGTACCAGTTCAGGCCAAATCTTATGAGATTCGCCTTTCCACCCCTGATGACTCCATCATTCATATTCATGTAATCGTACCCCGCGGCAATTTCCCAGGCTCCCCAGCCCGGGCCATTGAGCTGAAAATCCTGAAAAGGCTTTATTCTGTTCCATGCGCCATTCTTGACGTGGTAGACACGGGACTCGCCGGTCAGGAAGTAGCTTAGGTAACCGTAGAAGCCGAACAGTGATTCTCCGCTATAACCATGACCGTTGATATCGGTTCGCAGGTACTCTCCCTGCGCAGAGAACGGACCATAGACCAGGGCAGTTTCCGCACCCCAGCGATTGTAGCTTTCCAACCGCCGCGAGTTCTGGTTGTTCTTGTTGCCGAAACTCAGGTTGCCAGTGTTCAGCACGTTGGTTCGGTCAACGTTGGCGCCCGGAAAAGATGCGAAACTCATTCCGCCATTGGCGAAGTCGCCATTTCCTAGGTATTGCGTATTGACCTGGGTATACGCTGCTGACACCCCTACATGCCAGAACTTGGTCTCGCTCTCCATCCAGGGTCTGCCGGAAATACGGCCGACTCCCTCCCAGCTGGTGTCGCCCGCACCATTACTGCGGCTGTTGTTACCATTGGGGTTGACTGACGTCCCGGAGTTGGAGCTTCCTAGCGGCTCGGTCTGGAAGGAGATTCCGGTTTGCCAGCGGGGCACCGCATAGTTGACGCCTATCCCGGTCTTGTAGACGTTGGGATTATCGAGAAATGTATTCACGGCCATATTCCGTTCGATAAACGTCAGAAAGCGGTTGCTGGTCGCTTCCTCCAGACTGAACGGCTCCTTGAACGATCCCACCTTTATTGATAACGGATTATCGAAGTTATAACGGATGAATGCGTCCGTGATCCCCGCCGTCACCGATCCGTTTCCACGGCTGAAGTCGTACTCGAACTTGTAGCCCCATCTTTTGAACATCGTGCCCTCCACACCCAGACGGGCACGCCGGAGATTGACGCCACTGTTCAGTTCATAAGGACGATCAGTGGGCGCGGGCGGCAGAACATCGTTGGTAATGTTATATTGCGAGTCGGCTTGCAGGCGTCCATTGATCTCGGCGGTAAAGTTGCCATCAGCACTTTCAAAATGATATCCAGGTCCATACTTCACCTTGACTTTTTCAGTTTGCTTGACCCGCTCTTCCAGTGATGCCATGTCGCTGACGAGACGCGCTTCCCGCATCTTCGCCTTCAATTCGATGTCTCTACGGGCTGCCATCAGTTCTGCCGGATCTGTTTTTCCGGCTGCTTCTCCCGCTATCCGACCATCTGAGTTTTCCATTGGTGCCTCAGCAGTTTTACTGGTTTTACCGGCATTTTTTGTCGCAGCATCCTCTTCCCTTGCGAAAGAGCCGATGTGCACACGTCCGGGTCCGGGTTTCGCATAGATTTGCTCTGTTTTGGTATCGACATAAAGATCAAGGGCGAAAGCTGCGGACCAAAAGCTTGAACCCAGGGCGGTGGTAGCGAGTGCCAGTGTAAGCCTGCGTAATTTCATCGGTTTATTCTCTTTTCGGATGTTTGATAAAAACCGAGGGGAGAATACGTCCGGAAGATGTCCGTTTCATTGCAGCTTTGTCACAGTTTTATGACAAACCTGATGATTTCGGGCCAAATCAGGCACCCTGAAAAGTGTTTGACATCATGTCAACCGCGCATAGTTTTGAACCGGAAGCGGCCCAGACAGGGGGGCAATATAATGAAGTGACATAGAAAAACAATGGCTCTGCATGCGCTACATTTCACTTTTTCTTTTGCCGTGATAGTCTATGTGCTGTTATTGAATTACCAACCCCGGTAAGACTTGAAACCATCGAAGAGGAAAGCTCATGGAAATGCATGTATATGACACTTGGGTGAAAGCCAAGGATGGCCGCACGATGCACTTTGACGTGTTCACAAACACGAGAGACGACAAGAAAGCGATCGAGTATGCGAAGCAGTGGCTGACTTCTATTGGCGAAGGCGATGCAACGGTCAGTAGCAGGGAATGCAGGTTCTGCCACAGCGAAAAGGCCCCTGCCAATGTCGAGGAGGCAATCAGCAAGGACGGCTACTTCATCTACAAGATGGAAGGATGCAGGTGAGCCTGCGGGCCGCTGCGCGAACAATCCAGAAAGAAATTGGAGGAGATCTCAGGGGATCGGTTGAAGTTGTAAATGAATTCAGTTCGAGGGAGGATACACATCCGCAAAGCTTTACTGGTTCTCCACATCGGCTCTGTTCAATGCCTCAGCGTTTTGGCGCTCATGTTCGTTACCCCGCTTTGGGGTAGCGACCTTGTCAAGACCATTGAACGTGTCAAGCCCTCGATCGTAGGGGTGGGTACTTTCCAGAAAACACGTTCACCTGCTCTGAATTTCCTCGGAACCGGTTTTGTATTGAATGATGGCCTCCATGTGGTTACGAATGCCCATGTTGTTCCCGAGGTGCTGGACGTTGCCAATCATGAGTCATATACCGTCATTACCGGCAAGGGAAAACAAGGCGAACTCAGGTCCGCCACTATTGCAGCCATCGACAAGGAGCACGATCTGGCGGTGCTCAGAATTTCCGGCGAGGCTTTGCCAGCCATGGAACTGGGAGATGCGCGCAAGGTGCGCGAAGGGCAGGATCTAGTGTTCACCGGCTTCCCGATCGGGATGATTCTTGGATTTTACCCGGTTACCCATCGTGCCATGGTTTCATCCATCACGCCGATTATTTTGCCCGCGCATAATTCGCGGCAGCTCGACGCGAAGATGATCAACCAGTTACAAAAGCCCATTTATGCAGTTTTTCAGCTCGACGGCACTGCGTATCCGGGCAATAGCGGGAGCCCGCTTTATGATCCCGAGTCCGGGGTGGTCTATGGCGTAATCAACATGGTATTCGTAAAAGGGAAGAAGGAGGCGGCGCTCAGCAATCCGAGCGGCATAACGTATGCTATCCCTGCGACCTATATCCAGGAACTGCTTCATCGCATCGAACCGGAGTAAAGACGTGATTGAAAACTGCTCATACCAGCATATCGGCTGATTTCTGGATAGTTGAGAAGTAACTGGAAGGAGAAACAATGCAAACCGTTACCGTGGCAATAGCGGATACCGACCCCTGCAGGCGTGCGAAATTGGAACAGTCTTTGCAGGGAGGGTCGGGCATCGAGGTGTTGACAGATGTGATGTCCGACGGGGATGGCATCCCTGCAGGCCATGAGCATGAACCTCATAAAAACCCTGTATCAACTGAAGATGTAGTTGCCAGGATTACCCAACTCAAGCCGCGTATTCTTTTTGTCAATCTCGATTTATCCATTGAAAGGGAATGCGCGCTGCTGGAAGCTTTACACCGGACCTGCCCCGAAACGCTCGTGTTACTGCTGACCGATAAATCGGTTCAGGAGGAGCAGGTCATCCAGGCTCTGGCGAATGGGGCGCGCGGCTGTCTGAGCCACGAGGCTGATCCTTTTCATTTTTTGAAGGCGGTTCGTGTCGTGGACAGCGGCGAAATCTGGGTGACACGGCGGATGCTGGGCAAGATAATGGATAGAGTGCTGCACTGATGATTCGCTTTTTTCCGGGAGAACTTCTTGATCCTGCTGGCTAGCGCTTCTCAGGACGATCTGTATCATTGGGAACAGGGGGTGCGTACCCTGTCCCCAATATTCTGCTCGACCAATCTTGAATCTCTCAAGGTCGAACTGGCTCGCTTGAAGCCTTCAGTCCTGCTGCTGGATTATGACTTGCCGCAATTGAACGCTCCAGGTGGAATTTCGGCGCTTATAAAATTGCACCCGGAGGCTAAGGTGATAGTCTTGAGTCGCTCCCTCCCGGACGAGGCCGAGTGGGCGTTGTTCAGAACCGGTGTCAAGGGAGTCTGCCGACGCGATATCGATGGGGAGCAGCTACAAAGTGTGGTGACAGCGGTGCAGCGCGGTGAACTTTGGATTCGAAGAACGCTCAGCTGGCATCTGCTGAATGAGCTTGTTACCATCACCCAGGAAAAGACCAAAATAAAACAGGCGGTTGGAGATCTGCTTGCCAATTTGACTCAACGTGAATATGAAATTGCAACGCTTGTGGGAAACGGTGAAACGAACAAGCAGATTGCCCGCCGGCTGGATATTACGGAGCGCACGGTAAAAGCTCACCTGACGGAAGTCTTTCGCAAGCTGGATATTGCCGACCGGCTCAAGCTGGCTTTGATTGTCAAAGGATCCCTCTACCCCGGAGACTCCTCGAAAATGAGCCATTGAGTGTTTCGCATCCGCGGCCAGATTTCGCTCAATAGCCAATAGCCAATAGGCTGTCCAATACTTCAACCCCGATATCCTTTTCACCTCTGGTTCCTGCTGGTTTTTGTTCCATTTCTCCTTTCCATGTTTTCGCAGTGTTTGATGCGGAATGACCGCAGCGCCCGAACGATGCCTTTCCGGCTCTCGATGTACTAAAGTCCAATTGTCCCTGCTGTAGAAATTGATATGATGTAGCGTATCCAGTTCGGAAAACGGACACTCCTTCGAAGAATGTCTCCTATAAATGTCTCCTATAATCCAGGAAGTTGGATACTTATGAGCGCAGGAATGACGTCATGCGCCGCTACTGGCATCGGAGAATTGAATGGACGGCCCAGCAGTACTTTAAGCAGTGCGTTTAAGCCGGCAGATAATTTTTCGCACGTGTCGGGCCTGAAATCTTCCGGCCAGATCTTCGGTCGACAAAAGGAAAGAGACGGCTGAAAGAAGCGGCGCGAGCTGTCTTGCCCATTGTTGCTCATTGCGGCACAGGATGAGGAGTGAAAATTGTTTCGTATTTCTAATCATTACATATCAAGAACGGTAGTCCTGCTCATCGGCGCGGAAGTATTCGCACTGATGCTCGTAGTGTATCTTGGAACAGGCCTTCGTTTTTTTAACTACGTTGAACCATTTTCTCTCTCCTCCCTGCTTCCGGAAGCTGCCACCTTTGCTTTTGTCATGATCCTGTGCATGGCCGCGATGGGACTGTATCAGCTCGATTCGCGGCTGGATATGAAGGATACTCTGTTCCGCCTGATGCCATCCTTACTGGCCGGATTCGGGATCATGACCCTGATATTCTATCTGGTGCCCGATCTCTATCTTGGGCGAGGTATATTGGGACTGGTAATGCTCCTTGCCTTTTCCGGCATTCTCCTGATGCGTGCGGCTTTCCTTAAATGGTCGAGCCTGCGGCTTCTCGAATCCCAGGCCATTGTGCTGGGAATAGGCGGAAGGGCCCGGGAGTTCGTCGATCGGGCGAAAGATGGTTCCAGGCACCGGGGCCTGAAGATCGTTGGTTTCGTTCCCCTGCCCGATGAAGAGTTGCAGGTCCCGGCCTCTTCGGTATTGCCCAGAGTGGATTCCCTGATGTCCCTTGTGAACCGCCTCAAGGTGAGGGAGATCATCATCGCAATCCAGGAACGCAGAGGAGGATGCTTCCCGATACAGGATTTGCTGGAATGCAAGCTGAACGGTGTCAAGGTTACTGATTCAGCCGCTTTTTTCGAGCGTGAACAAGGCAAGATTCGCGTCAATTCCCTTTACCCGAGTTGGCTGATTTTTGGCGGAGGATTCGATCAGAGTCCCCTCCGAACTGCTATCAAGCGTGTTTTCGATGTGGTTGCGAGCAGCATACTGTTGATTATTACGTTACCCGTCATGATTGTCACTGCCCTCTGTATTCTTCTGGAGGATGGCAGCCCGGTTTTTTACCGCCAGGAAAGGGTGGGAAAGGGCGGTAAGACCTTTATGGTCGCCAAATTTCGCAGCATGCGGAATGATGCCGAGAAGGGGGGAAAGCCGCAGTGGGCGCTGACAAATGATCCGCGAGTGACACGTGTCGGTAGAATTATCCGCAAACTGAGGATCGATGAGCTTCCCCAGATATTCAACGTGCTTAACGGGGATATGAGCTTCGTCGGGCCACGTCCGGAGAGACCTTATTTCGTGAACCGGTTGATTGCGGAAGTTCCCTATTACAACGTCAGGCACAGCGTAAAACCGGGAATAACGGGATGGGCGCAAGTCCGCTATCAATATGGAGCCTCAGTGGAAGACGCGATCGAAAAGCTTCAGTACGATCTCTACTATGTGAAGAACCACAGTTTGTTCCTTGATGTCATTATCCTGATAGAAACCATCGAGGTTGTCCTGTTAGGCAAGGGTGGAAGATGATTTTGAGGAACTATAGCCCGAGATGCTGACGACGGTAGCCACCGCCAGCTATGCAATGGCTGGAATGGGGTATCTGGTCTTGGCTGCGCTCCTGCTTACAAGCTGGCGAGGGCGGCTGCATGGCATGATGCTCCTTGTCGCATGCCTGCTTTCGGTACTATGGTCCGTTTTCTTTGCTTATCAGGCAAACCAGAATGCTCCTCTTTCCCTTTCATCGGATATGCTGGAGATTCTCAGAAATGCTGGATGGACAGGCTTTCTGATCGTACTGCTGGGACTTCACCAGCAGGAAAAAAACTCCTCCGGCACAAGAACTTCCCCAGCTCTCACGGCCATTGCGTTGCTATATGCCGGTTGTCTTTTTGTGGCGGCGTATTCCCACGAGAAGGATGACTTGGCGTTCCACGCAACGACTGACTTCACGAGCAATATTGTCGGAAGTCTTGCCATGGCCATACTGGGCATGATCCTCGTCGAGCAGGTTTATCGTAACACCCCTCTACGACAGCGATGGGGCATAAAGTTTGCGTGTCTCGGTATCGGGGGTATCTTTGCTTACGATTTTTACCTCTACAGCGATGCTTTGCTTCTCAAGCAGATCAATCCCGAGATATGGGCAGCACGTGGAATAATCAATGCCCTGGTCGTTCCGCTTATCGCGGTTTCTGCTGCGCGCAATCCCGACTGGTCGCTGGGGATCGCCGTGTCGCGCCGAATTCTTTTCTACTCGGCTGCATTGTTCGGCGCCGCTGCTTATTTGCTGGCAATGGCTGCCACCGGTTACTACCTTCGATTTTTCGGAGGAAGCTGGGGTACTGTCATGCAGGTCAGTTTCCTGTTTGGCGCAATCGTTCTTCTTCTGGCGGTGCTATTCTCCGGAACGCTGCGCTCCTGGCTCAGGGTCTTCATCAGTAAGCATTTTTTCAGTTACAACTATGACTATCGGGAAGAATGGCTGCATTTTACCCGCACTCTCGCTGAAGGCGAGCATGGGCTGGAGGAGCGCGTGATCCAGGCTCTGGCACAACTGGTGGAAAGCCCGGGCGGAAGCTTGTGGATACGAAAGGAATCGGGAATCTTCGAGCCTGTCGCGCATTTGAATATACCGCCGGCAGGCGGGGCGGAGTCATCAAGCAGCCCCTTCTGTCAATTTCTGGAAAACAAAGAGTGGGTAATCGATCTGGGAGAATACGCAGCAGGTCCCGAGAAGTACGCAATCCCTCTACCCCAATGGCTGCACGCAATTTCCAGAGCCTGGCTGGTCGTGCCGCTGATTCAGCATCGAAAATTGTTCGGCTTCGTAGTGCTGGTCCAACCGCGGAGCAAGGTCAAGTTGAACTGGGAAGTAAGCGACCTGCTCAAGGTCGCCGGGAAACAGGCAGCAAGTTATCTGGCGCAGCACGAGGCCGCGAATGCCCTGATGGTTGCGCGCCAGTTCGAGTCTTTCAACCGGATGTCGACTTTTGTCGTGCATGATCTGAAGAATCTCGTTTCACAGTTGTCCCTCTTGCTCTCGAATGCCGAGAAGCACAGGAAAAATCCCGAATTTCAGCAGGACATGATAGAAACAGTATATCTCTCGGTGCAAAAGATGAGGCGTCTCCTGGAAAAATTGAGCAGTGGCGATTCGCCGGAGAAGCCCGCTCCCCTCGTTATTGCCGAGTTGCTGCAGGAAGCGGTGAAAAGCAAGTCCATTACCGAGCCCAAACCTGTTCTTGAGATACTGGATCCTGACCTTTCCGTATATGCAAATGTTGGCCGCCTGGAGCGCGTAGTTGGTCATCTCATTCAAAATGCAATTGAAGCCACTGCGCGCAATGGAAAAGTGTGGGTTCGGCTAATGCGAAAGAATGATTTTGCCGTAATAGAAATAAAAGACACAGGACGTGGCATGAGCGAGAAATTCATCCGTGAAAAGCTGTTCAAGCCTTTCGAATCCACCAAGTCGGCAGGCATGGGAATAGGTGTTTTTGAAAGCAGGGAGTACGTTTCCGAATTGGGGGGGGAGCTGGAAGTCAGCAGCAGTGCCTCGAGTGGTACGGTTTTCCGGATCATTCTGCCCCTTTATGAAGCGCGGCCTGCGGGCATTCAGAAGGCCGGCTGATTTAATGAATTCGAGGGACCGTAATACACCGTAACACCGGTAATAAGAGGATTGGATGAGTCAGGATAAGAAGAGTCTGTTGGTAATCGAGGATGACCCTGGATTGCAACGCCAATTGCGCTGGAGCTTCGATGCTTATGAAGTGTTGGTGGCAAGCGATCGCGAAAGCGCGCTTGCTCTGGTCAGACGGCATGAGCCCGCCGTTGTTACCATGGACCTGGGGCTTCCTCCCGATCCGGATGGCGCTTCGGAAGGCTTGGCTACGTTGGAACAGATACTTGAACTGGTGCCGGATACGAAGGTAATTGTCCTCACCGGGAATCAGGACCATGGAAATGCTCTCAAGGCTATCGCTGCAGGGGCTTATGACTTTCATCAGAAGCCTTTTGATCCCAATATCCTGAGCCTGGTGATAGAACGGGCATACTATCTCTATGCTCTGCAGCAGGAGAATCGCAAGCTGTTGCAGGCCCAGATGAACTCTCCCATCAGCGGCCTCATAACCCGCGATCCCGTTTTGAGCAAGGTATGCCGCAACGTGGAAAAAGTCGCACCCTCGGATGCTACGGTTATACTGCTGGGCGAGAGTGGTACCGGCAAGGAAATTCTAGTGCGGGCGCTGCATCAGTTGAGCGCCAGGCGGGAGAAGCGCTTCATGGCCATTAATTGTGCAGCCATCCCGGAGTCGTTGCTGGAAAGTGAATTGTTCGGCTATGAAAAGGGTGCTTATACGGGAGCAGTCAAGCAGACGCCCGGAAAAATCGAGCTTGCGCACGAAGGCAGTTTTTTTCTCGACGAAGTGGGTGATCTGCCCATGCCCTTGCAGGCAAAGCTTCTCCGTTTTTTGCAGGAAAGGGTGATCGAGCGAATAGGTGGTCGGAAGGAAATACCCGTGGACGTGCGCGTGGTATGCGCCACTCATCAGAATCTCAAGAAACTGATCGAGGATGGACGTTTTCGCGAAGATTTGTATTACCGCTTGAGTGAAATCGTGATAACCATTCCCCCCTTGCGGCAGCGGGTGGGGGATGCCGCGCTGCTTGCCCATCATTTCAAGAACAAGTTTTGCATGCAGGAGAAACGTTCCTCTCTGAATTTCAGCCAGGAAGCGCTGGCTGCCATTGAAAGTCATTCGTGGCCTGGCAACGTGCGTGAAATGGAGAACTGTATAAAGCGCGCAGTCATCATGGCAGAGGGCTCGGTAATCGGCGCGGATGATCTGGGCCTGTATAGCACAAGTGCAGCTGAGCCTATCAATCTTCGCCAGATACGGGACAGGGCAGAATGCGGTGCGCTGATGAAAGCATTGGCGAGAGTAGACGGGAACGTGGTGAAGGCGGCTGAATTACTGGGCGTCAGTCGTCCCACTATTTATGATCTGATGAATCGTCACGGTTTGAAGTAATACCATGCAGACGTGCATTCCCCATCAAAATTACAGTCAACAGGCTTGCTTTCAATGACGTATCTTGTCCAGGATCTTATTTTCGAATCTGCCAGTCGTTTTTCGGATAAAGAAGCGCTGGTCTACCAGCAAAGCAGGCTGAGCTACGCTGACTTTGCACGGGACATACAGTCAGTACGCGAGGGGTTGTTGGCTCTCGGACTGGATCGAGGCGAGCGCCTCGCCGTTTACCTGGAGAAACGCATAGAGGCGGTTACGAGCCTGTTTGGGGCAGCCTCCGCCGGAGGCGTTTTCGTGCCAGTCAATCCGCTTCTGAAACCGGAACAGGTGGGTTATATCCTGCGGGACTGTAACGTAAGAATTCTCGTGACTTCGGCTGATCGGTTGAAGCTGCTTTCCGAGGTATTGCCTCAGTGTCACGATCTGCACGCGGTGATCGTAACCCGTGGGGCGGAGAGTACCATGCCTGTTGCCGGTCTGACTGTCGCATCCTGGAATGACGTTGTCACCGCCGGCAAACCCGATGAGTATGCAACATCTCGCCATGTGACCGATGCTGACATGGCTGCTATCCTCTACACCTCAGGAAGCACGGGAAAGCCGAAAGGGGTGGTTCTTTCCCATCGCAATCTCGTAGCCGGGGCGGCGAGCGTGTCGCAATACCTGAGGAACAGTTCGGACGACCGCATTCTGTCCGTATTGCCGCTGAGTTTCGATTACGGACTGAGCCAGCTTACGACTGCATTTCGCGTCGGGGCAACCGGTGTTCTGATGAACTACCTGCTCCCACGCGATATCATCGATGCGCTGAAGGAAGAAAAGATTACCGGGCTGGCGGCGGTTCCGCCTCTATGGATTCAACTGGCGCAATTAAGCTGGCCGAAGGATATTCCGTTACGTTATATCACCAATTCCGGTGGCGCGATGCCGCGGGCGACGCTTGATCTGTTGCGCAATGTGTTGCCTAATGCCGCCGTATTTCTCATGTATGGGCTTACCGAAGCCTTTCGCTCCACCTTTCTTCCGCCCGAAGAAGTCGATACCCGTCCGGACTCCATCGGCAAGGCCATTCCCAATGCTGAAGTGCTGGTGGTGCGGGAGGACGGGTCGCCTTGCGCGCCCGGAGAGCCGGGCGAACTGGTGCATAGAGGACCCCTCGTTTCCATGGGATATTGGAATGACAAGGAAAAAACTACTGAGCGATTCAGACCCGTTCCTTGCCGGGAGCCTGGTCTGACTATCCCCGAACTGGCAGTATGGTCGGGAGATACAGTTCGTATGGATGAAGCAGGCTTTCTTTATTTTATCGGCCGTCGCGATGAAATGATCAAGACATCCGGTTATCGGGTCAGCCCGACAGAGGTCGAAGAAGTCGTTTATGGCACGGAACTGGTGGGAGAAGTCGCCGCGGTGGGCGTGCCTCACCCTGTGCTGGGCCATGCTATTATCCTGATTGCCACCGCGAGGCCGGGTTTGAAGCCTGACGACGATGCGTTGCTGGCTGCGTGCAAGACTCATCTTCCCGCCTTCATGCTGCCCAGCCGGATCGAGTACAGAGAGGGCAGTTTGCCGCGCAACCCCAATGGCAAGATCGATCGCAAGCGTCTTGCTCAGGAATTGCATGATATTTTCATGGAACCCGGCGCATGACGGATCCTCGGCCAAGACACGCGTCCATTCAATTTTCCATAAACGACGATTGCCTTCAGATCGGAGGGTTGCCTCTCACACGCCTGGCGCAGCGCGTAGGAAGGACACCTTTCTATGCGTATGACCGGCAGAGGCTGACGGATCGCGTAGCGCTCCTGCGTCAGCATCTGCCTGCGGAAATTCACTTGCACTATGCGATGAAAGCCAATCCCATGCCGGCCGTTGTGCAGCATATGGCTCGATTGGTGGATGGGTTAGACGTCGCTTCAGCCGGGGAAATGAAGGTTGCGCTCGATACACCCATGCCACCCGGCGAAATCAGCTTCGCCGGCCCGGGCAAGATGGACAGCGAGCTTTCCTGCGCCATTGCTGCTGGAATCGTTCTCAACATGGAATCCGAACAGGAAATGGAGCGAATCGCCACCTTGGGTGAGTATCTTGGGATTCGTCCGAAAGTGGCCGTTCGCGTCAATCCGGATTTTGAACTTAAATCATCCAGCATGAAAATGGGCGGTGGTCCCAAGCAGTTTGGAGTGGATGCCGAACGCGTTCCTGCCATGTTGGCCCGACTGGAGAAACTGGCACTCGATTTCGAAGGGTTTCATATTTTCAGCGGCTCCCAAAACCTGAGAGTGGCCGCCCTGCAGGAAGCACATGAAAAGACCTTCCAGTTGGGCATTACACTCGCGAAACATGCTCCCGTTCCAGTCCGCATGCTCAACATAGGCGGCGGTTTTGGCACGCCTTATTTTCCCGGGGATGAAGCGTTGGATATAGCGGCGGTTGGCGAGAATCTGCGGCGCCTCATGCCTGGAGTGAGGCAGGCACTGCCGGAGGCACGCATCGTCATCGAGCTCGGCCGGTACCTCGTGGCGGAGGCCGGCATCTACGTTTGCCGGGTGCTCGAACGCAAGGAGTCCAGAGGACAGATATTCCTGGTCACGGACGGCGGGTTGCATCATCATCTGGCCGCTTCCGGCAATTTCGGTCAGGTGATACGCAAGAATTATCCGGTCGTAGTGGGAAATCGGGTACAGGGAACCGACAGGGAAGTTGTTTCGGTGGTGGGGCCGCTTTGCACACCGCTGGATCTTCTGGCCGACCGCATGGAGATGAGCAGGGCGGAAGCAGACGATCTTATCGTCGTGTTCCAATCCGGCGCATACGGCTTGACCGCCAGTCCCACCGCGTTTCTCAGTCATCCGCCGCCCATGGAAGTGCTGGTCTAGCAGATTCAGCACTGTCATGCATGAGGACCATTATGCCTTTTGACCAAGAGGACGGCAAAAAGCAAATAATCCACAAAAAATCCATCAGATAATGAGAAGCACAATGCCAAGAAAACGTGGAGAATTCCTGTGAGTGGACTATGCGGCTGGCTGGGGTATGGCCATTCTGTTACTGAAAACCTGGCGCTGGTCCGGCAAATGACTAACCCGCTCGTACGGTTTGACAGTTGTAAGTTGCACGCGTGCGCGAACGGGAACAGCGCTTTAGCAATCGCTGCTCCGGACGGGCGCGCTCACATTTATCAGAGGGATGGGCTTCTTGCCGTGTTGTGGGGGTGGGGAAATTTTCTGGAACCTCGTCTGGATGAACAGGCGCAACGCGAAGGCATAGCGAAAACGCTGGCTGAAAATTGGCGGGAAAGGAGTGGAGGAGGCGGAAGAGGCACAAAGATTTTCGAGAGTCTGACCGGTGCATTTGCATGCTGTATTGTCGATGAAAATGCGAATGAGGTCGTTCTGGCGACAGACCGCATGGGCACTTACCCACTCTCCTACCAGGCTTTAGCCGGGGGCCTGATTTTTGCCTCGTCAGCGGATGCCATCCGCTTGCATCCTTCGATCAGGTCGGAAATCGACCCGCAGAGTCTGTATAACTACGTTTACTTTCACATGGTGCCTAGTCCTGGCACCATTTATCAGGGCCAGAAACGCCTTCTGCCAGGTGAATATCTCGTCTACAGTAAGGGCGGCATCGAGACTGGAAAATACTGGGAGATGCGGTTTCGGGAAGATGAAAGACGTCCTTTTCAGGAACTCAAGCAGGAATTTCTGGAAGTTTTGCATTCCAGCGTGCGGACCGCCATTGGCGATGACGAAACCGGAGCGTTTCTCAGTGGCGGAACCGACAGTTCGACGATCGCAGGGATATTGGGTGAAGTGAGCGGGCAACCGGCACGCACCTATTCCATTGGTTTCGATGCAATGGGTTATGACGAAATGGGATATGCCCGGATCGCGGCCAGGCATTTCGGCACACGTCATCAGGAGTACTACGTTACACCGGAGGATGTCGTCTCTGCCATTCCCCAGGTTGCAGCGGTATTCGACCAGCCCTTCGGTAACTCTTCCGCGTTACCCGCCTACTACTGCGCGCAGATGGCAAAATCCGACGGCCTCAGCAGAATGCTCGGCGGAGATGGGGGCGATGAGCTTTTTGGCGGTAACGTACGTTATGCGAAGCAATACATTTTCTCGCTGTATGAGCAGGCTCCCTTGTTGTTGCGCAAGGGACTCATCGAGCCGATCGTTTTTGGTCTTCCTGGTGGAGGTGCGCTTCCCCTGATACGGAAGGCGCGCAGTTATGTCGAGCAGGCGTCCATTCCCATGCCAGCGCGCACCGAGACCTATAATCTTCTCGAACGCTACGGGCGCAAAGCTATTTTTACCCCTGAATTTCTCGATGCGGTAAATCCGGGTTATCCGGCGCGCCTGCTGGACGAGACTTATCATGAGAATAGCGCGGGAAGTCTGATAAATCAAATGCTTGCCTTTGACCGCAAATTCACGCTCGCCGATAACGACTTGCCCAAGGTGGCCAAGGCGTGCGAGTTGGCGGGAATGGATGTGGCGTTTCCGCTCATCAGCGATGAGATCGTTGCTTTTTCCCTGCGGCTCGAGCCTCACCTGAAGCTCAAGGGAACGAAGTTGCGCTACTTCTTCAAGGAAGCGCTGCGAGGGTTTTTGCCGGACGATATTATTGCCAAGCAAAAACATGGCTTCGGGTTGCCTTTCGGGGTGTGGCTTCAAACCCACAAAAACCTGCAGGACCTGGCGTGGGATAGCTTGAGCGATCTCAAATCGCGAAACGTCATACGCGGCGACTTTATCGAGAAGCTGCTGCAGCAGCACCTGGAGGAGCACGCCGGATATCACGGCACCATGGTATGGGTGCTGATGATGCTGGAACAATGGTACAGGCAGCGGCAGGACTCCCCTCGAAGGGCAATACATTCTCAGGCATGAGAACCGGATAAGTAACAGTGATCAGCTGCGTTTCCAGGTACGAAACGCTTCTCCTGTACGTCCTCCGGCCATAGCCCGGATGCCCGAAGTTGCGAACTTCCATCAGCTCTATTCGCAGGCACCAGGAGGATTGCAGGCACAGGAAGTGCTGAATAAGCGAGTGGGTGCTCCTGAGTACTCCCTGCCCTGACCGTTGGCTCCGCGGACACCGCCTTGTATGGAAAAGTACTATGCCTGGCGACATGGCTGAAAGCATAAGGACACCGCGTCAAGGGGCCGGAAAAGACTCCCGCAGCGATTGAAACCGCCATTGCTCATGACCTCTTTCGAGAGAATTTAACCCTACATTTCCTATGGTTACGGATTTGAGCCGTCTATATGTCGCGCTTGACATCGAACTCTTCATCCAGCATACTCCAGCCCTCACGCAGTAATCAATATGCATACCAGCGTAGCAAGTATGGGTATTGCAGGTATGATATTGTTAGTGTGGGATCGGAAAGGATTATTTCCGGCAAGAGGGGTGGAACGGTTCAAGTCAGCTGTTCGATGGTCGCGAAAGAAGTTTGGAAATACTGCTTTTTTCGCCTGCATACAACTGCATGATAGGCCACGACAAGCGGTAAAAAGTGCGGGGTCAGAGGTAAAAGGCGTGGAGATTGCAGGCTCAGCTATTCGATAATGGTTCTTTATCTTTTTTCTGACGGTATCGACCGGGTAGGATATTCTGATGCATGTCAAATCTAAGTCGATTCCTGATCGGAATAAGGTGGATATGAATAGTTTCGGATGCATCGCGGCTGTGTGAACGTTTTGGCGGGATTGTCTGTGTTCCTGGGCGGATTCTCATACAATCTGGAAAATCATCTGAAAAGAGCACATTTTCAGTCACGCCAGGATCATCGCATGAAACCCGGGTTCCCTGTCGGCCGATATTCCATGATTTAACTGGGCATTAGAGATGAAATATACAGAAAGAAGGAGAATATAATGCAAGAAACCGCGTGGCAGGTTTCCCTTGTATTGATGCTGATGATCACGTTTGGTGTCGTGTTTGTCGCTATCAATTCCGGAAAGCGCGAAGAAGAATATGGGCCGCTGGTGAAGCGCGCATACAGTTTTCGCACCAAATTGTTCTGGGTGGTCGCGCTGGTCTTCTTCCCGGCGATGATCTACAACCTGACGGGCTTGCCTTACAGTCCCAAGGCCGTGGCCAGTAGCGGTCCTGCCCAGGTTATCAATGTTACCGGTCACATGTGGTACTGGGAAATGGACCGCGACCAGGTCGAGCCCAACCAGCCGGTCGACATACGTGTCACCAGCGCCGACGTGAACCATGGCTTCGGCATTTATGATCCTGACTTGCGTCTGATTGCGCAGGCCCAGGCAATGCCCGGCTACACCAACGTAATCCACATCACCTTCCCCAGGGAGGGTACCTACCGGGTATTGTGCATGGAGTATTGCGGTGTCGCTCACCACAATATGATGACCGAAATCAAAGTTGGCAAATCTTAAAAAGGAATAAGCATGGCAACTTATACTTATACCCCGGTTCCCGATCAGGGAGCCAAGGCGGGGGTGCTGGCCTATCTGGTCATCTCCTGTGTAGTATTGCTACTGATGATGCTTTTCGGCCTGCTTATGAGGATGGAGCAGGCGCAAATGATCTCCATCGGGGCACTCTGGTTTTATAAAATCATGACGTTGCACGGTGCCGGAATGGTGGGTATCGTCGCGCTGGCCGGAGCAGCCATCATGTGGCATTTTCTGCGCCAGTACGTCGATCTGTCGACAGGCATATTCATGGCCAACCTGATCCTGTTTCTGACAGGTGTCGTCATGATCCTGGCGAGCGTCCTGCTTGGCGATTTCCACGCCGCCTGGACCTTCCTCTTTCCGCTGCCCAGCACTTCCATGGGTATGTGGAGTCCGGGAGCCGCCGCGCTGTTCATGGGCGGATTGCTGGTCATCGGCGTTGGTTTCGTGCTGCTGCATCTGGATATCGCTCGCGCCATCATCAGTCGCTATGGCGGCTTGGGTCGCGGACTTGGCTGGCCACAGCTTTTCGGTCCTGATGACGGCAACGCGCCGCCGCCGGCTGTGGTTGCCAGCACCATGGTCACCATCGTCAATCTGATTGGCCTGGTGGTAGGTGCCAGCATCCTGGTGATGATGCTGATCAATGTTTACGTTCCGAGTTTCGAAATCGATCCGCTGCTGGCCAAGGGCATGATCTACTTCTTCGGACACGTATTCATCAATGCTGTTATCTACATGGCTGTTATCGCGGTCTATGAAATCCTGCCGCGCTATACGCAACGTCCCTGGAAGTCGAACAAGGTGTTTCTTGCTTCCTGGACTGCTTCCACAATCATGGTCATGTTCATCTTCCCGCACCACCTGTTGATGGATTATGCCTATCCCAAGTGGTTCCTGATCATGGGTCACATCATCGGCTATCTCAATACCTTCCCGATCCTGATCGTTACGGGTTATGGCGCCATGATGATCGTGTACCGCTCGGGTATTCGCTGGGATATGTGCTCGAGGTTGCTGTTCGTGTCGCTCTTCGGTTGGGCGGTCGGCGCCATGCCCGCGTTCATCGACGGCACCATCACGGTCAACTATGTCATGCACAACACGTTGTGGGTGCCGGGGCACTTCCACACCTATCTGTTGCTCGGCATGGTTGCAATGGTCTTCGGATTCATGTATTACCTTGGCAAGCCGAACGAGAATGCTCCGGATAGCGCCCTTGATGTCGCTGCTTTCTGGGGATTCGTTATCGGCACGATGGGTTTCACGATGAGCTTCCTCTATTCCGGGAAAATCAGTGCGGCGCGCCGCTATGCGGAGCATCTTCCGGAATGGGTGCCTTACGACAAAATTGCTTCATATTTCGCAATGCTGTTGATCGCTTCCGTGCTAGTATTCATTTTCCGCTTTCTTACGCGGTTGGGGCTGGCGAGTCGCGATTATCAACGTGCCTCTCTTGCGCGAAGTATGGCTACATGACACTTATATGGTAAGGGCGTGACATAACCCATGAGCCTGGCAAAACGCAGCGTACTTATTTCAGCGCTGGTGACTTCGCTGGGCACATGGGTTTTTTGGTGGGGTACTGACGGGTTCACGGCATTTACGGCCGAAACGGCAAGGCGCGTGGAAATACTTCGTTCCCCGCGTGCGCTGCCAGATGTTACACTTGAAGATCAGAACGGAAAAATCTTTCACCTGAAAGATTACCAGGGCAAGTTGCTTGCGGTAGACTTCATCTTCACGCGCTGCACCACCTTGTGCCGGAGCATGGGCATGATCTTCAAGCAGATTCGGGACCTGATACCAGAGGAGTCGTTGGGGCGCGATTTTGCCCTGCTTAGCATCAGCTTTGATCCTGAGCACGACGATCCCGCCAATTTGAAGAAGTATGGCGAAGCCTATGGTGCCGATGGCAAGGTCTGGCGTATCGCAAGAGTACAGGACAAGGCGGAGCTTCAATCGCTGCTGGATGCGTTCGGCATTATCGTGATACCGGACCAGTTCGGCGGATTCGAGCATAACACCGCTCTCCATCTCGTTGGGCGGGATGGAAGACTCAGGCTGATCAGCGATATCGATAAAGCGGTCCCATTCGCCGAGCAAGTTGTAGCATTGCTATGATCGGAACCCTATCTCATCACCCCGGCAGAAGCGCGCTTGCGCTTGGAGTGTTCTACCTGCTCCTTGCCGCACCTATTGCACGAGACTGGCTGGAAGCCTCCATGAGCAGGCATATGCTGGTGCAGATGCCTTTGCTTGTAGTAATCGGAATCATTGCTGCCCGCCTGGTACCTGGGCGTGTGCAGAACTCTCTCCTGATCCGGTTCGGTGGTGCCTGGCCTTGCGTAATAGTGGCCCTGTTTGCTTCAAGTTACTGGATGCTTCCTCGGGCGCTGGATGCGGCATTGACAGATCCATGGGCCGAAGTGGCAAAATTCCTGAGCTTACCATTTCTCGTCGGCTTTCCTCTGGTTTTGGCCTGGAGGCGCCTCACCCTTATTGGCCGGGGCTTTGTCTGGACCAATTTTTTCAGTATGCTGGCGGTACTCGGATGGTTATATATTGTTGCACCTGTACGTGTCTGCAACAGTTACCTGGTGAATGATCAGGAGAATGCCGGGTGGTATATGGTCATAGCTTCGGTGCTGCTTTTCTTTTGGTGGCTCGGGACTTTGCTAGTAGGTGGCGGTGTTGGCCCGGATAAACCCGACCAAGGCGGGTCAGGCAGAACATTCGCATAAATCGTAAACTTTCCGTTAGGAGAATTGAGAGAAAAGTATGGACTATCATCCGCCATTGAAACTCATGGAAGAGGTGGAAGCTGCCAGCAAGAAAAAGGCGGGACTGGACGTCGGCACAATGTTGGTCAAAGGCTTCATGTCAGGCGCGCTTCTGGCGTACGGCACTGCCCTTGCGTTCAAGGTTTCCGCCGGTCTTCCTGAAAACGTTGGTGCACTCGTTTCAGGCGCTGTCTTCCCGGTCGGTTTTGCCATGATCATATTGCTCGGTATGGAGCTTGCCACAGGCAATTTCGCAGTGCTGCCCGTCGGCGTGCTGCGGGGTAAAACCACACTCGATAAACTGTTCCGCAACTGGACCTGGGTATATATCGGGAATTTTTTCGGCTGTGTCTTTGTCGGGTTGCTGCTCGCTATCGCCTTGACCGAAGCGTTTGTCGAGGGGCATGGTGCACTTGGGGAAAAGATCATTGCCGTAGCCAAATCCAAAACACTGGTATATGAGCACGCGGGCGCAAACGGCTGGTTGACCGCTTTCGTCAAGGGCATATTGTGCAACTGGATGGTGGCGATGGGTACCATCCTGGGCATGGTTTCCACGTCCGCTACGGGCAAGGTGGTCGCTATCTGGTTGCCGGTTTCAACCTTTTTTGCCTTGGCCTTCGAGCACTCCATCGTAAACATGTTTGTCATGCCCACGGCCATTCTCCTCGGCGCTGACATCACTGTCGGGCAATGGCTGTTCTGGAACCAGATTCCGGTAACGCTCGGTAATATCGTGGGGGGGGCAGTATTGACAGGCATGGTGCTGCATTATGTCAACAAGTCTGCTCCTTATCCTGCTGTCACAGAAGAAAAGCCGGTGACCGGCGCGACGAGCACGGCGCCTTAAAGAAATATCCCTGGAACATCGCGGCGTCTGGCGTCGCGATGTTCAATTTCCTTGACACAGGATATCTGTCCAGTTAGGCTACGCGCTGTTTTAGTCTGCCCGGGAATTGCGCGGGATCTTGGCTGGGACATGGATATGTGTAGCGAGGGATGGCCGCATCGCAATGGATGCGGTGACGCGGTATCCAGACACAACAACATCATTACGGAGTAAAGGAGAGAAGCAGATGTTAATGAAGCCTTGGCTGAGGCTGGTTACGCTTGCGTGTGGGGTGCTGTTTGCGGGCGCCACGTGGGCTAACTTTCCCAGCGTTCCCAAAGAGACGTATAAGGCACTGAAGCTGGAGCAGTCGGCCTCGCCGAAGGATCTGCATTCAGCGCTGGTGAAGCGTTACAAGGATCCTGCGCAGGGAGCGGGACGTGGCACGCTGGCGAAGTACTGGGAGCCGATCCCGATGAGCATGTACTTTGACCCTGCCTCATATTACAAGCCGCCGACCTCGATGAAGGAAGTTGCGGCGCGTGAGGAATGCGTCAAATGCCACACGGACGAATCGCCGGTATGGGTGAGTGCCTGGAAGAGGAGCACGCACGCGAACCTGGACAAGGTCCGGAACCTGAAGCCTGAAGACCCGACGTACTACAAGAAGGCGAAGCTTGAAGATGTGGAGAAGAATCTTCGCTCGATGGGCAAGCTTGGGGCCAACGACAAGCTCAAGGAAGTAGGGTGTATCGACTGCCACGTCGACATCAACAAGAAAGACAAGGCAGACCACATGAAGGATTTGCGCATGCCGACGGCGGACGTGTGCGGCACCTGCCACCTGCAGGAATTTGCCGAACGCGAATCCGAGCGTGACACCCTGATATGGCCGAACAAGCAATGGCCGCAGGGGCGCCCCTCGCACGCACTGGACTGGAAGGCCAACGTCGAAGTAGCGGTATTTGCCTCCATGCCACAGCGCGAGATTGCCGAAGGCTGCAGCATGTGCCACACCAACCAGAACAAATGCGACTCCTGCCACACGCGGCACGAATTCTCTGCTGCCGAATCGCGTCATCCTGAAGCCTGCGCCACCTGCCACAGCGGAGTAGACCACAACAACTGGGAAGCCTACTCCATGAGCAAGCACGGCAAGACGGTATCGATCATGGGCGACAAGTGGAACTGGAACGCACCCCTGAAGGACGCCTACACCAAGGGCGGGCAGACAGCGCCCACCTGTGCCGGCTGCCACTTCGAATATGAAGGCAAGTACAGCCACAACGTCGTGCGCAAGATACGCTGGGCCAACTACCCCGCGGTTCCCGGCATTGCCGAGAACATCAACAGCGAATGGTCGGAAGCGCGGCTTGACTCCTGGGTCAAGACCTGCACGCAATGCCACTCCGAGCGTTTTGCCCGCTCCTATCTTGAATTCATGGACAAGGGCACGCTGCACGGCATAGCCAAGTACAAGGAAGCGCACGCCGTGGCCGAGAAGCTCTACAAGGAAGGGATGCTGACCGGGCAGAAGACCAACCGTCCGACCCCGCTGCCGCCTGACAAGGAAATGTTCGCAGGCTTCACCCAGCTCTACTGGAGCAAGGACAACAACCCTGCTGCAATCGAGCTCAAGGTGCTGGAAATGGGAGAGAACAACCTTCCCAAACTGCACGTAGGGTTGGCGCACGTCAATCCGGGTGGCTGGACCTATACCGAAGGCTGGGGCCCGATGAACCGCGACTACGTCGAAGTCATGGACGAGAACACCAAGATCCGTGAAATGGCGGCGTTGCAGGCGAAAGTAGCCAAGCTCGATGCCAAGCGCAAGACAAGCCTGTTCGACCTTGACAGCAGCGAGAAGCTCTCGCTTGGCGGTCTGGGTGGCGGCATGCTGCTTGCTGGCACGCTTGCCCTGGCAGGCTGGCGCCGGCGCGAGAAGAACGAGGGCGTCCGCAAGGACTGATATCCTGTTTTGACCGCAAGTACCTCTAGCCGCGCCATCCTGGCGCGGCCTGGCTCCAAACTCCTCCCCTCACTGGGCATTCTCCTGGTGGCGGGAGGAATTCTTTTACTCCTGTGGTTTGCCTGGGCGTGGTTCAATCCCGGGCCTGCCCCCTACCGCTACCAGCTGGTGGAAGAAGGCAGCGCAGACAAATTCCCGCAACTTGGACTGGGCAAGTGGCCGGACCTTTCCATTGCCCGGTACGAAGTCTTTGCCGAAGACATTCCCCAGCCGCTGGCGGTGCTGCATGCGGCTAGGCGCGGCAATGACGCCCCGGTGAGGCTCGACTGGGAAAACCGCACGAGTGAGCTGCTGCTCACCACCGATCTCAAACTCAATGAACTGGCCACCCTGGCTGCCGCCATCGACAAGTACGCCGGCAAGGATGCGCTGGTGCTTGGCTGGTGGGACACCTCGCGCCAGCTGAAGCTTCTCTCGAAGCGCGACACCCTGTTTAGCGGGCAGTTCTCCGAGTACCTGGTCATACCCGCTCCGTGGCAGAAGCAGGCTGACGCCATCCGCAAATACGAAGACGACTTCTGGGGCGGCAAGGCAGGACGGGAAGAGGAGCAGAGATTCGAGCGCTTTGCCGATGCTCTGCTGGCCGAACCTGAAGCGGGTGCTGCCATCCTGCGCGAACTGGCGGGCGATCGCGAAGCCTATGTCGCCATTCATGTCACCGACCTGTACAAGCTTGGCATCATGCGTCCGGGCCAGTTCGACGTTGCCTATCGCAACTTCCCGATGGAAGGCAACATGCATGGCATAGTCGACTATCTCAAGAGATGGGTACAGGACAACAACTACAAGACCTATACCCTGCAATCCCTGTCGGACAGGCTGATGCGCGGCTACTTCCTCAAGGATGACAAAAGCGACCGGACGCTGATTGCGCAGATGCTGCCGTTCACCGAATCGATGCCGCTTGACCTGGCTGCGGTGCAACTCATCTACCAGACCGGGGGCTACTGGGTGTACAGGCTACCGGGCGGCAAGGAGCCTGCATCTCCCGGCGCAATCCCGGAGGATGCCGCATCTTTCCCAACTCCCAGTCTGCCTCCAGCCTCTGAGTAAACCGATATCTGGCAGCCGGCAGCAGCGGTTAATGACCGCTCACTTCTGCCGGCAGCCGCATTGCTAACCGCACCACCTGTCAAATCAGCTATAAAGCAAGAAGTAAGGTAGCTTAGGCCTTGCCCGGGCATGCCTTCTTTATCTGAAGTAGGTCAGGCTTTGCCTGACAGACTATTGATTCCTGAGCTTGGCTTCGGATGCTCCGTCTGACCTATGTGTCTTTGAGCCTTTGAGCATCAGTATTGATGTAAATCCACAAAGCGACCGTGCACGGGACCAGGGATTTTCGCTGTAGCGAATCGGCCCTGTGCATACACCTATATTCAGCACGGTCGCGGCGCCCCTTTACACGATTGAACTTCCAAGGCGACCGTGCATGGGAAAAAAGCACTCCGGTTGCTGATACATCACTTTACTCAGTACACCTACATTAAAGCACGGTCGCAGCGCCCCTCCGCTGCCCGACCCCGCTACGCGGGTCCCCCGTGCTGCGCTTCGGTATCATTTCCTCCAAGGAGTAAGTCTCAATACCATTATTGGTGTAACCTGCAAAGCGACCGTGCATGGAAAAAAAACACTCCGGTTGCTGATACATCACTTTACTCAGTACACCTGCATTAAAGCACGGTCGCAGCGCCCCTCCGCTGCCCGACCCCGCTTCGCGGGTCCCCCGTGCTGCGCTCCGTGCGCTACCGGTACCAGTGGTACCAGAAAGAGTGATAGTACTGGTGCTACCCGTCCCTATAAACGGGAGATACAGTATGGGTACAATAAAAGGTGTGTCCTGAAGTTGCGATCATTGCGCTATCATTACAATGACAGGGAAGACAAACAGAAGAACAAGAACAGGGAATAACAAAATACGGATCAGTTGTAGTCGCATGAAGCTGGAAGAGATACAAAAATCCAGGGATATAACGGAAACAACGGATATACTTGCCGAAAGAAAAAAGGAGGAAGGATGAACCATCGCATGACACTCGCCCTGACCGCGGCAGCGCTGTTTGCGGTCATGGCAGGCAGCGCGTCTGCCCAATCGTTTGAAGGCCGCAAGAAATGCAGTTCCTGTCACAAGAGCCAGGCCGAATCCTTCGGCAGCACGGCGCACGCCAAGGCCATGGACTCGTTGAAGCCCAACAACAAGGCCGAAGCCAAGAAGAAGGCCAAGCTCGATCCTGCCAAGGACTACACCAAGGACAAGGACTGTGTCGGCTGTCATGTGGATGGCTGGGGCAAGGAAGGCGGCTATACGATTGAAGACCCGAGCAAGTTCTTAACCGGAGTAGGCTGCGAATCCTGCCATGGACCCGGCTCCAAGTATCGCGGCATCCACCGCAAAGCCGGTGCCGCTTTCGAGAAATCGAAGAAGACCGCCTCCCGCCAGGTACTGGCCGATGCCGGTCAGGACTTCAGCTTCGAGGAAAGCTGCAATGCCTGCCACATGAACTACAAGGGCAGCCCGTGGAAGGGCGCGAAGGAACCCTACACCCCCTTCACCCCGGAAGTGGACAAGAAATACACCTTCGACTTTGACAAGTACGTGAAGGACACCAAGGCCATGCACGAACACTTCAAGCTCGATGGCGTCTTCACTGGCGATCCGAAGTTCAAGTACCACGATGAATTCCAGGCCAGCGCCAAGGTAGGCGAGAAAGGTTCGGACGACTGACATGGCGATGAAGACAGGCAGTGCCCTCCTGGTAGGCACACTCTTGGGGGTGGTGATGGTGGCGGTGGTATTGGGCGGCGAAGCGGCCGTCTCCACCACCGAATTCTGCACCAGTTGCCACTCCATGACTTATCCGGCCGAGGAGTTGAAGGAATCCTCGCACTATGGCGCTCTTGGCGCCAACCCTGGCTGCAAGGATTGCCACATCCCGCAGGGATTGCAGAACTTCCATCTGGCGGTGGCGACCCACGTGGTGGATGGGGCGCGCGAGCTCTATCTCGAGACGGTCAATGACTACTCCACGCTGGAGAAATTCAACGAGCGTCGATTGATCATGGCGCACGATGCGCGCATGAATCTCAAGAAGTGGGACAGCCGCACCTGCCGCGCCTGCCACCGGAATCCGCAGCCTCCCGGAGCGGATGCCAAGGCTGCGCACAAGAAGATGGAGACGGAAGGGGCCACCTGCATCGACTGTCACCAGAACCTGGTGCACAAGGAGGTTGCAGAAACCGACCTGAACGAGAGCATCAAGCAGGGCAAGATGGTGCTCAAGCCCGAAAAGAAGGATGAGGACGACGAGGAAGAGGAAGACGAGGAGTAATAATCAGCCGATTCGCTGGCGGTTGTTACCCTGATTCCTTTGAGACGCCTGCTAACAATAAGAGTAATTTTCCTGTTCAACCACTGTTTCCGGCAACAACCGGAAACAGTGGTTTTATTTCATGGAGGCCTTGATTTTGTATTCCTGCCTATCCTCGCGCAGAAACGCCAAAAAGAAATCCCGGATGTATGGTATGGTTCACACTTTATAGTTGTATAAGCCTCATACCGGTTAATTACCCCTCAGACTCCCGACAGCTGTCCCCAACACAAGATTCAAGAAATGTTACGCAACTTTCCCAAACCAGGTACTCCATATGCACATAGAATGCGCGACTACTTTATCGCCGCACTCACTTTTCTTTGTGTAGCGCTCAGTCTAAACCTGGATGCAACTGGTAGTCTCGCGCAGCAAAGCTTCATGGGATTGATCGCATGGACGTTTCTGTTCGGACTGCTGATGGGCGAAAATAAAGAAGTGCGGATGCAGGTGATCATTGCGGTCGCTTTCGCCACTGCGGGTGAACATTTTGCTTCCATTTACATGCAAGGCTACACCTATCGTTTTGGAAATGTGCCCGCCTACGTGCCTCCCGGGCATGGCATGGTTTATCTTACCGCAGTCGCCCTGGCCCGCTCCGGCCTCTTCCTGAAGTATTCCAGAAGAATAGCGGCTTTCGTGGTCCTGACTTGCGGTATCTGGTCGCTCTGGGGGATCAGCGGATACCCTGAGCAGGGGGATCAGGTAGGGGCACTGCTATTTTGCGTGTTTCTGATATATCTGTTCAAAGGTCGCTCCCCAATGGTTTATCTGGCAGCCTTTTTTATTACCACCTGGCTGGAGTTGATCGGCACCGCAGCCGGGACATGGAAGTGGGCTACGATAGAACCCGTTCTCAGCCTATCCCAGGGAAATCCGCCAAGCGGTGTAGCGGCCTGGTATTGCCTCGTCGATGCGGTAGCGATTGGTGGCGCACCGGTATTATTGCGTGTTTTCACGAAAAGCGGCGAATGGATCAAAGGAACCAAGCCCGAAAGTATCCGCCAGCAAGCAAGAAATGATTAAGAGTGAATGAATTTTATAATTCGCAGATAGTCTAAACTTTAGATTATTGGCATACGTTAATACTGTACACCTTATTAAATTCGACTCGTCACAAACAGACCAATGCTGTTTAACGCTCTACATAGCGTTAGTCTCTTCATCTTCTACAACCATTGTCGTACATCATTTCCCTTATTTATAAATTATCCTCCTCCGACCGCATTGACACCTCGTGTCATGCGGTCTCGAAGTATTGAATATGTCGTTTACCCAACTTAATTTAACGCCCGAGATTCTGCGCGCCATAGCAGATCAAGGCTATACCGACCCAACTCCGATTCAGGCCCAGGCAATTCCCCGTATCCTCGAAGGCAGGGATATCATGGGCGCAGCACAGACTGGTACCGGCAAGACCGCGGGTTTTACATTGCCGATGTTAAATCTCCTGCAACCCGGCGCTAACACCAGCGCCTCTCCCGCCCGACACCCCATCCGTACGTTGATTCTCGTCCCCACGCGCGAACTCGCTATCCAAGTGCACGAGAGCGTAAAAACCTATGGCAAATATCTTCCCCTGAGATACGCCGCAGTTTACGGCGGAGTGGATATGGAACCGCAAGCTCGTGAGTTGCGGGCGGGAATCGAGATTCTGGTGGCAACGCCGGGACGCCTGCTGGATCATATTCAGCAGAAGGCAATCAATTTGGCTAAGGTAGAGATTCTCATACTGGATGAAGCGGACCGAATGCTCGACATGGGTTTTTTGCCGGATATCAAGCGCATTCTTGCATTGCTGCCGCCCAAACGCCAGAGCCTGATGTTTTCGGCCACATTTTCCGATGAGATCAAGAAACTTGCGGGGAAGCTTCTGAGAGAGCCGGAGTTGATCGAAGTCGCGAAGCGCAACACTATCACTGAATTGATAACTCATGTAGTACATCCTGTGGTTCGCGAGCGCAAGCGTGAATTGTTGGCGCACATCATCAAATCTCAAGACCTGAAACAGGTTCTGGTATTCGCGCGAACCAAGCATGGAGCGAGCCGACTGGCTAACCAACTGGAACGGGACCACATCAGTGCAACGGCGATTCATGGGGACAAAACCCAACCGCAGCGTACTGAAGCATTGACAAAATTCAAACAGGGCGAGGTCCGCGTCCTGGTGGCAACCGACGTTGCTGCCAGGGGATTGGACATTGAAGAGCTACCGCACGTGGTCAATTTCGAATTGCCGACAAATCCTGAGGACTACGTGCATCGCATTGGCCGCACGGGTCGCGCTGGAACCAAGGGCGATGCCGTATCACTCGTATGCGAGGATGAGGCGGAATTACTCAAAGGTATCGAGAAGCTGCTCAAATTCAAGCTGGAATCGAAAGCAATTCCAGGTTTCGGGCCGGAAACCACGGTTGCTCAAGGGGAAGCTGCCACATCGCACGGAAGAATCGACCATAGATCCAATCAACCAACCGAGAAGAAATCTGCCGGATCGCAGCCTCGCGGATTGCAGTCGCGAAAACTGGAGCAGGCAAATTCAATTATGTCGCCTAACGGGACCAAGGGTAAAACTGCCAGGAGTTCCAAGGAGTATGCAGGCTCCCGCAAAGCTGGCAAGTTACCGGAGGACCCGCTCTTTACTCAACCCTATACACCGGGCCCATTTTCCGAAGAGTCTTCGGACAGAACCAGCGCCAAGTCCGAAACATCTCCCCCGGAAAAACGGTTTGACTATTTCGGCCATAAGCAGCAAAAAAAACCCATTCCCGCATTATTCATGCCGCCACGCAATCAAAGCAAGCAGGAGCAGGAAGGGTGACCCCGTATTGCCCGGTTAACGGAAATCACCCCACAAGTTGATAGGCGGTTGGCATGGGAAAGCGCCTGACCAGGATCTATACGCGGACCGGTGATGACGGGACTACTGGACTGGGAGACGGTACCCGCTCTTCCAAGCAGAGCTTGCGTATCGAAGCTATGGGCACAGTGGATGAACTCAACAGTTTTGTCGGCCTTTTGCTTGCGGAAACGCTGGATGGCGAAACCAGGATAAAACTGGAAGATATCCAGCACGACCTGTTCGATCTGGGTGGGGACATATGTATCCCGAGGCGGGTCACTATTAGCGCCGGACAGGTCGACCGCCTGGAGGCGCAACTGGACCATTATAACGAAGCGTTACCGGCGCTCAGGGAATTTATACTTCCCGGTGGCACTCGCGCCGCTTCATTATGCCACGTTGCCCGGGCAGTATGCCGTCGCGCCGAAAGGCGCCTCGTAGACCTTTACCAGGCAGAAACGTTAATTCCTGTACATCTTCAGTATCTCAACCGGCTGTCGGATTTTCTGTTCGTGTTATGCCGCTTCCTGAATCGGCAGCAAGGTGTGGAAGACGTGATGTGGCAGCCCGGCAAGACGGCTGTCTGAAACATCTTCTTGCGCCGTAATCACCTGCTCTTTGCAGTGTCCGCGTCCTTTCGCCGAAAACCGTCGATCACCAGCAATACCGCCCCCAGCGAAATCGCTGAATCCGCCACGTTGAAGGCGGGCCAGTGATAGCCCGCTACATGGAAATCAAGAAAGTCGACAACATGACCCAGGGTGGCGCGGTCCCACAAATTTCCCAGGGCGCCGCCCAGGATCAAGCTCAAAGCTATGCAGAAAAATTTGTCTGCCGCATGCCTGTACAGCAAAAAAACGATTAATACAGAGGCGCCTGCGGAAACGGTTGTGAAAAACCAGCGCTGCCATCCTCCCGCATCGCTCAAGAAACTGAACGCTGCTCCCGCGTTGTATGCCAGCACCAGATTGAAAAAACCGGTCAGCGGCACATGTTCGCCATAATCCAACATGCCCTCTATCCAGCGCTTCGTGACGAAATCGAGCACCACTACAATCAGCGCAATAACCAGGCTTACCCACAGCTTCATATAAGCTTGTCACCATAAGCAAACCGATCAAGCATAGAATCGTTCCTCGCCAGTTCCATATAGATTGGATACGCACCGCCCGCAAATGGTCAGGTGTTCCCTGTCCACACCTACATCCTCCCGATAATGCCAGCACCGTTCGCATTTCGGGTGAGCGCTGGGCGTTACGGCAACGCTTTCCCCTTCCAGTTTCTCAGTGTGAACGACCTGCGCCGCCGAGGTGATCATGACAAGCCGGAGATCATCGCCTAGCGACTCCAGCAGAGAAAAGTCATCTCCAGCAACTCGAATCTGCACCTCGGCTGCAAGTGAAGAACCGATCTTCCCCGAGGCGCGCGACTCCTCCAGGGCTTTCTGAACCTGCGAGCGCAGCTCCCGTATCCTGCTCCAGCGCGCCACGAGCGCTTCCTCATCCGGTTGTGGCGGTAGCTTGTGCCACGTATGCAGGAAAACGCTGTTCTCCGATTCGCCGCGGAGATATTGCCATACCTCTTCGGAGGTAAAGCTGAGGATGGGCGCAAACAAGCGCACCAGGCTATGGGCAATGTGATACAGCGCGCTTTGTGCGGAGCGACGCGGAAGACCGCTAGCCGCAGCTGTATACAGCCGATCCTTGAGAACGTCGAGGTAGAAACCGCCAAGATCCTCCGAACAGAAGTTATGCAAGCGATGCACGATCAAATGAAAGTCAAAGTTGCGGTAGTCTTCCACCACTTCATCCTGGAGCCTTCTCGTAAAGGCCAGCAGGTAGCGGTCTATTTCCAGCCATTGGCCGATGGGCACGGTATCGGTTGATGAATCAAAATCCGCAAGATTGGCAAGCAGAAAACGCAGCGTATTGCGTATCCGCCGATAACTCTCCACCACCCGCTTCAGGATTTCATCCGATATCGAAAGCTCACCCGAATAATCCGTAGACCCCACCCATAATCGCAGGATATCCGCCCCCGACGTATCCATCACCTTCTGCGGCGCGATCACATTCCCCCTGGATTTGCTCATCTTGTGGCCATGCCCGTCCACCACGAAGCCGTGCGTGAGCAGGGCATCGTAAGGCGCGCGCCCGTCGATCGCACAACCGGTGAGCAGGGAGGACTGGAACCAGCCGCGGTGCTGGTCCGACCCTTCCAGGTAAAGGTCGGCCGGATACCCGAGTTGCGGATCAGGCTTCAGAATCGTATCGTGCGTCGTACCCGAATCGAACCACACATCCAGAGTGTCTGTGAGCTTCTTGTAATCTTGCGCTGCCTCTCCCAGAAGCTCCTTCGCATCCAAACGAAACCATGTTTCAATCCCTTCCTGCTCCACCCGTTGCGCAACCTGCTCCAGCAGTTCGCTCGTGCGCGGATGCAGTTCATGGGTTTCCTTGTTGATGAAAAGCGCCATCGGCACGCCCCAGTTGCGTTGCCGCGAAATGCACCAGTCCGGCCGGTTGTTCACCATCGCCTCCAGCCGGGCCCTTCCCCAGGACGGATAAAAGGCGGTTGCCTCCACTGCGGCTGTCGCCGACTCGCGCAGCGATTGCGCGATCTCACCATGATCCTTACGCGAGACTTCTTTATCCATGGATATAAACCACTGCGGTGTCGCGCGGAAGATGATCGGTGTGCGATGTCGCCAGCAGTGCGGGTAGCTGTGCTGGAGCTTCTCGTTCTTCAGCAAAAGGCCGTTCTTCTCCAGTTCCTGTATCACCACTTCGTTCGCCTTCCATACGGAAAGCCCGCCGACAAGCGGCACAGAATCGAAGAAACGCCCGTCATCCCCCACCGGATTCTCCACCGGCAAGCCGTACTTCAGCCCCACCACATAATCGTCCACTCCGTGCGCAGGAGCGGTATGCACGGCACCCGTTCCCGCGTCCATGGTGACATGTTCTCCCAGAATGATCGGTACCTGCCGGGGGTAAAATGGGTGCTGCAGCAGCATGTGCTCCAAGGCATCGCCAGTACATCTGCCCGCAATGCTCACATCGGCTTTTGCGATTCCGTAGCGAGACAAGGCACCGTCAACAAGGGCATCGGCCAGAAGTAAGAACTCACTTCCGGTATCCATCACCACATATTCTTCACTGGGATTCAGGCTCACCGCCTGGTTTGCCGGCAAGGTCCACGGAGTGGTCGTCCAGATAACGACATAAATCGGTTTATCATCATGGGCAACCTTATGCGGCAAACCATCCGACGGCTTCAAGATCTTTTGCCAGAATGCGGCCGGATCAGCCACCCTGAATTTCACGTCTATCGCAGGCGAGGTCTTGTCCTCATATTCGACTTCTGCTTCGGCCAATGCCGAGCCGCAATCGATACACCAGTTGACCGGCTTTTGCCCCTGGTAGAGATAGCCTTTTTCATGGATTTTGCCCAGTGCACGGATAATGCCGGCCTCCGTGCGGTAATTCATCGTGAGGTAAGGGTTATCCCAATCGCCCAGAACACCGAGGCGGATGAAATCCGCTTTCTGCCGCGCAACCTGCTCCTTTGCAAAAGCGCGGCATAGCTCGCGCACCTTATCCCCCGGCAAATTCTTGCCGTACTTCTTTTCGATCTGGTGCTCAATCGGCAGGCCATGGCAATCCCAGCCCGGCACATAGGGCGCATCGAAGCCTGCCAGAGTCTTCGACTTGATGATGATGTCTTTCAGTATCTTGTTGACCGCATGTCCAATGTGTATATCCCCATTGGCATACGGCGGCCCATCATGCAGCACGAACCTGGGGCGGCCTTTACAGACTTCCCGGATTCTCCGATAAAGATTCTTTTCTTCCCATGCTTTAAGCATCACAGGCTCTCGCTTCGCGAGATCGCCACGCATCGGGAAAGGCGTATCGGGCAGGTTCAGCGTTTTTTTATAGTCGGTCATGAAATATCGAAAATGTAGCCAATAGCAGTCTTATCTTTGAGCAGCCTTATCTTTGCACAAGCTTCTTTTCAGAAAGAGCGGAAGCAGATAACGAGGAAAAGTATTTGTTCGCGTTGTCCACATCCCGGCCAATCTGTCTGGTCAGCGCCTCGAGGTCGGAATATTTTTCCTCATCACGCAGCTTGTGAAGAAAATGCACCCGCAAATGGCGGCCATAAATTTCCTGGTCGAAATCGAACAAATGGACCTCCAGCACCGGCTTGCCATGCTCATGCACAGTGGGTCGCACACCCAGGCTTGCAACCCCTCGCAGTGTATCCAATGAAAGCATTTCCAATGATGGGAGCGCCTCGTTCCTCGGAGCTTCCATCTCCACTTCAACGGCAAAGATTCCCGACAGGGGCGGGCGATTATGCTTGAGCTGAATATTCGCAGTAGGAAACCCGATCTTTTTGCCCAGCTTGTCGCCATCCACCACGCGCCCGCTGATGCTGTAGAAACGGCCCAGCAAGCATTTGACCAGATCGAGTTCACCCGCCGCCAACGCTTCGCGAACGGCCGTGCTCGAAACGCGCAAGCCGTTTACCATAAAGCCCGGCATCTCTTCCACCTCGAAACCACACTCTGCCGAAAATGCCTTGAGCATGTCATAGTCGCCGGCACGGCGTGCACCGAAGCGAAAGTCGTCTCCCACCAGAATCCAGCGCGCGGCCAGACCGTGCTGAAGGATGCGGACAATAAAATCCTCCGCCGGAATTCTGGCAAAATCGAAATCGAAACGGCAAATATGCACCCGCTCCACCCCGGCTGCCGCCAGCAATTCCAGCTTCTCCCGCAGGCTGGTGAGGCGCGTGGGCGCCTTATCCGGTGCGAAAAACTCGCGCGGATGAGGTTCGAAAATCATGACGCATGATTCGAGACCAAGCCGGTCGGTCGCATCTTTAAGACGTGCAAGCATCGCCTGGTGCCCCAGATGCACGCCATCGAAATTGCCGATCGTGAGCGCAACCGGCGCATCAGCCTGAACGGGAATGCCGTGGGAAATGCGCATGCCTATTGCTGCTAAAATATTGAATTGTAGCCTGTTTGGACGAGTTTCAGACAGCAGATTTTTCAGACGGGTAATACCCCAAAGTGCGGGAGCAAGAAAATTCGATCGTTTTTACGAGGTTTGGATGCTTCCCCCAGCCGGGCATAATATCTTTACCGGACTTCCACCCCCTCTTTGGGACGGGCCAATTATATTTCCCCGGCAAAAAGGGGCGTGGTTTGACAAGAAAATTGTATGGTTTCCCGGTTGTCTCAGTTTTTAATCTTGCACGCTGGATTCCAACAGGATTGGCACTATGCTACAATTTCGCCGGTTAAAAACCTGTACCTGAATCGACTGTTACAGGACAATCGCTTTAAAAGGCCAAGTAGCTCAGTCGGTAGAGCAGAGGACTGAAAATCCTTGTGTCGGTGGTTCGATTCCGCCCTTGGCCACCAAATGATTGTTTCATCCATCCAAAAAAGTCCAGAAAACCCGCTTCAGTTGTTGAGATTGCGGGTTTTTCGTTTTGTGCCATCCATTCCTGTTCATTGCAATCAACTAGTAATTGTTGGGATATTTGGTCTAGTGAAGATTGAGCAGTTGCGCCACGTGGAGCCTAATTTGTTCGAAGTTTAGTGTCTAAGCTGGCGCGGTTCGCGGATGACTATTCGGAACAGGTGCAGCAGGCACGCCCTGTGCTCCCGAAGGTACTAGGTGACCGGGCGCAGGACAATTGGGAGCCGCTATTTGCAATTGCCGAATGTGCCGGACTCCAATGGATGAAAAGTGCAACTTAGGCGGCACTGAAACTATCTGGCGATGGCGGGCATAAAGCAATCAGCTCGAAGTGCTGTCAAGATTTATTTAGGTGGGGCGACAACCATAGGGCCTGTAACAGGCTCCTTTTGGTGATACGGTTAAAAGATTTCGTCAAGGAATCGTGCAAATATGAGGTCCACTAACCTAGCTTTTTTACGTACTGCCAAGCGTGCAGAGCGTCAAGACGATAATGTTCTACGGAACACTTTTGTCGACTTTGGATCAGTTTTATCAACTCTGACTACAGTCGATCATCAAATCATTTTTGGACGTAGAGGAACTGGTAAGACCCATTTGTTAACCGTAATACGCCAAGGGAGAGAGAGTAGTGGAGAACTCGCCATCCAGCTAGATATGCGTAATCTAGGCTCAGGACTCATTAATTGAGATAGAAGATGACGGTAGCGGCGATACAGATGGCGGAGAAGAAGGTGTGGGCGCAACGGTCATAACGCATGGCGATGCGTCGCCAGTCCTTGAGCCTGGCGAACATATTTTCTACCTTGTGGCGTTGCTTGTAGAGTTCCCTGTCGTATTCGATCTGGGTTTTACGGTTCTTCTTCGGGGGAATGCAGGGCGTAATACCCTTTTCTCTGAGGGCTGCCCTGAACCAGTCAGCATCATAGCCGCGATCCCCCAGCAACTCTTTTGCCTTGGGTAGAACAGGCAACAACAGGGCCGCACCCTTGTAATCGCTCATCTGCCCTTCGGAGAGCAGCAGGACAACAGGCTTGCCCATGCTGTCGCACACGGCATGGAGTTTTGAATTCAAGCCGCCCTTGGTGCGACCGATACGGCGGGGAACATCCCCTTTTTTAAAAGGCTGGCTGCCGTACGGTGCGCCTTCAGATGTGTGGCGTCAATCATTAGCCGATCGGGCGTTTCCTCTTTGCCAGCCAGTTCCGCAAAAATGCGGTTGAATATACCCATCTTGCTCCAGCGCATGAAGCGATTGTAGAGCGTCTTGTGCGGGCCGTAGCTTTTGGGAGCGTCCTTCCATTGCAGGCCGTTCTTTATCACGTAAATAATCCCGCTGAGCACCCGCAAATCATCCACACGCGCCACCCCATGGGACAAGGGAAAATAAGGCTTTATGCGGTTGAATTGTTTCTCTGACAGCATAAAAAGATCACTCATGGCAACTCCTCCTGACATAAGTGAATCACATCCGCTCACTTCCGTGAATCCCAAAATTAATAGGTCCTGAGCCTAGGTTCCTCAGGTGGAATTTATGCTGATTCATCTATTCCTATAACGCAACGAGCGACTCGATTACTTATAGATGTTCTTGCTTCCGTACATGAACACTTGTTTGAGCAAGCGATCGCCCGTGACGGTTTGGTCAATTTAGGAACTGTAGGAAAGGCATTGGATGAGCTATTTGACTCTCATGCTTCGGTAAAAGTTATCGGTGAAACAATAGTAGAAACAGAAGCTTCGGCCGAGACTTTGGGAGGTGCCGACTCGAAACTGGGACTTGATATGTCTCTTTCTTCTTCATTAACGCTCTCGGGTTCGCGAAAGGTGAGTGAGTCTTCCCGTGATAGTGCTACTGTGAAGAAGGCCATTAAGGGGCAAGAGATAAATCGGGTAAACTTCGGACACATTGGAACCGCTCTGCGCAGAGTGGTTGAGAACTTGCCGAAAGGGCGTCTCTGGCTTCTCATTGATGAATGGAGCGAAGTGCCACCAGACTTGCAACCCTTACTTGCAGATTTGTTAAGAAGAGCAGTTCTCCCAATAAAAGGTGTCACTGTTAAAATCGCGGCAATTGAGCAACGCAGCCGTTTTTTGATCACGGACACAAGACAAGGCCACGTGGGGCTTGAATTGGGTGCGGATATATCCTCTGCAGTCAATCTTGATGACTACATGGTGTTTGAAAACGACGAAGATAGAGCTGTGCTGTTTTTCAAAGCGCTCGTCTTTGCCCATGTAAAATCCGCATTAGAAGCGGAAGGAATTTCTGCCCCGAGCAGCGAACTCGAGCTCTTGTCGATCGGATTCTCCCAAGCGAACGCCTTCAATGAAGTGGTACGAGCTTGCGAAGGAGTGCCACGAGATGTCCTGCATATTCTTAGTCTTGCTGCACAGCGGGCCGACGATCAGACTATTTCCGTTGACAATGTTCGTAAAGCTGCGAGGGATTGGTATCAAACTTCGAAGGAAGCCGCAATTAGCGCTAATTCAAACGCCAAACTGCTGTTACATTGGATCGTAGACAGAGTGATCAAGGAGCGCCAAGCAAAAGCATTCTTGCCTGGAGTCCGGTATCAAGGACTCGCTAATCGATTTTCTTTATGATGAACGTGTGCTTCATGTTTTACGTAAGGGTATGTCAGCTAAAGACACTCCTGGGAAACGCTTTAATGTGTATGGGATTGATTATGGTTGCTATGTTGATCTCATAAATACGGTAAATGCGCCGAGAGGGATGCTTGATTTGGGTAATGATCATCAAGAGATTGTTAAGACTGTACCAAAGACAGACCTTCGTTCAATTCGCCGTTGCGTCCTAGACTTGCCGACATTTTATAAACAGGCTGGGACTTAACTAGTGAGTACCTAGAGAGAGGAGGGTGCGATCAGGTTTGGTGTGGCCTTTACAATACCGCAACTCTCGGTCGCATTTCATTTTGATTGGAGGTCACCGAGAAGAAGCATCCTCAGCACCGATGCATTGCTGTTGATTCTGCATGGAAGTAGGCGAATTTGATCTTTGTGTTGGTACATTGTTGGTATGGGGATTTTTGCAATTGTATAAATTAGTTGCTGGAGCCACTTTAATCGATTTGTTCGGTTGAGCCCTTGGCCCAACCTCTGTCTATCGGGCTTTTTCATTTGCAGGTTTAGGGACGCGCCGCGCGAACAGAACGTTACTGTTGGCCGTACACCGCTTCACATTCCCGTTCAAAACATTGCTGCCCCAAGCGCTTTAGCATTCACCTAAGTTTCCCGTACGGGAAATTCTCCTTGCAAAATACTGCTGTCGTGATCATAATTTCCCGATCGGGAAATTATGATCACCATTCATACGCCGCAACAACTTGGCGATGCCCTTCGGGCCGCCCGCAAGCACTTGGGATTGACACAGTTCCAACTGGCGCTGGCTGCCGGGGTAGGCTTGCGCTTCATTGTGGAACTGGAGGCTGGCAAGCCGACAGTACGGCTGGAAAATGTGCTTCGTGTCATCGACGTGTTGGGTGGAGAATTCAATCTGAGCGGACTGCCCGGCGGCAACCAGTGAGGCAGCGAGCATGACACATGAGCTCGACGTCTGGCTGTTTGCCAACTGCGTAGGCACTTTGACGCTGGTCAGCGGGCGACTCATGTTCCGGTATGCGACCGAGTGGCTGGTGCGAACGGACGCTGTCCCGCTGTCCCATTCGTTGCCACTCCGGCCAGAGTCCTTCGACGACCACGCTGCGCGACCGTTTTTCGCCGGCCTGCTTCCCGAAGGCCGACTGCGCCGCTTGATCGCACACCAGCTCCACGTTTCGGGCCAGAATGATTTTGCTCTTCTGGACCATATCGGCGGCGAGTGCGCTGGCGCTGTTACCTTTCTCGAACCGGGTCAGCCGCTGCTCCAGCAGAGTTCGGGCGGTGATATAGAATGGCTGAGCGATGAGGGTATTGTCGCCATTCTTGAGGAATTGCCCCGTCGCCCAATGCTGGCCGGCAGGGATGGCCTGCGTCTCTCGCTGGCCGGCGCGCAGGACAAGCTCCCGGTGACTGTCGACGGGAACAGGATTGGCTTGCCTAAGGGGAGCACGCCCAGTACGCACATTCTCAAGCCCCTCATTCTCGCGCTGGAAGACAGCGTGACCAACGAAGGGTTTTGCCTGGCATTGGCCGAGGTGGTGAGACTCAGGGCAGCGCGCTCGCAAATCCGCTCCCTTGGCGAACTCCGGTTTCTATTGGTTGAACGCTATGATCGACTAATCAATCCACAAGACTCCATCCAGCGGCTGCATCAGGAAGATTTCTGCCAAGCGCTGAGCGTGGTGCCGGAGATGAAGTACCAGAGCGAGGGCGGCCCTGGCCTTGCACAGTGCTTTGATCTGGTACGTCGCGCCACTCGACCCAGCGCCCCGCAGGTGCTGCGGCTGTTCGACTATGTGGTATTCAATACCCTCATCGGCAATCACGACGCACACGCCAAGAACTTCTCCTTGCTCTATACCGACAAGACGCCTGTGTTGGCTCCGCTCTACGATACGCTCTCGACCGCGGTGTACCCAAACCTCACTTCCAAAATGGCAATGAAGCTCGGGAGCAAATACAAGTTCGGCGAGGTACAGGCGCGGCACTGGGATCAGTTTGCGGAGGCAGCCGGCTTGGCCAAGGCGCAAGCGCGCAAACGCATTCTGGAGTTGGCAAGAACGCTGCCGGAGGCTGCCCGTCAACTCCAATCGGCACCTGATAGCGGCTTCTCTGGCCATCCGTTGGTGGAGAGCATCGTGACTTTAATCGAGAAGCGCTCGGCATTGACTGTACGGCGACTGACCGGGCCAAAGGGAGACGACTGAGGGAAGCCGAGACTAAATGTCTAGTAAGAATTGCAAATACAGACTTACCTAATTTCAATAATAAAAGCGAAATATTAATGCCATTACCAATGCAACTGTTTGGGACAATAGAAACGTCGTATGAAATCTTGGAAGCCATGCTCTGCAGGGATCATGACTGCCCAAACCAAGCGATGGTGCATTGGTGGGGCGAAAAGGTCGCTCCTCGGGCGATCTTAGTGCAGCTATTGGAGGAGGACAGTGGAAACATAAAACTCATACCTCAAGAGTTTTATCAGGTCGATCGTTATGGAGCGGTACGCAGAGTAAATAAGCCCTCCAATGAAGATAACGAATTTCTTCAACAATTCACCGCCACGCTACAAAGAAAAAACGGAGCTCTTGTGGGCGAGTGGATTCATGAATCCGATAGAAAAGGGTGCGTTAGCCTTTCACCGTATAATCTTACTGACGACTTAATTCCAGATAACTGTACAACTTGGGATGAATTCAAGGCATGGGCGAAGATCGCACGAATAAAGAATGATGCCGTCATTTTTCGTGGCCACGGGAGTAATAAGTTTCGCCTCAGAACTACCTTAAGTCGGGTTGGAAGACACCGACTTGAGCGATATGATGCTGAGTCTCTTCCAAAATTTAGAGAGCACTCCGAAACAGTTCTGGGGCAAAGATTTGATTTAAACGATATTGAGGATTATTCGACCTTACTTGGCCTCGCTCAGCACCATGGGCTCCCGACACCACTACTGGATTGGACAGACTCCCCCTATATTGCAGCATTCTTTGCTTTTTCCGATGCGGTGGAATTTCGGGAAACACGCTCATCGGCGACACATGTTCGGGTTTATGGGCTCACCCGAGACTTTGTAGACAGTACCAGAATTCCAGTAGTAACTGTCCCGTTCTATTCTCCTTACATCATCTCTTTATCAATCCTACCAAGAAACAATCCGAGGTTATATGCCCAGCAGGGAAAGTTCCTCATAACCAACGTAGCTGATGTTGAGCAATTTATTTGCTCTGCGGAAAAAAGAAGCGGAATAAAATACTTAATTGCCGCCGACATCCCAATTGGTTGTGCATTTGAGGCTTTAGAGGATCTCGAGTTTATGGGACTTTCTGCGGCAACAATGTTTCCTGGTCTAGATGGCGTGTGCCGGATGATGAAACACAAGATGTTATTCAAAGCGTAAGGATCAGATACCCTTGTTCTTCTAGGCTCAGAACTCATTAGTACAAGCAATCTAGGGGTTTGTAGACGTATCGGTTGAAATAATTGGCACTTCCCGAGGCAGTCTCAGATGTCTCTAGCTTAGAGTTAGATTAGTCCCAGGATTCTAGGCAGAGCTTCAGCATTTTCAGAAGCAGATCGCATCTAAATGTTCGAGCTTTCTGCTCCCCACAATCAAGCTCCCGCCTCTCATCCAACTCCTTTTTTCGATGGGCTCGGCAATCAATACCAAAATCCTAGTGCTACGCTATCAGCAGTCGCTATGCCGCTGTCTTGTCCACCCTAAAGATCGGCCATCGAAGCCAAATCGGCAAAACCTCAAATAGAACGCCAATCTGCCCTTATTCCCGCGCTTTGAAGCGCTAACCATCTGTATATCCTTTTTGGCTCAGCCGTATCACGTCTCTTCCTCTTCAAGCAGTTATCACCTGTTTGATCCTCATCGCCAACCTTTCAGGGATATGCATAAATCATGAATAATAATCCGGATTTCAGCATCGGTTTTTCCACCAATCTTGTTCGCGGTCTTAACCCGAACTGGCAGCCGCAGAAGGGGTTGCTCAACATCCTCTATTCCGCCGAACAACAGGCGATGGATTTAAAGCCTGTGGAGCCGGTCGAGCACCGAGGCTCGTGGTCTTACCCAGTGATTACGCTTCATGAAACGGCCCTGGATTTGCTGGACGAGCTGATTCCGTATGAGGTCGTCAAGCCTTCCAGCGACATCGATGCGCCTTCCTTTGGGCCGGGCGCCTTGCTCGCGGGTGCTGCTGGCAGCCGGGCTTCCCTGCAAATACTCTCAAAAACCGTCGGGGTGGATTTGACGAAGCCGGGATTACGTTATGCGCTGGTCAAACTGGTAAGGGTGGATGGAGCGGACAACCATGCGTCGGAGGTGGGCGGCATTCTGGTACACGCGCGTCCCCGCCAGCCCGATCCCGAGTATGGGCTCACTCCTGCCTTCACTTCGGTTGCGATCCAGTTGCGGCATGCCGGGCGCACCCGGCTGCAGGACTACGGCGATCAACTGACAAAGGATGATGCCAACAAGGTCCTCGATTCTTTCCGCGAGTTTGGCACCCATTATGTTTCCGGCGTGGAGCTGGGCGATACCATCCTTCAGGTATTTGCCTATCAGCCCGAACAGTTTGCGCGCATAAAGTCGGCTTATGCAGACGGCAGTAATCCGCTATCGGGTCCTGGCTCGCAAAATTTTGTCCAGTTTACGACTGACCGTGCGGCCGGTATGTTCGGCTACGTGGAAGAGTATGGAAGTGTCATTTGCCTGAGCAATTCCGCCGTCTTCAACTCGACCCTGGAGCAGGGCGATTGGCTGGATAAGCTGTGGTCAAGCAAGAACAGCGTGTTCTCGCTGTTCAACGTCAACTCTGCGCTGTCGCTTGTCGATCTCCAGCAGGAATTCGACGAGCAGACAATCATAGGTGTGCGTCTTGCCAGCCTGAGTGTGATGATCGAACAGAAGCGCGGGCTGATCTGGCAGCGCATCTTCAAAGGCGCGATGGCGCAGAAGTACCGTACGACGATACAGCCGAATTTTTCCATTTACGACCAGCGCGATTTTGTCCGCATGCTGCCGCAGGATACCGCCGGGGTCGTATCATTCATTGCCACTCCAACTGTCAATGCGTACAAGGCACGTCTGGATCTTGCAGACATGCAGCTCGTGGCTGCTGAAGAAGTGCAGGATTTCATTCTTTTTGCCAACGTATTATCCGTAAGCAGCAACAAACCCATCGAGGTGCCCGGAAAAAAAGTGCGGCTGTTCGGGCAGGTGCTGGATATGCGGGTGCAAGGCCAACCCAGGGCGATCTCCCTGACGGATGAAGCATTTGAATCGCTGCAATTGGGGTGTGATGAGTTTCTCGGTGCCTTGACAATCAGAAACAGTTCCGGCTCACGCTACAGTGTCATCGTGGATGGGCTCAGGTTCGACCTGGAAGGCGAAGGCGCAGAGGCAACGCCTTTTGTCGCGGATGACGTGCGCGTTGTGCCTCCCGCTGAGGCCGTGCCTTTGCTTGTGAACAGCCTTCAGTTTTCCATGACATTTGCCGAAGCGGTCATCAGCGACCAGTCAGGCAAGGCCAACAGTTCTCTCCAGCAGTTCGTGCGCGATTATCTGAACTGGTTGGCGGAATTTCTATCAGGCGTAAGCGGTAGCGAAGAGCTCCTTGCGTTGCGTATCCGTGCGATGGATCTCGCCAGCTACGCCATCAATCCGGAATATGGCAGCTTCGTTCCGATCCTGCCTTATACAGACTACGAGCAGTATGTGCAAAGCATACTCAGCTATCTGGACAGGATACAGCTGCAGGTGGCGCAAAACGAACAGCGCATGGCCACTCGGCGCCTGGAAGAACGGGTGATCGATGTCGGCAGGACGCTCAATGAGAACATCATCAAGTCGGGCGAGTTGGTCAGCGATGTGATCAAGGCGAATGCCGATCAGCAGAGAGACCTGGAAGGATTCTACGATTCGCTGATTGTCCAGAGCAAGACCGAGGCTGACCAGCAGCAGAACAAGATCAACGATCTGCGTGCATCACTGTTCGAAGCCCAGGGAGAAGTGAACCTGGCAGTACAGAAATATAAATCCGCGGTACAGCAGTGGCAAACCATGGAAGCGATCAAGTTCGGCCTGGAAGTGGCCACCAATCTGTTCAGCCTTGGCACTTCCATCGCCATCCCGGCATCCTCCATCTCCGCAGTGAAAGACCTTGGCCTCACCGTGCAACGCATCCAGAAGACGCTGAATGTACTCAACGCCCTGTCCAAGCTCTATACCGGCGCCAGCACCGGCGCCAAGGGGCTGGAAAACGCCGAGCACGCGCTGGATGATCTGGACGATGCCCAGTTCGGGTCGCCTTCCAGCTTATCCTGGGACGAAATGTCGATCCAGTTCAACCAGATCATGGCATCGGGTCCGGACATCAAGCCGGAAAAGGCAAGCCTGCAAGCGGCTTTTGCCATGATGGTGCTGCGCGGCAAGGCTGTAACCAGCGCTGAATCCGCATTGCACGCCCTGCAACGAGACATCTATACCAACCAGAAACAGAAAGAGATCAACAGCCGTCAGGCAAAACGGCTGGAGGAATTGCAGCAGAAGCTGCATCCTGCCCAGGTGAAGGATCTGGACCGTTCCGCAATCGATCTGGTAGCGTTGACCGGGCACCTGACATTCATCCAGAACCAGATGCTCACAATTCTTGCCAAGGCATTCCTGATGCAGGACCTGGCGCTTCAATACGCCAACCTTCAGCCCGCCACACCCGTGTTGGCGTACAGTCTGCTGAAATTCAGCGCTGCGGTGGTTCAGCAGAAAGCCGCCACGCTGGAAGCCAAATCCCTGCTCGCCCAGTATCAGGTCACACGAACCAAGCCGATCGAATACGTTATCGAAGGAGTGAAGCCAGAGGAATTGACTGACGGCAATATCTTTCGTACTACCATCTTCCTGGATGCGCCGGCTTTCTACCAATATGTCAACGCCAGGATAGTTTCCGTGGTTGCTTCCGTGGAAGGTGTCAAGTCAACTGAAAGCGGTACTTATCTGCTGCGCCTGGCCTATAGCGGAACCCCCTTTCACGATCGCAACCTGCATCGTGATCCGCTGACATTCCGCACGCCGTGGCGCGAGCGCATATACAGCTATAACGCCCCCGACAACTCGCCCAGGTTTTCCGATGGGGGACAATCCTGGTCTGAAGGTGTAAGCCGGGTGACGCCTTTTTCCATCTGGGAGATTTCGCTGCCGAACACGAGCACGAACAAGGGCCTGCGGTTCAATGGCGATAGTTTGACGATTCGGTTGTCCTTCGTGCTGGAAGCAAGAATTGCGGATGCGCAGAAAGTCATGCAGCGCCGCGCATTGAATCGCCTGCTCGCATCAGGCTTGCCCACGGTGCTTGCGGCCCCGGCAGCTGAAGGTTTCCGCCCGCTGCTTGCTGCGGCTCCAGCCCTGCCCTCCGCAGACACGTTGCTGAAGCAGATGTATGCTCAGGGAAGCTGCACCAACGGCTGGGATGTGGTGTTCAACATGAATCTGGAAGAGATCAACAGAGCGCTGAAGGACCAGTACGAAGCCCTGAAAAAGGATACAGCCTACAAAAACAAAATCGTTGTCAACACTTCGGAGAAATATCCGGGGGACGTGACTGTGATCAACCGCTTTACCATCGAATACGGCTATCCCCTTCTAAATTTCAGCGTCAATAACAACAATACGGCCATGCTGAAAATGGAGGTTTTGAACGGCTCAGTAGAGCGCTGTTCGAAAGTGGGATCATTTCCTGAACAGTGCGATACCCCCCAATCTATCGGTGGCGAAACCTTGACGGCGGTGATTCAACTGGCCAAGGTGGCAGGAACGGTCAAGATCGACAACAGCAATCACAATGTCTTGAAAGTTCAACTCGACATGAAGGAGGGAACGTTCTCGATCAGTAACATCGATCTGAGTGACGCAACCAAAGTGGAATTCAACAAGGCAGTGAAGGAATACTTCGTCAATAACCCTGTGGTCTACCTGATCAACCAGCTCGACCTGACCGCTATTCCCACGCTGGAGTCACTCAAGCCAAGCGATTTTATCTTCAAGCCGCTTCAGACACCCGGCAATAACGAGATGCTGCAGCTCTTCATCATGACCGGAGGACGGGCAGCGCTGAATTACTCCCAGGCTTTCCTGAACAATATCCCCGAGCCGATTCCGCAGGGCCAGAGTAACAGCATGATGGTCCGCTCGGCGCTGATATTCAAGGATGTGCTTCCGCAAAGTTTGAGAAACAATGGCTGGGCGCTGCAAGGGGTCGATCCAGGCAGTTCGGCCAAGGCGTGGTCGGCCAAGTTCACCAGCGCCAGCGTCACCGGCAGCGTGGATTTGAGCAAACTCAACCATAGTTCATCCACCAGCAGCGGTCATGGCAGTGGATCGATCACCCAGTATACCTACTCGATCCCGGGCGGAAACGACGTCTCCTGGTCGCTGGCGGATACCGCCATTGTCGTACAGCCAAACGGGCAGATGTATTACAGCGGGTCGCGGGGGCAGTCACTGCAATATAACGAGCGTGCCTGCACGTCGTACTATCCCTGCTTGTGGAATTGCGACCCCCGCTGCAGCGATTCCAGGCTGGCAACGGATGTGACAATCGAGGTGAAAGCTGCATTGCCGGTGAGTGTAGGTGGAAATGGGCGCAACCAGACGATCGAGATCAAAACCTCGGGTCAGGGTGTCATTGTCAGCGGACATCTTTCCGGAGGTGGTCCTAGCGGCTCCGACGATCTGGCCGCGCAGGTCAATCAGCAGATACAGAGCCAGGTGCCGACGCAGATTGCGGAAAAGCTGTCGATCCAATTTGATTCCATTTCAGTATTCGCGCTGAAAAACCTGCTGTTCCCATCGAACAACTACATTTCATTCAGCAGTTGCGCCGTGCCGGGCGACCTGATTCTCCTGGGCAACTTCAACTCGGCAAAATCCTAGGAACGAGAAAAACTATCCAAATTGAGCGTCCCGAGTGGACGCTCTTTTTTTTGCGCGCCGACAGAGGCACTGGCTTGGAGAGCAGTAGGCTAGCCCGGATATTTCGCCCGGGTCACTGGATAATGGCGAGGTGTTGCGCTGTGAGCACCCCCATCCAGGTGCGGTTTTACGCATTAGAGCATTTTCGCTTTACATGTTGACGTATCCGCAGGCCTCGAAGTAGTTCTGACACTCCTGAGGTGAGGTGGTATCGAGGAGTTTGCTCAATTCCTTCCAGAGCGCATCGACGGTGCGCTTTGATGCTTTGCGCAGCATGGCTTTGAGTTTGGCGAAGAGTTTCTCGATCGGATTGAGGTCAGGGGAATAAGGCGGCAGGTAGCACAGGGATGCTCCCACAGCCGTCAAAGCCTGTTCGACACCGGACACCTTATGGCAGGACAGGTTGTCGGCAATGACGATGTCGCCCGGACGCAAGGTGGGACAAAGAAAGTCACGAACCCATGCCAGGAAAAGCGCTCCATCGATCGGACCATCGACCACCATCGGGGCGCTCACCGCATCGTGGCGCAGGCCAGCGATGAAAGTGGTCGTCTTCCAATGGCCACAAGGCGCATAAGCCAGACAACGTGTGCCGCGCGGGGCACGACCACGCAACCGGGTCATACTGGTCGTGATCCACGTCTCATCCAGAAACACCAGCCTTCCCATATCCCACTTTGGCTGCTGGTCCTGCCAGTCACGGCGTGCCTGCTGCACGTCCTCGCGATGCTGCTCGCTGGCGTGCAGAGTTTTTTTTAAAGCTCAGTCCCCACCTGTCCAACTGGTGCCACAGCGCCGGCGACTTGATCGTGATCCCTTCGCCTTGCAGGCGTTCACACAGTTCGGCCAGCGTCAAATCCGGCTCATTCTCGATCCAGCCACGGATCGTGCCTTCCAGATGGGCGATGCGCGACCGGCGGTGACCACCCATCGGCAGGCTGCTTCGACAGCCCTGCTCTTCCCATCGCCGTCGCACCTCATACACCCACATCCGACTCACTTCGAAACGCCGGGAGATATCGCTCGGACGCTCTGCTCGCTCCAGGGCGCGCAGCACCCGATCCCTCAAATCCTGCGAGTATGCACGCATATCCCACCTCTCTCATGATTGACCTGAGGTAGTTTAATACATGTAACTACTTAAATCAAAAATGCTCTAATGTTTTCTTTCAGTTCCGGCCAATACTGCATCGACGTCGTCTACCCGAACTACGAATCTATGCTTGCCACGCGCCGACAATATGAAGGAAAAATTCTCCACGAAGGCGATCTGATTGAATTTGAGAGAAGACCTCGTTTGCTCCAGATAGCTCGACCAATCATTCCCCGTTTCGCGACAATGAATATTAATTACGAGCTTATGGCAATCGTATAAAACCTGAAAGGAGGAGATTCTGCTGTCTTCACGGAACAAATAATTAAAGAACATAAAATGGACGCCATTGCCCTCCGGGTCGGAAACCAGATCGTTGCTTCGCCCAGTCACCTCGCCAATCAGTGGAAAACCGCGTCCACAGGGACAAGGCTTATCCTCCATCATTACCAGGTCACCAGTATCATAACGTGCCAGAAAAAAAACACGATTGGAAAGATCGGTGGAAATAAGCTTTCCCCCTTCGAGCACCTCGTGATAGCATCGAGTGGTAATAAGGTGAAGGCCCTGCCTTCGCTCGCATTCATATGCCGACACTCCTGCATCATGGCAACCGTACTGGTTGAAACAGGGTGCGGCAAATGCAGTCTCAATCACGTGGCGCATCATTGGTGTCAAGACCTCTGCTGTACATACGACGCCGCGCAGGCCAAAACGAGGGCGTGTCGGAGAAGCAATCACGTGCTGAGCAAGTCGGTAAATTGCCCCCGCATATCCATAGATGAGCCGGAAGCCGCCCGAGGATATTTCCCTGGCGTAAGCTTGCAAGCACTCGTCCGAAAGTTCAAAGGCCGAGAACAGCTTGACGTTCATGAGCTTATAGTAAGCATTCTCTTTGAAGCCAGTACCGAATAGCGATAAACCAGCAAGAAAAGCGACCGGTTCACCCAGTCGGTAGCCGGCTGCGCACCAGCTCAAGAGGATCCCAGCCCACAGGTAAGACTGGGATTGAGTTCCGGTGTAGAAAACTAACGGCTCTCCAGTGGATCCTCCGGTTTTTTTACGCACGCGTCTTCCACGGTAATGGGAATTTGTCAGCTGGTCCCGATTGCGGTTTGCAAAATTCTTGTCAATTATCGGTAGTTCTTCAAAGGAGCGGTATTCAGCATAGAGAGGAAGAGCTGTCCGAATGGCATCGAAGTAGTCATCCAGCAACTGCTTTTGGCGCTGCTGTAACGCCATGGCCGACTCAAATTGTATGCTTTCCAACTGGCGAAATAACTCAACCGAGGTCGTGCCGCGCATCAAATCGATCAGGCTAAATCCCACGCGTTTCAACATGCGGCTATCTCATTGGGCTAGAATTTTTTGCCTCACAGTGTGATGGTGTGGGTTAATGATAAACTTATTTGGGCCTCTCATCATGTTTTGCAACGGATAGTAATAACCTGCGCTTGAAGAAAGATATTCCGATAATGTTTTCGCTGAAAAAGAGCGTGGATTGCCTGTCAGATAGATATGAGGTATGGTAAGAAAAGCGCGGGTATCCTGCCCTATCGCAGACGAAACGGTCGGCTGGAAGTTCTGCTTGTCCATCCTGGAGGTCCGTTCTGGAAAAACAAGGATTTCGGGGCATGGTCGATCGCAAAGGGCGAATACGAGGAGGATGAAGAGCCGTTGCAGGCTGCGTTGAGGGAGTTTTTTGAGGAAACCGGGCATCGTCCATCAGGTCCCTTTCTTCCACTTACGCAACGCAAACAACCCAGCGGGAAGCTGGTGGATGCATGGGCTACGGAAAGCGATTGGGACTCCTCCGGGCTGATCTCAAATGCCTTCAGCATGGAGTGGCCGAAAGGTTCCGGCAGAATCCGGGAGTTCCCGGAGGTGGATCGAGCGGAGTGGTTTGACATTCCCGAAGGAAAGCGGCGTGTTCGTCCTGGGCAGCAAGGTTTTCTTGAAGAGCTCAGCGAAAAGCTATCCTCGAACGAATAAACAACCCTGTCCACGTACTGCTGACATGCCCCATCGCTTCGGTTTTTTATTGTCGGCCTGTTATCGGCCGGGAATGTGATCCGGACAGAGATCGAGTGGAGCCAGACCCACGCTGGGTCCAACTTTAGCAGCCCAGTACACCTTCGATTCAGGCCATCCGAAAAGCTGTTCTTCATGTATATAGGGAGCTACGCAACTGCTGGAACTGCTATCCGGGGAGTTGAAAATAGCGTAAGAACTTCGTTCTATGTAGCCTTGTTCGGTTCTTACATAAGGAACATATTTAGCCATTTATCGAGCTCCTTAAAGTGAATGCAAGCACCGATTGTATGGACGGTTTGTTACAGAATTTATAATGTGCATAGGACGCTCGGCAGCATCCATGACCTCTATCAAGAGGCCACCTGGGAGTGAAGTCAGCAGGAAGGTGAAACGCAAGTGAAATGGATGGGCATTCTGCCCTGATTCCTTGACCCTTGAGATATGCCGGTCCATTTTTATTGGAGCCAATAGGCCGATAACTCTGGAGTGATGTAAGTCTTCTTCAGAAAAAAGAAGGGGAAGGCAGGCTGAATCAAATAGCCAAAAACCCGCCTAAGCGGGTTTTTGGCTGAGAGGAAGGGGATGTTTGGAAAGTTAATTTAAAGCTTGTCTGCCGCGTCCTTCACGGCTTCCTTGGCGTCTCCATATTTCTTCTGTGCCTTACCGGCAACTTGCTTGCCAAGGCCCTTAGCCTCATGCTCTTTACTTCCTGCCGCCCTTCCGGCCTCTTCCTCAATTTTTCCTGCGATGTCTTTCGCGGTTCCTTTCACTTGATCCTTATTCATAAGTCGATCTCCTTTTTCTATGAAATTTAAGATGATTTGCCGTAATTCAGTAAATCGTTACAGCATTGAAATCAGATTAACGCTTTTTAGCAGCTCATACTGTTCGGTAGACCACATTTAAAAAAATTACCTCAAGTTGCTTAACAGCTCACGGCGGAACGTTGGTAGTGTCGCTATTGTTCCATGCACTGAGCGCTGTATTAGCAGCCTCTAGCGCCTTGCCTCTTCGGGGGGTCGCCCCTCCGTCAATGCAAAAGTTGATTACTGTCCCAAGAGTTCGCCCATCGGTTTGAGCGATTCGACTCGATCGCAGATTACTTTGACAATAGCCAGTAATGGGGCTCCGAGCAGTAAACCTGCTATGCCCCACAGCCAGGCGAAGAATAATAGTGCGATGAATAGAACTGCGGGATTCACGCGTGCAAATCTGCCCTGTAGCCATGTGGTAAACACCATTCCCACTACGCCTGAAATAAGCAAAAATACCGCTACCAGTAAAAATGCCTGGGCAAGCGATCCAAATTGCAGCAACGCGGCAATGCCGGAGGCAAGCGCAACCCCGACAGTTCCCAGGTACGGAATAAAATGCAGTACTCCGGCAGCTACCCCCCATATGGCGGGATGCTTCAGTCCCAGCATTTCGAACGCCAACCAGGACATGACGGCAATTAAAGCATTCGATATCAACATGGCAAGGAGGTAGCGCTGGATTTGATTATCCACTTCTTCAAGTATCCGCACCGTATCTTTCTTCTGAGAAAGCGTCGGGCCGACAAACTGTACAAGCTTGCGTCGGAAATGACTACCTGCAGCCAGCAAGAAATAAGTAAGCAGCAATACTACCGGGGCTTGTGCAGTAAACGTGACCAGCAACGCTGACTGCGTGAGCATAAGATCTCGCAACCACGCACTATTCTCCGATTCCTTGACTATGACTGCGCGATCTGCTGCTGATTCCAGACCGGCATCGATAGCAACGCGCTGGAGTTCATCAGCAGCTTGCTGAACATGACGCAACGTACTCCAGTTCCCATCGCGCAAAATGTCTAAACTTTGCCGCAACTTGCGCGCCGTCTCCGGAAGTTGTTCAGCCATTATTGCCGCATCGGGGCTTAAAGAGAGTGTCATCCAGGAAGTGCCTCCGACGAGCACTCCCAGTACACATATCGCCCCCAATGCGCGGGGAATACGATAGCGTTCAAACCAATCCACCACCGGGCTTAATGTGTAACTTACCAGGATGCCAAACAATAGCGGAACAAGGAAAGCCCGCGCCAGATATAGCGCGGCAATGATGGCGATGAATGCAAGTATCCAAAGAGCCGTTGCGCTCCTTTCCCTTGGCTCAGTGTCAAGGAGAGTTATTTTTTCGGTAACAATCGGTGCGGCGACCTCAAGGGCCGGTGCCTTCAATTCGATCGTCGATTCATCAGAGGGTGAGTTCATGGGGTTCTTGGGCTAAATGATAGAGTCATGCTTTCGTGCGCGCACAATCCTCTCTAATCGTCTTGGTGATTCCGCGGATATTGATATCAAGCTTGGCTAAGGTAATCTGAAGACCAGCTATTGCACAATGGGCTGTGGCTCAGGATACCAGTCATGGGGATTTCCTGGAAAAGATTCTTAATGCTGGGAATGATGTTCCCCTTGAGCCCCACAGTGCACTACATTGAGGAAGCCTGCAGCTCTGCCTTTTTGATCAATCCTGAAGTTTCCCTCTGATGCGGGTTGTTGAGCCCGCTTGACCTGTTCCCATATTTTTTTCTGGACCCGAAACTCTTCCAATTGTTGGTATTCAAATGCTTGTAATACTATAATCACGAAATTTTAAAATTCAGCCGGTACTGAGCTAACGTGTCTTCGATGCAGTTATTTGCCTTCGGCATCAACCACCAGACCGCGCCGCTGGATGTGCGCGAGCAGGTGTCGTTTCCGGCGGACGCGATGGAGGATGCGTTGCACGATCTGGTAAGCCATCGTCCGGTGAGAGAAGCGGCGATTGTTTCCACCTGCAATCGCACCGAGATTTATTGCAGTACCGATAAGCCGGACGAAGCCACTCACTGGCTGGCGGATTTTCACCAGTTGCCGACTCGTGAGCTTGAGCCGTATCTCTACAGGCTGCCTAGGGAAAAGGCTGTAAAGCACGCCTTCCGCGTTGCCAGCGGACTGGATTCCATGGTGCTGGGCGAACCGCAGATACTTGGCCAGTTGAAGGATGCAGTGAAATCGGCTGAGCATGCAGGCACGCTCGGCATGCTGTTGCATAAGCTGTTCCAGCGCACCTTTTTTGTTGCGAAGGAGGTTCGCAGCTCCACCGAAATAGGGACAAATTCCGTTTCCATGGCGGCGGCCTCTACACGGCTGGCAGAACGCATTTTCGGGGACATCGGTGAGCAGCGCGTGTTATTCATCGGTGCGGGCGAGATGATCGAGCTATGTGCGAGTCATTTCGCTGCCCGTCATCCGAAGCGCATCACTGTCGCCAATCGGACTGTCGAGCGGGCGCAGGCCCTGGCGCATCGGTTGAACGGGCAAGTCATCACCCTGAACGAGCTTCCCGACCAGTTGGCGCTTCATGATATTGTCGTCACCTGTACCGCGAGCACGCTCCCCATTCTTGGCAAGGGCATGCTGGAGCGGGCGATCAAGGCACGCAAGCACCGACCGATTTTCATGGTGGATCTGGCTGTGCCGCGGGATGTGGAGCCCGAGGTGGCGGAACTGGATGATGTGTTCCTCTATTCGGTGGATGACCTTGCCGATATCGTCAAGGAAGGTCTGGATTCCCGGCAGGGAGCGGTGGCGCAGGCAGAGGCGATTATCGACTCGAATGTGGTCAATTTCATGCACTGGCTGGAATCGCGCCACGTTGTGCCCACCATACGCGCCTTGCGCGACCAGGCGGAGCGTTACCGACGTCATGAACTGGAGCGGGCAAAAAAACTGCTGGCCAAAGGTGAGGATCCGCAGAAAATCATCGAATCCCTGAGCAACGGGCTTACCAACAAGTTTCTCCATTTACCCTCCTACGCGCTCAACCACGCCGCTGAGGACGAGCGTGACGATCTGGTCGACCTGATCAGCCGCCTGTATCACCTTCATCCCTCAGAATGAACAAAAGTATAGCTGCCAAGCTCACGCAACTCAGCGTGCGCCTGGAGGAGTTGAATCGTCTGCTGAGCAGCGAAAACATCATGGTCAATCTCGATCAATACCGCAAGCTGGCGCGTGAACGTGCGGAGATCGCGCCCGTGGTCGACTTGTATAACGCTTATCTGCAAAGCGAGCAGGATATTCATACCGCGCAGGAGATGGCTGCTGACGTTGACATGCGCGAGTTTGCCGATGCTGAAATACGGGACGCCAAAGAGAGGCTGGGGCGTTATGGCGCGGAATTGCAGAAGCAATTGCTGCCCAAAGACCCGAACGATGAGCGCAATATTTTTCTGGAGATCCGGGCCGGTACCGGGGGAGACGAGTCTGCGCTATTTGCGGCCGACCTGTTTCGCATGTATGCACGCTTTGCTGAACGACAGCGCTGGCAGGTGGAAATCATTTCGCAAAGCCCGTCCGACGCCGGCGGGTATAAGGAAATCATTGCCAAAATCAGCGGTGAAGGCGCCTATTCCAGACTCAAGTTTGAATCGGGCGGGCACCGGGTGCAGCGGGTGCCAGCGACCGAGACGCAGGGGCGCATCCATACTTCCGCCTGCACCGTCGCGGTGATGCCCGAAGCAGACGAGATCGAGGATGTCGCGCTCAATCCTGCCGAACTGAGAATCGACACTTTTCGCGCTTCGGGGGCAGGAGGGCAACATATCAACAAGACTGATTCTGCCGTGCGCATCACCCACCTGCCGACGGGAATCGTGGTCGAATGCCAGGATGGCCGTTCTCAGCATAAAAACAAGGCGCAGGCGATGAGCGTGCTGGCTGCGCGCATCCGCGACAAGCAGATGCAGGAGCAGCAAAGCAAACAGGCGGCAACGCGCAAGTCACTGATAGGTACGGGTGACCGTTCAGGACGTATCCGCACTTACAATTTTCCCCAGGGGCGGATAACGGATCACCGCATCAATCTGACGCTGTACAAGATCGAGCAGATCATGGATGGGGATTTGAACGAGCTTTGCTCCGCGCTGCTGGCCGAGCATCAGGCCGAGCAGTTGGCGGCAATGGCGGAGTAGATTCCCCGTTCCGGTGTCGTCCATCACAATTTTTGAAGCGCTGGGGCAAGTCCGCCGGAACGTTGCCGATATCGACGCGCGGATGCTGTTGCAGTACGTCCTCAACGTAAATCATGCCTACCTTCTTGCGCATCCCGAGCAGAAACTGACCGCCGAGCAGACGCAAGCGTTTTACCTGCTGACAGACAGGCGCGCCCTGGGCGAACCGGTTGCTTATCTGACGGGCACGCGTGAGTTCTACAGTCTGGAGTTCAACGTCACGCCTGCGGTACTCGTTCCTCGACCCGAAACCGAATTATTGATCGATCTCGCGCTGGCGCGGATTCCTCCGCATCACCCGTGCAGGATTCTTGATTTAGGGACGGGCAGCGGCGCTATCGCGCTGACCCTGGCCAGGCATCGTCCGCTGGCAGAGGTTACCGCAGTCGATGTTTCAGCCGCCGCGGTCGCCGTTGCCAACGCCAACGCCGCGCGATTCAAGCTGAATAATGTGCGCGTTATGGAGGCAGACTGGTTTGAGGGGGTGGCCGGAGAAAGTTTCGATCTGATCGTATCCAATCCGCCTTATGTAGCGAGGGACGATCCTCATCTGGCCCAGGGCGATCTGCGCTTCGAGCCGCAGATCGCACTCATGGCCCAGGGAGAAGGTCTTGACTGCATCCGGTTGATTATTGCTTCCGCTCCCGTTCATCTGGCGCCCGAAGGCTCACTGCTGCTGGAGCACGGTTACGATCAGGCGGAAGCTTGCAGACGCCTCCTGAGCGAAGCAGGCTTCAGGGAGGTGTTCTCCCATCCCGATCTCGCTGGAATAATGCGGGTAAGCGGTGGATGGTTTAGGAGTTTCCCGAGAGAAGCTGCTAAAATGCAATAATAATCGAAGAATTGCCTGCCCTTGGAAGGCTTTCCTCGATAATCCGATTTGCAGAGCTAACGTTTTTGAGGAGTCAGATATGGATATGCAGGAAATCATCAAGCAACAAGTCACCACGCATCCCGTGGTGCTCTACATGAAAGGTTCGCCGGCAGCCCCACAGTGCGGTTTTTCGGCCCACGCAGTAAAAGTCCTCAACGCTTGCGGCGTGGATGATCTTTTCGCAGTGGATGTGCTCGCAGAACCGGAATTTCGCCAGGGCATCAAGGATTACTCAAACTGGCCTACCATCCCGCAGCTCTATGTTAACGGAGAGTTTGTCGGAGGCTCGGATATTGTTTCCGAAATGTACCAGAGCGGTGAGCTGCAGAAGCTGCTGGAAAGTGCCGAAGCAAAATAAATCCAGACAAATTGATCCGAGTGATTGATATCGACGAGGGGAACGCTGGCCAATGGCGGCCCCCTGAGCCCATCGATGGTGCTTGTGCCTCATGAAGCGGGACTGAAGCGACTGTATATTTCGTCCATAGTCGTCCATAGATTATCTATAGGCTGATCGCAGCGGCGATGGCCCAGTACCGGGCAAACTTTCCTACGGCCATGAACAGCATGGTCGATATCCAGTTAATCCGAAGCCATCCTGCTGCCACGCATAGCACATCCCCAATGACAGGCACCCAGGCGAGCAGCAGGACCGGGCTGCCATATTTGCGCACCCAGATCAAACCCCGCGTGCTCCCCCCCAATCTTTTAAGCAGTGACTTCTCATCGGGCAGCAAGAGGCCTATCGCATAGGAACTCATGCCCCCCATGGTGTTGCCGACTGAAGCAAGCCCTAGAGCAGGCCAGTAAAGCTCGGGGTAAGCTGTCAGCACGCCAAATAGTACTGCTTCAGAGCCGCCCGGAAGTAACGTGGCAGCAAGAAAGCTGCTGGTAAACAGCGCCAGCAGGCTCGATTGCTCATCCATGGCAATCCTGCTTGAGAAAGTAAAGCCGCGTTTCAGCTAAGAAAAGCGTTGAATAAAATCTTCAGCCCGATAAAAGGCTTGCAAAGTGAAGGCGCGCGGCCTGAGTGAAAGGCGCGAAATCCTGGAAATCCTGATTACGACTCCTGCACCTGATAGCTCATCAGGATTGTACCAGCAACGAGCCCTTGGCGGCCATTCGGAAGCTCGCCCGAGGGTACGCTCAGGGGTAACCGGGAAGAGGCGTTACCAGGGATAAACACCCAGGAACAGGCGGTCCCGCAGGAATGGGATGCAGCAGGGGCAGGTGTGGCATTAGGAGCGGAGATTGAAGCCCTATGAAGACGGGGCAGGGGAGGTCATGAACCCAAGGGGCAGAATGTTTGCCAAGGGGTGCGGCCTGATGCAATGTAAACAACCCCCACCCTAAAGGAGGGAGCTTTTAACTGCACCGAGGACACTTCGATGCGAAAACGATTCAGGCACGTTTACAGGTACCCTACCCGCGATGTTGCGGGCGGCATTCAGGTCGGCATTGCAACTATGTCCGCAGACCTGACACCGGAACTCGGATTGAGTTTTTCTGTTGGATTTGGAGACATGCCTACACTCCGAGCAAGTTCTGCTTGTGTTGCGCGGATCAACTGTTTCAACCGTCACTCCAGCACATTTTGCTTTGTATTCCACAAAATCGCGAAGCTGGCCGAAACCCCAGTTGTGCAACCGGTCCCTTTGCTCTTTATTGGCCTTAACACGGCTGCGGATATGTGTCAAATCTTCGAGCGCGATACCCATGCCGTAGCGTTCAGCAGTGGAAACGATAGCTTTAGAGATGCAATGGTTCTGATGTTTCTGGAATCTTTGTTGCTTGCCGCTCATGTGGCGAAGGCGACGCTTTGCTGCACGAGAACCAACACGCTGCAATTCTGCCCGTCGCTTTGCATATCTGGCCCGGTAAGCCTCGACTCCCGCTCCAGAGTACTGATTGCCCACGCTATCAGATGCGATGTTGACGATCCCCATATCAATGCCAAGCATCCCATCTGGTGTAAGCAGGCCAGGATCATCGAAGTCGCATACAGCGCAGATGTACCACTTGCTACGCACGAACATAAGATCAACTTCGCCCTTGCGGTGCGCAAGCAATCTTCGCTGATGCTCCCCGCAGGCAAAGGAAATCTTCTCTCTGCCAGCGAGGAGCCAAATCGAGACCATATCGCCGCCAACAAACCTGAATATGCGGTCATCGTACGGTTGAGCGGAATGCTTGCGAAATGTGCGCACCTTCTCCTGGTCAATCTTGTACGCATCAGCAACTTTTGCGATGCAGCGCACAGCAACCTGAGCAGACAGACTGAAGCGAGCGCGAAGCTCGGCATAAAACGCTTTGTGCATGTCGTACTGGCGGAATACGCCTTGCTCAAATGCGGATTGCGAAAGCCAGTTGCATGCTTCATTACAACGCTCAAGCGTATTTTTCAAAGCGGATTCCTGCTCTGAAGAGGGCGTAAGTTTGAGGTTGGCAACAAGCTTCACGTTTCAAGTATAGAGAAAAACAAGATGGCTTACAATACAGGAGGAGCGAGAAAAGGAGCAGCTTACGCTGCCGCGCTATCCCTCCCCGGCATAAATGCCGAAGTCTCTCGCGCAATGGGATGAAAAAAGTGTAATCTGGAAGGATAGCTGAAAATGTGTGGACGCTACGGCTTGAATCACCCTGATCCTGTATTGTCAGACTGGTACCGCGCTTCATTCATACCGGAACTGAAGCCCCGCTATAACATTGCGCCCACCATGGAAATACTCGCCATACGCGATACTGACAGTGGCCGCATGGGTTCCATGATGCGCTGGGGCCTCATTCCCTACTGGATCAAGGATATGAAGAAGCTGCCGGTATTGAATAACGCCAGGGCAGAGACGGTGGCCGAAAAACCTACGTTCAGGCAGTCCTTCCGCCAGCGGCGTTGCCTGATCCCCGCTTCCGGGTTCTTCGAATGGAAAACGGAGGGCAGGCGCAAACAGCCGTATTTTATATCGAGCCGGGACGGCGCACCATTCTCATTTGCCGGCATATGGGAAACCTGGGACAGCGGCACAGGAGAGACGAAAGAGAGCTGTGCCATCATCACGGCAGAGTGCAATGCGCTGATGCAGCCGATTCATGATCGGATGCCGGTCATCCTTTCACAGGAGGTCTGGGATATATGGCTTGACCCGGACCTGAGGAGGGATGAGATTCTGCTATCCCTGCTCAAGCCCTTTGATGCTGACAGGATGCAAGCATGGCCTGTAACACCGGCAGTGGGTAAGGTGGTGAATCAGGGGGAGGAACTGTTTCGTCCGTTGATTTCAGAACAAGAGGGAGGGTTTTTTGACATGAATTAAATCTGAAAACGTCAGATCACAGAATTCGAGTATTAATAAGACGCACATGCTCTGGGAAAACATTGGCAGCAATGATGGATCAAAAAGTAGCTTTCGGTGGTCTGGCGATAGTCTTGGCTCAGTTATCTACCAATCTGGGAGCGGCTTTGGGAAAGAGCCTCTTTCCGCTGGTGGACCCGAGGGGGTTGCAGCGCTCAGGACGGGTATTTCGGCTTTGATCCTGCTGGCGATATCACGGCCCTGGAGGATTGCCCTGACGAAACGGCAAACCACTCCGATCAAATCACGATTCGATCAATCTCGTTTAGGGAAACTTGATCATAGCAAGGTGACGCCAAGTGCACCGCCGGCAACACGCAGTTCTTGATCGAGCGTGGCCAAGGGCAAATCGAGGCGTTGGGCCAGCTCCAGATAGGCTGCGTCATAGAAGGTGAGTCGGTAGCGTTCGGCAAGCAAGGCAGTTGCTGTCCATGCTTGGCTTGCAGTTTCAGGATCGAGATTAACTGGGAGATCACGGAGAAAGCCAGCCAGCTGATGACGGCGGGTCGCGTCAAGCCGACCCCGCCGCTCGGCCATGGCCAGACCATTAAGAATTTCCAGGGGCCACAACGACGGGGCCATTGCACCGGTTTCAACGATCTGATCCAGCAAATCAAGGATAGCGGAAGTATGCTCATCCTCGAAACACCATGATAGAGCTACTGAGCTATCAAGAACAAAGCTCACAGACGACCTGCATTGATGAGATCCTTGATCTTGAGGCCGTTCAGTGTAACTCCGCGGCTGGCATCCAGCAAACCACGGGCCACTTGACGAGCTTTCGCACGATTAAAGCCAGGTTCAGCGGGAACCAGTCTCGCTACGGCTTTGCCATGTCGAGTGATAAGAATTTCCTCGCCATTTTCGACCCAGTCAAGCAGGGTACCCAGTTTGTTCTTGGCTTCGAAAGCTCCAATTTCGCGCATTACAACTCCTTATAAGCTGGACTATATCTAGCTTATATTATAAATGTTTCTCAAAAATTCATACCGATCATTTTTGCTTTATGAATGATAACGACAGGACTGGAAACCTTAACCAAGCATCACGCCCGATGCTGGGTATGGGTATTACGCTCTTTTTGACGCAAAAGACGGTAAAAATTGAAGGATTTCAGTACGAGAAAATGAACCGAATTTGACTTACGCGCGTTATTTGTAGATGATATGCAAACCGATTACTCCGGAAATTCTCTGAATTACCATCTCTGCTTTAGAGGAAAAACATGACAACTCACTCATCTTTCAAGCAAAAGGTCGATTCCATCATTGATGCGAATCATTTGTTGAAGCATCCTTTTTATCAGGCCTGGACGGCAGGCAAGCTCACCAAGGAGCAGTTGCGCGGTTATGCCGAACAATATTTTCACAATGTGCTGGCCGAGCCGACCTATCTGAGCGCTGTACATTTCAATACGCCGCATTTTCATAGCGAAGACAATAGCGGCGACATCAGTGTGCGCCAGGAAGTGCTCAACAACCTCATCAGCGAAGAGCATGGTGACAAGAACCATCCGGCCCTGTGGAAGAATTTCGCCCTGGCTCTGGGTTCGAGCGACAAGGACCTTGCGCAGGCCTCTGCCCTGCCCGGAACAGCACGGCTGGTTTCCACCTTCCGCGACATCTGCCTGAACCAGCCGTTCTATGCAGGTCTTGCCGCGTTGCACGCCTTTGAATCGCAGGTGCCGTCCATCGCTTCGGTAAAAATTGATGGACTGGAGAGATACTACGGAATGAGCGATCCTTCAAGCTACGAGTTCTTCAGCGTTCACGAGGAAGCGGATGTATATCATTCCCAGGCTGAATGGATGTTGATCGAGCGGTTTGCGGACACCCCCGAGAAGCAGGTCGAGGTGCTCGCCGCGACCATGCGCGCATGCGAGGCGCTGTGGGGATTCCTGGACGGCGTTTATGAGAAGTATTGCGCCGATCTCGCTTGCGAAGAAGAGGAGCCGGTCACGCTGCACTGAGGAAATTCCAGGGAAACCTCGTCTGGCAGGTCCTTCATCATCCGAAGGACCTGCCAGTTTACTGATAAAGCCCAAGCACTTGCTTATACCCGCCTGTCTATCCCCTTTATCTTCTTTATACTTCTTCTCTGCTTCTTCTCCACAACTGTTTCTCCCGACTTGGTTCCCATCTGTTACCTATTGCTCCGCCGGCTCCAGGGGAATGATTCCATCCAGCGTTGCAAAGCACGTATTCCTTGCAGTAACTAGAAAATCGCGCAGATAGGGCCGTGTGGCCGTTTCCGCCAGCGTTGACGCGTATAAGTCGCTCCACAGTCCCTGTGAACCGATCCGTCGCGCGGTCACATAATCATGCTCTACATAGTTTTTAAGGCCCCAACTGGGCAGCGCCGCAACACCCCGCCGACTGGCGACAAGTTGCAGGATTGCCACCGTAAGCTCGGCTGTGCGCCGCTCGGGTTGAACGTCTGCCGGTCTTAGCACGTTGCGGATAAGATCGATACGTTCTTCCGGCACGGGATAGGTAATCAGCGTTTCGCCGGCAAAGTCGCGTGCATGCAGGATTTTCTTCGCGCGTAGCGGGTGTTCCGGCGCCAGCACTGCAAGAATTTCGAAGCGAAAGAGCGAGTGGTGAACGATGCCGCGCCGCTCGACCTGCTCCGATCCGATCACCACATCCGCGCCGCCTTCTTCCAGAAGCTGGATGGGATCGCTGTGAAACCCCGAAACCAGATCGAGTTCGACCTCCGGCCAGTTCTGGCGGAAGGCGTCCATCAGTGGCATCAGCCAGTCGAAGCAGGTATGGCACTCCAGCACGATGCGTAAGCTACCCGAGGCATGCTCCGACATTTTGGCAAGATTTCGTTCGGTAGCCTGTATTTCCTCAAGTACCTTGCGCGCCAATGCGACCAGATGCTTTCCCGCTTCGGTGAGTTCGATGCTTTGCCCCTGGCGGCGCATTATCGGTAAGCCGTAATGGTTCTGCAACACTTTGATCTGGTGCGACAAGGCCGATTGGGTCAGATGCACGCGTTTTGCCGCACGTGAGACGCTGCCTGTTTCATCCAGGGCTGCGAGGGTGCGTAGGTGTCGGAGTTCGAGCAGAGAGAGGGAAGTCATCGTCACGTATAGGTTATGAATTATATTCATTGATATTTTATAATATTTCATTTGATTCATAACTAAGTCTGCCACAAAATTGTCAGTAACTCCACAGAACTCCAATTGAAGTGGGACCGAACGATCGAGGAGAATGACCAATGGCACTGACACATAACCTGGGGTTTCCGCGCATTGGCGCGCAACGGGAACTGAAACGCGCACTTGAAGCATACTGGCGCGGCGATATCGATGATGAGCAACTCAAAACCACGGCAGCGGAATTGCGGAAGCAGCACTGGCTTTTACAGCGGGAACAGGGTATTGACCTCATTCCCGCGGGCGATTTCGCCCTTTATGACCAGATGCTGAACATGACTGCACTGCTGGGTGCAATACCTGAACGCTTCGGAGCAGGGAAGGGTGAAACGGAGCTTGACTTGTACTTCGCCATGGCGCGCGGCACTGCCGATCAGCCTGCGATGGAGATGACCAAGTGGTTCGACACCAACTATCATTACATCGTCCCGGAATTCGATCCGCACACCTGCTTTCGTATAGGTTCCGAGCAACTCTTCAGGGAAGTTGCCGAAGCGCAGGCGCTCGGCATCAAGCCTAAGGCCGTGTTGATCGGGCCGTTGACCTACCTGTATCTTGGAAAAGAGGTTGCCCGGCAGGATGCACAGGAATTCAGCCGCCTGGATTTGTTACCACAACTGCTACCGGTATATCGCGATATTCTCGCCCGGCTTGCATCGCTTGGCGTGGAGTGGGTACAGCTCGACGAGCCGGTGCTGGCCCTCGGCCTGGATGAAGACTGGCTGCGGGGTCTGGATCACGCCTATGCTGAATTGCGCGAACAGACAAACTCCCACTCAAAGGGACAGGGGGGACATGGGCCAGAAATTGCGACGGAACCTGATGACCCGCAGGAAGTTGCCCGGCTTCCTAAAATTCTTTTAGCAACTTATTTCGATGGTGTGAGCAATCATGCAATGAGATTGAAGAGGCTGCCCGTGGAGGGCCTGCATATCGATTTGTGCCGGGCGCCTGGTCAACTCGGTGTTTTTCTGGAGGATTACCCAGCCGGAAAAGTGCTGTCCCTGGGCATTATCGATGGGCGTAACATCTGGCGGGCAGATCTCGCCCACGCCTTCTCCGTTTTGTCGCACGCCCAATCCCTCCTCGGGGAGAGGCTCTGGATTGCCCCCAGTTGCTCCCTTCTGCATTGTCCGGTGGATCTGGAACTGGAGAACAATCTAGAGGCTGAAATAAGAAACTGGCTGGCATTCTCGGTACAGAAATTAAAAGAAATCTCTATCCTGGGGCGAGGGCTGAATCAGGGTGAGCAGTCGATACGCCAGCAGCTGGATGCCTCCGCCGCGGCGAGACGGGCTCGGCGGGAGTCATCGCGCATTCACAATCCGGTGGTGCAGGACCGTTTGAATCGACTGACTGAACAGGATGGCCGGCGCAAGAGCCCGTTCAAGATCAGGCAGAAACTGCAACGGCAGCGGCTGCAACTTCCGCTTTTGCCTACTACAACCATTGGGTCATTTCCTCAGACAGCGGAGATACGCAAAGCGCGTGCGGCTTTCAGGAAAGGAGAACTCGGCAATTTGCAATATCTTGAAGCGATGCGCGACGAGATACGGCTGGCGATCAGAAAGCAGGAAGAAATCGGGCTCGATGTGCTGGTGCATGGCGAGGCCGAGCGCAACGATATGGTCGAGTATTTTGGCGAGCAGTTGTGGGGTTATGTCTTCACGGAGAATGGATGGGTGCAAAGCTACGGCTCGCGCTGCGTGAAACCGCCCATTCTATATGGAGATATTTACCGTCCCGAGCCCATGACGCTCGACTGGATTCGGTATGCGCAAAGCCAGACCGGAAAGCCGGTCAAGGGAATGCTGACCGGTCCCGTCACCATGCTGATGTGGTCGTTCGTGCGTGATGACCAGCCGCGCTCTGCCACCGCGCTGCAGCTCGCCTTTGCCATTCGGGACGAGGTTGTGGATCTGGAGAAGGCGGGAATTGCGATTATCCAGATCGACGAGCCCGCTTTTCGGGAAGGCCTGCCATTAAAAAAATGTGATTGGAACGCATACCTGGAATGGGCGGTGCATGCCTTCCGTGTCGCCAGCTCGGGTGTAAGGGATGATAGCCAGATACACACCCATATGTGCTACTCGGAATTCAATGATATCCTTCCCGCCATTGCCGATATGGATGCAGATGTAATCACGATTGAGACGTCGCGTTCACGCATGGAGCTGCTGGACGGGTTCGGCCTATTCAAATATCCCAACGAGATCGGGCCGGGCGTCTATGACATACACTCCCCACGGATTCCTCGCGCGCGGGAGATGCTGGAGTTGCTGGAGAAAGCCTGCCAGGTGATCGATCCCGACCAGCTATGGGTCAATCCCGATTGCGGGCTGAAGACGCGGGGATGGGGGGAAGTCATGACCGCCTTGAAGCAAATGGTGGAAGCCGCACACCTGTTACGGGCACGTCTCGGATATTCCGAAGCCGAGTTGCAACCTGAGACATCCGAATCCGATAAGGAACCGGCGCGGATCAGCGCGGGGTAATCCGGTTTTCGGCAGAAGGCTTTTCGGGCGCTTTTTCGGATCCCTCCGGTTGCGGTGACGTGTGCAGCACCTTTATCAGGTTTGCTTCGAGCTGGATCACCGACCTGGAGTCGCTCAAAATGCCTCCTGTAATCAGGAAGATATCTTCGGCACGCTCGCCCAATGTGTTTATCCTGGCGCTATGGACGTTCAATCCAAACTGCACGAGCACTTGCGCAATGCGCGAGAGCAACCCAGGCTGATCGCCCGCCGTGATGGACAGCACATAATAGGCGCCGCTGTCGTCTGGCTCGATGCTGACTTGCGGCGTGATCGGAAAATGCCTGAGGTGGCGGCTTAGGCGCCCTTTCACGGGGGTCGCCAGTAAAGCCTGCTGCTCCAATTGTTGTGTCAGCTCCTGCTCAATGAACTGAAACTCCCGCGGATCATGGTTTGCCACATTGAAGGGGTCCAGTACCAGAAAGCTGTCGAGCGCGTACCCCTCGCGGGTCGTGTGGATTTTTGCCTGGACGATATTGTAGTCGATACGGTCGAAAAAACCGCAGATGCGGGCAAACAGGTCCTTCTGGTCGGCCGTATAAACCAGTACCTCTACCCCTGCCCCGGTTTCAGCAGTGCGTGTTTTGACTATCGGTGTCGGGGACTTCATCCTCTGGCTCAGGTGCTGGGTGTGCCAGGCAATTTCCCGGGGATCGTGCATCATCAGATAGCTGGAATCGAGCCCCGACCAGAACCGCTCGTAGGCGCGCATCGCTCCATCATCTGGATGTAGCAGTTGCAGCACCTTGTTTTTCCGGTTTTCCAGCGAAATGTCGGTGGGCGCCGTTTCGCCGCAAAGATACTGCCGGGTGCGGTGAAACAGATCCTCCAGCAGCTTGCTTTTCCATGCGTTCCATACCTTGGGGCTGGTGCCCCGGATATCCGCAACCGTGAGCAGGTAAAGCGCGATGAGATGGCGTTCATCCCGCATACTTGTGGCGAAGTCCGCAATGACGTCCGTATCCGCTATGTCTTTTTTTTGTGCCGTGGCGGACATGCGTAAATGATTTTCCACCAGCCAGACGACCAGTTCGGTATCTTCCGCAGGTATTCGGTGCCGTTCACAGAAGCGCCTTGCATCGGCCATGCCGAGCAAGGAATGGTCCCCTTGCCGACCTTTAGCAATGTCGTGGAACAATCCGGCAAGATAGAGTAATTCAGGCTGCTCGAATTCATTGATGAGTCTGCTGCAGAGCGGATATTCATAGGCGAATTCGGGCGCTATGAAGCGGCGCAGATTTCGCACGACCATCAGGATGTGCTCATCCACTGTATATACGTGGAAGAGATCATGTTGCATCTGGCCGACAATTCGGCCAAAAGCAGGAATGTAGCGCCCCAGAATGCCGTAGCGGTTCATCAACCGGAGTTCGCGTGTCAGTCCGCGAGGTTGACGCAGTATTTCCATGAACATGGCGCAATGATGCGGGTCGCGGCGAAATGAAGCCGTAATGAGCGGTGCCGAACGCCACATTGCCCTCAACGTTGCGGCGCTTCTGCCTTTGAGGTCAGGATACTGTTGCAGTAGCAGAACACTTTCCAGGATCGCGCCGGGATTTCGCTCAAAAATATCCTCGTCGCGTATCTCCAGCAGGTCGCCGCGCTTCTGAAACCGCTCATTGATGATCGTCGTCACTGCCTCCTCGTCCGGAAAAATTTCCGCATGCAGGGTAAGCAGCAAAATGGTATTGACCTGTGTCACCGATCTCGCGGCGCGGTAGTACCGTTGCATCAGCATCTCTCCGGGGCGGCGCGGCGGCTTCCCAGCGATGCCAAGTTCTTCGGCCAGGGAATTCTGGTAATCGAATAACAGGCGGTCTTCGCGTCTGCCACCGAGGTAGTGCAACCGGATGCGGAGGTCTTGCAGCACAGCCTGCTGACGCTGGATGAGTCTGGCCTCGCGGCGGGTGATGAAGCCTTTTTTCGCCAGCTCCGACCAGGTCTTTCCGAATCCGGCGGCACGGCTGATCCACAGTACGTTTTGCAGATCGCGCAGTCCGCCTGGGCCCTCTTTTATGTTCGGCTCGAGCTTGTAGGGCGCGTCCTGGTATCGCTTATGACGCTGCTGCTGTTCGAACTGCTTGTCGACGAAGAATTTCCGGGGTGCGATCATGGCTTCCATCACCTGCAGGAACCGATCGAACAGATGGGGGTTGCCGACAAGAGGGCGGGCTTCAAGCAGGCTGGTTTGCACGGTAATGTCGTTGGCTGCCTCTTCGGCACATTCCGTGACAGTGCGCACGCTGTGGCCGATATCCAGGCCGACATCCCACAGCAATCCTACCCAGCGCTCCAGTCGCGTTTCGAGTTCACTGTCCATTGCCTCGCCAGCGCTCCCCTTGTCCGGAAGCAATACCACCAGATCGATATCGGAATAGGGAAAAAGCTGTCTTCGGCCGTACCCGCCCACGGCCAGCAGGGCGATAGAGCCGGGCATGTTCATTTCATGCCATACCTGGCGGAGAATGCCGTCTACCAGGCGACTGTGATCCCGCAGCAGGGCTGCGCCGTTTCTGTTCTCGTGGTAGCGGCGCTGCAACGACTCGCGGCCGCTCAGCAGCTTCTGCCTGACCGCTTCGTGGCTGAAAGGTTTTGCATTCAGCCCCTTCATTGTCCTCAGGAAGGAAGGACGGGCTTTAGCGGCGTGCCGCCCGACTGTGTCAACACTTCGTATCCTGTTTCCGTGACGAGCACAGTATGTTCCCATTGCGCCGACAGACTGTGATCCTTTGTGACAACGGTCCAGCCATCGGCCAATTGGCGAATCTGGGGCTTGCCGGCGTTGATCATCGGCTCGACGGTGAAGATCATTCCAGCTTTGAGTTCGAGCCCTGTGCCGGCGCGGCCGTAGTGAAGCACCTGTGGTTCTTCATGGAATTTTGCCCCGATTCCATGACCACAGAATTCCCTCACCACGCTGTATCCATGTTCTTCCGCATACTGCTGAATGGCGTGGCCGATATCCCCCAAACGTTTTCCGGGTTTGATGATTTCAATGCCCTGCCACATTGCTTCATAGGTTACCTTGCACAGGCGCTTCGCCTGAATGCCGGGTTCGCCGACGAGATACATCCGGCTGGTATCACCGTGATACCCGTTTTTGATGACGGTTACATCGATGTTGACGATATCCCCTGATTTGAGTCTCTTATGCCCCGGTACACCATGACAAACCTGATGGTTGACCGAGGTGCAGATGGATTTCGGGTAAGGCGAATAGCCGGGAGGGGCATAATTGAGAGGCGCAGGAATGGTATCCTGCACATTCACCATGTAATCGTGGCACAGCTTGTCAAGCTCATCGGTCGTCACTCCAGGCTTAACAAACGGCGTGATGTAATCCAGCACTTCCGATGCAAGTCTGCCCGCTACCCGCATTTTCTCTATTTCATCAGGGGATTTGAGATGCAGCGTCATACAGATTCCAAAGCCATGAGCCGATAAATGTGAATGAAAAGTTATATGATGAGGATAGGAATATCTTATTGCAAGACTTGCTGATCCGCAGCAAGGTCAGAAAAACTGCAGCGGAAGAATACTTCCCTGAAAATCACACATCCATGAGCATGACAGGAGGGAGAAGCAGGCGGAGCGGGAAAAGAGCATTCTGGTTCAGGAGTTTTTCCAAGCTCTTTATTGCGCCGTCGTGTTCGCCTTGCCCTGCGTTCCTGCACTTGGCTCGCAAGTGGTCCTGGTGATACGGCTATTCGGAAATTCCGCCTTTAACTTTTCCAGTTGCCCTTCCAGATCCGGCGAGGAGTTCTCCGCGACGAATTTGACCTGCTCGACATTCCTTGCCCCGATAATAGCGGATACGACCCGTTTATTCCTCAGGGCTGCCAGAAAAGCGCGGGCGTCTTCGATTTTTTCAAAAAATCCCAGCGAAATCGCATTATTCCACTTGCTGTCACCTTCCACGATCTGGTAGGTGGTAATATCGCGCCGCTTGAGCTCTCCTATCTTTTGCTCCGCATGTTTTTTATTTGTGAGCGGGGGAATGTGCACCCAATAGTAGGGCACCAGGCCCATGGTCCGGGATTTCAATTTGCCATCGAGATTATGCCGGGAAATGGCTGCTTCGACATGGACCACATCCGGTTTGGCAAAGGCTTCCCATTCCAGGCAAATAGATGGGGGTGGCGGGGCGGCCTCTGATGAAGGTCCGGTTTTCGCTTGAAGCTCTGCCGGGAGGGGAGTCCTGCTTTCGTCCGGTTCAAGCTGGATATATAACGCGAAAGCGAGATTGATAAACAACAATAGAAAAAATAATGCTCTCATTACGGATAATGTCATTGTTATTGTTATTGTTGTTGTTATACGGCCTTTGCCTTAAAATGGGTAGTCAAATCAAAATACCAATTACTTTCTTCGGAGTCCCAGGAATGCAAGGCATCAAGCTAATTTCGATGATTATCGCATCGGCTGCATTGGCCCTGTCTAGCCACGTTTTTGCGGAAGCGCCTCAGCCTGTCAAAACGGCAGGAGATGCGGCTAAAGGTCAGGAAATCGCCACCCAGGTTTGCATCGCCTGCCATGGCGCGAGTGGCACCAGTATGATTCCTGAAAATCCGAATCTCGCTGGACAGCATGCCGAGTATATCATCAAGCAGCTCAATAATTTCAAGTCGCAGGACGGCAAGCCGGCAGAGCGCGAAAGCGCGGTGATGTCAGCCATGGTTGCGCCGCTTTCCGACGAGGATGTAAGGAATCTCGCAGCTTATTACGCCAAGCAGAAACCCCAGGCCGGGGTGGCTAACAACAAGGAACTCGCCGAGGAAGGGGAAAAAATATACCGGGGCGGAAATCTTGAAACCGGTGTTCCCGCTTGCTCCAGTTGCCATTCCCCCAATGGCGCCGGCATTCCTCCTGTTTATCCCCGGCTCGCCGGCCAGCATGCACAGTATTCTCTTGCCCAATTGCGCGCCTTCCGGACAGAACAGCGGGCAAACGATGCGAACAAGGTTATGCACGTGATCGCAACGCGGATGAGCGAAAAAGAAATGCAGGCGGTGTCCGAGTTTATTTCGGGTCTGCGCAAGTAATAAAAGTCAGGGGATTCCGAAGTTATCGCGAAGTTATCACAGAGGCGATGTTGATAAAGTCGGGATGACTGGGATGACTATAAGGCGCAGGATGCCGTCAGCAGGAGGCAGTCCGTCCGCGTGATCGGAGTTCGGCAAGACCGCCGCGGAGAGGGAGCGGGGCAGAATGCGGTCCAACCCCAGCAGTCAAGCCTAAGCCTGTGTTCGCAGGGCAGTATCTTCAGAGGAAGATACTGCCTCGCTATCAGCGGCAACTGCCCGCTGTTTTTATTTCCGCGCGAAGATTTGTTCAGCAGTGGCTAGCGTCTTGCTGATTTCAGCATCACCGTGTGCCGCGGAAACAAATCCGGCTTCAAATGCTGACGGGGCGAAATAAATACCTTTCTCGAGCATGGCGTGGAAGAATCCATTGAAAGCATCGCGGTTGCAGCTCATCACTTCAGCGTAACTTTCCGGTAGCGTTTCCCGGAAATAAAGCCCGAACATGCCCCCTACCGCCTGTGCACAGAAAACCACGCCATGTTTCCTGGCGGCTGTGGCCAGCCCTTCGGTGAGTGCGCGGGTACGGGCGGTCAGTCTGTCGTAGAATCCCGGTGCCTGCACCAGCTTCAATGTAGCGAGGCCGGCAGCGACCGCGACCGGGTTTCCCGAAAGCGTACCCGCCTGGTAGACAGCCCCCACTGGCGCGAGGCATTGCATGATTTCTCGCCGGCCTCCAAATGCAGCCATTGGCATACCGCCGCCGATCACTTTGCCCAGCGTGGTGAGATCGGGTTTTATTCCGTAAAGCCCTTGGGCACACTCAAGTCCGACGCGAAAGCCTGTCATCACCTCATCGAAGATCAGCACGCTGCCGTGGCGCGTGCACAATTCGCGCAAACCCGGCAGAAAGCCGGGGCGAGGTGCGATAAGATTCATATTGCCCGCCACGGGCTCGACGATGACGGCCGCGATTTCGGCGCCGAACTGACCGAAAGCCTGTTCAACACCGGCGAGATCGTTGTAATCGAGCACAACCGTGCTGGAAGCCGTTTCAGCGGGAACACCCGCGGAACTTGGATGACCGAAAGTAAGGGCGCCGGAGCCAGCCTTCACCAGCAGGGCGTCGTCATGGCCGTGATAGCAGCCTTCAAACTTGATGATGCGATTCCGACCGGTATAACCCCGCGCAAGCCGGATGGCGCTCATGGTGGCTTCGGTCCCGGAGCTTACCAGCCTCACTTGCTCAATAGAGGGCACCAGTCGACACAGCAGTTCCGCTATCTCCAGTTCCGCCTCGGTGGGCGCCCCAAAAGTCAGACCGTTTTTTGCTGCCGCATAGACCGCATCAATCACTTCCGGATGGGCATGCCCCAGAATCAGAGGTCCCCAGGAGCCAACGTAATCTATGTAGGACTTGTCATCCGCATCCCATACATAGGCCCCCTCACCCTTTCTGAAAAAAACCGGCGTACCGCCCACCGATTTGAAGGCGCGAACCGGCGAGTTGACGCCACCGGGAATGAATTTTTGCGACTGCTCGAACAATTGCTGGTTACGTGACATTATTGGCTGGTCCTTGACAAGGAGGGATGAAACGGCTGACGCTTGAATAACCCGGAAAACTTGCCGGCCTCGGACCGGATATCTCGTGCCCCAAACAGAGCGTTGCTGACCGCTACAGCATCCGCACCGGCGTTGATCAACTCCAGGGCATTATCGCTATTGATGCCGCCTATAGCGACAATGGGAATCCTGATTTCAAGATTTCCCTGCTGTAGCAGGTCAATGGAAGCAGGCACGGTATCGAGCTTTGTGACGGAAGTAAAAAAAGCTCCGAAAGCAACGTAATCCGCTCCATTGCACTCGGCTTCGATGGCAGACTCGAGTTCGTTGTAGCAGGAAATCCCGATGATCTTTTCGTGGCCCAGCTTAAGCCGGGCTTGAGAAATGGGTGCATCTTCCCGTCCCAGATGCACGCCATCCGCCCCAACCTCGAGCGCAAGATCGACATGATCGTTGATGAGGAGGGGAACCTCATACTCGCGGCAGAGATGGGAGAGCGCGCGCGCCTGTTCCCGGCGCAGCTCCTCATTCATCGTTTTGCTGCGGTATTGAACCAGTCGCGTACCTCCGGCAAGCGCGTTCCGTGTCATCGCAACCAGACTCGCTGTATCTCCTGTATCTGGCGTGATCGCATATAGACCGGTTATTTCTCGCCGCGGGGCAGCGCTACATCGCCTGATTTCGATCCTCGACACTGTTCTCATCACGCGCCCAGAATAGCCTGTCTGGCAGATGTTGTCCCATTCCAGGCCTGAACCCGGCTTTCAGTGACTGCCAGGTGTATTCCTGCGCTTCATATATGCCCTCTGCAATAGGCAATCCATTGGCAAGCGTGGCGGCGATAGCAGAGGCGAGTGTGCAGCCTGATCCATGATAGGAGCCAGCCAGGCGATTCCACGCATCCGTGCGCACGATGCCGGTAGTTCCGTACAGGGTGTTCACCACCTGCGAAGTGTTTTCATGGGTTCCGGTAACGAATACATATTCACATCCCAGACGCAATAGTCGGGCTGCGCACTGGTGCAAATCCGGCATATCGGACTCATCCTCATAATCCTGCGCCAGCCGCCGCGCTTCGAGGCTGTTGGGCGTGATGATGGTTGCCTGCGGCAGCAGCAATTCCCGCAAGGCAGCGACCATTTCCTCATTGGCGAGTTCATCGCCACGGCCCGACGCAAGCACAGGGTCCAGCACGACCGGAATGTTGGGATAATCCGAAACCACTTCGGCAATCGCTGCAATAATTTCCACACTGCCCAGCAAACCCATTTTAAACACATGCACGGGCATGTCCTCAAGAACTGCGCGTGCCTGATCCGTCACCCATTCTGCGTCCAGCGCCATTACATCATCTACCCCGGCCGTATCCTGCACCGTCACGGCAGTGACGACCGAAAGGGGATGACATCCCATGCTGGCCAGAGTGAGAATATCAGCCTGAATACCGGCGCCCCCGGTAGAGTCGCTGGCAGCAAAAGAAAGTACGATGGGGGGTGGCTGAGACATGAACTAATACCGTAAAATGATATTTTAACCCAAATACCTTTACTCATCATGACTACCACCGAAACGACCGAAGCGCGTGTCTACCGTTGCTATATGTGCCTGATTTGCGGCTATGTATATGACGAGGCCGAAGGGTCTCCGCAGGAAGGTATTCCGCCCGGAACAAGGTGGGAGGATGTTCCGATGAACTGGACCTGTCCCGAATGTTCAGCGCGTAAGGAAGATTTTGAGATGGTGGAAATCTGAATGCGCATACTTCATACCATGCTGCGCGTGGGCGATCTGGAAAAGTCGATTGCCTTTTATACCGAAGTGCTGGGAATGAAAGTGCTGCGCCGGAAAGATTATCCCGAGGGCAGGTTTACCCTCGCATTTGTCGGTTATCAGGATGAGGCTGAGGGAACGGTATTGGAGCTCACCCACAACTGGGATACCAGCAAATATGATCTGGGCACCGGTTACGGGCATATTGCGATCGAAGTCGATAACGCCTACCAGGCGTGTGAGGAAGTGAAGAAACGGGGCGGCAAGGTTACACGCGAGGCAGGCCCGATGAAGCACGGCGTCACCGTGATCGCTTTCGTGGAAGATCCTGACGGCTACAAGATCGAGTTCATCCAGAAAAAAACCGCGTAAAGCCACGCTCCATATGGATGAGCCAGATAACTCTGCCACGGAAGCCGTTAAGTCAAATAATATTCCTGCTCGACTGCTGATTTCCGTTACGCGGCGTCTTTTCATCGCACTGGTTATTCTTTATGGCATCTCATTGACCGCTGCTGCCCTATTGAGGGAGTCCATCTATATAGTGCCGCTGCTCGTATTCGCCAGTGGCGTGATTGGCGGATTTGTCGGTCTGCAACGCCGCCTGAAAGATTTGACTTTGTTCGATCTGGAGTTAATAGCGGAATCCTGGGTTTACACCGCTCTTTCTCCCCTGGTTGGGGGTGTATTGGCTTTTTTGCTTTTTATACTTTTTCTTTCCGGTTTGCTGTCTGGCGATCTATTTCCCGTTTTTCTGCCTGACAGCAATTCATCCTCCGAAAGCTTCCTGTCGATTTTCGAGCAACATGGAGAAGGACACAAAGAATATGCAAAACTGATATTCTGGTCTTTTATCGCAGGCTTTTCCGAGCATTTTGTTACAGACGTGATCAGCAGGTTTGAAGGAGCAGCGGTGAAAAGCTTGCCTTTAGCGGGCCAAGAAGAGTCAAAGCGAATTCAACGCTAAGACACCCCTGTAGATCACATCGTCTGCCAGCATCGTCATATGCTCCAATAAAATCAGCGTTCGTTATCCTGACGATCCTGCCAGTTGAGATAGAGGACAGCTATCGTAATGATGGCCAGAGGCAGGAGTACGTACAGGCCGAGCGCAAAGCCTGCTCCGTCTCCATGATGAGGAGGCGGACTGCTGATGATCTTGTAGCCATGCGCTGTTCCAACCAGGAGAGCGAGAACCAGACCCGCCATGCGGCGGTTTGCGATCAGCCTCCGGCCCGACAGTTCGTTCAACATGTGGGCCGCGTAATAGCCAAGGAAATAGATAACGATATAAAAAACCAAGGCGCCCATAACAGTTCGGATATCACTGATTTTCTTCCGGACAATATTACCATCCGCGCCAGGAATCCGGATAATTCCCCAACTTGACGGCAGGGTGGAGGCAGAAGCTATAAACGGAATGCTGTGGCTGAAGTGGCTGAAAGCCTTCAGTTAACGCTTGATTCCGTTTTCTCCGAATGTCTGCCAGATATCGAGGTTGATGTCGGACCGCAGCGCGGGCAGATTCTTCTCCGCTTCTTCCACCCACGCGACGAGTTCCAGAACGATCCCGCCATCGACGAATTCCTTGAGATACACTGCGGGCGCAGGATCGGCCAATATCTGCTGGCGCCTCTTTGCCGCTTCCGACATGATCTTCATCGCGGCTTCGATCGGGCTGTCGTAGCTGACCCGCATCGGAAAGACAAGGCGCAATCGGCGATCGGAGTAGGGATGGTTGATGACAGCCGAAGTAATGAAAACATCATTGGGAATGAGGATATTGGTGCCTTCTTCGCTCTTGAGTACCACATACCGCGTGGTGAGCGAAGTCACCTCGCCTTTGCGGTTATCCACGGTGACTATATCGCCGAGATGGAGGGAGTGGTCCAGCAGGATGATAAACCCGCTGATGTAGTTGCTCGCGATTTTTTGCAGCCCCAGTCCGAGCCCGACGCCGAGTGCGCCCCCAAACACGGACAGAAACGTAATGTCCACGCCGATCATGGGCAGCGCAACCAACACGCCGATGACGATCAGAATGGTGCGGCTGATCTTCGACAGAATGACACGCTGGTTGATGTTCAGCGCTCTCGCCATCATGATGCGCGTTTCAACCGAACTGGCAAGCGATGCGGCCACGAGCATGCTGACGGTGAACGCAATGAAACCCTGCGCGATCAGCAATATCGAAATGCGCTGCTTGCCGACATGCAGTGAAATGTCATCGAGAAGGGCCAGAATTTCGGGTAAAAGCCCTGTGATATAAAGCGCGAATCCTATCCACACCGCCCAGCCGATGAATCGTTCCCACGGGCGCAGCCACTCCTGGCGGCGAAACACCTTGCGCAGCATGTAGACCGCAGCCCGGATCAGGACGAGCGCGAACAGAATCGGGATAATGATATTGAGCAGGTGCGCCGGATACCAATACTCCAGTGCCCACTTGCCGACGACAGTAAAGATCAGCGCAAAAGATGGAAACAGGAGCCGGCTCAGGCTGCGTGCGCTGATGGTTAACTTCCCGCCGGCGGTGACACGCGCCGGAGCGCGCCGCATGAACTGTCTTTGCAACAACCACGCTATTCCCATGCTTGCAGTCAGCACAGCAAGCTGCCACAGGACGGGGATTTGCTGCGCATGGACAAGCAGTTTGTTCAGCAGGCTCTGGAATTCAATGTCGAAGTGCATCCGTTGAAACAGGAAGATGGACGGTGCCGAAAATGGATGGGCAAATGGATGGGTGGGTGCCGGATTCTAGCACGCGTAGATTACTTTCCCCTCATGCTGTGTTTCGGTTCAGCGAAGCACATGTTCGCATGCCTGAACCACTTGAATCAGCGGTAAGGCCGCGCATGTTTGAAATGCTCCAGCCAGTTTTCCAGGTAAAGGTCCACCAGGGCGGAATTTCCGCGCATCACGAGCACGTTTTCCGCATTCTTGTGCTGCGCCGCATGGGTGAAATTGAAGCTGCCGGTAATCAGTGTAGCCTGCGCGCTGCCTGCATCGATCAGCATCACCTTGTTGTGAGCACTGCTATGATTCGAGTCCATGAATACCGGCACACCTTGTGACGCCATTCTTGCAATCAGACTGGTTGGAATTTTTTCGGTCTGCTCCCTGTCCGCAATGACTTTCACGTCCACTCCGCGATGCCTGGCTTCGATTAAAGCATCGGCGATTCTGCGATGGGTAAAACTGAAAGCCTGGACCAGAACCTGGGTACGGGCGCCATCGATGGCATCCGCAATCAGTTTCCCCGCATCCTGCCCCGGCGTGAAAGCAACCTGCACGGTACCGGAAGCGGACAGGACTGGGGGCGGCTTGCGATAGGAAGGCGGCTCAAACGCTGCGGCAGAGGTTGCCAGAAGTATGGCAAGGCAGCCGGCCAGATATTGCTTCATGGAGGAGCTACGGTCCGATGACATCATGTTTGAGCCTTTCCTGATTCCAGCGCGGCGGCAAAAAAACCATCTGTACCATGCAGCCTGGGCTGGAGTTGCATAAACACACCGGTGTCGAGCGGAATTTTTTGCTGGTGCAACAACTCGGCGCAATTCAGCAGGCTGAAGCGAGGGTTATTCGCAATAAAATTCTCGACGATTTCCCGGTTTTCTTCCGGTAAGAAACTGCAAGTGGCATAAACCAGTCTGCCACCCGGTTTAAGCAGGTTGCTGGCAGATGAGAGAATAGCGGCTTGCTTGCGCTTGAGTTCTTCCAGGCTTTGCGGCGACTGGCGCCATTTCAGATCCGGGTTTCGCCGCAGGGTTCCGAGCCCGCTGCAAGGCGCATCCACCAGCGCCCGATCAATTTTTCCCGCCAGCCGTTTCACCTTTATGTCGTTTTCATTCGCGATAAGCTGAGGGTGGAGGTTTGATAAGCCGGAGCGCTTGAGGCGGGGTTTGAGATTGTTCAGCCGCTTTTCCGAATTATCGAAAGCATAGATGCGCCCTTGCGAACACATCAGCGCACCCAGCATCAGCGACTTTCCTCCCGCTCCCGCACAGAAATCCACTACCATGTCCCGGCGTTTGGGCGCAAGCAGATAACCCAGCAACTGGCTGCTTTCATCCTGGACTTCGATCTTGCCGCTCATGAACACTTCATGCCGGTTGATCGCGGGCTTCCCGGTGAGGCGGATGCCGATCGGGGAGTAGGGCGTCGGCGCTCCTTCGATTCCATCTTTTCCCAACAGCTCGATGACTTCCTCGCGCGTCGCAAGCTGCGTATTGACACGCAGGTCGAGGGGCGCGGGTGCTTGCAGCGAGCGGCCCAGGTCAAGGATAGCGCCATCGTCCATGAATTCCCGCAGTTTTTCCAACAACCACTCCGGAAATTCGGCCTGGACGTCAAGTGGCTGCGATTCCAGCGGCACGGCTTTCATTTCCGCAAGCCGTTTTGCTTCTGTTTCACTCACCAGGGGCGCCAGCTCGCGCAAGTTCATTCCCGAGAATTTCGCCAGATAAGCCAGCAGGAGCGAGCGGGGTGTGGCAATTTCCACGACGCGTTCCAGAAAAAAACGGTGGCGCAGAATACCGAACACGGTTTCAGCGATGAACGCGCGATCGTTCACGCCAAGTTTCCGATTGTCCTGGAAAAAATGCCGCAGTAACGAATCGGCCGGATGTTGCAGTGGAAGCACGGCGCGCAGTGCAGCGGTTGCCATGTCGAGATGGGCAGGGGTAAGACGCATTGTCATCAATTATCGATACTGCTCGGGGGAAGCCCAAAGCGGGCACAAAGCGGGCATAAAGTAGCCCCAGGACAGGCAGGCACAAAAGAGGTATCTGGGCAGGTGGCACGCGCTGCCCGGCACAATCGCTTCAGCGTCCGGTGATTTTACAGGTTTGCCGCAGCTGGGCCTATTGCAGGCGGCCCTGCTTTATGCCGTTCATCGACTCTCCGTAGCTTATTTTTGTCACCATCTGATCCGTCACGATGCCGATTTTCTCGGTAGCCACGACGCGGACCGGCAGCATATGGTGATCGACGGCAAGCCAGATTTTTTTATCCCGATCCCCTTCTTTTTCCAGCTGCTTCGTTAGCACGATCGTTTCGAGCTTGCCCATTGGAGTATCGAGTGTTTCCTTGCTGACCGCATAGCAAACCGGCTCCAGGTGCTTTCCGTCGGTTTCATGCAGGTTTACCATTTTACCGGGGGCGGAAGTAAACATGAAACTGTAGAGCAGGCTCAGCTTGTCCTGGGCATCGGCAGGCAGCGCTTTTTGCTCTTCCCCGCGCTTATGCTGAAGGGTGATCAGTTTCTTGCCCCAGTCGAAAATTGCCACTTTGGGGACCTTGTTTCCGTGCTGATCCGAAAACCGCTCCGGCCGCAGCGTTCCCTGCGTCGTGATGATGCCTTCACTGTCACGCACCAGGCTGTCCGGTTGTGTCAGTGCCAACAGGCCTTTGGCCTTGCCCTCGCTGTACAGACTGTAGCGGCGCTCGCCGTTTTCCTGAGTGATTTTCAGCGTGTCATTCATGTCCGCTTCGAGGCTTCCGGATGTAACCGAATAACTGATATCGACCCGCGAGGGCACTTCTGTGTCGCAGGCATTGCAAGCGGAAAAAGCGGGAAAAGCAAAAAAAACTGCTCCCGACAACAGGGCTAGAAATAAAAATCTCATTTGGATAATCCCGGTGAATATAAAACAGAATCGTCGAAATTGGCATCGCTCACCTCAACACTGTTATCAGAGAGCTTCAGCCGGTCTTTCATGAACCAGCGCACGGCTTCAGGATAAATACGATGCTCCTGTTGCAGTACGCGCGCGGCCAGCGTTTCCTCGGTATCACTAGGTATAACCTGAACAGCCGCCTGTATAATGATCGGACCCCGATCCGTTTCGGCGGTGACAAAATGCACTGTGCATCCATGCACCTTCACACCCTCCTTCAACGCCTGCCTGTGAGGGTGCAGACCGGGAAAAGCGGGCAGCAGCGAGGGATGAATATTTATCAGCCTGCCCTCATAGCGGCTGACAAAACTATCCCCCAACAGGCGCATGAAGCCGGCCAGGGCGACGAGGTCCGGTGCGTAGGCATCGATGACCTCCGCAAGTTTCTGGTCGAACACCTCGCGACCTGCGTATGACCTTTGGTCCAGCACAATGGTTTCATAGCCGCGGCGGCGCGCGATATCGAGTCCTGGTGCCTCCGGCTTGTTGCTGATGACCGCGGCTATCCGGGCAGGGAGATTTGCTTCCATAAGAGCCTGCATATTGCTGCCGCGGCCGGAGATAAGGATTACAAGAGACTTCATGGATCAGCAGGGGGATTCGTTCCGTGTGTGCCTCAGTGCTTCACGCTGCTCACTCGATGATCGTCTGGGCTTCGTCCGCGCGCCTCCCGCGAATGGTGCCGATGCGCCACGCGATTTCCCCCGTTGATTGCAGCAACTGCATGGTGGCATCCGTATACTCCGGCGCCACGATGACGGCCATGCCAATGCCACAATTGAAAACGCGGTGCATTTCACTATCGGCCACATTGCCTTCCCGCTGCAGCCAGGCAAAAAGCGGAGGCATCTCCCAGGCTTCTTTCTTTAGTACTGCCGTAAGGCCTTCAGGCAGGATGCGCGGAATATTTTCCAGCAGACCACCGCCGGTGATATGCGCCATGCCTTTAACCGGTACATGCTTGATGAGTTCGAGCAGAGGCTTCACATAAATCCGGGTAGGCGCCATGATTACATCTATTAACGCCTTGCCATGAAAATCGGCGGACAAATCCGCATTATTTTTTTCGATGATCTTGCGGATCAGGGAATAGCCATTTGAATGGGCGCCGCTGGAAGCAAGCCCCAGCACTGCGTCGCCCGCCTCGATGGCTGTGCCCGTGATGATTCGATCCTTCTCGACTGCGCCGACAGCGAAACCTGCAAGATCATATTCACCTTCCGGATACATGCCCGGCATTTCAGCGGTTTCTCCGCCGATCAAGGCACATCCGGCCTGCTCGCACCCGGCGGCAATACCTTTCACTACCCGGGTGGCGGTATCCACGTCCAGTTTTCCACACGCAAAATAGTCCAGGAAAAACAGCGGTTCTGCTCCCTGCACCAGAATATCGTTCACGCTCATCGCAACCAGGTCGACGCCGACCGTGTCGTGTTTGCCAGATTCGAACGCAAGCTTCAGCTTGGTGCCTACCCCGTCCGTACCCGCTACCAGTACCGGGTGGTTAAATTTTCGGGAAATTTCGAAAAGCGCGCCAAAGCCGCCGATACCGGCCAGCACTTCAGGGCGCAGGGTGCGTTTTGCGTAGGGCTTGATGTTTTCCACCAGGCGTTCGCCCGCGTCGATATCGACACCGGCAGCGTGGTAAGAGAGCGGAGCGAGGTTTTCTTCGGGGGGCTTGGATGTGGTCAAGTTGAATTCTCGTCCTATTACAGATAGAGTGGCGTTTGAAGCCGCAATTTTACCGCAAATGGCGTCCAAGGAACCTAACACGGAGCCTCAACCCCGTTCCCCTGACCGTTCGAATTTGATAGCAGTTTTTCGGACGATACCGATACCCCGATCTGCGTCTGCGTCCGTATCGCCTGTTTCTTATCCTGATATCCAGTAACAGCTCCCTCGTTGATGAAGCAATTGCCGCTGGACATAATCCCTCCGCCACCAGCCTTGTCCAATTTCGTGCCGGGCCGCAATGCCGAGTTGTTGCAAACCCTGGATAACATTCTAATGGCGCGGGAGCACGAGCGTTTTGTTTATTTATGGGGTGGAACGGGTTGCGGAAAAAGTCATCTGCTGCAGGGTGTGGCCAGTGCGTGCAAGCGCAATGACATGAACACGCTTTATTTCGCGTGTGGCGAGAGAACGTCTTTTGCGAATGGCAGCGAGGCAGATTGCGTGATGGTGGACGACGTGGATCGCCTTGGCGCCGATGCCCAGATCGGACTGTTTCATCTCTATAATCGCATCCGTGATGAAGGGCAAGCGTTCCTGCTGGTAAGCGGTTCTGTTGCTCCCGGGCAGTTGAAGCTGCGCGAAGACCTGCTTACGCGCCTTGCATGGGGCCTGGTGTATGAGGTTCACGAACTGACTGATGAGGAAAAAATGGAAGCCATGAAAAACCACGCCAGCAGCCGCGGCCTTGCTTTGCCTCAGGAGGTATGTGACTACCTGCTGCGGCATGAGCGGCGCGATTTGACTTCCCTGATGGCGAAGCTTGACGAACTGGATAAATATTCACTGGCGAGTCACCGGAAAATAACTGTTCCGCTGGTACGCGAGCTATTGCAGCCGGCCTCATGAACCTCGCTCTGTTTGACCTCGATAATACCCTGCTCGCAGGCGATAGCGACTTCCAGTGGGGACAGCACCTGATCGAGCAGGGGGTGTTCGACCGCGAAGTCCATGAGGCCCGCAATATCGAATTCTACGAGCAGTACAAGGCCGGCACTCTGGATATCCAGGAGTTCCTTGATTTTCAGTTGAAGCCCCTGTCGCGTCATCTGCGCAGCCAGCTGGATGCTTGGCACAGGGATTTCATGGAAAAAAGAATTCTGCCCCTGATCACGCCGCAGGCGCGCAAGCTCGTCAATCGGCACATGCTTGGGGGCGATTTGTGCGTCATCATTACGGCAACCAACAGTTTCGTAACGGGGCCGATTGCAAGGGCGTTCGGCATAAACCATCTCATCGCTACCGAACCGGAGCAGAGGGATGGCGAATTCACGGGCAGGGTTTCCGGCCCGCCCTGTTTTCGGGAGGGCAAGATCGTACGCCTGGAAAGCTGGCTGGACCACCATAACCTGACCTGGTTATCTTTCCTGGAAAGCTGGTTTTACAGCGACTCGTTGAATGATCTGCCACTCCTTAAAAAAGTGACCCGCCCGGTGGCGGTTGATCCTGACGCAACACTCAGGGCACATGCGGAAAAAAACGGGTGGCCCATCATCAGCCTGCGATAGTAGTCAGAGGTGGGGGTATAGGGAGGGCGAGAGGGTGGCAAAGAGCAGCCCATGCTGCCCATACTGAAACGACCCGACGGAAACCAGGAATTGTTGCATTGTTCGCCCTCGCTTCATTCCGGCGGGGACATGTCTGCGCATCGAAATGACCTCAGCATGACCTCAGGGCCGACCTTCGCCAAATATTCCTACCCCCTGCTGCTGATTCTTTTCGGTCTGCTGGCTATGGGCAGCCTTTTCACCGGCTTGCTGTTCGGCAGCGTGCATATTCCGGTTTCAAGCGTCGTTCAGGCGCTGCTGTCTTCAACCGAAAGCATCTCCCATCAGATTATCTGGCAACTCCGCTTGCCACGGGTGCTGGCTGCATTTGCCTGCGGCGGTCTTCTGGCACTGGCGGGCGCGCTGTTGCAGGTTTTATTGCGCAATCCCCTCGCCGATCCGTATATCCTGGGGGTTTCCGGAGGTGCAGCCGTAGGTGCACTCCTTGCAATGCTCCTTGAGTGGGGAACTTTGCTGACGAATCTGACATCTCTGGCGGGAGCGTTGGCGGCCGTTGCCATTGTATTCGGCCTGAGTTTTCGCGCAGGCAACTGGAATCTTTACCGGCTGCTTCTGACCGGTGTAGTGTTGTCCGCTGGCTGCGGAGCGCTCACAACGCTGATTCTTACCCTTGCGCCGGCGAGCGATGTCAAGGGCATGCTGTTCTGGTTGATGGGCGATGTTTCGCGTGCCGAAGAACCGTTGCCTGCCTGGATAACTCTCATTTTCGTATCCGCCGTGAGCCTGCTTTTTTCCGGCAGCCTGAACGTTCTCACATTGGGTCAAATGAAGGCAAGAACTTTGGGCGTGGCTGTGCTACCGTTGCAAATAGGGATTTATTTTTGCGCCTCCCTTGCCACCGTTGCAGCACTGATGCTCGCGGGAGTCATCGGTTTCGTCGGCCTGATTGTGCCGCATGCCGTTCGCCTGCTGGGGGTCAGCAATTTTCGCTGGTTGCTGCCCCTGGCAGTATTATTGGGCGGGAGTTTTCTCACGCTGGCGGATACGCTGGCGCGCACGCTATGGGCGCCCCAACAGTTGCCCGTAGGCGTATTGACCGCTTTGCTGGGCGTACCACTATTATTGCTGCTGCTTTCAAGAAAACCTTGATCATTTCCGCCTCATGAACGGGCGCTATCATGAGCCGATACGGCGCTATCATCACTAACGGCGTAAAGAATTTTCATCCCGCCTACTTTGCCATGGTGATGGCGACCGGTATCGTATCGCTTGCCTTTGAAGCAATGGGTTTTTCCATCATAGCAAAAGCGCTTTTCGTACTGAATCTGGTTATCTATCTGGCCTTGTGCACCGTCCTCATCGCGCGGATGGCATTTTTCCTGCCGGATCTGAAGGCGGATTTCCTGACGCTGCGGCGTGCCTGGCTGTTTCTGACATTCGTGGTGGGAACCAATACAATTGGCATGCAACTGTTTGTCTTCGAGCATGCCACCGTGCTGGCAGCGTCGCTTTGGCTGATGGCGCTGATTGGCTGGTTCATGTGCATTTATTCTATTGTCCTCAATCTCGTCTCCGCGCGCTCGAAACCCATCCACGAAATCGTGAGCGGTGCGACGCTGCTGGTTGCAGTGGGCACGGCCTCGGTCGCCCTGCTTGCGACTCATCTGGTCGAGGCAATAGCAACACCGCCTGGTTATGTTTACTTTGCAGTGGGTGCGTTCTGGGCTCTCGGATTCATCCTGTACCTGGTGATCGTGTCGCTGGTAACCTATTGCCTGTTTTTCAGACGGTTCGAACTTGCCGACTGGGACGCTCCTTACTGGATCTGCATGGGTGCCGCCGCAATCATTACGTTGGCAGGCGCGAACTTTGTCACGCATTTGCCCCTCCTCCCCGCATGGAACGGTATACGGGAGTGTGGATTATGGATGACTCTGTTTGCATGGGTCGTCGGCACATTGTGGATTCCCTACCAGATAATCATGGATATTCGTAAATTCATCCGCGTCGGGATCGCCGACCCCGTACCACTGTGCGTTAAAGTTTTTCCCTGGTCCAGGCTGGCGTTGGGCCGGCAATATCAGGTTTATGATCCTCCGGCATGGAGCAGAGTCTTTCCGATGGGAATGTACACAGCTTGCACGCTTGCCCTGGCGAAAGCGGCAGGGGATGAATCCCTGGCGGTTATTTCGCATTATTGGGGTTGGTTCGCATTGCTGATATGGGCGCTGACATTGATAGGCACGCTACGTTCCCTTATTGGCGCATTCTCGCCCGAGTGAAAGCGGATTGCGGCCACCAAAGCTTGGTACGATCCAGTATTGTTCCAGGGGAAAGTTAAGAGACAAAGGAGGCAAAGGTGGGTGGGGATTCAGCCGGGCTGGATTATGCGGCATAATTCACCCTTTTCAGCTCTTCCGGAATGAATGCTGCCCCGCTATCGGACTGGCATCCTGCACTCTCTTCCATATCGCCCCGCGCCCGTAGCTGGTTGCAGAATCGCGGCTCGCTTACCCAGCTTATTCAGCGCCGCTGCTGTGGGGAATTCAGCGTCAAGCCCGTATTCCAGTCGTTGGCGACGGTCTGCGGCGATGAGCTGGCTGTGATGAATTTACGGCGGGATGAACTGGCCTTGGTGCGGGAGGTATATTTATATTGCGGCGAGACGCCAGTGGTATTTGCCCATTCCGTGGTGGCCAGGCAAGATTTGCGCGGCGCATGGCGCAGCCTGATCGGACTTGGCAACAAGTCGCTGGGGACAGTATTGTTTACCAACCCTATCGTCAAGCGCACACCGCTTCGCTTCAAGAAACTGACTGCGGCTCATCCGCTTTTCAGCCGCGCCTGCCGCAAGTTGCAGGTAAAGCCAGCAAGCCTGTGGGCGCGGCGCTCCCTGTTCACACTGCATGGGCAGTCCATATTGGTTACCGAAGTATTCCTTCCTTCCATCCTGGAACTCGCGTGACACTCACTCAACGTTTCGTGCATTACGAAAAGCTGATGCGGCTGGACAAGCCCATCGGCATTCTGCTGCTGTTGTGGCCCACATTGTGGGGCTTGTGGCTGGCCGCGGAAGGGGTGCCACGACTGGATATCCTGCTGATCTTCGTGCTGGGTACAGTGCTGATGCGTTCCGCCGGTTGCGTCGTCAACGACTATGCCGATCGCAATCTCGATGGGCATGTCGAGCGCACTCGGAACCGCCCGCTGGCTGTCGGAGCGGTCAGCACCAGGGAAGCACTGCTGCTGGCCGCGGGTTTGAGCCTCGTAGCGTTCCTGCTGATCCAGCCGCTGAACCGGCTTACCATCGAACTCTCGTTTGTCGCCCTCTTCCTTGCCGCGAGCTACCCCTTCACCAAGCGGTTTTTCGCCATGCCGCAGGCTTACCTCGGCATCGCCTTCAGCTTTGGCATCCCGATGGCATTTGCCGCCCAGACCGGGGAAGTGCCGTTCCTTGCCTGGTTCCTGATGGGAGCAAACCTCTTGTGGGTGATCGCCTACGATACCGAATACGCCATGGTGGACAAGCTCGACGATCTCAAGATCGGCATCAAGACTTCCGCCATCACGTTCGGACGTTTCGACGTCGCTGGTGTGATGTTGTGCCATGCAGTTTTCCTCGGGAGCATGGTTGCCATCGGCCTGATGCAGAATCTCGGCGTCATTTATTACACCGGCCTTGCGACAGCGCTAGGGCTGATCCTGTATCAATACAGCCTGATTCACGACCGCGATCGCGCGCGTTGCTTCAAGGCTTTTCTCCACAACAACTGGGTGGGCGCAACGATATTTGCCGGTATCGCACTGGATTACCTGGCAAGGATGGCTTATTGAAGCACCGGGCCAGGGCCGGGAATGGAAGGGATATAAATGAAGTACAAGGACCTGCGCGATTTTCTGGCGCAACTGGAAAAGCAGGGCGAACTGAAACGGGTAGCGGTCGAAGTCGATCCCCATCTGGAAATGACGGAAATTTGCGACCGCCTGCTGAAAGCGGAGGGCCCCGCCGTGCTGTTCGAAAAGCCCAGGGGGCATGCCATTCCTGTGCTGGGAAACCTGTTCGGCACGCCGAAGCGCGTCGCGATGGGCATGGGCCAGGATTCGGTCGAGGCGCTGCGCGAAGTGGGCAAGCTGCTCGCTTATCTGAAAGAACCCGACCCCCCCAAGGGCTTGAAAGACGCATGGGAGAAATTGCCCGTGCTGAAACAGGTGCTCAATATGGCGCCAAAGGAACTCTCAAAGGCACCCTGTCAGGAAATCGTCTGGGAAGGAAATGAGGTCGACCTCGCCAAACTGCCGATCCAGACCTGTTGGCCGGGCGATGCGGGCCCATTGATCACCTGGGGGCTGACCGTCACCAAGGGGCCGCATAAAACCCGGCAGAATCTCGGCATTTATCGCCAGCAGGTGATCGCCCCTAACAAAGTCATCATGCGCTGGCTCGCGCATCGCGGCGGCGCACTCGATTTCCGCGACTTCACTCTCGCCAATCCCGACCAGCCTTATCCCATTGCGGTGGCACTGGGGGCGGATCCGGCTACGATATTGGGAGCGGTGACGCCAGTGCCTGATACTTTAAGCGAATACCAGTTTGCCGGACTGCTGCGGGGCGCCAAAACGGAAATCGTCAAATGCCTGACGCACGATTTGCAGGTTCCCGCCAGTGCCGAAATCGTGCTGGAAGGATACATCCATTCAAATGAGACAGCGGTGGAAGGCCCCTTTGGCGACCACACCGGCTACTACAACGAGCAGGAAACCTTCCCCGTGTTTACTATCGAGCGCATCACCATGCGTCGCGATCCCATCTACCACTCCACCTACACCGGCAAACCGCCAGATGAGCCGGCCATACTTGGTGTGGCGCTCAATGAAGTATTCGTGCCCTTGCTCCAGAAGCAGTTCACCGAAATCGTCGATTTCTACCTGCCTCCAGAAGGCTGCTCCTACCGCATGGCCGTGGTAAGCATGAAGAAACAATACGCCGGCCACGCCAAGCGCGTCATGTTCGGCGTATGGAGCTTCCTGCGGCAATTCATGTACACCAAATTCATTATTGTCACAGATGATGACGTCAATATCCGTGACTGGAAGGAAGTCATCTGGGCCATCACCACGCGGGTTGACCCTGCAAGAGATACTTTGATTGTTGAAAACACGCCGATCGATTACCTCGACTTTGCCAGCCCGGTGTCTGGTTTGGGTGGGAAGATGGGCCTGGATGCTACGAATAAATGGCCGGGAGAAACCAGCCGGGAATGGGGCAAGCCGATCGTGATGGATGAGGGCGTGAAGGCAAGGGTGGATGAGATGTGGAAGGGTTTGGACTTGTGAAGCTCCCCTGCAAAGCAATAGCGCTTCCTTATGAGTGAGAATCCGATCGATGCTTTCATCCCCGAGGACATCCGGGATCTTTACGAAATTCATAACTACCGTAACGCGGCGCAGGTCTTAGCAACCGGTTGTCCCAACGAATTTCAGGAGATCATCGAGGGGTTACGCGCGTTTCGGCTGACGCTCGCGGACATCCGCAAACCAGGAGGCAATGAATCAGATATTCCAAAACGGATTTCTGGACTTCTGAGAGCAAGGGGCTGGATGGAAACACGGATCAAAGGAGACTTGCTGATTACTAAAGTATCAGGAACAATTGATAAAAAAGCGGACGACAAAGAACCAGAAGAAAGAGAAGAAAACGAGTCGGATACGCTCGAAAAGATTGAGGAACTCAAGAACAAGGGCCAGGTTGAGCGCATTGTCCGCGAAAATTTTCTTGACGGGCATAAGGTGGATTACGTTAAAAAGCGTGTCGCGTTTGATTTGGAGTGGAACAGCAAGGATCAGACCTTTGACCGGGATCTATACGCCTTCCGCGCCTTTCACGAATGCGACCTGATCGACGCCGCTATCCTCCTCACGAGAAGCGCTTCACTCAATGCCGTTTTCGAAAAGCTAGGCCCTGAGCTAAACAGCGATGGTACGCCCAAGACCAGCAAGAACGGAAAGCCGAAGCTTATTAAAACAAAATATGGAGCGAGCACAACTTGGATGGGCAAGCTGCTGTACCGCCTGAATGCTGGAAGACATGGAGGCTGTCCAGTATTGGCGCTAGGTATTACACCAAATCTCATTACGGATTGGGCAGAATATGAATCAAAAAACCCCTAACCCCGCTGCTGAGTTGCTTGAACACCTGGGTGACAAGCGTTTCAGAACAATCCTTGCTGATCCACCCTGGCAATTCCAGAACCGTACTGGAAAGATGGCACCGGAGCACAAACGGCTGAACCGCTACGGCACGATGGAACTTGATGAAATTCTGAGCCTGCCCATTCGCGTGCTCGCCGAAGACACGGCGCATCTCTATCTCTGGGTGCCAAATGCCTTGTTGCCAGAAGGGCTAAAGGTCATGGAAGCCTGGGGTTTCAAATACAAGAGCAATCTAGTCTGGCACAAGATCCGCAAGGATGGGGGACCAGACGGCCGCGGCGTCGGTTTCTACTTTCGCAATGTTACCGAACTCGTGCTATTCGGAGTGCGGGGTAAGAATGCTCGTACTTTGGCGCCCGGACGGCGCCAGGTTAATTTTCTGGCTACTCAAAAACGTGAGCATTCGCGTAAACCGGACGAGATGTATCAGATTATCGAGTCCTGTAGTCCTGGCCCTTACCTCGAATTATTCGCGCGTGGCACCCGGCCTAATTGGTTGGCGTGGGGTAACGAGGCGGACAACGCCTATTACCCAAAATGGCGAACATACGTGAACCATTCACAAGCCGAATTGATTTTCTTTGAGCAAGCCAGGCAGCGGTACTTAAACCGGAAATAACGTTCCGCTATTACCAGTAGATCAATCGAGTCTGGCCCTATCGATCTGCGCTATTTGATAATGAGCTCGATCTTGATGAGGGCTGTCTTCGACATTTTCAATATTATGGTAATGAAGCTGACTCATTTCGCTCATTCAAAGCCGGAGTTGCGTAAGCTACTGGGCACCAAAAAAAGCTGATTTTCCTAAACAAATCAATTACTGAGCTCGTAATGAAATTGTACCGAAAACAGCTTTTCTGTTTAGTAATAGCCTCCGCGCTATTCGGTCATTCAGCTTTCGCAAAAGAAACTTCATTTCGTCGGATTGATCTGGCTTATGGGATCTCGCTCGAAATCCCGTCTCACTGGACAACCTTTTCACAGGAAACTCGCAAAAATATTAGTACTGCGGGCGAAGCGATGACGAACAATGCCGGTATTGAAGGACCGAGCGGTCGAAAAGAGAACCTCCTTGCCGTGAACGCTGTGCCCAATCCCACCGGAGCAATGATCCGTGTAAGTGTTACCTCTCCGCCCGACTACACACAAGCTGATCTTGCAGCGGCAACGTTACGCGAACTCGAAGAGCTCCGTACTGAAATGAAAGACCTATTTGAGAAGCTTGAGGCATCTGGGGGCCCAAAGGTCATTGAAATGCAACCTGTTCGTATCGAGAGATTCAGCAATTATTATGGATTAGTTATGCCATACATTCGTGCGGGCATAGATGGACGTTCCACTTGGCAAGTGACGCAATACAAGATTCCCGTTTCCAACCGCCTTATTGAAATAACTCTCTCGCACAGACAGTCTGAAGCGGTTATGTGGCGGCCAATACTGGAACGAGTAAAACGTTCCGTACAATTCTAAGTAAAAATGGAAACCTATTTTCTCAGGAAATTTCAGAAAACAGATAGCGAGTAGCTGTGTATAGATGGCCGAGCCACTTTCCTAGCCAATGTCCACCTAACCATGCTGAAGAGTTAGTTGGAATTGTCTTTCGATTTATAAACAAAAGTTACATCACCCCTTGGGATTTTAAGTCGCGTTACGAACGAAACCCGGGAAGGGGTTCTATGGACGAGTGCAATGCTCGTGGCCTTTCCGTCCTGAGAACTTATGAGGATTGTCAAGCTATTCGGGCAGCTGTCCCAGCTTTTCGTAAGAAGCGACTTGTTGTAGGTGATATGGTAATCCCCCCGGAAAATAGCTGTGATCGGAAGTAGAATTTTCTACTGAAGGAGAGCAGCTATGAAGAAAGCGCGTTACACGGAAAGCCAGATATTCAAGATTCTTAAGGAAGCGGAAAGTGGAATTCCGGTACCCGAGTTGTGCCGCAAGCACGGGATGAGCGATGCCAGTTTTTATAAATGGCGCGCCAAATATGGCGGGATGGACTTATCGAACATGACCCGGTTGCGCGAGCTGGAAGAGGAGAACCGGCGGCTGAAAGCAATGTATGCTGAATCCAGGATGGATTGCGAAATCCTGCGTGAGGCGCTGGCAAAAAAGTGATGAGGCCATCTCTGCGCAAAGAGATGGCCGGGCAGGTGTTAAGGAAGGGGATTGCCATCAAGCGCACATGCTGGTTATTTTCGATCTCCGAGACCTGTTATCGCTATCGCGCCAAGCTCTCGGATGAGAATGGCAGGATTGCGGAGTGGTTGTTGCGCTTGGCCTATACGCATCGCACTTGGGGATTTGGGCTGTGTTTTCTCTGGTTGCGCAATGTCAAGGGGATGCCCTATAACCACAAACGGGTGTATCGCATCTATCGGCAATTGGAATTGAATTTGCGCATCAAGCCCAAGCGGAGGATGAAGCGAGACAAACCAGAAGCCTTGGCAGTGCCACAGCGGATCAATGAGGTTTGGTCGATGGATTTCATGCACGATGCCTTATCGGATGGTCGCAGCTTTCGCACCTTTAATGTGATCGATGACTTCAACCGCGAGGGGCTAGGCATCGAAGTGGATCTGTCGCTGCCTTCCGCGCGTATCATCCGGGCACTGGAACACATTATCGAATGGCGCGGAAAACCAAAAGCGCTTCGGCTGGATAACGGCCCCGAGCACATCAGTCACGAATTCCGCCAGTGGGCAGAAAGCCAGAGAATCGAGTTGCGGTTTATCCAGCCTGGCAAGCCTGCACAAAACGCCTATGTGGAACGGTTCAATCGCACAGTGCGGCACGAATGGCTGGACCAGACAATCTTCCAGTCAATAGCACATGCACAGCAAACCGCAACACAGTGGCTGTGGCGCTACAACGCTGAAAGACCCAATACCGCCATCGGCGGGGTAACACCTTATCAGAAGTTGGCAATGGTCGCCTGAACACTACTCCTGGGCACAGCTAAAAATGGGGGGAGTACCATCCAGGATTGTCTCGGCAGTCAGCATTTCTTCTTCTACGCTTCACAAGGCTTACTTCCAACCCGAGCCGCAAATAAGCAATTGAACTTCGTTTTTCGTAAAAAAAAGTGGAACGTATGTTTAAAGCGAGCAGACAGTTCCGCTGATCTGCTAAAAATAATATAGGTACCCGTTGTTCTTGATTTCACTTTGATGATCTCATAGCTTAACGTGTGGCGGAGTCGCGAGGAAACGGAAATGCGGTGGAAATGTACCGGGTAGTACGACGACGCGTTAAAGCCCTTCGCTATTCCTGAATGATACGCAGCCAGGCGAAGCGACGACGAGAAGGGAATGGGCGCAAATTAGGATAAGGAGATACTCCCATGGAACGTCAAACGATATTTAGTTGGAGGCATTATCTGTGGTTATTTGTTTTGACAGGTGGGGTCATGCTCGGGTGGAGTTATCCTATTGTGGCTCAAGCGGATGGGACGAGCATCGCAACAAATAACCAAAGCGAATGGCTGTCCACCAGCTCGGGATGGACTACAGACCGTCAAAACAAGGGTGTCAGAGTTCCTACTGGAGATTATGTTTTTCGTGACAAGCACTGGTTCGAACCGCCGGCAGCAGGAGAGCCTCAGCTTTACGATGTTTACAAGACATATAGGAAGCCGCCCGCAAATAGGTGGGATACAACATTTGGAACAGACGAGCGTACGACGGCCTTGCTCGTCAATGGAAGGGAAGCGACCTACGCTACAAGCAGGTGGTTTGTGAGGGACTATACGTCCGTTGCTCGGTTTGGTCCGCAAAACCCTGAGTATTATTCCCTATATCAGACAAAGTCCATTGCAAACGCCAGTTCCCAAACTGAGACGAATATCGCCGGCAGTAGAACTGACATCCGCGATCCGGTTACGATGGTTAACCCCGGAACGGGCAATTGGTCGATCAGAAACGATTTTGCGATGTTTGGCGATCTCACTGCTACGACCAATGAGAGTTATCTCCAGTACGATTTTGGCCTTTCGCTGACGCCAAACGGATCCCCTACCGATGTTCTGTCTATAAGGGTCGGTGCGAAAAGTGCTGAGATTACTGTGAACGATTCTTTCCTCAGCTCGTTCGGTGGTCACTTGGTATTTGCCGATGAAAATGGCGATATCGAGAGCCGGCTGAGCTTGCAGAGCAAACTCAACAGTTTCTATACAGCCGATGGGTGGCAACTCAATCCAAGTTCATTCGATATTAATACGTTCCTGCCAGATAACTCTACGCATGTTTCCGAGGTATTCGCTACGCAAATATTTCTACAGATTCCAGCGCAGTATTCGACTGCCACGGTGTATACCGATAGACTCGCTGTAGCACTTGCCCCCGTCCCAGAACCTTCCAATGCACTGTTAATGTTGGTAGGGCTTGGGTACCTGGCTTTCCTGAAAAGGTGTTCAAATCGGGTGACTCCTCGCTTCGTTCGAAAACCCAAAGCCTGCCTGATTTTCAGCTGTTTTGTATAGAACCAACTGAGATTTTTAGGGTTATAGACCAGTGCCCATCCGCGCCATGAGACGGTAGCGCGCCAAATCCTGGGTGGTGAAGCCGTCCCAGCCCCACTGATTCTTGAGTTCATCGAAGTTGTTCTCGGCGTCGGCCCGGTCACGATAGAGCTGTGCCAGCGTGAGGATCTCGTACTGCGTCGAGGTGACCAGGACGGCATACTCATAGCGTAGCGTCGGCACCTCGCCCACAATGAAGGCGAGTTCGCCCTGATCCTTATCCTTGCCAGTCATCAGCATCTCGCCCGTAAGCTTCCTGCGCAGCACCACCACGCGCCGCGCGCGATTCCAGCCTGCCAGCTTCAGAGTGTCCTCCAAACCTTCCCATCCTTGTCCCGCCCCCTCCCAGCTGTTGGAGCGGAAGAGCTTCCTGATAAGGCCCTTTACGTTCTTCGTCAGTCGCAGCTTGGTAAGGTAAGGCTGGCCGCGAGCTTCGGCTTCGCACAGAATCGACTCGCTGCCATAGGCCACATCACCACGCAGCAAGGCGGGGCGCTCCCCCTTCGGCAACGCATCCAGAAAGGCCCAGATCCCAGGCATGCTGTGCATGGGCGCCGTCTTGTTGCCCGCCATCACTTCCACCGCCAATGCCAGCCGCGTGTTTGCCATCAGCGCACTGTGATAACTGTGCGAAGGCCGTCCTGGTTTCTTCGGGTTGTAGCCCAGCAGCGCACCTTCCTGCTTGCCGTACAGGCACTTCACCGTCGTATCCAGATCAAGGATCCACGGCGTGGAGAGCAACGGCTGCGTCGTCTTCGCCAAGTGCCGGTCGAGCCAGGCAACACCCGAGGGCTCCTCAATCCGCCCCAGTGCGCGTCGCGCTGCATCCTCCGAAACCAGTTGCGCCACCCCCAGCAGCTCAGGGTGTATGCCGTCATTACGAATCGCCGTGATATGCGCGTAGCGGTGATGCCCCGCCAGGATCGACAGTAGAAAGGTCGCCAGTACCGCTCGCTTATCTGACGCATTGTTGCTCTGGTAGGCGAGCGGACAGTCTGCCACCCAGGCTTCGAACAACCCGCTCACCTTGAGAAACTCAATGAAGAACGGCAACTGCCCGAGCGGCGTCACGGCCGCAGCCGGATTCCACTCGACGTGGATGCGGCCACCAAAAGTGTCGAGCGCAATCGTCTCTCTCTGATGAGCCAATGCCTTGCGTTTCGCTTCACCCATACGGTGAGTCCCTCCGTGCCAGAAAATACCCCGTCAACCCGCACCCAGCAAAACTATAGCTTAACAGCACCACGGTTCAACTGCCGTTTATAGGATAACTGGTGGACGCTGTTCGTACGGCTGGCCCAGCCGCACAAGCACTTCGAAGCCATTTCCAGCCGACCGCTCTTGCTGCATGGGGTCGCCACGCAAACGCGGCACGCTGGACAGAGGCGCCTGACCATCACCAGCACTCATGCCAGGCAAGCGGTCGTGCAAGCCGTTCTGACAAGATTGGCAGACTTCCTGAGTTCACTGAAGGCCGCTGCGGAGCAGTTGACCGACGCCCAGCGGTTGCGCGAGATTCTTGCCCGCGCGTTTGCCAAATTCATGCTCGCAACCGCCGATCCGCTCGGCCTGTTGACCGTCCAATCGGACCGAATCTGAAAGCTCGACTGCTTTATTTAGGATCAACAGGCTTTCGGGGCACATGGGACCTGGACAGACATGGAGAAATCCGGCGGCAGAACGAATTCGAAACCCTGAAGGCCATGCAGCGCGACCGGGTAGAAAAGGACGCACTGATTTTTCGGCATCTGGAAGAAAGGCAGACTCTGCATCGGCAGCGGGCTCTGGCCAGACAGGACCATGCGAAACAGGTGGAAACTCTCACCAGGACATCGCCGCGTACATGAAGATAGCAGGAAAAGAGCTGCCGGACCTACGATCCCATTTCCAGACAACCCGTTTGGAGTGCAGCCGTCCGGCAGGAACACGCGAACGTAGTTTGGAGCACGAAATCTAACACTCCCGGTCTTTCTCTTTATCTGGCTTTCGCTGCTGGCGGCCTCTTTCGATCAACGCCGGATCATCACGTCCTGTAACAAGCAACAAGCGGTCACGGACATTATCTTTGATCTGCTGCACCAAGTCCCGCGTCACCGCGGCGGGCAGTAGTCCGTAAGCCGGACCACCACCCGGTACAGGACGGATGTCCGAGCCGGGCCAGATGAAGCGGTTGATTTCGGTTGTGATGATCCACGAGGGTTCGGCATCAAGGCCGAGACGCGCCTTGGTGGCGGCAGGAATCTGCATCGCACGTTCGGGATTCTTTGGGGGCGTATGAGTGATGGGAGAAATATAGACTTCCGTTTCTTTGTATTCGTTCTGCCGGGCATGAACGATCACGCAGGGACGATCCTTGAATCCGTCCTCACGGCCTGAGCGTGCCTCGTTCCACCATAAATAAGCGTGGCGGATAACCAGCCCGAGCTCGGGTTTGAGCACTGCCATGAGACGCTAGGGCTCATACTCGTGGTCGAACTCCGATGCAGCGGCAGGAAGAGGAACCGTACCGAACTCATCCACCACGTCCTGCGGGAGCTGCGAGACATGGAAGGGCTTCTGCTCGTAGCGGCGCAGGCGGGCATAGTCCTCCGCCGCGAGCAGCACCACGTCGTCGCGCCCATGATTTGTGATGATAACCGGCTCACGGTGGGCTATGGCGCGGTAACGCCCGAATTCCCGGGTAAACTCGCCTGAACTGACTTTAGTCATGGAATCCTCCTATAAACCCAAGATATTACATATTATACATTAAATACATGAATTAAAATTCGCCATGAATTTCAATAGGAAGCTCTTCCACTAGAGTATATTCGAGCTGTTTCAATGGTATAACTCGTGAGGTGGATTCAGTATGACAACTATGGAATGAAACTCGCCCGCTTTTTGAAGTGAATCCTGGAAGTTGATCACAGCCATAAAGGAAGTTTCTACGCATGATAATATTTTGTGACAGTCTGAGGATTCTGTTAATACGAAAGTAATAAGCAAATGAAAGAAGCTAAATAGTCTAGCTTACTGTTTCAACCAGATTATTATTGAAATAAGCGCTATTAACCGTACCCATAAACCATGCCTATGAACCACTCCGACCTCCGTTTTCAAGTAGACTCCCGCTTGGCTACGCTACTCAGTCAAGAGTATTCATCATCCGAAAGAGCTTTGAAAGAATTAGTCGATAACTCTTGGGATGCGGACGCAGAGCAAATTTCGGTAATATTACCGAAGCCATTGAGCAATGCCCCCATAATCATCTCTGACGATGGCTGTGGCATGACAGAAGAAGAATTGCGTCGCCACTACCTCTTCATTGCAACGGACCGTCGTGCACGTAATGGCGACCGCACTACTGGCAAGAACCATTTAATTAAGGGGCGCAAGGGTATCGGAAAGTTCGCAGGTTTAATGGCGGCATCGGTGATGATGCTGGAAACACGAGCACGAGGTCGGCTTTGTGGATTTACTTTACGCCTAGAGGACCTCGCCAAGGTCGATGCCATCGAACATTTGAACATCGCCTTTCACAGCGAACCATGTAATGCCCAATTACATGGCACCACCATCACGCTGACCCATCTGCATCAGGGAATGGCATTTCCCGATGCTAATAAACTGCGACAGGTATTACTCCAGGACTACGGCCGCCAAGACGACTTTCGCATCGTAGTAGATGGCAAGCGCCTCGATGTGGACGACGTATCGGGCAGCTTCTCGGAGGTCGAGCAGGAGCTACCCAAGGTAGGAAAAGTTAAGTTGCGATTTGCTATCAGTGACGGGAAGCTAGCTTGCGGCAGCCAGGAATCACCCTACGAGTGGATGGCAAGTCTGTTGGAAAGCCTAGCTTCTTTGGTCTTGATAAGCGAGATGACTTCCCGGCAAGCTGCTGCGCAAACTCTACGGGGAAGTGAATGCCGACGGCCTGCGCGACCATATTACGGCAGGATGGGATGCGCCCGTTGAGAACAGCGAACTTTTGAAGGAAGTAGAGGCATACGTACAACCTCTTCTTAAGCGAGCTTTCGAACAACAGTACCAGCGGGAGATGCAGCTGGCTCAGGCAAGATTAAAAAAGGCGATTCAGAATCGATTGGCTGAGTTGCCGGAACACAAAAGACAATTTGCCGACCACGCGATCAAAAAGGTGCTTGACAAATATTACGGAGAGCCAGATAGCAAGGTTGAGCCTATCGTCTTTGTATTGCTGGAAGCATTGGAGCGTTCCGACTACCGCCTATTGCTGGAGCACATTGCTGATTCGAGGCGACGTGATATCGCAGCGATCGCGGAAGGACTGAATGATTTTGGTCTCGCCGAAATGGCATATATAGTTGAACAAGCTAATGCGCGCTCGACATTTTTGGATCAGCTTGAGCGCCTAGCTTTGAATGCCAGTACTTCCGAAGCAAATATGCATAAATCATTGGAACTCAACTTATGGGTATTCGGTCCGGAATTTTCGCTTTTTAGCACCAATACAACCTTGAAGCGACAAATAGAGGAATACCTTAAAAAGAGATATGTGGGGAAAAAAGCCGATCAGCGACCAGATTTGCTACTTAATCAAAACCTAAATGGCGAATATTTACTGATCGAGTTCAAACGACCAAGCCATTCATTGGATCACGATGATTATACCCAAGCCATTGAATATAGGCATGAGCTTGGAAAACATATCAACTCAACGATCCGAGTACTCTTGATTGGGGGACGACGTTCGCCAGATTTCCCCCAAGATAACCGCGAGCCTGAAGTCAATGCTGTGGTGTTTGACCAGTTAATTGCAACTGCCCGTAAGCAGTTGCAATGGTTACTGCGTGACAAGGCGGGATTTGGCCCTACATAATGCTGAGCCCTTTCCATCCCAAAAATGGACTCGGCGAGTTGTTCCAGTTGTCTTTCTCCGCTACATGAGAAAACGGCGAGCTCTTGTTACTCCGACATAGAAGAGCCGCTTCTCAGCTTCAATATCAACGGCTCTAAAGTGTGGGAATAATCCTTTGCGCAAACCAATTAGGGCAACCACGTCGTATTCACGTCCCTTTACGGTCCCTTTACGAAGTGAATGGTTGATAGGCGTAATGCTTTTATTGGATTAAGCATTTTTGATTTAAGTAGTTACATGTATTAAACTCTCTCAGGTCAATCATGAGAGAGGTGGGTATGCGTGCGTATTCGCAGGATTTGAGGGATCGGGTGCTGCGCGCCCTGGAGCGAGCAGAGCGTCCGAGCGATATCTCCCGGCGTTTCGAAGTGAGTCGGATGTGGGTGTATGAGGTGCGACGGCGATGGGAAGAGCAGGGCTGTCGAAGCAGCCTGCCGATGGGTGGTCACCGCCGGTCGCGCATCGCCCATCTGGAAGGCACGATCCGTGGCTGGATCGAGAATGAGCCGGATTTGACGCTGGCCGAACTGTGTGAACGCCTGCAAGGCGAAGGGATCATGATCAAGTCGCCGGCGCTGTGGCACCAGTTGGACAAGTGGGGACTGAGCTTTAAAAAAAACTCTGCACGCCAGCGAGCAGCATCGCGAGGACGTGCAGCAGGCACGCCGTGACTGGCAGAACCAGCAGCCAAAGTGGGATATGGGAAGGCTGGTGTTTCTGGATGAGACGTGGATCACGACCAGTATGACCCGGTTGTGGGTCGTGCTGCAGCCGAACATTGGTATTTCTCTGCTCATCTGCTTGGCGGCCCTTCAAGGTCCTAACGGATTTTTCTATGGGTGAAACAGGAGAATGGCGCGCCCAACACGATTCGAACGTGTGACCCCCGCCTTCGGAGGGCGGTACTCTATCCAGCTGAGCTATGGGCGCGGATGGAAGGCATTTTTGAATTGGGCGCATAGGATAACGCTTTTTAACTCCTCCGTCCAACCTGAATAAAACCGCTTTTGCTTGAATACATGAACCTATACAATAAACGTTTTTAACGTTTATTACTGGGGAGTTATTGTGAGCGACGTTGAAGACGAAGGACATTCCACGCCTATCCAGACACCAGGCCAGTTGATTGTTGTCGTTCTGGCCGCTTTCATAGTTCCGGTCGTTGTTTTGTCACTGATCGGGCGGTTTGCTATCGGAGAAAGCTCCGTGGATCCAAACAGTCCTGCTTTTTCGGAAGAAGCCGTAGCGAAGCGTCTTCATCCGGTGGGCAAGCTGGTGATTGCAGGCGATTCCACCCAGCCCGAGGCGCAAACAGGGGAAGGCGCAGTCGTGGCCGCGGCCGCTCCGGCAACCGCCAGCGCCGCTCCTGTGGCGGAAGACCCGGCGGAAAAAGCCAAGAGAATTTACACCGCCAGTTGCGCTGCCTGTCACGCCACCGGCGCCGCCGGGGCTCCCAAGCTGGGAGACAACGCAGCATGGGCGCCCCGCATCAAGACAGGCACGGAGGCGCTTTATACCAGCGCATTGAAAGGCAAGAATGCCATGCCGCCCAAAGGCGGAAACGCAGGGTTGCCTGATGACGACGTCAAAGCCGTTGTTGATTATATGGTCAGCCAGTCCAAATGACCTGCTGAGAAGTTGAAGGCGGAGCAGAGTGCGGCGGGCGATAGGGAGAAGGGGGAATTCCATATCGCCCTTGTTTTTTCTTCAAGGATAACTCAGCTTCTCTCCCTACTCTTAAGCCTGTTGGCAATCGTCTTTCCATCCCATGGCCATTTACGCAGTCGGTGACTTGCAAGGTTGCTATCGCGAATTCCGGGAGCTCCTCGACCTGGTCCGTTTCGACGAGACGAAAGACAAGTTGTGGCTGGTGGGAGACCTGGTCAACCGGGGGCCAGACTCGCTCTCGGTATTGCGCTTCGTAAGAGAGTTGAACGACTCCGCAGTAATGGTGCTGGGCAATCATGATCTGCATCTGCTCATGGTTGCGGAAGGGTGCGCGGGGCTAAACCGAAGCGATACCTTGCAAGGCATCCTCGATGCGCCCGATCGGGATGAGTTGCTTGATTGGCTGCGGCAACAGAAGCTGTTGCATGTGGACGGAAACTGCGTCATGGTGCACGCTGGCCTGTTGCCCTCTTGGAGTGTCGAACAGGCGCAAGCGCTTGCTACGCTGGTAGAGAGCGCCTTACGGGGAAGCGAATTCCATGAATTTTGCCGTCAGATGTACGGGAATCAGCCGGATCATTGGAGTGAAGCCCTCAACGGATATGAACGGCTGCGTGTAATAGTCAATGCCATGACACGCATGCGGGTCTGTACTCCTCATGGAAGAATGGATTTTTCCCACAAAGGTTCGGTCAAGGACATTCCGTCCGGCTATTTGCCTTGGTTCGATGCGCCGGAGCGAGCCAGCCGGAAGGCAACCGTCATCTGTGGTCACTGGTCAGCATTGGGTCTTGAGATCAGGAGCAATCTGATGACGCTCGATACCGGGTGCTTATGGGGGGGCAGCCTTACGGCTGTTCGTCTGGAGGATCGGAAGGTTTTCCAGATGGCTTGTGGGGCAGGGGGAGCGACAAGGCGTTGGCAATAGCGTGCTCCGCGCTCCGCGCAAGTTCCCGCCGGTTTTTTCCGTGACTATCGATCGCCTCTGTAAAGATGAGTTCGGCATCGATACGTGGCTGCCTCAATATTTGCTGCACTGACTCAAGCAAGGAAATACGAAAGTATGTCGCAGCCTTGCTGATGTTGCCCGCCGTGTCGGTATAGCGGATTGCCACCGGATGCAGCATGGCTGAGACGCTCACCGCAGGTTGCAGCAACGAGGCATGGAAATGGTGGAGTATGGTGCCATCGCTGGTGCCGCCCTCAGGAAATACCGCTACCCGATCGCCGTTGTTGAGTGCCTCTGCAATGTGGTCGTTTATTCTGGCTGTGTCACTGCGCTTCGCGCGCTCGATGAACAAGGTGCCCACATTATTGCTCAGCAAACCAAACAGGGGCCAGCCGCGGATTTCAGATTTTGCGACAAACCGGGCCGGGCACACGCTCATAATCGAATACACGTCCAGCCAGGATACATGATTGGCCGCCAGCATTACACGCTGTGTTCCGGCGGCAGGCAATATTCCTTGATAGCACAACCTGACTCCCAGAAGTGAGAGAAGCCGAGCTGACCACTTTTGCGCCATGCGTCTCTGGGTCCTTTGATTGACATGCGGATAGATCACGGATTGAATCAATCCGGAAGCGATGTGAAGCAGCAGGCGAACAGAACGGATAGCTCGCGTCAGACGACTGGTTGTGGCACTGTTTGTAACGTTGGACATCCCATAATATTAGCGCATTCCGGATGCGGCAATCCAAGCAACCGGAAGCTGGGGTTCACATCTTACCTGGTGCCCGAGGTCATCTAATGGGGCGTTTAATAGTAACGGGGTGTCTAATGGGTAACGCGGGAGGCTCCGCCACCCGATAAAATCCTTACCCGTTCGCCGGGCCTGAATTCCTCGTCAGCCGCCTGCGTGATGGCAACAAGGGAACCGTTGTCGAGCCTCACTGTAATCTCAAGTCCCTTCCGGCCGGTTACACCTTCCTCCGCCGCCTGCCCAAGCAGACCTCCGCCTACTGCTCCGGCAAGAGCTCCCAAGGCGCCGAGCCAACCATGTGCAATCTGAGCACCACCGATTCCGCCGGCGACACCCCCTGCTACTGTCCCGATACCGCTGCGCGTGCCTTCCAGTCTTACTTCACGCACGCTTTCGACCACACCCGTTCGCACGCTCTGCTCCTGCCGCGCCTCGCCGCGAGCATAGTCGCCTCCCCCCTGTCCTGCAACGCAGCCGTTCAAAAGCACAGCACCTGAGCAGAGGAAGGTTATGGCTAAAATATGCTGTTTCATTGCGCCCTCTCATTCTATAGAATGCGGCTTCCGAAAACCTCAAAGTAGCGCTGGTCGATCTCACCTCGGGTGAAGCGGTGGTTCTGTCCACCACGCTGGCCAATTTTCAGTGCCCCTATGAGCGAACCGAGGCGTCCAGCGCTTTGCCAATCCATTCCCTTGGCGATTCCATACAGCAAGCCTGCCCGATATGCGTCGCCACAACCGGTGGGATCGACCACTTTATCCGGCTTAACGCACGGAATCTCGATCTGTTGACCATCCGCATAAATCGTCGATCCTTGTGCGCCCTTTGTAACAATCAATCCCTTTACAAGTTTCGCCAGCGCCTCCAGCGTGAGACCGGTTCGTTCCTGCAGCAACTGCCCCTCATAATCGTTGGCGGCGACATAGTCCGCCTTGTGGATGAAATCGACCAACTCCTCGCCATTGAACATGGGTAGTCCCTGGCCCGGGTCGAACATGAAGGGAATACCTGCTTCATGAAACTCCCGCGCATGCTGCAACATGCCGTCACGCCCGTCAGGCGCCACAATGCCGAGGCTTACGTTTTCCGCAGCAGCGATGTGATTTTCATGCGAACTGTTCATTGCTCCCGGATGAAAAGCGGTTATCTGGTTGTCGGCCAGATCCGTGGTGATGAATGCCTGGGCAGTGAAGGAGCCTTGTATGTGCCGTATATGTGTTTGTGCCAGATTCAGGCTTGAAAGGCGTTTCGCATAAGGCTGATAGTCATCCCCCACCGTTGCCATAATGAGGGGAGAACCTCCCATCATCTGTAAATTGTAGGCGATATTGCCGGCGCAGCCGCCAAATTCCCTGCGCATATCCGGCACCAGGAAAGCAACGTTCAATATATGAATTTTCTCCGGCAGGATATGGTTCCTGAAATGATCGCCGAACACCATAATGGTGTCATAGGCGATGGAGCCGCAAATGAGTGTATGCATGGGGGGCCTGAGAAGCCTGAGCCGTTAAGCTACGCTTACGCTTGGGATCGCGGTGAGGGTTTCAGTCCTGGTTACGCTTATGTTGCGCGTGGGTGCTTTCCAGGCCAGATCCGGCTCGCGCGCGGCCTTGACGTCATCCAGTCGGCGGACGGGCGTGGCATGAGGCGCGCTCTTCACCAGGTCTGGCTGCGTATGGGCTTCCTCCAGGATTTCCTTCATTGCTGTTACGAAGGCGTCCAGCGTCTCCTTCGATTCGGTTTCAGCCGGTTCAATCAGCAGGCATTCCGGCACGAGGAGCGGAAAGTAGGTCGTCGGCGCATGGTAACCCTTATCCAGCAGACGCTTGGCGAGGTTCATCGCGGTGACGCCGGTTTTTTCCTTCAGGTCTTTCAGGGTAACGATAAATTCATGGCTGGCCCTGCGGCTGGGATAGGCGATCTCGAAACCCGCTTTTCGCAGTTCGGCCATCAGGTAGTTGGCGTTAAGAGCTGCAAACTCCGCCACCCGGTGCATGCCTTCCGCCCCAAGCAGACGTACGTACACGTAGGCGCGCAACAGAACGCCTGCGTTCCCCATGTGCGCCGAAAGTCTTCCGATCGATTGCGGTATATCCTTCTCCGTTTGCCAGCGATAGGTCCCGTTTTCAAATGCCACGATAGGCACAGGCATAAACGGCAGCAGCCGCGGTGCGACACCCACCGGGGCCGAGCCCGGGCCTCCGCCACCGTGCGGGGTGGAAAACGTCTTGTGAAGATTGATGTGAATGACGTCAAAGCCCATGTCGCCTGGCTTGACCTTGCCAAGTATCGCGTTCAGGTTTGCGCCATCGTAATAGAGCAATCCACCTGCCTGATGGACAATCCTGCTCATCTCGGCGACATTCTCTTCAAATACACCGAGCGTGGAAGGATTGGTCAGCATCAGTCCAGCCGTCTTCGGGCCGACCGCTGCTTTCAGGGCAGCCATGTCCACATTGCCTTCCTTGTCGGTGGCGATCTCAACGACCTTGTAGCCGCACATGACCGCTGTGGCAGGATTAGTACCATGAGCCGCGTCCGGAACGATGATTTCGGTTCGGGTAGTGTCTCCCCGCGATTCATGATAAGCGCGTATCATCGCGATCCCGATCAGCTCGCCCTGTGCGCCCGCCATGGGTGTAAGGCTTACCCCGGCCATGCCGGTTACATCTTTCAGGATTTCCTGCAGCTCGTACATGCACGCAAGAAATCCCTGGCCGGTGCTTTCCGGCGATCTGGGATGGCGGGCCAGAAACTGGGGCAGCATCGCAAGTGAATTGCACGCCCTCGGGTTGTACTTCATCGTGCAGGAACCCAACGGATAAAAATGCGTGTCTATCGAAAAATTCTTTTGCGACAGCCGTGTGTAGTGGCGCACCGCATCCATCTCGGACACTTCCGGCAGCAGCGGCAGGGTCTTGCGCAACAGCTTCTCCGGAATATCCGTTGCTTCCGCAGCTTTCGGAGATTGGGAATAATTGCGCCGACCAGGGCGGGAATGTTCAAATATCAGCATGGGTTCAATCCGGTGTTTGCTAAGTGAATGTGTTGAAAGATATTGACAGGCAGGCATCGCCTGCCTGTACCTCAGAGCCTCGGAGAAGGAAGGCGCCGCGCATTCCGCAGGCGTCGGATACCGATGTCATCGACTGTCGCGACGCATTCCATGTGCCTGTCCTGCTCAGGATTCCAGTGCCTTCAGCGCCGCGTCATAATCCGGCTCGTCCTTGATTTCCGGCACGAGCTGCGCATGGATGACCTTGTCGTTTTCATCCAGGACCACGACAGCCCGGGCCGTGATACCCGCAAGAGGACTGTCCGTAATCGCCACCCCGTAGTTTTCCATGAATTCCGAGCCGCGCATCGTGGAAAGCGGTACCACCTTGTCGAGTCCTTCCATGTCGCAGAAGCGGCTCATCGCGAAGGGCAGATCGGCAGCAATGATCAACACCACCGTGTTTTCCATGTTGCTGGCCTGCTCGTTGAACTTGCGCGTGGACATGGCGCAGACCGGGGTATCAAGGCTGGGAACAATGTTGAGCACTTTTTTCTTGCCCGCAAAATCGGCCAGGGTGACATCTTTCAAATCCCTGTTTACCAGAGAAAAATCGGGTGCCTTGTCGCCTACCTTGGGGAAGGTTCCTTCAACTTTGATGGGGTTGCCGGCTAGGGTGACCATACTGTTTCTCCTTTATGATATGGGATGATTGTTAAACGTCCGATGGAAAATCGGTGCTATGAATTTCTGATGACGTCGCCCAGTTGCGTGACGTAATTCTCCATGTCCGCAGACGTCTTCGTTTCGGTTGCGCATACCAGCAGGGCATCTCCCAGTTCCGGATAGTGCTCCTTGAGATTGAGCCCACCCAATATCCGCCGGGCCTCGAGCGCCTGCAATACGCTGGCAGCGGGGCGGGGCAGGGAGATAACCGCTTCATGGAACAGAGGGCCGTTGAACATTCTTTTCACCCCCTTCAGCCTTTCGAGTTTTTCCAGTAACGCTGCCGTGTTTGCATGCGATTGGGCAGCAGTCCGGCGCAAGCCTTCGGGACCCAGCAAGGCCAGGTAGATGGTTGCCGCCGTGACCATGAGTCCCTGATTGGTGCAAATATTGGAGGTAGCCTTGGATCGCCGGATGTGCTGTTCCCGCGCCTGAAGCGTAAGCACGAAACCATCGCTGCCCTCCAGATCCGTCGTGCGACCGATAATGCGGCCCGGCATCTGGCGCACCAGGGGCTGCTTGCAGGCCATAAAACCGAAATACGGTCCCCCGCTGGACAAGGGAATGCCCAATGGCTGTCCTTCGCCGACGGCAATGTCTGCCCCTTTCTCCCCCCATTCGCCGGGCGGAGTCAGCATTGCCAGGGCCATGGGGTTCACAACGGCAATGGCAAAAGCATCCCTGCTTTGAGCCCAGTGGGTGAGCGCGTCGACATCTTCGAGCACGCCGAAAAAGTTCGGCTGGGGAATCACGAGGGCTGCAAATTCTTCGCTGCCGAAGTTTTTCAGCCCGTCCAGGGAAGTCTGTCCGGACAGCTTGTCGTAGGGAATCTCCACCACCTCGATTCCCTGGTTTTTGACAATGGCGCGAACCACGCTGCGATAGACCGGATGAACGGTCTGCGGGATCAAAATCCGCCGCGAGGTCCGGTGCGAACGCACGGCCATCAGGGCGGCTTCCGCCAGGGCCGAAGCGCCGTCGTACATGCTGGCGTTGGAAACATCCATCCCCGTCAGCGACGCCATCATGGTCTGGTACTCATAGAGCAATTGCAGGGTGCCCTGGCTGGCCTCCGCCTGATAGGGCGTATAAGAGGAGTAGAACTCTCCACGCGTGGCAATCTGCCAGACAGCCGCAGGAATATGGTGCTCATAAGCGCCCGCGCCGATGAAGTTCAGGTAGCGTCCATCCTGCTCGGCGCGCTCCAGCATCAAACGCGATATTTCCATTTCGCTCAAACCGGGCGGCACCCGCTTCAAGCTGCCGGTTTTCAGCGCGGGTGGAATCTCATCGAACAGCTCATCGATGCTGTTTGCGCCGATGCTCGCGAGCATGGCTTGTATATCTTCTTCAGTATGTGGAATGAACGGCATGATTTGTTCCGTGAATCATCGGTGAGGCGTAAAAGGCAGGCGAAATGACGGCGGGAGAAGCAGTCCCGTTCCATTTTCCTCAAGTGATTTGATTAATGATCTTCGCTTTCGAGCAGTTTCTGGTATCCGGCGGAATCGAGCAATTTTTCCAGGTCAGCGGTGTTTGCCGGTTTCAGTCTGAAAAGCCAGGCCGCATAAGCATCCTGGTTGATTTTTTCCGGAGCGGAGGCGAGCTCCTGATTGGCGGCAGTGACTTCCCCCGTAATCGGCGCGTAAACATCGGCCGCCGCCTTTACCGATTCAACTACGGCACATTCATCGCCTTGCTTGAGTTGGCGACCGACTGCGGGAGTTTCAACGAATACCATGTCCCCAAGCAACTCCTGAGCATGCTGGGTAATACCGATAGTTGCCGTGCCGTCATCTTCGAGACGCACCCATTCGTGGGATTTCGTGTATTTCAAATCATTCGGAATACTCATGTTTTTGCTCCAGAATTAAATGATATTGCTTTGCCGTTTCATCAAACGAGAATCTTGCCATTGCGGACGAAAGGATATTTCACGACCTTCGCTTTCAACTGTTTATCCCGAACGACGACCTGAACTTCGTCTCCGGGAGATATGGCCAGGGGGAGGCGCGCCAGAGCGATCGACTGATTGAGCGTGGGCGAAAAGCCTCCGCTGGTAATTTCGCCCTCGCCTCCGCCATTTTGTGCAACCACCTTCTGATGGCTGCGCAATATCCCACGATCCAGCAACACCAAGCCGGTCAGCTGCTGGGTGACCGGCTTGTCCAGAAGCGCCTGCTTGCCGATGAAGTCCCGATCGCTCTTCAAATCCACCGTCCAGCCCAGCCCCGCTTCCAGGGGATTGGTGGTTTCGTCCATATCCTGCCCGTAAAGGTTCATGCCTGCTTCGAGCCGCAAGGTATCTCTTGCACCCAGGCCCGCGGGGGTCACTCCCGCTGCGTGGAGTTTATTCCAGAAACTCGCGGCGTCGGCTGCCGGAAGCGTAATCTCAAAACCGTCTTCGCCGGTGTAACCTGTGCGGGCAATAAAATACTTGTCAAAAAAGACCGCCTGGAACAGCTTCAGATTCTCCGTGTCCGTCTGCGAGCCCGGAAGTACCTGCCACACCTTGGCGCGGGCATTGGGGCCTTGCACTGCGATCATCGCCAGATCCCTGCGCGGCGTGATTTCGAGACCGGGGGCTATCCGGTCGCGTTGCAAAAGCATCCATGCCATATCCTTATCGGCGGTTCCTGCATTGACCACTATCCGGAAATGCGATTCCGTCAGAAAATAGATGATAAGATCATCTATTACTCCGCCATCGGGGTTGAGCATGCAGGAGTAAAGCGCCTTGCCTGGCTGCGTCAGTTTGTCTATATTGTTGGCGACCAGTTGCCGCAGGAACGCGCGCGCGCCCTCCCCCTCGATGTCGACGGCGAGCATATGGGACACATCGAACATTCCCGCATCGCTGCGCACCTTGTGGTGCTCATCAAGTTGCGAACCGTAATGCAGGGGCATGTCCCAGCCGCCAAAATCCACCATCTTGGCGTTCATATCGCGGTGGGTTTGATTTAGAGGAGTCGTTTTCACAGATCGATGTCCCAAAAAAAAGGTGAGGTCACGCCTGATGACCTCACCCCTCTGTCCTTTTTACCTGAGAGATTTCGGACAGGGTTTCCCCCGCTCCGTCTGCCCCTTCGGTGGCCAGCCCAATGCCGGCACTCTCCAGATTGCCTTTTCGCAAGCGGTTATCAGGGATCAAGATCGACATGATCTGCGCCTGAGCGATTCCGGGGGGTTGCGCCTTCGGCGGCGATTAGTTCGCGCTCTTCCGCTTGGATATAAATGGCGAAATTCGAACTATACCCTAGCACGCGGGATCAATACAAGGTTTAAAGCTCCTTTAGAACTCCTTTGGAAGCTAAGCTCCCGGATGGTTTCGTTCCGGTTTGTATAGATGGGATATCCGGTTCATCAAGGAATTTTATGTTCCATAGTGTATCTTATTCAGAATCCTTGATTGGAGTCGTTCCTCACAGCAGCAAGCGACCCTATTGAGTCAGCGGGGCAAACAGTACAAATCATACCGGCGGAAGCTTGTATCCAGTGAGGTTCAAAGCACGCCATTATTGGCTTGGGCTGGATTCCGGGCTAGGCCCGGATGACGGAGATTCATAGTATTTTCTAACCGAATCAATTACAAAACACATTCCCCAGGCGGATCGGACAACGAGGCACCAATGTATCTTGATCATTTCGGTTTATCCAGGCAGCCATTTTCTCAATCGTCAACCACTGATGGTGACTGTTTCTATGAAGGAGGAGGGCGAGGCGCAACTCTGGATGCCCTTATCTATGTATTGACGCACGGCGAAGGCGAAGAGGGCATGATTGCTCTCACCGGCGAATCGGGGAGCGGCAAGACCGTGCTATGCCAGGCATTGATGAAATGGCTGCCTGATAACATGCGGGTTATTTATTCTGCAAAGAAAGATTCGTCGAAGAAAGCTTTGCTGAATTCCATAATGGACGAATTGAAGTTTCAATCGGAGAAAGAAGGTCTGGTCCTTCCACCCGCGCCGGCTGATGTCGATGAACTGCAGGAAATTCTTGCCGCCGTGCAGGCGGGCGACAGGCAAGTCGTGCTGCTGATAGATGAAGCGCATACTCTGCCAGCAGAAACGCTGGAAGCGCTGTGGCTGTTATACAAATGGGCATCGTCCCACCATAAATTGCTGCAGATCGTTCTGGTGGGTGAGCCGGGACTGGAACGCACACTGGCTTCACAGCAGTTTATCCAGATCAGAACAGCGGTTCGTCATCGTTATGTCTTGCAGCTGCTGGATCGCAAAGCCGCGAGCGAATATCTGCTCTATCGGATGAGGACCATCGCGGGCTATGAAGGGCCGGACATTTTTTCACCTGCTGCGCTGCGATTGATCGACGTTGCCGCCGGTGGACTGTTGCGCCAGCTGAATATGATCGCCGACAAGTCGCTGATAGCAGCGTTTCTTGCGCAGGCTTCGAGCGTGGAGGCGGTTCATGTCAAAAAAGTGATAATGGATCTCGGGCTCAAGCCGCATCTCGATTGGAGGGACAAGCGCAATCGTCCCGATTTCGTGGGACATCTCATAGCCGGGGCGGGCGCCGCATCCTGTGCGGCAGTCGTAATAGTGCTGGGCGTCGCGGGTTGGCAGGTCTCGCACCCTCAACCGGCAGGCATCGGCAACGCCTCTGCTTCCTTGCCGCTTGAGGCGGCGGCGCCGGCGACATTGTCTGCTCCCGCTGCCACGATTTATCCCACAACGATCGCGACCACTCCTCCAAGCGTTCTCGCGAATGTTCCATCTTCCTCTTCCGTTTCCGCCGTCACTCCGCTTCCCCCCGGCGGGAGCAACAAGGAGGCCGGGGGGAAGATACCACCTGCCAGCAACACCACCGCCAAGACCGCTACAGATAAGACTGCTGCGGACAAGGCAAATAAGGAAACTGCCGCAATGACCGGAACTGATAAAACACCTTCCGGAAGCGGAAAGGCAGCGGCGACAGGCACGACTGCACGAAGCGGGCTTTCTGCCGAAGCCCAGCCAGCCGGAGGCGCAACAAACACTATTGCAGGAGTCGACCTGGCGGAGTACAAGTTGTTGAAACAACGGGTCGAGGCGACCCGTGGAGCTTTCTCCAAGGCGGATCGGAATCTGTACACCATCCTGCTATATATCACCAGTAATGCTCAGCCCGATCGCATGGAACGGTTTCTGGTGCGAGCCCGCGGGCTCGTCGATTTGTCGAATATTTATGTTTATCCCTTTTCCAGGGACAAGACCGGGTTTATCGTCACCTACGGCCTTTATCCGGACGAATACGAAGCGAGCATGGCGGTGGCTGGACTTCCCGAGAAATACCAGACCGCCTTCGATCCGGAATTGCGTACCCTGGGTGAACTGAAATAATCTGCGCCAAACATTGCCCCATTGTCCAGACGCCCCAGCTTTGTGGGAGGAGCGGCTTATTCCCTGCTTTCCTGATGTTACAATCACCGTTTCCTGTTGATGCCCGCTTCCTTCATGCCTACGCCCCATCTTGATACTGCCCTGAGCGGTCCCATTCTTGATCTTGAAAAATGCATCCTCAATGCCATGCCTTCGATCGAGCAATGGTTGCGCAATGAATGGCAGACGCATGCGGCGCCTTTTTACTGCTCCGTGGATTTGCGCAATAGCGGGTTCAAGCTGGCGCCCGTCGATACCAATCTGTTCCCCGGAGGCTTCAATAATCTCAACCGCGAATTCATGCCCTTATGCGTCCAGGCGATGATGGCGGCAATCGATAAAATCTGTACCGGCGCGCGCAGCGTGCTGCTGATTCCGGAAAGCCACACGCGCAATATTTTTTATTTGCAAAATCTGGCGACCTTGCACGCAATCATGCGGCACGCCGGCATTCACGTTCGTATCGGTACGCTGCTCCCTGAGATCGCTGCACCCACTGCGCTCGACCTGCCAGATGGAAACAAGCTCACGCTCGAACCGATCCAGCGGAAGGGCAATCGGGTCGTTCTGGAAGATTTCGATCCCTGCGTCGTGCTTCTCAACAACGACCTTTCCACCGGCACACCGGCTATCCTGCGGAATCTTGAGCAGACGGTCATTCCTCCCCTGCATGCGGGATGGACCAGCCGGCGGAAATCACATCACTTCACCGCCTACGATAATGTCTCGCAGCAGTTTGCGAGCCTGATCGGTATTGACCCGTGGCTTATCAATCCTTATTTCGCTTCCTGCGGAAAAATCAACTTTCGCGAAAAAAAGGGTGAAGACTGCGTGGCCAACACAGTGGATGAGATCCTGGGCCAGATCCGGGAGAAATATGCCGAGTATGGAGTCAGAAAAGATCCCTTCGTGATTGTGAAGGCCAATGCTGGTACATACGGAATGGGGATAATGAGCGTAAAAGATGGCGCAGAAGTGCGCACGCTCAGCCGGAAACAGCGCAACAAGATGGCGGTCGTAAAAGAAGGATTGCAGGTGACCGACATCATGGTGCAGGAAGGGGTTTATACGTTTGAGAGTGTCAACGACGCCGTAGCGGAGCCCGTCATCTATATGATCGACCGCTATGTCGTTGGTGGTTTCTATCGGGTGCATACCGAGCGGGGCGTCGACGAGAACCTCAATGCTCCCGGTATGCATTTTGTACCGCTGGCATTCGAAGATACCTGCCTTCTGCCGGACCGGGAAGCGCAGCCGGGTTGCAGTGCCAACCGGTTTTATGCTTATGGCGTCATAGCCCGGCTGGCTTTGCTGGCTGCTGCACAAGAACTGGAAAAAAGTGAGGTGAGAACCGAAGCCATCGTGGCTTAGTGCAGCTTCATCCCTCCATTCTCTCCGGATTTTCCTTGGAAAGTTTCCCTGAAAACGAATCCCGAAAATGGACAGCGGCTCATCTGCAGGGATGAGTCCGTTAAAAACCGCACGGCTTGATGAAAGGGGCAAGCAATCTGCCCCAGATGCTATGCTGATAACAGCCTCCCGCACATTTTGGTTTGATAACGCGCGTTTTGTTCATTCTCCCACCTCCGATGCCTCATCTTCATCCTCCTCCATATGATTCGGCCGCATAATCGGCCTGATAACTCATGAGACTTGCCTTTGTTCTTGATCACCTCGATTCAATCAAAACGCGCAAGGATTCAAGCGTCGCCATCATGCGCGAGGCGGCAGCAAGGGGTCACACGTTATTCTCGATGCAACAGGGAGACCTGGCCTGGCAGCGAGGGGACACGGTCGGTTTTGCGCGCACACTTGAATTGACCGGCGAGGACCATCAGGGACGGTTGTGGTATCGGGTGGACGAGCCGGAAGAAATACCACTGCAGGAATTCGATGCCGTATTGATGCGCAAAGATCCACCGTTTGATATGGAGTATATCTACAGCACTTACTTGCTGGAACTGGCTGAAACGCGTGGTGCCCGTATCATCAATAGCGCGCGCGCAATCCGGGACCATAACGAGAAGCTCGCGGTGGCGAAGTTTCCCGAATACGCCGTGGAAACGCTGGTGACGCGAAGCGAAAGCCTGCTTCGCCATTTTCTCGCAGAGCACGACGACATCATTCTCAAGCCGCTTGACGGCATGGGCGGAGCAAGCGTGTTTCGCGTTCACCGGGAGGACCATAATATCGGGGTGATAATAGAAACTTTGACGCACTACGGCACAAAGACCATCATGGCTCAGCGGTATATTCACGAAATCACCCAGGGGGACAAGCGCATCCTGTTGATCGCGGGCGAGCCAGTCCCTTATACACTTGCCCGCATCCCAAAGCCCGGAGAATTCCGGGGTAATCTGAATGTGGGCGCTACCGGCATTGCTCAGCCACTCAGCCCGCGGGATCGTGAAATTGCCGAAGCACTCGGCCCCGCACTGTTCGATGAAGGTCTGATGTTGGTGGGACTGGATGTCATCGGTGATTATCTTACCGAGATCAACGTCACCAGTCCTACGGGTATGAGGGAAATTTCGGACCAGACCGGCTTCAATGTGGCCGGAATGATGGTGGATGGCCTTGAAAAAAAACCATTTTAAGATTGAAAAGCCGCGGTATTGTGATCATGCAAGACAATACCACTGTGGCAGGTGCTCCTCCATAGGGGTGGCGCAAAGGTATCTGGAGCTGTATCTGAAGCTATTTGAGTACATCGAAGAGGTTATTAAAGTCATCAGTCCATGTGGAAAGACCGAAAATTGGTTTAATCGGACTTGTAGCGGTTCGCATCGGCTCCGCCTGCAAGGCCTGTTTATCCTTCGCAAGTAATACCCAATCGGTTTTTCGTAACGATGAGTTTGTTGCGTCGTCATGGATCAGTACAGAGTACAACCCGTGATCTGCGGCGATTTTTTGCACGACAGGGGCGAGTGATAGGAAGGTGTTAGTAACGTGAAAGGCAATGATACCTTTTGAATTCATGTGGCGTAGGTAGACTGCTACTGCCTCCCGCGTAATGAGATGAATAGGAACAGAATCGCCGGAAAAGGCATCTATGGCAAGTACATCGAAATTTTGCGACTCCTCTTTTTCCAATGAAAGGCGAGCGTCGCCCTGCACAATTTCGATGCGGGCTTTACTGTCACTCACGAAAGTGAATTCGCTACGGGCTAATTCGATCACTTGAGGATTGATTTCGTAAAAACGGTAAACATCCCCTGCCTGACCATAAACGGCGAGTGTGCCTGCGCCTAGACCGATCACACCAACTTTTTTCCCTTCCGATCTGGTATGTGCGATGGCGAGACCGATTCCCGCTGTTGGGCCATAATAGGTTGTTGGCTCTAACCGTCGATCTCGAGCGAGATATTGTCCTCCATGTTTCACGGAGCCGTGGAGAAGTTCACGAATGTTGTTCGCCGGATTTTCATCGATTTGGTCGACAGTAAGCAGTGTTCCATAAAAGCTGCGTTCCATCTTGCGGGCACCCTTGAAATCATCGGATATCTGAGCAAGGAGAAAGTATCCGCAGAGCAATGCAAGGAGGGAAGTTGCGGAAGTTAACAGCTTTCTTTCCTGAAAGAGAAAAAGCGCCAGTAAGGCAATAATGATGAACCCAATGCCTAGCTCATAATATGACGGAAGGACGCGCGGAGCGACAAGGCCGACCATAATTCCCCCCGTTGCGCCCCCGACGGAAATCAGGAGGTAAAACCGTGTCAAGTAACGTGTCGCGGGGCGCATCCGAGCTAATTCGCCATGAGCGAACATGCAAAAGAAGAACAGACCGATTGTGTACAAGGGGATGGCGGTCTTTACGTTGTAGCCGATGCCGCCTTGTAAACCATAAGCGCATATTGCAAGAAGCGCTGCTATGGGGATCAAAAAGCGGGAACGAACATACCATCGGTCGCTTTCGAAACATAGAACAAAGGTGAGTAAGTAGATGACAAGTGGCAGGAGCCACAGAAAGGGGATTGCAGCAACGTTCTGGGTGATGTGGTTGGTAATGGCAAGCAAAAGCCATGAGCCTATCCCGGAGAGGCTGAGCCATAACAGATAGGTCCGCAGGCCGGGGCTCTGTGCATCTTCAGGCTTTTGATCCTGAACATAGGCTTTCGTTTGCGGGAGTTCCACGCGGCGAAAGAAATAGAAGGCGCAAGCAGCGCAAAGAGAGGCAAATAATGCGTAAACACCGGACCATGTAAAAGCTTGGAAATAGAGGGATATTTGTGGCTCAATGAGGAATGGATAACTGATAAGGGCTAGCAATGAGGCAAGATTCGATAATGCAAAGAATCGGTAGACGTTAGTACCTATATGTGTATGGCTCGCCCACGCTTGAAGAAGCGGGCCGGTAGTCGAGACCAGAAAGTAGGGCAGACCGATGGTACTGGTCAGGAGTACCAGTATCCACAGCGAGGGATCCTCAGTACCGATAGGCTTCCAGGATGGATCGGGTATTATGGGTAAAAAGATCAGACTTACGGAAAGCAACGTCACGTGCAGTGTTATCTGATGTGGAGGTTTGAGATACCGGGTAACCCAATCCGAGTACGCATACCCAGCCATTAGTACGACCTGAAAAAATACCATGCAGGTCGCCCAGACTGCCGCGGAACCCCCAAACCACGGCAGAATATGCTTGGAAATGAGTGGTTGAACCAGGAATAAAAGGAACGCGCTCGAAAAGATTGTGGCGGCAAACACCGCCATACTCATCGATTTGCTTGCTTCATACATACTTCATCCTTCACGGCTACCGGAAACTAGGAACTTTCTCAATAATTCCTTGAAGTGCGGTGCTATCAAAATCGGAAGAATCTCTACCGTGAGGGTGGACATTGCCTACTGGCGATGGCAACGAGGCATAGGTAATGAGGCCCGGAGGATCTGGGGACAATGCTAAAATGTTTTTCACCCTCTGATATTCAATATAGCAGGGCAGAACATGATCGGGATTTTGATTATTTCTCACGGCAATCTTGGCGAGAGTTTTGTCGAGAGCGCCAACCACATGATGGGAAAGAAATTGCCGGATCTGGCGCACATTGCCATTCATCCTCAGGATGATCCTGACGTTATCCTTTCAAAAGCAGTGGAATCGGTAAGAGATCTGGATAGCGGCGAGGGCGTGCTGGTATTGAGCGACATCTGCGGCGCAACCCCGTGCAATATAGCCACCCGGCTCGCTGCTTCCACAGAACGGGTGATATGTCTGGCGGGAGTGAATCTGCCCATGCTGGTGCGGGCGCTTACTTATCGCGCCGAGCCGTTGGAATCGGTGGCGGAGAAGGCGCTGACAGGCGGACGGGACGGCGTTTTTCGTATAAGCCCAGGTTGATAAATGCAACATAAAGAGATCAAGATCCTGAACAAACTGGGGATGCACGCCCGTGCCTCCGCCAAATTCACCCAGTTGGCCAGTCGATACCGCAGCGATGTATGGTTGACCCGAAACGATCGCAAAGTCAACGCAAAAAGTATCATGGGCGTCATGATGCTGGCAGCGAACCAGGGTGCGACTCTGGTCATCGAAACCGCGGGTGAGGACGAGATTGAGGCAATGCAGGCCTTGATACAACTGATCGAGGATCGCTTCGGAGAAAGCGAATGAGCTTTGTGCTGCATGGCGTGGGCGTTTCGGAAGGTATCGCCATAGGCCATGCTCATCTTGCGTCTCATGCCGCGCTCGAGGTCGCCCATCACGTCGTGCCCGAGGATCAGGTCACCCATGAAATCTCCCGGCTGGACACCGCTTTCACAACCGTTCGCGAAGAGCTTCAGGCATTGCACGACACGATCGTCAGCGGACCCGCGTCCGCCGAATACGAAGCGTTCCTCGATCTGCACCGGATGATTCTGGATGATCCCACGCTCTCGACTGCGGCAAAAGCGTACATTGCCCAGAATCAGTGCAATGCCGAATGGGCCATTACCCAGCAGATGGGGGTATTGATGGCGCAGTTCGAGGAAATAGAAGACCCCTATCTACGCGAACGTAAAACGGACGTCATCCAGGTGGTGGAGCGCGTTCTCAAGGTATTGCTGGGGCATCCCGGATATATCCCCCCTTCGCAAAAGCTGGATGGCAACAGCGTCCTGGTAGCGCACGACTTGAGTCCGGCCGATGTGCTTCAATACAAGCAGCATTCGTTTACTGCATTCCTGACGGATCTTGGCGGCCTGACTTCGCATACCGCCATTGTCGCCCGCAGCCTGAACATCCCCTCTGTCGTCGCGCTTCACCATGCCCGCCGCATTATCCGGGAAAATGATGTTCTGATCGTGGATGGCAACCAGGGTGTGGTCATCGTGGATCCGGACGAGCATGTGCTTGTGGAATATCGACTGCGCCAGAGCGAACTGGAACTGGAAAAACAGAAACTCAAGCGCTTGAGGACGACGATAGCGGCGACGCTGGATGGTACGGTAGTGGAGTTGTATGCAAATATCGAGTTGCCGCAGGACGTCGATCAGGTAAAAGAAAATGGAGCGACCGGCGTCGGCCTGTTTCGGAGCGAATTCCTGTTCCTCAATCGGGATAGCTTGCCCGACGAGGAAGAGCAATTCGAAGCTTATCGAACCGTGGCGCGAAAAATGCGGGGAATGCCGGTAACGGTGCGCACGTTCGATCTTGGCGCGGACAAGAACCTGGACCATGCCAAGCGGGTAGCCGCGAATCCCGCCCTGGGGCTGCGCGCCATCCGGCTGAGCCTGACCGAACCCCAGATGTTCAATATCCAGCTGCGCGCTATTCTACGCGCCTCGCGCTATGGGCAGGTCCGGATTCTGGTGCCGATGCTTTCCAACGTTGCTGAAATAACGCAGACGCTGCATTTGATCGAGAGTGCCAAACAAAGCCTGCGCAATGAAAAAATTCCTTTTGACGAAAAAGTGCAGGTGGGAGGAATGATAGAAATTCCAGCCGCTGCGCTGAGTCTTGACATTTTCATGCGCAAGCTCGATTTCCTGTCAATCGGCACCAATGATCTCATTCAGTATACGCTGGCGATAGATCGCGCCGATGACAGTGTCGCGCACCTCTATGATTCGCTGCATCCTGCGGTGCTGCGGTTGGTAGCGCATGTCATACGCAGTGCCAACCGGGTAGGCATACCTGTGTCCGTGTGCGGCGAGATCGCAGGGGATGTGGTATTTACCCGTCTGCTGCTTGGTTTCGGCTTACGGGTGTTTTCCATGCACCCCGCCCAACTGCTGACCGTAAAACGTGAAGTCTTGCGCGCAAATCTGCCCGACCTCATTCCGATCACGCAAAAAATACTGAAAACCGCTGATCCGGAGAAAATTCACGTACTGCTGGCGAAGCTCAACGGTTGAACGATCGGTTCCCTGCTCCATTTCACAGAATGCCACTGCATATGAGCAGCGTGTACGACTATAATTGCCGGTTACAATCAGGCGATGCGATTATTTGGCAGAATGGGAATTCCTGCACAAAGCCGGTTTTAATTTTCTGGAGACCGGACTCGGGAAGGAACAAATCGTGACATCAGCCTCCTGACCTTTTTCATGCTCATGCAAGATTCGAATTCATTCAGTACTGTTACTCCGCAGGTGGCGCGTTTTGACACGCCTTTGCATTTGAAGAGCGGTGCGATGCTCGACAGCTACGAGCTGGTGTACGAAACATACGGGGAGCTCAACGCGGCGCGGTCGAATGCCGTACTGGTATGTCACGCTCTATCCGGGAACCATCATCTCGCAGGTCTTTACGACGATAACCCCAAGAGTGCCGGCTGGTGGAACAATATGATCGGGCCGGGCAAATCGATCGATACCCAGAAATTTTTCGTAATCGGGGTAAACAACCTGGGCGGTTGTCATGGATCCACCGGTCCGGCGAGTATCGATGCCAGGGCCGGAAAGTGTTACGGTCCGAATTTTCCGGTTGTGACAGTGGAGGACTGGATACAGACACAGGTCCGCCTTGCCGATCATCTGGGCATCGACCAGTTTGCCGCTGTGGCTGGCGGCAGTCTTGGCGGAATGCAGGCTTTGCAGTGGACACTTGATTTTCCCGAGAGGGTGCGCCACGCGCTGGTCATCGCCGCGGCTGCCAAGTTGACTGCGCAGAACATCGCATTCAACGACGTGGCCCGCCAGGCTATCATTACCGACCCTGATTTTCACGGCGGCGACTATTATTCACATGGCGTCATTCCGCGGAGAGGATTACGCCTGGCGCGCATGCTGGGACATATCACCTACCTTTCGGACGACTCGATGGCCGCCAAATTCGGCCGGGAACTGCGGAACGGGGCACTTGCCTTCGGCTACGAGGTGGAGTTCGAAATTGAATCGTATCTTCGTTATCAGGGAGATAAATTCGCCAGCCAGTTCGATGCGAATACCTATCTGTTGATGACGAAGGCATTGGACTATTTTGACCCTGCCTTCCCGCACAACAACGACCTGAGCGCCGCATTCCGATTCGCCAGGGCGAATTTCCTGGTACTGTCGTTTACTACCGACTGGCGTTTTTCCCCGGAGCGTTCGCGCGCCATCGTAAGGGCGCTGCTGGACAACGAACTGAACGTCAGTTATGCCGAAATTACGTCCAGCCACGGCCACGACTCGTTCCTCATGGAGGATCGCCATTATCACAGGCTGGTGCGGGCTTACATGGATAACATTGTCGTATGACGAAATCCCCTGGCATGAATTCATCGTTTAAGGTTGCCCGGCCCGATTTTGCCCTGATTGCAGCATGGGTCAAACCGGGGTCCAAGGTGCTCGATCTGGGTTGCGGCGACGGTTCGCTTATACGTTTTTTGCGGGATTCCCGTGGGTCGCGTGGCTACGGGGTGGAAATTGATGATGTCAACGTCCTGGCCTGTTTCAATAATGGTGTGAATGTGATCCAGAGTGACCTGGAGTCCGGTTTGCAGAGTTTTGAATCGGGATCGTTTGATTACGTGGTGCTCTCGCAAACCCTGCAGGCTGTAAAAAATACCGAGAACATCATCAAGGAAATGCTTCGTGTAAGCAAGGAAGGTATCGTGTCATTTCCCAATTTCGGTTACTGGAAAAACCGTTTGCAGGTGCTTTCCGGCCATATGCCGGTTTCCGAAGCCCTGCCTTACCAATGGTTCGATACTCCCAATATTCATAACTGCACTCTGGGCGATTTCGAGGAATTCTGCGGCCAGCACGGGGCACGTATTCTCGAACGCAGAGTAATGAGTGGAAATTACCAGATCACGTTCATGCCCAACTTGCTGGGAATGCTAGCCTTTTACCGGTTTGAGCAGCAGAAATAGTTATTTTTGCGAAAGCTGTTTCCCCGGAAAAGCCTCAATCTTCTGGGGTTCTGCGCGTTCCAATCTTGCACGGCCAGCCAGCCAGACCAGAACCAGCACCGGGAGGCCGAGCAGCGTCGTGCCGGTAAAGAAGCTGGCATAACCGTACGCATCCACGAAGTCTCCGCTGAATCCGGCGATAAATTTCGGCAACAACAGCATTACTGAACTGAATAGCGCATATTGAGTAGCGGAATAGGCGGAATTGGTCAGACCGGAAAGATAAGCGATAAAAGCGGAGGACGCTATTCCGGCCGAGAGATTGTCCGCCGATACGGTGAAGATCAGGCCCGTCAAGTCATGCCCGCGTCCTGCCAGCCAGACAAACAGCAGGTTGGTTGCCGCGGACAAAACCGCTCCCAGAAACAGCGTGCGCATGATGCCGATTTTGGCTGTCAGGACGCCCCCCAGCGCTGCGCCTGCGATCGTCATGAGGACTCCATAGACCTTGGAAACCGTTGCCACTTCATCTTTCGTATAACCCATGTCGACGTAGAAAGGATTGCTCATGACACCCATTACTACGTCGGAAATGCGGTAGACCGCGATCAGGGCGAGAATCAGCAAGGCTTGTCCACCATAACGGACAATGAAGTCGCGGAAAGGGGCGATTACGGCTCCATACAGCCACGCCAGCATCTGCTTGAGCGTCGTGCTGATTGGCCAATGGGCAATGGCGGCCCTCGCGCGATCCTCATTTTCTGAAATCAGGCGGGTGAGAGGAACCTCCGGCTCGCGGATGATGAGCGTAGTGATGATCCCTACCGACATGCAGGCAGCCATGCTCAGGTAAGCGATGCGCCAGGTCGCGTAGTCGTAGATATCTGCTGATGAGCCTGCGGCGGCGGCTATCCACAGCGCGCCTGCGGAAGCCAGAATCATCGCCAGACGATATCCCGCCTGATAGGTGGCGGCCATCGCGCCCTGGAGCCTGGGCGCGACCGCCTCGATCCGGTATGCATCCAGGGCAATGTCCTGGGTTGCGGAAGCGAAGGCCGCCGCCAGGGCAAAAAAGACTGTATGCGAGAGATTCTGGAGTGGATCGGTAAGCGCGATGCCGATGAGGGCAAGCGCGATAACGATTTGTGACAGTAAAAGCCATGAGCGGCGCCGGCCCAGCCATCGTGTCAATAATGGCAGAGGCAGGCGATCCACCAGTGGAGACCACATCCATTTGAAGCCGTAAGCCAGCCCGATCCAGCTCAGGTGGCCTATGGTGGAACGGTCGATTCCCGCTTCCCGCAGCCAGAAGGAAAGTGTGCCCATCACCAGGAGCAGGGGCAATCCCGCCGAGAAGCCAAGAGACAGCATGCCCAGCACTCTTGGGTGGGTATAAATGCGAAAAGCGTGCAGCCAACTCGAAAGGGTAGCTGGCATTATTCTGGATCAGTCATTCTGGCGGGCCATTTCCGGACATTATCGGCGGTTCGCGGCAAATTACCGGATCAGGCGGATAAGCTGTAATCGTAGTCAATGATAAGTGGGGAATGATCAGAAAAACGCTCGGTCTTGTAAATCGAAACCGCCTTGGCCTTGGCTGCGATACCGGGGGTGGCGATCTGATAATCGATGCGCCAGCCGACGTTCTTCGCCCAGGCCTGCCCGCGGTTGGACCACCAGGTATACTGGTCCGGGTCCGGATTTATCTGGCGGAAGACGTCTACGAATCCAAGCTCCTGAAATACATCGGTAAGCCAGGCGCGCTCCTGCGGCAGGAAGCCGGAATTCTTCTGGTTGGAACGCCAGTTCCTGAGATCGATTTCCTTGTGGGCGATGTTCCAGTCTCCGCACAAAATAATCTCGCTGCCGCATGCTGCCAATTTCTCAAGCATGGGAAAAAATTGCTCCATGAAGAAATATTTGACGGCCTGCCGATGTTCACCCGCAGAACCGGATGGAAAATAGATCGATATGACGCTCAGCTGCCCGAAATCGACGTGCAGGTAACGCCCCTCCGCATCGATCTCCGGCACGCCGACGCCCTCGGTCACATTGTTCGCCTCATGCCGTGTGTAAATGCCTACTCCACTGTATCCTCTTTTTTCAGCGCAGTGGAAGTGGCCGTGGTAGCCATCAGGGGAGAGCACTTCCCCGGTAATATCGCTCACCTGAGCCTTGAGTTCCTGTACACAGACGATATCTGCGTCCTGCAAAGGCAGCCAGCGGAAAAAACCCTTGCTGGCAGCGGAGCGTATTCCGTTGAGGTTAAGCGTTATAATTCGCACGTCGATTTCCCGAAGCCATTATCATGCCCGATTTCCGAAAGGAGTTCATCGAGTTCGCCATCAGCCGGAATGTCCTGTGCTTTGGCGAATTCCAGACCAAAGCAGGACGTCTTTCACCCTACTTTTTTAATACGGGACTGTTCAACGATGGGGAATCTCTCGGAAAGCTGGGGCAATTTTACGCCAAAGCCATTCTTGCTGCCCAGCTTCCGTTTGACATGCTTTTCGGTCCCGCCTACAAGGGTATTCCGCTCGTAAGTTCCATTGCCATTGCCCTGGCTGCCGGGGGCAACAACTACCCTTTCTGTTTCAACCGCAAAGAGGCGAAAGACCATGGAGAAGGAGGGAATCTCGTGGGCGCGCCTCTCGCCGGGCGGGTGCTGATTGTGGACGATGTGATTTCCGCCGGCACGTCGGTGCGGGAATCGGTCGAGTATATTCATGCCGCAGGCGCCACTCCCGCGGGGGTAGCCATCGCCCTGGACCGCATGGAGCGGGGTAAAGGCGAGCTTTCCGCCGTGCAGGAAGTGCGCCGCATGTATGGAATTCCTGTCATGAGCATCGTCAACCTGGAAAGCATCGTCGATTACCTGCGCCAGAGCCAGGATCTGGCAAATCACCTCCTGGCAGTGGAAGAATATCGCACCCGGTATTCGGCCAGAATGATAGAACCGATTGAACGCGGCAGCGGCATTCATCGCGCCGGCTGAGGTGTTTTACCGGGCCTCCTCCGCCGGCAGGTTGGGGAGTGTGATTTCACCCTTCGCATCAAAATGGCGCCCGATGGCAAAGCCCGGCGCCCCCAGCTGACCACGCAGTTCGTAGTCGGTCCTTCCATGATCGCCCGTGGTCAGGCGGAATACATGCCGGATGATTGCGCTGGCAGGAACTGTTACCGGAACAATGATGACCGTTTCGCCAAAGCGGGGAATCGTGCCCTGCTGATCGCTCACTCCGCTGGCAAAGCTCATTCCACGCAGGTCCAGGTCGAGCGCAACGCCATCATAGTCCAGCGGAACCGCGCCATGGTTCTGGATTCTCAGGCTGACTGCAAAACGGGCCTCCATGCCTTTTCCTTCAAGCGGCTCAAGCCCGGCAACGGAAATTCGCAACGGCTCCTGCGGCCTGAGAGCCGCACACGCGGAAAGGCAAAAAATCAGGGCCGATATGACCAGTATGCTTCGTCTCATGATTTTACCGGTGGCAACGGGGAGATCATACCCGAATATTTCATTTTGCGAATTCACTGCCTGCACTCATTTTTATTCTTCTGTTGAGCTTGGTCATTGGTGGCAGGGGAGTGCGGAGGTTTGCAGTGCACACGGGCTTTAGGCTATCATTGAGCCGAAGCTGGCCAGGCAGTCGCTGCCTGTCCTCGATAACGAGGCAGGGAGAGGAAAGTCCGGGCTCCGCAGAGCAGGATGCCGGTTAACGGCCGGCCGCCGTAAGGCGAGGAACAGGGCCACAGAGACGAGCGTATTAAGTTACGGTGAAACGCGGTAACCTCCATCCGGAGCAAGACCAAATAGGCAGGCGATGATGCTGCTCGCTGAGCCTGCGGGTAGGTTGCTTGAGCGTGCGGGTGACTGCACGCCTAGAGGAATGACTGTCCTTGACAGAACCCGGCTTATCGGCCAGCTTCTTTCCGGAATTCCTGATAATTCTGACTCCATAAAGACGAAAGCGACACTGTCCTGGTCGCAAGCCATCCGCATATTCCGGTCAGCAGAAAACAGAAAAGATATACCTCTCGGCCGCCCTTCCGCAGCCTGTTGAGTGAACATTCTCTGTTTCCTTTTCCAGACAGGTTTGTTATACAATCGACGATTGCTCCCGCTTGCGCGGGGCGTCAGATTAAATTGCGGACACAAAACCGGAGATATTATGAAGAAAATTGTTGAGTGGGTTGCCGGGCTGGCATCGGCTATGATGATAGCTCTCGTGGCTGTTCCCGCCCATGCACAACTCATGCTTGCGCATGAAGGCCACCATTCAGGCGACTGCGCCATCAAATCGGGCGCCTTTCCTGTATCCTTCAGCGCCTATGAGAAGCCCAAGGGCGAGCTTCCGCCTACTCATGCCTATTGCGACCATGTTCCTGAGACCGGCGAACTGTATTTCACGGTGGATCTGACCGATCCTGAATCCCGCGAAATTCCCATCGCCATGCGCCTGGTGATGGAAGGTCATGGAGAGGGAGGACATGAAATCATGTCGATACCCGCCAAACCCTATCCTTCCGGAAGCATTACATTTACCGTAAACCTGGAAGAACTGGGGCAGTACGCGTTGCTGCTGGAAACCGAGAAGGACGGCAAGATGACCCCGGCGGTACGCATTCCGGTACACGTGGGCGGAGGTGGTGGCCATGATGGACACGGTGGTGGTATCGGCATGACAGAGATTGCGCTGATACTGGGTGTAGGTGGCGTAGCAGCCTTCTTTCTGCTGCGTCGGCGGACGAGCGCCAAAATGTCCTGACCAACGTCTGAGCAGAATCAGCGCTATTCAACTCTCGATCCGCGAAATCAAAAGCGTGCACTTCCGCGGATACTCCTGAACGAGCGGCGGCGGGTTTTAAGGGATTGTCATATTTTCCCTTCTTGACGACCCCGGCGCCGTTTTTTTTATTCGTCATTGGGCCTGCTCCGGACCTTACAGCATACTCCTGTGACTACCGTAACCTGGAGTAGGCGGTGTAAGGCAGGGTAGCAAGGGCGAGAATCCTCCTCTCCAGACGGCTTTCAATGCGAATGCGCCTGAAAAACGAAAAATCCTTACTGGAAAATAGTCTCGCGCAACCTGGCGAAAGTTTTGCCGACATGATTCATCTGCTCGCTGGTATGGACAGCGCTTACGCTGCAACGCACCAACGAATTACCCTCCGGTGTTGCGGGTGGCAAAACCAGATTCACATAGATGCCGTGTTCAAGCAGCCCTTTCCACAGTGCCAGCGCCTGTTGCGGCGTTTCAAGTATTGTTGCGATAACAGGGCTTGGCTCCGGTCCCAGTCGGTAACCCAGTTCCTTGAGTTGCGAGTAGAGCTGGTGCACATTCTTCCAGAGCTGCCGGCGTAATTCGACACCCTCCCTCAGCAGCCTGAGAGCTGCACGGGTGGAGGCGATGGTGGCAGGCGTAGGCGAGGCAGTGAAAATATAAGGCCGGCTCACATAGCGCAACTGATCCAGTTGCGGATGATTGCTCACACAGTAGCCGCCGATCCCGCCCAGGCTTTTACTGAAGGTGCCTGTGATGAAGTCTACCCTGTCGAGGAGGCCTGTTTCTTCTACCAGGCCTTGCCCGGTCTCACCCAGTACCCCCAGTGAATGCGCTTCATCAAGAAGAAGCATGCTGTTATATGCATCCTTTACCTTGACGATATCCGCCAGCGGCGCGCGGTCTCCAAGCATACTGTAGATGCCCTCGGCAATGATAAGCGTGGAGCGCGATCGTTCTCCCAGACGGCGGAGACGCTTCTCCAAGTCTACTGCATCATTATGCCTGAAGCGGATTATCTCGGCGCCGCTCAAACGGCAGCCATCGTAGATGCTTGCGTGGGAATCGCCGTCAATAAGAACGATGTCACCGGGCCCCGCCAGGCCTGATATGGTGGCAAGGTTGGCCTGGTACCCCGTGGTAAATACGATGCAGGACCGGCATTGGTAAAACTCGGCGAACTCGCGCTCGAGTGCCCGGTGCCCGCTGTAGCTGCCATTGGCCATGCGCGATCCGGTTGTACCTGTACCTTCACTGTGAATCGCTTCCTGCGCTGCATCCCGGCACTCCTGCGCGAAGGTAAGTCCCAGATAATTGTTTGTTCCCAGAAACAATATCCGGTGATCTCCGATCCTGGCTTCGGTCGAGGAATAAACTTCTTCTATGGGCGTTCCAAAAACCTCAACACCCTCAGGCAACAGGGCTTTTCTCGCCGCCGCCACGGCATCCAGTTTATCTAGCAAACTCATTGTTTTTGAGACTTTATCTGGTGGATCAAGCTGGCGAGCTCATGAACGGTCTGTACATCCGCAAGGGCGTTGATCGGTACGGAAATGTCAAACTCGTCCTCGATTTCCATGATCAGGTTCAGCAATTTTACAGAATCGATTGCAAGCTCGTTAATAAGATCGGTTTGCGGTGTAATTTCCACCTTCGGACCGACAAGCTGTTTGAGGTGATGGCAAAGTTTTTGCAGAACGTCGTTATAATCGTTCAACATCTGGATTCAAAATGATTCGATGATTGAAATTAGACTGCTTGCGGCAAAGCCTCGCGGAGCTGGATGCAGGGTTGCCAGTCAGGGAGTGCCCGGGTCAGGGGATCAATATCACAAACCCAGTCAGGATGTCGCAATTCTCTCACTTTTCCTGGCGTCAGCATGGGTGAATAGCTTAGCAATCGGGCAGACCATAAGTTGACGTTTGCGATCAATGAAATCAGTGGCGCGGGAAAAAAGATGCAGTGTACCGGACGTTTCCACACTTCCTGCGCAATAGCGGCTACCGCCTGGCTATCGTAACCTCCCGGCCTGCCATCATCAAGCTCGTAGGTGCCTTGCACAGGCACCGCAGTCGAAAGCCAGCAGGTGATGGCTGCTACCAGGTCGGCGACATGCAGTAATCCAAACCGCATGTCAGGTTGTCCCACCATTGGCAAGACACCCCGGCGCGTTATCCTGAAAAGCGGGCTCATTTCCTTATCTCCGGGGCCATAAACGGCTGTTGGACGAAAAATGGCACAAGCCATACCAGCCGAACGCTCATTTATCAGTCGTTCAGCCATGTGCTTGCTCATGGCATACCAGGAAAGCTCGGATTGCCGGGCGGCCAGAGAAGAAATCAGCAGGAAACGTGGAGGCGGATTTTGTTCCAGAGAAGCCTGCATCAGGTTGCTCGTACCTTCCACATTGGTATGGACAAAGCTCTCGAGAGAGCTTCCCCGAACCTGACCGGCGCAATGTACAACAGCGGAGACGCCGATTACGAGCTTTCGCAATGCATTGAGGTTATGTAAATCGCCTTCTATCCATTGCGTGGACTCGTCATCGACTCGCCTGCGTCTTGTCAGAGCCCTGACTTTCCATCCTTCCTTTATCAGGGACTGCAACAGCGCATTCCCGATAAAGCCAGTGGCGCCGGTAACGGCGACCCAGGACTCCAACATACGCCGATTATTTGTCCCCGGACTCGGCAGATAACTGGTCTGTCATCTGCGTTCGCTGGATAAAGCCCTGGCGTGCAGCAAAACGGGACAGTTTTCCGGAGGAAGTACGCGGCAGGGTGTGCGGTGGGACCAGTTCCACCAGACAGTTCACGCCAAACGCCATGTAGACCAGACGTTGCAGGCGGCTGGTAAGGGACTGGCGATCCGTGACCGAGGTAAGTCGGCATTCGATGACCAGGACAATGGTCGTGACGTCATTGGCGTCAGTAATCCCGAAGGCAGACGCTTCACGCGTTCTCACCTCGGGTTGCTGTTCGGCAAGCTCCTCGATATCCTGGGCACGGATATTACGCCCATTGACAATGATTACATCGGTGCGACGCCCGGTGATGTATAGATCCCCTTCAAAGAGGAATCCCAGGTCACCGGTATCCAGCCAGTTCCCAGGTTTGAGTGTCTTGCAGGTATCTTCCGGATTGTTGAAATAACCTGTCATGATACTGCTGCCCTGCACGAGTACGCTGCCTACGCGCAGATCAGGGAGTTGCTGGGCGGCCTCGTCGACCACCTTGACGGTATGCCCCGGCAATGCGCGGCCGCAGTTGACGAATTCACTGTACTTCCGGCCTTCCACCTGTAACCGTACTGCCATTTTCTTGTCAACGAGGGTTGCCGCATCGACTCGCAAACTCTGAAAGCCTTCGCCAACCTGGGAGAAAGTAACGGCGAGCGTCGATTCAGCCAGCCCATAGCAGGGGAGGAATGCGCGTGCGTCAAAACCGGCAGGTGCAAATTTTTCCGCAAAGTTCCTCAAAGTGTCCGGGCGGATCATTTCCGCGCCGACTCCCGCTGCACGCCAACTGCTGAGGTCAAGGTCTTCCAGGTCGGAATCGCGTACGCGAAGCGTGCAGAGCTTGAGCCCGAAGGGTTGACTGAACGCGACGGTGGCGCGATTTCTGCTGATCAGGCGCAACCATTGCAACGGCCTGATTGCAAAATCACGGGTAGCCAGATAATCGACGGAAACCTGCGCCACCATGGGCGCCATTACCATGCCGACCAGACCCATGTCATGATAAAACGGCAGCCAGGACGCACAGCGGTCTCCTGCCCGAATATTCAGGCCGTGACGGACAATGCCCTGGAGATTGCTCATCAGTGCGCCTTCGGTAATTACCACTCCACGCGGCATGCGCGTGCTTCCCGAGGTAAATTGCAGGTACGCGATTTCATCGGGACTATTTGCCGCGAGCTCGGTGTTCAGCGCCGGCAGTTCCCCGAGTTGCTCCGGCGTTCCCACCCAGCGCAGATATTGCGACTCCTCGGCTGCTTCTTTCAAAAAATCGACATAGTCAACGTTCGCCAGGGCAGCGCTTGCCTGACCCGCCTCCAGCATTCCGCGCAGCTGCCGAACATAAACCGCATGGCTGCCGAGGTTGACAGGAACAGGCATTGCATAAGGTACCAGTCCTGCGTAGCGGCATGCATAAAAGATTTCCACGAACTCTGGCGTCGTGTCGGCAATAATCGCAACACGGTCCCCTCTCGCCAATCCAAGCCCGAGCAACTGACGCGCCGCTGCTTGGGCATTTTGCCTTAGTGTCTGATAGGAAAGAACGGAGCGGAGATTACCCTTGGCATCATAAAAGTTATACCCGCCTGTACCGGCCGCGGCATACTCGAGCGCAGCGATCAAGGTGTCGAAGTCGGCTAATCTCTGAGCTTGAGTGTTATACGTAGGTGTGGGGATCGCAGCTGCCGGCTGCTCGCTTGATAATAATTGAGGGTTAAACGCTTGTGTTAACGGAGCGTTCAACTTCGCTATTGTTGAACTCAAGGTCTTCCCCTCCAAATTAATCGTACTAGTCATCTTTTTATAATATAAAGGATTCCAGTCGGGCAATCGTTTTTTTGGCCGTCATCCGCTGTTGCGTCGTTCGAGTTGCTGCTTGAAAATATCGACCCTACCTGGCTCCCGGTAAAGGCAGTAGCTCGAAAAACAAAAAATAAATGCGCTAATCTGTGAAATTAACGAACCTTCTTCTATTCAGCTCTCATTATCGTAACAGGGCATGTACTTCGGCATTGCTGGATCACGCTCCTTTCACGTGCAAGAGGCTGTCTAGCTCGCAGTCTGCTTTCGATACTTACAGGATAGGCGATAAGCTCCATTCTGTACGAGTTGGCAGACGATATAAAGAGGTTTTGGAGAATGGAAGGGAAATGTGTGTCTTTTTTGCAACACTTGCCGGAACCGGACCCTTCAGCTTTGCGTTAGATCTGATCTTAATCTCTTTCGCAGCCGCGCGACATTTTACAGGAATCCATCTCTCGATGGATCAACTCTTCTTTTATTTTTGAGGCGGATTATTGCAGGGCCCGAGCGCAGTCTTCCGGAATCGCACCACACACCACACGGAATCCTTGAAAAAATTCCTCGCCTGGAATGAGTCTTCCGCTGACGCCAAAGCGCAAGGCGGATTTACACTCACTCAGTACCGGGTCACTTCATGCCTCGAGCCATGCCGTTGCTTCGACATAATCCCGAAATACCCGTATATCGGCATTGACAAATAGATTGGATACCCAGGCCGCCCAGGCGCGCCACTGGTTTTCAGTGATTATCGCGATGCGGTTGAATTCGCTGCCGTGTTCCCGTACGAATTTGATGTCCTCCCAAGCGACATCGATGGTGTAGCTCAGCATATCCCGCCAATCGAACAGTACGTTCACCTTGCCGCCGGGGCCAGCCTTGCGAAGTACCTTGTCCTCGAATTCGCGGTAATCCGCCAATGTGAATTCACCGAAAACAGCGATACTGATCAGATTTTCTGTTTCCTCAATGGTTATCATGTGTTACCCACAATATAAAATTGCGCGGGCAGGGGAAAATCGGGTAGCCGAAGAAAAAATTCGACTTTCGGACTACCCGAAGAAAAATACGCTCAGCAAAAGGATATCACTTATCGCTCAGATGTGCGGTTCAATTTCTCGCCGCAGAAACTTGTGGAAGTGCACCATGCCATCTTCCATCGGCGATTGATACGGTCCGGCCTCGCTCACGCCTTGTTTGTACAGCGCACGGCGCCCTTCTGTCATCAGCTTGCAGATTTCATCATCCTCAGCAGCGGTTTCACGATAGGCGGCCTGTTCCGCTTCAATGAATTCACGCTCAAACAAAGCGATATCTTCAGGATAATAGAACTCCACCACGTTGGTGCAATGCTCCGCTCCGGTAGGAAGCACTGTGCTGATGACCAATACATGGGGGTACCATTCCATCATGATGTTGGGATAGTACAGCATCCAGATTGCGCCATGCCTTGGTATTTCGCCTGCTGTCTGCAGCAACAGTTGCTCGTGCCATTTTGCATAGACAGGTGTCCCCGGGCGGGTCAGGGCGTTATTGATTCCCACAGTCTGAACGTTGTACCACTCCCCGAACTCCCATTCCAGGGCAGTCGTGTCAACAAAGTTGCCCAGACCTGGATGGTATGGCTCGACGTGGTAGTCCTCCAGATAAACCTCTATGAAGGTTTTCCAGTTGCAGGCGTATTCATCTATCTGAAGGCGTTCCAGCACGTGGCCCGAGAAGTCGAAATTCTTCAGGACTTGCAAGTTGCCCAGATCGCGGGCAACGTTCCGCCTGCCTTGAAACAAGAGTCCGTTCCAACTCTGCAAAGGCGTATTGGAAAGATTGAGGCAAGGGTTTTCGGGGAAATGGGGCGCACCGAGCAGCGTGCCCTTCAAGTCATACGTCCAGCGATGCACGGGACAAACGATGTTTCTGGTGTTGCCACTCCCTTTGAGCAGCAGCGACTGCCTGTGGCGGCAGACATTGGATAGCAGCTCGATACCATCCTTATTACGCACCAGCATTTTCGCGTTATCCATCCATTCAGGCACATAATAGTCGCCAATGTTTGGCACCATGATCTCATGGCCGACATAGCCCGGTCCCTGGTCGAACAGAATGCGTTTTTCCAGTTCAAGGATTCGAGAGTCGAGATACCAGTCAACCGGCAGTTGCGTTGGAGCCAATTGGCAAACATCAATCAGATCGACCATATGCTACTTTTCACCTTTCAAATAAAGATGGCTGGATTATCAAAACCAGGAACGGCAGGGAAGACAAGGAAGAGAATGAGCATGTCCTCATGTCCTTGCCCTGAAACGCTTATAATCCGACTAAGAAACCTCTTTCATAGGAAAGTTTCGTGGATTTAATTGACCTGACACCACTTATTGCGTTATTTTTGCCGTTTGTCCGCAATACACCCATTCTGACAGCGTGTTTATCATGACAAAGCCTGCCGACCCCGTCAAATTTTCCCCTCCGGAAGGTTTTGAAGCTGCTCTGGCTGAGCTGGAAAGCATCGTTCTGGAAATGGAAGCAGGGCAGATGCCGCTTGAAGAATCCCTCGAGGCTCACAAACGTGGGACGGAATTGCTACAATATTGCCACTCCAAGCTGCAGGATGCGCAGCAACAGGTACGCCTCCTTGAAACCAGCACGCTGAAAAATTTCTCCCCCTCCGGTATTGATGACCGCTGATTTCCAGGATTGGGCGAGAAGCCACCAGGTACGCATCGAAAATTCCCTGCAGACCCTGCTTCCCGCCGCAGACATCGCGCCTGAGCGCTTGCATGAAGCGATGCGCTACACCGTTCTGGGTGGGGGCAAGCGCATACGGCCTTTGCTCGCTTTTGCGGCCGGCGAGCTGAACAATGCGAATGAGGAGAGGGTAACGATTGCTGCTGTCGCCGTGGAACTCATTCATGCCTATTCACTCGTGCACGATGATTTGCCCTGCATGGATGACGATGTATTGCGCCGGGGCAAGCCTACCTGTCATATCGAATATGGGGAAGCAATTGCGCTGCTGACGGGTGACAGTTTGCAGAGTCTCGCTTTTCAGTTGCTGGCCGAGTATTCCCTGGCTGACACCCCAAAGGTACAACTCGAAATGATCAGGCGTCTGGCGCAAGCGGCGGGTTCGCGCGGCATGGCGGGAGGGCAGGCTGTCGATCTTGCCAGTGTCGGCAGGGCATTAAGCCTCCCCGAACTGGAATTCATGCATATTCACAAGACGGGCGCGCTTATTCGAGCCGCGGTAATGCTGGGTGCCTATTGTGGCAGCAGGCTGGGCGAAGCCCAATTAGCAGCTCTCGATCACTTTGCTAAATGCATCGGTCTTGCATTTCAGGTTGTCGATGACGTTCTCGACGCCGAGGCAACCACTGCCACCCTCGGCAAGACCGCTGGCAAGGATGCCGAAAACAATAAGCCTACCTATGTGAGTATTCTGGGGAGCACACGGGCCCGCAAGCTCGCGGAGGAGTTGCGGCGGGAGGCATATGCATCCCTGGAGATGTTTGAGGCAGCCGCGGGACGATTGAGGCAGGTAACTGACTTTATCATTCAACGGGAATTTTGAAGGCCGGCGTGTTTCCCGGAAAAAGGATTTTGTAATTTTCAAGGTTTAAATGCACCCATTGCTCAATACCATTACCGATCCTGCCAAGCTGCGGACACTGGAACGCAAGTTGCTGCCACAGCTTGCAGACGAGTTGCGCCAATTCCTGGTTGAATCAGTAGCCAAAACCGGCGGTCATCTGTCCTCCAATCTGGGCACGGTCGAACTGACCATCGCACTGCACTACGTTTTCAATACACCCTACGATCGCCTCATCTGGGATGTGGGCCACCAGACCTATGTCCATAAAATTCTGACCGGACGGCGCGAAGGCATGGGCAAATTGCGCATGCGCGGCGGTATCGCCGGCTTTCCGCGCCGGGATGAAAGTGAATATGACGCTTTCGGCACCGCCCACTCCAGCACCTCCATCAGCGCTGCGCTTGGGATGGCAGTAGCATCGCAGCGGGAGGGCAAGAAGCGGTCCGTGGTCGCGGTGATCGGGGATGGCGCGATGAGTGCCGGCATGGCGTTCGAGGCTTTGAATAATGCCGGCGCCATGGATACTAACCTGCTGGTCATTCTGAACGACAACGATATGTCGATTTCCCGGCCAGTGGGAGCGCTCAATAATTATCTGGCGCGGCTCATGTCCGGCCAGTTCTATGCGACCGCGCGCCGCGCCGGCGAGAAAATGCTGGGAGTGGTTCCACATGTGCTGGAACTTGCCAAGCGTGCCGAGGAGCATGTAAAAGGCATGGTGACGCCAAGCACGCTGTTTGAAGAATTCGGTTTCAATTATATCGGGCCTATTGATGGCCATGATCTCGACGTTCTTGTCAGTACACTCAATAACATCAGGCATCTTCGCGGTCCCCAGTTTCTGCACGTGGTCACCCGTAAAGGAGCGGGATACAAGGCGGCGGAAGATGATCCGATTCTTTATCACGGCGTAACCAGATTCAATCCCGATGCGGGCATCATTCCCAAAGCTTCAGCCAAGCCGTCCTATACCCAGATTTTCGGGGACTGGTTGTGCGATATGGCGGCCTTGGACCAGCGTCTGGTAGGGATCACTCCGGCAATGCGGGAGGGCTCTGGTATGGTGAGGTTTTCTCACGAGTATCCCGATCGTTATTTTGACGTGGGCATCGCCGAGCAGCATGCCGTCACCTTTGCAGCCGGCCTCGCGTGCGACGGGTTGAAGCCGGTGGTGGCGATCTATTCGACCTTTCTCCAACGCGCATATGACCAGCTGATTCATGACGTCGCCATTCAGAATCTTCCTGTCGTGTTTGCCATAGACCGTGCCGGGCTGGTGGGAGCAGACGGACCTACCCATGCGGGTAGTTTCGATCTGACTTACCTGCGCTGTATTCCGAACATTACCGTAATGGCCCCTGCGGATGAGAACGAGTGCCGCCAGATGCTGTACACCGCTTTTCAGATGAATACGCCTGCCGCTGTGCGCTACCCTCGAGGTTCAGGTAGCGGTGTGGCGCCGCAGAAAGAGATGCAGATGTTGCCGATCGGGCGTGGTGAAATACGGCGGGAGGGAGCGAAAATTGCACTGCTCGCGTTCGGCAGCATGCTCCAGCCTTGCCTCGAGGCAGCGGAAGAATTGAATGCGACAGTCGCCAATATGCGTTTTGTCAAACCGCTGGACGATGATCTCATCGCATCGCTGGCAGCCAATCACGAATTGCTCGTTACGGTGGAGGAAAACACTGTCATGGGCGGCGCCGGCAGCGCGGTTCTGGAATCGCTATCTGCGCGAGGTCGCGCAGTTCCGGTATTGCAGCTGGGCCTGCCGGATACTTTCCTCGACCAGGGCGACCCCTCTCAGATGTTGAGCGAGTGCGGGCTGGATAGGGAAGGTATCGTACGTTCCGTAAGAGCGAGATTCCCGAAGTAAACCGCTCACTTTTGCATCGCATGCCTTTGATATGCGATGTTCTTCCTTGCAACGGTACACAATGAACGAAACGCTCATTGCAGATGTGCAAAGTGTAACCGATACGCGACGCATTGCCATCGACAAGGCGGGAATCAGGGCAATCCGCCATCCGGTAAGGGTAACGGATAAGGCTCGCGTTGTTCAGCATACAGTGGCCGTGTTCAACATGTATGTAAACCTGCCGCATCACCTCAAAGGCGTGCACATGTCTCGCTTTGTCGAGATGCTGAATGAGCATGATTCGGAAATCTCTGTTGAAACGTTTGAGAAGCTGCTGGTTTCGATGGTGAAGAAGCTCGAGGCGGAGTCCGGCGATATCGAAATGCGCTTTCCGTATTTCATCGGCAAAACCGCGCCGGTTTCCGGAATAAAGAGTCTGATGGACTATGATGTTACGTTCATCGGGCAAATCAGAAACGGAGAATACCGCTTCACTTTGAAAGTGGTCGTGCCCGTAACGAGTCTTTGCCCATGCTCCAAACAGGTATCGGACTATGGGGCGCACAACCAGCGATCCCATATGTCCATATCAATCCGGACAAATCATTTTGTATGGATAGAAGATCTGATCCGTATCGCGGAAGACCAGGCATCCTGTGAGCTCTATGGGTTGCTAAAACGCTCAGACGAAAAGTATGTCACGGAGAAGGCTTACGGTAATCCCAAGTTCGTCGAGGATGCAGTGCGGGATATCGCCTCAGTGCTCAATCGGGACGAGCGGATAGACGCTTACGCGGTGGAAGCGGAAAATTTCGAATCCATTCATAATCATTCCGCATATGCACTGATCGAGTGCGACAAATTGAAGAATTGAACTCCCTCCCGCCTGGATCTGTTTCCTGCGCCGAGCCTTGCTCCATGACTCCCTTCAGGAATAACGTATAGCACTCAGACGCAATCGAACACTGATTTGATCCTTCCTCAAGAGGGCGCAAAATTGACCTTTTTGCGGCGGAAAGGTATATTATCGCCCTTTCCGGGGTGTAGCGTAGCCTGGTAGCGCGCCTGGTTTGGGACCAGGATGTCGGGAGTTCAAATCTCTCCACCCCGACCATTCATGCTAATTCGAGGCGAAATCCGATTTGAGTGGTGCCCGTAGCTCAACCGGATAGAGCACCAGCCTTCTAAGCTGGGGGTTACAGGTTCGATTCCTGTCGGGCACGCCACAAGCTATCTCTCGTCGTAGCTCTGTGGCGGGTTTCGGAATTGTGTATTGCGATTTTCTCGGATGGTGGCTGTAGCTCAGCGGTAGAGTCCCGGATTGTGATTCCGGTTGTCGTGGGTTCGATCCCCATCAGCCACCCCAAAACATCTACCCCATCAATTTCATTCACTGCGAGACCTTGCGCACCGCAGGTCCTCCTGTTTGAGCTTGCCGTGCATAGCGTGAAGTAAAACGACATAGCCATATACCCTCGTTGTGCACAATATGACGTACACAACCTGTCAGCCAGGATTTCACCCTTTTCCTGCTTGGGGAGTCGAAAGCATCCACTCCTATGCTACCTTCCCGTAAATTCACATCATGATTCCTTGACAACTGCCGGGCCTGCTTCTATTTTCTATTGTCAGCAATTTTGCATAACAAGCTTATGTACGCGTTAGCGCAAGAGGGTGCGTCCTTAGCCGGTACGCCCGGTTTTTACCCGGTTGCCAGCCTGCACGCTTGAGAAGCATATGGATTTGCCGGTAGCAGCGGTCCTCTGTCCGGGAATTTCCCGCATATGCCCTTCGTCATGCCTGTTTCGGTCTTGGCGTTCCGATTATCAAACCCCCTCCCGAGCGGCAAATTCATATTTATTGAGGTTATGTGAATTAGCGAACAGACAGTATTTTTATTACCGGTATATTTGATCTTAGCCTATTGTTGTTCTCGTCGTTCTCGTTCTCGTTTTTGCTCTTTTGCAGGTAGCAGTCGTTAGCAGGGAAGACTCTTCACCTGTTATCCTTAATATTGATGGTAGTGGTCGAAATACTTTGGTAACAGTAGTAAGTCATTATGTGTAGTGAATCATTATTTCGAATACTCCCGATAAAGCGGACGTCCAAAATGAAGCACAGTGTCGAGCAGAACTCACAGCATCCAATACTGGAAAGACTGAGGGGGAAACCAGGGGCGTTTGTGCTGTATCAGAGAGAGAACAAACGACTACATAATGTAACGACAGTGTTCGCCCACAATTCACATTCTTTTTACCGCTAGTATCAGAGCCTGAGTTATTTAACCCATTCAATAATCCGATTACTCACAAAATAAAATGGGTTTTTTCCCTTCGTTTACTGATGATCATCTTCAGCGTTACTTTCGCATCATTCAGGAAGGAACAGCAGTTCGTCGCCATTTTGATCTATTAAAATGGCTGCAAGGGGAAGTGCAGCATTATTTGCCCCACGAGATCCTGCTTGCGGCTTGGGGCGATTTCGGCTCGAACAATGTCCGATACGACGTCATTTCCCCGCTACCTGGTCTCAGAACGGCGCAATTGCAGTTGGATCGGCTTTCTCCATTGCTGAGCGTATCCTACAACCGGTGGATTGAGATGGGACGCATTCCTTGTGCATCCAGGGTTTGGGAGGCGCAGTTAGGCGTGTCGGAGATTCTTCAGGGGGATGGAGCGGCGCACTGCTCTTTCGGAAGAGCGTTACGCACCATGCGCTCGTCACTGTTCCATGGTATCAGTGATGAGCGCGGACACCATGACTGCCTTTATGTCGTCTTTAGTTCGAAGGATAAGCTTGACGATTCAACATTGATGGCAATGGAAATCCTGCTGCCCTACCTTGATACGGCTTTGCGCCGCGTAACACCCTTGCCGCAGCACTCCTGCCGGCCCTCCCTCCTTGTAGATGCGCCGGAGTTCGATATCCATGGACTGAGCGAGCGAGAGGTCGAAATAATGACCTGGGTAAGAAAGGGCAAAACAAATGCCGAAATCGGCAGTATCCTGCGCATCAGTTCTTACACTGTCAAAAACCACCTGCACCAGATATTCCGGAAACTCGATGTCTACAACCGGGTGCAAGCCATTTCCAAAATTGAGCAACGCGTTGGTCATGGCTGAGGCAAATCCCACATTTTCCGCTTCAACTGTTACCGCGCGCCAGGCGAAAGGCCCGCTGGCTAACAATATGCTGAGCGCGGTCGAGTCAGTGCTTGATCCGGCAATACTGACACTTTCGTTATGGCTGATAAGTACCAGCTTTGAAGGCGAGTTGCTTCCGCCTTACTTGATCCTGTCGGTGATCGTATTCTCTATCTCCTTTCCAGGTGCGTCACATCTCCGGTCATCCGTCAAAGTCCTTATCTTCGACGTGCTCTACACCTGGTTCTGGATGGCTTTACTACTGTTTTTTCTCGGTTTTGCCACTGGTTATATCGTACAATTCTCCAGCCAGGTGCTCATCACATGGCTATGGGCTGCGCCCTTAAGTCAAATCGGCGCCCATATGCTGTTCCGTATCGCTGCACCCTATCTCCTCATGCTCCAGGGTCCGCCACAGCGCGCCATCATCGTTGGCATGAACGAGCAGGGGGCAGCGTTCGCCAGTCGTATCCATGAAACGCGTTATTCCAATATGGAACTGTCCGGTTTTTTTGATGATCGGAATGAGAGCCGGCTTCCACACGCGCGCCATAACCCCTTGCTCGGAAGACTTCGAGAACTCCCTGAATTTGTCAAGGAGCACCGCATTCAGTTCATTTATCTGTCGTTGCCGATGGCCTCCCAGCCACGCATTCTGCATGTTCTCGACGAGTTGAAGGATACGACTGCTTCAATCTATTTCGTGCCTGACATGTTTATTACTGATCTTATCCAGGCGCGCAGCGGGACGGTGTGTGGTACGCCGGTTATCGCCGTCTGTGAATCCCCATTTGCGGGTTCCAATGGGATCATTAAGCGGGCCAGCGACATTATTCTCTCGCTACTGATTCTTCTACTCATCTCGCCCCTTCTACTGCTCATCGCGGCTGCCATCCGGCTGGATTCGCCAGGCCCCATTATTTTCAAGCAGCGACGCTATGGGCTGGACGGCGAGGAAATCCTCGTCTACAAGTTTCGCTCGATGAGCGTCTGCGAAGATGGGAATACCATCCGGCAAGCACAAAGGGATGATAGGCGCATAACCCGCATTGGGGCTTTCCTGAGGAAGAATTCCCTGGACGAATTGCCGCAGTTCATCAATGTATTGCAGGGGCGCATGAGCATTGTCGGTCCCCGGCCGCATGCAGTGGCGCACAACGAGATATATCGCAATCTTATAAAAGGCTACATGATCCGGCACAAGGTAAAGCCGGGAATTACGGGGTGGGCGCAGGTCAACGGCTACCGCGGAGAGACGCGAACCCTGGACAAGATGCAGGCACGCATCGATCATGATCTTGATTATTTGCGCAACTGGTCGTTGCGGCTCGATCTGCACATCATCTGCAAGACTATTCTGGTAGTACTGAAAGATCGGGCTGCATATTAATTAATGCTTTCCTCCATGCGCCGCAAAGCCTCTCAGCACCCGTTAACACGAATACCACTTCCGCTATCCTCCCGCTAATCAAGGTGATACTCTTGCAGCCTCCTTTGTATCGGAAAGATAGAGATATCTAAAATGAAAAAAAGATTGCCGTTAAATCTTTCCCTTGATCGCCGTCGTTGGATCGCAGTAATTGCTTCTTTAGGTTTTTTTTTGATGGATGCGCAACAGGTAATGGCTCAACAGTCGATGCCGCATCCCCCCAGGAAGGTTCTCGACAAGACCTTCAGCGTGACCGCGGGCACCACATTTACGTACGACAGCAATGTCTTTCGTATGTCTTCCCTCGCTAACCCGGTTGCATTCACCGGTGAACCGCGGAGAGCCGATCAGATCATTGTCACGTCTGCAACTCTTGGGTTCAATAAAAGATATTCCATGCAACGCTTCGAGGTGACCGGCACCCTGGTTGATAATCGTTACATGAATTTTGATTTTCTTGATTTTCTCGGAAAAAATTACAACGCAGCCTGGTACTGGTATGCAACCCCTTACATCCATGGCAGATTGACTAGTCGCCACAGTGAAGCGCTTAACAATTTTGCAAGCCTCACCGGTTTTGTGAATGGTACGAACCGCAATCTGCGCACCACTGACAACTATCATTTCGATGGAGTTCTTGAGCTTAACAGGGCCTGGCATCTCATTGGCGGTCTTGACCATAGCGTCCTGAAGAACAGCCGCCTGACCATTCAGAATTTTAACAATATGGTTTCCTCGGTGGAGGGGGGAATACGCTATGTCTCAAGTTCCGGCGGCACGCTCACTTACAAAGTGAGAAGCGGATTTGGGCGGTTCATCAATCGACCGGCGCCTCTTCCCGACGTTCTCTTTGACACCCGTTTCGATGAAATGCACCATGATTTCCGCATACATTGGCCCATCACGGCCAAGACCTCCATAGATGGAGGAGTCGGCTACCTCCATCGTAAGCATGCTCATTTTTCCCAACGCGACTTCGCCGGCTTCGTGGGCGATCTCAATATAAATTGGCTGCTGACCAGCAAACTGCAGTTGACGGGGGGATGGTCCAGGCAATTATCCAATTATCAAACTGCACCATTTGCCTTTCAGAATTCTATCTTTGAACGTTTCTCGAGCAGTTACATGGCCACCAATCGCTTCTCGATTGCCCCTGTCTGGCAAATAACGGAAAAGACTGCATTGAGGGTGCGCTATGATTATGTTATCAGTGATTTTCATGGTGCTGTTATTTCCCTTCCTGGAGGTAATCGGAGCGACCAAATGCATTCCGGTTTAGTTGCTCTGGATTGGCGGCCCCTTAACACGCTCTATCTCAGTGCCGCTTTTCATAGGGATCACCGCACTTCCAATCATCGCGGCTTTGATTTTGACAGCACTGCAGGAAGTGTCTCGGCTACGCTTAATTTCTGATAATCATGCAATCCCACGTTTCGCTATTATTACTATCGAGACAAGTTGAGAGGAGTTGGCAAGAAGTGATTTACAATGAGAGTTCGATAGTACGAATGGACTATTGCAGCCGAATACTACCTCGGCTAACGTGGTTGTCAACTCCCTGAGTTACAGGGGCGTGTAGCGATGGGAATCCGTACTGGCGGGAAGTGTAAAATACTTGAAAACACCGAGTTTTTTTAAATTATTTGTCCTATTTTTTAACCAAAAAGCCAATGGCTCAACAAACTTGATCATATGAAAATGGATCGTCAGAAATTCATAATGCCACTATTACTCCCGTTGCTTGCTTTAGGACTCGTGGCTTGCGATAAAAAAGAATCACAACAACCGGCCAGTCAGGTAGCGGCCAAAGTAAATTCCGGCGAAATCTCTGTGCATCAACTCAATTATGTTCTGGCCAGAGCCACGCGCAATAGCGCAAATTCTCCAGAAAACGCGTCCAGAATTCGGCAGGAAGTTCTTGACCGCCTGGTCGATCAGGAGCTTGCGGTAGAACAGGCTATCAATAAAAAACTTGACCGTTCACCGGAGGTTCTTATGGCCCTGGATAACGCCCGTAGAGAGATTCTTCGCGCGCCTATCTCGAGCAGATCACTGCGGCCACCCCAAAGCCAACCATCGAAGAGGCAAAAACCTACTACTCGGAACATCCTCAGCTTTTCGCGGAACGTCGCATTTATAACATACAGGAAATTGTGCTTCCTTCATCAGCCGGTGTCGCGGACGAACTGCGGCAAATGCTCGACTCGGGCAAGCCTATGGAAGACATTGCAAAGTGGCTGAAAGGCAAGGAGATAAAGTTTGCCGCCGGCAGCGCAACACGTTCTGCCGAGCAGATTCCTCTTGAGCTCCTGCCCAAGATACATCCCCTGAAACCCGGCCAGGGCCTGCTCATCCAGGGTCCGCAATCGATTACCCTCATGCGGATTGCTGCCGCACAGACAGCGCCGGTTACCGAAGCAGCGGCGTTGCCGCGTATCCAGCAGTTTCTTGGAAATCAACGCGCGGCAGAAGCCGCGAGGGGGGAAATAAAGGCGCTCAAGGCAAAAGCCAAAATCACCTACATGGGCGAATTCGCTGCTCCGGATAAAAATGCATCCGGCGGAGAACATTCCGTTCCGTCAGTCGCCAGTGCTACGGATACGAGTTCGCCGCAAGTCGATAATACCGGCCTTGAAAAGGGTGCGGCTGGCTTGTTGAGATAACGCAATTATCAAGAGGAAGTTCGACAATATGTTCCAAATTTTGGTTCGTACCTTGATCCTTTTATCAATGTTGTTTTCGGCTAAGGCTTTTGCCGAAAGTCCTGACTATCCGCTGGGTCCGGGGGATATCCTGCGCATTCAGGTTTTTCAAAACCCTGACCTTACTACTGAAACCCGGGTTTCCGAAAGTGGTTCCATCACGTTTCCGCTGGTTGGCGCTGTCGAGGTCGGTGGGCTTTCTGTTGCTTCCGCCGAAAATAAACTTGCATCGGCCCTAAAGAAAGGCGGCTTTATAAAGCAGCCACAGGTAACCATTGTTCTCCTGCAGATGCGAGGCAATCAGGTGAGCGTGCTTGGTCAGGTCAACCGGCCGGGACGTTTTCCCCTGGAAACCCTGAGCAGGGTGAGTGACATGCTGGCTGCCGCCGGCGGTACCACGGCGCTTGGCGATGATTTTGCGATCGTCACCGGAACCCGCAATGGACAACCTTTCCGCAAGATGATCGATATTCCCGCACTTTATCTGGAAGAGAGATCCGAGGAAGATATCATCCTTGCTGGAGGGGACACGATTTACGTTCACCGGGCTCCTGTTTTCTATATTTACGGCGAGGCGCAACGGCCTGGCGCATATCGTATCGAGCGGGGCATGACCGTAATGCAGGCTCTGGCTCAGGGCGGTGGACCTACCCCGCGAGGCAGCGAATGGTGGCTGCGTCTTGATCGTAGAAATGCCGATGGGGCCGTTGAGCGGCTTTCACCCAATATGACGGATGCAGTTCAACCAAACGACATAATTTATGTGCGAGAAAGCATCTTTTAAGCATCCTCCGCGATCATGACACTTCAACAATTTCTGCTCATCCTTCGTGCGCGCTACAAGATAGTCATCTCCGTTTTATTGTTTACGGTGATTGTCACACTTATAGTCAGTGTTCTATTGCCGAAGCAATATACTGCCAGTGCCTCCGTAGTAATCGACGTCAAATCGCCTGATCCTGTGGCTGGCATGGTGCTGCCAGGTTTGACATCTCCGGCATATATGGCGACTCAGGTTGATGTTATCAACAGTGATCGCGTAGCAGAGCGTGTGGTGAAGATGCTGCGCATGGACGAAAGTCCTGAGATAAGGGAGCAGTGGGTGGAGGGCGGAAGTAAAGGCGATTTTATCGTTTGGCTTGCGAACTTGCTGAAGAAAAAACTTGATATCAAGCCCTCCCGGGAAAGTAACGTCATACATATTGAGTTTACTGGTAGCGATCCCAATTTTGCTGCGGCTGTTTCAAACGCCTTCGCTCAGGCCTACATCGACGTCAATCTGGATTTGAAGGTCGCGCCCGCGCGGCAGTATGCGCAGTGGTTTAAAGAGCAGACTGCTGCCGCCAGGGATCAGCTTGAGCAAGCCAAGTCGGCACTTTCTGCGTATCAACAAGAAAGCGGGCTCGTTGCTACCGACGAACGCCTGGATTACGAAGTTGCCAAGCTCAATGAACTTTCAACGCAGCTCACTATTATTCAGGCTCAAACATCGGACAGTAGCAGCAAGCGGAAAGCCTTTGAAGATCCGGAGACTTTGGCTGAGGTGATGCAGAATCCTTTAATAAACAGCTTGAAGTCGGACATTGCGCGCCTCGACGCGAAGCTTCAGGAGAGCAGCGCCTATCTGGGGCCAAATCATCCACAAACCAAACGCACGCAATCTGAACTCGCCTCCCTCAGAAGCAAGCTATCCGCTGAAACACGGAAGATTCATAGCAGTATCGGTACCTCTTATGAGGTGGGAAAACGGAAAGAGCAAGAGTTGCTCCAAGCGATGGAAAGGCAGAAGGAGCGCGTGCTGGAACTTAACAAACAGCGTGATCAGATGAGTGTCCTCAAAGGGGACGTGGAAGCCGCGCAACGCAATTTCGAAGGCATAAGCCAGCGTAGCGCTCTCACCCGTCTGGAAAGCCTTTCCGTTCAGACTAACATAACCCCGTTGAACCCTGCTTCAGTCCCGAGTGAGCCGTCAAAACCCAGGTTATTGCTCAATATGCTGATTTCCATTTTTCTTGGGACGCTGCTAGGTGTGGGCGCCGCCTTGGTAGTGGAATTAATGAATCGACGTGTGCGTTCTGTAGAGGACATTTTGGAAGCCATAGAGATCCCGGTGCTTGCGGTAATGTCCGGTCCGTCTCGCAACAAGCTTTCGAGTCGTCTTCCCAAATTGCCCAACCCGGAAACCAGTTAATACTCAAACGGAGTTACATCATGAATCCCGTAAGCGCCAGTTTGCCGGCCCTCAAGAGGAATCAGAATTCTAATCCCCGCGAATCGTTCTTTGCTGGCCGAGCTCAACTCATTGGAAATAGCGGTTCGATCGGAGCAATTCTCGTCAATGCGGGAAGGCTGTCCGAAGAGAATGTGACTCGCATACTGGAAGCGCAGGTACAGCAGCAAAATCACTTTGGCGAAGCAGCTATAAACCTCGGTCTGCTCACGGACGATGACGTGCGTTTTGCTCTTTCGCGCCAGTTTAATAATCTCTATCTGCCAGCAGGAGATAACAGTCTCAGTCCCCATTTAATCGCGGCTTACAAGCCCTTCAGTCCTGCCGTCGAGCACCTGAGGGGGCTGCGCAGTCAACTCATGTTACGCTGGTTCGAGCCAGATACGGACCGAAACGTGCTTGCCATTGTCAGCCCAGGCGGGGGAGAAGGTCGAAGCTTCATAGCGGCTAATCTTGCCATCGTTTTTTCACAGCTTGGCAAGAGTACATTGCTTGTCGATGCAAATCTTCGGGCACCCCGCCAGCAGGAGTTCTTTAAAGTGAATACAGGTGGAGGCTTATCCAGCTACCTTGCAGGTCGTGCTGGCTTGGAGAGCATTGTCAGAATTCCATCCTTGCCCGGTCTTTCTGTATTACCTGTGGGCGCAGTACCGCCGAATCCACAAGAACTGATTGGTCGGCCCGTTTTTGCAGATTTGCTGCAATCACTTGGCTGCGAGTTTGATGTTGTTATCGTGGATACACCCTCAGCAAGCGAATACGCGGAAGCACAAATTATCGCGACGGAGGCATCTGCTGCCTTGATTGTCCTTCGAAAGAACTATACCTCTCTATCGCGAACCATGGAGTTGGCGCGCCGTTTCCAGCAAACGGGTGCTGCAGTGGTAGGTTCTGTGTTGAATGATTTTTGAATAGTAAAGTGGCATGAATTCATGGTCGTATCACTATAGATAGGTTCGCATTATCGAAATTCCACGAGCATCAGGCGCTAAACGAAAGGGATGATATATCTTATATTTTCTTCATTTTCCTGATTCGCTTGTGAAAACAGATAGGGGAACTATTGGCGCAGTTGGAAAAGACGGGTTAATTCCGGTGCCGCCACTCTGCCTCGAGCAGAGCAATACCGATAAGACTACCTGTCACATCAGCGACAAAATCATCCCACCCTGCTTTGCGGCCGGGCAGATACATCTGATGCCATTCATCAAACAAGCCGATCAACGCTGCTCCGAGAAATGCGAGGCCCAGCCGTCGCCAGCCACTGAGACCACTTGCTGCACCTATTGCCCACGTGAGCAGGGCGAAAATAACAGTGTGGGCAAGCTTATCCCAAGGGCTGGGTATTAGATTTACAGCAACAGGTTGTGCTCCACCAGCAAACAAGCCAATCAGAATTCCCAGCACCAGCAGCATGGCGGCGGCGCGAAGATAACGAGATAACAGGTATTGTGAAAACAAGATGGTTATAAATTCTTCAATTATCTTCAATAAAAAAAATTTGCCGGGCGAATCTCGTAGTCCGGTATTCGTCTGGTTGCCTATCATCGCCGGATTAATCGTACTTTATTTACCAAGCCTGGTCGATCTTTTTCATGGCATCTGGTCTACCGATCAACAAGCTCATGGGCCGATTGTGCTCGCTATCGCCTGCTGGCTTATATATCGGAAGTGGCCGAAAATGTGGCGTCAGAGCGAGGGGAAACCCACGACTCCAGGTGCTGGCTGGCCAATCTTTATTTTTGGCCTGATGCTCTACGTGGTTGGACGCTCTCAGGATATCCTGCTGTTCGAAATTGGTTCTGTAATCTGGCTGCTGACCGCCATTCTCTTGCTCATGCGTGGTGGCACTGCCCTCAAGACGCTATGGTTTCCACTCTTTTTCATGTTATTCATGATTCCTCTTCCCTCCACGTTCGTCGATGCTGTGACAATGCCGATGAAAATGGCAGTTTCATATGTGGCGGAAACCATTCTTTTCTGGTTCAACTACCCCATTGCGCGTACTGGAGTCATTCTGCAGATTGGGCAATACAAGCTGCTCGTAGCAGATGCGTGTGCAGGTCTTCATACTCTCTTTACGCTCGAGGCACTCGGCCTGCTCTATCTTAATCTGGTTCGTCACGACTCATTATTCAGAAACGTCACATTGGCTATCCTTATTGTTCCGATATCCTTTACCGCCAACGTTATCCGGGTAATGGTACTGACGCTGATTACCTACCATTTCGGCGATGAGGCGGGGCAGGGCTTCCTGCACGGATTTGCGGGTATGGTGCTCTTCCTCAGTGCTCTGCTGCTGATCATTGGGGTCGATTCACTATTACAAATGGCGGTCAGACTGCGTGTCGGAAGCAATGCGCTCGGAGAAGCATGACAATGAATCCCTGGCTAAGAAATTGCCTGCTTCTAGTGCTCATGCTCGCTGCCTCAGGCCTTGCGCTAGCGCTGAAGCCTACACAAAAAATCGCCGACCAGGGTCCGGTGGTCGACCTCGAAACAATGATCCCGAAAGAATTCGGAGACTGGAGGGAGGAGCAACATAACTTTGTGCAAATGGTCGATCCGCAGCAAAAGGAATTGATCGAACGGATCTATACCCAAACACTCAGCCGCACGTATGCGAATTCCAACGGTTATCGAGTTATGCTGGCGATAGCGTATGGCGATGATCAGAGAGATTCCATGCAAACACACTATCCTGAAGTCTGTTATCCCGCACAAGGTTTTGAACTGATATCGAGAGAGAGGAGGAATATTGCCTCATCAATGGGTTCAATTCCCGTTGTGCAGCTCGTAACTTCGCTGGAAAAACACAGAATTGAACCTGTGACGTATTGGGTGATGATAGGCGATACACCAATCACTCAAGGTTGGAGAAAAAAACTGGCGGAGATGCGTTATGGCCTGAAGGGAATGATTCCCGACGGACTTCTTTTCCGGGTTTCATCCGTCGATCAGGATGACCGTCACGCTTTTGCAATGCACCAGGTATTCGTTGAGGACATCTTGTCCGCGATGCCGGTAGCGGAACGCAAGCGATTTGCGGGAACGTAATGATATGGGGCTACAGGGCAACCTTGGGTTTTTTTCGCTCGGGCAGAAATATTGCCGAGACCGATGGGTCATGAGATGAGTCTGGCCGTCAAGAGCTTAAGCGCTGTCAAGAGCAACTATACCGGAACGGTCATTCGAGTTGCCTCCCAGTTGATTGCGCAGATTTTGATCATGCGGCAACTCGGGCCCGAACTGGTAGGCACGTTCGGTTATGCATTGCTACTTCACGCAGTACTGGCTTTGGTCATCGACCAAGGCTTTGGATGGTCTTTGATACAAGGGCATTTCAACGATAAACAGGAAATCGCTACAGCCTTTTCCAGAATCATGCTTTTATCGTTTATTTGCATGCTTGGTGTTATCGCCATTTCGTACCCTGTTGCAGATTATCTTGGAAATGAACTTGTTGGATCTGTATTCAGGTACTCTGCCCCCTCATATCTGCTCGTCGGATTCGTCGCTATATCACAGTCGAAACTGAGGGCTGAACTCCGATTTCGAGAAATTCAAATATCAACCACCGGCGCTTACCTTGTAGCCTATCCCATTGTGGGGGTGACCATGGCTTTAGCCGGTTTCGGTGTCTGGGCCCTACTAACAGCGTGGTACGTAGCAGCTATTCTCCAGGTTGTTATCGGACATTACTACAGTCCACACTCATTAAGACTTGCAAATCCCTTTCGGCCTACCAAGAGTGGTCCGCTGGGGCGCCAAGTGGCGGGGATCAATGTCTTGAACTGGGCTGTAGATAACACTGCAGGCGTATTCGTGGGCAGTCTCGGCGCGTCATCATTAGGTAACTTCAACGCTGCTTCCATGTTAGCGCGCACTCCTGTACTTCACGTGGTGCAAGCACTTCAAACTATCCTTTTTTCCACGGCTTCCGCAATTGGTAATGACCAACGACGAATAAGGCATCTTTACCTGAGTGCCCTCGCTGCGGTCAGTTTTATTGTTTTTCCAGCGTATGGATATACTCTCACTCATGCAGAGCTGATCGTTGAGGTAGTGTTCGGTGACAAATGGCTTGATGCCGCTGGAATTTTTTCCGCTATGTCCATAGGAATGATTGCACTCGCAATGAGTTCCCTTTCCGGAGCAATCCTTACCGCAACCGGCGATCAGAAAACGGTATTTTATTCCCAGACTGCCTGCTTGATGCTCCTGATCCCTGGTTTGTTCTTCACTATAAATATTAGCCTCGTCCATGTGGGCCTCGCCATCACTGTTGCGTACATTGCTCGATTCTTATTACAGCTAAAAGCAATAGCAGTAAGAGGCGGGATTGCGCGTGTGGAATTCATTTCTGTAATAAAAGGTCCTTTTTTTATCGCAGTCTTTATGGCCATGCCTGTCACACTGTTCGAGGACTTCTCGCATGCGGCAATGATTCCAACTGAGTTGCTGGCGCTTGTTCTCAAATGCTTCGTGCTTCTGGCCCTGTTCAAAGCATTTCCCCGTTTTTTCTTTAGCTTCAGTCTTACAGATTTGCTGATAAGATTTTCAGTGGGTCGCAGAGGGATCAATTTCTTGGGCCTTTAATACGAGCATGTATCAACAGCGTTCAATCGTTTGCGAGGATTTACGGTGCTGACAGTCATCGTTCTATTGATCGTGGCATTCGTTTTTGCGCTTTGCTGCGTGGGTGCCGTGATTGCAGCTATAGGCGCGGCGTCGAATTGGCCCGGCCGGTTGTTCAGCTGCCTGATGTGGATGATAGTTGTAGCGAGCGTCGGCACTATCCTGCTGTCGGAGCGTGTTCTCAGAATGGAGCAACAAGGCCTTGTTATCGCATCCGAGGGCGATATGGGGGGAACCATCGTTGCCAAGCTGCTTCTCGCGGCCATCGTCGGGGTTTCCGTAGCGCTATGTACGGCCTGGGTGCTTACATCAAGCAAAAAGAGGGCGCAGAATGATCGCTTCAAGCGGAGGGGATTGTATTCACCTAATGATATCTTGATAGCGTTCACCGTGTTTTATGTGGCGTTCAGTATCTTGCCGCTTGTTTTTGGTGAAAGTCATTATTTCCATGTATCGCTGGTTTATCCATTCTTCGTATTTCTTGCCCTGTTCCTTTGGGTACGGATGTCAACTAGCGATCCAGTAGTCGTCGTCAAGCAGTATCTTGCAGCAGTGGTGCTTGCCAGTTTAGTTGTTGCCGTGGTTGCACCAAGCCTTACTATACAACCTGGCTACATAGGTCTCATTCCCGGATTCAGAACACGCTTGTGGGGTTTGACCAGCCATGCAAACTCCATGGGATCAATCGCGTGCGCCCTTCTCATCCTCGAAGCGGCAGAGCCCTCAGCAAGACCGTGGATTAGAAGATGTATTCTTGCAGCGGCGGGATTGGCGCTGATTTTAACGCAATCGAAGACGTCAATTTTGGCGGCATTTTTTGGACTCTTCATCATTTTTGGCTGGCGGCTGCTGTCCAATATTGGCTCAGAAGCAAGAATCAGCAGTACAAATCATAGGCACGCGCTATCCATTTTGATCGTTGCTTCTAGTGCATTTCTTGCATTAGGGGGAGCTTGGTTGATGTTTTCCGATACATCTCTCCTCGCATCCTTCGAACATCAGCTGGAAGGGCGGGCAGTCGGCCGTTTGGAAACCGGCAGCGGTCGTACATATATATGGGACATGGCCATTCGCGGCGCAATGGAGAGCCCTTTGTTCGGGCAAGGGATGGATTTCTGGAGTCTGGAAAACAGGCTCCGTTGGGGTCTTATGGGAGCGGTCCACGCCCATAATCTGTTTTTACAGGTATTTTCCGTCTCTGGATTTGTTGGATTGACCGCCTTATTGGTGTTTCTATATTTCTTCGTGCGTTACTCCATCCGCGCAGCGAAAATCACGCGTGGCGGCAGTATCGCCATGCTTGCTGTTTTTTTCATCCGCTCGGTGGGGGAAGTACCGCTTTCGCCAAATTCCATCCTCGGAAGCGAGAGCCTGGCGATGATCGCCTATTTTATCTATGCTATGGATAGGGGCGCCAAACGCTTTCACGAAACTCGCGCAGAGCCTGCTTGGCAGGGTGGTTTTGCCAAGACTGCAAGAATCAGATAAGTAAATTCATCCAAATTTTGTTTCTTTTATTGAAAATCCTTCCTCTATTGACTATGAGTCAAGAAATAACGATGAGTGGTAATGCGAGTCTCAATCTTAATGAGGTGCAGTATGAGATTGTCAGTCCTAATAAAGACCTATAACGAAGGGGGCAAGATCGCCAAGTGCATTAAGTCAGTTCTTGATTCCGTCCGGGAAATAGAGGGAGGAGTCGAGATCATCGTGGCGGATTCACTATCCACTGATGATACGGTTGAAATAGCGAAGAATTATGACGTTAAAGTGGTGCAACTGCGTGCTGCCGAAGATCGTGGTTGCGGGACCGGTGTTCAGCTTGGGTTTCAGCATTCAAGCGGACGCTACGTGTATATCCTGGATGGAGATATGGAACTGCAGCCGGGCTTTCTCCCGCAGGCTCTCCAACTGATAGAGAGTGATCCTGGGCTAGCGGGAGTATCTGGATTATTGCGAGATAGGACGATAAGGAATTGGTTCGAACGCCAGCGCAATATCCATCGGCCCACAACTCAAGGGGAATTGGCGTGCTTGCCGGGTGGCGGGTTATATCGTCGTAGTGCTATCGAAAACGCGGGAGGGTATGCCGGAAATCGCAATCTCCAAGCCTATGAAGAAGCCGAACTGGGTTTTCGGCTCCACAGCCAGGGTTGGCGACTGGTGCGTATACCTGTTATGGCGGTTCTTCATACCGGTCATGCCGGTACGACCCGTTCCTTGGTTGAACGGGTGTGGCGAAATGGCCGTGTAGCTTCCGGGGGCTTGTTCCTTAAGCTTGCACTTGCCCAACCTTACAGGTTTGATGCAATCAGAATGTTTATCCATCCATTGGCTACGCTTGCCTACTGGATCATCTGGCTCGTCAGCCTGATCCTTGCGGATGATTGGCGTATTTTCGCCGGATTAGCAGGATTTGGTCTTCTGATATACGCATCCCTGGTTTTCAAGAAGCGTAGTTTCCGGGACGCGGCAATATCTATGCTGCTGTGGCATATCGCAGCACTGGGAATTGTCAGGGGATTTGCGATACGCAATCTTCATTCGCCTAACACGGAAATCCCCAGCCTCGTTTTAAAAGGAACTGAGCAAGAAGTAGCAGTCACCCAGGTACATATTGCCAAGCGGGCTTGAATGGTGGTTGCAACAGAATAGTTTCGCGCGCGATTTGAAATAAATGACGTAATCCTTCAGCTGTGCTAGCGAGAAGTGGGGAACACGGATTGTCGGTCCCTCCGTCAGACTCCACCGTCGTCAGATGCAATTGAAACTCTTCTTACTGACAACCAGTTTTGGGAGCGGTTGGTTTCAGCGGTTCCTTAGGTTGGGGCCATGTTGGCGATAAAGTAGTGAGACTTGATGGCAGCGGTAGCTTTCAAAGGTTTACTCCAGGCAAGTACTTGATACCAATCATTCTATGGGGCTGACGGAAATGATAAAACGATCGTACTTTGATTATGGAAAAATCCAGAAGCGTTATGAGCTGGCGATACGGTGTCCGTTGCTGTTGGTTCTGGTCATTGTGGCAGCAGGTTGCACCACGCCGGAGGCGGAGCAGGGATTGAACACCATACGCCTCTCGCCTTCAAACAGGCAAACAGCTCCTGCTGACTGGGCACAACCAAAGGACCTCAAGCTGGTGCAACCAAAGCCTGCCCAAGGCGCTGTTTCCATCCAGAATCCGCCAGGATTCAGCTGGAGCCGCGCACAGCAAGCGCAAGGCTACGAATTGCTCCTCCGCGGACCCCATAACAAGGCATATACATGGCAAACAACCCAAAACTGGTTCTTGCCATCATCCAAATTAGAGCCAGGTGAGTATACCTGGAAAGTCCGACCGACCGGTTCTCGTGGGCAATGGAGCGATGCGCGTAGTTTCTCTATTTCGTCTGATGCAATCGTGTTCGAAGTTCCTTCTGAGGAAATACTATTAAAATACATTAGAGCGCGCACTCGGCCACGTTCACTTTCCATCACCGAAAAAGGTACCGATGCTCGGACAGAGGTTGGTCAGTCTAAAAGGAGAGCTAAGCAGGCTTCCACTATCCAACAACTAGAATATCGGGTGAAGAGTAGCGCCAACAAGGCACCTGTAGACGCTAATTCTCTGGCGTTGGCGCCGCGTTCCAAGGATGAGAAGGCCTGGGTCGCCTCAGTCGCAGCCATTCGATCCCGCACTTCTACCGAGTCATATCAATTGCGACTTGCCGCTGTGCTTTGGCAACTCACTGGACAGCGCCAGTATCTCGAGGAGGCGAAGCGCCGAGGCAACGCGCTTGCTGCACTCGATCCCCGCGGATCCACCTCTCAGGTAAATCAGGATCAGGGCAATCGCAACATTGCTTGGGGACTGGCTATTGCCTACGATTGCTTGTCAGACAATCTATCTAACGCCGAGAACTCGAGGTGGCTTGCCATCATCAAGGACCGAGTCGGACAGATCCATTCCGATCTCAAGTCTTCGGGATGGCGCTTGGCGGAAGCGCCCTTCGATTCTCACGGGGCAACAAGTCTCGGTTATCTCGCCACTATCTCGGCACTTATGATTGGTAGCATACCTGAAGCTGAGCAGTGGTTCCGGGATTCATTTCGTTTTTATATACATTACCAAAGCCCCTGGGGGGGCGAGGAAGGCGGGTTCGCAGACGGCACCGCATATGCCCAATATTCTCTTGATATTTACCTTGATCTCTGGGACGTAATAGCCGCCACGACGGGCGTCAATATGTACGAAAAGCCATGGCCCCGAGGTTTACTTAAATTCCTGGCATGCTTTAATCCACCGGGAAGTCCAACGTTCACCTTTGGTGACGGAGCTGAGAGAAAGCCGTGGGAGGAAGTAATTAAAGCATACGCAAATCGTTACGATAATGACTTCGCTCTTTGGTACTCAGCGAATCTGGGTGGTTCTCCCCCCCCATTGACCGAACTGACCAACCCGGTATCACGTACAAGGGTAAATACATCTGGCGTGGCTCCAAAAGAAAACTCATGTATGTTCAAGACTATCGGCTGGGTAGCCATGCACAATCATTGGGCTGATCCCAAGCGTACATCCATTTACTTTAAATCAAGTCCTTACGCGGCGTTCAGCCATAGTCATGCCGATAACAATTCGTTTGTCGTCATTTCAGAAGGTGAGCCACTGCTGATCGACAGTGGGTATTATGACTGGTATGGTTCCCCCCACTGGAAAGGATGGTATTGGCAAACTAAAGCGCATAATGCCATTACGTTCGATGGAGGAAGAGGTGAGGCAGAGAAAACTGGTCCTGACCAGATGACAGCAGCGGGGAGACTGGTAGACTTCCACAGTAATGGGAAAGTCGACTTCGCAGAAGGGGATGCATTAGCGGCATACGAGGGTGAATTGCAGAAGGCCAGGAGGCGCTTGTGGTATTTACGGGACGAAAATGTACTCGTTATTCATGATTCCCTGAACTCTGCGGTTGCACGGCAATTTGAATGGAACATTCATTCCGCCAATACGTTCGAGGTCAAAGCCCCCGCATCGATCGAGACGACGAGTAAAACCTCTCGTGCCTGCATTGATATGCTGCAGCCAGGCGAAATCGAGTTTCTACAGAGCAACAAGTTTGAGCCTCCGCCTGCAGGGGGAGTCGAAAGCAAAACTCAAGAAATGCCTGAAATTAAAGATCAGTGGCATGGGAAGTTCCGGAACAAGCAACGGCAAACTGAGATGGAATTCGTGGCGGTAGTGCGGGTGGGATGCGGCGATGTCCCGCTTAATGCAAACGATTTTACGTCTCGACGCCAGATAGTTATTGGAAAAACAAGAATCGATATTCCGCGCTAATGCTTGGGGGATCTCACTGACACAAAAATGTAGCCGGTGGCAATGTCGGTTTCCGGTGAAACTTACCTTGGGAGAGGAGTGCATGCAGACGAAACAGTTTAATCTGAAGCAGATTGCTAGATGAAGTCAGGATTTATATTGAACGACCAATCGAGGTGTGGGGAAAGCTTCTTCCAGCTTTCACTGGGAAGAACCAAACGATATTCCGCTAACTTTGGTCGGGATTCGGAGATTTGTAGTATCCGAATTAAATCATTGATGAGTCGAGAGACCGTTTCTCTTATGCTGGGAACGGACCCCGCAGGCAGGGGAGGCATAGCTTCGGTCGTCAGCTTATTTCAAGAGGAGGGTTTTCTCGACCAACAAAATGTCAAGTATATTACTTCACACAGAGAGGGAACATCTTTTGAAAAGCTGACAACTATGCTTCTTGCTACCTGGCAAGTCCTATGGCATTGCACTTTCGCCAGCCCAGCCATTATTCATGCTCACTCGGCCTCCCGTGCAAGCTTTATTAGAAAATCCATTTTTCTTGCTATCGCAAGATTTTTCCGTTGCCAGACAGTTTTTCATCTGCATGGAGGTCAGTTCTCTCATTTTGCTTCAAAGGAATCAGGGCCTCTACTGAAATGGTGGATTCGGCGGACTCTCGAGAGGAGTTCCATAGTTATAGCATTATCCGAAAGCTGGGCAGCTTTTCTCTCAGCCTATGCTCCAGCGGCTAACATACTAGTCATCCCCAATTCTGTCGCACTCAGGACGCAGTCATTCGAAAGAATGGAAGAGTCCGGAAGAATTCTGTTCCTGGGGCATGTAGGAAAGGGCAAAGGAATATTCGAATTATTAAAAGCCTTATCTCTACTCAAGGATTCATTGCCGGATATCAGATTAGCTATTTGCGGGAATGGACATCTTGACTGGGCGCGAAAGATGGCGGATGAACTGGGGATTGGCTCTAACGTAGAGTTTCGTGGCTGGATAAACCCGGATCAGAGAGCAAAAGAATTTGCTCGTGCATCGATTTTCACGCTTCCCTCTTATGAGGAGGGCCTGCCGATGGCTATGCTGGAAGCAATGGCGGCCGGAAAGGCGATCGTTGTAACTCCCGTCGGAGGTATACCGGAGGTGGTCAAGGATCGAGAAAACGGCTTACTTGTTCCACCCGGGGATGCTCACGCTCTGGCGCAAGCTTTACGGGAGATAATGGAAGATTCCAGTCTTAGTAAGATGCTGGCGGAAAATGCAGTAAGGACAGTCGAGGCAAGATTCAGCGCTCCTGTAGTGCTGGCGCAGTTCTCTCAAGTCTATGAGAGCCTTAGGAGTGTTCCTCGGAGTTGAGTTACGTTACACATAAGTTCATGACATAAGTTATTCGCAAGCCTAATCTCTAGCACAAAATGGATTGCTATTTGCAAAAAGCATCTAGTCGGTCGTCCTACTGATTCCTTGCGCGTCACTCGTAATATTTCGGGCTACTCGTTTACGCATAACAAAAACAGCAGGCATAACTAGTCGCTCCTGAAATACGGCCTAATCCTTATAGATATTAGCATTGAGGGGTATACAACGGCTGATGGAATTGCCAGAATTGGGAATATTTTCCCTGGATTTCTGGTGAATTCATGAAGCCGAAGAAGCAAGAGAGGCCTGCGTGTGATGACATGTTTCGCCTGCGTTTGCAACACATACTCGATCAACGGCATGCGTTGTATCGGCTGGCGGAGAAGATTGACTGGAATGCAGCAGAAGCGCGCTTTGGCAGGCTGTATGCCGAGGAAGGGCGTCCTGGTATTGCGATCCGGCTCATGGTGGGATTGCACTACCTCAAACACGCCTTTAACGAATCGGATGAAAGCGTAGTGGCACGCTGGGTAGAAAATCCTTATTGGCAATACTTCTGCGGGGAAGAATACTTCCGTCACACCTTGCCGATTGATCCGAGCCAGATGACGCGGTTTCGGCAGCGGATCGGCAAGCAGGGTTGTGAATTCATGCTTGCTCTTACGGTTAAGGCCGGACTTGAAACCAGGACCGTATCCAGAGCCTCGCTGGCCGTGGTAAATGTGGACACCACAGTGCAAGACAAAGCCATTGCATTTCCGACCGATGCCAGGCTCTACCACAAAGCCAGAGGCGCGTTGGTGAGAATGGCCAAAGGTATGGGCATTGGGCTTCGTCAGAGCTATGAGCGCTTATCCAAAGTAGCGCTAGCCAAACATGGGCGCTATGCTCATGCCCGGCAGATGCAGCGCGCCAAACGTGAACAGAAGCGGCTCAAGACCTATCTTGGGCGAGTGATCCGTGACATCGAACGCAAAGTGGCGGCTGGGCAAATACCAGGGGAACAGGAACAGTCCAAGCTCAAGCGATTGCTGGAGGTTAGCCAGCGTATCCAGGCACAACAACGCCACGACAAAGGCAAGGTGTACAGCGTGCATGCACCCGAAGTCGAATGCATTGCCAAAGGCAAAGCCCACAAGCCTTATGAATTCGGCGTCAAGGTAGGAGTGGTCACCACCAGCAAGGAGAGCTTCGTCATCGGCATGCAAGCCTTACCCGGCAATCCCTATGACGGACACACGCTTAAAGCATCTTTGGCGCAGGCACGGCGGCTGACTGGACGGGTGCCCAGGCAAGTGTACGTGGATCGGGGTTATCGCGGTCATGGCATTGCTTCAGATCGGATAAAGGTATGGGTTGCCGGCGCCAAACGAGGTGTCACGGTACCCATCAGGAAGAAGCTAAAGCGCCGTAATGCCGTGGAGCCCGTAATTGGGCATATGAAAGCCGATGGGCGCCTGGCAAGAAACTTCCTCAAAGGTACAGCAGGTGATGCCATGAATGCTCTCTTGTGCGGTGCTGGGCACAATCTGCGTAAGATTCTGCGCCGAGTGGCCGCTTTTGTACGCCTACATTCTGCAATGCCTGGAACATAAACAAAGTGAACACACCCATCAGTTCCTGATGCTTGTCCGCTAAAAACAGGTTTTTCAGGGACGACTAACTATTCCAAAAGGATTGAAAGGAAACTGCGTCTCCCCGGGGAGCCATGAAGAAACGTATTGCAGGATAAATACCAATATCCTCCCGAAAACGAACGGCCAGGTAAAGGTAATTCGGAAAGGCGAGGTGTTCGGGAATAGACTTGAGGAAATTAGAGTAAGTAATATGCGAATCTGGTTAGAACTCACGAATTCACCCCATGTGAACATGTTCGCGGCAATGATCCGCGATCTGGAGAAGGATCATGAAGTAATCATCACTTCGCGGCCGCTAGCAAACACAATTGATTTGCTGGATCTTCACGGATTCAAGCATGAAGTGGTGGGACTTCATTACGGCAGCAGATTGAGCGCCAAACTGCTAGGCTTTCCAGTTCGTGTGATGCAATTGCGGCAATTTCTAGCTAAACAGCAAATAGACGTTGCTATCTCCCAGAGTTCCTTCCATTCTCCCAGTGTTTCCCGTTTGCTGGGCGTGCCTTCTATTTATATGAATGATAATGAGCATGCGCTGGGAAATATCCCGGCCTTCATCTGCGCGAGCAAGATCATGGTGCCCGAGTTCCTAAGCTTAGGGAAATTGAAGAAACAGGGAGCCAATCCTCGTAAGGTGATCCATTACCCTGGTGTAAAAGAGGGCATCTATTTATGGGAACTGGATGCGCGTCTGTCAAAGGAGGGAGGCTGGCAAAGAAAGGCCAAATCGCGCAAAGTCGTCTATATCCGTCCCGAACCATGGACGGCGCAATATTACAAGGGAAAGCGAAATTTTCTCGATGATCTTCTGCTTGGAATGCAGGACCATGTGGATGTCGTGTTGCTGCCGAGAGGCAAGGAGCAGAGCGTTCACTACCAGAAGTCCGAGTTCTCCCACGTACGTGTTGTGACCACGGCACTTGATATCGCGGATATTGCTCCCGACTGCGACCTTTTCATAGGAGCGGGCGGCACGATGACTCGCGAAATGGCAGTACTTGGCATCCCAACCATTTCTGTCTATCAGGATGAGTTGCTGGATGTGGATCGCTATTTGCTGAAGGTGGGAGCGTTTGCGCACAAACCCGAGTTGATCTCAGAGGACGCACTACGCTACCTGGAGTTGACCGAGAGCCGTCCACCGAATCGTGAACTGCTTGAAAAGGGGAGAGCAGCTTACGACATGATCAAAAACGAAGTTCTGAACAGATAATTTTTGCTTGGGAGTAATTACTATGGTGCGCCTTGGAGTGTTAGGTTTGGGCAAAATGGGTTTGTCGCATTACGCCATGATCAATGCCCATCCGGGTGTGAAAGTCGAAGCGATATGCGACTCGACCGGGTATGTTCTGGACGTTCTCAGTAAGTACACTGGCGTTCGCACTTACACGGATTTCGATGTCATGTTACGCGATATCGAGCTGGATGCGATAATCATTGCTACGCCTTCCCGTTCGCACGGACGGATGGTGGAGGCTGCACTCAATGAAAATCTCCATGTTTTTTGTGAGAAGCCCTTTTGCCTCGATATAGCAGAGGGTGAGAAGCTCGCCCGCATCGCTACCGAGAAGGCCCTGGTCAATCAGGTCGGTTATCACAACCGTTTTGTAGGGGCTTTTCAGGAAGTGAAGCGTTTGCTCGATGCAGAGGCAATCGGTGCTGTCACACATGTGCTGGCCGAGGCGTACGGTCCAGTAGTGCTCAAGCCCAAGAGTTCCACCTGGCGCACCCAGCGTACCGAGGGCGGCGGATGCCTGTACGACTATGCTGCTCATCCGATCAACCTGGTAAACTGGTTCCTCGGTGCGCCTCAAAGTGTGGGGGGGTCGGTATTGAATAAAATTTTCTCCCGAGACACGGAAGATGAGGTGTTCAGTACGTTGTATTATGACGGTGGAAAGAGTGCGCAAATCTCGGTGAACTGGAGCGATGAATCCTACCGCAAGATGACTACGAAGGTGACTCTCTGGGGTACCCAGGGGCGTATATACGCTGATCGCCAGGAATGCCAGGTATATATCCGCGATGATGTGGCTGTTCCCGCAGGATATCAGCGAGGATGGAATGTGCGCTATACGACAGATCTGACTGAAGCGGTGTGGTTCTACCTGCGTGGCGAAGAATACTCGGCACAGCTGGATTACTTTGTGCGCTGTATCGAGGCGCGCGCGGACGATAATGTCAATTCCTTCGAAGAGGCTGTGATGACGGATCGGGTGATGGCAATGATGGTTGCCGATGCGGAAAAGCGCCCGCCCGTTACATCTGGCATTGCCCCTCGGCAGGCGCCGGGAAAAAAATTCGGCCTGCTATTTGGCGGTCGCAAGGCAGTGAGTTGAAGCGGCCTCTCCTTTAAAGGAAAAGATAAGAATGGAACGTCTGTTGTTTGGCGACAACCAGTTTTTTGGGGTCAATCATATGTCGGAAGAGAAGGCGCGTACGCAGATGATGCGCTTTCAGGATCTGACGGCAGTCATCGACGTACTGGATAACGCCTATGATGAAGGCGTCACGTCTTTCATGTGTACAACCCATGATCGCATCGCGATGGTCTGTGATCACATGCGATCGAATCCAGAGCGTTACAAGGACTTCCAGTTTTTGCCATGCATGCCCTACGCCCACAAATATGCAAATGCGGTCACCGAGGATGGGATGGTAGGTGCGCTGAAGCGGTTCCTTCCGGAAGAAGGCATCGTGAATGCGGCGCTGCGTGGGGGAATGTCCCTTGCAAGAAAGGATATCGAAGGCATTACCACTTTACTGGTGGATGCAGAAATGAAGATGTTTGCAGGTTTGAATACTCCTGTAGTCTTTCTTCAAAACGTTGTAGTCGACCTGTTGTTGGGTCTCGACTTCAAAGCAGCTTTTCGTATTTTTGCCGATCATATCAAGTCTCGCTATAACGCCGAACCCGGCTTCATTACGATGAACATGCCGAAGTTGCTGGATGCGCTCGAGGAGGTGGGTATCGAGAACCCGATTGTGTGTTCCAACATCAACAAGATCGGGTTCCGCATGTGCGGCGGTTTCGAGGCTTATGAGCGGGCGCTGGATGAGAAGAAGTTTCGGGCCATTGCGATGTCGGTGTTCGCGTCTGGCGCGGTTCCAGCCAGGGAGGCAATCGAGTGGGTCTGCAAGCAGCCAAACATACAGGCCATCGTTTTCGGTGCTTCGAGCAAGACAAATATCCGGAATACAAAATCGTTGGTAGAGGAATTCTGGCGTCCTAATTAGCACTTTTTTTGGAGCAGGGATGATCAGGGTTACAGCGCTTGTTTTATGTTTTGCTTTAACGTTTCCTTTTAGTTTCGCCTATGCTGATATAGTTTTCGATGGAAGATTAAGTAAAGGGGATTTTTCCAGTTATCGAGCGCTCGAAGCCAATGGAATGCGTTTCGGTGGTGCTTTGGCTCCGAACGGTATTCCATCTCGGCTGGAGCAGGTTCATGATCCAGCGGGTTCCGGTCAGTTGGTGGTGCGGGCAACTCATGTTCCTGGCGATCTGCCTACATATGGGGGTTACCGCTCAGAATTAAGCACCTTCCATGATCCCATTGGCTCTGAACGGTGGTATTCCTGGGGTTACTATCTTCCAGAAGCGTTTACCACAGCGAAAAATGATGTCATCATAGCACAGATTCATAATACCGCCGATATTAGGGAGAGTAATAGTCGGAATCCCACTCTTGCAGTGCTGGTTCAGGATGGGAGGATAAAGCTCATAAATGTATTCGATTACGACAAGATTACCTCGCCAGCAGGTACTCGCCCAATCACCGGGGTTGATTATGAACGTCGGGAATTGGCCTCATGGGATCTTCATACCGGACGTTGGACGTTTTTAGACTTGCACGTAAAGTGGGCCGGGAACGATACAGGTTTTCTCGAATTCTGGAAAGATGGGACGCTGCTTTTTCAAGAGAAAAATCACATCAACACTTTCAATGACGAAGGGGGCGTATGGTTCAAGAGCGGGCTATATGATTGGTCGCCCAGTCCGGAACCTGTTTCCACATATTTCTCTGGAGTCATCATCAGGGACGACGAAAAAGTAATGTTTCAGTCAATGTCCCTCGTGCCTGAGTCAAGCATTTCTCTGGATCCACTTCTGCGCTGGGGCGTGGAACAGGACTTAAGCGACACGATAGGGAATATTCTTGCTCAGCGGATGGTCCAGGCAGGGGAGAGCCTGGTCCACAGCCATAATGAAACCCTTCATAATGTCGTCACTGGGGATGGAAAGGAAATGTTTCAGTCTATGTCAGTGTCCCTCGTGCCTGAGCCAAACATTTATTTGATGATGCTGGTCGGTGTGGCAAACGTCGGTTTCTTCACGTATAAGCGTCGGACGATCTTGCTAACAGAGAACCCTATGCCAGCATGAAAAAAATTTATCTTGTTGCCGGAGCCCGTCCCAATTTCATGAAAATCGCGCCGGTGGTGCGCGCTTTGCAGACTCGCCAGTGCTTGCAATTTAAAATCATCCATACCGGTCAGCATTACGACAGGGAAATGAATGACGTTTTTTTTGAAGAACTTGGCATCCCCCAGCCGGACGTTTTCATGGCGGCGGGTGGCGGAACTCACGCGCAACAGACCGCAAGGATCATGATGGCATTTGAAGAGTTTTGTGAGGCCGATCCCCCGGAGGCTGTGCTGGTGGTAGGCGATGTGAACTCGACATTGGCCTGTTCCATTGTAGCCAAGAAGTTACATATACCCGTGGCTCACGTAGAGGCCGGCTTAAGGAGCGGCGATATCACGATGCCGGAGGAAGTCAACCGTATCGTTACCGATAGCATTTCCGACTGGTTTTTCGTGACTGAGCCCAGTGGAATCGATCACTTGAAGCGGGAAGGAAAGCGGGATTCCGCCATTCATTACGTCGGCCACGTGATGATCGATAATTTGTTGTACCAGCTCCAAAAGCTGGAGGGCCACGATATTTCCAGTCTTGAAACAAGCCCGTTCAAGACGAGGCTTGCCGCCAATGGAGGTCGTTATGGAGTCGTGACTCTGCACCGGCCGAGCAACGTGGATAACGTCGAGATGATAACCCGCCTGTGCAGTGCGCTGCGGGAGATTGCCATGGAATTGCCCTTGATTTTCCCGGTTCATCCTCGTACCCGGGGTAATCTTGAAAAGTTTGGCATTGAGCTGGGGCCGAACATCACGCTGCTAGGACCGCAGGCATACATGCCTTTTCTTAATCTATGGAAAGACGCCGTGGTGGTGCTGACTGACAGCGGAGGGTTACAGGAAGAAACCACTGCTCTCGGTGTGCCTTGCGTTACCCTTCGCGACAATACCGAACGTCCTATCACTGTTGAAGAAGGATCCAACGTATTGGCAGGTACCGATCCGGTGCGCATCGTTGGCGAGGTACGAAAGATATTGTACGGAGAAGGCAAGCGCGGCCGACGCCCCCATCTATGGGATGGAAAAGCGGCTGAACGGATAGTTGACGTGCTAGTGAAGGAAATGGAACTATGAGTATAGAAATATAATAAATCAAGGCGCTATTTTCATGGAGGTGAGTATGGGGGAAAATAGCATTTACGAGGATGGAACTTATTTAAGCAAACATCCAACCTGGCATGAGGAGGATTCGCCGTGGAAAGCTGATATCACAAAAGTTTATTTGGCGACAGTGCCGAGTTCGACGTGGTAATGGCTATCGATGTATTCGAGCATGTCGAAGATTATTTCGGGTTTCTGCGCGATCTGCGAAAAAAGGAGCGTACAAGGTATTCCATATTCCCCTCGAGTTGTCGGTACAATGGGTTCTACGTAGCACCCCACTTATAAAACAGCGGTTATCAGTGGGTCACATCCACCACTTCACAAAGGAAACCGCCCTGGCAACTTTAAAGGATACCGGGTATGAAGTAATAGATTATTTCTATACAAACAATTCCGAGCTTCCAAACCTGGCGATTTGGGGATGGAAAGCCAGGTTACTGAAGGTTCCCAGGAAAATATTATTTTTGATCAATCAGGATCTGACAGTAAGGATTCTTGGAGGGTTTTCGCTGATGGTTTTGGCGAAATAGAGTGTTGTTTTCCAAAAATCCGCGGACCGGAAGCAGAGCATGAGGTCGACTGTCATGGGGAACAAGTCTTTTGCATTCCCTGTCATGGTTCACTCTTTGACGCAGAGTGCACTATGATTAGAGGATCCTGGGTGTGGGAGAAAAACAATTTATGATCCTTGTCACCGGTGGGGCAGGCTATATAGGTTCACATACCTGTGTGGAACTGCTGAATGCAGGTCTTGATGTCACCGTATTCGACAATTTTTGTAACAGTCATCCCGAGGCATTAAGACGGGTTGAGCATATCACCGGAAAAAAACTCCGCATCGTGCAAGGCGACTGCCGTGACCGCTCCTCCGTGACCAATGCCCTCCAAGAGAGTCAAGCAATCGCTGTCATTCACTTCGCCGGCCTTAAAGCCGTGGGAGAGTCAGTGCAGCAACCGCTGGCTTACTACGATAATAACGTTGTCGGTACCCTTCGTTTGTTGGAGGCGATGTCAGAGTGCGGAGTGAAAACTCTGGTATTCAGTTCTTCTGCTACTGTTTATGGTGAGCCCGGATGGCTGCCGTTAACGGAAGATCATCCTCTCTCTGCCACCAACCCGTACGGTCGAAGCAAGCTGGTGATCGAAGAAATTCTGCGCGACGTATACCGGAGCGATTCTTCCTGGCGCTGCGCCATCCTCAGGTATTTCAATCCTGTTGGGGCGCATTCCAGCGGTTTGATCGGTGAAGATCCTAGAGGAACTCCTGATAATCTCATGCCTTTTGTGGCCCAGGTTGCTATCGGCCGTCGCGAGTATCTGAATGTGTGGGGCAATGATTATCCTACGCCGGATGGAACGGGTGTGCGCGACTATATTCATGTCGTGGATTTGGCATTGGGCCATCTCAAAGCCCTCGAAGCTCTGGAGAATCCTGGAGTGCGCAATGCAGAAGCCGTTAACAGACAAGGAGGATGCCTGACGGTAAACCTCGGAACCGGGACGGGCTATAGTGTGCTGGAAATGGTAAGGGCTTTTGAAAAGGCGAGTGGTCACAAGGTACCACACAGAATTGCTTCCCGCCGGCCAGGTGATATCGCCTCATGCTATGCCGATCCCGCGCTCGCATTCGATCTGCTCGGCTGGCGGGCAAAGCAGGGGCTGGAAGAAATGTGCGTTGACACGTGGCGCTGGCAGAGCCAGAATCCAGAGGGATATGGAGGCGAGAAATCACGCTAGGTGGTTTGATTTCTTTGTCGCTATCAATTCCTTGCTGAGCCAGGGTACCTGGTAAACCCGCTCGAGTAGCGGCGATCCGTTTTCGTAAAAACTTTATGCAACCATTAGTTCCCATTGTCCTCTCCGGCGGGTCCGGAACCCGCCTGTGGCCCCTTTCACGCCAGAAATATCCGAAACAGCTCCTGTCTTTTATCGGTGAAGATTCGCTGCTGCAAGCTACTCTCCGCCGCATGGAAGGACTCGCCGATGTGGCGCTTGGAGCGCCACTCGTCGTTTGCAACGAGGAGTACCGCTTTGTTATCGCCGAGCAACTGCGGCTCATGGGAATAAAAGGGAATATTCTGCTCGAACCGGCGGGACGTAATACTGCTCCCGCACTTACACTGGCCGCACTCGCCGCCATGCGGGATGGAAGCGATCCGGTTCTGCTGGTGATGCCGGCAGATCATGTGATCGTTGATGTGCCCCGTTTTCAAATGGCCGTTCGTGCAGGCATGACGCTGGCTGCGGACGGTGCAGTGGTAACATTTGGAATCACGCCGGATTCGCCGGAAACAGGCTATGGCTACATTGAAGCCGGCGAATCCCTGGAAACGGGTGGGGCAAGCCGGATAGCGCGTTTCGTTGAAAAACCCGATCGTGCCACCGCGCAAACATATCTCGAAGCCGGCTCTTATTTCTGGAACAGCGGGTTATTCATGATGAAGGCCTCGGTATGGCTTGCTGCCATTGACGCCTGTCGCCCCGATATTTCAACCGCTTGTCGTGCAGCCTGGGAGAAAGGCGTAGTCGATGGTGATTTTTTACGTGCCAATAAAGAAGAATTTCTGCACTGTCCGAGCGATTCGATTGATTATGCCGTAATGGAGCGCCTCGCTCACGATGACTCGTTGCCGGTCGGCATATTCATTCCGCTCTCCGCTGGATGGTCCGATGTGGGGTCGTGGGACTCCTTGTGGCAGGTTTTGCCCAAGGATCATCAAGGCAACGTTTCTCAAGGCGATGTGCTGTTGAATGATTGCCGTAATGTATTGGCCTTGTCCGAGCATCGGCTCGTGGCCTGCGTGGGGATTGAGGACATGGTGGTGATTGAAACCCCTGATGCCATCCTCGTGGCTCATATGAGTAAAACGCAGCATGTAAAGAAAATCGTGGACGAGCTCAAGCGCGGGGGCCGACCGGAGAGCGAGCTGCACCGAAAGGTATTTCGTCCCTGGGGCTGGTATGACGGAGTCGATTCGGGTGAGCGTTTCCAGGTAAAGCGGATCGTTGTCAAGCCGGGCGCTTCGTTGTCGCTTCAGATGCACCATCATCGCGCCGAGCATTGGATCGTCGTACATGGAACTGCACAGGTAACCCGTGGCGATACGACTTATCTTGTGTCGGAAAATGAATCTACTTTCATACCGCTGGGCACTCGTCATCGTTTGCAGAACCCTGGCTGCGTTCCACTGGAGATGATAGAGGTTCAGTCCGGTTCATATCTGGGAGAAGATGACATCGTGCGATTCGAGGATGTTTATGGAAGAAAGGAAAGCTGAAGACTCAATCAATTTTCCTGGCTAGTCCTATCGGTCTATTGATCATTTTCCCATGGAGTGTAATCTTCCATTATCGAGGACCGCGGATTTATTTCGCACCTCGGTGCAATAGGTACTACCAACAAAAAAATTGTTAACCGCTCTTCTCTTCTCTTCTATACGTGAAGAATTATGCAAGATGGTTGACTTAACCTTCCATGTACATGACGATTAGGAGGTACAAGATGACTAAATTTTCATTGAAACAGGCCGTTGCCCTCTCGGTTCTGGCTGGTGCGAGCGCTGGTGCCTACGCGGACCAGCAAGATCTGGGTACAATATCCACCTCTGCGCCCACAACTTTCAGCAGTGTCGTGGCACCGACTACCACAGGTTTTAGCGACATCTTCACCTTTACTGTTGCCCAACCCAACACCGGAGCCACTGCGGGCGTGGTTAATATCCCATTGAGTATTTCCGGATTCAGTTTCGATACGGCACTTGCCACAATGTCTCTCGTATCGGCGGGTGCTAATGGAGTCGTTGGTGGCGGTGACGATACAGTGCTGCAATCGACCGTGCTTCCTTCACCAGGTAACAGCGAAGACCACCTTAGTTTGACCTGGAATATGCCTCTATCCGGGGTGAATTACCTCAATATAACAGGGGTAACGGGTGGAACGGAAGGTGGCATATATGCGGGCGCCATTGCAGCAGCTATACCGGAACCTGAAACCTACGCGATGCTTCTGGCGGGTCTGGGCCTGATGGGGGCTGTCGTGCGGCGGCGGAGCCAACGTAAAAATTCCTGATTGACGAAACGCAAACCTCTTCTGCGTGGAGAAAGATACGGCCCCTTTGGGGGCCGTTTTATTGATGCACTCTCCATGCACGCCCGGTGGAGATCAACCATTGTCGGCACAGGACGGGAGTGTGACGGATTTTGCATTTGACAGATTGTCCATGCCGATCCTTTCTTTTCAACGATCATCCTGTCGAGATCATAGTCGATGGGACAAATGCCATTATCTCGGTACCTGGAAATATTCTTTCCTTTCCAGCTGATTTCTGATGTTGTTCTCTGTCTGTTCCCCTTTTCTTAAGAAGAAAGTGATTTTTTCACTCAAGAAAATGCTTTCAACACCTTCTTGGTGTCTCCAATTGTAATGTACCCACACCTTGAAATTGTACGCATACCTTGAAATCAAAACTCGCTTCGATGGTTTAAATGATCGGACGCGACAGAGGGAAAGTATGGCAGGGAGACATGCAGCAAAAAGCAGGGGAAAGACCGAGTGCTATGCCGTTTATTGGGAGGCAACAGGAAAAGCAGGATAAGGATGTAAGTAAATATTGGTAGGCGCGATTGGACTCGAACCAACGACCCCCACCATGTCAAGGTGGTGCTCTAACCAGCTGAGCTACGCGCCTGCAAGGCGCATTTTAGCTGAAACGGTGCGGACGTTCAAACTATAATGTGCAGTTCTTGAACGATGTGTCGTTATGCTTCATGACACCTTTTTCCTGAACAACAGGAAACGATGGAAAAAATCCGGTTATCCAAGCTTATGTCCCAGAAGGGGTTGTGTTCGCGCCGGGAAGCGGATGACTATATCGAACGCGGCTGGGTATTTGTGGATGGCGAGCGCATCAATCAATTAGGCATCAAGGTTTTTCCTACCCAGGAAATAAAGCTTGCGCGCATGGCACAAGCGCAGCAGTGCGATCAAATCACCGTACTGTTGCATAAGCCCATTGGGTATGTTTCAGGACAACCCGAGCGAGGATACAAGCCCGCGATCAGCCTCATTAATAGAGAATCGCAGCTTCATGATAGCAATGCGTCACCGAGTTTTAGCCCATCAAATTTGAGAGGCATGGCGCCGGCAGGCCGGTTGGATATCGATTCAAGCGGATTGCTTGTGTTTACCCAGGATGGCCGCATCGCGAGGAAATTGATCGGTGCCGAATCCGAGATTGAAAAGGAGTATCTTGTACGTGTGGAAGGAGCGTTGTCCCAGCGCACCCTGAATCTGTTGAGTCACGGCCTGAGCCTGGATGGAAAGGCACTGAAACGTGCCGAGGTGGTCCAGCAGAATAAGGACCAGTTGAGGTTCATTTTAAAGGAAGGCAGGAAGCGGCAGATTCGTAGAATGTGCGAACTGGTTGGTTTGAAGGTCACCGGACTGAAACGCGTTCGCATCGGCAAGGTAAGGCTGGGCGAACTTCCCTTGGGAAAGTGGCGTTATTTGCGGCAAAACGAAGAGTTTTAACGAGGTATTTTGCGTTTTTTCCATTTTGTCCATCATAAGGATTCTTAAGCGGTAAGGGTGTATTAAACAGAATAACGTAATGAGTTCAAGGAAGAGCATGAGTTCAAGGAAGAGCAAATGATTCTGGTAACAGGAGGCGCTGGATTTATCGGGGCGAATTTCGTATTGGATTGGTTGGAGCAATCTGACGAGGCGCTCATCAATCTCGACGTGCTCACTTATGCCGGCAACCTGGAGAACCTGAAAACGTTGGAGGGTGACAAGCGGCATGTTTTTGTACAAGGCGATATTGGTGATTCTGACCTCCTGGTTCATCTGCTAAAGGATTATCGGCCGCGCGCTATCCTTAATTTTGCCGCGGAGAGCCATGTCGATCGTTCCATACATGGCCCGGAAGACTTCATACAGACCAACATCGTAGGTACCTTCCGCCTTCTGGAAGCGGCCCGCGGTTACTGGAGCGAATTGAAGGGAAATGAAAAGCAGCAGTTTCGTTTCCTCCACGTCTCAACCGATGAGGTTTATGGCTCGCTGGCAAAAGACGAAATGCCTTTTACCGAGACGCATCGTTACGAACCTAACAGCCCTTACTCAGCAAGCAAGGCAGCGAGTGATCACCTGGTGCGTGCCTATCACCACACTTACGGATTGCCTGTTCTCACCACAAACTGCTCCAACAATTACGGTCCATATCAATTTCCCGAAAAGCTCATCCCGCTCATGATCGTCAACGCACTGGCGGGAAAGTCATTGCCGGTCTACGGCGATGGCCAGCAAATCCGCGACTGGCTCTACGTAAAAGACCATTGCAGCGCCATTCGCCGCGTGCTGGAGGACGGCATTCCGGGACAGATTTATAATATCGGCGGCTGGAATGAAAAACCCAACATCGAAATTGTGGAAACAATCTGTAGCCTGTTGGACACGTTTCGCCCCCGGGCGGGCCAGTCCTACCGCAATCTGATCAAACATGTGACGGATCGTCCAGGCCATGACCGGCGCTATGCGATCGATGCGAGCAAAATCGAGCGTGAACTGGGTTGGAGACCTGCTGAAACTTTTGAAACAGGAATCAGCAAAACCGTGCAATGGTATCTCGACAACACGGCCTGGGTTACCCATGTTCAATCCGGTGCTTACCGACACTGGGTGGAGAAGAACTACAAAGAGCGTGCTTGATGAAAATTCTGCTGTTCGGAAAAGACGGCCAGGTTGGATGGGAGCTGCAGCGTAGTCTTGCCCCCCTGGGCGAGATAGTGGCTCTGGATTTTGGCAGCCGGGAATTCTGCGGTGATTTCACACGTCTCGATGGAATTGCGGATACCGTTCGGGCAGTTGCGCCGGATGTGATCGTGAATGCCGCCGCCTATACAGCGGTGGACAAGGCTGAAAGCGAGCCGGAGCTTGTCCGCATTGTCAACGCCCTCGCTCCCGCTGTACTTGCCCGCGAAGCCGGCAAGCTGGGCGCCTGGCTGGTGCATTATTCTACCGATTATGTATTTGACGGGAGCGGAAGTGCGCCTCGGGTGGAAACCGACCCCCCCAACCCTTTAAATGTGTACGGCGTAACCAAGCTCGAAGCCGAGCAAGCGATTTTGACCTCGGGTTGCAATCATTTCATTTTTCGCACGAGTTGGGTTTTTGCAGCGCGTGGCAGTAATTTCGCAAAAACCATGCTGCGCTTGGCTCAGCAGCGCGATAGTCTCAATGTTATCGATGACCAGGTTGGTGCTCCTACCGGTGCGGAGCTTCTGGCTGACATCACTGCTCACGCCATACGGATAAGCAGGCAGCGGCAGAATATCTCGGGGCTTTATCATCTGGCTGCCGCGGGTGAAACATCCTGGTACGGTTATGCGAATTTTGTATTGAACTTTGCCCGGCAGGAGGGAGTCAAGCTCACGGTCGCGCCGGAAAATGTTTTTCCGGTAACAAGCAGTGAATTTCCATCCGCCGCCCGGCGGCCAAAAAACTCGCGCCTCGATACCGGAAAACTGCAAAGTATATTCGATTTAAGCTTGCCGTCGTGGGAGACAGGAGTTGCGCGCATGCTCACCGAAATTCTCGAGAAACCACTATGATTCAGCGTAAAGGCATCATTCTTGCCGGAGGCTCCGGCACACGGCTCTATCCGGTGACAAAAGCGGTCTCCAAGCAACTGCTGCCTATTTACGACAAGCCCATGATCTACTATCCGCTCAGTACATTGATGCTCGCGGGTATTCGCGACATTCTCATTATTTCCACTCCTCAGGATACGCCACGTTTCGAGCAGCTTCTGGGTGACGGGGGCGATTGGGGTTTGAACCTGCAATATGCGGTGCAAAACAGCCCGGATGGGCTCGCTCATGCTTTTATCATTGGCAGGGATTTCATTGGAAGGGATTCGAGCGCGCTTGTGTTGGGTGATAACATTTTCTATGGTCACGATTTGCATCTGCAATTACAGCATGCCATGGAAAGACAGAAAGGTGCGACAGTCTTTGCCTATCATGTACAGGATCCGCAGCGCTACGGGGTCGTCGCCTTTGATGCGAATCATCGTGTTTCTTCGCTGGAAGAAAAACCCGCTCAACCCAAGAGCAACTACGCGGTAACCGGCCTGTACTTCTACGATAATCAGGTGGTGGATATTGCCGGTGGACTCAAGCCTTCCGCGCGCGGCGAGCTGGAAATCACCGATGTCAATCGCACTTATCTCAAGCATGATCAGCTCAATGTGGAAATCATGGGGCGTGGCTACGCCTGGCTGGATACCGGCACGCACGAAAGCCTGATAGAAGCGAGCAACTTCATTGAAACCATCGAACACCGTCAGGGGCTCAAAGTGGCCTGCCCGGAAGAGATCGCCTTTCGCCAGGGCTTCATAAATAGCGAGCAGCTTGAGAAGCTGGCGCAACCTCTGGCCAAGAATGGCTACGGCCAGTACTTGAAACGCTTGCTAGAGGAACGGGTGGTTACATGAAGATTGTCGCCACCTCTATCCCGGAGGTCCTGATAATCGAGCCCAAAGTGTTCGGAGATAGTCGCGGATTTTTCTTCGAGAGCTTCAATCAGGAAAATTTCCGGCAGGCGACCGGACTTGACGTGCGGTTTGTACAGGATAATCATAGTCGCTCTGTCAAGGGCGTGCTGCGTGGCCTGCACTATCAGATCCATCAGCCGCAGGGAAAGCTGGTACGTGTCGTGCGTGGGGCAGTATTCGACGTAGCGGTAGACATTCGCAGATCATCCTCCACTTTTGGGCATTGGGTCGGGGTCGAATTGACTGAAGACAATTACCGCCAGTTGTGGTTGCCGCCCGGATTTGCGCATGGGTTCTATGTTCTCAGTGACATTGCAGATTTCTTATATAAAACCACCGAGTACTATTTTTCTGATTTTGATCGCAGTATTCTGTGGAACGACCCCGAAATTGCCATCGAATGGCCCGTCGAGGCAGGTGCAAGCCCTGTCGTTTCCAGCAAGGATGAAAAGGCGGCGAGACTGGTTCATGCCGAGGTGTTTGAATGAAGTCGCGTCGTATTCCGAGTTCGTGAAATAATGGCGGAATGTGGAAAGGAAAAGGGAAAGAGAGTGGATAGCGCGTCAGACCGAGTCGGTACCAGACAAAGAACAGTGAGTATCCGGTGATGATGCAGATACAGCCAGGACAGGAATTTCCGTTGCGGGAGGCACACAACCTTGTCCGCGATCTCATGACACCCAACCCTTGGATCTACTGGTTGGATTTTCTCTTCCATATCTCGCTTGGCTGGACAACCTTCCTGGTCATCCTGTCCATGCCGCTCTTTTCATTCTGGCAGTTGCTGGCCATGCTCGTTGCCACGTTTGCTTTTTATCGTGCCGCTATCTTTGTACATGAACTGGCCCATCTCAAAAAAGGCACTTTCAGGCTGTTTCGCTTTATCTGGAATGTGACGTGTGGCATACCTCTGCTGATTCCTTCCTTTACCTATGATGGCGTGCACAACGATCACCACAGGAGAGACGTGTATGGCACTGCCGGAGATGGCGAATATATCCCTTTTGCAACCCTGAAACCAATGATCATGGTGGGGTATGTGCTGCTGTCCTTCATCCTGCCGCTTTTCTTCATCGTTCGTTTCCTGCTTCTCACACCGTTGTCGTATTTCATTCCGCCGCTGCGCCGGATTCTGTGGGAGCGCGCCTCCTCACTCACCATAGATATGAACTATAAGCGCGCGCCGAATGCAATCCGCAACGACAGGCATTGGAGAATCCAGGAGTTTGGCGCTTTTGTATTCATCACTGTGGTGGTTACCTGTATTGCACTGGGCATTCTGACCCCCTACTTTCTGCTCTTCTGGTACGTCATCGCGATGTTCATCTTTTTTATAAACTCCTTGCGTACATTGAGCGCGCACGCGTATCGTAATCCCGACGACCGCCCGATGGAATTTGCCGAGCAATATCTCGATTCCATCAATGTGCCGGGCAACTTCCTTACTGGCCTGTGGGCTCCGGTTGGTTTGCGCTATCACGCAACACACCATCTTTTCATGAGCATGCCCTACCATAATCTGGCTGAAGCTCAGCGGCGTCTTGTAAACGGGTTGAGCGATAATACTCTTTATCTGACCACAGTTCGGGCAGGCATGTGGGATGCATTACGGCGGATATGGGAGGAAGCCGTCGCGAATACGCGGCGGAGCGGGACGTCTGTATCTCCGGTTGAGCTGGACGATAGTGTAGGACGGCGTAGAAACGCTTAAAAATATCATCCGCCGCAAACGCCGCTTGTCCCGGTTCATCAGGCACTATCTGGCTGCGAACCTCGCGGCCGCAGGCTTTGCGCGGAGACTCGTTCCAAAGCAATCAGGTGCAATGAACTTTGTTCCCTGGTTGAGTTGAGGCAGGCCGGCTGTTCTCACAGCCAGCTTCTTCCTTTTTCCCTTGTCATTTCTCGCTATGATATGCTGCCATGAACAGTCCGGGAACTGACCTTCAGTACAATGGTATTCGAGGTGATATGGCTTGATGATACTGGATGGAGATGATCTGGTTTTGTGCCGTTATAACGTCTATAAGTATAAAGCGGGAGGTAGCTGATGAGTGTGGTGGCAGTGGTTGGGCTAGGCTATGTGGGATTACCTTTGGCGGTGGAGTTCGGAAAAAAAAGGAAGACCATTGGCTACGATCTTTCAAGCAGCAAGGTAGAAAGTTACAAGCAATTTATCGATCCGACCGGTGAGGTTTCCTCCGATGACCTGAAAGCAGCAGAGCAGCTTCATGTCACTACCGACCCGGCTGAGTTGGCGCAGGCGGATTATATTGTCGTGGCGGTTCCAACACCCGTAGACGCAGCTCATCAGCCCGATTTTCGACCCCTCGCGAGCGCGAGCGAAACTGTGGGGAAACATATGAAGCGGGGAACAATCGTTATTTACGAATCCACCGTTTACCCGGGAGCAACCGAGGAAGTCTGTATTCCCGTCCTGGAGAAACATTCCGGCATGAAATGGAAAAACGATTTTCATGTGGGCTTCTCGCCTGAGCGGATCAATCCAGGCGACAAGCAGCATACCCTCACAAAAATTCTCAAGGTCGTCGCTGGAGACGATGAGGATACGCTGGAAAAAATTGCAGCGCTTTACGAGAGCATAATTACCGCTGGCGTGCATCGCGCCTCCAGCATCAAGGTGGCGGAAGCAGCCAAGGTGATCGAAAATACTCAAAGAGACCTCAATATCGCTTTGATGAATGAACTGGCGATTATTTTCGACAAACTGGACATCGATACACTGGAAGTGCTGCAGGCGGCGGGCACGAAATGGAATTTTCTACCTTTTCGCCCAGGTCTGGTCGGGGGTCATTGTATCGGGGTCGATCCCTACTACCTTACCCATAAGGCGGAAATGGTCGGTTATATCCCCCAGGTCATCCTCGCGGGGCGGCGCATCAATGACAGTATGGCCAAATTCGTGGCGGAACAAACGATCAAGCATATCATCAAGGCCGATATCAACGTTCGCGGTGCCCGCGTGAATGTTCTGGGCTTGGCCTTCAAGGAAAACTGTCCTGATCTCAGGAACTCCAAGGTTGCCGATCTGATCAATGAACTCGAAAGCTATGGAATAGAGATTCACGTCCATGATCCTGTAGCCAGTTCCGAAGAAGCCCGCCACGAATACGGTGTGGAACTTGAATCATGGGAGAACCTTCCGCGTGCGGATGCAATGATTGTTGCCGTTGCCCACCGCCAGTTCACTGAGATGCCCTTGACCCAATTTCAGACCAAAATCACGGACAAAGGGTGTTTCATAGATGTGAAATCTCAGTTCGATCCTGCCGCGCTGCGAGAGGCTGGCTTAAACGTGTGGAGACTGTGAAGGATAGCCCGGCAAGTATGACTGCTTACCCAAAATCGCTGCGGCATCTGGAGGACCGCCAATACTGCTGGCTGGTCACGGGCGTTGCAGGCTTCATCGGATCCAATCTGCTGGAGGCCTTGCTCAAGCGTAACCAGAAAGTAATCGGATTGGATAATTTTTCCACCGGCTATCAGCGGAATCTCGAGCAGATACGGGATCTGGTCGGAGAAAAGGTCTGGGATAATTTCAGCTTTATAGAGGGTGATATCTGTCAACTGGAAACTTGCGCGGACGCATGCCGGGGGGTGGATTTCGTTTTGCACCAGGCAGCGCTGGGTTCCGTGCCGCGTTCCATTCAAGATCCCATTCGAACCAACGAAGCCAATATTTCCGGATTCCTCAACATGCTGGTCGCGTCAAGGGATGCACAAGTGAGGCGCTTCATCTACGCCGCCTCCAGTTCCACCTACGGCGACCACCCCGGTCTGCCAAAAGTGGAAGCGGTAATTGGACGTCCTCTTTCGCCCTATGCTGTCACCAAATATGTGAACGAGCTCTACGCCGACGTGTTCGCGCGTTGCTATGGATTGGACTCCATCGGGCTGCGCTATTTCAACGTGTTCGGTCCAAGACAGGACCCCAATGGCGCTTATGCCGCAGTTATTCCCCAATGGGTTTCGGCGCTGATCAGGAATCAGACGCTGTACATCAATGGGGATGGCGAAACCAGCCGGGATTTCTGTTATATCGACAATGTAGTGCAAGCCAATCTTCTCGCCGCTCTCAGTGACAACACGAGAGCGGTGAACCAGATTTACAATGTGGCAGTGAATGAACGCACCAGCCTGAATCAACTGTATGGCATGATGCGCGAGCTGTTACTGGAGAAGTTTCCGGAGTTGGAGAATCATCAGCCGACGTACGTCGACTTTCGCAAGGGCGACGTGCGGCATTCACAGGCGGATATTACGAAAGCCACCAAATTACTTGGTTTTGAGCCGTCCCACCGCATTGAGGAGGGACTCAAGCAAGCGATGGACTGGTATATCGCTCATCTTACACCTGAGAAAGAGAAAACAGACGTGTCGACATGCCTTCGCATTGATTGCACGTGAGTCTTCGTCAGTCAAGCCGACATTTTTTCAAGCTATTCATCCCATTTTCCCGCTTGCTTCAACTGGTTCTTCAAGCCGGGTAACGGGAATTCCAGTTCATACGCTTTCTTTGCATAAGTTTTCGCCTGCTCGTAATCTTTCTGTTTCAAATAGAGCAAGCCGAGATTGTAGTTGATAGTGGCATTTTCGGGCTGGAGGTCGATCGCTATCCGAAGCTGTTCGGTAGCTTCATCAGCTTTTCCAGCTTTCAGCAAATAATTGCCGTATACCATTCTTACTACGGCATCGTTTGGTCTGAAGCGGATGGCGCGATCAAAGAAGCATCCGACAGAATATTTTGCCCCAACGGGTTTTAAGGTTTTTTCTCTCAGAGAAAGCTTGCCGAATGCTGCGAGCGCGCGGTGATGGTTGGGGAACATCAAAAGGGTATAACTCAATTCTCCCCCAAGCGTTCCGCTATTTCCATAGCGCAAATTTTCTATGTTGGGCGTAAAATGAAAATCCTCAACCGTTTTCAGGTTCTTTTTGATTTCTGGATCCGTATAATCGCCTCCTGCTCCTCCGACTATCACTTCTCCACAATAAGGAGGGGTCGCAGCCTGAAGAGTTGTGGAGGCTGTTAAAATTATCAGTGTTGCAATGCTCAATATAACTTTCATAGTTGCTCCTCTCAACTTTCAATTAACCTGTTTTGACCTGGATCGGGCTATGCAAGCGATAGATAAACCCTGCATCCCTCTGGCTTATCAAGTAATAGCAAATCCTCATCCCCGGTAGCGAGTTTCTCAACGTTCTTTTCTATAGTCTTTCGGCGCCAGTCTTTATTGTTTGCGCGAGAAAGCAATGGGTGAGAGTATTTTTATAATGCCATCCTCCCGGAGCAAATATTCCTCCGTCTTTAGCATCCCTTTGTCAAGCTACGGGTGGTACTCAGTACATGCTAATATTAGGAGAACTTGCTGGAATCTGCTGGAAATGATTTTAAGAAATCCCTTCTCAGCAGGTATCTCTGATACAGTCCTCTTAGAAATCCCCGTGGCAACTGTAGGGATGACCAACTTTGCAAAAGTGGTTTATTCGAAAGGTCTGGTGAGGTAAGGTAGATAAGCGCGATTATCAGTACATGTATCACCATGACTGAATCCAGTGGCGCGTATGGACTGCTACCTCATCTCGCCACTTTCGCCGGGAAAAAGTGTGGTTCGCTTCCGGTAATTCGAGACTCGATACGCGTGGAGACGCCAGGAGTTTTTTCCACTCGTGCGAACTCTTGACCAGATCCAGAAACTCACGCGCTGTGAGGTCATTGCCACTTATAACCACGAGTACTTTCCCTTCAAAACGGCGAAGACCCTGAAGCATCCGTTCCGGCAGTGGGGCAAGACTGGAAGATTTATCATAAACTGTTTGCTGAACAGCGGCGGTAGTTTTTTTTCTTCTCTCAAGGGCTTCCGCGATAATTCTTGAAAATGACCGAACTGCTGCGGAATAATGAAAATTTCCCCGCCATATCTTGCTCCAGAGTTCTGCTTCAAAAAGGCGGGCCCGATAGTAATGTTTCAGATAGGTTTTAGCGACACCTTGATTCGTTCTTACCCATGGATTTAGCAAAGCCAGCCCGGTTATCCGCGGGTCTTTGTAAGCATAGAAAAGGGCTGCCGACGCTGCATCGCATAGTCCCCAGATTATCAGGTCGTTGAGCGCCGGAACTTCCTTGAAAAACTGATCAACCGCGCAGCGCAGGTCATCCTCGAAATCTTCAAAAGTTCTCATGTCTCCTTCGCTATCCCCCATACCCCGACAATCAAAGCGCAGGACGGGAACTCCATGAGCGGCAAGATCTCGGGCAAACAGGGTGAATTGGCGATGACTTCCCGCTCGATATTGAGGGCCGCCTACCACCACCAGCACGCCGCGGCACGAGACTTGCTCAGGTAAACTCAGGATTCCGTATAACCAGGAATCATTACATTGAAAAGTAAGGGCGCGTTCCTCGAAAATCATAGCGACTCTTCAGCAATAATATTTGCTGTTGCCGAAACTAACTCAGCACATTCGGCAATCTCCTGGGTGGCCCAAAACGGTAAACAAGGCACGAGGTGCAAATGCAGATCAACTTTTTTCTGCTTCCATGCCGTTACAACTTTGGCTCCAGCAGGTGTCATGGGTCGCCCGGGTTCGGACACGATTTCGAACCAATGAATCGGTCGCTTCATTACGATCAGTTCAGCTGCTCTAAGGCTATCAATAGCTGCCGCCAGATCTGGGGCAAGCTCATAACCAGCCACTTCAAGCGTATTTCCAGCTTTCAGGGAAATGCGCATAGTATTCGTTCCCGCCGTTTTTTCTATACCGGCATCGGCCGAAAGAATTTCATTTGCTAGCCGGAGCCGCAAGAATTGGTTAAGGAAGGATTCTCCGTTGATTACCGGTTGCCACAGAATGATCCGATCGATTGTGCTGTCCAAACTCCTGGCAAAGTCCAGCGCAAGTAACGCGCCCAGCCGCAGACCCCAAAGACTGACTGGAACTGAAATCCTCTCTTCGAGCCAATTCTTCGCAATGGCCAAGTCTTGTTTCCAAATGTTCCAACGCGCATCCCGGAATTCGCCGCTGCTATCTCCACAACCGAAGAGGTCCATCTGCAGTACGCCAAACCCCATCGCCGCGAACGTTCTTGCCTGCATCGCAGCCATGCGGCGGGATTTGTTCATTTCCTCACCGAAGGGGTGAACGTAGATAAATACTCCCCGGCATTCCCTATAGGGACGGGGATTGTGGTAAAGACAGAAACGCATCCCAGAGTCTACCTTGAGGAAAAAGGGCTCTGCAGGAGCGGCCTGTGGAATTCCCTTCATTCAGCCAGTTTCTGCTCGACGAACTGGGCTAGACTGCCAACAGTTTCAAAAGTTTTTGCGCTGATCTCATCGTCATCCACCGTAATGTCGAAGTGCTCTTCGAGAGCAGTGATTACGTTAACAACTGCCATCGAATCCAATTCGGGGATGCTCCCCAGCAAGTGTGAATCCTCTTTGAGGGAATTCTTCCGCTCACCGAGACTCAATACATCCGATAGAATGTTTTTCACTTCTTCAACGTGCTGCATGCTTACTCCATAGTAGGTTTATCTTCGTAGGTTTCAGATAGTTGTCCCGAGGCCTCGCGTGTCAAGGCGAAACTCCGGAAACGAGTCGGGGTGGGAAGACAATGAAAATAGGGTGATATAGAGGCGAAAGTGAATTGCCACTGGCCTGCAAAAAGATTTGCTACCCAGAGGCAAAGTTCCAAAATGGGCATGAGCATGGGCATGGAGCGAGCCCGAATTGAATGCTGAGATGCGACACGACGTAAAATACCATTTTCAGTCAGGATGCGGCTTGCCTCTTCCCATAGACGCGGAAAGGCAAGCCCGAGCCGGAACTCCGGTGCTACGTACATCGAAATCCCAAGCCGTCTGTTCTGCCGGTAATGGACTATAACGGGCACCACCCCATCTTCCTGAAAGTAGTGGCAGCTATCATGTAATAGCCACAGGAAGCCAATAAAGTGCTGTTTCTTCAAGGCTACAAGGTACTTTGCGCCTTGCCTGAATCTCGCCCCAATCTTGTTGGCCGACTTGGGAAATTCCCACACAATCTCGTCCTGCTATTGATGTCATTGCACATATCAAAAACTTAACTCAAGAATTCCAAATACCGAAACTGCCAAACTTTATTAGGATTTCGCATCTTGCATGCTTACGGTAGACGCTACTCGTATTCTTCGTGAACTTCTGGTACGTGGAATACCAAATCAAGGGGTATTTCATGCATGTTTTTATTATTCTCGGCAAGTTCGGTAACTCCATTTCTGGCCCCGGCTAATCGGCGATCGATACTCCCTTGTCAGAAAAAAATGCAGTTCCCACTATAGGATTTCTCCATGCTTTCTTCTTGATGCTGGCAATTTTGCTGCTCTTGATAAAAATCCGTTAATAGTACTATAAGTCACGCAGCGTTACTTCTTGAAGGTAAAAACCGCTTTACTTTTCAACAGATTTTCTTGTACCCTCCAACTCATCTTTGGGGAGGAAACAATAGCATGAAAAAACTGGCGGTATTCAAAAAGAAAAAGCTGGGAGAGGACTCAGCAGGTCGGAACAATGTTCGTTCGGCTAATCTAGCGCTTCCTGTTTTACTCCTGAGCGCTTCTTTCCCGCTGTTTATGGGGCAGGCAAGTGCCGAAACCTCCTTCGAGCGTTTGTCGGCGTTGCTGGCGGCAACGCCTCCAGGTGGGTGGGTCAAGGCAAACACCAATTTTTATTCTGATGCCTGGGCAACTGGTCTCGATGCGGTACCGAATAGTTGGCCTGTTCCCGTCGTTCGCGCCTGGAGTTCATTCGCCTGGGATTCCACTCGTGGGGACCTGCTGCTATGGGGCGGCGGCCACGCGAATTATGCTGGTAACGAGATGTATGTGTGGGATGGCGCCACAGGGAAATGGGGGCGTGGCTCTCTAGCAAGCAGACTGGACGCAAATGGTTTTGTTGTCGACAACGCAGCGCCGCAATCCGCACATACTTACGATAATAATCTCTACCTTCCCGTCAATGACATGTTTCTTACTTTCGGGGGAGCCGCAGCACCGGGGGGAGGAACTTTCCAGAAAAAGGAAGGGACGACGGTAAGCCGTGCCGGGCCTTATCTGTGGGATCCGACCAAAGCGGATCCGAACAAGGTCGGTGGTACAACCGGTTCGGGTTGGAACACTGTCAATATCGCGGAAGGCGGCAATATGTGGATTGATCGCCAAGGGAGGTGGACGGGAACTGAGGCACCGGGATACATTAACGGAACGACTGCCTACCGCACTGAAAACGGTAAGGATACGGTCTATCTTACAGCAGATGCGTCTGCATCCGGATTTCCCTCACTTTACCGCTACACGTTGGGAGACGTGAGGAACGGCGGCCATGATACATGGGAAAGAGTGGGCACTACATGGAACACCGCCGGATACCAAGGTGCTGCAACAATTGATCCAACACACAGCCTTTACATTAGAACAGCTAATCCCAGGCCCAACTATACATCAGACTTGGCAGTATGGGATTTGGACAACTCCAATGCTGCCAATCCCAACGCGAATGCCGATATCGGCATAAATCTGGTAAAGGCCGATGGGAGTGACTTCGTAATGACATCGCATTTCGGTATTGCCTATGATTCAGCCCATAACACAATCGTGCTGTGGGACAGTTCCAGTGGCGGTGGAACGGTTTGGTCCGCTGATGTTCTCACCGATACAAATGGCAACATCGGGTCCAACACTACCTGGATTATTCACGAAATGGAGAGTGCCACAGTAGATCATCCTCATGGCAATTTCCAGGTTGGGGTTCTTGGTAAATGGAAATATGATCCCGTGCTGGGGGCATTCATAGCGCTCGATGAGGTTGTCAGCGAGAAGGGAGGGGCGCAGGATGCTGCCGTATGGTTATACAAACCGGCCGCAGCAGTTATTCCAGAACCGGAGACTTACAGCCTTTTACTCGCCGGGCTCGGTCTTATCGGGTGGGCTGCTTACAGACGTGGTGCTCAATTGTGATACCTTGACAGTAAAGAAATACGGGTAATTACTGGGCGGTATTTATAATCGATTTTGAGACATCGAAACTCTCAACATGTCGAGAGTGATCAAGCGCGAGTGCTTACTAAGTCCTTACTTCCAGCTTATCCGGGTAGGGACTAAATTTGACCCCTTCCATAGCAGCACGAAATATCGTATTTGTTGAATGATGGGTTCTCTCCCGGAGTGTTAGTATCAGCAAATGGTCGAGTCTCCTGGTTCTCACGCCGAATTCCTTGTCCGTAGTGTTACCGCCAAACTTCTACAGATCTATCCTACGGCGTTAGATTTCGCTCCTGAGAGTTATCTTGACGAACTCACTGCGGGTCGAACTTATGGGGGATATCACAATATCCCTTCAGCATTCCATGCCGCCAGCGCCGCAATTGAGCTGGAGGTAGGCTCGACTGCGGTCGAGCTCTATCACAAGCTGGTGGTTGCAATATTGATTGTCCATTTCTATGAACAGCCTAGGTGGAAACTCATTCCAGCCTCGGTTGCGTCGCAGTATGACGTCGAGTTTAGACGTATCCTTGCCCAGTTCGACACAAACCCGAGCGGATTTTATACTCGCGAGAACGATTTGTTCATGAAGGACTTGGCGATTTGCCGGGGCAAGTTAATCCCATGCGGAGCGGAGCTTGTGGACGAATTTTCGGGTGTGCCTAGAAGAATTACAGTTCGCGCCGGGCCGAAGCAGTTCATTTCTGCCCTCTGGTTTTTCACTGGGCGAAGTGGAGGTTTTCGTCCATTCTACGAACTGCATATGGATCCTAGGGCCCGTAGAGAGTTCACAGCCGAAGGTTGGGACCGCTGCTTTTTAAGAATCGCAGATCTGCTTGAGATACACGTGGAGATCAAGGGTGTTTTTGGCAGTAGCTGGTGGTACGACCCTGAGATAGAGAGGATTACTCCTCGCATTGGGTATCTGCGCCGCCGGCCTCTGGAAAACGGGGCCTCTATTTTCCGGATGGGAAGTGATCAAGCTGCGGTGATAAACGCCACCAGTTTTTCACGTCTCCGCAGGGAAAAGTATGCAACCGGAGAATACGTACCGACGAACTATCTGATGGTTTGGGGCCGTGATGATTTGCTTCGTTGGGCAAAACGCTCACGTGCGGAAGGCCTTCGAGCATAGACATCCATGTCGCTGCGCCATTCCGTACTGACCTTAGTCAAATTGCTTGGTGGCTTCGCCTTAGCAAGGAGAATGACTGCTAGAGGACTACGTATACTTTGTTATCACGGCATATCAGTTCATGACGAGCATTGTTTCCAGCCTAAATTATTCGTTCGCGAAGATACATTTCGTAAACGGATCGCGTATCTCAAGCGGCAGCGCTACTTGGTACTTCCGCTTAACGAAGCCTTGGCGCTAATGTATCAAAAAGCTCTTCCGCCCCGGACATTGGTCATAACGTTTGACGATGGGTGGCTTGGGATCGGCCTGAAGGCAGTGCCTGTATTGCGGAAGTATGGATTCCCTTCGACTCTATATGTGACCACTCGGGATGTTGTGGACGAGACCCCTGTCTTCGATGTTGCGCTACGTTATCTGATCTGGAAAGGGCGAGGAAAAGCTTTGGATCTGGGTTTACTCGGTCTGGGGCCCGGGGCCATCGCTTTGAACTCACCTGAAGAAAGGGAACATGCAGCATGGCGCCTCAGCCAGGCAGTCATGGAAGATGGCAGCGATAGGAAAGTTTTGCTTGCGAAACTCGCAGAGGCGTTGCGTGTGGACTGGAACCAAAGTGGAACCTGTTCTCTTTTTCGGCTGATGACCATGGAGCAACTCGCAGGACTTCCCGCCCAAGGTATGGATCTGGAACTGCATACACATCGCCATCGTTTCCCGGTTGACGATCCCGAACGCATCGAAATGGAGATCAGCGATAACCGCGCGGTGCTCCAGCAAATTGCCAATAACCCACTCCGGCACTTTTGCTACCCTAGCGGAGAATTTCATCCCTCGCGGTTTCCATTACTGAGAGAGTTGGGGATTGAAAGCGCTACCACCTGTCTTTCCGGATTCAACTATGCGAATACCGAACCGCTTGAGTTACGGCGTTTTCTTGACGGTGAGAATATCTCACAGGTGGAGTTCGAAGCCGAGGTATCAGGGTTTCTCGAGCTTATGCGAAGGTTCCGCCGGCTCATCCGTCCCCGGCGAGGTAAGACCGAACATGGTATTATTTCCTACTAATAAACTTACGCGTGTTTAGGACGTTATTCCTCGGACCGGGCGAATACGTTCATCATTACCATGCGCAAGCAACCGCACTCAGTCAGTTGATCCTATTTGTACTGCATGGCTTCAGATGATTGCGAAGGTGGCTTTGACAAGGCGCTGTGGACGATGCAGAAAATTCCGCCCCTGAGTGCTTCAGTCTATTGAAGTCCCAGTAACAATCCAGCTTTTTACTAAAACTGGTCACACAAGTTAAGGAATTGCCTCTTTCCGTGGATACTCTATGGCAGCTTTAAAAGTTGTAGTGATTTTGCCGACCTACAACGAGCGGGATAACATTGGCAGAATGATTGATGCGCTACAGGTTCAGGCTCGGGAGTTTCCTCATGATATGCACATTCTTGTGGTGGATGACGATTCACCTGACGGCACGGCAGAGGTGGTTCGGGCGAAGCAGGCTACACATCCGAATGTGCATTTGCTGATGGGAAAGAAGGCGGGGCTTGGAGCTGCTTACATTCGCGGGATGATACATGCGATGGATGGGCTTCATGCCGATGTCGTGTTCGAGATGGATGCTGATTTCTCGCATAAACCCGAGGATGTACCTCGGCTTATGGCTGCGCTAGATGGGGGAGCAGATTTTGTAATCGGCAGCCGTTATGTGAAGGGTGGTTCCATTCCGAAGGAATGGGGTTTTTTACGCCGCATGAATTCCCTAGGCGGTAATATCGTTGCACGCTACGTTGCCGGGATATACAAAATTCGAGACTGCACAGCAGGCTTCAGGGCGATCAAAACCTCTCTCCTCAGAAAAGTCACCTTTGACGATCTTCGAGTTCAGGGATACGCCTTCCAGGTTGCCCTGCTGCACAAGGCCGTATCTCTCGGTGCAATCATAAAAGAAGTTCCCGTGGACTTCGTAGATCGTACCAAGGGTGAATCGAAGCTCGGAATCTCGGACATCATCGAGTTTATCCTGAACGCCTGGTGGATACGTCTCCACAGCTCAAAGACCTTTATCAAGTTCGCCATAGTAGGATTGTCCGGCGTTGTTGTGAATCTTGGCGTGTTTACACTGCTCCTCCAGGCAAATGTAAATAAATATATCGCTTCCCCTATCTCAATCGAAATATCGATTATCACGAACTTTCTATTGAACAATTACTGGACTTTTCGCTGGCGCAAGTCTCAAGATCACATTCGCGTCAAGGGCCTGAAGTTCAACATGGTGTCTCTCGTATCTCTGGGGGTAAGTTATTCCACTTTTGTGGTCCTATCGGTTCTGTTCCCTGGGACTTCCCCGGAGCTTCACCAGCTTGTCGGTATCGCCCCCGCCATGCTCATAAATTACTTCCTGAATTCTTATTGGACATTCAAGAATGCTCCCGCTTCCAGGAATTGAGCTAACTGGAAAGAGTGGATTTTCGCAAACGTTTCCAATTGCTTTCGGTTCTTTATTCAATAAAACCCTATTAAGCAAGTCAGATCTCCTTGTCAATACGCTGGGTCAAAGTGGGCTTCTCTCGCAGTCCTTCGGCCCCATCAGATCGGGGTTCTGTCAGATAAAATTCTACGGCCTGATCGCTGGGAGAATGATCAATTTGCACTCGACCAGGCAAGGGTAAGGCGTATTACTACAGAGCTACGCACGTCGTGTGCTACGATCCAACCAGACGCATTCTGACTGCCAACTTGCAAACTGATTAATGGTTTCTTACCTGAAAAGTACCATATGAGCTCGATCTTTACCTCATCCATGAGCGCCAGGCTTTACAATATTGCTATCCTCGGTCTTGGCCTGCTATTAATCTGGGAGTTTCAGGACTTGGTAAAGTTTCATTCGACGCACTTATTGCCGAATGGACCGAGCTCTGACTTCTCTGTGTATTATTACGCAGCCCAGAGGGTTCTCAACGATTCAGCAAGCCTATATGAATTCGGAGCAACTCTTAATCTTGCCGGTTATACTTACCCTCCTCTCGGTGTTCTGCTCTTCGCTCCTTTTACTCTCTTTGACTATCACACTGCCTATATCCTGTTCCAATTCGTCAGTGTGATGGCGTTAATGGGAGCTATCTGGTGCGCCCTGGATGTGCGAAACCGTATTTTTCCCCAACTCCCCATCGATTACTCGCGGTCTACATTTTTCGCCTTGCTGATACTGGCAAGCGGTCCCGCATTTACTACCTCTGTCAGTGGTCAAGTCAACTCTATTGTACTCGTCCTATGCCTTGGCGGAGTCTTGATGGGAATGCTGCGGAAACCGGCAGTCGGGGGGATGGTGTTGGCATTCGCATGCTGGATCAAGATATATCCCGTGCTGCTCGTTGTAGCAATGCTGAGCATCAAGTCCTTGCGTCTTACGGCATTCGTCTCCGTTATGGCCTGTGTACTCTTACCTATAGCGATGATCCCGTTGATTCCCCTCGTGCTCTACGATCAATATTTCTTACAACTGCTCCCTGTTATGGCAGGAAAGGTCACTAGTAACCTTTCCAATCAGTCCATTACTGCGACCATTATCCGCTTTTCGGTACCTGTCGATCAGTGGAGTGAGTGGATAAACGTTGATGTTCCTAGTTGGGTCAGGGGGTTAAACGGGTCCATCCTCATTGGGGTAATGGCAATGTTTAGCTTCACTCGGATTTCTAAGTTTCCTGATCCTCTTCTAGTAACCCTTTTATCGCTCGCTTTCATTCCATTGATAGCACCATTGGGTTGGGGGCATTCGTACTTGTTTTCCATGCCTCTGGTCGCCTACTGTATCGTTTATTGCGAACAGATGGCAATACGAGCCGTAGCAGCAGTTGCCTGGCTTCTTCTACTAGTTCCTGCATATTCGATATTAAGCCCATTGCGCGAGTTCGGGGCGCCTGTCGTGGAGATTTTGTATTTTCGATACTTCATAGCCGTGTGGGCAGTGATTTTGTTTGCACTGGCATGGGTCTACAATCCCAAAAGCTTGTCTGTTGAGGGACGCAGTAAATGCTAATGGTGCATGCAACAACATAGTAGTAAGTGGAGAGAAATGGGCCGTTGCAATGAGGAATAACGCTGCTTTATATCTCCGTCACTTTGTTAATAGGTATTCGCTCGTTTCATGAGTGCCCACAGCTTTGAACATACTTCCAAATCCACATAGTAACAGTAACATCGAGGGCGCCAATCGTTTTCAACGTCAGCACGCAGTTGCTGCTCCCTTGTTTCGCCTCCTCGATTCGCCCGTTTTCCTACCGGTGTGCTTCATACTTTTCGTGGCATTGCGCGTAGCTCTGATTTTCTTTGTGCCCATTGAGATGACTTCCGATGCAAGCTGGTACTTCAGCCGGGCGGTTAGCATAGCGAGTGGCGAGGGCTATTCGGAAGCTGGATATCCAACAGCATATTGGCCGGTTGGCTATCCTGGTTTTCTTGGTATCCTTTTCTATCTTTTCGGCCAGAATCAACTGGTCGGACAGATAGCTAATTTAGTCATGGCGGCGATCAGTTTTTTTTTGCAATTGGAACTGACAAGACGAATTTTCCGGAGTGAAGCCGCAGCGCGCCTGGGCGTCCTCCTGCTTACCCTATACCCGAATCATGCAGCTTATACATCTTTCATATTAACTGAAATTTACTTTACCTTTTTACTGCTTCTGGGCGTATACCTCTACATCACAAGGAGTCACTGGTTCTGGATATGGATTTGCGGCATTGTCTTCGGGCTGGCAGCGCTGACTAAACCGCAAGTGGTGTTCTTGCCTGGCCTGCTGGTACTTTTTCATGTATTCAGCAGGGAGAGAAAGGATAAGCTACGACATCACCTCATCAAGGGATTTGCAATCTATCTTACAATGGCCATGGTGCTGATTCCATGGGCAATACGGAACACTCAGATTTTCGGGGAGCTCGTCCTGATCTCCACTAACAGTGGCGCAACGCTCCTGACTGGTAACAATCCCACAGCGAGCGGAGGCTACGAGGAAAATGATCCGTTGGTAGCCCAGCGCGATTTCTCGGTTCAGGATCAGGTGGAATCGGACCGCCGCGCGAGGAAGCTGGCAATCGATTGGATAAGAGAAAACCCCATGCGGTTTGTAGAACTTGTCCCTTTGAAGATATGGCACCTGTGGTCCAGAAATGGCGAAGCTGAGTGGGCCTATCAGACGGGCTACCGGTACTATGAGCAATATAGGGATGCGTTCCGTACTGTGAGATGGGTAAACCAGATCTTTTATGCTCTGCTGCTTGTGGGCTCGTTCGCAGCAGCTTTCCTGTTGATAAAGCATCGCGATAAAGTCGTCTGGCCTTGGGTGCTTATCGGATATTGCCTGATGATTTACCTGACCCTGATATCGATAGTCTTTTCCGGGCAGCCCAGATTTCATTTTCCGGCCATGCCATGGATCATCATGTATGCAGCCTGGGCAACCATTACAATTACGATAGGTCAGCCTCGGGAACGATATGACGTCTACGTATCCTGAACATCAGATTTCTAGGGCCTGCAACCCCTTTGAGACGAGCAGGCATCCGCTTGACGAATCGAATGCAGTTCACCCGGTAAAGAGGGCGCCATAATCCGATCTTTTCCAGATCGCCCCATGCAGCGCGTCTCTTTGTTCAGAAAAGTAAATCGTATCCATTTGAAGCCGTAATTAAGTAGTATTTGATATCAAGACGCAGAAAGATGAACAAGGAATCCGGATCTGACCATATGCTACCGGAAATCAGCATTGTCTCCACCATGTACCGGTCACGACCGTTTCTTGACCGGTTTCTTGCCGAGTGCCTGCAAGCCCTGTCAGACATAAGATGTGATCATTTTGAGATATTGCTCGTCAATGACGGTTCACCGGATGACTCCCTGGCTTACGCGGTCGAGCGCCGGGCAAACATTCCGCAATTGGTGGTGATCGATCTTTCGCGGAACTTTGGGCATCACCACGCTATACAAGCTGGATTATGGCATGCGCGGGGAAATCTCGTTTTCCTCATCGACTGCGACCTGGAAGTGTCGCCCCTGGTGCTGGTAGAGTTTTACGCCAAACTATGCGAGACAAAATCCGACGTCGTTTTTGGCTATCAGGAAATGCGCAAAGGGGGACGGTTTGAACAGATGAGCGGAGGACTATTCTGGAAGGGGTTCAACCTGCTCAGCGATGTAAAGATCCCCGAAAATATTCTTACGGAACGGATCATGACGCGCCGTTATGTGGAAGCGCTACTGCAGATGGGCGACCGGAATCTTTTTCTCGGTGGAATGATGAGTTGGGCGGGTTTTCAGCAAATTGGCCTGCCTGTCGTCAAGAAACAGCGCAAAGGCCAAAGCACATATACTCTCATGCGACGTATCGGACTGATGATCAATGCAGTGAGTTCGTTCTCCGCTCAACCGCTGATCTGGCTATTCAATATAGGCATAGCTATTACCCTGTTGAGTTTCTCATTTGCATTCTATCTTGTATTACGAAAGCTGGTTTTTGACGACACCCTCATGGGTTTTACTTCAGTAATGACTATGATGATGCTCAGCCTCGGCATTATGACCACAGCCATCGGGGTTGTAGGTATTTATCTGGGAAAGGTATTCAACCAGGTGCAGAACCGGCCAACGTACATCGTCAAGGATATTTACCGCTAACATCGCAAATTTATTGACTTCAAAAGCTCCACTATCTTATTTATCCGCTTCCTTCACATCCACGGATGGTTATGAGTCAACAACAAGACGACCGTTACTATGCAAGAGAAGAACTTGAGGGAATGGGGTTCAGGAAGCTGGGGCGCGATGTACTGATAAGCCGGACTTCCCGGCTATATATTCCGGAATATATATCTATCGACGATTATTCCATTGTGGACGATTTCTGTATCGTATCAGGCAATGTCGAGTTGGGCAGAAATGTTCACCTCGCGCACGGGTGTAGGGTGATCGGAGGCCGCGAAGGAATAAGAATGGATGATTTCTCAGGTCTGGCATTCGGGGTAACGATATTTGCCCAATCGGATGATTATAGCGGCGACGCACTGACAAACCCCACAGTACCGATGAAGTTCCGCAAGATTATGAGGGCACGCGTTGAAATCGGGCGGCATGCAATTGTGGGCGCAGGCAGTATCATTTTTCCGGGTGTGATATTGGGAGAGGGGTCATCGGTTGGTTCATGCAGCATGATCACAAAGTCGACTGAGCCGTGGGCTGTATATTTTGGGGTTCCTGCAAAAAAGATTAAAAATCGCCATCGTAATCTTCTGGACCTGGAACAGGAATATTTAGCGGAGCAGCTAAACGAAGCTCGAGACGCGATGGAGCCAGATCAGGCTGGCTCAATTTCGCATTAGATAAATCGTTAAATGCTTGATCATGCATCGTCGAGGAGTTTTGAGTTTCCCTGTCCATAAGCCGTTGAAGCACGATGAATGAAACATTAAATGAAAACCGGATAAAAGGGAGCGTCGCAAAAGCAGAACGCCGAGTCGCCATCCTACAATCCAACTATATACCCTGGAGAGGCTATTTCGATCTCATCCACGACGTCGACCTTTTTATCTTTTATGACGACGTCCAATATACGCATTCCGACTGGCGCAACCGCAACAAATTGCTGACCGAGAATGGACCGCGATGGCTGTCGATACCTGCTGGCCACAATCTGAAGAGTCTGATCTGCGAAGTGGAAATTCCGGATCAGCGCTGGAAACAGCAGCACAGAAGCATAATCGAACAGAACTACCGAAGTGCTCCTTTCATCAAGGAATCACGATCGCTGCTGGATTTTCTGTATGAAAATTCGATAACAAATCTTTCCGACTATAACCAACGCGTAATCAGGCATCTGTCCGATATCCTTGGTATTCAAACCCAATTTACTGATAGCAGGCTCCTTGGAATCAATGGCAGGAAAACTGAGCGGTTAATAGGCATTCTCGAGAAAGTCGGGGCAACGACATACATTAGCGGTCCTTCGGCACGGGATTATATCGATGAATCTCTGTTTGATGAGGCTGGTATCAAGCTGGACTATAAGGAATATCCTGCTTACCCCACTTATCTGCAATGTTTTTCGCCATTTGCACCGTTTGTTACTATCCTAGATCTGATTCTGAACGTGGGGTCCGATTCGCCTCGTTATATCTGGGAATGGCGTAAGCAAATATAAAGAGCGGCCGTAATTGACCCAGGATAAGTGATACGATTAAAAGTTGCGTCAACGTGATCTCTGGTTCTGTTCCATCCGATGATCCACTTTCCATAAGCTGCTGCGCCTGAGGTAAAGATGAAGGAACGATTCGATATGGCAGGACATATTTATATCCTGTTAACCCTGCTGTTTACCGTGTATGGTCAACTGGTGCTCAAATGGCAGATGGGGCGGAGCGGCAGCATGCCGGAAGGAGGAGTCGATAAGGTTCTTTTTCTGCTCCAGCAGTTTCTCAACCCATGGATCATCTCGGGTTTGTTTGCGGCTTTTCTTGCCTCGCTTGCCTGGATGGCAGCCATGACACGTTTCGAGCTCAACTACGCTTATCCTTTCATGAGCCTAGCGTTTGTCATCGTCATGCTCTTCTCTGTGCTTTTCCTCAATGAATCGCTCACTCTCCGAAGTGTCCTGGGCACGGTTATGGTTGTCAGCGGGTTGATTGTCATAGCGCGCGCCTAAGAGCGGACCTTACCCAGACACGCCTTTCATCCATGATTCCCTTTAATAAGCCCTATATGACTGGCAAGGAGCTATGGTATGTCAGCCAGGCTCATGCCAACGGACATCTTGCCGGCGATGGAGTTTTTACGAAAAAGTGCAACGCATGGCTGGAACGCCGCATCGGGTGTCAAAAAGCATTGCTGACGCATTCCTGTACGGCCGCGCTGGAGATGGCAGCCATTCTTGCGCAGATCGGAGCCGGTGATGAAGTCATTATGCCGTCCTATACTTTCGTCTCGACCGCCAACGCATTTGCATTGAGAGGAGGTGTGCCTGTATTCGTGGACATCCGGCCTGATACGTTCAATATCGACGAGGCCTTGATCGAGGCTGCCATCACCCCGAAAACCAAAGCGATCGTTGCTGTCCACTACGCAGGAGTGGCATGCGAGATGGATGTCATCATGTCAATCGCCGAACGACACGGTCTGCTGGTGATCGAGGATGCCGCGCAAGGCATTATGTCAACCTACAAGGGGCGGCCCCTGGGCAGTATCGGGCATCTGGCGGCGTTGAGTTTCCACGAGACCAAGAACATTATTTCCGGGGAAGGGGGGGCTTTGCTGGTGAATGACTCCCGTTTTGCAGAGCAAGCGGAAATAATCAGGGAAAAAGGCACTAATCGCAGTCAGTTTTTTCGCGGCCAAGTGGATAAGTATACCTGGGTGGATTTTGGCTCATCCTATCTTCCCAGTGAACTCATTGCTGCCTTTCTCTGGGCCCAAATAGAAGAGGCGGACGCAATCACCCAACGCCGCCTCGACATCTGGGATGTTTACCACGATAATTTCGAGGTTTTGGAAAAACAGGGCAAGATCCGGCGCCCGATTATTCCTTCCGATTGTGTTCACAACGCGCATATGTACTATCTCCTGTTGCCGGACCTGGATAAACGTACTGCTTTTATCGAGGCACTCAGGCAAAAAAAGATAGGAGCGGTCTTCCACTACGTTCCTCTTGACAGCTCTCCCATGGGGGAAAAGTGGGGTCGCAAGTCAGGTGTATTAACGCAGACCCAACAGCTGAGCGACCGCCTGGTGAGATTGCCGTTATGGCTGGGGCTGGAAGAGCATCAGAGTGAAGTGATCCGGCAGGTTGCGGCGGAGCTATAAAAAAATGATCCATCCATATCCTGCGGATACCAGCCTCGACCAAGCCTCATCCAGGTGGCGCTTGGATTCGGGTGATGCGCTATCCTTATTGATCCTGTGGATAGGAGTCTGCCTCCTTTTCTGGAGGGCGCTCGATGCCGGAGAGTTCTGGTGGACAGATGAATCACGTCACGCCATGAACGGCGTTTTCTTTCTTGATCTCTGGCGCGACCTGCCCTTCCAGAAACCTTACGAATATGCGCTGCAGTATTTCGCCCAATACCCGGCACTGGCGCTCAACTGGTATCCTCCTTTCTTCCCCATGGTGGAGTCGGTTTTTTTTGCGCTGTTTGGCATCACGGAATCGGCAGGACGAATCACCGTCCTCATGTTCGCTCTGGCGGGAGCCACGGCGTGGTATTGCTGGGCGCGGCCTATCTGGGGCCGAGAAGCCGCGGCACTCTCGTGCCTGCTCTATCTTTCCGCTCCCGGGGTGCTGGACTGGACCCGTTCTGTCATGCTGGAGGTCCCTGCGATAGCGATGATCATTATCGGGATATGGGCGTTCGAACGCTATTTGAACCAGCCCCGCCTCCGTCGAGCAGCCGTTGCCGGTCTATCACTCAGCTGCATGCTGCTGCTCAAGCAGACTACGGTTTTCATCCTGCCCGCTCTTATTGCGTATGCGCTGCTAACCGGACGGGCGCGTCTGCTTTGGCGGAGGGAAGCGGCAATAGCTTATGTCATGGTAGGTATGGTTGGTCTTGCACTCGCTCTCCACGCCATGAAATTTGGCGCGGTGCCGGTAAATGCACTCGCCGATCAGTTCGGCTCCAACCGCGCGCAATTGTTCAGCCTCCGGCGTTGGACCCATTTTTGGTCGGCGCTGTGGGATGTCTCAGGGCCAGGCCTCGGTATCGCTATTCTGGTGGGAATTCTATTCCGCTTGCGAGTGAAGGGGGTGCCTCAAGACCTGCTGTTATTTTTGTGGCTGGCGGCGTCGTACCTGTTTACGACGGTGGTGGTCGGCAGCGGTGAAGGAAACGTTCCTCGCTACACGATGTACGCTCTGCCTGCGCTGGCGTTGCTCGCCTGCATGCCGGTCAGCCGGGGCATATTGAATAACTCCACTGTCCGCCTGATTGCATTCGTACCTTTGGCGATACTCGCCGGGTGGAACGTGTATGCAGATTCCGTCAAACCCCACCCCTATGTTTCCGGATACGAGCGTGCAGCCGAGTTTGTCGCGCGCCAGGAGGATCCCGGTATGATTCTGTTTGCCGGAAAACATGATGGGGACTTTATTTTTCACCTCCGCGCACTGGACCCGGAAAAAAATAAAGCAGTGCTTCGGGCGGACAAGATACTAGTTTCGATGTCAGTGCATAAGGCGTTCGGAATGGTCTCCTACGTCGAATCCGTGGAGGATGTCATCGCGCTGATCGACCGTTTCGGAGTGGGTCTCGTCGTTATAGAGAGCCGTGATGTGGTGGATTTCCCTGAATTCAAGCTCCTGGCCAAAGCCGTGGATGATCCGCGGTTTCGCCTCATCAACGAGACGCCCGTATTGACCAACGTGCCGGAGTTTGCCGACTTGTCGGTCAAAGTTTACCGTTACCTCGATAAAAAAGAGCAGGCGGGCGATCTCGTGATTCCTATGCCTCACATGGGCATAGAGATCAAGCTGAAAGCGAAACCTGGTGCTTCCGGGTGAATTGTTCAGGGGTTCCTTAGGTAAACTTTCATTGATGCGCATCCTTCACATTCTCGACCATTCCATCCCGCTTCACAGCGGCTATACTTTCCGCACACTCTCAATTCTCCGGGAGCAACGGGCTTTGGGGTGGCAGACTTTCCACCTGACGAGCTCCAAGCAGGAAAACTGCAACGTGTTGCAAGAGGATGTCGAAGGCTGGCATTTTTATCGTACCCTCCCGCGGCGCAACTTGATGGGGCGCCTGCCCGTCCTGAACCAGCTCGCGGTCATAAATGATCTGAGCCGCCGACTGAGCGATGTAGTCCGCATCGTCAAACCTGATATCCTGCACGCCCATTCGCCGGTGCTCAACGCAATACCCGCCTTGCAGGTGGGTCGCAAATTAGGCATTCCGGTCGTCTATGAGGTCCGCGCGTTCTGGGAAGATGCCGCCGTAGATCACGGTACCAGCAGTGAGTGGGGCATCCGCTACCGCTTGACCAGAGGGCTGGAAAGCTACGCACTAAAACGGGCCGATGCGATCACCACGATCTGTGATGGATTGCGTCGCGACATCCTCGGGCGCGGCATAGGGCCGGAAAGGGTAACGGTCATTCCTAATGCCGTAAATATCGAGAACTTCAGTGTGAGCCAAAAGCCTGACCCGGATATCGCACGGGCGCTTGGACTCGCGGGTAAACAGGTGCTCGGCTTCATCGGTTCGTTTTACGCTTATGAAGGGTTGACGATATTGTTATTGGCGTTGCCGAAAATGCTGTCGGCCAACCCGAACATTCGGATTCTGCTGGTTGGCGGAGGACCGCAGGAACAACAATTAAAGGACTTGACAGTCGAACTGGGTTTGCAGGATCACGTCATCTTCACGGGCCGCGTGCCTCACGCTCAAGTGGGGCGCTATTATGATTTGATCGACGTGCTGGTCTATCCAAGGCTGTCAATGCGGCTTACCGACCTCGTCACCCCCCTCAAACCTCTGGAGGCGATGGCGCAAGGAAGATTGGTTCTGGCCTCGGATGTGGGAGGGCATCTGGAGCTTATCGAAGATGGAAGAACGGGCCTCCTTTTCAAGGCGGGAGACCCGGATGCGCTGGCAGCCCGGGCACTCTCTCTTCTTGCAAGCCCCACTCTCTGGCCTAGCTTGCGGGAGGCGGGCCGGAGCTTTGTGGAAATACAGCGAAACTGGCCAGCGAGTGTCGCCCGCTACAAAGACATTTACCGCTCTCTTGTTCCCTCGAGATGAATTCGATGAAAGCGACAGGCTTGCGCATCGGGCTGGTTGGCCCCCTGCCGCCCCCTTCGGGAGGGATGGCAAACCAGACGCAGCAGTTGGCCAAGCTGCTGCGCGGAGAGGATGCCGAGGTGGAACTGATTCAGGTCAATGCTCCTTACCGTCCGCGGTGGATTGGAAGATTCAAGGGAATCAGGGCAGGGTTTCGTCTACTACCTTATCTAATTCAACTCTGGCTGGCCGCAGGCAGGGTTCAGTTATTTCACGTGATGGCCAATTCTGGTTGGTCGTGGCATCTGTTTGCCGCTCCCGCCATCTGGATAGCGAGACTCCGGGGCAAGCCTGTCGTCATCAATTACAGAGGAGGCGAGGCGGACGCTTTTTTCAATAAAGCGTTTTTCTGGGTGAAACCTAGCCTGTCGCGGACAGCGGCCATTATCGTTCCTTCCGGTTTTCTCGAGGCTGTTTTTGGAAAACGGGGCTTCTCGACCAGCATCGTGCCCAATATTATCGACCTGAGCCGCTTCGGGCTGGAAGGATGTCTTGCGCTATCAGCGGAAACTGATCTCGAAGATAGTCCCGAAACCAACTTTCCACACATAATCGTCACACGTAACCTGGAGCCGATTTACGACAATGCCACTGCGGTGCGTGCTTTCCAGATTGTGCGGCATTCATTCCCTAGTGCAAGGCTGACCCTGGCCGGCTCGGGGCCGGAGCGTGAGGCGCTGGAACAACTGGCAGCTACGCTCGGGGTGGCCGATGCGATCACATTCACCGGACGCGTCGATAACCACGGCATGGCTGTGCTCTACCATAGCGCCCATGTCATGATCAATCCTAGCCTGGCCGATAACATGCCCATTTCCGTGCTGGAAGCCCTGGCAAGCGGTGTTCCGGTAGTCAGCACAAACGTGGGTGGCGTGCCCTATCTCGTGGAACACGAAAAGACTGCCTTGCTTGTGCCCCCACAAGATCCGCAAGCCATGGCAGACGCTGTACTCGGATTGCTCAAGGATTCTGCGAGGGCGAGGCGCTTCAGCGAGGCCGGGATCGATGCCGTGCAGCGGTATACGTGGCCCAAGGTGCGTGACCGCCTGCTCTGTGTTTATCAACAGGTTCTCGCAACGTCAGATAGAACCATGGCGAGCACCAAAGCCGGGCAATGAGCAGCAGGGATTGGTATACGCTGTTTGTTTCGGGCGCACTTTTTCCGCTTCATGAGCGTATCAAGCAGCATGACACCGTATCGGTGCGCAAGGCTCTTGAGGTCTCTCAATGGTGGGATCAAAAGCGTCTGGAGAAATTCCAGTTCTCGAGGTTGCAACAATTGCTCTCGCACGCCGAAAGATACGTGCCCTATTATCGGAGCTTATTTGCGGAGATAGGCTTCGAGGCAGGCAATATATCATCTCTTGCCGATCTCGCAAGCTTGCCTCTCCTCGATAAAACCAGGATTCGTGCCAATACTGAAGCATTGAAATCTGAAAAGGCCCAAGGTCTCAAGCGCTTCAATACGGGGGGTTCCAGCGGTGAACCGCTCATCTTTTACATTGGCAAGGAGCGCGTCAGCCATGATGTGGCCGCTAAATGGCGCGCTACGCGCTGGTGGAACGTGGATATTGGCGACCCCGAGGCCGTGGTCTGGGGCTCCCCTATCGAACTCGGCGCCCAGGATGGCCTTCGGGGACTGAGGGACCGCTTGCTCAGGACAAGGCTTTTTCCCGCCTTCGAGATGTCGGAACAAAAGCTCGACCGCTTCCTCGAAGAGATCCAGGCTATGCGCCCGAAAATGCTCTTCGGCTATCCTTCAGCCTTGTCCCATATTGCGCATCATGCGGAGGCAAAACAGCAGCGAATGGACGATCTGGGTATCCGTGTGGCTTTCGTTACCTCGGAGCGGCTCTACGATGAACAGCGACAGCAGATCAGCAAGACTTTCGCATGCCCGGTTGCGAACGGTTATGGGGGCCGCGACGCGGGATTCATCGCGCACGAATGTCCGAGTGGCAGCATGCACATCACTGCCGAGGATATTATGGTTGAGATTGTGGATCAACAGGGTGTGCCGTTACCCTGTGGCAAGGTGGGCGAGATTGTCGTGACGCATCTTGCTACCGCGGATTTTCCCTTCATCCGCTACCGCACTGGCGATATCGGTGTTCTGGATGACAAATCCTGCGGCTGTGGAAGGGGGCTTCCCCTCCTCAAGGAAATACAGGGCCGCAGCACGGATTTCGTCGTCGCGCAGGACGGTACGGTCATGCACGGCCTCGCGTTGATCTACGTCCTGCGTGATATGCCGCAGATACGCACCTTCAAGATCATCCAGGAAAGCCGAGATCTCACGCGTGTCTGCCTCGTTTCAGAGGGAGGATTGACCCCGGAGTCAGCCGCGGAAATCGAACGAGGCTTCAAGGCCAGGCTTGGGAAGGCAGTAAATATCAGTATCGAGGAACTGGCGGAAATTCCGGCGGAAAAATCAGGAAAGTTTCGTTATGTGATGAGCAAGGTGGCAACAGGTTGATCAGTAAAATAATAAGGTCATAACGGTTCGAAATCTAGAAAGTAATGTCTCATTCGAGGGTCTGACATCCGCTTTTTGATTACCTGTGCTCGACTGTCGTCAAATCCGACGCCCATCGCTACAATTCGCGAGCACGCTGTGCCGATTGGGTCATGGTATCCTCGCGTAACAGCAGTAGGTCGCGCGAGAGGAGTTGGCCTTTGAGTTCTAGCTGGAGGGAATCGATCTATTGAGTCGGATTTTCCTTCATTACGTTCTGCCCATAAATCACATCACAAAGGGGAAGTTTGATGAATTTGCGAGCAATGATCGCTTCCATCATCGATACCGCCGCTGATCGCGCATTTTGGCGCCTCAGACCACAGCTCAGGGTTCATAAGGATGACGATTTGCTGCTACATTGGCTGTCACAGTGGGTTGACATCGGGGAATTCGCCTATCCTGGGCTTTATATTGAATTTTTCCGCCAGTGGACCGAGGACACTACCTGCCATATCAAGCAGATCAAGGGAAGCCCAAGCGGGCGGTACGCCCTGTTGCTTGAGCAGCTTGCATCGCGCATACCGGTAGCGCCGATCAATATCGCGAACGAAGCTGCGAAGATAGCCGACACGATTATGGATCGAAGGGAGATTCTTACCCAGCGTAACTGGTCTGCAGATGTCGGCCTGCACTTTCAAATCTCTTCGTCGCTTGGCAGGAAAGGACGTCTGCTTTGCGCAGCGACGCGCCTGCTCAGGCCGACCAAGTGTCTCGAGATAGGCACCGCATATGGAATGTCTGCATTTTTCATTGCAAAAACTCTGGCCTCCTTGGGTGGAGGGTCGTTAACGACGATCGAAATCGGAGCGCAACAACATGCAATCGCGCAACAAACGCTGGTAGGACTTGACGTGGACAGCCGCCAAGGACCATCCGCTCAATGCTTGGCCCAGCTCAGCGCGGAGCGCAGAACCTTTGATTTTGTATTCCATGATGCGGGTCATTCATATGACGATTACGTGAATGACTTCGAAGCCATGATTGACATGCTCGCGCCGGGAACCGTCCTGATCATGGATGACATTCGGTGGGAGGACAGCCGATTTTTCCAAGGTGGTGCACGCACTTATGAGGGCTGGCGCAAAGTCGTGGACCACCCCAGGGTTATAGCGGCGGCCGATATCGATGAGTCTTACGGCATTGCCTTGTTGGCGTAAGTGTAGGTTGCTCGAAGCGAGCTGGCAAAAGTAATCAATACAACTGCTGAAAACGTCTCGGAGAGTTTGCCCGAGCAATATTTTGATTGCGTGGTATTCAACGACTCACTCGAACATCTAGGCTCAGGACCTATTAATTTTGGGATTCACGGAAGTGAGCGGATGTGATTCACTTATGTCAGGAGGAGTTGCCATGAGTGATCTTTTTATGCTGTCAGAGAAACAATTCAACCGCATAAAGCCTTATTTTCCCTTGTCCCATGGGGTGGCGCGTGTGGATGATTTGCGGGTGCTCAGCGGGATTATTTACGTGATAAAGAACGGCCTGCAATGGAAGGACGCTCCCAAAAGCTACGGCCCGCACAAGACGCTCTACAATCGCTTCATGCGCTGGAGCAGGATGGGTATATTCAACCGCATTTTTGCGGAACTGGCTGGCAAAGAGGAAACGCCCGATCGGCTAATGATTGACGCCACACATCTGAAGGCGCACCGTACGGCAGCCAGCCTTTTAAAAAAGGGGATGTTCCCCGCCGTATCGGTCGCACCAAGGGCGGCTTGAATTCAAAACTCCATGCCGTGTGCGACAGCATGGGCAAGCCTGTTGTCCTGCTGCTCTCCGAAGGGCAGATGAGCGATTACAAGGGTGCGGCCCTGTTGTTGCCTGTTCTACCCAAGGCAAAAGAGTTGCTGGGGGATCGCGGCTATGATGCTGACTGGTTCAGGGCAGCCCTCAGAGAAAAGGGTATTACGCCCTGCATTCCCCCGAAGAAGAACCGTAAAACCCAGATCGAATACGACAGGGAACTCTACAAGCAACGCCACAAGGTAGAAAATATGTTCGCCAGGCTCAAGGACTGGCGACGCATCGCCATGCGTTATGACCGTTGCGCCCACACCTTCTTCTCCGCCATCTGTATCGCCGCTACCGTCATCTTCTATCTCAATTAATGAGTCCTGAGCCTAGTTGATCCACGGGAGGTGCTAAGTAAACTAAGGCTAAAATTAACCAAGGGGGCGAAAGTAGTGGCATCGATCCTCAATGTTCGGTATTTCTGGGCGATAAAACATTGCTGCAGGAAGGTGATTTTCAGTATGGGCCTTGGGGCGTGCTCGATAAGACACATCTGCGGTTCTTCACCAGGAAAAGCATGCAAAGGCTGTTTATGGAGAGCGGCTATTCAGTTGATCAGATTGAAGGGATTAGGCCCATCACTTTTCCCTGGAAGTTCGGATTACTGAACCTTTTGTGCCGCAAGTCTTTAGAAGATGCAAGGTACGAACGCTTTACTGTATTAGCGAGTCCTGTAGACACGTGATTCTTCTGAGTGCTGGGTCTATCGCCTGAAAAAATCCCGCAAACTCTTAAAAAAAGAGGCGGAAACTTTGGGCTCTCGATCCCAGGTGGCATGATTGGCGTCCTTGACGGGGTGCCATAAAAGATTCGGCTCAAAACCAGGGGCTTCCATGGGTGGCCGAAATACGAAAGTGCCGGGACTCAGCGATTTATCGAGCCGGTTGTTGCGGTAGTAGCGGTTTTCCCTTCCACATGGCACAAATTCGCCCTCGCCACCGATATCTTCTATTTTCAAGCCTCGATATGCCAATACGGTGGGCACGACGCACTCCGAATGACCAGCCCAAGGGTGCTGACGGTACTCCGCTGTCAAGGTCTCCAGAGCTGTGCGTGACAGGCGCAGTATGGGGTTGAATGAGCGTAACCATTTCTGCCGGGGCAATACTATCCCATCAGGCAGCTCCAGCGACTTCCAGAGCGGCCAGTCAGGGATGTGATCATGACGGGCGATACTGGTGCTGAGCATATCTGCCGAGTTGTCGGCAAAATCGGCGAAGAAATTTTCCCAGTTGCCCGAGTACACCACGTCGTATTCCAGATACCAGTAGTTGTCATAGCCGGGCAAGCGGTGAAAGGCGCTCAGGAGCATCCCATCCTCATTACCGGGGATCTTGCTCGGAAAGTAGCGGCAGGCTCGCTTGTATTGCGGCCAATCGTGGCTGCCATGACCAAGCGCCGGGCCCGCATGGCGGGTTGCCTGCGCATGGTGGAGCCTGGTTTCATCATAATAGAAGAAAACGTCATGATTCGCCGGCACCTCGGCGCGCAGCTTTCCTAGCCTGCCAAGCACGGTATCCCCCAAAAGATGGCTGCTGAACAGAACCGCGTTACGTTTCATAATCCTAAAGCTGACAGTTGAACGGGGCCTGCGGTTTTTGGGGGCAGGGCAAGGCGCAATGACTTTCCATCACTGCTGCTGCACCAGTAAATGCTCTTTGAGCGGGGCGCTCGCATCCAGCTCGTCGTCGGACGTATAAAGGCGCATCTGCGATTGGGAAGGCAGGAGAAACTCGTGTTCCTTCGCTGTCGCTCTCCAGCCGTGGGCGCCCGTTTCTGTGGGATCGTACGATTTTTTCACATATTTCTGAATGGCGTGATCCAGGCTCAGCACAATGTAATGCTTGAGCTTGAAGTCAACCGGATAAGGCTTGATTCCGGGGAATTGAATCACATGCCCGCCGCTGTCTCTCAGGTTTACGGATGGTGGCATGCGGCGGTTGCGGATCTGTTCCCGCAAAAAAGTCTTGGCGCCGGGCCAGCGGCGGCCCTGTTTTTTCCACGCATTCAGCCGATGTGGGTGGCGTTGCCCGAAGGGATAATACCAACGCATCGTTTTCTGGAATTCGGCATTATCGTGGTTTGGGGACTCGCGCACCGGCAGGAAGGTGTATTCCATAAAGTTGACCGCGTTGTAGCCTTTCTGGTCCACGTCGGCAATGGCCTCCGCCAAGGTTTGGGTAGAGCTTGGCGGGACCCGGATTTCATCCGGGTCAGCATGCATCAGCCAGTCGGCCTGGATCTCATCGGCCAGCTCCTCCTTGCGCATCAGGATTTTTTGCCATTGGTACATGCCCTGCCGGGGAATGTGTTCAATACCAATCACGTTACGGCCAAGATACCTGCGGGCTATCTCTACTGTATCATCAGTAGAATCATTATCCAGTAGATAGACATCTACGCCTTGCTGCAGGTAGTGTTCAAGGCAAGCGCCGATAAATCTCTGCTCGTTGTAGCTTGCGAGTATTGCGACAATTTTCATAATCAGGCGATATCGTGGGGCTTATTTGTCGGTGCGTAAGTCTCTCTTCCAGTAAATGAGAAAGGCTGATTTACCGAGTTCAAGCTTTATCTGATCCCATCAAACTCACTGGGATAACGGAAGGCCGTATTGGTTACTGAAGGGATAAAGTCGAAATTATAATCGCTGGCCGGATTCGAAGTTCGATGCGCAAGCGCCGGAATAATGGGACAAGTGGGAGCAAACAAACTGCTTTTTGAGACCGTGCAGGGAGCGCCCTCAGGAGTGTATCAAATTTTTTCATGCGATTACCATCGTCTTCCAGTCCATGCTTAATCCCCTCTCGGGGCGAAATACAGGTTCGGTTTTTCTGCCTTGGTATCACCTTTGAGAGTCAAGAAGCATCCAAGTAAAATATCTTCGGGACATCGCATCTTGGTCAGCTAAAATATTGTTAAGCATGGCCGTTATATTGTCTGGAATCAGAGCATTCACATCATGCGACTTGCACGTTAAATAATCTTCTTGGATTTCCGCGCTACTATGAGTTTTCTATCCCCAACCCGACGCCCTCACTCAGACTCAGGCTCTCGCTTGGCAGAATGCCAAAAACAGAAACAAAGAGATTTTTAAATGCAGTCGAATGAGAGTAAACCAACTGAACGCCCGCTGGCGAGATTGATCGCTTTTTATCTGCCTCAATTCCACCCTATCCCCGAAAACGATGAATGGTGGGGCAAGGGCTTCACGGAATGGACGAACGTTGCAAAAGCGAAACCGCTTTTTCCGGATCATTATCAACCACATGTTCCTGCTGACTTGGGCTTCTACGACTTGCGCGTTCCCGAAACAAGGATGGCGCAAGCGGAGATGGCGAGGGAATACGGAATAGAAGCGTTCTGCTATTACCACTATTGGTTTGCAGGACGAAGAATTCTGGAACGGCCGTTTAATGAAGTGCTGGCATCCGGCCAATCGGATTTTCCTTTCTGCCTTTGCTGGGCGAACGACACTTGGTCCGGGATCTGGCATGGCAATCCAGGAAAGATTCTGATCGAGCAAACCTACCCCGGGATGGCGGATCATCACGCGCATTTTTATTCCTTGTTGCCGGCGTTCACGGACAGCCGATACTTGAAGGTGGATGACAAGCCTGTTTTTCTCCTGTATAGGCCGAGAGAAATGCCCGATCTGGAAAGGGTGGCTGATTATTGGCGCGAACTGGCACTAAAGGAAGGATTGAAAGGATTGTATTTCGTGGGCGTAGATAAGGATCCCGCCTGGCCCCAGACCCACGGTCTCGATGCCTCCGTTACCCCGTATCTCCCACCTATTGGCAGGGGGCAATACACATGGCATAGGCCTATCCACAAGCTTAAGTTTCTGTATCGAACCGCGAGAGGCAGGCCCGCGGTATTCTCATACCGGGACGTGCTCCCCAATTTCGTCAGGGAGACACCGCCGCATATTAAAAATTTGCCCTGCCTCGTGCCCAACTGGGACAATACACCCAGAAGTGGTAAAAATGGTTTGGTACTGGACGGGTCCACGCCTGAGCTGTTCAGGATTCAAGTAAAAAAGGCGATTCAGGTCACCGAACGCATTGATTATGAGCACAGGCTTATTTTCATCAAGTCATGGAATGAATGGGCAGAGGGCAATTATCTTGAGCCGGATTTGAAGTTTGGAAAATCTTATCTGGAAGTTATCAGGGAGGAATTTTCCTCCGGGGCTTTCCCGAGAACGCAATTGGAGCAGAATTGAGCGAAGTCGCATGATCCATCCTAACGTTCATGGCGCTGGCGCCACCCCTGATGATGAAAGAAACTATGGGGTGGAAGGTGTCGGGAAGAGGTCGCGCAATTTTTTGGCGGATCAACCCCGTACCCTAACGTGACCCGCCGAACTGACTCGCACCCCGGATTGCTTCCATAGAGAGCGCACGTTAAACAGGCCATTGGCGACTTGTCGCTTCAGGCACTTTCAGTTCTGGCACCTGCCACCTTCCACTTTCAAGTGGAATTCGAAAGGAGGCGACATGGAACTGGTGGCACTTCATAAACGCGTTATCGGACTGGATGTTCATCAGGTGACTATCCCTTCAACGCCTTGCTCAGAAGCGTTGCGAGTTCCGCCACTATTCCAGCTCGATCATACCTGGATGCGACTGCTGCCCACGCTGCGGCCCCGATCATTCGTGCGGCATCAAAGTTCGAGAGGAGTTCGATGCAGGCTTCCGCGAAATTTCCGGGTGAGTCTCGTAGCAGAATTTCTTTTCCATCGATTAAATCGATTCCCTCAACTCCCACGGTCGTCGACACTACTGGCCGCGCGTAGGCTGCCGCTTCCATGATCTTGACCCGTGTCCCACCCCCGGACAGAATGGGGCAAATGACAAGGCGTGCCCCTCGATAGAGCGTGTCCAGGTCCTCTACAAATCCCGGAAAGATCACCCTCGCGGGAGGGCGTGCGTAATGCTGGATTGTGTCGACCCGATGGCCGGCAAAGACAGCCTCGGCGTCAGGGCAAGTGGAAAGGATCAGGGGCCAGACCCGGTTCAGGAAGAATTCAGCGCCCAACCGGTTTGGTGCATATTCATAATTGCCCAGCATGACTATTCTCCGCTCACATGAGGGGTCGGTTACCTCCCGGAGGGCTACGGCATTAGGAATCGTAACAATGTTGTTGGTGTGAAAAAGACGTGCAAGCTTGTGCCTGTCGAGATCAGAGCAAACCAAAGTTGCGTTTGATAATTTGACTGCTTTACGCTCACCCCATATAAGTGCGGGAATATGTAAGTACCCCAGTTTTTTTCGCCACCAATGCGGAGGCTGCGATAAATGGCGTAGCATCGCGACATGTTCGATGTCATCGAGATCGAAGAAAACGGGCGGCAAGACTTGCCTGGTCTGCATGAGAGGGGGCATGCAATGCAGGCGGTGAATGAAGACAAGGTCTGGATTTCGTGCCAGGCACTCATCCAAAGCAGCGACCTGCCGGGGCCCGGCCAGCTCGCTATAACCGGGTAATCGAAAGAAGCTGCTCGACGATTTCAGACATGCATCCAAGCGTTCCAAATTCCCGGGGGGATCGCGCCGGCAAAAGAACGCGTGTACACCAACTCCCCAATGTCTCGATAGATCGCGTTCAATTTCCCGAGCTTGGGCGGGCGCAGGATTGCTATCATGATGAGGTAGATAAAACAGCGCCTCGACCAGCGAGCAATTCCGTTTTATCGCGTCCATCATGATTGTCAGCCGACGATACAAACCGCTTTGCAGAGCGCCTGGCCTTCCAGGATGCCACGCGGAGACGAGTAATGCCTTTCGCCGCACTGCTATCAAATGGATTCTCTACTGGTGCGTTGACCCCGCCACATTTTTAAGTGTGATAGCGCAGTGACGATTTCTTCAAACAGAGGGGGCATAAATAACCAGATAGCGGCGATCCAGCTTAACCCGATAACTGCGACCAGCGCGGCCAAATTGAGCAGAAAAGCGAACGGCGCGCTACCCCAGCTCAGAAGCGCGACCACGGAGGGGATCAGGGTGATGCCGGTCACCAGCATATTTTTGGCGTAAATAGGGACGAATGCCAGAAAATGAATGCTTAACGCGCGTTGCCCGACGATTTGATATATGCCCAAGTTGACCGCGTTCATCATTGCTGTTGATGAGGCTACCCAGACCAGGCCGTGCGGGGCAGAAAGGAAAACTGCTATGATCGTCAGTACATGTGTAATGAAAATGATTCGAAAAGAAAGATCTATGCGGCCGGAGGATCTCAGTACCTGATCGACCAAAACTGTGGTGTACCCTAATATCGCGCTGAGACAAAGAATGCGCAAGACCGGGATCGATTCCAGCCATTGTTCGCCAAACAGCACCCGTATCACAGGCTCAGCCAGCACTGCAAGTGTTGCAAAGAAAGGCCAAGCCACAGAGGTTACGCAGGCAATCAAAAAAAGATACTGATCCTTGTCGATCGCGCCATCACGGTGCTGTTTCGAAAAGTGGGGCAGTATGACGCCCCACAGTCCTTCCAGGAAAGCTTTGCTGAAGATGTTGATTGTACCCAATGCCCGGCTATATATGCCTACCGCGCTCATATCCAACAGTTTGCCGAGTATCCAGTCCGGTGCCGTCTGCCCGGCGTGGATGATGAGTCCGCTGGTTCCGGCATAGCGGCAAAAAGCGAAAACATGAGGAATCTCGCGTATACCGGGCAGAAGCAGCATTCCCTTGGGGCGAAATACAAACGTAAAGAGCACGCTCATCGCGGTTCCCGCGATCGCGCTCCAGACAAGACTACGGTAGGCCTCTCCGGCAAGGGCGGAGAGTATGCCTACCAGTGAGGATACAATAACGCTTGTCACCTGGATTACCATGGTGTGCTGGAATCGCATATCGCGCCGAATGTGCGCGAAAGTGATGGCACCGATGGGTACCAGCAGGAAATTGATGCACAGTAACCCGATCACCTCCCGGACCGCCTCGCTGTTGTAAAAATTCCCGATAGGTGTCCTGGCAAAAAACAAAACGATCGCGATGCCCCAGCCGAACAACATATTCAGGGTAAAGGCGGCTCGCACACGATCGGGCGTCAGGTCTTTTTCCTGGACAATGTATTCGTTGATCCCGAACTCCCGCAGCAAATGGCCTAGCCCGACAAATACCGCGGCGACCGTATAGATGCCGATATCAGTCGGCGTAAGAAGGCGGGCAAGTATGACGGTCGTCACAAAATGAATGACGAGCGTCAGATATTTATTCAGGTAGGAATAAGCGAGCGATACTCTTAAGCTGGCCACGGTTGGTCGTTTTATATTGTTCAGGATTTCTTGTTTTCAGCCTGGAATTAGCGCTTCAAGGTAACGCTTGGCGCAGTTAAGACAATGCGTTCTCGCATCATACCGAACTTGACGACAAAAAGGAGTTGGACTAAAGGTCAAGAGCCGGTGCACGCCCGGTGGCATATAATATTGAGACACCCGCTTCCACTACGAGCGATCATTTGCATTTTAGGGGTTGGTAGAACCTCTTTTCGATTCCTGATAAAGCCTCATAAGTCCTCATAGCATGGCAGCCAGCCCAACTGTCTCGGTTATTATCCCCACCTATAATTGCGAGACTTATATCGCCGAGACGATCAATAGCATCCTTAATCAGACTTTCAAGGATGTGGAGGTGATCGTGGTGGACGACGGCTCCGCCGATCGCACACGCGAAATCGTTACTTCCTACGGTCCGCAGCTGCGGCTCCTGAGTCAGGCGAACTCCGGCGTATGTGCTGCCCGCAACTACGGAATCCGGGAAGCGGCCGGGCGCTATATCTGTCTGATGGATCATGACGATTACTGGTTTCCCGAGAAGCTGGCGCTACAGTTGGAACAAATGTTTTTGCATCCGGAAGTTGGCCTCGTCTACAGTACGTTCATCTGGTGGCATCCCGACGGAGAGGGCGTGTTTCCCGATCCGGAGAGCTTCAATATTGACGGGATGCGAGGGGGGATAGACGAGGAATTTTCAGGCTGGATATATCATCTGCTTCTGCTCGATTGCTGGATTTTGACCAGCGCTGCGTTGATACGTGCGGAGGTATTCGATAAATGCGGGACCTACAACGAATCTCTTCCCTACAGCGAAGATTGGGATCTCTGGCTGCGCATTTCCCGGGAATATCCGGTTATCAAGCTGAATAAAGGACTCACTCTATATCGGCAGCATCCTGAACAGGGAAATCGCCTCGCCAGGGAGATCGACTATCGGACCGAGCTGCTGCGAGATGCCGCTGCAAGGTGGGGATTATGCAGCCGCGACGGCCGATGCATTTCGAGACGTGGGTTCACGCAAAACATCGCTCGCTATCAGATGGAATTCGGGCTGAAACATCTTGCTTCCAACAATTTGAAGACCGCCATCCACTCCTTATGGAAGGCTTGGCTGAAACATCCTGCCAACCTGAAAACCCTTGCCTACGTCCCCGCCGGACTCCTGGGATGGCGACCGAAGTGGTGATCTTCAGTACCTGCGTAACACTTTTTCGATCAACCAGAAAGGTTTGACCAGCAACCAGCTCAATGATCGGTAAATGCGGAAAAATTTAATCCGGTAGTCCGCATGCTCCTGATTGAGATAACGGATATGCTCAATCAACTCCGGATTCCATTTTTTCTGATAGGAAGCAAAATCCACCGCGACTCTGTCAATCCGCTCATCCAGATTCCCACTATGGGAGCCTCCGCTTTCAGCAGCTTTTTCACTGAGGGCGCTGTACAGCTCATAAGCCATCAATTCAAGCCCTTGGTACCGTGTTACCCCGACATCGGTCTTACCGGCTTTATGATGACGGAGGTCAGGAGAAACAAATCCCCCAATTTTCTCGTTTGCTTCGTTTACCGGTATGGGGAAGACAATGCCACCCTCTCGTTCTATTGTTTGCAGTACCCGGATCGGGTCAGTCACCACCTGGTCGAAGTCGATGAAAATCCGTGGTTGTCCCCTTGAATACGACTCAGCGGATAACGTGTGGCTCAGCCATAAGACCAGCGCCTTTTCCCTTGAGAACCGGTCGCGTTTTTGCAAGGATGCGATCACCTCGAACGGGTTCCGGTTCATGGAAATAAAAATTGGCCTGATCTGCCTCGCTTCGAATATGGGCATCCACAACGGCAGCAGTCGGCACATTCGAGGATCCTTCAACGCCCACACATGGGCCTCCGAAAAATCTCGTTTCACCAAGCTTTGCAGGCGGGCAGCAAACGGCTGCACCATCTCATCTTCCCACCACTTGTCGTTCAAAGGCAGCAAATCATCCCATTGCGAACGCAGGTGCAAAAGCAGTTCGTCATGCGTGTCGACAATATCTTCGTGCTCCCAGAAGCCTTTCTCGTTTACGCCTTTTTGAGGGGCGTACAGACTTCGCCCCATCCTGACCCCGACCTGACCCAGTAGTCCCGTTAACAATGATGTGCCGCTACGGTGCATTCCCAGGATGATCAACGCAGCATTATCTTTCACTCAATCTCCCTGTTTTCATCCTTGTTCCTGTGAGGCTCCGGATATACCTGCGGTATGAAACGTTCGTTATCGAAACTATTTGAAACAGCAAATCCTTCCCTGATGAACGACCAATGAGCGGTAAACCCGGATTTTATGGGATTTTATGCCACGTTGTCGTTCTTCTTCGAAAGCCGGTCAGGACAAGGAAGCGGCCAGGTAATGAAAGAGTTGAAAGCAACCGATAATTCGAAGTTGTGGACCTAACGGCTTGCTGCCATAATTACTTGAACCCACTGTGTCCGCTTCAGTTTTTTTGTGCGGTTTTCTGCCGTAATCTGGATCGTAATCAGTTCAGAATGAGACCGGGCGTCAGGAAAACTCTAAAGACTTCCATCAACAAAGGTTTCCCCCTATCCTGGATATTGCGGCAAACTGATCAGTGCGAAGTTACCGATTACACTCCTATTCTTCTCTATCTTGTACTTCAGTCCAGATATAAATCCGGATCGCTGCCGATATAATTCGTTTATCCAAAAATCGGAGTCTGAGATCGGAATATGAATACCAATACCGTATGGCACAATGCCATCGTTACTCGTGCGCACCGGGAGAAGCTGAATGTGCACCGCTCGGCGGTACTGTGGTTTACCGGGCTTTCCGGTTCCGGCAAATCGACGTTGGCGCATGCAGTGGAGGAAAAGCTTTACGAGTTGAACTGCCGCACGTTTGTACTCGACGGGGATAATGTCCGTCAAGGCTTATGCTCCGATCTGGGGTTTTCCGTAGAGGATCGTTCCGAAAATATTCGCCGCATAAGCGAGGCAGCCAGGCTTCTGATCGAGTCGGGCGTCATTGCCATGACTGCTTTTATTTCACCTTTTCGGACTGACCGGCAAAAGGCGCGCAGCATTTTTCCTCACGGGGATTTCATCGAGATTTTTTGTGAGGCCAGCCTGGAGGTATGTGAGCGGCGCGATGTGAAAGGGCTCTATAAGCGGGCTCGGGCCGGCGAGGTCAAAGAATTTACCGGCATCTCATCACCCTACGAGGAGCCTGCGAATCCCGAGCTAATTGTCAGGACGGGCGAGTTGGAACTTAAGGATTGTGTTGCACAGGTAATCGAATTCATGGAGCAGCAGAATATCTTCAGAGGAAGCTTCAGTCGCGATAACACGAAGGATCTTTCCCGCTCGACCATCGATGCAGCCAAAGCATGATAGTTGGGTCTGGGTAAGGCAGGGCCGCCTGCACTGCGGATAAAGGGATTTTCGGTGTTTTTATGACAAAACAAAATTCAGAGAGTGCAGTACGAACATGAGGGACATCCTCGTTACCCTGATTGTCTTCGGATGGTTGCCCGCTGTCTTTAAAAAGCCGTATATAGGCGCGTTGATGTGGGTGTGGATAAGCGTTATGAACCCTCACACCCAGGGGTGGGGATTTGCTACCACATTCCCCTTTGCGGCGATTATTGCCGGAGTCACGATAACAACTCTTCTAGTTACAAAAGAGCCAAAAAATCTCCCTCTAACCACTGTTATCTGGATTTTCATAATTTTCGTGTTCTGGATGAATCTGAGCACGATCCTTGCTATTTATCCCACCGAGGCGTACGCCCAGTGGAACAAGGTTATGAAAATCATGTTGATGAGCTTTGTGGTCACCATGCTGATCAAGACACAAAAACAGATCGATTATCTCATCTGGATCATAGTGATCTCGCTCGGGTATTACGGCGTCAAGGGGGGCATTTTTACGCTGGTGGGAGGAGGGGTGGATATGGTCATGGGACCGGAAAGCACTTTCATCGAGGGAAATAATGAGATTGCCCTGGCGCTTATCATGACCATTCCTCTCATGCATTATATTCAGACGATTTCCCCGAAGACGTGGGTGAGGCACGCCCTGACGGCCGCCATACTGCTATCCGCCATTGCCGCGCTGGGCACCTATTCACGGGGCGCCCTGCTGGCCATTGCTGCAATGGGGGCGTTTCTATGGCTCAAAAGTCAGCATAAAGTGCGCATCGCCCTCCTGGTTGTTCTCGCTATTTTTCCGGCGATTGCATTCATGCCGGAGAAGTGGGCGGAAAGAATGGACAGCATCAACACGTATGAGGAGGACGGGTCGGTTCAAGGGCGTTTCAATGCCTGGTGGATGGCCTACAATCTGGCCAAGGACCGGCCGCTCACCGGCGGCGGTTTTGAGGTTATTACCCCTGAATTATTTTTGGCTTACGCCCCCAATCCGGAGGACGTACATGCTGCCCATAGCGTCTATTTTCAAGCGCTCGGTGAGCATGGTTTTGTCGGGCTGGGACTTTACTTGCTGCTCGGATTACTCACCTGGCGAACAGGCTCATGGATTATACGCAGCACCAGAAAGCTCGAAGAGTTCAGATGGGCTTCCAATCTGGCAACGATGATTCAGGTATCGTTCATTGGCTTTGCTACGGGAGGTACTTTCCTTAGTCTTCTTTATTTTGATGTTCCCTACTACCTCATGGGGGCAATGGTTGCAACGCGTGTTCTGGTGGAAAAAGAACTCAAGCAAAAAGCCTTGTCGGCAGTCACTGCAAAAGCATCAGGTTCTCCGCGCCCGCTTGGGCAGTTGAATCCCCCCCAATCGCAGCCGATAGCCGGGGATTCAAGCTAGGATATGACGTCGAAGAGTTCATTGTGTAATAAATCTGCTGCCCGTGTTTCCGCTTTTCTCCTATGAGAACCTCTGAATATGATCACGTGGACAATCTGGTAAATCAGGTGCCATTTTGGCCGCTGTTGATGGGCCGTGCAATGTTGCATCTGCTTTCCCCCGGGGGGCGGAGCGCCCGCCTGTCCATACTGATTTATCATCGGGTGCTGCCCTGCCAGGATCCACTTTTTCCGGAGGAGAGTCACGCTCAGTCCTTCGATCAGCAGATGGAGCAGCTTACGGTATGTTTCAGGGTCATATCTCTCAGGGAGGCGATTCGTGGGCTCCGTAATGGAACCCTGCCTCCACGTGCTGCCTGTGTCACTTTCGATGACGGTTATGCCGATAATGCGGAAATCGCTTTGCCGATTCTGAAAAAACGGGGCATTCCTGCCACTTTTTTCGTGGCAACCGGTTTTCTTGACGGAGGACGGATGTTCAACGATACCGTGATAGAATTAATCCGTCGTGCGCCGGGAAGCACCGTTGATCTCGACAGCCTGGGCCTGGGAAGGTTTTCGATCGGAACTATTCCCGAGCGTCGTCAAACTATTCATCAACTATTGGGCAAGCTCAAGTATCTGCCTTCCGAGTCACGGCAATCGACCGTGGAGGCGATGTCGGCGTTGATTCCAGTCATGCTGCCTGACAATCTCATGATGACCTCCGAGCAGGTTAGAGTGATGCACAATGCAGGAATGGAAATAGGTGGGCATACCGCCAGTCATCCCATCCTGACACAAATGGAAAACAGCGCAGCCTGTGCTGACATTGCTGCCGGCAAAGAGATGCTGGAGGACATTATTCGTGCTCCAGTGCGATTTTTTGCCTACCCGAACGGGAAGCCGGGGAGGGATTATTTGCCCGATCACGTCCGGATGGTAAAGAAGCTGGGATTTGATGCGGCAGTCTCAACTGCCCATGGAGCAGCGAGAAAAGACAGCGACCTCCATCAGCTCCCTCGTTTTACTCCCTGGGATCAGCGCCCGCTGCGATTCCCCCTTCTGATGGCGCGAAATATGCTGAAAACTGGAGAAACAGTTTAACGATTGATCATACAGGGACTCCTGGTTTTTTCTTTACCCTCGAAGTTAATGTTGGCTTCTCTGCAACGGAAGGAAAGCCTGGAAATTCTCTCTTCTTTGAGAAGTTCATATAAGTCAAGTTTCCCACGACCATTTGCTCAACCTATGGAAAGACCTATTACAGGATTTGATACCGATAGTGAGGGAGATCCGATCGCAATTCTGACTTGCGGACACGCCCAGCATATACGGCATAATCCGCCGTTTATCAATCGCCCCTGGATTACTTCCGAGCAGGGACGTGAAGGCATGATGGGAAAAACGCTTAACTGTGTCCGCTGCGATCAGTTCGAGTTGCCCGACTACTTTGTTCCATACAAGCGGACGTCCGTCTTCACTGAGGAAACGGTGCCGGCAGCGTTGAGAAAAGACCACTCGACCAAAACCGGCGTATGGGGGAAGATCCTTGTGGAAGCGGGAAAGCTCCGCTATCGCGTCGATATGCTGAATGTGGATACGGAACTGTCGGCAGAAACGGTTGGAGTAGTGGTGCCTGAGGTTCTCCACAATGTAGAACCTCAAGGCCCGGTCCGCTTTTTCGTCGAATTTTACCGCGCTCCGGATAAAGAAACCTAAAGAACCGCTGAATAAATCCTTCGTCGCGCCTGCGAGGGATTTGGTCAGTGCTTCTCTATCTCTACCTCCCTTCCTTGTCTGCCCATGGGAAACTCCATGCATTCTCGTAACGATGTAGGGGGAAATGTAAATACCGATTGATGGTTCAATGGTATTTCCGCTTTTAACCGCATTCCACCTCTCGATGCCCGTATCCTGAGTCTTCACCATATTAAATTTTTTGCAGGGTTTCCGTGAATGAAAAGAGGTCTTTCCATTGACTGTTGTGCGCAAGCAGATTAGAATCCGCGTGTTTTAAATAGGTCAGCCGATTTAATTATTCAGGAGACCTGGAAGAAGGAAACAAGCCGCGCTGGCCAAGGTAAGGAATTAAAATCAGGTCTTCCACGAACACACGTTCAACGAGCCAAGGTCACTCTCAACATCTGTTTTTGTGACTGGCGCTTTCCGACGAAGCTCAGCAAATGCCCTGGATACGAAACAAGCCGGTACGCGTTGTCATGCGTTGGCAACTGATTGTCACACTGGCGATGGTGCTAACGCTGGGTTTGTTATGGGGATTCCACGGCGCAGCCTCGGCTTTTCTGGGCGGTGTGGTCAGCATTGTTTCTGCCGCGGCGTTTTCTGCAATTGTCTCCAGGTATCGCGGCTCCACCGCGGGCGGCATACTGGTCACGGCCCTGAAAGCAGAAGCGGTAAAAATAGTTATCACAGTTGCATTGCTCTGGCTGGTGATGACGCTCTACAAGGACGTCGTGGCGGTCGGCTTTATCGGGACCTTCATACTTACGGTTCTGATCTTCGGGCTGGCATTGTTCGTAACGGACGATGCAAAGGTTGCGCAAATAAAGCAGTAAACAGTTTGAGATAGGCAAATAAATGGCATCAGGCACAGAACTTACCCCAACTTCCTATATGTCGCATCACCTGACCAATCTGACCAGTTCGATCGGTGAAGGTGATTTCTGGACGCTGCACGTGGATACGCTCGTCATGGCGGCGCTGACCGGTATCGTCAGCCTCGGTTTTCTCTGGTGGGTGGTGCGCGGGGCGACTTCGGGCGTTCCCAGCAAGCGGCAGGCATTCGTGGAGCTTGCCATCGAATTCATCGATAATCAGGTCAAAAGCACTTTTCACGGAGACCGGCATGCATTTGTAGCACCTGCTGCGCTCACGGTGTTTGTGTGGGTGTTCATGATGAGCGCCATGGATTTCCTGCCGATCGATATCATGGCGAAGGTATACGAACTGGTGGGGCTGCATAACTGGCGCAGCGTCCCGACCGCCGACGTGAATACGACGTTCGCGCTGGCGCTCTCCGTGTGGTTCCTGATGATCTTCTTCAACATGAAAGTCAAGGGCGTGGGCGGCTGGATACACGAACTGGTCTGCAGCCCCTTCGGCAAGAACCCTTTATTGTGGCCGGTCAATATCCTGTTCAATCTGGTTGAATACATCTCCAAGCCGCTTTCGCATTCATTGCGGCTGTACGGGAATATTTATGCCGGAGAAATCATTTTTCTGCTGCTCGGCATGTGGGCGGCAACCGGCCTTGTCGGGACATTTTTCGGCACGCTGCTGAATGCAGGGTGGGCCATCTTCCATATCCTGATCGTCACATTGCAGGCATTTATCTTCATGATGCTGACGGTGGTTTATCTTTCCATGGCGCACGAGTCACACTGATTCTGCGTCGCTGTTCTTAACCAATTTCAATTACTACTAGAGAGGAAAACCAGATGGAGAATTTGCAATTCCTGGCCATGATTCAGGCATACACGGGCATTGGCATCGGCCTGATGATCGGTCTCGGCGCAGCCGGTGCCTGTATCGGTATCGGCATTATGTGCAGCAGCTTCCTGGAAGGCGCCGCACGCCAGCCGGAAATGATCCCGACGCTGCAAGGAAAAGTGTTCCTGCTGCTCGGTCTGATCGACGCGTCGTTCATTATCGGCGTGGGTCTCGCGATGCTTTTTGCGTTCGGCAACCCGTTGCTGGCTGTGATCAAGTAATAGTGATTGCTCCCGGTATCATTCCCAGAGGCTAGCCATGAACATAAACTTCACGCTTATTTCCCAGGCAATGGCGTTTGCCATCTTCATCTGGTTCACAGTCAGGTTTGTGTGGCCTCCATTGATGCGCGCAATCGAGAATCGCCAGAAAACGATCGCCGAAGGTTTGGCTGCGGGCGAACGTGGCAAGCGCGAACTCGAACTGGCAAGTCAACGCTCAGGCGACGTCGTCCGGGAGGCCAGGCAGCGAGCGTCCGATATCATCGCGCAGGCGGAAAAGCGTGCCGCGGAGATCGTGGATGAAGCCAAGGTAGCCGCAAGAGAAGAGGGCGGCCGCATTCTTGTGGGCGCCAAGGCAGAGGTGGAGCAGGAAGTGTTTCGCGCAAAGGAAGTTTTGCGCCAGCAGGTGGCGGACTTGGCGCTGGCGGGCGCCGCAAAGATCCTCCGGCGCGAGGTGGATGAAAAAGCGCACGCCGAACTGCTTACATCCCTCAAGGCGGAGCTCTAGCCAATGGCCGAAACTCGCACGATTGCCCGGCCTTATGCGGAGGCTGTCTTCAAACTTGCAAAAAACCAGAACGATCTCGCCCGTTGGGCGGACACACTACAGTTGGCGGCCGCTGTCGCAGCCGACGAAAATATCCGTTCATTGATCGGCAACCCCAAGGTATCTTCCAGAAAACTGGGCGAGCTTTTTTTGGGTGTTTGCGGGGACAGACTCAATGAAGAAGGTCGCAATTTCATCTTACTGCTGGCGGAAAACGGCAGGCTTGAAATTTTGCCGGAGGTGAATGAGTTGTATGAGCAACTCAAGACCCGTTATGAAGGCGTGCTGGATGCCAAAGTTACTTCTGCTTTTGCCATCAGTGATGCTCAATTGAGGGATCTGGTGACTGATCTCGAGGCCAAATTCAAGCGCAAGATAGAGGCAAAAGTGAGTGTCGACGCGGATTTGATAGGCGGCGTGATAGTCGAAATAGGCGATGAGGTGCTTGACGCCTCCGTGCGAGGAAAACTGGAAGCCATGGCTGTTGCACTTAAAAGCTAGGAGTTAACTGAAAAATGCATTTAAATCCATCCGAGATCAGTGAACTGATCAAAAGCAGAATTGAAGGGCTTGAAGCAACCGCCGAAGTCCGGACACAGGGTACGGTGGTTTCCGTGACCGACGGCATCGTGCGTGTCCATGGGCTGTCTGATGTGATGCAGGGCGAAATGCTTGAGTTCCCTGGTAATACCTTCGGTCTTGCGCTCAATCTGGAGCGCGATTCAGTGGGTGCCGTTGTTCTGGGTGAGTATGAGCACATTACCGAGGGCGACACCGTCAAGTGCACGGGTCGCATTCTTGAAGTTCCGGTAGGAGAGGAACTGATCGGCCGTGTAGTCAACGCGCTAGGTCAGCCGATCGATGGCAAGGGGCCGATAACCACCAAGCGCTCCGAGCCGATAGAAAAGATTGCGCCGGGCGTGGTGTGGCGTCAATCGGTGAATCAGCCGGTGCAAACCGGACTGAAAGCGATCGACGCAATGGTTCCCATCGGGCGCGGACAGCGTGAATTGATCATTGGAGACCGTCAAACGGGAAAAACGGCAGTGGCCGTGGATGCAATCATCAACCAGAAGGGTGAGAACATGATTTGCATCTACGTTGCGATTGGTCAGAAAGCGTCATCGATCAGTAACGTGGTGCGGAAGCTGGAAGAGCATGGGGCGATGGAATATACCATCGTCGTGGCTGCCACCGCTTCGGAGTCTGCCGCGATGCAGTTTATTGCACCTTATTCCGGTTGCACGATGGGCGAGTATTTCCGCGATACCGGCAGGGATGCGCTGATTGTTTATGATGATTTGACCAAGCAAGCGTGGGCTTATCGCCAGATTTCCCTGTTATTGCGACGCCCTCCTGGTCGGGAAGCCTATCCTGGAGATGTGTTTTATTTGCACTCGCGACTGCTGGAACGCGCCGCCCGTGTCAGCGCGGCCTATGTGGAAAAAGAGACGAATGGCGCAGTCAAAGGCAAGACGGGTTCGCTGACAGCCTTGCCTGTGATCGAAACCCAGGCGGGTGACGTGACTGCATTCGTTCCCACCAACGTTATCTCCATTACTGACGGCCAGATTTTTCTGGAGTCCGACCTGTTCAATGCAGGTATCCGGCCAGCTATCAACGCCGGTATTTCAGTCTCTCGCGTAGGGGGGGCCGCGCAGACCAAAGTCATCAAGAAACTGGGTGGTGGCGTGCGTCTCGCATTGGCGCAATACCGGGAGCTCGCTGCATTTGCCCAGTTCGCTTCCGATCTGGATGAAGCGACACGCAAGCAGTTGGAGCGCGGTAAGATGGTGACGGAACTCATGAAGCAGCCTCAGTACTCCACGCTGAGCGTGTCTGAAATGGCGCTTACCCTGTTTGCCGTCAACAAAGGGTACCTGGATGATGTGGAAGTGAGCCGTGCATTGGCCTTTGAGTCTGCGGTGAGGAGCTTCGTCCGTAGCAAGTATGGGGCGATTCTGGACAAGATAGAGACCACCAAGGATCTGGATGCGGAAACCGAGAAGGAACTCGATGCGGCAATCCAGGATTTCAAGAAGAACGGAACATACTGACCGATGGCAGGCAGCAGAGAAATACGCAACAAGATCAAAAGCGTGAAGAACACGCAGAAGATCACGCGCGCGATGGAAATGGTGGCTGCATCCAAGATGCGCCGGGCACAGGAACGCATGAAAAAAGCCCGGCCATACGGCGAGAAGATTCGCAACGTCGCAGCCCACATGAGCCGTGCTTACACTGAATACCGCCATCCGTTCCTGATAGAACGCGATACGGTAAAGCGCATCGGCATCATTGTGGTTACCTCTGACAAGGGTTTGTGCGGTGGACTCAACACAAACGTGCTGCGCATGGCGGTAAGTAAGATGAAAGCCTGGGAAGCCGAAGGCGAGCAGATCGAAGTGTGCTGTATCGGCAACAAGGGGTTGGGGTTCATGAACCGTATGGGCGCCAATGTCATCTCGCATGTCGTGAGCCTCGGCGATGCGCCCGATCTGGAGCGGCTGATCGGTGCAATAAAAATATTGCTGGATGGTTATAACCAGGACCGTTTTGACCGCGTATATCTTTTTTATACCCGTTTCATCAATACCATGAAACAGGAACCGGTGATGGAGCAGCTGCTCCCGCTTTCCGATGAACGTCTCAGAGCCAGCGATGGACCGACCGGACAGCGCGGCGTGTGGGATTACATTTATGAACCCGAAGCCAAGCCCGTCATCGATGACGTCATGGTGCGATACGTCGAGGCGCTGATTTATCAGGCATTGACGGAAAATATCGCATCCGAGCAATCTGCGCGCATGGTGGCGATGAAGGCTGCCTCGGACAATGCCGGGAACGTCATCAACGAACTGACGCTGATTTACAACAAATCGCGGCAGGCTGCCATTACCAAGGAATTGTCCGAAATTGTCGGTGGCGCGGCGGCCGTTTGAATAATTTGAATTGATTTTTTAGGGAACAATATGAACCAGGGAAAAATTGTTCAGTGTATCGGCGCGGTGGTTGATGTCGAGTTTACACGTGAAGAGATGCCCAAGGTATATGACGCGCTCGTTCTTGAAGGATCGGAACTCACGCTCGAAGTGCAGCAGCAGTTGGGTGACGGCGTCGTTCGCACGATTGCGCTCGGGTCCTCCGAGGGGTTGCGGCGCGGCATGATGGTAACAAACACCGGTGACCAGATTCGTGTTCCTGTCGGCACCAAAACCTTGGGGCGGATCATGGATGTTCTGGGTACGCCAATAGACGAAATGGGACCTATCGGCGCTGAGCAGAACAGATCAATCCATCAGAAAGCCCCTGCTTTTGACGAATTGTCCGCGTCTACCGAGCTGCTGGAAACAGGGATCAAGGTTATCGATCTCGTTTGTCCCTTTGCCAAGGGCGGCAAGGTGGGCCTGTTCGGCGGCGCCGGCGTGGGCAAGACCGTGAACATGATGGAGCTGATCCGCAACATCGCCATTGAGCATAGTGGATATTCTGTATTTGCGGGTGTGGGGGAGCGTACTCGGGAAGGGAATGACTTCTACCATGAAATGAAGGATTCCAACGTGCTCGACAAGGTGGCGCTGGTATACGGCCAGATGAATGAGCCGCCCGGCAACCGGTTGCGGGTGGCGCTTACAGGTCTCACCATGGCGGAACACTTCCGTGACGAAGGCAGGGACGTGTTGCTGTTCGTGGACAATATCTATCGCTTCACCCTGGCCGGTACGGAAGTATCCGCGTTGCTGGGCCGGATGCCATCGGCTGTGGGTTATCAACCGACGCTGGCTGAGGAAATGGGCCGTTTGCAGGAGCGCATCACCTCCACCAAGTCGGGCTCCATTACCTCCATTCAAGCCGTGTACGTGCCTGCGGACGACCTGACCGACCCATCACCCGCTACAACCTTCGGTCACCTGGATGCTACCGTCGTGCTCTCGCGTGATATTGCTTCGCTGGGGATCTATCCAGCGGTTGATCCTCTCGACTCGACCTCGCGTCAGCTTGATCCTCTCGTGGTGGGCGAAGAGCACTACTCGACTGCCCGGGCCGTGCAGCAAACCCTGCAACGCTATAAGGAATTGCGCGACATCATTGCAATTCTCGGAATGGATGAACTTTCTCCTGAAGACAAGCTGGCTGTGGCAAGGGCACGCAAAATTCAGCGGTTTCTTTCACAACCCTTTAACGTGGCCGAAGTGTTTACCGGCGCACCGGGAAAATACGTACCTCTGAAAGAGACCATCAAAGGCTTCAAGGGCATTGTGTCGGGAGAATACGACCACTTGCCCGAGCAGGCGTTTTACATGGTTGGCGGCATAGACGAGGCGGTTGAAAAAGCCAAAACCTTGCAATAATCGAGTTGATGAATCGGATGACCGGATAAAACAGTCATCCCGATTCAATGATGAATGGGAACTAAAATGGGCGTGTTTCACGTTGATATCGTCAGCGCGGAGGAATCCATTTACTCCGGGCCCGCTGAATTTCTGGTTGCGCCGGCAGAAGGAGGTGAGGTGGGCATTTATCCCCAGCATACTCCCATGCTGACGCGCATCAAGCCGGGATCAGTACGCATTAAGGCGCCGCTGAAAGAAGAGGAATTGGTGTATGTTTCCGGCGGCATGCTTGAAATCCAGCCGGATGTCGTCACTATCCTTGCTGACACCGCGGTACGCGGCGCCGACCTCGATGAAGCAAAGGCCATCGAGGCCAAGAAGCGTGCGGAAGAAGCGGTGAGGGATCGAGCCTCCGCTCTGGATTATGCACGGGCACAGGCAGAACTGAGCGAAGCGATCGCGCAACTGGCCGCTATCCAGAAATTACGGAAACGCGGGCACTGATATTTAGAATCAGAACTGAAAAAGGGCGGTATTTCCGCCCTTTTTCAGTTCTGCGCGAATCAATTCCTGAAATTCAACTGGCGAGGAGTCAATAGCTTACGCTTAATTGAATCGCCTGCTTCCCGGAAAGGCATCAGTATCTCTGCTTCGAGGCATAGCCGGACTTGAGTATGCCTGGTCTCGTGTCCCCTGTTCATTGCTGGAAGTCCGGGCAGAGATACTTCAATCAGGCCAGCTTGACCGCACGGCTCCAGTTGGACACTCCATTTGGATTTGTGCCAGCTATATGATAAATTAACCTGGTTTTCATTCGTAAATTCCGCTTCAACCTTAACTTCCTGCAGCTGATTTGCCTTTGCGGGTCGAATATTACACGTTCCCGCATGTCCTGATATCTTCATGAATGTGTCCAAACTGAACATCGTCGTTCTTGCTGCCGGTCTCGGAAAACGCATGTACTCTGTGCTGCCGAAAGTGTTGCATCCCCTGGCAGGCAAGCCTCTCCTGATGCACGTGCTCGATACCGCCCGAGCATTATCGCCCCACACAACTTGTGTTATTTACGGACACGGGGGTGAGACAGTCCCGCAGACGATAGCCGATGAAAGCCTTGTCTGGGCGCAACAGGTCCCGCAACTCGGCACGGGCCACGCTGTAATGCAGGCGCTGCCTCATATCGAGAAAGAGGGCGTTACACTTATTCTGTATGGCGACGTGCCTCTGACCAGCGTCGAAACATTAAAAAAGCTGATTGCGACGGCGGGAGAGCAAACGTTAGGTTTGCTGACGGTAGAACTCCCTGATCCATCCGGCTACGGCAGAATCGTTCGGCATAGCGAAACGGGTGAAGTTGCCGCCATTGTCGAGGAAAAAGACGCCAGCGAATCCCAGCGCAGCATCGGTGAAATCAATACGGGCATCATGGCGGTTCCGAATCGCTATCTTCACGGCTGGTTATACAAGCTTGAAAACAACAACGCGCAAGGTGAGTATTACCTGACCGATATTGTCGCGATGGCGGTGAAGGATGGGGTAAAGGTAGAAACGGTCACTCCCGCTTATGTATGGGAAACCACCGGAGTCAACAGCAAGGTTCAGCTCGCCGCGCTGGAACGCATCTATCAGACAGCGCAGGCCAATAGGTTGCTGGAGCAGGGTGTAACGCTCGCTGATTCGTCGCGCATCGATATCCGCGGTAAACTTTCTTGCGGCAGGGACGTTATGATCGATATCAACTGCATATTTGAAGGTGACGTTCAACTGGATGATGGTGTAAAAGTGGGTGCTCACACCATACTGAAAGACGTGCGGGTAGCCGCTGATTCGATAATCGCGCCATTCAGTTTGATAGAGGCTGCGGAAATTGGTCGAAATTGCCGTATCGGTCCTTATGCTCGTATTCGTCCGGGCACCCGGCTGGAGGACGAAGTTCACATCGGCAATTTCGTTGAAGTCAAGAACAGCGCCCTTGCGGCCGGCAGCAAGGCAAACCACTTGAGCTACATCGGGGATGCCGTAGTGGGCAGGAGCGTCAACATCGGCGCGGGGACGATTACCTGCAATTATGACGGCGCCAACAAATACCAGACCATCATCGAGGATGATGTCTTTGTCGGCTCCGATACCCAGTTGATAGCACCGGTCAGAGTTGCCCGCGGTTCCACTATCGGCGCGGGTTCGACCATTACCAGGGATACGCCGCCCGATATGTTGACGCTTTCGCGGGCGAAGCAGTTGAGTATCGATGGGTGGAAACGTCCGGTAAAAAAACCGAAGCCTAAAAATTGAGCATAGCCTTTTACCTTTTTCCACCGGTTTTCTTGAACCACGCCAATTGCTGGTATCTGTAAGAAAGGAGTCTTTTGATGTGTGGAATCGTCGGTGCAGTCGCAAAAACCAATATCGTTCCCACCCTGATTGAAGGCCTGCGCCGACTGGAATATCGCGGATATGATTCAGCCGGCATTGCCCTGAACAATGGTCGCCTGCACCGGTTACGCACCACAGGGCGAGTCGCTGAGCTCAGCAAGCTTGCGGATGAGCAGCACTTCAGCGGGGACGTAGGTATTGCCCATACCCGCTGGGCCACGCACGGTGCTCCATCCGAGCGCAACGCCCATCCTCATTTTTCCGGAGAGACGCCCAAGGTGGCGGTGGTGCATAACGGCATCATCGAAAATCACGAGGTACTGCGCCAGCGTTTGCAGGAGGCAGGGTTTGAATTCAGTTCCGATACCGATACGGAAGTCATCGCTCACCTCATTTCGTCTCATCTCAGGGAAAACCCTGATTTATTCGAAGCGGTATGCCGCTCGGTGGGCGAGTTGCGTGGTGCCTATGCAATTGCAGTAATGGAGGAAGCAAGGCCGGAGCGCCTCATCGTTTGCCGCAATGGAGCGCCATTGCTGCTTGGTTTGGGCGAAAACGGGATCTACGCCGCTTCTGATGCTTCCGCCTTGCTGCAGGTTACCCGGCGCATGATCTATCTGGAAGAGGGCGATGTCGCCGAATTGCGCCAGGATGGCTACCGCATCGTCAATTGCCGTTACGACGGTGCACGCGCAGTGGTCGCACGAGCGGTGCAGGAAAGTGAGCTGACAAACGAGGCGGTGGAGTTGGGTCCGTATGCCCACTTCATGCAGAAGGAAATATTCGAGCAACCCGGCGTCGTGGCGAACACGCTGGAAATGGTGCTCAATGCGCAATCCATCTCTCCGCGCCTGTTTGGCACCGAGGCGGAGAACATCTTCAAAAATACCAGAAGCATCCTCATCCTGGCTTGCGGCACCAGCTATCACGCTGGCGTTGTCGCCCGCTACTGGCTTGAAACCGTGGCGGGAATCCCCTGTAATGTCGAAATTGCGAGCGAATATCGCTACCGTAACCCGGCGGTTGGAGCCGACACCCTCATCGTGGGCATCTCTCAATCCGGAGAAACGGCGGATACCCTGGCCGCCTTGAGTTATGCAAGATCACTCGGGCATCGTCACAGTCTGGCGATCTGCAATGTGGCCGAAAGCGCGCTCGTGCGCCAGACGGATTTGCGTTTTCTCACCCGGGCAGGCCCGGAAATCGGTGTGGCCTCGACCAAGGCATTCACTACCCAGCTTGCCGCGCTGATGCTGCTCACCATGACCCTGGCGAAATTGAATGGCAAACTGTCGGGTGAGAGTGAGCGTCAGATGATTGCTGCACTGCGCCACCTGCCTGTCGCACTCCAGCACAGCCTGCAAGTGGAGCCGCAGGTGAAAGCATGGGCGGAAAAATTCGCCGAAAAACATCACGCCCTGTTTCTTGGGCGTGGGATGCACTACCCCATTGCACTGGAGGGTGCGCTCAAGCTCAAGGAAATTTCCTATATCCATGCCGAAGCCTATGCTGCCGGGGAATTAAAGCACGGTCCGCTTGCTCTGGTGGATAAGGATATGCCCGTGGTGGCCATAGCTCCCAACGACGCACTGCTGGAAAAACTCAAGTCAAACCTGCAGGAAGTACGCGCCCGTGGAGGAGAGCTCTACGTTTTCGCCGATGCCGATTCCCACATTCAGGAAAGCGAAGGCGTGCACATCATTCGTCTGGCGGAACACGCGGGACTGCTCAGTCCCATCCTCCACACCATTCCTCTGCAGCTTCTCGCCTACCATGTCGCGTTGCAAAAAGGTACGGATGTGGATAAGCCGAGAAACCTGGCGAAATCAGTGACAGTGGAGTAAGAAGTATCTATTGAATTGACTGTTGGCTAAAGCCGGTTATTCGGACATATTAGTCGCCATCCTGGTGGCGGTGCATCAGTGAGCACTTAGGGCCTCACGCGCTTTGTTCCAGGAGGGTACAGAGATAGTGTACCGCCTCATCCCCGGCGTGGTTGTACCGAACCTTCGCGTCATAATACAGGGCTATAACCGCGGATACGCTGTCCTGATAGATTTCGAACCCATCCACATCTGCTTCACGAAAGAAAAATTTTCCATCCATCGCGGTGACATCTTCGGTCACGGAGCCGCGTTCTCGCGGATTATCTTTTTCAAATTCCTGCAAGTGTTCGTTGTGCATTACAAAGTCATCAGAAACGGTGAAACAACCATTTTCCTCGACTGCGTGGATCAGGCACGACAGCAGCAGGACAAGCCTTCTCCTGTCGAGTCCCGATACTTGCTCCCGGGCTTGCCGGCGCACATAATCATCCGGGTACATCAAACGATCCACCACTGCGTTGATTACCGCATCTTCCATGGCAAAAAAAGACCACGCATAGCGCGGCACAACGGTAACGATAGTGGCATCTGCCTTCAGTGTCTCGATAATGGGCTCAATTTTTTCCTGCTGTCTTTCATCGTCGGTACAAAGCAGCAGGAAATACCTTTCCAGCAGCGCGTCGTAATCTTTCTGCAATTCGCGAATCTGAGCGCCTATTTTTGACGCCTGATTATCACCTGCCGCCAATTCATCGCTCGAGATCAGGCGCATCCCGATGAACCGGTCCGTACCTCCTGAAAGAGATTCGCTCGAGTATCTCATCCCTATGTCCGTTCCGCTCTCTCCTGCGCGCCAGAGGTACCAGGTCAGGGGAATATACTTATCGAAGGAGGTGAAGATACGTTCCGCTTTGGCATAAAACCGGCCATATAGATCCTGACAATTTACGTGACAGAAGCCCTGAGTATCCGCAGGCTGCGCTCGTGCATGACTGACCAGTTCTGCAAGAATCGTTGCCGGCGTAACCTGATCCCTGATCTGCATTTATCCGTCCTCATAACCGTGAATAGGAATTGCCCGAGCAAAACAGCCGCTTACATACCATTCTGCCCGCCTGAAGCGGAAAATTAAAGCGGAAAGTTCAAATCGGGAATCCTTCTACCGCTGCTTGGCTGCCAGCAACCGCCGGACAGGGAGCAGGTTTTGCGCCGCTCCGCGGTGAAGAGAGATGTACGGCTTACCGCCTCAGCAGCACCGGCCTGATAGACAGCGCTTCGGCGATTTTGTCCGCATCCTTTCTGGCCAGGACACGGTCTGGATAAGGACCCGCATGGACCTTGAACAGGCCGTCCTTTGCAACGATATCCAGGCTGGTCATCAGCGACGGTAATTCATTTCGCATCCGGACGATAAAATTATCCGCATTGTCATACGCATTGAAGGCCCCCAACTGCAGGTAGATCCCCGCAGGAACGGCAGCAGGTGTTTCAGGAGATGGGACAGCGGCGCCATTTCCGGTATGGCTGGCGGCAGGCGTATCAGCTACTGCCGGCGCAAAAGCAGCCTGAAACAGACCCGGCTGCGCTTCAGTGGACTCCGTTTCGGTAGTAATCACTACTGATTGGTCAGCTATGGTTCCTGTCTCCCCATTTGGACTAGCAGGAGAGCCGGATGGAGACCTGGAAGTGCGGGATGTTGAACCTGGATACTGGGCAGGGGCTGCTGCGGCAAGCCGCGTGAAACTACCCGTTCCGGGCACAATGGATTCCACTTCGACCAGGCTGCTGCCCCCACCCAGTACATCCAGTTTGTATGCAGCCGTATAGGAAAGATCAATGAGGCGACTGGAGAGGAAAGGCCCTCTGTCATTGACACGCACCACCACGGATTTTCCGCTCGCCACGCTTGTCACGCGTACGTAGCTCGGAATGGGGAGGGTGGGATGTGCGGCCGTCATGGCATACATATCATAGACTTCCCCCGAAGCAGTCTTCTGCCCGTGATAGCGGCGCCCATACCAGGACGCCATTCCCCGCGTTTTATAGCGCTCGTGACGTGTCATCGGTTTATACCGTTTTCCGAGAGCCGAATAAGGCCGCATGGTGGAGGCGCGCAGAGGTTCTTCTCGGGGAACGGCATCAGGAATCAGATGGAGATCGGCAGGCGGATTGTCACCGGGACCATCATCCAGATAATAACCGCCTTTTTTCTTGCCGCCAGGCAGAGTGGAGGCCGATGAAGGCGATGAAGGCTTCGCGTTCTTCTCCTCACTTTTCTCCAGCTTGAAAAAGGTGCCGCAACCGGTAAGCAAAACGGGGATGGCCAGTACAGCCATCCAGGTGGCACATCGCCTGGCAATCGGTCGCGCTGCTGACTGCGTAGTTGGCCGCGCAGTTGACTGTAAGGGGAGCCGGCAGGCAGGGTCTGTATCCATAAGTATCACGTCTTAACAAGCTTCGGATGAGTCTGGATACTCATCAAAATACCAAATCCCAGCAACATTGTCACCATTGATGTGCCGCCATAGCTGATCAGGGGCAAAGGCACCCCTACCACGGGCAGAATGCCGATGACCATGCCCATGTTGACGAAGATGTAGGTGAAGAAAGTCAGCGTGATGGAGGCGGCGATGAGGCGGGTAAACTGGGTTGAAGCGTTGGCGGCAATCACCATCCCGCGGGCGATGAGAGTCAGATACAACAGCAGCAGCAGCAAATTACCGAGCAGACCGAATTCTTCGGAGAATACCGCGAAGATGAAATCAGTGCTTCTCTCCGGCAGGAACGCAAGATGGGTCTGGGTGCCTTGCTGCCAGCCCTTGCCCAGCACGCCCCCGGAGCCGATGGCAATAGTGGATTGAATGGTATGGTAGCCGGCGCCGAGCGCATCCTGCGCCGGGTCAAGAAGCGTCATGACGCGCTTGCGCTGATAATCATGCAACATGGACCAGAGCAGCGGAAGGCTTGCTCCCCCCGCAATCGCCACCGTCGCCATGATGCGCCAGGATAACCCGGAGAAGAACAGGACATAAAAACCGCTCGAGGCAATGAGCAGCGCGGTTCCAAGATCAGGCTGGCGCAGGATCAACAGTACCGGAGCCAGCAGCAGCAGGGTGGCCACGCCGTAATCCCGCAGCCGCAAGGTTGTCTCGTGCTTGTCGAAGTACCAGGCCATCATCAGCGGCACGGCAATCTTCATCAGTTCGGAAGGCTGGATGCGGGTTACGCCCAAGTTCAGCCAGCGCCTCGCGCCATTGTTGACCTCTCCGAACAGCGCGACACAGAGCAGCAGGAAAAGGCCGACCGCGTATAACGGTACGGCGATCCGCATGATATGCTCCAACGGAATGTTGGCCACCAGCCACATCACGCCAAGCGCGACCAGCATATTGATCGCCTGACTCGTGACGCGCGCGCTATTGGCATCCGTTGCGCTGAAAAGCGTGATAAGTCCCGTTGCCATGAGCAGGAGAATTCCGCAAAGCAGAAACCCATCGATGTAGCGCGTAAAGTAGTGCCCTGCGTGCGGGAGTCTAGCCATGCCCGCCCCCCCCGTCCTGCTGGTGCTCCTCATCCTCCTCTTCGTCCACCTGATCGACAGGCTGCGCAGCCGCTTCCTTAGGCAGTTTACCCAGCAGATAGTAATCCATCACTACACGGGCAATCGGTGCCGCTGCCGCACCGCCATGGCCACCGTTTTCCACCAGTACGGACAGTGCGATTTTGGGGTTTTCAGCGGGGGCGTAGCTTACAAAAAGCGCATGATCACGATGCCGTTCATTGAGCTTGCTTTCCTCATACTTTTCCCCCTGTTTTACCCCAACCACCTGCGCAGTCCCCGTTTTTCCGGCAAAAGTATAAGCAGCACCTGCACCGGCAACCGCGGCTGTTCCGCCCGGCCGGGTTACATCGACCAGCGCATTATGTACCGCCTTCAAATTGGCGGGGTCCAGCTTGAGCCGGTACAGCGGACTTGTGCCAAATTCACGTACGACCCGGTTGTTGCTGTCCAGGACCTGCTTGACGAGATGGGGACGGAACGCAGCGCCATTGTCGGCGAGAACAGCGGTTGCAAATGCCAGTTGCAGGGGCGTGGTCAGATTATAACCCTGCCCAATCCCGACAGAAATCGTATCGCCGGGAAACCATTTCTGTTTATGTCGTTCCATTTTCCATGCCTGGGAGGGCAACAGGCCGGCGACTTCGCCTTCGATATCGATCCCGGTTTTTTTTCCCAACCCGAACTGACTGGTAAAATTGTAGATATTATCGATCCCGAGGTCATGAGCCAGTGAATAGTAATAGGTGTCGCAGGAGATAACCAGCGATTTGTGCAGGTCCACGAGACCGTGACCGCCGGCTTTCCAGTCTCGAAAACGGTGGGTGCTTCCGGGCAGGCTGAAGTAGCCGGGATCGCTGATCGCGCTTTCCGGCCAACGCTTTTTGAGTTCCAGGCCAGCCAGAGCCATGAAGGGTTTGAATGTCGAGCCCGGTGGGTACAACCCGCGCAAAGCGCGGTTGTTCAGCGGTCGGTCGATGGAATTATTCAGCAATTCCCAATTCTCCGTGTCGATCCCGTCTACGAAAAGATTCGGATCGAACCCCGGTCTGCTCACGAATGCGAGTACGTCTCCCGTTGCCGGTTCTATGGCGACAAGTGCACCGCGCCGGTCGCCAAACGCCTTTTCCGCGACTTCCTGCAATTTGGAATCGAGCGATAGCTTGAGATTCCTGCCCGCAGTCGGCGGCGTGCGGGATATGACGCGAATTGCACGGCCGGCTGCATCGGTTTCCATCTCCTCGACTCCGGTGATGCCATGCAACTCTCTCTCGTAGCTCTGTTCGATGCCGATTTTCCCCATTTGCTGGGAACCGCGGTAATTGGCGAGTTCGCTGTTAGCCTCCAGTCGTTCCAGATCCTTGTCATTGATGCGCCCTATGTAACCCACCACATGAGAGGCGAGCTCGCCTTTGGGATACTGGCGGAACGGCCGCGCCTTGATTTCCACTCCCGGAAAGCGATAGCGGTTGACAGCGAAGCGGGCGACCTCCACGTCCGATAGTCGCGTGCGGATAGGCAAGCTTTCGATTCTTCTGTTCTCCTCCATCAATTTCTTGAACCGCTTGCGGTCACGCGCAGATATCTCCACTACCGTCGTCAACTCGTTGATGAGGCGCTCGAGATTCCCGATCCTGCTCGGAACGATTTCGAGCGTGTAGGCAGAATAATTATGAGCGAGCACGACGCCATTGCGGTCAAAAATCAGGCCGCGGTTGGGAACGATCGGCGCAATGGAGATGCGATTGGCTTCCGCCAGGGTGTGATAGTGTTCACGCTGAGAAACCTGCAGGTAAAAGAAGCGTGCGAACAGCAGCAGGAAGAGCAGCAGCATGAAGCCGGCGCTTATCGCCAGCCGCAGGCGGAAATTTTGTAACTCACGCGAGTAGCTTCGAAGCTCGATTCTGTGATTCATCTTGCATCGGAAGCAGACCAGAGTTTCTGTGGTGCCCTCAATATGGCTGAGAGAAGCGGCCACAGTAACATGCCGACAATGCTGCCAAGAAAGAAGTTCCAGCCGGGAAAAGGAGAACCGGCAAAGAGGGCGGCAAGAAGTGTGACGATCTGTCCTGAAAGCAGAACCAGTCCTATCTGGGGAGCTTGTTTATACCCGTCGAAGATGCCCACGCGTCGGTTGAAGACCAGTGCCATGAACGCCATTACACTGTACCCAAGCGCGTGCTGCCCGAAAGTGCTGGCATTGCTGAGATCCATGAGCAGACCCATCCAGAATGCCATGCCGATGCCGACACGCTGGGGTTCGTTGACATACCAGTAAAGCATCACCAACGCGACAAAATCGGGCTGCAGCGTCCGCGCAGTGCCTGTCAGCGGTATGAGATTCAGGAGTAGCGCCACGATCAGGCTGAGCATAATAAACCAGCCTTTGACCGGCATCAGGATTTCGTGCCTGGGTGAGTTAGTGAGCGTCACTGTCTTCTCGCTTCCTGGCGTGACTTCATTTTGGTCGCTTCTGCTGGCGTGGAAAGGATTAACAGTTGCCGGTTCTGATTCACACCGGAAGCAGGCGTGCAGGTGATGCGCGCAAAGATATAGTTGGGATTACGGTCGATCTGGGATACTACAGCAACGGGAAGCCCCGGAGGATAGACGCCATCTATCCCGGATGTAACCAGCGCGTCCCCTTCCTGAATGTCAGTGTTGATTGCCATATACCTCAACTCCAGTACTCCTTCCCTGCCGGTGCCTGATATGATGGAACGCAGGCCATTGCGTACCACCTGCACAGGAACGGAATGGTCTCTGTCCGTGAGGAGAGTCACTTCCGAGGCCAGCGGGTAATTGCGGGTAACCTGTCCCACTACGCCGATATCGTCCACGACGGCCTGGCCCGCCTCGATTCCGCTCCTACTGCCCTTGTCAAGCAATACCTTGCGATTGAATGGATCATGCGGCACGCGCAGGATTTCCGCCACCGTTGCCTTGTTTTTAATACGTTGCGTCGCATTCAGGAGCTTGCGCAGCTGGGTATTCTCGGCTTCCAGCGCACGCAGCCGGAGGAGCTGGCCTTTGTCAACGAGATGCTGCTGCTTGAGATGCGCATTTTCCTCCGCTATCTCGCTATGCTGGAAGAGTTCGCTTGCGGCATCGTACATCGACATAGGCACCTGAGCCAGTTTCTGCAGCGGATAAACTATCACGGAGAAAATTTCCCGCGCGCCGCCGAGATATTTGAATCGGCTATCCAGTGCCATCAGGAGCAGTGACAGTATGACAAAGAAAGCCGTTCGAGCCAGTAAACTGGGGCTATGCCTGAAAAACCGGGGGGAGATTTCTATCATGTGCGAGATTTTATGTTCCCGATTTTCAGGTACTGGAAGGTACAGTGCATTGAAGGCGATAGTGAAAGCTGGCAGTAGCGCAGCTGCAAAGGTTATCAGTCACTGGCGAATATGCCAACCAGTTGATCCATGTTTTCCAGTGCGATCCCTGATCCACGCACGACGGCAGTTAGAGGGTCTTCTGCGATGATAACGGAAAGCCCGGTTTCCTCCATGAGCAGCCGGTCGATGTCGCGAAGCAGCGCGCCTCCGCCCGTGAGCACCAGGCCTTTTTCGGCGATATCGGCTCCGAGTTCAGGCGCCGTATGCTCCAGTGCGGATTTGACGGCGCTTACAATGTTGTTCAATGGCTCGGTCAGTGCTTCAAGCACTTCATTGCTCGAAATGGTAAAGCTGCGTGGAATACCTTCTGCCAGATTACGGCCCTTGACTTCCATCTCGCGTACTTCCGATCCCGGAAATGCGGAGCCGATTTCCTTTTTGATCAATTCGGCGGTTACTTCACCGATCAGCATCCCGTAATTGCGGCGTATGTAGTTGATGATGGCCTCGTCAAACTTGTCTCCTCCGACGCGTACCGAGCTCGAATAAACGACACCCCCCAGCGAGATCACACCGACTTCGGTCGTGCCGCCACCTATATCGACCACCATGGAGCCGGTCGCTTCATCGACCGGCAGATTGGCGCCGATGGCAGCCGCCATCGGTTCCTCGATCAATTCCACCTTGCGGGCGCCCGCCCCATAAGCCGCTTCGCGAATGGCGCGGCGCTCGACCTGGGTCGAACCGCAGGGTACGCAGATGACAATCCGCGGGTTGGCGGAAAACAGCCGCGGAGGATTTACCTTTCTGATGAAGTGCTTCAGCATCTGCTCCGTAACGGTGAAATCCGCAATGACGCCGTCTTTCATTGGCCGGATGGCCGCGATGTTGCCCGGCGTGCGTCCGAGCATCTGCTTGGCAGCCAGCCCTACTTGCTGGATGATTTTCTTGCCGCTGGGACCCCCATCCTGGCGTATCGCTACCACTGAGGGTTCATTGAGGACAATGCCTTGGCCGCGCACGTAGATCAGAGTGTTTGCCGTTCCCAGATCTATCGCCATGTCGGTCGAAAAGTAACCCTTCAATACACTGTTATTTAAAAAATTAAGCATGATTTACGGAATCCGTCGCGGAGGATAGTGATTAAAAGCAGGTGAAAAGAATCGGGCTATGATACTCTATTAGCTATTTGAATATAAGGGTTATAAAGGATTTCGCCGGAAATGTCTCTGTCTCTGGATGATGTGAAACGTGTTGCAAATCTGGCGCGCATCGAGATCAGCGAAGATGAGGCGCGCAAGACATTGGCCCAGTTATCAGGCATATTTGGCCTCATCGAGCAGATGCAGGCAGTGGATACCTCGGCGATCACCCCCATGTCGCACGCGCAGGATGTGATGCAGCGTCTGCGAGCAGATGAGGTCACGGAAATCGATCAGCGCGAACTGTTCCAGTCGGTAGCTCCCCAGGTAGAAGCGGGACTTTATCTGGTGCCTAAAGTTATTGAATAACGCCACGCAGGATCTCTGCGGGCCGCTCCCCTGTAATTCCTATTCTCCTTCCAGGAGTCTTTTCACGTTTTGCTTCATTTTGCTTCATCCAGCGAAAACCAGCCATGTTGAACGCCAGCCTCAAGCAACTTTCCGCGATGCTTGCCGCAAGGAAGATTTCCAGCGTTGAGTTGACCAGCGAATTTCTCAAGCGTTCCCGGGCGCTTAATCCCGCATACAATGCCTTCATCACTCTCGATGAAGAGACGAGCCTCGCCCAGGCGCAGGCTGCGGATACCTTGATTGCATCCGGGCGCGGTCAATCACTGACCGGCATTCCCATTGCACAAAAGGATATCTTCTGTACCAAGGGCTGGCTCACTACCTGCGGGTCGAAAATGCTGTCGAATTTCATCTCGCCCTATGACGCCCACGTGATCGGGCGCTTCAATGCCGCGGGTGCGGTCAATATTGGCAAAACCAACATGGACGAATTCGCCATGGGTTCCAGCAATGAAACCTCTTTTTACGGACCGGTAAAAAATCCCTGGGATACCGCGGCCGTGCCAGGGGGAAGTTCCGGCGGTTCCGCCTGCGCAGTGGCAGCACGCATGGCGCCTGCTGCGACCGGCACGGACACCGGTGGCTCAATCCGGCAGCCGGCGGCGTTATGCGGCATTTCGGGTCTCAAGCCGACATACGGGCTGGTATCGCGCTATGGCATGATAGCCTTCGCATCCAGTCTCGATCAGGGTGGACCGATGGCTAAATCAGCGGAAGACCTGGCGCTGATGCTCAACGTCATGGCAGGCTTCGATGCCCGCGATTCAACCAGTCTCGAACGCGAACAGGAAGATTACACGCGCGACCTGGAAAAGCCGCTCGAAGGTCTGCGCATTGGCCTGCCGAAGGAGTATTTCGTCAAGGAAATAGACGAGGATGTGGCACGCGCGGTAGAAGCTGCCATCGGCCAATATCGCAAGCTGGGAGCCAAAACGGTGGAGGTGTCGCTGCCCAACACGAAGCTTTCGGTCCCGGTTTATTACGTGCTTGCTCCCGCCGAAGCTTCGAGCAATCTGTCGCGCTTTGATGGCGTACGCTACGGCTATCGTGCTCCCGATTATCTGGATCTCAATGACATGTATCGGAAAACCCGTGCACAGGGCTTTGGCGCAGAGGTGAAACGCCGCATCCTGATCGGCACTTATGTGCTGTCGCATGGGTATTATGACGCGTACTACATCCAGGCGCAGAAGCTGCGCCGCCTGATGGCGCAAGATTTCGCCGAGGCATTCGAGCAGTGCGACGTCATCATGGGGCCGACTTCCCCTACCGTGGCATTCAACCTCGGAGAGAGAAGCAGCGATCCGGTTCAGATGTACTTATCCGATGCCTACACCATTGCAGTCAATCTGGCAGGCCTGCCCGCCATGTCCATTCCGGTTGGCTTCGGGCATAAAAACAGACCGGTTGGATTGCACATTATCGGCAATTATTTTGCCGAGGCACAAATGTTGAACGTGGCGCATCAATATCAGCTTGCATCAGATTGGCATACGCGGATGCCAGGGGAGTAGGGGAGCAGATTTGGTCAGTTGTGGCGAGTGCCTCAGTTCAAACTGCTACTCGTCTCTCTAAAGCATCTGTATCAGAAAAGGGTATTTTAAAATGCAATGGGAAACCGTTATCGGTCTTGAAGTTCATGCCCAGCTCTCGACCGAGTCCAAAATATTCTCCGGCGCTTCGACCGCTTTTGGCGCCGCGCCCAACGCGGAAGCCTGCGCTGTCGATCTCGCGCTGCCCGGTGTGCTGCCGGTATTGAATCGCGGCGCGGTGGAGCGTGCAATCAGGTTTGGCCTGGCAGTGGGAGCAAAAATCAATTCACCTTCTATTTTTGCCCGCAAGAATTATTTTTACCCTGACCTGCCCAAGGGTTATCAGATCAGCCAATACGAATTGCCGGTGGTCGAGGGGGGGCACATCCAGCTTCAGATCGTCCAGGATGGAAAGGAACAGGAAAAAACCGTCCGTCTCGTGCGGGCACACCTGGAGGAGGATGCCGGCAAGTCGTTGCACGAGGATTTTCACGGCATGAGCGGCATCGATCTCAATCGCGCCGGCACACCTCTGCTTGAGATCGTTTCCGAACCGGATATGCGCAGCAGCGCCGAAGCCGTGGCGTATGCAAAGATACTGCATTCGCTCGTCCGCTGGATCGGCATCTGCGATGGAAATATGCAGGAAGGTTCCTTTCGCTGCGATGCCAACGTATCCGTGCGGCCGCAGGGGTCGGATAAGCTCGGTACCCGCTGCGAAATAAAGAACCTCAACTCGTTCCGTTTTCTCGAGAAAGCAATCGATTACGAGGCCAGGCGGCAGATCGAAATCCTCGAAGACGGGGGGGCCATACAGCAACAGACGCGCCTCTTCGACCCGGAAAAGGGTGAAACACGCGCGATGCGAAGCAAGGAAGACGCGCAGGATTACCGCTATTTTCCCGACCCGGACCTGCTGCCGCTCGAGATTTCCGGGAGCTGGATCGAGGAAGTGAAGAAAGAACTGCCCGAACTGCCGCAGCAAATGCGAAGCCGGTTCGAGCATGACTATGGGCTTTCCATGTACGATGCGCTCGCGCTCACCGCCGATCGCGACAACTCGGAATATTATGAGGCAGTCGCGGGAAAACTTCCTTCCGACCCTAAACTGTGCGCAAACTGGGTAATGGGGGAAGTATCTGCCTACCTCAATAATGAAGGGAAGTCGTTCGATGTCTGTCCGCTATCTCCTGCACAGCTTGCCCAACTTCTTCTGCGCATCAAGGATGGAACCATCTCTGGAAAGATCGCCAAGGATGTGTTCAGGCAGATGTGGACGCAGGCGAGTGCGGAGAGCATTTCGTGGAAGAATCGCAAGGAAGTGGATGAGAGCCTTGCAGACCGGATCATCGAATCACAGGGGTTGAGACAGATATCCGATTCAAGCGCATTGGAGAAATTGGTACAGGAGGTGCTGGCAGCCAATCCGAAATCGGTGGAGGAATTCAAGGCGGGCAAGGAAAAAGCCTTCAATGCCCTGGTCGGTCAGGTGATGAAGGCCGCCAAGGGCAAGGCGAATCCAGCACAGGTGAATGAGATATTGAGGAAGAAACTGACGGAATAGGTCAATGATTGGACTGGACGAACCGGGAAACGAGCAGGAATGCTTTATCCGCACCCTGATAGAAGCACTTGCCAGTCCCATAGTCCCATGGAATGGATGCCGGGTCAGGCCCGGAATGACGGGATTCATAATATTTTCTGGCCGGGTCAATAACAGTCTTCCCTGCTGCCTGCTATTGCCGTATTACCATTACGCAGCGACCGTCACTCCAGCGAACATCGTTCGCCGCCTCAAGCTTCGTCAGCCATTCTTTCCGAATCTCAGAAGAAATTCCTTGAAGGGAACCTAGCTGATCAATAAGTGTCTACACAGTATTATCACAAAAAAATAACAATTTCTTAACAATACAGCTATGATAAACGTATCTTTCACCACAAGGAGAAAGGGCGATGAAAATGGGAAAACTTCTTACTGTTTCATATTTTCTGGGTATGACGGTAGCACTGGTGGCGGCAGCGTTCCTCTGATCTTGAGACCGCGACGGGGAAGGACTCCTCCTCCTGTAACCCCTGAATGGTCCGGATTGTAACTGCTGGCAGCACACCCCATCCGCTTTCATAGGGATGGGGTTTTTGCTGTAAAGCCGGCAGCCAATGAGTAGCCGGATGACTACCTGTTTGAAGGTTTACCAGCCCATCACTCTACTTCGCCCAGAAGAAAATTTATTTAATGAAACTAGCCATTATCACTACTGCTGTTGCGATATCGAGTACTGTGATTGCCGCATGGGTATTGGCCGCAGCCCTGCGTCACAGCGTCTTTTTCTACACAGCGGACGGATATATGTCACCCAGAACCGCAGTACGCGTAGGCCTCATGAAAGATGAAGAAGCTTCATTCTCTGGCGGATTGGCGTTCAGAAAGACCGGCGGCGGTGGTTATGATTACCGGGAAGAAATGGCAATTGCCTTCATCGATCGAACAGGCCACACTGATATTGATTTGCTCGCCGAATGCGAACGTCTGGGGGATTGCGAATTACGAAAGTGAATGCGCCTTCTATCTCCTATGAGACGACAGACACGTTGCTGTAAATTCTGATGAAGGCCTGATGAATGAATGGTAAGGCTCTGTCCAGCGAGGGCTTCCACAGGGTTATCCCTGGATTCAGCGAGTTCCCGTGCTTCATCACAAGCATAAACCTTCCTGACTCCCGCTCGGCCTTGGCCTGATTATTCAGGGAATCTTCTTTCAAAACCCTTTACTGGCACTGGCCTTATGACCAGTTGACCAGTGCTGCCCTCGCTCTTCTATTCACAGAAAAGCAGTTCCAATATTGCCCACAATCCAGTAATACCTGAGCTTGACTTACCGAACAGGCGAAGTGAGTCGAGCCAGAGCAGGAGTAGAGGCGTGGGTAGAGAGCTCGGAGAAGCCTGGGGCAGAAATCAAAGAGAAGCTGGGACAGGGAGAACAGGGGCCAGGAGCGGGAGGCCTTGAGCCGGGTAGAGCATCAAGTACGTTTCCGCTTGCGCTCTGATCTCCTGAGCCTTCCCGGGCTTTCCAGTGATGTACTACACTATCATCCGAGATATCGAACACGTCACCCGGGAATATGCGCTGCGTTTTTTCCAATAAGCAAAAAATATCAGTCAATTTATAAGCTATCCACCGCGCGAACATTCTTTAATTTTTTTAATATATATAGCCCCTGAAAATCATGATATGGGGTCAGAGGATAATCACGATTGGCGGACAGGGGAAGGACAAATGACAGCTCAATATAAAAGGGTGGATAAAATGAAAGAAGAACTCGACGCGTTGCGCAAATATCGGGATACGCTCCCGGCAGTTTTCAAATTCAACCGCCAGGAGCCGGTGGCACGAAATCAAGAAGACCACATGAGCACCCGGCTTGAACCCGAAGTAATCAACGAGATCACCGTCCGTCTCGGTCCGGATATCGACGAGCGGCTAACCCGGCTCGTGGAGGAATACGGCCATAACAAGCAATATTATCTGATTGAACTCGCGCGAAACGGCATCGAGGCGCTGGAAGATGCGCTTGAAGCTGACCGGGTAGTCATGCTTTCCCGTCTCAAAGGCGAAAAGATGATTCCGCTTGAGGACATCATGAGGAAGTATGACATACAGGATTAGTTTCAATCCGGCTGCCCAACGGGATCTGGATAAGATCGACTCTCAAGCACGCCAGCGCCTTCTGAAATACCTGAACGAGCGCATCGTACTCCTGGAAGATGCGCACTGCCTCGGCGAACCCTTGCTTGCTTCTCAATTTTTCGGCTACTGGCGCTACCGTGTCGGAGATTACCGGATCACCTGCGACATCCAGGACGAAGAGTTGCACATTCTCGTCGTGAAAGGGAGCAATCGGCGCGTGGGTGGCGTTGGCTAACTTCAACTACATAAGGAATTTTTGCTCTTATCAGAATGAAAAGGGCGGTGAACAACAAGCTATTCCGCTATTGCCCCGGTTGCTGAATGTGAGCGCCGCGGGGGCTGCCAGTTGCATAAAGAATTTGCGATGTGACTCATGTATGGAGGTGGATTTATTTATTGGTCCGCGACGAATTTCAGGACGTTTCCGTTGATGCAATAGCGCTTGTGGCTGGGTGGCGGTCCGTCATGAAATAGGTGGCCGAGATGAATGCCGGAGCTTGCGCTCCGTACTTCAATTCGTTTCATGCCGTGAGAGTTGTCTTCGTGCAGGGTAACGGCGCCTTCCACGGGTTCAAAGAAACTGGGCCACCCCGTTCCGCTTTCAAATTTGCTATTGCTGTAAAAGAGGGTTGCGCCTGTGACAGGGTCGACAAATCTTCCCGGACGCTTTTCATCCAGATTGGACGCGGTAAAAGGAGGCTCGGTACCTTGCTTGAAGGCGATCTTCTGCTGCTCGGGCGACAGCAGTTGAAAGCCCAGCCATTTCCAGAAATTGGATTTCTCGCCGTTGTATCCTGTATAGCGAGCAACCTCCTTGCCGTTCTTGAACAGCACGATGGTGGGTGCGGCGAACAAGGGCTTTTCCAGATTCCAACCGCTGGGCGGATTCGAGTTCAACGTCCTGGCAATCGGCACTTCCGCTTGCCAGTGGCTCACTATGTCTTTTTCGAAGCGCTCGCAAAATTCGCAATGCTCGGCCTCGAACGCCACCAGTTGCCGGGCAGGATTCAGATCGTCGCTCTTCAGGGGCTCCGCGCCCGGTTTGGACGCCGCCAGGGCTGAAGAAGTCCCGGAGGAGATCGAGGATGCATGCGTCTGCGCAACTTTCCTGGCTGAACCGGGGTATTTCACTCCGGTACCACCCAGGCCGCAATACCCATCGGGGTTCTTTTTCAGATAGTTCTGGTGATATTCTTCAGCGGTGATGTAATTCTTGAGTGGCAGGATCTCAGTGGTGATTCTGCCGTAACCCGCAGCATCGAGTGCTTTTTGATAAGCAGTCCGGGTTGCCAGTCCCGCAGCCTTCTGGCTCTCATCATGATAATAGATCGCACTGCGATAATTACTGCCGATATCGTTCCCCTGGCGGTTGCCCTGGGTGGGGTCATGGCTCTCCCAGAATTTGGCCAGCACTGTTTCCAGCGTTACCTGGGCTGGATCGAAAACCACCTTGACCACTTCCGCATGATTGCGCGCTGTAGTTTTACCGGTGCGAAGCGCTCTTTCATGATTCAGGATGTCCTGGTAACCAGCGCCGGAAAGGTCGCCACCTGCATAACCGCTTTCCACGTCGACGACCCCGGGAATTTCTCCCATGCGTTTCTCCGCACCCCAGAAGCATCCCATCCCTAGAACGACGTAATCCGTTGCCTGGCCCGGTGTCGTGATTTTTTCCACTGCATATGCACCCATAATAATACCCAAGGCCGCTGCCATAGCTACAACCCTTTTCATTTCAAGATGCCCCCTTAAATCCTGATCATAAGATCTCGATCTCGTTTTCTACTCCCAAATACTTCCAAGCTGTTCCCTTCAATCGTCATCTACCATTAGAACAGGTAATGCCAAGGCATGGCCCATCCAGCATATCCATTGATCTCATGAAAACGTTTGCATATCACATGGAAGCAGTGAGCCTATCCATGAATTTGAAACCTGAAATGAAAATAAATTCCCCTGAGTATGAAGGTCGGCGGGGAGGGCGGCAGCGTCTGCGGTGAAGGGAAGCCAGTTACTCAGTCTTTTTGATATTGCTCAGAAATCATTTGCTCTCACACGCTCTCTTAATGCTGTGATAGGGAGTCGATCATAAATCAAACTGATGTCTATTGAGAGGCTTTTAGGAGGATTAAACTACCTCTCACTGGGGCTAGGGCTAGTGAGAGATCGATCTTTCGAGAGAGGAGGCAGACGTGAAGCTGAGATCAAGGGCGTGATCCGCCTGATTTCGTTTTCTGATCTTGGTGAATTGGTAGTAGTCCAAACCTCAACAATGGCCTCTTGATAATATTGAAAAAGCGTCTAAAAATGAATATGGAGGTAGTAATTAATCATTGTGCGTTATTGCGGCTGCCCAGTGTTTCTTATTCTATAAGCCATGATTGCTCTCTTCTCTCTTATTCCTTTGTTATTGACAACGGTAGCGATGGCTCTGGCTCTGTTAATGCCGTCATTTTGCTTGGCCGATCCCACGAGCGCTCCAGGAGAAGTAGCTGAAGGAATCTTTGGAGAGAGCTCCACGGGTCGAGGAGAAGTGGATAGTAGGTCAGGCGCCATGACTTATAACTATCGTTTTGATTTGGCCGGGGCGCGGGGACGGCCTCAGCCAAGGCTCACATTGACTTACAACTCCTTCACCCGCGATCGTGAGGCGGGCTTTGGTTGGGGACTTGATTTGCCCGTAATAGAGCGTAAACCCCTTTCAGGCAATCCGTGTTTCACTAAGGAGGGTGAGCCAATTGCCTGTGGTGAGCGTCGAACAAAAGACGAGTCTGGTGCCCTCGTTACCGAAGAACGCTACACTTTTAATGGACAACCGCTTGTCTTCATCTGCCGCTTGCCGGGCGGGACGAAACCTAACGATCCCGAATGCGGCGACAAAAACGACCAAAAGCAACCCGATTGGACTCATATTCCGGATTGGAAATCGGGCGACGGGTGGCGATATTATCGGCTTCAAGTTGAAGGCCAGTTTGCGCGTTTTTACCTTTCAAGGGATAGAAAGTATTGGCGAGTGCAACTCAAAGGAGGGGAAGTACTGGAATTCGGCCACGCCAACGGCAGCGGTGTAGAGCATGTTGGGGACAATAAGAAGGCCATTATCCGTTGGCATCTCTTTCGTCATCTCGACGAACTACATTCGTCGGGTGGCGTACCCAACTATGTTGAGTACCGATGGAAAAAACTTGGCAAGCGAGGACTGTTATACCTGACGGATATCTTCGACACGCCTCGGGCTGATGGTCAAGGCGACGATAAGGGTTTTGCTCATCATACCCAACTATTTTGGGAGTTTCCAGATTTTCCCCAGACATTTTATGCTGATTCATACAAGGCAACACCCGACCTTCGCCTCTACCGGGTCGCCGTAACTAGTATGCCGTGGTCCGGTACTGGTCCTCGCGAAGTCATGCGATCGTATCGGCTCTATTATTTTCCCACCCAAGGTGTCTCTCCTTTAAAAGTAGGAACTGAATCAACAAATTTAACTTATCTACTCTGGCATCACTCGTTCCTTAGAGAGATTAGTATGCAAGGGCGGTGTGAACAAAAACAATTTGAGGATGCGAACGGCGATATTCCGCCTGAATCAGCGTGTAGGTCCCCTGATGATAAAGCGCGCGGGATAATGAGGGGTAATGTCTTACCTTCAACAACTTTTGAGTATAAAAGGAACGCTGTTGGTAACTTTGGTGTTGCTTTCTTGAGCAAGGTGGAAGGGAAGCCCCCTACCCCCTTTGATGAAAATCGCGTGCTCCCTTACCTAAACAGCGTAGGTATAGTCGATTTTAATTTGGATGGATTTCCCGACATTGTACAGAGTTGGAATACGGAACATTGTCCGGGCAATCTGATCAACGAAGATAGTATAGGTGATAACAATAGCATCGAGATTAACGCACAATCCGGACTTCTAGAATGCAAGCAAAGCTTTGACGAAGGGCAGTTGATGGTACCCTTTCAGAGCGCACGCCCGATTACAGGCTATATCAATAAAGGATGGTCTCTCACCCAAATCAATCTTTCCTATCAATGCATGGACGCCGGGGGAACTGGCGTAACGGATAGGTCTCTTGGCCTAACCGTCGATGTAACAGGTCTGACTCACTTTAACGCGGGACGCCCCCCTGGTTTTCTTTCTAATAGAGGAGGGGCAACGCTCGTAGGGAAATGGAGTGAAGGCGTCGTCGCTTGGAGCAACGCGCAATTCGCACCCTTTCGTGCCAAGCCTCTCATGATGGGAGTGATGGGATATGCCACCACCCTTGGCAACACGCCGAGCAGTACTGCTTTGGCCGGTGGTTCTGGATGTGACCCCGACAATTTCGTGGAAAAGGACTTCCACCCTGCCTGGAAATGGGAAAAGGCACAGGTGGATTACGATTGGGCACAGCTTGCCCTTAATGATCCCGATTTCACACTCTCTACTACCAGTAATTATGGCTCAAGGCCCCCGCGCTGGTTTGCAGATATTGATGGGGATGGCCTCGTCGATCGCTTGGTCGGGACTGGCAAAAGCGCCTCCCCCGATTTGGAAATCGCATACGTGGAATCGACACGTCGTTATGCAAAAGACGGACCTTTGCCTGTCGGTTACAGTAACGCTCCAGCGGAGATTCCCTTCGTTTACGATGGAAAAAACGACGCTATAAGTTTAGCCCCAGCGGTAAAGCCCTCGGAAAAAAAAGCCTATTGTGGGGACAAGCTACCCGACCCTGCGATTGGAACTGTGCACCCGGAGGATTTACTTGTCCCCCCCGATCCTGCAACGGGGAAATCGGCAGAATGGATGTGTAGTTATTATACGAAGTTTTCTTACGTCGACATCAATGGCGATGGTTTTGTCGACCTCGTCACACACAACCCTGCAGATACCGGGGGACCTATGGTTCGGCCAGGAAATGGAACCGGCTATTTTGGATGTGTGGATGCTCTTCAACCGTGGCCCTGTAAAAGGCTACCTCCTGAGCCCACTTCTGCTTACGAGATCCAAACGCTAGGGACCGTCAGGCCCTGGCCTTTTACACCAGAGACGTTTTTCCACGATGTAACCGGAGACGGCTTAGCTGACATCATACGGTATGACATGGAAACAGGAGGGGTATATCTATGGGTTAATCAAGATGGCAACACGTTTGCGTGTTTATTAGAAGGCTGCGGAGTTTTTATTGTATGGAATGAGCAAAAGGGCTCAAGGGATATAGGTCCACACAAGATAACTTTTGCTGACATGGATGCGGATGGCCATGACGACATCGTAATTCTTACGAACAAAGGGGCTTATATCGGTCATTTTATGAAAAGCGCGGGCGCGTACTACCCGCTTGACCGAGGAGAGGCCCCGCAGACAGGGTTACTTATTCGTATCCGTAATGGATATGGGGCCACCACGGATGTGCAATACGAGACGATTCAACATCTAGATATGAAAGTACGAGATACACCAGCTGCGTGGAGCTATCATTCACCTTTGATACAAAGTGTTGTAACAAAGATCGCCGTCGTCGACAGCCCAAGCGAGGACAACAGATGGAGCTCAAAGCGAGCACCATTCCCTTTCCGCTTCGATTATGTTTCTAAGTATTTCTACAAGGATCCCGCCTATGATAGGTGGTCGCGGAGTTTCGTAGGATTTCGAAAGGTCGCGGTGCACCGAGGAGACGAAGACGCGGTAACAGCGACAACCTATTGGTTCGGGCCATGCCAAAACAATGGATTAAACGCTCGGCTGGCAGGCGCGGAATATTCTCCGCTCTGTCCTCAGGGCAGCGATGACGACGAGTACAAGTCGTGGGCGGGGCATATCGCACGTATTGATCGGATGAGCTTCGATCGGTGGTCGCAAGGGCTTGTATCGACTCAACCGGGGGGAGAGTCTCACCGGGAGCGGGTGGACCCTTTGCGCGTGAGACAGGATTCCCTTCTTTGGACAAAGACTTTCGAGTACGCTCGCTATAACCTTTACGAGCGATCCGATCGGCACGTGTCCTATGCATACCCAACCAAGATAGATACCTACCTCTACGACGACGCAAAACCGGCAGTAGGAAGTGGTACCCAGAAATTGGTAGACGGCGGTGACGATCTGGAGAACCCTAGTAGGCAGCCGGGAATTCGCAGGCACTTACGGCAGTCCGTCGAACACGACAAGCACGGGAACGTTAAAAAAATTGTTCAAGAAGGAGCTGTTAAGGATGAGTTGGGTGATGAAGCAGATCCAGTCTCGATCACCCTTTTCTCTCCAGATCATCCATATGATGCAGACGGACCAACTGGTCCAGACGATTCTCCCGCGACGATTCCCTGTAATGCCAATTGGCAATGTCTACCAAGATATGTATCGGTTTGGGATCCGAAACGGCCATTTAATACACCTTTGAGAAAGTGGAGGTATAGCTACACTAGGGCTGGAGATATTCAGTCCGTTGAAGGCTGGCTCGATCAGGCCCAGGCGCTAGAGCGACATCATGCTGTCCCCGGCGCAGGCTTCGCGCCAACTGCTCCAAATCAATCGTTGAAACTTGGTTGGCATTTGCTCAGCACGATAACTTACGACACTGTTGGCAATCTTAGTCGCCAATCTGATGGGCGATTGTCTGACGGCAGTCCGCTTCAATGCACGGGTTATGTTTACGATAGCCCTTATTTGCATTTGCCCATAACGGTTAATCGCTTCCATAAGGGATGCTCCGGGCAGGGGCTAGCCGAACAGCTGGCATACGATCGCGGGTTCGGGAAAGTGGTAAGTGTAACAGACCCAAATGGTAGCTCTAGCAGGATCGTCTTAGACTCTTTTGGACGAGCCATCAAGGTATATGCCCCCGCTCCGGATGCGCCTTTAACTGCGAGTCCAATCTTGGCGGCTACCTTTGCTTATTATGACTCCTCTCCACGGAGCTTCGTCGAGGCCCGGGGCTTAATCAGGGGCAGTATAGCTGCTCGGTCTGTAACAATCTTAAATGGCCTCGGAGAGCCGATCCTTAATTTTGACCGACAAGGGGATAAAGAATGGGTACTTAGCGGCTGGATGGCTAGGAATAGGGCGGGACAACCACAACAATTGCGACGCCCGTGGTTGTTTGTCGGCAACCCTCTCGATTTGGTATTTGTCCCGCTTTCGTCTGATCCTATTCCTGCTCCCCCTAGGAACTGGCTGAACCGAGTCCAGTACGACGGCTTTGGACGAGTAAAATCGGTATGGAAACAGGAAAACGCCATCTCGTACGAACTTCTACGAAATACTTATTTTCCTCTTACGGTTGAAAGCCGGGACGCTGAGCAAGTGAAGGTAGGCGGAGCACACGGGAACGCGCTGAGTCGTCTTGAACTCAACGGTTTTGGGCGATCAAAAAGAAGTATTGTACATATCGGCAATCCAACCTCCGAGGACGTAATTACCACTGTTGGCTACCTTCCTACAGGGGAGGCGAATGTGGTCACCCGCACACGTGCTGGAGGGGTTTATACGCGAGAACTGAAATACGATACGTTCGGGCGACTTGTACATAACCTAGAGCCCAATACTGGCAACAACTGGCGTTATGCCTGGGACGACGCCGGCCGCCTCGCTGGCACTAGCGATGCTCGGGGCTGCGGTGTTAATCTTTACTATGATGGGCTCGGGCGGGTTTTGGGGGAGGATTATTCCCCATGTCTGGCTGTTCATTCGCCCTACACCCCACCTAATCTGAATACCGGTTCAGGTCTCGAGGTCTTTTACCAGTACGACGCGTATGAGAGCGGTCAAATCAAGGCAGAACCTGGATTTGATGATCAGCCAAATTATGCATTGGGCAATCTTGTCGCTGTTCGTGATCGCGGCAGTCATACTCGTTTTAACTACGATGCTCGTGACAGAATTCGTCGTGTGTCCAGGCAAGTAGCAAAACCGGGAGCTGGGGGCGCGCCTACGTCATATGCCCCACGCTGGTATGCTACACGCCTCGATTATGCTTTAGACGATCAATTGGAGCGCCGCACCACGGGAGTGGATGAGCCAGCTCTGCTTATGAACGGGGCTAGTGAAGAAAGATATACTTACTTGCCATCTCGTCGCCTGCTGGGAATTGATAGTTCATACGGGCCCATCGTCAAGGAGATGTCGTACGACGTGGAAGGCGCTCCCACCCGTATTCTCTACGGTGATCCCTTGGGTACGACGGCAATGTTTGAATATGATGAAAGGCGCCGTTTAAAGAGATATACATTATCCAATCCTATCTCCCCAATACCCTATTTGAGGAAATGGATTGAAATCAATCATTTTGATTATCAGTATTCCTTTGATGATGTTGGCAATCCCCTTTCCATCGTTGATGCGACTAATCCTCTTTCATTTCTCGGGCTACCATCGCAGGCGAAACCGGTACTCAGACGGGACATGGCCTATGATGACCTGTATCGGTTAACTGATATAAGGTACAGCTATAGAGACAGTAGCGCCAATAACGCTTGGCAGTCTCCATTTGCGGCAGAAATTAATGCTAACGACAACCGTCCCATACCGCAGCGTGCGGTATCAAGTCGAATTTCCCATCAAACATTTCAGTATGACGGCAGCGGGAACGTCACTGGGTCGGAAGACGATCTCAAAACCCGTTACGATCGCTCATTGGGCACTGGATTAGGCTATGGTACAGCAACGTCCGGACCCCACCAGCTCCACACAGGCGCCGGTTTGACCGCGCAGTATGACAAGGCGGGCAATTTATCCGAACTCAAAATCGAGCGTCCTGGCGTATGTCCAAATGGCCAAGCAAGCAAATGCGCTCAGTGGTTTAAATACGATTGGGATGAAGTAGGACAGTTAGCGCGCGCTCGACGTTGGGATTTCAACGGCAACAAGTTACCAACGACGGTACCGCAAACCCAGCCTAGTTGGGACCTAAACTATGATTACTCGTTAGGTTCAAGGGTCCGTAAAAGTGCCCTAAATTCTACAGCCAACGCGACGCATACCCTTGACGTATTCGAGACTCTGCGCCTTGAACGTGTGGGATTTAAATCGGCCATTGGGGATTATGAGGTAAAACCGGAGAACGTTCATGCCTACGTAGGAAGAGCAGGGCATGTCTTCTGGGATCAGCAGAACAATTTACCTCATCAGAGCCCTTTTTCTCGAGTGGCGATGCATTTAATTATTGGGGATCACATAGGATCGAGTTCTACCGTGATTAATCACGCAACGAGCGAACTTGTCGAGAGGACATCTTACCAGCCCTATGGAGCAGTCGAAGGCGACTATAGACCAAGTAAGTGGAATACATTCCGCGAGCCGTATAAGTTTACGGGTAAGGAAGACGATATTGAGGTCGGTCTCACTTATTTTGGCGCCCGATACTACCAATCTAATCTGGGAAGGTTTCTGAGTCCTGATCTAGTGACAATTCATGGGTTGGGGAGCGATCTTAACCCATATGCCTATGTGAATGGGCGTGTAATGACTCATGTCGATCCAGGGGGGTTACAGAGTGAACCGAAGTCGCCAGTCGATTGTCCCCAAGGGGCTATTTGTTTTCCAGATGACACCATAACAGGGACCCCACCCAAACCGCCTGAACCGCCAATCGTACCAGAAGTTCTTATTGATGAAACAGCACGGCCAGCAGCCTCCTCTCCCTCTACAAGGGATATTACGTCGTTCGAACGGGAATACGCTCGGCCTAATAGAGATACTCTTAGGGAGGCTACCCCAGTTTTTCCGTTCTTCTTTCCAATGCCTCCCGAGTACATACGTCCTTTTCAGTCAGCGCCACAAGGGGCACCGCCTGGTCTAGATGTGCTTCGTCGACTAAACGGGCAACCAGGTGTAGGGGTAGCGAATTTCTCGCGTAATCAAGCACCGGGTACAGATGTACGAACGTTGACCATGCTAATGGCATCCTTGGCGGCATCGGTGGCTGCAGATGTTAGCTCAGTGGGGATGGTTGCTGCTCGTACGGGCCCAGGGATAGTTAAGTACTCTGCCAGTTTCGCAAGCACCCAACAATGGGAGCGCCATTTTCAAAAGCACGGAGCAGAGTTTGGTGCTAGAACGGCGAGCGACTATCTCGACATTGGGAGAGATATAATAGATAAGGGATATAAGGTTCAATATGCGTACAAAGGTGAAACGAGAGTTGGTTATATAATGTTCATGGGTAATAGTCGAAACGGTACTTCAAAATTTGGTTTTGTTGGAACAAACGCTGAAGGTTTTATTACCACGATTCATGTGGAAAGCGGTAACAGCTTTTGGAGGATGTTGAACGGAAGGTTGGAGAAGTTATTTACTCCCCTGATTAAGTGATCTAATGTCTTGCAGAGCCACAGTCCTACGGATTGACGACAATATCGAAGAGGAAGTAACCCTCCTCGTAAATGGTCTTAAGTTCGTATGTTTCGCAAATGTTTGCCCTTATCCTATTCGGGAAGGCAGCACCTATCCGGTTTCATTGAGCTTATTTATACTAGACGACTATCTTGTTAAGGAAACGGAAGAAACGGAATCGTCAATTGTCCAGCTTGACAGAGGGTTTTCGCACATTCTTACCGGCAGGCTGTCTGGGAACGTTTTAAATGTAAAAGAGGTTTTATTCCAAGACGACTTTTTGCGATCCGAATATGGATATCTAAATAATAAAATGATTTCTATAAAGGTCGATAGAATAGATGCGGAATTTCTTGTAAACGACACTGACATTGTATAGATGGGCCGACGGAACGAACAATAGCCGCGTTACGGGCATTGGCCGAGTGGTGATTTGGGTCAACGGCAAGGAGATGGCGACCGATGCTCGTCCGCGCGGAGCCGATTCGAGTGCTAAGTCGTTGTCGCTCGAATTGCGCTTTCCGCCTACAGCCGCTGGCTCAAGCCCGGAGAGAAGAACCGCATCGAGGTGATGGCCTACACAATGCAGAGGGCTATCTTGCTAGCCGCAAGGGGGAAGTGATCTACCAGCCTGAGGGCGAGGCCGCGTTGCCTGAAATTACGTTGCGGGCCATCATCGTTGGGGTCTCGGATTATGCCGGAGGAGATCAAATCGACCTGCGGTACGCCGCGAAGGATGCAGAAGACATCGCCAAGGCCGTTGAGCTGGGCGCGGATCGACTCTTTGGGGCCAAGCATGTGCGAGCGACCAGCCAAGCCAGCGCCAGCGAGCAGCCGACCAAAACCAACATCAAATCCGCCTTCGAGGTCTTGGCCGATGCCAAGCCCGACGACAGGCTTGGCTTTTATATTGATAAAATAGGTTATCGGTAATCACGCGATCGAAAAATTCCAGAGAATTCTTCTAAAATTTACCGAGTGTAATGACAGAAGAATATTTCTTCTCGCACTCGTGCCAGTCGAGCCTTTCATTTCGCTTCTTACCGTTACGCTTGCGTCTTATCCTCCAAGGCCGGAATTTTCAACAACTACACAGGGTTGGTATGAGAAGGATTTCGACGTCTAACGATTTTTGCAACCTTGCTACAGATTCACACTCCGCCCCCCATCTACGGCAATGATCTGGCCGGTGATGTAAGGCGCATCTGCAATCAGGAAAGCAACGGTCCGGGCAATGTCGTTCGGTTCCCCCGTTCGTTTCAGCAGGGTTCTGTCGATGATGTGCTGGCGTGAAGCTTCGTCTGCCCACGCACCCGCTTCCGGCCAGAGGATGGGGCCGGGTGAGATGCCATTTACCCGGACTTCCGGCGCAAATTCTTGCGCCAGCGATCGGGTCAGCGAGGCAAGTCCGCCCTTGGCGGCGTTGTATACCACGTAATTTTTGAGCGGCCATTCCGAATGAATGTCGACGATATTGACGATGCAGCCGTGCTGTTTTCTTAATTCGGGGGCCACCGCCTGGGATAGAAACAGGGGGGCTTTCAGGTTGCTTCCCATGAGGTCATCCCACATCTCTTCGGTGATTTTGCCCAGAGGGGTGGGGAAAAAGCTGGAGGCGTTATTGACCAGTGCATCGAGCTTCCCGAATCGCTCTACGGTTTCAGCTACCAGTTGTGGCAGGCGTGCAATATCCAGCAGGTCGGCTTGTACCAGGGCAACTGAACCGGGCCGCCTCTGGTTCAGTTCGGCCTGCAGTGCCTGCGCCTCCTCGATCGAGCTTCTATAATGCACGGCCAGATTTGCTCCCTGTGCGTGCAGGCGGCGGCAGGTGGCGGCGCCCACGCGCCTGGCTCCCCCTGTGACGAGTATCACTTTCCCATGCATCGCTATCTCCTCTACACTTGCGGATTGATTCGATTTTTCTTTTATTGCTGTCATGAAAATGGTTAGGGAATATCTCTGGATTCCCGCTTTTGCGGGTATGACGACGCTTCTGTTCGATGGCTGGCTCTATATCAAAGCGTAGCATAGCGCCAATGCAGCCACAGCCGCCACTTCCCATACCAAACGAGGCAGCGCTCGAGCATAGTCGCGTACTGACAGAACTCATTCATGGGGAAATCAGTGCCGCTGGCGGCTGGATTTCATTCGAGCGTTACATGAGGCTGGCGTTGTACGCGCCGGGCATGGGTTACTACAGTGGCGGTGCCGCAAAATTCGGCCAGGAAGGCGATTTCGTCACTGCGCCCGAAATTTCCCCGCTGTTTGGCAGGACCGTGGCGCGCCAAGCCAGGCAGATACTCGAGTTGACGGGTGACGGCAGCGGTATCCTCGAATTTGGCGCCGGGACAGGTAAGTTGGCGCTCGATCTGTTGATTGAACTGGAAAAACTCGGCCGTCTGCCACAGCAGTATTTCATTCTCGAAGTGAGCGCAGAACTCCAGCAGCGTCAACGGCAGTTGCTTGAACAGTTTGCGCCGCATCTCGCCCCCCGAGTCCACTGGCTGAAACATTTGCCGGAGCATTTCGATGGCCTGATACTGGCCAACGAGGTGCTCGATGCCATGCCGGTGCACCTGATCGTGTGGCGCGGTAAGACATTACACGAGCGCGGTGTCTCCTCAGCCGGCAATGAGTTTATCTGGAGTGAACGCCTTCTTGCAGAAGGAGTACTCTTCGAAGCGGCGCGGAAATTGACGGATCGAATCCGTTCCGGCGGTAATGAAGGTGAATATGTCAGTGAAATCTGCCTGGAAGCACGCGGTTTCATTGCGAGTCTCGGCAAACTGCTGCAACGAGGGGCGATCCTGCTGATCGATTATGGTTTCGGGCGGAATGAGTATTATCATCCTCAGCGCAGGCAGGGAACATTGATGTGTCATTACCGCCACCACGCCCATGACAATCCGTTTTACCTGCCAGGTCTGCAGGATATAACCAGCCATGTCGATTTCAGCACCGTTGCCAGTTCGGGCGTCGAAGCGGGCCTGGAATTGCTGGGCTATACGACGCAGGCGCACTTTCTCATCAATTGTGGAATAACGGAAGTTCTGGCGGAGATACCTGCCGCGAACGCAAAGGACTATTTGCCGCTGGCAAACCAGGTGCAGAAACTGGTGAGCCCGGCTGAAATGGGGGAGCTATTCAAGGTTATGATCCTGGGCAAAGGGATTCACAGGAATCATCCACCTCCTGTCGGCTTCACGGGCGGCGACAAGAGCCGCCTGCTATAGAAGATCCAACATGAGGAACAGCTTCGCATCACTCTCGGCTTTTCATACGGCATGCTATGATTGGATGGGTATGATAAAGAAATTGCATGCTTTGAAGCCGAGGTGGGGAGGGTTGATCCATGGCACTCGTAAGGCAATTACTGGAAGGCAAAGGGTACGAAGTCGCGAGCATCGAGCCGGATAAATCGGTATATGAGGCCATGCACTTGATGGCGTCGAGAAATATCGGCGCGTTGCTGGTGTTGCACCAGGGAAAACTGGCGGGCATTTTTACCGAGAGAGATTATTCCCGCAAGGCATACAGTCTGGATCGGTGCGCGAAAGATATCCAGGTGAAAGAACTCATGACCGCGCAGGTGGCGTATGTGAGTCCGGATTATTCCACCGAAGATTGCATGGCATTGGTGACTAAAATGCGGGTTCGCCACTTGCCAGTGCTGGAGGATGGTAAAGTCATGGGCATTATCTCCATCGGCGACCTGGTCAAGGATGCGATCTCGGGCCGCGAATTTATCATCCACCAGCTCGAGCGTTATATATACGGGACACGCGGCCCGGAATAAGCCATATTGTACTACTCCTTGATATTACTCCTCTGCGGCTTCGATCCAGGGTTCGGAGACTGCTCCGCCTCGATGAAACACTGTCTCCCATCCGATCGGCAGGTACGATTAGGAGAGTACGCGTCCTGCTCTCCTAATGATTTTGACGCAGTCTTCGCCCTGCCGTGAGGGGACGTGTTGCATGTCGGCATATCTTCTCTTCATCCTCGCAGCTAAAATTTTTTGAATTTGAACGGTTCTGACAAAAGCAGGTCTACCGTCCTTGACTGCTCCCCTGTCTGAAGACGGAGATTCCCACTTCACAGAACCTTGCCTATTCACACAAACGACATGCAGACAGGTCTTACAGCTTCTCCATGGGCTGACACCGAGAGCCCCTCGGCCAGAACAACCGGTACTTGGGCGTGCTTGGTTATCGCAAACCCATTGGGTCGATCATACCACAACACGATAGGCGCAATTCCTCCCGCGACTAAAGTCGCGGGAGGAATTGCGAGAAATCTATGAAGCCGGATGACCTTCCTTCCGATTTTTCTTCGGATCCATTACTGCGATTGCGCCGCGAAATAAGCGATGAAGCCAGCCAGTGCGTCTCATGCGGTCTCTGCGTTCCGCATTGCCCCAGTTATCAGGTCACACTGTCGGAAGCTGATTCGCCGCGCGGACGAATTGCATTGATGAACGGCGTTGTCACGGGGCGTATTCCAATGAATCCACGTTTCGCATTGCACATGGATCGTTGCCTTACCTGCCGCGCCTGCGAAGCTGTCTGTCCCAATCACGTACGTTTTGGTCAGTTGATAGACGATGCTCGGGAGATGATTTCGTCACCATCGCTCGAGGTGGGGAGGAACTATCGGGGATTCCGGGTATCCAGGTTTCGGAAATGGGTGGAGCGTGAACTGATCGCCCAGCCCTCGCGTATCGATGTGTTACGGCCGCTTCTGCGTTTTTATCAGCGAAGCGGCTTGCAGAAATGGGTGCGCAAATCCGGTTTGCTGGGCAGGACGAAACTCGCCTTGCTGGAAGCCCAGGTTCCGTTTATTGACCAGCCCGGTTCTTCGTCTTGGTCGGCTGTTTATCCTGCTGTCGGCAAGCCGCGGAGAGAGGTCGGGCTGTTCCTGGGTTGCGTCGCGCGCGTGGCGGATGCAACCACATTGGAAGCAGCCCTGTTCGTACTCAACCAACTGGGCTATACCGTGCACGTACCCTCCGCGCAGACTTGCTGCGGAGCACTTCACCGGCACAGGGGCGACGCGGATGCGGCGGAGCAACTGGAACGTCAGAACGTACAGGCGTTCGCTGGATTGGATTTAGGTGCGATTATCACCACGGCATCCGGTTGCGGCGCGCAGTTGTCCGAATATTCCTCTTTTTCTGGCTGGCAGCGCACGACAAGGGCGCCAGCGGTAGGCCCACAAGCAGGGGGCGAAACCCCCAGGCGCTCGCCGCCGAAGGTCCTGGATATCAGTGAATTCCTGGCGGGGGCGGAAGGATGGGAAGATGTCAGGCTCCAGCCCTTGCCGTACAAAATTCTGGTACATGAGCCGTGCACCTTGCGCAATGTATTACGCGCGTCCGCATACACCTATAAACTGTTGGAGCGCATCCCCCAAGCGCAAGCAGTACCCCTTGCCGGGAATGATCAATGCTGCGGTGCCGCCGGAACCTATTTCCTGGATCAGCCCGAGATATCGGCGGCACTGCTTGAGGACAAAGTGACGGCCTTGAAAGCAGGGCAGGCATGTTACCTTGCGACATCCAATGTGGGTTGCGCGCTGCATATCGCTGCCGGCTTGCGCAAGGAAGGGTTGGAGATCGAAGTCATTCACCCGGTTACGTTAATAGCAAGGCAAATGGGGATGCAGTCGCGGAAATAGCTTTATCGTTCAGTCCAGCGAAGCTGGGAGCGTAGGCGTGTTCAGAATTTAATTTTCCCTGCCCGTGGTAAAAGTCCTGGAAGTGGCTGCCTCTGCTACCGCTGACCATCCAGGATATCATCTTTTCCAGTTTCCTCATCTGGGGTTCCTTATTGCATCACGGCAGACCATTCCTGTAACTGGTCAACTGTGGTGCTGATACCACCACACACGATAATCAATATTTTTTTGTATCCGGATAAAGCTGGAACCCTTTCATAAACCGTTGCCAGCGCTACGCCGCAAGCAGGCTCAACCACCGCATGATGATCGTGCAGGAATTGCATGCACGCAGAGACGGCGAGCTTGTCCGGTAATACGACGCTCTCAATGCGATGTTTTCTCGAATATTCCAATGCCTGCTTGCAAACCGCACTTGCCCCTAATGTTGTCGCAATGCTCGATATCCTGGGCAGCTCCACAAGCGCTCCAGCACTGAGTGCCTGCGCAAATGAGTCTGCGCCTTTGGTTTCGACGGCGATTATGGGTACGTCCTGCCACTCATTCCGATTTAGTCCCTCTATAACCCCGCACAGAAGGCCGCCTCCGCCAACGGACAGGACGATCACGTCGGGTTTTGGGCCTGTATTGACTACTTCGTCAATTATGCTGGCATGACCTGTCCAGATGAGCGGATCATCAAAGGGATGCAGAAAAGCGTCCTCGGGTTGCACGAGCGATAGCGCAAAAGCATTCGCCTCACTGAGAGATTTTCCCTGGATTATCACTTCTGCCCCCTCTCGCGCCATCAGTTCCCTGGCGCGCTTTGAGGCGGTTTCCGGCACGACAATAATCACGGGTACGGACAGATTACGCCCGGCAAAGGCAACCGCAAGGCCCGCATTCCCGCCAGATGATGAAATAAAGCGTCTTGCCCCGCGTCGGAAATATTCTTCACACGCATGCCCGATTCCCCGGGCTTTAAAGGAGCCGGAGGGTTGAGCGATTTCCATTTTCAGCCAGACTGAATGGCCGATTCTATCGCTTAAAGGGCGCGATTCGATTAATGGTGTTTGGATATGTAGAGTCATTTATACGATCTTCGGTCGAGCTGAGCCATGAGAATACATCATAAACGGTCTTTCAGGCCAAAGCTGAAGACTTTGTTGATTGGAGAATTGACGGTAGTGAACTTGAAAAAAAGCATTGACGGGCGGAACCAGGGGTTGAGAATATCCGAAGTGCTCACCTTGCTACGTTAACAGCAGGGCGAATGGGTATACAATTGCAGAAAAGGCAGCATTATCATTCTTACCGTTTCCATTGCTTTCTTTCTCAGAGAATCTTATGCCCAATCTGGACAAGCTCATCATTGGTTTCGACCACGCGCTGCGCACCTTGTCGACTCCGGCGCAGACACTGCGGCCAGTGCCCGGGACCCAACTGCCGGAGGCGGAACTGAATGATCTGGAGAAAAGCGAGTCGGCGGCACTGATGCGTGTCAACCACGTGGGCGAGATCTGTGCGCAGGCCCTTTATCAGGGACAGGCGCTGACGGCCCGGGATGCCGAGGTCCAGCAGACACTTGCCCAGGCGGCGCGCGAGGAAACCGAACATCTTGCCTGGACGGAACGGCGCATTAACGAATTGAGCGGACGCAAGAGTCTATTGAATCCATTATGGTATGGCGGTTCATTTGCCATTGGCGCTTTCGCCGGATTGCTGGGCGACAAGTGGAACCTGGGGTTTCTTGCGGAAACCGAACGCCAGGTGTCCGCTCATCTCGGGGGACACCTGAGTCGTTTGCCGCACGCCGACGAGAAGAGCCGCGCCATTGTCACCCAGATGCAGATCGATGAGGCCGGACACGCCACCACCGCCATGGCACATGGCGGCGCTGAACTGCCGATGCCGGTGAAACTGGTGATGAAGGCGGCGTCATCGGTGATGACCCGGACTGCCTACTGGGTCTAACGAGTATAGCAGGTCTAAAGCCAATACTGAGGGGCGAATGCTTCACGCTTCCACGATTTCAAAATCGTGGGTCAGTTCTGCTGTTTTTGCCAGCATGATCGATGCGGAACAGTATTTTTCAGCGGACAAGCTGATTGCGCGTTCGACCTGTTGCGGATTCAGTTTTTTTCCGGTCACGATGAAATGGAAGTGAATGCGGGTAAACACTTTCGGCTCTCGTTCGGCCCGTTCCGCTTCAATGCGCACCTCACAATCGCAGATATCCTGACGGCCTTTTTTCAGAATCAGCACAACATCAAAAGCTGCGCAGCCCCCGGTTCCCATCAACAGCATCTCCATCGGGCGGGGTCCCAGGTTTCTGCCTCCTGATTCCGGCGGCCCATCCATCAGTACTGTATGACCGCTGCCTGACTCGCCCAGGAAACTTGCTTCGCTCTGCCATTTAACGCGTGCTTTCATGCCGCTCCTTTCCAGAATTCGATTACGCTATTTTAGTCGTCCCTGAAAAACCTGTTTTTAGCGGACAAGCATCAGGAACTGATGGGTGTGTTCACTTTGTTTATGTTCCAGGCATTGCAGAATGTAGGCGTACAAAAGCGCCACTCGGCGCAGAATCTTACGCAGATTGTGCCCAGCACCGCACAAGAGAGCATTCATGGCATCACCTGCTGTACCTTTGAGGAAGTTTCTTGCCAGGCGCCCATCGGCTTTCATATGCCCAATTACGGGCTCCACGGCATTACGGCGCTTTAGCTTCTTCCTGATGGGTACCGTGACACCTCGTTTGGCGCCGGCAACCCATACCTTTATCCGATCTGAAGCAATGCCATGACCGCGATAACCCCGATCCACGTACACTTGCCTGGGCACCCGTCCAGTCAGCCGCCGTGCCTGCGCCAAAGATGCTTTAAGCGTGTGTCCGTCATAGGGATTGCCGGGTAAGGCTTGCATGCCGATGACGAAGCTCTCCTTGCTGGTGGTGACCACTCCTACCTTGACGCCGAATTCATAAGGCTTGTGGGCTTTGCCTTTGGCAATGCATTCGACTTCGGGTGCATGCACGCTGTACACCTTGCCTTTGTCGTGGCGTTGTTGTGCCTGGATACGCTGGCTAACCTCCAGCAATCGCTTGAGCTTGGACTGTTCCTGTTCCCCTGGTATTTGCCCAGCCGCCACTTTGCGTTCGATGTCACGGATCACTCGTCCAAGATAGGTCTTGAGCCGCTTCTGTTCACGTTTGGCGCGCTGCATCTGCCGGGCATGAGCATAGCGCCCATGTTTGGCTAGCGCTACTTTGGATAAGCGCTCATAGCTCTGACGAAGCCCAATGCCCATACCTTTGGCCATTCTCACCAACGCGCCTCTGGCTTTGTGGTAGAGCCTGGCATCGGTCGGAAATGCAATGGCTTTGTCTTGCACTGTGGTGTCCACATTTACCACGGCCAGCGAGGCTCTGGATACGGTCCTGGTTTCAAGTCCGGCCTTAACCGTAAGAGCAAGCATGAATTCACAACCCTGCTTGCCGATCCGCTGCCGAAACCGCGTCATCTGGCTCGGATCAATCGGCAAGGTGTGACGGAAGTATTCTTCCCCGCAGAAGTATTGCCAATAAGGATTTTCTACCCAGCGTGCCACTACGCTTTCATCCGATTCGTTAAAGGCGTGTTTGAGGTAGTGCAATCCCACCATGAGCCGGATCGCAATACCAGGACGCCCTTCCTCGGCATACAGCCTGCCAAAGCGCGCTTCTGCTGCATTCCAGTCAATCTTCTCCGCCAGCCGATACAACGCATGCCGTTGATCGAGTATGTGTTGCAAACGCAGGCGAAACATGTCATCACACGCAGGCCTCTCTTGCTTCTTCGGCTTCATGAATTCACCAGAAATCCAGGGAAAATATTCCCAATTCTGGCAATTCCATCAGCCGCTGTATACCCCTCAATGCTAATATCTATAAGGATTAGGCCGTATTTCAGGAGCGACTATTTTAGCGACTTCCGGCCGTGCTGAGTGTAATGACCCTCAATCCGGCGCAGGCGTCAGGCGGTACCACAACATGCCAATGACCTCGTGGAAGAACAGGCTGCTTTTGAGGAGCGCACCGGCGTTTGGAATGAATGTAAGCAGATCGGTCTTGTAGCGCCGCGTGTATCCTGTGGCAGCAGGAGTAACCTCGAATCCGGCCTGTTCGAATTCCCGCGCCGCTCTCGGCATGTGCCACGCGTGAGTGACAAGCGCGATCTGGCGGATACCCCGTTTTTGCAGGATGGCAAAGCTCTTATAGGCGTTTTCCCGGGTATTGCTCGATGCCTCCTCTACCCACTCGACTGGAACGAGAAACTCCTCTTCCAGCACTGCCTTCATTTGCGTGGCTTCGGACGAGCGATTGCCGAGAGGGGCACCCCCTGCGGCCAGCATCGGTTTGCCAGTTGCGCGATACATCTTCGCCGCATAGCGAACACGTTCCAGCGTGTATCTGCCGACCGTATGATCGCCATATTCTGGCGCATAATAGTAGGTTCCCCCGCCCAGCACGACGATGGCTTGTATGCTGTCGTCAGGCGGGTTCTTTTCCGGGGGCGCTTCCAGTATCTGCAACAGGGCGTCCGCGACGATCGGAATGGAAAGAAGGTAAAGCAGAGCAAGTGCAGCAGCTACCAATGTCATCCCTGTTCCCTGTCGGCGTTTCAGGAGCAGAATGCCTGCGGCGCCCAGTAAAATAAGGTTGAACGGGGGGAGAAGAAATGCGCTTGCGAAATTGGTTGCAAACCAGCTCATGTGCCTTTGGCAGGGACAAACAAAATAAAAAAGCCGGCACTTGCCGGCTTTTTTAGCGGAACTGGGCTTATTGAGTCAGAACCCACTTTGCCAGAGTCTTGGCATCTGCCTCGTTAACCTTTGCATTTGGCGGCATGGGAACAGGCCCCCAAACTCCTTGGCTTCCTTTCTGGATTTTTCCTGCCAGATAGTCCACGGCTTTCGGGTCAGCCTTATACTTGGCCGCTACATCCTTCAACGCAGGGCCGACCAGCTTTTTGTCCACCATATGACAATTCAGGCAACCGCTGCTTTTCGCCAACTCGGGACTCGCCTGCGCGGTACCGACAATCAACAAAGCTGATGCCGCAACCATTCCCATCCAGACAGATTTCATTACACACACTCCTTTTATCCGTTAATTATAGAAAAGGGATCTTATCTTACCTCGAATTTCGCTGATACGCAGCAATTCCTGCAAGTCAGTGATCTCCGGTAAGCACTTAACGCCATGACAGACCCAGGCGTTGACACCGATCCCTGATGGAAGGGGCTTGGCAAGATTCGGCGGCAGCGTTGCGGTTGTCCCGCGATCAACGGGCAGCGCGAGCACAAGAGCGATGGGGGCGCGCTGACGCAAAGCGTTTTCCCATCTCACCAGCGCGTCCGCTTTTCCCCGCAGTATGACAACGGTGGGGGGTATGAGCCACTGCTCAAGCGCCAGAAGCAGGCTGCAGCAGGAATCGGGATGCCGGATCAGGGCAGGGTAGAAGAGCTGCAGTGCGCGTTCTGCCGCGTGCAGATAACGGGATTCCCCCAGCAGATAACCCATGCGCTGAAGAGTATAGATCGCGACGCCGTTGCCGGATGGTGTTGCATTGTCATAACCAGGCTTGGGACGATGGATCAGATTTTCATGATCATGGCTGGTAAAGAAAAAACCGCCGGCTTCCTTGTCTTCAAACTGGTCCAGAAGAACGTCGGCCAGCGCAATGGCAAAATCCAGGTCCACAGGGCGAAACGTTGTCTGCATCAGTTCCAGTAATCCGTCCAGCAGGAAAGCGTAATCGTCGAGATAGGCATTGAGATGCCCATTGCCGTCCTTCCAGGTTGCCAGCAGGCGCCCGTTTTTCCAGAGTGTGGAGCGAATGAAATCCACGGCACAGATAGCCGAGCGCACCCAGTCGTCGCGACCGAATATGCGTCCGGCTCGAGCCATGCCCTTGATCATCAGTCCATTCCAGCTGGTCAGGGTTTTCTCATCCCGTCCGGGAAGAACACGGCGCTGGCGCTGTGCAAGCAGCTTCTTGCGCGCTGATTCAAGCCATTGTCGTGCGTTTGCGCAGGTGACACCGAAGTTTTCAGCTATCTCGGGCAGCGATTGGGTCACTGCCAGGTGCCAGTGTCTGTTCCCGAAATTCGCTCCCTGGGACAGACCATAGTAATCGGCGGCTACGGCATATTCACGACGTGAAAGAATATGCGACGCTTCACTGCGATCCCATACGTAGAACTTGCCTTCGACGTTTTCCGAGTCGGCATCCAGGGTCGACCAGTAGCCGGCTCCCGTTCTCTTTTCATCCGCTTCATATCCTGGCTGCATTTCGCGCATGACCCAGGTAGCGGTTTCTTCCACAATCTGGGCAAACAGCGGATTTCCGGACGCGATCCAGGCATCTGCATAGAGGTGCAGCAGGGGCCCATTGTCATAAAGCATTTTTTCGAAATGCGGAATCTGCCACTGCTTGTCGGTACTGTAACGATAGAACCCGCCGCCAACCTGGTCGTAGATGCCGCCTTCTGCCATTTTCTCCAATGTCAGCGTGGCCATGTGCAATGCCTCGCTATTGCCGGCAGTGAAGTAGCGCCGCAAACAGAAATCCAGTTCGGTCAGGTGCAGGAACTTCGGCGCCTCGCCGAAACCACCGTTTTCGAAGTCGAACCGGTTCTTCAACTCAGCCAGTGCCTGTTCCAGGGGACGCTCAGAAAATACCGGAGCCTCCGGTGCTTTTGAGGGCAGCATATCGGCAAAGGATTTGAGCAACGATGCGCTCTGGCGTTCGATCTCCGGGCGACGAACGCGGTAAGTTTCCGCCACCCGCGGCAATAAATCGAGGAAACCCGGCAGATCGTGACGCGTCGTTTTGGGAAAGTAGGTGCCGCCGAAGAATGGTTTTTGATCGGGCGTCAGAAAAAGCGTGAGGGGCCAGCCGCCGCTGCGCTGTGTCAGCATGTAGAGCGCGGTCTGATAAATCTGATCGATATCCGGGCGTTCCTCGCGGTCCACCTTGATATTGATGAAGTGCCGGTTCATGACTTCGGCGACTTCCGCATCTTCGAAGCATTCGTGCGCCATCACATGGCACCAGTGGCAGGCAGAATAGCCGACGGATAGCAGGATCGGCCTGTCTTGCGTGCGGGCGAGCATCAGTGCTTCTTCTCCCCAGGGATACCAGTCGACAGGATTGTCTGCATGTTGCAGCAGGTAGGGGCTGGTTTCACGGGCAAGATGATTGAGCATGGCTTCTTTGTGGTGGGAAAGAACGGGTTAGTCGGTGATCGCTCCCCGGCTGGCACTCGAGACGAGCTTCGAATATTTAGCGAGCACTCCCCGTGTGTAGCGCGGATGGGGCGGTTGCCATTCAGTCCGTCGCCGGGCCAGTTCATCTCCGGGAACGTTGAGCTGCAGCAGCCGTTGCTCGGCGTCTATGGTGATCGAATCGCCTTCCCGCACCAGCGCAATGGCGCCGCCTACAAACGCCTCCGGCGCCACGTGTCCAACCACCATTCCATAGGTGCCCCCGGAGAACCGTCCATCGGTGATCAGGCCCACGGAATCTCCGAGTCCCTCGCCAATGAGCGCGGAAGTGGGAGACAGCATTTCCCGCATGCCGGGCCCGCCCCTGGGTCCCTCGTAGCGTATCACCACCACGTCACCGGGCTGGATCTCGCGCGCAAGGATGGCTGCCATGCAGGCTTCTTCCGAGTCGAATACTCGTGCCGGTCCGGTAATTTTTGGTGTTTTCACCCCGGTGATTTTCGCCACGCACCCCTCTGTGGCGAGATTGCCCTTGAGTATGGCGAGGTGGCCCTGAGCGTACAACGGGTTGTCCCACTGGCGGATGACATCCTGATCCTTGCGAGGCTCTGACGGTACATCCTTCAATATCTCGGCAATAGTCTGCCCGCTGATGGTGATGCAGTCGCCATGCAGCAGGCCGTGATCGAGCAGCATTTTCATTACCTGGGGAACGCCCCCTGCCTTGTGCAGGTCGGTGGCGACGTATCGTCCCGAGGGTTTGAGATCGCACAGTACCGGCACTTTGCCGCGCATGCGTTCAAAATCATCGATCGTGAGTGTCACTTCGGCCGCATGGGCAATGGCGAGGAAATGCAAAACAGCATTGGTGGAACCACCCACGGCCATGATCACCGCGATCGCGTTTTCAATGGACTTGCGGGTAATGATGTCGCGCGGACGAATCTGTTTCCTGATTGCGTCCACGAGCACTTCCGCGGAACGTGCCGCGCTGGTGCGCTTCTCGCCATCTTCCGCAGCCATCGTGGAAGAATAGGGAAGGCTCATGCCCATTGCTTCGAAAGCGGACGACATCGTATTGGCCGTGTACATGCCTCCACAGGAGCCCGCTCCGGGACAGGCGTGGCGCTCCACTTCGAGCAGTTCTTTCGCGTCTATCTTATGGGAGGTGTATTGCCCGACGGCTTCGAAGGCACTGACAATAGTGAGGTCCTTTCCTTTATAGTGACCCGGTTTGATCGTTCCGCCATAAACAAAGATTGCGGGAACATTCATGCGCGCCATAGCCATCATTGCGCCCGGCATGTTCTTGTCACAGCCCCCGATGGCGATCACGCCGTCCATGCTTTCGGCCTGCACCGCCGTTTCAATCGAATCGGCAATGACTTCGCGCGATACCAGGGAATACTTCATGCCTTCCGTTCCCATAGAGATGCCATCGGAAACGGTGATGGTACCGAACATCTGGGGCATCGCACCCGCCTGTTTCAATGCATGCTCGGCATCCAGCGCCAGCTCGTTCAATCCCTTGTTGCAGGGTGTGATGGTGGAAAAGCCATTGGCCACGCCGACGATGGGTTTGTCGAAATCGTTGTCGCCGAAACCTACAGCCCGCAGCATGGCGCGGTTGGGGGTACGTTCCGCTCCCTGGGTGATTGCCCGGCTGCGCTGGTTATCTGACATGAATTACTCCTTGAATTGAAAAAACGGGAATGCAGGCAAATTCTGGCGAATTCCGGTAGTCAGGGGAAGAAGCGGCCGAGGCGCATGCGAAGCTGTGAGGAAAGAAAAAGCAGTTCAAAGTCGCTCTTTTCCGCGTTCTCCGCGGTGAATAATCGTTGCCGTATGTATAATGAGGGGAAAACGAGACTCGTCATTTTATTCCTGCCCAACTCTCCGCCAGGAAGGACTTCTGCTTTCCCTGCCGGTTTTCGCCGGTATGATGTTTTAATGCTGCGCTCGTAATGCTGCGCTCGATAAACAAGCTATTTTACCTGAAAAAAATGCAAGCCCATGCTCGTTCATCCCCAGATTGATCCCATTGCCGTTCAACTCGGACCCCTCGCGGTTCGATGGTATGGGCTCATGTATCTCATCGGATTTGCTTGCTTCATTCTGCTGGGGCGCTACCGCATCAAACGAAACCCCGAGGGTGCGTTCACCATCAGCATGCTGGACGATATGCTGTTTTACGGTGTGCTCGGCGTGATCGTGGGCGGTCGCCTGGGTCACATATTTTTTTATCAGTTCGGCTATTATCTGGAGCATCCTCTGGAAATCTTTGCCGTCTGGCAAGGCGGGATGTCATTTCACGGTGGTTTTCTGGGAGTGATAGCCGCTATGGCCCTGTTGGCGCGCAAATATCACCTGCGCTGGCTCGCCGTGACGGATTTCATCGCTCCATTGGTGCCGCTGGGGCTGGGGGCGGGGCGGATCGGCAATTTTATCAATGCCGAGTTATGGGGGCGGCCCACCGATGTGCCTTGGGGCATGATTTTTCCCTATGTCGACAATGTTCCGCGTCACCCTTCCCAACTGTACGAGTTCGCTCTGGAAGGGTTGGTGTTTTTTACATTGATGTGGATTTATTCCGCGAGGCCGAGACCGGTTGGAGCGGTTTCCGGGATGTTTCTGATCGGTTATGGCGTATTCCGCTCGTTTGCGGAGTTTTTCCGCGAGCCGGACGAAGGTTTCATGGGCATGATGACACTCGGTATCAGCATGGGGCAGTGGCTGTCGCTACCCATGATCCTGGCCGGGGTAATCATGCTGGTCTGGGCTTATCGTACCCAGGCCCCTGTGTCCCCACGGGGGAAAGCCGGCAAAGCTGGCAAAGCCACCAAAGCCACCAAAGCCGCAATCGCGGGCAAGCGCGGCAGCAAATAGAAATAGACAATCAGACAATTTTGTATGTCTTTGCGCCGTTCCTACAGTCTGATCGCTCCGCTTTACGATGCCTTGCTCGCCGGGGCGGGTACGGGACTGCGGGCGGCCAGCCTTGAGCAATTGCCGCGGCAGGAGAACCTCGACATTCTCATCAGCGGCATCGGTACCGGACTCGACCTTCCGCATGTTCCAGCGTGTCATCATTATGTAGGACTGGACCTCACCGCGGCCATGCTGAAGCGGGCAAAACCCAGGATAGGAAACCTGCATGTAGACCTCGTCCAGGGGGACAGCATGTCTCTGCCGTTCGTGGACGCCTGCTTCGATCACGTGGTGCTGCACCTCATTCTGGCGATCGTGCCGGATGCCCGCGCCTGTCTGAAAGAAACAGCGCGGGTGTTGAAACCGGGCGGCAGTGTGCTGATACTCGATAAATTTCTGAAGCCCGGGGAAAACGCGGTGCTCCGGCGGGTAGTGAACCTGCTGTCTCAGCACATCGTGACGCGTCTGGATGTGGTTTTCGAAGAGGTGCTTGCAAGTGTTCCGCAACTGAAAGTGGAGTCAGACCAGCCGCTTCTGGCAGGAGGCTGGTTCCGGAGCATTCGACTCGTTAAAGCCGGTTAGGACGTGACCGGGATATGCGATAAGGGTAGAATTTCTACGGGAGGCGAAATCGTAATCTCATCTTCAGCCGGAATGCCATGCGCCCTATTGCCGCTTTCACCGTCGTCCTTGCCATCATTGCTGTGGTCGCAAGCGAAGCGACCGGCTTGGTGTCGGCGGCCCAGGTAGAGAGGACAGGCAGGGTGAACAGCCCGGGACTGGATTGGACCGAGGCTTATCACAAAAACGGCCTTGTCATTTTTACAAAGGACATAGCGGAGGGACGCCGGGTAATCGCGGTTTCCGAGGTGGAGGCTCCGCCCGAAGCCGTTTTCAATGTTCTCGTTGACTTCGAACATTACCGGGAATTCATGCCGTACGTGGAAGAATCGGAAGTGCTCAGCCGTACCGGCGATAACGAGGTGGTGACCTATGCGCGCATCGCGCCGCCGTTTATCAGCGAGCGCGACTATCCCCTCAAGGTTCGGCTGACGCGCAGCTCGGCGGCAGGTGACGGCACACGCAAGGACAGCGCCTTCAAGGTCGAGTGGACTGCGCTGCCCGAAGCGAAGCCCGAGGTCGAAGGCGTGGTGCGCGTCAAGCTCAACGAGGGTTCGTGGCTGGCGGAGCCCCTGGAGGGCGGCAGGCGTACGCGTCTCACTTATACATTGCTTACCGATCCGGGTGGACTCATTCCGGATTTTGTGTTCAACCTTTCGAACACTGTCGCGATACCTGAACTCTTCGATGCAGTAAGGAAGCGTTCCGCCGAAGCAGTTTCTGGACGGAAGTAATCAGGCCGACGGCACGCTATCCGCCTGTTCCCGTGGATTTTTCAGGGCAATAGATTAATCCTATGTTTGAGCTGAAGACCTTGTTTCTCTTCCTGGCTACAGCGCTTGCCGAGATCGTTGGTTGCTATCTGCCCTACCTTTGGCTTAAACAGGATGGGAGCGCCTGGCTTCTTGTCCCTGCTGCTGCAAGCCTTGCACTGTTTGCATGGCTTCTCACGCTTCATCCGACGGACGCCGGTCGTACATACGCGGCTTACGGAGGTGTTTATGTTTTCGTAGCAGTACTTTGGCTGTGGGCTATTGATGGGGTCAAACCGACTGCCTGGGACATGGCAGGTTCTCTTCTGGCGCTGACAGGTATGGCAATTATCATGTTCGGCCCAAGACATGCATAATTTACCAAATTTGCGTGGAAAGCTCCCCCATTCATGGGGGAGATGGATAGCGCGGACGCTGGAAGCGTCCATCCAAATTTATAATTTGAGCCATGCAACGACTCCAGGCCTATAAATTCGAGCTAAAGCCCAACGGCGAACAGCAGCGCATGTTGCGCTGCTTCGTCGGTTCGTGCCGGTTCGTCTATAACAAGGCGCTGGCGTTGCAGAAGGAACGCCACGAGCAGGGCGAGAAGAAGCTCGGCTATGCCGGGTTATGCGCGTTGCTGGTTGAATGGAAGGCAGATGCCGCCACGGCGTGGCTGACGGAAATCCCCTCCCAAGCCCTGCAACAGACACTCAAGGATCTGGAGCGGGCCTACGCCAACTTCTTTGCCAGGCGTGCGGACTTCCCGCATTTCAAGAAGAAGGGTCGGAGCGACAGCTTCCGCTATCCGCAAGGGGTGAAGCTCGATCAGGCAAACAGCCGCATCTTCCTGCCAAAGCTGGGCTGGCTGCCCTATCGCAACAGCCGGGACGTGCTCGGCACGGTGAAGAACGTCACCGTCAGCCAGTCCTGCGGCAAGTGGTACGTTTCGATCCAGACCGGGCGGGAAGTCGAGCAAGCGATACCGAAAGGCTGCGCTGTCGGCATCGACATGGGCATCGCCCGCTTCGCCACGCTGTCGGACGGTACGTTCTACGCGCCGATCAACAGTTTCAAGCGACACGAAACAGCATTGCGCAAGGCGCAACAAGTCATGAGCCATAAACAGAAGTTCAGCAACAACTGGAGACGGGCGAAAGCCCGTATCCAACGTATCCATTCCCGCATCGGCAACGCCCGCCGCGACTACTTGCACAAGGCCACGACAGCTATCAGCCAAAACCACGCGATGGTGTGCATCGAGGATTTGCAGGTTCGCAATATGTCCAGGTCAGCGGCAGGCAGCACTGAACAACCGGGTAAAAACGTTCGGGCCAAGTCTGGTCTGAACAAAAGCATCCTCGACCAGGGATGGTTCGAGTTCAGGCGTCAGCTGGACTACAAGCTGGCGTGGAATGGTGGCTGGCTCATCGCCGTACCACCACAGAACACCAGCCGCACATGCCCATGCTGCGGCCATGTGTCCAAAGACAACCGCCAGACGCAAGCCAGGTTCGAGTGTGTGGAATGCGGTTTCGAGGGAAACGCCGATGTGGTTGGTGCGATCAACATTTTAAGGGCGGGACACGCCCGGTTCGCCTGTGAAGTGAGCGGTGCGGTAATGCCGCCAGCAGCAGGAACCCACCGAAGCGACCCAGGCATTCGCCTGGGCGCTGTAGGAATCTCCGGCCTTTAGGCCGGGGAGGATGTCAAATAAGCCCAAGAGCGATTTGCAATTTTTCAACAGGAGAAAATAGATGGTCACGAGAAGGATGATCGCCTTGCCGGGCCTGCTGTCAGTGGTTTTGTTTGCCGGCTGTTCGGCGATTTCAACGACACCGGAGGGCAGATCCGTTGAGCTTGTCACAGAAAAACCCAGCGGTAATTGCAAGCCGCTGGGTGACGCGGTCGGCTCCCAGGGTAACTGGATTACCGGCGACTACACTTCGAATGAGAACCTCCTCATCGGCGCCAGAAATGACCTGCGCAACAGGGCTGCGAAAATGGGTGGAAACTACGTCTGGGTGCAGAACTCCGCCAATACGAATGCATGGGGCAGCAAGGGCACGACAAACACGACAGTGCTGGGTGTCGTTTATCGCTGCGAATGATTCCTCGCACCTGCGTCCCGGATACTTTAGCCTGAATTTACTACTATGTAGACAGAGCGCCGCGTAAATGTCCAGCAAGGTTTACTATAACAGTGCATGTCCCGTCTGCAATGCGGGCATAAAAGAGCAGCGCCGCCGTATGGAAGCATGCGATATCAAGGACATTGAATGGGTCGATGTGCACGCGCACCCGGAAGCCGTTGCAGAAGTAGATGCTTCGCTGGAGCAGGTGCGCGAGCGGCTGCACGTAAAAAGACAGGATGGCCGGATTGACGTAGGCGTGGATGCCTTCACGCAACTCTGGTCACAAACACCGGGGCAGCACTGGCTGGCGAGGCTTTTTCGGTTGCCCGTGCTCCGGCAGCTTTCACACCTCGCATACAACGCTTTTGCCGGAAGGTTGTACCGATGGAATCGCGCCAAGAAACACTGGTAGGCCACAAGCACGCGAGTCAATCCACAGGGAAGTGTCAGCGATATAACGAATCAGTGCTTGCTCGAAAGCTGGTTTTCCCTGAAGGACTGGAAGTTTAGGGATAAGCAGGAGGTAACGCCGAGTCGCTTTAGAGGTCTTTAGTTATTGAAATACAATGTTGCGTTTGCGATACAATGTATCTCAAAGATTAGAGAGGAGCTTATCATGGCTACAACCACAATGATTCACGTTCGCGTGGACGAACAGATAAAGGCACAAGCGACTGAAGCACTCGCCTCGATGGGGCTTTCCGTCTCTGACGCCGTGCGGGTATTCCTGACACGCGTCGCAGCGGACAAGGAATTGCCCTTCACGTTAAAAGCGCCAAATAGCGAAACACGTGACGCGATGAGCGAGGCTAATGAGATTAGCCAGGCTCGCCGCGCTCGTTTCAGCACTGCTGCTGAGCTCTTTGATGACCTCGAAAAGAACATCCAGAAGTAAACGAGCATCACTGCCCCGTGTTATCGACTATACCAAAGCGTTTCTTAAAGATTGGGAAAGACTCTCGCGCTCTGGTCGGTATGATATGAACCGGTTAAAAGAAGCGATGATGCGCCTGGTCGCCAATGACGCTCCTTTGGACAGGAAACAGTTCACGCAGCTATTTCCTGATCAGGAAAGTTTGGTGAAAATTCTGTTTCGACGCTAATTCTCGTTTTTACCCAGGATCCAGGTAACGTTTTCCCCGGCCCGGAATGGAATCAGGCTTTCGTCGCCAAATTCCAGTTGCGCAGGCACACGCCAGCTTTCCTTCTTCAATGTAATCCTGTTCCGGTTGCGTGGCAACCGGTAGAAATCCGCGCCATGAAAACTGGCAAAGGCTTCCAGTTTTTCCAGCGCACCCGCCTGTTCGAACGCTTCCGCATAAAGCTCGATCGCTGCGTGAGCAGTATAGATACCGGCGCAGCCGCAGGCGTTTTCCTTGGCCGATTGCGCGTGCGGGGCGCTATCGGTACCGAGGAAAAATTTCGGATTGCCGCTGGTAGCGGCCTCGATCAGCTTCTGCCGGTGGGTTTCCCGCTTGAGGACGGGCAGGCAATAGTGGTGAGGTCGAATACCGCCTTGAAAAAGGGCATTCCGGCTGATCAGGAGGTGGTGCGCGGTGATGGTGGCTGCGATAGTTTCCGGTGCGCTGATGACAAACTCTACCGCTTCCCGCGTGGTGATATGCTCGAATACTACGCGTAGTTGCGGAAAGCGCCGGGTCAACGGGATCAGCACCCGTTCAAGAAAGACTTTTTCCCTGTCGAATACATCCACATCCGGATCGGTCACCTCACCGTGCACCAGCAGGGGCATATCCGCTTGCTCCATGGCTTCCAAAGTTTCATGGCACTTGGCAATGTCGGTAACTCCGGCTGCGGAGTTTGTGGTTGCACCGGCAGGATAGTATTTGATGCCGTAGATTGCTCCGCTTCTTTTTGCTTCGATGATTTCCGAAGGGGAGGTGTTATCGGTCAGGTAGAGGGTCATCAGCGGTTGAAAACGCACGCCGTGCGGCAGGGCTGCAAGAAGTCGCTCGCGATACGCCAGCGCTATTTGCGTGGTGACGACGGGAGGCTTGAGGTTGGGCATGACGATTGCACGAGCAAAGCGGCGGGCAGTGTCCGGCAGCACCGCCCGCATGTGCTCGCCGTCGCGGAGATGCAGGTGGAAGTCATCCGGGCGGGTAAGCGTGAAGGTATTCAAGATAGCTGCGGCACCTGTTTTTTTCGGGAAAAATGCCATGAATTTCCCATTGAAGACTCAAGCAGACTCAAGTTTGCTATTCCCGGAATACATCATTGGAAATTGCAGGAGGGGCAAGCGAAGCACACCCTCGCAGCAAATGATGGTCCGGGTCCCAGCCTCCCCCCATCCTGCGCTACTGTTTCCTGTTCTAGTCCTTGATGCGGCCTAGCAGCGTCTCGCTCGTGCAGGGTTTCTTTTCGGCAATCAACTCGGTGGCGGCACCTACCTGTCCCCAGGTATTCCAGAGCAGGACACCGCGTACGAGCCCATCGCGCAGGTAATAAATCACGCCTTTGCGGAAGGGCTCTACCCAATCTTCGATAATATCGAGACTGGAATCGAGTTCACCGACTGCTTCATAGCCAAGATCAAACAGGTCGGAATAAAAGAAGGGCTGGTGATGATAGGGCTCGGAGTTCCCTGCCATGTTTCGTCCCGCCGCTTCTCCCATCATGTTTGCGTTGTCTTCATGCTCGACCCGCATGCGCTGGTCGAGCAAGGGGCTATAGAAGTTGGCGACGTCGCCGGCGGCATAGATATCGGGATTGCTGCTGCGTAGGAATTCATCCACCACGACGCCGTTGTCAACCGCGAGCCCGGCCTGGACAGCCAGTTCCGTGTTAGGAAGAATACCCAGTCCTGCCACTACTCCATCAGCGGAAATCTCGGTTCCACTCCCCGTGGCAACAACTTTTTTGGTCCCATCCGTCCTGATCGAAGTGACAGTTTCGGAGGCGAGCACGGTTACACCCTTTTCGCGATAGTAGGAATTCAGGAATTCGACGAGGGATTGCGGATAAATACGCGAGCTGATACCGTGCTCCGGAAAGATCATGGTGACCCGTTTATCATTCATGGCGAGTGCGGCAGCAATCTCCGAACCGATGAAGCCGCCGCCGATCACGATAAAATCCGAACCCTGATTGCTCAATTCCCGCAGTTTGAGGTAATCGTCCGCCGTCCGATAGTAGATTATCCCGCTGTCGAAATGGGGAAAGCGGCGCACCTCGCCCCCCGTGGCAAGCAAAAGTTTTTCATAGGCGTAGACGTTGCCTGCATTGTCCGTAGCCGTCTTGTTTGCAGGATCCAACGCCACTATTTTTTTTCCGAGATGCATGGCGACGTTCAGCCCATGCTCGCTTCGCCAGATCGAATCATAGGGTGAGTCCTTCCATAGCGCCTTGGAAAGGGGGGGGCGGTTGTAGGGACGATGCAACTCCTCCCCGATGACGGCGATTGCGCCATCGGGATCAATCTTACGGATACCGTGTACAGCAGAATCGGCGGTCATTCCGCCCCCGACAATAAGGTATTTATGGTGTTTCATGTTGGTTTCCTTTGCAGGTATATGAAGCGCAGGTTAAAAATTGACCCGTTGTTATGTTCCGAAACCTTTTGTGTGACAATGTTGCGCGTAGAGAGCGGAACTCTGTAATAGCGAACCTATCCAATAAAATCGGAAACTTCATAAAACCTATGTAAACTTTTATCCCTCTTCAAGAGGAAATTGCCGGTGCATGCAAGGATAGGCCGGCAGCAGGGCAAGTCCCATTGCCCGATAGATCGCAGAGAGGCTGTGCCTCATTATTCAACAATCCTCACGCCAGTATATAATGGGTTCCTCCATGAATTCAAAGCCAAGCTGGGCATGTCCGGAAATTGAACGATGACTGAAGTGAAAACGGATTCAGAAGCAAGCACGATTGATATGTGCGTACAACACGCACGCGAGATACTGGCGTCCCAACTCCCGCAAGTTAAAGACAAAGGGTATGATTTTGCGCCTCTTTTCAGGCAGATGACCATCCAGTTATATCTGGTGGGCGTGATGTGGCGGTGCAGCGAAAGACTCGGAGTGGCGGGAGATGCTCGCGATCATGCCTTTGAAGCGATGCAATCCATGTTCATAGCCGATGGCATGAAAAAGAAAGAAGCTCAACAGCGTATCGTGTTCCTGCGCAACATGTCGCGGGTGGAAGACGGAACAGACACTCTTGCCGTATCGACCGGCTATGAGGCGGTTCCGAACGATGACAGCATGGTGCGCCTTTTTGATGAGTACCGCAACGAGGCGCGGGTTTCCGGTTCGCTATGGCGCCTTTTTGAGCGCGGTAAAAAGATCATGTTTATCGGCGGTGCAGTGGCGGCCTTTATAACGATCTGGGTCGTAACCATCTTTCTACCGAAAACCGAGGGAATCGACATACTGGCAGCCGGCCTTCTGGCTGCCACGCTAGTTGTCGTTCCGACATTTCTGGTCGGGCTGTTGATTTATCGGACGAAGATGAAAAAATCCAACCCCCCTGCGTCTTCGCAATCATGATTGGACGAAGAGGCATGCTTATGTGGCGGGGCACAGTTTCCAAATCAGGGTTCTGGTGAGCCAGTCTGCTTTGGGCGCCTATGAGCGAATGCGGGGTTTCGTAGGATATACAGCCAGGGTGAAAGATACGAACAGGCAAGGCATCATCCGTCATCTGCTCGTTCCCTGGCCTGCCGCGTCACAATCACAATGAGCGCGAAGATCATCGATGGCAAGAGACTGAGCCAGGAGGTGAAGGCGGAGTGTCAGGCGCGGGCAGCGCGCCTGGCGGAAAAAGGTACCCAGCCGGGGCTGGCCGTGGTTATCGTGGGAGACAATCCGGCTTCCTCTGTGTATGTGCGAAACAAGGCCAAGGCCTGCAGCGAAACGAGCATCTATTCCGAAATCCATGAGTTCGCGGAAAGCACTACCGAGGAGGAGGTGATAAGGCGTATCCAGGAACTGAACAGGGACGCCAAAATCCACGGCATCCTCGTCCAACTGCCGCTGCCTCGACATTTTGACAGCAGTAAAGTCATCGCATCTGTCGCCGTGGAAAAAGACGTGGATGGCTTCCATCTTTATAATGTAGGCGCACTTGTAACCGGTAGCAGCATTTTTCCGCCTTGCACGCCCAACGGCGTGATGAAAATGCTGGAAAAATATGATATCCCGATTGAAGGGCAGCATGCGGTAATAGTAGGCCGCAGTAATATCGTCGGCAAACCGATGGCGCTGATGCTGCTGCACAAAGGCGCAACCGTTACCATCTGTACGTCCAGGACGCGGAACCTGTGGGAACACACCAGCCGCGCCGATATTCTGGTAGTTGCCGCTGGGAAGCCGCGTATGATCACTGCTTCCATGGTGAAACCTGGAGCGACAGTAATAGACGTCGGCATCAACCGCCTGCCTGACGGAAAACTGGCGGGGGACGTGGACTTTGAATCGGTCAAGGAAAAGGCGGGTTATATCACGCCTGTGCCGGGAGGAGTGGGACCAATGACCATAGCGATGCTGTTGTGCAACACCGTTGTAGCCGCGGAGCAGGCACACGTCCGGCTGCAGGGGAGCTAATCCCCCTCTATCATATTGGGCAAGCGCCCGACAATTTCGAGACAAGACATGGAACCTATACCCGATATAGATCCTACTGAAACGCAGGAATGGCTGGAGGCGCTGGAATCCGTCTTGACGCACGAGGGGACGGAGCGGGCACACTACCTGCTGGAGAGGCTGGTGGAAAAAGCGCGCCGCTCAGGCGCCTATCTTCCCTATAGCGCCACCACAGCCTATATCAATACCATTCCTCCAGGAAAGGAGGAGCGGTCGCCGGGTAATCATGCGCTGGAGCATCGCATCCGTTCCTATGTGCGCTGGAATTCCATGGCCATGGTGTTGCGCGCCAACAGGAACTCCAATGTGGGGGGGCATATTGCCAGCTTTGCCTCGGCCGCTACGCTATATGATGTAGGCTACAACCATTTCTGGCATGCCAGGTCGGAGAATCACGGCGGCGACCTGATATTCGCACAGGGACATTCGTCGCCCGGTCTTTACGCCTATGCTTTTCTGCTGGGAGAGCTGACAGAGGAGCAACTCAATAATTTCCGGCGGGAGGTAGGTGGAAAGGGATTGTCTTCCTATCCGCATCCGTGGCTGATGCCTGACTTCTGGCAGTTCCCGACGGTATCAATGGGACTTGGGCCGCTGATGGCGATATATCAGGCGCGCTTCATGAAGTATCTGGACAGCCGCGGACTGGTCAAGACGGAGGGCCGCAAGGTCTGGGCCTTCATGGGTGACGGAGAAATGGATGAGCCCGAATCAATGGGTGCCATCTCGCTTGGTTCACGCGAGAATCTGGATAATCTGATTTTTGTCATCAATTGCAACCTTCAACGTCTCGACGGACCGGTGCGTGGGAATGGCAAGATCATTCAGGAACTGGAAGCCGCGTTTCGCGGGTCCGGCTGGAATGTCATCAAGGTAATCTGGGGCTCATACTGGGACCCGTTACTTGCCAAGGACACCAAGGGATTGCTGCAGCAACGCATGATGGAATGCGTGGATGGCCAATATCAGACTTTCAAGTCACGAGACGGCGCCTATGTGCGTGAACATTTCTTCGGCAAATATCCGGAACTCCTCGAAATGGTGGCGAATATGTCCGACGATGACATATGGCGCCTGAACCGGGGCGGACACGACCCGCATAAGGTCTATGCCGCGTATTCAGCGGCGGTGAAGCACAAGGGCCAGCCCACCGTAATCCTCGCCAAGACGATCAAGGGTTACGGGATGGGTGAAGCGGGCGAAGCCCAGAATATCACTCATCAGCAGAAAAAGATGGGTACCACTTCACTCAAAGCGTTTCGTGACCGTTTCGGCCTGCCGATTAGCGATGATGAGATCGACTCGGTACCCTACCTGAAATTCGATAAGGATTCGTCGGAATCCGTCTACATGCACCAGCGGCGCGAGGCATTGGGAGGCTTCATCCACCGCCGCCAGCGCACAGCCGAGCCCTTGCAGATACCACCGCTGTCCGCCTTCGATACATTGCTCAAGGCAAGCGGTGAGGGAAGAGAATCTTCCACCACCATGGCTTTTGTGCGCATCCTCAATATCCTCATAAAAGACAAGAACATCGGCAAGCGGGTCGTGCCGATTGTGGCGGACGAGTCGCGCACCTTCGGCATGGAAGGCATGTTCCGGCAACTGGGCATCTGGTCTTCCACCGGTCAGCTCTACACGCCCGAGGATGCCGAGCAACTGATGTACTACAAGGAAGACAAGAACGGCCAGATCCTGCAGGAAGGCATCAATGAGGCGGGGGCCATGTCGTCATGGATGTCCGCGGCAACCGCCTACAGTTCTCATGGCGTGCAGATGATCCCGTTCTACATTTACTATTCGATGTTCGGCTTCCAGCGCGTGGGGGATCTGTGCTGGGCGGCGGGAGACATGCGCTGCCGCGGCTTCCTGCTGGGCGGCACTGCCGGCCGCACCACGCTGAATGGCGAGGGGTTGCAGCACGAGGACGGCCACAGCCATCTGGCGGCATCGACTGTTCCCAATTGCATATCCTATGACCCGACCTTTGCCTACGAGCTTGCAGTCATTATCCGGGATGGTCTGCGCCGCATGTACGAAATGCAGGAGGATGTCTATTACTACATCACGGTGATGAACGAAAACTATTCGCACCCGGAAATGCCTGCGGGGGCGGAGGAAGGAATTCTGAAGGGCATGTACCTGTTCCGTGAAGGCAAGCCGGCAGGGGAAAAGGGTTCCGGGTTGCGGGTTCAATTGCTCGGGTCCGGCACCATTCTGCGCGAGGTGATCGCCGCGGCTGAAATACTGGAGAAGGAATTCGGCGTGACTGGTGATATCTGGAGTGTAACGAGCTTTACCCAGTTGAGACGCGAGGCACTGGCGACAACGCGCTGGAACATGCTGCACCCTTCAGAACCGGCAAGGCTGTCGCACGTCAGCACGTGTCTCAAGGACCGGGAAGGTCCAGTGGTGGCGGCTACGGACTATATGAAGATTTTTGCCGACCAGATACGTGAATTTGTTCCTGGGCGATACAAGGTGCTGGGTACAGACGGATTCGGGCGTTCCGATACGCGCGAGCAATTGCGTCGCTTCTTCGAGGTCGACCGTCATTACATTACGATAGCCGCCCTGAAAGCGCTGGCCGAAGATGGCAGAATCGAGGCGGAAACGGTGGCGCAGGCCATAGGCAAATTTGGCCTGGACCCCGATAAACCCAATCCGGCAACCGTATAAGAAGGCGGCATCCTCCTGCTGTGATCATTTCGTTGTTGAAAGCCGGGATTATCAAATACGAGAAGGAAGAGGCGTGGCAGAGACTAGACAGGTATTGATTCCCGATATTGGCGACTTTAAAGACGTTCCCGTAATAGAAGTGCTGGTGAAGCCCGGCGATTCGATCAAGGCGGAAGACTCGTTGATTGTGCTTGAATCGGACAAGGCCACCATAGAAGTGCCTTCTCCCTTTGCCGGCATAATCAAGGAATTATCCGTGAAGGTGGGCGACAAGGTATCGGAAGGTTCGTCCATCCTGACGGTGGAAACTTCAGAAGCGGAGCAGGCGCCGCCCGCTGCGCAACGGGAAGCGGCCCCCGCTCCAACGCCGGCTCCCGCCTCAACCGCTTCTCCATCTGAGCAGCCGCCCCAGCCGGCGGCACAACCTGCCGCGCAACCCCAACCCGCCGCGCAATCCCGACCTTCGGGTTCTTCTCCACGCTCCGCATTCGCTCCTTCCCCGACAGATGAAACTACATTTGCGAAGGCACACGCCAGTCCTTCGGTTCGACGCTTTGCGCGCGAACTTGGCGTGAATCTGGGGCTGGTAAAGGGTAACGGGCCCAAGCAGCGCATCCTCAAGGAAGACGTGCAGGCTTTTGTCAAGGCTGAACTCTCCAGGCCAAGCGGTGGCGGTACCGGGCTCAATCTGCTGCCCTGGCCTCAACCCGATTTTGCGAAATTCGGTCCAGTGGAATTTAAGCCGCTATCGCGGATCAAAAAAATATCCGGGGCGAATCTGCACCGCAACTGGGTCATGATTCCACACGTGACACAGTTTGACGAAGCGGACATCACCGAGCTGGAAGCCCTGCGCAAGGAAACAAATGAATCTTCAAAAGAAGAAGGTGTGAAAGTCACCCTGCTCGCTTTTCTGCTGCGGGCTTCGATAGCGGCCCTAAAGAAGTTTCCCGACTTCAATGCCTCGCTGAACAGTGAAGGCGATGAAATGAATCTCGTGGTCAAGAATTATTACCATCTCGGCTTTGCAGCGGATACACCTCATGGACTGGTGGTCCCCGTGATTCGGGACGTGGACAAGAAGGGAGTGATCGCCATTGCCAAGGAAATGTCTGATCTCGCAGCTTCGGCGCGCGTGGGCAAGCTCAAACCCACCGATATGCAGGGAGCCAGTTTTACCATTTCCAGCCTGGGGGGCATCGGCGGCACTGCGTTCACGCCCATTATCAACGCACCAGAACTGGCGATTCTCGGTGTTTCGCGCGCAGTGATGAAGCCCGTTTATAGGAATGGTGAATTTGTCCCGCGCCTGATGCTGCCATTATCCCTGTCCTATGATCATAGAGTGATCGACGGTGCGACAGCAGCGCGCTTTACGACATACCTGGTCGAGGTGCTGGCTGATCTGCGTCGTGTGCTGTTGTAAAAAACAGATTATTCAGAGAAGGCGGGGAAGACAGGTGGAGACAGCCGTGGGCGTGTTTTGTCCGCTTGAGCAGCTTCGCATATTCAGCGTTTTTCCCGCCGATAATGAATGATTTCCCTGTTCCTCCGATCGGTGTTTTTGGGGGTACCTTCGATCCCGTTCACTACGGGCACTTGCGAATCGCCGAAGAAATTGCCGAACTGGCCGGCTTGAGGGAAATGCGTTTTGTTCCCGCCGGAATTCCCCGGCTACGCCGCGGTCCGGAAGCATCATTGGAACACAGGGTGGAAATGGTTCGCCTGGCCATCGAGGGAAATTCCCATTTTATTCTCGATGAACGAGAGGTAATACGCGGGGGGGTGAGCTACAGCGTGGATACGTTGCGCGAACTCAGGCAGGAACTGGGGAAGGATGCCGTACTCTGCCTCGTTACCGGAGCGGATGCATTCATAAGGCTGGCCGAGTGGCACAGGTGGCGGGAGTTGTTCGATCTGTGTCATTTCATTATTGCGGCTCGCCCCGGCCATTTGCTTTCCACGGAGGACAGAGCGTCGCCCGGAGCGCTGCCGCAGGAACTGGAAGCGGAATGCAGAGATCGCTGGACATCGAGTGCAGAGAGTCTTAAATATGCATCCGGGGGCTTGATCTTTACTGCGCAGACGACATTGCTGGATATTTCGGCAACGGCTGTCCGCGCGCGCGTCGCTTCGGGGAAAAGTATCCGCTATCTGGTTCCCGAGGATACTCGGGATTATATTGCTGCTAATGATCTGTACCGGGAACAACGATGACGCTGGCCAAATTGATAAAAACCGTTGTTGCAGCGCTGGATGAAATCAAGGCACGCGACGTGGAAGTACTCGATGTCAAGAAACTGACAGCCTTGTTCGATCGGATGATCATCGCCAGCGGGGATTCCACGCGACAGACACGGGCAATTGCGAACAATGTGGTCGAGAAAGTCAAGACGGCGGGCGGCATGGTTTACGGTGTGGAAGGCGAGGATAACGGGGAATGGATATTGGTTGATCTGGGTGACGTCCTGGTGCATGTCATGCAGACCGCGGTGCGCGCCCATTACAACCTTGAGGAGTTGTGGGCACAAGCTGCCAGGATCAATAAAATATCCGAAAGCTCGAGCAGGAAGAAGCCGGCCGCAAGACCGCCTGCTGCTGAAGAGGGGGAGGTCGCACCCGCGACCCCTGCCAGGACCAGAAAAGCCAGAGCCACAAGAGCGAAGACGAATCCGGACGACGAGAAGTGAAGGAAATATGGGAGCGAGTGCCAGTTTCTCCAGTGTGTGAAGTCTCTCGAACAAACTCTTCCCAAAGCACGGACAGATATGTTTTCAGCATGAAATTCCTTCGCATGAAATTCCTTGCATGAAATTCCTCGTTTATGCGGTTGGGCATAAAATGCCGGAGTGGATTGCAGCGGGCTTTCAGGAGTATGTCAAGCGCATGCCACGTGAAGCGGGCATCGAGCTTCTGGAGATCAAACCTGAGAGACGGGACAGCGGCAAAAAAGTGGAACAGTTGCTGACTGCCGAGGGCGCACGTATCCGCGCGCTGCTGCCTTCCAATTGTCGGCTTGTGGCAATGGATGAGCGCGGGAGCCAATGGACTACCGCCAGGCTGGCGCACGCCATTGGCAGCTGGATGAAGGATGGAGGTGATACCGCGTTCCTCATTGGGGGTGCCGACGGGCTGGACCCGACACTCAGGAATGCGGCGAATGAAGTCCTGGCGTTATCTGCCCTGACACTTCCTCATGGGCTGGTTCGAATTCTGTTGGCGGAACAGCTCTACCGCGCGATATCGTTGATCAAGGGTCATCCGTATCATCGCGCATAAAAATAACGACGTAACAGAAGTAACTGCGCTCCCGTAGCATTCATCCTGCCATGACTTTTGTGGAAAATCGCATCTATCTTGCTTCCCGCAGTCCCCGCCGGCAGGAATTATTAAAGCAGATCGGCGTGGATTTCATGGTTTTACCGTTGCGCGAAGCTTTGTCACGGATACCGGATGTGGATGAAACTCCGCTGCCGCAGGAATCGCCGCCGGAGTATGTCGAACGGATTGTGCGCGTTAAAGCGGAAACGGGACGAAAGCGGATGAGCGAGCGAGATTGGGCAGATTTCCCGGTTTTGGGAGCGGATACAGCGGTAGTATTGAACGGCAGAATTTTTGGCAAGCCGGAAAATCCTCTCCACGCAAAGCAAATGCTAGAGGCACTGTCCGGTCAGCTTCATCAAGTTTTGACAGCGGTGGCCGTGGCTGCGGGAAATGGAACCCGGGTTTGCCTGTCCAGGTCGAGTGTCCGGTTCCGCAATCTCAGCGAGCAGGAAATCGATCATTACCTTGCTTGCGGCGAGGCATATGACAAGGCAGGCGCTTATGCAATCCAGGGCAGGGCGGCGGTTTTTATTTCGGAGATTTCCGGCAGTTATAGCGGTGTCGTCGGATTGCCACTGTTTGAAACGGCGCAATTGCTTGAAGAGTCCGGTATAAGAATATTTCAGTGAACCGCAATAAAAGCTGGATCTCTCATGTCCTGTGAAATTCTTATCAATGTTACTCCCCAGGAAACGCGTGTCGCGGTGGTCGAGCACGGCGCTGTCCAGGAGTTGCACATAGAGCGCACCAGCAATTGCGGTATAGTCGGCAATATATACAATGGGCGTGTAATCCGGGTGCTGCCCGGCATGCAGTCCGCTTTCGTGGATATCGGTCTCGACCGCGCTGCCTTTCTCCATCTTGCTGATATCTGGCGCTTGCGGCAGAGCGAAGACGCTGATAAACCGATTGAACAGCTGTTGCACGAGGGAAAAAATATCCTCGTCCAGGTTATCAAGGATTCCATCGGCGCCAAGGGTGCCCGCCTATCGACTCAGGTCAGTATTGCGGGCCGTTTGCTGGTTTATCTGCCACAGGTATCGCATATCGGTATTTCCCAGCGCATCGAGGATGAAACCGAACGGAAGTCGTTGCGTGAAAAACTGAAACATCTGTTACCGGCCGGGGAAAAAGGAGGGTTCATTATCCGTACCGTGGCGGAAGCGGCAAGCGAACAGGATCTGCAAACGGACATCGAGTACCTGCACAAGCTGTGGCGTGACATCAAGGAAAAATCCCTGATCGCCCAACCCGCGCTGCTGTATCAGGACCTGAATCTCAGTTTTCGCGTCTTGCGCGACTTCATCAGTGATGATACGACCCGCATCCTGGTGGATTCGCGTGAGACTTTCCAGAAGATGGCGACCTTTGCACGAGTGTACATGGCCAATGTAGTGGAGCGGCTCGACCATTACGCGGGTGAGCGCCCCTTGTTCGAGTTGTATGGGGTGGAAGATGAAATCGAGAAAGCCCTGGCGAGACGCGTCGACCTGAAGTCCGGCGGCTATTTGATCATTGATCAGACCGAAGCGCTTACCACCATCGATGTGAACACTGGAGGATTCATCGGCGTACGCAGTTTTGACGATACCATTTTCAAAACGAATCTCGAAGCAGCCCAGGTCATTGCGCGCCAACTCCGTCTTCGAAATCTGGGGGGCATTATCATTATCGATTTCATAGACATGGAGAGCGCCGAACACCAGAACGCCGTTCTTGGCGAATTCAAGAAGTCGTTGATGAAAGACCGGACTCACATGACGGTGAATGGTTTCACCGCCCTCGGACTGGTAGAAATGACGCGCAAGCGGACGCGGGAGAGCCTGGCGCACATTTTGTGCGAAACCTGCCCGAGCTGCCAGGGCCGCAGCAAAGTCCGGACGGCCAAGACCATGTGCTATGAAATCCTGCGGGAATTACTGCGGGAGTCCCGTCAGTTCGATGCACGGGAATTCCGCATCGTGGCTTCACAGCAGGTAATCGATCTGTTTCTCGATGAAGAATCCCAAAGCCTGGCGCAACTTGCCGACTTTATCGCCAAACCCATCAGCCTTCAGGTGGAGGGGACGTATACCCAGGAACAATATGACTTGATTCTCATGTAGCAGGTTTCACGGCAATAGTCACCTGAGGTCTGCTCTCCGAATGTTCATTTTCTATCCCGGGCAGGCTGTTTCCCGTTTCCGGAAGGTTCCTTTTTATATCCTCCGCGATAACGTCATAGAGCGGCCGCAGGTTGGGTCTCATACCTTTTATCGTTCCGCTGACACTCATCATTGAGGGAACGCGCATGCCGTGGTGCTCTATGGGACTGCCAATGTATTTGTGGCTGAAGCCCAGCTTGGAGAAGTGGTTGGCGAGCCGTTCCTCTGTCAGGACGAAAACCGTGTCTATCCCATTGAGACGGGCCAACTCGGTTGTTGCGAGGTAGAGTCCGATCGGGATGAACGGAAAGCGGGACTGGGCCCGAGTGCCAAAATCCTCACTGGAAATGCTGACCGGACTATTTTCCTCCCCTTTACGTCGCCGGTAGCCCGTGACAACCGCAAGACGTGAGACCTCTGCGACGTTATCGCGGGGCAGTTTTGTGGGATCGACGATAGATCGGTCCAGCACTGCAGCGCAGGTATTTTCAAAGGGAAGCTTATATTGCGGGTCTCCTGGGCGGCTCCGCACGATTCTGGTACAACCGACAAACTCCTCTGTCTTTACACTGCGCATCAGGATATGCAGTGAGTTAACGTCGTGCTCATCGATTTCCCGCCGATCGGGGCGGATTGATTCAAATTCGAGGTCTTCGCAATAAACCTGATGCCGAATGCGATAAACCTCCTCTTTCAGTGCGTTCGAGAATGCCGGTATGATTTCGAAGTATTGTTTGAAGGCATTGCCCAGATTAAATTTTTCGGGTGAGAACATGTTTCGCCTCTGCAACCGCTTTTTATCTGGCGGAATGGGGGTTGTCAGATCAAGATCATTTGAAAGGTTTGCTAAGGTAGTAAATGACAACCAATTGCCGACCTTTCTGCGACCGGCCGAGATCAGCAGCCGGATTTGGTTTTCTTCGACCAGCCATGCTTCTTCGCGATAAGGATGCAGGGCAATTTATCGGGATAGCATACACTTTTTTGCCAGCTTATATTTCGGTCTGTACTATTTAACGGAACTGAATCAGGTATCTTGAGTATTTTCATTCATTGTTCCCGCATTTTTTCTGTGGGCGTCCTGCGACTCCGAGCAAGACAGCAACGATAAATCAGGCGGTAAGTGGGAGTGAGGGCGGCGGGGACTTGAGTGTTAAAACTGGTAGAGACCGGTTGTTTTCTACGGGAACAGTGATTTCAGCAGGGGATATAGTTCTACCAGGAGGAGGCCTTGGGCAAATGCGAGCAAAAAAGTACTCGTGCTCGATCAGGATTTGGCTCTTCCTGTAATGCTCTTCGTCCGATCTGGGAAATGGAAAAAATTGCGCTCGAAATGTGATAGCAGCGGGGGAAACAGTGCAGAACAGGGCATGGGACTGATCCGTATCCTGACTGACCGTGGCACCGAATACTGCGGGAAACCAGAGATCCATGATTACCAGCTCTACCTGGCGATCAATGACATCGAGCACTCCCGGACCAAGGCCAATCACCCGCAGACCAACGGTATCTGTGAGTGCTTCCACAAGACGATTCTGCAAGAGTTCTACCAGGTGGCGTTTCGCAGAAAAATATATCGCTCAATCGAGGAATGGCAGATGGATCTGGATGACTGGCTGCACAGCTACAATCATGACCGTACCCATCAGGGCAAGATGTGTTGCGGCCGAACACCCATGCAAACATTAATTGACGGAAAGGAGGTGTGGCACGATAAAATCACATTACTGAACAGCTGAATCTGATCTGACACTTCGCACCTCTTAAATCGGGTAACTGTCAGATGAAGTCGCGACTACTACATCTAATGACTGTCAGATCCTGTTTCGATACCCTCAGCCGCGGCGGCGATGTTGGCGATGTCCAGGGAATGGCGCGATGCTTCGCGGGATCATGCAGCCTGCGAATACATCGCACGTTCTCCTGACAACCAGAACATCACTGTTCCAGTTTTTTCAAATAATCCTTAGTAAAGATTTTATCGGGAAGGTCGCGCAGCTTCATCTCTGAATATTCAAGAACCGATTCCTCCTCAGTGCGAAGCGCATCCGTCATCACGAGACGAGTCGGTCGTTGCTTTCCCAGTATCGGTTGAAAGTTTTCATACCGCGCGGTTTTAAGCAAGCGCTCGGACAGCGAGTAGAACTCAGCTTTATATGGCCAAAAATTCGATTGCTGTACCCAGTATAAGACTTTATGATACGTAACCCCCCGGTCAACGCCGATAAGTTCCAGCACGTAATACTTTTCGCCATCGATCGTATCAGTGCGTAATATCCTGGGATTGTAGTCCCCTGAGAAGTTCGCCCGCGCGAGATCCCCATTAGCAACCTGGCCCGTCAGTCTCTGTGACAATGAAAGGCGAATCGGCTGGGAAACCTCAGGCATGAATACCCACAGATCACGCCCCTTCATGAGTAGAATCTGGCCGCGTTCCGCAGCAGGAGTTGTGGTCATCACCACGCTGTTTTCGTTGCCCTTGGATAGAACTCGAAACTTATGCACGTCTTCCGGTTGGCTTGGCGCCGTAGTCGTGACAGTTATGTCGACCTGGAAGCTTTCGCGTGGGAACCGTATCAGGTCCGATTTTTCCAGTATTTCCCGAGGCAGATTCGCATCATTGGGCTGGGCAGATGCGTCAGATTGCGCGGATGCCGAGGTAACAAACAGAGAAAGTAGCGTGACAACGCATTGCAAAGATTTAGATTTTTGCATTTTCGCTCCTATTTATGGATATGCATCACACCCAAGCCTTTCGGGCTTACGCATTTTAGGATAATTTGCATGAACATTGTGTGGCTTGAGCACGTTTTTAAAGAGTACGCCCTGGGTGAGCAGCGCGTCCAGGCACTTAGAGATATTTCGCTGAATGTTGAAAACGGCGCTTTTCTCGCCATAGCAGGCCCTTCCGGTAGCGGCAAATCGACATTGCTGAACCTGATTGGTTGCATTGATACGCCATCGCGCGGAAGAATATTTATCGAAGGTCAGGACGTCAGCGGACAAACACCAGATGAGCTATCGGAACTCAGAGCGCGTACCATTGGTTTTATCTTCCAGACATTCAATCTGTTTCCGGTTCTCTCCGCTCAGGAGAACGTGGAATACCCTTTGCTGCAGCTCAAGGAGTTGAGCGAGACGGAACGCCGTCGCCGCGTTTCCGAATATCTTTCTATTGTTGGTTTGTCAAAGTTTGCCAATCACCGCCCCAATCAGCTTAGCGGAGGCCAGCGGCAGCGGGTAGCGATTGCACGTGCCTTGGCGACACAACCGAAGATTGTGCTAGCGGATGAACCTACCGCTAATCTCGACCATAAAACCGGGGAAGGCATTCTTCAGTTGATGAAAGATATTAACGACAGCTTCAAGACAGCCTTTATTTTTTCCACTCACGACAGACGTGTCATGGAGATGGCAAACCGGCTGATACACATCGAAGACGGGGAGATTCTGCGGCAGGATACGGCAGCGGAAGGAAGAAGCGAAATCATGCCTGGGTAGTATGAGCGATGGAAGACAGGATCCCTGGATGCGGATACAGACACATCGGATGGAGCCAAGACGTCGCATTAAATACCTAGTCCTCCAGGTAGTATCGATTGTTATCTTTTCGCCCGTGCCAAGCTTTGCGGAGGCTCCTGTAATTCCCGGGCTCATCGGGGGGGTCACAAAGCCCTCTCATTCGCCTGTGAAAAACCTGGATGAGGCGCCTTTATCCTTATCCTTGTCCTCATCCATGTCCTCACCTTCAACTCGACAGGTTGGAAAACCAACGGATGAGAGCGATATGGTCGTTGAGAATAGAGCCGGGGCGAATGAGGAGACCAAAGACGAGCCCCTGCTTATGTCTTTGTCCCCATCCCTTTCCTCACTCTCGATCCAACTGCTAACTACGGTCAGTGAGCCTGTTTTAGTGGCACAAGCTAAAGATAACGCGGAAAGCGAATTCACAACCCGTGAGTCGCTATTTGGTGACGATGAACCTCAAAAGAAGAAGCCACCGGAGCCCGTCTGGAAGAAGCTGGTAATGGGCTGGAGAGGTTTTTCTCAATTTGAACTCGCTGATAACTACAGTAGTCCAGAGCATCTTTCCAAAGCCAAGCTACGCACGGAGCTGTCGCGCACGGGCCAATTCAACGAATACATAAAGTGGAAAATAAGCGGCCGATTCGACTACGACGCCGCGTATGACCTATCCAATTTCTATCCACCGGATGTTCGCAGCGATCAACGCTATGAGTTCTTTGTGCGTGAGAATTATCTGGACATTTCCGCTGGCGATTTCGATTTTCGTCTTGGCCGTCAACACGTAATATGGGGAGAGATGGTGGGCCTGTTTTTTGCCGATGTCGTATCAGCCAAAGACATGCGCGAGTTCCTCCTGCCGGCCTTCGATATTTTGCGCATTCCCCAGTGGGCGGGGCGCGCGGAATATTCGAAGAATGACACTCATGCTGAACTGCTGTGGATTCCTGTACCCACTCTTGACGAAATCGGCAAGCCGGGTGCAGATTATTACCCAGGCCCGCTACGAGGAATCGCCTCTTATCTGCCCGAAGATCGTTCTGGACGCAATGTGGAGAACTCGAATTATGGAATACGGTTATCCCAGCTCATAAAGGGCTGGGATATTTCCGCCTTCTATTACCATAGTCTCGATGCTGCTTCCACGTTTTACAGGGTTAGCGGACCGACCGAGCCACTGGTCTTTCAACCGCGCCACGATGTAATAGACCAGGCAGGCGCAACTCTTACAAAAGATTTTGGTTCTGTTGTATTGAAGGGCGAATTGGTCTATACGGATGGGCGAAAGTTTAACGTCTTTCGGCCGAGCGCGGTGGATGGATTAGCCAAGCAAAATACGCTCGACTACGCACTTGGTCTTGATTTCAGCTTGCCGGCTGACACGCGCCTGAATTTGCAGTTTTTCCAGCGCGTGTTTTTTGCCCACGACCGCGATAGCTTTACAGACAGCGTGGAGAATGGCGCCAGCATTTTTCTTCACGTTAAGCCTTGGCCCAAATGGGAGACACAAGCACTGCTGGTCCACAGCCTGAACCGGAGTGACTGGATGTTTCGCCCGCGCATCTCATGGAACTTCGAGAAGAATTGGCGATGGGCATTGGGCGCAGACGTTTTAAGTGGGGAGCCGACAGGCTTTTTCGGTCGTTTTGAGCACAATGATCGTGTATACACGGAAATGCGCTACTCATTCTGATCTTCTTGCTGCCATCACCTCCCGACCGTAGCAACACGGGCAACAGCGCAAAGGTGTCGAAGTAGATGGCACGATCCTTGCGCCGTGATCAGAGATTCTGCCGCAGTGCCTCAACCACCTGAACACGGGAAACATGTCTTGCAGGAAAGACAGCGGCGAGTACGGTTGCCAGGATTCCAATGGAAAAAGATATCAGCAGAGTGGAGGGAACAACCTGGATATGCGCGATGTAGCCCATGTTGGCATTGGGCGGCGGCGGCATCGGAATCCCGATTGCAGATATAATCAATGCCAGCACCACCCCGACGGCAAGCCCAATGGTGCTGCCCAAGACGCCGAGCAATGCGTTTTCAATCATGATCATGCGAAAGATATCACTGCTGCGGTTGCCAAGCGCCATCATCGTACCAAACTCTCCCATTCGCTCGAAAATGCTCATGTTCACGCTGTTGGCTACACTGAGTAGAACCATGACAAGAATGACAAGTTGCAGCACACCGAATTGGTCTTTGTACAGCTCTACCGTTTTTTCGTAGAAATCATTCAGTTCGACCCAGGTCTTGATTTCCAATCCGAAAGGTCCAAGCTGCTCCTTCAGCAGAGTGGCGATGCGGCCGGTATCGTCGGTTTTTTTGAGCGTTACAACGAGTGCGTTTACGTCCCGGGTGCCAAGTAATTCCTGCGAGGCTGCTAAAGGGATTTTTATCGCTCGCGCATCGTAATCATTGGAGAAACTCTGAAATACTCCAATCACCTCCAGATCGATACTGTTCAGGGCGCCTTCAAGAGTATTTGCCAACAGTGTGACGTCATCCCCCGGTTTCAATTTCAACCCTTGCGCGACACCCTGTCCAAGTAGCACACCGAAAGTATCCTTGTCCTCGAGTTGGCGTCCGGCGATGATCGAAACAGAGCTTCCCAGTCTTGCTTCTTGCGCTGGTTCCACGCCTTCGCCGATGATGGGCAAATCGCTGCGGCCGTTGCTAAGAAGGCCGGAGAAGTTCAACCGCGCCATCACATTTTCGACACCCGTCTGGGCAGCGATGCGTTGTTTGATCGCATCCGGATCGGCAATCAAATACCTTTCAGGGGCACGGGTTCCTTCAGCAAAAAAACCTTTTTTATAGACTTGCAAATGCCCTGATTGAGAATGAATCAGGGCCTCTGACAGGGTCACGAAAACGTCATTCACCCAGCCCCCGGCAAGAATAAGGCCTGCGACTCCAGCCATGATGGCTACCAGCGTCATCGCGGTATGCGACTTTTGCCGAAAAACACTGCGTAGGGCAAGCTTGAACATCGCTGTCGGCGCTATCGGTTATGCCGCAACGCATCAACAATGCTCATGCGTGAAGCGCGCCAGGCCGGATAGATGCTGGCAGCGAGAGTGGTGCCAATCGCAAGCGCCAACGATTGCAGTGCTATGTCCAGGGTAACCAGAATCTCTCCGGTATAACCTCTCGCCATACCGGGGGGAGGGGGCATGGGAATTCCAATGCTGGAGATGATATAAGCCAATAACAGCGCCAGCAGCACTCCCAGGATGCCGCCCAAGCAGCCAATGAGAATGCCTTCGGCCATGAAGAGGCGCATGATACCCATGCGCTTCACTCCAAGTGCCAGCGAAGTACCGATTTCACCTATCCGCTCCATGACATTCATTGTCATCGTGTTGGTAATGCTGAGAAGGATGATTGCGGCAATAATAAGCCTGATACCATAAATCTGCTTGGTGAAGAGTGTCACCGTCTTGTTATAGAAATCTGAGAGGTTATACCATGGGACAATCTGGAATTTGTCTAGCGGGAGTATGCTGCTCAGCTGTGCTAATGTGCTGTCGGTTTGTTCGGTCTCGTTCAGCAGTACCATCCAGACATGCGCTCCATCGGTGCGGAGTAATTGTCGTGCTGTTTCGATAGGCATACGCAGAGCCGAATCGTCATAAGACTTGGTGACGGTAGAGAATAAGCCGCGAATCCGCACCTCTATGGCATTGACCCCCCTCGTAGCAGTATTTGCCAACAGTACCACATGGTCTCCCACATTAGCGCCGAGATTACGTGCCAGTCCTTCACCGACGATAATACCCAGTGGATCATTGGCAGAGAGATGCTGACCTGCGGAAATCTGCAATGCATCGCCAAAAAATCCCTGTTGACGGGCATCGTCGCCCTCGCCTATAAACGAGATAGTTGCATCATTCCGACTGATCAGTCCACTAAAGGAGAGTCGGGGGGCCACGGCTTTGATTCGTCCTGATCCATCTGTACTTTCTAGTTCAGGTACCAGATTCGGCAGGAGAAAAGCATAAGGGTCCGCCTTTCCCGCTTCATGGTAGCCTGGGCGGACAATTTGTAGGTGGCCTAATTGTGACTTAATTGTGTGTTCGCGAAATGCCAAAAATATGTGTTCGATAAAGCCACTTGCAAGGATGAGAGCGATAGTGCCAAATGTAATTGAGCCCAGCGCAATGGCGCTACGACGCTTTTGACGCTTAGCGTTACGAAGCGCTAGGGAGAAGTCCAACCACAGCGTATGCATATGTCAATTAATCGAAAAGGAGTGGCTTCGGCTGGAAGGCTGAATAGCTGTCCATGGAGAAATGAAAGATGGTAAATTGTACAACAGACGAGACCGGTATAAAGGCAGCGAGCGATAATAACGCGTTCAGCTACGAAAAGGCATTCTCACGAAATATTGGCTGGGTGACGGAGGCCGAGCAACAGGCGCTACGTCGAAAGTGCGTCGCCATCGCAGGGCTCGGGGGAGTCGGAGGTTCCCATCTGTTGACCTTGACGAGGTTGGGGATTGGTGCGTTCCACATTGCGGATTTCGACACGTTCGATCTGATCAATTTCAACCGTCAGACTGGAGCAACTATAGGGACTTTAGGCCATGGCAAGCTTGAGGTCATGGTCCGGGAAGCGCGGAATATCAACCCCGAGCTAATAATCAAGGGTTTTGGTCATGGTGTAAAATCTGACAATTTGGATGATTTTCTTGAAGGCGTGGATATTTATATAGATGGTTTGGATTTCTTCGCCTTTCAGGCTCGTCTGAAGGTTTTTGCCGCTTGCGAATCAAAAGGTATTCCCGCTGTTACCGCTGCTCCGCTAGGGATGGGTGCTGCGGTACTCAATTTTTTTCCAGGCCGTATGAGTTTTAATGATTATTTTCGGTTGGACGATGCCCCTGAGGCAGAAAAGCCATTGCGCTTCCTGATGGGGCTGGCGCCCGCCCGCCTGCAAATGGGTTATCTAGCTGATCCTTCAACGGTTGATTTGGCCGGCCACAAGGGTCCCTCCACCATGATGGCTTGCCAGCTCTGTTCCGGTGTGGCGGCGACCGAAGCTCTAAAAATTCTACTCGGCCGCGGCCCTGTCTTGGCAGCACCCAGAGGCTATCATTTTGATGCCTATCACAAGAAGCTCGCTCATACATGGCGCCCGGGCGGCAATCGCAATCCTTTGCAACGTCTCGCTATTGCCATTGCTAAACGAAAACTAGGATTGTAAGTGAACTCTATTCCCCAGCCGCTCGCAGATATTCTTCAACTCGCCCGTTGGGCCCCAAGCGGGGATAATACTCAACCATGGCGATTTGAAATCATAGACGAACGGCATTTGGTCATCCATGCGTTCGACACGCGCGACCATTGCGTTTATGATCTCGATGGTCATCCCAGCCAAATTGCATTGGGCGCCCTATTGGAAACTCTGGCTATAGCCGCCAGCGGACATAGCATGCGAGCGAAATACAAACGATGTATTGGATCATCCGATGCACACTTAGACTATTTTGTCGAACTGCTCCCGGACAACCAATTGCCTTCAGATCCCTTGCTGCCCCACATCAAGAATCGTTCCGTCCAGCGCAGGCGTTTTCGTACCACTCCCCTATCTGATCTGCAAAAGCAGGTACTACAAAAGGCTGTCGAAGAATTTTACACAGTACGCTGGTTCGAGGGCGGAAGTCAACGCTGGCGCTGGGCGAAGCTAATGTTTGACAACGCGAAGCTCAGACTCACTCTCCCGGAAGCTTATAGCGTCCACCGCGACGTTATCCAGTGGAAAGCGCGTTTCAGCGAGGACAAGGTGCCAGATCAAGCCTTGGGGCTGGACGCTATGACCCTTAAACTGATGGGCTGGGTTATGGGCAGTTGGCAACGTGTGCATTTTTTTAACACTTACCTCGCTGGGCACCTGGTTCCTCGGGTGGAGATGGATCTGCTCCCCGGCTTGTTCTGTGCCGCGCACTTTGCCATTCTTGCTCACAAAGTGCCTAAAACAATGGAAGACTACGTACGCGCAGGCCGTGCAGTTCAGCGTTTCTGGCTCACCGCAACTGGGTTGGGACTGAGTTTGCAACCAGAATTGACACCTTTGATTTTCAGTCGCTATGTGCGCGAAGGAAGGCATTTTTCGCAATTGTCCAAGGCTTGGTCAGACGCACAAACATTGGCGGAGAGACTGAAAAACGTTCAGGGGGATGACACGGCCTCCACCGTATTTCTAGGACGAATCGGTCTTGGCGAGCCGCCTAGAGCGCGTTCGCTACGTTTACCGCTGCAACGACTTACTACCGGAACCTGAACCGCCTACCGCAGCAGAGCCAGGCGATGCTCTCCATTTCGTCGTGCTCCGCAAGTCCGGCCTTCCATAGCGCTTCGAAGAAGCCTGCTTTTCCCATGCGAGGAAGCGCTTGTGAATCGCGCTGGCACTGCCGAAGCGCTCGCCGGGCAGCGCCTTCCACTGGCAGCCGGTGCGCAGCACATACACAATGCCGTCAAACACCTGTCGAGCTGGCTGGCTTGGGCGGCCGTCCCGCACCTGGCTTGCGCAGGTACGCCTTGTCCGGCGGCAGCACGCGTGTGGGAATCAGCGGCTCCACCCGCTGCCAGAACTCATCTGTTGCTACCCACGACTCGACTCGTTTCTTGCTCAAGTATCGCTCCGGCACCGCGCTCTCTGCAGTTCGGACCATAGTTTAACTATTTACGGATAAGTTCTAAGATATGGAGTAAAGCTGGGGCATGCCGCTACCCGGGTACCATCACTCCGATGGACTCTTCTCGGTTTTCCCGCAGACTGACGGGGAAATTCCAGCTCGCCTATGGACATATGTCGAATTCTTTTACACTTTTACGGCAACTTTACTTACATTCTTCACTCGTCCCGGTTAATCTTTTGATATTAATGGATTTTATTATATGGCACAGCGTTTGCTTTATATTTAAAGTGTCCTTTATCCCTGACCATAAGGCACGTAGACTCTGGTTCTATCATCGCATCTGAAATTAAAGGAGGAGATTATGAAATTCAATTTAAAATTATCCGATTTATCGAGGCATCTGGTTACTGGCGCAGCAGTCGCAGGACTGGCGGTTAGCAGTTCATCGGCGTTAGCACTGGGTATAACATTCACGGCAGAGCCGTTTACCGTCAACCCTGGGGTAGTAGGTGAGGCTAATTCATCTTTTAACGCTCGCTATATCGACTTTAGTTACCAAGCCGAGGTTGACCAAACTGGCTCCGATTTTGCGGAAACAGGTGCCGGCTTTTTTGGTACGTTTCGGGATGCGCTTGGCGGCTCTCCAATTGCCAATACAGGATTGGGCACAGACTACCAGATGTACGCGCTCTATAGCGGAACTGGTGCCTCCGTGGAGAACCCGCCAGGCGCTGTGCAGGGCACCTTTCAAACTTTTAATGTAACCTTCTTTGTGGATCCGAGCATGAACACCCAGATCGGCCTGCTTCCAGGCATGAATGGAAACTCTATGGGTGTCACTGGTGGTGGTGGAGATGATATTGAAGTATTATCTGGAGTGTTAGGAGTTCAGGAGGGTGGATTTCGTGTCTTCTCAGCGCTTGTCGCAGGTGATTTCCACGTGCAATTCGACGCCACACCTGTAGGAGGATTCTTTAGCGGTGCAGCTTTTGCCGGCGGTTCCACTGTTGGGGATATCAATGGGGTCAATACCTCAGTGAGCGGTGTTTCGTTGCCACCTTCCAACTTCACCGACGCTACTATTATTGGTTCGGGAAATAGCAGTTTCACGGCAGTGCCGGAACCTGGGATGTTGTTCCTGGTAGGTATTGGATTAGTCGGTATGGGGTTCGTCTCCTCTCGAGCAAAACGGGGACAATACGCTGCTTAAGGCAATAAACCGGCCGCCCGAGAATTCTCTGGGTTTCAAAAAAATCGGAAACGGATTTCGTTTCCGATTTTTTTCTTGTGCTGAGTTGTGTTGTAGTGTAGGTGCAGTCTAGAGGTGAACCTTCAACGAGGCTAGGCTTATACTGATGCCGTCGTTCACCTTAACTCAAGACCGAGAGCCTAACTGTCATAGTCAAATAGGAGATTATGATCAAGGCTGCTTCATAACGCCTGCTCTTTCAGCAATGGGTCATCTAGACAGTGATGTGGATATCGTTTACAGGTTTTGATCTGCTGGCGCACGTGAGTCGAGAGTCATTGTTACCCTATCAAAATGAGGCTGTGGAAGCAAATATATCTACTCTGTCTGATCAGGTTTAGCCAGTTCAATGCGCTGGGGAGCAATATCGCGTGAGGTTATTTGCAACCTTTTCTTCCTCAGGTTTGGTAAGAAAATAAGTGTAGAGAGATCTTTGCTTGGGTTCGTGGGACCCGGCTAAACAAGCGACCTGTGCATCCACATAATCCAATTCCAAACGCAATAGCACAGCTGGTGCATTAACACGTTCACAGATACGTGTTTCACCGATCTGGCGAAATCCTAATACTCGCTTATAGTATCCTGCGTGGCGCGGATTTACCTCGATTACAAAATCTGTTGCCTTGTGAATAATGCGTCCATAAATATAAGCCAGATTAAATAGGGCAGCCAGCAACTCGGCTGAGCTATGGAGGGGATTTATCGCGAGTTTGGATAATTCACATATCTTTCGTTCTTTTGTGCGTAAGATTCCAACTTCCTGGTTATAAAGTGTATCAACGAGCAAACCATCTACCGAGTCAAGCCCTAACGTCAGCGTGCCGATGAGTTGCTGTTGCATAGACGCCTCCAGCGTAAGGCGGTTGGGATTGTGTGAAGAAATGGCTGGAGTTCCGGTATCATAACCACGCCAGGAATACATACTTTTTACCAGTTTATTTACTAGGTTATAGCGTGCAGGTGAGTCGGCAAGGCAAATTTGGTATTTACCGCGCCTCAAAACACACCTGCGCTCGTGACTTTCATTTATGGATTCTTCAGCTTCAATTAGTGCGTTGCGGGGAGTGGAACTGAATTGATTCTTTACCGAGGAGTAGAGGGAATATCTTTTAACGCGGAGATTTTCGTCGGTATATAGTTGCATCGTGCTGTCCCTGAAGTTAATCGGAGTTGGTTTTTTGGAATGTCTTGGCGCTGATATGGCGATCTCTGTCACGTCTTTTGATTTTGATCATGAGGGGTTGCAGAATTCGACTATTGACATCCAGACGAAGCGGACGTCTCGGTTCAATTATTGGCTGATTACCGCCGTTCGTTACGAAGACCGATACGCTTTCCAAGTAGTTAGGAAGGAACTGCCTGCACTAGCACAAGCATAATTCGTGCCAGTCTGCGTATTGCTTGCCCTCGGCCGCTTAACCGGGGACTTACCGCGGCTGAAATATAGGCACTGTCGCCAAGTGAAACCAATTATTTATAGAATGGAGATAACAGATTGTAATAAAAGGTATTTTTTTGTCGCTGTAAAGCGACACCTTGAGCAAATCTTTTTGGAACAAATGGGAATATAATCGGAGATAAGAAGAAGAAGCTCGAGTGTTTCAATACTGCCACTCAGATACCGGAGGGGCGCCTATAGGGCTAGCATGATGGGGTTGGGTCAATAATAGCTGCTCTAGATAGTATAGTCACGAGCTTCAGAATATGAGAGACGTGGTGGGTCAAGAAAGGAGACTCGCGTGAAGAATTCGAAGCCCGCGTACCGTCGCCACGATATATCCGATGAAACCTGGGCCTTGCTGGAACCGTATTTACCCGGACGCAAAGGCGTCTGGGGTGGCATTGCCTCGTTTCATCGATGCTGTATTCTGGATATTGCGGACGGGAGGGCCATGGCGGGATCTTCCGCCGGAGTACGGAGGATGGAGTCAGCCCATGGGTCGCACAAAAGGGAGCTCAACACCAAGATACATCTGGCCGTGGGTGCGCATGGTATGCCGGTCAGAGTCCTTGTTACACAAGGTCCCACAGCGGATTGCGCAGAGGGTTTTGATTTTGGAGAAGGCCTGCTCGATAGGGTTGAAGTCGGGAGAATAGGGCGGCAGATAAAGGATTTTTGCGCCTTTGTCCTCGATCATTTCCCGGACACCCGCGACCTTGTGGCTGCCCAGGTTGTCACAGACGACAATATCGCCTTGCTTGAGCGCGGGGCAGAGCCGGGTTTCCACATAAGCCAGGAAAGCTGCGCCGTTCATGGGAGCATCCAGGCACCACGGCGCAACCAGGCCGTCAAGATGCAGGCCGGCAACGAAAGTCATGGTTTTCCAGTGACCGCCGGGAGCGTGGTCATGGCATCGCTCTCCCACAGGGCAGCGGCCATGCTGCCTCGTCATGTTCGTGCTTGCTCCCGTTTCATCGAGAAAGATCAGGCGCGCGGTCGCAGGTCTTTTGCCAGTCCCGCCAGGCGGGCCTTGCCGCCGCCACGTCAGCACGTTCTTGTTCGCTGGCCCGCAGTGTTTTTTTATAACTGTATCCCAGCGAGCGGATAAACCGGTCAACGGAGGAGATGTGGACACGAACCCCCAAAGTCTCTTCAATCCAGTCGCGCAGCCCCGCAAGCGTTATTCCCTTGCCCTCCAGAAGCTTGCCCCTGACCTCCGCGGCATGGGCTTGCAGCGCATGACGCCGGTAGCCCCGATCCTGCGCGGGGAAACGCTCCCTTCCTGTCTCCACAGGCAGGTTATCTTCGATACAAATGACGGGCTGACTGAATATTTATCGGCCACCGCCCTGATACTCAGGCCCTTGTCCACATCCGCCACAACCCGGCGGCGCAAATCCCCGGAATAAGCTCTCGGCATGTCTCACCTCCACCCTAATCCTCTCCTATTTTGATGCACAGAGGAATCCCCCCGATTCCAACTAGAAGAAAAACGCTCTAGTAGCTTCCAGCTCCTTACAGCTTAGGGTAACTGGTAACCGTCATTTAGGCTGATGGAATGAGGGGCATCCAACGAAGCTCGATCAAAGGATTCCCATAATCTTTGGTAAAGCTCGCTTGGTAGAATGCGTTTTTTCTTATTGGGATCATTACTGTGTTACAAGAAACGTCAGCGTGGATCGAAGTTGCGGCGACTTTACCCCGGTCAGTGAGATTGTGTTTCTCCGGATAAGAGTAAACTTCGACGAATCCGCGATCGGATGGTATGTTCGTCGATAAATAGGTGACTAGAAAACCGTCCGTCTTGGCTTGGTATACGAGTGTTTTCTCTCGTGGCAAAAATGGCTCGAAGGATGCCAGTGATTTGGAAATCGGAAGGAAGAAGGCTTTATAAACTGAGTTACCGGCGGTCCGGACTCGAAATTGCATACTCTTGCGGACAGGCATGCAAAAACTATTGGCAGAAACAAAATGCCCGTCACCATAATGGAACTGCTGGGATGCTCCTGCAATGGTCACGTAGTCTTTATCTAGCTTCTGTTCTCCTTTCACCTGTCCATAGATGCCGTCTCTCTGTCCACAATCAACATAGGCAACTACGAAGCCATCATTTGGAGCAGTAATTTCCGCGTTTAACTCGATGTCTCCCCAAGCCCCAAACGCTTGGTCTCCTATATCTCCAAAACCTATGAACTGAATCAGCTTCTGCTGTCCCCCTGGTCCCGTGTCTGATTTTGCTTGTACTGCATAAGAAGTCTTACTGGAGGTAGGCATTGTTAGTGCCGCATAGGAAATGTACTGGTTATGATGGGTATCGTAGTTCCATGAAGCATTTGCCCGAACAACGCTTTGCCCGCTCTCGGGATTCTCGATGGCTTGAATGTCGCCATGGGCCCATTCAGGGTGATCTGGCCACCCGTTAATCATGCATACCACGAACCCATCGCCGTCCGTTGTATCGTACACGCGTTCGAACTCGATCAACCTAGGGGCGGTCAACAACCCATCCTTGAACTCGTCTTGCTTGATGTACAAACCAAATAAGGATTGGATATTGCTTGCAATCACATGATCTTCGATCAAGTCCGAAATGGCTTTGAGTACTGTTTGTGGCCTGCCATTACGCCCTCGTGGGAGAGTTAAATTTAGCAGAAGACTTGGAGTGGCATAAATCGATTGAATCCAGTCAGATAAATTATCTTTGAGGTGGCCTCCGATCACATTCAAAGATAGCCTCAGAGAAGCCTCATGTTCTCTTAGATACTTAGACTCTTTAAAGGCTACGCTGACATCTAGCTCGCCCTTTTTAATAATTCCCTTGTAGCCCAATTCAAGAGCACTAGCAACTTCTAATGATTGGGACGACTCAGTGAGCGTATCTCTAATTTCTGTCTCCATGACAATTGTGCCGCCCAACGTAGCTGAGCTCGCGTAATGGGTACCATAATCATCAAAAAATCGAAAATATCGCTGTTGGTTATCTACGGTGGAGATATCTGGCGGGAGCGCCTGCACTGCGCGAAGGAAATCAGGGTGGAGCGAGCTTTTATCTATCCTCTCAAATTCCAAAATGGATTGGCTAGCAAAGTTGAGCGCATATTGCGAACTTGCGGCTGTAAATAAGTCACCGTGATAAAGTAGGGACGATCCAACCGAACCCGAGTAAGTTACTCCACTGTATTCTGCTTCTACCGACGCCGAGAACCAGCGGTCATAGTCCCTTTCACTCTCGAGCAATATGCTTTTCGCTCCTACGAACAGGTTCGTTGCTATATTTACTGAAAGTTGATCGGGGATATCTCGGGGACCAGTTGGCCAATCAATTTTTTTGCCCTCGTTGTAAGTAATTATAAATACTGGCCTGCCAAGAAACCGTCCATCCCTGGCGTTGTAAGCATTTGCTGCATAGTTGGTTAATTCTGGTACTGGATTCGTCATTTTAGGCCTTATTTTTTTGTTAGTTCTTAGGAAGTTCATTGCTAGCCAACCAGATAAACGCTTAGGGGAGTCAAAAAATAGGCATTAGTACCTCCAAGTTATATAACAGACACCTTAAAACAACACCAATTACGAGTGCTTCTCGCTATTCGGGGACCGCAAGCCCCGGATGTAAAAACTGACATAGTATAAGCACTTACTCAGACCCAGCAATCTGCATGCTCTTACAGCTATCTTTTCCACACAAATTATGCTCTGTTCGGTTGTATGTGGGAAAATCATGGATCGAGATGAACCAGATGAAGGGCTAAGTATTTGGATTCACTTGCAATCTATAAAAGCTGATGAGAATTTGAGTTAAGGCCGAAGAAAAAATAGTTGAAATTCGTTGAATACTTGAAGTTCCCCTAATAACTTACCTTAAACGTCGGACTATCCCTGCCCGGATCCTGCCATTGTCATAGATCCGGGTGGTGGCAATATTGGCATGCCCCAGCCATTCCTGCACCTTGGCGATATCGGCCCCGTTATCCAGCGCATTGGTCGCGGCGGTCGCGCGCATGACATGCGGCCCCATGTTCTCCCCGAAAATCACTAGCAGAGGCATGGTCGCCCTCGGCGACCGCAGCCTTAATCGTCTCCGCCGGTTCGATGGTGAGCGTGATGGTAAGGCGCTCAAGCTTGGTTGCCGGAGAGGGCCGGAAGCCAAAAAAGACGCCATAAGGCAGGACTCCCATCCTCTCTGCCTATCAGATGGATAAGATAAAACCGTTTCAGGAACCGGGAAGGATTCGGGGATAATACGCTCTGGATTATTACGGAAGCGGATCACGGCGTGACGGCATTCCTTTTGCCAAAGATCATTAATGCCCGATACCGGTGCTTGATAACACTGATACCACCGGCTTTTCTTTTCCGTTTTATTTAAGTATTCAGGAGAACCATGATGGAAACCATCGAAACCACTCTTATCCGCATTCCGATAAAAAAACTCGTCATCTCGCCCCTGAACGTTCGCAAGAAGCAGGGAACCGGCATCGAAGAATTGGCTGCCCTGATCGCCTCGCAGGGATTGATCCACAACCTGGTCGTCACCGTGCAGCAGAAAAAGGGCAGGAAAAGCGGCAAGTATGAAGTGATTGCCGGCGGCCGCAGGCTGGCCGCCTTGAACCTGCTGGTAGCCGATGGGCGGCTGTCGAAAGACCATGAGGTGGATTGCCGCGTGGTCGAGCACAAAGAGGCGCTGGAAATAAGCCTGTCCGAGAACAGTGGACGGGAGCATATGCATCCCGCCGATCTCGTCATGGCTTACCGCAACCTGATAGATGCGGGGTTTGCGCTGGATGAGATTGCTCCACGCTTTGGCGTTTCTCCGCTGACCGTCAGGCGTTACCTGAAACTGACCAGGGTCTCCCCCAGGATTTTCGCGCTGTATGCCGAAGACAAGATGAGTTTCGAGCAGATAACGGCATTGGCGCTCACGGATGACCACGAATTGCAGGAGCGGCTCTGGCACAACACGCCGGAGTACCAGCGCAACGGCGCAACCTTCCGGCGGCTCATCACCGAAACTGAGATCAACATACGGACGAGCCCGCTTGCCAGATTCGTCGGAGTAGAGGAATACGAAGCCGCAGGGGGCGTAATACGTCGTGATCTTTTCGGGGAGGAGGACGACGGCTACATGCAGGACGGCGAATTGCTCGAATCGCTTGCCCTGGAAAAACTCAACCAGGCGGTCGAGCCGCTGAAGGAGAAAGGATATGCGTGGGTGCAGGTTCGCACCACCTTCGACTATTCCGACAGGGCCGAATTCTCGCAGATGCGAATAGTCAGGCGTGACCCGACTGTGGAGGAGCAGGCCAGGATGGACGCGCTGGAAGCGGAACTGGAAGCCATCGAAGCCGGATATGATGCCTGCGATGACGAGGGGCGCAAGGCAGGAGAACTCTACGAAGCGATAGAGAAAAAGAAAAAGGCGGAGCGCATTCGGGATGAACTGACGAAGCTTATCGAATCGCTGGAAGAAGTTTATCCGGATGATCTTGCAATTTCAGGGGCTATTGCCACTGTCGACCACGAAGGCAGGCTCCGTATCGAGCGGGGTCTCATCCGCAAGGAGGACATGAGGAAGCAGCCGAAGGAATCAAGGGAATCAAGGGAATCAAAGGAACCAGGAGAGTCAGGGGAGCGGGAAGCGGCAGGGATCGAAGGAGCCGGTGGCGAGAAGCCGGTCCATTCGGAAAAGCTGACCCGCATGCTGACCATGCATCGCACGGCTGCCGTGCAGGCGGCCATGACGGATCGGCCGGAAGTTGCGCTCGCCGCCCTCGTGCACCGGATGGCGGTACAGGTTTTCTCAAATGGCTCCGCGTCAAATCCTATCCTGCAGATCAGAATCGAGGAAACCCGTCTCAAGCCGGACGCGGAGGATATCGAACAGAGCAAGGCAGCGACCGCACTTGCAGAAAAGCGCCGGCAATGGCAGAAGCGTATCGATGCGGCAGGGCGGGGCGGCAAGACTCTGTTTGGGTGGCTATTGGAGCAATCGCAGCAAGACCTTCTGGATCTGCTGGCTTTCTGCACGGCGGTTTCGGTCAATACCGTCTCGGAGCGGGAAAGCACACCACCACAGGACGTAACTGCACTTATGACCGCCTTGAATCTGGACATGGCCGACTGGTGGAAACCCACATCCGGGAACTATCTATCGCATGTCTCGAAGGGCAGGATTCTCTCGGTGGTGGCAGAAGCGGTATCGACCGAGCGTGCCGATCTCATGCGCAATCTCAGAAAGGAGCAGTTGGTGCGAAAGGCGGATGAAGAACTCTCAGATTCGAGGTGGCTGCCTGAAAATCTCAAGGTTATCGGACGGCAGAACAAATCGTAATCCATGGATTATAAACCCCCGAATGGGCTTTATAATGATAAGGAGAATAACTTCCTGGTCTTCTACCACTCGCGGGCGATCACCCGATTATCCCGGCTGGCAAAGCGACCTCAAATTGACCGTTCGGAACAATATCCACCAGACATGAGTGGCCATAGGTGATATCGTCAGAGCCGCCTGCGTCAATAAAATTGCTAGTCACCGGGAGACCGCCTATGGTCGTGGCGGCAATAAGCGGGTCGGTCCCTGACGGGACATCATTACGCGTCTGGGCGAACAGATAAGTCGACCACATACCGATCTCCTCGTCTGGCAGCAAGGTAAGTTCCCCCCGGTAGATGCAGTAGTTCCGCAGTTGCTTCACGCTGCAAATTTCCACCAGTTCCGGCGATTCGTCCTTGCTACGAAAAACGACATGCGTGATGCTGGGAGCAGTGAGGTGCAACTCTGCGGGAGATACGCCTGATGTCGTCGCAGTCCCAACCACCTCGGCTCCATTGAATGCTGTCATGGTCACTGAGGCATGAAACACGACACGACCAAGGACCTCCTGTATCGGTGTCGGAAATCTTATGGTCAGGCCGGCAGGCGGAAAAACTAACGCGGGTCGTTCGGCCGCAGCCGGTTGCACAAAACATGCGGTGTAGTCTTTGGGGTCGAAAATCATTCCGCTGATGCTGCGAGGCTGCCGAAAACAATCGCCGGATTTTTGGTCATTAAAAGATGTGCAACGCCGTACAGCTCGGCCATCTACCAGACTGCGGCTGGGGTCGTCAATTCTCAGACCAATATCGATCTCCCAGGGTTTTAGAATGATTTTATAGGCTCGATGATGGCTCGGGGACAGCGCTGCAGCCGTCACAAAGTAGTTTTGGCAGGTTTCTTGATGAGGTTCGGCTCCCAGCAGGGCGAAAAACACTACCTGGTTACCACGCTGGTAGATTGTCCGGTCCGTGAGCAATTCCTGCGTTTCGACGAAGTGCAGGTTCGGCTTGGTTTCCGAGACCGAATATTCCAGCGTGCGCCTATCTGTTTCCCGTTGGTATTTCCATTTCACATCGAGTTTATACGGGTACCCTGGAAGCGGTATCTCGGGATACTGCATCTCAACAGAAACGATTTCACGCAGGGTACGCTCAGTGGGGTCGGGTACCGTTGCGTCCTGACCACGACGATGGGGATCAATCTGATCAGACAAGACTGCTGCAATGGATGCAGCGGCAAAAACCCCGGCTGCTGCATCCACGATGGGATTATCGACAGGCCGATAGTGGAGCTGACCATTGGGACAGCAAGCCGCACTGTCGATAGAGACTTCGCTATTTAGATAGAAGCGCGGCTGCTGCACTTCGTCGCCCACATGCCCGTCAATATCGTTGACAAGAACATGCTCGTTTGTCAGCCCAAGCGGGCGGCTGTCGCTTTGCGCGAACAGGATCATGCCCAACGTGCCATAGACATTCATGTTCGCGTTTCCTACCGCGATTCCCCCTGCCAGTGTATCGAACATCTGGCTTCGCGTGGATTTCGTATCCACAGTTCCTCGTGGCTTTGTTATAGCCTGGATCACATCGGTAGGCACATCTTCGATTTGATCAGGAATAGGCAGATAGCCTCTGTCCGTCAATTTTGCCAAATCGACTTTTTCCCTGACATAGAAGCCTATTGCCAGGGTATCAGGTTGAGCGTACGGTCCCACAGTCTTGATTGCGGGCAAAATATCCAGGACATTTCGGTCTTGCGCCCATTGTGACTTTATCTTCGCGATGATTGATTCGACCTGGGCCCGAGCGGAGGGATCTTGCGGATTCAGTTTTTGCATAATATTTTTCCCTAGGGTCGCAATTTAAGGGAGAGCGCGGTGAGTACATCCTGAATCGGCGACACGTTGGTGGACGTGTCGCCACCCCCATATAAAAGGCCGACTACCTGATTCATGGTAGCTGGTTCGTGGGAAAAGACCACCGAGCCGGAATCGCCGTGATCGGAGAATTGTTCTTCGCCAAAAGCAGGGTCTGACGCAAGGATAATTTGCCCTGTTAGAAACAGATCGGGGTGATTTGGATCCGTGCCGGTACATCCGGTGCCGGCAGCATTCTGGGGTCCCCTGCACTCGCCTGCCGGTGCGCTGGGATTAGTGATGATTCCGTGTGTGAGGCCAGTGCGGGATCCGGATTTATAGACATGCATTCCCATAAATGGCGCGGCAACTGTCGGATCAATCGAAATCAGCGTGTCCAGGCCTGTGATAAAGCTTGAGTTCGGCTCACCGGTGATGGCATCGACGGTCTGCTGGACGAACGGCCTGCTGTTATCCAGTTCAATAAGCGCGGCATCGGTCGTTACCCGGTTAGAGGCACCCACAGTACCAATTTTGCGAGGGTGATCACCGACATTTCCCCATCCGGTCTTGTCTGCGACAATGGATTCTATGAGCCCGACCAGCCAGGCAATGAGCGCGATGATCAGCAACACGATCTTCCACCACGGGTCTTGAAACGCCAGTGGTCCGTGTTGGCCTACGAAGCCGTCTTTAATTTCGACGCTGTAATCAAAGGCGAGCGGTAACCATATGCCACCCGGCAGACACACCCGCTGCCACCCGCCCCCGCCGCCATTGCCACCCCCGCCGCCATTGCCACCGCCACCGCAATCGGGGCCGACAAGACATCCACACAGCAGCGTGATCAATTCACGTAGTATTTTCTGGTCGCAATTGCCTCCACGCATCCCGCGCATCAGGCGAGTAATGTCGTCACCCACCCTCGATCCTTTCGATCCACTTCCCGGCTTGAGCACATTCTTACAAAGTTGCTGCAGGGCGACCGGATCAACCGCCAGGGACTTGAGCGTCAGCGAAATCTTGCCTTCCGGTATATAAACCACGGATGTTCCTGTATTGGGATCATAGTCAAGTTCGGCAATGAAGATGGTTCTGGCATTGTGGCGCATCGCGTCGTCCGGGTCCGGGTCGCCTCCCAGGTTATGCAAAACAAACTCTACGGGCGGTTTGCCGCGTCGGGCGCCGCTAGCGTCCACCAGAAAATAGACTGTAGTCTTTTCCCCGATCTGCAAAGGAGGTATACGGATTGCCCGCCCCTGTACGGTCTGCTGGGTAGCCGTTAACTCGGCGGCCGTCCATGTGTCAACGATCATAATTCCGAACGACGCGAGCGTGGCTCGTCCAATGTTGGAGATGTCGAACAGGAGCTCGTCCTCAAATGCTTCTCCCCAGGTGTTTTCAATTTCGACACCCATGTACTGCATCCCGTTGATACCAAGAAAGACGCCATCGGCGAACATCAGTAGAGATTGACCATCGATTGCGAAGGGTCGAACGGTAACATTAAACATCGGACCGATCTTGTCCACTCGAATCACGAGGTCATTCGGGTCGGTATCGGAAGGGGTGAAGACATCCTTGGAGCGGATGACTTGCGAGAGGTGTGCGCCATTCTCCTGTAACGGGTCGGGGAGAACGGCGGCGTTCTCCTGCCATCCGTGGGTACCGTCATTATGCTCGATCGTCAGATTCCAGAGGGCCCCGTCCACGATCTGCGTTGAACCCATGACGCCCGGGATGATGCCGCCCCCGCTTGAGGCTCCGGTAATTGAAATACGTTGATCCCACGCTGAATCTTTACCTATGACAGTAATCTGCCAGCGACCGCGATATGTTTGCATGTTCGTTCCCCCTGATGATGGATGAACTAACGCTAGCCTTTTAGGATGCTTTTAGGGTACTTTAGGGCGTTTTGATGCGTATATGCCGCCAGGCCAGGGTACTACCAGGATACACCTGTATCCCGATGAAACCGGGAGCTCGACCACGCTCTCCATCGGTATTGTCAAATGAGGTGGTCTGCTGTCGTACGCCGGTCTGGATATTGGTTAGAAAAACCTTGTAGTTATTGCCCTGTACCTCGATCTCGTATTCGAACCAGACACCAGGAACAAGCGTGGGCCCAGGGGTGTAATTCTGTACGGCAGGCTCGTTGAAGTTCAGGTGCCAGACGCGATCGCTGGCTTGAATCTTGTATATGGCACCGGTCCGGTTTTTGAACAGGCCATCCGGCTCAGGCTTGATTCCATAGAAATCCTTACCCGAGTCGCCGCGCGCGTTGTCATCGATCTGAACTTCAAAGCCAGCTATGACTGGCCTCCATGCCGCATTGCCTGCATCGAAGAATGGTTCGTTCGGGATGCGGGTTTTGAGCGCATCGGCAAGTTCAAGTGTCGGACGCGGGAAGCGAACGAAGACGCCACTGTTATGGTTCGCAGTGTCGAAGATACGGAACTGGAGGCGCAATGTAAAATCGCTAAAGGCTTCCTTGGCGTAATAAAAAAGTCTCAGCCCGCCATCCCCGTAACTTACCATCTCGCCGTTCAAATGAAGCATGCCTCCACCCCCTGGACCGGCAAGGTACCAGTCCTTGAAGGTCTTGTCCGTACCGTCGAATAATGAGCGAAAACCCGCTTCGGGCTGGGGGCTGATGATCGCGTCTGAACTGCGCAACACACTGCTGTTGAGCAGATCGGCAGTGCGGCGGCACAGTGCGATGCCAGTGAGCATCGGGTTAGGGGAACCCATCGTTGGAAAGAGCGCGGGACTGGCGATATAGCAGTTGGTGGTATCGTGGATGCGGCCGAAGTCGTTGGTAACAGAATCGGCGATATCGTCGCCCATACGCATCGTGCCGGTGTCGTGGTGCGTCGTACCCAAGTCGTCGCGGCGGTTCCTGAATGCGCCCAGTAAGGCGAGTCGTTGTGCTCTGCTTCCCGCCGGCACCGGAATGGCGCTCGATTGGGTGGGGAGAATCTCGAATGGTTCATTTCCTGCGAAGATCAGCGCGATCTTATCAGACACGGAATCCATTTCATCCCATGTAGCTCGGTCGATGTTTGTTTCGTTACTGCCTGGAAAGGCTTCTGGTGCTGCTTTTGCGTTTCCAAGATGAACAACCGCCTTTGGCCGCCCGAATTCAGCCTCGAGCGTAGACAGATCAACAAAGCTGTCCGGGTTGCGCGGCTTCATCTCGCCGATGCCGCGAATCGTGATCACGACGGTTTTATCGTTGGCACGAAGCATGCCCTCCAGATGTTCAAGGGTTGGAATTTTCTTGAAGAGTTCTGCCTCAGCGTCGGTACCCAATTCGTTTAAACCTGAAGCTGTGATCTGAAAGTGGAAGGTACTTCCGTTGGCTGCCTTGCCTTTCATGAATAGGGCGGAGCATTGGAGGCTATTGAACGGTTCGGGGGGGAGGTTTGCTTCAATTGCCTTCCTTGGCACACGAATGGTCAGGTTCGAGCGCAAATGGGCGATGAGATTCGAGCCCATGCGCTGTGCGGCACGACCTGCGAGGGACTGCTGGAATGTGGTAAGTGCCACACGTGTCGTTTCGACCGTACCGAGCGCAATAACGACTGCGCTTTGCCCGCCATCTCGCGGCGGTGCAAGTGGAATATCCACGGACATCCCGTTTTGCCAGACGCGCACTCCCGTGACACGCACCCAATTGTCCGCCTGGGTCTCAGTGATGAGTTCCTGTACATGACAGTCCGGAACGATCATGAGCCTCTTTCGTGCGTCCGCTATCGTCCCTGTACCGTCAGCCTCGCTGTTTGCGAGCCGCGCGGCACGAATGAGACCGGGCACGGCGCTGAATTTGTTCATTGGAAATAGTCCTGGTTCAGTGCTGGATTGGACTGCGAGGGGTGCTTCGAGTTTGAGCAGTTCGAGCAATTCTGCTTTTGATGTCCTGTTCCCGGCAGGGAGATTCAGCCATTTGCGCAATAGTGCGACGTTGATCGGGCCAAGCGTGGAATCATGATAACGCACACTGGGATGATCAGGCAGATCGGCGAAGGAAAAACCTGTTTCGTTACCTGGCGTTTTAAGGCCGGTATGAAGTTGCTTGCGTAACGCGCTGTGAAGCGGCCCGAAAATGAAGTCGTTCGTCGCCGTTACCCCGATCTGATCACTTGACTGCTCGAAATATCGGGTGCGCAGGTCATCGCGTGTTGTTTGTGGCCAGGCGGCCCACTCTAAGTCGAGCAACTCAGGCGACCAGCCGCCCCAGGTCAGTGAACGCCCTCCAATGGCGAAGATTAATCCGCTGTAGTTGAGTGCCGGGTGATTTACCCACGGCACGCGCAGATCCGGAGCGCCTCCCATAAACGGCATATTCTGCATGTGCTCGGGCAGCACAAAGGGGCCAGCCTCCAGCACGAGGATTCGGCGGCTACGTGTACCGTCTCCTCCAGCGTCGGTTACGAAGAGATGTTCCGCGATGGCAGCCCCGAAGGTTCCCCCACCGACAACGATTACGTCGAACTCGCGTTGTCGGCCGGCAATGGTTTGTGTGGTGCTATCAAATGCTTCCTGCAAGGTATTGCAGAGGTACCTCCCCATATTGTCCAGGGTGAACGAGGTCGATTCAGAGGTCAGCGGCTGGGCCATATATATCCTTCTGATTCACTTCAACCATCACAAGAAACGGTCAAGCCTGCATTAAGAGTAACCGAGCTTGCTTGAGAAGCTGCAACTTCCAAACGTTATCTGCTTCGGCTTACACCAAAGTTAATTTATTCCCGGCACTTGGGGCGTTTACTTTTACTTTACGAGCTCGAATGGATAATTGCTGACTTTGAATTTTGTTTATCCTTTTAACCTTAGTTTATAAGCTATATATGTCAAGAAAGGATGTGCCAGACGAGTTGCGTAAAAAGTAGCCGGGAGGGTAATCAGAGAGGATATCTTGCCTGCAGCGTCGGTACCGATAGCACTGAGATAAAGACCGATGGTTAAAAATGTGGTCTGGCCGAAGGAGGAAAGAGGGAAGGGATAAGATTAACCGGAGTTGCTGTCCCAGATTGCATCCATCACAAGAAGGATACGAGATTGACCTTTGGCGACGGCGGGAGAACGATGGATCGCACCTCTGTTCGCGTTCCCCTGCCAGAGAGACCCCTTGAGGAGGGTAATATCGAAGGGTTCTGTTCCCTCGACCCTGGTTCTTTCATCAAACAGACCGGAAGCTCTGTCAGCAAAACCAAGGGAACTCAGTTCAAGTTTACTGTGATCGACCCATTCGTCATTGATCCACTCCGTTCCCTGTCCATGATAGGTGCAAACCAGACGAATACCTGTGCGATCGACATGAAAGCGGGGACACATTGCTTTGTGAAGCACTTCCAGGCGAAGAGCAATTTCATTACATCCAATTAAGTCCGAGTAAAGCTCTGCAATGAAGCGCACATCATCAACCATTGCTTCTCGACTGGGAAGCGGGGGCAGAAGATCCGGTGCGAGACCTTCATCAGAACGGATGACCGTTAGAAAACCGTTTCCGAAAAGGTTATTTGCCAATCCCTGTTGTACGTAGCGATCGACAATGTTGTCGGCATCTCGCCGACATATCACGATCTGGGTGAAAGGATGGAATATCCGTATCAACTCCTCAAGCTCAGAGGTGATATATGCGTATGGTCTGGGTTCCTGATCTTGATCGAGGAAAGGCGCCTTGGTTACTGGAACGTCCATACTATATTCCTCCCAGTTCTTCCAACACGGCACCCTGTGTGCGTTCAAGCAACTCATGGCGTTCCTGGGCCTCGATGCACAGGTTGGCAGTTGGACGTGCCAGTAGACGGGGAATACCGATAGGCTCACCTGTTTCCTGGCACCAGCCATAAGTCCCCTCTTCGATGCGTTGAAGCGTCTGCTCGATCTTTCTCAGCAAGTTGCGTTCCCGATCCCGCACACGGAATTCCAGCAGAAATTTTTCTTCCCTGCTGGCCCGATCGTTGAAATCGGGCTCTGCAGTTACATCCTGCATCTGCTCCAGCGTATGTTGCGCGCACTCCAGCAGTCGTTTTCGCTCAATCTCCAGGCGAGCGCGAAAGAATTCCAATTGTGGAGGGGACATATACTCCTCTGGCGGTGCGGCCAGAAGTGATTTTTCGAAGAAAGAAAGTAGATCGGTTTTCACGGTTAATTGACTTGGCTTGCCACTTCTCTGGCTGATGACATACTGGCAAAGAATGTCTGAGGAATTATTGACTCATTTGTACTCTGGCTCCTCTTCGGAGGCGGTCAGCGGTGTCCATTGGGGAAATTGGTCCGGTATCTCGCGCCAGTAATCGATACCCTTGCGGACTTCGGTAGGTTCAAGCTGACATTCCGCAAATGCCTGCTCTATGACTTTCAGGTTCTGAACACGATCCTTAAAACGACCAATGAAAACCACTTCATTGGTCCTGTCCCCATAAGGCATGCGCCACGATTGCTCAATTAAGTGGCGCTCTTCGCTTCCCTCCGTCGGCCACCGTTCCTTTGGCACTGCGGCCCACCATCGTCCAACCGGTTCCACGGCAGCAGTATTGCCACAACGCGAATATGAGATCGCCCAGTCCGGGCGGCTGGCCAGCCAGACGTAGCCCTTTGCTCTCAGGATTCCGGGCAAGGGTTTTTCGAGGAAAGCAGCGAAGTGCAGGGGATGCAGCGGTTCAGGCAGGCGTACAATGAAACTGCTGATGCCAAATTCTTCCGTTTCCGGAGTGTGCTCGCCCGCCAGTTCCTTGAACCAGCCGGCCATCCTGCTGGCACGATCGAGGTTAAACCGACCGGTACCGAGCACTTTGCTCAAGGGGACGTTTCCGCGGTGGGCATGAATGATTTCCGCCTTTGGATTCAATGCCTTGATCACGCCGATCACCTCATGGAGTTGCGCAGGCGACACCCTGTCCACCTTGTTTATGACGACTACGTCCGCAAATTCCATCTGCTCTGTTAGCAGGCCGGCCAGCGAGCGGTCGTCCTCCTCGCCTGCCACTTCCCCGCGCTGGACGAGCAGCTCCTCGCTGGTAAAATCTTTCAGCAGATTCTCCGCATCCACGACCGTTACCATCGTATCGATGCGAGCGATATCATTGAGTGAGTTTCCATTTTCATCCCGAAAATCAAACGTGGCGGCGACGGGCATAGGTTCTCCGATTCCCGTCGACTCGATCAGCAGGTAATCGAAGCGATGCCCGGCGCAAAGCTTGCGCACCTCGGTCAGGAGGTCTTCGCGCAAGGTACAGCAGATACAGCCGTTGCTCATCTCCACCAGCTTTTCTTCAGTGCGCGATAAAGCGGCGCCTGCATTTTGAGTGCCTTTAGCTACAAGTGATGCATCAATGTTTATTTCGCTCATATCGTTCACGATTACTGCCACGCGCAATCCTTCACGATTGGCCAGAATGTGGTTGAGCAACGTGGTTTTACCCGCTCCGAGAAAACCGGACAGCACTGTGACCGGCAGGCGTTGATCCGTTATCGTCATGATTGATCGCTGGTTAATTTAGCCAAATGGAGTCTCATGCAGAGACCTGCTTACTCTACTTTCGGAATGTGCTTCCTCAGAATGAGGTTTTTATTTATGAAGAAGAACAGGGGGCTTATCAGCGTGTAGCCGCTTTCGCACTATCGAACCCAACATGAGCAAACCCGCCAGGAACATTGCGTAAGTGCGCAGTTCCGGTACAGGCGAAACGTTGAAATCGAAATGGAACGTGCCCGAATCCAGGATGGACGAACCTGTTCTCATGTTCAGCAACTCGAATGTTGCCGAGTAAATGCCCGCTGGAGCCGCGGCATCAACCCAGTAAACCGGCTTGAACTCGAAATCGTTGCCTGCTCCCAAGGTAAATATATCGCCGCCGGTGTAAATATCCTTTGTTGTTTCCGTCCCGATGTGCAACCCAGGTGGGCTCTCGACCAGCCTGAGCCCGATTTCCACATCATTCAATTGACCTGACCAGCGGTTATTACTGCTTCGGAAAAGGACATCTTCCATACTGCCTGAGGGATGGTTGGCAAGTGACTGAATGGAAGCAATGCCGAGGTAGCTATATTCCGAACTTCCAATATTTGTTCGCAATGTGCCCGCGTAGAACCCACTCCCTTGTGCTAGGGGAAGAGGGCCTTCTCCTGAAGAGACTTCGGGAACGTGGTTATTGGTATTGGTTGACAGAACGGCGGGCGTCGTTACGGGGCCAGTGTAGCTGTATGTGCCGATCCCGTGGAAATGGTTGCCGTGATCGAGCAAAAGAGTCAGGCGGTTCGAGTTTGGATTGGATAATCCGGCATACGTACCGGAAGTCAATGTGGACAATCCATCGTAGCCAATATAAAACCCGATTCCCTCATCATGCCTCGAAGCTGCCGACGAGGTGAATGGCGTCAGCGCCAAAGCGACCAGTCCCAGGATACTGCTTTTCGATATAAGGCTCATCTATCTCCTCTTTCTTCAGTTATTGTTAATGATAACAATATATCAATAGCAGTAGTGCCCGGTCAAGGCTACTGATGACATAATAGGAGTTAAGAGGGGGGCGAATCGGATAATATCTATGTAGGACGATATTGTTGAGGCGAGCTAATGGAACGTAACACTCGGCAGCGGGATGCAATTCTTGACGTTATTTCAGCGGCAGGAAGGCCGCTTTCGACGCAGGAAATACTTGTGGCAGGGAAGGTTGCGGTACCTTCTCTGAGTATTGCTACCGTTTACCGGACATTGAAGGATTTAGTAGCAGAAGGATACATTCTGCCCGTCAAGCTGCCAGGTGAACCGGATCGCTACGAAATGGCCAAGCTGGATGATCACTATCACTTCAAGTGCAGTACCTGCAGCAAGGTATTCGATATTCACGACAGGATCAAAAAGAACAACTTGCACGTGCCCCGCAATTTCGTGATCGAGAAATATGACTTGATTCTTTATGGGCAATGTAGCGATTGCGTTCCCAAACATTGAAATCGATCAAAGTTACGGTATTCCCAACACGGATGTCGCGATATCCGACGCAACGAACTCAACTGCCATCTGGCGTAGACTTGCGTGTGTCATCTTCGCGAGACGCGGAATCGTCAGCGTCAGTGGGGCAGGGTGGACGGGGTTGGCGAGGAGAGCCTGGGCAACTGAGGCGGTTGCCTCGCCATTTCCAGCGCATGACGAATTTGCCCGGGATTGTGGGTGCGCAGGCCTTCCGCAAGGGCGCGGGACGCATCCCTGCGGTGTTCAGCGTAGTGTCGCAGCATTTCTACCATAGCGGCAGAAGGCAATGCGGGATCAGGTGGAAGTTCCGAAAGCTGCTCAAAGCTTTCTTCATAGGGATTACCCACGGCGGCATCGATTCGTCCCGCCAGTTCGTCAAAGGAGACTCCCCCTCGCCTGGCATCATCGAGTATGCGCTGCCAGGCCTGGCTGATCGCCAGGTCATCACGCAGGAAATTGCCGATTTCCTTGCGCGCCAATACTTCCTCGCTCCACTTGTATGCGGGAGGCGGAATCCGAACGATCAGCGTGAAGACGGCCAGTGCAAGGATGCTTATAGCGGCAAGGCGGCCGCGGCCGAACACGTGAGAAGCTTTTCTGTTTATAGTGGCAGTGGCGGGATCTGCAAATATTATTCCACCGAGCAGGCCGGTCACGAAGCCGCCGATATGAGCAGCGTTATCGATACCGGTAATTGCGAGGCCGAGCCCAAGGCTGACAATCGCAAAAGCCATGGCGCCCCAGAAAAACCATCGGAACTCGCGGGGATGCAGCCTGCCGCGCGCGCACCAGAGAAATACCAGCAGGGCGCCATATATGCCGAAAATGGCGCCGGAAGCGCCACCAGAGATGGCCAGGCCTTTATGTGCAACCAGCGAGAGCAGATTGCCGGCAAGACCGCTGGCAAAGTAGATGGCGGTAAAGCGTGCGTGCCCATACATGCGTTCAACCAGTTGGCCCGCATCCCAGAGCGCCCAGAGGTTTAATGTGAGATGGACCAGGCCAAAATGGAGGAACATGGCGGTCCCGAGGCGCCACCACTCCCCATCCTGGGTAGCGGGGCCGAAATTGGCGCCCCAGGCGAGTTGCACGCTGTTGGATGAGTGCCACAAGCCCGCTCCGCTGGCAAGCATGGCTATAAAGATCAGCAAGTTGACCGCCACCAGCAGCTTCGTTACTGGAACTTCAGGAACCTGTTGGCGAAGTAGATCATGGAGTGACAGCATGGAAGGTAGACCCGTTCTTCTGGAATCATTATGATGCATGAGGATGAAACGTATTGATGCAATAAGGAATAGCAATCCCTCTCTGATCCACTTTTGCGGATATTGGTTTCCTCGATGCTTTTCAGTCTGCCGAGTGCTGCGGATACTGGGCCTGATTCAGAGAGGTGCGGCGCACGCCGGTAGCAAATCCAGCTTTCTCCTGGCATCGCGGGTTGCGCTCCTTGCCGCCACTCCACTTGTCATGCTGTTATTGCTCCCGTCGACAGGTAAGGCCGAAACGCACATTCAGTTGCCGCAAACCAGCTTTACCTCTGACGACGTCGCCGTTATCATCAATGACAGCGACCCTCTTTCAGTGCAGATTGGACAGTACTACCGCGAGGCGCGCGGCATTCCTGCGGCCAATATGATTCACTTGCGATTTTCTCCCGGTCGAACTGCACTGTCGCGGGAGGAGTTTCAGGAACTGAAAGCCGAGATAGACCAGAAGGTGTCCGCTCACGTCCAGGCCTACGCGGTGGCCTGGACCCTTCCCTACCGGGTGGATTGCATGTCGCTGACTTCTGCGCTGGCTTTCGGATTCGACGAGAAGTATTGTTCCTTTAATTGCGGCGCGACTGCCGCCAGTCCCTATTTCAATTCGCCGAGTCATCATCCTGTCAGTGACCACCAGTTGAGGCCGGCGATGATGTTGGCTGGACTCGATTTCGAACAGGTCAAATCGCTGATCGATCGCGGGGTGGCGGCCGACCACACTTTCCCCGCGGGACACGCCTATCTTGTCATTACTTCTGACAAGGCACGAAGCGTGCGTGCGAATTATTTCGAAATGACCGCCCAGCAACTGGACGGCGTTTTTCCCATCGAGATTCTTGAAACGGATGCAATTACCGACCGGCACGACGTTCTATTCTACTTCACGGGACTGGTTCGGGTGCCGCAGCTCGATACGCTGGATTTTCTGCCGGGCGCACTGGCGGACCATCTGACCTCGGGGGGAGGACAGCTTACAGGCTCAAGTCAGATGAGCAGCCTGCAATGGCTTGAGGCCGGAGCCACGGCAAGTTATGGGACGGTGGTGGAACCCTGCAGTCATATGCAGAAATTTCCTTTTCCCGCTATTGCCATGTTTCACTACGCGCTTGGCGCCAGCGCCATCGAAGCTTACTGGAAGAGCGTGGCATGGCCGGGAGAGGGTGTGTTCATAGGAGAGCCGCTCGCGCAGCCATTTGCGCCAGAATTGCGGGAAATTCGTACCGGGCAGTTCGAATTACGCATTTTCTCGCCACGCGAAACACGAGTTCGAATCGAGCAGTCCCGTTCAGCTGCGGGACCGTTCAAGCCATTGCCCAGGCAGGCCGCCATCCGGCGCGGCATGAATCGACTGCGCTTCAATTTTAATCAAACAGAAGGCTACCTGCGGTTGAAATGGTGAATGTTGCCCGAAGAGTAAGAATTTATGAAGAGACCAGCCGCATAGGCAATAGGCAATAGGCAATAGGCAGTAGGCGATAAAGGGTTCGATCGAAGCATGGTATTCGAGGAGCAGACGGCTGGGTTTGCAGCTATGCTGAATAAGCAGGTTACTGAATAAGCCTGGAGAAGAATATGCCGCTCAATAATTATGGTGTTCTGAAAGGCAGGGCAATAGGCCGTCGTTTAGGTTCGGGATCATCTCCCCACTATCAGATTCATATTGTCGATGAGGCTGGAACCCACTACCGCATTGCAATCAACGTGCGATCTCAGTTGGCTCCATCCGAGTTGATGTATTACATCAAGCCTTATTTTGTCCATCCGCTCACCTCGACGGTAGAGGTGCTTCCCAGCGGCTTTAGCCGGCTTGCGCCCAACCCCGGCTCGGGCGCACTTGATCTGATCCGCGGCAACCTCCTGCAACCCGGAATGATGACGCCGCTTCCACCCGATCTTCCCGGCCCCGATAATGACCTGAACGAGAAGTTCGATCAGATCGTGCAGCGCGCGATGGCGGATGAAGAGGCCCTGGTTTACGCCTTCGGTGAAAGATGGGGACCGGAGAGCAACAAGGCGGATAAGTACTTTGGTTTTCTGCCCGGTAACGGCATACACGATATTCACATGAACCAGGGAAATGTCGGAAGCTTTATCAAGGATGACGGCGTGTGGCAGGATGGCGGCGCGCTATTCCATTTTCCTCTCCAGCGGCAGTGGACGGCTGTTTTTTTGAAATTTCAGTCGCAAAGCTGGCATACCGATGACCGGACCGGCCATACGTTGGTCGAAGGTGAAGAGGGGGAACCGAGGAATCCGGACCCGATCACGCCGCAGCCGACCGAAGCACTGCCGGATGGACTGGTGCGCATTGTTTCAGCAATGGTTAATTCGATCGAATCTCCCGAAAAGGAGTGGGTCAATATATTGAACGCAAGTGATCGCGCCATTTCCCTGGCGGGCTGGCAACTGGCTGACAAGCAGAAAGCGAAAATGCCGTTGAGCGGTACTATCGAGCCGGGCGCGACGCTTCGGATCGATATTCAGCCTCCGGTCGCGCTGTCCAACAAAGGGGGCATCATCACCTTGTTGAACCAGAACGGCCTGAAGGTGCATGGCGTATCCTACACCAGGCAGCAGGCAAATCAGCCCGGTTGGACGATTGTTTTTTAGCAAGACTGCGATTTATCCATTTGACCACGACAAACTGGCGCGTGTAACTTGCCGGAGGCCGTTATAATAGCGGCTGTGTAACGGTCGAGAATGTTGTCGTGATTCCCCCTGTTCAGCCTAACTTCAAATCCCACTTTACCGATATACTGCGCAATGCCCTGAATGACAGGGGATTAGCGGACCTGAATCTCGATATAGAATTTGCCCGTCCGCGGCAGTCGAGCCACGGTGATTATTCCTGCAACCTGGCGATGCAACTGGCCAAGCCATTGCGTCAAAAGCCGCGCGACATTGCGCAATCTCTTGCCACCGCACTTGCCGCATCCCCTTACCTGGAAAAAGTGGAAATTGCAGGCGCGGGTTTTATCAACCTGTTTCTCACGACCTCGGCCAAGCAGCAGTTTTCGCGATATGTGCTGGAGAGCGGCGAGAAGTTTGGTCACAGCAACATGGGCGCAGGGGAAAAAATCCAGGTTGAATTCGTTTCAGCCAATCCCACGGGTCCGTTGCATGTAGGACACGGCAGGGGTGCGGCATTTGGGGCAAGCCTTGCCAATGTGCTCGCAGCCGCAGGCTATTCGGTCACACGCGAGTATTACATCAACGATGCCGGCCGCCAGATGGATATTCTCGCGCTTTCCACCTGGCTGCGCTATCTGGAGCTGAACGGTGTCGCATCAGCCTTTCCGCCCAATGCCTATCAGGGGGAGTATGTACGCGACATGGCAAGGCTGATTCATAAAGCCCATGCCGGGCGTTATGTGCATGAGCCGGAACTGCTGTTTGATAGCGCTTCCGATTCGGAAGCGGGTACAGAGGCTGCCCTTGATGGATTGATTGCCAGCGCGAAAAAGCTGCTGGGGCAGGATTATGCCTACATCCATAACTTCGTTCTGAACGAGCAATTGGGAGATTGCCGCAACGATCTGATGGAATTCGGCGTCACCTTCGATATCTGGTTTTCTGAGCAATCCTTATTCGACGGCGGGAATGTGGCGCAGGCTGTTCACCTGCTCGAAGAAGGCAATTACCTGTATCAGCAGGATGGCGCCAAATGGTTCCGCTCCACCCATTTCGGTGACGAAAAGGACAGGGTGGTGCAACGCGAAAACGGCCAGTTCACCTATTTTGCCTCCGATATTGCCTATCACCTCAACAAATTCTCACGCGGATTCGACCGTGTGATCGATATCTGGGGCGCGGATCATCACGGCTACATTTCAAGGGTGAAAGGCGCCATTCAGGCATTGGCGCTCGATCCGGGAAAACTTGAAATTGCCCTGGTGCAGTTTGCCGTACTTTACCGTGATGGCAAGAAGGTGCCGATGTCCACCCGGGCGGGAGAATTTGTCACCTTGCGGGAGTTGCGTCAGGAAGTGGGAACCGATGCGGCGCGCTTTTTTTACGTATTACGCAAGAGCGATCAGCATCTCGATTTCGACCTGGACCTGGCAAAGTCGCAAAGCACCGATAACCCGGTGTATTACGTTCAATACGCGCATGCAAGGGTTTGCAGCGTGCTGGAACAGTGGGGTGAAGATCTCCGCATGCTGGTTACAGCCGACACCTCTGCATTAACCGGTCCTGCGGAACTCTCCTTGTTGCAGAAGCTGATCGACTATCCCGAAACGGTCGAAGCCGCAGCGAGGGAGTTCTCTCCCCACCTGATTGCCTTTTACTTGAAGGAACTGGCGGGTGAGTTCCACAGTTACTATAATTCTACTCGTTTCCTGGTGCCGGAGATGGCGGTCCGCCTTGCGAGATTGGCGCTTGTGGCCGCAGTCAGGCAGGTATTGAATAACGGTCTTAAACTATTGGGCGTGAGCGCGCCAGCTAAAATGTGATGACGCATCCTTACTTGAATCGAGATTATAAAACGCCTCTTTACTCGGGAAAGAAAACAGGCACCCTCTTTTTCGGGATGTTTATCGGCTATGTCCTGGGTCTTCTCACCGCCATGGGCACCTGGATGTACATGAGCCAGGCGCCAAGTCCCTTTATCTCACAGGATAAGGTGGCTGAGGGCTCTGCAAACGGGGAGGCTGCGGATAAGCCTGAAAAAGAAGGGGAAGTGGCTGGCATTGAAGACAAAACCGCGAAAGCGCCCGACAGCAAGCCGCGCTTTGAATTTTATAATATTCTTCCCTCCACGGAGGAACCTGTAACGGAGCAGCAGCTGAAACAGGTTGCCAAGCAGCCGACCTCTCAGGATAAGTACTTTCTTCAAGCGGGGTCATTCCAGAATCCGGATGATGCCGATAATATGAAAGCGAAGCTGGCGATGCTGGGAGTGGAAGCGGCTGTCCAGACTGCCGAGGTCCCGCAAAAGGGACTGTGGCACCGTGTACGTGTAGGACCTTTTTCCAATGTGGATGACATGAACCGGATTCGTGCATCCCTCCAGCAGAACGGCGTCGAGACAAGCCCCATCAGGGTGCATGAGGGAGCCTAGGGAAACATAGCGGCAAGACAGGGACCGATAAACGATCCACCAATCTCGGGACGTTCAACTGAAGGAGAAAAATATGAATTTACTGCGGCTGCTTACGGCATTCCTGTTGCTGGCCGGTATGAACTTTCCGTCAATTTCCACTGCTCGCGCGGATATCGTCGAAGGAAAGGATTACAAGGTCCTGCTCCGTCCTTTTCCAACGGAAGGGGGAAAGAATATAGAGGTCATGGAATTTTTCTGGTACGGCTGTCCGCACTGTTACGAGTTGCATCCACGCATCAAGGCCTGGCTCAGGCACAAGCCTGAAGATGTCAGCTTCCGCTATGTTCCGGCGGTTTTTCGTCCAACCTGGGAACCGGCCGCAAAAACATTTTATGCGCTGGAAGCACTGGGAGAAAAAGATCGGCTGCATGACAAGGTCTATGATGCCATTCACAGAAACGGGATAGACTTGGGCAAGGAGGAAGTGCTGTTCGACTGGATTGCAAAACAGGGAATAGACCGTCAGAAATTTATAGATGTCTACAATTCGTTCTCGGTACAGAATCAACTGTCCAGATCGGTGCATTTCTCGAAGGATTATGGCCTTACCGGCGTGCCTGCGATAGCGGTGGATGGCAGATATCTCACGAGTGGCAGAATGGGCAGTACGCCGGACGATACCATTCGAACCATGGAAGAGCTGATACAGAAAGTGCGCAAGGAACGGACTCGGAAATAGCCTCTTCCGTTGACACTAAAAGTCATTATCAGTGGCGCCTCCGCAGGGCTCGGGAGGACATTGGCGCGCCATTACGCCGACAGCGGCGCAACGCTCGGCCTGATTGCGCGGCGCGCGGATCTGCTGGAGAGCCTTGCGGCGGAGATGGCGGAAGCATCCATCTACGTCGCCGATGTGCGTGATGCTTCTGCCCTGCGGACTGCGGCAGAAGATTTTATCGTCCGCCATGGTTGCCCCGATATCGTCATCGCCAACGCGGGCATCAGCCACGGCACGCTCACCGAATGCGCCGAAGACAAGGAGGTTTTTGAGGATATTCTCGCCACGAATGTTGTCGGCATGGTGAACCTCTTTCAGCCCTTTGTTTCGGTCATGCGCACCGTCGGGCAGGGTAGTCTGGTCGGAATTGCAAGTGTCGCCGGGTATCGTGGCTTGCCCGGCAGCGGCGCCTACTCGGCTTCCAAGGCGGCTGCAATCAGCTACCTGGAAAGCCTCCGCGTCGAATTGCACGGAAGCGGCCTATCCGTCATAACCATTTGCCCCGGCTATATCGTAACGCCCATGACAGCCGATAATCCCTTCCCCATGCCCTTCATCCTGACGGCGGACGACACTGCCCGAAAGATCGCCCGCATTATCGAGAGCAAGAAATCGTTTGCCGTAATACCGTGGCAGATGGCAATTGTCGCGCGAGTCTTGCGGTTGCTTCCCAATTTCCTGTATGACCGGTTGTTTGCCAATGCACCGCGTAAACCTCGCATAAGCCACAAAGACCACAAAGACCACAAAGGCTCCAAAGAAAATTATCAGGTTCCCGATTGATTTGCGGGGGGAAACATCATTTAACCGATTAACCGATTAACCAATGTAGCCAGTCCGCCGATCATGGTTTACATGACATAAGGGTACAGCAATGACAGAAAAAGCGATTTTTGGAGCAGGCTGCTTTTGGGGTGTGGAGGCTGCTTTTCGTGCCGTCGAAGGCGTAAAGGAGGTTACCAGCGGCTACTCCGGAGGGCATCTGAAAAATCCGTCTTATCGCGACGTGTGCACTGACAAGACTGGCCATGCCGAAGTAGTACAGGTGGAATACGATCCGTCGCAGGTCAGCTATGATGAGTTGCTCGATGTCTTCTGGAACTGTCATAATCCCACTACGCTCAACCGGCAGGGACCGGATGTGGGTAAACAGTATCGCTCCGCCATATTCTTCTACACCCCTGAACAGGAGAGCGCGGCTCAAGCGTCGAAGGAAAAACTGGAGCAAAGCGGTCGCTGGCGCGCACCGGTGGTGACTGAAATTACACCTGCCTCAGATTTTTATCCCGCTGAGGAATATCATCAACGCTACCTCGAAAAGCGCGGCATTACGGGGCATTGCCGTACTTGATGAACAGGTGCTTTATAGCGTAAGCATTCCTGAATCCTACGCATACTAAACCGTTCTTGCCGTCGAGAATTTATTAACAGGATTATCGTGCAGAAGAATTCTTGCAATGGGACAGATAGCAGTCACGCCTATTGCAGGTGATATATGAGGCGAACAGGAGTGCCAGCAATCAGTCAGAAGAGCGGTCATCTGATCTTGGCCGCGATCTGATCATACACCCCACGTCCTGCCGCATCTATTTTTTCTGCCATCAGAAACAGACCCTTCCCATCGCTCTTCTTTTCCCACAGTTCGCTCAACTGGCGTTTTTCCTTACTATCGTCGTTGGACACGTAGGCGGCTCCCTTGTATTCAATTACTACCAAGCGCCTATCCTCCAGCATGGCGCCAAAATCGGGATAAAACCGGTCCGATGAGGTTGGCAGCCAGAATGCCGCGTTAGACTGGCCCGAAAGGTTGCGCACCCAGTATTTAATTTGCCTGATGGAATCGATTGCAAGCGCGCATTCGTACTCCTCGCCTTTCCCCTCAAGTTCGCCGGGAGCAGATAGTAATGTTTCTGGAACCGATAGCGTTCTGAATAATGCCAATTTGCAGGATAGATGGCTGGATCAAATGAGAAAGCGTAATTGAATGAGGTTTCGACGGCAGCGAAAGGGCCGAAGAGCGTTTCCTGATATCCCTTGGCGTAGGCGATTCCCGATATTGCTGGATTTTTCCGATTAACACTCTGGCAAGAATGAACTTCGCCCGAAGTAGTGTAACCAGATCAAAGCCTTGATTGTCGTGCAGTGATACGACCACTCGCCGCACAAATTCCAGCATCTTCTCTTGCCCAACATCGTGTTGCCACACCTGCCTATCCAACCAACGAACCAGGTCATTGATCGTGCCCTGCAAACCCTTCTGCAAATGCCGGCTGCTCTTGTGAGTCCACCATATTCCATACGATCTCATCCCCATCCACATCAAAGATGAAACGTTTTGCCGAATCGTCGTAGTGGAATTCCGGCAGCGCGGCGCAAAGAACAAAATTACTCCTGCCAAATACCTCGTCCATGATCACTTTGAGATAATGTCCCTCATTGTCGTCAATCGAAACCCAAATACTGCCTTTCTCACTTAACAATTCGCGCAACAACTCCAGGCGCGGGTACATCATCGAAAGCCATTTGGAATGCTCCAGATTGTCGTCGTAATGCTCGAAGGCTGAGCGAGTGTTATACGGTGGATCAATAAAAATGCACTTTACGCGACCTGCATAGAAGGGCAGCAGGCTCTTTAAGGCGTCGAGATTATCGCCCTGAATTAGCATGTTTTCCGAATCGGCGGCGCCGAATGACAATTCCGGCACATGCTCAAGCAGGCGGTAAGGCGCTGTACTTGATAGCTTTAAGTCAGCGTTTCGGGTCAACCAGTGAAGAAGGGGCATGAAGGGTTTTTATGTGTTTGCGCTCGCCAATCACCGTTAACGCAAGGCGGCGTCAGGTATTTAGTTCATTATTGGGTGCTTATGCACGCTCAGGCAGCGAATAGTAGAAGAATCGCGGTAACAGTGGTTATACCGATCGCCACTTCAGTTCTTCGGTCGACAACCCTGCGGAATAGCAGGGTACATAAGGCGCTTTCGACTGGTACAAGATCCAGTCGCCAACCATAGTACGGGTAGCGCAACTCAATTCACCGAAATCCTCGGGTATCAGCACATAGTGGCAACACGCGCGGATAGCGGTGGAAAGTCTACCCGTTCTTTCCGCATTCTCCGCAAAGAATTTTCTCCACATGGCGAAGATGAACAAATCACCACCACGAGCTCCTTCATAAGGTATATGGACATGGCCTCCCCACTCCTGCACTGGCGCATCCCACAGTCCTCCATCAGGGCCGCTTAACGTGAACGCTTCTTGCGGAGAAAGACCAGTTAGCCTTGAGCGCCGTACTTGCTCTGCCACCAGTTGCCGCCAAAGTTCAGTATCATCGTAAAGACAGGAGACCGACCGCACATTGTCTTGCTTTATCAGTTCCGAAATCTTGTTAACCACCAGTTCGGGCAATTTCACTCGATTGTCAAACTGAAAATCGTCGGGCCATTCACACCACTGTGGGCCGTTTGCGTCGTCAGCAATCATAGTGGAGCCTCTGTGAGTTTTTCTTTTTTACCGAGCGGGTCAATTCACCTGATCTGAGCGGTCGATATTATGTTCAAACTTTCAGATCCCCTGATACAGGAGCGGTGTTGATTTTAATTATCGCTGTTTCGCGTTTTATAGAACTGTCTCTAAAATCAGAAGTAAAGTTCAACCGGCATGAGTGCGGACAAGCGGCTCGATCTGCGGCCAGACAGTACGTCGTGCTATACGAATCGCGTAGTCGCTTTGCAGATCGAGCCAAATTTCCGGGGAAACGCCGAAATACTTGCCGAGGCGCAAGGCTGTATCAGCGGTAATCGAGCGCTTGCCGTTCACGATCTCGCTAATACGATTAGGCGGCACATTGATATCCCGTGAAAGCGCATTGATGCTGATGCCCATCGGTTTCATAAATTCTTCCAGTAAAATCTCGCCGGGAGGAATAGGATCAAGTAACTTATGGACCATGGTTTGTTTCCTCAGTGGTAATCTACGATCTCTACATCATAGACATCGCCATTTGACCACGTGAAGCAGATACGCCACTGGTCATTAACACGAATACTATATTGTCCCTTGCGATTGCCCTTGAGAGCCTCCAAACGATTACCCGGGAGCCATTTTAAATCATCGAGTGCTCTGGCACGATGCAAATAAAGCAACTTGCGACGGGTGGGACGTTCGATTGAACGGAATCGCGCAACTGGCACATCGTGGAATAGTTTTTCAGTATCGGCACACTTGAATGATTTAATCATGGACAAAATACTATTACGCGTAACGTAATATATCATACATAGTAATCTTTGGTACGCCGATGCATGCTGCCCTGGATTATCCGCAACGCTTGCGCGCAGCCGATGTAGTAATTAATAACTCATCAAAACGTTGAGTACCGACGCAATTTCGTCAAGAGGATCGCTTTTTTATGTTTTATGTGACGGAGGAGAGGTGCGAAGCGGAATGGGTTGGTTAGTATCCTGCCCGCACTTATCTTCGCAGCGGTCAGGCCAGTTGATTTCTGATTTCAGCGATACGGGTTTCGCTTACCCTGGTGTTAATGGCGACAGGGAGGCGGCTGGGATCGGAAACACTTCTTGCCAACTCTTTGGCAATCGCCCCAGCATCCACGCTTCTTGCCGCGTGAAACGCCTCGCGTAAACGATCTGCCTGGGGATAAGGTCTTTCCGCATAGCCCGGCCGTCCATGGAAATCACACGAGCAGGCCTGCAGGAATTCTTCGAAGCGCTCAGGTTTGCGATAGGCATCCACTCCCTGAAGCAGGTTGGCGATGGTGACAGGTCGCAGTTCGGCAGCGCGATGCACGTCTCCGTGATAGCGGGCCACCAGCAATGCCAGGTTTCGCATTTCGTTGGGGGAGTTGATACGTTCGCATAAGCCCTGCACCAGTTTGACGCTGCGTGCTTCGTGTCCGATATGGCGCGGCCATTCTTCCGGAGGAGTCGTGCCTTTACCGAGATCATGGGTGAGTGCGGCAAACCGAACCGGCAGGGAATAGTTCCTCGAAGCGGCATAGTCGATCACCATCATCACGTGTACCCCGGTATCGATTTCGGGGTGATGCTGCGGTGGTTGCGGCACGCCGAACAAGGCATCCACTTCAGGCATGATACGGGTGAGGGCGCCGCAGCCGCGCAACGCGTAAAACATGCGTGAAGGTTGGCGCTCCATCAAACCGCGTGCAAACTCCTGCCACACTCGCTCCGGCACCAGGGCATCCACCTCCCCGTTATGGACCATTTCGTTCATCAGCGCCAATGTTTCGGGTGCGATATGGAAACCGAAACGTGCAGCAAAGCGAGCGGTACGCAGGACACGCACCGGGTCTTCAGTGAATGCCGGGCCGATATGCCGGAGCACGCCGGCTTCCAGATCAGCGACTCCGCCGAAAGGGTCGATGATGTTACCGTGCTCATCCTTCGCGATTGCGTTTATTGTCAGGTCACGGCGCGCCAGATCCTCCTGTAATGTAACTTCTGGGGAAGCATAAACCTCAAACCCTTTGTAGCCGCGCGAAACCTTGCGCTCCGTGCGCGCCAGCGCGTATTGTTCCTGGCTTTGCGGGTGAAGAAAAACGGGAAAATCTTTTCCTACCGGGCGAAAGCCAAGCCGCACCATTTCTTCCGGCGAGACGCCGACAACCACGTAATCATGATCCATTACGGGCAGTCTCAGTATCTCGTCGCGCACCGAGCCGCCCACCAGGTAGGTTTTCATTCTGGAGTTATTCGTGTGAATCTATCCGTATCCTTGGCGCTCAACGGCCGGACCAATGCCGCAGATAGTTGTAACGTTCCCGAGGCAACTGATGATTCAGGTATACCGGGGCTGCTTCTTCAAGTGCGGTAGGATGAATTCCCCAGACTTCCAGTAGTGCCTCGGGGTTATCGCAGTCGCACACGCTGTCGATCTTCATCGAATAATAATTATCGACGCTCATCAGTTTGCCGGGCAGCATCTCCATGACTGCTGCTTCGAGATGGGAAAGGGCATCTCCAAGGCCGATGATGGCGGGGTCGTGTCCCGTCACATGCGTCGCATACTCCACCAGTTCGCGAAGGCTGTAGCACTTCGGTCCGCACAGGTCGTAGCTTTGCCCGAAAGTACGCGGCTCATCCAGACTGAGCGCAAACGCCTCCACGACGTTCTCGACGAAGATCGGCTGGAATTTTGCATGGGGTGAGGCCAGCGGCAAGATCGGCAGGCGCCCCAGGCTGGCAAACAGATTGATCGAGGCGTCGCCCGGACCGAATATGACTGACGGCCTGAAAACAGTAGCATCCAATTCGGATGTCTTTACGATCTGTTCCCCTTCCCCCTTTGAGCGCAAATACTCGCTCGGTTGACCGGGCCCGGCTTTCAGGGCGCTCATATGCAGTATGCGGGTGACGCCGTTGCGCTTGCAGGCCGCGATGAGCTTTTGCGGCAGTTCGACATGGGCAGCATGAAAGTCACCCTGCAACACACCTACCAGGTTGATCACGGCATCGATGCCGAGGAGCAGCCTGTCGAGGTCTCTGTCATCGTGGATATCTGCTTCGATCAGGTCCGTAGTGGGTATCGCCAGCAACTCTTTTGCACGCTCGTAGTTTCGAGTGGGAATACGCAGGTAGATTTCCTGGTCGGTCAGGAGATTTGCAAGATGCTTCCCGACGAAGCCGCTGCCACCGAAAATGCAGACATTATTGAATGTCATGTCAGACACCTCACTCCGACACTTTTTCACTCCCGAACCGGGACGAAACAATGCCCAGGCGCTGCTTCAGCGCTTTGACCTGATGCCCGAAGTTACGGGCGTAATACATGGAGTTGCTCATCACCTTTTTGACGTAATCGCGCGTTTCGTTGAAGGGGATCGTTTCCGCATAAATCGCGCCTTCCAGCGGCTTTTCATCACGCCACTGCCACACTCGGCTCGGTCCGGCATTGTACGCGGCCGAGGCCAGCGACTGATTGTCAAACTGGGTCAACACGTGTTTCAAATAATAGGTGCCCAGCGTCAGGTTGGTGTTTACCTCCGTCACCCGGCTTGGCCGATACTTTCTCAGTCCCACTTGTTTGGATGCCCATTTTGCCGTAGCAGGCATCAATTGCATCAGCCCCATGGCGCCGGCGCTGGACTTGGCATCGCTGACGAAGCGGCTCTCCTGGCGAATGAGGCCGTAGACCCATGCTTCGTCGAGCTCCTGCTGCTTCAGGACGCTGCGCATTGCATCTCTATGCGGTGCAAGGAACCTCAGGTGGAAATCGTGACGCTGCACGGTTCTGTCGGCGGTATTGATAGCGCGGTCGTAGTGCCCGTGACGGCGGGCCACTTCCGCAGCCGCCAGCAGCTTATGGTCATCAAAATTTCGTACGGCCCAGATCCATTCCTGTGCTGCCTCCGGACGCAAATTCAGGTTATAGAAGGCCAGCGCTCGCGCGATTCCAGGTGTCTGCTCCATTGCGGAAATTTCTTTCGCTGTCGGCTTGAAGGATTCGGCAGGAGCGCCGATGGTAACGCCCAGCTCCTCTTCGGCCAGTTGCCCGTAAAAATGATGCTCGCTGCTCAACGGTGCAAGGATGGCATTTGCTTCCTTTATTTTTCCTTTAGCTCTCAACGCACGCGCTTTCCAGTAACGCCAGACCCCCTCTCGTTGTTCCGCCGCCGACATGGCCTCGATCGTATCCAGCACGAGATTCCAGTCCCCGGCACGCAAGGCGGTGCGGGTTTTCCAGCCAAGCTGGGCGTCGGTGAGCTGAACAGACTTCTGCGTATTGGCGGCTTCTCCAAACCACTGCAATGCGCGCGGGTCCAGCCGCCGGGCCCCCTGGTCCGCAAGTTGCACCAGAAAATACGCCTGATCTGGTGCGCCGAAGCGATCGCGTATCCGCGGCCAATAAGCATGCGCCTGATCAAGCCCGCTGCGGAGCAAACGCACCATGGCGAAAAGTGCAATTTCCCGATCGGAGCGTGTTTTGATCTCGCGCCGATGCCTTTCCAGATAGCGAAGAGGATTTTCTGTGGCGGCATTCAGCTTGCGTTCGTTCAGACGCTGATTTTTGGGCAGGTATTCATTGATGCGTTTTGCCGCGCTGACATTGCCGGACTCGAGCGCAAGGCGCAGCCTTGACCAGATATCCTCGTCCGTCAGCGTCCCGGCAGTAATCAGCACATCGAATATCTGATTACAGCTGTGCGGCATCTCACGCGCATTGAACCATAACGGAAATGCCTCCTTATAGATGCTGCGATCGCCTGCCGCCAGACGCTGTTGAAAAGAGTAGCAGACCAGTTCGACATCCTTGTTGACCATGCGCGGATAGTTTTCCGCGAAAAGATCCCACCGCTCGGTCCAGCCCAGGATCTTCAGCCATTCCCCCATCAGGCGGTCGCTGAGAGGGCTATCGCGGTATTTCTCAACAAACTCCTTGACAGTCTCCGGACTCAGCTTCGGACTCCAGAGTTGCGGTCGCAGTTGATAATACGCCGCATAAGGCTCAAGCACATGTCCTCGCAGCCGCTGCGCATACATATTCACGCGCGCAGTGTTGCCAGTCTGATATGCGTGCCTCAGGGCGAGGAAATCCTGATTTCTTGCGGCTGCATACGTTGTAGTGGAGATTGTGGCCAAAAACAGCCCGATCAACAGTTTCTTCATAACCTGCTATACATTAGTAATCGAGGGAAAAAATTGAAGAGCGTATCTGCTCCAGGTTCACTTACAGGCTGTTTTCCTTTATTTCCTTTTACCAGCCCCTATTCGGGTTTTGTTTTAAGAATAGCACATCATGCCCTACATCAGTTTGAATCCGGCAACCAATGAGACACTGAAAACCTATACGAGCTGGAATCGCAACCGTCTGGCCGAGGCGTTGGAGCAAACATATCATGCCCAGCCTGGATGGGCGCGACTGGGTTTTCCCGAACGCGCAGAGCTTATGCACAGAGCCGCCAGCCTCTTGCATGAACGGGCGGCTGAATATGCCATTCTTATAGCTGCGGAAATGGGCAAGCCTGTGCGCGAAGGCCGCGCGGAGGTGGAAAAGTGTGCGCTCGCCTGTGATTATTATGCAGTGCACGCCGAGCATTTCATGCAGGTCGAAATGGTTCAGACCGGCGCCGGCAAAAGTTACGTGTCCTATGGGCCTCTTGGAGTCGTCCTGGGCGTGATGCCCTGGAATTTCCCTTTTTTCCAGGTGATCCGCTTCGCCGCTCCCACACTCATGGCAGGAAATGGTTGCGTGCTGAAACATGCATCGAATGTTCCGCAGTGCGCTTTGGCGCTCGAACGGCTATTCCAGGATGCCGGTTTTCCCCCGCACCTTTTCAGCACGCTCATGATAGAGCCGTCTGAAGTGGGTGAGGCTATCGCCAGCCATCACGTGCAGGCGGTGACACTCACAGGCTCCGAGCGGGCCGGTCGGGAAATAGCTTCCCACGCGGGACAGCATTTGAAGAAGTGTGTGATGGAACTCGGCGGGTCGGATGCGTTTATCGTTCTGAAAGATGCGGACCTGGAACTCGCCGCTACCTTTGCGGTGAGATCGCGCTTTCAGAACTGCGGACAATCATGCATTGCCGCAAAGCGCATTATTCCTGTGGCCGACGTTGCCGATGAGTTTGGTTCGCTGTTCATAAAGAAAACAAAAGAATTGAAAATGGGCGATCCCCTGAACGAGGCGACGCAGATCGGTCCCATGGCACGGCTTGATCTGCGCGAAAACCTGCATCAGCAAGTGATCGATTCGATTGCACAGGGCGCGCAGGTGGTTCTCGGGTGCGAACCGCAGGAGGGAGAGGGAGCATTCTATCTCCCTTCCATCCTGGATGACGTAACGCCCGGGATGAGAGCCTATCACGAGGAATTATTCGGGCCGGTGGCGGCCGTGATACGCGCGGCAGACGAGGAGGACGCCATTCGCATTGCCAATGATACCCGCTTCGGGCTCGGCTCCAGCATCTGGAGCCGCGATACCGAACACGCCGAGGAACTGGCGCATCGAATCCAGGCAGGTTGCAGCTTTATCAATGGCATGGTCAGGTCAGATCCCCGCCTTCCCTTCGGAGGAACCAAGGACTCCGGATTCGGCAGGGAACTGTCCTATCATGGCATCCGGGAGTTCGTTAATGTAAAAACGGTATGGGTACGATGACTCTACAAAAAACCCCATTGCAGCGCGAACTCATTCCGTTTTCTCTTCTCCCGCCTTGAAGCAGGAAGGAGCAGACCGGGACCGGGGGGACCGGGGGGACCGGGGACTGCCGGATCCCTAGATCACGCCCTGGCCTATCATCGCATCCGCCACCTTTACGAAACCCGCCACATTCGCTCCGTTGACATAGCTGATGGTGCCATCGTCGCGCCGCCCATGCTCCAGGCAGGAGCGATGGATAGCCTGCATGATCTGGAGCAATCGTGCGTCCACTTCTTCCCGTTGCCAGGAAAGACGCATGGCGTTCTGGCTCATTTCCAGGCCGGAAGTGGCCACGCCGCCGGCATTGCTGGCTTTGCCGGGTGCAAAAAGAACCCCGCTGCGCTCGAAATGCTTTACCGCCTCCGCGGTGGAAGGCATGTTGGCGCCCTCTGCCACGCATACCACGCCGTTCCTGATAAGCATGGCAGCGTCCTCTTCATTTAGCTCGTTCTGCGTGGCGCAGGGCAGCGCGACCTCTACAGGAACATGCCATGGTCTTTTACCGGGAATAAAATCGGCTTTCACACGCTCTGCATAGGCATTGATACGGCCATACTGCTTATTCTTCACATCCATCAGTTCAGCGAGCTTTTCGGGAGTAAAACCTTCTTCATCGACTACAGTGCCGTCTGAATCGGAAACCGTTATCACTTTGGCGCCAAGCGCCATCGCTTTCTCCACCGCATATTGCGCCACGTTTCCCGAACCCGAAACCGCAACGCGCATGCCTTCCAGCGAGCGTCCCGATTGCTTGAGCATCTCCTCGGCAAAGTAGACAGTACCGTAGCCGGTAGCTTCCGGACGAATGAGGGATCCGCCGAAACTCAACCCCTTTCCGGTGAAGACGCAGTCAGCACGATTGGAAAGCTTTTTCATCATCCCTGCCATGAAACCTACTTCCCGCCCCCCCACGCCGATATCGCCTGCCGGCACATCGACATCCGAGCCGATATGCCGAAACAGCTCAGTCATATAGGCCTGACAGAAGCGCATGATCTCCCCGGGACTACGGTCCTTGGGGTTGAAATCGGCGCCACCCTTGCCACCACCCATGGGAAGTGTCGTAAGCGCGTTCTTGAACGTTTGCTCGAACGCCAGGAATTTGAGAATGGAAAGGTTTACGGACGGATGAAAGCGGGTGCCGCCTTTATAAGGGCCAATGGAAGAGCTGTGCTGTATGCGGTAGCCTCGGTTGACCTTCACCTCCCCCCGATCATCCACCCAGGACACACGAAAAATGATTATTCGCTCCGGCTCCACGAGACGGTCGAGAATGCCGTGTTCCGCATAACGAGGGTTTTTCGTAATAAAGGGCCAGAGGCTCTCCATGACTTCCGTCACTGCCTGGAGATATTCGGGCTGTCCCGGATTATGCTCCGCCACATACGCGCAGAATTCCTCGAAACTGCGATATTTCATTGGTTATTCCCCTTATGTCCTCTTGTGCTAAACCATTTTCCCAAGACAGGTATTCTGCCAAATAACTGGCGGAATCGCACTGAATTTATGTTCGGAATTGCGCGATGGAAAGCTGGAGGCGCGGAACATGTGGAAGAGATGAAACATCGAAGCATCAAGCGTCTTGTTTTCCGGCAACAGGCTTTCAAAAATCATTTCAAAGGTGCTTACAGGGAAAGCGAACCGACAAGTCAAAGCGCGCCGGACCAGGGGTGTTCTTGTTCTTCATTATCATATTCCTGTTGTCCTCTCATCCGCCTTTCAACTGTCAGCCCGGGATCCTGAGGTCCTTACTCTTTATTGTCTTCATCCTCATCCTTCTTTCCGGGTCTTGTCGTCCACCAGACGACGAGAATCAGTAGCGACAGCGCTACGCCGGCTTCAAGCAGTAATATCCACATAGGATCAACCATGATGTATATTAAGGGGAAGCCTCTGATACCGCTGCGAGCGGGATTGCTCGTTCAGAGATTTCCGATATGAAACTTTAACCCAAAACTTCATGAAAGACCAATTACGCACATTTACTATTGTCGCGCTACTGTTGCTCGGCGCCTGCAATATCATTCCTACTCCCCGTGTCACGGAGAAACCGGCCGAACCCCAGCCCATGCCTGTGCTCAAAGCCACTGATTGGGACACAGTAGAGGGTTGGAGGGATGACGAGATTGTGCCGGCCCTGGATGCGTTCCTCCAGAGCTGCACCGTTTTGAAAAAAAAGGCACTATGGCAGGAAGCCTGCATTCAGGCTGATTCCATGAGGGGGCAGGATGACGATACGGTGCGCCAGTTTTTTGAAAGCTATTTTGTTCCCTATCAGGTATTGAATCCTGATGGGACCGACAATGGCCTTATTACCGGTTATTACGAGCCTCTGCTCAAGGGGAGCCGCACACCGTCCGCCCGTTACCGCTATCCGCTTTACACAACCCCTGAAGAACTGCTGATAGTGGATCTGAGTTCCGTCTATCCCCAGCTCAAAAATATGCGGTTGCGGGGACGACTCGAAGGGCGCAAGGTGGTTCCCTTCTATAGCCGAGCCGAAATATCCGGCAACCCCCCAGCGCTACAGGGAAAAGAACTGCTCTGGGTGGATGACGAGGTCGATCTGTTTTTTCTGCAGATTCAGGGTTCTGGTCGGGTGGAGCTTGAAAATGGCGAGATCGTGAGGGTGGGGTACGCGGATCAAAACGGCCACCCGTACAGGTCCATCGGGAAGCTGCTGGTGGATCGCGGCGAATTACCCCTGGAAAGGGCCTCGATGCAGGGAATCAAGGCCTGGGGGCAGAAGAATCCCCAGAAATTGCCGAATATTTTGCATCAGAATTCAAGCTTCGTCTTTTTCCGTGAACTGCCGGGCACGATGGCAGGTCCGTTCGGCTCCATGGGTGTGCCTCTCACGGCTGGAAGAAGCCTTGCGGTGGATCCGCGTGTAATCCCCCAGGGCGCTCCGGTCTTTCTTTCCACTACCTGGCCAAATACCGATGAGCAGCTCCAACGGTTGATGGTGGCGCAGGATACAGGCGGGGCAATCAAAGGGAATGTGCGGGCGGATTTTTTCTGGGGATTTGGCCCTGACGCAGCGCAGAACGCGGGGAAAATGAGGCAGAAGGGGAGGATGTGGGTATTGATGCCAGTGGAATATCTGCCCAAGGACTTTCCACCTGCCGCGCGAGTACTGGGAAGCTCCAAATAAATCTGCGAACTGGAGGATGCAGGCGCTTCCCAGCGCCTGTCATCGATTTATCTATTTCGCGGAGGTCGCGTTTAATTTCTTTTCTATGGTTTCCGCGGGAATCAATCCCGGCGTTAGCGAGCCGTTGGCAAAAATCAGGGTAGGCGTACCGCTTATATCGTTTTCTTTCCCTGCCTTGAGAATCACGTCTATGGGGGTGGTGCAATCCTTGCCGGCGGGTGCAATATTCCTGAGCATGAAATCTTCCCAGGCCTTGAGCCTGTCCTCGGAGCACCATATCGCCGTCGCAGTCGGCATTGAACCGTTCAGCACGGGATAAAGCAGGGTATATATCGTTACATCCGTTACGTTAACCAGTTCCTTTTCCAGACGCTTGCAAAAAGGGCAGTTTGGGTCGGAGAAAACGACAAGTTTGCGTTTTCCATTCCCCTTGACCGCCTTGATCGCATGCTCCAGGGGAAGAGTGCCCACATCGATGCGCCGAGCCTCCTTGATCTGTTGCAAGCGTTCGGAAGTCAGGCTTTCCTTCGTTTTCGGATCAATTACGTGACCGAAAAAAAGGTACGAAACCTTGTCATCCGTATAGAACAATTCGCCTCCCACCACCACTTCATATAGACCGAGATAGGGCGTTTTTTTTATGCTTTCGACCTTCTCTCCGGGAAAATTTGCCTGAATCGATTTTTTCAGGGATGCCTCGTCAGCGGAAGCGCTGGAAAGGAAGCAGAGCAATAGGGAAGGCAAAGCGAGAGAAATGAGTTTTGAACGCATGGTCTTTACTCCGTTTTGGAATGGGATGCAGCCGGGCGGCCTGCGGTTGTTCTGGTGGATGGACAGGAAAACGAATCAGCCGGGTTCAACTCAATGCCTGCTGCATCAAGCGGTCTTTTATCAGAGGCAACCGGTTGGTGATTTCCAGGCCCAGATTGCGCAGGCGAATGAGTGTCGGGTGAGTATGGTTGAACAGCTTCTGCAAGCCATCGGTAACCAGTTCCAGGGCCAGGATGTCTTCCTTGCGGGCGCGTTCATAACGACGCAGCAACAGGTAATCACCGCAATCCGATTGCAGTCCGCGCGAGCAGATGACAGAGGCGAGTTCCTGCGCATCGCGTAAACCGAGATTCACGCCCTGTCCCGCAAGAGGATGTATGCCATGCGCTGCGTCGCCGATGAGCGCAAGATGTGGCTGGGCCAGCTTTTTCACATGTACAAAATTCAGGGGAAAAGCGGCAGGCCGCGTAACGAGCCGCATCTCGCCCAGGACATGTTGCGAAGCCCGGACGACGCGCTCGCATAATTCCTCTTCAGGCAGCCCGAGCATCGTTTCCGCGGGTTCTTCCTTTGTAGACCATACCATGGACACCAGCCTGCCGGGCATTGGCAGGAGCGCCAGCACGCCATCGCGCCGAAACCACTGATGGGCGACGTTATTATGATGGCGCGCTGCATCGAAGTTTGCCACCACGCCCATCTGCTGATAGGAATGCCGCGCCACTTCAATACCAGCTTGTTCACGTACCCAGGAATTCACCCCGTCCGCCCCAACGATCAACCCCGCCTGCACGACAGTTCCATCATCGAGATGCAGCTCGGCGTGAGACTCGGCGCGCAGCATCAGAGAACATTGCGCGGGACAAAAAACCTGGATCGAGTTCCCGCGGCGCTTGATCTCCTTCCAGGCGGCGTTCTGGAGCTGGCGGTTTTCCACTATGAAAGCCAGTTCGAGGACACCGATATTGTAGGCGCTGAAATCCAGCCGCGCCGCGCTGTCGTCGCCGAAGACAGCCATATTGTAAACAGGAGTCACACGCTCCTGGTCGAGAGCGTCCCACACTCCCAGATTTTGCAGGAATGCAGCGCTGCCCGGACTGATGGCGTAGACCCTGCTGTCCCAGCTCTCATCGGCAGGAAGCGGCGGTATGGGGCGGAATTCAACCAGCGCTATTTTAAGACCGCTATCCTTGAGGGCAAGCGCCAGACTTGCCCCAACCAATCCGCCCCCCACGATAACGACATCGAATTTCATGGAATCATTATACAGCCGCTTTCTGCTGCGCGGGGATGCATGGATAAGCCGGTATGCCCGTTTTTGCCTCGGTGGATTTATGAAACAACAGCTGTGCCCCTCCTATTTTAATAACTGAATCAATCAATTAGATAACTGGTAACTCCATTCCGAATCTTGACAGGAACGTGGTGCGAAGGCATAATGCCAGACCTTCCATATAAACACGTGGCGAATTAGCTCAGTGGTTAGAGCAGCGGAATCATAATCCGTTGGTCCCCAGTTCGAATCTGGGATTCGCTACCAAAAGAATCAATGCTTGGCGTAACAGTAACCTCATAGCCTACACATTGTGGGACACTGTTGGGACACTTGCAGGTTAACTTTACCCCCTTTGCCGCTTCTATATCCTTATCTTATTCTGTATCTGTATCTAGGACCATTCAATTATGTTACGCCGTATCAAACGCATAGCATTGGATACTTTTACACGTATCACCTATTGATCCGGCCAGAAAATACTATGAATCTCGTCATTCCGGGCTTGACCCGGAATCCAGCCCAAACCAATAATGACGTGCTTTGAACGTCGCTGGATACCGGTTTCCGCCGGTATGACGTTTGTACTGTTTGCTCGCCGAATTAATAGCTGGTGATAATGCCCACCGCCTTCTTTCTTTGGAGGGGATAAGTTGACATGAGCGCAAGCAATGAAGCAGTCTCCTGCCTCATCAATTAATTGGGATACTCGGATGGCAGAGATAATTGTGGAACCTTTTTCCCTACTTGTGAGGGGTAAGGATACAGACGAGCACATTATTAATGCCGCCAGTTAGGAGAGTCTGTTAGCGACCTCTCTACCCGAGCACATATCCACGGTTTTTTCTTCTCTGCGGCTTCTCTTGATGTTCGGTAGTCCCCGGTCATACCGATGAACTGCAACTCGCCCTCTTGGAGCATGATCATCCAAGGACATAAACCGGGGGCAACATATTGTAGGATATGGTCACCCAGTCATCTCACGTGATCACTCGTGTCAGCGTCAAGCGCACTAGCGTAATAGCGCCGAGTTCCTGATTGTTCAGTCTGCCACACATTTGTCTGTTTTTGCCATTCCTAATGCGGAGTAGGCGGAGAATTCGCCTATAGCCGCACCCGCCCCTCGGACACCAATAGTCCTGGAGATCTATTGGATAGTCCGAAAGGTCTATTGTTTTATGCACTCCCTATTCTATAGTACTGAGCCATTGCTTATTTTTTGGGGATCGAAATATGTATAAATTGAGTATAGCGAAGCAGGTTGGCAGCGCGGTAGTAGCGACGTTTATTGCGTCTGGCACAGTATCAGCGACAACGGTACTTTCCAATTCGCACAATTACGGTGGTCTTATCACTATCAATGTAACTGTTGAGGATAATTACCTGGGCGACTTTAGTAAATACTTCTGGAAATATGATGTAACGAATCACACATACGATCCTAATCCAGGTACCAGCAACGGATTCTCCGGTTTTGAACTCGCCATACCAAATGCGGCAGGTCTGGGTCTGGCTGACCTGAGCGCACCAAACTCAGGGTGGGAATTTGATTGCTGTTCTGGGCAGCCCGTCGAGTACGACATCCGGAATAGTGTAGGACCTGGAATCATGCCGGGAGAATCTGGTTCATTCAGTTTCACATCTTTGCCGGGATCCATTACTAACAGCACCGATGGTTGGTGGCATTCCTGGGAAAATGACTCCCAGACGGGTATCACAAACTTCTCACAGTTTACCAATGCTACTGGACCGGAGATCCCCCTGATCCCCGAGCCAGAGACCTACACTATGCTGATTGTCGGCCTCGGACTCGTCGGTTTTATCGTGCGCCGTAAGCAGGATACACAGGCGAGCCCGCGCGACGGGTGATGGAGTCGCACGGCTATACCCCTCATGTGCGCCCCCGCAATGAGGAGGTCCAGGCCAAGGTGCAGAATCCGAAACATCGAGCACGGCGCTGGGTGGTCGAAGTCAGCCATTCCTGGCTGAATCGCTTCCGGAAACTACTGGTCCGGTTCGAGAAAACACACCGCAGCTACCTCGCACTTCTTATGTTAGGCTGCGCCATCATCGCCTTCCGCAAGGCAGAAGGCCCGGGAAAAACAAATATTATTTACAGATAAGTTCTTAGGCTCACACTCGGTTTGTAAAAGCAGGAAGTCTCGGATTCGAACATAGGCTTCATATGTAGTCAGATTTTTGTTTTTCCACGCCTCCTCTGAAACGAATCCACCTGTAGACATTCCCAGTGTTCGAAGAGAGAAACAGAACTGCTGCTCATTCAAAGGGAGTATTTCGTATCCCCCTATACCTGGATTGAGGTAGTTCCAGTCGAATACCCAATAAGGGAAACGATTTTCTGCTGCCTCGTGAAATCGTACAATGTATTCCGCGATAGTATCGATGACGGTTGTTGGATTGACCGTCTGAAGCTTCCCGTATATGTCGTGTCCTGACGTCTTGGAATGGGTAAGATCGCCTCTAATATCGTTAAAATCTTTAATCAGTTCTTTGGTTAACTCGTTCAGCAATATTGGTTTCCCTATCAACTCCGCGGGCCACTTCTCCACTTTATCAAGCAGGTTTGTGTAGCGGAGCAATTTCATCACCTTTTTTTCGGGCGTCGACGGCGTTTGCCGTTCGCGCATCTGCCGATTGAGGAACGCTTCAAGGGCCGCTACTCCGAAATAGAGAGCTGCGGTCAAGTGATGGCGTCGTTCTACCTCAGTCTTTGCGTCTGAGGCTGAAATGGCTTCCCGATAAAGTGAAGAGAAATTTTGCCATGGGGGGTTAATTGACCAAGGGTTCATGTTTTGGGGGAGGTAAAACCCTTCATCCTACGCTATGGAGTTTTATTGTTTTTTTCCGCAAGCTGACTGCCATAGAACAAATCCAATACTCTTGGGCGGCACTGGGGCCCAATTGGAGACGTCAGTACTCTGATAGAGGACGTGACCACCTCCCATGGGTTCGGAAAATTGCAACAAGGCGAGTATCCTGAGCTTTACTTCTACACAGTCGTATTCAAACTGGCCTTTGGTTGACCAATACAACTTTTTTAAGCTCTCATTTTTCTGCTCGGTTTTATAGTTGCTTAATACCCAAGTTTTGGCTTTGTTGTTTACTTTGGGAGATGTTGCGGCGTCTACATAAACGTCAAGCTCATCGTTTGAGGTAATCAAAGTCCATTCGGCCGTTGCGCTGGCGCTTAAAAGCCCCAACAGTAAACCTAAGATTGTTTTTTTCACGATTATGAAAATAAAGTCCAAAGGGAGATTGCAAGTTTCAATCGCCAGTTTCCATTTTGTACCTTTACTGTTGGGCAAAAAATTGGACCTGGGTACCTATTGCTGAGTATGGGTATCAGAAAGTGGCTCGTCGCGAATCAGGGAAAGCCAAAAAAAGTGAATGGCGCCATATGAAGTGCCTAGGGCGGGATACCTTACTGCCACCCCCGCCTGCCGACGAAGCCCCCCGGCCTCTTCCCCTGTAATTGGCTATAACACTATTTCAGCATTTATTTATGGATTATCCATGTCTTACCCTTGTCGAGGAAAAAATAATCGCTCCTAGAGTGCACTGGTGGGACACTTGCCAGTAAAAAACAGCAATAAAATGCAATCAGCCAAGATAAAAAAAGAGATTAATATACTGATTCTTTTTTTTAATTTGTTGTAGCTTGTTATGACGTATTGATTGACTCGGAATCATAATCCGTTGGTCTCCAGTTCGGATCTGGGATTCGCTACCACTCTGAATGGGTTGGTATTCTCGCCAGTCCATTTTTTGTTTATATCTCCCCTTTCTGCTCATTCCATTCCGCAAGCCGATCGCGAACCAATGCTTGCAGCGTTATCAGGCATGCCTGCTATATTGAATTTTATATCCTGGTTTTGCACCGGAGACCAGATACTATTTTTTTCAACGCGGATTCAGGAGAAGCGCCATGCCATACGATACATTGAAAGATCTTCCGGACAACGTTACCAATGTCCTGCCAAAGCACGCGCAGGAAATATACAGGGCCACTTTCAATAACGCCTGGGATGAGTATAAGGACCCGGATGAGCGCAGGGAACATGCTTCGCGCGAAGAAACGGCGCACAAGGTAGCCTGGGCGGCCGTAAAAAAGGAATACGAGAAAGAGGGCGACGAATGGCGCAAGAAAAAGTCCTGATCTTTTTGGGGGGAAATTTTTGGGGGAAATTGCCATGCACTTGCCAATTCCAGGGAATCTCTGAACAGGGACGAATCGCATTCGCCCCTGTCAGGAAAAACGCTTTTTCCGCGATTACTCCAAATCATTGTTTTACGCAGATACCACTGCAATCCGCTCCGCCACGTGCCGGATCGCAATTGTCTGAAGGATCATCCACACACTTCTTGCCCTCAGGGCAGGGGAAGCCGGCTATGCCGCCGCACATCTGCTTCGGCTCCTTCTCGCCATACGCTGAGCTTCCCTTCGGCGGATAATCGACGCGCTTGCCTCCTCCCGGCTTCGTCGGTTCTGCTGCACCTGTCTTGACCGTTTCGCGAACCTGGCGTCCCTCGACCGCTTCTACGTCGATGGATTCGACATCTCCATCAGTATGCCGAGCGGTATAAACACCGACAACATCCAGGGGCACCGGGCTTTTCACAACCAGGAATCCTTCAAGAAAGGCGAAATCCACGCACACGCCATCGATCGGACAAAAGTAGCCGGCGATATCAAAGCAGTTTACTCCCACTGCTCCATCCGGCTGAATGACCGCCTCCTTGAAAGGGGTCACATCGAACGGTCCGGGCTCGGAGCCAAACTGGGTGGCAAGCGCCACCTTGGCGGCAATGCTGATTTTTTTGTCGCTCGGATTATGAATGTTGACCGTGGTGCGATAAGTGCCGCGCGCCAATGTTCCGTCCTGGTGGGGCAGCAGCAATGAACACGCAACTTTGGCGGAATACTGATACTCCGTCTTGATTGTCTTGGAAGGCTTCACCGGCTCCGCCTGTGAAACGGGAATAACAAGCAGACCACACAGTCCCATCAATGCGGACAGAAATCCCCTCATTCGCAACTGTTTCATAACGACCTCCTCATTGTCGGAATTCGCACAAACCCCGCAGGCCTTCAAATGTCAAAGTCATGAACAGGCATGAAGCGTTTTTGACCGTCATTACTCCAGTGACAAGAGGGCATTCGGATTTCCAGATTTATTCATAGCAGTATTTGCCCTACAGTCAAGCTTGTTTCCGGGACTTTCAAAACAATGGCTTTTCTTTTATCAGGGATCAGGGAGGAGGGCCGGCTGGATAGCCAGCCTTTGGGGCAGAGGAGGGGGGGGGGGTGATCAGGGTGCGGAGGCATGAATCTACTATGAATCTACTTTTTCCAGGGGACAGGTAGAGGTTATGCTATTTGGATTAAATGGATTTTTCTTGCTAACCTGACCTCTACGATTTGAGTATCGCTTTGATTTCCGCCAAGGTTATAACGAGCTAAATCCTTCGGGTCAACGCAGGTTTTTACCGTTCGACGCGCCAGCCAGTTTTTTGAGAAGCGCCTTACAGGATTTTTGCGCTGATTCAAGCATGGTATAGAGATCGAGGAGATTGATGACGATATATTGGCCGCAATCCGGGCAGGAAAGTCTCGGTTCATACTTCAGCCGCAAGATCGTCTCTTCATGCTGATTCGAGCAGTGAGGGCAGACGATTATTATTGATTCGGAGTCCAGATCGGATGGCATTGCACTTCCTTATGGTCAGATTGGTACTCGTTTCGAATGGCTGGAACATTGGACGAATTGCGAGGAGCGTCAAATGGGGTGCTCGGAGTTCCTGGCAAATAGAAGGAGGACTCGAACATCTGGCTGTGAACCTTTGCTCGTGCGCTTCCTCCTATTTGTTCTTAAAGATACCGTCAATATCTGAGAGGATCAAGATTCCCGTTAGTGACGATGTGGGACATAGCTTAAGTCAGAAAAAGATGCTCAAAAAGCGGTTGAAAAGAAAAGGGAACGGGGATTAGGATCGGGCTTGGCACCATAGATAATGTCTCAAACAATTGATCGAACCTGATCTGGGGAGAATCAATCCTTCAATCCACCTTTCTGGAGCTTACAATGATAATCAAACATTGCTTCGAGGTCCGCAGTCTCATTCTTGCCACAACACTGCTTATCGGCCTCGGTTTCGTCACGCATGCCACCGCCGAACAGCATTCATTCCTTATTGATCTTGACAGCAAGCAAGTAACCAGCCTCGGGAGCCTGGGAGGAGGGAACACTATTGCTATAGACATCAATGATGCCGGACAGGTGGTCGGCAGTTCGAAAACCGCTTCAGGCGAGACTCATGCCTTTCTAACCGGACCGAACGGGATGGGGATGAGTAGAGTGGGCATGACCACCGACCCCTTGTTAAGCTCCTATAGCGGGGCTGTCGGAATCAACAATGCTGGACAGGTTATCGGGAATTACCCATCCATCCACGTCCGATCCAGAAGGCTTTTTTACCTGGGCTCATTCTTTCGTTACTGGTCCCAATGGCGTGGGTACAACCTACCTCGGATTTCAAGCCAGCGGAATTAACGATAGGGGGACAGTAGTGGGATGGGATTTCCCTGCGGAGCCTTTTTCACCCATTAATCCAGCTGTAGTAATTCAATCTGGCGTGGGAGTAGCATATCGATACACTGGATTGCTTGGACCATTTGATAATAACGATATGTTTCTGGCTATTAATAACTCAGAACAAATTGTGGGAGCGGCATCCGGACATGCTGTTCTCGGCTTCTCCGATACCCCCTCGGGATTCTGGACTGACATAGGGGCTCTGGCTGGAAATTACTATAGCGCGGCTGTGGGGATTAATGAGGCAGGACAGGTAATAGGTTCTTCCGACGGTAACGGGGTTTCCCATGCTTTCATAACCAATGCGAGTGCCACGGAACTGACCGATCTCGGCACACTAGGAGGCCTTGGCAGCGAACCTCTTGCAATTAACGATATAGGACAGGTAGTGGGGTGGGCCAATACGGAGAATGGAACTCAACACGCGTTTATTACCGGTCCCCAACGGAGAAGGCATGACAGACCTCAATTCACTGGTTGATATGCCACCCGGCGAGGTTCTACTCCGAGCCACTGCTATCAATAACGCTGGGCAAGTCCTCGCAATCGGACTCATCCCCGAGCCTGAGATTTATGCGCTCTTTCTTGCAGGCCTTGGTCTAATCGGATTTATGGCGCGCGAAAGACGATGGAGGTAGGAACCTTTGGCTTATAGCCTCCTGTGCCGTTAAATAGTTACCCCTGAAATACGTCTCTAGTCCTTATAGATACCAGGATTTAGGGATATACAAGAGCTGATGGAATTGCCAGGATTGAAGTTTTTACCCCATGATGGAGCGCATATGAGGACCTGTTTCGCATGCGTTTGAAGCAGATGCTGGATCAACGCCACAGTCTGTAGGGAGTGGCAGGCAAGATCGAATGGAAAGCGGCGGAGGCACGCTTTGGTGGACTTAATACAGAGGAAGATTCTAGGTTCAGGACCTATTAATTTTGGGATTCACGGAAGTGAAGAGATGTGATTCACTTATGGCAGGAGGTGTTGCCATGAGTGATCTTTTTATGCTGTCAAAGAAACAATTCGATTGCATAAAGCCTTATTTTCCATTGTCGCATGGGGTGCCGCGTGTGGACGATTTGCGGGTGATCAGTGGATTATTTACGTGATAAAGAATGGCCTGCAATGGAAGGACGCTCCCAAAGGCTACGGCCCGCACAAGACGCTCTACAATCGCTTTGTGCGCTGGAGCAAGATGGGCATATTCAACCGCATTTTTGCGGAACTGGGTGGCAAAGCCGGAACACCTGATCAGCTAATGATTGACGCCACGCATCTCAAGGCGCACCGTACGGCAGCCAGCCTTTTAAAAAAGGGGATGTTCCCCTCCATATCAGTCGCACGAAGGGCGGCTTGAATTCAAAACTCCATGCCGTGCGACGGCCGGTGGTGCCGGGAGGGGGAATCGAACCCCCATGACCTCGCGGTCGCGGGATTTTGAGTCCCGTGCGTCTACCAATTCCGCCATCCCGGCAAAGCTTTTCCTGTTCTTTTTCAGGAGGGGCATTATCACTGAAAACCCCATTTGCGGCAACCCGTAGCGCGATTCCTCCTGCCGGTATAATACGCGCGATGAAAATTCAGGACTTCGACTTCGACCTTCCCCCTGAACTGATTGCGCAGTTTCCAGCCGAGAAGCGGGGCAATAGCCGGCTGTTGCATCTCGACGCTGCAAGCGGCGCATTGCAGGATAGGGTGTTTGCCGACCTCCCGTCTTATTTGCGCGCCGGTGACGTGGTTGTTTTTAACGATACCCGCGTCATCAAGGCGCGCCTGTATGGCGTGAGAGATACCGGCGGCAGGGTAGAGGTATTGGTGGAGCGCGTGCTGGACAGGCAGCGCGTGCTGGCTGCTATTCGCGCCAGTCATTCACCGAAACCAGGATCGAAGCTTTTCCTTGCCGACGCGATCGAGGTTACTGTCCTGTCCCGGGAGCACGATTTTTATACCCTGCAATTCGGGCACGAGGGTACGGTCATCGAGTTGCTGGAACGTTACGGCAATCTGCCGCTGCCTCCTTATATATCGCGCCCAGTGGAAAAATCTGACGAGCTGCGGTATCAGACCATTTATGCGACTCGACCTGGCGCTGTGGCGGCTCCGACCGCAGGCCTGCATTTCGATAAGCCCATGCTGGAGTTGTTACGGAAAATGGGGGTGGTGATGGCGCATGTGACGCTGCATGTGGGGTCCGGCACTTTCCAGCCGGTCCGGGTGGAAAATATTGTCGATCACAGAATGCACAGCGAAATTTTTGATGTCTCTGCGGAAACCGTAGAATGCATCAGGAATGCGAAAGCCGAAGGTGGGCGGGTGCTGGCAGTCGGCACCACATCGCTCAGGGCGCTGGAAGCCGCGGCAGCATCAGCGGGAGGGCGAGCGGAACGCGATAATGGGGAAGATGGCGCTCAGATAAAATGCGGAGCGGGCGAAACCGATATTTTCATTACGCCGGGTTATCAATTCCGGGTGGTGGATTGCCTGCTGACCAACTTTCATTTGCCGCGGTCGACCTTGTTAATGCTCGTGTCCGCGTTCGGCGGGGTCGAAAATATCCGACGGGCGTATCGATATGCGATAGAGGAACGCTATCGCTTCTTCAGCTTTGGTGACGCGATGCTGATCGAAAAGTCGTAGAGGGTATAGAGGGAACTGCTTTACTCAGTAGCGTGATCCATGAAATTTCAATTACATCGAACTGACGGCCTGGCCCGTCGCGGCACCTTGTCGCTCACACACGGCGTGGTGGAAACGCCCGCTTTCATGCCCGTGGGTACCTATGGTGCGGTAAAAACAATGTCACCAGCAGATTTGCAAGCCATCAACGCACATATCGTCCTTGGCAATACCTTCCACTTGTGGCTGCGCCCGGGCCTCGAAGTCATCGAAGCGCATGGTGGATTGCACCGGTTCATGGGGTGGGACGGCCCCATACTGACCGATTCCGGCGGGTTCCAGGTATTCAGCCTCGGCGTCCTGAGAAAAATCACCGAGCAGGGGGTGAAGTTCAAGTCTCCCGTCAACGGTGACACGTGCTTTCTTACGCCCGAGGAATCGATGCGTATCCAGCATGTGCTCAATTCTGACATCGTCATGATATTCGATGAATGCACGCCTTATCCGGCGGATGAGCAGGCGGTGGGCCAATCCATGGAATTGAGCATGCGCTGGGCGAAGCGCTCAAGGCAGGCGCATGATGAAGGTGGAAACCGCAACGCGCTGTTCGGTATCGTGCAGGGGGGGATGTACGAAAATCTGCGCGATGAATCCCTGGCGGGGTTGCTGGACATCGGCTTCGATGGCTATGCAATCGGAGGGCTTTCAGTGGGAGAGCCCAAGGCCGACATGCGGCGCATTCTCAGACATACCGCGCCCCGGCTGCCAGCGGAGAAGCCCCGGTACCTCATGGGTGTAGGCACTCCCGCTGATATCGTGGATGCGGTGGTGCAAGGTGTAGACATGTTCGATTGCGTGCTGCCGACCCGCAATGCGCGCAATGGATGGTTGTATACGCGAGCAGGAGTCATCAAGCTGCGCAACAGCCAGTATCGCCTCGATACCCGTCCGGCGGACGACCACTGCACCTGCTATACTTGCCGGCATTTCAGCCGCGCTTATCTGCATCATTTGCAGCGAACCGGCGAAATTCTGGGTGCGCGTCTCAACACGCTGCATAACCTGTATTATTATCAGCAGTTGATGGGCGAAATCCGCACTGCAATCGAAAACGGGCAGTTCCAGGAATATGCGCAAGCATTTCAAGCACAAACGGCATCGTGATAAAATCATGTTCTTTTTATCCCATTACCGGAGAATGCCATGTTGATTAGTGCAGCCTACGCTCAGGCCACCGCACCCGCCGTACCGCCCGGAGCCGATTTTATGAGTCTGCTCCCGCTGATCGCCATATTCGTCGTGTTTTACCTGCTGCTGATTCGTCCCCAGGCGAAGCGCGCCAAGGAACAGAAGCTGATGATCGAGGCGTTGCAAAAAGGCGACGAAGTGGCAACTGCGGCGGGCGTGCTGGGCCGGGTGGCCAGGATCAGCGGAAATTACATCGTCCTGCAGGTTGCAGAAAATGTGCAGGTTGTCATACTGAAGTCGTCTGTTCAAACCCTGCTCCCCAAGGGAACATTGAACACCATCGAAAAAGAATAATTGAAACTATTGTAAACACTGTACGACGCGGGCGTTTCGCCCCTTCTCCTCCTCTGTCTACTCCGAAAACATGAACCGCTATCCTGCCTGGAAATACCTCCTTATCGCGGTTTCGATACTGCTTGGCCTGCTCTATACCCTGCCGAATTTCTATGGAGAATCGCCGGCGGTGCAGATTTCGCCACTGAGGACTACAGCCAAGGCCGATACCGGGTTGCTGAATCGCGTTGAAGAAGCGCTCAAGGAAGCCAACCTGCCAACCAGCGGCATGTTTCTGGAGGGGGGCAGCATCAAGGTGCGCTTTACCGATACCGATACTCAGATCAAGGCCAGGGACACGCTCCAATCGCTGCTGGGCAACGGCTACATGGTGGCACTGAATCTCCTGCCCAATTCTCCCCAATGGCTGGCCAGGGTGGGCGCACTGCCGATGTATCTTGGGCTCGATCTCCGCGGCGGTGTCCATTTCCTGCTGGAGGTGGATATGAAGGGCGCTCTCTCCAAAGCCCTTGATCGCTTCGGTTCCGATATCCGCGGCAGTCTGCGGGAGAAAAAAATTCCCTATGCGGGCCTTGACAAGCGCGGCTCGCTGATCATCGTCAAATTCCGCAATGCGGAATCGCGCGCGCAGGCAGAGGCGGAAATCAAAAAGAACTACCCTGACCTGGATTTGCGGGAAGAGAATGTCGGCACCGAGTTCCATCTGGCGGCCACATTGAGGCCGGAGGCGCAGAAGCGCATCCAGGATGCCGCCGTACAGCAGAACATCACCACCCTGCGCAATCGTGTCAACGAGCTTGGCGTGGCCGAGCCTATCATTCAGCAGGCCGGGGCGGACCGGGTGGTGGTGCAACTGCCCGGTGTGCAGGATACCGCCAAAGCCAAGGATATTCTGGGACGCACGGCCACGCTCGAAGTTCGCATGGTTGACGAGGAACACGACCTCAGTGCCGCCTTGAGGGGACAGATTCCCTTTGGCTCGGAGCTGTACAACGAACGCGGAGGCGGCCCGCTGCTGGTAAAAAAACAGGTAGTGCTGACGGGTGACCGGATCAACGATGCGCAGCCGGGCTTCGACAACAATAACCAGCCAGCGGTCCACCTCAACCTGGACAACAGCGGAGCCCGCATCTTCCAGCAGCTTACCCGCGATAACGTGGGCAAGCGCATGGCCATTCTGCTGATCGAGAAAAACCAGGCTGAAGTGGTCACCGCGCCGGTGATCCGGGAAGAAATCGGCGGTGGAAGGGTGCAGATCAGTGGTCGCATGACTTCCGAGGAAGCAAGGGATGTGGCGTTGCTGCTGCGCGCAGGGGCGCTGGCTGCTCCCATGGATATCGTCGAGGAGCGAACCGTGGGTCCGAGCCTGGGCGCGGAAAACATCGAGAGCGGATTTGATTCGACCCTTTATGGTTTCGCGATGATTGCCGTTTTCATGACAATCTATTATCTGGTGTTCGGCTTCATCTCGGTGCTGGCACTCGGCGTCAACCTGTTGCTGCTGGTCGGTCTTCTTTCGATTCTGCAGGCAACGCTCACACTGCCCGGCATGGCTGCTATTGCGCTTACCCTGGGGATGGCCATCGACGCCAACGTACTGATCAACGAACGCATACGGGACGAACTGAGGAAGGGCATGGCGCCGCAGGCTGCGATAAACGCCGGTTATGAGCGCGCCTGGGCGACCATTCTCGATTCCAACATCACTACCCTGATTGCAGGAATCGCTTTGTTTGCGTTCGGGTCGGGGCCGATAAAGGGGTTTGCGGTAGTGCTGTGCCTGGGGATACTGACTTCCATGTTCAGCGCGGTGATGGTCTCGCGCGGCTTCGTCAATCTGGTATATGGCAACCGCCGCAAGCTGGAACGGGTTTCCATCGGGCAGGTGTGGAAGCCTGTGACCAACAAGCGTTGACAGCGGAAAAAGCGTACCTTTTGAGAGAATAAGGGCCATCAATGGAATTTTTCAGGTTCAAGCGCGACATCCCTTTCATGAGTTGGGGGAAATACACGACGACCATTTCCCTGGTTACTTTTATCGTAGCCGTTTTTTTTCTCGTTACCAAGGGGTTGAATCTGGGGGTCGATTTTACCGGCGGAACGGTCATGGAAGTCAGTTACACCCAACCGGCAGATCTCAACCGCATCCGGGGTACCTTGATCAAACTCGGAATGGCTGACGCCAGCGTGCAGAATTTTGGCACCTCCCGGGATGTGTTGATACGCCTGCCAGCCAAGGCCGACATGTCGAGCGCAAAACTTTCCGAGACGGTGATCGCCGCGTTGCGCGCGGATGATGAGGCGGCGGAGTTGCGCCGAGTAGAGTTTGTGGGCCCCCAGGTAGGCAAGGAACTGGTGGAAAACGGCGCACTGGCCTTGCTGATTGTGTCGCTGGGGATCGTTGCTTATCTCGCCATCCGGTTCGAGTGGAAATTCGGCGTTTCCGGCATCATCGCCAACCTGCATGACGTCGTGATTATCCTGGGATTTTTCGCATTCTTCCAATGGGAGTTTTCACTCACGGTTCTTGCCGCCATACTCGCGATTCTGGGGTATTCGGTAAACGAATCGGTGGTGGTATTCGACCGGATACGGGAGAATTTCCGCAAAATGCGCAGGGCGTCCGTGTCGCAAGTCATCGATAACGCCATAACCCGCACCATGTCGCGTACCATCATCACGCATGGCAGCACCCAGATGGTCGTGGTATCGATGCTGCTTTTCGGCGGAGAATCACTGCATTACTTCGCTCTGGCGCTCACCATCGGCATTCTGTTCGGCATTTATTCCTCTGTGCTGGTCGCAAGCCCCCTTCTCATGCTGTTGGGTGTTTCGCGCAAGGATATTGTCAAACCCGAAAAGAAACCCGAACCGGAAGCAGTACCTTGAACCGGAATCCATAAATCAAAACCCAGGCTTTTCCCTCTCGGGGGCCTTTCATATCCATTTCAGGCTCATTTTGGAAATTATTGCCACCTTTATCGACATCATCCTCCACCTGGATAAACACCTGATCTGGCTGGTGGAGAATTATGGCAGTTGGGTTTATCTCATACTGTTCCTGATAATTTTTTGTGAAACAGGCCTGGTGGTGACTCCGTTCCTGCCAGGGGACTCGCTGCTGTTTGTCGCGGGCGCCATCGCAGCTACAGGCGCGATGGAGGTAACCGGGCTGGCGGCGCTGCTCATGCTGGCGGCATTCTGCGGAGATAATACGAATTATTGGATCGGGCGCTATTTCGGCCCGAGAATATTCAAGCGGACTGACTCGCGCTTGTTGAATCGCGCCCATCTGGAAAAAACCGAGGCCTTTTATGCCAGGCATGGTGGAAAGACCATAATCTTTGCACGTTTTCTGCCTATCATCCGTACCTTTGCGCCGTTTGTCGCAGGTATCGGACGAATGGTTTATCCTCGTTTCATGGCTTACAGCGCCTTCGGCAGCGTTTTCTGGATCAGTTTTTTCGTGTTCGGGGGTTTCTTCTTCGGCAATGTGCCGATAGTAAAGAATAATCTGACTTTCTTCATTTTCGGCATCATTATCATTTCGGTTCTTCCCGGGTTGATCCAGTTCATGAGAGGCTGGCTCGGAAATCGCGCCACAGCCCGCGCCCGCTAGAGCGACTATGAACCTCGTCATTCCGGGCCTGACTCGAATCCAGCAAACCGGAATACAGCCAAACCAATAATGGGCGTACTTTGAACGTCACTGGATACCGGCTTCCGCCGGTATGACGTTTGTACTGTTTGCCCACGGAATTAATAGCCGACGCTTTTGTCAGTCGCGGATGTCTCTCCTTGCGATAAAGCGATAGCCTCTTCATCCCTGCCGGAGTCTTTCTTATTCGCAAAGCCAGAGTCCGTCCATCCCTGTAGATTGGCAAGGGTAATGTCGCCCAGCGCGTGTATCCAGTCATCGCGTTCATTCAGGCAGGGAATGTAGTGGAACTGATGACCTCCGGCCTGGATAAAAATGGTCTTCCCCTCCATGGCGATTTCTTCGAGCGTTTCAAGACAGTCGGAGACGAAACCGGGGCAGACGACATCGATACGCCGTATCCCTTGCCTGCCTAGCTGCTCCAGGGTGTCAGCCGTGTAGGGCCTCAGCCATTCCGCCCTGCCAAAGCGGGACTGAAAGCAGATCTGATACTGGCTTGCATCCAGTTCCAGCGCTTCTGCCAGTAAGAGGCCCGTTTTCCGACATTCATCCTGGTAAGGGTCCCCTTTGTCTACGGACGAGCGGGGTATCCCATGAAAGCTCATTACGAGCTTATCCGGCCTGCCTGCTTTTGCCCAGTGGTCGCTCACGTTGTTTGCGAGCGCAGCGATATATCCTGGATGATCGTGGTAGTGTTTCACCATGCGCACAGCAGGGATATTACGCAGCTTTGCCAGTTGCGTGAATACCTCGTCGAATGCTGAAGCAGTGCTGCTGGCAGCGTATTGGGGATAGAGCGGCAGTACGAGCAGCTGGTCACAACCCTGTTTCCGGAAGCGTTCCAGCATTTCCACTACCGACGGGCTGCCTATGCTCATTGCATATTGCACGACAGGCGCGGCGGCAGGGTGGAGGCGCTTTGCCAGAAAGTCCTGGAGCAGCCGGGTCTGGCGGGCAGTGTGAACCTTGAGTGGCGACCCCTCCGGCATCCACACCTGCGCATACTTTTCCGCCGATTTTTTCGGTCTGGTATTGAGTATGATGCCGTTGAGGATGGGCCACCACAGCCACTGCGGCAATTCTATAACGCGCGGATTACTGAGGAACTGCTTGAGATAAGGGCGTAGCGCTTCTGGAGTGGGCGCCTCCGGCGTGCCGAGATTGATCAGCAGGACTCCGGTCTGGCTAGGCGCGCCCTGATGGGAAGCAGGCTCGGGGGAAATCAAGGCGGGATGATTCCGGAGATTCCCTAATGCAGGGACAATGCGCTCGACAGCAGTCTTGCCGTCATATCCACGACAGGAATGACACGTTCGTAAGCCATCCGGGTGGGGCCGATGACGGCAACCGTACCGACCATTTTTCCATCCACCCTGTAAGGCGCTGTAACAACGCTGAATTCATCCATGGTGACGACCCCGCACTCTTCTCCGATAAAGATTTGCACACCTTCCGCCTTGCGGCTGAATTCCAGCAATTGCAGCAACGCCGTCTTGCGTTCGAACAGATCGAACAGCTTTTTCAGGCTTGCCATATTGCTGGATAAATCCTGGACGTCCAGAAGCTTGCGTTCACCAGCCACTATTACGGCCTCGCTGTTTTCCCTGATTGCCGCGTCGCCTGCATCGATGGCGGCGGTCATCAGCGAGGTCATGTCCTGGCGCAATTGCTTCAGCTCACTTTGCAGACGGGTGCGGATCTCGTCGATGGCGCAACCGGCATAATTGCGGTTGATGAAATTCGCCGCCTCCGTCAGTTCAGACTGGCTGTAATTCCTGTCGGTGAAAAGCACGCGATTTTGAACGTCTCCTTCCGGAGTGACAATAATGAGCAAAACACGTTTTTCCGACAGCGACATAAATTCTATATAACGGAATATGGCGCTGTTACGCTTGGGGCTGACTACCACCCCGGCAAAGCGGGTGAGTTCGGCCAGCAATTGCGAGGCGGAGCTGATCAACCGCGAGGGATTGTCCGGATGGAGCTGATCCTCCAATTGATGAATCTGGATGACGTCCAGAGGTTTGACCACCAGCAGCGTATCCACAAAAAAACGGTAGCCCTGATGAGTAGGTATACGGCCGGCAGAGGCGTGCGGGCTGGCAACCAGGCCCATTTCCTCGAGATCCGCCATTACGTTTCGAATCGTGGCCGCGCTGAGATCCAGCCCGGAAAATTTTGAGAGCGAGCGCGATCCCACCGGCTGGCCTTCGCTTATATAGCGTTCCACCAAGGTCTTAAGCAAAATCTGTGCGCGTTTATTCAGCATTCGGATATTCTACACCAGGATTTCATTTTCGGCCTTTCTGTTCCTGCGAAAAGGAATCGTACCTCATCTTTTGATCTTCAATCGGGTGAAAAGATTCCATAAGGATTTTCGGCGTGAGCCGGGCAGAGTCAGACGGGAAGGGCAAGCCTCCCATGGGGAACCCTTTGTCACCTTCCTGCCGATATGGTTTAATCTCGACAGGAGAAGAGCCATTTCGCGGCTCGCAGGTAGCAGAAGTAGCTAAGGGTATTAAAGGTATTTATTCAATAGAATGAGTTCTTCCTTCCAGACAGTAGCGCTGATAGGCAAGCACAAGAATCCGGGCGTCGTAACACCGCTGTCGAGTTTGGCGCGCTATCTGCAAAGCCGGAACCTGACTGTGCTGCTCGATAACCTTACTGCCGCAAGCATGGGTGAGGACAGCTATCCGGCTGTCGCCATGGAAGAGATCGGCAGGCGTGCCGACCTCGCAATCGTCCTGGGCGGAGACGGTACCATGCTCAATATCGCGCGGAAGCTTGCGCCCTTCAATGTGCCGCTGGTCGGCATCAATCAGGGGCGCCTCGGCTTTCTTACGGATCTGTCCATTGATACCATGCAGCAGGTGCTTGGCGCCATACTCGAAGGTCAATATATTACGGAGCAGCGCATGCTGCTCTATGCGGAGGTGGCGCGCAGCAATGTCACCACCTTTGGCGGGCTGGCGCTGAACGACGTGGCTGTCAACCGGGGAATTGGCGGCAATATGATCGAATTTGAAGTGCGCATCAACGACGAATATGTTTGTTTGCTGCGTTCCGACGGCCTGATTGTTGCCACGCCAACCGGTTCGACGGCGTATGCATTGTCAGCGGGAGGCCCTATACTTCATCCGAGCCTCGATCTGGTTGCACTGGTGCCGGTCAGTCCGCATACTCTGAGCAATCGTCCGATCGTTGTCGGACCGGATGCGGTGGTGGAAATCCTGATGCAGCGTACAGCGGTTGCACGTGTTCATTTTGACAGTCATTCCCATTTCGACCTGGAGGAAAACGACAAGGTGATGGTTCGGCGCTCGCCCCATAGGGTAACGTTGCTGCATCCCTCCGACCACAGCTACTACCGCATGTTGCGGGAGAAACTGGGTTGGAGCGGCCTCCCCAGAAACCCGACCTGAACGCTGTGGAGTTTCTATGTTGAAGTTTCTTGCCATTCGCGATTTTGTCATCGTTGATCGGATAGACCTGGAATTTGCTCCCGGTTTTACCGTCCTTACCGGGGAAACCGGCGCTGGCAAATCCATTCTGATTGATGCACTCTCACTCGTGCTGGGGGAGCGGAGTGATGCGAGTGCGGTTCGTAACGGCTGCGAGCGGGCGGAAATCAGCGCGGAATTCGAGGTGGAGGACCTGCCCGACGTGATTGCCTGGCTGCATGAAAACGGATTCGAAAACCAGGAAGAAGAGGGTGTCTGCCTGTTGCGCAGATTGGTGGATGCAGGTGGCCGCTCGCGCAGTTTCATTAATGGAAATTCCGCTACTTTACAGCAATTGCGGGCGATTGGAGAAAGTCTGGTGGACATTCAGGGGCAGCACGTTCATCAGTCCATGTTGCGCAGTGAAGTGCAGCGCGAACTGCTCGATTCTTATGCCGGGAGCAAGCCGCTGGCCAGGCAAGTGGCGGAAGCTTACCGCCGGTGGCAGGCAGCGCGGCAGCAGCGCGAGGCATGGGAGCAGAATGCAGCAGCTTTCGCCCGTGAACGGGAAGAACTGGAGTGGCAGGTAAGCGAGCTTTCTACCTTGAATTTCTCGAATGATGAATGGGAAAGCCTGCAGGCCGAACACAGCCGCTTGTCCAATGCCGCCAGCCTGCTGGAGACGGCTCAGGCAGGGCTCGAAGCACTGTCGGAGGGTGAGTTCGCAGTCCTCTCGCAGATCAACTCGGTAATTTCACGGTTACATCAGATGGTGGACTACGATCAGAGCCTGAAAGCGGTTCTCGATTTACTTGAACCGGGTCAGATCCAGTTGCAGGAAGCCGTGTATGAGCTTGGCCGCTACCAGCAGCGGCTGGAACTGGATCCGCAGCGCTTGTCGCAAGTCGAGGAACGGTTGGCGGAGATTCATGCCGCAGCGAGGAAGTATCGAGTGGCGCCGGAAGAGCTGCCTGAACTGTTGAAAGGCTTTACCGAACGGCTGCAAGCATTGGGGAACAAGGGAGATGTGGAATCCCTGGCAAGGGAGGAAGCCGCTGCGGGCAGTGAATATAGTGAACTTGCAAAAAAATTGACTATTGAGAGGTCAACCGCCGCCAGTACCTTAAGTCAACAGGTTACCGCCGCAATGCAAACGCTGGCAATGGCTGGCGGTGAATTTTCGTTGGCGTTGCTGCCTCTTGAGCAGGGAACGGCACACGGCATGGAACAGATCGAGTTTCAGGTTGCGGCCCACAAGACTCTGCCATTGCGTCCGCTCGCAAAGGTCGCGTCGGGAGGCGAACTATCGCGCATCGGTCTGGCAATCAGCGTGATTACTGCCAAGCTCGGTACGGTTCCCACCTTGATCTTTGACGAGGTAGACGTGGGGATCGGCGGGCGGGTGGCAGAAATCGTGGGTACCCTGCTGAAAAGGCTGGGCAGGGAGCGGCAGGTGTTGTGCATTACTCATCTGGCGCAAGTCGCATCGGCCGGAGATCATCAATGGCGGGTGAGCAAATCAGCTGATTCTGCGAGTGGAGGAAAAGTGACAAGCCGTATCGTTGCGCTTGACAGGCAGGAGCGGGTCGAGGAAATTGCGCGCATGCTCGGCGGGACGAAAATTACAGATACGACTCGTAGTCATGCTGCGGAGATGCTGCTTTCCGCCGGGGAAGCAGACGGCACTGATCAATCACCGATGCATCCAACCATATAACAGAACGTCATTTTTTCAATTTGTCTCGTGCCTGAATAATGTGAGGGTTTGCGGTAGCGAGGTGTGCGAGGCGAATGGTGCTGGGGCAGGATACCGGCCTCAGCTTGCCACTACTGTTTTCAGGCTTTGCAGTATGAGGGAACCCAACTGCGCTGAATTATATGTGCAGGCAATTGATTAAAATCAAAGGTAATACCGTCCTTGATCATCCGGTTAACATTGAGCAACTGCCTGATTTCAGGAATATCATTAAAAAACAGCCTATAAAACGGCTCAAGCAATCCTTTCGATATTTTCATACCTATCGGCCCGATAAAATTTCTGCGCTGCCCTACATGGGCTACCTCATCAATGGTAATTTCATCCAACAGCTCTTTTAGCCGCTGACAGACTTCGGGTTCCTCAGCCAATACCTCGTCGAACAGTCGGTATAAATGGCAATAAAAAGTTACCCCCATCAATTCAGTCACAAAAGCGGGAGGGGCCATCAAAAGTTCCGGAAATTTTGGAAACTGCTCGTAAATCTTTTCCTTGATCGGATTCAAAGGTACCCATTCCACCTTATCGAGACCGCAGGTACGCAACATTTCGTCAAAAAGCCGTATGTGGCAGAACTCTTCCGCTAAATGCACCCGGCTGATCTTATTTTCCACCGTGTATGAAGATGCCATGGCGGGAACGGCATTCCAGGCCGCCTTTATTCCTACCCATTCGTGTCTTGCGAATTTGTAGATGCATGTCAACATTAGCGTCGTGCGATCCAGGGAAGAAGGATCATCCTGCATCTCGACATAATTACGATAAAAGGCTTCAGGATTGGGAAGCGGCCGGCGCAAGTGGACCGGATGATCCTGAAAATGCTTGAGTCTGGCGCGCTTTTTTTCCAGGTCTTTGTCATCCTCGAAAAATTGCCCGCCATGTTGCTGGGTAAATTCCCAATAGCTATCAAAGTTTTCCCGTCTTTGCTGCTTCGTTGCGGGAGAAAAAATGGAGAGGTATTTTGCTGATGCCATAGGCTTCGGGGCTCCGGTTAGTGGCGTGAGGATCATGCAGGCTTGCTTATAACAAAATAAAATGAATGGAATGTGACTGGCGCCGGAATGCCCGATAAGGCAATGGAGCGGGTGCTCCCTTGGAGTCCCAGTATGTCATGGGCATCTGGGAAGCGGAGTTTTTTTGCGGGAAAAATTGTTTCAGCGGTTCCTTAGATTACTCGTGCGACTCGGCCAATGCCATAAACTCGGCACGCTGCGCCGCATTCGTTTTCAGATCGCCCAGCATGGCCGACGTTACCGTTTCTTCCCCGGCAACGGCAATCCCCCTCGATTCCATGCACATGTGGCGGCAGCGGAGAATGACGCCGACCGCCTTCGGTTGCAGGTGCTCCAGCAGGGATTGTGCAACCTGCTGAGTCAGGCGTTCCTGGACCTGCAGGCGAGCGGCAAAACAATTGACCAGTCGGGTCAATTTGGACAATCCGACGATATGGCCGCTCGGTAGATACCCGATGGTTGCATGGCCAAAAAAGGGGGCTAGGTGGTGTTCGCAGTGCGAGTAAACGGGTATCTGTCTCACCACGATCAATTCGTCGTAGCTTTCACCGCCATCCGCGAACGTCTTGAGGATCGCCGCCGGATCCTGCTTGTACCCGCGCGTCCAGTGAGCCCACGCGCGTGCCACGCGCCCCGGCGTCTCGCGCAGACCCTGCCGGCTGGGGTCTTCGCCGAGGGAGCGCAACAGCCGCTGCCAATCGCCGATCCCGAATTCTGAATCACTTGAGTCCATGTTCACCCTGCCTTTATCTATCGAGAGGGGATATGTATAAGCCAGATATCGGTCCCATATCACTGTCAGCAAATCCAGTTGAGTGCCCTGCAAGTGCCGGAAGATCCAGTCACGGGGTCTGGATTCACGTCAGAAATCGATACCGAAACGTTGAACCCGCGTTGCAACACGTTTTCATGATAGCACAAGGCGAATTGATAACTGTTCAGTATTTTGAATAATGGATATACTTCAGCCCAAGCAGCGTCAGACCAAAGAACATGAAGATAGCCACCTGGAACGTAAATTCTCTTAAAGTTCGCCTTCCGCAGGTTCTGGAATGGCTGGCATTGAATCAGCCGGACGTGCTGTGCCTCCAGGAGACCAAGCTGCAGGATGAGCACTTCCCCGTAAACGAGATTGCGGCTGCGGGCTATCAGACGATCTATTCCGGCCAGAAAACATACAATGGCGTCGCGCTGCTCAGCAGGCAGCCTGTGAGCGAAGTCATTACCGGCATGCCCGGCTTTGAGGATCCGCAAAAGCGTCTTCTCGGTGGCGTTCACGACGACGTTTGCATCGTTTGCATTTATGTTCCCAATGGGGAGCACGTTACGTCCGAGAAGTATCAATACAAGTTGAGATGGCTTGCAGCGCTGCGGGAATGGCTGCGCGAGATGTTGAGCAGGCACCGGAAGCTGGTGGTACTGGGGGATTTCAATATCGCTCCGGAAGACTGCGATGTACACGACAGCAAGTTATGGGAAGGAAAAGTCCTGTTCAGCGAACTGGAGCGCGCGGCCTTCCGGGAAGTGCTGGATCTCGGCTTTATTGACAGCTTCCGCCTGTTCGATCAGCCTGAGAAATCATTTACCTGGTGGGATTATCGAATGATGGCTTTCCGCCGCAACATGGGTTTGCGGATAGATCACATTCTGCTGAGCCGCGAGCTTGTGAGCATGTGCACGGCTTGTGTCATAGATAAGGCTACGCGCAGGCTGGAGCGGCCCTCCGATCATGCGCCCGTGATAGTGGAGCTTGGCGGGATCGCGCAGGAAAAGGAAAGAAGGGCGGGATCAGAAGCTCTCATCCGCGTCTCGGCAAACGAGGCATGAGAAGCGCCAGCTACAGCTTTTCGCGGATCATCTTCGATGAGAAGGGGAAGGCTGACTGGTCAGGCGGCGTCAGGCAGCGTGAGGCAGCAACGCGCACTAGAGCATTTTTGATTTAAGTAGTTACATGTATTAAACTACCTCAGGTCAATCATGAGAGAGGTGGGATATGCGTGCGTATTCGCAGGATTTGAGGGATCGGGTGCTGCGCGCCCTGGAGCGGGCAGAGCGTCCGAGCGATATCTCCCGGCGTTTCGAAGTGAGTCGGATGTGGGTGTATGAGGTGCGACGGCGATGGGAAGAGCAGGGCTGTCGAAGCAGCCTGCCGATGGGTGGTCACCGCCGGTCGTGCATCGCCCATCTGGAAGGCACGATCCGTGGCTGGATCGAGAATGAGCCGGATTTGACGCTGGCCGAACTGTGTGAACGCCTGCAAGGCGAAGGGATCATGATCAAGTCGCCGGCGCTGTGGCACCAGTTGGACAGGTGGGGACTGAGCTTTAAAAAAAACTCTGCACGCCAGCGAGCAGCATCGCGAGGACGTGCAGCAGGCACGCCGTGACTGGCAGGACCAGCAGCCAAAGTGGGATATGGGAAGGCTGGTGTTTCTGGATGAGACGTGGATCACGACCAGTATGACCCGGTTGCGTGGTCGTGCCCCGCGCGGCACACGTTGTCTGGCTTATGCGCCTTGTGGCCATTGGAAGACGACCACTTTCATCGCTGGCCTGCGCCACGATGCGGTGAGCGCCCCGATGGTGGTCGATGGTCCGATCGATGGAGCGCTTTTCCTGGCATGGGTTCGTGACTTTCTTTGTCCCACCTTGCGTCCGGGCGACATCGTCATTGCCGACAACCTGTCCTGCCATAAGGTGTCCGGTGTCGAACAGGCTTTGACGGCTGTGGGAGCATCCCTGTGCTACCTGCCGCCTTATTCCCCTGACCTCAATCCGATCGAGAAACTCTTCGCCAAACTCAAAGCCATGCTGCGCAAAGCATCAAAGCGCACCGTCGATGCGCTCTGGAAGGAATTGGGCAAACTCCTCGATACCACCTCACCTCAGGAGTGTCAGAACTACTTCGAGGCCTGCGGATACGTCAACATGTAAAGCGAAAATGCTCTAGCGAATTGTACGGGGCTCGATCAGACCCATGGAAAGCGCACGCGATATGGCTTGCTGGCGATTGACAACGCCCAGTTTCTGGACGGCATTCTGCAGGTGAAAAGTTACTGTCCGTTCCGAAATCTTGACGATGTTGGCGATTTCCCATCCGGTTTTACCCTCGGCGGCCCATAGTAGACATTCCTGTTCCCTTTCCGTCAGGTTGGTCTTCTTCACGGGTAGCGGACCTTTACTGAGGACAATGCGCTGCACCGCCTCATGCAGATAGCAGGTTAACAGTTGTGCTTTACCCATTGTGGCGAGAATGTCATTCTGCGCCTCACGCGACTCCCTGGAGGTAGCCAGGCTCAACATGGCGGCTTCGCCGCGTCCGCCATGAACCGAAAAACTCGCTCCGCTGACCAGCCCGCAATCCTTGGCCTCGTTTCTTACACGCGTCTCTATGCGCCCCTTGAAAATCTCTTTCTTCCATACGATCGGAATAGACGTTCTGGCGCAATGCGAAACCGTAGGATCGAAATTGGCATAACCTTCTTTGTCATAATGTTTACGCCACTCCTCCGGATAACAACTGAGGATGAAGCGATAAGGACGGGTAAGAGAAGTGTTCACCTGAACACCATACAGAAAATGCTCGAATCCCATTGCGCGGGCAATGGTTGTGGTAGCGCTGTGCAATTCGTCCACCGAATCGCAATTCATCAATGATTCGAATAAGGTCAAGTTATCCATGATTTCCCTCTCATGATACTTCGCGTTACAGGCTGAGATATTGCATGTGAAGCCTTTACCAAACGTTCCCGCTCATCCTGCCCACGGCATTCCCGCTATCGGGTCTGCCAACGCTTCCATCCACGGTTATCTCTGCTCTTTCCCGTCTAATGGCAAATGGAATCGGGTCGGAGAAAATGCTTCCCTATAGCGTAAATCATCTTAACGTATCCTGATTTGACAATAATAATAGTATAGGGCGACTCTCGTTTCCGAATTATGACAATTATCTATGCTGAACGCTTGCCTTATTGACCTTCGCCGTCAGGGCGAGGACTCTTTCAGGAACTTTCAGGAATATTGTGGCAGAAAATCGGTATTTTATTTGCGGGCAGGTTAAGACATTATGCGCGATATCGGCTTTTTCGAAAGGAGGAAAAGAGGGCAAAAAGAGGCACATTTCGGCGTATTCCCTGTCACTTTCCATAAACCAGGAGGGGCCTGGGCCTGCGCCAGAATTTCCGCGAATCGCTGCGCGTCGCCGTGAAACTTTTGTCGCTGCTCTCACCAGGCGCCGTTAGCCTTATCTCATCGAATTGTCCGCGCTTGAACATCCTCCATAGCGGATCAAACCACCGTCGCTCCATTTCTTTGATGCTTTCGCGCCAGCCGTACGCGTCCCGATATTGAGCTCTTCCCTGCAATTCATCCAGCACCACCAGATGCCTGCCTGTCCTGACAGAGGTCTCCCACACCGTTGCGTCAACAGGAAGCGGGGCGTGATCGATATTACACGCTGAGGCCAGCGAAACTGCAAGAACCTCGTTGCTCCAGACATGCGTATACGGCGAAACTAGCGATTCAGGCAGCGTCCCCCCTCCCCAGAACCAGACGCTGTTGATCGCAAGCTCTCCACGCGCCTCGCGAGTCTGATTCAGAGGGTGCTCGTGCAGCAACATCTGAACTTCATTGATCAGGCTGCGCCAGAAGGTATTGTTCGCGCCGAAGGGCAGCTTGTTCCGGATATCCCGATTTACAGCTTCACTGAGTAAATGGGTATGCGGCAAGGTCGGTTCCAGCAGGCGAAGATACCAGCGGTCCGGTCTTAGCGGGAAGAGGTTTATCCCCTGATTTACGGCGAAATGGCGATTCAGCAGCCCAGTGAACTGCTTGGCTTCTTCCAGTGAAATGTGAAAAACATGGCTGTCGGCCAACAGGATATGGTCGCGCTCAAGGCGTAAATGCACCGGATCGGCACGGATCCAGTGATTTTTTTCCGTTTTTATCGCTTCTCCGTCCTCTCCGCTATCGGCTTGCAGGGTAATGGGTGCAACCGGCCAATCCTGCTGTTTTGCGACGCCGAAAGCGCGGCAAAGCCACGCCTCTATCCCCTCCGATTTATCTTCCGTGACGGAACATTTTGCCAGCAGGCTCTCCAGACCGGGCAGGGGTAGATCGCGGTAGATTTCAGGAAACGCTGGGTCCGGCCAGAAGAGCGCCGGTACCAGCAAATGCAGATTCATTATTCAGGCAATTCAGGGCAACTTAGGCGGATAATTTGACATCCTCGCCCACCTGAAGGAAGGCGATTCCTACGGCGCTAAACAAGAGTGAATTCCTGCATAGCCGCTTCGGTGGGTTCCTGGGCTGAGTGCCTTACTGCGCTGCTCATATCTCCACAGGCGTTACTTCCCGCCTGCCCGGCGGTAGGTCTTGCGACGCCCCCATTGTATGACGACTTCGCCGTCTGCGCTATCTTTCCCCGACAAAGTTCGACGGCTTCGCCTGAAGGTTGCTTCGCAACCGGATCACCTGGACGAGGTTTGCCGCGCATTCCGATCAAGAAGGAAAGGCCAAATCAGGAACCGCACGTTCAACCTGAACGCCTAGCCGCCAGCAATCATCATGCGATCTATGAGCAATGAACCGCATTGCTTGGAACCGCGCACGATTACATCGTTCCCTACTGCGGAGATGCCAGGCAGCATGTCTTTCAGATTTCCTGCAATCGTTATTTCCTCAACCGGATAGCGGATTTCTCCGTCTTCCACCCAGTATCCCGCTGCCCCTCTGGAGTAATCACCGGTAACGTTGTTTACACCGTGGCCGAGTAACTCGGTCACGAGCACGCCTTTACCCATTTTCCTGAGCAGTTCGGCAAAAGTCACTCCGGCACCATTGTCCAGGACCAGGTTATGATTGCCACCCGCATTTCCGGTTGTGACAAGCCCCAGTTTGCGGGCGGAGTAGCTGCCGAGAAAGTAGCCTTGTACCATCCCATTTTCCACTATGCTACGGTCACGGGTCGCTACCCCTTCATTATCGAAAGGTCCGCTGCCCAGACCTTTTTTCAGATGCGGCCGTTCGCGTATCTGGATGTCCGGCGCAAATACCTGCCTGCCGATACTGTCGAGGAGAAATGAGGACTTGCGGTAAAGACTGCCCCCGCTCACTGCTCCGACGAAATGCCCGATCAGGCTGGGTGCAATCGGAGCCTCGAACAGGACGGGAACTTCGCAGGTAGCGATTTTCTTCGCGCCCAGGCGCCCGACACTACGTGTTCCGGCTTTCTTCCCGACCGCATCGGCATGCTCCAGGTCGGAAGCATCACGCGCCACGCTGTACCAATAGTCGCGCTGCATGCTGTCATCGTGGCTCGCAATCATCGCACAGCTGATACTGTGGCGGGAAGAAGGATAGCCGCCCATGAATCCCAGGCTGTTTGCGTAGACAAACTGCGATTCGCCCAGCGAGATACTGGCTCCTTCGGAATTGGTAATGCGCTTATCGACTGCAAATGCGGCCGCTTCGCAGGTTTGCGCCAGTTCTATTGCCTGCTCGACCGGCAAGTCCCAGGGGAAATACAATTCGAGATTGGGAAATTCGCGCGCCAGCAAGTCGGGATCGGCCAGGCCCGCACAATCGTCGGCGGCTGTATGTCGGGCAATCGAGAGCGCCGCCGTGACCGTATCGCTTATCGCCTGCGGCGAAAAATCCGAGGTGCTGGCATGACCGCGCTTCTGCCCGACGTAAACTGTTACTGACAGTCCCTTGTCGCGGTTGTACTCTATCGTTTCCACCTGCCGCCGCCGCACTGTGACATTCTGACCAAAACCATCCGAAACATCGGTTTCGCAGGCGCTGGCGCCCCCTTTGCGCGCATGGTTCAGGACATCCTGCGCGATTTGCTGAAGCACTGAAAACGAATAGGAAAAACGTTGTGAAGGCATGGCGTTATCATTCATAGGCGGCGACTTCAGGGAATTCAGGGAGTTCAGGGGTTATAGGGATTATATTGAGTAGCTATCCTGTACTGCAACTTGTCCAGGAGCCGGGAGGGCAGCCCATGAGGAGTCGGATGATGTGTCAGTGGCGTATGATAGCAGTTTATTAATTTGGGAAGCGCCTTGGAAGAGAATCTGGCAGATAATTCAGAACGGGAAGCGCGGCCGAGCAAGACCAAACGCAAGAAGGAAATGCACGCGCTCCAGGATATAGGCGAATCGCTCGTTCAACTCGATTCAAGGCGTCTGATCGAACTCGGTCTGTCGGACACCTTGATGGAGGCTGTACTGGAGGCGAAGCGCATACGCAAGCATGGCGCCCTCCGCCGGCAGATGCAGCTTATCGGCAAACTGATGCGCGATGTCGATGCAGAATCCATTCGGAAGAAGCTCGATCTATGGGGAAATTTAAGCGCCGAAAGTACGGCACGCCTGCATCAGTTGGAACGCTGGCGCGAGCGCCTGATGGCGGACGAGCAGATGCAGGCCCTCAATGAACTGGGGCAGAGATACCCCACCGCGGATTTGCAGCAGTTGCGCGCACTCGCGCGCAACGCTGTGAAGGAGAAGCTCGCAAACAAAGCCCCTAAAAGCTTTCGCGCATTATTCCAGGAATTGCAGAAGATCATTCCTGCTACAAACGAAAGACGTAGTGAAGGAATCGACTGATCGCAGATGCAACTTTCCGGGGACGGCGTGACAGATATTTTCGGAACTAGAATTTGATCCCCGTACCCACCAGGCGGGATGAGCTTATCTTGTAAGCAAATTCCGCCGGTTCAAGGCTATCCCGCTCGTGCCCCGCTACTTCGGCCTGAGGGTACATGAAAAATGGCAGTTCACCCAGGACGCTGTCTCGCGCCAGCCTGATATCCCGGCTGTGGTTGAATGCCACCCAGTTCATTTCCCATGAGCCGAAGAGTTTTTCGCGTAATTCGACCACTCGCGGGTGTTCAATGGGGAGCCCTTCATCCAGCGCAAGTTGACGCACATCCGCGGGATCCACAGGCACCCAGCCAAGACCGGCCAGATAAAATTCAGGACGGCAGTGCTGGGCTGTGGTGATATCTTCTGCCTGGCCAAGCGTTTTGTGCGCCACCGATTCGTCGATGCGGATGCCATAGTTATCTCTTGCGGGGATGCCCACCGCGCGCGCCAGTCCTACAAACAACGCGTTCAGATCGGCGCACTTGCCGCCAAGATGACCGCTTTCCAGCATGGCTTTGATGTTACCCCGGCCGCAGCCGCGTGTGGCCGGGTCGCGATAGGAATTTTCGACTACCCAATCATATATCGCGCGCGCTTTCTGCAACTGCGATTGGGCTTTGGCCTCCTTGGTAATGGATAGCGCAGTTTTGCGGACGATGCCGTCCAGTGGAATAAATCTGGTGGACTGCAGATAACGCTTCACGTCCGCGGGAAACGCGCTCGATTTACCTTCCCTATAGCGCTCCAGGTTGACAGCGCGGTCCGATGTTTTGATCACGCTGCTCACCGTTACACTGCGGGGACCGCCACGGTTCCATTCAGCGTAAAACATGGGCGAGGTTGTTCCAGGAACGTTCTCGAATCTGGCCGTGCTTGCGGTCCCGCTCCAGACACTTCCCTGGGAAAATTGGTGGGGAGAATCCTCCGTATCCGGCAGCGGTAGCCACAGACGTGCTTTTTTTCCATCCTCCGGAAGATCAATTTTATAAGTTACACGATAAGTGTAGCGTCGCGGCGGAATAACCGGTTGACCAGCCTGCTGGCCGAATACTGATGGCGCGACGGGAAATAATGCGGCACTCACCCCCGCCAGTTTGATAAAATCCCTGCGTTTCATAATCCTCTCCCTGCCATGGCCTTGCATATCAGAATCGAAAAGTACGAATCTAATCCCGTGTCCCACCCAAGTCAACGGGTCGATCTTCATTTTCTCCCATGATTTCCGGTTCCGCTGATCTGCTTCCTTCCATCGAGCTGGAAACAGCTGCTCATCCTGTTCGTACGATCATCTGGATGCATGGCCTGGGGGCCGATGGCAGCGATTTTGCACCCATTGTGGATGAGCTTGCGCTGCCTTCCATCCCAGCTGTCCGTTTCGTGTTTCCCCATGCACCCATGAGACCCGTCAGCATCAACCGGGGAATGGTCATGCGCGCATGGTATGACTATGATATTGCCGATGGAAGCGCGGGGCTTCAGGAGAATATGGCAAGCCTGAGGGAGTCACAGGGGGCCGTCGAAGCCTTGGTGAGCCACGAAATGCAGCGGGGGATCAAGCCGGAGAATATCGTTCTGGCGGGTTTCTCTCAGGGAGGCGTCCTTGCGCTGTTCGCCGGTTTACGCTATCCGGAAAAACTGGCGGGAATCATGGCGCTTTCATGTTATCTGCCAGTATCGCAGATCCTTGCGGAAGAGGCGCACCATGCCAATTTCGCCGTGCCAATCTTCATGGCGCACGGTGTGGTCGACAATGTCATTCCGATAACCCTGGCTGCTGCATCGCGCGAGCAATTGCTTGGATCGGGTTATCCGGTGGAATGGCGCGAGTACGGAATGGCGCACACTGTCTGCAGGGAAGAGATACAGGATATCCGTAACTGGCTGCAACGCGTGCTGGCCTGAGCAGGATTACTTTCCGTAATCCATCCAGGTACAGCAAGTGCAATTGAATGCGGCGTCTCCCGCTTGATCCTCTTGATCTTCGACGGCCAGGTTACCCTCTTCACAAAATTTCAACACGTACCTGAAACATTCTTCACACAGGCTTACTCTATACTGAGTAGCGTAGGGTATCTGCAAGTATTTTAATTGTGACTGGAGGAAGTGCCATGCATGCGTCTATCCAACAACAGGACGCCGACAAACTCCCGGGCCAGGTACCGGGATCGGCATCAGATCAAGGAAGCACAGTGGCGCAACGGATCGCGCATATCGATGATGATCCGGATATTCGGGATACTGTCAGGCGTATTCTGGAAGCAAACGAATATGCAGTCGAAAGCTATCAGACCATGAATGATTTCATGGTGTCGCTATGGAATTCAACCAATCCCCCCGATCTGGCAATTCTCGACGTGATGGTTGAAACAATGGATATAGGTCTGGAAGCCTATGTGGAAATACACAAACGTTTCCCCGAGCTTCACCTGATATTCATGACTTCGCTCGGCGAGGAAATTCGCCCTTATTTCACTGGCCTCTCTGATGAATGGATTCTGATCATGGAAAAACCGGTCGAGCCGATCAGTTTTTTATCGATCATTCATAGCCGGCTGGAGAATAACGAATCCTGAAGCAGAATTTTCCCGGAGACTTTAACCATGGCGGTTGTCAAGTTTTCCTGGAATCCGTCCGACAAAAATCGCTTCGCGCTTCCCGGAGTGGGGACAAACGGCGCCAAGCTCAGCGATGAAGTATTAATCAATAATGCCCGATGGTTTATTATCTTCCGGTGGGGCGTTATCGGGGTTCTTCTGCTTTTTCAAGTGCTCGCGCTCATTGCCTCGGACGAGCTTACGAAAATCGGCATTACCCACCAGCAAGGGTGGCCGCTTGCGGTAACGTTGGTATTATTCATTGCAAACGTCATTTATATTCAAACTCTGGATTTTCAGCGGCACACAAAATATAACTCGCCCGCTATAAATATCTGGGCCCAGATCATTGTCGATCTTCTGTGCCTGTCGGTGGTCGTGCATTTTATCGGCAGCATCGCGACTCCGGCTCCCTTCTTTTACGTGCTGCATATAGCGCTGGCGTGCATCTTTTTCTCGACCCTGGAAAGCCTGGTGGTGACCGTTCTGGTATGCGTCATGTATGCCACCATTTTGCTGGATGAACATCCGCTTATTTTTATGGCGTCGCAAGCGCTGACAACCGATCCTGGCATATCCGTTCTGAGTCCGCTCAAGATCAATATTTTCCTGTGGATGTTTACGGTCGATGTGCTCTTTATCATTGTCTGGTATGTCGTCTCAAGGCTGGCGATTGTAGTGCGCATTCATGAGCACAATCTTGTCGATGCCTACGAAGAAATCAGGCGTGCGCAAGTGGAGAAAGACCGTTATGCGGTGCTGATGACACATCAGCTCAAGGCCCCGCTCGATGCTATCCGCAGCAAGATAAACCTTGTAAAGGGAGAATATTGCGGCGAGGTATCGCCCGAAATAAGAGAAGTGATATCGAAGATCGATCATCGCGCTTCCGGCATGGCCGCCCTCATTCTGGATGTTCTCAAGCTGGAACGGTTGAAAGCCGCCGCGCGTGACAACAATGCAAGAGAGCAGATCAGCATTGAAACAGTGATCCGTAAATGCATCGATAAATTAGGGCCGATCGCCAGTTCCCGCCATATCGACGTAAAGGTATCGCTCCAGGACTTCGCCGTTGAAGGTATTCCCAATCAGCTTGAAATACTGCTTGAGAATGTCATTTCAAACGCTATCGCTTATTCATATGACAACACAACGGTAGAAATTGTAGCTGCCGTTGAAGGCGCAGGTTCATACGGTATCGTAACCGTTACCGATCATGGGATAGGAATCGGCGAAAAAGACCTGCCGCATATTTTCGATGAATATTTTTACACTCCGCGCGCGGCACTGCATAACAGGACTTCGAGCGGAATAGGCTTATCGATCGTCAAGACTGTGGCTGAAAACAACAAACTACAGATCAGGATTTCCAGCGAACAGAATGCCGGGACAGCTTTTTCGGTTATTTTTCCCACGATAATATCGGTAGCTATTCCCGAAACGGAGGTGCATCCGGGAGTACCAGGTTCGCATCTTGTAAACTCACAAAGCCCTCCACTTGACTCCGGCAAAGGCGGAAACGAACTCGCCTCCACGCATTGAAACGTGCCGAGAAGAAGCTTCGGATACCATCACGACATCGGCTCCGACACCCATTTCTTTCTCATGATCTTGATCTGGCCTTTGTGTGTCTTGCTATCCAGCCGCTTTTTCTGGGAGCTCGGTGTCGGTCTGGTCGGCTTGCGTTTTCGCGGCAACTCGGCGATGCTGTCGACAAGTTCGTGCAGCCGTCTTAAGGCTTCCTCGCGGTTTTTCTCCTGGCTGCGATACTGCTGGGCCTTGATAATGATCACGCCTTCACGGGTGATGCGCTGGTCGCTCAGCTTCAGCAAGCGCTCCTTATGAATATCGGATAGCGATGAAGCGGTAATGTCGAAGCGCAGGTGAACGGCGCTCGATACCTTGTTTACATTCTGCCCGCCTGCGCCTTGCGCGCGAATTGCTTTTATTTCGATCTCGTGATCGGGAATATCTATTTTTCCTATTTTTCCGAGAGCTGCCATCACTTTTCCTGCCCGCTGCCCCATTCAGGCGAGAACGCTCTTGGCACGAAACCGAAATCGCCGGCCGCTTCCGTATGGTCAAAACAGAGGTCGACATTCATTCGTGTTGCCATTTCGGTTGTGATCTCTTGCTTGCCGGGGAGCAGCATGGCTGAACGTATCGCCACCCGATAGAGCCACAAGGGGGCGATCAGGAAATGTGCAGGCTTGCCGAGTGAACTGAAAATTTTCTCCACCATCTGGCGATAGCTTAAAGTCTCGCCACCGCTCAGGTTGTAGGCCTTATTGAAGGTCAGAGGGTGGAAGAGCGCGGTCACGCACGCCTGCGCGAGATCGGCGGCATGGATCGGTTGCCGCAGCCCGGTGGCTTGTCCGATCAATGGAAAAAAGCCGTAACGCCGGATAAAGCCTGCAATTCTCGTAATATTCTTGTCGCGAACACAATCATAAACCAGTGTTGGACGAAATATTGTCCAATCCATTCTGGACGCGCTGCAAAAGCGGCGCACAGCCTCTTCCGCTTCCGCCAGCCGGGTTGCCACCTTTCTTTCTGCCGGGTTGGCGGAGTGCGCTTTACTGAACACGCTGGTGGAACCGAAGCCGATCACGCGTTTCAGTTGAAGCGTGTTCAGTACCGGCAGCAGCGGTGGAAGGAGCCAGAGCGGGGCGAGATGAATGAGAATTTGCGCGTTTACATCAGGTATCTGTTCTATCTGGCTCATGTCTGCCTGATGCCAGATCAATTTTCCATTGGAAGGCACTGCTTCCGCCGATCGACGACTGATCGCATGAACCTCATAGCCGGCGCCCAGCAGACTCGGCAGCAGAAATTCTCCGATAATACTGGTAGCGCCTGTGACCATGATTTTATGGTTGGAGCCCGGATCAGCCATTTGATTTGTTAGCGCGGGAAGCAATGCACGGGATTCTGCAAGATCGGAACCGGAGATCAGAAAAGGTCCCGGAAACAGGCTGCTGGTTTCACCTCGATTGCGTCCGTCTCCCCATATGCTGCACGCAATGAACTGTGGCTATCGTCCCGAAACGCAACCATATTCCCGCTGCTACCAGCCACATCAGAGCGCCAGGGTATTCCTGCCGGAAGAACTTGCGATAGAAGCGCATCATTCCCCTGTGCTTGTGCCATTCCACGAATATCGGTCGGGATCTGCTGCATGTTCCCTTATGGTGCACTACCGGCGCATCAGGCACGAAAAGTATTTTCCAGCCTTTTTTCCGGAAACGCATGCACCAGTCAAGGTCCTCGCAGTGAAGAAAATAACCCTCATCCCATGGGCCAACATCCCGGATTGCCTCCTGCCGCACCAGCATGAGTGCGCCGGAAATAGCTTCCACTTCTAGCGGTCCCGCCGGTAAAGGCTGCTTATGCAGGTGAAAATCAAAAAACAGCCGGGGCCAGTAACGCTCGAAGCGATACAAACCAAAAGCGCGCACGAGGGAACGCCACGGTGTCGGCACTGCACGGCGTCCTCCTGCCTGCTCGGTCCCATCCTGATTGGTTAAAAGCCCACCCGCCATGCCGGCCTGGGGGGTCATTTCCAATACATAGAGCAGGCGTGGCAACGAATTTTTACTCAGGATGCAATCAGGATTGAGAAACAGAACATGAGGCTCGCAAGCAGCTTTGGCCGCGATGTTGCAAGCCGCGGCAAAACCGAGATTGGCTGCGTTGCGGATGATCCTGAGTTTAGGTTTGTTTAGAAAGCGTTCCGCGCAGAGCTCCAGACTTCGATCCGAGGAGGCGTTGTCCACTACCAGCACTTCAGTCACCTGTGGCAGTGCCGATTCAACACAGTCCACCAGGATTTGGCCGGCATTGTAGTTAACGATTACAACCGAGACGCAAAGGGGATTCGAATTATCATCCATCTCGCCTGGCAGCTCTTCCGCGTAAAATCCCTTTTCCTTTTAAGACCTTTAATAAGCCACCGCCCATCTTCAACAAAAACTCGTACCCGCTGGTCGATATGTAAATGTGCTTCACGCGCCACTGCCGCTGGCAGGCGCACGCCGAGGCTATTGCCCCACTGCTTAATATCGAGAATCGCTTCGGCCAATTGGTACTGCTAAGATAGATGGTACTGCTAAGATAGATGTATAAATATAAGCTTATACATCGGTAAAATTTTCGTCAAACTGTTCCACTGTCGATGCTCAGCGGCCTTGCTGCACGAGCATGATATTAATACCAGATTTGAATTAAGTGCTTCATTTTCAGTCATCTTCGAGTTCATAATCCGCAACATTTGGGGAAAGAAGATTTACACCACTTAAATTCAGTTCAATGTCCATGTTCTGGTGCGGAATACCAATAATCTCGATTGCGCTTCCAGCCACGCGATAAAATATTATGTGGCTGCCTTCATTGAAACTGCGGTAGCCTTCCTTTACTTCATCTCTTGCTCGTCCCAGCATTGGATTGTCTGCAAGCCATCGCATCCGTTCCCGAAGCTGCAATGTGTATTTGTCCGTCTGCGCTTTCCCCCATTGCCGGGTTGTGTATTTACGTATGTTAGCAATATCCATTTTTGCTTCTGGTGAGAGGATGTAACGTTTCATGCTTCATTTAACAGTTCAGCAAAAAATCCTTCGCCGTCCACTCCTTCTCCCCTGTCTAGTTGTCCCTCACCTATGACCAATTTCGCCCGTAACCTTTCGAGTTTCATCTGCTGGTATTCCTGCACTGACATAACCACGGCAACCGCCCGCCCGTGTTTTTCAATGGTAAGCGCTTCCCGTTGCACGGTATCTAGCATTTTCCCAAAGTTATTTTTTGCGTCTTTAGCAGCAATGGCTTTCATCGCAAAGTCCTTCTAAAAAAGCTATTATAGTCATAATAGCCATAATAGACACTATAACGCAAACTAAAAATACTGGCCCTACAAACAATAAAATTAAGTAAGGACTTGCTGCTGGCAGCGCACCTGTCCACCAGTGTCTTTGAATCAAGCTTCAAATGGGTTAATCACATCCACACCCGCCGGGACAAAATGTTGAACATTCCTGGTAGCAACCTTCAGACCATGAGTCAGCGCTGTCGCAGCAATCAACAAATCAGCACTATCATTTCCCAACCGGGCTGAAAGGTTCCCCCAGCGCCGGGCTATAGCCGATGTAACCGGTAATATGCGGTCGCCGTAGAGGCGCAATAAATCTTCAATCCACCGCATGAGTAATGCGGCGAATGTGGGATCGCTGATTCGTTTCCTTTCGATGCCGCGTTCGATTTCGCCAATACTTACGACACTTAGAAACAAGTCACTGTCCCGATAACCTGTGAGCCAGCGGATAACCTGAGGAGATGTGTCATGTTTGCGGAGTTCTGAAAGAACAACCGTATCCAGGAGAATCATGAGAAATCGACGTCACGCAGCGCCGGAGAAGCACGGTCGCTATCGGCTTCGTCTTCTTCCTTCTGCCGGGGTATCGCCAGCAGGTGAGCGACAAAGCCGGGCGCTGCCACATGCGCGCTGCGTTGCAAAGATTCGAACGCCTCCTCGGAGAGAACAACTACTGCCGGCTTGCCGCTACGGGTAATGTGCTGCGGCTCGCCTCGCAAAGCCGCATCCACTAACTGGCTAAATTGAGTTTTTGCATCCTGAAGCCGCCATTGGTTTGAACGCATTGATTCCTCGGATTGACCAGATTATCTGGTCAGATTGTGGCGGGCTAAAGGGCAATAGTCAAGGACAGTGCGGATTGATGACGGGTCGTATTCGCTCCAGGTCTGTTTTCGGCAATGCTGGATTTGCCCATCTACAACTCCTGGTCCCGGTGTTGATGCGTGGTATTGGCGTCATATGGAGAGGTTCTGGCACTCGTGCGTGAGTTTGAGACGCCGGCAATTTTCTTGTAGGTGAGAATCTTTTCCTTTAATAACTGATTACTGGCTTTGATGAGATCAGTGTAGTGGGTATTTTCAACGCCCCAGATGGTAGAGTGCTCGGACTCCTTGTGTCCGACCAGAAACGGGTCGACCGTCAGTATGTTGAGTGCCCCTTGCCTTTTAAGGTAGCGATCTATCGTGTTCGTTGTCACGTCGTGGTTATTTTCATCCCATTGAGCAATCGTATCGTAGACGCGTTCACTGTAAACATTGAAAACCATGCTCATCAATTTATTGATGACTGCGAACTGCTGATCCCGGAATTTGTATAAGCCGAGCACGTTAACATCCTTATCCAGATCGGCTATCAAGCCTGCGAATATATCCCAGGTAATGTCAGAATCATTCAGACATTCTTGGATGTTTCGCCACCGCATCTCGAAATCGGATGGAAACTCGACATCGTCTTCACAGATTGTTATCTGTCGCAGACCTTGCTGGCGCGCGAGCATGATGAGGTACTTGTAGCTCATCGCACAGCCGATCCAGCTTTGCGTATGGCGCAAACCCGGGAAAGCGGAAAAACCGAATCTGTTATCCCTGGTGAATCCCTCGGCCCGCTCGACATATTCGGGCAGGCTAAGACAGACGATGTCGCTTGGCAGTTCGGCTTTGTGGCCTGCCAGATGCCAAAATTCCTCGAATGAAATATCGTCCGTTGCCAACAGGAGCCGGTAGAAGAAGTAATCAGTGTTGTCCGGGCAGCTATCCAGGGGAAGATAGAAAATCCGGCGTGGATCGAGGCCCTTGCGCGTGAGCAAGGCAATGTTCGCGGTAGAGCAGTCGAGAACAGCAGACGCGTTTTGCAGGACTTGCAGATAGGCTTCAGTAAACAGGTCGGCGCTGCTTGAATCCTCCACCTGAACGGCAATATAAAAAGTGGGAAGATGCACAAACGCTGGAGCGTTGATGACAAAATGGGTGCGCTCCTCATACCTCTCTATGGATGGTCCTTGGGCGATCCTCGAAGCAATTCCAGCGCGGGATAATGCATTTGCGATGCGATTTGCTGCGCTGAGGTGGCAAGACGTAGCCAAAATGATGACGGGGTCATCGCAGTTGGATCGTAACCGCATTAGCGACTTGATTCCAACCTGTGGTGCAAGTATACGCCGAGCTCCACCTCGTCTGAGGCTCTTGTTAAAGCGCGATAAGGCGTTTAACAAGCCCCATTTTCGTACAAATGAGAAATATCCTTTGAGAACTTCGGGATGCTGTCGGAAGTATTCTGCCGTCGCAGCGATACGAGTGCAGCTATCCGCTAATTTTCGAATTTTCCTGCCTAGTACGCGCAAAATTTTGCTTACTCTGTGGATACAGTGGCACTAAAAGTATTTTCAGAAATTGTAAAGGAATGTCTCGTACGGCTTCCTGCGCGTCTCGATGCCTCCCGCGCTATTCATCACGCAAGCTTCTCTTTTTCACAATTCCTTTCAGCTTGCACACCTTGAAAGCTGCCCAATATGCGCGATAGGTGAGATAGCGGGTTTCATCATCGAAATCGAAGCCCGAAGCCAGTTTCAGGTTGGCAATCGAATCGAGATGACGGGCTGATTTGACGATAGCATCATAGTGCCCATTTATCATCCTCCAGTTTTTATCCAGATCGACAATTTCTGCCCATCGCTGAATTTCCGGTTCAGGATGAAGCCTGCTCATGACGTAATTGGAGGACCCCTGGCGTTCCAGCCGATGGCAGAAGGCGTCGAAGTCCATCTTCCTGACCATTATGGAGACAGCATTCCTGTTATAGATTACCGCAACCCATGCTTCGAGAGCCGATAGCCTAGTTCGATATCCTCTGCGCCAAAGCGGAAAACGGGATTGAATACGCCATGCTCCAGCAAGAAGGAGCGCTTGCAGGAGGAACGCCCACCCCAGAAATAAGAGTAATCGAGAATATCTCCATCCTTTAGGGAGGGGTAGGAGAATAAAAAACAACCTACTTCGGTGACGAAATACATGAGCGGATTCTGGCTGATCTCCGGGTCAAGAGCGGTGTAGCCCAGTACTGCGTAATGTTGAGCCGGAAATTTCAGGTGCGTTTTGACATGCTCTTCCAGGAGAGTCTCGGCGGCAATGTCGTCGTCATCCAGGAAAAACACTAGATCACCCTGGCTGGCAAAAAGGCCGTGATTCTTTGCACTGGCCAATCCGGCATTGCGCTGATAGAGGTAGCGCAGGGGGAGCTTTCCTGCAAAAGCTGCCGCAATAGCTTCGGTATTGTCCGCTGATCCATCGTTTATTATCACGACTTCGAATTTATCGGCTGGCAGAGTTTGTTCGCACAGGCTCTCCAGCACCTGAGTCAATAGCGGTGCGCGGTTGTAGGTACAGATTACTACGCTCAGTAACGGTACTGCCGCATTATGTTCTGTGGAAAGGGAGCGGTCAGGCATAGGATTCGAGTATGAAGAACGCATCTTTTTTGGGGAGATGCGGTCTCATTGAGAGATAATCGTTCATGGTCTTTGCAGCCGATGCATGATCGTAATACGCCACCGGTTTGCGCAAGCTGTGGGCAACCGGCACGGCATCGACGATTCCCATTTTAAGACCGTGTTTCTCAGCCAAAACCGGCCATACAAAATCATTCCCCCAGCCCATGGGACTTGCCTCATCAAAAGGCAGAATGTAGTCAAAGGCGCTGCGATGTAAGGAGAATAAAGGCCCGATCTCGACAAAACGAGTCCAACGGGCATCGATTCCATCGAGTTGCTCCACAAATGGATGATCGATATAGCTGTCATGAGTTCTTGCGGGTTGCGCAATCGCGAAATTATAGTGCGACACCCGCGCAAGATAGGAATCGAGGAAACCCGGCGGTAGAACGATGTCGTCATCACTGATAATGATGTATTCGAAATCGTACAGATTGACTGTCTTCAATAGCCGATTCAGCAACAGGAATTTGGGTGCAGGCATCTCGAGTCTTTGTACGGTGAGAGATGCCATATCCGGTTTTGGCAGGTTTTTTCCCAATGAGACCCATTGCTGCTCGACTGTCCAGTCCTTGCTGTCAGCAAATTCCCGGCTGATGTCAACAGCAAAATTTTCCTTGTCGGCAAGATATATTCCGGCTATGAGTACCCGTAACATCTGCGGGGGCATCTCTCCCGAACTGTTCATATTGCACTTCCAGAAGCGGTGGAATTGTGCTCTCCATCTCCCGGAAAAACTGGAAGTTTGGCTTCGTTGTTTCCAACACTCCAATCAAGGAGCGACGTGCCGGGTGCTGAAAAGATATTGGCCCATTGCTTCCTGGTTCTGTCATCAGAGTGAAGAGTTGGGAAACCTGGCACCAAGGCGATTTTTGTTTCAGGTTGCACCACAAAAAGATTATCTTTTTCCTTATTATCGGCTGCTACGAGTACGAGATCTGCGCAGGCGGTGTTGAAAAGTTCGAATCGATGAAGTTCGGTGCTGGCATCGGGAAAAACGGGATCGGGACGAATAGTGGGTTGCGGGTTGGCTATCCAATAGATGACCCTTGAATAGGGAGCGTATGCCCGCACGTAAGGTAAGTGCTGGAACGCTGTCACCGTCCCATATAACAGCACATGATGATATTTCCCCCCTTCAGCCCTCAGATGGAGAGGGACCGCATCGAGTCCGTGGAGAAGGTGAATACCTTGTTTTTCAAGTGCTTCCTCGCGAAGCAGCTCACTTGAATCCGGAATAAAGGTGATATGGAACCCCATCTCTCGCAGCAGATGAAGGATCGCCGGCATGGGATGAGCGTCGTTATCCTCATCGGTCGAAAGCACTGACGAACCCACTACCAATATCCAACGCTGCGCCGAATCATACTGGTACGTGCTCGCGACTACAGAAGGCAGGGCATCAGGATTACGGTCAAACTGGGAAACATTCTTGGTAGAGACCTTCCATGCACCGGGCCGGCCCAGATATATGTCCTTGAGCCGATGCTTGAAATACCAAGGTAGCGGTAGATTCCTGTATATTTGGCGCAACAGCCTGTTGAACCAGATGGAATAGATGAGCCTGACAGATTTCCAATCATTCATTAATAATCATTCTGAATAGAAGGAAATCATGCCTTAAATTTCTTGCTCTCGAAAACGAGTCCATTATTACCGAATATCCCGTAGCGGATGTCGTAGAGTTTATGCATTGTAGTGCGGAATCCGAACTGAGCTAATTTCAGCAGCATTTCCAAGGAAAAAATATTGTATACGAGTATGTCGTTAGGATTTAACGGATCCAGGTGATAAATGGGTTCCATATGATGAATAACTTCACCATCAATTATTTCTGCTCTTTTCTCATCCAAATAGTCGGTTTGATAAAAAGGGACGGTAAAAATGTGGACTCCTCCAGGCTTTAATATCCTGTAAATCTCTTTAAATGCCTTATAAGGATCTGGAATATGCTCGAAAACGTCACTTGTCATTACGACATCAAAAGTATTTTCCTCAAAGTGAGAATGCGTGAGGTCTACGTTTAGTACCCCATCGACAATATCTCCAGACTTATATTTCCTGCCAAAATACTCACATGAGACATAGTTGACATTGTGCTTAAGGCACTCATGCAATCCGCCCGACGCCTCGGTATTCAAAATCTGCTTGTCGGATGTTATTTTGCCGAAATCTCCGAAGTTAAGAACCTTTCGCAGTACAAAACCTAACTGCCTCTTTCTATTACTTGCTTTACATAATATGCAGTAACCCAATTCCCTATGATTGTTCCGAAATTTACCAAAATAGCTCGGGTGACCACAAACTGAACATATTCCAACGAAACCATATCTGGAAGTGAAGCTCTCTAAACGGTTAAAGTTTCTATCGGCAATTGGGTAAATTCTCATTCTCGTCTGTTTAATGCTTACGGTTTTTCACGTCTTCCCAATAACCAGATTAAGTACTGATTTCTAATAGCGGATCCCGTTTTTCAACTTCTGCCGTATTTCCTTCAGAGCCAGAAGTTCCATCGAACACCTCAAGGTAAACCTTTTCATAGTGTCTTAACATAATTGCCGGGTCGAACTTTCGTGCTGCTTCTGGAACACACTGGAGGTGACTAAGGTAGAAATCGGTTTTCTCCGCATAGGCGGCAATCGTTTCAGCAACGGCGGCAACCGGGATATTCTGATCTTCAAGATTAAATACTGACCCAGCGACTCCCTTCCCGGTGGCCAGCATGTTTTTAATTTCTCCAACATTACTCGCCAGCATGGGACGGTTGGAGTGGAGGCATTCGATCAGTACGAGGGGAAAACTTTCCCCGGTAAAGCGTGAGGGAAGAAAACCGAGATCAGATGTTGCAAAATAATCCCGCGTATTTGGACGAAACCCCAGGAAGTGAATGAAGCTGTCTTTGACAATTGGCCTTAGTCGATCATATTCCGGTCCTGCACCGATCAGGAGTAAATGAATGTCCTTTTCACTGATTTTCCTCGCTAATTTCACAGCTTCGATACCCTCTTGCCAACCCTTCTCCGGAATTGCTCTACTCACCACACAAATCAAAAAGGCCTCTTCCGGAACGCCAAGCTCTGATCGAGGTACAGGCATTATCGGGCTAATGTCCACGGCATTATCGATGCGGACAAAAGCGTCTGTATCAAAGCCATGGGAAATGAATGGCGCAAGGTTTTTATTCGAAAGGTAGACAAATTTACTGACCCTCTTTTTCAAGAGAGGTAAAACTTGTGCCAAATCGGCTGGAGGGACAGTCTCATACATGCCGTGCGTAGTGACAATCAGCTTGGCATTGGAATCAGGTTTCAGGAAATGGCAGATATTCGCATCTACCCAGCCGTGATGCGAGTGGATAATTTCGATACCCATATCCTCAAATACTGTTCCAAACTTCTCGAGACTGTCCACTTCCAAAAGGGGGATATCTTTGCGCAACATTCCGCGCATACCTGCTTCAGTCGGAGCCCTTCCGCAGTTAAGAAAGGTTACTCCATACCCTGTTGCTTTCAGCATATTGGCTAGCTTGATGGGGAAGGCCTCTCCACCTCCTGCTGTCAGTGCAAATGAGGCCATAAGCACATTTGGCTTCCGCGATGCAGCCACACGTTGGATGCGCTCAAAGCTATAGCAGTTTCCAAACGAGACTTCTGAATAATCCGTACGAAAGGTACGCCACTGGGACTGCAAAACCTGCTGTTGGCGTTCAAACACATCTTTATCCACGCGGTACAAACTTAGAAGCTCTTTTGCGACCAGCTCATGCTCATGATAATAGATGTTACTGCTATACGTATTTCGTGAGGTGTTGTTTTCATGGAGGCGGTAGTAATTTGTAGCTTTCGGTGTGTAGGCAACCAGACCCCCTCGTACAAGATGCAAATAAAATATCCAGTCCCCGCATATCCTCATCTGCTTCCAAATGTTGTCGTCCAGCAATTCAAGTTTTCCTGGATGGCGAAAAACGGCGCTGCTGGCGTTCGGCACAATATTCTTTATCGCCCACGCCTTGTTGACCAAATGGTGGGCTGACATTACAAAGGGCTTATGCCATAAGTTAGCGTCGACTTCTGTTAAATACTCCTCCAGGCTCCATACCTGTTTGGCAGATGTCCTTTCCACGAATACGCTTCGGCAATATGCAAGCATCACTGCCTGGTTCACAAAGCATTTGATGAGCTCTTCCAGAAAATTTTCAGAACAGTAATCGTCGCTCTCGGCTACCCATACAAGGTCGCCTGTCGCCATCTCAAATCCTCGCTGCCACTGCTTAAACGCACTACCAGAATTTTTCTCATTGAAGGTGTACTTTGTTATTTGCGGATAACGCGATCGATATTCTTCGAGAATCTCTGGGCTTTCATCGGTGGAAGCATCATCCAACAGAATGACTTCGATATTTGAATATTTTTGCTGATAAATGGAACTCAGCCGTTGCCGAAGGAAGTCAGCATGGTTATAGCTCGGTACAATGACAGATACTTTGGGTTGGAAATCTGCAGCCGGCTCATGATTGTTTTGATAAAGTTCCTTCGAATCGGAACTGAATAAATCGGAACTGAATAAAAGAGACTGTAAAAGTTTCCTTTTTAAAAATGGGGCCAGTTTAACGAAGATCAGTTCGTGCAGCTTCGGCGATATGGGATATACAATTTTGATTGATATGCCCCGAGCGAAAAGGTAGATATTACGGATTTGCTGGCGAATCGAATAATGGAATATATAGTTTTTCACTAATCTTTGTGCTGCATATCTATATTGAAGATGTCGCATATCTATATTGAAGAGGGGTAATGTCGTATATGTATAAAGCTCAACGTACCATTTAAGTTGGCATCAGTCAGGGAAAAGCTTGCTAAAGCCGAAGTGGATTTGATGAGTTCACACCGCGAAAATGGTTTGCTATCTGAATTATCAAAAAACTGAAGCGATGCTCCATGACAGCAAACGGAAAAAGAGTAGGCAGAATTGGATATTACTCTTCAGCAACTACTCAGTATCTATAGGAACTGTTCCAGTGGACTGATGATTATATTTTGGGGTATAAGGTCAAAAAAATAACCTGATAGCTTATCTGGTAGCCAACAAAGTCCAATTGAGCACTCCTTCCGTTTTTCAATGATGGAAGCCGCATCACATAGCAATGAATGAAAAGAGCTACCTCTTCGATTAGCCAGATCCCTAACTAACCATTTTTACCGAGGCTACACCTTGCGCTTTTCCGAGCCAAGATACCATCGTCAAATTAACAATGGTTGCATACCTCATGATGGAAGGAGAAATTATATTCGTACACCTAAAGTACGTGCGGTTCTGACGAAGGGGAGCAATAGAAAGCGAAGCCATCGCCTTTGATTCACAGCAATCTTCAAACCCCTTACTTTTAGCGGTATATAGTATTTGACTGTAGATGATATCGCTTCCCAGAAGGTTAAATGGGCGTCAATCGTAATGCTTGTTATCCTGCTGTGATGGGGGACACTGAAGTGGGGGAATGTGGAAAATCTGCGTACGCCTGTTTTTGCATTTAAAGTCGCTTGGAGAAATTGATGTCCGAACCAGCGATCCGGTTCCAGGTGGCATCCTTCAGCCCACTCATTCCAGGCGTTGATAAACACAAGCTCATCGGCGTTGCCCGTCTGCTTCACCTGGTCAATAGTGGACGCAAGCCAATGTTCGTAATTTTCTGGGGTACCATTCAACACTATTAGTGCGCGTTCCTTTATTCGTACCGTGTTATCCCATGATGGAAATACCGTCTTGAAAACACGAGCATTGTCATACACTCTATCAAGATGAGATTGAGCGATTGACGCAAACTGTATGAGGCTGCCTATAAACTTTCCATGAAATTCCACTTGATCATTAATATTAGCTATTTTGAGATTGTGTGGTGGGAACTCGACGCCACTATCAAACGCGAACTGAGCGTAGTCCTCGTTGCCGTGAGTTAACGCTGCACATATATGTATCTCACCTAAACCTATGGAACGGCAGTACTCTCGCCAGACCGCGGCTGTTTTGACCGGATCAGGTAACTGTTGAGGTCGATATACAATGAAGTATGGTTTTCCGTCCACGCGGATATAGCGTTTATCCTGAAAAAACGGTACTAGTGATTTGATGAAATTCAAGTCGTCATCGGGTAGGTACTGCTGGGCAATCAGAATTTCCTGATCAGCTCCATCCCAGCGGCGGGTCCAGTTTTCGTTTGCCCAGCACAGGCAAAATGGCATATCGCTTTCAGGATCAGCCAGCATATCATCCAACGGCAGGCTTAGAATCCTTTTACCCGAGAACCAGTAGTAGTGGTAGCAGAATCCATCTATACCATATTGTCTGGCAACCTTGATCTGTTCGCGTCGCGTTTGGCGGAGGCGCAGATCATAAAACCCAAAGTCTGTAGGCAAATGTGGCTGGAGATGACCTTCAAACAGAGGCTCAGCCTTTGTCACATTAGTCCATTCCGTGAAGCCTTTACCCCACCAGAGATCGTTTTCAGGTGTGGGATGAAATTGTGGAAGATAAAAGGCAATCAAGCGTGGGCTTATGTGATTTTCTGACGGCGGCGTTGTGGATTGGGTTTCAGGTGCCATGAGTGAAATCTCCCTAGCCGGATGATCTAACGGCACTGCTTTAACAACGACCTGATATACCCGGGAGTGGGGAGTATTCATAATCAAATCTCGCATCGGAGAGGAAATTCCAGACCAGCTTGAAGCGAGTTCGGTTTCATCTGGGAATTTGATGACGTAGCGAGCATCGATAATTTTCAGATCTGCCTGTGCAAACAATTTTTCAATGTTCTTAAAGCCAAAAAAACGAATATGAGTACGATCCAGCAAACCCCAGTCGCGATATTCGAAGTCACTATTAATCAGGCATGAAACCATGGCTGCATGCCCAGCATGGGGTAGTGAAACTACAAGATACCCATTTTGGTTGATAAAAGAAGCCATTCGTTTTAGGGTAACCCAGGGGTCATATAAGTGCTCCAACACGTCGGCAGCGACTACAACATCGAATGGTTCTACGCCATCAAGCAAGCACGGCCAATCAGCAGAGTTCAGATCGGCCTGAATAACCGATTCGCAGTAAGGCCTTACTTTTTTGATTGCTTCTGAATCAAGTTCAAGGCCTGTCACCCTGCATTGTGTCTGCTCGGTTAGAATTTTTGTAATAGAGCCAGGCCCGCAACCAATTTCCAGTACACGTTTTGATTGGCCAACAAGATGCATCACATGAACTGCTGCGGTTTGTTCCGTTAGATCTACCTCATACTCGTAAATATGCCTGTTTTCAGGGTTCATACTTGTGCTATAAAATTTGAACTGTTAGGATAAAAACTTGATATTTAACGAATGTGCATGACATGGATTGACAATAAGGGTGAATTCCTTCGGCTATCCTTGCAGATACACGCATCAGCGCGAAGTTCCTCTAATGTCTCGTACCAATGCAGACAAAGTTGTAGGCAGCTGAAAATTCTGTAGACCTTCGTCTATAAACAGAAATGGGGATAAATAGGTTTCTTGATTCTAGATTAACGTGCTTAATCTGACCGATGATCGACAACGTGTTGTTCGCTCACCTCGAGTAAATGCTAAATCCCACCCTCTCGAACGGGCTGAATTGCATCCCTATCAAACGATTATCGCCTTACAATGGGTTTGGTTGGGCCTAATGTATCGATAATATTCTTAGCCACCCGTATTGGTTTCGTTATCCGCCAACTAGTAGAGGACAGAAGTGTGGCTATCTCCTCATTGATTTCAGCAATATGCTCATCACGTTTTGCCACCGACTGGTTAAGCTGCTTAATCTGCTTCTCTCTTTCCGAGATGGTTTGCTCGTACCTTACCAAAACCCGCTCAAGCTGTTTAATTATGCTTTGGCTTAATTCTGCCACTGCCTTATTTAGGCGGGCAATTTGAAGATCAGTGGATAGTACCGGTTGATTTAACGGATTAAATTTTGGGTATTCATTGCTGATCATGGATGGTTTTCGCCAATAGACACCCACTCCGTCAATTTCTACAATCTCCGGACACAGTTCGTTGTCACTACAATAATCCTCTACTGCTTTCCTACACGCTGGCACAACATGATAGTCATCGACAATTACATATCCGTGAGGCGACAGCTTCGGATACAGATTGGTAAGCGCGTCCATCGTTGACTCGTACATATCGCCATCCAGCCGGATCAATGCCAGTTGCCCAATGGGTGCATAAGGCAAGGTATCTTTGAACCAGCCTTTGAGGAATTTTACCTGCTCGTCCAGTAAACCATAAGCTCGAAAATTCTCCTGGACTTGCTCGATGGGTACCACGAGTTCCTCGTATTTATGAAAGCTGGAACCGGTGTCCGCCGGGTACCGTGATTCGTTGGCAGGAGGAAGGCCTTCAAAGGAATCGGCAACCCAGACATATCGATCCGAGATGTTATGCGCCCAAAGAACCGCCCGCATCAGGATACATGCGCCGCCTCGCCATACACCTGTTTCTATGAGGTCGCCCGGAACGTTGTCGGTAATCACGGACTCCGTCAGTGCTCGCAAGTTGGCCAGCCGTTTTATACCAATCATCGTTTGTGCATGCGAGGGCCAGTCCAAACCATGCTCGCGCAACTGCGGGTTAAATGTGTTTGATCCGAATGGTGCTCGCGACTCGTCTCGATAAATATTGCCAGTCAACGAAGATTGCATCAATTCGAGATATATACGCCGTATGCGTTGCAACTCGTCCACGGCTTGCCTCGAGCTGTCTGATTGCTCGTACGGAAGCACGTCGTTTATTGGCTGAGGGATACCAGACCGGTTAGTCATGACCCTATCGCCTTGATTTCTGAATTTCGTTGGGACCACACACTCCGGTAAAGAATCTGATCAAGATAGGTCAGTTGCTCCAGTAATTTTAATGTTGATTGCGACAAGTCTTTCGATGTAGGACGTGTTGGCGTGGCATTTGAAATAATTTTTTCCTCAGGCAGAGCGATTCCCAGATCCGTAAGTATCCTGTCGCGATCTTGCTCAAAGGTTTCTGTCAAACCGATATAAGAAAAATTTTCAAGATGCTTGATTGCCAGATCAAGAAGCTCTGTGGACTCGAATGACGATAGGTCGCGATTTTCGAGATTGCCAAAACCGCAAGCAAGCTGCCAAACCTGGTTATTCCATATAAAAAATTTGATTTCTGGTTGCTCCAGGCCCATTTTTAGGAATTCATCCAGTGAAAATTGCTGACACAACCGGTATGTTTCAAATTCATTCGGATCCCGATTTTTGCAGAAATAATAAAAAGATAGAACTCTATCGATCGGGTCGCGCAAGAATGTGAACGTGTATCTTCCATGCATAAACAGTTTGGCAAAATCATAACCAAAATGACCGGATAGAAAGGGTATGCTGCGAAAATCACTGATAACCTGTTCATTGATCCAGAAGTCTTTTTTGAACGGAGAATGATAAACTCCTTTCAAATAGTCACCGTGGCTAATGATGTTTTCTTGTTGATAATGTAACTTGGCTATGTCAACCATTGAGGTACCCGCCGTTTTCTGGATATGAATGAAAATAGCGGGTTTTTTACCGGGCATTTCTAATTCCTGAATACTCATAAATCAATCTTTGCGTGTTTGTTACACAGTTCGATGGAATCAAAGATTAATCCAATTAATCCATTTACACTGCTGGAGGCGTGCGATTCCAGGCTGAAGGCGTCATGAAGCCATTGTAGCTGAACAACATCCGGCGGGATGCCGTCGGCAATTGCCACGTCTACCGTATACGATCCACGGGGCAATATCGGTATACGAAATGTGAATGCCGCCTCTACCGTTTCGTCGGGTTTGGCTTTAACCGGATTTAAACAGTGATCCAGATAAGTATTTTGTCCAAACAAAACTTGGCCGAGCTTATCCTTGACATTCATTCCAATAACAATATTGCGGCAATTTACCAGTACCTCTGCTTCAATTACAAAGCGAACCTGTTCTCCACCAACTATCCATGAAAGCTGCTGCCCCTCCAGGTCAGTCAATTTTGTGCTAGTAATTTTTGCGCCGCCATTGCCGAAACCTCGAGTATCGGGCGAGAAATCGAAGATCTGGATATCATTTCGTAAATTCGAATGATTAATGAATTGCATTCGCATATCACGTTTTGACTTAAGCTCCTCAATCAGAATTTCTTTATTTCCAGATTTCACTGAGCTTCGTTCATTCTTCTGCATTGTTGAAGTCCACGAGGTAGCTTCATAACGTTTGGCAAGATATTTTTCACAAACGATCTTTGCAGAGCCGATTGCTTGAACCTCGCCACGGTCTAACCAAACTGCATCATCACATAGATTTACAACAGCCCCTGAATCATGTGTCACAAAGATAAGGGTGCCGTTAACTCTAAAATCATGCAGAAATCGCATGCATTTTTGATTGAAAAAAACATCGCCCACCGCCAGAGCCTCATCAATTACAAGAACATTCGCATTTACATTGGCGATGATGGCGAATGCGAGACGCACATACATCCCAGATGAATATTGCTTAACCGGCTGGTCGATAAATTCACCAATGTCTGCAAACGCCAAGATGTCATCGTACTTTGCGTCAATCTCCGCTTGAGAAAGCCCGAGAATTGATGCATTCATATATACGTTTTCTCGCCCCGTAAATTCCGGGTTGAAACCGGAGCCCAGTTCCAGCAAGGCAGCTATGCGACCATTGGTTTCTATCAGTCCATTCGTGGGTGACAGTGTGCCGCAAATGATCTGAAGCAACGTAGATTTGCCGGAGCCGTTGCGGCCAATGATGCCTACCGCCTGGCCCTTTTTTATTTCAAAGGAAACATCCTTCAGTGCCCAGAATTCCCGAAAATAGTGTTTAGGTGTTTTGCCCAGCAGCCGTTGCAGGCGAGGAGCGATAAATTGCTTGAGTCGATCCCGAGGCGCGTCGTAAATCTGGTAGCACTTCGAAATGTTTTGAACACGAACAGCAAAGTTGCCGGAATCCGACATTGCACTTTCACTTTTATCACTTCCTGCCTGATTTCCACTTCCTGTTTCGGATAAGGGAAGGTTGGCAGCATTTGCGATATTTTCCGTGTCAGAGAACATCGGCAAATCCCTTGCGGGTTTTCTGAAACCAGGCGAATCCTGCCCACGCTATCAGCAAGGAAGCAACCATCATGACGCTCCAATGCCCGAAGTCTGGCAGTTGTCCGAAGACGAGCACCTTTCTTCCTTCCTCGATGATGAACGCAAGCGGGTTAAGCTGTAATAAACCCTGGTATTCTTCAGGCAGGATGCTTAAGGGATAAAACACGGGGGAAAGAAACAGTAATACCGTGGTAAACATTCCCGTAAGCTGCCCGATATCGCGCACAAACACACCGAAAGCTGCCAGAAACCAGGCAAAGCCCATGGAAATAAAAATGAGCGGAAGCAGGACCAAGGGGAAAAGGATCACGGTCCAGGGCAGTTGATGGCTGATGAGGAGCTGTGCAAGCAACAGCACGCCAACGCTGATGACCGTATGAAACAGCGCAGAGCCGAATGCTACCCAAGGGAGTATTTCCAGCGGGAAAATGACTTTTTTCACGTAATTGACATTCGACAGGATCAATGCGGGTGCGCGGTTGACGCACTCAGCGAACAGGCCATGCACAATCATGCCGACAAAAAGAATAATGGCGAAATCCGTTTTGCTTTCTTCTCCACCCACTCCCCAGCGCGCCTTGAATACCACTGAAAATACGAACGTATAAATCACGAGCATGAGCAGGGGATTGAAGAAGGACCATGCCATGCCCATGATAGAGCCGCGGTAGCGGCCGATGACTTCACGTTTGGTAAGCGCGGTAATCAAGTCTCTGTTGCGCCAGAGACTTGCGGCCATTTCATGTGGAAGAACGGAAAATTTTTGCATTTAGCGCACGGGATAGCTTTGCGCGGGTGTTCTACAGATGACGGGAAGCATCCATGCAAGCATGCAGGATGCGAATAATGGTGGTGTTGTAGGGTGTGATGCGAAAATAAATCATATGCCGACCGATATTATACCGGCGATAACCTGGCCGGATATGAGTATCTGACTTCTACACTTGGCGTTAATGCAAATCGCTTGCGATCCTTCTATCGATCTATTGAAAAATATCAAGAAAATTTTTTATTCACTTCTTGCATTTCACCCAAAGTTGCCTATAATACGAATCATTCTCATTAATAACTGCGGAAACGGCGCCATGGATAAGTTACTCACAGTTCCGGAAACCAACGCGGATAAACAGAAGTTCGCCATGCTGGATCGGACTCGACGCATCTACAGCGATGCGCTGTTTTCCCACGGTGATGAGGTGTTTATTCAGCATCAGGGCGAGCAATATCGCTTGCGGCGTACCCGTAACGGTAAGCTCATTTTAACCAAATAGCAGAAATACTGGACGAATAGCAGGGAATAGTAGACTTAGGGCGCTCATCATGTATATTTGTGTCTGCAAAGGTGTAACCGATACCGCAATCCGCGAAGCCGTCATTCATCGAGGTGCCGACCGGATGCGGGATTTAAAGACTTGCCTGGGTGTGAGCGAGCAGTGCGGGATTTGCGCATGCCACGCGAAGGAGGTCCTGGAAAAGGCACTGATGCAGAAAAACATGGTTCAACACCATCCCACATAAACCCACTCGTTAATTCGAGATTTCGCCTGAGGAGGCATACATGAAGAGCAACGCAGACATTATCCAGTGGCTTAACCGCCAATTGCAGCATGAATTGACGGCCATCAATCAGTATTTCCTTCATGCGCGCATGTACGAAAACTGGGGTTTCGACAAGCTTGGCAAGCTGGAATACGAAGAATCCATAGAAGAGATGAAGCACGCCGATGCGCTCATCAAGCGTATCCTGTTTCTGGAAGGGTTGCCCAACCTGCAGGAACTGGGCAAGCTTCTGATTGGTGAGAAGGCGGAGGAATGCGTTGACTGCGACCTCAGGCTTGAAATGATTTCACGCGAGACGCTGCTTGGTGGAATCGCCGTGTGTGAAGCCGCGAAGGATTACGTTTCGCGGGAGCTTCTGAAAGAAATCCTGGAAGATACTGAAGAGCATATCGACTGGCTGGAAACGCAGCTGGATGTGATGCAGAAGGTGGGCATCCAGAACTGGCTGCAGAGCCAGATGTAGATTTGTTCATGAATGCCGCTGGATTTCTTTTTCCAGCGGCGGCCTTTATTCGGGTTTGTTCAATCTTTTACCTTTTTTGATTTTTAGCCAGCCAGCCCATACAGGGCAAGCCAGCTTTCTGACCTGTGCGGAGTATGGGCTGTGCAACAGCTTAAGGCAACATCGCTGGCTAATCTCTGTGTTCCCGCTTCTGCCCTGATTGAACCAGAGCACTGCGATCCCGCAGCCTCCAGGCAGGATAATTCCTCTCCTTCTCCGAATTTATTCATCCGCCACAGGCAGACGCCGCAGATATTGCAGGCGCTGCTCGGAAAAAATCTGGTCGCGGTTATCAGGCAATTTTTCAGGGGGCAGGGCAGCAATCCTTTTTTTACCCCTGCAAGGCTGACCCGGATAGCACGACTGGGTCGATCATCGGCTTTGATTGAGAGATCGAAACCAGTACCTGTCGGCAAGCTGCCGCCAGATAGCAAGTTTGTTCATTCACTCTCACCCGATCGAGTGGACCCCGAAAATCGTGTCAGGCGGGAAGTCGCCGAAACGAATGGGTTTCCACTGATCAAGGAATCCGCCCCGCCTGCGTCGTTTTCCTTTGAGCATTCCTCTTCCGCCGCTTCTGGGGAAAAAGGAGACGGCAGGTGCGAGGGATCCGGTATTGGGGGGCGTTGCGTTCTGTGCGTAGGGGGGCGCGCCGCTCTATACCCGGAATATCACCGCGTAGTGGAGGCTTCAGGCGGTAAGCTGGTGATCTACAGGAACATGCCTCAGGGCCCGGGACATCACTTGCCCGTATTGTTGGACCATGCTGACATGGTTGTCTGCCCCATGGATTGCGTAAACCATACTGCTTTTTTCACCGTCAAGCGTTACTGCCGGCGTGCCGGCAAGCCCTGCGTCTTGTTGGATCGCTCAAGCCTTTCCACTTTTCGTAAAGGTATCGCAACTCTGGCGGCATTGAGTGCCTCATCCGCGTCCGGTAGATTCGATCAATCAAAGAGGCGCTGCCCAGATTCTCCCGAAGAGGGACCAGCGCTTAAGGATTTTAAGGATTAAGAACATTCAGCCTGATGGTGTGGAAATCAGTAAGGGCCAGTAGGGGTGGGGTCGTGATATTTATGATCGGAATGCGCGGCAACCCGCCGAAGCGACTATGCAGGAGTTCGCTCTTGTTTAGCGCCGCAGGAATCGCCTTCCTTCGGGCGGGTGAGGATGTCAAATCTTGCAGTGATTATTATTCGTATTATAAAAACATGAATATTTGCAATGCAGGCCGGGTTATGGCGCTGCTTGGTCTTCTTGCGCTTTTCGGTGTGGGGCACGCAGTGGCCGCGGAAAGGGAGTATTGGGTTGCGGCGGAAAAAGTCACCTGGAACTACGCACCGTCCGGAAAGAATCTGATCAAGCCGGATGACGGATTGGGAGTGTGGGGCAAAACGCTGACATATCCCAAATACCGCTATTTTGGCTATAAGGATGGGCGCTACAAGGAGCGGTTGGTGCAGCCGGAGTGGGCGGGAATTCTGGGCCCCCAGCTTCGTGCAGAGGTGGGAGACACCCTCAAGGTTCATTTTCTGAACAAGACCGACCGGCCGCTTTCCATGCACCCGCACGGCGTATTCTATGACAAGAAAAGCGAGGGGGCCGATGCCGCCAGCGCGGGAGCAGGTATCGGGGCTGCGGTGCCGCCGGGAAAATCCTTTACTTATACCTGGGTTGTGGATGAGGCTTCCGGTCCCGGGCCAACCGATCCTTCATCGATCGTCTGGCTGTATCACTCGCATGTAATGGAAGAGGAAGAGGCAAATCTCGGCCTGGTCGGTACCATCATTGTGACCCGGCAGGGCATGGCAAGATCGATGCGCGAACCAGCGCCGAATGATGTGGATCAAGAGTTCATCACCTTGTTCATGATCTTCAATGAGGAGAACGGGGAAGAAAGCGGAATGAAGCATACGATCAACGGCCGTATTTTTGGTAACCTCAAAGGTTACGATACAAGTATTGGAAAGCGTGTGCGCTGGCACGTCGTGGCACTCGGCAATGAGACGGATAACCATACCGTGCACTGGCATGCCCAGACAGTACTCGATCATGGACGTCGCACGGATGTGGTGGAAGTGTTGCCCGCGAGCATGACCTCCGTCGATATGATTCCGCGTTCGCCCGGTAACTGGTTACTGCACTGCCACGTCGACGATCACATGATGGCCGGGATGTCTACCCGGTGGAACGTGGCACCAGCAAAATGATGCAAGACAAATACTTATAACAACTCAATCATTTCCAATCCTTGATAAATAATAGAAAAGGAAAAGCTCCATGAAACTCGCGCAATTTATCCATGTCACAAGTATGGGTATTATCGGCTGTGTGTTCAGCCTGGATGTTGCAGCCCATGCGCTGTGGCTTGAGAAAGAAGCCGGAGCAATCCGGCTTTATTTCGGTGAATACGCGGAAAACCTGCGTGAGTCTTCGCCGGGCAGGCTCGATAGCATTATCGAACCGAAGGTGACGGTGGTAAACGCGAAAGGCATGGAAAAGCCTGTCGAAGTCAGGCGCGAGAGTAACTATTTTGCGGTACCGGCAGGCAAGGAGGCCCAGGACGGCGCCGTGCTGGTGCAGGCGCTCAAGCAATCCATACGCGAGCCGCAAGGGCAAATCCCGTCTCCTACCTACAGAAGATTTCTCTACACGCGCTTCGGGAACGGAGGCAGCCTGCCGCTCGATATACAGGAATCCGGCAACACGTTGCGCCTGACCTACTTGGGAAAGCCTGTCCCCAAGACCGAAATCGTGGTCATCGCACCCAATGGCTGGGAGAAACATCTGAAGACGGATGAGAAAGGGGAGGTGACCTACTCGTTGCTCGAGCCGGGCCTGTATGTGATCGAAGCGAAATACGAGATGCACAAACCCGGCGAGTTCGAGGGCAAGGCATACGCCGTCGAGAGCCACAAGGTCACACGCAGCCTGTATAAATGAGCACTGTTCAATCCGGCGCGCAAGCAGCCCCAAAATCTTCAGCAACTTCAGCAACTGCCCAGAGCATGGTGCAGTCCCAAGTTGCAGGCCAAGTTGCAGGCCAGGGGGCGCGTCCCATAGTGACGGAGCCCCGCGGTTACCTCTTTTTATCACAGGGAATGAAGCGCGGCCGCTTTCTGGTCTGGCTGCGGCGCACTCATGCGTGGATGGGACTCTGGGGCGCGGCGCTTGGCTTGCTATTCGGGGTATCCGGGATTCTGCTGAACCACCGCAGTGAAATGAAGATTCCCCTCGCGGCGCAGCATGAAATCCGCGAAATACTCACTCCGCCGACCAGCAGCGTTGAGTCACCGGAAGCGTTGGAATCATGGCTGCGCGAAAAATTCAAAATGCCTGATGCAAAATCGCGCACACAGAAAAAACCGGCGGGGCCGGTGCCATGGGGAGGGGGCCAGGTCATACAGCCGGAAAACTGGCGTATTACGCTCCTTGCGCCCAATCACAGCGTGACCGCCGAATACTGGAAAGGGGATGCCGAGACGCATATCGAGCGGAAAGAGGCCAATGCCTGGGCGACTCTGGCAAACTTCCACAAGGGAAGCGGAATGTCCAATGTCTGGATATTGCTCACTGACACGCTGGCAGGGGGCCTGCTGGTGCTGGCAATCACCGGGACCCTGTTGTGGAGTCGCCTGCATGGTCCCCGCTTGATGGCAGCCGGATTGATTGGTACGACCCTGACGACTGCTGCGATCCTCATGATGACGACGCTATCGCTGGCATGATCGCATGATCGTTATTTTTTCGAACGGGTCCCTGAACTGCGATAAAAGAATGTCCAATTGATTATAATTTCCCGCCCAGTTTCGCTGGGAAAAAGAATCCACAGCCAGCCAACGCCTTCGTGCTTGTAGCCAGCCAGCAGTAAAAAATTAAAAGAGGCTATAAGTGAAACAGTTATCCAGATTCAAGCCCGCATCCCGCTTTTTGGCCCCTATAACCCTGTTTTTGTCATGGTTGTTGATGCCGTTGCCCGTAACGGCTCAAGATGCAGCGACGGCCCAAAATGCAGTGACGTCTCCAGACGCAGCCACGGCTCAAGATGCAGCGGCGGCTCAAGATGCAGGGAAAGAAAAGGAAAAAAGTGCGACCCTGCCGGAGATCAAAGTGACTACCGGGCGGGTCCGTCCAGGAACGATCGAGGACGTCGCCCGCACCGGCAGCAAGACAGATACGCCTTTGCGCGATATTCCCGCGACAGTCAACGTCGTGCCGGCGTCCGTCCTTAAGGAGCAGGGCTACATCAACATGAACGATGCCATGCGTAACGTGAGCAGCGTGCAGCCCCTCATGGGAGGCGGCTACGGTTTCGCAAATAACTTCACCTCCCGTGGGTTGACGGTAAGCTTTTTTCGTGACGCAATGCCCGACGGGACGTCTCCGATGAACGGTTATTACCGAACGATGTACGATGTGGATCGCATCGAAGTCCTGAAAGGACCCGGGTCGGCCTTGTTCGGGGCAGCAGGCCCCGGCGGGAGCATCAACATGATCAGTAAACAGCCCAGGAGCGCTTTCTCAGCCTCCACGGGAACGATGTTCGGCAGTTTTGGCACGCTGAATGGCTATCTTGACGTGACGGGGCCGATGGGAAAGAGTTTCGCCGGGCGTTTCATCACTGATCTGGAGCATGCGGACGGGTTTCGCGGACTTAAGCGCGATATATTCGAGATTTCTCCCAGCATGATGTGGCGCCTGGCAGATGACAAAACACTGACGGTCGACTTCGACCATCGCGAACTGAAGATCAGGCCAGACAACTATGGAACCCTTTTCGATTTCAATTCGAAGCTGGTGACTCCCCGCGAAAGCCGTTATTACAGCCCATTCAATTATACGAGCAATACCATCAATCGCGTAACCGCCGTTCACAACTGGACAATCTCCGCAGACCTGAGCATGAGAACGGCATTTGCTTATGACGGACGCAGGCTCGATATGTTGAGAAATGGGGGAGGCAACCAGGCTAACGCTGCCGGAATCATTACGGGCCGCGATGCGCGCCATCAGACCGACCATCAGGGATTTGCAACCTTTCAAAACGAGGTGATCTGGAAAACAGCCACGGGTCCGGTCAAGCACACGCTCTTGGGGGGGTTCGAATACAAGAACGTCGACATCACGACGGTCCGGGGAGATTTTACGTTGTCCAACGCAGTGAACATATTCAATCCGTTTAACCTGGAAACCTCCCTGAACGGTATTGCCCGCAGACCCACTTTCGATCGCAAAATCAACAGCGACCAGACATCGTTCTATGCGCAGGATCAGATCGATCTGACCGAGCAATTGAAGCTCCGGCTGGGAATACGCAACGATCTCGTGCAATGGAGTGACAAGGGTTTTCAGTCTGTTTCAGGGAACTATAGCTACCGGGAAATCGTGCGCACGCGTTCCCTGACAACCTATTCCACGGGTGGGGTTTATCAGCCTACCCAAAACTTGGCCTTTTATGCCGGCTACAGCACCGGCGCGTTCATCAATCTGTCGACCGAGCCTACGTCGGTCGCGACCTCGCCGGAAACTTCCAATCAGATCGAAGTTGGCGCCAAAACGACCTTCCTGGACGGCAAGGCGGATTTGAACGTCGCGCTGTTTCAGAGTTCGCGGAATAACTATTTCATCAATGTCGATCCGACCGCCGCCAGTCTCCTCATTCAGGCCGGAAAAGACCGCTCCCGCGGCGTCGAGGTATCCCTCGCCTTTCGGCCCATCGCGGGGCTCAGCATCATCGGCAACGGGGTATGGATGGATCCGGAAACATTATCGAATGCACTTGCACGGAACAATGTCCTCCTTCCTGGACAACCCAGAAGCATTACTGGAAACCGCCCCGTGGGCGTCGCGACCAACATGGGCAGCCTGTGGACTACGTATCAGGTACAAAGCGGACTTGCACGGGGCGTGATGCTGGGATTCGGCGTGACCTACAAGGGCGACAGTTTTGCCGATGCTCTCAATCTGCTGAGAGTGCCGTCATATGTTGTCTATGATGCCATGGCTTCATACCGCGTAAAGAACCTGGAGGTCGCGGTGAACGTCAGAAACCTGACGGACAAGACCTACTATACGAACCCGACATTCGCGGGGGCTCTCCCCGGCGATCCGCTCAGCGCTTACGGCTCAGTACGGCTTTACTTCAACTGACATTCGAGGCGACCCGGTTTGAGCCGATAAGAAGCCTCTCATCGGGTCTCGAAGCTCACGCGGCAATTAGCTGAGGATGCGCGTTCACAGTCAACGCGTTCCCACAGTCAACGCGTCCAGAGGGCCTTGGCCTTGCTCAGAGGTTCGCTGGTTCCCCTCCATTCCTAAAGCCAGCACGTTACGCGCTAGCGTCTCTCTGGAGGGTCTGCTGAAGGAGGCAAGCCTCAGCCAAGAGTCTCCTTTTGCTTCCTCATCAGCTCTGTATCAGATCGGAAGGGCTTCGCCCGAAGGACCTTCCAATCCATTTTTTTATTCACGTTGCGGTCATAAAAGCATGTCCAACGCGTAGCCGCCGGAGCTCCTGAAACCCAATATAGATAAGGGTTTCAGCCGGTTTTGCGCCCTGCCTCCTGTAAGATTTTACAGCTATTCGAGGGTCCGGTTCCGTTGTTTCATAGCGTCGTTATCAACCAACGACGGGTGAAGAAATGGGACAGATTATGCTTGCACAACATGGCAATGGTTCTCTTGATAAACGGGCCGCAATGGGAATGTATCGGCTGAGACACGAAGTTTTTCACGACAGGCTCGGCTGGGAAGTAACCACGGATAACGGGATGGAGCATGACGAGTTCGATCTTGCAGATCCCATCTATGTTCTGGCGAAAGGAAGTGAGGGAAGTGAGGGAGGCGAGGGGGATGAAGACGAGGTGCTCGGCTGCTGGCGATTGCTTCCCACCCAGGGACCCTACATGTTGAAGGATACTTTCCCGCAACTCCTGCACGGACAGCCCGCGCCGCAGCAACCGGATGTCTGGGAATTGAGCCGCTTTGCCGTCATGGTCCCCAAATATGAGAGTGCCGGTTTCGGTTTTAGCGAAATTCCGGTAAAAATGATGCAGACCTTGTTTCTCTTCGCGCGCCACAACAAGATAAAGCGCTATGTAACCGTTACCACCGTCGCAGTGGAGAGACTGATACGCAAGCTTGGCGTGAACGTTTCGAGGTTGGGCGCCCCGATCAAAATCGGTCGGGTTTTGACAGTCGCATGTTATATCGAAATCGATGCAATCACCGAATTTGCCCTTTTTGGGACGCTCCCCGAAAACGCACAGAGGAAAGCCGCATGAATATTCTACTGGTTGGAGAGAGACAGGATACCCGGCAGCTCCTGCAGCTGTTGCTTGAAAAATCCAAGCACAGGCTGGAGCGGAAAACGCTCGACAGCTTCCCGGAGCCGGACCTGGAAGCCTATGACATGGTTCTGGTCGACGGTGCAGTAGACGATTGCACCCAGCAGGTGAACCTGATGCAATGGGTGCGGGAAGCGAGACGGCGCTATCCTCATTTGCCGGTGGCGGTCATGAATAATGTCGGACCAAATGAGGCTTCCGAGAATGAACCGGCTTGCAGCACGATGCATACCTGCGGTGTATTCGAGTCGGGTAATGGCGTTCTGAACATGCGGTGCAGGCTGCGTGAAATCGCACTGGGAGAAACTGCCGCATTGATGCGCGACGATTGCCAGCGGCCCCTGTTGGAACCAGTTACTTTTGAATATTCGGGGCGAGGGTGAGATGCAGGTAGGTTGCCAGTAGAACGGAGAAAGGAGGCAAAAGCTTTCGAGAAACTTAATAGTTCATAAAACTTTCATCGTACTGCCATCTGTCGCAGGTAGCCTGTACAAGCTGACAAAGGTTTCAAATGATATTGGCTGGATTGATCAAAAGGAGGCAAATCATGAAATCCCGGCTACCTGCATTAGTGATGTCAATCTCATTGCACGCCAGGAGGAGTGTATGAGTCTGGCTGATGTAATGTTGCAACCATCCCTTTCCCTGACATCCACCGATGTGGCGGAGCACGATCCGCTTTCTTCATTGGCCGAGTTCTACCAATTCGATCAAGGCGATCAGGACCTGGATGAGGACGAAAGCGAAATTGACCTGATGATTCAGCTAAGCGGAATGGTTTACAGCCCTAAGACAGGCGAAGAGTAAGGCAATCTGCATCGCTTTTAACGTAACCGGCATCTTGCATGCCTAACTCTTGGGCGTTTCGTATACGCCTGTCTTTCCCGTTTTCCGCAACATCTTGTTGACTTCGTCTGCATGCATTTCCTCTTCGACGACAAGGCCGCGCGCATAATCCTCCAGCAGCACTGACTTGCCCTGGGTCAACTCCAGCAACTCATAGTAGGCGATGAGCGACTGGTTCTCATGCTCCAGCGATTCCCGCAGAATATCGCCGATGTCATGCACGTGCGTTTCCAGGAGAGATCCGATCCCAAGCGAAGGATAGCCTCCCAGCAACGTGACGAGTTCGCCGGCTTTGTGGGCATGGAGCAGCCCCTCTTCAGCCTGTTTCTTGAGCCATTCCACCACTGGAATTCGGTTGTAGCCGAAGACCATCAATGAATAATGCGTGTATCGCACCACTCCGGCAAGCTCGAGCTCCATGATTCTGTTCAGCAGCGCGATCGCCTTGTCTTTATCGAAATCCATGTGTTTCACCTTTATGGTTACAGGAGTTCAAGGAGGTGGGCACAGGCTTGCTGCGTCAGAGCGCTTCGCCGTGGCTTTCCAGGTATTCCGCCACACCCTCGGGACTGGCTTTCATCCCCGGCTCCCCTGCTTTCCACCCAGCCGGACACACCTCTCCATGGCTTTCGTGAAATTGCAGGGCATCGACCATGCGCAGCATTTCGTCCACATCACGCCCCAGGGGCAGGTCATTAACGACTTCATGGCGCACGATGCCGTTTTTATCTATCAGGAAAGAGGCGCGCAGGGCAACGTGGTCCGGGTGAGCAATGCCGTAAGCGTGCATGATGTCTCCCCCTACGTCGGATACCAGGGTGAGGCCCACCGGACCGATGCCGCCCTTGTCAACCGGGGTGTTGCGCCAGGCATAGTGGGTGAACTGGGAATCCACCGAGACTCCAATCACTTCCACATTACGCTGGCGAAACTCCTCTGCGCGATGCGAGTGCGCCAGGATTTCGGAGGGGCAGACAAAGGTGAAATCTAGAGGATAAAAGAACAATACGGCATATTTGCCAGCAATTTGCGCATGAAAATTGAAGGTCTCATTGAAGGTGCCATCCGCCAGAACAGCAGGTTTGGTGAAGTCGGGCGCAGGGTGTGTAACAAGCACTGCCATCTTGAATCTCCTTATTCATTATGAATCCCCTTATCAATCGGGATCAACGCAACCTTTATAGCTCTGTTTCAATTTTCTTTCTGTGCGGCATCCCGCATACATGGCAAATTCTCCATGACTGTAAAGAAGAAAAAGTCGCACGTTCATCGGGGGTGAAACAAGCCACCCTGATATATCAACTTGATCGCCGACTGCGGCTGCGCGGGACTGGGAGTTGAGGGGATGTTGAGGAGACGAACAGGAGCCCGCCGCATGGGGCTATCTACGGAACGTACAGAGCGGGACCAGCGAAATATGGATGGTGATACTACAGAAGTGGCAGTATCTTTCTGGGTGACCGGTTGCCTTGATGTAATTCCGGCTTCCGCATGTCATCAAGCGCCTGGTCGAATTCCTTCTTTATTGTTTCATAGCATTCGCACGCCCCTGTTTCCAGCCCGGTCCGGTTAAGTACCGTAATATGGCCCCGATGGTAGCGAATGATTCCCTTTCGCTGTAATTTTCCCGCAACTCCCGCAACGCTTTCCCGGCTTACCCCAAGAGCATTGGCGATCAATTCCTGAGTCATGCTCAGTTCGCTGGAGTCAAGGCGATCCAGCGTTAACAGGAACCATCGGCATAGCTGCTGCTCGATTGTATGATAGCGGTTACATACCCCGATCTGGGCGATCTGTGTAATAAGCGCCTGACTGTAACGCAACAATATCCATTGTAGCAGTCCTCCCCTGTTGATCTCCTGTAGCAGAAATGGGGCCTTCAGGCGATAGGCAAAGCCTGGGATTTGAACCGTTGCCCGACTGCTGGTAGTTTCGCCTCCCATGAACAACGAGACTCCAAGCATGCCTTCCCTTCCTACGTTTGCGATTTCCGACGAGGCGCCATTTTCCAGAATGTAATGGAGGGAAATAATGGCAGAAGCAGGAAAGTAGGCATAAGGAAGCTGATCCCCTGCTTTGCAGAGAATATCTCCAGGCGGCACATGAATCAGCTCCAGATGCGGCATTAGATCGCCAAGCTCCGTTGCCGGCAAAGCGGCGAGGAGATGGTTCTGGCTGGGGTGGTGCAGGGGAGAACTGAGCATGGGGCATATTATTTCTTTTTCCCCACTTTTCTCCATTGGACTGAAGTACACTCCTAAGCCTCGACCCGGTGCACAAGGGCGAGGGTGATTGATGAGATTCATAGTATTTTCTGGCCGGATCAATAGATTCCAAATGGCCCGTTTATTGGGGGCTCATCACATGCCTTATGCTTCATGGGAGTCAGGATGGTTTTCTTCCAGACACTAATGTTTCAGAAAATCCTCAATGGGGAGAGGTTTTCCAAACAGATAACCCTGATAAGTGTAACATCCGTTTCGCGCGAGAATATCTCGCTGGTCTTCTGTTTCTACCCCCTCGGCAATGACTTTCATCCCAAGAGTGTTGCTCATCACGATAATGGTGCGAACAATTACTTCATCGCTCAGATCGTGGGAGATGTCGCGCACGAAACTCCGGTCGATCTTGATCTGCTCCACAGGTAAACGCTTAAGGTAAGCCAGGGAAGAATATCCCGTACCGAAGTCATCCAACGCAAAACATATACCAGTACCGCATAATACGTCCATTTTCTGGATGCTATCGTCAATGTCTTTCAGAACCAGGCTTTCCGTAAGTTCCAGCTTTAGCTTGTGCGGGTCAGCGCCTGATTTTTGCAAAACCTCAAGCACCTCGTCGACAAAATTCAACTGATGGAACTGGCGTGCGCTAATGTTGACGGCAAGCTGAAGATTGCGAGTATCCGGCTTCTGCTCCCATTGCTTAAGCTGTGCACAGGCTATTTGCAGTACCCATTTTCCAAGTGATGCAATGAGGCCGATCTCCTCCGCTATTGGAATGAATGTCATCGGCGAAATCATTCCCTGATGCGGATGCAGCCAACGTAAGAGTACTTCAGCTCCCACTATAGTGCCTTCCGAATTGACTTGCTTCTGATAGTGAAGCCTGAATTGCTGGCGGGCCATGGCTTGGCGCAGTTCGATCGCCATGGTGGTCCGCCTCTCCAGGGCAGTTTGCATGGACGGGTCAAAGAAGCACAGGGCATTACGACCTGCTGCCTTGGCTTGATACATCGCGGTATCTGCCTGCTTGAGCAGGTCATCTACAGGGGTTTCATTCGCATGAAACAGACGGATGCCAATACTGGAGGAGCCATGGTATTCGAATTCCTGAAGCTTGAAAGGTTGAGTAATCGATGCCAGAAGTTTTTCGCCAATATCTTTTGCCTGGGATGCTGCTGATACAGTATCTTCGCTTAGTCCTTCAATGATTACGACAAACTCGTCGCCGCCTAGCCGGGACACAGTATCGCTGTTGCGCACGTTACTCTGAAGGCGTTTGGCAATCTCGATCAAAAGCAAGTCACCGACATCATGGCCTCGGGTATCGTTAAGTGCTTTGAAATTGTCGAGATCGATGAACAGGACGGCGCAATTAGTCTTCTGACGCGCACTATGAGCCTGGGCCTGCTGTAGACGATCAAGGAACAGACGCCGGTTAGGCAGCCTGGTGAGTGAATCATAAAACGCAAGCTCATGTACTTGCTCTTCCGCTTGCTTGTGTCGAGTAATATCCTGTATCACCATGATGAGATGATCTGGTTTCGCGCCCCATATGCACATGGGTGAAACCGTTAGCTTGATCCAGATATCTCTGCCGTCTTTATGAAAGAGACGTTTCTCCATCTCGAATTCATGGATTTCCCCTGTTCTGAGACGCTCCATATTGACCAGGACGATTTTAAGATCGTCGGGGTGGGCAAGAGATGGAAAATCCAGTGCAAGTATTTCTGAAGTCGTATAGCCGATAATATCCGCGAACTTTTGATTGACGCGCACGAACCGACCAGCCGTGGGAGCGAGCTGCGCTACGCCTACCGCCATTTGCTCGAACAGAATCCGAAAGCGCGCCTCACTTTCTCTCAACTCACTTGTGCGTTCGACGACAATCTGCTCGAGATTCTGGTTCAATTCCTGCAGACGCCTTTGGCCCTCTTGCAATGCCTCTTCTACTTGCTTGTATGCGGTGATATCCTGCACCGTGCCGGTCATTCTGATCTCCCCCGAATCGTCGACAATTATTTCACCTCGGCTCTGGATATGATGTTCGCTTCCATTGGGCCAACGTACCCGATGCGTACAATTATAGATACCACCCCCTCGCAACGCCTGCTGTAGAGCTTCTTCCACATTGACTATATCCTCGGGATGTATCGCCTCCCGGAACAGCGTGTAACTGGGAGTCAAGGCGTGAGGCTCCAAGCCCCATAAGCGAAAATGCTCGTCGGACCACGTCAGTTCCCCGGAGGCTGGATTCCAGTCAAAACTGCCCAGAAGGGCAATCTGCTGTGCCTGATTCAGGCGTTCCTCACTGCGTTTCAACATCTGCTCGCGTCCTACCGCATCGATACGCAACTTTATATTTTCTTGTAGGGTGCGCCCCATTCGTAATGCGTTTTGCGAAATAGCAATCAGAAAGAACGCGCTCATTATCCCCATGGATAGGGAAATCTCGTTTCCTTCTATAAGGAAGCGTGCAATCAAGGGAATCAGAATAAGTGATAAAAAGCTCAATACTGATACTTTATCCGCTGACAGCGCTGTAATCCCTCCAGCCGTTAATCCTGCTACTACAAAGCTAAGGAGTACCTGGTGAAACATGCTGCCTGCAGGGAACAAAGCTATACTGCCGATACCCCAGGTTAATCCGGTAGCAAAAACTCCCACGCGAAAATAGCGCTTCCAAGCCAATATATTGTTCGCCTTGTTGTGATGCCAAAGGGACAACAAGGCCGCTCTGTAAAACATGACCAGAAATATTGATATAAGCCAGCCAAGCAGTATGGCCAGCTCTATTACCGAACGCTGTATATAGACAAGTATTGATGCGAGGAGCAGATTAATGACAATCGAGAGGGGTAAATGTCCATAAAGGAGCCGTATCTGCTCGATCTCCAATGCGCCAGATTGCAAACTGGCGTTTGAATTGGGCTGGATCGGGGGCTTTGACATGGAGTTACTCATGCTCACAGGTCACAGGTATTGATATAACAGAGTAGCAAGATCGCGCGCTCTTTTCTGCGAAGCTCGACTCTGACGCATGATACGACTTGACCCCGTGTACTCCCGTGTACTGTTTCTTCAGCGACAGAATGTCTTTTTAGACTCTCATCCGGATATCGGCACCCATTCCCAGTTCCGACTGCTTCTACCACTACTGACCCTGACTCATCCAAAAATCAGCAACGGTCTAGAACAGAAAATTCCGGCTCCATAGCCATGCCGTCATTCTCTTTCCCATCTCGGGTGAACAACCTGTTGAATGACACGTAAGCCTTCATCCTTTTTGACTTTGGCTTGCTTTAACCTGTCTATGTGAGAAAACGAACAGAATAGAACCGAGGAATGAGTAATAAATCATACTCAAGTGGCTCAGTTTTCATTTTGCTGAGAGAGGATCTCAAGGGTAAAACCAAGGGATAAAATTAAGGGATAAAACCAGGAAAACTGTCATGAAGGTAACCAACAAGCCAATTCTCCTGGTCGAAGATGACTTGGTGGACATGATGTCCGTTACCCGCGCTCTCAAGCAGATTCACGTTAGCAACAAGGTCGTGCACCGGGAAAACGGCGAAGATGGATTGAGCTACCTCGAGGACGAAACCAATGATAAACCCTGCATCATTCTGCTGGATTTGAACATGCCCATCATGAACGGCATCGAATTCCTGGAAGCGGTAAAGAGCGACGACAGGTTTAGGCGTATCCCGGTAGTGGTTCTGACGACATCAGATGAGCAGCAGGACAAGGTGAACAGTTTCAATTTCGGGGTGGCTGGATATATGTCGAAGCCGGTTGACTACTGGCAATTCGTCGAGGTCATCAGATCAATCGATGCATATTGGACCATCAGCGAAATGCCATAGCGCATTCGGGCCGGGTACTGCACCTGAGACCGCGGCGAGTAGCAATGACAACTGAAGAGTCGGCAGGCCGAGGCAATCGCGGTATTTCGTAATGCAGCCGGAAATGCACCTTGAATGGTGGCCTTTTAGGATTTTTTGGTGACCCTTTGGCGCCCTTAGTTGTTTAGCCTTCTTCCCGGTGAGGCGTCGGGGCAGAAGTAACGGCAATCCATTGGTTCAACAGGTTGCGGGCGGCATTGGGAATCTCGGACGCGGTCATTCCAACGCAGCCGCCGTGCTGCTTCTGCAATACGTCGGCAGCCGCACCATGCAGATATACGGCAGCGAGCAGTGCGTTTTCCGGATCTAACCGCTGTGCCAGAAAGGCACCAATCATCCCGGAGAGGATGTCACCCGTCCCGGCACTGCTCAAGCCGGGATTTCCACTTGTGTTGATGAAGCGTCTGCCGTCCGTCATCGCGCACACGCTGCCTGCGCCTTTCAACACGACCGAGCAGTTATAACGCTGCATCAGCTCCGCAGCGGCTGCCATACGATTCTGTTGCACGGAAGCCGTGCTGCTTTGCAAGAGGCGCGCGGCTTCACCCGGGTGCGGAGTGAGAATGGAAGGCGCATTGTGTTTGCGCAATCGTTCCCGCAGCAATTCCGCTATTTCCAAATGCGAGGCAACAAGATTCAAGGCATCTGCATCGAGAACTAGTGGCAGGGCCGATTCCAGCGCGCACTTGAGCCAGAAGCATGCAGCGGTTTCCGTTCCCAGACCCGGACCGACCACCAGACAGTTCAGCTGCTCCAGCTTGAACAGATCCTGGATGGGGTGCAGCATCAGCTCCAGCTGGACGGTATCGACCCCTGGCGCGTCCGGCGCCATCAATCCCAGGTAAACGCGTCCCGCGCCCAGTTTCAGCGCTGCGGTACCAGCCAGAAGCGAGGCTCCGACCATGCCGGTTGATCCTCCGATTACTCCGATACTGCCGAACATGCCCTTGTGACTGTTGGCACGCCGGGGAGGTGGGAGAAGCCCGCGGACGTGAACCTGGTCCATCAGCCATGAATCGGGTTTCTTCAGGGAAGAGACGTCTAGGCCGAGGTCGTGCAAAAAAACTTCCCCACAATAATCGGGGCCGTCATTCGTGAAGAGGCCGGGTTTGAGGCCGATGAACGTTACCGTCATGGTTGCGATGACAGCCGCGCCGCACACGGCGCCGGTATCGCTCCCCAGACCACTGGGAATGTCAATGGACAGTACCGGCAGCTTCATGGCATTGACGGTATTCACCATGGCCAGATATTCGCCATCCAGTTCCCGGCCCCCTTGCTGGTCCAGGCCGATGCCGAACAGCCCGTCGATCACGGCATCCCATGTCGCGTTTTCTGGAATTTCGGGGAGCATCTCGACGCCGGTGGCAACCCAGGCCTCCAGCGCTCGTCGTGCATCCTCCGATAACTTTGCCTGCTCGCCGGTAAACACCAGCGTCACTTTGAACTGCCACTCCTGCAGGTGGCGCGCCGCGACAAAGGCATCGCCCCCGTTGTTTCCGGGACCCGCCAGTACCAGCACGCGGACTTTATGGGTGGAGAGCAGCCGGTCACGGACAGTTTCAGCGGTGGCCAGGCCGGCTGCTTCCATCAATTGAGGCCGATCGGGCAGGGCAGCCACCAGATGCTCGATTTCCCTGATCTCAGCCGTGGAGTAAATGGCGGTGGATGGATTGTGCTTGAGCGTGCTCATGTGATCTGCCTATACCGTCTTGCCGGACTGGGGGCAGCCGGTCTTCTCGTGTAAAATCACGTTCTTTCCCATCATCATCTTTATCTTCCGGATGCTCAGACTTCGTGGCGGCAGTGCGCTTTCTTCTTTCCGGCAGAAAAAACTGGCCGCCGCTCTTAAGGTTTCAGTTCCCCAAGTTTCCCATATTTATGCCGAGTATTGGTATTTTTGCTCGGTCGCGCGCCCGTTGCAGGAAAACGAAGTCTCCATTCTGGCAAGGTTGCTCAAGGCGGCACCCGAGGATATTTCGCTAGGCAGCACAAGTATCGAGTCCAGCGCAAGTATCGGTTCGAGCCGGATACATCTGCCGTCATCGCAAGGCGAGTTGTTTCTGGTCGTGCCACGACCCGGCACCATCTCCCCATGGTCCACAAAGGCAACCGATATCGTACACAACTGTGGATTGGACGTCGTGGCACGGCTGGAGCGAGGGGTGGCTTATTACGTCGAAGCCAGCGAAAAGGTTTCCGGTGAATTTTCCGGCACTGCCAGGCAGTCATTGCTTGCGCTGATACACGACCGTATGACTGAGGCAGTATTCAATTCATTCGAGGACGCGGAGCGGTTGTTCAGGCATTTCGAACCCCTGCCATTCAATGTAGTGGATGTGCTGGAGGGGGGGCGGGACGCATTGCTGAAGGCGAACAGCGAAATGGGACTTGCACTGTCGCCGGAGGAAATCGACTATTTTGCGGACTATTTCCTGAGGATCGGGCGTAATCCGACGGATGTCGAACTGATGATGTTTGCACAGGCAAATTCGGAGCATTGCCGTCACAAGATTTTCAACGCGGACTGGATCATCGATGGTGTGCCGCAGGAGGCTTCCCTGTTTTCGATGATACGTAATACCCACCGCGAGCATCCGGGCGGAACCGTGGTCGCTTACGCGGATAATTCCGCTATCATCGAGGGCGCTGAAATTGCCCGCTTCTATCCCGGTAACGACAACCTGTACGATTACGCGCAGGAGCAGACCCATATCCTGATGAAAGTGGAGACCCATAATCATCCGACTGCGATCTCACCCTTTCCAGGCGCAGCGACCGGCGTGGGAGGCGAAATTCGGGATGAGGGGGCTACTGGGCGGGGCGCCAAACCGAGAGCAGGCCTTTGCGGTTTCTCCGTTTCCAATCTGAATATCCCGGATTTTATTCAACCCTGGGAGTTGCAAGGATCCGCGCCGGAGGAACAAATCTACGGTAAACCGGAGCGCATCGCATCCGCCCTGCAGATCATGCTGGAAGGACCGATCGGGGGTGCTGCATTCAATAACGAATTCGGGCGTCCCAACCTGGCCGGCTATTTCCGCACCTTTGAAGAACGTGTGGCAGGCGAAATGCGCGGCTACCACAAGCCCATCATGCTCGCGGGCGGGATAGGTCACATCAGCGGCAGGCATGCGTTCAAGCAGGAATTTGACTCGGGCGCCCTGCTGGTTCAGCTGGGCGGACCGGGAATGCTGATCGGGCTTGGGGGAGGTGCTGCCTCCAGCATGGATACGGGAATAAATGCGGAGGCGCTCGATTTCGATTCCGTCCAGCGCGGCAACCCCGAGATGGAGCGGCGCGCGCAGGAGGTCATTGATTGTTGCTGGCAGATGGAAAGGTGCGGCCAACCCAACCCGATCCTGTCGATTCACGACGTCGGCGCGGGTGGTCTATCGAACGCCCTGCCTGAACTGTTGCATGGTTCCGGCCGCGGTGGGCGTGTCGATCTGCGGGCGATTCCGTCCGAAGAGCCGGGCATGTCACCCATGCAGATCTGGAGCAATGAGGCGCAGGAGCGCTATGTTCTTGCAATCAGGCCGGATTCGCTGGAATTGTTCCGCGCCATTTGCGAGCGCGAGCGCTGTCCCTTCGCCGTAGTCGGCACGGCGACGGGAGAAGAACAACTTGTTGTCGCCGATCCGTTGTTCGGCAATCAGCCGGTCGGCATGGATCTTTCGGTATTGCTGGGCAAGCCGCCGAAGATGACGCGTGATGTTACGCACATCAGGAAAGCGCTGCCGCCATTCGATGCGGCGGAATTGAATCTTCGGGAAGCGGCATACCGCGTGCTACGGCTGCCCGCGGTGTCGGACAAGACTTTTCTGATCAGTATCGGGGACCGCACCGTGGGCGGCATGACGGCGCGTGACCAGATGGTGGGACCCTGGCAGGTGCCGGTAGCGGATGTGGCAGTTACCCTGATGGGATACAGCACCTGTCTGGGCGAAGCTTTCGCGGTAGGCGAGCGCACTCCCCTGGCACTGATCGACTCTGCCGCCTCGGCACGCATGGCGGTGGGTGAAGCCATTACCAACATTGCTGCCGCGCAGATCGAGCACCTCGGAGAAATCAAGCTTTCCGCCAACTGGATGGCGGCAGCAGGACATCCCGGCGAGGATGCCGCCCTGTATGACGCAGTGCAGGCCGTCGGAATGGAATTCTGCCCCCGGCTGGGAATCAGCATTCCCGTGGGGAAGGATTCAATGTCGATGAAGACTGTCTGGACTGTAGGGGAAGGCGAGACCGGTCTCGACCAATCGGTGCGCAAAGAAGTGATTGCACCGCTGTCCTTGATTGTCTCCGCGTTTGCGAGAGTAGCGGATGCGCGCAAGACGCTGACGCCTCAATTGCGCACAGACTGCGGCGAGACAGAGCTCATCCTGATCGATCTGGGGGAGGGACGCAATCGTCTGGGAGGTTCTGCCCTCGCCCAGGTTTACAAGCAGACAGGGGATGCCGCGCCCGATATAGCAGGCGTCGAGGGTTCGGAGCGGCTCAAAGGTTTCTTTGCTGCCATACAGCGTCTGAACCGTGAGGGCAGCATCATTGCCTACCACGATCGCTCTGACGGAGGCATGTTTGCCACCCTGTGCGAAATGGCCTTTGCCGGGCATGCCGGCATGACCGTCAATCTGGACCAGTTGTGCTTTGATTCGATCGCTACCGATATCGATGGCAGCGAGATGCAGCCTGAAGCGCTGGGTGGAAGATTCACGGCCAGCCTCATGTCGGTCCTGTTCAATGAAGAGCTGGGGGCTGTCATTCAGACAAGAATCGATCAGCGCCGGGAAGTGCTGAGTGTTTTGGCGGAGGCGGGCCTGGGTGAGGCGAGTTTTATCATCGGCAGTGTCAATGATGGGGATGAGATCCGGTTTCTGCGCAATAATAAGCCGGTATTCGCGGAGAAGCGCGTGGACCTGCATCGTGCCTGGTCGGAGACCACCTACCAGATGCAGAAGCTGCGCGACAATCCCGAATGCGCGCAGCAGGAGTATGACCGCATTCTCGATCTGCATGATCCCGGCCTGCATGCGGAACTGACCTTCGATGTGGATGAGGACATCTGCGCATCTTACATTCAGGCAGGGGCGCGACCAAAAATAGCGGTGCTGCGCGAACAGGGCGTGAACGGTCACGTGGAAATGGCAGCCGCTTTCGATCGCGCAGGATTTGCCGTCGTTGATGTGCATATGAGCGATATCATCGAGGGGCGTGTCACCCTCAGGGATTACAAAGGCTTCACCGCGTGCGGGGGGTTTTCTTATGGGGATGTGCTCGGCGCAGGGGAAGGCTGGGCCAATTCGATCCTGTTCAATGCGCGCGCCCGCGATGAGTTTGAGGATTTTTTTGCGCGTGCTGATACCTTTGCCCTTGGCGTATGCAACGGCTGCCAGATGATGAGCAATCTGTATCAGATTATTCCGGGCGCCGAGCATTGGCCCAGATTTGTCAGAAACAGATCGGAGCAATTCGAGGCACGGTTTGTCATGGTCGAAGCGCAGCACAGTCCATCGCTGTTTTTCGATGGAATGGCGGGCAGCCGCATGCCCATCGCTGTTGCACATGGGGAAGGCTATGCAGAATTTGCGGATGAGAATGCTGTCTCAGCAGTTTCATCCCTGGTTGCATTGCGTTACGTGGATCATCGAGGCAAACCGACCGAACTCTATCCCTTGAATCCCAATGGTTCTCCACAAGGTATTGCCGGCATGACAACCGCCGATGGAAGGTTCAGCGTTCTCATGCCGCATCCGGAGCGCGGGTTTCGGGCAGTGCAGCAGTCATGGCATCCCGACTGGCGCGAGGATGCGCCGTGGATGAGGATGTTCCGCAATGCGCGCAAATGGGTAGGTTAGCCGACAGGATTTCCGGTTTCCTGATCCGGGGTTCCTTTGCCCAGGATGGGCAGTGCCTGCAGCGCGGCCATGGCGGCAGCCGGCGTGCTGCGGGACCGGCATATCTGATAAGGAGTATCTGTTGAAAATTTTAAAGACTGCACCGGTTGCATTCACTTTCCTATTTCTCGTTTCCCCGCTATTCATGGGAGTTTTCCCGGATACTGCCTACGGACAGACCAGGCCCGCTGCGGAAAAGTACAAGGAGGATGGGGGGGCCAGCAAGGAGACGAACAGGGGAGCAAACAAGGAAACAAAGGGCGGTGAGTGCGCTCCTGTGGCAGTATGGTCTGTTCCCGGCTCAGGGAAAATATCCGTTACCGATGTTATCGGCCGAGCCGCGCGGCGAGAGGTGGTGTTGCTGGGAGAAGCGCACGATAACTCTGAGCACCACCGCTGGCAGTTGCAGACGCTGGCCGCATTGCATGCGGAGCGGCCGGATATGGTGATCGGCTTCGAGATGTTTCCGCGTCGGGTGCAAAAGGCGCTCGACCAGTGGGTTGCAGGCGAGTTGACCGAAGCCCAATTTCTCGCTGCTTCCGAATGGAATACGGTCTGGAGCACCGATGCAGTCATGTATATGCCCCTGTTCCACTTCGCGCGCATGAATCGCGTGCCGATGGTGGCATTGAACATCGATACGCGCTTGAGGCGATCGGTTGCGACGAAGGGATTCGCGGGAGTGCCGGAGAATGAACGAGAAGGTGTAACGGCGCCCGCTGAACCGAGTAATGCATACCTTGACTATCTGCTCCCGATCTACGGCGAGCATGATCGCGCGGGCAGGAAAAAGGCGGGCGCCAGTGCGAGTCGCGACGATCCTGATTTTCGCCGCTTCGTGGAAGGCCAGCAACTGTGGGATCGGGCGATGGCGCAAGGCATCCATTCCGCATTGGACCGGCCCCAGCGTCCCCTCGTTGTCGGTATCATGGGTTCCGGGCATATCAAATACGGCTACGGTGTTCCCCACCAGTTGAAGCATCTTGGAGTGACGGATGTGGGAATGCTGCTCCCCTGGAACAGCGGCACTTCGTGCGATCTGCTTACAGCGGACATAGCGGATGCCATATTCGGAACGGCACTGCCACCGCTGGCGGCGGATGAGCGTCCCTGGCAGCGGCTGGGAATCCGTTTCGAGATGGCGCAGGACGGCGGCGGCGCGCGCGTGCTGCAAGTGGAGAAGGGCAGCATCGCGGAGAAAGCGGATATACGTGAAAGTGATTTGATCATCGAGGCTGCGGGTATGCCTATCAAGCAGCTCAACGATATCGTGGAAATCGTCAAGCGGCAGGCGCCGGGAACATGGCTTCCACTGAAACTCAAGCGCGGCAGTGATACGATGGAGGCCGTCGCCAAGTTTTCTCCGCTGTCCAAACGATGAACATGATGCAAATAATAATATCTGCAACGAGGCCGATGATGAGAGGGATGCGAAACAGTCGTATTACAGATTCCGGAAAGGCTGTCAGGACTGTTTCGTATGTGTCGTTCCTGATTGTTTGCATAGCAGCAATTTTGTTTTTCCCTGCTGCACGGGCGGCGGAAGCGGCGGAATCAGGTTCCGGTCAGGAGGCTTCTCATGTTGATTCTCCGGTTGTCGATTCCCCGTTCCGCTATGACATCAGCGTGCACATCGATCCGGTGGAGCGCACTCTCAGGGGACGCAGCGTGATCACCGCGAATACCCGAGAGGAGCTGACACTCGTGATAGGCCGCCGTTTCGAAGTGCTGAAGGCGCGGGTGGATGACGAGCAGATCGGGTCGTCTGCGACCGTGGGAGCGATGCGGGCCTGGCGTATTCCAGGGGAAGAGAAGCTTCCCCGCCGCATAGAAATAGAGTGGCGGGGGGAGCTGTCTCCGCTGGATACCTCACTCGATCACCGCCAGACACTGGGACAGAACGAGCCTGTCAGTGGCGAATCGGGCACTTTCCTGCCCGATTCGAGCGGCTGGTATCCCTATCTTGCAGGCGAACTCGCCAGCTATGATTTGAGCATGGAGCTCCCGTCCGGTCAGCGGGGCCTGGTTGCGGGACGCCTCATGGAGGAATCGGAATCGCCGCAGGGATATCGCGCACGTTTTGAATTTCCCGCTCCGACCGGCGGGATCGATCTCATGGCCGGTCCCTACATTGTCGAAACCCGGACGATCCGCAGCGCGGGGGGCAAGCCCATCGTGCTGCGAACCTATTTCCATCGGGAGGTCGCGGACCTTGCAGGAGAGTACCTCGATTCGGTCAAGGGGTATATCGATCTTTATGAATCTTGGATCGGCGCCTATCCCTTCACGGAGTTCAGCATCGTCTCAAGCCCGACACCGACGGGTTTTGGCATGCCCACGCTCACCTATCTCGGTCTGGAGGTACTGCGGCTGCCTTTCATTCGCGCAACTTCCCTGGGCCATGAGGTATTGCACAACTGGTGGGGAAACGGCGTGTATCCCGATTACGCAAAAGGCAACTGGTCGGAAGGATTGACCACCTTTATGGCCGATTATGCATATAAAGAGCGGGAGAGCGATGCGGCGGCGCGGGAAATGCGGCAGGGCTGGCTGCGTGATTTTGCCGCGCTATCGCCCAGTCAGTATGCGCCGCTGACGAGCTTTACCTCCCGCACGCACGGGGCTTCGCAAATCGTCGGTTACAACAAGGCCGCCATGGTATTTTTGATGCTGCGCGACCTGCTCGGGCGGGAAACTTTCGATCGCGCACTCCAGACATTCTGGCGCGAGCAGCGCTTTCACGTTGCCTCGTGGGAAGATCTGCAGCGCGCCTTTGAGACTGCTTCCGGCCGGAACCTGCACGCATTCTTCGATCAATGGCTCACCCGCCCTGGTGCGCCAGCCGTGCGATTGACGGAAGCAGTGCGGGTGAAGGCAGAGGGGGGAAGCCATCATGTTTCCGTCACGCTCGAGCAACCGGAGCCCGCGTATCGGCTGCGCGTACCAATTGCCGTTCGTACCCAGCAAGGCGAGGAAATTCGCACCGTCGATCTCGAGAACACGCGGCAGGTGTTTTCCATCGAGACTGGCACCCTCCCGCTGGAAGTGATACTCGATCCCGATCTCCGCCTGTTCCGGCATTTGATGCCACAGGAGGCGACCCCGATCCTGCGCCAGGTGATGGTGAACAAGACAACGGTAACCGTTTTGCTGCCGGAAAGCGGGCCTGCCCGCGATGCTGCGGAGGTCCTTGCGACCAAGCTTCAACATCGCGCACCGAAACTGATCCCGGGCACGGACAATATGCCGGCCTTGCCGACGCTGGTGATAGGGCTCCAGGGCCAGGTGGATGCCTGGCTGGCGCGGCACGAGTTGCGCAGGCCGGAGGATATAAAGGGTAAGGGCTCCGCCCAGGCCTGGACCACGCGCCTTTCCGACGGTACCACGCTTGCAGTCGTTTCCGCACGCGACATCGAATCACTGACGGCGTTGATCCGACCACTGCCGCACTATGGCCGCCAGAGCTATGTCGTGTTCGAGGGTGCGAAAGCGGTCAGCCGGGGCACATGGCCTACCCGTCCACAGGCGGTGAAACTCGATTGAGAGAGTGGACGTTTTCCTCTTTGGCGGGCTTTTTTTCGTTTTACTTTGGCATCCCCAAATGAACCAGGATGGCATCCTCCACTGCCAGCATATCGGTCTTCGACAGGATGCCAAGCTGATTTTTCAGGCGTGCCTTATCGGAAGCCATGATCTGGTCTGCCATTACCTTCCCCGGTCTTCCATTAATCGTTACTAATGCCTCACCTGGATATTGGCGTTCCGTACTGCTGGTAAGAGGAACTACCACAACCCGTGCCAGATTACGGTTCGCCGCATCATTGCTGATAATGACGGCTGGACGGGTCTTACGAATCTCGCTTCCAACAGCCGGGTCAAATTCAACCCACCAGACTTCACCGCGCTTCATCAGAGATATCTTTAACAAGGGCATTACTCCATTCCCTTGCTTCCATCTCGCGTTCCTCGTCGGCAGCCATTGCTCGATACCCGTCGTCCAGGGAAGTACCGAGAACATGCGGTCTTACCAGGTCTTCGATGAACTGGCTGATGCGGCGCTTGCCCACCGTCCGATACAGCCCCTCATACACGGCTTCATCGAGAGTAATCGTCATTCGTTTATGCATGATCGTGCTTTTAAATGTCCTAATACGTTATGCGTATACGTGTTAATATTAGCACAGAATATACGTTATTCGTCCCTTTATTTCCAAGCGCGCATCGCTTTGCGAAAAACCCTGTCCGGATATCCAATTAGGGACTTTAAAGCCGGTTCTTGTTAGAATAATAAAGATTTACATAATTACCTGGAGTATTTGATGGCTGTCGAGCGAACCCTGTCTATCATCAAGCCGGATGCAGTGGCAAAAAATATAATAGGAGAAATTTACTCCCGCTTTGAACGGAACGGACTGAAAATAGTCGCATCACGGATGCTGCGCCTATCCCGGACTGATGCCGAGGGTTTTTACGCGGTCCATCGGGAGCGGCCGTTCTTCAATGATCTGGTCAGATTCATGATTTCCGGTCCCGTCGTGGTGCAGGTGCTGGAAGGTGAGGATGCCATCAGAAAAAACCGGGATCTGATGGGGGCGACCGATCCGAGGAAGGCCGAAAAAGGGACGATTCGGGCAGATTTTGCCGAGAGTATCGATGCGAACGCTGTGCATGGTTCGGATGCGCCCGAAACCGCGGGGGTTGAGATCGCCTATTTTTTTCCGGAACTCAACATTTATTCGCGATAAGGGGATCACGGCTCAGGTATGAGCATCAATCTTCTGGATTTCGATGCGAAAGGGCTTACCGGCTTCTGTGCGGAAATCGGTGAGAAGCCGTTCCGCGCCCGCCAACTGCTGCGCTGGATACATCGGGCCGGTGAAGCCGATTTCGATGCCATGAGCGACCTCGCGAAAGGATTGCGGGAAAAGCTGTCTGCTGCCGCGGTGATAGAACCTCCGAAAGTTATCAGCGATCATACCGCTCCCGATGGCACTCGCAAATGGCTGCTGTCGGTCGGCGCGGGCAATGGAATCGAGACAGTTTATATACCGGAAACGAGCCGGGGGACACTGTGTATTTCCAGTCAGGTAGGGTGTGCGCTCGCGTGCGCATTTTGTTCCACTGGGAGGCAGGGGTTCAACCGGAATCTGACGGTGGCGGAAATCATCGGCCAATTGTGGTGGGCGAATAAAGCGCTGACGGAAACGTTCACGAGTGAAGCCGGACGCGAGCGTCCCGTCACCAATATAGTCATGATGGGGATGGGGGAGCCGCTGACAAATTTCGAGAATGTAGTGACCGCGCTCGACCTGATGCTGGACGATAATGCCTATGGCTTATCACGGCGCCGGGTGACCGTGAGCACGTCGGGAATAATTCCGGCCATGGACCGTCTCCGCGAACGTTGCCCGGTAGCGCTGGCGGTATCCCTGCACGCTCCCAACGATGCCTTGCGCGATCAATTGGTGCCGATCAACCGAAAATACCCGATCAGGGAACTGCTGGCCGCATGCGAGCGCTATCTTCAATCCGCGCCACGAGATTTCATCACTTTTGAGTATGTCATGCTGGATGGCGTCAACGACAGCGTGGCGCAGGCGCATGAATTGGTGCAACTGGTAAGGGACACTCCCTGCAAGTTCAACCTGATTCCGTTCAATCCTTTTCCTGATTCAGGTTTCAGGCGTTCTTCCGCAAATGCCGTATCCCGCTTTCGTGATGTGTTGATGGAGGCAGGACTGGTGACTACAGTACGCAAGACGCGGGGGGATGATATTGCCGCGGCCTGCGGCCAGCTCGCGGGAAAAGTCCTCGACAAGACACGACGGGTTCACCGCAGCATTGCGGAAGCAGCTGGATGAGGCAGGTTCGGGCGTATTTTCCGGTCGGCAACTACAGCTGGAGACGTGAAGGCGTAAAAGCGATTTGCGGATATGAAGCGGCAGGTAACATGAGGATGGGGTGAGGGAATGGAAGCTCCTGAAAGTAGCGACATCGAGCAGCATGAGGAACCAAAACAGGCCGAAGAGCGGGTCGGTCAGGTGCTGCGTGCCGCTCGGCTGGAACGCGGCCTGGATATCGAGGACGTTGCCCGGCAGCTGCGCTTTGCGCCGCGGCAGGTGACGGCGCTCGAAGAGGATGAATACGATAAGCTTGCCGGCGGCCCTTTCCTGCGTGGATTCGTGCGCAATTACGCCAAATTGCTGCAACTGGATGAGGCGCCGTTATTGAAGTTGCTCGAACAGTCGGTTCCTCCTCCGACTGCGCATGTGGGACGGCCTCCAAGCGAGGAGATCCCTTTTCCCTCCGGGGTGGAGTATCTGAAACGCAACGTGCTTATCGGCGGAGGAGTTATCCTGGCGATCATCCTGCTGGGTTACGCGATCTATAGCGGTGACGAGGCTCCGGTTGTCAAGCAGCCCGGCATGGCAATGGAATCGGAGAAAGACACCGGGCAATCGACTGTTTCATTCCCGTTTGCACCGCAGGCGCCCACCGCAGAAGTGCCGGAATCCCAGGCTCCCGCACCTTTCGCGTTTGCTCCCGATATGGCTTCCCAGCCAGAGCCGGGTATTGCGGCTCTCCAGGAAACGGCACCCTCTGCGGATGCGGGCAGAGAGCAGGACGCCGCGACGTCCACTCATAAAGACGAGACTGCCGGGAGCGGTACCGAAGCTTCGGCAGGGGAGCCTCTCACGCTACCTCCTGTGCCGCCACTGCCGCCGCCAACTCCTCCCGCGGCATCGGCAGCTCCAGGTGGGGAGCCCGCCAAGGTCGTAGTCGCTCCGAAGCCGCCTCATGACGCAGCTGCTCCGAAGTCGCCTCAGGTTGCAATTGCTCCGAAGCCACCTCAGGTCGCAGCTGCTCCGAAGCCGAGTCCTGCAGAAGCTGGAATTCATCTGACGTTTGCCGGGGAGTCATGGGTGCAAGTCAAGGATGGCAACGGTAAATTGCTTCTCTCAAGAGTCAATCCTCCTGGCAGTGAGCAAGTGCTGCGTGGTAAGCCGCCCTATTCCCTCATGATCGGAAACCCGGGTCAGGTCAAGCTTGTCTACAATAACAGCCCGGTCGATCTCTCGACTTTCGCCAAACTCCCCGGTGGAATCGCACATCTCGTGCTCGAATAGATTTCAATCAACACGGCATCTCATATTCATCATGTCTATGGCTCAAAGTGCTTTTCCCCCACGCCGGAACAGCGTGGGCGTTCAGGTAGGTTCGATCCGGATCGGTGGAGGCGCGCCCGTCGTGGTGCAATCCATGACCAATACCGATACGGAAGATGAAATCACCACCACCGTGCAAGTGGCGCAGCTTGCGCGTGCCGGGTCTGAACTCGTGCGCATTACCGTCAATACGGCCGAAGCCGCCAAGGCAGTTCCGGGCATCAGGGCACGCCTCGACGATATGGGCTGCCACGTTCCCCTGATAGGCGATTTTCACTTCAACGGCCATAAACTGGTGACAGAGTATCCCGGCTGCGCACAGGCGCTGGCGAAATACCGTATCAATCCCGGTAATGTCGGGCATGGAAAGAAACGCGACGAACAGTTTTCCATTCTGATCGAAGCAGCCTGCAAGTATGAAAAACCGGTGCGCATCGGGGTCAACTGGGGAAGCCTCGATCCCGAGTTGCTGGCGCGCATGATGGACGAGAATGCCCGCTCGGGGGACCCGAAGGATGCCTCCGCGGTAATGTACGAAGCCTTGATTACCTCTGCGCTTCAAAGCGCTGAGCGCGCGGAGGAGATCGGGCTGGGTCGTGACAGAATCATATTGTCATGCAAGATGAGCGGGGTGAGAGACCTCATTACCGTTTATCGCGCCCTTGCATCCCGCTGCGACTATGCGCTGCACCTTGGGCTCACCGAGGCGGGCATGGGTTCGAAGGGGATTGTTGCTTCCACGGCGGCGCTGTCGGTACTGCTTCTCGAAGGTATCGGCGATACCATACGCATATCGTTGACGCCCGAACCAGGGGGGGACCGCTCGCGCGAAGTGATCGTGGCTCAGGAGATACTGCAAACCACCGGTTTGCGCGCTTTTGTGCCTCTGGTTGCCGCCTGTCCCGGCTGCGGCCGTACCACCAGCACCTATTTTCAGGAACTGGCGGAAAGCATCCAGGGCTACGTGCGCGACCAGATGCTGGTATGGCGCGAGGAATACGAAGGCGTGGAAAATATGACGCTCGCTGTGATGGGCTGCGTGGTCAATGGCCCCGGCGAAAGCAAGCATGCCAATATCGGCATCAGTCTGCCAGGCTCGGGAGAACGGCCGGTGGCGCCGGTGTTTGTGGACGGCCAGAAGTCTGTAACGCTGAAAGGCGACAATATCGCAGGGGAGTTTCGCCAGATAGTCGATGAATATGTGCAGATGAAATACCCGAAGAAAGCAGTCGATGCCCACTAGGGGGATTCAGGCCGTACGCGGGATGAACGATATCCTGCCTGATCAGATTTACCGGTGGGAGTTCTTCGAGCAGAGTGTCCGCGACTGGATGGCGGCTTATGGTTACCGCAATATCCGCATGCCGATAGTGGAGCAGACCGATCTGTTCGTGCGTTCCATCGGAGCGGTTACAGATATCGTCGAGAAAGAGATGTACACCTTCGTGGATCATCTCAACGGCGAGAGCCTGACCCTGCGGCCGGAAGGAACCGCGTCCTGCGTGCGGGCGGTTCTTGAGCATAATCTGCTCTACTCCGGCCCGCAACGGCTGTATTATTCGGGTGCGATGTTCCGCCACGAGCGTCCGCAAAAAGGACGTTATCGGCAATTTCACCAGGTCGGCGCCGAGGCCCTGGGATATGCCGGCCCCGATATCGATGCCGAGCTTATCATCATGTGCGCCGACTTGTGGAAGCGGCTCGGTGTTTCCGGGGTGCGGCTCGAAATCGGGACGCTTGGCAGCGCGGAGTCGCGCTCCGTGCATCGCACCCGCCTGATCGGCTACCTGCAGCGGCATCTAGGCAAGCTGGATGAGGATGCATCCAGGCGCCTGCACAGCAATCCCCTGCGCATACTCGACAGCAAGAATGCCGGGATGAGAGAGATTATCGAGAGCGCGCCGCGGTTACTGGATGACCTGGACGAGGATTCTCTCATTCATTTTGAAGGTTTGCAGCAAATCCTGCGCGAGCAGGGGGTCGATTTCGAGATCAACCCGCAGCTGGTACGGGGGCTGGATTATTATAATCGCACCGTATTCGAGTGGGTCACCGACAAGCTGGGAGCGCAGGGAACCGTCTGCGCAGGCGGACGTTATGACGGACTGGTAGAACAGGTGGGCGGCAAGGCTACTTCCGCATGCGGATTCGCCCTGGGAGTGGAACGGGTACTGGCACTGATGATGGACAGTGCCATCCCTCAGGTCCTTCCTGATATCTACGTGATTCACAAGGGCGACGCCGCAGTCGGGTTTGCCTGGAAAACGGCAAGATATCTGCGTGACCATGGGTTCCAGACAATTCTGCATTGCGGAGAGGGCAGTTTCAAGACGCAGATGAGAAAGGCCGATGCCAGCGGGGCGCGTTTTGCGGTCATCATCGGAGATGATGAAGCGCAAGCCGGCGAAATAAGCATCAAGCCGCTGCGGGAAGCAGCCGAGCAGGTCCGGGTGGAGCTTGCGGAAGCTGTCGGCCTGTTGAAAAGGGCCTGAATCAGAAGAATTCAATTCAACTCGGGAAGGTAAATGGCAGCATATAATCCGGAAGAGCAGGAAAATATAGACGAGCTGAAGTCCTGGTGGAACACGTATGGCACGCTGGTGATTGTGATTGTCGCAGTTTTCATCGCAGGTATCGGTGGCGCGCAGGCATGGAACTACTACAAGAAGCAGAAAACCGAGCAGGCCCTGGAATTATATGATTCCGTGCTACAGGTTCAGGGGAGTGGCGATGCAAAAAAAATCAGCGACGCTGCCGGTCTGGTGATGGAAAGCTTTCCGAGTAGCGGTTACGCGTCGCGTGCGGCATTGATATCGGCTCAGGCCAGTTTCAACGCCGGAGATTTGCAGAACACGAAAAACCGCCTGCAATGGGTGCTCGACAATTCCGGGGAAGAAGAGCTGAAAGACATGGCCCGATTACGTTTGACGGGCGTATTGCTGGATGAGAAAAAATACGACGAGGCGCTGCGCCTGCTTGAAACCAGCCATGGAGAATCCTTCGACGGACTCTATGCCGACCGCCGGGGCGACGTGCTGGCGGCCACCGGGAAAGTTGGGGAAGCCCGGACGGCTTATCAAACGGCGCTTGCCAGGATAAGCGCCGGCGGCACTTACCATGATATCGTGCAGATGAAGCTGGATGCGCTGCCAGGCGCCAAATAGTTACAGTTTCGATATAAACCGGATAAGCCGGCGCGAGTTCGCCAGCCCTCGCAGCTTGCTGCCGGCCCATTCTGGAAGCCGCCCCCTTAACCTGATATGTCCTGATATGCCTTGATCGGCTCGTTGATTTTTTCGCAACCACTCCTTCTCATAAACAGGAAAATGCGCGCAAGCAAAGCGTCAGCCGATGAGTTGCTGAATGTGTTTCCCATGCCTGCGGATAGGCCAGGAAGCGCTACGGCCGGCGCCAGTGGGGTCCACAGGGAAATATCACTCTCAGGAGAATCGCGCCTGTTTCACCTGGCGGATAGTGCATTCTGGCGCTATGTTCTATTGCTCGTATCGTCCTTCACGCTTTCCGGATGTGCAGGCATGGTAGACATGGTGCGCGACGTGAGCCGCAGCCTTGCTGATATCGATGTGTCCGGTGTTACGGATCTTTTCGGACCAGGTGAGGTTCAAATGAGCCCGGAGCAGATCGCACAACTGGAGGTGATACCCAGCACGCGCCCCGGCTGGGAGGCGAGCGTCGAGGAAAGTCCGGCGACTGTATTTCTGCCGGTTTTCGGCGATGGCGCTGTCTACGCGGGGGGGCCGGATGGCCGTCTTGTGCGTTTCGACGCAGCTTCAGGCAAGGCTTCAGGCGTCATCGACACCAAGCATTCTCTCGCGGGTGGAATCGGCGCGGGAGATGGTATGCTGCTGGTCGGTACTTTCAAGGGGGAAGTGCTGGCTTTCGACGAGAAAAGCGGTAAATCGAAGTGGACCGCGAATCTGTCAACCGAAGTGCTGAGCCCTCCGCATGCCGGAATGGGCGTGGTAGTCGTTCGCACGGGAGACGGCCGTATATATGGTTTGGATAGTGAGAGCGGCAAGCGCAAGTGGGTTTATCAGGGCGCTACTCCATCCCTGACAGTACGGAGTTTCGCTGGCGCGCTGATTACCGATGACAGGGTATACGCCGGTTTTGCCGGAGGCAGGCTCGTGGCGCTGAATCTTTCGAACGGCAGTCTGGTTTGGGAGGCAATGGTGTCACGGCCCAGAGGCGCCACCGAACTTGAGCGAATTTCGGATGTTACCAGTTTGCCTGTTCTGGATGAGCAGCAGGTGTGCGCTGTTGCCTACCAGGGGCGTATCGCCTGCTTCGAGCTTACAGCCGGTAACCAGATCTGGGCTCGGGACGTATCCAGCAATGCCGGTCTGGCAATGGATGACCATTACGTTTATGTGAGCGAGAACAGGGGCGGAATAGTGGCTTACGACAAAAGGGATGGCACCAGCGTATGGGCGCAGGATCTGCTCAACGGACTCAGGTTATCCGCCCCGCTGGCGCACGGTGCTCGCATCGTGGTAGGAGATTCTCAAGGTTATGTAAATTTCATCAGGAAGGAAAATGGCGCCATTATTGCGCGATCCGCAACCGACGAAGGCGCTATTACCGCCCGTCCCATATCCTTGCCCAGTGGTATCGCGGTACAAACACGGAAAGGCGGAGTTTTCGCCTTCGGTGCCTAGTGGTGCGCTTGGATGCGCGTGTTTGAAAATTCACCTTCTGAGGAACACGTCGGGTAATCCGTCTGAATTCGCTGCCTCAGGCTTCAATTCCGTGCCATATGCCGCAGCCGGGCCCTGTTTTAGACAAAAGCTGAAATCATGAAACCCACCCTCGTACTGGTAGGGCGATCCAACGTTGGCAAGTCCACGCTCTTTAACCGTCTGACACGCAGTCGCGACGCGCTGGTGGCCGACATGCCCGGGTTGACGCGCGACCGTCATTACGGACACGGCAAGCTGGGCGACAGGCCATATCTCGTGGTCGATACCGGAGGCTTCGAGCCTATGGCGACGGAAGGCATCCTGCATGAGATGGCAAAGCAGACGCTGCAGGCAATTGACGAGGCTGACATCGTGCTCTTCATCGTGGACGGTCGAAGCGGTTTGACGGCTCAGGACAAAATTATCGCCGAGCAGCTTCGCAGATCGGGTCGCCGAACCCTGCTGGTGGTAAACAAGACCGAAGGCATGGCTGCTTCTGTCGTTACCGCGGAGTTTCACGAACTGGGGCTGGGCGAGCCTTGTGCAATTTCCGCCGCACATGGCGACAATGTGAATGAGCTGGTAGCGCTGGCGCTTCAGGGTCTTCCCGAGGAACTGGAGCAGGAAAGAAAAGACGAGCATCCGAAAATCGCTATCGTGGGTCGTCCGAATGTGGGGAAATCAACGCTCGTGAACACCTTGCTGGGAGAGGAGCGTGTCATCGCGTTTGATCAGCCGGGGACCACGCGTGACAGCATCCATATCGATTTTGAGCGGAATGGGCGCACCTATACCCTGATCGATACAGCCGGTTTGCGCCGCCGCGGCAAGGTGCAGGAGGCCGTGGAAAAGTTTTCCGTGGTGAAAACCCTGCAGGCGATAGAAGACGCCAACGTGGTGATACTGGTGCTGGATGGGCGCAGCGAGATCTCGGATCAGGATGCGCACATTGCCGGATTCATCCTGGAAGCGGGGCGGGCACTGGTGCTGGCCGTGAACAAGTGGGACAGCCTGGATGAGTACCAGCGCGACATGATCAAGCGCGATATCAGCCGTAAATTGCCGTTTCTGCAGAATTTCGCCCGGTTTCACTACATCTCGGCACTACATGGCACTGGCACGAAAGGGCTGCTGCCCTCTGTCGATGTCGCCTATGGGGCGGCGATGGCTCATCTGCCCACCCCCAGGCTTACCCGCACGCTATTGGCCGCGGTGGAGAAGCAGCCACCCCCGCGCGCCGGTGTATCGCGTCCCAAGCTGCGCTACGCCCATCAGGGTGGCTCCAATCCGCCATTGATTGTCATCCATGGCAATGCGCTCCATGCTGTGCCGCAGACCTATCAGCGTTATCTGGAAAATACATTTCGCAACGCCTTCGAGTTGGAGGGAACGCCGCTGCGGATAGAGTTCAGGACAGGCCGTAATCCCTACGCGGAAAAGAGTCCCGCTCCGCTCACCGAAGCCGAGGCAAAACGAGCCCATCGCCGCCGACGCTACGGGCGGAAGAAGTATGGGTAATGGATGGCGGAAGATTTCTCAATGCAATATCCGCGGCACGCTCAGAATGAACTCCGGAATGGGCGCATCGAAGCGCAGGCCATCCTCGGCCACCATCTGGTAGCTGCCTTTCATTGAGCCTACCGGTGTCGAGATGGCCGTGCCGCTCGTGTATTCATAGCTGTCTCCCGGTTTCAGCAGGGGTTGCTCTCCTACAACTCCCAGACCTCTTACCTCTTGTACGCCGCCGGTGCCATCGGCGATGACCCAGTGCCGGCTGATGAGCTGAGCAGTGACTGTGCCGGTGTTGGAAAGAACGATCGTATAGGCGAATACATAACGGTCCAGCGCCTCGTCCGATTGTTCCGGAAGATAGGTGGTATGAACCTTTACCGCGATCTCGTATCTTTTTCCTTCAGCCATACTGGCATTGCACACTATTTTCCGGTTCAGGGCAAGGGCAGCACGCCGTAAAATCATTGGAACGATTTTTCAGGACTGCAAGAGATCGCAACCAGGAACAGCAGCTTTAAAGGCAGACGCCACTAACGCCGCAAGGCAATTTACGGTTAAAATCGAGTTTTTTTGATCATCACAAGGACGCCCTTCATGGCCAATTACCGCATTGCTCCAAGCATTTTATCTGCAAACTTTGCCAAGCTGGGCGAGGAAGTTTCCGCAGTTATCGATTCCGGCGCGGATTTTATCCATTTCGATGTGATGGATAATCATTATGTACCCAATCTGACTATCGGACCTCTTGTGTGTGAGGCCATTCGGCCGGTAACCGATGCGATTATCGACGTGCACCTGATGGTCGAACCGGTTGACCGTATCGTTCCGGATTTCGCGAAAGCGGGAGCCAATATCATTTCCTTTCATCCGGAGGCAACGCGTCATATCGATCGCACCATCGGGCTCATCAAGGAGCAGGGATGTATGGCGGGACTCGTTTTCAATCCCGCCACACCATTGAATTATCTTGATCACGTTCTCGACAAGCTGGACCTGATACTGATCATGTCTGTCAATCCTGGCTTCGGGGGACAGAAATTCATTCCGGAAGCGTTGCCGAAGCTGCGGGAAGTGCGAAAACGTATCGACGAGAGCGGCAGGAATATACTGCTGGAAATCGACGGTGGCGTGAAAGTGGATAACATCGCGGAAATTGCGCGCGCTGGAGCAGATACTTTCGTTGCCGGTTCAGCAATTTACAGCGCAGGGAAGGACAGCGATCCTCACCGTTATGACACGATCCTCTCAGCTCTGCGAGCAGAACTGAAGAAGGTTTGAGCATGCTCGTGAGTAAGCTCCCGAAGTTTGGAGCGTCATTTGGAAAGCTCCCCGTCGCTTTCGCTTATACGAACGAGCCGGTATTATTTTTCAATGAATATGGATAACACGACGTGAACAAAAGCTTTTCTCCGCTTGCACGTGCTTCTTCCCCTGATACGCATTTTCCCCTGCCGATCAAAGCAGTCATGATCGATCTCGACGGCACCTTGCTCGATACGGCACCTGATCTTGCCACCGCTGCCAATATGATGCTGAAGGAGCTGGGGAAAGCCGAGCTTCCGCTGGAAACCATCCAATCCTATATTGGCAAAGGGATAGAAAAGCTGGTGAAACGCTCGCTCACCGGCGACCTCGATGGCGAGCCCGATGCAGACCTTTTGCAGCGCGCAATGCCGCTGTATGAGCAGAGCTACGAAAAAACGCTGTATGTGGATACGCGTGCATATCCCGGCGTGCGCGAGGGATTGAACGCCTTGCGCGCAGGCGGCTTCCGGCTTGCTTGCGTGACTAACAAGGCAGAGGCTTTTACCTTGCCGCTGCTTCGTGCGGCGGAATTGCTGGACTACTTCGATATCGTGGTTTCGGGCGATAGCTTGCCGAAAAAGAAACCGGACCCGATGCCTTTGCTGCACGCTTGTGAACGCTTCGAAATCGGGCCCCATGAGATGCTGCTGGTCGGGGATTCGCTGAACGATGCCCAGGCTGCTCGGGCGGCAGGTTGTCACGTCTTTTGTGTTCCCTATGGATACAACGAAGGACGCGACCTGCACGAACTTGATTGCGATGCGATCGTCTCCACATTGTACGAAGCGACAAAGCTGATCCAGAAATCGTCATGAGCAACGGAAAAACGGAAAAGGAAAGATATGCAACCCAGGGATGGTGCTACTGGCACTGCTGGGGTTGGCGTTGGCGGTTCGATAAACATTGATCCGGTCTGCGGTATTTTTTCATTTTCTGTTTTTTTTGGAGTCTGAATCATGACGGAAGCAGAATTTCATGCCCTGGCGGCAAAGGGCTATACGCACATTCCTGTCGTCCTCGAAACTTTTGCCGACCTTGACACTCCGCTTTCAGTTTATCTGAAGCTGGCGAATGAGGCTTATTCCTATCTGCTGGAATCCGTCCAGGGTGGCGAGCGTTTTGGACGTTATTCAGTTATCGGCTTACCTGCCCGCAGTCGAATCGAGGTGCGCGGCAGCGATGTCAGCGTAATCGATGCCAGCAGCAGACAGGTATTCCAGTCGGAAGATCCCCTTGCTTTCGTTCAATCCTATCTGGCGCGCTTCAGGGCGGTGCCTTATCCCGGCTTACCGCGCTTTTGCGGCGGTCTCGCGGGCTACTTCGCGTACGATACGGTGCGTTATATCGAGCGCAGGCTCGCTGGCGAGCGCGCGCGCAGGCTGCCCGATACGCTCGATACGCCGGACATCCTGCTGCTGGTTTCGGAGGAGCTGGCAGTGGTGGATAACCTTTCCGGCAAGCTCTACCTCATCGTATACGGGGACGCTGCTCTGGAGGGTGCTTATTCCAGCGCCCGGAAACGATTGAAAGAACTGCTGGAAGCTCTCCGAGAACCGTTACGGATTCCGTTGGAAGCGCCGTGTGAATCGGGTGCGCCGGTGTCGCAGTTCGCAGAGGCGGATTTCATCTCGGCAGTGGAGCGGGCCAAGCGCTACATTTTTGATGGCGATATCATGCAGGTGGTACTGTCGCAGCGCATCAGCAAACCGTACGCTGCCTCGCCGCTCGCGCTGTACCGCGCGTTGCGCAGCCTCAATCCTTCTCCCTACATGTTTTATTACCACCTCGGTAGCTTTTACGTGGTGGGAGCCTCGCCCGAAATCCTGGTGCGGCTCGAGGGTGAAACGGTTACGGTACGCCCGATCGCAGGAACCCGTCCGCGGGGCAAGACCTTGGGGGAAGACGCAGCGCTGGCGGCTGATCTGCTCGCTGACCCGAAAGAGCGGGCGGAGCATGTAATGCTGATGGACCTGGGGCGCAACGATGCAGGACGCGTGGCGCGGATCGGAACGGTAAAGGTGACAGAGAACATGCGTATCGAGCACTACTCGCACGTCATGCACATTGTTTCCAATGTCGAAGGCCGGCTCAAGCCCGGCCTCAATGCGATGGATGTGCTGCGCGCTACCTTTCCGGCGGGGACCGTGAGCGGCGCACCGAAGGTGCGGGCAATGGAAATCATCGATGAACTGGAAGTCTCGAAGCGCGGAATCTATGCAGGTGCTGTCGGATATCTCGGATTCAACGGGGACATGGATTTGGCCATCGCCATCCGCACCGGTGTGATCAAGGACGGCAAACTGCATGTCCAGGCGGGTGCCGGCATCGTTGCTGATTCAGTTCCTCAAAGCGAATGGGTGGAAACGCAAAACAAGGCCAAGGCCCTGTTGCGTGCGGCGGAGATTGCGGAGAGCGGATTGGATAGCAGGATCAAATGAAAACAAGTGTTAACAGGCCCTGGTTCCAGCCATGGATACTCCCGTGTCGATAATCCCCTGCTCGCGGCAAATAAGTTCTTGAGATACCGTTATTTAACCATTACCGTTAAATAGAGTTATTACGGTAGGAGTCGATATGGAACGGCTGAACCGCATCACTCAGCAGCCAGGAATGATGGGTGGTAAAGCTTGTATTCGCGGTATGCGCGTGGCAGTAGGCATGATCGTGGGGCAGATTGCAGCTGGCCATACTGTGGAATCTATCCTGGTTGATTACCCTTATCTTGAGCGTGAGGACATTACGCAAGCACTTCGCTATGCCGCGTGGCGTGCCGAAGAGCGCGAGGTAATGCTTGCCGGTTTTTAGTTAGACTAGCTCTCTGACCAACTTCAAGTGATGGTTTCCAGTCCTTTCCTTTGTACAAGGTGCAGCAGCTTGAGAGCTGTGCCCGTAGGCTTTTTCTGCCCGATTTCCCATTTCTGCACCGTGGAGACACTTGTATTCAGCAGAGCAGCAAAGACAGCCTGGTTGACCCGTGAAGTTTCCCTGATTTGCTTGATTTGCTCTGGCTCCAGGGGTTCGACAGGCGGCAGACACAGCCGGTCGAATTCCTGGAGCGTGACTTGATCCATGGCCCCTATCCGATGGAGTCCCTTTGCTGTGTCATGGACAGCTTCAAGTATTGCTGATTTCTTTTTACGCATCGCAATTTATCTTCATTAATTCATCTTCACGCTTTGCCCTGTCGATTGCCTGGCCTATCAGGGAAAGCAGGTAGTGTACTGTTTGCTACTCCGGCTTCCTGGCACAACTTCCTTGGTGAGTTGTTATCGTCCCTCATAGACCCAATCGAGCAGCGCATCCATGGCAACCTGTCCACTCTCCGCGCGCGGGTGGTTGATGAAAAAAACCACGACCGAGCGCCTGCCCGACCTGTCGCGCACATAACCCGCCATGGTTTTTACCCCTTCCAGCAGGCCAGTCTTGATATGGGCCTGACCGGCGGCGGCACTGCGGCTCAGTCTTTTCTTCATGGTGCCGTCCACTGCGGCGATGGGCAGGGAGGAGACAAATTCGGGCATGACAGGGCTCTGGAATGCGGCGAGCAGCAGTTTGCCCATGTTGCCGGCGCTGATGCGTTCATTCCGCGACAAGCCAGACCCGTTTTCCAGGATCAGCTCGGGAAAGACCAGTTGGCGGGAAGCGAGCCATTGCCGCATGGCTTTTTCCGATCTGGCGAGGGTTGCGCGTGACTGGTCGGGATTTTCCCCAGTTCCATCCAGAGAAGGTATTGTTCCATTTTCGGCGACTCGGCCATTCCCGTACCCGATGCTGAAGGAAGCCGGCATTACTTGCGGTTCCCTGAATGGTTCGCTGCCCAGCCCCAGGGTGAGATAGAGCTGCCGTGCGGCGGTATTGTTGCTGAACTTGTTGATATCGCGCACGATATCCGCCAAGGGAGGAGACTGGTGGGTTTCCAGCGGAACAGTTCCTCCCGGAGCGGCACTCCTGCGCACGGTCCCGCGCAGAACACCCCCTTGCTGCTCCCACAATTGCCTGAACAGGTCGAAGGTATAGCGGGCAGTGTCGTGAACGCTGAGGAACAGGGTTTTTTCGCCGCACCCAAAGGCATAGCTGCCCTTGAGCGTCACGGACACGCGGCTGTCGAGGCCGGGGCCGGACTGAATATCCGTGCCAAGGGCGTCCTTCCAGTCATTGCATGCATCGTTGGTGAGCGTCAGGCTGTTTTTAAGGTCGAGAGAGGGCAGCAGGGGGTCCACCACAATGCGCACGCTCCTGCTTTCCGGCTGCGGCAGCAGCCGCAGCGCGAGCGTCCGGTAATTCACCATCAGCGCCTCGGGGAGGACGTTGTATGCGCGATAGGGCTTGCCGTCGAATGCGGCGGGATCGCTGCCGGGGAGATCGAAATGGCTGCTGTCCAGCACCAGGTCGCCGGTGATCTCGCGCAATCCGGTCTGGCGCAGCCGACGGGTGAGCAGCCAGAAGTTTTCCAGATTCAGCCTCGGATCACCGTAGCCCTTGATGACCAGATTACCGTGAAGCGCATCATTCCGCACAATGCCATCCGCGTACAGTTCCGTCTTCCAGGCGTACGCCGGTCCCAGTAGTTCCAGTCCGGCGAATGTGGTCAGAAGCTTCATCACCGAGGCCGGGTTCATGCCGGTGCCGGCATTGATAGCCAGCAGCGGCTGTCCTGCGTCGGTCTCATGCACGTAAATGCCGACAGCGGACCGGGGGATGCCCGCCTGTGCGAGTGCGTGTTTTACTGCGGGAGGTAGGTCGAGCGCCAAACCCGGCAGCGGCAGGAAGACAAGCAGGCTGCATAATGCCCACTTTACTGCCTGTGATAGCGATGGGCGATGCGAATTTTTCAGTGGATTTCCGGATGAGTTTCCGGTCAGGTTTTTCTGCGGGTTTTCCAGCGAGTTTTCCAGAAGTGTGAACAGGAACATGCTAGATCTCAAAGGATGCGGATTGGACAGGAATACTTGCATTCCAGTTCAGTTTCTGCCGGATGACGCCGGCCAGAATGGCGCAAGTCGAAGGTTCCCCGGAACGAGGAAAGTCTGACCGGAAAGCCAGGCCAGAAAGTCTGACCGGAAAGTCTGATCGGGAGGAGCGCGGAAGTGGTCCGCCTGATCCTGCCGCGCCGGGAAAGGTCCCTGATGCGTCAATTCTGACGGGACGCAAAAAGGCCTGATCCTGCCGCGCCGGGAAAGGTCAGTCGCATTGAGTTTGCTCAGCGCGGTTTTCACCATGAGTCACCAATCGTCCAGTACCGCCAGCGTGCCCGCCACCAGCAGGTCCATTTCCTGCTCGTTGATGACATACGGCGGCATGAAGTAGACGGTGTTTCCCAGCGGCCGCAAGGACAGTTCCTGCCCGAGCGCAGCCTGGAAAAATTTTCCGGAAAACGCCGGGTCGGAAGTTTCGACTTCGAACGCCCAGATCATTCCGCAATTGCGGAAGTTCCGCACCAGCGGATGCCTTGCAATGGGCGCGGACACCTGGTTGAGGTAGCGCGCCTTGGCACGGTTCGCCTCGATGATCCCGTCCTGCTCGAAAATATCCAGCGTCGCCAGCGCTGCGCGGCAGGCCAGCGCATTGCCGGAATGGGTATGGGAATGCAGAAAGGCGCGCGCCGTGCTGTCACCGTAGAAGGCAGCGTAGATGTCCTCCGTAGTCATCACGACCGAGAGAGGAAGATAGCCCGCCGTCAAACCTTTACCGATGCAGAGGAAATCCGGCAGGATGTCGGCCTGCTCACAGGCAAATAGCGTTCCTGTCCTGCCGAACCCGACCGCGATTTCATCCGCGATGAGATGCACCTGATACCGGTCGCAGATCTCTCGCGCGCACCTGAGATAATCCGGGTGGTACATGCCCATGCCGGCAGCGCCCTGGACGAGCGGCTCCAGAATGAGCGCGGCGATTTCCGCATGATGCGCCGCAAGGTGCGCCTCGAGCGCCGTGGCTGCGCGCAGAGCATGCCCCTGGGGCGATTCCCCCTTGGAGGCATAGCGCCAGTCCGGGGTGGGAACATGATTGCCTGGCCTCAGGAGCGGCGCATAGGTTTCCTTGAAGAGCGCCACATCCGTGACCGAAAGTGCTCCCAGCGTTTCGCCGTGATAGTCATTCCGCAGGCTGACGAAACGATTCTTCTCGGGGCGACCGAGGTTGTGCCAGTAGTGAAAGCTCATTTTCAGCGCAATCTCTATGGCGGATGCACCATCGCTAGCGTAGAAGCAATGACCGAGCCTGTTCGACACCAGCTTGCTCAGGCGCTCGGACAATTCCACCACCGGCTCATGCGTGAATCCGGCCAGCATGACATGCTCCAGCTGCTCAAGCTGCTCGCGAATGGCTGCGTTGATGCGCGGATTGGCGTGACCGAACAGATTGACCCACCAGGAACCGATGGCATCGAGATACCGTTTGCCGTCGCGGTCGTAAAGCCATACGCCTTTTCCGTGTGAAATCGTGACGAGCGGCAGTGATTCATGCTGCTTCATCTGAGTGCAGGGATGCCAGACCGACTTCAGGCTGCGTTCCAGCAAATCGTTATTACTCTGCTTCAGCATTTATTACTTGAAAGCTGGAACTTATAGAGCTTTCCACGAGAGCTTGAATTATTGACATGGAATGTGAGATTACGCCAGGTTAAAGCCGAGCTTTAGAATTTTCCCTAACGGTAGTAAATGAAAAAGGCTCGATAACCGTATAAAGTGAATTCTCTTGTACAAGGGCTAATCATAACAGCGTAAAAGATACCTTGCTCAACTTGAGCTCTTTCGCTGCAGATGACGAAAAACTCGCCCGCATTCTACTCCGATTACTCCGTGACTATCTGCTAGGGAGCGGAATCGATCAGGCGTCAACATGAGAATACTGCGAGCGGAGTATTCCTGATAACGAGCCAGCGCCGCCTCGACCTGGAAACCAGGATCACAAGAAACTGCTTCCGCATGAAAGATGCTTCAATTTTCCCAGCAACAGGTTTCCCTCTGCCTGGTCCCACTATATGACGATATGGACGTTGTCATATAGTGGGATTGAACACGTAGAAAATTAGAAGAATACCCGTTCTGCCGACCCGCGGAGGCGGGTTACGGTGTAGAAATCGCGCTGGCCGCTTATCGGCAGGACAGAGAATCGATGGAGAGTGGTGATGCCGATGGTTCGTACAGGAACCGTCTGCTCTCCGGGTATCTGTATGCGAGGCAGCAAAAGGCTGAAAGTGGTTCCTCCGGTATCCACCGTCATCCGGATTGTAACGCTGACGAGCGTGCCGATTTCAGTTTCCACACTTCGAATTTGATCACCGGTAAAGTCGAGCGTTTGTTGCAAATCCTGATAGCTGAAATGCGGCTTGCCGTCTATGCCACTGGTCGAATAGGTGATATTGAGATTGTTGCCGCTCAGCTGATACAGGTTTGGTGTCTGGGCGGGTTGGTTCGTAGGCTGTGTAGCTTGCATGTCTGCCTCCTTTTACTGATGGACTGAGAGAATCAGTGTTTTGCTCTGGGAAAGGAATTCAAGGGACAGGCTGTGGCCATTCCCATTCAATCATAGGCGAAGTTATCAGAGAGTGCGGAGAATCGAAAAAAGTTGTGGGCGAAGTCAGTCATCCACTTGAAATTCAGCGTCGCAAACCCTATTATTAGCACTCGTTAGCGTTGAGTGCTAATAGTTTCGGTAATGAGGTAATGGCTCGGGGGGCCGCCTTCAGGCAACCCCGGAGGATTTCATTCGTTTTAATTTTTTAAAACACAGGAGAAGAAAACATGCAGATTCGTCCCTTACACGACCGCGTCATCGTCAAGCGGCTGGAAGAAGAACGCAAGACCGCATCCGGTATTGTCATTCCTGACAGTGCCGCGGAGAAACCGGATCAGGGCGAAATTGTCGCCGTGGGCAAAGGCAAGGTCGGCGACGACGGCAACGTCCGCCCGCTGGAAGTGAAAGTCGGGGATAAGGTGTTGTTCGGCAAATATTCCGGACAGACCGTGAAGATATCGGGAGAAGAACTTCTGGTGATGCGCGAAGAAGACATTATGGGCGTTGTTGAAGGTTAATTTTCGCAAGACGTCTTGCACAATATTTTCTGGAAATTAGGAGAAAAAGATTATGGCAGCGAAAGAGGTTAAATTCAGCGATTCAGCTCGCCACAAGATGGTGACCGGAGTCAACATCCTGGCCGATGCGGTAAAAGTCACTCTCGGACCCAAAGGACGCAATGTCGTGCTGGAGCGTTCCTACGGCTCACCCACCATCACGAAGGATGGTGTTTCAGTAGCGAAGGAAATCGAACTGAAAGACAAGTTCGAGAACATGGGCGCGCAGATGGTAAAGGAAGTCGCCAGCAAGACTTCCGATGTTGCCGGCGACGGAACGACCACGGCTACCGTTCTGGCGCAATCCATTGTCAAGGAAGGCATGAAGTATGTCGCCGCAGGAATGAACCCGATGGATCTCAAGCGGGGGATCGACAAGGCGGTGGTCGCTACGGTTGAAGAACTGAAGAAACTTTCCAAGCCCTGCACCACCAGCAAGGAAATCGCGCAGGTTGGCAGCATTTCCGCCAATTCCGACCCCGAGATCGGCAAGATCATTGCCGATGCAATGGAAAAAGTTGGCAAGGAAGGTGTCATCACGGTGGAGGATGGTTCCGGGCTGCAAAACGAACTGGATGTGGTCGAAGGCATGCAGTTCGATCGCGGCTACCTGTCACCCTACTTCATCAACAACGCGGACAGGCAGATCGCACTGCTGGAAAGCCCGTTCATCCTGTTGCATGACAAGAAAATCTCCAATATCCGGGACTTGCTGCCAGTGCTGGAACAGGTGGCGAAGGCTGGCAAGCCGTTATTGATCATCTCCGAAGATGTCGATGGCGAGGCGCTCGCCACGCTGGTGGTCAACAATATTCGCGGCATTCTCAAGACCTGCGCAGTGAAAGCGCCAGGCTTCGGTGATCGTCGCAAAGCAATGCTCGAGGATATCGCTATTCTCACCGGCGGCACGGTGATTGCCGAAGAAGTGGGTCTTTCGCTGGAAAAGGCAACTCTCGCGGAACTGGGGCAAGCCAAGCGGGTGGAAGTCGGCAAGGAAGAAACCACCATTATCGACGGCGCCGGGGATACCCAGAACATCGAAGGCCGTGTGAAGCAGATTCGTGCTCAGATCGAAGAAGCGACCAGCGACTACGATAAGGAGAAACTGCAGGAGCGCGTGGCGAAGCTGGCTGGCGGGGTGGCGTTGATCAAGGTCGGTGCGGCTACCGAGGTCGAGATGAAGGAGAAAAAAGCGCGCGTGGAAGATGCGCTGCATGCTACCCGGGCTGCGGTGGAAGAAGGTATCGTTCCTGGCGGCGGTGTCGCGCTCCTGCGCACCCGTAGCGCAGTGTCGAACCTGAAAGGCGACAACCACGACCAGGATGCCGGCATCAAGATCGTTCTGCGTGCCCTGGAAGAGCCACTGCGCCAGATCGTCGCAAACTGCGGTGATGAGCCTTCTGTGGTCATCAACAAGGTCCTGGAAGGGACGGAGAACTTCGGTTATAACGCATCCAGCAGCGAATATGGCGACATGGTTCAGATGGGCGTGCTCGATCCTACCAAAGTGACGCGTTATGCCTTACAGCATGCCGCTTCCATCGCGGGCCTGATGCTCACCACCGATGCGCTGGTAGCGGAAATTCCCAAGGAAGAAGGCGCCGGCGGCGGTATGGGCGGCGGCATGGGCGGTATGGGTGGAATGGGCGGCATGGGCGGCATGGACATGTAAGGTTTGCCCGTACCGGCTGCACCGATTGTGCAATAAGCTGTGCAATAAAAAACCCCGCGACTGCGGGGTTTTTTATTAGTGGAAGCCGTGCGGAAGGCAGCATTCATCCATGGATATTCCTGCTGCAGAAATCCATCCAGGCAATCTATATCGGCTGGTTGAGCGGGTTTTGTCCGGAGGAACGCAGCGACAAGTGTGATTGATGAGATAATGCGCTTTTTTTGCTTCAACGATGGTTCAGCGATGACAAATTATCGCCTTTTTATAACTTATCATGACTCCAGATCAGTATTGCCAGGAAAAAGCTGTTCAAAGCGGTTCGAGCTTCTACTACAGCTTTCTCTATCTGCCTCCTGAGAGGCGTCGTGCCATTACTGCGCTCTACGCTTTTTGTCGGGAGGTGGATGATGTCGTGGATGAGTGTACGGATGCGTCAGTAGCGCGAGCAAAGCTTGCATGGTGGCGGCAGGAAGTCGCTGCGATCTTCGATGCAGACGGGAACAAGCCCAGCCATCCTGTGGCTCTGGCATTGGCTAGCGTGGCGAGCACGTTCAATCTGACCGCAGGCCGCCTGAACGAGATCATAGACGGCATGGAAATGGATCTTGACTATAACCGCTACTCGGATTTCGATACGCTTCGGCACTACTGTTACCATGTGGCAAGCGTGGTGGGATTATGCTCCGCCGAGATATTCGGCTATCGCAACCCGAAAACGCTCGAATATGCCCAGGATCTCGGGCTTGCGTTCCAGCTCACCAATATCATACGCGACGTCGGCGAGGATGCCCGGCGCGACCGTATTTATCTGCCCCAGGACGAACTCGCGCGCTTCGGGGTGAGCAATGAGGATATACTCCAGTCGCGCGAAACGGACAATTTCAGGCGTTTGATCGAATTTCAGATCGAGCGGGCGGAAAGTTATTATGCGAGCGCTTTTGCGGTACTGCCAGGAGAGGATCGCAAAAGCCAGCGTTCCGGGATCATCATGGCTGCGATCTATCAGGCCCTGCTGAAGGAGATCAAGGCTGATGGATGTCATGTGATGCGGCAGCGTATAAGCCTGACGCCGCTGCGCAAGCTCTGGATAGCGTGGAAAACCTGGATGAAAGGGTGAAGCGCATTGCTCATCGCGCTGCCCAAGGGCCGCTACCAGCTGCTACCCAAAGGCACTTCCCCGGAGCCTGCGTCGCTGTAAACCGGCAGCAATCATCTTAACGGAAATTCGTTTCCAGCCGTAAGTACTTTTATGAACGATTTGAAAAATTACATTGCACCGAACGACCTGCTCAAGGGTCGTGTGATTCTGGTTACCGGGGCCGGCCAGGGTATCGGTCGAACTGCTGCGCTGACATATGCTGCCCATGGCGCCACGGTTATCCTGCATGGGCGAAACGTGAAGAAACTGGAAAGCGTCTACGACGAAATCGAGGCGGGAGGCGGGGCTCAGCCGTCAATTTTTCCGCTGGATCTGGAAAAAGCGGGGGACAAGGATTTTGCCGCTATTGCCCATGCCATTAAATTGCAATTGGGCAGACTGGATGGCATTCTGCATAATGCGGCGCTATTATTCAACCTGACACCGCTGGAGGCCCAGACGCTGGAAGAATGGGTCGCCCTGCTGCGCGTCAATCTCATTGCGCCGTTTGCCCTGACCCGTGCCTGCCTTCCGTTGCTGAAGGCTTCTTCTGATGCAAGTGTCATTATGACATCCGATGCGCACGGGCATGTTCCCGCCGCATACTGGGGTGGTTTTGCGGTAGCCAAGGCCGGAGTGGAGGCGCTGGTCAAGATCCAGGCGCAGGAGTGGGAAATTCTTCCCTCTCTGCGTATCAATGCCTTGATTCCGGGGCCTGTACACACACCGCAGCGAACCAGAACGCATCCGGGTGAAGTCAAGCAGCGTTTGCGCCAGCCGCAGGATCTGATGTCCTGCTATTTGTATCTCATGGGCCCCGACAGCAAAGAGGTCAGTGGCAAAACGATACTCTGCTAGTTCACACTGCACATCGCGGCGCTGTCCTTCACGGCGGTCGAACTTGCCGAAGGCGCATGGCTGCTGTCGCTGGGAGAAACGAGTATAATCGTGGTCAAGCCCCGAATGAAAAGCCTGCGAAAGTGGCGGAATTGGTAGACGCACCAGATTTAGGTTCTGGCGCCGAAAGGTGTGGGGGTTCGAGTCCCCCCTTTCGCACCAGGGATGGTGAACAGGTCTGAGCGATGCGTGTTGATCGCTATCGAGTTTCCCTGGCCCCTTCATGGTAAATAATGTTGTCAACCCTCAGGAAATTTAATGCAGACAAATGTTGAAAACCTCGGTGCACTCGAGCGCCGCCTTAACGTTTCAGTTCCCCAGGAGAAAATCGAAACGGAAGTCGAAAACCGCTTGAAGCGACTGGCGCGAACAGCGAAATTTCACGGGTTTCGACCGGGCAAGGTGCCCTTGAAAATTGTCGCACAGCAATATGGTCCGCAGGTTCGGCAGGAGGTCATGGAAGATGTGCTGAAAAAGAATTTCAGCGAGGCCGTGCGCGAGAATAACCTGCGGGTGGCGGGCTATCCCCGCTTCGAATCCAGGCTGGCAGAAAGCGATGCCGCTCAGGTTGAATTCAGTGCGACATTTGAGGTCTATCCAGATATCGCGCTTGGCGATCTTGGCAGCGCGCATATTGAACGTCCGGTAGTCGAGGTTACTCCTGCCGACGTGGATAAGACACTGGAGGTATTACGCAAGCAGCGGGTTGAGTTTGAACCTGCGGACCGGCCCGCCCAGGTGGGCGATCGAATCAATATCGACTATTGTGGATTGATCGACGGCGCCGAATTTGCGGGCGGCAAGGCTGAAGATTTCAGTCTGGTGCTGGGCGAAGGAAGGCTTCTCAAGGACTTCGAAGAGCCTCTGCCCGGCATGAGCCCCGGTCAGAGCAAAACATTTGAAGTTGCCTTTCCATCAGACTATCATGGAAAGGAGGTCGCAGGGAAAACGGCCATATTCGAAGTGAAGCTCAATGGAGTGGAATCTTCGAAACTGCCGGAAGTGAATGCCGATTTCGCCACTTCGCTCGGGATTGCCGGGGGCGATATTGAAAAGATGCGCAGTGAAATCCGGGCGAATCTTGAGCGTGAGGCAGCCAAACGCGTAAACGCGAGACTCAAGGAGCAGGTAATGCAGGTCCTTCTCGATACGACCAGTAACGTTGAACCTCCCAAAGCGCTGGTGGAAATGGAACTGGACCGCCTGATGGAGGATACCCGCAATGATTTTGCTTCACGCGGCATGGATACAAAGAACTTCTCCCTGCCGCACGATATGCTCCAGGAGCGGGCGCAACATCGGGTAAAGCTGGGGCTGATTCTGGGAGAACTGGTAAAAACGCATAGTCTGCACCCCAAACCGGAGCAGGTGCGTGCGGTGGTGGAAGATCTCGCGCAAGCCTACGAAAATCCGGCCGAAGTAGTCAGCTGGCACTATGCCGCGCCGGAACGGCTGAGGGAGGCTGAATCGGTGGCGCTGGAGGATAACGTGGTGACATGGGTACTGGAGAAGGCGGTCGTGACCGGCAAGCCGATGCCGCTGGATGAATTGATGGGAAGATCATAAACATGCAACGATTCGAGTGGAAGCAGCGTAATCCCGAACCCCAGGGTTTGGGCTTGATCCCGATGGTGATCGAAACCAGCGGCCGGGGAGAGCGCGCATACGATATTTATTCCCGGCTGCTGCGGGAGCGAGTCATATTTCTTGTGGGACCCGTTACCGAAGCATCCGCCAACCTGATTGTCGCGCAACTCCTGTTTCTCGAATCGGAAAATGCCGACAAGGATATTCATTTTTACATAAATTCGCCCGGTGGTCTGGTTTCCGCCGGAATGGCGGTTTACGATACCATGCAGTTTATCAAGCCCGACGTCAGCACGCTTTGCATAGGACAGGCGGCCAGCATGGGATCGCTGCTTCTGGCAGCCGGAGCGAAAGGGAAGCGGTTTTGCCTGCCCAACTCGCGCGTGATGATTCATCAGCCGCTGGGAGGGTTCCAGGGGCAGGCATCCGATATCGAGATTCATGCCCGGGAAATCCTGTATCTGAAGAACCGATTGAATGAGCTACTGTCAAAACACACCGGTCAGAGTATGGAAGCCATTGAAAGAGATACCGACCGGGATAACTTTCTGGGTGCGGAGGACTCGGTGAAATATGGCCTGGTGGACGCTGTGCTGACTTCGAGGGGAGAGGGTGCCGGTTGAAGTTTGACTCGGGAGAGCTTGTAATCAGTCACGAGCTATTCAGCTCGGATAATGCGGGATAAAACTATGTCAGAGAAAACTGGCGGAGAAAAACTGCTTTATTGTTCCTTTTGTGGCAAGAGTCAGCATGAGGTAAAGAAGCTGATCGCCGGTCCTTCGGTGTTCATATGCGACGAATGTATCGAGTTGTGCAACGATATCATTCGCGAGGAAATACAGGGCGTGGAGGCGGCCAAGCTCGCAAAGTCGGACCTGCCTGTTCCCCATGAAATTCGCCAGATCCTGGATCAATACGTGATCGGCCAGGAGCAGGCGAAGAAAATTCTGTCGGTAGCGGTTTATAATCACTACAAGCGTCTGAGAACCCTCGCGAAATCCGCCGACCCGGATGAGATCGAGCTGGCGAAGAGCAACATCCTGCTGATCGGCCCCACAGGCTCCGGCAAGACGCTGCTCGCCCAGACGCTGGCGCGTTTGCTGGATGTGCCTTTTGTCATGGCGGACGCGACAACGCTGACCGAGGCGGGTTATGTCGGCGAGGATGTTGAAAACATCATCCAGAAACTGCTTCAGAAATGTAACTACGACGCAGAAAAGGCGCAGCAAGGCATTGTCTACATAGACGAAATCGACAAGATTTCGCGCAAATCGGATAATCCGTCCATCACGCGCGATGTCTCGGGTGAGGGTGTGCAGCAGGCACTGCTCAAGCTGATCGAGGGCACGGTCGCGTCCGTGCCGCCGCAGGGAGGGAGAAAGCATCCCAACCAGGAGTTCGTGCAGGTAGATACCACCAATATTCTTTTCATTTGCGGGGGTGCTTTTGATGGCCTGGAGAAGATCATACGCGCTCGCTCGGAGAAGGGCGGGATAGGTTTCAGCGCCAGCGTAAGAAGCCAGGATAACCGCAAGGATTTTGGTGCCGTGCTTCGCGGTGTCGAGCCCGAGGATCTGGTCAAATATGGCCTGATTCCGGAATTCGTCGGCCGATTGCCTGTCGTTGCAACCCTCGAGGAACTCGATGAGGCCGCGTTGATTCAAATCCTGACCGAACCCAAGAATGCGCTCATCAAGCAGTATCAGAAAATGTTTCACATGGAAGGGGGCATCGATCTCGAGTTCCGGGACCAGGCTCTCAAAGCGATTGCCCGCAAGGCGCTGGTGCGAAAGACCGGTGCGCGAGGTTTACGCTCCATTCTTGAGGCTGCGCTGCTGGATACGATGTTTGATCTGCCGTCACTGGAGAATGTTGCCAAAGTGGTGATTGACCACAGTTCCGTCAATGGGGATATCAAACCCATTCTGATCTATTCGGACAAACCGAAAGTGGCGAAGAGCTGCTAGTCCGGGTTTCGTGTTTCGACATTGCCGTTGTTGCCTTGAATTTCTTTACGGCGTCCCCATAACTATCGTTTGTTTCTTATAGGTGAGCCGATATGTCCTCTCCCATGAACGATCAAAATCAGATTTCATTACCTTTGTTGCCATTGCGCGATGTGGTGGTTTTTCCGCACATGGTGATTCCCCTGTTTGTCGGCCGCCCCAAGTCCATCAAGGCGCTGGAAATCGCGATGGAATCCGGCAAGAGCATTTTGCTTGTGGCGCAGAAATTTGCAGCCAAGGACGAGCCCGCGCCCGAAGATCTGTACGGGGTGTGCAGCGTCGCAAACCTGCTGCAAATGCTCAAGCTGCCGGATGGCACCGTGAAAGTACTGGTGGAAGGCGGTCGCCGCGCGCGCATCATGAAAGTGGTTGACGATGGTACGTACTTTGCCGGTGAGGCAGCATTGCTGCCGCCCGATGCCGTGGATAACCATGAGGTCGAGGCGATGCGCCGCGCCATGCTGGCCCAGTTCGATCAGTACGTGAAGCTGAACAAGAAAATTCCTCCGGAGATCCTGACTTCGCTCAGTGGCATAGACGAAGCAGGCCGTCTGGCTGATACCATCGCCGCGCACCTTCCTTTGAAGCTTGAGCAGAAGCAGGAAGTGCTGGAAATTTTCGATGTGCCGAAGCGCCTGGAGCACCTGCTTGGTCTGCTGGAAACCGAGCTTGACATACTTCAGGTGGAAAAGCGTATTCGGGGTCGTGTAAAGCGGCAGATGGAAAAAAGCCAGCGGGACTACTATCTCAATGAGCAGGTGAAGGCCATCCAGAAGGAGCTGGGTGAAGGCGAGGAAGGCGCTGATCTGGAAGAGATGGACAAGAAGATCAAAAGTGCCCAGATGTCCAAGGAAGCGCGCGCCAAGGCGGAATCGGAGTTGAAAAAACTGCGGTTGATGTCGCCCATGTCGGCTGAAGCCACCGTGGTGCGTAATTATATTGATGCGCTGGTGGCCCTGCCATGGAAGAAAAAAAGCAAGATAAGCAAAGACCTCAGCGTCGCGGAAGCCGTGCTCGAGCAGGATCACTACGGCCTGGAAAAGGTCAAGGAACGGATCGTCGAGTATCTGGCGGTACAGCAGCGCGTGGATAAGTTGAAAGCACCCATCCTCTGCCTGGTAGGGCCGCCCGGGGTAGGGAAGACTTCATTGGGGCAATCGATCGCCCGGGCCACCAACCGGAAGTTCGTCCGCATGTCGCTCGGCGGCGTTCGCGACGAGGCGGAGGTACGGGGCCATCGCCGCACCTATATTGGTTCCATGCCGGGCAAGATCCTGCAGAACATGGCGAAGGTGGGCGTGAAGAATCCCTTGTTCCTGCTCGACGAGGTGGACAAGATGGGCATGGATTTTCGGGGTGACCCCTCATCCGCACTCCTGGAAGTGCTGGATCCCGAGCAGAATAACTCGTTCGTCGATCACTATGTCGAGGTTGAGTATGATCTGTCGGACGTGATGTTCGTCGCGACCGCGAATACGTTGAACATCCCGGCGCCGCTGCTGGATCGCATGGAAGTAATCCGGCTGTCAGGCTACACCGAGGATGAAAAACTCAACATCGCGACACGCTATCTGTTGCCAAAACAGATGAAAAATCACGGCTTGAAGGAAAACGAGCTGACCGTCTCGGAGTCGGCCCTGCGGGATATCACCCGCTATTACACCCGCGAAGCGGGCGTGCGGGCGATGGAGCGGGAAATTTCCAAAATATGCCGTAAAGTGGTGAAGGCGCTTCTGCTGAAGGGCGGCCAGAAACGGATTACCGTCACCGGAAGGAACCTCGACAAATACCTTGGCGTAAGGCGTTACACCTATGGCGTCGCGGAGGAAAAGAACCAGATCGGGCAGGTGACGGGCCTCGCCTGGACCGAGGTCGGGGGAGAATTGCTGACGATAGAGGCCGTCGTATTGCCAGGCAAGGGTAAATCCATCACGACCGGAAAACTGGGCGAGGTCATGCAGGAATCGGTTCAGGCCGCCCTGTCGGTGGTTCGCAGCCGGTCAAGGGCTTTGGGTATTGCGGATGATTTTTATCAGAAGAACGACATCCATATCCATCTGCCGGAAGGTGCAACACCGAAAGACGGCCCCAGTGCCGGTATAGGTATCTGCGTGGCGATGGTATCCGCGTTGACCAACATTTCGGCACGCGCAACTGTCGCGATGACTGGTGAGATCACACTTCGCGGCGAGGTGCTGGCAATTGGCGGACTCAAGGAAAAACTGCTGGCAGCGCACCGCGGCGGCATAAAAACTGTGCTGATTCCCGAGGATAACGTTAAAGATCTGAACGAAATCCCGGAGAACATCAAAAACAGGCTGGATATCCATCCGGTCAAATGGATAGATCAGGTGCTGGATCTGGCCCTGGAATCCAAACCCGAACCGCTTCCGGCTGCTCCTTCATCCGTTCCTGCTCCTGTTGCGGTGGAAGGCGAGGTGACGCCGGCGGTCATCAAGCACTAGGTTTGTTAAAGAGTCTGTATCACAGGAGTGATAGGGGGCTAATGACCTGCAAAGGTCTTATAAAGGCGAAGCGGAAATATTTTTACAATGGCTTGACCAGGCACAAGCCGCTTGATATAAAACGTTTGCAGGGTTTTTACTCTCTTAACAATAATGAAAGGGGAATCACGTGAATAAAGCTGAACTCATCGATGCCATCGCGAAATCATCGGACATTTCCAAAGCTTCGGCGGGAAATGCGCTGGACGGTGCGCTGGAAGCGATCAAAGCCGCTCTTAAGAAAGGCCAGACTGTAACACTGGTAGGATTTGGGACATTCAAAGTAGGCACGCGTGGTGAGCGCACCGGCCGCAACCCCCGTACAGGCGCTGCTATCAAGATCGAAGCCACCAAGGTTCCTAAATTCATTGCTGGCAAGGCGCTCAAGGATGCAGTAAACTAGCGGCTTATCGGCGGGGGTGCTTAGCTCAGTTGGTAGAGCGTCGCCCTTACAAGGCGAATGTCGGCGGTTCGACCCCGTCAGCACCCACCAGAGTCAGATTTACTGGAGTGGTAGTTCAGTTGGTTAGAATACCGGCCTGTCACGCCGGGGGTCGCGGGTTCGAGTCCCGTCCACTCCGCCATATCTGTTTACATCAGGGCGAACGCGAGTTCGCCTTTTTTATTCGTTTTCCGTCATTCAATGTTTGATTTCGTCAACAAGAAAAGACGCATCGTTCAGATCATCCTGGGACTTGCCACATTACCGTTCGTTTTCTGGGGCGTGGAATCCTATCGCAATGACGGTGCGGGTGACCACGTTGCGCTCGCCGCAGGAGAAAAAATCTCACGCCAGGAATTTGAGCAGGCGCTGCGCAATCAGCAGGAGAATATGCGCGCCACGATGGGGGAGAATTTCAACCCCACGCTGCTGGAGAGACCGGAAGTGAGAGCGGCCATCCTGGAAGGATTGATCCAGCAGCGCTTGCTGCGGCAGGAGGCATTTCGCGTTGGCCTGGGGGTATCCGACATGCAACTGGTCGAGATGATCCAGAACATCGATTTATTTCAGGAAGACGGAAATTTTTCGAAGCAGCGCTATGAAGAATGGCTGCGGAGCCAGGGAATGAGCGCGCGCGCTTTTGAAGCACGCCTGCGTCATGATTTGATGCGGCAGCAACTGGTTGACCCTTTCTCCAAAAATGCGTTTATTTCCCATTCGGTGGCGGAAAGAATCCTGCGCCTGGGTGACGAAAAGCGTGAGGTGAGTGTCGTTCAAATCCAGCCGGAGCAGTTTCTGGCGAACGTCAAACCGGGTGATGACGCCATCAGAGCCTACTATGAGGCGCACAAGGCCGAATTCCGGTTGCCGGAGCAGGCGCAGGTCGAATATGTGGTGTTATCGATGGATGCGCTGGCCGAGAAGGCGCAGGTAACCGCCGATGAAGCGCTGGCATATTACGAGGAGCACAAGCACGAATTCGGGCAACCCGAAGAACGCCGCGCGAGTCATATCCTCATAAGCGCACCTGCCTCGGCTTCCGCTTCTGATCGGGCGGCAGCGCGCGCCAAAGCTGAGGAGCTGCTGGCGGAAGTCAGAAAATCCCCGCAGCGTTTTGCGGAATTTGCGAAACAGCATTCCCAGGATCCAGGGTCAGCGCAGACGGGTGGAGATCTCGGTTTTTTCGCACGCAACATGATGACGAAGTCATTCGAGGACGTGGTTTTCCGGATGAAGCCGGGTGAAATCAGCGATATCGTCGAAACTGAGCATGGATTTCATATCATCCTGCTGGCGGAGACAAGAGGCGGAAAGCAGGCAAGTTTCGAGGAAGTGAAGAAGCAGGTTGAACAGGATGTCAAGAAACAGAAAGCTGCAAAGATGTTTGGTGAAATGGCAGACAGCTTCAGTAACATGGTGTATGAGCAGAGCGATAGCCTGAAACCGGCTGCGGAAAGTCTTGGCCTGACCATACAGCAGAGCGGCTGGATTCGGATGAATTCGGATGTGCCGCCTTATTTCAACAATGAAAGGCTGCTTCAGGCAATATTTTCGGAAGACGCGATCAAGGATAAACGCAACACGGAGGCGATCGAAGTTTCTCCCAACACGCTTGTTTCAGCCAGAGTGCTGGACTACAGACCGGCTACTACCCCTTCTGTAGATGAATTGAGGGATAAAATCACGGTGTTGATCGCCCGGCAAGAGGCTTCCAAAGCAGCGGTAAATGAAGGGAAGGAGCAGCTTGCGCAGCTGCAGCAGGGAAAGACTGCCGCAATCAAATGGACTCCCAGCCAGCAGGTTTCCAGAAGGGAGCGCCAGGGTTTTGATAATGAGACGGTACAGGCAATTTTCAGGGCTGAAACAAATCACCTCCCGGCCTATTCAGGCCTGCCGAATGCTCGGGGTGGTTTTACCCTGATTCGCATTGACCATGTCATCGAGCCACGGGCGCCCAGCGCAGAGGAGCGAAAAAGTTTTGCAGGCCAACTGAGCCAGTTGTTCGCCCAGGAAGAATTTTCATCCTATCTGAATGGAATCAAGAGAAGGTATGATGTATCGGTCAGTGAGAACTTCGAGAAATAGTCATGCTCCGGGATTAGAGAGTGTCGAAGGCAATCGTGTTGAATCCGGCATCGACATGGGTAATTTCACCCGTTATGCCGCCTGCCAGATCACTGCATAGAAAGGCGGCGACATTGCCCACATCCATGATTGATACATTACGCCGCAGCGGCGCGACCTTCTCCGTGTAGCTCAGCAGCTTTCCGAAATTGCCGATTCCTGCCGCAGCCAGCGTTTTGATCGGCCCTGCCGAAATCGCATTGACGCGTATTCCCTTGGGACCCAGGCTGGACGCCATGAAGCGGACATTGGCTTCGAGACTTGCCTTGGCCAGTCCCATAACGTTGTAATTCGGCATCACCCTTGTTGCACCCAGATAGGAGAGCGTCAGAAGCGCGCCATTTCGTCCCTGCAGCAGCGGAAGAGCGGCTTTCGCCAGCGCAGCGAAACTATAGGAGCTGACATCGTGGGCAATACGAAAAGCCTCACGGTTTACGGTTTCAAGATAATCTCCGCTGAGCGCCTCGCGTGGAGCAAAGGCAATGGAGTGAACAATGCCATCGAGGCTATCCCAGCGCTTTGCGAGATCATCGAAACATCGGTCGATTTCCTCATCCTTTGAAACATCGCAGGGAAAAAGCAAATCGCTGTCAAATTCCTTAATGACTTTTTCGACCCGTTCACGCACACCTTCTCCTTGATAAGTAAAGGCAAGCTGGGCGCCCTCGCGATGCATCGCCTTTGCGATGCCATATGCAATCGAACGGTTGGTCAGAAGGCCCGTGATGAGAATGCGCTTGCTGGCGAGAAATGTCATGTCATATCCTTGCGGCGTTGGAGTAATGATGTGAAATATGGAAATACGGTGTCCCGGTTCGTCCGGATATCCCGAAGTCGCGCGGACGGCTTGAACTCCTGAAGAAACTGCGGGTCAAGGTACACGGGCAAATAACGTGACGTATAGCGTCGAACTGAAATATACGCTGAACCTGGCCAACTCCCGGCATTATAGCTTCAACTGTTGCATGCTTGTAGAATCACACGGTTTGCCGAAAATCTGCTCATGGGGAATCAAGAATTGCCGCTGTACCATCAAGCCTGTGTTTACCCGATTTCTGAATAAGACTGCAACCTTGCCAGCGACGCATTTCCTTCCCGCATTCCTTGCTGTTCTGGTGTGCGCCTGCAGCGGCAACCCGTGGAACAGTCCATATCCTGCCGCGGATGCGGAAAAAAATATACTTTATGCTGCTTTTGCCGAGCGTCCCAAGCACCTGGACCCGGTGCAGTCCTACAGCTCCAATGAGATTCTTTTTACGGCGCAGATATATGAACCGCCGCTGCAATACCATTACCTGAAACGTCCCTACGAATTGACTCCCGCTACCGCGACGAAAATGCCGGAGGTGCATTATTTTGACGAAAAAGGCGCGCGCCTGGGCGACAATGTGGACCCCGGTCAGATCGCCTTTACCGTTTATGAAATTTCAATCAAGTCCGGTATACGTTATCAACCTCATCCGGCCTTTGCCAGGGACTCACAGGGAGAGTTCCTTTATCACAGGCTTGGCGAGGAGGATGTACGTGGCATATACAAGTTGAGCGATTTTCCGCAAACCGGCTCCCGGGAACTCACTGCTGCGGATTACGTTTTCCAGATCAAGCGGCTGGCTCATCCCCGGTTGCACTCCCCCATTTTCGGCCTGATGTCCGATTACATCGTGGGCCTCAAGGAGTATGCAGCAACGCTCGAGACGGCGGCCAAAGAACACTCCAGCGAGCAGGGGGAACAGAGCGGTCGCGAGCAGGACGGTGAGGATTACCTGGATCTTGCGCGTTATCCCCTGGAGGGAGCAGAGGTGGTGGACCGGTATACCTATCGCATCAAGATCAAGGGCAAATATCCGCAGTTCAGGTACTGGCTGGCAATGCCTTTTTTTGCACCCATTCCTTGGGAGGCGGAGCGCTTCTACAGCCAGAAAGGCCTGTCGGAAAAAAATATCAACCTCGACTGGTATCCCGTCGGGACCGGCCCTTACATGCTTTCGGAAAACAACCCGAACCGAATAATGGTGCTGGAAAAGAATCCCAATTTTCATGGCGAAACTTACCCTTCCGAAGGAATGCCGGGGGATGCGGAAGGGGGGCTGCTGAAAGATGCTGGCAAACCGCTGCCTTTCATAGAAAAGGTCATATACAGCCGGGAGAAGGAAAGCATTCCACGCTGGAACAAGTTTCTGCAGGGTTACTATGATGCATCCAATATCGGTTCCGACAGCTTCGACCAGGCCGTGCAATTGACAGGACAGGGAGAGGCTACCGTAACCGAGGCAATGAAGGAACAGGGTATTCGGCTGGAAACGGCTGTTGCGACTTCCACGAATTATGTCGGCTTCAATATGTTCGATCCGGTAGTCGGCGGTGTAGGGAAACGTGGCCGCGAATCGGCCAGGAAGTTGCGCCAGGCGATTTCCATTGCAGTGGATTATGAGGAGTATGTCTCCATATTTGCCAACGGACGCGGTATTCCGGCGCAAGGCCCGATTGCTCCAGGCATCGCCGGTCATCGCGAGGGCAAAGAAGGCATCAACCCGGTGGTCTATGAGTGGGTAGACGGGCGGCCCCGCCGCAAGCCGATCGAGGTGGCCAAGGCATTACTGGCAGAAGCAGGCTATCCCAACGGCATTAGCGCCAAAACTGGTGAGCCGCTCGTACTTTATTTCGACGTAACGGCTCGCGGCGCGGAGGATAAATCCAGTCTCGACTGGATGCGCAAGCAATTTCAGAAACTCAATATCCAGCTGGTGGTCCGCAGCACCGACTACAACCGCTTTCAGGACAAGATTCGCAAGGGCAATGCCCAGATTTTCGAGTGGGGCTGGAACGCTGATTATCCCGATCCGGAGAACTTCCTGTTCCTGCTACATGGTCCGCAGCAAAAGGTAGGCAATGACGGCGAGAACGCTTCCAATTACTCCAATCCTGAATATAACCGGTTGTTCGAACAAATGAAGAATATGGAGAACGGTCCTGTGCGCCAGAAGATCATCGATAGAATGGTCAATATCCTTCGCCATGATGCACCCTGGCTGTGGGGCTATCATCCCAAGGATTATGGCCTGTATCACTCATGGTATGGCAACGTCAAACCGAACAGACTGTCAAACAACAATGTCAAATATCTGCGCATAGACGGAGTCTTGCGCGAGCAGAAGCGGCGTGAATGGAATGAACCGATTGTCTGGCCCGCTATCGCAGGATTGATTGCGCTGGCCGGGAGTCTGCTTCCCGCCGTGCTTGTTTACCGGCGTAGGGAACGAGGAACAGGAATATCGGATGCCGCGTTGAAAATGGAAGCTCAGGGGTGAAGGGTGGGTGATGCTTAATTACATCATCCGACGCATCCTGTATGCGATCCCCATTCTGGTGGGGGTTAACCTGATTACTTTCACCCTGTTTTTCGTCGTGAACACGCCCGACGACATGGCGCGCATGCAGCTTGGCATCAAGCGTGTTACACCGGAGGCCATCGCCAAGTGGAAACAGGAGCGCGGCTATGATCAGCCGCTGATGTTCAACAATGCCGGGGAGGGCCTCGAGAAAGTTACCCGTACCATATTTTTCGAGAAATCCGTCGCCATGTTCGCGTTCCGCTTCGGTCGCGCCGATGACGGGCGCGACATCGCCTACGAAATCAGGACGCGCATGCTGCCCAGTCTCGCCATTGCACTTCCGGTATTCGTGCTGGGACTCATCGTCTATATCACCTTCGCATTGACAATGGTGTTTTTTCGGGCTACCTACGTGGATTTTTGGGGTGTGGTACTATGCGTCGCGCTAATGTCCATCTCAAGTCTGTTCTATATTATCGGGGGGCAATTTCTGATCAGCAAATTGTGGCATCTCGTGCCCATATCAGGTTACGGCCAGGGGCTGGATTCGGCCAAGTTCCTGGTGCTGCCGGTGATCATCGGCGTCATCAGCGCGGCCGGTGCAAACACGCGCTGGTATCGAACACTTTTTCTGGAGGAAATGGGCAAGGACTATGTGCGTACTGCCCGGGCCAAGGGCCTGCCGGAAAGTGCCGTGCTGTTTCGGCATGTGCTGCAGAATGCCCTGATTCCGATTCTTACCGGGGCCGTTGTGGTAATTCCCCTGCTGTTTCTAGGAAGCCTGATCGTGGAATCATTTTTCGGCATTCCGGGATTGGGCAGCTATACCATCGATGCGATCAACTCTCAGGATTTTGCCGTGGTGCGCGTGATGGTGTTCCTGGGATCGCTGCTCTATATCGTCGGCCTGATACTGACTGACATTTCCTATACGCTGGTGGATCCGAGGATAAGGCTGGAATGACAATATTCCGGCAAGGTTGACATGTCTTTCAAGCCTGTAATCCTGTGGACTGATGCGCTCGTCTACGTTCTGGTTGCCGTAATCGTTATCTTTGCCTGGCAGGTGCGGCGCCATGAACATCTTCTCGCGCCCTGGCGGCGCGTAGGACGTAGTGCAAGCGGCATGGCGGCACTCACCATACTGATGTTTTTTATCGTTATCGGGTTGCTCGATACGATACATTTGCGTCCCGCCATCGAAAACGGCAATGGCGGCAGCGAAACTGCTTACGGGGTCGAAGTGTTGAGCCTGCTCGACCTGCTTGCAACGCCTCTGCGCACACAGGTGGAAACGACCTACTCGGCGCCTTTCGCCACGCATCTCTATGCTCGGGAAACCGTGGAGTTGCCGGGCGGAGGGCAGGTACGCGAATTTCCCCGCCTGAAATTCGGCGGAGCGCACCTGCAGGACCCGGAAACTCAGCTTTTCGGCGATATTGCCACCAGAGCTGGAACAGGCGCGGGCCTTGCCCTGCTGCTCTGGTTCTTGATCGCGACATCGGTGACAGCGATCGTGGCGCACTGCAGGGGTGAAAGGTTTGTTTCCACGCTTTCCACAATCTGGCAAGGTATTACTCCGGTGCCATGGAGAGCGGTATTTGTGACGCTCGCCCTGATACTGCTGCTGGGCGGTGCCGCTCTTGCATTGTGCAGCGATTACCACATTCTTGGCACGGACAAGGTGGGGCAGGACGTATTTTACCAGTCCCTCAAGAGTATCCGCACCGGACTGCTCATAGGAACGCTCACGACACTGATGATGCTTCCTTTTGCATTGCTTCTCGGAGTTGCCGCAGGTTATTTCCGGGGTTGGGTAGATGACTTGATTCAATACCTGTACACCACGCTCAGTTCGATTCCGGGTGTTCTGCTGATCGCTGCCACCGTGCTGATGATGCAGGTTTATATGGAGACTCATCCCGAGCTGTTCGATACAATCGCTGCGCGCGCTGATCTCCGATTGCTGTTTCTCTGTGTCATATTGGGGGTTACAAGCTGGACTGGCCTGTGCCGGCTCCTGCGGGGCGAAACCCTGAAGCTGCGCGAAATGGAATATATCCAGGCAGCCAATGCGTTCGGCGTTTCCCACTGGCGCATCATCAGCCGCCATCTTATCCCCAATGTGATGCATATTGTGCTGATCACCACCGTGATGGATTTCAGCGGGCTGGTGCTGGCAGAGGCTGTACTGTCCTACGTGGGAGTGGGCGTTGATCCTTCAACCATCAGCTTTGGCACCATGATCAACGCCGCGCGCCTGGAAATGGCGCGGGAACCGATGGTGTGGTGGGCGTTATTTGCCGCCTTCACCTTCATGTTTGCGCTGGTCCTGAGCGCGAATCTCTTTGCCGATGCGGTACAGAGTGCGTTCGATCCAAGGATGAAGACTCTGTCTGCGCTGGCGAGAACATGGCGCCGGAAAAGCATAGGGAAGAATGCGTAACCAGTTCTCTTCTTCCGCAGAGGATTCTCTCCCGTCATGAGCCCTGTTCTGGAAATCAAAAATCTGGAGACCGTTCTGCACACGGAGCCGCGGCCGGTTTGGGCGGTCGATGGGCTTACGCTGCAGATCATGAAGGGCGAAACATTTGCACTTCTGGGAGAATCCGGATGTGGCAAATCCATTACTGCGCTTTCGATAATGCGGCTGTTGCCGGAAGCCGGCGAAATCGTGGGCGGTTCTGTCCGTCTGGGCGACGAAGACCTGCTGCTGCTTCCCGAGGCAGCCATGCGCAATGTGCGCGGAAAACGCATTGGCATGATTTTTCAGGAGCCGATGCTGAGCCTCAATCCGGTGATGACCGTAGCGCAGCAAATTGGCGAGGTATTGCAGCGCCATTTCGATTTGCGGGGGCAAGCGGCGGAAAAACGCATCGTGCAAATTCTGGATCAGGTGGGAATACCGGATGCAGCAAGTCGTATGAATGAATATCCTTTCCAGTTTTCCGGCGGAATGAAGCAACGGATGATGATCGCCATGGCCCTGGCCGGAGAGCCTGAACTCCTGATTGCGGATGAGCCCACTACCGCGCTGGACGTGACTATCCAGGCGCAGGTGCTGGAGCTCATGCGTGGCTTGCAGCAGCAGGGTGGCATGGCAATCTTGCTGATTACACACGATCTCGGCGTGGCTTCAGAGATGGCGCATCGAGTGGGAATAATGTATGCAGGGGAAATCGTGGAAACGGCGAGCCGTGAGGCGTTCTTTCGCGGTCCGGCACATCCCTATTCCCGCAAGCTCCTTGCTGCCTTGCCCGGCAGGGACAGGCGCAAGCAGGGTCATCGGCTGGATGCGATCAGGGGCAACGTTCCCTCCCTGTCACGGGAATTCGTTGGCTGCCGTTTTGCAGACCGGTGCGACCATGCCTGGGAATTGTGTCATCAGGTCGCGCCGGGATGGACCGCGCTAACCGGAGAGCAGCAGGTAAGGTGTCACCTTTTTAATCAGAATTTTGGATCAAAGATTGTCAAGCCGGCCGTTTCGGGACAAGCAGCCGCGCCGGCAACGCTGGATGCGGAAAGCAGGGAATTCGAATCTTCCCCCGCTCCTGGAGCGGAGCAATCAACGCCTGATGGTTCCCTGTTATCCGTTACTGATCTGAAAGTTTATTTTCCCATTCATAAGGGCTTGATGAGGCGTGTGGCGGGATACGTCAAGGCAGTCGACGGAATCTCGCTCAGGATTGACCGGGGCAAAACACTGGCACTGGTGGGGGAATCAGGCTGCGGAAAGACGACGGCGGGAAAAGCAATGCTGCAACTCATTCCGCCTACGACAGGCAACGTGCGCTATAACGGGGTGGAACTGGTAGGTCTGGAGCGCCACCGGTTAAGGAGCCTGCGCAGCGAATTCCAGCTTATATTCCAGGATCCGTATTCATCACTCAATCCCAGAATGCGCATTGTCGACATTATCGAAGAGGGGATGAACGCCCTCGGCGTCGAAGATGACGGGAAAGAGCACGAGGAAAAAAGAGTGGACAGGTTACTCGAAAGTGTCGGCCTGCCAGCAGAGACCAAATGGCGTTACCCGCATGAGTTCTCCGGCGGGCAGCGTCAGCGGATAGCCATTGCTCGCGCGTTGGCCGTCAACCCGAAGTTGATCGTATGTGATGAGCCCACCAGCGCGCTGGATGTGTCGGTGCAGGCCCAGATTTTAAATCTGTTGAGGGAATTGCAGCGCAATCTGGGCCTGGCCTATCTGTTCATTACCCATAATATTTCAGTAGTCGAATACATTGCGGATGAGATCGCGGTCATGTATCTCGGAAGGATAGTGGAACGCGGGACGGTGGACGAAGTTCTGGACAGCCCCCGCCATCCCTATACCCAGGCACTGTTATCCGCTGTTCCCGTTATCGAACAGGAGTCGAAGCGGAAGGTTATTCGCCTGCACGGCGACCTTCCGTCGCCCGCCAACCCGCCACAAGGCTGCCATTTTCATCCCCGTTGCTCCCACGTCATGCCGGTCTGTCGTAAAAACTACCCGGCAGCAAGCATATTCAGTTCAACGCATACGGCACACTGCTATCTTTATCCTCAAGACGAGGAGCAGTCAGACCGTAAAACACAGGCATAAGATAAGGAATATCCCGAATGGTTGGTCAGGAAGTGGCGCGCAGGCGCACGTTTGCCATAATTTCTCACCCGGATGCCGGTAAAACGACACTCACGGAAAAATTGTTGTTATTCGCGGGCGCCATCCATATCGCCGGCAGCGTCAAGGCGCGAAAGGCGAGCCGCCATGCGACCTCCGACTGGATGGAGATCGAGAAGCAGCGGGGCATTTCGGTTGCCAGTTCGGTCATGCAGATGGAGTATGGAGATTGCGTCATCAATCTGCTCGATACGCCGGGACACCAGGATTTCTCGGAGGACACTTACCGGGTGCTGACCGCAGTGGATGCCGCCCTCATGGTGATCGATGCCGGCAACGGCGTGGAAGCCCAGACATTACGCTTGCTGGAGGTATGCCGTGCACGTAACACCCCCATTATCACTTTTGTAAACAAGATGGACCGGGAAGTGCGCGAGTCGCTCGATCTCATCGATGAGATCGAACGAACACTGCGCATGGCAGCGGTGCCGTTCACATGGCCGATGGGGATGGGACGCAATTTTCAAGGCGTCTTCGACCTGCGGCACAATCACATGCGTGTTTTTCATCCCGGTTCTGACAGGCTGGACGATGAAGATGAAATCATCAAAGGCCTGGATAATCCGCTGCTGGCGGAACGTTTTGCACACCAGGCTGTGAATTTGCAGCAGGAAATCGAGCTGATACGTGGCGCTTCGCCGGAATTCGACCAGGAAGCGTTTCTCGCAGGCCGCCAGACTCCGATTTTTTTTGGTTCGGCCATTAATAACTTCGGCGTGCGTGAAGTGCTGGATGCCCTGGTAAGTCTTGCCCCGCCGCCTGGTTCACGCAGCGCATTGCAGCGTCACGTGCAGCCGCACGAACCGCGGTTTACGGGAGTAGTGTTCAAGATTCAGGCCAACATGAATCCGGCTCACCGCGATCGTATTGCCTTCGTGCGCATCTGTTCCGGCCGGTTCGAACGCGGCATGAACCTGAGGATCGCACGTAACGACAAGGATATTCGTACCAACGGGGTCGTATCTTTTCTCTCCCAGCGGCGCGATTTGCTAGACGTTGCCTATCCCGGGGATATCATCGGCATTCCCAACCATGGGACACTGCAACTCGGGGATACGCTGACAGAAGGAGAGCGCTTGCAATTTACCGGCCTGCCATTTTTCGCGCCGGAAATCTTTCAGACGGTGGAAATTGCCGATCCCATGCGCAGCAAGCAGCTCAAACTGGGGCTGGCGCAATTGGGCGAAGAGGGCGCGATCCAGGTTTTCAGGCCTCACCTGGGCAGTGCACTGCTGTTAGGCGCGGTCGGAGCTTTGCAGTTCGACGTCGTCGCGCATCGCCTCAAGCATGAATACAGCGTGGAAGCCCGGCTTGCTCCTGCGAAATACCAGCTGGCGCGATGGGTTACCGCTGAGGATGCGCGTGAACTCAAACGCTTCATCGACACCAACGCCCACCGTGTCGCCTATGATGCCGTAGGGGCACCGACATTCCTGGCTTCCTTCGGCGCGGAACTAAGCGTGGCCCAAGAAAACTGGAAACACATTCGTTTCCACAAAATGCGCGAGCACGCCGGACTTGTGTTTCAGGAGTCTGCCGATGTCTGACAGCCTCGAAGCGAACCTCAGCGGATTTCCGCGAGCAGCTTGCCCATCATCTGTTCCGCCTGGCTGAGATATCCTCGGCCGAACAGGTTGAGATGGTTCAATATGTGATACAGGTTGTAGAGGGTTTTGCGGGTTGCATAATCCGCATCCAGTGGGTAGGCGGATCGGTAAGCCGCATAAAAACTGCCGGGAAAGCCGCCAAACAGTTCAGTCATCGCGATATCCGTTTCGCGGTCACCGTAATATACGGCAGGATCAAATATGACGGGTTGTCCCGTTTCATCGAAATCGTAGTTGCCGCTCCAGAGGTCGCCGTGCAGGAGCGATATCGCGGGCTGTCCGTCGGGAAAGAAGCAATCCAGCTCCCCCATCAATCGCTCCCCCTGCGTCTGTAACCGTCCCGAGTAGCCATTGGCCTTCGCCAGTTGCAATTGATATCCTAAACGGTGCTTGCGCCAGAAATCGATCCAGTTGGACGAACGCGTATTGATTTGCCCGGTCGCCCCAATGGTGTTATTGCATGTCCACCCGAATTCCCCGAAAGAGACATGATGCATTGCAGCCAGTCCTTCTCCCAGCGCCCTGGCGCCGCTACCGGAGCCGCCGCGCATCTCCACATATTCCAGCACCAGCCACGCCACAGAAGTATTTCCGCTCCAGCATATTGGCGCAGGCGCGCGCAGGGTGCAGGAATTGCGAATTTCCTGAAGACCCGCAGCCTCCGCCTCAAACATCGAAAGACATTCCGGGCTGTTCAGTTTGACGAAGAACCGTCGGCCGTTCCCTTCGATTCGATATGCCTGATTGATGCAACCGCCACCCAGGGGGGAAGTGGTTTGTACGGTAAAAGGAGCACCGGTGGAATGGGAGATTTGCGCCGCAATTTCTGTCCAGGACTGTTGCATAAGGTTGCTTCAGGCAATTGCGCGGCTGTCAGTTGCGGATAGCCATTCCCTTGCCCGCCGTATGGCGGCGGCAACCTGTACCGGGGCAGTACCGCCAATGTGATTGCGGCTATTTAACGAGCCTTCCAGCGTCAGCACAGTGAAGATATCGTCCTCCACCAGCGGGGAGAATTGCTGCAGCTCCGGTAGCGTGAGCGCGCTCAAGTCGCGATTGCTGTCCTCGGCAAAGCGCACTGCCTGCGCCACTGCTTCATGCGCTTCACGGAAAGGCAATCCCTTCTTTGTCAGATAATCAGCGAGGTCGGTGGCAGTGGCATACCCGCGCGTCGTTGCTTCCCGCATGGCAGCATGCTTGACGCGTATACCAGCCAGCATGTCGGCATAGATGCGCAGCGTATCCGTCACGGTATCTACTGTGTCGAAGAGAGGCTCCTTGTCCTCCTGGTTATCCTTGTTGTACGCAAGCGGCTGGGCCTTCATCAGGGTCAGCAATGCGACCAGATGGCCGTTCACGCGCCCGGTTTTGCCGCGCACCAGTTCGGGCACGTCCGGGTTTTTCTTTTGCGGCATGATGGATGAGCCGGTACAGAAGCGGTCAGCCAAGTCGATAAATCCGAAAGATGGGCTCATCCACAAGATGAGTTCCTCGGACAAGCGCGACAGATGTGTCATGATCAGCGCTGCTGCCGCACAGAATTCAATGGCAAAATCACGGTCGGAAACGGCATCCAGAGAATTTTCGCAGACACCCTCAAAACCCAGTTCCCGCGCTACCATCGCGCGATCGACGGGATAGCTTGTTCCTGCCAGCGCGGCGGCTCCCAGCGGGAGTTTGTTCACGCGCTTTCTGCAATCGGACAAACGCTCCACATCGCGTTTCAGCATTTCGAAATAGGCCATGAGGTGGTGTCCGAAGACGATGGGTTGCGCCACCTGCAAGTGAGTGAAGCCGGGCATCACCGTATCGAGATGCTGCTCGGCCAGATGCAGCAACGCGTTCTGCATGACATGGATCAGGTCGATGATCCGGTCGATCGAGGCGCGCAAATAGAGCCGTATGTCCGTCGCTACCTGATCGTTGCGGGAACGTGCCGTGTGCAGCCGTTTCCCGGCGTCACCGATCAGCGCAGTCAGGCGCTTCTCGATATTGAGATGAACGTCCTCCAAGGCCAACTGCCAGACAAATTCGCCACTCTGGATTTCCTGCCGGATCTGGCTCAGGCCCCGTTCGATGGCGGCGAGGTCATGATGACCGATAATGCCACCCGCAGCGAGCATGCGCGCATGTGCGAAGGATCCCTGGATATCGTACTCTGCCAGTCGCTTGTCGAAACCTACTGACGCGGTATAACGCTGAACCAGTTCCGAAACTGGCTCATCAAAGCGTCCTGACCATGTGTTTGTGTTATCGCCGGGCAGCGCTTCCGTGCTTTTTGAGGCCGTCATAATGTTTCCGGTGGAATGGCTTACAAAGGTTGGAGTCCTTTGAAACCACTTTCTATCGTTGTTTCAGAAAAGAAAAGACGAGTATAAATCAAATCATCTGTCACAATGCCGCAGCCCTGCGTCAGGAATGTTCCAGAGGAATTTATGCGCCAGATATTCTTAGAATTCCAGCGGGTCGATGTCCAGCGTCCAGCGCACTTTATGGCTGGGAAGGCTGTCGAGCTTCGTGCGCCAGCTCCCGAGGAATTCCTGCAGCTTCTTCCTGGACCTCGACTGCACCAGCAGATAAGCGCGCTCCATTCCCTTCAGTCGCGCCATTTGTGCCGGAACCGGATCAAATACCTCAATTTGGTGTGGCGCTTTTGCCATGGTTGCCGCATTGGCAAGAAAGGCAAGTGCGGTAGCAATTGCCGGGGCGTTGGCCCGTAATAGAGCCTGATAGACGAATGGCGGGAAGCGCGCGGTTTTCCTTTCTTCCAGCAGCATCCGGGCAAGCGTGTCGTAATCGTGCTGGCGCAGTGCGCGGTAGAGCGGGTGATCGGGGAACTCGGTTTGAATCAAAACTTCGCCGAGGGTACCTGAACGCCCGGCGCGCCCGGCTACCTGCATCAGTTGGGCAAACAATCGCTCCGATGCACGGAAATCGGTGCTGAATAGGGAGGCATCCGGGTTCAGGATACTGACCAGCGACAGATTTGGAAAATCGTGTCCTTTCGCGAGAATCTGCGTGCCCACGAGCATGTCCACGCGCTGCTCGCGAATATCTTTCAATATCCGTTGCCAGGAATCTTTCCGCCTCGTGCTGTCGCGGTCTATCCGGGCGATACGGGCATGGGGGAAAAGCCGGGTCAACGCAGCTTCGATTCGTTGTGTGCCGTGACCAAAAGGAGCAATATCCTGATTCCCGCATTCCGGGCAGAGGCTGGGAAATCCCGCTTGATGGCCGCAATGGTGACAGCGCAGTTTTTTTTCGCGCAAGTGGACGACCAGACGGCTGGCGCAGCGGTGACAGACAGCTGTCCACCCGCATGCTCTGCATAGCAGAATTGGCGCGTAGCCACGGCGGTTTATAAAAACCAGGCTTTGCTGGTTTGATGCCAGGCATTTTTCCAGTGCGGTGATGACTGGAGGCGAAAAACCCTCCTGAGTTTTTATTTTACCGATATCGATACAATGCACGGTTGGCAGGGAGGCATTGTCGGCGGCACGCGAGGGCAGGCGCAAGAGGAGATAGCGTCCCGTAATGGCGTTGTAATAGGTTTCAAGCGACGGAGTGGCCGAACCCAATACTATGGGTATCCCGGCGCGCTTTGCACGAAAGACAGCGACATCCCGCGCCGAGTAGCGCAAGCCCTCCTGCTGTTTGAATGAGAGATCGTGCTCCTCATCCACGATGATCATTCCCAGCCTTGGCAGTGGAGTAAATACAGCGAGCCGGGTGCCCAGTATTATTTCGGCTTCTCCAAGTTGTGCCTGGACCCACCCCTCGGCGCGTTCGGTGGGATTTAACCCGCTATGGAGGCTGGCCAGCCGTACCCCGGGAAAGCGCGCGCGGAAGGTGGCCTCCAGTTGAGGCGTCAGGTTGATCTCCGGGACGAGGACGAGCGTCTGTCGCGCCTGGCGCAGCAGCAGTGAAATCAACCGCAGGTATATCTCCGTTTTTCCGCTGCCGGTTACCCCATGCAGCAGCCATGTATTGAATTCCCCCATTTTCGGGACTATCGCATCGATCGCACTTTTCTGCGCAGCGGTCAGGACGGGGAGCGCCTGTGTTTCTTGAGCCGGAGAAGCCGAAACGACGGGAGGTGCAACAGGTATTTCTTCCACCCATTGCAAAGCGACAAAGTCCTTCATGACTTCAGAAGTCCGCCTGGAAAATTGTTTTGCCTCCCCATCTTCGATCATCCCGGATTCCTTCAGCTTTACCAAAAGTCTGCGTCTGGCGATGCTGCGGCCGGGAATGGCCGATATATCGACAGCGCGACCCCTCGTCGTAAGGCGGTATTGAAAAATGGCGGGCGCCTTGCGAATGAAAAAAGGTTGGCTGCTGCGCAATCTGGTCGGAAGGCCATTCATTACCACTTCTCCCAGCGGGTGGTGGTAATACTCGCTGCAAAAACGGAATAAATCGAGCAACTCCGGTGGCAGGGGTGGAACATCGCGAAATACTTGGCCGGCTTGCTTGATCCTGTCCGGGGAAATGTCGGAGTGAGAGGCCACTTCCATGATAACCCCCGCCATCCGGCCTTTTCCAAAGGGAACGAATACGCGGCAACCGATATCCTGTTTCGTTACTCCTGCCGGGGCGAGATAATCGAAGAGTGTATTCAAAGGCTTATCAAGCGCAACGCGAATGATGGACATGCCAGGACGAGCGGTGATCGGGGGTGGAAAGGGGGTATGATAAACGCGGCGAGGATGAAATACGAATCCTGTCGGCCAGGCAAGAATGACTCGCTTCCCGAGTTGATGTCTCCCCTATCCGGGTTCTCCGGGCCCAGGAGATGTCGAGTTTTCTTACACCTGTGTAATAAAAATATAACGCAAATAATACAACTACTTGAATTTAATGAAAATATCATTTCTGGCACGAGATATGCTGCGGTCCTTGCAATGCCTGGTATGACTAAGGATCAATAGATTATCGCGCATTTTGCCCTATTTGCTCTCTGACAAACTGCTTGACTTAAGTGCGGGACGGGGAGTAGTCTTTACGGGCTTATGGGTATGTAAAGTACTGGTAGTGGCAATATAGGTGGTACCAGGGAGGGATTTGGGGTATGGTCTGGTTGCCGCTATTTAGCGCTACCGGTATTGGGAAGTAAGCGACAGTTTGTTGTTTGTTCTTGCAAGCCATTTTTTGGGTAGTGGAAGCGGCAGCAAGCGGATATCGGAAGTTGGAAGTATCAGGCAGCATGAAGGGCAAGCGCTTCTGCCGGGGTTGGAGAGGGAGGAAGCGGCTGCTGGAAGCAAGGCAGTACTTGATTAACAAGATAGCAGGAGGAAGCAAAATGGCAACAACGATGGGAACGTCGAGCCAGGCCAAGACGAGTGGCCGGGACTACGACATGTCGCTGTGGTATGACTCGAAGTGGTACAAGTTTGGTCTGATCACGATGCTGGCGGTAGCGATATTCTGGATCTGGTACCAGCGCACGTTTGCCTACTCGCACGGGATGGACTCGATGGAACCCGAGTTCGAGAAAGTGTGGATGGGCTTGTGGCGTGTGCACATGATCGTGATGCCGCTGTTTGCGCTCATCACCTGGGGGTGGATCTGGAAGACGCGCGACACCAAGGAGCAGTTGGACAATCTTGATCCGAAGCTTGAAGTCAAGCGCTACTTCTACTGGATGATGTGGCTGGGCGTATACCTGTTTGGCGTGTACTGGGGCGGCAGCTTCTTTACCGAACAGGACGCCTCCTGGCACCAGGTCATCATCCGTGACACGAGCTTCACGCCAAGTCACGTAGTAGTGTTCTACGGCTCCTTCCCGATGTACATCGTCTGCGGGATAGCGAGCTACCTGTATGCGATGACACGCCTGCCGCTGTATTCGCGCGGCACCTCGTTCCCGCTGGTCATGGCCATTGCAGGGCCGCTCATGATCCTGCCGAACGTAGGGTTGAACGAATGGGGCCACGCCTTCTGGTTCATGGAAGAACTCTTCAGCGCACCGCTGCACTGGGGCTTCGTGATACTGGGCTGGTCGGGATTGTTTGCAGGCGGGATTGCGGCCCAGATCATCACCCGCTACTCCAACCTGACGGACGTCGTCTGGAACGGCCAGAGCAAAGTCATCCTCAACAACCGCATCGTACCGTACGACAAGAAGTTTTAGGATTGACTCGCTGCCATACGCAGTGAGATACGCAGTGAGCAGCACCTGGCCGCATCGCTCCCGCACGGAAGAGCGATGCGGCCAGCGGTAACACAACCAGGCAAGCTCAAGCAATGCGAGGCGGCGGCACCTGGAGCAAAAGGGGAAAGGAGCCGCTGAACCTGGGAGCAGCAAGGAAGCAGCAAGGGATTCATGCAGGATTTATCCAGTCATGTAGACCCTTGCTGAATCACGAGGTTCCCTGGAACTCGCAGCAACAATTGACAGTTTTAGTCGCGTAACATTTGAGGGAGGGTGCGATGAGCAGAACAGATGAAATACTGAAGGCGGCGAAGATGCCGCCTGAAGCGGTAAAGATGTCCAGGATGATAGACGTGATTTACTTCCCGATTCTATGCATTCTTCTGGTTGGAACCTACCACATGCACTTCATGCTGCTGGCGGGTGACTGGGACTTCTGGCTTGACTGGAAGGACCGGCAATGGTGGCCGGTGGTAACCCCGATCGTAGGGATCACCTACTGCGCTGCCATCATGTACTACCTGTGGGTGAACTACCGCCTGCCGTTCGGGGCCACCCTGTGCGTGGTGTGCCTGCTGACGGGCGAATGGCTGACCCGCTTCTGGGGCTTCTACTGGTGGTCGCACTACCCCATGAACTTTGTATTCCCCTCCACCATGATTCCTGGCGCGCTGGTGATGGACACCGTCATGCTCCTGACGCGCAACTGGATGATCACGGCTCTGGTTGGCGGTGGCGCCTACGGCCTGTTGTTCTACCCTGGCAACTGGACCATCTTCGGCCCGACCCACCTGCCGCTGGTGGCAGAAGGCGTGCTGCTCTCGGTAGCCGACTACACGGGCTTTCTGTATGTCCGTACCGGCACCCCTGAGTACGTGCGCCTGATCGAACAAGGGTCGCTCAGGACCTTTGGCGGTCACACCACGGTTATTGCCTCCTTCTTCTCCGCGTTCGTCTCCATGCTCATGTTCACCGTCTGGTGGTACTTTGGCAAGGTCTACTGCACCGCCTTCTACTATGTCAAGGGTGCGCGCGGCCGTGTCAGCATGCAGAACGACGTGACGGCATTTGGCGAAGAAGGCTTTGCCGAGGGGATCAAATAATGAACGCAAAGAACCTGTTCAAGAAGAGCATTGCAGGATTCTGCAGTATTGCCGCCCTGGGACTGGCGCTGACGCTTGACATCCAGCCGGCGGCAGCGCATGGAGAGCGTTCGCAGGAACCGTTCCTGCGCATGCGCACCATCCAGTGGTATGACATGAAATGGGGCCCCGAGACCACCAAGGTCAACGACATCGCCACCATGACCGGCAAATTCCACCTGGCCGAAGACTGGCCGCGCGCGGTGGGCAAGCCTGGTCGCGCCTTCTTCAACGTAGGCAGCCCCAGCCCCGTGTTCGTGCGCCTGTCCACCAAGCTCAATGGCGAGCCCACCTACATCTCCGGACCGATGGAGATCGGGCGCGACTACGCCTTTGAAGTCAGGCTCAAGGCCCGCATTCCCGGACGCCACCACATGCACGCCATGGTCAACATCAAGGACGCAGGCCCGATTGCAGGTCCTGCCGCCTGGATGAACATCTCTGGCAGCTGGGACGACTTCACCAACCCGGTGAAGCTCTTGACGGGCGAGACCATCGACACCGAGACCTTCAACTTCAGCAACGGCATCTTCTGGCACATCCTGTGGTTGTCCCTTGGCGTCTTCTGGATCGGCTACTACGTAGCGCGGCCCATGTTCCTGCCAAGGAGCCGGGTGCTGCTGGCCTATGGAGACGAGCTCCTGCTCGACCCCATGGACAGGAAGGTAGCGTGGGTGGTGCTGATCCTCACCTTTGGCATTGTCTGGGGCGGCTATCGCTACACCGAGAACAAGCACCCCTACACGGTGCCGATCCAGGCGGGCGAATCGAAGGTCGAACCGCTGCCGGTGAAACCCAACCCGATCGCAATCAAGGTCACGCACGCCAACTACGACGTGCCGGGACGCGCCTTGCGGGTGACGATGAGTGTGACCAACAGCGGCGACAAGGCCTATCGCATCGGGGAATTCACCACTGCGGGCGTGCGCTTCATCAACAAGGTGGGCTTGAAGCACCTGGACCGCGGCTATCCGAAGGAACTGGTGGCCACCGGCCTGTCGTTTGACAGCGATACGCCGATCCAGCCTGGCGAGACGCGCGAAGTCAAGATGGAAGCGAAAGACGCGCTGTGGGAAGTGCAACGGCTGATGGCGCTCCTGGGTGACCCGGAAAGCCGCTTTGGCGGACTTCTCATGACCTGGAGCGATGACGGCGATCGCAACATCAACAGCATCGCAGGTGCGGTCATCCCGGTCTTCACCAAGCTCTAAGGTCAAACCCCGGGGTCAGCCCCTATAGGGTCAAACCCTGGAATCAACCTTAAGCAGCCTGGCTCCTGCCCTGATCAGGGTGGGAGCCGGGGAAAAAGACTGGAACATGGCAACACGCAAACACCGGTCCGCCACCGTTACAGACGGCAAGGTGGATCGGTGTTTTTTTAACGAATCTAGAGAAATGCAAGCGAAAGGCACTTCGAGCAGACAAGGCAGCCGGGCAGGTGCCCTGGCGCTGCTGCTGATTACCACCCTCTACAGCGGGTTTGTCAGCGCGCACGGCAGGGAAACGCTGGAAGAAGACAGCTGCGTGCGCCGCATCGGCGAGAACATGGTGCATTTGAGCGCCTACCAGCCGCAATTTGAACCCACTGCACAATACTGCACCGAGATTCCCAAGGGAGGCGATACCTTCCTCGTGATAGACCTGGTCGACCCTGCCATGCGCGACATGCCCATTGGCATGAAAGTGGTGCGTGGCACGAGTGAAGAGGACGAAACGGTCGCGCAACTGAGTCCTGCCCACCATCCGGATGGCGTCATCCAAGGGCAGACCAGCCTCGATCAGGGACTCTACACCGTATTCATCACCGCAGAGGGCGTGCCGCCCCTGCGCTACCAGTATCCCCTGCGGGTACAGATGATCAACTATGCCGAAATATTCCGCGCCGCAGTAGGCCCCCTGATCGGCCTGCTGCTGCTTGCCGTGCTGGGATACAAGCTCATGAAATCCCCGCGCGTGCAACGCTGGCGCTCCTCGCGCAACCCGTGATGCAGGAAAGATCACCGGATAGAAAGATCACCGGATAACCGGCTCCTGCCGCAGCCGGGGAGACACTGGGCCCACCTGGCAAAACAGCGGCGGATAAACGCAACCGCGATCCTTCAGGATCATTGATTCACTGGCCCATCATACTTATAGAGGCGAATTGATAATGTTCTCATCCTCACTCAAACCTGCCTTGGTCGGACTGGTATTTGCCCTGTCCCTGCCCTTCTCCTCCCAGGTGGCGGCGCACGGCGGCCTGTCGCTTGCCGATGACATATGCAAGCTCACCATCGGCCCCTTCACCATGCACTTTACCGGCTACCAGCCGGATGCCACGCAGGAAAAGGAATTCTGCGAAGACATTCCTAATACCGGCCGCACCGTAGTCGCCCTGGACTACATTGAAGAAGCGCTGCGTCCCCTGCCCACCGAAGTGCGCATCATCCGCGACACCGGCTCAGGCGGACAGCCGGCCCCCGACGAACAGCAGAAGCTCGATGAAATCACCATCCTGCACATACCGCCCAAGGTCTATCCCAATGGCTCCATCAATTTTGAATACAACTTCACCCAGCCTGGCAAGTTCGTGGGGCTCGTGACCGTCACCGACAAGGAACCGATGGTCTCGCGCTTTCCCTTCTCCGTGGGTGAACCCAGAGGCATGTCGCCCTACCTCATCATAGTCATTGTGGCAGTGATCATAGGGGCGGCTGTCTTCTTCTTGCGCGGGCGTAAATCAGCCGGTGCGAGCGCCTAGGAGAGAAAAAAGAGAAGCAAGCGCTCACTGTCGTTCTCTGGGCAGGCCCGGCGCAACAAACAGATGACTGCGGGACTGCCGATGCAGCGCTGCACCGTGCAACGATACGAGGTGCTACCCCTTCGGCACATGCTCCGGTCGCAGCGCCTGCTTTCCGGTCACGCGCCGACTCTGCTCTGAACCATGCGCGCGGAGAAGAGTCCAAGGTTCAATAAGGCAAAAAGGGAAATGGGCAGGAAGGCAGGAACAGAAAAGACAGTAATAAAGCCGGGTGCAGACAATGAAACCGGGCGTGGATCAAACAGGAACAACCGGGGACAAATAAAAAAGACAAGGATCACAGTGGCTGCCCGAAGCCGATCTTCGGGTGCAGAGCCCATATATAAGAGGAGCAAAAATGCAACCATCGATGATATCTGCTGACAGGAGAACAAGGAGAGCAAGAACAGGAAATCGGCTTCACCTGCTGGCACCCAGTCTTTTGTCGTTCCTGCTGCTCGCGGCGGGGCTGCATAGCACACCGGTGCTCGCACACGCCATGCTGGTCAAGTCAGAACCTGCGCGCCGCGCGCAACTGACACAGGTCCCCGCCCAGGTACGGCTGTTCTTCAACGAAGAAGTCGAAAAGGACTATGCAGCGCTTTCCGTGCTCGACTCCTCCAAGGCGCCTGTCACCGAAACCAAGCCGCACGTCGATGCCGGCGACCCCAAAGCCATCGTTCTGCCCCTGCCGGAGTTGAATCCGGGCAAGTACACGGTCAAGTTCCGGGTGCTGTCGGTGGACGGACATGTGGTTGACTCGTCCTACGACTTCACGATAAAGAACAAAGCTGCCGCGAAATGATCGAGGTCATCGCGACGCTCCTGCGCTGGTCGCAGCTTGCGTCCAACATGATCCTGGTAGGCGGCTGCGTGTTTCTGGCCATTGCCGGCTCCGTCCACTCGCCCTGGGTCATGCGGGTGGAGCGCGCGCTGCCGTGGCTCGCCCTCATCCTGCTCGCCGGCCTGCTTGGCATCCTGGCGACCACCACGGCACAAGCCACCGGGATTGACGAGAACGCCTGGCATCCGGCCGCCTGGCTCTCCCTCATGGAAAATACGCGCATGGGGCATATCTGGCTCGCACGCGCCGCCTGCGCTCTCGTCGTCTTTGCCATTGCCCTCTACATCCGCTTCTCCCCGCCTGCGCGCTGGCAATACATCCTGTGCGCAAGCATGGCGGCCCTGACCTTAGGGGTCGGCTCGCTTGCCAGCCACGCCGCAGCCGAAGACCTCTCGGTCGTCTCGCTTCTGCCCTACGCCCTGCACATCATCCTGGGCAGCGTCTGGTTTGGCGCCTTGCCGGCTTTCCTCGTGGTCTGCTTTGCCTGCAAGCCCGAGAGCGAACTGAAACAGGCCTCCACCAGAAATACCGGCATACAGCCTGGCCTGCAGACGCAGGCGCTCCAGCGCATCCACGCCGTATTCCAGTCGCGCGAGGAAGCCTTCCGGCAGGATGCCCAGGCCCTGCGGCGCTTCTCCACCCTGGCGCTGCCCGTCATGCTGGCGGTGATTGCAACCGGCATCCTCATCACCTACCGCATGGTCGATGCCAACTACAGCGGACTGGTTGCCACCCAATACGGCTGGCTGCTCAATGGCAAGATCGCCCTGCTGGTGGTGGTGCTCATCATCGCCTCGCGCGCGCGCTCGAGCTGGCTGCCGCTGTTCTACAAGGACGCAGGAACAAAAGGAGCAGATAACGGCGGACGAAAGCTCAGGAAATGGGTGAGCTTCGAATTCGTGCTGGCCTTAGGGATAGTGCTGCTTGCCACCATCGTTGCCAACACGGTTCCTGCCAAGCACGCCCTGATCCAGGACTGGCCCTATTCCTTCCGTTTCTCCCTTGCCGCCACCTGGGGGGAGCCTGCCATCATGCTGCGCGTCTACAGCGGCATCGCCCTGCTCGCTCTGGCCGCGGCCGCAGTCTTCTTTGGGCGCAGGAAGCACTGGGACAAAAAGCTGCGCTTCGGGTTGCCCGTCCTCCTGGCACTCGCAGGTTTAGGCGTAGGCCTGCCGCCTTTGACGGTGGATGCCTATCCCGAGACCTACCGCAAGACCCCGGTGCCATTTGACACCATCTCCATTTCCAATGGCGCCGTCCATTTTGCCGAGAACTGTGTAGCCTGTCACGGGCTGCAAGGCAAGGGCGATGGCGTGATGGCCAAGAGCTTTGCCAAGCCGCCGGTGGACCTTCTGACCGAACCGCACACGGCCCGCCATACCGCAGGCGACTTCTTCCACTGGCTCTCCTTCGGCATCCCCGATACCGGCATGCCTTCCTTTGGCGACAAGCTCGATGAGGAAGACCGCTGGGACGTTGTGAACTTCCTGCACGCCATGTCGCGCGGCTACCAGGCGCGCCTGATGAGTCCCACTGTCAAGCCCGAGCAGCCGCAGCCCAACATGGGTCCGCCCAATTTCTCGTATATGGCGCAGGATGGCTCAAGCGGCACCCTGAAGGACTTCCGCAACCAGAAGAACGTACTGCTGGTATTATTCTCCTGGCCGCAATCGCGCGAGCGCCTGGCACAATTGGAAGCGCTCCATGCAGAACTGCAGGCCGGCAACACGGTGCTTCTGGCGGTGCCCGAGCATGATTTGAGCACAACCGCTCTTGGCCAGCTCAAAGCGAGCGTTCACTTCCCCGTCGTGACCGAAGGGGCGGAGGAGATCGTGCGCAGCTATGCCCTGTTCCGGCGCACGCTCTCCCATCCGGACCTCCTGGGTGCTGGCACGGTGCCTGACCACATGGAGTTCCTGGTGGACCGCTTCGGCTTTCTGCGCGCGCGCTGGATACCCGAATTCGATGGCGCGGGCTGGTCCAGCCCCGACATGCTGATGCAGCAGGTGGCGCAACTCAACCGCGAAGGGGAAATCCTCCCGCCGCCAGGCGAGCATGTGCATTAGCGATTAGCGGTAAAAGGGAGGCTGCCTCAATCAAGAGCCCCGACTCCTCATGTTCAATCGGGATTGCCTGTTTGAGGCGTGTTCTCTGGATCAGGCGGTTGTTCCACGTTTTCCTTCGGTTCAATCAGTGAACCCAGTTCTTCCAATGGCGGCAATTCCTCCAGGGAGCGAAGTCCAAGATCATTAAGAAATTCAACGGTCGTAGCATACAAGATGGGCCTACCCGGTACCTCACGATGGCCGACGGCAGATATCCAGCCTCTTGATTCCAATGCCTTCAGCACTGAACTGGCGACCGCAACCCCCCGTATCTCCTCGATATCGCCGCGTGTCACTGGCTGGCGATACGCAATGATGGCGAGCGTTTCCAATACTGCCCGCGAATAGCGAGGCGGTTTCTGCGGGTTGAGGCGATCGAGAAATTCCTGCATTTCCGCTTTAGCCTGGAAGCGCCACCCGCTTGCAACCTGCACGAGTTCCACGCCTCTTCCTTCCCAGTCCCTGCTCAACTCGTCCAGCAGGCGCCGCAGGATTTCCGAGCCTAGTTCACCCGCGAACAGTTTTTTCAGTTCCGACAGAGGGAGAGGTTCCGGGCTGGTGAGTAATGCAGCTTCCAGAACCTTTTTAACCTGAACAGGGGATGAAACAGAGAAACTAGGCGGTGGTAAGGACGCTGATCGGTCGGACATAAATCATTTCAAAAGCGTGCGGCTGACTGACCTCCACCTGGCGTTCCTTCACAAGCTCCAATAACGCCAGAAACGTCACCACAAGTCCCGCTGCTCCGGCAGCGGCATCAAATAAATCACTGAATTCCACAAAATGGTGTCCCTGCACATGCCGCAGGATACGGCTCATATGTTCGCGGACTGAAAGTTCTTCCCGCGTGATGTTGTGCCGGCGATTTACGTTCAGGCGCGCCATCAGGATAAGCCAGGCATTGCGAAGATCATCGGCGTTGACTTCCGGTAGGCGTTCAATCACTTTTTGCTCGATCCATACGTTCGTCAGCGCGAAATCGCGTTCCACCTGGGGCAGCGCGTTGAGCTTCTGCCCAGCGACCTTCATCTGCTCGTATTCCAGTAGACGCCGCACCAGTTCTGCTCGCGGGTCCACCTCGTCCTCATCCTCCCTGGCAACGGGTTTGGGCAGCAACATCCGCGACTTGATTTCGATCAGAACAGCGGCCATCAATAGGTATTCCGCGGCCAGTTCCAGTTTATTCGCACGCATCATTTCGATATAAGCCAAATATTGACGCGTGAGTTCCGCCATCGGTATATCGAGTACATCCAGATTGTGCCTGCGAATAAGATAAAGCAGCAGGTCCAATGGCCCCTGAAACGTATCGAGAAATACTTCCAGCGCATCCGGTGGAATATATAAATCCGATGGGATCTCCGTCACCGGCTCGCCATGTATGCGGGCAATGGGATTTACCACAGGGTTTGTCACCGGCGGAGCAGGGGGTTCCTCAATGGAAAGGCTTTGAAAATCGTTCATTCTCGGATAAATCGAGCAACGTCCATGATAGATAGCAAGCGTCGATGCGGCTGGACTGCCTATGTTGCTTCGTGCAAAGCAAAAATCAGGAATAATCCAGTCCCATTGCCTCCCTGACCTCGCGCATGGTTTCCTGTGCCAGCTTATCGGCCTTTTCGCAACCATCGGCAATGATATTTCGCACCAGTGAAGGCTCTTCTTCGTATATGCGTGCACGTTGGTGCATTGGTCGCTGCTCGGCCAGTATTGCATCGATGACAGGTTGCTTGCAGTCCAGGCAGCCGATACCCGCAGTGATACAGCCCTCATAAGCCCACCTCTTCGTATCTTCATCCGAGTATACGAGATGGAATTGCCATACCGGGCACTTCTCCGGGGTTCCAGGATCAATACGCCGTACGCGTGCGGGATCGGTCGGCATCGTACGAATTTTTCTGGTGACGCTCGCCGGGTCTTCGCGCAGGGTAATGGTGTTGTTATAGGACTTTGACATTTTCTGGCCGTCCAGTCCGGGCATTTTCGACGCTGTCGTCAGCATCGCTTCCGGCTCGGAAAGAATCATCTTTCCACCGCCTTCCAGGTACCCGAACAGGCGTTCCTGGTCACCCATGCTCAAATTTTGCTGCTCATCCAGCAACGATTTCGCTGCCGCAAGCGCTTCTTCGTTTCCCTGTTCCTGGTAACGGTTCCTCAAGTCCCGATAGAGGCGGGCTTTTCGGGAACCCAGTTTCTTGATCGCCGCTTCCGCCTTTTCCTGGAATCCGGGTTCCTTTCCGTAGACATGATTAAAGCGTCGCGCAATTTCCCGAGTGAACTCGATATGCGGCGTTTGATCTTCTCCCACCGGCACCCGTGTAGCCCGGTAAATAAGGATGTCCGCGCTTTGCAGCAAGGGATATCCAAGAAAGCCATATGTGTTCAATTCTTTTTCAACCAGCTTTTCCTGCTGATCCTTGTAGGACGGGACGCGCTCCAGCCAGCCTAGCGGGGTGATCATGGAAAGCAGCAGGTGCAACTCTGCGTGCGCGGGAATACGTGACTGTATGAATAACGTCGCCTGTGCCGGGTCGACACCGGCTGCAAGCCAGTCGATCACCATGTCCCAGACATGCTCTTCGATGATTTCCGGCGTATCGTAATGGGTTGTGAGGGCATGCCAGTCGGCGACGAAGAACAGGCATTCAAACTCGTGTTGCAGTTCTATCCAGTTTTTGAGCACGCCATGATAATGCCCCAGATGCAGCCCCCCCGTCGGCCGCATTCCCGACAAAACGCGATCAGCGAACATAAATCATTGCCTCGGTAACTTCCAACCAGAATCCTTCAGTAGAGAAGCAGTTCAATTAAGCATTGAAACCAAAAAACAACGCCATCAAATGGATCGTGATTGCAATCAGCGGTCCTATAACAGCCCCGAGTACACCCGTCGCCAGCAGAAACAAAAGGATCATGAAACCGTAAGGCTCGATCTTCGAAAAATTATAGGCCAGACGGGGTGGCAGCAGGCTTACCGCAACCCGACCTCCATCGAGCGGCGGCAGAGGCAACAGGTTCAGCACCATCAGCACCACGTTGATTTTGATTCCCGCCTCACCCATCAATATCAGCGGCTCGGCCAATCCGTCCTGGGGCAGCCCGAGCGCAAACTTGATGACGAACCCCCAAAGTATCGCCATGAAGAGGTTCGCGCCCGGACCGGCGAGTGCCACCCACATCATGTCCTGCTTGGGATTGCGCAACGCGGAGAAGTTGACCGGCACCGGCTTGGCCCAGCCGAACAGGATTCCCCCGAGCAGCATCGTTACGATCGGCAGAACGATGGTCCCCAGCGGGTCGATATGACGTATGGGATTAAGGCTGACGCGCCCCTGGGTATAGGCGGTGAGATCGCCGAAATGCTTGGCTACATACCCGTGCGCAGCCTCATGCAACGTGATGGCAAAAATGACCGGAAGCGCATAAATGGCAATGTTTTGGACAATGCTATCCATTCGGCATTCCAAAGGGTGCAAGGCTGCCCTTGCCTTGCCGTACTACCACAGGCGTATCCCCGGTCAGATCAACCACCGTGCTCATCTCGAGGCCGCAGGCGCCGCTATCCAGTATCAGTTCCACCCGATGCTCGAGACGTGCGCGGATTTCCAGAGGATCATTGAGCGGAAGCTCCTCCCCTGGCAGTATCAGGGTAGAGCTCAGCAGTGGTTCATTCAGTTCCGCCAGCAATGACTGGACGACGGCGTGATCCGGAATTCTCACACCGATCGTGTTGCGCCTGGGATGCAGCAGACGCCGCGGCACTTCCCGGGTAGCCTGAAAGATAAACGTGTAGCAACCGGGGGTGCAGGCCTTGAGCAACCGGTATTCCGTGTTATCGAATTTGGCGTAGCGCGAGATTTCCGTAAAGTCCCGGCACATGAGGGTGAAATGGTGATGCTCATCCACTCCGCGCAGCACGCGAATACGGCTCATGACGTTTTTGTCGCCCAGCTGCCCGCCCAGCGCGTAGCAGGAATCAGTCGGGTATACGATCACGCCTCCCGCCTGCACAATGGCCGAGGCCTGCCGTATCAGGCGCGGCTGAGGGTTATCAGGGTGAATGGAAAAGAATTGAGCCACGTAGCAAACAACGATTTGAATTTTTGGGAATGCTGCCCTCGTAAAAAGCAAGCATAATCTTCGCCTTACATCAGTCCGGGCCAATCATGCCAGACGGGGGCACAGTTGGCAGGTAAAGGAGGCATTCCACCGAGGTCGAAATAGCTCTCGCCCGGCCCATGAAAATCCGAACCGCGCGACGCCAGCAATCCCAGCCGCCGGCTATGGTTGGCGAAAAGCAGGGATTGCTCAGGTGTATGGCTTGCGGTAATCACTTCTATAGCCTCCCCGCCCAGGGTCTGGAATTCCAGCAGCAGTTCTTCCAGTGCATTCTTGCCTAATTTATAACGCCCCGGATGGGCGATCACAGCTCTGCCGCCACTGCTGCGGATCCAGTTTACTGCATCACTCAGCGAAACCCATTGATGGGGAGCATAGCCTGGTTTGCCTTTTACAAGGTATTTCCTGAATACCGTCCGTATATCCTTCGCGTAACCCTGCTCAACGAGAAAACGTGCAAAGTGCATGCGGCCGATCAGCCGTCCATTCCCCGCGTTCCTGCAAGCGCCCTCAAAACTGCCGTGAATACCGAATTTGTCGAGTTGCGCCGCAATATTGCGTGCGCGCGCCGTCCTGCCCTGGCGGATGGTGCTCAAGCCCTCGACTAGTTGGGGGTGTGCGGGATCGATTCCCAATCCCACAATATGCACGGTCTGTCCACGCCAACTGACGGAGATTTCCACGCCATCGATAAACAAAACGCTGTTTTTATCTGCGGCCTTGCGCGCTTCCTCCAGGCCGCCGATGTCATCGTGATCGGTCAGTGCCAGCACTTCCACGCCACGCGCAGCCGCATGCTCCACCAACTGGGTAGGAGTCAGCAAACCATCGGAAACCGTGGAATGGGAGTGCAGATCGATATTGAGCATGAAGAGGCGGTTCGCACGAAGCGAGAGAACGCATCATAACAAATAAGGGGCAGTATGAAAAATTTACCACGGAAAAGAAGCGAAAATTTGCTATCCGGCTGATATCGCAAGCACCCATGCCGCTGCCTTGCTCAAGGCCGCCCAAACCGGAAGAGTATTTTCGGGTAAAGTATGGAAAAGAACTCTTCCCATTCAAGTCGAAAAAATGAATTTCCTGCCGGTTTTTCTAGATATCCATGATCGTAATTGTGTGGTGGCAGGCGGGGGAGAAGTGGCCGCGCGCAAGGTCGCAATGCTGCTGCGCGCGGGTGCGCGTGTGACAGTCATCGCTCCGCAACTTTGCCCTGAGTTGCAGGAGCAACTGGATGAACAATCACAGGAAGGAAAGCTTGTTTATCGTGCCGAAACTTTCCATGGCGATCATCTGGCAGATGCCGTTCTCGCCATCGCGGCCACGGATGATTTCGCCGTCAATCAAAAGGTCTCGGAAGCAGCCAATCGGCTGCGCATTCCTGTCAATGTCGTCGATAATCCCGCTCTTTGCTCCTTCATCATGCCGTCAATCGTGGACCGTACGCCGGTTATTGTCGCGGTTTCGAGCGGAGGTACGTCACCTGTGCTGACAAGACTGCTGCGAGCGCGTCTGGAAACCATGATACCGGCGGCTTACGGTCGCCTGGCTGCTTATGCTGGCGAGTTCCGTGGCCGGGTAAAACACCGTTTCTCTCAGCCGGGGAAGCGCCGCCGGTTCTGGGAGCGGGTATTGCAGGGACCGTTTGCGGAAATGGTGTTCGCGGGCAAGGATCAGGCGGCAAAGGCCTGGCTGGAGCGCGAACTTGAAAATGAAACCGAAGAACCGGTCAAGGGAGAGGTATATCTGGTAGGGGCTGGGCCCGGTGACCCTGAACTGCTGACTTTTAGAGCCATGCGACTCATGCAGCAGGCAGACGTGGTCGTGTATGATCGGCTCGTGTCACCGGAAATCCTGGATATGGTGCGGCGTGATACTCCCCGGATTTATGCCGGCAAGGAACGCAACCGGCACACGATGCCACAGGAGTCGATCAATGATTTGCTGGTGCGCCTGGCCAGGGAAGGCAAACGCGTGTTGCGCCTGAAAGGCGGCGACCCATTTATTTTTGGCCGCGGTGGCGAGGAAATCGAAACGCTTTCGGGATACGGAATTCCCTTCGAAGTGGTGCCCGGCATTACCGCTGCGAATGGTGCTGCATCCTATGCCGGCATTCCGCTCACACATCGGGATTACGCCCAGTCCTGCATATTCGTCACCGGACACCTGAAGGATGGCAGTGTGGACCTGGACTGGCCAATGCTGGCGCGGCCGAAGCAGACCATCGTTGTTTACATGGGGTTGCTTGGATTGGCCGTTCTATGCAAACAGCTGGTCGCACACGGACTGCCCAATACCACACCCGCCGCAATCGTGCAGCAGGGCACCACCCGCAAGCAGCGGGTGCTTGCCGGTACCCTCGAAACGCTTCCCGACTTGACTGCTGCCGCCCATCTCGTTCCCCCCACTCTTGTTATCGTGGGCGAGGTTGTGAAGCTGCACCAAAAACTTGCATGGTTCCAGCCGGAGGAGAATCTGTCCGACGATGCAAAGTGAAATTATTGTGGACGGGTATTCTGCAAGGAGCATTCAATATCAGGTTAGATTTTGCCCGGGTCGACTCCGGGCAAAGGCGGGCTCCTGGTCTGCATGCCGTAGGCCAAACGCCACCTGATAATGGTAATGGTGTTTGGCGGACAGCCAGATGCTACTATTGCTACTATTCAGTGCCCTGGTTTACTTATCCGGCTGGGGCGTGATGCGCAGATAGGGGCGCGGAGCGGTATAGCCTTTCGGAAACTTCTGCTTGATCACTTCCTCATCACGGATAGTCAGCGGGATAATCACATCACCGCCGTCATTCCAGTTGGCCGGGGTAGCGACGGTATAGTTATCGGTCAGTTGCAGTGCATCGATCACCCGCAGCACCTCATCGAAATTGCGTCCGGTGCTCATAGGGTAAGTGAGGATAAGCCGCACTTTCTTCTTCGGGTCAATCACAAAAAGTGAGCGCACCGTCATGGTTTCCGACTGATTCGGGTGAATCATGTCATATAGCCCTGCGACCTTTCTGTCCTCGTCCGCAATAATGGGAAAGGCGACGGTACAGTTCTGCGTTTCCTCGATATCCTTGATCCACCCGGCATGTTTTGCCACAGGATCGACCGACAACCCGATCGCTTTCACATTACGCTTGTCGAATTCAGACTTGAGCTTGGCTGTCATTCCCAGTTCGGTTGTGCACACCGGCGTGTAATCCGCGGGATGCGAAAACAATACTGCCCAGGAATCATCTATCCACTCATGAAATTTGATCCTGCCGATGGAGGATTCCTGTTCGAAATCGGGCGCTGTATCGCCTAAGCGTAAGGTCATGGCATTCTCCGTGAGTTAAAACGTCGATGGAAATTTCATAGATATCGGCTCAATATAGCCTGCCTGCTGCAATCACTCAACAACTATTATTTGCGTTCATTATGCCTTGAGACGGTTGTTTTCGCCTTCGAAGGAAAACATCAGAACTCCTGCCACGAATCATCCTCCTTCCTGGCAACGATCGGAAAACCCCACGAATACGGAGGTTCGTATTTCTGCAAAATCTCATAATAGATCCGCACTGATTCTGCCAATACTACCGCTTGACCTCCACGCGCAAAGCCATGCTTGAGAGCACGGAAATGCTCGCTTTGGCTGAGTAACGGCAACGTTCTTTTCAGGTCAACCCACGCATCGGGGCTCAACCCCATCCGTTCCGCCAGTATGCGCGCATCTTCCAGGTGACTCGGCCCCTGGTTATAGGCAGCCAGCGCCATCCAGGTGCGATCCGGCTCCTTGATGCGCGTGGGCAGTTTATCCTTGAGTAACGCGAAGTAGCGTGCCCCGGCAAGTATGCTTTGGCGTGCATCCAGCCTATCCGTCACTTTCATCCGGTCTGCCGTGATTTCCGTCAACATCATGAGGCCACGCACGTTGGAGGGAGAAGTCGCCAGGGGGTCCCAGTGAGATTCCTGATAGGCGAGTGCGGCAATCAATCTCCAGTCGATGCCGCTCAGCTCTTCGGCTTCATGAAAATGTTCGCGCAACTCAGGCAAAACGGTGCGGCGTTTGGCAAGAATGCCGTTTACATCCGTATGATGAAGACGTTCTATGTGTCCGTAGTATCGGTCAAGCAGACGCGTCAAGGTGCCATCCTCCTGGATTCGGGTGAAGAATTTTTGTGTCGCCTCCAGTAACGCCTGTTCGGCAAATGGTGAAAATGCCCATGCTCGTCCTACCGAATCGCCCAAATTGAATGCTGCGTTCAGATTGGGGTAAAAATTCTTCGCGAGATTGATCTGGGTTGAATCCGCTACCACATAATCGACCTTGCCTTCCGCCAGTCTCGCGAGCAGTTCGTCGGGCGTGAGGTCCATTTCTTTCCATTTCAGCTCGGGCGCATCGTGCTTTGCCTTGTTCAGCTGCTCAGCGTGAGTTACGCCTTTCGCAATGCGAATAGTTCTTCCACCGAGCTGATGAAGGTTTTTTGGCTTGCTGTAGTCCGTGTTATAGGCGAGCTGGGGCTGTACGAGTTGGTAAATCGGGCCGAACTCGGCATGCCGCGAGTGCTTTGCGCTGATGTTCATGCCAGCGGCAAAATGTCCTTTGTGCCTTTCAAGGAGAGACCATACCTTATCCAGTCTGGGCACTGTCTTGAATCTCACTTTCATTCCCAGGTCCTTCGCAAATTCAGTGGCGAGGTCGTAATCCAGTCCGGCATAACCGCCTTCCGCATTCTCGTAATACGTGTCCGGACTATTGACGGTGATCACTACCAACTCATCCGTTTTGTCGAACGGCAATACCGATCTTTCAAACGAATCACAGGAAGTGAGCAGAGCGCCGCAACCGAAAATAGCAATTAAAAAACGAGAAAGAGATCGCATCGAGAAGAGATAACTAGAATCGGGAAACATTCTGCCATCGAGTCTTGTCCAAGCGCGAGAAAAACATAGGATAAGCTGATAAAATAGTTCATCACTGGAGAGGTACCGAAGTGGCCATAACGGCGCTGACTCGAAATCAGATGGTCAGGGTAACCTGGCACGTGGGTTCGAATCCCACCCTCTCCGCCAGCCTTCCTAAGTTATTGGTAATTCAATAACTTTCTAAGTATCTGTAGGTTTTTATGTTTTGCTACATAAAGTGCTACAAAACACCTCTACAGATCAATGCCTAGAAAAATCCCTTACCTGCAAAGACGCAGCGATACCTTTTCGTTCCGCGTGGCCGTCCCCGCTGAGCTTCAGGAAGTGATTGGCAAGCGAGAGTTTACCAAAACTCTTGAAACAGGGGAGAAAAGTGTTGCTATTTCGAAGATAAAGGAAGGTCAGTCTATCGATCGCTCGCGGTGCTGCTCACCGGCAGTTCCGGTCCAGGAGGTGTGAGTGGCATGAGGCGACGCGCTGCGATCCGCACGCTGCTGTGCGGGACCGCTGATGCGGCGAAGGTTGTACGCCGTATTGATCAAACCGACGTGGGAAAACGCCTGGGGAAAGTTTCCCAGCTGGCGCCGGTGACGGGGGTGGTATTCCTCGGCAAGAAGCCCGAGGTCGTTGCGTAGAGACAGGAGGCGCTCGAAAAGAACTTCCGCGTCGTGACCGCGGCCGATCATTGTATAGGCATCGGCGAGCCAGAAACTGCAAACGAGAAAAGTTCCTTCCTCACCGGGGAGCCCGTCTTTGGTTTCGCCAACGCGATAGCGCAGCACGAGTCCATCTTCCATCAGGTCGCGTTCAATGGCTTCTACCGTTCCCCGAAAGCGGGGATCGTCCGGTGGCAGAAATCCTACCTCGGCCATCAGCAGCAGGGATGCGTCCAGTCCCACGCCGTCGTAATGCTGCACGAATGTGTTCCGCTCCTTATCGTAGCCGCGCGCCAGCACTTCCCGATGAATCTCGTCGCGGAGCGTGCGCCATTTCCCGACAGGACCGGGGAAGCCGAATTGCTCCACAGCCTTTATGGCTCGATCAAACGCGACCCAAGCCATCATTTTCGAATAGACGAAGTGCTTGGCCCCACCGCGCACCTCCCAGATGCCTTGGTCTGGCCCGCGCCAAAGACTCTCCAGTCGGGAAAGAATTGCTTGCTGGAACCGCCAGGCATCCTGATGCGGCCCGAGTTGCGACTTACGGGCAGTATAAAGTGTGTCCATCAGCTCGCCGAACACGTCTATCTGAATCTGGTCGTGCGCGCCGTTGCCTATGCGTACGGGGAGGCTGTTCTCGTAACCCGGCAGCCAGGGAAGTTCGATTTCAGTCAGGCGGCGTTCGCCCCCGATCCCATACATGATCTGCATCTGGTCAGGGGCGCCAGCGGCAGCTCGGAGCATCCATTCCCTGAATGCCCCGGCCTCGTCGAAGCGTCCTGCATTCATGAATGCATATAACGTGAGAGTGGCGTCGCGGATCCAGCAGTAGCGGTAATCCCAGTTTCGGACTCCGCCGATCTCTTCGGGGAGGGAGGTCGTAAGCGCCGCGACGATGCCGCCGCTTGACTGATAGGAGAGCGCCTTGAGCGTAACGAGCGAGCGCTCGACTGCATCGTTCCATCCGGGTTCGTCGAACTCCGAGAGCTGGCAGACGCGGGTCCACTCCCGCCACCAGGCGAGCGTGTGCTCGAGTCTCATCCTGCTGTCGTCAATGAAGTGGGGCTCCCGATGTAGGGGATGATAGGCGAGCGTGAAGGGGATAACATCGCCTTCTCCCACCTCGAACTCGGCGACGGTGCACATGTGCTCGCCGCGAAGGGCGACAGGGGTTGCCAATTCCACCGCATCCGGCCCGGCAACGGCATGGATGCCATAGTCGCGGCGGCGTACCCAGGGAATGGTCTTGCCGTAACCGAAGCGCAGGGCCAGTTCCATCCGCATCGCCACCTTGCCTGACACTCCTTGTACAAGGCGGACGACGTCGACTCTCTCAGGGTCATTAGAAAGCGGCATGAAATCCACGAGCGTCACGATGCCACCCTCTGTCTCGAAGGTGGTTTCGAGGATCGGCGCATGGGGCAGATAACGTCGGCTAGGGCGTTTGCTCTTGCCAGCCGGGGAAATCCGCCAGTAACCATGCTTGGATGTCCCCAGCAGTGCGGCAAAGCATGCATCCGAATCGAACCGTGGAAGGCAAAGCCAATCCATCGAGCCATCACGGGCGACAAGCGCTCCGCTCAGCATGTTGCCGATGAATCCGTATTCCTCGATCGGTTTGCTCATCCCGCACCCCGGAATGCCGGATAGGCGGACATTGCACCATCGACGAACATTGTCGCTCCGTTCATGTAATCCGACAGATCCGAAGCAAGCCACAGCACAGCGTGCGCAATATCGTCAGGTTCACCGATACGCTTGTATGGAATAAGATCGAGCAGGTTTTTCATCGCCTCTTCAGTCCCCCATGCAGAGCGATTGATGGGAGTACGGATGGCGCCAGGAGCCACTGCGTTGACGCGAATTTTCTGGGGGGCAAACTCCTGGGCGAGCGAACGCATGAGCAGGTCCACGCCTCCTTTGGACGCCGCATAGTTAGCCTCGAATGCCCAGGGAATCACCTGATGGACGGAACTCATGCATATGATCTTGCCATTTGCCCGTGACACGTCGGGTTGCGCGCCCCGCCGCAGGAATTCGCGGATAGCTTCGCGAGAGCATAGAAACATTCCGGTGAGATTGACATCGATCACCTTCTGCCATTGGGAGAGTGTCATCTCCTGGAATTTGGCACTGCTCTCGATCCCGGCATTGTTCACCAGAATATGGAGGGTGCTGAAGCGTGCAACCGTGGCTGCGAACATCGCCACGACCTGATCCTCGTTGCTCACATCGGCGGCATAGGCAAAAGCGTCCCCACCGGCGTCTTCTATCTCCCGGCATACCTCGGCTGCATCTTTGCTGGCCTGAGGAAGATGATTGATTACAACCTTCACGCCTGCGCAACCCAGCGCGAGGGCGCAAGCGCGGCCTATGCCTGAAGACGCACCCGTTACCATGGCAACCTGTCCGGAAAGGCCGAACGTATCCTTGCTGATCGCGAACTGTTTTGCGTTCATTGGGGTTCCCTGATCCTCAATAGCTATCCTGTTGATCGATGAATTGAATCAGTGCAAAGCGTCTGCCCTTAACACGCCACACGCCTCTCGCCATCGGCGACCGATGCGAAGGATAAAGAACCGCGCCAAGCAGTTCGTCCCAGACTTTCGTATCCAGCTCAGCTTCGGGACTCCTAAGCTCTCCGGCTGCCTCGGGTCGGGTTTGCAGATAGGAAGGCCGCATACTTGTAATTCACGGGCGCTGATTTCAAAGTAGCACGCCTTCACAAGGGCGTCAAACTCGAACCCAGGCCGAAGAAAGAAATTGAATTGCGTTGTTTCTTTGAAGGAGGAGTTGCCAGACTCGCAAAACTTGATGATTCGACCTGTGCACCTTCGAGATTGATCTCATGGCAAACCCGCGCAAAATAGGTATGATATAACCGCTATTCCCGTTTCCTGTCCGCCCTCTCCGCAGAGCCAACAGTCACCGAAACAGGCGTAATGCGGGTTGTGGCGAGAAACCCGCAGACGACATGAGATACTCTGCTTTTTAGCAATTATCATTTCCTCGGGAAAATAAATGACAATCCAACTTACCCCGGAAAATATTCTTAAAACCGGTATGGCCTTCTGGCCGGCAAAGACCCTGCTTTCTGCGGTCGAGCTGGACGTGTTCACTCAATTGGCCCAAGGCTCATTGAGCCGAGGTACTCTTGCCGAAAAGGTAGGATTGCATCCGCGGGCGGCGTGTGACTTCCTTGATGCCCTTGTAGCGCTCGGCTTCCTGAAACGCGAAGGTGACCGTTACAGCAACACGTCCGAAACCGATCTGTTCCTCGACCGCAACAAGCCATCGTACATTGGCGGCATTCTGGAGATGGCGAACCGCCGGCTCTATCCGATCTGGAGCAATCTTACCGAGGCGCTCCAGACTGGCAAACCGCAAAACGAGATCAGGACGGGTGAGGCCGATCTCTTCGAGAAGCTTTATGCCGACCCTGCCGGGTTAAAGGAGTTTCTTGCCGCCATGACTGGCGTGAGCCGCGCGGCGAACATGACTATTGCACGTACCTTTCCCTGGCAGGGCTATCATACGTTCATTGATGTCGGCACGGCACAGGGGGACCTCGCTGTGCAGATCGCTCTTGCCAATCCTCATTTGCGCGGGATGGGTTACGACCGTCCGGAGGTTGGCCCGATTTTCGAGCAGTACGCTCAAGCGGCGGACGTGGGTGATCGAGTTTCTTTTGTGCCTGGTAATTTCTTCGACGAAGACCTGCCCAAGGCAGATGTCGTGTTGATGGGGCATATCCTGCACGACTGGGACCTCTCTACGAAAAAAATGCTCATCGCGAAAGCGTTTGACGCACTCACGGCAGGCGGCGCGCTTGTCGTGTATGAATCTATCATAGATGACGACCGGTCACAGAACGCGTTCGGTCTGATGATGAGCCTGAACATGCTGATAGAAACACCGGGAGGTTTCGATTTCACCGGCGCGGACTGCATGGGATGGATGAAAGAGGTGGGCTTTTCCGATACGCGTGTGCAACCCCTGATTGGGGCGGATTCCATGGTGATCGGCATCAAATAAACGTCCTTCCGCTCCCATTCCGCCAGCCTTGCCCTCTCCTGTATCATCGAGCCTCGCCCGTATTCGGAAAAATCATGAAAATCCAGGTCCTTACACTGCTGGCCGTTCCGTTGCTACATGCCTGTGCAGGCACGCCTGAATATACGCAAAGTTCGATGAAATTGAGGGATGGGACTACGCATTATTTCATTAAGACACGCATGGGGCCTTGTGCCAACAGCCGGGATTGGGCAACCAGAACGTTGACGAAGGGTGCCAATGAAATTTGCAAGGATGGCTACGTGCTCATTGACCAGCAGACACCCATCATCCTCGATCCGATGCGCGCCGCAGACAAGGATGGAGAGCTTTTGTGGCAAATCAGGTGCAACGATATCCGACAGTCTAACTCCTAGTTTTTTCCTGGTCGATGCCCCTCGTCACTGCCTGATTTCTCTTTGTAGGGGCGTACGTGTGCCAGACCGAATACCTCATGCAGGCTTCCTGCCAGGTCGTCCTGATTGATCCTCGACGTCAACAGAGGATTATTCATATCTTGAATTTCGATTGTCATCGTTCCGTCGCATTTTTTCTTCCGGAGGTGCCAACTGCTGTGTGTGATGCAACTGGCAGAGGGTTATACCGGTCGATGAAGAAGAAAAGTGGCGGACGGTTCCGTGCGACGCCTAATATATAATCTCAACGATGTGCTTTTGATATGTCTGCCTGATTCGCTTATTGACTGGAAACTGGGCAGACAATTGCGCCGGCTCCGGCTCCTTTTGCCTCTATTCAGCCCTAATCCAAGCCAAAATCCAAACCAGCATTGAGGGACTCTCGATATGAAACGCTATACCATCGAACAATTCATGGCGACGATCTCAATAATGGGGGCGTCGTTCAGCGCGGATGAAGAGCGCATCCTGTTCAGCAGCAATGAGTCGGGCATTTTCAATGCTTATACGCTTCCAGTGATGGGCGGTACGGCCGAGCCGATGACCCGCTCCACCATCGATACCACGTTTTCGGTCAGCTTCTTTCCGCACGATGATCGGGTACTGATCACGCGGGATTATCATGGTGATGAAAATTATCATCTGTTCCTGCTTGCCCCCGACGGCGAGGAGGAAGACCTGACACCGGGGGAAAAGCTCAAGGCGCAATTCATGGGCTGGAGCCCTGATGGACATGCTTTTTACGTCGCCACCAATGAGCGAGATGCCAGATTCTTCGATGTATACCGTTACGATGCCGAGACTTTTGCGCGAACCTTGCTGTACAAGAATCACCAGGGGTTCGATCTTGGTCCCATCAGCCGCGACGAGCGCTGGATTGCGCTGAACCGGTCGCATACTGCATCGGACAGTGACATTTACCTGTTCGATGTCGAAAAACAGGAAGTAAGGCACCTCACGCCGCATGAAGGCTCCATCAGTTTCCGTGCTGAAACCTTCGACCCCGCCTCGCGCAAACTCTTCTTTCTTACCACGGAGGGAAGCGAATTCAAGCATTTGTGCACCTATGATCTCACCTCCGGGGTCGTCTGCAACCACGAGAGCGCTGAGTGGGACGTGATGTACACCTATTTTTCACGCGATGGTCGATTTCGCGTAACGGGCATCAACGAAGATGGGAGTATCGTCATTCGTGTTGTCGAAATTGAGGATGGAGAAAGGGAAAAACCTGTAAAACTGCCAGCGCTGCCCGAAGGAGAAATCCGCGGTGTGGTCTTTTCGCAAAGCAGTGCGCGTATGGCCTTCTATGTAAATGGCGATCGCTCTCCCGATAATCTGTTCGTGCACGATTTCAACACCGGGCAGTTCCACCAGCTCACGCAGAGCCTGAGCAAGGAGATCGATTCATCACATCTGGTGGAGGCGGAAGTGGTACGGTTCCGATCCTTCGATGGAATGGTGATTCCATCCATCTATTACAAGCCGCATGAAGCATCAGACACTAACAAGGTGCCTGCGATCGTGTACGTTCATGGAGGACCTGGCGGGCAGACCATGCGGGGTTACAGCGCGCAGATTCAGTATCTCGTGAACCACGGGTATGCCGTGCTGGGCATCAATAACCGGGGAAGCTCCGGCTATGGTAAAACCTTCTTTACTGCGGCCAACCGCAAGCACGGACGAGAGCCCTTGTGGGATTGTGTGGAAGCGAAGACCTTTCTGGCCAGTCTCGGTTACATCGACCATGAGCGCATCGGTATCATGGGCGCGAGCTATGGCGGCTACATGACGCTTGCAGCCCTCGCATTCCGGCCTGAAGCTTTCAAGGTAGGAGTGGACATTTTCGGTGTCAGCAACTGGCTGCGCACCCTGGAGAGCATTCCTGTTTACTGGGAGTCCGTCCGCAAAGCCATTTATGATGAAATTGGAGACCCGGTGGCGGATATCGATTTTCTTATTGCGACTTCCCCGCTGTTCCACGCCAGGGAAATACAAAAGCCTTTGTTGGTCATTCAAGGAGCCAATGATCCGCGTGTGGTCAAGGCCGAGAGCGATGAAATGGTGGAGGCAGTCAGGAAGCATGGTGTTCCGGTGGAGTACATTGTTTTTCCTGATGAAGGCCACAGTTTTACCAAGAAAAAGAACCAGATCGAGGCCAATTGGCGAATACTGGAGTTTCTGGACAAGTATCTGAAAGGTGACGTGAACAAGACTGTAAGCCGGGGGGAAAAGTAGGACAACGCCGTTCCGCCGACCGTCCGATATCACCGGTGTAGGGCGGGCTTCGCCCGCCGTTTGCTTCCATCTTAATGTAGTACATGGGATAGCGGATAGCTTCGCCGTCAGGCAGGCGATCTTCATCGCCGTCGCGGCGCAGCCTCCTCTCCAAAAAACTCGCGTATCAGGAAATCCTCCAGGCCCTTGCTGTCTTCGGGTCGAGCGGAGAGGACGACCACACGGTCGAGACGATAGGATTCCCAGTTGAAATCCCCTTTGTGATATTGCCGGATCAGTTCGATCATTTTTCGAACGACGGCCCGTTGAATATCGCCACCGGGCCCGGCATCGACTTCCACCACCTCCCGGCGGGGAACGCTGCTATCCTTCTTCCAGGCACGAAACAGAAACTGTGCCGTTCGCGGCCCCATCCTGATGATCTGGAATATCCCGCTTGCGCCGGGCTCCTTGAGGTTGCGCATCACGTTAGCCATGCGCAGTTCTTCTTCGGAAGGCTCGCGCTCGATCGCCTCAGGTTCAACGGGTTCATCCTCGAAAATTCCGCTTGCCCGGCGCCGCTCCCGCGCCTCGTTCATATACGCCAGCAGATCTTTCGGGCGTTCAGTCTCTGGAGAAGCCTGTGGAACAGTTTTCTGAACCGGCGTGCGTTCCTTGCTGCCCTCACGGTTTTCCATTGCTTTTTCCCGTTTGGGTTTCAGTGGCTTGGTTCCTCCTTCTCCCAGCCGCGATTGAGGTCGAGGCTTAGGAGGTGGTTTAGGCGCAGGGGGTGCCTTGGGACTGGGGGGCGCGGGCGGCGGTGGCTTCTGTTCCGGTGTCTCTTCGGCGAGTTCCACGAAGCTGGCTTCAATCGCAGGAGGTCCCTTGATCTCCACCTCGGGCGCGGTGAGAAAGAACCCGAACGCCCAGATGATGAGCACCCAGAGGACAGACGCCAGCGGCAGGGGCCACCAGATGCGGATTTCCCTCGATCCGGACTTGAGCATCGTTCGGGATTACTTGTGTTTGACGGCTATCAGAAAGTGCTGTGCGCCCGCACTACGGGCACGCAGCATCGCCTGCACGACAATTCCTTGCGGTGCGTCGCTGTCTGCCGATACCACCACTTTCTGTTCGGAATCGCGCAGCAGTGGTTTGAGGGTGTCACCCAGCGTCTCCAGGGTCACGGGCGTGCGGTTGACAAAGATTTTGCTGTCGCTCGTCAAGGTCAATGTAACCGGCGTTTTGGCGCTGAGTTTCTCGGCCTCGCCTTGCGGCAGATTCACCTGCAGGGAATCGAGGTTCTGCATCGATAATGACGATAGCATGAATGTGGCAAGCAGGAAAAACATCACATCGATCATCGGGATGATTTCGATGCGCCCCCTGCGGTACTCCCTGGATTTACGCCGCTTCATGACGGCTCTCCTCCTGATCCAGGCGAATATGATCGATGAGGCGCGTGCCCAGCCGTTCCATCTCATCCATCGTTTGGGATTGAAGGCGGGAGAAGTAATTGAAGCCGAAGAGCGCAATCAGCGCAATCAGGAGGCCGACGACGGTGGCGACAAGCGCTTCGGCTACTCCTCCCGTCACGGCAGTGGGGTTGACCACCCCTTCGCCGCCAATGATCTGGAAAGCGCGCATCATGCCGATAACCGTGCCGACAAGCCCGAGCAGAGGTGCGGCGGTGACGATCGTTTCCAGAACCCACAACCGGCGTCCCAGCGATGTCTCGATCAACTGGGCTTCGTCTGCCGCGCGCGACTCCGTCCACCAGGACGGATGATGCCTGTTACTGATTACGACCTCGAAGAAGCGCTTGTAATAGTGGCGATCATCCAATCCGGAGAGTATTTTTTCCAGATCGGCCCATGCAAAGCCGTAAGTCTCAACCAGATTCAGCAGGTCGTGAGACAGGCGGGCAAACTTCCAATAGATGAACGCCTTTTCAAGCATGATCGCCAATGCGATCACCGCCAGCAAAGATAGCGGCACAACGGTAAAACCGCCGAGTTTCAGCGCGGTCCAGGTTGCATTCAGTTCCTGCATGTTTATCTCCGAGCGGGGACGATAAGTCCCATGTTGATTAAATTGTCGACAACTATTTCTTCAGTCCTTGCAATTTCCTGCAGCTGGAAAGAACGCTCTCCATCCCGCCAGGGCAAGTTTATGACGCGGTGAGACAGTGTGGTACGGCTTTAAGAGACGCGCTTCCCCTCCCCAAGAATAGGGGAAATTTACAGATCAGGCTGTTTTCGTTCTGCCCCTTTCGGTCTGCGGGAAGGTTTCGGTCAACACTCAAAAACACTCAAGCCTAATTTTCATCCTGCCAACCTGTAAAATCTTACAGCTATTCACCCAGCCCGTTTTAGGGTTTCATAGCTCTGTTTTTCCCGAGTTTTTTCCGAGTCGAATCGTTCTTGCAAAAGAGCATCAGGTTTTTCCGTAATGATATCCCTAAACCAAAACTACACAGGGAGTGTTGCGTGCGTTTCTGAGAACGCTCGCGATATGACCCGTCCTGCCACTGTGGAGAATATCCATACCCCGATTGCAGAAATTTTCGAGCAGAGTCTGAACGAAATTTATCTACTGAATGCTCAGACGCTGCATTTCGAGTACGCCAGCCGGGGAGCCCGGCGTAATCTTGGCTACAGCATGGATTCGCTGCAAAAAATGACGCTGCTGGAAGTCGAACGGGAGTTTGACGAAGCATCGTTCCGCGCTCTGATTGATCCACTCGTGAAGGGTGAGAAAGAAATCCTGGTTTTCGAGGCGACGCATCTGCGTGCGGACGGTACGCATTACCCGGTCGAGGTTCACCTGGAGTTGTCCACGCAGCCTGAGCAAGTGCAATTTCTTGCGATGGCGTTCGATCTCAGCGCCCGCCGCCGCGCCGAGGCCAAGTTGCGTGCAAATGAGGCGCGGTTCCGGACAATGATCAATACCATCCAGCAGCTTGCATGGATAGGGGAGACGGATGGATCCAGATCCTGGTACAACCAGCGCTGGTACGACTATACCGGAACCACTCCCGAAGAGATGATGGGCTGGGGCTGGCAAAAGGTTCATGATCCCGAACTGCTGCCGGAGGTAATAAAACGTTGGAATGAGGCTACTGCTGCCGAGCAGCCGCTCGATATGGAAATTCCACTGCGCGGCGCGGACGGGAAGCTCCGGGTATTTCTGACCCGCGCCGAGCCGTTAAGAAACGAGGAAGGTCAGGTTGTGCAGTGGTTCGGGACCAATACCGATGTCCATGATCAGAGACTTCTGGAAGAGGCGCAGCGTGAGACAGAAAAGCGGCTTCAGGTGGTGATGGAGCATATGACCGAGGGGCTTGTCATCTCCGATTTCAATCGTAATCTCCTCCACTGGAATCCCGCCGCTTTGCGAATGCATGAGATCGACGGTGCGGAAGAGGTCTTGGGCAATCTTCATAGTTTTGCCCGGATCTACGAGTTGTCGACCACCGAGGGCAACGTCATGCCTATAGATCAATGGCCTTTGCCGCGCATTCTCCGGGGCGAGCACCTGCATGATCTGGAACTGCGCATCAGGCGTCTAGATAAAGAGTGGTTGAGAATCTTCAGTTATTCCGGAACGGTCTTGCACTACGAGAACAGTAAAGGATTGGCGTTTCTTACCATCAAGGATATAACCGAGCGCAAACAGGCTGAAGAAGCCCTGCGTGATGCGAAGGTTAATCTTGAATACAAGGTGAATGAGCGTACCGCCCAGCTTCTTGCCAAGAGCAAGGAACTGGAAAATTTCTGTTATTCGGTATCTCATGATCTGAGAGCGCCCCTGCGCGGCATAGCCGGGTACAGCAGGCTGCTGCTGGAAAACTACTACGAACGCTTCGACGAGGAAGGTCGCAGTTTTCTGACAAATGTCCGTTCAGCCACCAAGCATATGACGGATTTAATCGAAGATTTGCTCTCCTACTCAAAACTTGAGCGTCGAAAACTGTCTTCGACCGTCATCAGGCTTCCCGCCTTCGTATCAAAGGTGTTGGCCCAGTTCGAGGATAGTCTGCAAAACGTGCGCCTCATTGTCAGTGTGGATGATTTCCACGTTCGCGCTGATCCCGATGGTCTTGCAATCGCTCTACGTAACCTGGTCGATAACGCCCTCAAGTTCTCCATACACGCTCCGGAGCCTGTCATCGAAATTCGCGCCTGGACTTCGGATAGCAATTGCATTCTTTGCATGCGCGACAATGGTATCGGATTTGATATGCGTTTTTACGACAAAATTTTTGAGATATTCCAGCGCTTGCAACGGGCCGAGGAATATCCGGGGACAGGCATCGGGCTTGCAATGGTGCAAAAAGCGATGGAGCGTATGGGAGGACGTGTGTGGGCGGAAAGCCAGGTAGGTGCCGGTGCTGTCTTTTACCTGCAACTGCCACTGTCCGGTCCTGCGCCAGGGCCATTCGAGCAGTTGCAAGAACAGGACTTATAGGGTGTGCTTTCATGAACACTGCGTTGCCGATTCTGCTTATTGAAGACAACCCGATGGATGTCGATCTCACCCGGCGTGCTTTTGTACGGCACAACCTGACCAATCCACTCGAAGTGCTGCGGGATGGTCAGGAAGCCCTCGATTTTTTTTCGAGCTGGAGAACGAGTGACCTCCCGCCTTCGGTTGTACTGCTAGACCTCAAACTGCCCAAAGTAAGCGGACTGGAAGTCCTGCGAACCATACGGGAGCATTCCGTGCTTGGAACTGTTCCGGTCGTAGTGCTTACGTCTTCCTCCGAAGATATCGATGTTCATGAAGCCTATCTGCTGGGCGCGAACTCCTACATCGTAAAGCCGGTGGACTTCGAGAAATTCATTGATGTGGCTCGCCAGATTGAGCTCTACTGGACTGTTCTCAATACCCATTGTCTTGCAAGGATTAGAGGTTTCTGAATGAGTTTCATGCAGGATGCGAGGTCGCCCAGGGCTCGGGCAATACCCCGGAGGGCGCGAGGATACGATAGGGGACCGAAGTCCGCAAAGGCCTTTTTCGACCCTCGGGGAGATCATTCAAAGGTTTTCCAATGAGAGTTCTCTACCTTGAGGATAATGCGTTGGATGCCGATCTGGTGCGATTGGAGCTGAAAAAACGCGCGCCCGACATCCAGCTCGATATCGTCAGTTCACTGGCAGAAGCTTTGCACCGCGTGGAAAGATTCCACGATCTCTATGGAACCAGCCTCGGAATCCCGGCGATTGCCAGACCGGAGCCGGATGCCCCTGCCCGCTATGATATTGTCCTGACGGACCTCAATCTTCCGGACGGGAGCGGTGAAACGTTGCTGGCTCAGATTCGCAGACGGCATCTACCGCTTCCAGTCGTGGTTCTTACGGGTTCCAGCAGGGAAGAAGCCATCCTCTCATTACTTCGAGCCGGGGCTGACGATTACGTCATAAAGCATGGGCGCTTTCTCGAAACTCTTGGGCTCGTGCTTCGCGCGACGCTCGACAAGTTCCAGACAGAAACTTACCGCCGCGCTACAGTACTCCAGGTTTTATACGTTGAGCCCAATCCGCATGACGCTGAAACGACGAAACAGGCACTGGCTTCCACTGCACCGCACCTTCGAATCGAGTCTGTTCAGTCAGCTGAGGAAGTTTTTTCCTATCTTGCTGGACAGAATAGAGAAACCGACGTTGACGTGTTGCTGCTCGATTATCGCTTGCCCGGGGCTTCCGCGACGGACGTTCTGAAGGAGCTTTGCCAGGTACGGGGGCTTGATCTGCCCATCATTCTCTTCATCGGAAGCGAGGACGAGGAGATCGCCAGGCAGTCACTGAAACTGGGTGCTGCCGATTACGTTGTGAAGACCGCAGGTTACCTCCAACGGTTGCCGACTGTCATAGAAAATGTCTGGCTGCGGGCAGAATCGAACAGAAGGGAGCGGGTTTTGCTGGAAGAGAGGACACGACTTGCTCTTGCCACGGAAGCAGCCGCCATCGGTATCTGGGAGTGGAACACTGCGACCAATGAAATGATCTGGAATGACCGGATGTACGAGATCTACGGGATTGCTTCCGGGAGCCGCATCACGTATGACATATGGAAATCCTATACCCATCCGGACGATCTGCCCCAGCAGGAGGCGCATCTGGAACGGGTCAGCGCCGAGGACGGGCGCGTTCAACTCGATTTCCGGATTCTGCGCGAACACAAGACAGTGCGTCATCTGCATATTGCGAAGGCATTGAAATGGAGCACCAATCCGGATGAATTGAGAATAGTGGGCACCGCCATCGACATTACCAAACGCAAGCAAACTGACTTTGCAATCCAGGAACATGCCATGCAGCAGGGACTCATTGCCGCGTTCGGGCAACAGGCGCTCGCCAGCGGGAATCTTGCCCTGTTGTGGAGCCAGGCAGCGGTGATCGCTTCTCAAGGTCTCCATGTCGAGTTCTGCAAGGCGCTCCAGCTTGCACCGGATTTCCGTTCTTTTGTTCTTAAATCCGGGATCGGCTGGCAGAAGGACTGGATTGGAAGGCAGATATCGTTTACGTACGAGAACAGCCAAAATCGCTTTGTGCTGGCGAGCCATCAATCCGTCATTGTGGAGGACTTCCAGACGGAAACCCGTTTCAAGGCTTCCAGCATCCTGAGGAGTCATAATATACGCAGTTGCGCGGATGTGCTTATCTCGGGGGCGGGAGGACCTTATGGGATCCTTGGAGCCTATTCGCGCGATCCGCAGCGCTTCACGTCCAGCAGTATCAATTTTCTGCAGAGTCTCGCGAATATTCTTGCAACCGCAATTGACCGCAAGACAACGGAGGAGCGTCTCACTTACCTGGCCCAGTTTGATCCCCTGACGGAACTGCCTAATCGAAGTCTTTTTCTTGATCGTCTCCGACAGGCGATGGAACATGCCCATCGCAACCGTCGCCGGGTCGGCGTGGTATTTGCGGATCTGGACCGGTTCAAGATCGTCAACGACACAATGGGCCATTCTACCGGTGACGAACTGCTGATCCATGTCGCAAAGAGACTGCAGCAGTGTGTGCGTTCATGCGACACGGTTGCCCGTCTTGGGGGAGATGAATTTGCTTTCATTCTGTCTGATCTCGTACAGGCTGAAGATGCAACCTTAATTGCGGAGAAGGTTATTTCGGCGCTCCACGTACCCTTCGAACTGGAAACACAGGAGATCTATGTCTCTGCGAGCCTTGGAATCAGCATCTATCCCGGCGATGGTACCGACGCAGACAGCCTGCTCAGAAATGCGGACACAGCGATGTTCCAGGCAAAAGAGCAGGGACCCGCGATTTATCAGTTTTACCTTCCGCAGATGAATGAGCGCGCGGTGGCTCGCCTGAAAATCGAGACGCAACTTCGTGGCGCCCTGGCGAGGCGCGAGTTCGTGCTTCACTACCAACCCAAAGCAAGCCTGATCAATGGAGAAATTACCGGTTTTGAAGCGCTGCTGCGCTGGCAGCACCCCGCGCACGGGCTGGTGCCCCCACTACAGTTCATTTCCGTTCTCGAGGATACGGGGTTGATCGTATCGGTAGGCGAGTGGGTGGTGAAAACGGTTTGTGAGCAGATCAGGGAATGGCAGGGCCAGGGGCTGGTGCTGCATCCCATTTCGATCAATCTGTCAGCGCGGCAGTTTCAGCAACAGGATCTGGATAGCGTTATTGGGGAAACGTTGAAGGCTACGAACATCGATCCGCGTCTGCTGGAATTCGAGCTTACGGAGTCGGTATTGATGAAGGAGGCCGAGATGGCCGCCAACGCCCTGCAGAATCTGAAAGCCTTCGGTGTCCAGATATCGATGGACGATTTTGGTACCGGCTATTCCAGTCTTGCCTATCTCAAGCGCTTTCCTCTGGATGTACTCAAGATCGACCGCGCCTTCATCCGTGACGTCACGACGGATCCCGACGACGCAACCATTACCGTAGCCATGATCAAGCTCGCGCACAGCCTCGGGCTGAAAGTAGTGGCTGAGGGCGTTGAAACAAGGGCGCAGCTGGATTTTCTGATAAGGCACGGATGCGACGAAATGCAGGGCTACTATTTTTCCCAGCCTTTGCCGCTCGAGGGCGCATCCAAAGTGCTCATGGATGGCTACCGTCTGTCAATGAGCAGGAGCGCTTGCGCCGAGCAGTAAGTCCCATTTACTCGCCGATCTTCACTCTCACTTGCTTCCCTGTTCCAGAAAAAACCCTTCCGTGCGCGCGCCTCCTAAACATAGCTCTTTCCCTAGCTCGGGATATTTGGTAATTTATCGACCGTAGTCCCAGTCCGCAGGGAGGGCGGACACTCCATGGATAATGACAAATGAAGAACGCCATATTGGTGGTTTGCGCCACGTTTGCGTTTATGGGAGGCGCTTTTGCAAAACCGGCCGACTTGTCTCTCCGGTCCAACGCAGCGCTGATTCTGGATCCACAGCGGGGACAGGTTCTTTTCCACAAGAACGCAGACAGTGTCATGCCGATTGCTTCGATTACCAAACTCATGACCGCAATGGTTGTGCTCGATGCAAAACTGCCGCTGAACCAGGAAATAGTCATCGACTCGGCTGATGTTGATGTCATCAAATATACTCGTTCCCGTCTGCGGGTAGGAACGAAGTTCACCCGCGGAGAATTGTTGCGACTGGCCTTGATGTCTTCGGAGAATCGCGCTGCTGCGGCGCTGGGACGTACGTATCCCGGCGGCCTGAATGCGTTTGTTACAGCCATGAACCGCAAGGCATTCCAGTTGGGAATGGGCAGCACCTATTTCGTTGACTCGACCGGCTTGAACAGCGGAAATGTCTCCACCGCGCGTGATCTCGCAAAAATGGTCAAGGCGGCACACGGGTACCGCCTCATCCGCGTATTTTCCACGACCGCTGCGCACGAGGTGGCATCTGTGGGGAAGGTACGCAGCCGCAACTTGAATTTCGTCAACTCAAACAAGTTGGTGAGGAGCAGCAGGTGGGATATCGGCATATCCAAAACAGGATTTCTCAGCGAGGCCGGGCGCTGTCTGGTGATGCACGCAAATATCACAGGCAAGCCGACCATAATCGTGCTGCTCGATTCCTGGGGAAAGAATTCCCGGATTGCCGATGCCAACCGTATCAAGAAGTGGATGGAAGCCGGCATGACTCGCAAAGTACGTGGTTAGCGTGTGCGGGGTGGCCTGCTTGCTGCGAGGGTAGCGCCACTTTCGTTCGGTTATCCTTTTGTTGATTCAGTGTGTGGAATCGCGTCCGGACCCGCCTTCGGACGCTCTCTTTCTATCGCTTTTTACAACCGGAACCGGCAGGTATTCTACCTTCGTATGTGGCACATCGTGCCTCTTGCCGAGAAGGAAGCCATTTTCCCCGATTTGGATGCGGGTGTCCGGAAAGGAGTTGTTGTGCAATTGCAATTGATTGCAGCGCTCGTCATCGTTTTCCTCATTGTCACGTTTGCAGTTCAGAATGCTGTTGAGGTAAGCGTCATATTCCTGCTTTGGCGTGCCGATGCATCGCTTGCCGTTGTGATCGCAGTCTGCTTCGGTCTGGGAGCGCTCATAGGGGCGCTCGTTACACTGCCGACCATGTTGCGCGAACGCATGGCGATAGGACGGCTACATAAAGAAGTCGAAGCGTTGCGCGCCGAGAATGACAGCTTGCGCGCCTTGAAGCAGAACGAAGCATCTGTCCCGTAAGGTTATTGAAGATGCGGACCAAAATGGACCGGGCTCGATTTTGCTGCAACCCGGATCGGAGCTTTGCGAGGGATTTGTTCAGTGGTTCCCTAAAGCAAGCGGAAAGCCAGGAGAGCCACGATAGTCGGTGGTATTGCCGCTGTCAGCAGACCTAACGGGTGAATGGTCGCATCCTCGAAATTGCCGCGCAGAATAGCGACCCCGGCAGGGTTGGGCGCATTCGCGATGATTGTGAGACCGCCTCCCGTAACGGCCCCTGCGACCAGCGCATATTTGAAAGAATCCGACAATCCCTCTACAAGCGAGCCAAGATAGGTAAGGGCTGCATTATCCGTTATCGCGGTCAGCAGCGTGGCACTAAAAAACACTGCCTCACTGCTCATTCCAAGCAATAGCGGCTGCAACCACCACTGCTGCTGTCCGCCCAGCACTACCAGACCGGCCAGGAAAAATGCCACCAGCAAACCCTCCCGCAGGATAAACCGGTTCTGATGTTTTTGATATGCATGGGCGATGCCAAGAAAAAACAGAAAAAGCCCCATAAAAGCGGCAGGATGATGAGCAAACGTTACTATCCCGATCAGGAAGATGAGGTGCACAGCTACAAGAAGGTCCGGCACTTTCTCTCCACGATCAGACAAATTCTGCCCCGGTCCCGCCTGGGACAATTCGCGGCGAAACAGCAACGTGGCGCTCCCCGCATTGATGATCACGGCGATAGCTGCTTTCCAGCCGAAAGTGGATATCATGAACCAGATGTCCCATCCCCATTTCCCAGCCACCATAAGCACGGGAGGTGCAGCGAAGGGTGTCAAGGTGCCGCCGATGGATACATTGACGAACAGAACCCCGAGCGTGGTGTATTTAAGCTTGAGCGAAATTCCGCGAGAGAAATAATTGTCTCGAAGAATCAGGGCAGCAAGCGTCATGGCTGCCGGTTCGGTGATGAAGGATCCGAGCAGTGGAACGAGGGAAAGCGTCGCAAAGTAGAAAACGGTCCCCCGCGACAGTGGAATGAACTGAGCCACGGTTCGTACCGAGAGCATGGCAAGCTGGAGGATCGGTTTTGTTCCAGCAACGACCATGATCGCAAAGACGAACATGGGTTCCGTAAAGTTACGCGAATCCAGGTAATCGATTGCGCTGTCGCGGCCTTCCACCGCAAACATGAACAGTATGAGAATCATGGCCCAGAAGCCGAATACGACTTCTACTTCACCCAATAAATGCCATATCCCTGCGTGGGCGGGACGCGTGTTTGCCAATCGTTCAAAAAATCTGGTGGAAAACGTATGCAGGAGTGCAACCGCGAATAGCGCTGCGCTGATTGCCTGAATTGTCGAAGGTGTCACCAACTCCCTTTATGTGGTAAGGATTGGAGGGTGGGAGCACAGAATACGATAACCTGCCCTCGGATAGGCATCTCCTTATGTCCTTATGGAGTGAAACTCCGAATGGTTACCGAAGACTGGCTGAATGCGCCGACACAATGACGAACAACATACCCTTTGCGATGATACAAGCGCAATGCCGTTCCCTTGCGTTACGAAGATGCCCGGGTTCTCGAAACAAACAGCGAAGCTCTTATTTCATTGCATCCAGGTTTGCCTGCGCGTCGGCATTGCCCTGGGCCGCCGCTTTCTTGAACCATTCTTTCGCCTTGGCCTCGTCTCTGGGCACGCCTTCACCTGAGTAATACATCACACCCACGTTATTTTCCGCGTCGACATTGCCCTGTTCGGCCGCTTTTTGAAACAACCCGAACGCCTTGGTGGAATCTTTAGGAACACCTTCGCCGTTGGCATACAGCAACCCCAGGTTGAATTGCGCATCCGCATAGCCCTGCTCAGCCGCGCGATGAAACCAGGCGGCGGCGGTAGCAGGATCGTTACTCAGGATTTTGCCCGAAGCATCCTTGGATATCGCTTCACCCGTATAGTACATAACGCCAAGGCCAGTCTGTGCTTTGGGATCGCCAGCCTCCGCGTCTTTTTTCAACCGCAGGAATTTTTCCTCCGGTGTAGAATCGCTCTCAGACCCGGCCGGCATGATTTCTTTCAATATTGCAGACTTCTCTTCCGGGCTCAGACTTTCCTCCAGTACTGATGGCATTTGCTTTTCAGAAGTGAACTCATCCGGCAGTTCCGTCTGCTGCTCGGCGGGTTTTTCTGCGTCCTTCGCTGTTTTCTGACCACATCCGGCAAGCATGAGCATCGGCAGCGCGAGCAATGTAACAAAAAGAGTTTTCATCAGATATTGTGTCCTGATCAATGAAACAGCATTAGCGGTCCGAACGTGAGAAACAGCGCTCACAAGCTGTAGTACATATCGAATTCGACCGGATGCGTCGTCATCCGGAAGCGCGTGACTTCTTCCATCTTGAGCTCGATGTAAGCATCTATCATATCATTCGAAAACACCCCGCCGCGAGTCAGGAAATTGCGGTCCTTATCCAGGCTGTCCAGTGCTTCATCCAGGGAAGCGCAGGGATTCGGAATTCTGGCAGCTTCCTCGGGTGGAAGGTCGTAGAGATTCTTGTCCATCGGGTCGCCCGGATGAATCTTGTTCTGGATTCCATCCAGCCCCGCCATCAGCATGGCAGTAAATGCAAGGTAAGGGTTCGCGGTAGGGTCAGGGAAGCGCACCTCGATCCGTCGGCCTTTGGGGTTATTGGCATAAGGAATGCGCACGGCAGCCGACCGGTTGCTGACGGAATAGGCAAGATTGATGGGTGCTTCAAAGCCCGGAACGAGGCGCTTGTACGAGTTGGTCCCGGGATTGGTTATGGCGTTCAAGGCCTTGGCATGCCTGATGATTCCGCCAATATAGTACATTGCCATTTCCGAGAGTCCGCCATAACCGTTTCCGGAAAACAGGTTTCGTCCGCCTTTCCAGATTGACTGGTGCACGTGCATCCCGGAACCATTGTCACCGACAATGGGTTTGGGCATGAAGGTTGCGGTCTTTCCGTAAGAGTGGGCGACGTTGTGCACCACATATTTGAATACCTGAGTCCAGTCAGAGCGCTTCACCAGGCTGCTGTACTTGGTACCTATCTCACACTGTCCGGCAGTCGCCGTTTCGTGGTGATGCACTTCAACTTCGATACCCATTTCCTCAAGTGCAAGACACATCGCCGATCGGATGTCATGCAAGGAGTCGATTGGGGGAATGGGGGAATAGCCTCCCTTGATACCAGGACGATGCCCGATGTTGCCACCCTCGTATTTTACTCTCGAACTCCAGGCTGCTTCTTCCGATTCGATTTTTACGGAACAGCCGGACATGTCCGCGTGCCAGGTGACGGAATCAAAAATGAAGAATTCAGGCTCCGGGCCGAAAAACGCGGTATCGCCGATGCCTGTCGATTTGAGGTAGGCTTCGCCGCGTTTTGCCAGGGAACGGGGATCGCGGTCATAACCCTTGCCATCCGAGGGCTCCACTACGTCACAGGTGATGAACAGTGTAGCCTCGTCCATGAAGGGATCCATTCGGGCGGTGTCGGTATCCGGTATCAGCAGCATGTCCGATGCCTGCACACCCTTCCAGCCGGCGATGGAAGAGCCATCGAATGCGTGACCGTCCTCCAGTTTATCAGCATCGACGGCGTGAGCGGGCAGGGTTACATGTTGTTCTTTACCGCGGGTATCGGTAAATCGTAGATCAACGAATCTGACTTCGTTGTCCTGAATCATTTTCAGAACATCGGCTACCGCCATTTCAGTCTCCAAACCATGTCAATATGCAATCGTGCGAAAGCGCCTTCCTTTTAAAAAGTGGAGTGTTCTCATATAAAGGGAATTTGCAGAATTAATATTATATATCAGGAGGGGAACGGCCATTCCCTCAGCAATAAAATACCGCAAGCTGGAAGAGGTACGGTTTGTTGCACTCTGTGCCTGGATTGAAGTTTTCCGGGCATCCAGATGGCTGAAAATCGATTACCATTACATATTATTTCATTCTTGTCATGGGTAAACCATATGGAAACCGAAACAATCACCGCAATACTCGAGAGGGCGCATAAGCGTGCCGAGGAAATGGATCTGCCCTATCAGGGGGCGCTGCTGCCGACCGAGGCGCTTACCCTGCTTCAGGAAGCGCCCGATGCAAAACTGGTGGATGTACGCTCACGCGCGGAATGGGATTGGGTAGGAAGAATTCCAGGTGCAGTGGAAATCGAATGGCAGTCTTATCCGGGAATGCGTTCCAACCCTGATTTCATCAACTATCTTTCCAGTCAGGTAGATCAGGAATCGTTGGTCATGTTCATCTGCCGTACGGGGGGACGCTCGCATCAGGCCGCAGCTACCGCTTCCGAACTGGGTTATACGAATTGCTACAACGTTCTCGAAGGATTCGAAGGTGAGAAGGACACCACCGGCCATCGCGGTAAGAAAGGCGGTTGGAAGGCGGCAGGACTACCCTGGGTACAGAGTTGAGTATCTTTCGTCTCCATCACTCTGAGTTATCGTCCCCCTGCTCATCCTGAGCCTCAAGGGGCTCAAGGCCTGCTTATCGCGGTGACAATAAGCTGGAAAATAATGGAGAATAAGTGCATAAGCAAAACTCATTGACATGAATCCTTCTCACGCTGCCGACCACTGAACCATCCCGGAGTAGGCCGTAATCAGGACGATAATCCCGAACCCGATGCGATACCAGGCAAAAACGGAGAAATCGTGCTGGCTGACAAAGCGGAGCAAGCCCCGCACCGCGAGAAGCGCACTGATAAAGGACGCCACGAACCCGATCGCGAACACGCTCACGTCATCCAGATGAAGAATATCGCGATTCTTGTAAAGATCATAAAAAGTCGCCGCGAACATAACTGGAATCGCGAGGAAAAATGAAAATTCAGTAGCGGCCTTGCGGGAGAGGCCGAAGAGGAGGCCCCCAATAATGGTGGCGCCTGAGCGCGAGGTGCCGGGTATGAGTGCCAGGCACTGCGCCAATCCCACTTTCAAGGCATGTTTCCAGTCCATGTCTTCGACCCGTTCCACGTCCACCACATGTGGCCTGCGCTCGGCCCAAAGAATCAGAAGGCCGCCGACTATGAATGCCAGCGCGACCGGCACCGGATGAAACAGGTGTTGCTTGATGGTTTTGATGAACAGCAAACCCAGAATTGCGGCTGGCAGAAACGCGATCAAAAGATTCAACACGAAGCGGTTTGCATCCTGACGGGAGCCGATGTCCGTTACTACATGCCGAAGCTTGACGCGATATTCCCAGCATACCGCCAGAATCGCGCCAAGCTGAATGACAATGGTAAATACCTTGCCCTTTTCGTCATTGAAGTTGAGCAGGTCGCTGACCAGAATCAGGTGACCAGTGGACGAAATCGGAAGAAATTCCGTCAGACCTTCGACTATGCCAAGGATGAGCCCCTTGAGGAGAAGAAACCAGTCCATTCCAGATTATCCGGCAGAAACCAGGAGGTCGCGGGTAACCGGGAACGAACGGGAATGAACCATGGTGTTACCAGGGAATACGGGCAATGGGATATCCAGTAGAGACGTAGCGCCGAGGGCGTGACTGTTATTTTTTGATATTATCGCATCAAACCGGCTTCGGGTTTGAGAATACTTGCGATGCTTTTGCGGGAAGAGCGCAGGAATGAATGCCCTGGCGCAATGTAGCCGCCTGCATCCTCCTGCCGCCTCCCCATTTCGCTTTTTCAACCGCAAGCCTGCGCCCAGGCTCACTCGTCATGCCGCTCACACCTTGCTGTAAATCTCTGTTCCTCCTGCTACAAATTCGCTCGCTTTCTCTTCCATGCCTTTTTCCAGGGCCTCTTGCTCGCTGACACCTTTGCTCGCCGCGAAGTCGCGCACATCCTGCGTGATTTTCATCGAGCAGAAATGTGGACCGCACATCGAACAGAAATGGGCGAGCTTTGCGCCTTCCTGCGGCAGGGTTTCATCATGGAACTGCCTTGCCTTGTCAGGATCGAGGCCGAGGTTGAATTGATCCTCCCAGCGAAATTCGAAGCGTGCTTTGGAAAGAGCATTGTCGCGTAACTGTGCGCCGGGATGCCCCTTTGCCAGATCTGCGGCATGCGCGGCGATTTTATAGGTGATGATGCCATCCTTGACGTCATCCTTGTCTGGCAGGCCGAGATGCTCCTTGGGCGTCACATAACATAACATCGCGGTACCGTACCAGCCGATCATGGCAGCGCCGATGGCAGATGTTATATGATCGTAGCCAGGGGCGATGTCGGTAGTGAGAGGCCCCAGCGTATAGAACGGGGCTTCGGCACAGTATTTCAGCTGCATATCCATGTTCTCCTTGATGAGATGCATGGGAACATGGCCAGGGCCTTCGATCATTACCTGCACGTCGTGCTTCCAGGCAATCTGTGTCAGATCGCCGAGGGTTTTCAGCTCCGCAAACTGGGCTTCATCATTCGCATCATATATTGAACCGGGGCGCAATCCGTCACCGAGGGAGAAGCTCACATCGTAAGCCTTCATGATTTCACAGATTTCCTCGAACTGCGTATACAGGAAACTCTCCTTGTGGTGGGCAAGACACCACTTCGCCATGATCGATCCGCCGCGGGAAACGATACCGGTGAGCCGTTTTGCCGTCATCGGAACATAGGCGAGCCGTACGCCGGCATGAATGGTGAAATAGTCCACACCCTGTTCAGCCTGCTCTATCAGCGTATCGCGAAAAATTTCCCAGGTCAGGTCTTCCGCCTTGCCATTTACTTTTTCCAGGGCCTGGTAGATCGGCACCGTGCCGATGGGAACGGGACTGTTGCGTATGATCCATTCGCGCGTTTCATGGATGTTTTTTCCCGTGGAGAGATCCATTACGGTATCTCCCCCCCAGCGTATTGCCCATGTCATCTTTTCGACTTCCTCCTGGATGCTTGAGCTTAGCGCCGAATTACCGATATTTGCATTGATTTTCACCAGAAAGTTGCGCCCGATGATCATCGGTTCGGATTCGGGATGGTTGATGTTGGCGGGAATGATTGCGCGTCCCCTGGCGACCTCATCACGTACGAACTCGGGCGTGATGTGGCGGGGCAGGAACGCGCCGAAATCATGGCCCGGGTGCTGGCGTGCAAGTAGTTCCCGCTGTTGATCGGCCAAATGCTCGCAACGCTGATTCTCACGTATGGCAATAAATTCCATTTCCGGCGTGACGATGCCACGTCGCGCATAATGCATCTGTGTCACGTTTGCTCCGGTTCTGGCGCGGCAGGGGCTGCGCTTCAGGTCGAAGCGCAATTCGGCCAGGCCTGGGTCATTCAGACGTTGCCTGCCATAGATGGAGGCCGGACCGGAGAGAATCTCCGTATCGCCGCGCTCATCTATCCATTTTTCGCGCAGCGGCGCCAGGCCGGAGCGAATGTCAATTTTGACCGCCGGGTCGGTATAAGGACCGGAAGTGTCATAGACATAAATCGGCGGGTTTTTTTCCGCTCCCATGCTGGCGGGCGTATCGGACTGGCTGATTTCACGCATGGGAACCCGGATATCCGGGCGGGAACCGCTCAGGTAGGTTTTTCGTGACCGAGGCAGAGGTTTGACCGCGCCTTCGTCAACCTGGGCGGTTTTGCCCGAAAAGGGCGATGAACTTTGTGCCGCGCTTGAAACTGTTGCATTCATATTACGCTCCTTGAGTGCCATAAAGGAGCGGGACGACCGGACAACCGATTCCCAGCTTCCCTACGGCGGCATTATCCGTGTCAGGTAGAGGAACCAGCGAATAAGCGTGATATGCAAGTGTACTTATTCGCGGGTTCCATGAGGGACTCTCTCACCGGTTTCCGGCTGCTCGCGGAAACGGACCCCTAGCTGCTGCTGTGAAGCTAACGGAAATGTGGAATAATTGCAAGTTTGTTATGACATTTCATATAGGAGCAGATGGTTGGATATGGATCTCGAACAAAGCCGGTATAACATGGTGGAGCAGCAAATTCGTACATGGGAGGTGCTGGACCAGGAGGTTCTCCAACTATTGTTCGAGCTGCGGCGCGAGGAATTTGTCCCGGCAGCTTACCGTTCACTTGCATTCGTCGATATGGAAATCCCGCTGGGATACGGCGAGGTAATGCTCGCCCCCAAGCTCGAGGCGCGGATTCTGCAGGAGCTGGGAATCAATAATACCGACAGAATTCTGGAGGTGGGGAGCGGCAGCGGTTACCTGACTGCGCTGCTTGCCAAAAAGGGGAGATTTGTTCATAGCGTCGAGATTGTGCCGGAACTGGCGGCCATGGCCGAAAAAAACCTGCGGACCCATCAGATTGCCAATGTCCTGGTGGAAAATGGCGATGCTGCCCGCGGCTGGGCCCAGCACGGCCCCTATGATGTTATCGTCCTGACCGGATCCACTCCCGTGCTGCCGGAGGGATTTCAGAAGAGCCTTAAAACTGGTGGGCGCCTCTTTGCTGTAGTGGGCGATCCACCGGTAATGCAGGCTCTTCTCGTTACTTGCGTGGCACAGGAGGAAAACGGACGTGCAGGCGCATATAGCACAGTCGGCCAGTTCGAAACCTGTATTGCGCCCCTCAGAAATGCAAAGCAGCCGGCGAGATTTACATTCTGATCTTTCGGCCCGAACTCCAGGAATTGCAGTCCACGCGACTTATCCATTGCTACTCCCCTATAGCTATCCGTCTATCTTTAACTGTAGTCAACGAAGATGTTCTTTTCAAGCAGCGCAAGGCGGTCCGGAATCAAATTGAAAATTGCGCCGTACGTCCATGCGCTCCTGTTTATCGGAGCGCTAAGCACTCCGCTGCAGGCCGCGGATATCATGGACATCTATCATGAAGCGCTGGAAAATGATGCGCAGTTTCGCGCAGCCCGCTTCACGCACCAGGCCGCGCAGGAAAAACTGCCCCAGGGCCGGGCGGGCCTGCTGCCCACCGTAACGCTTGCAGGTGTGCGCCGGCGGCAGTGGATCGATATAGAAAAAATCAGCGGAACTGGAACCGCGACCGGAACGGGTGTGGCCGCCAGACCTTCCGAAGTCGTCATCGATAACCAGAGCCTGACCATTACCGCCACTCAGCCGATCTATCGCAAGGAGAATTTTGCGATCTACGAACAATCGAAGCTTCAGGTTGCGCAGGCCGATTCGGAGTTCATCATTGCGGCACAGGATCTGATCCTGCGTGTGGCGCAGGCGTATCTGGATATTCTGTTGGCAGAAGTAAACTTGGAGGTTGCAGAGGCGCAGAAAAAAGCCATCAGCGAACAACTGGCGCAGGCAAAGCGCAACTTCGAAGTCGGAACCGCTACCATCGTCGATACTCACGAAGCTCAGGCGCGTTTCGATTTGACGGCTGCGTTGCAGATAGGCGCCCTGAACGAACTTGAAGTGCGCAAACGGACGCTCGAACAGATCATCGGGCGGATACCGGAGGATATGGTTCGTCCCACCGAGGTGCCCTCCGATCTGCTCACGTTGAAGTATCCCAGCATGCAGGACTGGATCAGCGTGGCCGAACAGAACAATCTCGCGCTGAAGGTCCAGGAGGCGGTATATGAAATTGCAAAAAAGGACGTTGAACGGGCTCAGGCGGGGCATTATCCGACGCTCGATCTCGTTGCGATATACAGCGACCAGAAAGGGGTGGGGGGTACGATCACGGGGCGTCCCATTGACCTGACATCGAAAGAAATCGGCGTACAGCTCAGCTTTCCGCTGTTTCAGGGTTTTGCGGTGCAGTCGCGCGTGCGCGAAGCAGTTGCTATCCAGGAAAAGGTGTTGCAGGACCTGAACAATACCCGGCGCAACAGCGTGCTGCAAGTAAGCCAGCAGTATCTCAATGTCACCAATGGCATTGCGCAGGTAACGGCGCTGAAGCAGGCGCTGGTGTCCAGTCAGAGCCAGGTCGATTCCACCAAGCTCGGCCAGGAAGTAGGTGTCCGAACCGAGGTAGACGTGCTGAATGCACAGCAATTGTATTATTCGGCGCGACGAGACCTCGCGCAGGCGCGCTACAATTTTCTCATGTCACGATTGCGGTTGAAGGCAGAGGCGGGAGAGCTGGACGAGGAGGATTTGAAGGAGGTGAACGATGCGTTGTTCCGGCCGCAAGCCCCAGGTCCCCTCCAGTCCCCACTCGCCGCGCATTGACGGGCGCCTGCCCCGGTGGTAGATTTTCAGGGGAAACGTGAAAGGTGGCATGCACACCGATGAGCACGCCGATGAGCACGTCGTGAGGCAGGCGTCCACCAAAAGGATGCTACGCTGTCGTAAACTGCTTTTCAGGCAACTATCTTCTCCTCCGGGCACCCCTCATTTCAGGAAGGTTGCCAATCTTATCCCGGAAATCGATCAATCCAACATAACTTGATCATGAATTCGCCCTCTGCTCCCAATTCATCCTGGAATCAAAAACCTGTTCTCTCCAGTGGCCAGAAGCCCAGCGGTATTCGAGACAGTCGGCCGAAGGAAGGCGACTACGGTGTACTGGATGCGAAAACGTTCGATGCGATCGAAGCCGATGAGTTATTCGATTCGGTCAATCACGCTATTACTCATGCAGGGCAATCTGTGCTCTATCGCTCGCTTGCGCGACCGGAGACAGATGCGGCGCTGATTCAAAAGAAACAGGAAGCAGTACGGGAACTCGCGTCAAATTCAATGCTTCGTGAAGCGCTTCAGCACTTTGTCGATACGGTGAAAGAGGGGGAACAGTCCCTTTATCATTTACTCTACGGTACTTTTAACGGGGGAATTGCCATAGACAATTCCAGGGGTGGTAAAGATGAAATGGAGTTCAGCGGTTACGGTTACCACCAGTTCATCGATGGTACGGGGTTTGCGATCGACATGGTCGAGACGGTAGAAATTCTACCTCAGCCGCAAAGCGCTTATCTCCGGGAGCTATTCCAGACTGTTCGCGACTTCGGCAAATCAAGAATTTATTCCCTGATGCGCGGACCTGTCTATGTCTCCGAAGGAAAATTCAAGACCCGGGAAGAAAAGCCGCGTTACCTGCCGCTCTCGCGCTTCACGCCGTCCATGTTCAAGCCGGTTCCGGTATTTTTCGTTGTGGCTGCGCTCGCTGCGGCGCTTTATTTTTTTCAGGGATTGCTGGCGAGTTTCGGCATCGCTTATCTCGGCTATGGGATACTCGTGCTGGCAGTGCCGATTCTGCCCGTTGTTCTGATTGCAATTGCCGCCTCCGATCGCGATACTGTCATCTATCCACTACGCAAGCTGTTCAAGCACAGTCCTGAACTGGCGCGATTGGTGGATGTGCTGGGAATGCTCGACGAACTGCTCTCCTTCCATCGCTATTCGGCAGCCTTCGGCGGCAAGATGACCTTGCCGGAAATATCGGAAAGCGAGCGGCACGCACTGGAAGTCACGGAAGCGCGGAATCCCGTGCTCGCGAAGGCCAACTCCAACTATGTGCCGAATGATGTTTCGCTCGATGATGCCGGCCGCTTGCTGGTCATTACCGGTCCCAACAGCGGCGGCAAAACTGCGTATTGCAAGACAGTCGTCCAGATTCAACTGCTGGGACAGATAGGTTGTCATATTCCCGCCGCTAGCGCCCGCCTGGTGCTGGCTGAGCATATTTTCTACCAGGTACCGGATCCCGGCCATCTGGATGAGGGCATGGGGCGCTTTGGCCACGAACTGAAACGCACGCGCGAAATTTTCTTCAATTCCACGCCGCGCAGTCTCGTCGTGCTGGATGAGCTTTCGGAGGGAACGACATTCGAAGAGAAGATGGAGCTCTCGGAGTATGTTCTCGCCGGTTTTTACAAGCTTGGCGCAAGCACCTTGCTGGTTACCCATAACCATGAACTGTGCGAGCGTTTGCAGGACAAGGGGATAGGCCGCTATCTCCAGGGCGAGTTTTCGCCACAGGGTCCGACCTATCGCCTGATTCCCGGTGTATCCCGGGTGAGTCATGCGGATCGGGTTGCGGCTGCCCTGGGTTTCAGTAAGGAAGATGTGGAAAAGCACCTTGCCAGCCGCGGCTAATTGCCAGGATCAGCAGGTGGGGTAAAGAGAGGTTCTACTATAAAGAGAGGTTCTACTATATTGCTGGATGCATTTTGTTCTTTGTAACGCTTCATCCTGCCTGCTTCAGACAACGATCTATTGTTGAATTACCCAGAATTCCCGTATAAAGGATCTCACCTGGTTTTCTCAAGTGGAAAGCTGTGAGTGCGCAACGCTTTTGCGGATTCGCCGCCGTCTGATCCCTGATCATTGCGAGTGGCTCTGACCAGATGCGCGACAAGCCTCGGCCTTCAAGCCGGGGAAGGATAGCGCGGACGCCTGCTGCTCTTTGATGTACTGTCGAATCACTGAGATTGGAGCGCCGCCACAGCTACCGGCAAAGCAGGACGGTGACCACAGTGCACCGTCCCATAGCTTCTTGCGGATGCTCGGGTAGCTCTTCTTGCGGATCATCTGGCTGGATACGTCCTTGAGGCTGTTCACCAGCGCCGAGACGGATACTTTGGAGGATAGTTCATCAGCAGGTGGACGTAATCGTCCTCGCCGTCGAACTCCACCAGTTCCGCCTCGAAATCGGCGCAGACGCTGGCGAAGATGTCACGCAGGCCGTCGAGAGTTTCCTTGGTGAACACTTCGCGGCGGTATCTGGTTACGAAGACCAGGTGCACATGCATCAGAAATACGCAGTGTCTGCCGTGCCTGATATCGTTGTCGTTGCTCATAGGCCAAACTATACTATCCGCATGAAACGTCTCCAAGCCTTCAAATACGAACTGATGCCGGCTGGCGAACAGCAGCACCAGATGCGCCGTTTCGCCGGGTCGTGCCGGTTCGTGTTCAACAAGGCGTTGGCCTTACAGAAGGAACGCTACGAGCAAGGCGAGAAGAAGCTCGGCTACGCCAGTCTGTGCAAGTTGCTCACCGAATGGCGCAACGGAACACAAACGCCATGGCTCAAGGATGCGCCCGTGCATCCGCTGCAACAGACGCTCAAGGATCTTGAGCGCGCCTACGCCAACTTCTTCGCCAAGCGGGCCGATTTCCCGCGTTTCAAGAAGAAAGGCCAGTCCGACAGCTTGCGCTATCCCGACCCGAAGCAGATCAAGCTCGATCAGGGCAACAGCCGCATCTTCCTGCCCAGGCTGGGCTGGCTGCGTTACCGCAACAGCCGTGAGGTGCTAGGCGAAGTCAAGAACGTCACAGTCAGTCTGAATGCAGGCAAGTGGTTCATGTCGATCCAGACTGAGCGTGAGCTTGAGCAGCCGATTCCGCAGGGCGGCGCGGTCGGTATCGACATGGGTATCACCCGTTTCGCCACGCTGTCGGACGGCACGTTCTACGCGCCCCTGAACAGCTTCAAGCGGCATGAGTCCGCGCTGCGCCTTGCGCAGCAGGCGATGAGCCGTAAACAGAAGTTCAGCAACAACTGGAGACGAGCGAAAGCTCGCATCCAGCGTATTCATGCCCGCATCGGCAACGCCCGCCGCGATTACCTGCACAAGGCCACGACCACGATCAGCCAAAACCACGCAATGGTGTGTATCGAGGACTTGCAGGTGAGCAATATGTCCAGGTCGGCGGCAGACACAGCCGAACAACCGGGTAAAAACGTTCGGACCAAGTCCGGCCTGAACAAATCCATCCTCGATCAGGGCTGGTTCGAGTTTCGCCGCCAACTGGACTACAAGCTGGCGTGGAATGGCGGCTATCTCATCGGGGTGCCGCCGCAGAACACGAGTCGCACCTGTCCGTGTTGCGGCCATGTATCAGCCGATAATCGCCAGACGCAAGCCAGGTTCGCGTGTGCGGAATGCGATTTCGAGGAAAACGCCGATGTCGTCGGCGCGATCAATATTTTAAGGGCGGGACACGCCCGGTTCGCCTGTGAAGTGAGCGATGCAGTCAGGTCGCCAGCAGCAGGAACCCACCGAAGCGACTCAGGGGCAACTCAATGCCGCGCTTGAGCGCCGTAGGAATCCCCTGCCTTCAGGCGGGGGAGGATGTTAAAGGGGCAGCATTCATCACTGAACGACACCAAAGCGAGTGGCTGCTCGCAGGTTCGCACTGAATCCGGAAGTCGAAAGGGTCAGATATGACTAAGTCTTTAATAACTGGAGCCAACGGATTTGTCGGTTCCGCAGTAACGCGCTGTTTACTGGAAGCGGGCCATGAAGTGCGCTGTCTTGTTCGGCCAGGAAGCGATCGACGAAATCTTGATAAGTTGCACGTTGAAATTTCGGAAGGTGACTTACGCTCTGCTCCCTCCCTGAAACGGGCAGTCGCCGGGTGTGATAACTTGTTTCATGTGGCAGCAGATTACCGCCTGTGGGTACCCAATCCGGATACCATGTACGAAATCAATGTAAAGGGAACCCGGGCACTGGTTCTTGCAGCCGCCGAAGCTGGAATGAAACGCATAGTCTATACCAGCAGTGTAGCGACGCTGGGCACGACTGAAAATGGCGTTCCTGCCAACGAAGATACGCCTTCCAGCCTGGGATCGATGTGCGGACACTACAAGCGATCGAAATTCATGGCTGAAGAAATTGTTCAGCAGATGACGCGGGAACATAACCTGCCCATGGTCATCGTCAATCCTTCCACGCCGATAGGGCCGCGTGATATCAAGCCAACCCCCACCGGCCGCATCGTAGTGGATACATTGCGCAATCGAATGCCGGCATACGTGAATACCGGCTTGAATATCGTGCATGCTGACGATATCGCTGAAGGCCATCTGCTGGCGTACAAGCATGGAAAACCTGGCGAGCGTTACATCCTCGGGGGCGAAAACATGACTTTGCTGCAGATTCTGCAGAAAATCGATGAGATAAGAGGCAAGCAGACCAGGCGACTTGGTCTTCCCGTCAAGCTGATGGTGCCCGCTGCCTGGTTGATGGAAAAAATGTCCGCCGTTACCAAGGTTGAGCCACGCGCTACCGTGGATAGCGTCTCCATGGCAAAGAAAAAAATGTTCTACTCCAGTGACAAGGCGGTAAGAGAACTGGGTTATCGCTATCGCCCGGCTGCGGCTGCGCTCGAGGATGCAATGAACTGGTTCCAGGCAAACGGTTACTGTGGCTAGTCCAGATATTTCACCGATTCACGGATAATGACGAGGTGGACCCGCTGGCGCGCTCTACTGTGCGCCTTTTCGGCTTCGGTCTACCTGTTCCGCAGTAACGAGACTTCCCCGGTTGCCCCACGAGTTACGGATATACGACAGCACCAGTGCAATCTCCCCATCGGGCAGAACTTGCGCAAATGGCGGCATTCCGTAGGGACGTTGCTGGACCTCAGTGACAGGAGCATATCCGCCATTGAGAATGCTGCGGATCGCGTTGGTCGGGGATGCCATTGTCACCCCACGGTTGCCGGCTAGCGCCGGATAGCTTCCCGGTGCGCCTTCCCCCAGGTTTCCATGGCAGTCCTGGCAATAGGTTTCGTAAATCTTCCCCCCTTTTTTAAGCTGCTTGTCGACTTCTTCGGTAAGGGGAGGGGCGATTCCACGGGAGCGAGGCTCGGTTTCGGGCAAAGATTTCAGATACTTTGCCACGGCGCGTGCATCGTCTTCTGTCAGGAACTGGAGACTCTGGCTGACAACATTCGCCATCGGTCCCGTAGTCACAGCGCGCGAAGTGGACCCGGTTTTTAGCAATCTCTTAATGTCTTCGATCGGCCAATCGGCGGTACTGGCCTCCTGGAGGGAAGTCAGCGACGGCGCATACCAGTTTGAACCCATGAGCTGACCTCCTCCCAGGATATCTCCTTTGCTTATTCCCAATATGTTGCGCCGGGTATGACATGCGTTGCAATGCCCGAGCCCCTGCACGAGGTAGGCCCCCCGGTTCCATTCTTCATCCTGCATCGTGTCAGGAAGATATATGCCTGGAGAAAAATAAATAAGCTGCCAGAGATGCAGCAGCGGACGCCAGTTGAAAGGGAAATTGATGCGGTTGGGTGCATTACGCTGCCTCACGGGTGGAAGTGATTGAAGGTAGGCAAAGATGGCATCCGAATCTTCGCGCGATACCCTGGTATATTCCGAATACGGAAATGCCGGGTAAAGGAGATTTCCATCGCGCCCCCTGCCGTTATGGAGAGCTCGCCAGAAATCTTCCTCGCTCCAGAGGCCGATACCCGTTTCTTTATCAGAAGTGATATTAGGCGTGATGAATATGCCGATCGAAGTATCGAGGATGTGTCCTCCAGCATATGGGAGTCCGCTATAGGCCGTGTGACAACCCAGGCAGTTGCCGATGCGTGCCAGATAAGCGCCGCGTGCCCGCTGCCCCTCGATTTCGGCAGTATCGCGTATCTCCGCTGCCTCCGGCTTTTCTGCTGCCGGCGACAGCGTAATGGGTGGCACCAGCAAAATGCCCAGGCCGGTAAATCCGGCAATCAGGATTGTTAGAGAGCCGTATAAGCCGTATCTCATTTTGGATTGCTTGTTTGTGGAATGATGCTGGCGCAGCGTCTTGCCAGCCTCTTGGGCAATTCTACCCCCGCACCTGCATGTCTCTCGTCCGACTCGGAAACAGGTTGCGCGGCCAGCCACATGGCAACAGCGCTTACCTCTTCGGTGGTAAGCTTCTTTGCTATTTCCGACATGCAGTCGGGCGTTCGTCCGCGCATCAGCGCGCCGTGCTGCCAGTTGCCGAACTGGGCCATGATATATACGCGCGGGAGACCAATAAGACCGGGAATGAACGGCGCTATGCCCATCAGGTCCTTGCCGTGACATCCGACGCAGGCGGGTATATTCCGGGCAGCATCTCCATGCTCGATCAGTTCGCGCGCTATTTTGACTTTGGGCGATGAAGTCCGCATTGGTTCAGGTGGAGGAAAGGCCTGTTTTAGCGAGGCAAAATATTCGGCCATCTCCCACAGATATGCGTCGGGCAGGCCTTCGAGCAGCAGGGCCATGGGCCGATAGTGGCGGCGGCCATCCCGGAAATTCCGCAGCTGATTGAAAAGATAGCCTTCCGGCTTGCCTGCGATGCGAGGGTAATATTCATCTCTACCCTTTTTATCTTCCGGACCGTGACAAATGATGCATGCCTTCACACGTTCTTCCGTTGTGTCCGGAATCTCGTGGGCTACGGCAGGCAACCCGATCAGCAGCAAGGCGATCAGGGCTGATCCAATGAGGATAGGAGGATTCATTGTGGAAGGTTCTTCTTGTGCAAGGGATTGCGGCCGTTACAATAAAAATTATCCTCAATCGGGACCACGCTAGCGGGCGAACCTGCGCACCACTGTCATCAGCTCATCGATTGCTGTGTCTCCCTCTCCCGACTTGATCGCACTCTGCATGCAGCCATGCGTGTGATTTTCAAGCAGGCGCATTGCGACAGCATCGAGCGCGGACTGAAGCGCGGACACCTGATTCAGGATGTCAACGCAATAACGGTCTTCCGTGATCATTTTCGCCACGCCGCGCACCTGGCCCTCGATGCGGTTGAGGCGTTTTATCAACGCTTCCTTATCCGGTTGCACCACCGCAGTTGGCATGTGGCAAGGTTTCTTGTCAGTTTTCGACTTCAAAGCCTGCATCCTTGATTGCCTCCCTGAATTGATCAGTATGAGCCTTGGAAGCATCATACTCAATGGTTACCTGTTGCTGTTCCAGGGAGACATTTGCATTGCTCACCCCGGGTATCTTTTCCAGCACATTTTTCACGCTATTGACACAGCCCATGCAGGTCATTCCGTTGATTTTTATGACTTCCGCTTGCATTTCTGCCTCCTTTGGTTGGTTTGGCTGGCTGAGGTTATTTATTATCGCTCATCCCGTGACGAAAGCTCAGGCACTCGCTCGCCAGCGCTTCAACAACAGGGAATTGCTTACCACTGATACCGAGCTCATTGCCATCGCCGCACCTGCAATGACAGGATTGAGCAGACCCATCGCCGCGAGCGGTATCCCCAGCACATTGTAGAAAAAGGCAAAGAAAAGGTTCTGCCGGATTTTCCCCAATGTCATCTGTGAAAGGGAGATGGCGTCGACCACGCTCATCAAATCATCGCGCATGAGGGTAATGTCGGCTGCCTCGATCGCGACGTCCGAACCCGCACCGATGGCAAAACTTACGTCAGCCGCCGCCAGCGCGGGCGCATCATTGATCCCATCGCCCACCATGCCGGTAACTTTGCCGCCTTCCTTCAAATTGCCCACCTCTGCGGCCTTGTCCTGTGGCAGCACCTCGGCCCGATACACGGTTATCCCTGCTTGGCCTGCGATTGCAGCCGCGGTTGGCGCATTGTCGCCGGTGAGCATCACAACCTCGATACCCATCGCTTTTAATCGCGACACCGCCCGTGCTGAAGTTGCGCGGAGCTGATCGGCGATGGCGAGATAGCCCACCATCTGGGGAGATTCCCCGGAGGGCATATTCACGGCGACAAGGCCGACGACCGTCTTGCCTTCGGACTGAAGGGCAGATACTGCATTCTCATCAACCCGCGCCCCGTGTTCCCGCAGGAATCCGGGTGAGCCAAGAATATACCCGATATCGCCAACATTGCCAGTGATGCCGCTGCCAGTGACAGCCTGAAAATTGGTTACAGGCTCCGGTTGAATACCCGTTTTACTGGCATGTTCCATGACTGCTTTTGCCAGAGGGTGTTCCGAACTCTGTTCAAGGGTCGTCGCAATGCGCATCAGCTCTCGTTCTGTAAAAGGCTCGGCAGGGACGATATCCGTAAGCGCTGGCTTACCTTCGGTGAGCGTGCCGGTCTTGTCCAGGATGAGTGTCTCGATTTTCCCGGCATGCTCGAGCGCTGCGGCATTCTTGACCAGCACGCCGCTCTGCGCGCCGCGGCCTACACCTACCATGATGGCGGTCGGGGTCGCCAGCCCAAGCGCGCAGGGACACGCGATCACCAGCACCGCCACCGCGCTGACCAGGGCCGGGACAAAATTGCCCGCCAGCCACCATGTCAGGATAAAAGTCAGGATACTGATGGCAGTCACGATTGGCACGAAGATACCGGAGATGGTATCCGCGAGACGCTGGATAGGCGCTTTCGAGCCCTGCGCTTCCTCAACCAGGCGAATAATGGCCGCGAGCTGGGTATGTGCGCCGACACCTGTAGCGCGGCATTTCAGCATGCCCTGCTGGTTCACTGTGGCGGCGTATACCGTGGCGCCTGCCTGCTTTGCCACGGGGAGGCTTTCCCCTGTCAGCATCGCTTCGTTTACACTGGATGCACCTTCGAGGACGATGCCGTCTACCGGCAGGCTTTCGCCCGGGCGAACCAGAAAAATATCGCTCTCCTTGAGCGTATCCACGTCCACCTCGATGATCTCGCCGTTGCGCTCCACACGCGCTGTCCTGGGTTGCAACTTGACGAGTTCCTCGATGGCGGCGGAAGTCCTGCTTTTGGCGCGTGCTTCCATCAATTTGCCGAGCAGCACCAGAGTGATGATGGCCGTGCTCGCTTCGAAGTAGACATGCTGATCCAGCCCCAGCAACGTGACCACCGCGCTGAAAAGATAGGCCATGCTGGTGCCCAGCGCGACCAGTACATCCATATTGGCGCCACCGCCTCGCAACGCGTGCCACGCACCCGCATAGAATCGCTTGCCTATCCAGAACTGTACCGGCGTGGCCAGCAGCAACTGGAGCCAGCGCGGCAGCAGCTCCATCTCACCGCCCCATAACATCGGCCCCATCTGCACCAGCAGCGGCACGCTGAGAGCCACAGAAATCCAGAACATGCGAAGCTCCGCCTGATAGGCAGCCAGCTTGCGCACTTTCTCTTCGGCACGACTAGTATCGCTGAGCTCGCGGGCGCCATAGCCAGTTTTGACGACAGCGTTGATGATATCTTCCACCGTTTCCACGGCAGGGTTGTAACTGACATGCGCGGTTTCGGTTGCCAGATTGACGGAGGCGGTAACGCCGGAAAGCTTGCTCAACGCCTTCTCGATCCGGCCGCTACATGCCGCACAGGTCATGCCAGTGATCTGCAACTGCACCGACTGAGGCGCAACTTGGAAACCTGCTTTTTCAATGGAATGAATCAGATCTTCTGGCTGAGTGCTCGACGCGTCAAACTCGATCCGCGCTTTTTCGTTGGTGAAGTTTACTGCTGCCTGCACACCTGGCAGCTTGTTGAGGTTTTTTTCGATTCGGGTCGCGCATGCCGCACAAGTCATGCCTTCGATGGGCAGTTCGATATGCCTGAGAGTAAGAGAACTCATGATGGCGTCTCCAAAACGGTCAGCTAACTTTATACCCTATAGGGGTATATGTCAAATCCCTTCGGTTGTCAAATTCCTTTAGCTGTCCATCCCTTGGGTACCTTGGCAGCAATCATCGTAGCAACCACGACGCCGACAGAAATGAAGCTGCTCATTGTGCCATCCACAGATAATCAATACCAGGGTAGGGTATATAAACTTTGGCAGGGAATGGAGTAAAAGGTTCAAGCAGACGATTTCATCTTCCAGCTTGAAGAAGATGGCGAAGGATGAAAGTGCTTCGCGATGCGAGCGAGCTGGGGAGTCCAGCCCGGAACGGTGAATCCAGCAGCGTTGAGGCAAAAGCTCAAGCCGCGCCGCAGAGCAAGTCTCTGTAAGCGGCGAGTAACGATGGACTGGATAAAATCCGTCCCGTCCCTTCGGGTTGCGCATGAAAAAACGTGGATGCTGCGTTGCAAAGCTTGACCATAGGTTCACTATGCCCTGCACTTCGCGCCTTGCCCCACGCTTTTTCGTGCAGCAACGCGGGTCGCGAAATAAGTGTTAACAGGCCCTAGACAATCGAAACGATCCAGATTTTCAATCCTCCCGCCGCAATTGGGGGAACAGGATGACATCGCGGATACTCGGGCTATCGGTCAGGAGCATGACCAGCCGGTCGATGCCGATACCTTCTCCGGCGGTGGGAGGCAGGCCGTATTCGAGTGCGCGGATGTAGTCGGCATCGTAGTGCATGGCTTCCGCATCGCCTGCTTCCTTGGCTCTGGCTTGCTCCAGGAAGCGCGCCGCCTGATCCTCCGGATCATTCAGCTCCGAAAATCCGTTTGCAATCTCACGCCCTGCTATGTATAGCTCAAACCGGTCGGTTATCGCAGGATTCGTGTCATTACGACGCGCAAGCGGCGACACTTCCGCCGGATAATCGACAATGAAAGTAGGTTCGAACAGCAAATGCTCAGTGGTTTCATCAAACAGGGCAAGCTGTAATCCTCCTATACCGTCCTCGGGCTTATAAGGAATTCCGAGTTCCTGCAATTTCTTCAACAGGAATGCGCGATCGTCGAGCTGCGCCTCAGTATATTCGGGATGAAATTTCCGGATAGCCTGGGTGATGGTGAGCCGCTCGAAGGGTTGCGCCAGATCCAGTTTCCGCCCCTGATAAGTGAAGCTGGTGGCGCCCAGCACCTTTAGCGTTACTTCCCGCAGCAGGGCCTCGGTAAGATCCATCAGATACGTATAGTCCCGATAGGCCTCGTAAAACTCCAACATGGTGAATTCGGGGTTGTGCCGTGTGGAAATCCCTTCATTCCTGAAGCTGCGATTTATTTCGAATACTTTTTCCAGGCCGCCTATTACCAGGCGCTTGAGATAAAGCTCGGGTGCAATGCGCAGATACAGCTGCATGTCCAGCGCGTTGTGATGCGTGATGAAGGGCCGGGCAGCCGCACCCCCGGGGATAGGATGCATCATGGGCGTTTCGACTTCCAGATAGCCGTGGCCCGCCAGAAACTCGCGGATGGTCTGGATGATCCTGGAGCGCGCGATAAACACCTTGCGACTGGTTTCATTCGTGATGAGGTCGAGATAGCGCTGCCGGTACTTCTGCTCCTGGTCGGTCAGCCCGTGAAATTTTTCCGGCAGCGGTCGCAGCGATTTCGTGAGCAATCTCAGGTTTGTTACCCGTACCGACAATTCCCCGGTGCGGGTCCGAAACAGGGTACCCTCTGCACCCAATATGTCGCCAAGATCATAATGCCTGAATGCGTCATAAGCGCTGTCGCCCGCTACATCCTTTGCAATGTAAAGCTGGATGCGACCGCTCATATCCTGCAGGGTGGCAAAGCTTGCTTTGCCCATGACTCGCTTGAGGACCATGCGGCCAGCCACGCAAACGGGTATCGGCTCTGCCTCCAGCGTTTCGTTGGCGTGCTCACCATACTGGCGATGAAGGTCCGCCGAGAAATGCTCGCGGGGAAAGTCATTGGGAAAGGCATTGCCCGTCGCACGCAGCGCATCCAGTTTGGCACGCCGCTCCTCGACAAGCCTGATCTCCGCCTGAAACCGATCCGTTTCCTCCGAATCCTTCTCTAAAGCCTCATCCATCTCAGGTCGGTCCTCTTATACGCCTTGTTTCAAGCTTGCTTCGATAAAATAATCCAGATCCCCATCGAGGATAGCCTGGGTGTTGCCGCTTTCCACCCCCGTCCGCAGGTCCTTGATGCGCGCCTGGTCCAGCACATAGGAGCGGATCTGATGCCCCCAGCCGATATCGGTTTTCGTGTCTTCTATCGCCTGCTTTTCCTCATTGCGCTTGCGCAGCTCCGCTTCAAAAAGGCGCGATTTCAGCATGGCCATTGCGTCCGCGCGATTACGATGCTGCGAACGCCCGCTCTGACATTGAACGACGATACCGGTAGGGTTATGGGTAATCCGGATCGCCGAGTCAGTCTTGTTGATGTGCTGGCCGCCGGCACCCGAAGCGCGGAAGGTATCGACCCGCAGGTCCGCGGGATTGATATCGATTTCGATGGTCTCATCCACTTCCGGATAGACGAATATACTCGCAAACGAGGTATGACGGCGATTGCCGGAATCGAACGGCGATTTGCGCACCAGTCGATGGACGCCGGTTTCGGTGCGAAGGTAGCCATAGGCATATTCACCCGATATTTTGAGGCTCGCGCTCTTGATTCCCGCCACTTCGCCCGGCGACTCTTCCATCACTTCCACCTCGTAGCCACGGCGCTCGCAATAACGCAGATACATGCGCTCCAGCATCGCGGCCCAGTCCTGCGCTTCGGTACCGCCCGAGCCGGACTGGATATCCACGAAGCAGTTATTCGTATCCATGGGGTTGGAAAACATGCGCCGGAATTCCATGTCCGACACTGCTTTTTCCAAGTGGCTGATGTCGCGCGCCACGCTTTGAAGAGTAGGGTCGTCATCCTCCTCTTCCGCCATCTCGAACAGCTCCCGCGTATCCTGCAACTGGCGGGAGATTGTTTCCAGGTTGATGACGACGCTTTCTAGCATCTTTTTTTCGCGCCCCAGTTCCTGGGCACGCTTGTTGTCATCCCAGACAGCCGGGTCTTCCGTCAACCGATTAAGTTCGGTCAGACGTGTTTTTCTGGTATCGAAGTCAAAGATACCTCCGCAGTTCTGCTGCCCGGCTATCCAGATCGCCGAGCTGGTGGGTGAGAGCGTTGACGTGTTCTGCTTCCATGAAAAAATGCTTTCAAAGTATAAAGGGAGTAAAAGGGAATTATACAGGAAGCGGCGCCCAGCCTCAGGCTGGATGCGGATGATCCGACTCTTTCGGCAAGGGGAAATTCTCATTGATAGAGCGCGGATTCAGTGGAGCGCTTAGAGAACAGTTGCTTCTCCAGGCCATTTCACGAAACCCTGCTGTGATGATATCGCTTGCCCAGCAGATTTTGATTGGGGCCTTCAACGGGCCGGAATCAGGGTGTCGCATACCAAGGCTACGCCGTCTATCATCTTGCGATCACCGCTGCCGTCGATGGTTCTGAACGCCATGCCGGTTGCTAGCATCCCAGCAGGACACGATATCTCCTTCTCCCAGTCTTCATCTGGTGGCTCACGTTTGGAACCCGGGCAATGCGGGCGTTTGACGAAGGAGGTCAAAGACCGATCACAGGAGACGGTTTTGAAGGCAGGAGCGTCCGGATCACAAATATTGAACTCACTACCACCAGAAGAACCTTGCGTGCAAGGAGGTACGGCTACAGTAACGGTCTCCGCGCCAAGAATGCATGCATCATAGTTGCCAATCAACGCTATACCTTTCATTTTGTTCCTGGCCGAGTTCATGCAAATCTGGACGCCAGTGACGAAAGCGCCATTCGGGAGTGAGGGGGTGAGTTGATCTCCGACTTTATGCCCAGCGCATTCCGAAAACTTTAACGATGATTGTGCTTCTCGGGTTGCCACGTCCCTATATTTGATTTCCATATAACATGGATCGTCAGAATCCTCACCGATAGACACGCCGTAGATCGCACCATTCGCCGAGGCTGCCTTAGCCAAAGTCTTGTTTGTCGGCCCCTTGCCAGATGTCGAGGTAGGAACCGGATGATCTGATAAATGTTGAACAGTCCGGTCGGGTGCCGAACCCGTAGCAGAACCTGGTTTGCCTAGCCGTTTCTTGGGGCAGTCCGGATCTTGGGGACATGCTGCTGCATTGCATACGCCATCCTGTCCGCAAGGAGGTGGGCCGCTTGGGCTATCCAGCGCCGCTATCTCAACAACCTTTTTCGTCTGTTCCGCTGTCACGCTTCCCGCGCTGCTGGCGAGCAGCAGAATTCCAATCCAAGTTATCGTAATCCGTTGGCAGTCCATAATTCTCTCCTGCTAAATCCTCAGAAAGCATCGATGTGGTCTCGCGATAATCTATGCTCGATACAATCCTTTATATGTACGCTACCGCACCCGTTTTCCGGGTCGTTGTTCTCGCTGGTTCAAAAGCGGCGTCCAAACATGATTAATTTTCTATCCCCAGGTTTAAACCACCGGCTTTAGCCGGTCAGCTTTAGCATCTCCGGGCGTTATTTCCCCTTGTTTTTTGGAAAGCGTGATCTATTTTTAATAGTGTTTCCTTACCCCTGACAGAAAAATGGTAAATGGCGGAATTTTCCCGATCAGCAAGGAAATACAGGCGAGCATGAAAAGAATCATCGGCATGAGAATAGGCGCTATCCACTCAAGGAGGACGCTAATTGCCGGGGTGTTGAAAAAGAACTGTGGGTCGCCTGCTCCAGGAGTAACTCCACCAGGAGGGAAGAAAGGGTCGGTTACGTGATCTTGTTAACTTAACTATTGGTGAGAGGAAAAAATGAAGAAATTAACTCATGCTTTTCTATTGGGAGTAGTACTGCTGGGCTCCACCGCCGTTATTGCCCAGCAACGTGAAGCTGGCGGAACCACCGGTGATCCGGCAAACCGCGCTGTAAACATTAACCTGGGCAGCACCGGAGGTGCGCTGGATAATTCCGCCCTGGCAACAGTTCGCCGGCAGGTCGGCAAGGCCATTTCCTCGGAGGCTGTCGATACTTTCATCGTCTACAGCCCAAGAATCGGTGGCCCTATACCACGTGAAGGTGGCATCAGTGCCTGTGCGGAGGCGGGATTCAGCGCAAAACCTAACCAATTTAGGGAGTTTGTACAAAATTTGCGTGGAATCCACCCAAGGGCAGGTACCTTCCTGAATGTTGAGCTTACAGACCAGTGTAAACCTGTTGGTTCCGGGACAGGGGAGGGGAACGTTTGTGGCGGCATTGCTGGAAAACGTTGTCCCGATGAAAAACAGTACTGTGATTTTGGGGTCGGTCAATGCAAGATCGCAGACGCGCAAGGCACCTGCAAGACAAAACCAAGAAATTGCACGCGCGAATTCCGGCCCGTTTGCGGCTGCGACGGAAAAACGTACGGGAACGCATGTACAGCGGCGGCTGCAGGAGTATCAATCGACCATGAGGGTGAATGCAAGACTGAGCAGCAAGCGTGCGGAGGAATCGCAGGTATTCGATGCCCCGAAGGCAAAACCTGTGTGGACGATCCTTCCGATGATTGCGATCCCAAGCGGGGCGGGGCCGATTGTCCGGGGATTTGCAAAGGTAGATAGCTTATGCCCTATGGGAAACCTCGTGGACGGGTGGCTTATCCGTCCATCAGGTTTTCCATCCAGGGTGTCCAGGGCTCCTGCGGCAAATCCGTTCACTTCCGCAATTGGCAACCCCCAGACCCGCATCTGAGCGCATATCCCGCCTTCACCGACAGCTACCTGCCAGCCGTTTCAGTATCACGAAAACGAGACGGAGTAACTATATTGTGAGGGGATAAACGAATACGCGGGAAGCTATAGTCCCGCTTATTGCTCGCCCAGTTTGAGCGCTCGCTCATCAAGGAGCGGCAGCGGGAAGGGATAGCCCTGGCAAAGGCCAAGGGAGTCTACAAGGGCAGGAAGCCGGCCCTGAGCGCAGACAGGATTGCGCAGCTGCGGGAGCAGGCCGCAGCGGGAGCAAACCGGACAAAGCTGGCGAAAGAGTTTGGGATAAGCCGCGAGACCCTTTATCAATACATCCGATAAGAAGAAAGATCCCGCTAGTTGGGGGAAAGTTTAAAAATAGAACCAAAAACCAAAGATCGAAAGAAGCTCCTTTGACAGTATGAACTCCATTATCTACATTGAAGCAATGGATTGTCAAACACGCCTTGCCGGAGAATATCATGACACTACTCAGCCATTCCTTCAAAGTTCGCCATCTTATCCTGGCTGCAGCCTTAACTACCGGCCTTGGTTTTGTCAATCATGCAAACGCCGAAACAACCTTCCTTGTTGACCTTAACAGCAGGACGGTAATTGACCTGGGCAATTTGGGAGGGGGCTCGAGCGATGCCCGCGGCATCAACGATGCCGGACAGGTGGTGGGAGCCTCTTTCACGGCTGATCGTAATTTCCATGCCTTCATCACTGGTCCTGATGGGGTGGGGATGAGAGACCTGGGCACTTTAGGCGGGGGCTCGAGCTATGCCTACGGCATCAACGATGCCGGACAGGTGGTGGGGACATCTAGCATGACTGAAGGTAATTCCCATGCCTTCATCACTGGTCCTGATGGGGAGGGGATGAGAGACTTGGGCACTTTAGGTGGGGACGAGAGCGAGGCCTATGGCGTCAACCATGCCGGACAGGTGGTTGGATACTCTCACACGGCTGAAGGTAATTCCCATGCCTTCATCACTGGTCCTGATGGGATGGGAATGAGAGACCTGGGCAGTTTGGGCGGGGGCGGGAGCTATGCCTTAGGCATCAACGATGCCGGACAGGTGGTGGGGACATTTAACGTGGCTGAAGGTAATTTCCATGCCTTCATCACCGGTCCTGATGGGGAGGGGATGAGAGACCTGGGCAGTTTGGGCGGGGGTGAGAGCTATGCTTCCGGCATCAACGACGCCGGGCAGGTGGTGGGGGTGTCCTACACAGCTGCAGGTGGACACGCTTTTATCACCGGCCCCGACGCCGTGGGAATGACCGATCTCAATTCACTGGTGCACTTGCCGGGCGGGCTTGTGATGACCCAGGCAGTTGCCATCAACAACAGCGGGCAGGTACTCGTATCTGCTGAGATTCTACCTGTCATTCCCGAGACGGAATCCTACGCCCTGATGCTGGTGGGCCTAGTCCTGACAGGCGTCATGGTGCGGCACAAACAGAAGGCAGATGCGCTGGAAGGGGTCTCATATCGAGCGTAGTCTTGGCGGATTGCCGCAATGAAACGTTCCGACGTATTGCTGGGGGTGGAATGATTGAGCATGAGGAAGAAAAAGAACGAGATGCGTTCACACTTCGGTGAGATAAAGCTCAAGGGTTAATTGGGCAGGGTGAGGCAGGTTTTCCGCTCCGTGCAAAAGCACTCCCTTTTGCTACAGCCAAGGCATGTCTGGGTCAAGCTAGGGAATATCCCCGTGTTATTGAATGCGGGCTGGCTCAATTTTTCTTGTAGAAGGGGAAACGGCTAAAAAGAATTTATGAATTAATAAGCACGCCAGTAAGCCGGCTTACGTCGTAGTCTCACTAAATGAATCCGTTCAATAAATTGCCTTCCCTCGGCCTCTCCCGCTACCAGATAGGACAGTTCTCCGTGTTGCCTGGAAGCTTTACTGCCCCAGCAGCGCATAAGGACCCAATCACCCAGCAAGTCACGAACAAGCTCAACCTCATACCACCGCTGCGCCGTTTCCCAACGTGCACGCGCAACCATTCGTTAACCCTTTGGTGAGTTTTTGTCCAAGCTGCCTCGCTATGTTTATGCAGTCTCTGGGATTACACGTATTTCAAGATGCAGACCAGCTGCAGCAGCCATGTTTACCAAGGTGTCAAGGGAAAACAAGTTGATTTTGCCACGCATCAAATCAGAAATACGCGGCTGCGTGACGCCAAACAGCTTGGCGGCTTCAGTTTGGCTGATGTTGTTGTGGAGCAAATGATTTTTCAGAGCCAGCATTAGAGACGACCGAAGCTTCATGTTTTCTGCTTCTTCGGGAGTGTCTTCAATAGCGTCCCATACGCTGGTAAATCGCTCGTTACTCATTGGGCTAACCTCAATTCCTGTAAAAGGTCACGATAGCGTTTCTCGGCCAAATCGATATCAGCTTTACTGGTTTTTGGTGTCTTCTTTTGAAAGCAGTGAAGCACATAGACGGTATTGGCGAATTTTGCGACATAAATCACTCGGAAAGCACCTGATTCGTCCCAGATGCGGATCTCTCGCACGCCTTGACCGATAGTGTTCATTGGCTTCCAATGGTCTGGATCACTGCCATGTTGCACCAAGTGGAGCTGGAAACCCGCCTCACGGCGGACAGAGGTAGGGAAGGCCCTTAAATCATTAAGGGAGGTTCCCCTGAATTCAATCCGCTTTGGTTCATCTGCTGGCTTATCCACAGTGCTAACTATACAAAATCTTGTATGTTTGTAGCAACGATTATATGTCGATTAAAAGGATTCGTATGGCTCCCTCGACAATGAACAGCATGTCTTATCGAATCAATAAGCCTCTTGATTTGCTAGCCAAGCTGAGCCTGGAAACCGGCGACTTCGGTTCGATGGTTGATGTTCTGGCGTAATCAATGATCATTTGCTCTCACAGGGATTAAGGATGCTGTGATAGAGAGCCCCTCATAAATCAAATCAGTGTCTATTGATAGGCTTTTTGGGAGGTTAATGAGTCTCTCATTAGAGCTAGATCTAGTGAGAGATCGGCCTTGCTCGCTCACACCTTGTCTTCGTTAAAGCTCGAGCAGCAAAAGTTAGCAGGGATACCATTTTTTGGCTACTCCGGGGGTACTGCAGTTAGGGGTTAAGGTGCGTAATATATAAATAAAAAATTATGATCACAATCAAAACACTTGAATCTTATTTATAGTAATACTGAGTACAATGTTCCAATGTCATAGGGCTCCAACCATAAATTAAGAGATCAAGGATTGAAATGAACCAAGCAACCAAGTCAGTGTCTCCGTATGGGTTTTGGAAGTCGCCAATTACCTCCGATTTAATTGTCGCCGAGGCGGTTACTCTCGTCGATGTTCTCTTGGATAATGATGACGTTTATTGGATCGAAAGCCGTCCAAAAGAAGCGGGACGCTTCGTTTTAGTAAAACGTTTAGCCGATGGGACTACGCGCGAGGTTGTGCCGGAGTCATTTAGCACACGAACACGGGTTCATGAGTACGGTGGAGGTGCTGTTTTAGTTAAAAATGGTACGGTATATTTCAGTAACGATTCAGATCAAAAATTATACCGTCAAAATCCGGGGGGACCTCCTCTCGCCATTGGGAGTGCACCTCAATGTCGGTATGCCGATGGCATTATTGATGAGAGTCGCGGCAGAATTATCACGGTACGCGAAGATCATAGCCAAGCAGATGGGGTAGCGGTCAACACTATTGTTGCCGTTGCCGTAGACGGTCTAAGTGACGATCAGATCCTAATTTCAGGCAACGATTTTTATTCCAACCCACGGCTTAGCTCCGATGGAAAGAGGCTTGCGTGGCTGACGTGGAACCATCCCAATATGCCATGGACGAGTTCGGAATTGTGGACGGCAAATGTGACTGACTCAGGCGAAATTACTTCGCCGCGGAAGATCGCTGGCTCTATAGATGAGTCGATTTTTCAACCAGAATGGTCGTTGAATGGGACGTTATATTTCATTTCGGACCGAAGTGGCTGGTGGAACTTATATCGAGTTAAGAACGATTCAATCGAAGCGGTTATGCCCAAAAAGGCTGAATTCGGTCAAGCGCAATGGTCCTTCGGTATGGCGACGTATGGATTCGCCTCAGACAGCAGGGTAGTGGTTAGTTACATTGCGAATGGCCGCACGCATCTTGAGATTATTAACGAGGAAACAGGGGATGTAACACCCATCAGTTTCCCTTACACGGAGGCGGCTAGCGTACGTGTAAATGCGAATTACATAGTTGTCAGGGCGGGTGCTCCGGACAAGCCTTCATCGGTCGTCAAGATCGGAATAAAACCACCAGCTACCATCGAGATTCTCCGGCGGTCAACGGAGGTCATAGAAGATTCCTCTATTCATGCCTACATTTCGATTCCGACACTTATCGAGTTTCCAACTGGCAACCGAAGTGCGTATGGATGGTATTACGCGCCATACAATCCGGACTTCACGGCTAGCGTAGATGAGTTACCGCCGCTCATTGTAAAAAGCCATGGTGGACCTACTGCTGCAGCATCCAGTACGCTTGACCTAAGAATTCAATATTGGACGAGTCGAGGATACGCGGTTGTTGATGTTGACTACGGGGGGAGTACGGGTTATGGCCGAGAGTTCCGCAATCGTCTTTATCAGACCTGGGGGATCGTGGACCTTGAGGACTGCACAAATGCAGCGCGCTTCCTTTGTAAAACCAAACGAGGTGACGAAGCACGTACCGCGATCACTGGGGGGAGTGCTGGGGGATACACTACCTTGTGTGCGCTCATATTTAATGACTTTTTCAAAATAGGTGCCAGCTACTATGGGGTTGGGGATTTAGAAGCTCTGGTTCGGGACACGCATAAGTTTGAATCCCATTATTTGGATTGGCTGGTTGGCAAATATCCCCAGGAAATAGAGAAATACAAGGCTCGTTCCCCTATCAATTTTACTGAGCGATTATCAGTGCCAGTGATTTTTTTTCAAGGTAACGAAGATAAAATAGTTCCTCCAAATCAAGCGGAAATGATGGTTAGTCGAATACGTTCAAAAGGACTTCCCGTAGGTTACTTTTTGTTTCATGGCGAGCAACATGGATTCCGCCAAGCCTCCAACATCAGACGATCACTGGATGCTGAACTGTACTTTTACGCGACGCTGCTAGTGCGATCCGGACTTCAATTTTAGTCGCTGGCATAGCTAAGCGCAGATCCTAAGCTTACCTAGCATGGAAATCATGAGCTAGTGAGCGTATCTGGGGTTAGACGCGGCTCGGGCAACGTACGCCAATCCTCTATCATTTTCGAGCGCTTTTTGCGCAGATTATCTCCAAACCAGCTCCCTTTCCCATCCAAACAATTCCTGGGCATGGCTCATGCGTCGATCGGCGTTCCAACTGTTCCAATCAGGATAGATTTGATGTGCCCCCGATAGTAGTGCCATGGGCGTTCTAGGGTCTGTTGACGTTGACCCTACCCCGGAATCAGTACCGGTCTAAAGTGATGTGCTCCCCATAAAACGTGCCATTTGGAATCTAGTAAAGTTCGTTTTTCGAGAGGAGAATGGACGTGAAGAAGCGATTTACGGATGAGCAAATTATTGGATTTCTGAAGCAGGCAGATGGAGGCATTCCTGCCAGTCAAAAGCACCGCCGTGCTTTAGGGCAACTGCTCGGCTACGGATGCGCCTGGCAGCTGCCGCCGCCTTACTGGAATCATGAAGAGGAGTATTCGGAATTAACCAGGCCACGGCTTTGCCATGGCGGGTGATAATCACCTCCAATCTTGTTTCCGAAGAAAATTGCCTCTCCCCTCTTATTATTTTTACCCATGATAACCTATTTTATCATGGGTAAATTTTGCCCCGACTCCCCCTTCCCAAACTCAAAGTGCTTCCCCAAACTCAAAGTACTTCCACCAGCAACAGGAAAAACTCGATCAGAAAAAGAAAAGGGCTCGTGACATCGTGGGGCGATGTGCGCCGAGCCCAAATGTAGAAGGAAAATAATGCGTAAAACAAACGCGGTACTACTGGCAACTTCAAGGAGAAGTCACAAGCAGAATAATGGATTTTTACCCCTCTGGGAATGTGGCAAATTGTCGCACCGTTTATCGCAGGGGTTGGGGGATGGGAATATCCCGTTTACAGGTTCAGGGAATCTGTTCAAGAATTCTTGAGGGCGTCTGCGTGAAAACGCAGGTGCTCTCCGATAAATGTGCTGATAAAGAAATAGCTGTGATCGTAACCTTCACGCATGTTGATTCGTACAGGGTAATTCGCCGTATTACATGCGGCGATAAAACGTTCGATTTTCAGTTGCTCGGCCAGAAACTCATCGGCAGAGCCCTGATCGATCAACATGGGCAGATACTCCGAGGGGCGGGCAGATTCTATAAGCAAAGAGGCGTCATAGTTCCACCAGTTCTTGACGTCATCTCCCAGGTAGTGACTGAAGGCCTTCATACCCCACGGACTGGTGGTAGGATTCACGATAGGTGCGAAGGCGGATACTGATCGATAGCGCTGCGGATTGCGCAAGGCGATCATCAGAGCGCCATGTCCTCCCATTGAATGACCGCTGAGCGAGCGCCGATCAGCGAGAGGAAAGTGTTTCTCCATCAGGGGCGGCAACTCATCGACGATATAGTCATACATCCGGTAATGCCGGCTCCAGGGCTCTTGCGTGGCATTCACGTAGAAACCCGCGCCCAGGCCCAGATCGTAGGCATGATCGATTGCTCTCGCCACCTTTTCTCCTCGCGGACTGGTGTCTGGCATGATCAACGCGATGCCAGATTCTGCTGCCGCCCGCTGCGCCCCGGCTTTAATCGTGAAATTCTCATCCGTGCAGGTCAAGCCAGATAGCCAATAGACAGCAGGCACTTTTTCGCCCTGGTCTGTCGCCGGTGGAAGATAGATGGAAAAATTCATTTCGCAGTTCAGCGATGGCGAAAAATGCCTGTAGCGTTTTTGCCATCCGTCGAACGAACGATGCGATGAGAGAAGCTGCAACTCCTCTGGATTCTGATTCATGGGTACAAACCTTTGCGGTTAACGGAAACTGCACAAATCATTTGTCGAAACGTATCACCGTGCGGATGGACTTGCCCTCATGCATGAGGTCGAATGCCTTGTTGATATCCTCCAATCCCATCGTGTGGGTAATGAAGATGTCCAGCTCGAATTCTCCATCGAGATAGCGCTGCACATAACCCGGCAACTCGGAGCGGCCTTTTACGCCACCAAAAGCAGATCCGCGCCATACGCGCCCGGTAACGAGCTGGAAGGGACGGGTGCAGATTTCTTCTCCCGCGCCGGCAACGCCGATAATCACCGATTCCCCCCAGCCCTTATGACAGCATTCCAATGCCGACCGCATGACCTTTACATTGCCGATGCATTCGAAGGAAAAATCCACGCCGCCATCGGTCATCTCGATGATCACCTCCTGGATGGGTTTGTCGTGGTCTTTGGGATTCACTACATCAGTAGCGCCCAGTTGACGCGCAATTTGAAATTTGTCCGGATTGATGTCGATAGCGAGGATGCGTCCAGCTTTGGCCATCGCAGCACCGATTATCGCGGCCAGCCCTATGCCACCCAGGCCGAATACCGCTACCGTATCGCCTGCCTTTACCTTTGCAGTGTTGGTCACCGCACCCAAGCCGGTCGTAACGCCGCAGCCGAGCAGGCAGACCTTTTCCAGCGGTGCTTCCTTGCTGATCCTGGCCAGGGCAATTTCAGGGATTACCGTATATTCGGAAAAAGTCGAAGTACCCATGTAATGATAAATGGGTTTTCCATCCTTTGAAAAACGGGTAGTGCCATCCGGCATCAACCCCTGTCCCTGGGTTGCCCTTATCGCCTGGCACAGGTTGGTTTTCCCCGATCTGCAGAACTTGCACTGGCGGCATTCGGGGGTATACAGCGGGATGACGTGATCGCCTGCCGCCACGCTGGTCACCTCCTCGCCGACCGCCTCGACGATGCCGCCGCCTTCATGCCCCAGAATAGCCGGAAATTTGCCTTCGGGGTCTTTCCCGGACAAAGTATATGCGTCTGTATGACAGACTCCCGTAGCGACTATGCGCACCAGCACCTCGCCTTTCCTTGGCGGCATCAAGTCCACTTCCTCGATCTTCAAAGGCTGGCCTGGGTTCCACGCCACTGCCGCGCGGGTTTTTATCGTATCCATGTAACGTATGCTCCTTATTTTTGCACGATCTCGCATTAGTATGCAGGAGGATGCGGGCGACTTACAAATGCGGCACGGGTAAATCAGTATCCATCATTTTCTGATCCCTCCACGGGCGCGTTGGTTTGCTTTTTCGGTTGACCTGTCCTATGCTGGAACAGCCGGTTTTGAATATTTTGAATATTCTGCACGCTGGTGATTTGCCTTGTTAACCACTATCAGGAGATCATGATGCGAAGAATATACTTTCTGGTTCCCGACATTTCGACGACCAAACGCATTGTCGATGAGTTGCTTCTATCCCGAATAGAGGAAAAACACATTCATGTGGTGGCCAAGCGCGGTACCGAGCTTGAGGATCTGCCCGAGGCCAGCCTGTTGCAGAAGACTGACTTCATTCCCGCGGTGGAACGGGGGCTGGCGGTAGGCGGTACCGCCGGTGCTCTGGCCGGACTGGTTGCGGTCGTTCTGCCGCCAGCATCCACGGTAATTGCGGGCGGTATTGTGCTGGGAAGTGCGCTTGCAGGAGCAGGTGTCGGCGCCTGGGCGGGAAGCCTGATTGGTGTGAGTGCGGCAAGCTCGAGAATAAAGCAATTTGAACAGGCGATCGAAGCAGGTCAATTGCTCGTACTGGCTGATGTGCCAAAAGCTCGTGTCGAGGAGATCGAGGCGCGCATAAAAAATCATTTGCCGACTGTAGAGATTGAAGGAACCGAACCGAAACAGCCCGCTTTTCCGTGATCGGGCAGTCTGCGCCATCAGCGCTTTGAATTGCGCAATGGAATAATGTTGCACTCTGTTCAGTTGCGAGGTGAGCGGGAAAGGTAGCCCTGACAGCGACGAGGAGCAGTGAGAATTGCGTATGCTATATATGATTTTATCAGCAGATAATTTGCATTGATCCTCAGCGCGTGAGGGGCAAAGGTGAACGCGGATAGGCTGGTTCTCGTAAAGGCCCGGGAGTCGGCGGAATCTTGTTGGCATGTTTCCGGATACCTCTCTTTTGCCCTTGGTTCTTCTGGCTGGGATCTGCATTTTCGTATCGCAATCTTTGCGGTACCCGATTTTGCCGGAAATCACATCCAGTTTGCCGCCAAGGTTTTAGTTTTGCCCCTACTGGTTTATCATTCCCCATTCCCAACCGGGATCAAACTGGAGAAAGGCAATGGCTGGCTTGAGTAAAAACACGCCTGTTCCCGTCGAAATCAAGCTGCACCGAAAATCACGATTGCTGGAAATCACTTTCAGTGATGGAAAGACGTTCCAGTCCACCAGCGAGTTCCTGCGGGTGTATTCGCCCTCGGCGGAGGTGCGAGGTCATAGCCCCGGCCAGGAAGTGCTGCAGACCGGCAAGAAAGAGGTGAATATCAATCGTATCGATCCGGTAGGCAACTATGCGATCCAGCTGACTTTTTCTGATGGCCATAATACCGGGCTTTATTCCTGGGATCTGCTCTACGAGTATGGCCTGCACCAGGATGAAATGTGGCAGCGTTACCTGCGTCGAATCGAAGAAGCGGGAGCCAGCCGGGAACCGGCCGGGCATTTACCGGGCTCAAACCTGGAATCGGCGGCAAAAAGCTGAGACTATCCGGAACAAGGCTTCTTCTCCCTCTACCCTTTATTTAAGTTGAACATCGATGACGAGAACTACCCATTTTGGCTTTAAGACCGTGTCGGAAACGGAGAAAGCACGCGAGGTAGCAGGTGTGTTTGATTCTGTTGCGGAACGTTACAACCTGATGAATGACCTGATGTCTGGGGGCATGCATAGGCTGTGGAAGCGATTTGCAGTTGAGGTGAGCGGAGTCCGGACAGGTGACCGTGTACTGGATATTGCCGGGGGAACGGCGGATCTGAGTTCGCTCTTACTTGAGCAGGTGGGGAGCAGGGGAGAGGTCTGGCTGACCGATATCAACAATTCCATGCTGACCATTGGCCGCGATCGTTTGCTGGATGAAGGTACTGCCGTGCCGGTTGCACAGTGCGATGCGGAAAAGCTGCCATTCCCCACCAATTACTTCGATTGCGTAAGCGTTGCTTTTGGTCTGAGGAACATGACGCACAAGGATGTTGCGCTGAAAGAAATGCTGCGCGTATTACGCCCCGGTGGCTGCGTTATCGTGCTTGAATTTTCCAGGATATGGAAACCTCTGCAACGGCTCTACGACCTCTACTCGTTCAAAGTACTTCCCGCGATGGGTGGTTTCGTCGCAAAGGACCCGGACAGCTACCGATATCTCGCTGAATCCATCCGCGTGCATCCCGGGCAGGAGGAGTTGAAGCAATTGATGCAGAAAGCCGGATTCGAGCGCGTGGAATATTTCAATCTTGCCGCAAATGCGGTAGCACTGCATCGCGGGTACAAGTTCTAGAAATCTTTCGAAAAACTTGCCCGGAAGCTGGCAGACTTTCTTCTCGCAGTATGTCTGCTATCGTACAGAAACCCTTTCCGTAGCTGATGGTATTGTTGGTTTTTCCTGTTGTTATTCCTGCTTTCACAGGCGGATGGAAAAGAGGCAAGAGAAGCGGTAATCATGACAGATAAGAGCGGAGTGTTCTCATTTTCCCCTGAATTTTCTCCTGATGCTTCCTTTCTTCCTTTATCCGCAGGGAGGCGCTTCGGGAGCGGCAGCGCAGCAGGCAATAAGCTTCTGAATCGGCCATATGCACCGCTTTAAAAAAGCTGCTTTAAAAAGCTTTGTGCAGGTGTTGCTGGAGGTGCTTGTATAGCAGGCAATATCCCTCTTTTCCCATGGCTTCACACGGAAGTATAAGGAAGACCCGTTCATGTGCGTCGGCGAACCCGGAGATTCGCGACCGATTTTTTCAAGTTATCATGATGATCGACGTCCACCACTCGGTACTCCTTTTTGGCGAAACACTGATAGACCGGTTCCCCGGCGGGGATGTGCTCGGTGGCGCACCTCTCAATGTTGCCCGCCATTTGCGCGCTTTTGGCTGTGCACCTGTTCTCGTGAGCCGGATAGGCCAGGATGCGGAGGGTGCGCGTCTGTTGCAGGCGATGGAGAGGGCCGGATTGAGCACGCATGGTGTACAGCTTGACTCGGTTTACCCTACGGGCGTGGTAGCGGTCCATCTGGGAGCGGAAGGGCATCGGTTCGATATTGTCCCTAACCAGGCCTACGATCATATTCATCCACGTCTGGCACGGGTAGCCGCGCTTGCGGCAAACCCGGAAATGGTCTATTTCGGAACGCTGGCTCAGCGCGCCGATTCGCATCGCGCCCTGCGCCATATGTTGCGCGCAACCAGCGGCCAACGTTTTTTTGATGTCAATCTGCGCGATCCCTGGATTTATGGCGAACGACTGCACTGGTCGCTGCAGCATGCTGATATCGTTAAGGCGAACGACGATGAACTGGATCGCATCGCTCAACTGTTGAATATAGATGAGCCTGTTGCCGAGGCTCAGGCCAGAGCGCTGATTGAGCGATATCAGTTGCGCGGGATGCTCATTACTTGCGGCGGAGCCGGTGCCTGGTGGCTGGAGCGAGCGGGAGAAAAAATATCGATCGCGCCGGACAAGGCAGCGGATGTTGTCGACACGGTGGGAGCGGGTGATGCGTTCTCTGCGGTCTTCATATTCGGCTTGTTGCAGAGATGGGGTATGCCCGTCATCTTGAAGCAGGCACAGCAATTTGCCAGTGCAATTTGCGGAATACGGGGGGCTATTCCCGAACACGATGATTTTTACGAACCGTTCATTAGACAGTGGCCAGTGGACGGTTAGGAGACGGATGAAAGAGTTATACATACTGATGCTGAGCCTGCACGGGCTGATTCGGGGAAACGACATGGAGTTGGGGTGCGATGCGGATACCGGCGGCCAAGTGCTGTATGTAGTGGAGTTGGCGCGAGCACTCGCGCGTCAGCCCCAGGTCGGCAAAGTGGATCTGCTCACGCGAAGGATAGAAGATCCTTCGGTTTCCGCGGATTATGCCCGTCTTGAGGAAACGCTGGGCAACAACGCGCGCATTATCCGCCTTCAGTGCGGTCCCCGCCGCTATCTGCGCAAGGAAAGCCTCTGGCCCTATCTGGATCAACTGGTGGATCGCGCACTGCTTTTTCTCCGCGGGCAGAAGCGCTTGCCGGATGTTATCCACAGCCACTATGCCGATGCCGGTTATGTCGGCATGCAGCTTTCCCAACTATTGGGCATCCCTCAGATTCATACCGGGCACTCCCTGGGACGCAGCAAGCAACAACGCCTGCTGGCACAAGGCCGGAAGCCGCAGGCACTGGAGCGCCAATTCAGCTTCTACCGGCGAATAGCCACAGAGGAAGCCGTACTGCAACATGCTAGCCTGGTCATAACCAGCACGCCTCAGGAAAGCGTCGAGCAATACGGGTTGTACACCAACTATCGCCCGGAACGCGCGGTTGTCATTCCGCCGGGAACTGATATATCGCGTTTTTCTCCTCCCAGCCGTCAAAAACCAGTGGAAGTGGAGACCGCGGATCTCATCGATCGCTTTCTCGCGCACCCGCGCAAGCCCCTGGTATTGACCATTTGCCGTCCTGAAATTCGAAAAAATCTGGGGGCGCTGGTCGCCGCCTTCGGCAATTCGCCCAAACTGCATGAACAGGCCAATCTCGCCATCGTGGCGGGCAACCGGGATGACATCCGTCAACTGGATGCTGCCCAGAACGAAGTGATGACCGATCTGCTGCTGGATATCGACCGCTACGATTTATGGGGCAAGGTGGCGCTGCCCAAACACCACAAGCCTTCCGACATCGCCGGTTTCTACCGTCTCGCAGCCCAGCGGCGCGGCGTGTTCATCAATCCGGCGCTTACCGAACCCTTCGGCCTTACACTGATCGAAGCCGCCGCCAGTGGGCTTCCCATTGTCGCGACAGAAGATGGAGGACCGCGCGATATCGTGGCGAACTGCAAAAACGGGATACTGGTAAATCCATCGGACACCGGTGCGATTGCCGAAGCGATCGAGTATGCGCTTGCTGACCCTATGCGCTGGCGGCGCTGGGCGCGGAACGGCGTTTCAGGGGTAAAAAGCCACTACACGTGGGAGGCGCATGTCAGGAGATATCTGCACGTTCTGTCGCGTCTGCTGTATCAGGAGCGTAAGCGCATCCGCCGGAACCTGGCGATATATCAAAGGCAACCGCGCCCGCTGCCTTTGATATCGCATATGCTCATCACGGATATAGACAATACGCTCCTCGGCGACCGTGCTGCCCTGCGTCGCCTTCTTGCTATCCTGCGGGCGACGCCACCCAACCTGGGCTTTGGTGTCGCCACTGGCCGCACGCTGGAAAGCGCTGTGAAAATATTGAAGGAATGGGGCGTACCCTTGCCCGATGTGCTGATCACCGCGGTGGGCAGCGAAATCTATTATGGTCCCGAACTTCGTCCGGATATCGGGTGGCAAAACCTGATCAAGTATCTATGGCGTCGTGATGCCATTGAAAACGTATTGCGGAAAGTGCCGGGACTCAAGCTGCAGGCGGGCGAAAACCAGCGCGAATTCAAGCTCAGCTACAACGTGGATCCGGAAAAAATGCCGCCAGTAGCCAAAATCCGCACATTGTTGCGTGAGCAGAATCTGTCAGCACACCTGATCTACTCACGACAGACTTATCTCGACGTGTTGCCGCTGAGGGCGTCCAAAGGGCGGGCAATACGTTATCTTGCCTATAAGTGGGGACTGCCGCTACGCGCGTTTCTGGTTGCGGGGGATTCCGGCAATGATCATGAAATGCTGATCGGTGACACCCTCGGCGTTATAGTCGCCAACCATAGTTCCGAACTCGCAAGCCTGAAAGGGAATGAGCAGATCTATTTTGCCCGGTCCGCATATGCCGACGGCATTGCAGAGGGTATGGCGCATTATGAATTTGGTACTTCCATCATGGAGACTGCAAATGCTGGACAAATTTGAAGCCTGGGCTGTCGATCATCGCGGTGATATGTATACGCTTCTGCGCAGGTGGTTCGAACTGGAAAGGCCGCTTCTGCTTCATTCCGATCTGGGAGCGGTTTTTGATGCGTTGAGCGCGGATCATGCGCATCTGCTTGCTGACTCGCAGGTGCAGGAGATCGTAGACATTTTGCAGGAAGCGGTGTGCCGGCCGCCAATGGTCTATATGGCGGCCCGCGAGGACGCGGGGTGCTGGTGGTACGCGCGCCTGCATCTGGATCGGCTGATCCCCGAGCCTGTCACCGTGTCGGAATATCTCGCTTTCAAGGAACTGCTGGTAAATCCGGAGGGAGCGAATGAGCCCGTGCTGGAAATTGATTTTGCGCCTTTTAATCGCAGTTCTCCAAAGCTCAAGGAAATCCGGTCTATAGGACAGGGTGTGATTTTCCTCAACAAGCAGCTTGCCGGGGGTCTGTTTGGGCAACTGGGATTGGGGTCGGACAAGCTGCTGCATTTCCTGACAGTACATTCCATGGATGGGAAGCAGTTGATGCTGGGCAGCAACTTCACCGATGTACCGGCGCTGCGTTCCGGACTGCGCAGGGCTTTGAGTATGCTTGAGAAGTATCCCGACGATACCGAGTGGAAGGATGTTGCCGAACCGCTGGGGGGTATCGGGTTTGCGCCTGGCTGGGGAAATTGCGTGGGCCGTGTGAGCGAGACGATGAGTTTGCTGGTGGATATTCTGGAAGCCCCCTCTCCACAGATCCTGGAGAACTTCCTCGCCCGCATTCCGATGATCTCGAAACTGCTGATTCTGTCTCCCCATGGCTACTTCGGCCAGGATAACGTGTTGGGATTGCCGGATACAGGCGGGCAAGTGGTATACATCCTCGATCAGGTGCGGGCCCTGGAACGGGATATGAGCGAGCGTCTGATATTGCAGGGAATAGATGCGCCGCCAAAAATCCTGATCGGCACGCGCCTCATCCCCGACGCGGGCGATACACTCTGCCACCAGCCTCTGGAAAAAATTCACGGTACCCAGAATTCGTGGATCGTGCGGGTGCCATTTCGCAAAGCGAGCGGTGAAATCGTTCGCCATTGGATTTCCCGGTTCGAGATATGGCCATACCTGGAAAATTTTGCGCATGACATTGAACGCGAAGCACTGGCCCAACTCAGCGGTAGTCCCGACCTGATCATAGGCAACTATTCCGACGGAAATCTTGTCGCCTCGCTGATTTCCAAACGGATCGGCGTAACCCAGTGCAATATTGCGCATGCGCTGGAGCAGAGCAAGTACCTGCACTCGGCGTTGTATTGGCGGGAGAACGAAGCTCAGTATCACTTCAACTGCCAATATACCGCCGATCTCATCGCGATGAACAGCGCCGATTTCATCATCACCAGCACCTTTCAGGAAATTGCCGGTACTGAGCAGACAGTAGGCCAATATGAAACGTACCAGAACTATACGATGCCGGGCTTATACCGGGTGGTGAACGGCATTGACCTTTTCGATCCCAAGTTCAACATTGTTTCGCCGGGCGCGGATGCGGAAGTCTATTTCTCTTATCTCGACCGCGAGCGGCGCCTGGATGCCCTGGTTCCGGACATCGAGCGTCTTTTGTACGGGGATGATCCGGGCGTGCCCTACCGCGGCTACTTCGCTGATCCTGCGAAACCTCTGATTTTTACAATGGCTCGCCTGGACATGGTGAAGAATCTTACCGGCCTTGCCGCGTGGTTCGGGCAGTGTCAGCCCTTATCGGACGCAGCCAACCTTCTGGTAATCGGCGGGCATATCGATCCAGCAGCCTCCAGTGATGGCGAGGAGCGTGCCGAGATCGAGCACATGCATGCGCTCATGAACGAGTACAAACTGGAGGGACGCATGCGTTGGCTTGGCACCCGACTGGAAAAAAATCTTGCCGGTGAGTTGTACCGGCACGTGGCGGATCGTCGCGGCATTTTTGTTCAGCCGGCGCGATTCGAGGCATTCGGGCTGACCATTATCGAGGCCATGGCCTCCGGCCTGCCTGTATTCGCCACCTGCTATGGCGGCCCGCGCGAAATCATTCAACATGGGGTTTCGGGCTACCATTTCGATCCCAACAATGGATCGGCGGCCGCTTCCGCCATGACGGATTTTTTTGCGCGAGCGGCAGCCGATCCGGGTTTTTGGGACAAGGTTTCCCAGAGGGCCTTGCAGAGGGTCGAAGCGCGCTATACCTGGCGTCTCTATGCCGAAAGAATGATGACGTTATCGCGTATTTACGGCTTCTGGAAGTTCGTCAGTAAGCTGGAGCACGAAGAAACCGTGCGTTATCTCAACATGTTCTATCACTTGCAGTTTCGGCCCATGGCAAAGGCGCTTCCCCAATAAAAGGGCGGTCATGCTGTCGTTTTTAAAGAATAAAGACCAGTTCCAATGCGCGCCGTGTCGTCAATTGTGAAAGCTTATCTGTTGTTCGGCGATGTTTTCTCTGCTGTCGGCATCACTTGAGAACGATCGGCAGCATGCAGTTTCTGGAATAGATCCAGCAGGCAGTTTTTTACCGTAAAAGTGCTGACCTCCAGTATCGCAGCCGTTTCAGAAATCGTTTTACCCATCCGGGTCCACTCCATTATCGCGATTTCGCGAGGGCTGAATCCATACTCCTCCGGATTTAACGGAACCAGGGCACGTCGGTTGTTCCGGAGCGGTGGATCGATGCGGCCGAATGCCGCGTCGATGTATGGAAGCAGTATTCCGATGACGTCCTTCGAGGAAGGGGAGATATTCCTGCTCGAACTGAACATCACGTACAGACAATCATGCTGTCCGCGTTTGTCGCTGATGCCATGTATCAACATGGAATGCATACCTTGCAGCGCCCCTCCCAGAGGACATTGCAGGACGCGTTCTTCCATCAGAAAACCATATTCGCCGCTACCAAGAGCGTAAGGAGCCTTGCCAAGTTGAACCCAGCGGCGGAACAGTCCCTGGAGTAAGGGCAGCAGCGTCCTTGCATCCGAGTTTTCGCTCCTCACTTCGAGCAAGGCAGAGACAACGTCATGACACACAGCATCTGCATCGAAATCTCCCCATGCAGCGAGCATGATCTCGTGAGGCAGGTAGTGTTGCATCTCACCTTGCAACCACAGCAATAGATCATAGTGACAGCTTACTTCCAGCCCTTCCTGGATGATATGGCGATATCGCTCCACGTGTTCCATAGAAAAAGAGGGCGACAGGTTCATCTGGAATATTCAATTGAAGTTACGGGAGATATCCATTCACCCTATAATGTAAGCAATATTCACGCCAGGACGTAATTCGCGGATTTCAAAGGTCGAACAGACGTTTGATGGAAGAAATATGGGAAGAATGTAAAGATTTCTGACAGGTGATCAAACCTGTTTAAACTTGTAACGCCGAAGCTCCTGGATTATTTCTACCCACCGCAACGCCGGAACATGGCTTTTCCGTAGCTGGTATTTTCTTGTTGACCACTTTCTTTGTTGATAAAATGAATTGGATTTAGCCCCTTGAGGGTTCTTGAGCTAGAGCTATTTGTTCCAGAGACAGGGGAACAGGGCAGGTTGAGAATAGGGCGAGTCACGATTCCTCCCCTGAGAGGGGGAAAGGCACGTCTTTTTTATTGCCGATTTTGACCAGTGCGGAGAAATTCCGTAAAGGAGTATCATGAACAAGAGAGTAAACGACAAGAGAGTAATAGCGATGGCATTCTCTATTATTATTCTGTCATGGTCCGTCTCTGCCTTCTCATTGCAGCAGCCGGAATCACAGTCGCAATCGCAATCACAATCGGCTTCATCCCCGGAGCTGCCTCATGGAGACGGTTGGCGCCTTGTGCGCTCGATTCAGCTTGGCAACTCAAAAAATTATATCCATATGGTCCTGATCGATGGCAAGCGGGATATGGATAAGGCGGTTTACGGCGCTGCACTCAGCAAGATATGCAGATCGGAACCCGATTTCTGCAGAGTCAGATTCTGGAATGAAGAACGTTACGTAGCTGACTCGATTTCGTTTACAGATGCTCAATTCAAAGCGCTGCGGGCCGAATACATATTCAATCGTGCCGGCCAGGTGCAGCAAATGAAATATGCATGCACGGTCGTATCCGACAAGAATCAGTGTTTCTCTCACTGAGGAACACGATCAGGTACATCCGGAAAGGCGGTGGGAGGTTTGTCCGCGCTGACCATAAAGAACAGGAAGCTCAGATGATACGCAGATTGATCAGTTCAGGATCAACGTTCGAACAGGAGATCGGTTACTCCAGGGCTGTGGTTGAGGGTGACTGGGTCTTCGTCTCAGGCACGACAGGTTTTGACTACAGCAAAATGACAATTTCGGACGATCTTCTTGAGCAGGCTGAGCAATGTTTCAGAAATATCGGTGCTGCTCTGGATGAAGCTGGGGCAAGCATGAGAGATGTTGTGCGCGTCACCTATATATTGCCTGATGCTGCTGACTTCCCCAAGTGCTGGCCCATATTCCGGAAATATCTCGGGGATGTAAGGCCAGCGGCAATGATGTTGGCTGCCGGCCTCTCGGATCCGCGTATGCGTATCGAGATACAGGTAACCGCAAGGCGCGGTTCAGGAGCGTGAGATATTTGAACGATCAAGGGAGAGGCCTGCTGCTGGCGGAGAGGATGATTGGGGCTTGGGATTCCACGCTAATAACAAATGAGGAGGGGGTAATTGATGGCTGAAAAAACAAACAAGATTTTTATCAGTTTTGCACTCAAGGACAGAAGTGCGCACGATCAGCTTCTGGAGCAATTGAAGGAGCAAACAAAATTTTCCTTTGAGGAGATGCCCGTCAAGCAGTCCTGGGAGCCTTCCTGGAAAGACGAGTGCCGGGAGACGGTGAAGGGATGTGATGGCGTGATTGGCCTGATTACCAAAAACTATGTCAGAGCCGACGGCCAGCAATGGGAACTGCGCTGCGCCTACGATGCGAGAATGCCTGTACTGCTTATTCACGGAGATTCCGACAGGCTCCCCTCCAAACTGCCTGAACCCGTTGGAGACCGCGAGATCGATGCGTGGAACTGGCCAGCAATCTCATCGTTCCTCGACAGACTATAAGCATTTTTTCCTGAGCACTCCGGGCGGCAAAAAACCGGATATTGCCGACCGGAGCATGTCAGTATTTTCATGCACTGCCTTTCATAACCTGGGGAAACCTGTCAGAAGGCGCTCGCAGCTTGAACTAAGTTCGATCGCTGCCTTCGACGGAAGTGTAAGCGGGCCGGCCGTTAAGAGTATCGCTGAAGGGTATCGATGCTCCCGATGGAGCCGTTCGGTGAGTCGAGAAAACGTTTATTGCAACACGCCCAGATCCGCTACCCGTTGTTCGATAGTCCGCATCATTTCCTCATAGGCGGGCGCTCCGATTCCCCCAAAGCGTTTTTTGAACTCGGCCTCCGGCATGAATTCCGGCAGATCGGACCAGGAGGGCATCAAATCCGTGTCCCCAATGCCGGAAAGGACGCGATACTGAAGTTGCTGGGCTGATGTCTCGCTTGCTACCGCCTTTTCTCCAAATTTTGTGCCTGCGTGATCTGCAGCAAGATCGTTAAAGGAGAAGCCGCTGCCATGGCGGGAGTCCTCGAATTCCTTGTACAACCCGATTGCATCCGCGAGTGCGGTATCGGCATAGGCAGCGATAGCGGCGGAAACCATGAAGTGCTTGGCAAAATCATCACGACCATCCAGTGTTACAACCTGAGGCTGGGCTCGGGGCCAGGTTGTTTTTCCTGGAAGAATCCGCTTCAGTGAAACGCCCAGCACATGTGCCGTAGCCACCAGAATAAGGGCGCGGTTTTCAGCACGCGGGTCGGCCTCCGTCGATTGTCCGGCCGCTGCGCGCATGAGCGGTGAAAGCACGTCCGACAGCGATAATTCTTTCTCGCCAGTTCTGCTGCTTTCCACCAGCAGACGTTGATAACGAAGCAAACGTTCGCGCTCCTCTTCGCCTATGATCGAGGCCTTCATGCCGTGGGAGAGGCCGCCGCGCCAACGATAAACAATGGTCAATTCATCCGGGGAAACCTTTACCATCCGAAGCGAGTCCAAACTGTCCTTATATTCCGGGCTCTCTCTTAGCCATTCCAGTATCCGGGGCATGAGCATGTCCGCAAGCGCGTCGGGCAACGAAAGTTTGCCGATCTGGATCGATCTGAGCTGTGGCAGGTGATCGGTCTCGACTAAAGATGCTTGAATGTTGAGATACCTATCCGGGTAGCGCCTGAGTGGAGTCTCGGAAAGAGGAATGCTGAGGCGAATCACTGCGCTTCGATGGGCAAGGGTGAGGTGAGCGCTGCCTTTCAGGAGCCTGCGCGCCAGGTAATTTACGGCCAGATCCGCATCTGCCGGCATTATCCTTGCGGCAGCGAACATTCCCGGACGTACCCAGTAACGGTGCTTATCCACAATGCGCTTTGCGCGTTCTATGTGATCCGGAGTCAGGACGACCTGACGGTTGACGCGTGGGCGATCTTCAATGGCGAGCGAGATTATGACGACCAGGATCAGGGAAAAAATCAATAGCAATCCAGCCGAGACAATCAGAAGTTTGCGCATGAAATTTTATTGAAGTGTCCGCTCAGGACAAAGGGCGCACGATGCCGGTATTCCGGACCATGGCATCTGCGCCCTTGTGAATTTACCGGTCCTGTGGGTTTGCCGCGAAAGGATAAAGAAAAACGCCGCGGTTTCGACTGATGCTCAAATCGCTTTCTCAAAAAAGGCGGAACAGATCACAACGGTTCCACAAGGCATGCAAGCCGTGCCAGGTAGGGCGGCGCATGCTGCACCCGGGCGATGATTATCCCGACTTTACCGAGAATGCTCAAGGAGGACTTATCAAGGGGTTTCTAATACCACCAGTAGGGGTGGTAGAATCCTCCCCAATAGGGTCCGCCATAATAATACCCATACCCGAAGTATGGACTGAAGCCGTAGCCGGGGCCACCATAATAAGTGTAAGGCTGATATTGGTACGCCGGCCATAAATAAATGCCTTTGGAAGAAAGCAGAGGCAGACGTACGTGTTTTTTTCCTATCGTACGCTCGATATCACCTTCGATTGTTCCCGCAACTGTGATTTCTTTATCCTTTGCATAAACGGCGGGATCCAGAAATTCGGAACTCTTGATCACGAAACGTCCCTCGCTCTGTTTGTTCAGTTGCGGCCGTCCGGAATAATTGAGGGGATAGGACAGCACCTGCACCAGGGTGAAGTTTTCTTCATTTTCAACATCAATCACCATGCCTCCCCAACGGACGGACGTATCCTTATAGCTGTTCGGGTTCTGGCTCACCTCGCCATAACCGACCTTTGCCACCGGTACGTCTCTCACTGCCGCTGGCAGTCCGACGCACCCGCTCAAGAAGATACAGACGAATAACAGGTATGGTCTCATCTTTTTTCCTTTTATGAAAACACGGCCCATGGATTGTTTATTTGCCATCTTCGCCTAGAATTGGAATTTCTTAATAGAGCCACTACAAGCATAGTTTAATCTGGGTTAAAAATACGTCCCATTATTAATAGGGCGCCTTTGAATACTTTCTCGCGACTGGGCAAGCTGTCAGCAGATTCCTTGGGGTTTATGCCGTCAGCGTCGTGAGCAGGAAGATGCTTTCCTGAAGTCGGCTTATGCCTCGTTGCTGAAAGCGCGGATTTTCCGCCAGCACGTCGCGTTTTGCGAGCAGACGAACGTCCGCGCGTTTTCCATAAAGTACCTCTACTTCGGCTGCGGAAACCGCAAAAGGCGGACCGGACATTTCGGACTCGGGATAATCGAAAGTAACGAGCAGTATCGGGATTGCGGGCGGCAAGATGCGCAGCAGGTGGTCTGCGTATGCGCGGCGGGTTTCCGGGGATAGCGCGACCAGGGAGGCACGGTCATACACTGCCCCCATCTCTGCAAGGTCGTCTTTTTCCAAGTCGAAAAAATCTCCACACAGGATGCGGATGCCGTCCGCATCCCACTGATCGAATTTCTCGCCGACGGTATGGCGAGGGGAATATTCGTTTTCCTTGAAGAACGCTTCTACTGCCAAAGGGCTTAATTCCACCCCCAGCACGGAAAGATTCTGCTCGCGAAGCCATATCATGTCACGGCTTTTGCCGCAGAGGGGAACGAATACCTGTTTTCCGGCCGCAACCTGTAATTTCAGCCAATACTGGCGCAAATATGGATTGATCTCGCCTTGGTGAAAACCGATTTCTTCCTGCCTCCAGCGTTCCAGCCAGTATTCTTTCTTCATTTTCCTGTGTTCTCCCGGCGTTATTTAAGATAAATTTATCCTGCCGCCATCCACTTGAGCTCGCAAAAGATTAAGCCGACAATGTTTCGCCGATATAAAAATCCGCCAAAATTATCTCGCTGACAACTACGAAATGCTTCAAAAACTTGCTGCACTTTTCAAGGAATTCGGATTTTTTGCTGGTCTGTTATATATTTCAGACCGTTTTCTTGCGAATATCTCACCGCACCTGCGACTGTATTTCTACGATATTATGGTCCAGCCGATTCACAAAGAGCCGCTTATTCCAGAGCGATTAAGCAGGAATCTTGAAATTCGCGAGATCAAACGAGGTGATCCGGAAGTGGAACTCATGCCAGCGCGGCCGGACATAAAGGAGGCCCGTTTCGAGCAGAATGCGGTCTGCCTTGGCGCTTTTCAAAAGGGAAAATTTATCGGATATATGTGGTTTTGTCCCCATACCTATATAGAAGACGAAGTTCGCTGCATCTTCCTGGTGTCACCCGCCGGCGAAGCGGTCTTCGATTTCGATTTCTACCTTTTTCCTGAATATCGCATGGGCCGAGGATTTATCGGCATGTGGAGCGGAGCCAATCAATATCTTAACGAGCGAGGGATAAAATATACGTTCAGTCGTATCACCCGGACGAATATCGCCTCGCGCCGGGCGCATAGTCACCTGGGATGGAAATGTGTAGGACGCACCCTATTCCTGCAGGCCGGGCAGTTGCAGTTCATGGCTGCCACTATTTTTCCCTTCCTTCACTTGTCGTTTGGGAAGTCCGGGCGTGTTCAGCTAAAATTACGTCCCGATGCTCTGCTGGTCCAATAATCCCTCCCTGAAATAAATGTGGAACTCGGGCTTGCCAGGGCAATCGAAAGCACCAGAATAAACCAGAATATCCAAGTGCCCGAAGTGCGAAGGGTTGAAGGAAGTAACCTCAGGTCTTTTTACGCGGTACCGCGGTATGAAGCATCAGGCGGCCGAGCGTCAGCAATTCAGGAGAAACTCCTCTTCACTGTGTGCTGTCATGTTTTTCAGTGCTGAGTTCTCTGATCCATGATTCCTGGCAATAGTGAGGCAATGTATCCGGGTGTACACTTCGTTTATTTTATATTGAGAGGCTATATCCATAACCGAGGGTGAACATGAATTTGAATGCAAAGAAAACAACCACAGCTGTTCAATCTGCTTCCGAAAACCCCAAGTTGCGTGTAATGCCCAAACAACTCTTTTCCCGAACTCCTGTTCTTACAGGTGATAATGCTGCGGCAAAGCGCGAGGAAATACGCGAATACTTTCATTCCACGCTGGACCGTTACGAGCAACTCTTCGAAACGTTGCGGGGAGATGCAGCCTACTTCAAAAAACCCATTTCTTTGCGTCACCCGCTCATATTCTACCTCGGCCATACGGCCACCTTCTTTACAAATAAACTGCTGCTCGCGGGTCTGATCACTGAACGTATCAACCCAAAAATGGAATCGATGTTCGCAGTGGGTGTCGATGAAATGAGCTGGGATGATCTGGATACGACGCATTACGATTGGCCTTCTGTCGAAGAGGTGCGAGCCTATCGCAGAAGAATGCGGGAAGTCATCGACCAGCTTATTCATGAAACACCCCTGACCCTGCCCATCGGCTGGGACAGCCCCTGGTGGACGATCATGATGGGTATCGAACACGAGCGCATTCATCTCGAAACTTCGTCAGTCCTTATCCGGCAGCATGCGCTGGAATACGTCGTGCCCCATCCTGCCTGGGAGCCCTATCGTAAAACCGGACCCGCGCCTGACAATCAGTTGGTGAAGGTACCGGAAGGCACCGTGCAGCTTGGGAAGAAGAAAGATGATCCTTTCTACGGATGGGATAACGAATACGGTACGCATATTGCGGACATTACAGCCTTCGAAGCCGGCAAGTACCTGGTGAGCAATCAGGAATTCCTGGAGTTTGTCGAAGCAAATGGGTATGGAGCCGAAAGTTACTGGGAAGAGGAAGGGCGCGCCTGGCTGAAGCATGCTGCCGCGAAGCATCCCACCTTCTGGATCCGGCGAGGCGTCGAATGGGAGTTGCGTCTGATGACCAAGGAAGTTCCCATGCCCTGGGATTGGCCCGTGGAGGTGAATTATCACGAAGCCAAGGCCTTCTGTAACTGGAAAGCGTCCGTGAGCGACCAGCCTTATCGCCTCCCGACAGAGGATGAATGGTACCGTCTCTATGAGGTGGCGGGATTATCCGAGGTTCTGGCTGCCGCACCAGCCGAAGCCAACATTCATCTCGATCATGGTGCATCCAGCCACCCTGTCAACGAATTTGCTCAGGGCGATTTTTACGATGTGGTCGGGAATGTGTGGCAGTGGACCGAAACGCCCATTTATCCTTTCGACGGCTTTGATGTTCATCCCCACTATGATGATTTCACAACCCCGACTTTCGATGGCAGGCACAACCTTATCAAAGGAGGGTCCTGGATTTCCTGCGGCAACGAATCCCTGAAGAACTCACGTTACGCGTTCCGGCGCCATTTCTTTCAGCACGCGGGTTTTCGTTATGTGGTCGGCGCTGCCCCGGCGATTCAGCATGGCTCGCACTACGAAACCGACAAGCTGCTCTCCGAATATGCGGAATTTCATTATGGAGAGACCTATTTCGGTGTGCCAAATTTTCCGAAAGCGCTGGCCGAGCTCGCTATTGCCGCCATGGGGGACAAGCCGGCGCGCAAGGTGCTCGATCTGGGCTGCGCATCGGGGCGGGCTGCCTTTGAACTGGCGCGACATTTCGATGAAGTGACAGGAGTCGATTTCTCCGCCCGCTTCATTGGGCAGGGAGTTCAGCTGGCGTCGCAAGGGGTATTGCGCTATACCCTGGCCGATGAAGGTGATCTGGTCTTTTACCGGGAGCGGACGCTGAGTGGACTGGGCCTCGATAACGTCAGGCATAAGGTGGCGTTTTATCAGGGCGATGCCTGTAATCTCAAGCCGCTCTATACGGGTTATGACCTGATCCTCGCGGCGAATCTCATAGACCGCCTTTATGATCCGGCCAAACTGCTCACATCCATACATACGCGCCTCAATCCCGGCGGTATTCTGCTGATTGCCTCTCCCTATACCTGGTTGGAGGAACATACCAAGCGGGAAGCCTGGATCGGCGGCTTCAAGCGGGATGGTGAAAGTTTCGGAACGCTCGATGGCCTGAAAGAAATTCTGGGTACCCACTTCAAGCTGATTCAGGGGCCCACGGAAGTTCCATTTGTCATTCGCGAAACACGCCGTAAATTCCAGCATACGCTCTCGGAAGTAACAATCTGGGAGAGAGTTGCTTGAATAGAAGCTCATCTATCGGAAACCAGGATTTTGATAAGGAAATCGACCGGACCGGGACAGCCAGCCTGAAATACGACAAGCGCCAAAGCATGTTTGGCGCAGCGGGAGTGATTCCCCTATGGGTCGCGGACATGGATTTTGCCGCTCCAGCCGCGGTCACCCAAGCGCTTTCCCGACGCGCCGCCCATCCGGTGTATGGGTACACTGTCTTTCCCGACAGTTTGTATGAGTCGCTGATTGATTGGCTGAGGCGTCGTCATGGCTGGGAGATCGAGCGAGACTGGATCATGATGTGCCCCGGCGTGGTTCCGTCGTTGCATGCCGCCATCATGACCTTTGCGCAACCCGGAGAACCGGTTATCGTGCAGCCGCCGGTATATTTCCCCTTTTTTTCTGCCGTCACCAGTACCGGCAGGCAACTCGTACAGAATCCGCTGCGGTTGCGGAATGGCCATTATGAGATCGATTACGATCATCTCGAGCAATGCGCGCAAGGCGCGCGTGTCCTGCTGTTATGCTCACCGCATAATCCCGTCGGCAGGGTGTGGAGCAGGGGGGAGCTCGAACGCATCCTGCGGATAGCGGATAAACACAACCTCGTGGTATTTTCCGACGAAATCCACGCTGATCTGGTTTATCCCGAAGCCAGGCATCATATGCTCTCACGGCTGGCGAAAGCATGGGCCGGAAGCAAGGCGAGTGTCATAACAGCTGTCGCCCCCAGCAAGACATTCAACATTCTCGGATTGAATCTTTCCGCTCTCGTCGTGCCGGATTCCAGGCATCGGGAAGAGCTTGCGCGGACGTTCGATATCCTGCATGTCAGCGCATCCAATCCTTTCAGCATTGCTGCTTTCGAGGCAGCCTATCGGGAAGGTGAAGTCTGGCTGGATGAATTGCTGGTTTATCTACAGAAAACCCGTGATTTTGTCTCAGAGTATCTGGAGATCCACCTCCCGGAAATCCACCTCATCGACCCCGAAGGCACGTATCTGCTCTGGTTTGATTGCCACGAGCTGATGAACACATTGGGGATGACTGATATCCAGCTCAGGCATTTTTTTGTGCATGAAGCGGGTATCGGCATGAGTCCGGGCACTTTGTTTGGCGAAGAAGGCAGCGGTTTCATGCGCATGAATATCGGTGCTCCCCGTAGCATCATTGAAGCAGCACTTGAAAGCATCAGAAAAGCTGTGCACAAAGCGAAGCAGGGGAGCGCCTGAGCGTATGGAGGTTCCGGCAGTTCTGTTTTCCCAGGAAGGGAAGCTCCGCTCGTACTCATGAAACAGCCGCAACAAAGAACAACCAGACAATAACGAGCGCTGTTTCAATACATGAGCGAAGCACTCAAATCCTGGAGCGGCTGGATAGCGGTCTTCTTTTCCATATGCATCTGGACCGGCTTCATTCTCGTCAGCCGATACGGAGGAATGGGCACATTGACAAGCTGGGATATTGCCCTGCTGCGATTCGGAGTAGGCGCTTCGATCGCCGTCTTTTTTTTGCCGCGAATCCTGCTGCCCCCACTCAAGGTGATAGCCCTGTTCTCGCTGTTCGGCGGCATCGGTTACGCTGCGGTGGTATACGCTGCCTTTCGCTGGGCGCCGGCAGCTCATGCTTCCGTTCTGTTGCCCGGCACACTGCCTTTTCTGACTGCGATTATTGCGTGGCTGTGGTTCGGCGAAAGATTTACAGGCGCGCGCCAGATGGCGCTGCTTATTGTTTTTGTCGGCATCCTGCTGACCGCCGCTGACTCGCTCTCACTCGGAACACATGTATCTTCCACGCAGATTCTCGGTGACGTGCTATTTCTTTGCGGGTCCTCATTATGGGCGATATTCACGCTGCTGCTTGCGCGCTATCCGATGCCGCCGCTTGCTGCTACTGTAACGACCACCCTGGGCAGCGCGGCAATTTACCTGCCCGTTTGGCTGTTATTTCTGCCCAGCAATCTCGCACAGGCCTCTGTTCGCGAAATCATCATTCAGGCAGCATATCAGGGCGTGCTGGTCGTCTTTATCGCGATGCTGCTCTATACGTTCGCCGTGCGTCGCCTCGGGTCGCAAACGGTCGCCCTGCTGATGGCATTCGTGCCCGTCGTATCCGCATTGGCGGCCGTGCCTGTCCTGGGAGAACCCTTGTCTCTGCTCACTCTGGCTGGATTGGGGGCGGTTACCGTAGGCGCTGTGCTAGGAGCGCGCCAGGCATAAATATTGGACGGGGAGTAAATGCTCAGACACAGCATCCCGATAAGGGCATAATGAGCACTATCTGATACTCCAGCCGACCATACTCGGGTTTCGGGGTGGAGGAGCTGCGTCATTGTGCTCGTGTACATGTGAATCTCGCTCTGCGAATTGTTCTTGAACGATGACGCCTCAAAGCGAGGCAAAGATGCCTGTCGCGAACTGGGGCGAACGAAGAGACAGAACCGCTCCTGTTCGCTATTTTTGAATATCTGATATTGATTCCCCTATATAGAGTAATGCCGGAATCCGGTCTTTCGCCGATTTCTCCCGATGACATGCTGTCAGACGCAGGGGCGCCTGCTCTGCCGGCTGCCTGGATTGCGGCTGTTGAATCCCAGCTTTCCAGGGAAGAAAAGGTGGCGGCATGGCTCGAAACTGACCTCAATGGCCGACTGCATTTTGATCCTGGACTTGTAGTCGTCACCAATAAACGTCTGCTCGTTAAGGTGGGAGCGGAGGAGTCGGCAACGTGGCAGGAGTGGAACTACCGATCCGGACTGACGCTTGTGCGCAGCGATCATGCAGGTGTCGGCAGCCTTGAACTCTTCGATGAGAACGCGCTGCTTGCACGCTGGCGCTACACATTGGGGAGGGATGCTGCGGCCAGCCGGCTGATCGATAATTTCCGTGAGCAACTTCATTATCACTTGACAGGGGAGTTTCGCCCTTTACCTGTACAGATTCTCTGCCCCAAGTGTCACCGGATACTGGATATCCCCCTGGCTCCGGGGCAGGAGGAGTGCGAAGCGTGCCGCAAGCAAGTACACGCGCCCCCCTCTACCTGGACCCTGTTACGCTTGTGGCGTTTCGCCAGACCCTACAAGTGGAGGCTTTTTGCCGGTTTTCTTCTGACGCTCGGCAGCACGGGAGCGGCGATGGTGCCTCCGTACCTGACCATGCCCCTGATGGACAACGTACTGATTCCCTATCAGAACGGCAAGCCGATTGACGTTGAACTGGTCAGCTTTTATCTGACCGGACTGCTCGGAGCCGCGATTCTGGCTTGGGGACTGGGGTGGGCGCGTACTTACGTGCTCGCACTGGTTTCCGAGCGCATTGGCGCTGATTTGCGCACAGCCACTTTCGAGCATCTTCTCAAACTCTCACATGCCTATTTTGGCGGCAAGCGCACTGGCGATCTCCTGGCGCGCATTGGGTCGGAAACAGATCGTCTCAACATTTTCCTGTCGCTGCACCTGCTCGATTTCGCGACCGACGTGCTGATGATCGGCATGACGACCGTTATCCTGGTCTCGATCGAGCCGTGGCTCGCGCTGGTCACGCTGACGCCATTGCCGATCATCGCGTGGTTGATCCATCTGGTTCGCGATAAGTTGCGGACCGGGTTCGAGAAGGTCGATCGCGTTTGGGCCGAGTTGACCAGCGTGCTTGCCGATACCATCCCCGGCGTGCGGGTGGTGAAGGCGTTTGCACAGGAGAAGCGGGAGGCAACCCGCTTTCGCGCCGCCAATGAACGCAACCGAGAAGTCAATGACCGGGTCAATAAGGTCTGGTCGATGTTTACGCCAACGGTCGTGCTGCTGACCGAGATCGGTTTGCTGGTGGTGTGGGTTTTCGGTATCTGGCAAGTATCAAAAGATGAAATCACGGTAGGCGTGCTGGCGGCTTTTCTCACCTACATCAGCCGTTTCTATGTCCGGCTGGACTCGATGAGCCGCATCGTCTCGTTTACGCAAAAGGCCGCTGCCGGCACCAAGCGCATCTTCGAAATTCTCGACCACGTTTCCAGCGTTCCGGAGCCGGCCCACCCTGTGCACCTGCCTGCTGTAGACGGGCGTATCGAGCTGCGAAATGTCGGGTTCCGCTACGGTACCCGCGCGGTCACGCACGATATCAATATTACGATCGAACCGGGTGAAATGGTGGGTCTGGTAGGGCACAGCGGCTCAGGCAAGAGCACGCTCGTCAATCTCATCTGCCGCTTCTACGATGTGACGGAAGGCGCAATCCTGCTGGATGGGGTGGATATACGCGCACTCCCGGTCGCGGAATACCGCAAGCATATCGGGCTTGTTCTTCAGGAACCCTTTTTGTTTTTCGGTACCATTGCCGAGAATATTGCCTACGGCAAACCGAACGCGACGCAGGAGGAAATTGTTGCCGCCGCACGAGCCGCGCATGCGCATGAGTTTATTCTCCGCCTGCCGCACGGCTATGACTCCCTGGTCGGCGAACGGGGGCAGGCGCTCTCGGGCGGAGAGCGGCAGCGCATATCAATTGCAAGGGCACTGCTAATCGATCCGCGTATTCTGATACTGGATGAAGCGACATCCTCCGTGGATACGACCACCGAGAAAGAGATCCAGAAAGCGCTCGAAAACCTGGTGCGCGGTCGGACTACCATCGCGATTGCCCACCGGCTCTCCACGTTGCGCGATGCCAGCCGGCTTATCGTGCTTGACCGCGGAAGCGTTATCGAAATAGGCAATCATGATGAACTCATGGCGCGTGAAGGGCATTATTACCGGCTTTACCAGGCGCAAGTGCGTAATGTGGACACAGAGGACGATCTGCGCAGGCTGAGCCCGGAGCCAAGGGCTGAAGGTGGCCGGGAATGACGGAAAAAGCGCCCTTATACTACTCCCTGAGCCGCAATGCCTTTGGACGACTGGTGTTTACCGGAGCGAACGGGGAGGTACGAGAGGGTGTGGTTCCGGTACGGGCTTTTCCCATTACCGCTCCCTGCCGCGGTATCTCGCTGGTCGATACGGATGGCCATGAGCTGGCGTGGATCGAGGTGTTGAGCGACCTTCCCGATGAGACGCGCAGGCATGTTGAAACGGATCTTGCCAACCGGGAGTTCATGCCGGAAATCAAACGCATCGAGGCAGTTTCAAGTTTTGCCACCCCCAGCACCTGGCGGGTTGAAACCGACCGCGGTGCTACGTCGTTCGTGCTCAAGGGCGAAGAATACATTCGCCGTCTGACTCCAATCGCTTTGCTGATCACCGACAGCCAGAACATCAATTTCCTGATACGCGACCGTACGGCGCTCGATCATCACAGCCGAAAGGTTCTCGACCGCTTCCTCTGATTCAAAGCCAGGGTAGCGATTCCGGTACTTGCAGTTGGAGCATTGTTTCGCAGTTGCGTGCTTACAGCACCCCTCTGCAAAGCCTGTCGCTGACAGGAGACATATAACATTGCGTGATATCAACGGCATATTTTCGCCGGGAAACCGATTGTCGGCAAATGGCGACAGAATAGGCTCTTTTCCTGCTCCAAATAACTGTTTTGCAAAGATTATTTTAGCTGGCATAATCCATGCTTGATTTCTTGCGGATGGGGACTCCGTACTGAAAGCGAGACGCTCGTGAGAAAATCATTTGCTTTTCATATTAATTTATCTGGTTGTAAACCTATTGTAGTCAGCCGCGTTAGTTCAACCTTACCTTATTTCTTGTGAGAATCTCACTTTATGCTGGCTTACGCAGATACCACACCTGACTACATAGCGGTAAATCGAGATATCAAGTTTATTGAAATACGCCACCTCAACGGACCCAATATCTGGAGTGTTCGTCCCGTACTTGAAGCCATTGTCGATATCGGGGAACTCGAAGACTTTCCCTCCGACACAATCCCTGGTTTCTATGAATGCCTGTCTTCCTGGCTTCCTTCGCTCATTGAGCACCGCTGCAGCTATGGAGAGCGGGGCGGATTTCTGCGCCGTTTAAAGGAAGGTACCTGGACTGGCCATATTCTCGAGCACGTTACGCTTGAACTGCAAAATCTGGCGGGAATGCCTGGCGGCTTCGGTCGGGCGCGCGAAACATCCTTGCGCGGTGTCTACAAGGTGGCTGTGAGCGCCTGGCATGAGGATATCGCGCGCAATGCTCTCGCAGCAGCAAGGGAATTGCTGCTTGCGGCAATGGATTATTCGCCGGGGAACGAACCTTACGATGTGAGAGGCGCTGTTGCGCGTCTGCGCGGTATGGTCGATTCGCTGTGGCTGGGGCCATCCACTGCCTGCATTGTTGAAGCTGCCGCCAGCCGCAACATTCCGGCGATTCGCCTTCTTGCCAGAGGCAATCTGGTACAGCTGGGTTATGGCATCCGAAGCCAGCGCATCTGGACAGCCGAAACGGACCGCACTCCCGCAATTGCAGAAAGCATCTCGCGCGATAAGGATCTGACCAAGGTGCTGCTGCAATCGTGCGGTGTCGCCATCCCTGAAGGCCGCATCGTTCACAGCGCTGAGGATGCATGGGAAGCGGCGCAGGAAATCGGTCTGCCGGTGGTGATCAAACCGTGTGACGGAAATCATGGACGCGGTGTTTTTATCGAGTTGAGCAAGCGTGAAGAAATCGAGTCCGCTTATAGGGTAGCTCTGGAAGAGGGCAGCGGTGTCCTGGTTGAGGGTTATGTTCCCGGTACGGAACACCGTCTGCTGGTAGTCGGGGACCGTCTTGTCGCCGCAAGCCGGGGTGATTCCGTTTCGGTTACAGGCGATGGGATTTCCACCATAAACGAACTGATCCAGCAGCAGATCAACTCTGATCCCCGCCGGGGGGAAAGTGAAGAGTATCCGCTGAATCCGGTCAGTGTGGATGGGGTAACGATAATGGAACTCCTGCGGCAAGGTTTCACCACGGATTCAATACCCCTTGCCGGACAGGAAATCATCATTCAGCGTAACGGTAATCATGCTTTCGATGTTACCGACGAGGTGCATCCCAGTACGGCGGCGGCAGCTTCGCTGGCGGCGCGTGTTGTCGGCCTGGATATTGCGGGCATCGATCTTGTCGCCACGGATATCGCGCGGCCGCTTGCAGAACAGGGCGGAGCCATTGTCGAAGTCAATGCGGGGCCCGGTTTGCTGATGCACATCAAGCCCGCTATCGGTACCCCGCGTCCGGTCGGTGAAGCAATCGTCGAGCATCTCTTCCCGAGCCACGAGGACGGCCGCATTCCGATTGTAGGTATTACCGGCAGTTATGGTACAACCAATCTGGCTCATCTCATTGCTCAACTGCTCGTGCTATCCGGAAAGCAGACGGGTCTGGCATGCAGCGACGGCTTCTATCTTGACCGCAGGCAAGTGAAAAAAGGTGATCAGGCCAACTGGAAGACAGCGCGCAACATTCTCATGAACCGGTCAATCGAGGCAGCGGTTTTTGAAAACGGCAGTGACAGCATGCTGCGCGAGGGATTGGCCTACGATGGTTGTCATGTCGGCATCGTTACCAATGTGGAGTTGACCCGTCATTATGGAAAATATCTCGAAACCCCCAAACAGGTCTTCGACCTGTTGCGTACCCAAGTCGATGTAGTCGTGCCCGCAGGTGTGGCAGTGCTCAACGCCAGGGAGTCGATGCTGGTGGAAATGGCTGCGCTGTGCAATGGGGAAATTATTTACTTCAGCCTGGATTCCGATCTTCCGGTAATAAAAGAGCATTGTTTACACGGTACCGCTGGTATAAACGGCGTTCAAGGCAAACGGGCGGTAACGGTTCGAAACGGAGAAATTTTCCTTGTTGACGGGTCCGGTGAACTGCTACTGAGTAAATTGAACGATGTTCCGGTTACATGTAACGGGCAGGATGTTTTGGAGGTCGAAAATGTACTCGCGGCAGTAGCCGCCGCATGGTCACTCGGCATCGACCTGGCCGTCATACGCGCGGGGATTGGAAACTTTCACGCGTTTAACAAGGCGTAAAAAGAATCAGTAAACCTCCGCTGAATAAGAAACGCTAGGAGAACTGCCGATGCAAGTATCACGTCTCCGCGCTTTGCGCGGGCCCAATTTGTGGAGCCGTCAGACAGCCATAGAGGCAGTCGTTTCCTGCGACACTCCTGAATTCCTGCCGGGCGGCATGCCGGGTTTTCTGGATCGCCTGTATGCACGATTCCCGCAAATCGATTTGCTTCGAACCGCATCTTGCCCTGAAGCGGAAATGCTTGCGCATGCGCTCGAGCGCGCTGCACTCGGACTGGAAATACAGGTGGGTTGTCCGGTGGCTTTCAGCAAGACCGCTCCGACGCTTGAAGCCGACATCTATCAGATCGTCGTGGAATACAGCGAAGAGGCGGTTGGCAGGCTCGCCTTTGATCTTGCACAAGCTCTGTGCAGCGCGGCTATCGCAGATACCCCTTTCAATCTGGCCGATGCTCTGCAGCATCTGCGTGAGCTCTATGAGGACATACGCCTGGGGCCGAGCACCGGTTCAGTAGTGCGGGCAGCGGTTGCCCGCGGCATTCCCTTCCACCGGTTGACTGATGGCAGCATGGTGCAATTCGGCTGGGGTAGCAGGCAGCGGCGTATTCAGGCTGCAGAAACCTGCCTCACCAGCCTGGTAGCCGAGTCGGTTGCGCAGGACAAGGAGCTTACCCGATTCTTGCTGGATGCTGCCGGCGTACCTGTCACACCCGGAAGGCCGGTTACAAGTGCGGAGGATGCATGGGTGGCGACCTGTGAAATCGGCAGTCCTGTCGTCGTCAAGCCGCAGGACGGCAATCAGGGAAGGGGAGTCCGCGTGAATCTCGTGAGCCGCGAACAGGTGGAAGCAGCGTATGCCGTTGCAGTTGAAGTCACTGGAAAAGTAATGGTTGAGCGCTACATTCCCGGCCACGACTATCGCATGCTGGTAATCGGCAACAGGCTGGTCGCCGCAGCACGACGTGAGCCACCCCAGGTTGCAGGGGATGGGATTCACACGGTTGGAGAATTGGTGGAACAGATCAACAGTGATCCGCGACGCGGTGAGGGACATGCCAACGCGCTTACAAAAATCCATTTGGATGAAATCGCTCTTGCCCACCTTGCAACTCAGGGTCTGACATCGGAATCCGTGCCCCCAGCGGGCACGCGAGTGGTTCTCAGGAATAATGCGAATCTTTCGACCGGTGGAATGGCGACAGATGTTACCGACGAAGTTCATTCTGAATTTGCGGCGCGTATGGGCGAAGCTGCGCAGATGATTGGCCTTGATATCTGTGGAGTAGATGTTGTCTGCGAAAGCGTGTCCAGACCTTTGGAGGGACAAGGCGCCATTATCGAAATCAATGCAGCACCGGGTTTGCGCATGCATTTGCAGCCTTCCTTCGGCAAAGGGCGTGCGGTGGGAGAGGCGATCATTGCAAACATGTTCAAGAAGGGTGATGATGCCCGCATCCCGGTAGTGGCGGTCACAGGCACCAACGGTAAAACGACTACCGTCAGGCTGATTGCCAATATTCTTGATTGTCAGGGTCTGCGCGTTGGCATGACAAGCACGGACGGCGTCTATATCGAGGGGCAGCGTATCGACACCGGCGATTGCAGCGGTCCCAAGAGTGCAAGAAAAGTGCTTCTTCATCCGGATGTGGACGCGGCAGTGCTTGAAACTGCGAGAGGTGGTCTGCTGCGCGAAGGATTGGCTTTCGATCGTTGTGATGTCGCAGTGGTTACCAATATCGGAGTCGGTGATCACCTCGGTCTTTCCTACATCAATACCGTGGAAGATCTGACCGCCGTCAAACGCATTATCGTGCAGAATGTGAAGCCCGGGACGGGTGTGGCAGTGCTGAATGCGGCTGATCCGTTTGTGGCAGGCATGGCCGCTCATTGCCCTGGCAAGGTCACTTTTTTTGCGCGCGATCCAGATAATCCCGTGATCGCGAAGCATCGCGCTCAACGTAAACGTATCGTTTATGTGGATGGCGACGCAATCATCGCTGCGGAAGGCAATTTCGAATATCGCCTTCCGTTTGCAGGCATCCCTGTGACACAGAATGGCGCGATCGCATTCCAGATTGAAAACGCCATGGCGGCCGTCGCAGCGGGTTGGGCGCTGGGTCTCGACTGGCAGATCATTCGCGGCGGTCTCGCGAATTTTGTCAGTGACATGCAAACCGCCCCCGGCCGCTTCAATTTCTTCACTCATCGCGGCGCTACACTTATTGCTGACTACGGCCATAATGTCGATGCGATTCGCGCACTTGTAAATGCGATCGACAAAATTCCGGCGAAACGGCGTTCTGTGGTTATCAGCGGTGCTGGCGATCGACGTGATGAGGATATTCGACGGCAGACGGAAATATTGGGAGATGCTTTCGATGAAGTGGTGCTTTATCAGGATCAGTGCCAGCGCGGACGCGCGAATGGGGAGGTATTGAGCCTGCTGCGGCAGGGCCTGGAAAAGGCTAAACGCACCCGGAAGATCAAGGAAATCTACGGGGAGTTTGGAGCCATTGACGCCGCATTTGACGATCTGAAAGAGGGAGAATTGTGTCTTATTCTCATCGATCAGGTGGATGAAGCGCTTGGATACATCACCAAGCGGGTGGTGGCTGGCTGATAGGGGAGTTGTCCATTCCCCGAAGCCTCGCGGAATACCTCTTGATCCGAGCGTTTCAAGGATTTCTTACTCCGGGGTTTCTTACTCCGGTTTTACGCAAAAACGTCGAGTCCTTCTTCTCCGTTCGCCCGATCCTGAGCTTGATGAAGGATCGAAAGTGCGAACGCAGCTCAGGACAGGCTTGTCGAAGGATTAAGGGCTAGCTAATTGCTGGAGACGTTGCCACTTCCCCCCCATTTGCTCTCGAAATCCGCATTATTTCGGGGAGAGTGGGCAGTTTTAGCTCCTTCCCGGTTGCAATCCGCAAAAATTGAACCTAAACTGAAAATCACGTCAGTAGAGATACCAGTTTGCCCGGTGCTGAGTTTATGTTGTTCACCTACGAAGGAGAATTTCATGGCTGGAGATAGCGTTTACAAAATAACGGAGATAATCGGAACCAGCACGACTTCCTGGGAAGACGCCGCCAGGAACGCCGTGGAAACAGCATCAAAGACATTGAGAGACTTACGCGTTGCTGAAATAGTGAAGCTGGATCTGGTGGTTGAAAACGGCAAGGTGGTGGCTTATCGTGCGAGGGTAAGTCTGTCTTTTAAATACGAGACCGGTAAATAACCGACTTTCCGGCACCATGAGGCATAAGGAGCTCATAGGGGGCTCATAGAGTTAGATGGACCGGGATGCCGCTGGTCTCGCTGAATCAGCGCGCGAAGAATAATCGGGACAACAGCCGAGGCAAAGTAAAAAAGACAAAAACAAAGGAGGCGCGGATTTCTGCGTCTCCTTTGTTTTTTCTGCCCTGATGAATCGAGTTTATATCGCTGCCGCTGCTTCTTCCTCAAACTGAAGCTTCACCTTGCTATCGGCATCGATATCGACAGTCACTCTGCCGCCATTGGCCAGACGTCCGAACAGTAACTCATCCGCCAGGGCACTGCGTATGGTGTCTTGAATGAGACGCGCCATCGGCCGTGCGCCCATGAGGGGATCCACGCCGTTCCTGGCAAGATATTCTCTCAGTGCATCGGTGAATATCGCATCCACTTTCTTCTCCTGCAACTGTGTTTCAAGCTGCATCAGGAATTTATCCACCACGCGCAGAATCACTTCTCTATCCAGCGGTGCAAAGGAAATGATCGCATCCAGCCGATTACGGAACTCAGGCGTAAACATCCGCTTGATATCGGCCATCTCGTCACCTGTCTGCGCGGCCTTGGTGAAGCCCATAGTAGCCTTGCTCAAGGCTTCCGCTCCGGCATTGGTCGTCATGATGATGACGACGTTACGGAAATCCGCCTTGCGGCCGTTATTGTCCGTCAATGTGCCGTGATCCATCACCTGCAGCAGGATATTGAAAATATCCGGATGCGCCTTTTCAATTTCATCCAGCAGCAGCACGGAATACGGTTGCTTGATGATAGCCTCGGTGAGCAAACCACCCTGGTCAAACCCGACATAACCCGGCGGTGCGCCGATCAGACGCGAAACAGCGTGCCGTTCCATATATTCGGACATGTCGAAACGATGCAGGTGAATGCCAAGCGCATAGGCCAGCTGCCGCGCGACCTCGGTTTTGCCAACTCCGGTCGGGCCGGAAAAAAGAAAAGAACCGACCGGCTTTTGCGGATTGCCCAAGCCGCTTCTCGCCATCTTGATCGCCGCGGTCAGCGCATTGATGGCCTTGTCCTGTCCGAACACAACCGCTTTCAGATCACGGTCAAGCGTCTTCAAGGTGTTGCGGTCATCACTGGAAACATTCTGCGCCGGAATGCGCGCAATCTTGGCAATAATGCTTTCTATCTCATGCCTGCTGATTACCTTGCGCTGCTTCGATTTCGGCAAAACACGCTGAGCCGCGCCGGCTTCATCGATCACGTCGATCGCCTTATCCGGCAGATGCCGGTCGTTGATAAAGCGCGCTGACAATTCCGCAGCAGTCGTAAGCGCGGTAGCGGTATATTTGACACCGTGGTGCGCCTCATAGCGCGCTTTCAAGCCACGTAGTATGGAAACCGTTTCATCCACGCTCGGTTCGGGCACATCAATTTTCTGGAAGCGCCGCGAAAGCGCATGATCCTTTTCAAAGATGCCGCGATATTCGCTGTAGGTGGTGGCGCCAATGCATTTCAGCTGCCCGGTATTCAATATCGGTTTCAACAGGTTGGAGGCATCCAGGGTGCCCCCGGAAGCCGCCCCGGCCCCGATCAGGGTGTGAATTTCGTCGATGAACAGTATGGCATTCGAGCTCTCGAGCAACTGTTTCAGCACTGCCTTCAGGCGTTGCTCAAAATCACCCCGGTATTTGGTACCCGCCAGCAATGCGCCCATATCGAGGGCATAGACCTGATGATGTGCAAGGATCTCGGGAACGTCGTTCTCGATAATTCGCCGCGCCAGACCTTCAGCGATAGCCGTTTTGCCTACCCCTGCCTCCCCTACCAATAACGGGTTGTTCTTGCGCCGGCGGCACAGCGTCTGTATCAGGCGCTCCAGTTCGCGCTCCCGCCCGATCAACGGATCGATCTTGCCTGCCAGCGCCTGGGCGTTGAGGTTGACCGCATAACTTTCCAGCGCGCCCCCCGCATTCATTTCCTGCTCCGTATCTCCTTCGCTTTCGGTTTTGGCGTTGGTTCCCTGCGGAACTTTGCTGATGCCGTGAGAAATATAGTTCACGACATCGAGTCGGGTTACTCCCTTTTGATGAAGAAAATAAACTGCGTGAGAATCCTTTTCGCCAAATATCGCTACCAGTACGTTTGCGCCCGTAACTTCTTTTTTCCCCGAGGACTGCACATGCAGAATCGCGCGCTGGATAACGCGCTGGAAACCAAGAGTAGGCTGCGTATCTACCTCTCCACTCCCTCCCACAGTCGGCGTGTTTTCGGTAACATGCTCAGTCAGCAGCCGGCGTAAATCGTCCATATCAACCGAGCAGGCGCGCAATACCTCTGCGGCAGTCGGATTATCGAGCAGGGCCAGTAACAGATGCTCGACCGTAATGAACTCGTGGCGCTTCTGACGCGATTCCACGAATGCCATATGCAGACTTACCTCTAATTCTTGAGCAATCATTTCAGTTCTCCTCCATCACGCACTGTAGCGGATGCTGATGCTGCCTTGCAAATGCAACTACCTGCTCGACTTTTGTGGAAGCCACATCATTGGGATAAACCCCACATACTCCAGCTCCGTCCATATGGACTTTGAGCATGATCTGTGTCGCCTGTTCTCGGTTTTTGGAAAAAAAAGTCTGTAATACAGTCACCACGAAATCCATCGGCGTGAAGTCATCATTCAGCAAAATAACCTTGAACATTGGTGGCGGCTTGAGTTTACTCTTTTTAGCCTCAAGTACAACATCACCATAATTTCCTGCAGCCATGATCCTGTATTTTTGCCTTCAATTAAAACGGAAATATAACAACTTCCAGTCTTTATATTTGATGATTGCGCTGAAATATTCAAGTACCTTTTAAAAAATTTTCTGTTGCATTTCTACCAAATAACGGGACCGACTACTTGACTTGAACAATGGATTTGCGTAAAACAGTTCTTGGCGTTTGGCTTCAAGTTCTCTGCAGTACCGGTTACAGCCGTTTTGCGGTCTTGAAACTCAAACAGTGTTCGGGTTTCCGGCCCGGTTTTATTTATAGGAAGCAATAATGGCAACTGGTACAGTAAAATGGTTCAATGACTCAAAGGGTTTTGGCTTCATTACACCCGATGATGGAAGCGAGGATTTGTTCGCGCACTTCTCCGCGATCAATATGTCCGGATTCAAAACTCTCAAAGAAGGTCAAAAAGTAACGTTTGAGGTTACCCAGGGTCCGAAGGGCAAGCAAGCATCAAATATTCAGTCTGCTTAAAGATTTCATGCTGAGGTGTGCGAGCACGCTGAGCAGCATGTGATCCATCACAGAATTATACAAAGCCCCTTGCTGTAAATCGGCAAGGGGCTTTTTCTTGTCGAGGATAAGCCGCAAGCTCAGCAGTACACTTGCGCTTTTGTATCCTTCCGGCCCCAGGGCGGCAGATTTTCAACGCGCCATGTTTTCAACTGGCCATGTTTTCGACCAGAGCCTGCCCGAATACTGAACAGGAGACTTTTTGCGCGCCGGCCAATAAGCGGGCGAAGTCATAAGTGACGATCTTATCCTGAATGGTTTTTTCCATCGACCGCGTAATGAGATCAGCGGATTCCGCCCAGCCCATATGCCTCAGCATCATCTCCGCGGATAGAATGATGGAGCCGGGATTGACCTGATCCTTGCCGGCATACTTGGGGGCAGTTCCATGGGTCGCCTCGAAAATGGCTATAGAGTCGCTCATATTTGCGCCAGGGGCGATTCCGATGCCACCCACCTGCGCGGCCAAAGCATCGGAAATGTAATCGCCGTTCAGGTTCAGCGTGGCGATGACATCATATTCCTCCGGCCGCAGCAGAATCTGCTGAAGAAAAGCGTCGGCGATCACATCCTTGATCACTATACCGCCTTTGTCCTCGGGCAACTTCATCCACGGTCCGCCGTCGAGCAGGCTTGCCCCAAACTCTTTTGCTGCAAGCTGGTAGCCCCAGTTCTTGAACGCACCCTCGGTAAATTTCATGATGTTACCTTTGTGTACAAGGGTTACCGAGCGTCGTCCGTTATCTATCGCATACTGAATTGCCTTGCGCACCAGCCTTTCGGTTCCTTCCCGGGATACCGGCTTTATGCCGATCCCTGCGGTTTGGGGAAAGCGTATCTTGGTGACGCCCATATCGTTCATTAGAAAATCGATGACTTTTTTTGCACCTTCCGACTCGGCTTCCCATTCAATACCGGCATAGATGTCTTCCGAGTTCTCGCGAAAAATGACCATGTCGGTTTTTTCCGGATTTTTCAGGGGGCTAGGGACTCCCTGAAAATAGCGAACAGGACGAAGGCATACGTACAGGTCCAGTTCCTGGCGCAAAGCTACATTGATGGAGCGGATGCCGCCTCCCACCGGGGTGGTCAACGGCCCCTTGATCGAGACCACGTACTCTTTCGCCGCCTGCAGGGTTTCCTCGGGTAGCCAGACATTTTCGCCATAAATCCGCGTCGATTTCTCGCCGGCATAGATTTCCATCCAGGAAATCCTGCGTTTGCCTCCATAAGCTTTTTCTACAGCGGAATCCACCACCTTCCTCATTACTGGCGTAATGTCCACCCCAATCCCGTCGCCTTCTATATAGGGTATGACCGGATTGTCCGGCACATTCAGGGAAAAATCCGGATTTACGCTGATTTTTGAACCTTCCGCTGGTATGCTGATGTGCTGATACATGCTATCTCCATTTATTGAGCTGGACTGGTTCCATAATCCAGAACAAGCCGGAACCGGATCGGCAAAATTTGTACATTTTAACCGCGTTTCGGACAGAAGCGCTTGCTTTTGCCCCCGGGCCTTCCCTATATATCCCGAAAAGCGTTACAGGCGGCAGCAGCAGGACAGCTTCCCTTATAATAAAGGGGGCTGACATTTTGCGCCGTATCCGGTTGTATCCACGTTCCGCTATTTGATAATTAAAACGGTTGAAATAACGAAATCATGATCTGGAAACCCAATGTGACGGTTGCAGCTGTGGTGGAGAAAGACGGGCAATATCTTCTGGTGGAAGAGCAAACCAGTGGCGGTTTGTTGTTTAACCAGCCGGCGGGTCATCTGGAGCCGGGCGAGTCCATCATCCATGGCGCGATACGGGAAACCCTGGAAGAGACGGGCTACACGTTTGTCCCTCGATCCGTACTCGGCATTTACCACTGGCATTCCCCGGCGGAAGATACGACATTCATACGCTTTGCTTTTTCCGGTTCAGTGAGCGACCACGATCCCGGCCGTAACCTGGATTCGGGGATCGTACGCGCTGACTGGTTCGGCATCGATGAAATCCGCAGCATGACCTATTGCCACCGTAGCCCACTCGTCATGAAATGCATCGAAGACCACCTGGCGGGCAAGGGTTGTCCGCTCGACATTCTTACTCATTTGGCTTGAAATGAGCAAAGCACGGGTAGTTGTCGGAATGTCCGGCGGCGTGGATTCCTCTGTCGCCGCCTTGTTGCTGAAGCAGCAAGGGTATGAAGTAATCGGTCTCTTCATGAAGAACTGGGAAGATGACGACACGGACGAATACTGCTCATCCCGACAGGATTTGATAGATGCGGCATCAGTGGCGGATGTCATTGGAATTCCCCTTGAAGCGGTAAATTTCTCCGCCGAATACAAGGAGCGGGTATTCAGCCATTTTCTTGCCGAATACAAGGCAGGCCGGACACCCAATCCGGACGTGCTGTGCAACGCCGAGATCAAGTTCAGGGCGTTTCTGGATCATGCGGCGGGGCTGGGGGCGGATTATATTGCAACAGGCCATTATGCCCAGGTGCGCAATACGGATGGCGTATTCCAGCTGCTTAAGGGTGAGGATGGAACGAAGGACCAGAGCTATTTTCTCTACCGGCTCAACCAGGCGCAGTTGTCCCGGACACTGTTTCCCATCGGGCATCTTTATAAGCGGGATGTGCGAAGCATCGCGAAAGACCACGGGTTGCCCAATTTCTCCAAGAAGGACAGCACCGGTATCTGCTTTATCGGTGAACGGCCCTTTCGCGAATTTCTCAACCGTTATTTGCCGAACGATCCAGGCGAGATCCGGACGCCTTCCGGGGACGTCATGGGCAGGCATGCCGGCCTTATGTATTACACCATCGGTCAACGGCAGGGATTGGGCATAGGCGGAACAAGGGGGGGAGACGGCGAGCCCTGGTTTGTTTCGGACAAGGACGTGAAGCGGAATATCCTGACGGTGGTTCAGGGGCATGGTCATCCCGACCTGGTCAGGCCCGCGCTTACCGCAACCGACCTGACATGGGTGAGCGGCAAGATGCCTCGCTGCAACTGGGTGTACGCGGCCAAAATCCGTTATCGCCAACCGGACGCCCCCTGTTCGATCACTTCCCTCGATCGCAACAAATGCGAAATCGAGTTCGCCCAGCCGCAGTGGGCCGTGGCCCCGGGGCAGTCAGTGGTGGTATACGAAAGCAAAGTGTGCCTGGGGGGAGGTGTAATTACCGCTATGCAGAATGATTGAGAGGGAAAGCAGATAAAATGGACAATGGACGGACACACATGCTGACTTTCCGGAATCTGCCCGTCACCTACCTGTTATCTTTCGTTTGCACAGAGGCAGGATAGACGGAGCAGAGGTGGTAGGGGTAGGATGGATGGGCACAGCATAATCCATCGAATTCTGGTGATGGGTTGCCGCTTTCCGCCTCCACCCATCTTACAGGCTACTTACTACCTATATAGCTGTGGAATCTGGGGGGAGTAACAACGTCATTTCCAAGAAAGTGGAAATCCAAATTTATCTCCAGGTAAAAATGGATACCCGCTTTCCGCAGGTATGACGCCATCTTATCATGGCAATATCGCTGTCAGTCCCGCGGAGCGGTTTCCGTGAACGCAGGTCGCTTTTCCAGGCGGTCGGAAAGATCCGCAAGATTGGGAAAATTCTCCCGCCACTTGATCTCCGGAAACCGGAAAGCAAGATAGCCCAGCGCGCAGCCCAACGCGATGTCAGCCAGCGAATAGGCATTTCCATCGCACCATTTTCTGTCACCGAGTTCCCTTGCTGCCGCTTCCAGACCTCCCTCAACCTTTTTCTGCTGGCGGGAAATCCATTGCATACTCTGCTGCGTCTTGCTGCGCTTGCGTTCCAGGAAAATGGCGGCAGCGGCATCGCAGATACCGTCCGCCAGCGCTTCCCAGCGTTTTACCGCGATGCGCCGCCGATTGCCGTCCGGAATCAGACGCGATACGGGATTGACACTGTCGAGATACTCGACGATCACACGTGAATCAAACACGCTCGTCCCGTCGTCCATGATCAGCACTGGCACCTTGCCGAGCGGGTTGTAGTCGGGTACCTGGCTATCATCGTTCCAGGGGACATCCAGTTCGAAGGTATAACCAACGTGCTTTTCGGCGAGGACAATACGTGCCTTGCGTACGTAGGGGCTGGTAAGCGATCCAATAAGCTTCATGGCGAATCTTGAAGAGAGTGGTCAGCGCGCATTATATCGGCTTTCCGCACTGCATGGCATAACGGGACCGAAGCCTACCTGTGTTAAAATTTCGCCGGAAACTAAGCTATGAATTCATCCTTTCTCACCGCACTCTCTCCCCTTGATGGCCGTTATCACGGCAAAGTCGATGCACTGAGGCCCTATTTCAGTGAACTGGCACTGATCCGTTACCGCGTCCAGCTTGAGATCGAATGGCTCAAGGCATTGAGCCAGGCATCCGTCATTGCTGAAGCACTGCCGTTATCCGCAGATACGGTTGCGCAGCTCGATACCTTGGTAACGGATTTCTCCGAGAGGGATGGCGAAGCGGTCAAACTCATCGAGGGGCGCACGAACCATGACGTGAAAGCCGTGGAATACTGGCTTCGCAAGCAGTTAACGGGAAATGCCGAGATTGGCAGAATCGAACAATTCATTCATTTTGCCTGCACTTCAGAGGATATCAACAATCTTTCCCATGGATTGATGCTGATGCACAGCCGCGACGACATCATGTTGCCGGCGCTGGACAACATCATTGGCAGGCTCATCCGGTTTGCGCACGAACTGGCCGAGGTACCCATGCTTGCGCGCACGCATGGGCAGCCTGCCACGCCGACCACGGTGGGCAAGGAGTTCGCCAACTTCGCTTATCGTTTGCAACGGGGACGCCGGCACCTGGCGCAGGTGGCTATTCTCGGAAAAATCAATGGCGCTGTGGGCAATTACAACGCCCATCTGGCAGCGTACCCCGACTTCGAATGGGAGAAATTTGCGCAGGATTTTGTGGAAAAGCTCGGTTTGGAATTCAATCCTTATACCACTCAGATTGAACCGCACGACACCATAGCTGAACTGTTCGATGCCTATGCCAGGATCAACACGATCCTGCTGGATTTCAACCGCGATATATGGGGATACATCTCGCTGGCGTACTTCAAGCAAAAAACCCGAAAAGATGAAGTGGGTTCCTCAACCATGCCGCACAAGGTCAATCCGATAGATTTTGAAAATTCCGAAGGCAACCTCGGGATTGCCAACACGCTGCTGCGGCACTTGAGCGAGAAACTGCCAATATCGCGCTGGCAGCGCGATCTTACTGACTCCACCGCGCTGCGTAACATGGGTGTGGCATTAGGGCACACTTTGCTGGCATATGACTCCTGCAGCAGGGGGCTGGACAAACTGGAAATCAATCCAGGCCGTCTGGAGGAGGATTTGAGAAATGCCTGGGAAGTGCTGGCCGAGCCCATTCAGACTGTGATGCGCCGTTACGGCATGCCGGATTCATACGAACGGCTGAAAGAGCTGACCCGCGGCAAAGGCGGCATCACTCAGGCAGCACTGCATCAGTTTATTGATGGTCTCGCTCTTCCTGATGCAGAAAAAAAACGATTGCGTGAACTGAGACCCGAAACATACCTGGGGAACGCTGCTGCATTAGCGAGAAAAATCAGCGTAGAACACTGAGTTTCACGTCCTTTCTTTTTCTATCAAGCTGCCCCCTGCACACATTATCGAGCCTGGAAATTTTTGGGCTTGAAATTCGAGAAACCATCCCGATATGTTTATGGATAGAAAATCAGGAGAAAGCCATGACAGAAGAAAACCGACCTCAACCAGACCAGCCCGAACTGACCGTTACAAGCGAAAGCGGTGTACAGGAAACCGGGGAAAACAAGGCCAAGACGCCCGGACAGGAGGGCGAAACCATGCCCAGCCTGGAGCAGTTACTGAAAAAAGCGGAACTCGATGCAGCGGAACATTATGATGCATGGCTTCGCGCCAAGGCTGAGGGCGAGAACATAAGAAAGCGCGCCCAGATCGATGTCACCAACGCGCACAAATACGCTATTGAAAATTTTTCGACTGAGCTGCTCTCGGTCATGGACAGTCTGGATGCTGCATTGGCGGTGGAAAATGCAACCGTCGAGAATTTCAAAAGCGGCATGGAGTTGACGCTCAAGCAGCTCACTGCGGCTTTCACCAAGTTCAATATCAAGCAGCTCGATCCCCAAGGTGAAAAATTCGATCCGCATTTGCACCAGGCCATGTGCATGGTGGAGTCCGAGTTTCCGCACAACACTGTAGTGCAGGTTATGCAGAAAGGCTACGTGCTGAATGATCGCGTTATCCGGCCGGCGCTGGTTTCGGTTTCGAAGGGAAAAGAGTCTTGAAATCACGATCTTTATCCCCATTTCAGCGGTAACAAGCGAATTATTCAATGGATTTATAACAACGGATATCAAGAATCAACTAATACAAGGATCAATTATGGGAAAAATTATCGGTATCGACTTGGGAACCACTAACTCATGCGTCGCCGTCATGGAGAGCGGCAAGCCCAAGGTGATAGAAAACTCCGAGGGGACACGCACCACGCCTTCCATCGTTGCTTATACGGAAGATGGCGAGGTTCTGGTGGGCGCGTCTGCTAAACGCCAGGCGGTCACCAATCCGAAAAATACCTTGTTCGCGGTGAAACGCCTGATCGGTCGGCGCTTTAACGAGGAGATGGTGCAAAAGGACATCAAAATGGTGCCCTACACCATTATCAAGGCCGACAACAACGATGCCTGGATTGAAGTACGTGGCAAAAAGGTAGCGCCGCCCGAGGTTTCGGCACAAGTGCTCATGAAGATGAAAAAGACGGCGGAGGACTATCTGGGTGAACCCGTCACCGAAGCCGTCATTACCGTTCCGGCATATTTTAACGATTCCCAGCGGCAGGCCACAAAAGACGCGGGCCGCATCGCGGGACTCGAAGTCAAGCGTATTATCAACGAGCCGACCGCGGCTGCGCTTGCTTTCGGAATGGATAAAAAGGAAGGAGATCGCAAGATTGCCGTGTACGATCTGGGCGGTGGAACATTCGATATTTCCATTATCGAGATTGCGGAAGTGGAAGGCGAGCACCAGTTTGAAGTGCTGGCGACGAATGGCGACACCTTCCTGGGCGGCGAGGATTTCGATGCCCGCATCATCGAGTATTTGGTGGATGAGTTCAAAAAGGAAAACGGTATCGATCTCAAGAAGGATATGCTTGCTTTGCAGCGGTTAAAGGACGCCGCGGAAAAAGCCAAGATCGAACTCTCTTCCAGCCAGCAAACCGAGGTCAATCTGCCGTACATTACGGCGGACGCCAGCGGTCCGAAGCATCTCGCGGTAAGAATCACGCGCGCGAAGCTCGAAAGCCTGGTGGAAGATTTGATCACGCGCACAGTGGAGCCCTGCCGTACCGCCATCAAGGATGCGGGTATAAAGGTTTCCGATATCGACGACGTTATCCTGGTGGGTGGTCAGACCCGCATGCCCAAGGTACAGGAAAAGGTCAAGGAAATTTTCGCCAAAGAGCCCCGCAAGGATGTGAACCCTGACGAGGCCGTGGCCGTGGGCGCAGCGATCCAGGGTGGTGTGTTGCAGGGCGCGGTGAAGGATGTGCTGCTGCTGGATGTGACGCCGTTGTCGCTGGGTATCGAAACGCTGGGCGGCGTGATGACCAAGCTGATCCAGAAGAACACGACTATCCCGACAAAGGCGCAACAGGTATTTTCCACCGCGGATGACAATCAGACCGCCGTAACCATTCACGTGCTGCAAGGCGAGCGCGAGATGGCATCCGGCAACAAGAGCCTGGGCCAATTCAACCTGGCCGATATCCCGCCAGCTCCGCGCGGCATGCCGCAAATCGAGGTGACATTCGATATCGACTCGAACGGCATACTGCATGTGTCGGCCAAGGACAAGGCCACAGGCAAGGAAAGCAAGATCAAGATTCAGGCGAGTTCCGGCCTGTCGGAAGAGGAAGTGCAGCGCATGGTCAAGGATGCCGAAGCCCATGCCGAGGAAGATCATAAGGCGATGGAATTGGTCACGGCGCGCAACCAGTGCGATGCGATGATCCACTCTGTGCAGAAAACCATGAAGGAGCATGGGGATAAGCTGGCCGATGAGGAAAAATCCAGAATAGAGGCGGCTCTAAAAGAGGCGGAAGAAGCGTTGAAGTCCGGCGACAAGGAAACCATCGAAGCCAAAACCCAGGCACTGGCCGAGGCTTCGCATAAATTGGCGGAAAAGATGTATTCACAGGGGCAGGGCCCGCAGGCCGGACCCGGTGAGGAACCTTCCGGCCAGAGCGGTGGGACCGAAAAACCTGTCGAAGGAGAAGTTGTCGATGCGGAGTTCGAGGAAGTAAAAAACAAGAAGTAAATCCGCGAAGCAGCCAAAAAGCAGCAGCCAAAAAAGCATCAAGACATTCTAAGCGCAGCGGTGCGGAAAAGGTGCAGCATTCCTTTCCGCATCCTGCGTTTTGGCGTGCCGGAGAGGAAGCTGGTTTAAGCTACTCTGCTACTCTCCGTGCTGCCAAATTTTCAAGAAGACTATATGAGCAAACGCGACTACTACGAAGTGCTGGGCATTAATCGCGACAGCAGCGAGGATGAAATAAAAAAAGCATATCGCAGGCTGGCGATGAAATATCATCCGGATCGCAATCCGGATAGCCCGAAAGCAGAGGAACACTTCAAGGAAGCAAAAGAAGCCTACGAAATACTTTCAGATCCGAGAAAGCGGGCAGCATACGACCAGCATGGCCATGCCGGAGTGGATGCCAGCATGGGCGGCGGAGCCCAGGGATTTGCTGATGCATTCGGCGATATATTCGGTGATCTTTTCGGGGGCCGCGGCGCGCAAGCCAACGTCTATCGAGGGGCGGACCTGCGTTATAACCTGGAAATTTCACTGGAACAGGCAGCGCGCGGAACCGAAACGAAGATTCGCATTCCTACCATGGATGCCTGCGGCACCTGCCATGGCAGCGGCGCAAAGCCTGGCACCTCGCCCACCACTTGTCCCACCTGCAACGGCCACGGGCAGGTGAGGATGCAACAGGGATTCTTCTCGATTCAGCAGACGTGTCCCAAGTGTCATGGCAGCGGCAAATTCATTTCCAGCCCATGCAATACCTGCGGCGGTTCCGGTCGCGTCAAACACCATAAGACGTTATCCGTAAAAATTCCGGCGGGTGTGGATGAAGGCGATCGCATCCGTTTATCGGGAGAAGGCGAATCAGGGGTCAATAATGGTCCTCCAGGAGACTTGTATGTTGTCATTCACATGACGCCTCATTCAGTCTTTCAGCGCGACCACAACGATCTGCACTGCGAAATGCCCATCAGTTTCACGACCGCAGCGCTGGGGGGCGAGATCGAAATTCCCACGCTGGAAGGGCATGCGAAAATCCGGATACCGGCGGAAACACAAAGCGGAAAAATTTTCCGACTGCGCGGCAAAGGGATCAAGGGCGTGCGCAGCAATAACCCGGGCGACCTGTTGTGTCATGTCGTGGTGGAGACGCCGGTCAAGCTTACCTCCCGTCAGAGAGAGCTGTTGCACGAACTGGAGGCGATCAACCAGGAAGACGGCTCTCGCCACAGTCCGCGCGCAAAATCCTGGATGGACAAGGTCCGGGAGTTCTTTGCAGAGTGAATTCTGTTCCAGCAGTTGTAATTGGTAGCAACTTTGGGTTAATTCGGAAGATGTCACCTCATATTGACTACGATGCCAGAAGCGTAGTATGGATTAATGAAAACTCCAAAAAGAATTGAACCGCTAATCCAGGATGGTCTTATCGACGAGGTCATCGGACAGTTGATGAGCGGCAAGGAAGCCACAGTCTACGTGGTACGCTGCGGAGAAGAGATACGTTGCGCCAAAGTTTACAAAGAAGCCAGTAAGCGCAGTTTCCGCCAGAGTGTGAATTACACCGAAGGTCGCAAGGTAAAAAACAGTCGACGTGCGCGAGCCATGGCAAAAGGCACTGGCTATGGACGCAAAGCGCAGGAAGAAGCTTGGCAAAACGCCGAAGTAGATGCCTTGTACCGTCTCGCGGCTGCGGGCGTGCGTGTGCCCAAGCCCTATAACTTCCATGAGGGCGTACTGCTGATGGAACTGTTGACCGACAGCGAGGGCAACGTGGCTCCAAGGCTCAATGATCTCGTACTCACCCCTGAGATGTCACGCGAATATCACCGCACGTTGATCACGCAGGTGGTGCGCATGCTTTGCGCCGGAATTATTCATGGCGATCTGTCTGAATACAACGTGCTGGTTGACAGCATGGGGCCCGTCATCATCGATCTACCCCAAGCCATCGACGCTGCGGCCAACAATCAGGCTTTGGAAATGCTTCTGCGAGATGTCGAAAATCTGGCAGCTTACTTCGGCCGCTTTGCGCCTGAGTTGCGGGCCAACGATTATGGCAGGGAGATATGGTCCCTCTACCAAAGCAGTAAGCTGCATCCGGAAAGTGTTCTGACTGGCTACTTCGAGCACATTGAGAACCCGGTCGACATGAACAGTGTCATGCGTGAAATCAACGACACACTCAAGGAAGAAGAGGCACGGCGGCTTTATCGTTCATTACGTTGATCGCAGCAGTGACAGGGCTGCGCATTGCAGCTTACCACTCGCCTCTCAATATCTTCTCTGCCCAGAATAAACCTGACACCGATTTGTTGTCGGTAATTTTTCCTTCCTTTACCCATTCCAATGCTTCTGCCGGCGTCAGGGTAAGCACTTCCAGATGTTCTCCATCATCGAGGTTTGCGCCCTCGAAGGTGAGTTCCTGCGCGAGATAGTAGATCAGTTTCTCGTTCGAGTAACCGATGCAAGGGTGCAGGGTGGTGAGATAACGCCAGCTTTTCGCTGTATAACCGGTTTCTTCCAGTAGTTCCCGTTGTGCGCACACGAGCGGGTCCTCCCCGGAGTCGATTTTTCCAGCAGGCAATTCGTAAAAATCCTGATGCAGCGGGTAGCGGAACTGACGTTCCAGCACCAGTTCGCCATTGTCGAGCAATGGGATAATGACCACGGCGCCAGGGTGGGCGATGTACTCGCGTATTTTCAATTTGCCGTCGGGGAGGCGTGCGTGGTCCTGATAGACATGCAGCAGGTCGCCTTCAAAAACCTTCTGGCTGCTGACAGTAGTTTCGGTAAGGTCGGGATGTTCAGGCCGGATTCTGGACATAGGAACGGTACGCCTCTTCATGCAATGGGATAGCGATATCTTGTCTGCGGTGGATCTGCTGATTCCGCTGCTCGCCGCATCCAATATCCGATATCCGCTTTCCTGGGAAATGGGATGCAGGCGATTATACCGCGCGTAGCAGGCCGCTATTCACTCGTCTTGCTGTATCAGAAGCCGGGCAGCCGGGAACACTGCGCTGAAGCGGCTGCCTTTGCCCGGTTCGCTGGTAACCTCCAGCTTCGCCTGGTGGCCGCTGAGCACGTGCTTGACAATGGCAAGACCCAGGCCTGTACCTCCAGTTTCGCGCGAGCGGCCGCGGTCCACCCGATAGAAACGCTCCGTCAGGCGCGAGATATGTTCGGGTTCGATCCCTATTCCGGTATCCTGCACGGAAAATACACCTAGCCCGCCCTGAACTGCCCAGTTCAGCGTTATATTTCCTCCATCCGGGGTATAGCGTATGGCATTGCTGATCAGGTTGATGAAGGCGCTGCGAAGGTCATAAAAACTGCCAAGGAGCTTCGCCCTGGTATCGAGATTAAGGATGATATGATGACGTCCTGCGCTCAGGGATTTTGCTTCTTCATAAAGCGTTCGCAACATTTCCGGTATATTGACCTGCTCCTCGCGCGCCAGGTTTTCCGTATCCTCGAGCCGCGACAGGGTCAACAGATCTTCCACCAGGCTTTGCATACGTCGCGTCTGTTCGCTCATCAGCCCCACCGCCCATTTACGTGTTTCGGGGTCTGATTGATTCTCGTCCGACAGCGTCTCGAGAAATCCACCGATGACGGTCAAGGGGGTGCGCAGTTCATGTGAGACATTGGCGACAAAATCGCGGCGCATTGTCTGGATTCTTTCGAGCTTTGTGACGTCTCGGCTGAGAAGCAGCTTCTGCTTGTCACCGTAAGGCACGAACTGGAGCGAAAGCGTCAGTTCGTGCTGACGGGGTTGTTTAATCACCAGGGGTTCGTTGTAGTTCCGCGATGCGAGATATTCCGCGAACTGGGTTTGACGCATCAGATGGGTGATATGCTGACCGGTATCGAGACTGGCATTGATGCCCAGATGTTTTTCGGCCACTGGATTGCACCATTCGATGCGGTCCATCTCATTGAGGATGACGACTCCCTCGGGCATGGCGGAGGTAGCGCGCCGCAGACGTTCCAAAGCGGAGCTGAGGTTTTGGTGGCTCTGTTTCTGATCACGCCTGAGTCGCGCCAGGCGCGCGAATACATCTCCCCATCTGCCGGAACTGTCGGGTAGCGTGGCTTCTTCACCGTGAAGCCATCGGTCCAGCTGCTTCAGGTTGTACGAGTGGCGCAAGACCAGCAGGACCAGAGCGATGACATAAAGTGTCAGCGTCGTTACGGAGCCGAAGGCAGTCATCAGTACTCCGCTTACAACAGCAATCAGAACGAGACTGGCGAGACGCTCCCAGAAACCGGACACGAACGTCAGCTGGAACGATTACAACAAGTCATTCCAGCTTTCATCCTGCGCTCACAGCTTGTCCTGTCGACAGGCGATAGCCGGAGCCTCGTACCGTCTGCACCAATCCATCCTTGTCGACGTTTTCGAGGGCCTTGCGCAGGCGGCGGATATGCACATCGACAGTACGGTCCTCGACAAATACATGATCGCCCCATACCTGGTCGAGTAATTGGGAACGGCTATGTACTCGCTCGGAGTGAGTCATGAGATAGTGCAGCAAACGGAATTCGGTGGGCCCGAGCACGACTTCAGTCTCATTCGCAGTGACGCGATGGGTTGCCGAATCCAGCCGCAGTCCACCGATCTCCACCACATCGTCAGCGGCTTCGGGAGCGCGCCGCCGCAGTACCGCCTTGATTCTCGCCAGCAGTTCCCGGGGTGAAAAAGGCTTGGTAATGTAATCGTCGGCGCCGCTTTCCAGTCCGATCACCTTGTCGCTCTCGTCCGCGCGAGCGGTGAGCATAATAATGGGAATATCCTTTGTGCGGGTGGCTCTCCGCAGCATGCGGGCAAAATCCGCGCCGCTCATCCCAGGTAGCATCCAATCCAGGAGCACCAAGTCGGGCAGCGCATCATTGATGATTTTCATGGCTTCCTCTGCGTTTTTCGTCGAGGAAACCGTATGCTTGGCTTGCCGGAGACTATATGAGATCAGTTCCTGGATCGCGGGTTCATCTTCCACCACCAGAATTGTTGCTGCCATTAGATCATTCCTTCTATCGTCAGAATCTTCTCCGTTTTTGATTTTTTCTTATATTTCGATGATATGTAAACAGTATTGCGGTTTTGTGACATTTGCAAGCAGCGAGAGATTCCGCAACAGGCATCGTAAAGACGAGAGGGGCTTCCGGCCGCATCGACGAGGGGATTCAGATCTCCTGTCGCAGATTCACAAAATCAGTATGACGCGGTAGTCGTTGACGTTGGTTCGGGTCGGACCCGTCGTGACCAGATCGCCCAGCGCTTCAAAGAAGGCATAGGCATTATTACAGATTAACAAGGACGAAGGGTTCATGCGCCGTTCGGCGGCGCGCCTGAGGGAGTCCGGCGTGATGAGCGCGCCTGCATTGTTTTCAGTGCCGTCTATGCCATCGGTATCGCAGGCGAGCGCGTAGATGTTTGCCGCACCGTTCAGTTCGATGGCGAGCGACAGCAGGAACTCGGTATTGCGACCGCCCCGTCCGCCTCTCTTATATCCCTGTTCATTTTCCCGTAATGTGACTGTCGTCTCGCCCCCTGAGATCAGGGCTATCGGCAGCTTCCACGGCTGCCCATGTTGACGCACCTCCTTCGCCATTGCGGCGAAGACCTTGGCCACCTCGCGCGCTTCCCCGGTAACAGAATCCCCCAGTACTACAGCCGGAATTCCTTGAGCGCAAAAATATTCTGCCGCTGCCGCGAGTGAAGCATGTGCCGTTGCAATCACCCGGTTTTCCACCTGATCGAAAACGGCATCCCCAGGTTTGGGTGTCTCCCTGATCCTGCCTTCCACTCCTGCACGCAACGTTTCCGTCACGGCGGCCGACGCATTGATTTTATAGTGTTCGAGTATGGCGCCTGCATCGGAGAACGTCGTGGGATCAGGTGCACAGGGGCCGGAAGCAATATGGGTCGGATCGTCTCCCGTTACATCGGAAATGATCAGGGCCAGCACCGGAGCCCGGCTCGAAGCCGCCAGTCGCCCGCCCGCTGTCACAGAGAGATGCTTTCGTACAATATTGATTTCCTGGATGGTTGCCCCGCTGCGCAGCAGCTGGGTAGTGACATCGCGGAGATCATCAAGCGATATGCCGGTTACCGGTACCGACAGAAGACTGGAGCCGCCTCCACTCAGCAGGCACAGCAGGAAATCGCTAGGTCCCAGTTTTTCTACTTCCGCCAGAATGGCACGGGCCCCTTGCTCCCCGCTTTCGTCGGGCAGCGGATGGCCTGCCTCTATCAAGTGGATTCGTTCGAGGGGCAGGCCGTGACCATAGCGGGTGAGTACGATTCCGCTCAAAGGCATCTCTTGCGGCCAATGGGTTTCCACAGCCTGCGCCATTGCCGCCGCAGCCTTGCCCGCACCTACTACCAGGGTCCGTCCTTCAACACGGTCCCTGATATGGCCTCTAATGCAGCCCTCATGCTGTTTGACTGCAAGCGCGCGAGATGACACGGAAGCAAGATGCGGCGGTACGACGCGCAGCGGATCGGCTGCGGTGAGCGCAGCGTTGAAACTGTTGAGCAGGAGTGCTCGGGGATTCATGGTACTTTCACCTTCCAGCCTCACGCCAGTATTCAGGTGACCGCGTGAAAATTCTCCAACATGTCCTTGAGGTGATGTCCGGTAAAGCTCCTTTCATTCGCTGCTATTTCCTCCGGCGGCCCCTGTGCGATGATTTCACCCCCGCCTTCGCCGCCCTCGGGACCGAGATCGATAATCCAGTCCGCAGTCTTGATCACATCCAGGTTGTGTTCGATCACGACCACGGTGTTGCCGTGGTCGCGCAATCGATGCAGCACTTTGAGCAGGAGGTCGATATCCTGGAAATGAAGGCCGGTGGTGGGTTCATCGAGAATATAGAGCGTACGCCCCGTGTCTCGCTTGGAGAGTTCCAGCGACAGCTTCACCCGTTGCGCTTCGCCGCCTGAAAGCGTCGTTGCGGACTGGCCCAGGCTGATGTAACCCAGGCCGACATCCAGCAAGGTTTGGAGCTTGCGCGCCACTACGGGTACGGGACTGAAAAATTCATGCGCCTGCTCTACCGTCATCTGCAGGATTTCATGAATGTTTTTTCCCTTGTATTGAATCTCCAGGGTTTCGCGGTTATAGCGCTTGCCGTGGCAGACATCGCATGATACGTAGATGTCGGGAAGAAAGTGCATTTCCACCTTGATCATACCATCACCCTGGCAGGCTTCACAACGGCCCCCCTTCACATTGAACGAGAAGCGCCCCGGCCCATAGCCGCGTTCCCGTGCCTGCGGCACACCGGCGAATAACTCCCGGATCGGAGTGAACAACCCGGTATAAGTGGCTGGATTCGAGCGTGGCGTGCGTCCGATGGGGCTTTGATCCACGCTGATCACTTTGTCAAAAAACGCCAGCCCTTCCAGATTCCGATAGGGAGCGGGTTCCGTTGCGCTGCCATAAAGATGCCGGGCAGCAGCCTGGTAGAGCGTTTCGTTGATGAGCGTGGATTTGCCCGAGCCGGATACACCGGTGACGCAAACGAACAGCCCGACCGGCAGGTCCAGGGTGACGTTTTTCAGATTGTTTCCCGAGGCGCCTTCAATCCGCAGCCAGCGGCCATTTTTCGCTTCCGTGCGTTTTTCGGGTACCCTTATGGTCAATTCGCCCGAGAGATATTTTCCGGTAAGCGAACCGGCATCCCGCTGGATAGCTTCCGGCGTACCCTGGGCGATAATGGCGCCGCCATGCTCACCGGCCCCCGGACCCATGTCTACCACATGATCCGCAGTCAGTATTGCATCCTGGTCATGTTCCACCACGATCACGCTGTTGCCGAGATCGCGCAGGTTCTTGAGGGTTTTCAGCAGGCGGCTGTTGTCCCGCTGGTGCAGGCCAATGGAAGGCTCATCGAGCACATACATCACACCGGTGAGACCTGACCCGATCTGGCTGGCAAGCCGGATGCGCTGGGACTCCCCTCCGGACAAAGTATCGGCGGACCGATCCAGAGATAGATAGTCTAGTCCGACATTGTTGAGAAATGATATACGGCTGGAGATTTCCTTGATGATCTTCTCTGCAATGGCAAGTTTATGACCGGTCAGCGCCACCTGGTCGAAAAAAACCTTTGCTTCTTTAAGCGGCAAGGCGTTGATCTCATATATTGCCATGCCGCCTACATGCACATGGCGTGCTTCCCGCCGCAAGCGCGTTCCAGTGCATTCAGGGCAGATCTGGGAATTCAGATATTTCGCCAGTTCCTCGCGTACGGTAACTGAATCGGTTTCCTTGTAGCGCCGTTCCAGGTTGGGAATGATTCCTTCGAACGTATGCTTGCGATAATTTCTCGACCCGTTTTCGTTCAGATACGAAAACATGATTTTTTCATTGCCGGATCCATTCAGGATGATGTCCTGAATATGGCTGTTCAGTTGCTCGAAAGGCACCTCCAGATCAAAATCGTAATGGCTGGCCAGGCTCACCAGCAACTGATGATAAAACTGGTTGCGCCTGTCCCATCCCTTGATGGCGCCGGAAGCCAATGACAGATGCGGAAACGCGACGATCCGTTTGGGATCGAAGAAGGTGATTCTGCCCAGTCCATCGCACTTGGGGCAGGCGCCCATCGGGTTGTTGAACGAAAACAGACGCGGTTCGAGTTCGGGCAGCGAATAGCTGCATATCGGGCAACTGAACCTGGCTGAAAAAAGATGCTCGGCGCTGGAATCCATCTCTACTGCCAGAGCGCGCCCCTCGGCATGGCGCAGCGCTGTTTCGAATGATTCAGCCAGCCGCTGCTTCGAATCCAGGGAAACTTTGAGCCTGTCGATTACCACCTCGATCGTATGCTTCTGGTTTTTTTGCAGCCTGGGCAGGGCATCGATTTCGTATACGTTCCCGTCGACCCGCAGCCGGATGAAGCCCTGGGCGCGCAGTTCATCGATCAAGTCCACCTGCTCGCCTTTGCGCCCCACTACCAGCGGCGCAAGTATCATCAGCCGGGTATCCGGCGGCAGTCGCAGCACATGATCGACCATCTGGGAAACGCTCTGCACGGTCAGCGTGATGCCATGGTCGGGACACTGCGGATCTCCTACCCGCGCGAAAAGCAGGCGCAGGTAATCATGTATTTCAGTGACAGTGCCGACAGTCGAGCGCGGGTTATGCGAAGTGGCCTTCTGCTCTATGGCGATGGCGGGCGATAATCCTTCAATCAGATCGACATCCGGTTTTTCCATCAATTGCAGGAACTGGCGGGCGTATGCCGAAAGCGACTCCACATAACGCCGCTGGCCTTCCGCATAGAGCGTGTCGAATGCCAGCGAAGACTTGCCCGATCCGGACAGACCCGTAATGACGACAAGTTTGTTGCGCGGCAGATCGAGGTTGATATTTTTAAGGTTGTGCGTGCGCGCACCGCGGATCTTGATGAGTTCCATTGACTCCTTTCGCTGAGGTCCGGCGCCTGCTCATTGCCATGTTCATTCACCGAGGCAAGGCTACCTGAGAACCGGCCAAACCTGTTAATATACTCAAGTTTCCGCGTTTTCCCAATCTGATTCATGTCCCCCTCATCGTCTTCCGAGAAACTGTCACCCACAGAGGTACGCGCGATCGCGGGCCTGGCGAGTATTTACGGCCTACGGATGCTGGGAATGTTCATCATTCTTCCGGTATTCGCGTTTTACGCCGAAAATCTGCCGGGAGGCGACAATTACACGCTGGTCGGGATTGCACTGGGGGCGTACGGGTTGACGCAGGCGATATTGCAGGTTCCGTTCGGCTGGCTCTCTGATCGCTTCGGCCGCAAACCGGTGATTTATGGCGGGCTGCTCTTGTTCGCGCTGGGCAGTTTTGTCGCAGCCGCGGCAACGGATATTTACTGGGTAATCATTGGCCGTGTTATCCAGGGCGCAGGTGCGATTTCGGCAGCTGTGATGGCGCTTGCCGCGGATCTCACGCGCGAAGAGCATCGCACCAAGGCAATGGCAGCGATCGGCATGACGATAGGGACTACCTTCGCGCTGTCGCTGGTTATTGCACCATCGCTCAACCGCATGATTGGCGTGCCCGGAATTTTTTTCATGACAGGTGTGCTGGTGCTGCTGGCGATGGTCGTAGTTTCGCGAGTGATTCCCAACCCGACAGACAGTCGGTTTCATTCGGATACGGAAGCATCCGCCGGGCGATTTTCCAATGTTTTGCGAAATCCCGAACTGTTGCGGCTCGATTTTGGTGTCTTCGTACTGCACGCCGTACTGATGGCGCTGTGGCTGGTGGTACCGCTATCGCTGCGGCAGGCAGGGCTCGCAGCGGATCATCACTGGCAAGTCTATTTTCCCGCGCTGGTCATTTCCATGCTGCTGATCATTCCAGTGATCATCTATAGCGAAAAGAAGGCAAAGCTCAAGCAAGTGTTTGTCATATCTGTCGCTGTACTGCTGGTAAGCCAGATTCTGCTGGCTTATACATTCGATTCGATATGGGGCACTGCGGGCGCGTTGCTGGTATTCTTCGCCGCCTTCAACATGCTGGAAGCAACCCTGCCGTCACTCATTTCCAAGATCGCTCCGGTAGGGGCCAAAGGCACCGCCATCGGCGTCTATAGCAGTGTCCAGTTCCTGGGTACGTTTATTGGCGCCAGCGCCGGTGGCTATCTGTATCAGCATTACGGAAGTACCGCGTTGTTTGCATTCTGTGGCGCACTCCTCATGTTCTGGCTGATATTTGCCGTTACCATGAAGGCGCCCGCAGCTGTCCGTACCAGGATGTATCACGTGCAGGTAATGGATACCGGCACTGCCCACGGGCTTTCGCGGCAACTTGCGGCGCTGCCCGGTGTGCATGAGGCGCTTGTGCTTGCGAGCGAAGGGGTGGCTTACCTGAAAGTAGATATGCACGGTTTTGATGAGCAAGGCGTTGCTCAATTACTTGGAGGGGAAGCATAAATGGCATCAGTCAACAAAGTCATACTCATCGGCAACCTCGGCAAGGATCCTGAAACCCGCTATATGCCGAACGGTGACGCGGTAACGAACATCACCGTGGCAACAACCGAGACCTGGAAAGACAAGAACGGCGAAAAACAGGAAAAAACCGAGTGGCATCGCGTCACCTTCTACCGCAAACTGGCTGAGATCGCAGGCGAGTACCTCAAGAAAGGACGCTCGGTCTATGTGGAAGGGCGGCTGGAGACGCGCAAGTGGACCGACAAGTCGGGTGTCGAACGCTACACCACCGATATCATCGCCACCGATATGAAAATGCTAGGGAGCAAGCCTGGCGGCACCAGTTATGAAGCCCCGGAGAGGGAAGAAGGCGGATTCGCGCCGAATTCATCCAGCAGTAAGGCGCCTGCCAGAAGCAGCACCGGGTTTGATGATATGGATGATGATATTCCGTTCTAACACCGCTTTCCCTGGCATGAATGCAAGATGCTGCATGATCGAATCTGCTAAAAATATGACGAAACTGTTTCTTCTCCTTATTACGCTGTTTGTATTTACCGGAGCAGCATTCGCGGCTGTCAATATCAATACCGCTACCCAGGCCGAGCTTGAAACGCTTCGGGGTATTGGTCCGGCCAAAGCCAAGGCGATCATCGACTATCGCAAGAAGAAGGGATCTTTCAAATCCGTGGACGATTTGCAGGGCGTAAGCGGCATTGGTCCCGCCACGGTTCAGAAGCTGCGCAAGGATATCACTGTCGGCGGCAGCAGCGGGGGCCCGGCAGGCAGGAAGGAGCACAAACCCGCTGCCAGAGAATAATCCCCTCGCATGCCGATTGGTGTGGCAGGTTGCGGAATGGGTGAAGGCTTGGCCAACCTATCCACTATCCATAGATTACGCTTTCGCCTCATCTCCTACGGTCACTACGCGTCACTCCGGTACTACTGCGGCAATTCGTTGTGACGTTTCACAAGTCGGGCTGATCATGTTCAAAACCATAGAAGATTTTGTCGGCAATACACCTCTGGTCAAGCTAAAACGCCTGCCAGGAAACACTACCAACACGGTTCTCCTGAAGCTGGAAGGCAATAACCCGGCGGGTTCGGTAAAGGACCGTCCCGCTTTGTCGATGATTACACGCGCGCAGGAGCGCGGGGAAATCAAGCCTGGCGATACGTTGATAGAGGCTACCAGCGGCAACACCGGCATCGCGCTCGCCATGGCGGCGGCAATCATGGGATATCGCATGGTGCTGGTGATGCCCGAGCATCTCAGCGTGGAGCGTCGGCAATCGATGAAGGCGTACGGAGCGGAAATCATACTGACTTCCAGGGAGGGCAGCATGGAAGAAGCGCGCGACGTAGCCGAGCGCATGCGCGACGAGGGGCGGGGAATCATCCTCGACCAGTTTTCCAGCCCTGACAACCCGCGCGCCCATTACGAAGGCACCGCTCCCGAAATCTGGCGGGATACCGAAGGAAAGATTACTCATCTGGTGAGCAGCATGGGCACGACCGGAACCATCATGGGTTGCTCCCGCTATTTCAAGGAGAAGCAACCCCAAGTCCGGATCATCGGTGTGCAGCCGGAAGAAGGCGCCCAGATTCCCGGTATCCGCAAATGGCCGGAAGCCTATCTGCCAAAAATCTATGATCCGAGCTGGGTGGACCGCATCATGCTGGTTTCCCAAAATGAAGCCGAGGAAACGACACGGCGGCTTGCATCCGAGGAAGGGATTTTTGCAGGAATTTCGTCGGGTGGGGCGCTCGCTGCGGCGCTCAAGGTTTCTGCGGAAACAGAAAATGCAACGATCGTCTCGATTGTTTGCGACCGAGGCGACCGTTATCTTTCCACGGGTGTTTTCCCTGCTTGAGCGGTGAGGGGTAAGGAAGGGGATATCGTGGCGTTGTAGCGTAGCGCTGCCTAGAGCGACGCCATTCCGATTCCTTCATCAAACTCACAGCTTGCCTCTTCTTTATCCGGCAGCCTCAACAAGCGCCCCTCGACAAGCCCAGGACGAACGAAAAATGGCTTGCTCATGATGAAATTCCTCATCAGGATACTGGCAGCGTTCTTCCCCGCGGTAGTATCCGTCCATGCTGCGTCTCTTGCCCTTTCTGCAGAGGATATCCGCGGCCCGCTTTCCAATATCAAGGGGATCCAGATCACCCTCACTGCTCCTCCGGCGTCCTCGCTGAGAATGAAGCTGGCCGAGGTAGCGATACAGGGAAAGACCTGGCATAACCTGCATTTTTCATGTGATCGATTTCGCACCAGCAGGGAGGAGATCAACTGTGATAGCGGTGCGCTGAGGTTGTCGGAGTCCGCGCTACTGCCTGTGTCATTTCGTTTATCTGTTCCCGGCAGAACTTCCGACGTAAAAATCCTGGATGTGAGAATCAGAAACAGTGCAGGCAAGACAGGCGAGGGGTGGAAGCTGTCGCTTCGCACGGGAAGAGCAGGTTGGGAAGGTACGCTTACCGCGGCTAACGGAGAGGTCGCGCAGATCGTGCAATTGCTGCCGATCAGTGAGAATGCGATCCTGCCTTCATCCACAAAAGGGAAAATCAATGGCGCAGCGAAACTGCGGGCTGACCTTAGCGGACCTGCTGCCATCGATGCCCATCTGACCGTGGAGGGCGTAGCTTTCAGCGATGCTAGCGGTTTACATGCGGGCGAGAATATCAGTGTTACCGTTGACGCAAGGGCCAGGCGCACGCCTCGACAGATTCCCAGGCAGAAGACTCAGTTATGGGAGTGGCAGGCGGATGCGCACTGGCCGCAAGGGGAAGTGTTCTGGCAACCGCTGTATTTCGCTGCCCGGGGTGACCGTTTCGGTGTGCGTGGCGAAGTCGATAGCAGTATCCTCCGTCTCCGCACGGGAAAACTCTCTCTGGCGGAGATCGGGGAGATCGGTCTGGCCGGCAGCATGGACTGGAGCGCCAACACGCTGCACGATTTAGATCTCGACGCGCCTGATCTCCAAATGGCAGGGTTGTATAGCCAGATCGTAAAACCTTTTCTGGTCAACACTTCTTTTTCCGCATTGAAGACCGGCGGGCAGGCGGGAGTAAAGTGGCGATTCCGGAATGGTGTGAGCGAAATGCTCGATGTCGATCTGCGTGACGTATCGCTGGAGGACGAGGGCGGGCGCTTTGCGCTGCGCGATATCAATACGCGCATACCCCTGCGTGCAGCTGGGCTGACGCACGCCGCCATTACGATAGGGGGTGGTCACGTAAGCCGGCTACCGGTGGGGCCGGTCCATATCCCCCTGGAGATAACCGGATTAAATGAACCTGGTTTTCGCATACCCCGAATGGAAGCACCCTTGCTGGACGGCAAGCTGACCCTGGAGAACTTCAGCGCCATCAGGCAGGCGCAGGGATCGCTCCCCGGCTGGCACTGGCAGTTCAGCGGCGACCTCTCATCCATATCCATGGAGCAACTCACCCGTGCGCTCGGGATTCAGCCGATGCGCGGCACTCTCTCGGGAAAAATCCCCAAGGTAACATTCGATGGCTCCGCTATTGAAGTGCAGGGCGCCCTGCTTCTCAACGTGTTCGATGGCACGGTGCTGGTGTGGAATCTGAAAGCGCTGGAGCCATTCGGCTCCGCGCCCTCCCTCATGGCGGATGTGGACATGCGCAATCTCGATCTTGACCTGCTCACCGGCGCATTCTCATTTGGCAATATGGAAGGCCGCATAGATGTGGCCGTGCATGATCTCGAGCTTTTTGACTGGAAACCAGTGAAATTCGATGCCCGCCTCATGAGCAGCCCGGGCGATTACAGCCGCCGCATCAGCCAGCGGGCAGTGCAAAGCATTTCATCACTGGGTGGAGTCGGCGCTGCCGCCGCAATCCAGCGCAGTTTCCTGCGTGTCTTTGATGAATTCGGCTATTCGCAGATCGGGTGGAGCTGTAGATTGCGCAATGGTGTCTGCGATATGGGCGGGATAGAATCGGAACCTATGCCGCACGGATATCTGATCGTCAAAGGCGGCGGAATCCCGGCGATCACAGTGATAGGTTATAATCGCAGGGTGGACTGGCGGGAATTGGTAAGTCGTCTTCAACGGATTACGGACGCCAATGCCAGACCTGTCCTTCAACAGGATAAACAATGAAGAACCTTTTGTTCCAGGCAGCTTTGCTGACCCTGGTCAGCGCGATGCCAGCCGCCTGCGTCACCATCAATATTTATTTCCCTGCCGCCGCAGCCGAAAAAGCAGCAGACAAGATAATAGAAGAAGTGTGGCAACTCAAGAAACCAGAGGGGGGTGAGAAGACGGAGCCCGTTTCGCCTCCTTCTCCTTCCCAACCTGCGGTAGAGCCGCAGCAGCAGCCATAACAGTAAAGGCAAACATCATGGTCAGTTCGATTTTCCGGGCAGCGCTGCTGATGCTATTATCATTGATGCCGCTTGCCGGGCATACCCAGGCCAATATCGAAATCGATACCCCCGCGATAGCAAGCATCAAGCGGAGCATGCAGCAGCGCCATAGCCAACTGGAGTCGTATTATTCAAGTGGAGCAATAGGCTTCACGCGCGACGGCCTCATTGTCATGCGGGACGCCAATGCGGTACCCTTGGCGGCGCGGCAGTCGGTGAATGGATTGATCGCAGCGGAAAATCAGGACAGGAACGCGCTTTATCGCGAGATTGCCCGCGCCAATAGTCACCCGGAATGGGAAGCAGATATTCGCTCCACCTTCGGCCAACGCTGGATCGAACTGGCACGGAGCGGCTGGTGGTATCAGGGTGCGGACGGCGGATGGGTCAAGAAGTAAGGCGGGCGGCCGGGTACCCTCAAAAACAGATGCGCAGGATTTATTTGAATGTCTAGCGTGACTCCCGTACTGGTTTTCGACATCGAGACTGTTCCCGATACAGAGGGATTGCGCAGGCTCTACAATCTTCCCCATGAGCTTCCGGCCGTCGACATCGCCGAGATGGCGTTTCAGTCGCGCCGCCAGACTGTCGGAAGCGATTTTCTTCCCCTGCACCTGCATAAGGTGGTGGCGATTTCCTGTGCGCTGCGCGACAAGGATGAATTCCGTGTATGGTCTTTGGGGAGCGCAGCGGATTCCGAAGCCGAACTCATACAGCGCTTCTTCGACGGCATAGAGAAATATAGTCCCCAACTGGTCTCCTGGAACGGAGGCGGGTTCGACCTGCCCGTGCTCCACTACCGCAGTCTCATCCACGGCCTGAAGGCCCGGCGCTACTGGGACATGGGCGATGATGACCGCGAATTCAAATGGAACAACTATCTCAGCCGCTACCATACACGGCATCTCGATCTGATGGATATCCTGGCGTTGTATCAGCCGCGTGCCAATGTTCCACTGGATGAGCTGGCGAAGCTGGTGGGTTTTCCGGGGAAGTCGGGGATGGATGGCTCCCAGGTCTGGAGCGCTTTCCAGAAAGGCGAGATTGCCGCCATTCGCAACTATTGCGAAACGGATGTGGTGAATACCTACCTTGTGTTCCTGCGCTTTCAGCTTATGCGCGGAACCTTCAATAACGAACAGTATCAACGTGAATGCGAACTGGTTCGCTTCACCCTGAGCAAGTCTTCCGAGCCGCATTGGCAGGAATTTCTCGAACAGTGGTTCTGTTTGAGCGAAGCCTCTTCATTTCTGGATTAATAGCTGCTCCGGCTGCTCAGGCTGCTCATTCTCCTGTATGAAGGTGCGGCAGATTCCGGAAAGCACCCGAGGGTAGAATATCCAATCCTTCTGAACCCGTTCCCGATTTCGGATTTGACAGGGTGATATGACCTCGATGCGCGGCAAGCCTCGTCCTTCAGAACGGGGAAGGATAGCGCGGACGGCGTAGCCGTCCTACAATGCTGTTTATAAGCAGAGCCATTAAGCCTTGAAACGCCTCCAGGCCTTCAAATACGAACTGATGCCAACCAGCGATCAGCAGCACAACATGCGCCGCTTCGCGGGGTCATGCCGGTTTGTGTTCAATAAGGCTTTGGCGTTGCAAAAAGAGCGTTTTGAGCAGGGGGAGAAGAAGCTCGGCTACGCCGGGCTGTGCAAGCTGCTCACCGAGTGGCGCAATGGCTCGGAGACGCCGTGGCTGAAGGATGCGCCCGTGCATCCGCTGCAACAGTCGCTCAAGGATCTGGAGCGTGCCTACACCAACTTCTTTGCCAGGCGTGCTGACTTCCCCCGCTTCAAGCGTAAAGGGCAAAGCGACAGCTTCCGCTACCCCGACCTGAAACAGATCAGGCTCGACCAGGCCAACAGCCGTATCTTCCTGCCCAAACTCGGCTGGCTGCGTTACCGCAATAGTCGAGAGGTTCTGGACGAACTGCGCAACGCCACGGTCAGTCTGAGCGGTGGCAAGTGGTTCGTGTCGGTCCAGACCGAACGTGAAGTGGAAAAGCCCATACCGAAATCCAGCAATGTCATTGGCATCGATATGGGCGTGATCCGGTTCGCCACGCTCTCGGACGGCAGTCACCTTGCACCGCTCAACAGTTTCAGGCGGCACGAAACGGCACTCCGTAAAGCGCAACAAATCATGAGCCGTAAACAGAAATTCAGCAACAACTGGAGGAGAGCCAAAGCCCGCGTCCAGCGTATCCATTCCCGCATCGGTAACACCCGGCGCGACTACCTGCACAAGGCCACGACAGCTATCAGTCAAAACCACGCGATAGTGTGCATCGAGGACTTGCAGGTGCGCAATATGAGCAAGTCTGCCAAAGGCAATATCAAGAATCCGGGCAGAAATGTCCGGGCCAAGTCTGGCCTGAACAAGTCCATTCTCGATCAGGGCTGGTTCGAGTTTCGCCGCCAGCTGGACTACAAGCTGGCGTGGAACGGTGGCTACCTCATCGCCGTGCCGCCGCAGAACACCAGCCGTACCTGCCCGTGCTGTGGGCATGTATCAGCCGATAATCGCCAGACGCAAGCGCGATTCGCGTGTGTGGAATGCGGGCTCACAGAAAACGCCGATGTTGTCGGCGCGATCAACATTTTAAGGGCGGGACACGCCCGGTTCGCCTGTGAAGTGAGCGATGCAACAAGGTCGCCAGCAGCAGGAACCCACCGAAGCGTCTCAGGAGTGGCCCAATGCCACGTTTGACCGCCGCAGGAATCCCCCAACTTCAGGTGGGGGAGGATGTCAATGCTCCCGTTCTTATCGAATCCCTGGATCAGGAAGGCCGGGGCGTTGCGCACGCTGAGGGCAAAGTCATTTTCATCGAGGGTGCCCTGCCGGGGGAGGTTGTTACCTATAACGCCTATCGCAAAAAACCCAGCTTCGAGCTTGCCCAGGTCAATCAAATTCTCAAGTCTGCGTTTTCGCGCGTAACGCCGGAATGCCACCATTTCGGCATCTGCGGCGGGTGCAGCATGCAGCATATGGATGCTCGCACCCAAGTGGCAGCAAAACAGCGCGTGCTCGAAGATAATCTCAAGCACATCGGCAAGGTCGCACCCGAACTGATATTGCCGGCGGTTTATGGATCACCCTGGGGTTACCGGTACCGGGCGCGGTTATCGGTCCGTTACGTGGCAAAAAAAGGCGGGGTACTGGTCGGTTTTCATGAAAAGCGCAGCAGCTTCATTGCCGACATGCAGACGTGCAGGATCATGCCATCGCGTATTTCCGCGCTCATCATGCCATTACGAAAGCTGGTGGAAAACCTGTCCATCCGCGAGTGCCTGCCGCAGATTGAAGTTTCACTGGGCGAGAACGTGGATGTACTGGTCCTGCGCATTCTTGAACCCCTGACCGCGCAGGATGAAACCTTGCTCAAGGCTTTTGCCGATCAGCATCACGTTCAGCTTTTTCTGCAAACCGGCGGTCCTCAAACAGCTTATCCTTTCTATCCCAAAGACGCGCCGGAATTGAGTTATACGCTGCCGGAATTCGATGTAACCATTCCGTTTCACTCCACTGAGTTCACCCAGGTGAATCCGGCGGTCAATCGCATACTGGTGCGGCGGGCGCTAAACCTGCTTGATCCCCGAGCGGGAGAACGCATTGCGGACTTGTTTTGCGGCTTGGGTAATTTCACCCTTCCCATTGCGCGGCGCGGCGGACAGGTGGTGGGCTACGAAGGCAGCGCGGCGCTCGTTTCCCGCGCCCGTCAAAATTCACAACGAAATGGGTTGGCGGGCGGTACGCGTTTCATGGAGGCCAACCTGTTTGAAATCGATGAAAGCTGGATGCGGGAGCAGGGGGATTTCGACAAGATGATGATCGACCCTCCGCGGGAGGGCGCTATCGCCGTGGTGACTGCTCTCGAAGAGAAACAGCTCAAGCCGTGGCGCATTGTTTACGTCTCCTGCAATCCTGCCACACTCGCGCGCGACGCGGGCGTGCTGGTGCACAGGAATGGGTATGCGTTGAAGGCGGCAGGTGTGATCAACATGTTTCCGCATACCGCGCATGTCGAGTCCATCGCGCTGTTCGAGAAAGCCAGCGAGCAAGCTTGAAAAAGGCATGAAAAAGGGCGACTGTTTCCAGTCGCCCCGGAGGTATTGCCGGATTCCCCTGGCTTGCTCGCCGGAGTTTATCCTGTAATTTATCTATCGCGCTCTTCGCGTCAGTCTTTCTCGCCCGACAAAGCCAGCAGCAGGTGCAGCAGGCTGGTGAAGAGGTTGTACAGGCTGAGGTATATGCCCATGGTCGCCATTACGTAGTTGGTTTCCCCACCGTTCACGATGCGGCTTACATCAAACAGAATGAAGCCGGAGAACAGCAGTACCGCAACTGCCGAAATGGCAAGCGAAGCTGCCGGTATGGCGAAGAACAGATTGGCGATCGACGCGATCATCAGGAGTATCAGCCCCACGAACAGGAAGTTCTGCATGAAGCCAAAATCCTTCTTTGTCACCGTGGCGATGGTCGCCAGCGTGAAGAAGATCGCTCCTGTTCCCGCTGCGGCGGTTGTGATGATTTGCGCGCCATTCTTGAAATGAAGCGCATATTGCAGCATCGGGCCTAACCACCACCCGGCAACAAAAGTAAACAGAAACAGTAGCCCGATTCCCACCACGCTGTTACGGGTGGCGCTCACCCCAAACAGCAATCCCATCATGACGGCCAACATCACCAGCGGCCCCATGATAGGCGCTTGCGCGAGGAACGCGAAGTTGGTGCTCATTCCGATCATAGCACCAATCACCGTTGGAATCATGGTCAGGCCAAGCATCCAATAGGTATTGCGCAGGACCTTGTTGCGATCGACCGCAAGTCCTGTTTGCACAGTCGGGCTGGAATATCGAAGTTCAGGTTGCATGACGTCTCCTTGGTTGACGAAACTTTACATGCATAAGACTACTCATCTTTATGGAAAGTTGCAATCCTGTCGTTATTGCAGGTGCGCTGCTGGAAAAACAGGTCCCAAACGAGTATGATTCGCAAGCAGTTTCGGAGGCATGGCCGAGCGGTTTAAGGCAGCAGTCCGATTGTCATTGGAAGAGTGGCCGAGCGGTTGAAGGCACCGGTCTTGAAAACCGGCAATGGGCAACCATTCGTGGGTTCGAATCCCACCTCTTCCGCCACTTCAGTCCCTGAGTGGACACGGCGTTTACGCCATTACCCGCCACCAGCGTCTGGATAGGCGGAACTTTGATCCCATAATACTGACTTCGCCCATATAGACCTCGACGCACTGTGCGGGCGTGCGAAGATGATCGCGGCGAAGCCGTCGCCTTTCAGCCGATTGCGCTGACGGGCAGTCTTAGGCGGTTTTAACGAATTTGCACAGAATTTCCGGCGTCAACGGGCCGCGCGCGCTCGACTCGCTCACGCTCCTTGGGCGTATTCATTACCTCCCAAAGATCGTTGCGCCGCTGCACATTGAGCCAGAAGTCCGGGCTGTTGCCGAACACGCGCGCAAGAATCAGGGCCGTCGCCGCCGTCACGTTCCTGCGGTTTCCGCACAGTTCATTGACGTGCTTGCGCTGGACACCCATCGCCTCGGCGAGCGCGCCCTGGGTCAAGCCCATCGGCTGCATGAATTCTTCGGTGAGGATTTCGCCGACAGTCGCCGGCTTGCGCTTGGTAGTCAGCATTTTTGCCTCGCTTTCATCGGTAGCTGTGATCCTCCAGATAAATACCGTTAGCTAGGCTGCTTCTTGCTGCTGCAGCCAAGGATTGATCTTGAACACACGCCTCAACCAGTCCTGGAGACCATCGTCAATGACTTGGTTCTAAGCTCAACAGCTGTTGTAGCCTCAGTACTATGGCACTGTTTCGAGATTGCTCAATCGTAGCCTGGCTTCCTCGGCAACTGAAGCACTGGATTCCACCGGACATAATTACAGTTGTTTGAAAGCCTCTCAGTCCGGCTTCTTGAGGGCGAGTTATCCTCTTGATTACTTACTGCCTCCAGTTCCTGGTTCGGGCGTTTTGTCGCTCACCACCTGTTTACCACCTTCAGTATTTTGTTCGGGCGTTTTGTCGCTCACCACCTGCACTTGAGCCGAGGAACCGCGCGTTGTCGCCTTTCCGAGAACATAACCGGCAATTGCCGCCAGCAATGTGCCTATTTGTTCGTTTGAAAGTTGCCCGCCAACCCCGAGGATCACAGCGGCAAAGATAATGACGACAACAGCGGTGAACTCGAGCACGAATTCCGGGCCACGCCCGCGAATGGCCGAGAAATCGACTGCCCCCATGGCTTGCTTTGCCAGGTTTTCCGCTTCTTTTTTTGCCTCTTCGAGATCTTCTTCATACCGCTGATATGCCCATGCATACGCCTGCCTTACCCATTTCTGCGCGGCTTCGTGAAATTCGCCATATTTCTGACGGTAAGTAGCCATTTTCGATTCATCATTTCGTGCAGTATTAATCGCTGTTGGTACCCCGCCGGGGAGCGCATTCCCCCGAGCGAATGGGCTCGGAGTCCCCCCAGCGGCGGGGTTCGGAGTCCCCCAAGGATCACCCATGTTGCTGAATCCATCTCCGGATCCGGGAAGCCTATTCATTCCTCCACTTTGCATCCTTTGTTTTATGACTTCCAACTGATACTCATAATCCAGTTCTCTTGCGAGCTTCGAGAGCTCTTTATCCGGCTGCGGTCGCGGATGATCTTTAACCCATTGCTCTCCACGCTTGGTATCCTCACTAATTAGCTCATTCCAATACGTGCCTACATTCCATGCCGCTTCAATAGGAGCGCAGAGGCGAGAGGTCTCATTGAGCTTGATCGTATCCCGAAACCGCATTCCAAAGTACGAAGACTGCTCGACATTTTGCCACCACCGAAACAGAAGGTAAAACAAGATACCCATCAAAACGATGACTGCCATGATAATCAAGAAGCGTTCTGTCTGAAGGGTGGGTAGTGGCTCCGTGACTGAGTCAGCAGCAGAGGCAATTTCAGCAATGGCGAACCAGAACGTGGTCGAGGTCATAATATGAAACAATCGAATTTTGTTCATTATGCGTCTCATTTTGACTCCTACCTTTTGAAGTGAGAAAGAATAACGGCAAGAACAGATCATGGGCGAATTGGTTCAGTCGACGCGAACAAGTAATGATCACCTGCTGATCACATCTTTCATTTTGGCTGTACGTTGAGAGTGAGCCGGGCTATCCAACTTTCAACAAAAATGGGCAGCTAATAGGCTGGAGTGCTGTTCCTCTTAACTCTTACATTAGCACACGCTGAAGGACGATCTAGGCCTTCCATGCGACGATTGTCGCTTTTGCGGTCTTCGTGATGGTTCCTGCGAGGGTTGTTTCACAGAGACCGACGGTAAAGGTCTTTTAGGACGAAAGTTCTGAATGCCGGGCTGAGTATCCCGATTCAGCTCTACGCAATGTTCGGCGAGTCGGATTGCGCTACGCCTGCCCGCACCGGCAGCCGCGCAATCTCATGCCCGGTCTTTTCCTCCGCGACGCGGATTTCATAGAATCCTCGCAAGGAAACCTGCGACTTCAGTCGCGGGAGGAATTGCGTAATTGTCACAAGGTTCAGGTATTTCTTGTAAAATGCCTGAATGGAAGTTAAACGTGCCTACAAATTCCGGTTTTACCCGACGCCGCAGCAAGCGGAAGTTCTTGCCAGAACGTTCGGCTGCGCGCGTTTCGCCTACAACCACATGCTTCGCCAGCGCACTGACGCATGGTTTCAGCGAATGGAGAAGGTCAACTACAACGAGACTTCCGCAATGCTCACGGCACTCAAGAAAACTCCTGAGCATGCCTGGTTGAATGAGGTTTCCAGCGTCCCGGTACAGCAATCCCTGCGGCATTTGCAAACCGCTTTTTCCAACTTCTTTGCCAGGCGCGCCGGATACCCGGCATTTAGGCACAAGGACGGCGCCCAGGCGGCTGAGTACACGACCAGCGCGTTCAAATGGGACGGCAAAGCACTGAAGCTGGCGAAGATGGACAAATCTCTGAATATCCGCTTCTCGCGCACCATCCCGAAAGCGGTTGTCGTTTCCACCGTCACGGTCAGCAAGGACACGGCCAACCGCTATTTCGTGTCCATGCTTTGCACGGATCAAGTCACCGCCAGGAACAAAGCAGTCGGAAAGGTTGGCATTGATCTGGGCCTGACTCACTTCGCCATCCTCTCGACCGGCGAAAAGGTTGCTTCGCCCAACACATTCCGCAGGAATGAAACCAGACTGGCAAAGCTGCAACGCAGACTGGCGAAAAAACAGAAAGGCTCCGCAAACCGGCGCAAGGCCAGACTGAAAGTAGCCCGGCTGCACGCGAAGATTACCGATTCCCGCAGGGACTTCCTGCACAAACTTTCGACACGGCTGATAAACGAAAACCAAGTGATCGCCATTGAAAGTCTCGCTGTCAGCAACATGCAGAAGAACCGCTGCCTGTCGAAGTCGATCAGCGATGCAGGCTGGTCTGAATTCGCGCGGCAGCTTGAGTACAAGGCGCACTGGTATGGACGCGAACTGATCGGCATTGACAAATGGTATCCCTCGTCAAAACGCTGCTCCGGGTGCGGACATACCGCAAAGGCCATGCCTTTGAAGGTGCGCGAATGGACTTGCCCGGAATGCGGCAGTGTCCACGACCGCGACATCAATGCAGCGCGCAATGTTTTGGCCGCCGGACTGGCGGTGTCAGCCCATGGAGAAACTGTAAGTCCTGTTTGCATGTAAATGTGAATAGGCAAGGTTCTGTGAAGTGGGATCCTCCGTCTTCAGACGGGGGGAGGATGTCAAAAGCGCTTTGCAGGTTGAGCCAGAATTGCGGTTCAGTGCCGAACCAGTGCCCGAAGCGCAAGGCGCTGTCGCCGGTAACGGCGCGCTTGCCCGCGATGATCTGGCTGATCCGGTTCGGCGGCACGTCGATCTGTCGCGCAAACTCGGTTGGCGTAATATCCAGTTCATCCAGTTCGTCCTTGAGGATTTCGCCGGGATGAACGGCTCTCATGAACATGGCTGATCTCCTTTCCTCAGTGATAGTCCACGATTTCAACATTGCTCGGCCCGGTCTGACCGTCCGGCCACTCGAAACAGATGCGCCATTGCTGATTGATGCGAATGGAGTATTGTCCGGCACGATCTCCTCTGAACGCTTCGAGCCGGTTTCCCGGCAGAGCGCACAGCGTACCGAGCGACAGCGCCGCGTTCAGGATTGACAGTCGCGCCGCTCGGCCTTCAAAACCGTGGAAGGCTTTAACGTGGAAGGCTTTAATTGTGTCCAAACTTCTTCTCAAGATGGAGCAATTTATCAATGGTTCTCGCCTGTTGACAATCGCTTTTGGTGCAGAAAAGGGTGCAAGGATGCACCAAGGAGAGGATAAAAGGAGATAAAGTAGAGGTTGAGATATTTTATCTGGGGGAATACATGCAAAACTATATGCAAAACCTGAATTTGAAGTTATGGGCAGTTGTTTTTTTCCTGCTTCTGCTTTCATTTCTCTCCGGTTGCGCGGCGGTGGCGGTAACGGGGGCTGCTGCGGGTAGTGGCTATGCGGTAGCTGAGGACAGGCGTACAAGCGGCACCATGGTCCAGGATGAGAGCATCGAGTTCAAGAGCAACGGGAGAATCAAGGACAAATTTGGCCTCAAGGTTCATGTGGAGGTTACGAGTTTCAATGGTAACGTACTGCTGACTGGCCAGGCGGCGTCCACGAAGGTTAAAAATGAGATTGGAGACATCGTGAAGGCCGTGGAAGGCGTGCGTGACGTCACCAATGAAATTGCGGTCGGTGAGATCAAGCCGCTTACCGCGCGCACTTATGACGCCTGGGTTACATCCAAGGTCAAGGCGAAGTTCGTGAATGAGGGACTATTCCAGGCCAACCACGTCAAAGTCGTGACCGAGGATGGGGTGGTTTATCTGATGGGGCTGGTGGACCGGGAGGAGGCGCAAAGCGCGGTGAAGATTGCGAGATCCACGGATGGCGTCCGCAAGGTCGTCGAAGTGTTCGAGTATCTGGATTGACATTGAATTTTTTAATCTACCTGGAATACTGTCCGACACGATCCCTTGAGCGGGCGCTCAATGTATCATTGGCATCAAAGCGATGGATTCACAGTTTCCTTGCCGGGAAGGCGAAAAGACTAACCAGGCATCTTATCGATCTTATCTGTCCCATCTTCCGGTTTGCGTGGACGGCGTGCAGTTGGCTTTTTTCTTCCCTTGATTCCTGGTTTTTCAGACACCGTTTGATCTGCCGGATTGCCGGCAGCCTGTGCAGTTTCTGTCTCAAGTACAGGAATTGCTGGCAGCAAATCTGCTTTCTTTTCCACGGCCTTTCGACGACTTTTTCTTCGCTGATGCGTTTCATCCAGGGAGTTGATGCCGTCGAGCGGCACTGATGGTGCCGCAATCTCAAGTGAAGCAGGAACAGGCGGCGGTGCTTCCACTGCTGTCCCGCTATCGGCCGCCGCGCTGCTGCGATAAACGTACGTGCCTGATTTCTCGTCACGGCCCAATTCAAGCAGGCCCCGGGCTTGCGCCTCTTCAAGCAGATTACCGAAAGCACGAAAGCCATAATAAGATTCGTTAAAGCCAGGTTTACGGCGCTTGATCGCTTGTTTGAGCGTCGATGCCCAGATTTTTCCGCTGTCGCCGCGCTCGGATACCAGGGCGTCGAAAGTTTCTACCGCCATGTTGATTGCCTGACTCTTGCGTGCTTCGAGCTCCTCTCCTGGGCGTTTTTCCTCCGCAGGCGCACGCTTCACCACAGGCGGTGCTTCTGCTGTATCGCGTTTCGCCGCAGCGCATTCGATCTCGCGTACCAGATCGTCATAAAAAATGAATTCGTCGCAGTTGGCTATCAGCAGATCTGAAGTTGATTTCTTGACTCCAACACCGATTACTTGTTTCGCGTTCTCGCGCAACTTGGAGACGAGTGGCGAGAAATCGGAATCGCCGCTGATAATGACGAACGTGTTCACATGCGATTTCGTATAACAAAGATCGAGCGCATCCACGACCAGGCGGATGTCGGCTGAGTTTTTACCGGACTGACGAATGTGCGGAATCTCGATCAATTCGAAATTTGCTTCGTGCAGCGCAGCTTTAAAGGTCTTATAACGATCCCAGTCGCAATAAGCCTTTTTTATGACAATGCTGCCCTTGAGCAACAATCGCTCCAGCACCGGCTTGATGTCGAACTTCTCGTATTTCGCGTCACGCACGCCAAGAGCGACATTTTCGAAGTCACAAAATACCGCCATGCTGACATTTTCCTGAAGTGTGGCCATAAGGTTTATTCCCTATCAATAATGGGGGTTAGGGTGACTTCCCTTTCCCGTGTTCGACGTGTTCGAAATCCTGTATCAGTTCCCCGATATGCCTTACCGCTTCGGGAGCTAGAGCGGGGTAGATAGGCAGGGCCAGCACCTGATCGGCAAGACGTTCGGCCAGCGGCAGCGAGACACCGGGGTGCGATTCCGAGAAGGCTGATTGTCGATGACAGGGAATGGGATAGAAAACGGCAGTTGAAATATTATGCTCTGCCAGAAACAGTTGCAGCGCATCGCGTTGCGGATGGTTAACTACGAACTGATGGTGGACGGGAACGGTGCCTTCAAGGACTGCCGGCCAGTTGCATTCCGTATTTTGGAGAGCTTGCTGGTATAGCGCGGCGAGTTGACGACGCTGCGTGTTCCAGCTATCCAGATAGGGAAGCTTGACTCTCAATATTGCTGCCTGGAGTTCGTCGAGACGGGTGTTGAAGCCGATTTCGGCGTGCTGGTAGCGATCCTGCCGCCCATGATTTCGAAGGCGTCGCAATCGCGACGCAAGATCGGGATCGCTACAGGCAATCGCTCCGCCATCACCATAGGCACCCAGGTTTTTTGTGGGGTAGAAGCTGAAGGCGCCGGTGATGCCGAAGGATCCGATACCACGATCGTGATAGCGGGCGCCGATTGCTTGCGCTGCATCTTCGATCAACCACAGGTCGTGGTTCACGCAGAATTCCTGTAATGGCGCGAGATCGACCGGCTGCCCGAAAAGATGGACAGCGATGACGGCCTTTGTCCGCGGCGTCAACGCCTGCCTCACGCCGTTCGCATCGATATTGTATTGGCCGGGTGCACAGTCGGCAAAACAGGGGTGTGCTCCTGTCAGGCTCACTGCCTCTGCCGTTGCAAAAAAGGTGAAGGCGGGCACGATTACTTCATCCCCCGCACCTATTCCCAATGCCTTGAGGGAGAGTAACAGCGCGTCGGTACCGGAATTGACACAGATGACTTCAGCAGCGCCGATGTATTCCGCAAGTTCGTGTTCCAGCGCCGCGTTTTCTGCTCCGTCGATAAATGCACCTTTCAAAAATACCTGCTGCACAGCAGCGTCGATTTCCGCACGCAGTTGCTGATATTCCCCAGCCAAGTCGAGTTGCGGGATGATCACGGGCAGGGCCTGAGTATCTGCTGCCGGATATGGTGCGCCAGCTCCAGGGCAGCATTGCCTTCCGCCGGCGTAACCTGGGGTAATGAACGGTTGCGGCAGGCATCAAGGAAGGCTGCAAGTTGCAGACTCAACGTATCTTCCTGTATCCGTTGCATGGGAAACGGAAGCGTGCGACTGTTCGCAGGAGAAGCATCTGATGAGCTGTTGGATGCTTTCCGGTAGGTTATCCGGCGCCTGAAATCGATGACCCAGGTTTCATCATTTTCCAGTTCCGCAACCATGCGACGTTCTTCCTGCTCCGTACCCCGCCCCCAGTGCGCGTCCAGGTATGCCCGGCCTCCATTGGAGAAAGTCAGTTCAACTTCTGCTTCATCTATAGCTGTTAAACCGCAGCTTCTACCGGAGGCATGCAGTTCCACCACGGAGGAATCCAGGCCATGCAGAATCAGGTCAAGATCATGGATCAGCAGGTCGATAACCACATCCAGTGCGCTTGGTCGCGGGGGATGCCGAGTGGTGCGTACCGATCGGATGGTACGGGCGAGCGGGAGTAGTGTTCTGCCAGTGGCAAAGGCCGGATTGAAGCGTTCAATGTGTCCGATTTGCAGGATGCATTGATTTGCCTCCGCTACCATTCGCAGTTCCGTCGCCTGGGCTGCGGTTTCCGCAATCGGCTTTTCCAGCAGCACGTCCAGCCCTTGCTGGAGCAGGAATCTGGTCAGCTCGAAATGCGTAGCAACCGGTGTGGCAACCGATGCCGTGCGGATTGTGGGCGGGAGTTCTGCAACACATGTAAACCAGGGAACGTCCAGATGCTCAGCCAGGGATTGCGTAATCGGATCGGGGTCGACCAATGCCTGAAGGCGACTCCCCGGCAGGCGAGAGTAGCACAATGCATGCAAGCTGCCGAAATATCCGACACCGACAACAGCGGTATCAAGAGGCAATGCCGGTTCGGGGCCAGGTGATAACAGCACGGGCGCATTCATCGGATTCATCAGGAGAATGGCATCTCTGCCAGCATCCATATGCCCAGTATCTTTCCCGTTTGCGGATTTTCGACGATGCGCTCCAATGGAGGGGGAAGGTTGAAAGGCGCCAGCATCAGGTTCACAGAACGCGATCCGCCCGTGGTGATGTTTGTGTTGGTGCTGATCGTTTCATGGCTGGTTGCCAGCAGGTATTTTGCCCCGGAGCGGCGGATATTGGAAAGCGCCCGCAGAATATCCGCCAGCGACAGGTGGATCAGGGCATCGCGGCAGAGCACTGCGTCACCGCGCGGCAGGTCATCTTCTACCAGGTCGGCGACCTCGAATCTCCAGTTGGGATAGGGAAAGCGCCGCCGGTTTTCCTCTATCAGCGCAGGAACGATATCAACGCCGATGTATGCATCGAGATCGATTGCAGTATGCTGCCGCCAGTTGCAATCCCCGCAGGGTGCATCCACCAGCGTGCGAACGCCGAGGCGGGCCAGCAGAGGGGGAAGTTCGCGCCGCAGTATCTCGGTTCGTTCCAGCGTGGAGCCCGGCCCCGAACGGGATTCAGAACTCTGCCAGGCATTGCGGGCATAGATTTGCTCGAATACGCTGGCTCGATTGCTTGGATTACTGTTTTCTTTAGTCTTGTCCTCGCCTGTGTCCTTTCGATTTTCTAGGCGTAGATTCTCTCGACGTGCTCGCAGGGTGGCAATGGGACGATTCCATAACCTATACTTGAGTCGATAGAGCGACATGACAAGTGGCCAGAGATGCGAGTTGTGGATTTTCGCCAGCCCGAACTCGGCCTGCTCAGCACGTATGCGCTCCGCTGCGGCTTCAGCCAAAGCGAGATGTTTCTCCTGCTCCACCTGATGGCGCCTTTTGGTGAAATCGGCGATCTCGCGGAGATATCTGCTCGCCGACTGAAGGCGGGAATCGGAGTAGCCTTCCGGTCTTGGTTTCCTCTCCCTGGACTCGCGGACGTGCACTTCGATTGCCTCCTGGTAAACATGGAGGATCTGCTCGATTGCCGGATCGAGACCGGCTTCTGATCGCACGCGCCGGGTAACCTCACGCGCTCCGGCCGCCTCGTACCGGTTGAGTTCCCGCATGATGGTATCCAGAGTAATGGGATTACGCAAACTCCGTATACCGAAGTTGAACGCGCGAAAGGTTTCATAGTTGTCCGGCGTGACCATGCCCCCGAGGCCGGCTGCGTCGCAGGCTATTACAGCCGTTCCGCTGGCAAGGGCTTCAAGCGCGCAACGTGCTTTTGCAAAGACAATATCATAGCGGCCAAGAATCTGTTCAGGCCGCGCTTCACTGTGCCCGACAGAAAGGCCAATCGCGTCGAGCTCGATGCCGTGGGCAGCACAGGCTTCGCGCAGGATTCCGAGGCAACCGTCCTCATTGATATAGTTGCTGAAAACCAGGGCTTTATGTGGTATGGCAGGTAAATCGGTGCGCAGGCCAAATCGCTGCAGATCGACAAAATTGCGTATTACAGAAATGCGCTCAGGGGTTATGCCATGGAGGCATTGCAGGCGTTCCCGGCAGAGATCGTCAACGGCAACATAGCGCTGGATCGTGGGAAAGCGTGGCGCCATTTCCTCCCACGGCAGCCAGCCATGGCAGAAGTAGACCGCAGGCGTATCGGGAAAATGCAGCATGGCCGTCATCGCATCGAGATGATGCTGGCCATGAATAATGTCGGGCGCGACCGTCAGCAGATTGAGATCGTCGATGACAGGAATGGTCGCCGAACGCAATTCCTCGGCAACCGCTCCAAGCCGTGTGCTATAGGCCACAGGGTTATGACCGTGCCGCAGCAGCGACAGAGCCAGATCGCGGACGTATAGTTCGGAGCCGGCACGGGTATCGAGCGTGTTGTTGGTGATGAGTATCCTCATGGTGCTTTTCTGTCTTGCCCTGCTATATCCGCACAGCCGATATCTTTGTATTCAGCCGATTCATGATTGGCAGAACATGCTCATGAAACCGGATGACGTCCCGGTAGCGGCCTTCCGCCATACGCTGTTCCCCGCGGCTTTCATAAAAAGGTTTCTGTTGCAGGAAATTTCGTTCCGGCTCTTTCCCCGGTGCGGCGGACGCAAACAGGTATTCATGGCCAAAAGCGTCTTCACCATACGAGCGGAACGCATCCTCCACCTCCTGCTGGAGGATTCCCCCCGCTCGACTGACATACTCGCGCATGGTTTCCAGCTTGTGCGTCAACTCACGCTCGTTCAATTCGATAACGTGCTGTTCGCACCCCTGCTGGCTAACAGGATTCTTGGTTTCTGCGCGACTTACAGTTGGTTGCGCAGTGGGTCGCGCAGTTGGCCGCGGATCACCCATGAGGGGGATAGTGTAATGCTGGACAAAGCGTTCTTTTCCATCCGCACCCCTGCCGATGTTGGCGACGTCGTTGGTAATAGCCACCGCAGTCCGGACAAGTACCTCGCATAAATCGTGCGTCGGGTTGTAACCCTCGATGCCGTCGCTGACCACCGTGCGAATGTCTCGCGCAGCGATGAGCGCAGCCAACCGCTCGCAGAGGGCATCGAACATGTCGTATTCGCCTTGCAGCATCTTCTGGTAGATTTGCCGGTCGGTGAATTCACCACATACCGGGCCGATTTCAGCCCCCAGTTCCTGCAGGATGTTCAAGGTGGCCGCCAGCCGAGGCTTATCATCGCTTCCTGAACCGTCGGTAAGAATGCAAACCAGCGGTTTCGCCTGTGCGATCCAGCCGTAGAGGCGCAGTTCATGTCCCGGATGGGCGATTACCAGCAAACTGCGCGCCCCGGAAAGGTTGTCAGAAAGGTTGTTCCGCCGGGCATCGCTCATTCCAGAACCCTTACATCGAGCGTATTCGGCAGATAAACCTGTGTCCAGAACTTTGCAGTCGGATTGGGCAGCACTTCGAATACGTGAGCGATCTCCACGATATCGAAGAACAGCGCCTGTTGATGTGCGTTGACGGGGTGTGTGAGCGAAATTCTCAAGCTGTATCTGCCGTCGGTCAGCGGGAGCGATGTCCGGTAAAGCACCTCGGCCTGCTGCGACGGCTCCAGCGTCAACAGCGTCTGACTTTGCATGAGGAAGTCCGCTCCTATCACCGGCGTGCGATTCTTATCGCAAATTTTGTAATTGGCGGAAAAAGTACAGGTGCGGGCAGCTTCAACGATGATGCGTATGAGGACTGATTGTCCGAATTCTGCGGAGCGTATCGGAAGTCCGTTATCATCTATCATCTCCGCGTAAATTACACGCACATCGCCGGTCCCGGAGCGGCAGTGATTTGCATTTTCAGCAAAGCGTGCAAGATGCTCCTTCTCCACGCATTGGAATGGGCTTGCTGCTGTAAAGGATCCAGACGCGGCTCCAGACACCGCTCCAGACACTGCCTGCGGGCCGGTGGAGGGAACAGTAGGGTGGGGTGGAGTGAGCCCGGTTTCAGAAGTATTGCGGGTGCTGCCAGTTCTCGAATCGTTGTTTTCAGAAACGGTTGCGTTTATTTTCCGGTTGTTTGCTTCCTGTACTTCACGAATATAGCGTGCAACGATATCGGGGGTGGGACCTATCTCCAGTGCCCGGCCATGCTTGAGATAAAGAGTGCGCTCACATAAGGCGCTTACCGCTCCCACATCATGGCTGACAAAGAGGATGGTGGTGCCACGTTCCTGCATCTGCTTCAATGTCACCATGCACTTTGCCTGGAACTCCATGTCTCCCACTGCCAGTGCTTCATCTATGATCAGTACCTCCGGCTCAACCGAAATGGCGACGGCGAATGCAAGGCGTACATACATTCCGCTGGAGTACGTTTTTACCGGTTGATCGAGGAAATCGCCAATGTCGGCATAAGCGGCGATGCGCTCGTAGCGCTGTCTGATCTCTCCAGGGTTCAATCCCGCAATCGATGCCGCCATATGGATATTCTCGCGGCCGGTAAACTCCCCGTTGAAGCCGGCTCCCAGCTCAAGCAAAGCCGACACCTTGCCTTTGATATATATTTCACCGTGAGTGGGTGTCAGTGTTCCCGCGATCAGTTGCAGCAGCGTGCTTTTCCCGGATCCGTTCGGACCGATGATCCCGAAGGTTTCTCCACGACAGATCTCAAAGGAAATGCTGTCCAGCGCCCGGAATTCCCGATACAGTTGCTTCCGGTTACCCCACAAGCCTTGCAGCAGCCGATCCTGCGAACGGCCATAAATGCGATAGGTCTTTGACAGGCCCGATACGCGAAGCGCAATATCTGCGCTATTGGTATCATCAGTTGCCGTTGGCGGAGAGGAGGCCATGGAGGAGTCGCATCTTGTTTCGACTGTGAGTTCTCTCGGGGCTGTCATTACAAAGTCCCGTCGAGGTCCCGTTCTGGCACATCAAGCGCTTCAGATGGGATGGGGAAGTATGGCATGTATGTAATGTATGCCAAGAATTATCTTAGCCGAGAACCGGAGTTCCTGCCACTGAGGGTTTGAAGTATACGAAGTATCCGGAGTATCGGCGATCGTGCAGGTTAAAGCTTGCAATGCAGGACTGATTCATGAAGGAAGCCACTATCCACCCGACAGCTATTGTCCATCCCCGGGCACAACTCGGCTCGGGTGTAACCATCGGGGCTTATTCCATCGTGGAAGAGCATGTCGCGATTGGCGACAATACCTGGATCGGGCCGCATGTTGTCGTAAAGGGACATACGCGCATCGGTGGCAATAATCGGATTTTCCAGTTTTGCTCGCTAGGGGATGAGCCGCAGGACAAGAAATACAAGGGTGAACCTACCTGGCTGGAAATAGGCGATCGAAACACGATTCGCGAGTTTTGCACTTTCAGCCGCGGCACCGCCCAAGGCGCAGGCGTTACCCGCCTCGGGAATGACAATTTTATGATGGCTTACGTTCATCTGGCTCATGATTGTCAGGTGGGTAGCTTCACGACCTTTACCAATAACGCTTCTCTGGCTGGTCACGTCCAAGTGGGTGATTACGCGGGGCTTGGCGGATTCACCTCGGTTCATCAGTTCGTTCGCGTGGGCGCCTACAGCTTTACCGGTTTAGGCACCGTGCTGACTCAGGATTTGCCGCCTTATATCCTGGCAGCAGGGAATCCAGCCATGCCTTACGGCCTCAACTGGAGAGAACTCAAGCGCCGGGGATTTTCCGAATCCACTATTCGCGCACTGAAAAGCGCTTACAAGCTGGTATACCGATCCGGTCTCCCTTTGAAAGAAGCGGAAGTGCAGCTCATGCAGCTTGCTAGCGGTACACCGTCTGTCCAACGCTTTCTTGATTTCATTTCCGTGCGAGGACGTGGAATTATCCGATGATTGGTTAGCAGGGATTGATTCTACCAGTTAGCGGGATCGATCCGAATCAAGAGGCTGAGACGGACTGATTCCCGGGGTCTGGTCTGGCTTGATTCTTCCATTGATTTTGGGGCATGTGCCCGCTTCTGATATAATCGACCCTTAGTTTAGTTTAACTTGGTTTGTGTCCCGTATGGCCCCGTATGCAAACAGTGAACATTCATGAGGCGAAGACGCATTTATCGCGATTAGTTGAGGACGCAGCTGCAGGTGAGGAAATAATCATTGCCAAGGCGGGAAGGCCCGTTGCCCGTTTGGTGCCGCTTTCAGTCGTGCCGAAGCGACAGCTTGGCATATTCAAGGGGCAGCTCAATGTCCCGGACGATTTTGATGCACCATTGCCGGATGATGCTCTTGCTTTATTTGAATAGCGCTAAATGGTGTACTTGCTGGATACTCACGTTCTGCTATGGGTACTGGATACGCCCCATCGCCTCCCTATAGAAGTTTTGCAGCAGATCGAAACGCCGGATAATCAAGTATATTTCAGCGCGGTAAGCATTTGGGAAGTTGCAATCAAGACTTCACTTGGTAAAATAAGCTTTCAGTACTCAGCGGAAAGGATCGCACAAGCGGCCTTGGAATCGGGTTTTATCGAATTACCCGTAACTTCAAAGCATGCAGCCTGGGTTTGCAACCTGCCCTTACACCATCGCGATCCTTTCGATCGGCTGCTGATTGCGCAGATGCTTCTGATGCCTGCGCGGCTTATAAGCGTCGACTCCGCGCTGGTGCCATATTCGGAACTGATATGGCTCATCCCCGAACCCGGGGGTAATCAGAAGCAGTGAGAGCTTCCCTGGAAGGGAAGCTCGGTGAATTGATCTCGCTAACTTTTTGACGTGGAACAGGTTATTGCTTTGAATGTGAACGTCATGGGTCCTGTTGAAAATTGCCATGCCGGTTGCGTTATTCGTTTTTATTGCTGAGTTAGGACGTGGGTTTACTGAATCACAATCTGAGCGGGGGAATCGTCATATGAAGAATCAAAAACAGAAAGCGATTGCACAAGTAACGCGGGCGGTAGTTAACGGAGGATTATTTGCTGGCTGCCTGTCGTTCAGTTTCGTTGCGTATGCGGGCATCAACTTTCAGTTTGTATACAAGGATGCGCCGGGAACGGGGTTTCTTGATCCCGTAAATGGTTCCGGTCGACAAGCTGCGCTCAACACCGCTGCCACCGAATTCTCCAGAATGTTTGGCAGCCACTTCACCAACTCAGGCACTATCGTGCTGGAAGCGACGGCGACTAATAATCCGCAGGGTGATACCCTGGCATCGGCCGGAAGTGAATATGTCGATCGTGGAGTAGCAGGCTTCAATCTTGACGAAGTCGTGCGCGAGAAACTTCAGACAGGCACTGATCCCAACGGAAGCAGGCCCGATGGCTCTCTGGACATCAACTTTGGGAACAATTGGGAGCTTGGCTTCAACGCGCCGGTTTCGAGTGAGCGGTATGACTTCTACTCCACGATGTTTCATGAATTTACGCATACGCTTGGTTTCTCTTCGTCCATAGGGCAATTCGGCGATCCGCTTCTCGGTACACGGCACGCAGGAAGCTGGAGCGCCTTCGATAGCCACATAGTGGACAAGAACGGCACGCCGGTCATTGATCCCACAACTTTCGCGATCAACGAGAGGGTCTGGGACGCGAGCAGCGTGGGGGAGGGAAGTCCCGCAGGAGGTTTGTTCTTCGATGGACCCAATGCCGTAGCGGCAAACGGGGGTAATCCAGTAGGTCTATATACTCCATCCCCGTGGGAGGAGGGAAGCAGCGTTTCTCACCTGGATGATAATAATAGCGCTTATGCGGGAATGATGATGCTGGCCGCCTCTAATACGGGACCTGAGGCGCGCGACTACAGCGCGGTCGAGATCGGTATTCTCCATGATATTGGATATACGGTAACGGCTGTGCCCGAACCGGAGACCTACGCGATGATGCTGGCCGGATTGGGATTACTGGGCTGGGTAACACGGCGCAAAAAGCGCCATGACCAGTGATTCTGCCGGAATAATTTTTCGTGCCGCTGCCCTGCGGCGATTCTGCAGCCTGATTTTCCTGGCTTATCGAGTACGGTCATTACCGCACTGGATTTTCCCCGTCAGGCTGCTCCCTGTTTTCATATTGTTTTTTGCCGGGTCAGCGTCCATGGCAGGCGAACGCACTTTGGGACCTGAGGGTCCTCCACTCGCTTATCCTATCCAGGAGGTCAATCTCCATCTGACCCGCCAGCCTGGCAAGGCGGCCTTTCCAGTTCGGCGGGTTAGCCTGTCTGGCAAGGGAACAGCTGCATTCGAACAGGGGGAAGAATTTCTGCAAGTTTCCTACTCTACCCGCGCACTGGTTGCCCTCCTGAACGAGCTTTACAGGATTCGTTTCTTTGAACTTCCTTCGCAATACACCGCGCGCTATTCTGTCTTTCTCAAGGACGATGGAATGATTGCGACTTCTGCATTGCGCATGATGGATGCAGGGAGCACACGCATCTGCTTTGCGGTGACCGGCTATGAAAAATGTGTTACGTATGGACGTGATGGTCCGTATGACCTGGAGAATATTGTCAACGGCGTTTTTGACGATATTGAGAAGCAGGTGAAGCAGAAATAGACGCGGAAAGCATTAGAAAGAGGAGGTAGCATGGCAAATGAAGGTTACCACGAACCCATTGAGGAGCTCTCCGGCGAAACACGGGATATGCACAAGGCGATCGTTTCGCTGATGGAAGAACTGGAAGCGATAGACTGGTATAACCAGCGTATGGATTCCTGCAAGGACGAGGAACTCAAGGCAATCCTCGCGCATAACCGTGATGAGGAAAAGGAGCACGCGGCGATGCTGCTCGAATGGATTCGCCGTAAGGACCCGATCTTTTCGATGGAGATGAGAGACTATCTGTTCACTGACAAGCCCATCGCCCACAAATCATGATCATGGCTCCATCGATTTATCTGGGCAAGCTTTTCAACCAGCGTTCCCTTGCGCTGCGCGCATTCGCGAAAAATCTTTCGAGCGCATCACCATCGCCATGCGCCAGCATTTCGCGCACGGCTGTCAATTCCTTCTGGTAAGTATCGATCTGGTTGAGTAGCGCCTCCCGGTTGCCAAGACATATGTCGCGCCACATCTCGGGAGAACTGCCAGCGATACGCGTGGAATCGCGGAAGCCGCTGCCGGCAAAGCGCAGCAGATCATTATCGGACGCAGTATTGTTTGCGTCACCTTCGCCAGAGACGACATGATTCATCAGCGCAAAAGCAAGAACATGGGGGAGATGGCTGACAGCGCCCAATATCTCGTCGTGCCGGCTCGCACTCATCCGGGAAACCCGAGCGCCGCAAGCCTCCCATAATTCCGTTACCTTTTGCGTTGCCTCCCGGCTGGTTTCCTCAAGGGGGGTCAGTACAACATTTTTGCCCCGAAACAGATCTGCATTGGCTGCGTCTGCTCCGCTCTTTTCAGCACCGGCAACGGGGTGTCCGGGAACAAAATTTGTCAGATGAGGGGCGAGATGGGAACGTGCTGCCGCTACCACATCCTGCTTGGTGCTGCCCGCATCTGTCACGATGGTGGAGGGCGCAAGATATGCGGATATCTGCGGCATGATTTCGCCGGTTTGTCCGACGGGCACAGCGAGGAACACCAGATCCGCATCCTTCAAGGCTGATTCAATGTCGCTGGCAATATCGTCTATCTCGCCCAGCGTGAGGGCCCGTCGCATGTTTTCCCTGCTGCGGCCAACGCCGGTGATATGCCTGACGATACCTGCCTTGCGCAATGCGAGGGCGAATGAGCCACCAATCAGGCCCACACCGATAACCACCAGTTTGTGGATCACGATAGCGGTCATCGTCGGCCCCGATTTATGTGAGCTTTGATATCAAGCCTCGCTTGGCTATTATATGCGGCGGCTATTCATCAAAGACTCCGTCCGATTACTGCCGCTATTCCTTGCAGCGATCCCATCAGATCACGGAATTCCTCGGGATTCAATGCCTGGTCTGCGTCACACCAGGCTTCGCATGGGTTGGGATGCATCTCCACCAGCAGGCCATCCGCCCCCGCTGCGACTGCCGCGCGCGCCAGGGCGGACACCATCCATGCCTTTCCCCCCGCATGGGAGGGATCGACGATTACCGGCAAGTGCGTTTCTTTTTTCAGCACGGGGATGCAGGTTACATCCATTACATTGCGATAAGCGGTTTCAAAGGTGCGTATGCCGCGTTCGCAGAAAATGATGTTATGGTTGCCTCCTGCGGCGATGTATTCTGCCGCCATGAGCCATTCGGAAACGGTTGCGGACATGCCGCGCTTCAGTATCACGGGCTTGTTGATGCGCCCCACTTCCTTTAAAAGTTCGAAGTTCTGCATGCTGCGTGTACCAATCTGGATCACATCCACGTCATACTCAAGGAAAGTGTCCAGCATGCGGGCGTCCATCAATTCCGTGACGATTCGGAGGTTGTGCTTGTCCGCAGCCCTGCGGAACATTTTCAATCCTTCTTCGCCATTGCCCTGGAAGGTATAAGGACTGGTGCGAGGCTTGAAGGCGCCGCCACGCATCAGCTGGCAGCCCGCATCCGCGACATGTTGCGCCGCCGAATCCATCTGCTCCTGCGTTTCCACCGAACAGGGACCTCCGATCACCTGCACCTGATCGCCGCCAATCGGCACGCCTCCCACATCGATTATCGAATTATCCTTGTGCCATTCGCGGGACACGATCTTGTACTGCTTGACGATATGCATCGAATATTCAACACCGCTCAGTGTGTCGAATATTTCAGGGCTGAGCTTGCGCTCATCGCCAATTGCACCGATTACGGTGCGCTCGGTGCCACGCGAAACGTTCGCGTCGAGGTCGAAGCTTCGAATTTTTGCAACCACCGTGTCGATCTGCTCTTCGGTGGCGCCGTTATTCATGACAATAATCACGCTGATCCTCCCGAGGCAACCTGGGGGACTCTCACCGTCATCTCCGGTATTGTGTCCGCTGCTGCCCCTCCCGCCGTCTCCAGCGCTATTGCCAGCGATTTCAGGAATTTCTCATTTTCAGGTTCCAGCCCGACAGTTACCCGGAGATGTTCCGGCATTTCATAGATGCTGATGGGACGGACAATCACGCCCTGCCTCAACAGGCTCTCGTTTACTGCTTTCACATCGCCCTGCACCCGAAAGCTCAGGAAATTTCCGTAGGATGGAATGTACTCGATTCCCATCTGTCGCAGTCCGGTGACAATCTGCAGCATGCCCGCCTGATTGAGCGCATAAGAACGCTTTACGAATTCATCATCCTGCAGCGCAGCTACCGCGCCGGCGAGACCGATATTGTTGACGTTGAATGGCTGGCGCACGCGGTTCATGAGACCGGCAACTTGAGGATGCGCAAGGCCGAAACCGACGCGCACGCCTGCCATGCCGTAAGCTTTGGAGAAAGTGCGGGTAATGAGGAGATTGGGAAACTGCTTCAGCCATGCAATGCTATCTCCCTTGAGGGCGGGTGGCAGGTACTCGTTGTATGCTTCATCGAGTACGACCAGCACATCCGGGGACACACGATCGAGAAAGCGCAGTACATCATCGGCAGGCAGCAGAGTACCGGTGGGATTGTTGGGATTGGCAATAAATACAACCCGTGTTTCAGGCGCGACAGCATCCAGCATGGCGTCAAGATCATGTCCATAGTTCCTGGCGGGAACGGAAATGCCGATTCCACCCACCGCTTTCGTCACCAGTGGATAAACCGCAAAGGCATGCTGCGAATAAACGGTCGAAGCTCCCGGCTTCAGGAATACGCGGGCAGCCAACTCCAGAACGTCGTTGGAACCGTTGCCCAGCACGATCTGCTCGCTGGTCACGCCATAGCGCTCAGATAAAGCTGTTTTCAGTTCAAAACCACTTCCGTCCGGATACAACGAAACCTCGCCGAGCGCCTTGCTCATTGCGTTCAGAGCCATTGGACTGGTCCCCAGAGGGTTTTCATTGGACGCAAGCTTGATGATGAACTTTTCATCCATCCCCATCTCCCGGGCCAGTTCAGAAATAGGCTTGCCGGGCTGGTAGGGGCTGATGGCACGGATATACGCGGGAGCGAGATCGCAAATATTCATAAGATGGTATCGTGAATTGCAGAGGGAAGAAAAAGCAGAAAATAATAACCGTCAACGAGACAGGCAATCGCACAAAAAGCATGGATTCATGCTTGTAACAACCCGTTTCTTGGCCATAGGCAAATCTTCGTCATGGCCGCGCCCCCAGGGATACCCGGGATACCAGGGATTCCGGGATTCGGAGCCGCAATGATATGACGTTGAATTTTTCGCAGGGTAGCAGGATCATCGCACAGGTTCACTTTATTGGATTTCGTGGTAGTGCATGGAGGTTTGTGAGAAAACAGAAGAGCAGGGTCAGGCTGCGGGATATGAGCCAAGCACTTTGAGAAATGCTGCTTTTTCCACCAGCTCGCCCAGCGCCTGAGAGACTTTCGGCTCCTGCTGGTGGCCTTCGACATCCACGAAAAACACGTATTCCCATAAACCCGCACGGGACGGACGCGATTCAAGCCGGGTCATGCTGACTCCATAATGGGCGAACGGGGCCAGTAGCTCATGTATGGCGCCCGGCCGATTCCTGACCGACGTTACCAGGGATGTCTTATCCCTGCCGGAAGGCGCAACTTCCTGCTCGCCTATTACCAGGAAGCGCGTCGTATTATTGGGATCATCCTCGATGTTCTCGGCACAGACAGTGAGGCCATATACTTCTCCTGCCTTTTTTCCCGCTACTGCCGCGGCGCTTTCATCTTCCGCCGCCAGTCTTGCGGCATCCGCATTGCTTGCGGCGTTGATTCTTGCAGACGCGGGTAAATGGGGCAGATTGGCATTGAGCCACTCGTGACACTGGGAAAACGATTGAGGATGAGAGTAAATCCTGCGAATGCGTGCAAGGTCAGGATGATGCGCCAGCAGAAGCTGATGTATGGCGAGCGCCACTTCGCCACACACCTTCAACCGCGTTTGCAGCAACAGATCGAGCGATCTGCCCACTGCGCCTTCGGTCGAGTTCTCTACCGGCACAACACCATAATCTGCCTTTCCGGCTTCCACCTTGCGAAATACGTCATCTATCGAATTGCACGGCAGGGAAGTCACAACGCTACCGAAGCGCTTGAGCGCAGCCTCTTCGGAAAACGTGCCTCTCGGCCCAAGATATGCGATCGTCAGAGGTTCTTCCATGGATCGGCAGAGAGACATGATCTCCGTAAATAACCGCGCAACCTGTTCATTCTCCAGAGGCCCCGGGTTCAGTTCGCGCATCCGCGCCAGCACCTGAGCTTCACGTTCGGGCCTGTACGCAGTGCCATTCTTGATTTCTCCGATTTCGCGTGCGATGTTCGCCCGCGTGCTCACCAGTTTTAGGAGCTCGCTGTCGATTGCATCTATCTTGTCGCGGAGCTGTTTGAGTTGAGCGGTCATCGCGGGATAATTTTTGTCTTGAACCGTACCTGCCAAAGCCATAGCCTGAGATGGCAGCTATTTGGCCGGTATGGGCAGGTAGCGCACATTCAGCACACCCTTTATCGCCACAATCTCGTCGATCGTTTCTTGGGGTACCGGACTATCGACATCCACCAGGGTATAGGCCATTTCACCGCGGGACTTGTTACCCATGGTGTGGATATTGAGACCGGCTTTCGCCATGGCGGTTGAAATTTGTCCCACCATGTTCGGTACGTTGGCATTCGCAACGGCCAGTCGATAAGGGGATTCCCGCTCCATTGCTATATTGGGGAAGTTGACTGCATTGGTAATACCGCCGTTCTCCAGATAATCGATTACCTGCCTCGTCACCATCACCGCGCAATTCTCTTCCGCTTCCTGTGTGGATGCGCCCAGGTGCGGCAAGGTGATCACCCTTGCATGATGTTGAAGTTTTTCGCTGGGGAAATCGCTTACGTAATATTTTATCTTCCCCATCTCGATTCCTTCGAGCACGGCATTTTCATCGACGATGCCATCGCGCGAAAAGTTGAGCAGAATTGTACTGTTTCTCATGCTTTGCACAACCTGCCGGTTGACGAGGTGCCGGGTCGCGTCCAGCAAGGGTACGTGCAGTGTTACAAACTCGCTGTTGCGCAGCAGGGCTTCAATGCTTTCCGCTCGCTTGACTTCCGAGGACAGGTTCCAGGCTGCATCCACGGTGATATTGGGGTCGTATCCCATCACTTTCATGCCAAGCCGAAGCGCTGCATCAGCCACCAGTCGCCCTATAGCGCCCAAGCCGACAATGCCCAGGGTGCGTCCCGGCAATTCGGTGCCCGCGAACTGTTTCTTGCCGTTTTCGGCCAGCCTGTTCAGGGTCTCGTTATCGCCTTCCAGTTTCTCGGTGAAATGAATCGCCGGAATCAGATTGCGGGAGGCGATCAGCAGGCCCGCCAGCACCAGTTCCTTGACTGCGTTGGCATTCGCCCCCGGAGCGTTGAAAACAGGCACACCCCGCAGATTCATGGCGCTGACCGGTACGTTGTTCGTGCCTGCCCCAGCCCGGCCTATTGCTTTCACACTGGAAGGAATATCCATGTCCAGCATGTTATGGGAGCGCACCAGAATCGCATCGGGCTCGGCTGTATCGCTGCCCACCTTATAATGGCCGGGATCAAAAAGCTTGAGACCCAGCGGCGAAATCTGGTTGAGCGTCAGTATCCGGAAAATTTTATGTGCACGTTCAGGCATGATTGCTCGCAAATTCTTTCATGAATTCCACCAGGACCTTTACGCCTTCAAGCGGCATTGCGTTGTATATCGAAGCGCGCATTCCGCCGACGGAACGATGGCCTTTCAACTGGATGAGGCCGCGGGTTCGCGCCTGTTTCAGAAACTCTTCATCGAGCGCCGGATCTTTTAAAGTGAACGGCACATTCATGCGCGAGCGGTCGGGTTTTGCCACGGGGCAATGATAAAAATCAGTAGTGTCCAGGAAGTCATACAGCAGGCTCGCCTTGGCAATGTTGATTTTCTCCATTGCTTGAAGCCCGCCCTTCTGTTTCAGCCATTCCACCACCAGCCCCGTAATATACATGGCATAAGTCGGCGGCGTGTTGTACATGGAATCGTTATCGGCGTGAATCCTGTAATCGAACATGGTCGGCGTGCCCGGCACGGTTGTTCCTATCAGATCCTCGCGCACGATGACGATACACAAACCTGCGGGACCTACGTTTTTCTGCGCGCCGGCATAAATCAGCCCAAACCTGCTTACATCCAGGGGACGTGACATAAAGGCGGAAGAAATGTCCGCCACCAGGGGCATATCGGTACCCGGCAAGTCCGGAATCCAGTTGAACTCCACTCCGCCAATCGTCTCATTGGGTGTGTAATGCAGATAGGCTCCATCCGGATCGATGTTCCATTTATCCTGCGTGGGAGCATACGTAAAATTTGCATCTTCCGAGGAAGCTGCAACGTGAACGGCGCAATATTTTTTCGCTTCCTTGATCGCTTTCGTGGACCACTGGCCAGTATTGATATAGTTGGCACTTTTTTTGCCGCGCAACAGGTTCATCGGCACCATCGCGAACTGACTGGAAGCCCCACCGGACAAAAAGAGTACCTTGTAGTTGGCCGGGATACCGGCCAATTCCCGCAAATCCGCCTCGAGCCTCGTCGCGATGGACATGAATTCCTTGCCGCGGTGGCTCATCTCCATCACCGACATACCGCTGCCGTGCCAGTCGAGCATTTCGTCGCGCGCCTGCTGCAAAACTTCCTTCGGTAATACCGCTGGACCTGCGCTGAAGTTATAGATGGGTTCCATCGGAGTTCCTTATGAATTCCTTATGCGTTCCTTACCCTGGCTGCTTCACGGCTGATCCGTGGCTAAGCCTTCCCCTAATCCTGGCGCTTCGTCAGTTTCCACGACCCTTTCCAGCCCGGCAAGTTTCTCACCCTCATCCGGATTGATCAGTATCACGCCCTGTGTTGCCCGGCTCATCTCGCGAACCTCTTTCACGCGTGTGCGGATCAGCACGCCTCCAGTCGTGATGAGCATGATCTCGTCATCCTCGCGCACGAGCCGCGCCGCCACGACCTTGCCGTTTCGCTCGGTCGTCTTGATAGCGATCATGCCCTGAGAGCCACGGCCGTGACGAGTGAATTCGCTAATGGGGGTGCGTTTGCCATAGCCATTCTCGGTTGCGGTCAGCACTGCCTGCTCCTCGCTCTCGGCTACCACCAGCGAGATCACCTTTTGCCCCTTGCCCAGCGTCATCCCGCGCACGCCCCGCGCGCCCCGTCCCATCGGGCGCACGTCATTCTCGTCGAAACGCACGGCTTTCCCGCCATCGGAGAAGAGCATCACATCATGCTTGCCCTCGGTCAGCGCTACGCCGATCAGAAAATCATCCTCGTCCAGACCTACCGCTATGATGCCACTCGCGCGCGGTCGCGAAAACTCCGACAGGGGTGTTTTTTTCACCGTGCCCAAGGAAGTTGCCATGAATACATAACGGTTGTCATCGAATGTCTTTACCGGAAGAACGGCGTTGATCTTCTCGCCGTATTCCAGTTGCATCAGGTTGACGATAGGCTTGCCGCGGGAAGCGCGCCCTCCCTGCGGCACGGAGTAAACCTTGATCCAGTAGACCCTCCCCCGGCTGGAAAAACAAAGGATGTAGTCGTGCGTGTTGGCGATAAACAGGTTGTCGATGAAATCATCATCTTTGGTGCCCGTGGCCTGCTTCCCGCGGCCGCCCCGTTTCTGGGCGCGGTAGTCGTCGAGCGGCTGGGACTTGATGTACCCATTGTGCGATAGCGTCACGACCACATCCTCGGATGCGATCAGGTCCTCCATGCTCAGATCCTGGGTATTGATGACGATCTCGCTGCGACGTTCATCACCAAACTGTTGCTTCATGGCAACAAGTTCCTGGGTGATAATGGCCGTGATGCGCTTCGGTCGGGCAAGAATGTCGAGGAGGTCGGCTATTCTTTCCATTACATCCTTATATTCGCTGACAATCTTATCCTGCTCGAGCCCTGTCAGGCGTTGCAGGCGCAATTCCAGTATAGCCTGCGCCTGCGCATCGGAAAGGTGATAACCGTCATCAAATAACCCATATTCGGGCGCCAGGCCCTCTGGACGGAATTGTTTCGCATCCCCTGCAGCGCGCGCCAGCATTTGCTCCACCAGTTGCGAACGCCACACCCGCGACATCAATGCTTCCTTGGCTGCTGCAGGCGTCTGCGCCGCCTTGATCAGGGCAATCACTTCATCCACATTGGATAATGCGACGGCGAGTCCCTCCAGCACGTGGCCGCGTTCACGCGCCTTCTTCAACTCGAACGCGCTGCGCCGCGTAACAACCTCGCGCCGGTGGCGCAAGAATGCCTCCAGCATCTGCTTCAGATTCAGCAGGCGCGGCTGCCCGTCAAGCAGGGCCACCATGTTCATGCCGAAGGTGTCCTGCATTTGCGTTTCTTTATAGAGATTGTTCAGCACCACCTCGGGTACTTCGCCGCGGCGCAGTTCGATAACCACACGCATCCCAGATTTATCCGATTCGTCGCGCAAATCGGAAATGCCTTCGATTTTCTTTTCCCGCACCAATTCTCCGATACGGACAAGCAGATTGGCCTTGTTTACCTGGTAGGGCAGCTCGTCGATAATGATGCTCTGGCGTCCGCCCCCTTTTTCCATATCCTCGAAGTGAGTGCGCGCGCGCATGATCACGCGCCCACGGCCCGTGCGGTAGCCTTCTTTTACGCCAGTCACGCCGTAGATCAGGGCGGCGGTGGGAAAGTCCGGGCCCGGTATCAGGTCGATCAGATCGTCAATAGCGATTTCGGGGTCCTTCAGCAGGGCGAGGCAGGCATCCGTCACTTCATTCAGGTTATGCGGTGGAATATTGGTGGCCATGCCCACCGCAATGCCGGACGAACCATTGATAAGCAGGTTCGGGATTTTGGTCGGCAGGATCAGCGGTTCTTTCTCGGTTCCGTCGTAGTTAGGGCCGAAGTCAACCGTTTCCTTATCCAGATCGGCCAACATTTCATGCGCGATGCGCGACATGCGGATTTCGGTATAACGCATTGCCGCCGGGTTGTCGCCATCCACGGAGCCGAAGTTGCCCTGTCCATCCACGAGCATATAGCGCAGCGAGAAATTCTGCGCCATCCTTACTATAGTGTCATATACGGCGGTATCGCCGTGCGGGTGGTATTTACCGATGACATCACCCACGATGCGCGCCGATTTTTTGTAGGGGCGGTTCCAGTCGTTGGAGAGTTCATGCATAGCGAATAGCACCCGGCGGTGCACCGGTTTCAGGCCGTCGCGCACATCAGGTAATGCGCGTCCCACGATGACGCTCATGGCGTAGTCGAGATAGGAGCGGCGCATCTCCTCTTCGAGGCTGATCTGCAGGGTTTCTTTCGCGAATTGATCCATTACTTTTGAAGGGGGGCAGGAACTTGCGGGAACATATCGAGGATATATTTCTTTCCTGATATCGGCACGTAAAGCTCCCCATTTTAGCATGCCACCTGTATGGGAGTCACCCGGAAAGGCCAGTTTTCATGCCGATTGCAACACCTCGATTTGACAAGGACAAATATATGAATACATAATCGAAGCGCGATTATGCGATGATGAGCCTGCTATAATGAGGTGGCTTAGTCTTTCATTTGCATGACTTACAGGGATGATCTGATCTTGAATCTTAGTTTTTCTAAAAAGGGGCATAGCATGAAAAATACAGTAACGAAAAAATTCTTGCTTGGAGCGGCTGTTTTGCCAATGCTGTTTTCAGGCGTCGCTATGGCTCAGGAGATACCTGAGGCCTACGCGGTCGATAGCGTTGGCGAGGTAGTCAGAGATTCTTCCGGAGACTGTTGGCGCACCGGTTATTGGACACCTGCAATGGCGATCTACGAGTGCGATCCTGACCTGCTGCCAAAACCTGAGAAAAAAGTCGAAGCCCCCGCTCCAGAACCCGCTCCTGCCCCTGCTCCTGCTCCTGTTTACACCGAGCCTGAAAAAATCTCGCTCTCCGCCGATCAACTGTTCGATTTCGACAAGGCCAACCTGCGGCCCGAAGGCAAACAGACCCTGGATGATCTCGCGACCAAGCTCGGCGGCGTCCAATACGACACCATCGTTGCCATCGGATATGCCGACCGCCTCGGCAGCGACGCGTATAACAAGAAACTTTCCATGCGCCGCGCTGAATCCGTCAAGGCTTACCTGGTCAACGAAAAAGGCATTCCGGCTGATCGCATTTTCATTGACGGCAAGGGCGAAGCGGATCCTGTAACAGGCGATACCTGCAAGGGTAACAAGAGGACCAAGGCCCTGATTGCATGCCTGCAACCCGACCGACGCGTCGAAGTTGAAGTCGCCGGCACCAAGGAAACGATGAAGGAAACGATACAATAATTCGATTCACATACAAAAAACACAAAAAAATCAGACCCTGCCGTCGCGGCAGGGTTTTTTTTTGCTAAGCTTCGGCGATGACGGTGAATCCAGTAAAAATCGATACCTTGCTGGAGGCGCGCTGGGTAATCCCGGTTGAGCCTGCGGGTGCAGTGTTTCACGATCATGCCATTGCAATTGACCAGGGCATGATTCACGCAATCCTGCCCCGCGACGAGGCACACGTGCAATTTGAGCCGCGCGAACGCATCGTGATGAACAGGCACGCGCTCATTCCCGGCTTGGTAAATCTCCATACGCATGCGGCCATGTCGCTGATGCGAGGGATGGCAGATGGCCTGCCTTTGATGGAGTGGCTAACCAACCATATCTGGCCGGCGGAAGCGAAGCACGTGGACGCAGGTTTTGTTTTCGATGGCACCCGCCTGGCATGCGCCGAGATGCTGCAGGGCGGAGTCACCTGTTTCAATGACATGTACCTGTTTCCGGAAGCAGCGGCTCGCGCCGCCTTGGCCTCGGGCATGCGCGCCGGCATCGGCATGATCGCAATCGACTTTCCCACCGCCTACGCAAGCGACCCTGACGACTATCTGACCAAGGGCCTGGCGCTGCGCGACGATTACAACCTGCATCCCCTCCTGTCATTCTGTTTTGCCCCGCATGCGCCTTACACGGTAGGTGACAAAAATTTGTCCCGGGTTCTCACCTATGCAGAGCAACTGGATGTGCCCATTCACATTCATCTGCACGAAACCGGGGATGAAATCAGCAACAGCCTGAAAAGCTACGGAATGCGCCCGCTTGAGCGTATGCACAAGCTCGGGCTGCTCGGTCCCAATCTGATTGCAGTACACATGGTGCATCTTACCGAGGGGGAAATCGAACTGCTGGCGCAGCAAGGCTGTTCCGTAGCCCATTGCCCTTCTTCCAACCTGAAACATGCCAGCGGACTCGCGCCCGTTGCCGCTCTTACCGAAGCAGGGGTCAACGTGGGATTAGGAACGGATAGCGCCGCAAGTAACAGCCGCCTCAAGATGTTCGAGGAAATGCGGCTTGCGGCACTGCTGGCAAAAGGACAAAGCGGCAGGGCGGAAGTGCTGCCTGCGTGGCAGGTGCTGCAAATGGCCACGCTCAACGGGGCCAGAGCTTTAGGGTTGGGAGACCGTATCGGTTCCCTTGTTCCAGGCAAGGCGGCGGACATTGCCGCAGTGGATTTCTCCAGTCTTGATCTGGCGCCCTGCTATGACCCTGTTTCCCATCTTGTCTATGCTGCCGGATGTGAACATGTGAGTCATGTGTGGGTAAATGGTAAAATGCTGCTGCGTGACGGGGAATTGACCACGCTGGACCGGGAAGAATTGCTGCACAGGGCTGAATTCTGGCGGGAACAAATGGCAACGGGCGTGATTGCAGTTCACGAAAAATAATGGATAAAGAAATCGAAAATAGCAGTGTCAATGTCGATCTGCTGGAACTGGAAAAATTCAACCAGCTCGCGCATCGCTGGTGGGATCCCAACAGCGAGTTCAAGCCGCTGCATGAGATCAACCCGCTGCGGCTGGGTTACATAGACCGCCATGCCCGCCTGGCGGGTAAAGCCGTCCTGGATGTGGGCTGTGGTGGAGGCATCCTGTCTGAAAGCATGGCGGAGAGTGGCGCGCTTGTGACCGGCATCGATCTAGGCGACAAGGCGCTGAAGGTGGCTAAGCTGCACCTGCTGGAAAGCGGGAATAAAGTCAATTACCGTAAAATCGCAGTGGAAGCGCTCGCCGCGGAGCAGCCCCATCATTATGACGTGGTCACCTGCATGGAAATGCTGGAGCATGTGCCGGATCCGATCAGCACCGTAAGAGCCTGCGCGGAGCTCACCAAGCCCGGTGGCTGGGTGTTCTTCTCGACCATCAATCGCAACCCCAAATCGTACCTGTTTGCCGTGATCGGTGCGGAATACGTGTTGAATCTGCTGCCGCGCGGGACACACGACTATGCCAAATTCATCAAGCCGTCTGAACTTGGGCGCATGGCCCGCGAAGCAGGGCTGGATGTGCAGGAAGTAATCGGCATGAGTTACAATCCCATCACTAAAGTGTACTCCCTGGGACAGGATACCGACGTCAACTACATCATGGCACTGCGCGTCTGAAATCCTCGCGCTCCAAGACCAGACTCAAACGATCATTTTCTGCCTGTCCATCATCGGTTACATCATCAATCTGGATTGGCATCCCCTCTTTATTCCCCCGGTTCGTGTCCATGCCTCTTTCATGATTAACGCCATCCTCTTCGATCTCGACGGAACGCTTGCCGATACCGCACCCGATCTCGGGTACGCCCTGAATCGGCAGCGCATTGCCCGCGGGCTGCCGCCCCTGCCATTGGAGCTCATCCGCACCGAAGCTTCAGCGGGTGCGCGCGGCCTGTTGGGCCTGGGATTCAACATCAAGCCGGGTGATGCCGGATATGACGCCATGCGCGCCGAATTCCTCGACTTCTATGCGGAACACCTCTACCGTGAGACATCCTTATTCGGGGGTGTCGCAGAGCTCCTCGACCAGCTCGATGACCGAGGCATGATCTGGGGCATTGTCACCAACAAACCCGCCCGTTTTTCCGTACCGCTCATGCAGGCGCTGGGTTTGGGCAACCGCGCCGCCTGCATCATCAGCGGTGGCGATACCACGCACTCCAAGCCCCATCCCGAACCCCTGCTGACTGCAAGCGGAGCAATAGCCGTTCCGCCGGAAGAATGCATCTACCTGGGCGACGACCTGCGCGACGTCCAGGCCAGCCTCGCTGCCGGCATGGAACCCATCATCGCCAGATACGGCTATCTCGGCAATGTAGGCGCCCCCGAAACCTGGGGCGCCAGATACCTCATAGACCACCCGGAAGAATTGCTCGGATATTTGTAAAAACCGTTCGTCCAGAAGAACTCCCTCTCCATGGAAGAAGAATGTAGAGAGGGTGACTTCGGCCTTTCGCCCGCCGTTCGCCCAGAATGCTCTCTCTCCCTTGCAGGGAGAGAGACGGAGAGAGCAACCGTGTCAAGGGGTGATTAAATTCTTCCAGGGGGTTTGAGTTTTTATAATCACATTTACGGTTGTCAGGAGTTTGCGCATGCAGGCTGTCATGGCTACCTTGAAAGGTTTGCCAGAGGCGATCAGGCGTTCAAAGAATTGCCTGATTGCCGGGTTACAGCGTTTGGCCGTCAGAGTCGCCATATACAGCACGCAACGCACGTCGCACCGCCCTCCCCGAATGTATCGCTGTCCACGCCTCTGGCCGCTGTCATCATTGAAGGGGGCTACGCCAGCCAAAGCAGCAATTTGTCCCCGATTGAGGCATCCCAGTTCAGGCAGTCTGGCAAGCAGGGTGAAGATCGTTACCTTGCCCACGCCTGGTATGGAATCCAGCAGTTCCACTTTCTCCTTCCATGCCTCTGAGTTACGCAGCCGCTGATCCAGGTCGCGCTCGAATCTTTCAATGCGCCGATCCAGCCAGACAATGTGTTCCTTGATATCCCGCTTTGCCACCGGCAATACTGTTCCCAATCGGGCCTTTTCCTGGACACGCATGACCACCAGTTGCATGCGCCGATCCAGAAGCTCCGCCAGCTCGCGCTGCGCTTCATCAGGCAGGGCACGCACAGGCGGATCAATGACCTGGCCAAATAGCGCCAATACTCGGGCATCAAGCCGATCTGTCTTGGCTAGAATACCGCTTGCTTTGGCAAAGTCGCGTACCCGTTTGGGATTGACCACCACAATCGGTAAACCCGCTGCCGCCAGACAAGCAGCCAGATTGGTTTCATATCCGCCGGTTGCTTCCAGCACAATACGCTCCACGCCACTTCCCCTTAACAATTCAACCAGGGCAGCAATGCCTTCTTCATCATTGCTAAACTGCTGGGCCGCACTCTGCGGCAGACAGTCAAAATCAAGCCAAGCCTTGCTAACATCAATTCCCACAAATTTAATTTCCATATTGCTTATCCCTGCCTTGTATTCAATGCGGTTTGTCACCTCACAACCGTTCGGGTTTGGGCAACTGGCAATTAATCAGTTGGGACTGTCGATCTTCGCTCTCTCCCGAACTTGACATGCAGAGCCTGGGCCAGTCGATCTGGCAATCCCTAAACGCTATTTTCTAACATACAAGGGTCATGCCAGCTTCTCGACCGCCGCTCGCCCTGATCCTGAGCTTGTCGAAGGGGAACGGTGCCAAGACCAGATTTCTTCCTCGAAGACATAGCTATTCGGTAACGACAAAATCAGGGAATGGGTTTGAGTTCTCCCTCCAGACAATAGTGGGTATAATCCCGACCATAGTGTTGCTGCGAATCAAGAGAATCTTTGAGGCGTGCCGCGGGACTAATACGTAGCACTCTCCATTGAACTCTTTCGGTTCGCAGTCATCTAACTGGCAGTAATACAGAATGCCGGGGGCGACCTGGCTTCGACGTGGGTTGCAAAGCAGAGCAGGGCATACCGAGGACCAGTTACCTCGTAAATACATCTGGAAACCAATAGTCGCAAACGACGAAAACTACGCTCTAGCCGCTTAAATCCGGCTGGACTCCGCACCGGTGGGCCTCAACGCCGGGTCTGGCAACAGGCAGCGGAGCCATTAACGAGGATCGCGCCCGGTAGGGTTACTTTACAGGGTGTTAAACAATAGGTAACTCGCCTGTCATCAGTCCGCCGGTTGACGGATGTCAGGTTAAATCAAAGAACATGGCTAAGTATGTAGAACTGCCTGTAGAGGACTTGCGGACGCGGGTTCAATTCCCGCCGCCTCCACCATCACAACATTAAGCCGCTGATTTCTAGGCGGCTTAATCGTTTCTATACATTCGATCTGGCTTGGAACTCCAACCAAGCACTCCAAACAGATCGAAAATGCCAATTAAACTTCCTTCCCATTTATGCCGTAGCCGTTCTGGTATTCTTCATTTCCGTATCACTATACCCCCTGATTTACGGAGTCACTTCGACAGTAAAGAGATACATCGCAGTCTTGGCACAGCAAGTGTGCGGGATGCTAAACATTCAGCCCACTTGCTAGCGGGCACTTTCAAGCAAACTTTTGACAGAATTCGACAAGACGTTATGTCCGGTAAAGGCAAAAAGGCTGATAAAGGTTTAGAGATCGACTTTATCACTCACATCGATTTAGACGAGTTTGGAAGACGGAAGAGAATAACGCTACAAAGTGAACCGCACGACACGCCAGAAACGATTAAAGCTCATTTGGATGCATTCAGCGGAAATACCGTAGCGGATGCTCCATCAAGCCCCTCCTCAACAATTTTATTGTCAGAAGCTGCCGAAGGCTTCATCCGTGAAAAACTGGCACGAAATAGATGGCAAGAAAAAACAGAAGAAGAAAACCGCGCAATTTACGATTTGTTCATTGAAATTGTCGGGGACAAACCTGTTTCAGAGATTGATAATGAGATCACTGTTACCTATCTAGAAACACTCAAGAAACTCCCTCCTAACAGAAATAAATCCCCAATTTACGCTGGCAAGAGCATTCCAGAGATTATTGCACTTTCGCCTGAACCAATGACCGTGAGAACCATTAACAAAAACCTTGAACGCATGAGCAGCCTGTTCAAGTGGATGAAGGGAAAGAAAAAATACAATATCACCCACAATCCAATAGAAGGAATGGGCTTGAATGAAAGTGACGTTGAAAAGCGCTTACCCTTTACCGAAGCGGAGTTATTCACCCTTTTCAACTCGGAAGAGTTTCAACAGCGGGAATTTCAAAATCCTTATGCTTACTGGCTGATGCCATTAGGATTGCTAACAGGCGCTAGATTAGGGGAGTTGGCTCAACTGTATCTATCTGATTTTGTAAATTTTGACGGCATTCATTGTATAGACATATCTGATGAACAGCCGGATCAGAAAGTAAAGAACAAAAACGCTAAACGCCTTGTTCCCATTCATGACAAACTGATAGAGCTTGGCCTTTTGCAGTATGTGGAAATGTTGCGTCAAAAAGGGGAACCACGCTTGTTCCCTGAGATCAATGAGGGGCGGGATGGATATGCCCAAACACCTTCAAAGTGGTTCCAACGCCACAAGAAGAAATGCGGCATTGTGGGCAAGCATACAAAAGTATTTCACAGCTTCCGGCATACATTCATTTCAACTTTACTTGATGGCGGAGTGGCGGAGCATTTGGTAGCGAAAATTGTAGGTCATGAGGCTGACCTAACTACAGGAAATAAGTATTGGAATTCAACAGATGCATCCAAAAGAAAACCCATAATAGACGCGTATCAACCGCCCGAGAAGGCTTGGTCATTAATACCTAAATGGGAAGATGTAGTAACTGGCAAGCGGAAGGGACCAAGAAAAGATAAGCAGGTAAATCTTCTCGCTTAGCTATTGGACTAGAGTCCAGTGGTTTATGGGATGGAGTATTAGTAGCATTTCTAAGGGCTGAGCTATCTCATCCTTATCACTTTATTTGCTAATACTTCGATGAGATTTACTTGTTATGGTAAAAACTATTGTTGCAATTACTCTTGGCATCATACTGATTGGCTCTGGCAACGCTTCTGAAAAAAAACGTGGGACTCCTTTCGAAATTAAAGAATTTAGGCTAGGTATGAGCGAAGAGGCGGTTGTCTCTCGATTCGGTCAATCTCTGAAATGCGAACAATCAACCGATATCCCCGATAACCGAACATGCACAATCCACTTTCTCCGTGACGATTCAGAGTCAACCATGCGGACCTTAGCTAGTCGCTCCTGAAATACGGCCTAATCCTTATAGATATTAGCATTGAGGGGTATACAACGGCTGATGGAATTGCCAGAATTGGGAATATTTTCCCTGGATTTCTGGTGAATTCATGAAGCCGAAGAAGCAAGAGAGGCCTGCGTGTGATGACATGTTTCGCCTGCGTTTGCAACACATACTCGATCAACGGCATGCGTTGTATCGGCTGGCGGAGAAGATTGACTGGAATGCAGCAGAAGCGCGCTTTGGCAGGCTGTATGCCGAGGAAGGGCGTCCTGGTATTGCGATCCGGCTCATGGTGGGATTGCACTACCTCAAACACGCCTTTAACGAATCGGATGAAAGCGTAGTGGCACGCTGGGTAGAAAATCCTTATTGGCAATACTTCTGCGGGGAAGAATACTTCCGTCACACCTTGCCGATTGATCCGAGCCAGATGACGCGGTTTCGGCAGCGGATCGGCAAGCAGGGTTGTGAATTCATGCTTGCTCTTACGGTTAAGGCCGGACTTGAAACCAGGACCGTATCCAGAGCCTCGCTGGCCGTGGTAAATGTGGACACCACAGTGCAAGACAAAGCCATTGCATTTCCGACCGATGCCAGGCTCTACCACAAAGCCAGAGGCGCGTTGGTGAGAATGGCCAAAGGTATGGGCATTGGGCTTCGTCAGAGCTATGAGCGCTTATCCAAAGTAGCGCTAGCCAAACATGGGCGCTATGCTCATGCCCGGCAGATGCAGCGCGCCAAACGTGAACAGAAGCGGCTCAAGACCTATCTTGGACGAGTGATCCGTGACATCGAACGCAAAGTGGCGGCTGGGCAAATACCAGGGGAACAGGAACAGTCCAAGCTCAAGCGATTGCTGGAGGTTAGCCAGCGTATCCAGGCACAACAACGCCACGACAAAGGCAAGGTGTACAGCGTGCATGCACCCGAAGTCGAATGCATTGCCAAAGGCAAAGCCCACAAGCCTTATGAATTCGGCGTCAAGGTAGGAGTGGTCACCACCAGCAAGGAGAGCTTCGTCATCGGCATGCAAGCCTTACCCGGCAATCCCTATGACGGACACACGCTTAAAGCATCTTTGGCGCAGGCACGGCGGCTGACTGGACGGGTGCCCAGGCAAGTGTACGTGGATCGGGGTTATCGCGGTCATGGCATTGCTTCAGATCGGATAAAGGTATGGGTTGCCGGCGCCAAACGAGGTGTCACGGTACCCATCAGGAAGAAGCTAAAGCGCCGTAATGCCGTGGAGCCCGTAATTGGGCATATGAAAGCCGATGGGCGCCTGGCAAGAAACTTCCTCAAAGGTACAGCAGGTGATGCCATGAATGCTCTCTTGTGCGGTGCTGGGCACAATCTGCGTAAGATTCTGCGCCGAGTGGCGCTTTTGTACGCCTACATTCTGCAATGCCTGGAACATAAACAAAGTGAACACACCCATCAGTTCCTGATGCTTGTCCGCTAAAAACAGGTTTTTCAGGGACGACTAGCTAATGAACCCGTCATGAACTACTTTTTTTACTTTGATAATGAAAAACTCGGAAGAATGGTAGTTTGGTTTAATTCGTTCAATACCGATTTCATTGCATCTGCTGATTACGAAAATATTAGAGATGCGCTTACTGTTAAGTTCGGCAAGCCTAAAATATTAAAAAAACAATTTATTCATCGGAAAGCAGAAGAAGAAACTTGGGAGATAGCAATTTGGCGGCGACAAACACAAAGTATTCATTTAGATCAAAATATGCTGGCACAGGGGATAATTGAACTGAAACTTGATGAAGATGCCTACTCGAAAAAAGAGAAGGAATACTCTGACCGTCAGAAGTTAAAATCCGCAGAAGACCTATAGTCGTTAATGGTATTCCGTTTTGGTATATTTCATCACTCTTTGCAACTGAATCAACGACCATTGTCCACCTCTTGCCGTCCGTATGCCTAGCTGATTCAGTTACGCTACCATTGCCCTTTGTGACAGTTCATTAGCCTTAAACCCCTGAATTACTTCCACGCTGGTTTGAGTCTTCTTCAGATCAATATTACGCTTAACTTAGAACAATGGCATTATTATTTGCCCGGCGTTTTTGTTAATGCAGGATGCTAGGAACTTTGGTTAACGAGAGAAACACTACTATGAACACAAGTTTTAGCAAATCCTCTTCGATAAGCCCAGCCTTGAAGTCCAAGCAACTAATATCAACTCAGGGAAAGTATTTGTCTTCTAACATCCCGCATCAAGGATGGAGTTGCATTGGGGTTGAGGATTTAGGTAAAGATGATCACATCGAATGTCAAAAATGTAAGTTGAGGCAAATTCGCTATGCCCACCATCTAGAACATCCAGAGTATCCGGAAGTTCTAAAGGTTGGCTGCCATTGTGCAGCCAAAATGGAGGAGGATGCTGTTGCACCAAAAAAACGGGAAAAGACGTTGGCAAAACGAGCAAGTTGGATTGCCAGTGGATGGACACATGGTCCTCGTCGAGGAGTCTATAAGTGTTCAGATAAGTATGTAATTCATGTTTATAAGCAAGATGAAGGATGGAGGGTAACTATTGAAGCGAAAGAACTGCGGCAAGTAAAGGATGGCTTTGAAACCATAGAGAATGCCAAGTTATACGCCTTTAATTGCATATACCCATTAGAGGGAGTGAAGCCGCCTATTCGTAATTAACAAACTTACCTACGGTTTTAGTGGCAAGGAGAATTCGATTTCGCTTTATCTTGGATATTAAATTGCTTAGGGAGTTTATTTGGACTGGATCAACTGGACTATTAAAAACAAAGATTGGTTGTTCAGCGGGATTGCAATAGCTCTACCACTTGCGATTGGTGGGTGAATTTTTGGGGGTAGGAAAAATAAGGAAATTCAAAAAAACGGAAACAACTCCACTAATGTTCAGGCTAGCCAAATTGTTTTTCAAGAAGGTCTTAATTATTCCGAAGTAAGGCAAGTAGCTTTAGATTGATGTGCTCCCCATAAAACGTGCCATCTGGAATCTAGTAAAGTTTGTTTTTCCAGAGGAGAGCGAACGTGAAGAAGCGGTTTACGGATGAGCAGATTATTGGATTTTTGAAACAGGCAGATGGAGGTATTCCGGTTCGGGAATTGTGCCGTCAACACGGTTTTTCGGATGCCTCGTTCTACACCTGGCGCGCCAAGTTTGGCAGGATGACGGTGCCTGACGCAAAACGGTTGCGCGATCTTGAAGCAGAAAACGCACGGCTTAAGAAGCTATTAGCAGAATCTCTTCTGGATGCTGAAGCGCTGAAGGTTGCCTTGGGCCGAAAGCCTTAACTCCACAGGCCAGGCGTGAGGCAGTAACGGTGATGCTGGAGCAGACGCGAATCTCGCAGCGCCGGGCCTGCCTGCTTGTGGAGCTGTCACGTACGGTACTGAACTATGCACCCAAGGTGCAACCGGAGAATGAGCAGTTGCAGAGCCGAATGATTGAGTTAGCCTCTGCGCGTCGCCGTTTTGGCTATCGACGCATTCATGCTCTGCTGCGGCGCGAAGGCATTGAAGTCAATCACAAACGCATCTTTCGCCTTTACCAGGCTGCCGGACTGGCAGTAAAGCGCCGAAGGAAGCGATGTAGTGTAGCGGTTGAACGTGAGCCATTGCCGAGCCGGCCAAATGAGGTATGGTCAATGGATTTCATCAGTGATGCCCTGGCTAATGGTAGACGTATCAAGGTGTTGACCATCGTTGATGACTTCACCAAGGAATCCATTGATCTTGTGGCTGAGCATGGTATCTCGGGACAATACGTGGTGCGTGTACTGGAGCAAGCTGCACAGTTTCGTGGGTTTCCCCTGGCAATTCGCACTGACCAGGGACCGGAATTCACCTGCAAGGCGCTGGATCAATGGGCTTACCAGAATGGCGTTCAGCTCAAGTTGATCGAGGCAGGAAAGCCGACACAGAATGCCTATATCGAAAGTTTCAATGGCCGTTTTCGGGATGAGTGTTTGAACGATCACTGGTTTACCAGCCTGGCTGAGGCGCGGATTCGAATCTCGGCTTGGCGGCGCGACTACAACGAGCATCGACCTCACAGCGCACTAAATTACCTAACCCCGGCAGAATTTGCAGCTAGCTGCCGTATGCAAAACGAAGTCAACGGCTGCGAAAGAGAAAGTAGCTAATTTTTAAAGAACTTTACTAAAACGCCCTTGGCACTACTACCGGGGGCACATCAGGATACAGCTAGATCAAAAGTTTTCTTCAACTTCGTCTTCCATCATCTCATGAAGCAATTTTATTACGGCGGCTGTTAGGATCAAAAAATACCGTTTAGCTGGCGCTCCCCAAGCTCTCCAAGGATATCTGTCAATAATCAATCTCACAACTGGACTTCAGTACAGGTGCTGATGTGAATGAAAGGTTTTTGCGCGTGCAAAAATCCTTTTTGTCACTTTACTTCGACAAGCTGTAGCGTTTGAGCCATGCGTACAAACTATCTGGGAAACGCGTCCTGCTAGCCACCTCCGACGCCGCATGGCCCCTTTCGGGTGATCTGCTTCACCGTCTCAATCTTGAATTTTTCCGGATAATGCTTGCTGCTCATGGTTCCTCTTCATGCCTTAGTTCAAGGCTTCAGAGTGTCTACAGATCCAGGGAGAATTTAAGACCAGCTATACTGAAATTGTTTTGAACAAGAAAAATGATAGGACATGAACAAAGAAGAAAGCTTGGCACTTTATCGGAAAGGCAGCGAAGCTTGGAATATTTGGGCCAAGGAGATGTTAGCGCAGCGGACAAAGCTTGAGGAGACTGGACAGTGGATGGCAATTGGCCTTGTGGGAGCTAATCAGGCGACTAAAGATTGGCTTAATACTGTAAAGACTGATTTCTTTGGGCAAGATTTTGAGTCGTACGCAAATTTCCGGCATTTTGTATTTCCAGGAAACGTAAACCTCGATGGAGCGTCATTTAGAGCCGGTGTGGATTTTACAAAGGCGAAATTCATGAGCGAGGTATCTTTCCAAGAGACACAATTCATCGGAGGGGTATTGTTTTGGGATGCCGAGTTTGAGGGTTTTGCTGACTTCGCGAAAGCAGTGTTTTCTACAGAGGAAAGGATCGTAGAGGCAATGTTCGATAGGGCAAGCTTCAAGGATGTCCGGTTCTGGAATGTGATGTTTGATATTGTGTCTTTCGATGCAGTAAAGTTTACTAATGCTGATTTTAAAGATGTGGTAGTTAATATCAGTGCGAGGTTTGAGGAAGCAACCTTTTCTAGAGTGTCGTTTTTTACCAGAGTGACGTTTCGGCGAGTGGATTTCGGTCGAGCTGTCTTCGGTGGCCACACTAGCTTTGACCGAACCACTTTCAAAGATTCATCTTTTATAGCTGTGCAAGTGCAAGGTTTTTTTTTGCTTTTGAATGTGGTTTTCTCTTCGGTGCCAGATTTCAGGCAGGCGCACTTTGAGGAAGCACCTCAGCTTGACAAAGCACGTTTCTATAAGGAGCCTGTTAAAACTCAAGAGTTTTTCGGGATTCGACTGCCCGGTATTGATCCTGATATCACTGCACGATGGCGAGCATTAAAACGGCTTGCCATCCAAGGGCATGACTATGAACGCGAGCTGGATTTTCTGGCTGAGGAGGTCAAGTCAAGGCGCGGTGTTCTAGACCAATTTTTTCCGAATCCACTCAATCTCCTGACGAAGGACAAGCGCGTCTGGCCTGGTGGTGGTCGATGCTGGGCGGGCCTCTTCTATGAATGGTTCTCCGATTTCGGCCGCTCAATGTTGCGTCCGTTCTTGTATTGGGTGATCCTTACGATGGTCTCTGCATTCTATTTCCATTATCTCTCGGATGGATCTGGCTCTATTGCATGTTGTTCTGGCAGCGATCCCGTGACAGCTGCACTCTATCTATCTATTAGTAATGCCCTGGTAGTCTCAATCTCGGGACTCGGCCGTTCTGAAAAACTTTCGCAGAGCTATGCCTGTCTTTATGGAAAAAATGTTATGCCGGATGCAGTGGTATTTCCCAGCATCGCTCAGACAATCTTTTCAGCCATACTGATTTTTTTGTTTCTGTTGGCGCTGAGAAATTACTTCAAGATTAAGTGAGAAGTGGAGCTTCTGGCTCTCTAAGCTGACGATTTACTGGCTGTTTGGGCCATGCTAATAGATACGCCAGTAAGCTGCTTGCACGTAGACAGGAGATGCGTTATAGGGGTAACCGCAGCAAATAAATATTAAATCTATTTAAAATATCAATAACTAAGAATGGGTATTCGGTTGTCGCCGTCCATTAAATCATCCAAAGAAATCCGATACTATCCAAGAACCCGCTTAAGTGCGGGTTTTTTATTGCTTATTTGCGAACACCCCGCAATGGATGCAGTGAAACTTCTTCTCTTTGTGCTTGGGAGGATAGTGTTTTTGCATTTAGGTGGTAAAGCTTAGCAGTAGCATTCTACATTTGGGTTGCTGAGCGAACCCTATTGGGCTTTTGTACACCTGTCATTGAGTATGACACTTGGCGAAGATCATGCCTTTGGTGTCTTGTCTCTCCAATATTGCAGAACCTTCTCAGCAAGGGTAACTACTTCTATGCAAGAGGTTCCAAAGTATTCTTGGTACATCGGAGAAAGGTGTATAAACAATGAATCGTCGGAATAATCTTCCTTCACGTAGCCAGTTTTCACATAACGAGACTTTTCGACATCTTCTACAGATTGATGATGCTTGGCTGTAACTTCAAAGTGTTTGGCACCGTTGGCGATATGCGAAGTTACCGCAAGTAGCGGTAAACCGCGAAGTTTTTCACGTTTCTCCCTATCTTTAGAATGGTCCAGTCGATAATGTGTTCAGCGGTGACGAAGAAATCGAATGCTATGTATTGGTCTTGGGGCATTTCGGAGAGTCGCCTGAAATCGTGTTCAAGTTTCTGAACGAGGTCACATGGTGTCTTAAGCTCACCCAATCCCCAGAATTTACTCATCCTTGTGCTTGAAGCGTGGCGCATGCATTGGTATTACCGCGTTGATTGTATTACCTACCGCTATCATAGTAGTCGATGCGGTGCGATAAGCAATTCTACTGCACGTGTAGCTAATTACAGGGAGCAGGTCAGAACAGCCAGAGCAATCCGTGGGTAGTCGGTAGTCAATTGTAATCTTTCTGGACAGAATATAAGTGATGGCAAAATGTATCCCACGGCTACGAGTACCGGCGCGAGGATACACCCGACTGACGAGGATATAGGAAACTTCTGGAGTGGTTAAATGGAAAGAGAGGAGTGGCGGGAAAAACTGAGCAAGGCTCAAACGCAGGAGGAGTTTTCGGAACTGTTCGACCCTATAGGGGCAGCAACTGGAGCCGAGATCAGAACCGAAGCCAGCGACTTTTTTATCATGGAACAAAAGACGATTTTTTCGCATTTTACCTCGACCACCCGAACGGCAAAGACCAAGGCTGGCTAAGGCGCGCTGAGGCGTCTAGCCTAGCTAAAGGAAAGAATTAAAATGTATCAGGCTCCATCAACCTGGAGCATCGGAAACGCCGAATATCAATCCTGGTTCATGTAAAGGAGTAAGCCGTGGAAATCGATGAACAACATAATGCCGCCCTGGCTAAAGTGGCGGAAATGGTTGGTGATGCCAAATTCGCGATGTTGACGACCAAGGAAAAAGACGGGACCTTGCGTAGCCGCCCCATGGCTACGATGCAACTGGACAGCGAAGGCAACCTCTGGTTTTTTACTTCCCTGTCATCCCCAAAAATCGAGGAAGCGCAACCGGACCAGCAAGTCAATCTCTCCTACGCTCGTACCGATAAATACGACTATCTTTCCATATCCGGGGCAGCGGAGCTGGTGCACGACAAGGAGAAGATGCAGACTTTATGGTCTCCATGGCTCAAGCCCTGGTTCCCAAAGGGCTTGGATGATCCGGATCTCGCTTTGCTCAAAGTCAGCATCATAGCAGTCGAATATTGGGATGCGCCTGACAGCGCTACTGCGCGGGCATACGGACTCGTGAAAGCGCTGGTGACAGGTGATACCGATGCATTGGGGGAACATCACAAACTGGATGTAAACGAGGAATAATCGGAGCAGCTGTTGAAAACTCATGGCCTCCTGTGAAACCAAGGATCATAAGTTACCAAGGATTGTATAGCCACTGAGGCTAGCCTTATTTGCAACAGAGCGCAACGCTCACTGCGTGGAGGACTCGCGATGCCAGATGCACCTTCATCTCTTAAGTTCCCCGCCCCAACGTCCGAAACGTCTTGCGCAAGCTCCCACACGGATATCAGAAGTTGGCAAAGTTTGACTCAGTTTGCTGCCATGCCTTTTACGCTACAGCATCAATCTGCTTGTGCCTTCAATGACCTCATCCAGCGTTCCTGAGCTGCCATCCCTGTCTTCAGTCACTATTTTCTCTATAGAATAGAAGTGGATGGAAAAAACTATCCCTGAGACCGACAGCACTGGCAGGGCGGATACATCCGCCTGATGAGGGATTGAAAAGAGGGCATAAAACTTCTGGAGGCGGTCCAATGGCTTTCGACGAGGAAGAATGGAAGAAGAGGATGCGGGCGGCGAAAACGGGTGACGAGTTGGCAGCGATAGTGATGGAATTGCCGGATCGTGGACCACCGATAACGCCGGACCATCCCGATTATTTTTTCATGGAACCCATCATTACGCCTGAGCTTTTAGGCCATATCGACAAAACTAAGAGGACATAGGCGAGCACAACTGGAGGTACATGGGTACGCATTTTCTTGGAGGGGGTTCGATGGCTTTCAATCAAAAGGAGTGGATGGCAAAGATGGACAAGGCGCAAACAACGGAGGAAATAACAGCGCTGATAATGGAATTGCCGGATGGGCCGCGAGAGAGCGAGGAAGGCTGCGAGAGCAGTATGGCGGGGAAGGGGAATGGATCAGTTAAAAACTGTAGACAAGATATTCCTGGAAACGAATACGAGCCAGAAGATAAACGGGAATTGTACTTGCTTGACGGCAGGACACCGGTCCGCTGCTATGACGAGCGGGACGTGTATTTCTACATTCCGGTTTACGGGAAGATAGGAAATGACTGCATAAATGGGATACAGATCACGACAATGTTTGTATTCATGGATTACCGATTTTACGAGGACAGGACTCACTGGTTTGGAACAGATGGTCCGCTACTTTTTGAAACAAAAGTTTATGCCAAAGTGCCGGGCGTGGAGGTGAAGTATGTCCCCATGTTTTGCAGTACTTGGGAGGAAGCTGAGCAGATGCATCAAATGGCAGTAGAGCGGGTACGTACAACGCCCCTAGAGATACTAGCGCATGTCTACTCGCATATCTACGACGTTTGATAAAGATGTTTTGGTGTTCGCGCAGAAGGAGTGAGTTAGGCTGCTTGACGAACAAAAAGCTTTTTCTCTTATATATACCAGCAATTATCAGGTTGGTTGCTGTTGTACCTGGAAATGGCGATTTATAGGAAACAAAATGTGCGGACGCTTTGAGCAATCGGAGGTGCGACGGTACTATGCTGTCGCTCTCGGTGTTGGCACGAGCAACAACATGGATTGGCTTGGCGATGCCGAGTGGAGATACAACGTCTACCCCCCACTCTGTCCGGGGATGGTCATGCTCCACAAAGGAGAGCCCGTATTTATCGGAAAGAAGTGGGGCTAACCCCGAAGCACTCAAACCTGATTCACATCCTCTTCCATAAGCAGCGGATATCATTTAAACGCGTTTACAGCTTCTCTGTTACGTTATTGGAACCGAAGAGCATCCCAAAATACCGAGAAAAAATAATTTATTGCGGGGCTTTTAAAAGCTTTAAAGTTTTGCCGAATAAATCATCATTTAATTTAGCGTGGCGAAGCTTTATCCTTATGCCATCGCGCCCATCAGGTATCTGCATAGACAGGGCGATATCGCCGGACGTAATAGCCATTTGAACAAAGTGTATTTTATCTAAGGGAGAGGAAATATGGCGGATAACGAACAAAAACACCAACTTGTTCCAGTACAACCGCGAGAAACCAAACCGAAAGAAACCGTGACGCGGGTTTATGAGATAGACGGCGTCAGATACGTGGAGACTCAAGAATTCGGTTGCCAGCTGGTTAGTCGGGAGAGAAAAAGACCTCAAGTCACTATTGATAACGGAAGGCAAATCTTGGGGGAGAAGTTTGTCCCTTTGCACTCCAAAAGGTCGGGGTTATTTGAATACAAAGTCTTCTGGTGCCTCCAATCCGCTAGAGATGATCAGGGACGAAAGATCAGCAAAACACAACTATTCAGAAATTTATTCCTAAGTTAAGGAATTGATGAATGTTTTAAAGTTTGGCTGGCAGTTATAAAACGTGAATTTTAGGAATCTGGCTCGATTCCAAAAACAGAATTGAATGGCTGGGGAGTGCCCTCTGGCACACTCCCTCATCACGTTATACTCCCCAACCTGGAACCCCAAGTAAACCCCCAAAACTCAAGCTGATCGGTTTTAAAAACCTTTAAAATCAGAGGGAAACCACGTTGAATGGGAGGTTGTAGATTCTCGCCGCCTCTACTAATTAAAAGACTATCCTTGAGGTGGTTTTTTAATTTCAGAGTATCCAATCGCCGACCGATAGGATGCAACTGTTATCATTCGATCCTTGCCGAACTTCTACTTTTGCCCCCGTAAGTGCATTTTTTTTCAATTTCCGATCAATCGAATTTGCCTCCCTCGATTTGAATCATCATTTAATTTATCGATCTGATCCAAAAAAATACTATGAATCTCGTCATTTCGGGCTTGACCTGGAATCCAGCCCCGACCAATAATGGCGTGCTTTGAACATCACTGGAAACCGGCTTCCGCCGGTATGACATTCGTACTGTTTGCTCGCCGAATTAATAGCTTGGTGAACTTTATAGAATCCTCGCAAGGAAACCCGCGACTTCAGTCGCGGGAGGAATTGCGTAATTGTTACAAGGTTCAGGTATTTCTTGTAAAATGCCTGAATGGAAGTTAAACGTGCCTACAAATTCCGGTTTTACCCGACGCCGCAGCAAGCGGAAGTTCTTGCCAGAACGTTCGGCTGCACGCGTTTCGCCTACAACCACATGCTTCGCCAGCGCACTGACGCATGGTTTCAGCGAATGGAGAAGGTCAACTACAACCAGACTTCTGCGATGCTCACGGCACTCAAGAAAACTCCTGAGCATGCCTGGTTGAATGAGGTTTCCAGCGTCCCGGTACAGCAATCCCTGCGGCATTTGCAAACCGCTTTTTCCAACTTCTTTGCCAGGCGCGCCGGATACCCGGCATTCAAGCACAAGGACGGCGCCCAGGCGGCTGAGTACACGACTAGCGCGTTCAAATGGGACGGCAAAGCACTGAAGCTGGCGAAGATGGACAAATCCCTGAATATCCGCTTCTCGCGCACCCTCCCGAAAGCGGTTGTCGTTTCCACCGTCACAGTCAGCAAGGACACGGCCAACCGCTATTTCGTGTCCATGCTTTGCACGGATCAAGTCACCGCCAGGAACAAAGCAGTCGGAAAGATTGGCATTGACCTGGGCCTGACTCACTTCGCCATCCTCTCGACCGGCGAAAAGGTTGCTTCGCCCAACACATTCCGCAGGAATGAAACCAGACTGGCAAAGCTGCAACGCAGGCTGGCGAAAAAACAGAAAGGCTCCACGAACAGGCGCAAGGCCAGGTTGAAAATAGCCCGGCTGCACGCGAAGATTACCGATTCGCGCAGGGACTTCCTGCACAAACTTTCGACACGGCTGATAAACGAAAACCAAGTGATCGCTATCGAAAGTCTCGCTGTCAGCAACATGCAGAAGAACCGCTGCCTGTCGAAGTCAATCAGCGATGCAGGCTGGTCTGAATTCGTGCGGCAGCTTGAGTACAAGGCGCACTGGTATGGACGCGAACTGATCGGCATTGACAAATGGTATCCCTCGTCAAAACGCTGCTCCGGGTGTGGACATACCGCAAAGGCCATGCCTTTGAAAGTGCGCGAATGGACTTGCCCTGAATGCGGCAGTGTCCACGACCGCGACATCAATGCAGCGCGTAACGTTTTGGCCGCCGGACTGGCGGTGTCAGCCCATGGAGAAACTGTAAGTCCTGTTTGCATGTAAATGTAGAAGGCAAGGTTCTGTGAAGTGGGAATCCTCCGTCTTCAGACGGGGGAGGATGTCAACCTTATGCCTCGCGAGTTGTCGCACTCCTTGGTATCTGCACAGAAAAGCGCGCGATGCCGCAGGACGTAATAAGCTATTTGAACAAAGTGTATTTTTATCTAAGGGAGAGGGAGGAGATATATGGCCAAAGAACAGAAACATGAACTTGTTCCAGCACAACCGCAAGAAATCAAACCGCAAGAAATCAAACAGGAAGAAGCCGTAACACGAGTTTATGAGATAGGTGGTGTCAGATACGCGGAGACTCAAGAATTCGGTTGCCAACTGGTTAGTCGGGAGAGGGATAGGCCCCAAGTCACCGTTGATAACGGAAGACAAATCCTGGGGGAGAGTTTTGTCCCTTTGCACTCCGAAAGGTCGGGATTATTTGAATACAAAATCTTCTGGTGCCTCGAATCCATTAGAAATGATCACGGGACAAAGGACCAGCAAAACAGGGCTGTTCAGAAGTTTATTCATAAGTTAAGGAATTCATAAATGCCTTAAAGTTTGGTTGGCAGTTATAAAGCGTGATATTGCAGGAATCGAATCGAAGTTTCAAAGCAGGAATCAAACAGACTGAACGAGTTTGCTTCGGCTCGCTTCAACCCGCTGATGAGCAAGGCTTTAGAAGAAGAATAGCCATAGGTAGACGAGTCCGCTGACCACCGATAGAAACGGCAGCGAGAACGCATGAAAAGTCAGCCAGGCTCCGCTGTCATGGGCCATGCGGAGTGCAATGATGTTGGCAAGCGACCCCAATATGAAACCAAAGCCTCCGACATTTACTGCATAGGCGATTAATCGCCAATCATTCGAGTACTCAGCCAATAGGATCGCAGTCGGCACGTTACTGATGAGCTGAGAAATGGCAATGCCGGTAAAGTAAAGCTGCTGAGAATCACCCAATTTCAACTGCTCGATAAGCGCATGCACAGTCGGTTCTTGCGCAATCAGCCGCATGTCGACGAACATGAGCATGAATACTAGGATCAGCGCCCAATCGACCCGCGCCAGCACCCGGCGATGGGCAACGAGGAAGATCGCAAGCACCAGGACCGCTGCTGCTTCGGCCTGTTGTGCATCAATCGATGCCAGAAACGGAAAATACAAAGCCAGGGACAGGTACAGGAGCCTCTTGTTCAGAGGAGGCAGATCGGTATTATCTCTGATGGCGATGCGGCGGCCAGTAAACGTATAAGCGGTAAGCAGGAGAAGCGGAAGAAGAAAAATTAAGGCGAGTGGCAGCATGGCGCCAACATACTGATAAAACGGGATCTGGTGAAGTTGTGAGAGAAATAGATTCTGTGGGTTTCCAATCGGGGTTAGAGTGGATCCGGCATTTACTGCAAACGCTTCGAAGATGATAAGCCGCGTTACCGGTACCGTACTTACCGCACGCAGGCCTACGGTCAGAGGGACAACAATGAATAGCGCAACGTCGTTGGTGAGCAGGGTCGACAGGAGTGCCGCCGTAAGCACAAGAAACATGGCTACAGCCCGGTCGGTGGGCATTCGCAAAATGAGGCGCTCGCCTAGATGATGCAGGTAGCCAGAGAGTTCCACGCCTTTCGTGAGCATCAGCAGGCCAGTCAGTGCGGCGATGGTTGACCAATCCACCAGGCTGGGATAAATGAGAAATTGACCGGGTTTCGTTGCGGTTAGCAAGGCGAGAAGCACTAAGAGTGCCCAGAAAAAATAATCCTTGCGAAGCACTTGCAGTGGAGAAAGGACGGCTATAGCCTGGTCGTCCATTTTTTCATACACCGTTAAGAGTAGGCGTGATAGGTGCCGACGCAGTCAAGTAAAAGGAGGCAGTTGGAAGCGACGGAGCGTCCATGCTTGCAGCATTGCCTCCACGGAAAGCTACCAACGAAGACGAAAATGAGATTGATTTAATATCTCGGCCATTCTATATGACAAACAGCTATTCGGAACACAAGTATTAAATTCTAACCATCGACTCCGTTGGCTGAAACCGATCAGAGACAACTTTAGTAAGAGACATTTGAGGCCGAAATCCATAGAGCTGCTGGGTCTCTGCAATTGCAACATTGCCAAGAATCAGAAGCATGACTAACACCATTTTTCATATCAAGCCCAGGCCCTGCTATCAGGCGTTGCGGTACTCAAAATTCACGGTGGAAGTTAATTTGCGAAGTTAGTACATCAGCAAAAGTCACGTAAGATCATCAAGCATTTCCGCAAATGGTTATCTGGCTTCTGCCGGCCGAGATTGGCTGCCCGGCCTTACTTATGGTTTTATGATTAACGAGGCTTCGCCAATGCTGGAAAAAGTGGTTGCAGGGAGGCAAGACTGCTGCCAACGGCTGTTGCTTCAAGCGAGCGTCCGTATTGATTTTCAGTGCCATAACCGCTTGCCGCAAACGGCCCGCCTATGCTGATATGGGAGGCGGCCACGTAAGCGGCTTCTTTAGGCAATCGCACATTAGCCCCATTATCAAGAATGACGATCTTGGGTTCGCCGTGCTTGCCCGTGATAACCTGCTGAATTTTACCGGCAGTGCTTATTTCCTTGAGCCCGACCGCGCGCAAGTGTTTAGGCATGGGCCTTTCATTCCACGATGGCTCGTGCCTTAGCAGAACCTGGTTCGACTCCATGTTGGTGATAGAGTATGTCTCGAAGCTTGCCCCGGCTTCGGGCGTGCCTTGCAAAGTCACGCTATCACCCGGTTTGACCAACTCCGTCACATTGCTCGACATATGAGGTGGCGTTTTTGCCAGCGTGCCATTGTCAAGGATCAGTCCGTCAATTTCTCCAAATGGATTGATGAGGTAGGCAGCCACCTTGCCTTGCAGGCTGATTACCGGTTGCTGGGCATAGACAGCAGGTGCGACTACAAGTAACCCTGCCAACAGAGTGGAAATAAAACGACCGCGATCGATTTGCATGATGTCTCCTGATTTATGGTTGATTGATGGGTTTTCCCATCCTTTATTGGAGCAACTAACATGCCATATATAATACCTACAAAGAACAGCAGGTTAGAATGGAGCACTTCTTTATATATGTCCGGTCGCCGGACGGCGGGACGTCTGCATTGCAGACATCAATCCAGGCCGTATTCCTTCAGTTTGGCGTACAGCAGTTGCCGATGAATACCGAGCCGGCGGGCGGCCTCAGCACGATTATTCTGGCTCTCATTCAATGCCCGCCGAATCATGGCCCGCTCAAGTCCTGATATCGCGTCGGGGAGTGGAAGTTGCAGAAGATCTGCTGTAGAGATATCGATTCCTTTGGAAGGACCCAGCAGCGTGCTCACATCACTCTTGGCTATGGTCGTTCCACGCACTGTGACACATGCACGTTCGACCAGGTTGCGTAACTCCCGCACGTTTCCAGGCCAGGTATACGCACGGAGCAAATCCAGCGCATCGTCCGAAAGGTGCTTTTCCGAATGCGAAAAATGCGCCAGAAAATGATTGACCAGTGCTGGAACATCTTCGGGTCTTTCGCGTAATGAAGGCACACGTATCGGTAAGACGCTCAGGCGGTGATAGAGGTCTTCACGGAAATGGCCGTTGCGCACCCGCTCCCCAAGGTCGCGATGAGTTGCCGCGACAAGCCGAACATCAGCACTTTCCTCTTGCGCCGCACCCACGGGGGTATAGCGCCTGTCTTCGATCACCCGCAACACCTTCGCCTGCATGGCTAATGGCATATCGCCGATTTCATCCAGAAGCAGCGTGCCTCCTCGCGCCTGGCGGAAACGTCCGGCACGGTCGACGACAGCTCCAGTGAATGAGCCTTTTACATGCCCGAACAACTCACTTTCGAGCAATTCCGCAGGAATCGCGGCGCAATTGACGGCAATAAAAGGCGCTTCCGCTCGCATGCTTGCTCCATGCAGCAGGTGCGCCAGCACTTCTTTGCCACTGCCAGTTTCGCCAGTGAGCAGAACGGTCACATTGCTGACTGATGCCAGTCCAATGAGCTTGAGCGCTTCACGCATTGGCGCCGAATTACCGATCACTTCGCCCGGTTCGATGGCAACTTTTAATGGCGCTGCTATATCCGCTCCTTTGCTCGATCGCAGGGCCCGTTCGATAGCATGCGCAAGATCGTTGCGCCCCACCGGCTTGAGCAGGTGATCGAATGCGCCGAGTTTGATAGCTTCGACAGTGCCTGCTGCTGTCGCGAAAGCAGTCAGCATGATGACGGGCGGAATGTGTCGCTTGAGTTCTCTCATCCGTCGCAGGAATTCAAGCCCATCAGCGTCCCCGAGACGATGGTCGAGGATAATCAGATCGACCTGCGATTGTTCCAGCGCATTCAGTCCCGTCCGGCATGAGCCAGCCTCGTAGGGTACGTGACCGAGATCATGCACGGTTTCCGCCAGTCCTTCACGGAAAGCGGTGTCATCGTCGACGATCAGGATTCTTGCCATGGCAATTCGATTTCAAACACGGCGCCTCCTGAGGCCCGGTCAAGCAGCCGTAATGTTCCGTTATGAGCGCGGACAATATCGCGAGCCGCCACCAGTCCAAGCCCTATACCCCCCTGGCGCACGCTTGCAAAGGGTTCGAACAGCTGGTTCCGGAGTTCTGATTGAATTCCTGGACCGGTATCCGCCACCCGGATTATCAGGCTGTGCACGTCCCTCAAGGCCATTACCTGCACCGTGCCTCCCGTTGGCGTATGTTGAAGCGCATTCTGGATGAGATTATCCAATGCTTCCGCCATTAGAACCGGGTCGAAGCGCCCATGGTTTACCGATGATTGACCAATCAGTTCAACATCAGCGTTCTGCGCTTGCTCGACATGCAAGCTGAGCGTTTCTTTCAGCCATCTATCGATATCGACCTCTTGGACTTCCGGTTTGATGGAGCGGACCAACGAAAGCAGGCGAGTTAATAATCCTTCCAAGCGGCCGATCTGGGCTAATATCTTAACCAACGCGGGTTCGCGTCGTTCGGCTTCTCCAGCCAGCGCATTTTCCGCCTTAAGGCGCATTGCCCCCAGTGGATTACGAATTTCATGCGCCAGACCGGCAACCATGCGCCCTATGAATGCACTTCGCTCGGCTTGTCGCAAATCCCGCTCAAGACCCGAGGACCGCTCTAGCGCCGATTTGATCCGGACATTAAAAGCATTGAACGCATTCACGATTCGATCCAGATCGGGATAACCCGTCGCCGTTATCACTTGCCCACTTTCAGGAGCCGATCTGGCGACGTTGGTCGCGATGGAGTCAAGAGCGCGTGACCAGCGGCGCAGAACGATAATGTGCCAGGTACCGACGGCAAGAATCACTGCGGCAAGTACGCCTAGAGTAAATGCGGAATGTTCCGCAGCACGAGTCGCTTGTACGTCAATGCGTGTCATAGTCCACGCGACGTAGTGTGAAGTGAGTGCGCAGGCGGCGAGAATGCGCAACTCCCGCTCGCCCGCCCGCTGATCGGAAACGAGATAGTTTCCTGTCAACACTTCCCGCGTGATTTTAGCGATATGCGCCTGCTCGGCTGGAGGGGTATCTTTTTTCGGGCCGCCTTCATAAGAGGGAAAGGCGTATGCGACGAATCCTTGCTTATCGCCCCAAACGCCGCCCTCTATACCGGGCGCCCGCGATAATAGCAATTCCAGCACCACGTTGGCCAGGTCGAGGCGGAATCCTTCCTCTTTGCCAGGGGCAGAGGTGAGATATAGGGACCGGATTTCGCTACATGCCTGCTCCACTGCTTCCTGTGTCTGGGAAGCTTGGCTGTGTAGGCCTTGGCTGTACAATCCATAAGCATTGATCCCAATCACTATGCACGCTGCGACAACCAACAACATAAGAATGATGATGTTGTGGTGGAGAGTTGATGAACCGAGCTTACGCGTCATCTCATGCTGTCAGCATCTTCGGTACGGCAAGAAAAGCGGCTGCCGATCATCCAAATGGTATATGCAACAAAAGCTCGGGTACTCGCTGGGCGGCTTGATGAAGAAGCTTGGGATATCGCGTTTCGTATCCCTTCAGTAAAGCGTTTCGATGGATTTCATTTTTATATTAATGAAAGGTGCCTGTTCTGTAGGTCTGGGGCACGGTCGCCACACAGGCACCCAGGTAAATGGATGCTGAAACGAGAAAATAGAGTCTTGATACGGGACATATCCTTCTTTCTTCTATTGTAGACAAAAATCAGCGGGACGACTGCTTTCTCGTCAAGACGCAGTTCCTGGCATCAGGACGGCTCGCTGTCGCGATCCAACAAGGTCGCCGGTCCTTTCAATGCGGCATCTCGATCAGGTATCGATCGATCACCTGTAAATGATCATCCATGCGATAACCAAGCGGTATTGACGGATTGATGCCGTGGCGCTTTATGGTGACGCCATCTCGCGTGATTGCTTCATCAACCTGCAGGCCCGTCGCAGGTTCAAGTCATAGTGGCCCAGTGCGCCAGTCGCTCTTGTTGGGCGGAAGTGTCTACAGGTATTTCCGCTTCAGGTACGCAACGAAAGGTTTCGACGATAAGTCATGACCGGTCACATGGCGGATCAGTTCTTGCGGGAAAAAGCTTGAGCCGTACTGATAAATGTTGTCCTTCAGCCAGGAATGAAGGGTGTTGAAATTTCCCTGCATCATCGCCTCCGGAATTTCCGGATGGACCTCAAGAGCAGCCTCGAAGCACTGGGCGCTAAAGAGATTTCCGATCGTATAGCCTTGGAACATTCCGCCGACGCCCCCGTAATACCAATGGACATCCTGAAGGCAGCCCTGAGCATCGGACGACGGGCGTACGCCAAGGTCAGCCTCATACCGGTCGTTCCAGGCCACAGGCAGATCCTTCACTTGGAGTGAGCCATCCAGAAGCTGCGATTCGATGTCGAAGCGGATCATGACGTGGAGGTTGTAGGTCACCTCATCGGCCTCGGTGCGAATCAACGATGGTTCCACGCGATTAATGCCGCAATAGAATTCTTCCAGCGAAACATCCCCAAGAGCCTCTGAAAAGCAGGTCTGAAGGTGGGGATAAAAATATGTCCAGAATTCCCGGGACCGGCCAACCTGGTTTTCCCACAGCCGGCTTTGACTCTCGTGAATACCGGCGGAAGTGCCGTGACCCAGAATAGTGCCATCCAGGCTTGGCGAAAGCCCCAGTTCGTAAAAGGCATGACCGGACTCATGAATGGTGCTGAAAATGCCATCACAGAGATTCGTCTCACTGATTCGGGTGGTGATGCGTACATCTCCGGCGCCAAGCTTTGTCATGAACGGGTGGTGGGTGAGGTCCTGCCGCCCCCGATTGAAGTCATAACCGATATTCCTGGCAAGCCAGTTCAAAAACTCCAATTGCCGGGACTTGGGATAGGCCCGTGACAAAAAATCGGTTCGTGGCTTGCTGCGAGACGACAACTCCCGGACCAATGGTACGAGATCACGCCGAAGGTCAGCAAAAAGCGTCTTGAGACCTGTCGTGGTCATGCCAGGGTCAGCGTCTTCGATGTGCGGATCCATCGGATGCGCCCACGCGGTTTCCCCGGTATTGAAGAAATCCGAGAGGGCGCGTGAGTATGCGACTGTCTTTTCCAGAAAGGGCGCGACGACATTGAAATCGTTCAATTTTCGTGCATGAACCCAAACTTCGTAGGTCTCGGCCATGTGCTGAAAAAATTCGGCCTTGAAACCGGAAGGGATTTTCGAGGCGCGGAGAAACTGCCGGCGGGCCAGGCGTAGGAACGCCCGATCGTCTGTAGACAGCATTGCATCGGGCAATGCCCCTGTTTCCTCCAGAAGCCCGGCCAGATCGGGGTCGATGAGTTTTTCGTGAGCGGCCTTTTCGACCGTGGCTATCATACGGCCCCGGGAGGCTGTTCCGTCCTGAGGCATATGGGTGGACATATCCCAATGGAGCACGGAAACAGTTCGCCTTAGGTCATCGATTTCCGCAAACCGGTCCTTCAAAGACTGGAGGGCTGGATGCATGGCAGCACTGTCCTTTCTAAGTGAGAAGCGTTCAGGAAAAATAAAAGCTTTTTTTCATGGAAATGAAAGTACATGGAAATGGCTAAAGGCGCAATCGGGTGAAACAGGACAAGCAAAATAGGGTGTGCGCAGCAGGCGAAGGTTCAAACCATTGGGAAGCAAAGACAAGAGGTGCGAAGAGGCTGAATATCCCAAACGTTTTTCATAACTTGACAACAACCATCTGTTAACATATTCTTCACAAAAATATAACAAAAAACTCACAAAACTGAGGGAAAGACGGAATCGATCCGTTATATGACTAAGTTGAGCTGTCCGCTGCAAAGCGGGTTTCTTCGTTTCTAAGACTGAATAACTTCTTTGAGGAAAAAATGTTTGAATTGATTGAGTTTTTGAAGCCTGCTCTTTTTGGAGCCCCATTGATGACCGTGCTGTACGGAATCGTGCAGATATGGGAGGAAACCCCGGATCAGTCTACCTGAGTAGATATTCGAGAAGGTATGCACGTACCTCGCAGGAAGCATATTCCTGGTGATGCCAGTCGAGTATGCCTGCCTCGCCTGTATCTATCGCTTTATGCTGTCCCCGAGCCTGGAGTTCAAATCTCCTTCAAATCCAGGCTCCTCTGATTTTCAATCCTGAAAACAGGGAAAATAATATCCTGGATAGAAATGAAATCCGTCCAATTTTCCCCTGCATTTTGCAACTGTCGATCGACAGCCACCATTGGAATGCCGGATCTGGCCTGCTGATTATCTGCTGATTAAGGGAAGGGCTTCAACAGAAGCCCTTCAAGCTGAAAACCCGGCGTTCAGACTGCTGCTTCGGCTGGTGGAGTGCCAGGTACGCTTTTCCCAGTCGACTCTGTCATATCGGCAATGATGGCGGCTGGTGCGTTTTTTTTGACTGATTCTATTCCGCCATCCCGCGCTTTTTCCGTCTCATAGGATTCGCTGGTGCCAATCACCTGATTGTTGCCTGATTTGAGATTGAACCTGTATTTGCCGCTTTCAGTGGTTTTCCGTTCATACCGGACGTCATCCGGCGCATTTTTTCGGGCAGACTCCACTCCGTTCATGCATCCCGCTCTGGCCTTGTAGCCTTCACTGGCAAGAATGGTTTGTCCATTGGTGGCTTTCAATCTGAACCGAAACTCACCTGCCTTATCTTTATAAATCTCGAATTTTGCGGCCATGAAATTTCCTTTCGTATTAAATATGTTGAGCCGTATCAGCCCCTTGGTCCTTTCGATTCTTTCACGAGCGGCAGCATCCGTACGGCTTGCGAGCTGCCGCATTGTTTAACGCAGAGAAAGAGCTGGCGTTGACCTGCTATCATCCAGGAACACCTGCCATTCAAGAGAGATTGAAAAGAACATCTGTGCGGGCAGCCAGGATAGGAATCAATGACAAAGCAATTTAGAATGCGGTCTATTGGTTGCTATTGCTTGAACGAAGGCGGTTTGCTTTGTTTGGCTTATTGCATTGGTTGATGCATGGGGTGAATTGATGTTAATGAACCTGTCATTAAACTTCCAACTTATTGACGATGACGCATAACAAAACAGTCCCACAGGTCAAAGGCGATTTTCTGCTGGGTAATTTAAGGCAGATGGCTGCGAATCCCCTTCAAGCTTTTTATGACTGGCACCGAGATTATGGGGACCTGGTCAGCTTCAGATTGGCTACCCGCCAATTTTATTTATTCAGTCACCCAAAGCTGATTGAACAAGCCTTGATCAGGCAAAGCGATATTTTTAAAAAAATCTACAATCCTGAGAGACCAACCGGTATCGCGTTGATTTTAGGTCAGGGATTAGTAACAAGTCAGGGCGATTTATGGCAAAGACAACGGCAGTTGATGCAGCCCGTTTTCCAGAGAAGTAATGTAACCACGCTGCTGCCGCTAATGGTTACCGCTGGCAACAATATGTTGAATCGATGGCGGCAGCTGGGTGAAGGTGCACACCTCAATCTCTCTAATGAAATGACGCGGCTTACGTTGGAAGTCATCACCCAGACCATGTTCAGCACCAGTGTGCTCGACAAAATAGAGCATATCTCTCCCTCTCTGGATACTTTGCTTCGCTATGCCATTAAAAGCATCGTGAATCCTTTGACTCTTCCGTTATATGTGCCCACCCCCGCGAATCAAAAATTCAAACTGGCGTTGGGAACAATCGATGATGTCATTTACGGAATCATCGATCAACGCCGTGCCGCCCCGTCAGGGCAGAATGACCTGCTGGATATGCTGTTAAAAGCACGCGATGACAGCAGCGGCGAGAAGATGACCGATAAGCAGATTCGCGATGAAGTTCTTACCATTTTTAGCGCAGGCCATGAAACGACCGCGAACTTGCTAAGCTGGACCTTGTATTTACTAACCCGGCATCCGGATATACTTGCCAGAGTGCGTCAGGAACTTGACGGTTTGCTGCAAGGAAGAATCCCGAACGCCGAGGATTTGCAGCAGCTTGCTTATACCAGAGCCGTGCTCAGTGAATCGATGCGCCTCCGTCCACCTGCTGGCTTCTTGCTGCGTAAAGTTAATAAGGATACTGAGGTTGATGGGTATCTTTTAAAGGCTGGCAGGTCTGCGATATTCAGTATTTATAATCTTCATCATCATGCCGATTTCTGGCAGCAGCCTAAGCAGTTTGACCCTGACAGATTTTTATTGCCTCAAAAGAAGTATTCGTTCATACCTTTCGGTACAGGTGAACGGATCTGTATCGGTAGTCATTTTGCGTTAATGGAAAGCCAGCTTTTGCTAAGCATGATAGTTCAGCACTGTGATTTACAGTTGCTTGATCCGAATGAAGTCGAGATTGAGATGGCTGTAACCCTGCGACCTAAAGGTGGAATTCCGGTCCGCATAAACTGGCGATGAAGTGGCGATAAAATAAATCTTCAGTTCCGCAGCTCTGGCTATCGGAGGGTAATGACGATGCAAATACGGGGAAATACACGGAATTATTCACCGATCCGGCTCGTGATTCACGGGGGTGCTGGAGCCGTTAAACCCAGCGGCCAGCGGCACGAACGCGAGCAGGCTTACATGGAAGCGCTCGCACAATCGCTGATCGCCGGCCATGCGGTGCTTGCAGCGGGCGGCAGCAGCATCGATGCGGTGATTGCCGCAATTGCGGTGATGGAAGACTGTCCCTTGTTCAATGCCGGCAAGGGTTCCGTGTTCACTCATGATGGTCGCAACGAACTGGAAGCTTCAATCATGGAAGGGTCCGCTCGTGCGGCAGGCGCGGTTGCGGGGGTGGCGACGATTCGCAATCCGATTCGCGCCGCACATGCGGTAATGACGAAAAGCCCGCATGTGATGCTCATCGGTCAAGGTGCGGAAATCTTCGCTGCAAAGCAGGGTCTGGAAATCGTGGACCCGTCCTATTTCTATGCCCAGTACCGGTGGAATCAATTGCAGAAAGCTATCGCTAAAGAAAGTATTCTGCGCGATCATGATGCTGGTCTGGATACACTGCCGGACGAGGATGAAAAGCACGGAACCGTTGGCGCCGTAGCGCTGGACCGCTATGGCAATCTGGCGGCCGGCACGTCGACCGGTGGGCTCACGAACAAGCACTCCGGCCGGGTAGGAGACTCATCCATTATTGGCGCTGGAACCTACGCGGACAATCGCTCGGTTGCGGTATCCACGACTGGCACAGGCGAAATGTTCATTCGTACCGCTGCCGCTTTCAACACAGCAGCGCAGGTGCGATTTCTGCATACCCCGCTTACCGAGGCAGCCGATAACACGCTGGCGGAAATCGCTGCGATGGGTGGAGATGGCGGACTGATCGTACTGGATGCGGACGGCAACTATACGATGCGTTTCAACACTGGCGCCATGTTTCGCGGCACAATCGGGGAGGATGGCATAGCACGGACAGGTATTTTTTCCGGACCTGAAACACCGGTTATGTCGAGTTGACAGGCTGCCGATCTTTCGAGTCCAGCTTCTCATTTTTCCTCATGCGCAAGAATCTGGATAATTCGTCAGGATGAGCGAGTGCCGAAAACAACCATCGGGGAAGAAAAAGGTGCCTGGCTGATCTATACTTCCAGAGGTGAGTCTCGGCGTAATACAGGTCAGAGTATTGATAGATGCGCTGTAAGGCTCTGCTGCTGCTGTCAGTGAAATTTATTTCAATAGACTTTGTGGAGGTTATGTCATGAGATATATACCAGCAAGTTTTGCCATCGGTGTTTTGGGCGTTCTTCTGGCAACCCCGGTGATTGCCGATCATCACACTGCCCAGGCGATCGAACATGCCGCGATGGCAAAGGCACATGGCGAGGACGGTCACGCAAAAGTGCTGCTCAAGCACGCGGAAGAGAGTCTGGGTCATGCTCAGGCGGCGGAGAAACAGCACGCCGAACAACATAAGCATATGACAGACTCCATCAAGGAACTGAAGCAGGCAATCGAGCATGCCAAAGCAGGGCACGCTGACATTGCCACCAAGCACGTTGACGAAGCCCTGATGCACATGCGCAAGTCAACAAGCGATTAGACCGGGGATCAGGCTTGATTGATTCTATCCCCGGCAGAAGGATCTCAATCCGGAGGGATCGGAGTTAATCGAGTCTGACATGATGCGGGGCCGTGGTCTTTTGAGTACCATGGGGGCACTCTGAATGAGTAGGAGTGGTTTTGTACACGCTGATATTCTCCTGTCCACACTACCGCTCAGAACGCCTCGACTGTTTCTCAAAATAAGCAGCAGCATCGAGAACCGGCTTCGGGTCGTCGCCTTGCTCCATGAGTATCTTTGCAGTCTCCCTGTAGCCCTTTGCCAGCGATTTCGCCTGTTCCAGAAATAACGACTCGTGCCCCCTCAGTTTGAGATCGTTCACTTGCTGCGTCTTTTTTCGATTCTCATCTTCCGCCTGCTCTATTGTTTTGGCTGTCTCATCAGTTTTTTCCGCAGCCGCATTTGCCAAATCAGCGGCGCCACCAGTACCTGAAAAGGAAAACACAAGCAACAGGGAGAGGAGAATGCCGTTCAAGCGAATGCCGTTTATTCCCGGAATTCCTCCTGGTTCCTCCTGACTGCTTACAAAAATCTGGAGGTCGCCAACGTTCATCGACTCAACCCTCTGTCGACCTCGTACGTCGTGGCCTTCGTATCCACGTTGATGTTTCCGATAAGCTGGCCGCCGTAAATCTCCCCCCCGGAAAGACCGGTGACACGAAGGTGAGGCACTGCTTTGTTTGCCAATAAAGTAACCCGGTTGGTTGTTCGATTCCATATTGCATCGATCTTTGCGGACCTGGCGTTAAGGCTTTCCGCTGTGTGGTCGCCGATTTCATAGTAAGGAAGATTTTTGACCGGCAGGCTGAACAATCGCTCATATTCAGTGAAGACTGCATCGAGCCAGTCAAATTGAAGCGTACTGCCATTTTTATCATACTGAGCAAGATTCGACTGATGAAAAAAATGCGGCCACCGGTTAAAGCTCAACATGTGCCGCACTGCGATATCCGCTTCGATTGAGAGAATTTCTCGGTAATCTCGGGGGGAGCAAACTGCTCCTTGCACTTCGCATGGATTTTGTCCAAATTCGGTAAATCGCTGATAATACATGTAGTTGTACTCGTCCTCCAGCTGGGAAGGATTTGTCACGTTATAAAAGATGTTGGTCCACCAACGCGGAAGCATCAGCCGATCCGTAGGACTGCCATCCTCGTACTGGGCAATGTATTGTTCAACGTTCTGCCCACGTCGTGATGTGTCGGCAGCGACATACTGGATACCTGCAGTCGCGGCCGCGTGAAGGAACAGTGGGTTCGCACCGCCCGCATCGAACGCTATATCGTCAACTTGTAGATCAAACAGTTCCGGATGCAACTCCTGCTTAATCGTGCATTTCGGGTCTTCCAAGCCGGAGTGCATGCCGCTGATGAGAACACGGCTGTTCTCGTTTCTTTCTGGAAGATCCAGAAGTTTCCACACGTCCCGGTTCCGAATGATTTCTGCCCGGATCGCCTCAGCATTCGTAAAAGTGTGGTAATCGCAGGGGGCATCAGCCGGAACCGGTGACTTGTCCATATCTGCATGCGTGAAGGTGTGGTTTATAAAGCGGAAGTGCATTTTATTGGCCACTATTGCTGCTACCAGATCATCTTTCCAGTTTGCAGCGAGCGGCATCGCCTGGGGATTCACCACCGCTCCCGCACCATTGAATGCGAAATCCAGCTTGAAATTCCCCGCCGTCGGATGTGCGGCCCGGAGGGCAACCTGTTTGCTTACCGCATTGGTTATATCAGAGCCGGTGAGGCGATAGGTATTGGCAGCGTTATTCTTATGAAGGGCAGGATTCCATTGAGTGCTAGGAAGAAACAGATCATCCACATGCGCAGCCAGATGGATGAAGCGCGCACCGATGAAAACTCCCTGGGTTGCCCAGTTGATGAACTCATAAGCCAGAACTTTGGAATGCATGAGAAACGAAGCATTCGTAATCGTCGAAATCAGCACTTCGCGCACCGGCGCGGGTTGATCAGGCTTCATGTACCGCACAATAGACAGCAGTGCTTCGTCCTGTCCGGTTCGTAAAAGCGGCTCGACATAGGGTATGGAGCCATCTTTCAGATGTTTCATATCGTTTCGGGGACGGGTCGCAAAGGCAAGGGATGTAATTGGAAGCGGATTATTCCTGTTTACGTATTCAAAGGCTTCCTTGCTGTACCTCTCCGGTATTGTCCACCGCGCATCATGATTGCGTCCGCTTGAGGAGTAGACGAGACCATAATCCAGATAGATGTCGTGAGGCGGCCTCGGATCCGCGTACGTGGCTGGCCAGCCTGACAATACCGCTTCCCGGACCCGGAAGTTTTTCTCGTAATTGTGCAGCAGATCCCATTCGGCCGGGGTGAAGCCTGGAACCAGGTCCGCGTCGGTGAGGATGACTCCATTGTAGTTGCCGACACAACCTGCCTCCTCGGCCTTGCAGGCCGTTCCCTGCGAAGAAGCAGCCAGAAACGCGGGCGTCAGATCCTGCGTCCTGGCATTCAGCACGACATATGGAACGCCCATTTCATCGAGGACAGGCTTGATATAGGCCAATCCCGGGTCTTCCGCCACCTCTCCTGTAGCAACAACCAGTATTCTCAGTTTGACAGCATTATCAGCGTGCGCTGGAGCCACGGCAATTGTGGTAAACAGCATGGCTATTGCAAGAAGCTTGCGCTTCATGAATGAAGTCTCCTTATCGCGAAACAAAATGTAACGATTTGACAAATCCTCCTGTTATTTAGGTTCCTTGCAAGTCATCTTCATACACCATCACTGTCTTGTTGTTCCGGCTGTTTTAAGAAGTTTGAAAAGCATTTTCCTTGCAGATGGAATCTGTTACGGTTCCAATTCTCAACCTGAATAACACCCAGGAGATAAGCATGCAAAGCATCCAAAGGATTACCCCCTGTTTGTGGTTTGATAATCAAGCCGAAGAGGCAGCAGAATTTTATGCGAGCATCTTCAAAAATTCCAGAATTACAAAAGTGAGCCACTATGGAGAAGCAGGGCACGAGGTTCACGGACAAGCGGCGGGAACGGTAATGACTGTAGCATTTGAGCTCGATGGGCAGGGATTTGTCGCTCTCAATGGCGGCCCGACCTTCAAATTCAATGAGGCCATCTCGTTTCAGGTCAATTGCGAAACCCAGGAAGAAGTGGACTACTACTGGGAGAGTCTTTCCGAAGATGGAGACGAAAAGGCGCAGCAGTGCGGTTGGCTCAAGGACAAATACGGTGTTTCCTGGCAAATCGTTCCCCGGATTTTATCCGAGATGATCAGTGATCCCGATTCTGGAAAATCCGGGAGAGTAATGGAGGTAATGCTTCAAATGAAGAAAATCGACATCGACAAACTCAAGCGCGCATTCAATGGGTAACCCCTTTGAACTCTACATAGCGAGAGAAGGAACAGATATCTATTGGCATCGCCTACATTGACTGACTATGAATTCCAGATATGGAAATATGAAAGAAAGGTAACCGGAAGACCAGGATCAGCGCTATTGGCGAGGGCCCAGTCCAACGCTGCGCGATCCACGCCCGTCTGTCCGCCTGAAACGATTTTTTGTATCACCCAACTTCAGCCTGTTCTGAGCTTGACCGAAAAATCCGCAATGCCGATTTTGAAGAGCAATTTGGCCGCTGCGTCGAGTGTTTTGAATTCACGCGTTTCGCGTTTGGAGGTCTCAAGCGGCTGGCCGTCGATCACGACCATGTAGCCGTCCGACATTACTGCGTAATGCACCTGCACCCGCTTTACCGCATTAGCGTTAAGCAAAAGCTTCACCTCACGCTCTATCATGCTTCCTTTCCTTTGGCCAGAGCGTCGGTAAGACCGGATGCAGCGTGTGCTTCAAACAAGTCCGGCTGATCAATCATCACCAGCAAATCGCCCGGCTTCACCTGCAAAAATTTGCAAAGTTTTTCCAACACGGCACGATCGAAACTGTTCACACGATCGTAGTAGTAGCGATCCACCGTAGCGCGAGCGATACCGGTTCCTCGGCACACATCCGCGACCTTGATGCGCTTGGCCCCGAGGATGATAGACAGTCGGCAACTGATCATTTAATAGTATTATTTGCTCTAAATCGAGTAAATAATACCATTATAGAAGTAAGATGCGCTAACGGCTTATTCAAAATCACAGTGCTACAGTCAATACAAGAGCCACCGTTGCCATTGACCCATAGCTTATTCTGAGGGGGAACGAATTCCCTCAATTTCAACTTCTCTACTCTTGTTTTGATACAGTAGAGGTGTCACAAGAAAGTAGCTCAGCTTGAGAACCGGCAGTGAGCGACAATAAGCAATCAATGCCAGGGAGCGCCGGTTCAGCCGTGGCAAAAAAAACAACACCAACCAGAACCTACAGCCACTAGAGGAAGGCACATCGTGAAATTCATCATCCTTGCCCTACTTGCCGTATTCATTTCCCCCGTAGCCCAAGCTGATCCACCACATCTCAGGGATCGACAAACAGGAAAATATCTGGGAACTCTGAGCGCGAATCCTTACGATCCAGATTCGGTCAACAATCCCTATGGCCGGTATGGGAGCTCATATAGTGCAGATTCCATTAACAATCCCTATGGGCAATACGGCAGCAGCTACAGTAACGACAGTCCCAACAATCCTTATGCCATGAATGCGCCGGGAATATATGGGAGTGGTGGAGACGACCGCGGCTATTAGCGATGGAAAATGCTACTCTGCCTAGACAAGACAAGTTATCGATAGAACTGGATTTAACATGTCTCGGAGATCGCGGCGAGACGCTTCCATTTCGCATAAGCCTACATGCCGACGCCATCACGCTATTAATTGCCGATGGGTTTTGCGGCGATCGTGTCTACGAGTTTTTGTCCATACGCCGTCATGGCGACATCAAACACTACCTCTGGGTACACCTAATTGAAGTTGCCGAGCGAATAAAGGAACGTTATCGATATGCACGTGAAGGCACGCGTTGGCCGGAGAACGAATGCCCGTTTCCAGCATGGGACCACGCTCTCTTTTTGACTTGGGATGAATACCCCGAGGAATGTGTCTGGCATCAGGCAAAGGCATTGCCTACTTCAAGGGGGAACGGCGTAACTCTTCCATTATCAAATGAAACGTTCTGCAATGCGTTTCAAATCAGACCGCCAGCAGAGGTCCCTTCAGCTTGATGATTTGGAGGAGCGGGTAATAAATCGGAATACAACTCTTACCAAACAACCTCATAACCGCTACTCCTTCCACCTTTGTCCGTCGGAACGAGGCAGCCCTTCTCGACCAATTCGGAAAGTTCGCGATAAGCCGTGGCACGGCTGGTCTTGGTAAGGCTCATGTATTTACGGGTGTTGACGCCACCCTCGAAGCCGTTTCTTCCGGCATCGAGCAGGCGGTTTAGCACCTTGCGCTGGCGCTCGTTGAGGTTGGTATTTTGATGACGCAGCCAGAATTTGGCTTTTGCAAGTGTATTGGCAACCGTTTTCTCTGCGGTCATGGCCGAAGCTTCGACTTGGGTCAGGAACCAGGTCAGCCAGGGGGTTACATCAATGCTTCCGCGTTGCGTGCGTTCGAGAACGTCGTAGTAGTTCTCTCGCTCGCGCAGGATTTGCGCCGACAGGCTGAAAAAACGCATCGGCTGACGTTCGTCCTGGGCCAAAACCATATCCGTGATGGCGCGTGCCAGCCGGCCGTTCCCGTCTTCAAAAGGATGCAGCGTGATGAACCACAGATGCGCAAGGCCAGCACGGACCAATCCGTCCAGGTCGGGTGGAGGTTTGGCAAACCCTTCGTTGAACCAGACCAGAAACTGATCCAGTTCCTGCTCCAGTCCCTCGCGCGGCGGGGCGGTGAAATGGATACGCTCCCGGCCCATCGGTCCCGAGATGACCTGCATCGGCTCATCCCCTCGCAAGGTACCGGTTCTGATCCTGTGTAATCCGGAGTAGCCGGTCGGGAAGAGGGAGGCCTGCCAGCCGAACAGGCGCTCTTTCGTCAATGGTGAGGTGAAGTGACGTGTCGCGTCCAGCAGAACTTCGATCAAGCCATCCACCGCGCGAGGTGGAGTTGGCAAACCGGCAGTTGGCAAGCCGAGGTGGCGAGCAACCGACGAGCGAACTGCATCCACATCCAGACGCTCGCCTTCGATTGCGCTTGTGGTGACGGCATTTTCCACCAGGATGGCGGCAACCGCTTCCAGTGTCAGGTCAGCATCGAGCAATTGTGTTGCACCGAGCACCTTTCCCTGCGCCAGCCTTGCACGAGCCAATACTGAGGCCAGTGTTCCCTGGTCCCAGCGGAACACTGGCCAATCGGATTGCTGCCAAATCCACTCTTGAAGTCCGGTTTGAAGCGCTTCCATGCCTTATTCGCTCCGTATAATGAAGCGATTATGTTCCTTAAACGCTTCAACAACAAATCCGATACCTGACGGAACAGTGCCCTTGACAGGACTTGTCCTGAACCCGTTCGCGCTTCGACAAGCTCAGGGCCAATGGAGACGAAAGGGCTCAAGGCAAACGGGATGGTTCGATCAAGAGCGATTGTCCTCTTCATCGTTGACCGTTCGTCTATGCCAGATCAACTCGCCGTTCCTGTACACTTCCCTGATCCGGTGAAGGGGGACCTCACGAGTACGTCCCTCCTGATCGGTAAAGCGGAAAAAGAAATGATCATTTGATGTGAGCTGCATCTGCTGTAGTGGAACCTGTATGATTTCCCCACTCTTGCGATCGTAGTATCCGATCACGAAATTACCTTGTCCGAATGACTCATCCCAGCGAATCTGGCTGAGCAGGTCTTGTATGGGAGTCATGAAGCTTCCTTTTCAGGCAGATAGCCAGCCGCGTCAGCTTCCGGAAAGAATTGCATCCATTCCGGTCATGTGATTTTTGATGCTACATTGAATTGTAGGTCGAAAACCTATTGTTCCTGACCGTATCAACCAAAGAGGTCGAAATGCGGGAGATCGATGGTTCCTATGGAGAAGGTGGCGGCCAGTTGCTCCGCACGTCAGTCGTGCTTGCGGCGATAACGGGACTATCGGTTCATGTGTACAACATTCGCGCAAAACGTTCCAATCCCGGTCTTGCGCCTCAACATCTGACCGCCGTAAAGGCAGTGGCAGCGCTTTGCAGCGCGCAGACGGAAGGGGTGGAAGTCAAATCGCAGGAAATCATTTTTCGACCCGGCCCCTTGCGCGGGGGTGAATACGACTTTCCTGTGGGAACGGCAGGCAGCGTTACTTTGGTGCTTCAGGCAGCACTTCCGGCTGCCATGGCATGCGGAGAAAAGCTGCGGATGAGCATTTCCGGTGGTACCGATGTTCGCGCTGCGCCCCCTCTGGATTACTTCCGCTACATATTGCTGCCGCTGGTTTATAGCATGGGCGCCAGGGCGAAGATCGAAGTGCTGCTGCGGGGGTATTATCCCCGCGGCGGAGGAAAGGTGGTCGTGGACGTAGAGCCTTGCCTGCCTTTGCGTCCGCTGATCCTGAACACACCGGAAGGGCTGGAGGGTATAACCGGTTTTGCACACATTTCAAACCTGCCCAGGCACATCGTCCATCGCATGGCTAATGCGGCACTGGCGGAACTTTCGACCTTTCCCACGCCAGCCGTTGGCCTGGAGGTATTCGGGAAGGATGAAGCAATAGGCGAGGGCGGAGCAGTGCTTCTGACCGCGCACAAGGAGCATAGCCGCCTGGGGGCGTCTGCCGTGGCAGAAAGAGGCGTGCGAGCCGAACGGCTCGGTGCTGAGGCGGGAAAGCGTTTGCGCGAGGAAATCCTGTCCGGTGCAACGCTGGATATTCATGCGGCAGACCAGGTATTGATCTACCTCGCGCTGGCGAGTGGCGCGTCCTGCTTTCTCACGAGAGAACTCTCCTCCCACGTCGCAACAACCATTTGGCTGCTGGAACAGTTTCTGCCGGTGCGCTTCCAGGTCACACAGGAAGCACATTTGATTCGCGTCCGCGCAACGCCGGAATTCAATAGCAGATCAAGCTTTTTGTGGCGATAAGAGGATTTACCGGGCGGAACCCGGCCTACTACTGTCGGTACGCTTTCAGGTCATCGGGAAGCACATTTGATCGCATCAGTGCAGACCAAGCAGGAGTGGTGCCAATAGTAGGTCAGGTTCCACCTGGCGACAGTTGGACAATCTCCATGCTAAAAACATAATTCATGCGACATTCTGCATCTGGCTTGTTGACGTTCATGCTGGAGGAACCCCTGTACAAATCCTTGCGGACGCGACGACAGCTTTGCGGGATGGGATGCGCGAAAGGCGACGAAGCGAATGGTGCGACCGCGGAGAGAGGAGCAGTGTCTTCCGAAGGAAGATGCGACCTCGAAGCGGGATGCTGACGTCCCAGATTTGGTCTTGCGCTGTCGTTACGACCCGAAGCTGCCCGATCCCGCTTTGCGGGTCCCTCGGTCAACGCTTCGGGGCGTCCTTCGCAAGGAGCCTGACAAAGCAGACCCCCTGCAAAGCCTCGTCCCAAAGGGTTGCAATAAAATCGGGCGCTCCCGTCGTTGCACTCCTTGGCATCGTAGGCCAAGCTACGACCTGCGTCGTGCGCCTTGTGATCATCCCGATTTTACAGCACCGCGCTCCACAAGGACTTGTTCAGGGGTTCCTTCACGTGTTGGCTGCGTCCACGTTTGGCTCTTCTGGTATTTCTGATGAAATTACCTATATTGAAAATACCAGCTCATCGAGCGGCCAGCTTTTAGCTTGGAACAACACATGTGCGAGGAAAAAAATGGCTGAGCAGCGTGAAACTTATAAGGGTCGGGAGATTGTTGTTCGAACAGGGGAAGACGCACCAGCAGAAGGCGCCGCGGGATTGGAGGCAGCGGGGGCGGGAAGGGCAGGTGGAGAGGCAGTAGACGTGAGGATTGATGGAAAGCACGTTTTCATTATAAAGAATTCATCCGACTCGTATATCGCATCCGGCTTCGCTTTCGATCCGCAACCTTCGCCTATGGACCTGGCGCGGAAAATTATCGATTACCGTGAGGCGGGGAGATAAAAATGGGAACCCGAAAGAATCAATCCATGTTGACAGTCGCGGAGAAAGCGGCCTTTGTTGCGGCGGTAAAAGCGCTCAAGGCAAATGGCGCCTATGATGTATTTGTGGCCCAGCACCGTACCGCCTTTCTTGCCGGTGTGAACGATCCGGCACACGGCGGCCCCGCCTTTCTGCCCTGGCACAGGGAGTATCTCCGCCGGTTCGAGCGTGCCCTTCAGCAGATCGATCCCAGTGTTTCCATCCCGTATTGGGACTGGACAGTTGACCGCACGACGAATGCCTCCATCTGGAATGCGAATTTCATAGGTGGAAATGGAACGGGCCCTGGCGGACGTGTGATGACGGGTCCGTTCGCCTTTTCCACAGGACAGTGGACGCTTACTGTCCTGGACCCCGGCGACACAGATAATTTCCTCACCCGAGCCTTCGGCGCGATGGGGGCGCTGCCCACCCAACAGGGAGTGAATACCGCCATCAATATCGTGCCCTATGATTCAGCACCCTGGAATCGTAACAGCAGCATGAACACGAGTTTTCGGAATCATCTCGAGGGTATTATCCACAACCCCGGCCATATGTGGGTAGGTGGCTCGATGATGGCAATGTCATCCCCCAACGATCCGGTGTTCTGGCTGCATCATTGCAATATTGATCGGTTGTGGGCAGTATGGCAGCGAGAAAATCCGGGGCAGAATTATCGTCCACCGAGCGGCACAGCGGGCGTGGTGAACGGCCATGGACTGGATGACCCGATGCCGCCGTGGAACAACGAAGCTTCGCCGCCTACGCCCCGAGATGTTCTCGATCACCATGCGCTTGGCTACACCTACGATGACGAGGAAGAGGAACCTCCGCAGGTCGTGCCGCTGACCGTAGATGCGGCCCCGTTTGCCGCTTCCATAGGCCAGACGGGAGAAGTGGACGTATACAGCTTCGTTGCCTCAAGTCAGGGGAATTATGTCATCGAAACCGAGGGTTCCACCGATGTGGTGGCAGCCCTGTATGGTCCGAATGATGCCAACGCACTCATTGCCGAGGATGACGACAGCGGCGCTGGCCAAAATTCGCGTATTGCACGAGACCTGGCGCCGGGAACATATTATGTTCGCATAAGGCACTATAGCGGCTCATCCACTGGAAGCTACCGTATTTCAGTGCGAGGGTCAGGAGGGCCGCAGCCGGGTATCCAGACCATTCAGATAAACGGCCCGGCAGTGCAGGGCACACTCTCCGCCAACGAGAGGGACTTGTATACCTTTACTGTCGGGACGCCCGGATCGCATACCGTAGAAACCGCAGGCAGCACCGATTGCTTCCTCACGTTATTTGGCCCCGACAGTCAGACCACCGTCATTGCCCAGGACGATGACAGCGGTCCGGGAACCAATTCGCGGATCGTGCGAAACCTTGATGCCGGCGTCTACTATGTTCAGGTCAGGCACTACAGCCCGACCGGTACAGGGGCGTATAGCGTTTCCATCAGAACATGACAGGAAACGCGACCGGGTTCTTTCGACTTCCTGATGGCGGGCCTGAGTGAAAGGCATTCTGGCGCTCATGGTTCTTCTTCTTGCTGGCTGCAGCTCGACAATCGCACCCAAACTTGGCGGAAACGGTGACAGCCCAGGCGTCTATACCATCACAAATTTATACGATGGCACCCAGGCATCAAAAGATAGGCTTGCAGGATGGATGGATACCGAGGCGCAAAAGGTATGCCATTCACCCTATTCGCTGATTTCGGAAGAATCAGTTCCGACCATCAACCGGTTGGGCGAAGCGACGTTTTCGCGCCTTGTCTGGAAAATCAGGTGCCGGGGGCAGGTGAGCGAATGAGGTTTTCAGGGGCTGTCTTCTCGCGTCTGATTTGAGGCAGTCCGACCTATTTCAGGATTTTCAAAGCACCTCTCAGCTGCCTTCATCCGCTTCCTGAACCGCTTACAAAATTACTTCCCGCCCAGCCGGCCAGGCGTCATTCCGCCTGTCCCTATGCTGCCTGATGTATGATGCCATGCTTCGCCTCACCCACACAGCGATGCCAGGCAAACTCCAGAAAACTCTCCCGACAAAAAATCTCCCGCTGATACATCAAATAGTGCCTGTATTTGTGCTGGCTTCTTTCGCCGTACTTGTGCCCTTTCTGTGGCAGGGGCACAAGGGATTCAATCTGTGGAATGAAGGTTACCTATGGTACGGGGCTCAGCGGGTATTGCTGGGGGAGGTGCCTCTGCGCGATTTCATGTCCTACGATCCTGGCCGCTATTATTGGTCGGCAGCTCTGATGAGCTTGTGGGGCGACAATGGGATCATGGCTTTGCGTAACGCAGTGGCGGTGTTCCAGGCGATAGGCTTGTTCACGGGTCTGCTGCTGATCGTACAAAAGAGCGCCGTGCGCATCATAGAATCCTCGCAAGGAAACCTGCGACTTCAGTCGCGGGAGGAATTGCGTAATTGTTACAAGGTTTAGGTATTTCTTGTAAAATGCCTGAATGGAAGTTAAACGTGCCTACAAATTCCGGTTTTACCCGACGCCGCAGCAAGCGGAAGTTCTTGCCAGGACGTTCGGCTGCGCGCGTTTCGCCTACAACCACATGCTTCGCCAGCGCACTGACGCATGGTTTCAGCGAATGGAGAAGGTCAACTACAACCAGACTTCTGCGATGCTCACGGCACTCAAGAAAACTCCTGAGCATGCCTGGTTGAATGAGGTTTCCAGCGTCCCGGTACAGCAATCCCTGCGGCATTTGCAAACCGCTTTTTCCAACTTCTTTGCCAGGCGCGCCGGATACCCGGCATTTAGGCACAAGGACGGCGCCCAGGCGGCTGAGTACACGACCAGCGCGTTCAAATGGGACGGCAAAGCACTGAAGCTGGCGAAGATGGACAAATCTCTGAATATCCGCTTCTCGCGCACCATCCCGAAAGCGGTTGTCGTTTCCACCGTCACAGTCAGCAAGGACACGGCCAACCGCTATTTCGTGTCCATGCTTTGCACGGATCAAGTCACCGCCAAGAACAAAGCAGTCGGAAAGGTTGGCATTGACCTGGGCCTGACTCACTTCGCCATCCTCTCGACCGGCGAAAAGGTTGCTTCGCCCAACACATTCCGCAGGAATGAAACCAGACTGGCAAAGCTGCAACGCAGGCTGGCGAAAAAACAGAAAGGCTCCGCAAACCGGCGTAAGGCAAGGTTGAAAGTAGCCCGGTTGCACGCGAAGATTACCGATTCGCGCAGGGACTTCCTGCACAAACTTTCGACACGGCTGATAAACGAAAACCAAGTAATCGCCATCGAAAGTCTTGCTGTCAGCAACATGCAGAAGAACCGCTGCCTGTCGAAGTCAATCAGCGATGCAGGCTGGTCTGAATTCGTGCGGCAGCTTGAGTACAAGGCGCACTGGTATGGACGCGAACTGATCGGCATTGACAAATGGTATCCCTCGTCAAAACGCTGCTCCGGGTGCGGACATACCGCAAAGGCCATGCCTTTGAAGGTGCGCGAATGGACTTGCCCTGAATGCGGCACGATGCACGACCGCGACATCAATGCAGCGCGCAATGTTTTGGCCGCCGGACTGGCGGTGTCAGCCCATGGAGAAACTGTAAGTCCTGTTTGCATGTAAATGTAGAAGGCTGGGTTCTGTGAAGTGGGAATCCTCCGTCTTCAGACGGGGGAGGATGTCAAGTTCCCGGGTTTTCTCTACCTGTTGCTTTCGGCAATCACTCTCATGGTGTGGATGTACCCGCGCCATAAGCTGTTCGATATTTCACTGTCCATTCTTCTCGTTGGCGTATTGGCCTTTCTGGTTCAATATCCGGCGCGGCTACGTTACTTCGTTGCAAAGTTGTTTCGCCCGTCCTGGTGGCTTCGGTGTTCCTCGGGTTGCCCTATGCACATTATGCATATTCCCGTGCCGATGTCGGGCACCTTGCCCAAAGCATCTTTCCGTTATTGATCGGCTGCCTCGTACTGCTGGCCCCGCAGCGTGCGAAAATCAAATGGCCTTTCGCAGTGGCGTTATGCGCTGCGAGCCCCGGCTTTGTTCTGATATACGATCTTCCCCTCGATGGACGGGAGGAATTACGCTTTCGTAATACGCATCCTCTTATTTACAGCTACATCATCGAACACTTCGACCAAGTGCCTGATTCACCCAATCCCGCCTACCAGATCTATACGAGTAGAAAGCGAGCCAAGTAGTTGGCAGCCAGGCCCAGGCCTGTTTCTCCGGATCTGTGCAATGGCGTACATACCAATTGAATCGTTTCACCTATTGTTGTAATTCGTAGCGCTATTTCGGCTCTGTGAGATGTCTGCTTTTCGACTCGGATTTCTGCCCCAGCGCGTGCGTAAACAGGAGGGCAGAGGACAAAAAGGGAAGAAGGGGAAGGGGAAGAGAGGAGGGCAGTATGAATATCAAAGAGGTATGGGCTCTCGTCAAAGCTTCTTTTTCGTCCTGGCTGGACGATTATGCGCCCAGCATGGGCGCGGCGTTGGCTTACTACACCATGTTTTCCATCGCTCCGCTTTTGCTGATCGTCATTTCGACGGCAGGACTTGTTTTTGGCGAAGAAGCGGTGCGTGGGGAAATCTTCGGGCAATTGCGCGACTTGATGGGTGATCAAGGGGCGTCCGCAGTGGAAAGCTTGCTGGCAAGTGTCAGCAAGCCGGAAGAGGGGGCGGCAGGCGCCGTGGTCGGAACAGTTTTGCTCCTGATTGGCGCAACCACGGTATTTGCCGAGTTGCAAGGCGCATTCGACCGTATCTGGCGCGCGTCCGGCAAAGACAAGGAAGGCGGGATATGGGAGCTGATCAGGACCAGATTGCTGTCGTTTGGAATAATACTCGGAATAGGCTTTCTAATGATGGTATCCCTCGTTTTCAATGCCGCCGTGTCCGCATTGGGAAAGTGGTGGGGTGGGTTTTTTTCAGGACTTGAAATTCTGGTAACGAGCCTGAATTTCATATTCAGCTTTGTTTTTACCATGGCTGTTTTCGCAATGCTTTACAAGTTTATGCCCAAGGTAAAAATTCAGTGGAAGGACGTGTGGCTGGGGGCAGGCGTTACCGCATTGCTGTTTACCATCGGTAAGTTTTTGATCGGTCTTTACATCGGGAAAAGCGCGATCAGTTCCGGATTCGGTGCTGCTGGATCACTGGTTGTCGTATTGGTGTGGGTTTACTACTCAGCTCAGATTTTTTTACTGGGTGCCGAGTTTACCTGGGTATATTCCCATGCTCATGGATCGCGAAAAAACCAGGAGATTCCCTCCAAAACCACTCCTGCCGCGCGAGGGGTAGCGGACAGAGATGGAGCAGTGGAAGGCTCTATCCCCGAAAAACATCAGGAACGCGCTTTTCGATAGCCTTTTGCTGTATCCGCATCGCTTCCTTTGATACCACTCTGGGTAAGAGACCGCAATAATTGCGCAGTTTGAGCGACGATATCGCTCAGGTCGAACTTCTCTTCGACGCGTTTTCGGGCTGCTTCCCCCATCCTGATACGGGTCGAATTGCTCGTCATCAGGGTGACGACATCATTGGCCAGGCCTTCCGTATTTCCGGGCTGTTTCAGCAGACCGGTAGCGCCTACCTCGACAATATCGACCACGCCCCCGACATTCGTAGCCACCACCGGCAGACCTGACGCCATCGCTTCCACGATCACAAGGGGCATCGCTTCAGAATACGAAGTTGACACGACGAGATCGAGGCAGGGGTAGATTTTTGTCATGTCCCGCTGCAGGCCCACCATATGAATGTGGCCTGTCAGATCGTGCTCGTCGATCTCGTTCTGGAGCTCTCGCCGCATCGGCCCTTCGCCCACCAGTACGAAATGGCAGTTCTTGAGCCTCTTGTGCGCTAGCTGCGCCACGCGAACAAACATTTCCGGCCCCTTCTCGGGTGAGAGGCGACCGATGAAGCCTACAAGGGGCGCTTCTGGCGGGATCTTGATCAAGGAATGAAGGTAATTGGACTTGGGAGCCGGATGGAAGATCTTTGTATCGATTCCGTTAGGAATGAAGCGCAGTTTTGTGCTTGGTACGCCCAGAGTCAACGCTTGAAAGTAGGCGGTTTTTGCAACCACATTGATATGAGTATTCATGAGCTTGTGCACTTCAAAATCGCGCATGCTCAGGTAGCGTCCGTGGACAGTGGCTATTGCCGGCGTGTCGGTCAACCTGCTCAGGATACCTGCAAGCGAGTGCGCATTGGGAAGGTGTGCATGGATGACATCGATCGCATCAGCCCGGACGAGACTCGCGCCAAGGAGGATAGACTGCCAGTCAGGCTCATCGGTGACAGGGGTGATGTGAACACTGCAGCCGATATCGCGTAATTGCGATGTTAGTTTACCTTCCGCCACACAGAGGCAGGTGACACGAAAAGTGTCCTGCGGCAGTCGCTCGAGCAATCTCAAGACGTAAGTTTCCATTCCACCGACGATGGAGGCCCCTATAATTTCGAGAAGATTGATAGGCCGTTCGGTGGTTGAAATGATTTTCACGTCAATTTATTCCCAGCCAGGCTGCGGCTGTCCCTCCCATGATCCGGTCGCGGCTGGACTTGTCCACGTCGAGACGTTCCAGCAGCGTTAACACATCGTCAATTCGGCTTTTTATCAAATCCGCGCTACAGGGCAAAAACACATCGCTGCCGAATTGCAATAAATCGGGTGTGAGGACGTCGATTGCTTTTCTCAGAACTTCAAGGCGGTAAACAGGAGGCGCGCCAAAGGAAATGTCGAAGCGAAACTGGCTGTTGTCAGGCGACACTCCGTTGATGAGGTCTATGAGACCTACCGCATTCGCCTCGTCGGACCACGGCCATCCGAGGTGAGCAAGGGTAACGCGCAGGTCAGGATAATCGCGTATCGCTTCATAAAAGCTGGGGCGACAGAAACGCCCCGATTTTCCATCGATGAAAATACCACTGTGGAACAGGATTGGAATCTTGAGGCGGCATGCTGTTTCATAAACGTCCCGTGCACAGTCGTCATAAGGGTACCATCCGGCTGGCACCATTTTGAGTCCATGAAGTCCCAACTCGTGTGCGCTGACAAGATCTTCGCACGCACCTTCTAACGAAGGGTTTATTACCGCAAACCCGATCAGGCGATCGGTATGATGACCTACAAGCTGGGAAAGATAATGGTTGGCCGACCTTAACGACGCACTGTCGTGCATGGAATACGCGCCGCTCAAAAACGGCGCAAGCACAACCGCCTTGTCCACCTGCGCCAGATCCAATGCCTGTAGAACGTCATCTACTTTTTCATCCCCTGAACAATGAATATGAGCGTCTATTATCATGCTCGATCACACTGCAGTTTTGTCGGCAACACGTTCTTCGTTGCCAGAGAATTGACTGATAGCTTCTGCTGCCTTTTTTCCTGCCAGGAAAGCATGATCGGAGTTGTAATATTCCCACTCGCTGTAGCGCCCGGCCAGGATAATATCTCGCTCCGAAAGCCATTGCCGGATGGTTTCAACGCTCTGCTTTCTCGCATGGTCATATACCACATAGGCGTACGGCATATCCACCAGATTGGCTGTAATCAATTTATCGTCCCGCGTAAACAAACCCACCTTGATGCAGTCTTCCACGCATCGGTCGATTAACTCCTGGCCATCGAGTGGCAGCGGCTTGGCCGGCGAGTAGGATATTTCGCAGGTGAGCCCAAATCCGCCCGGCGGATTGCAGGCAGGGCTTGCATTTCCTTGGAGGAAAACCCGGTGGAAGATGGTGTCTTCCGGATAATAGATCCAGTGCTTGTCTGAAATGTTTTCCCTACCGATACCCAGGTTGACGCAGCGCACCGAAACGTGGCGCAACGCTACTGCCGCTTTTTTGATTGGCAGAGGCGCTTCATCGCCAATGCTGCGGATCAATTCAGGCAGCGGGATCGTGCTGAGCAGGTACTGGTACCGGTAGCGCCTTCCATCCGCCAATGTAATCAAGTGTTGGTCCGGTGAAATGCGGGCGACATCTGCATTCAGTTCAATGGCGCCTTTGATGTGGGGAACAAAGCCAGACATCATGGCCTGAAATCCCCCGCGAAGAGGGTAACCAAAGCGCGCATTGGGCCCCATTGGTTTGGCGACAGGCCGTAGTGCGCCTTCTATGATTTCCTCCAGGTCGGGCAGGGGTACCCGGCCCCCAAGCCAGGAAGTTTCCATTTCTGTCAGTGGAACTGTCCAGAGTTTTCTGTTGTAAGGTATCGCAAAATGTTTCGCGATACCTGCCCCCCACACCCGGTAGATGAAATCTTCGAAGTTTTCTGCTTTGCTTCTTTCAACCACGCCTTCGGCGGATCGTACTTTGCCGGACTCGGTCGTTATACTCCCGATCCCATCCGCGCAGCAGTCGGATACAACGGCAGCGGCGCCATCTGTACCCTGGCAGGTTCCTTCCATTGATTTTGTGTGCGGAGTCTTTAATGCGCCATAGCGCGCTTCCATCGCGCCGACAATGCATTCCCTGATTACGTCCGCCGGCAGCCCGTAGAGTGCGCCCTGGAATGGATAGCGGGTATGAATGCCTTTGCTGTAAACCCAGGCTTCACGGTCTTGCCAATGAACGTTATTGCCGAGCAGAATCTTGTAGAGCCGATGAACATAGGCATCGTTTGAAAACATGATGTGACCGGCGTGATCAAAGGTGAAACCCTTGTCTTCAATCGAGCGGCACCACCCGCCGACAATCGGATTCTTGTCCAGCAGCAGCGTCTCTTCGTCAAGGTGATAGGCAGCACTCAATCCGGTCGGTCCCGCTCCGATAATGACAAACTTTCTGTTTTCGGCAGGGACAGGTTCCATGTTCCGATGGATGAGGGACTTGGGTCCCATGAACCGGTGTACACCCCTCGGGGATCCTTCGTTTTGCAGGGCGGCAACCTGCATGAGTTCATGCATTTTTTCAGTAGTTGTATTCCAGGAGGTTGCCGATACCATTTTCCGCATTCTCATAATCGTTTGCGTATTGTCTTCGGGGGTGGTCAGCAACGCGTTCTCGCAGGCCCGTATGAAAGCCTGCGGTGTATCTGCAATCGATACGACTTCTCCATACAGTTCCACTACATCTGCAACTGGTGTGCTGACTATGGGCAATTCGGCAGCCATATACTCCAGCGTCTTGGTCGGGCTGATGAAGCGTGTGGATTCGTTCAGTGCAAAAGGCAGCAAACATACGTTCCAGCCAGCCAGAAAATGTGGAAGGGCCTTATAGGGCTGCTGACCCAGGTAGTGGATGTTATGCCGTCGTGGCAATGCGCTTCGGCTGATCTTCGCGATGGGCCCAACCAGGACGATCTGCCATTGCGGATGCGCCTCCGCCAGACGACCGATGAGTTCCAGATCAATCCGCTCGTCTATCACGCCATAATAGCCGAGCCGGGGGCCGGGTATGTCCTCGTGAGCCGGATGGTGATTGCTCCGGTCCCTTGCCTGTTCAAAATGGTCGATGTCTACACTGCTGGGAAAGCAGTGCACGTTCGGATGGCGCGCTCGTTTTGCGCGGTAGAGGCTTGGTCCGCCGGTAAAAACGAGGTCCGCCATTCTCAACAGCGCGTTCTCCCGTTGAAGCATTTGCTTTGGTGGATTCTTGAAAGCAGCGAGTTCATCCATGCAATCATAGATAACCAGGGAGGGTTGCAGTTCCTGCAGCAGCGGTAGCGCCATGGGCGTATAAAACCAGACGATGTGCTCTTCTTCCAGAACAACGAATTGCTGCATCAGTTTGATCAGATGCGGCAGTTGCTCATCGTGAAAACCCGGCGCCGGGACCGGAGTATGAGGCTTGAGTACCGTAATGTTCGGCCCAGGCCGGGAGTATTCGATGAAGCTGTCATGCCGGTGCAGAGTGGGCTCTTCAATGAAAACAATTTTGTAGTTTTCAGCAAGCCGGGAGAGAAGATGTTGGGGCCGTTGATATACAAAGTCCCAGCGCAGATGGGAAAAAACAATAATTGTCGTCATTGGGATTCCTTGAGTGTTGGGTGGGACGAACGTAGTTCGACCGATGAAAAATCGAAATGGCCGTCTTTTTCCGCTGATCGCCAACCCACACTTTCCCGGATCGGCCGGAACCTGAAATCCTCCAGCAGAAAATAATCGTGATATGCCAGAGCCATATGCCGGATCACATGATTCATGGATAAAGGCAAGTCTGCACCATTAATCCGAATCTCCACAGTCTGGCTACCGAAAAGAACGAAATATCTTGTTATTACGCGCGCCCATCGCTGATGTCCGAGAGCTGAACCATAGAGAAGCTGCGCAAGTCTTGTGTCAAGCGTCATGCTTTTAGCATCGTTTGACTAGTTTGCCTACGAGGCAGGGCATATAGCTGCCGCTATCATCGGGGTTTTTATGGAAGACTACTGTGCGATAACGAACAATTCATGCATCACTCGTACAGCACTTCGGGTTTCATTGTCAGTCCATCCGGCTCTTCGATCCTTCGGCAAGTTCATAATCAGGCAAACGAGATGAAGGGTTCAGGCGAATGGAGATGAAGGATTCAGATTTGGTAGGTCGGGTCGAGCGCAGCGGAACCCGACGGTAGCGAACGGTGATGCTAGATGCCCTTCGACGGGCCTGTCCTGAGTCTGCCCAAGGGTCCTGAGCTGTTTGACCTTCAACAGACTCAGGTCAGGGTGAACGGGGACGAAGGCTCAGGACACGGGAGCGTGTAGCTCTTCGACGTGTGGGTGTCAGGGCGTCAAGACAACCTTGCGGCAGTCGTCTTCCTTTTTTTCGAAGATTTTATATGCGGTAGCTGCTTCAGCAAGTGACATCCGATGACTGATGATGACATCCGGTTGCAGCTTTCCGGATTCGATATGTTCCAGCAGTTCGGGGAGGAAGCGCTGGACATGAGTTTGCCCCATTCTGAAGGTCAGGCCTTTCTCGAAAGCATCACCGAAAAGGAAGGCATGGATAAAACCTGCATACACTCCTGGCACGCTGATCGTGCCGCCCCGCCTTACTGCTGCGATGCATTGGCGCAAGGCCCCGCCGCTGCTGCCTTCCAGTTTCAGGTTGGTCATGACGGTCTCGAGTGCGCTGCCTTTGGCTTCAAATCCTATTGCATCGATGGCCGCATCGACACCTCTGTAAGAAGTTTTCTCGACAATGACCTCAGCAGGATCGACTTCATCGAAATTGATGGGAAGTATGTCATATGTTTGGCGAGCGAATTCGAGTCGATACGGATGATGGTCGACCATGAAAATTGTTTCCGCCCCAAGAAGCCGCGCGCAAGCCGCCGACATCAATCCCACTGGACCCGCGCCAAAAATCGCTACGCTGGAACCTGGGCCTATATCTGCATTCAGAACAGCCCGATAGCCGGTCGGTAAAATATCACTCAGGAACAGGACTTTCTCATCCGGAAGCGTTTCGGGGATCTTGATTGGTCCCACGTTTGCCTTCGGCACTCGTACATATTCAGCCTGCCCTCCGGGCACCCCCCCATAGAGGTGGGTATAGCCAAAAAAGGCAGCACCTGAACGTACGTTTTTTCTGTTCATGATTGCTCCCCGATCCGGATTGGTCGTTTCACAAGCGGCATATAATTGCCTCTCGCAGAAGAAGCATTGTCCGCAGGCGATAACGAAGGGGACCACCACCCGGTCGTCTTTTTTCAACGTCGTCACCTCGGAGCCGGCATCAACGACTGTTCCCATAAACTCATGGCCGAGTATGTCGCCATTCTTGAGCTCCGGCATTTTCCCCCGATACAGGTGCAAGTCCGAGCCGCAGATCGCGGTGGCCGTAATCTTCAGGACAATGTCGTCCGGTTCCTGAAGTATCGGGTCAGGTACGGTATCCACGCGAACGTCGTAGCTTCCATGATAGGTGACTGCGCGCATCTGACTTCTCCTTGAGGGGAATTGGCTGTTTTAAAGGAAAAAGGCAAGTCTGACCCCTGGACTTCGTAATCCTCGACTCAGACTCGCCTTGTTACCTCGTTATTGATCCGGTGAGCAAATAGTATTATTAATTCAGCGAGTAAATAGTATAAATGTCATACCGACGGAAGCCGGTATCCAGTGACGTTCAAAGCACGCCATTATTGGTTAGGGCTGGATTCCGGTTTGCTGGATTCCGGGTCAGGCCCGGAATGACGAGATTCATAGTATTTCCTGGTCGGATTCAATATCTCGGGAGTGGCGCTTCTGGCGGTATCTCGCTGGCTTCTTCCGGGCTTATTATTCCGTTTCGATCTAGGTCCGCCCCTTCCCGAATATTACGATTGAGTCTTTCCTGCATCGGGTCGCGTCCGCTCATCAGGCCGCTTGGGGGAGGGCCGGACTGTACCGGGCCGATCTGTCCGGGGGCGAGCGGTGGCGGTGTGGAATCGTTTTGCCTCATCGAGGGTTTCGGCGGCATGGTAGGTGGGGGAGGTGGCTGTCCGATGATGTAACCGCTCCCCGGCGTCATTCCCTGGCCGGGCGGTTGTCCGACGATGGAGCCTCCCGGCCCCGGCGCAATCTGCGCATGAATTGCCACTGGCGCCAGGAAAAATGTGCCCGCCAGGAAGGATTGAGTCACAAATTTTGAAGGTTTCATGGCTGCTCCCATAATGGTTTCAGGAAATAACCGACCGATCGAAAACGGGATTCTATTTAAGGAAGACATGATTTTCGGTGCGGAATCGCACTAACAGCACCAGAGAACTACCCGGTGACTGAATCCGCTACCGCGAGCGAGTTGTGAAGCACTTCTATTGCCGCTTCCAGTAGGTGCTCAGTGGAAGCGGCAATGACTCGTCCATCCGAATTCAAGGTGAGGGGTTTTCCTGTCCAGTCTGTAATCTGTCCGCCCGCACCGTTAATTATCGGTATAAGTGGCAGGTAATCGCAAGGTTCCAGATTGTCCTCGACCACCAGGTCACAATAGCCGGAGGCGAGCAAGCCGTATGCATAGCAGTCGCAAACAGGACGAGTGATGGCGGCGACGCGGTACAACGTCTCGATCCCTGCATATTTCTCATCAGAATCGGCTCCTGGCGGGGTCGTGATATAAAGCCGAGCTGCGCCAATGGAGCGACAGCCGCTGACATTCGCCTGGCCATTGCTGATCCCATCCGTGAATATTGCCCTTCTGCCCGTTCCACCCCACCGCTCTCCCATCGCAGGAAGATCGACCAATCCGGCGATAGGTTGACCGGCATCCAGCAGGCCAATGAGTGTCCCGAACAGCGGATTTCCCATTGTAAAGCTCTTCGTCCCGTCAATCGGGTCCAGGATCCAGCTATAGCGTCCGCCAGGAGTGCAGTCATATTCTTCCCCGATAACGCCATGGTCCGGATATCGATCACGTATTGCGCTACGCAGCGTGCTTTCAATCTTGCAATCTGCAATCGTCACGGGGCTCGAGTCTTCCTTCCAGCGGATATCCAGCAAAGTACGAAAATATCGTAGCGCGATGGATCGGGACACATCAGCCAGGTGTTGGGCGAACTCTAACGCTTCCTCTTGATCCATCAGGTTTTCTGTACGATCTTTTTACTTTTATGCTTGCCCGGTGGGAGTTCCGCTCCCCCTGCCATCGTGCAGCAACACGCTGATTTCGCCGTCTTCTTCAAGATACGCAATTTTTACCTCCCTTAAATCCTCGATACCCTGTTCCCGTAATTTGGATTCTAGTTCTTCGACAGTGATCAGTTCCCTGCGCATCGCTTTACGCTGGATTTTGCCATTTTGTATGAGAGCCAGTGGAGGCGGCTGAACGATGCGGCGGATGGCGGGAAAATGAAAGCTCAGCAAGTCCAGAAGATAATTCCAGCCGGCAAGGGTAGCAATAAGGAGGCAGCCATCCGTGATGGAATCGTAATTCCCGGACATGCCGTTACTGGCCGCATCCGCGATCAGGACAAGCAGCATGACATCGGCAATGGCAATGGCGCCTACATCGCGGTGAAGTATCAGCCGGAACAGCAAAAAGATGAACCAGTAGATGACTGTTCCTCGCAGAATGATTTCGGCGGGATTTACGGAAAAACCAAAAAGACGAGACCAATCAACCATGCCTTTGCTTTGATCAGGGAACTTTGGGTGCGGGTCAGAAGCGAATGTGGCAGCGAGATGAGTTCACTGCGCATTCCGACGGTGACAGATAGGAAACCTGCAATGAATATAGGGAATCGCTTGGGTGGCCTCAGTGCGATAACGTACATTCCGAGCCTCTGCCATTGGGGTAGAGTGGTAACAGTCCGGCATGAATTGCTGCTGGCCCTGTTGCCAGGGATTGGGAAAACGGCTTCAGTGTTTCCTGAATGCAGGGATGCCTGACTTTCTGCGGGCGGCGTTTGTCGGCGATGCAAATTTGCTTGCGGCGCTTGCGGTATACCCTCGGCGGGGAGATTTCCGAACGAACAGGACAGTTGCGGCTAATCCGAGCGCGAAGGTTCCATAGACGATAAGCAGGGAACGCTGGGAAAGTCGGTGCTCAAATCCCGGCGTCAGTCGTTTCGGTGTAAAGTGAAAATCGACGACATAAGCCGCGAGGGTTGTTGCGACAGCCGGAGCAAGCACGGCTGCAGTGCTTTCAGCAGGCGGGAGTTGCTGACGAAGCTTTTCATACCCGATTGCCCAGAATACGGATGCGGCGTGATGTATCGCATAGCCGATAAGCGTGTATCGGAGGCTGAAGTCATCTTGATAAGGCGCATGTCTTCCCCATATCCATTGACTGGGTCCATTGACAGGGGCGGCAGACTTACCCAATTCAGCCTTGCCGAGGATCGAAAGCGCAACGGTCGACACAACGCTCGCCACAGTACCGGAAACGAGGCCGTTAAGAATTGCGCTGCTCCAGGTTTTTTCAGGATCAGTCATGACTGATCCCATACTTTATTTCCATTCTATAAAGATATGAAAATCCCGCGCGAAAAAACCCGATCTGTCTATACAATCTTAATTCCAGTATATCTGATTATCTGATATGTCCACCATTTTGATTACCGGCGCTTCCGGCTTCATCGGCAGCCATCTGGTTGTGGCATTGGCTGCTGCGGGACACAGAATCGTATGTGCCACCCGGCGAGGCCAACCGGAGGATATAAGGGATATAAGGGATTCGAAGGAATCTCAGCTTACTTATATCGCGGCAGATTTTACGCGCGATTTCGATATGGAGGTCTGGAAAAAACGCCTTGCCGGCATCGATGTGATGATAAATGCGGTTGGAATATTGCGGGAGCATGGGAGCCAAACCTTCCTGGCATTGCATGACCTTGCCCCAAGGGCGCTATTTGCGGCTTGCCAGGAAGCAAATGTGAAGGTCTTGCAGATATCCGCGCTTGGTGCGGACGAGAATGCGCGCAGCCGGTATCACCTCAGCAAGAAAGCCGCAGATGATGCATTGCTTGCCCCTCAGAACAAGAGGAACAAGAGTGTGGTCGTACAGCCATCGCTCGTATACGGGCCGGGTGGGACAAGCGCGCAACTGTTCAACCTCATTGCGAGCCTGCCGGTTATTCCGCTGCCCGGACCGGGAGATCAGCGGATACAACCGATTCATATTGACGACCTGACGCAAGCCGTGGTGATGCTCGTCGAAACCGATCGATATCTTGGCCAGCGTATCCCTCTGGTAGGGCCGGAACCCATCACCTTTCGAGACTATCTGCGTGAACTGCGGCATTTGATGGGGTTGGGGCCTGCCAGGTTTCTGCCGGTCCCTGCCGGATTTGTCGAGTTCAGTGCGCGCCGCTTAGGTCAGTTAAGCCAGCGGCTCGGGAAGGGTTTGCTGGACCTGGAAACATGGCAGATGCTTCAGCGGGGGAACATCGCCGATCCTGCCAGGACGGGTGCGCTGCTCGGTCGCAATCCCCGGCCTGTACGGGAATTTGCCTCAAAGTGGGAAGTGAAGGCCCTGCGCTTGTCGGCGCTCCTTGGCTGGCTGCAGATCGTGCTGCGTGTGTCATTGGCAGCAGTGTGGTTTGTGGCAGGTGCGGTATCGATGGGAATTTATCCGGTAGAAGAAAGCTATGTTTTGCTTGGCCGTGTGGGAATTACCGGCAGTCTTGCGCCAATAGCGCTTTACGGTGCCGCTGCAATGGATATTGCCTTTGGGTTCGGAACCCTTTTTCTCCGCAACCGCCGGTTACTCTGGATAGCTCAGGTCACCCTGATTGGCATCTATATGGTTGCCATCACTCTTTTTCTCCCCGAGTTCTGGCTGCATCCCTTCGGTCCGTTGATAAAAAATCTGCCCATCCTTGCAGTCATCCTGTTGCTGTACGAATTGGAGAAACGATGATCGAGTTGGAGGGGCAGTGAACGACTACATTATTGTAAAGTGGCTGCACATCCTTTCATCGACATTGCTGTTCGGTACGGGCATAGGCACAGCCTTTTATATGTTTTCGGCGAGCCTGACGCGCGACTCCGCCATTGCTGCTGCGGTTACCAGAAATGTCGTTACCGCTGACTGGATATTCACGGCGACGACCATCGTCATTCAGCCGCTTACAGGTTTTTATCTCGTCTACCTGGCAGAAATTCCCGTGACCAGCAGATGGGTAATGTGGTCGACAGTTTTATACCTGATCGCGGGAGCTTGCTGGCTTCCGGTGGTATGGCTCCAGATACGGATGCACCGGCTCGCTGCCGATGCGAGCAACAGAAAGGACGAACTGCCGCCTTTGTACTGGCAGTACTTCCGGTTCTGGATCGGATTGGGTATTCCCGCGTTTGTTGCACTGGTTGCTGTATTTTACCTGATGGTGGCCAAGCCGATATGAACAGCGGTTCTGAGCAATGAAAGATAGCTGCGTGCTTCATGAATGCCCCGTTGCACTTCTTTTAATCGATGTCATTAATGATCTGGAATTCGAGAGCGGACAACATCTCGTTGAATACGCGGCGCCAATGGCGCGAAACATCTCGTCCCTTAAAGCTAAAGCCAAGAAACTCGGCATTGCCTGTCTATACGTGAACGACAACTTCGGACAATGGCAATCCGATTTCAAACATCTCGTGTCGCGTTGTGTAGAAGACGGTGTCTGCGGAGCTCCGATTGCCCGTGAGCTTGCTCCTCAACAGGACGATTACTTTGTCCTCAAGCCGAGGCATTCGGGCTTTTTCCAGACGCCTCTGGATCTTCTGCTCCAGAGCCTGCATGCGAAAAAGCTCATCCTTTGCGGCCTTACCACGGATTCCTGCGTGCTGTTTACCGCCAACGATGCCTATCTGCGCGGTTTTGAGATCCACATTCCTTCCGACTGCTGCGCAGCGATAAGCAAAAGCAGACATACAGACGCCCTGGGCCAGATGCGACGAACGTTAAAGGCTGCCACGGCGGAATCAGTCCGCATCGATCTGGAACAATTACTGGTTGATAATAGTCGATAAATAAGCTGGGATTGTCTCCGGGAAGAATCCCATTTCTTGCCGTCCACGCTCTCCCGCGTCGCTGCAATCCGGTGCTTCCCGCCCCCGTTTTCCCGGGCTCCTTCGAGCTTCCGGAAGGCACATAATTTCTTGACTAACCGTTCGTTTAGCTATAAATTTCAGTATCCCTTCTTTCCGGCAATTACCGCTTCTCTCCGTACTTACTCTAAAGGTCGCAAACAATGACTCTCGGTCTTATCGACTTGCCATGGTGGGGTTATATCGCCGTTATCCTCGGCCTTACTCATATAACCATAGCCAGTATCACAATCTTTCTGCATCGTCATCAAGCTCATCGCTCACTGGATCTTCATCCCTTGCCGAGTCATTTTTTCCGCTTCTGGCTGTGGCTCACGACCGGGATGGTCACCAAGGAGTGGACAGCAATACACCGGAAGCATCACGCCAAGTGTGAAACTGTCGATGATCCCCACAGTCCGCAAATAGTCGGGATCGCCAAGGTGCTGAGGGAGGGATCGGAGCTCTATCGCGCAGAAGCCGAAAACATGGAAACCATGGAAAGATACGGCCATGGTACGCCGGATGACTGGCTGGAGCGGAATATCTATGACAGGCACAGCCGCAAAGGTGTGGCCCTGATGCTGATCATCGATGTCATCCTGTTCGGGCCGATCGGCCTTACCATCTGGGCCATCCAGATGGCATGGGCGCCCATCATGGCTGCGGGCGTGATCAATGGGGTAGGGCATTACTGGGGCTACCGCAATTTTCAGGCTGAAGACGCGAGCACGAATATCGTTCCCTGGGGAATTCTCATTGGCGGAGAGGAGCTGCACAATAACCACCACGCTTATGCCACTTCCGCGCGCTTATCCAACAAGTGGTATGAATTCGACATCGGCTGGATGTACATTTGCATTCTCCAGTGGATGGGGCTGGCGCAGGTGAAGAAGGTGGCGCCGAAACTGCGCCTCGATGCCGCAAAGACGGAGTGTGACGCAGATACACTGCAAGCCGTCATTTCCCATCGCTACGAAGTACTGGCAAAATATGCCCAGTCTCTCAAACAGACGCTGGCAAAGGAAATTGACCATCTGAAAGAAGCGGCGACAAATCTTGGCGTTGACCGTTCCACACTCAAGCGCTGGGTGCTTGCGGACTCCAAGACCCTGCAGGAAGACGAGCGGGCGAAGCTCAATCTGGTGCTGAGCAAGACGAGCACGCTGGATAAGGTTTACAAAATGCGTGAGGAATTGATAACAGTGTGGCAGCGCTCCACTTCATCCAAGGATGAGCTGGTCAAACAGCTGGAAGACTGGTGTCACCGCGCCGAGGAAAGCGGCATCGAAGTGCTGCAGAATTTCTCCCGCAGATTGCGCTGCTATGCTTAAAGCTTTCTAAAGCTTAAGAAAAATTACGTAGAGCTCAATTAGAGCTCAATTCATAGGCTCCAAAACAGGAAGCCCGCCAAATGGCGGGTTTCCTGTTTTGGAGCCTATATTTTCTTGAGCTTATATTTTTACAATACTTCTTCCAGGGCTCCCCTGATCTCGGTGCGAGGAAATCTATTTGAGCTTGGTTTCCTTGTACTTGACGTGCTTGCGCGCAACCGGATCGAATTTGGTAATTTCGATTTTTTCCGGAGTGGTGCGCTTGTTCTTGGTTGTGGTGTAGAAATGGCCCGTTCCCGCCGAGGATTCGAGCTTTATTTTTTCTCTCATGGTAATGTCCTTATCTTGTCCTTAGATTACCTTGTCGCTACCTTATCGATACAGGTCAAGTTGCCGACTGAATGTGTCCTTGAATGCGCTTTAAACTCTTAGATGCTGTCGCGGCGTGCGCGCATTTCAGCCAGCACTGCATCGATGCCATTCTTGTCAATGGTACGAAGCGCTTCATTGGACACGCGCAGGCTGATCCAGCGACGCTCACTCTCAACCCAGAAGCGGCGGCGTTGCAGATTGGGCAAAAAACGCCGCTTTGTTTTGTTGTTCGCGTGGGAAACGTGGTGGCCGGTCATGGGCTTCTTCCCGGTAACTTCACATACTCGTGCCATGATTGATCCTGTCCGAAAGCGGAAAAACGAATATTATATCCCGATTTTCAGAATTTCCTCAAATCAAATCAATCCTCGTTCGGCAAACGACATGGTCGCGCCCCTTCCAACAATAAAATGATCCAGCACTCTCACACCGACGAGCAGAAGTGCCTGCTTCAGGGATTGCGTGAGAACCTCATCTGCGTGACTTGGCTCAGCCGCCCCCGAAGGATGATTATGTGCAAAGATCACAGCCGCGGCATTATGATGGAGTGCCCGTTTTACCACTTCACGTGGGTAAACGCTGGTCTGTGTAAGGGTGCCCTGGAACAGTTCTTCGGTTGCAATGACCCGATTCCGCGCATCGAGAAAAATGCTCACGAAGACCTCGTGCTCCTTCCCTTCGAGGCTGAGGCGCAAATAGGCTCCCACAGACCCTGGCGAATTCATCGCATCGCTGCTTTTCAGTTCTTCTTCCAGCGTGCGGCGCGTCATTTCCAGCACTGCCTGCAACTGCGCGAACTTCGCAGGACCCATTCCCGGCATCTGGCAGAACGCGCTTTGGTCTGCGGCAAAGAGCCCGGTCAAGCCCTTGAAACGTTTGAGCAGTTCTCTTGCCAGATCCACAGCGCTCTTGCCGGCGATGCCCGTACGCAGGAATATCGCCAGCAGTTCTGCATCGGAAAGGTATGCGGGCCCATTCTTCAGGAGTTTTTCCCGCGGACGCTCGGCTTCGGGCCAATCTGAAATCGGCATAATAATAAATGTAGCAATGTAGCGAGGAGTTGTTCAGAGGTTCCTGAGCTTAAACGTCAGTTCGCCAAAAAACTGTAGTTGAAGAACATATCGTTTCGTAAAGCGATGCGAGTTTTGGAAGTTTTGGGTTAGACTCCTGTTTTTTTTGGAGTGATTTGGTTGGAGACTGGCAGGATCACGCCTGAGGCAAAGCGCGTGCTTTTGGGGTTGACTGGGGGAGTTGCGGCATATAAGGCGGCGGAACTGGCGCGCCTTTTGATAAGTGGTGATGTGGAGGTGCAGGCAGTCATGACGGCTTCAGCCTGCCGTTTTGTCGGCACCGCAACGCTACAGGCCCTGACCGGCAGGCCCGTATTTACCGAGCTGTGGGATGCCAGCGTAGCCAACAACATGGCTCATATCGACCTTTCACGCAACGTCGATGCAATTGTCATTGCGCCCGCCAGCGCCGACTTTATTGCCAAGGTTGCCCATGGCCTTGCGGATGATCTGCTCTCCACATTATGCCTTGCGCGCGCCTGCCCCTTGCTGATTGCTCCCGCAATGAATCGGCAGATGTGGGAGAATTCCGCCACCCGTCGCAATCTCGAGACGTTGCGCAGGGATGGGGTGACAGTGCTGGGTCCTGCCAGCGGAGTGCAGGCGTGTGGCGAAACCGGCATGGGATGCATGCTCGACGCGCATGAGCTCGCAGAAGCGGTGCACGCTTTTTTTCAGCCCAAACCGCTGAAGGCCAAGCGCGTACTCATCACTGCCGGACCTACGTTCGAAGCGATCGATGCAGTTCGGGGCATAACCAATTCGAGTTCCGGCAAAATGGGTTACGCAGTGGCGCGTGCTGCAGCCGAGGCAGGAGCGGAAGTAGTCCTCATATCTGGCCCCGTGTGCCTGGAAGCGCCACCTGCTGCCCGGCTTGTCAGAGTGACAAGCGCGCAGGATATGCTGGTGGCCGTAAAAAGCGAAGTTTCACACGCCGATTTTTTTATAAGCGTCGCTGCCGTGGCCGACTATCGTCCCAAAAGCGCCAGCGAACACAAAACGAAAAAAAACGACAGGAATATCATGTTGGAGCTTGTTCCCAATCCCGATATTCTTGAATACGTGGCAAATCTGCCCGATCCGCCGTTTTGCATCGGTTTTGCTGCGGAGACTCAAAATCTGGAAGAGAATGCCGAAGCCAAGCGCCGCCGGAAAAAGCTTCCACTTCTTGCTGCCAATCTCGCCCAGGAGGCGATAGGCGCGGAGGAAGTTGCGTTGACGCTCTTCGATGATTCTGGCAAGCACCCCTTACCGAAATCACCGAAAATCAACCAGGCGCGACGCCTCATCGAGCACGCAGTATCGCTTTATGATAAATGGCAGAATTTTAATTCATGCAAAAAATAGATATCAAGATTCTCGATCCGCGCCTGAAAGGCCATTTGCCCGCCTATGCGACCTCCGGTTCCGCCGGCCTCGACTTGCGAGCCTGCATCGAGCATGTTATGACGATTCAGCCTGGAGAAGCTCACCTTATCCCCACCGGAATTGCGATGCACTTGGCCGACCCCGAGCTCGCCGCACTAGTGCTCCCTCGCTCCGGCCTTGGCCACAAGCATGGCATTGTGATGGGAAATCTGGTGGGATTGATCGATTCAGATTACCAGGGACAGATATTCGTATCGTGCTGGAATCGAGGGCAAGCGCCTTTCCTGCTGAACCCGATGGAGCGCATTGCGCAACTCGTAGTGGTACCCGTCGTGCAGGTTGGTTTCAACGTAGTGAATGACTTCGAGCAAAGCGAGCGGGGAGCGAACGGATTTGGCAGTACCGGGAAGCACTGATGCGCATCTTCGCCTTTATTCTCGTTTTTCTTTTATCGGCGCCAGGCAGGGCAGAAATGCCGGTACGCCAGCTCAGGATATCCCACCACACTTTTTCGGTTGAAGTGGCGCATACGGAGCCTGCCCGGGTCCAGGGATTGATGTTTCGACAATCCCTGGGTGAAAACGACGGAATGCTGTTCGTGTTTTCTCACCCTGAACGCTACAGCATGTGGATGATGAATACGGACATCCCCTTGAGTGTTGCTTTCCTGGATGAAAAGGGCGTTATTCTTAACATTGCCGACATGATGCCGCGCACCGCCACGGCGCATAGCTCAGCTGGTGCGGCAAAATATGCGCTCGAGATGAATCTCGGCTGGTTTGCCGCAAGAAACATCAAGCCGGGCCGGCGAATCGAAGGTCTCGAAAAAGTGCCGTCAGCGGAATGATCTATTGATCCGGCCAGAAAATACTATGAATCCCGTCATTCCGGGCCTGCCCCGGAATCCAGTAAACCGGAATCCAGCCCAAACCAATAATGGCGTTTTGAACGTCATACCGGCTTCCGCTGGTATGACGTTTGTACCGGTTGCTCGACGACTGCTCGCCGATTCAACAAGGGGACGCCGGTATCTCTCGCAGCCCTCGCGCTTGTTCATCGGTTCCTTTAGCGCATGCCGGGCAGCATTCCCTTCATGCTTCGCAGCATTTTCGTCATGCCCCCCTTATTCATCATTTTCATCATTTTTTGCGCCTGCTCGAACTGCGCCAGCAGCCGATTCACCTCCTGTACCGTGACACCTGCCCCAGCAGCAATGCGGCGCTTGCGCGAGGCCTTGAGGATTTCCGGCTTGAGACGTTCCTGGGGAGTCATGGAATTGATGATGCCCTCGGTGCGGCCAATCGCTTTGTCATCGACTTTCACATTCTGGGCAGCCTGGCTCAATTGAGCTGGCAATTTGTCCATCAGTGCACCCATGCCGCCCATGTTTCTCATTTGTTCAAACTGCATCTTGAAATCGTTCAGGTCGAAACTTTTGCCCGATTTCATCTTTTTGGCGAGTTTCTCGGCCTCCTGCTGATCCACGCCGCGCTGGGCTTCCTCGATCAGTCCCAGTACATCGCCCATTCCCAGAATCCGTGAGGCCATGCGGTCAGGATGGAACGGCTCCAATCCGGTCAGCTTTTCAGCGACACCAGCGAATTTGATTGGTTTCCCCGTTACGTGAAGCACGGAAAGCGCCGCCCCGCCCCGCGCATCTCCATCCAGCTTTGTCAGTATTACGCCCGTCAGGGGCAGTGCTTCGGAAAATGCCTTGGCGGTGTTGACAGCATCCTGTCCTTGCATGGCATCCACCACGAACAAGGTTTCGACGGGCTTCAGCAATGTTTCCAGCTGGCGAATTTCTGCCATCATTGCTTCGTCGATGGCGAGGCGTCCGGCCGTATCCACGATCATCACATCATGGAAGTGCCGGCGTGCGAAATTAAGTGCAGCGGCGGCGATCTCTTTCGGCTGCTGTCCCGCTTGAACCGGAAAGAACTCGGCACCCGTTTGTCGCGCCAGCAGTTCCAGTTGCTGAATGGCGGCTGGCCGGTAGGTATCGCAGGAGACAAGCAACACTTTTTTCTTTTTTTGTTCCATCAGCCACTTCGCCAGCTTTCCGCTGCTCGTGGTTTTTCCGGCGCCTTGCAATCCCGCCATGAGAATCACTGCGGGCGGGACAGTGGCAAGGTTGACATCTGCTTTCTGGCCTCCCATGAGGGCGATCAGTTCCTGATGGACTACGCCCACCAATGCCTGTCCTGGGGTAAGACTGCCGATTACTTCCTGGCCGACTGCTTTTTCCTTTACCCGCGCAATAAATTCCTTGACCACCGGCAGAGCGACGTCAGCTTCCAGCAGCGCCATGCGCACTTCCCGCAACGCTTCCTGTATATTGGTTTCGGTCAGTCGTGCTTCACCCCGCAAAGTCTTGATGACACCTGAAAGCCGACTGGTAAGATTGTCAAACATGCAAAATGCCTCTCTGGAAAAATTGGTGTAGACTTAAGGAACCGCTGAATAAATCCTTCACAGAGCGCGTTGCTGTCAATATCGGGATGATCGCAAGGCGCGCGACGAAGGTCGTAGCTTGGACTACGATGCCAAGGAGCGCAACAAAGTGAGCGCCCGATTTTGCTGCAACCCGAATGGGACGGAGCTTTGCGAGTGATCTGCTTTGTCAGGCTCCTAGCGAAGGGGGTCAACCATTCGCGTCGTCACCTTTCGCGCATCTCATCCCGCAAAGCCACCGTCGCGCCTGCGAGGATTTGTTCAGCGGTTCCTTCACTGAGGGTTTCATTTAATCTGCAATATCAATGTCCGATATTTTAGCCTATCTCGCTGCCTTCCTGCTCTATGCACTGATCGGCTGGCACTTCTGGCGCACCCAGTGGAATGTTCCCGCAAGGTCAGCGGGCCGTGAGGTTGCCACTGCGGGATGGGAACGGTATGTCATTGTCGCGCCCCTGGTATTGCACGGCTATACATTGTATGAATCGGTGTTTGCAGGGGTAGGATTGAATTTCGGCGTGGGCAGCGCGGTTTCTTCCATCGTATGGCTCACCGCCATGATCTACTGGCTATCCGGATTTTTTTATCGGCTGGAGGGGTTGCAAACACTGGTCGCCCCGGTTGCGGCCGTGGCGGTACTGCTGCCGCTGGCATTTCCTTCCCTGCGTCCCCTGGCCAATACCGAGTTCCCTGCTTTCAAGGCGCATATCTCGATTGCCATGCTGGCTTACAGCCTGCTGACCATTGCCGCACTGCATGCGTTGCTCATGGCAGTGGTGGAGCGGCGGTTGCATCACCACCCGACCTTGCCCGCGGTACTTACCAACATGCCGCCACTGCTGACCATGGAAAACCTGCTGTTTCGCGTCATCTGGGTGGGGTTCATACTACTCACGCTCACGCTCATCAGCGGTATCGTCTTCTCGGAAGAGGTCTTCGGGCAACCCCTCAAATTCACGCACAAAACTCTGTTCGGCATCATCTCATGGTGCGTGTTCGCAGCGCTGCTGGTAGGCAGACAGTTATACGGCTGGCGTGGCCGCATTGCCATTCGCTGGACGCTGAGTGGATTCATCATTCTCCTGCTGGCTTATCTCGGCAGCAAATTTGTACTGGAAGTGATCCTGCAGCGCTAGCAGCACCTGTATCATAAAACAGGTATAGTTGGGGTGGAAAAAGTGCATGGAAATCCGGGAATGAAATTTCCAGTTATTATTCTGCCTTCTTCCAGTCCTGAGTTTTTGTCTACTTGCAGAAAGGCTTTTTCTTGGAAGACATGCCGTGGTATGTGCTGCTGGCAGCACTGGCTGTTCTGTTGATTTTATCCGCATTTTTTTCTCTTTCCGAAACCAGCATGATGGCAATCAACCGTTACCGGTTGAAGCATCTTGCAAAAGAAGGCAATCACGGGGCGCGTCTCACCAGCCAGCTGTTGCTGAATACAGACCGCCTTCTGGGAGTGATTCTGCTCGGCAATAATTTACTGAATGCGGCGGCGGCTACCCTGGTTGCGGTGATTGTATCCATTTTTTTCGGCCATAGCGACGGAGCTCTTTTTATTGGAACGGTAGGGGTAACCTTCGCCATTCTGGTATTCAGTGAAATCACCCCGAAAGTTGTCGCCGCCGCCTATCCCGAGCGTATTGCCCTGGCTTCAAGCTATGTGTTGACGCCACTACTGAAAGTCTTCTCGCCTGTGGTATGGTTCATCAACCTGTTTGTGAAGGCGCTGCTTATCCTCCTGCGCCTGAAACCGCAGGCCGAGGATCCGACCCAGAAAATCAGCCTTGAGGAACTCAAGACACTCGTGCTGGAAGCAGGCCAGTTCATCCGGCAAAAACACCAGAGCATGCTGCTCAACCTGTTCGAACTCGAGAATGTCACGGTTGACGACGTCATGGTGCCGCGCGGCCAGATCGAGGCGATAGACCTCGAAGACGACGATGAGAGCATCCGGGATCAGCTGCTCACGTGTTATCACACACGTCTGCCGGTATACCGCGGTACGATGGATGATGTTACTGGAATAATCCATGTGCGCAAGGTGCTCAACCAGATGAGAAGCGAGGAAATCACCGCTGCGACGCTGGAGAAAATCATGCGCGAACCTTACTTCATTCCCTCCGGAACACCCCTGTTTTCGCAATTGCAATTATTCCAGGAAAACCGCGAGCGCGTCGGCCTGATCGTGGACGAATATGGAGAATGGATGGGCCTGGTGACACTGGAGGATATTGTCGAAGAAATCATCGGAGAATTCACCACTCATGCACCTTCCCAGGCTGGGAACTTCCTGAAACAGGAAGACGGCAGTGTAATCGTGGAAGGCAGCAGCCTGCTGCGCGACCTCAACCGCAAGCTTGGCTGGAACCTGCCTCTGGGCGGCCCCAAGACGTTGAACGGACTCATTCTCGAATATTTCCAGGACATTCCTGAAGCCGGCACCAGCGTGAAAATCGCCGGTTATCCCATGGAAATCATCCAGACGCAGGATCGCGTGGTAAAAGTGGTACGAATCTTTCCCCCATTAGTGCCGATCGAGGAGAAGGTCCCCGACTTCGACGTGGAACCGTAATTCCCGGGGATGCCTTTTAGATGTCATTTATCTCCGTGCTGCAACACTCTCCGGCGTTCTTTGTCTCGTTCTGCGCTCTCATTGGTCTGATTGTCGGCAGTTTTTTGAATGTGGTTATCTACCGGCTGCCGAGAATGCTGGAGCGGGAATGGCGGCAGCAGTGCGCCGAACTGCACGCCGAACTGGCCGCTGGAGCAAACGGAACGGAGCAGGCACACGAACCGCATGAAACTCTGCCGCATGAAATCTTTGTTGCGGGGCCGGCTTTCAATCTCATTACGCCGCCTTCCACTTGTCCCAATTGTGGGCACAGGATTACGGCGCTCGAAAATATTCCACTCATCAGTTATGTCGCGTTGAGAGGGCGCTGCTCGCAGTGCCGCACCGCCATTTCCATGCGCTACCCGGTGGTGGAAGCGTTAACCGCGGTCCTGAGCGGCCTTGTCGCCTGGCATTTTGGTTATGGGGTCATCGCTTTTGCGGCGCTTGCGCTTGTTTGGACCATGATTGCGCTTGCTTTCATCGACCTGGATACTCAACTGCTGCCCAATGACATCACCATGCCCCTGTTATGGGGGGGGTTATTGATCAATCTGGACAGTGGTTTTGCAGATATTCATTCTGCTGTGATTGGCGCCATGGTGGGGTATCTTGCCCTGTGGTCGGTGTATTGGGGCTATAAACTCCTGACCGGCAGGGAGGGAATGGGTTATGGGGACTTCAAGTTGCTGGCTGTCATTGGCGCCTGGCTGGGATGGCAAATGCTGCCCCTGGTGATTCTGTTTTCATCTATCGCGGGAAGCATGGCAGGGCTTGGCCTGATGCTGATAGCAAAGCAGGGACGTCATGTCCCTATTCCGTTCGGGCCTTATCTGGTGTGTGGAGGAATCGTGGCGCTGCTTTGGGGAAGCGAGATCAACAGCGCTTACCTGGGATTGTTTTAGTCCCCATGTTGGTAATCGGCTTGACCGGGGGCATTGGCAGCGGTAAAACCAGTGCTGCCAATATTTTTTCCGTGCTCGGCGCCGGTGTGATCGATACCGACGAGATTGCCCATGAACTCACACAGCCGGGAGGTGAAAGCATTTCCGCTATCCGGCAAGTGTTCGGGGAGAAATATATCACAGCGGAGGGAGCGCTGAATCGCAAGGAAATGCGTAACCTCGTGTTCAATGACACGGACGCGCGTCGCAAACTGGAGACTATTCTTCACCCGCTCATCCGGGACGAAGTGTCGCGGAGAGTAGGACTTGCTCAGGCGCCCTACCTGATAGTCGTGGTTCCGCTGCTGCTTGAGACCGGCCACTATCGGGGAATAGTCCAGCGCGTTCTGGTGGTGGATTGCAGTGAAGATGTGCAGATCAGCCGTGCCACTGCGCGCAGTGGAATGCATGAGCAGTCAGTGCGGGCCATTATGGCTGCGCAGGTTTCGCGCGATGAACGGCTGGGGCAGGCGGATGATGTGATTGTCAACGATGCCGACCTTCCCAGTCTCGAGCGGCAGGTACGGGCTTTGCACAAGAAATATATGACGCTGGCTCAGGGAGATTGATTTCCACAGGCAAGCAGGTTTCCTGCAAAGGCTTCACATTTGTTGCCTACCGATTTGGCTGCTAGAATAAGAATTTGGAACAATGCCTATCTACAGTCAGTCGCCGTTCTCTGTTCTTGGCCTCTATCCGTGATCCGTTACGAACACCCTCTCAACGAACGCGTCCGCACGCTCCTGCGTCTGGAGGACTTGTTTGACAAGGTAATGTCCTTTTCTGCCCAGGAAGAGCCCTATGATCACCATGCCGCACTTCTCACCCTGTTCGAGATACTCGACGTGACAGGTCGCACCGACATGAAGTCGGAACTGCTGCAGGAATTGGAACGGCAGAAGCAGGCGCTGGAATTGCTGCGTAAAAGCCCGGAGAACCAGGAAGGCGAGCTGGATCTGGATCAGATGGTGGATGATATTCAGACCTCCTCCCAGGACCTGCGGACCGTTGCCGGAAAAATCGGAGAACACATGCGCGATAACGAGTGGCTGATGGGCATAAAGCAGCGCGTCGGCATACCCGGAGGGGCGTGCGAATTTGATTTGCCTTCATATCGCTACTGGCTGCATCTCGACCCGGAAGTGCGGCGAAGTGACCTCAATGAATGGGTCGCCCCGCTGCTGCCAGTCGAGAAAAGTTTTCGTATCCTTTTGCATCTGCTGCGGGACACCGGGAAAACAGAAAACCACACCGCAAACAAGGGCATGTTCCAGCAGATGGGAGCGGGGAAGACAGCGCATCTGCTATCCCTCAAGCTGGACGAGAGCCTGCCCTGTGTTCCTGAGATCAGCGCGCACAAATTTGCCCTGACCATTCGCTTCGTTGTTTCCAGCTCCAGACAGAAAACCAGGATATACGAAGAAGATGTGGAGTTCGACTTGACTTCCTGTACTCTTTAGGAGAAATGGATTCTCTATCCATTTCTTCGCTTTTCAGGCGCGCTATTGTTCATGGCTGCTTTCCTGCCAGGGGTGCGCGCAGGGGAATCAGTGTCCCAGAAAGAGTTTGTTCTTGCTCATACTATGCTTTTTCAGTAATTTCCCAAACGCGCGGCGATCTTTTCCGACAAGGCTCGCAGCTCTCGTCACGTTACCTTGCGCTTTGACCATGGCTTCGGCAAGGTAATATTGTTCAAAAGCTGCTATGGCGCGGTTTTTGGCCTCGGTGAAGCTCAAGCCGTTCAATTCAGGGAGGCGGCGGTCAAACCCCGATCGCCGTTCGACTACTGTGGGCACGAGCGATGCGATATTTATGACAGATTCGTCGGCGAGAAGATACTCCCGATAAATCAGATTTTCCAGTTCCCGTATATTCCCGGGCCAACTGTATTTATCAAACCATGCGACAGTATTTGGATGTAAGGTTTTGTTGCCGCGGTTAAAACGCGCGGAGCATTCGCGCAGGAAGTAATCTGCTAACAGAACCGCGTCACCTTGACGTTCACAGAGCGGCGGCAGGGTGAGATACATGATTTTAAGGCGAAACAGAAGATCAAGCCGGAATTCGCCTTTCTCGGCCAAGTGCCCCAAATTTCTGTTACTGGCAATAATCATTCTCACGTTTGCAGGGCGCGCTCTACCGCCTCCCAGTGGAAAGTACTTCTGATCCTGGAAAAGTCGCAGCAGAGTAACCTGCGCTTTGGGAGATAACGCATCCACTTCATCCAGGAACAGTGTGCCGGACTGCGCATGCGCAATCAGGTCCGGGCGTTTCGATTGCGCCCCGGTATAGGAGCTTTGTTCGTGTCCGAACAGTTCGTTTTCAATCAGGGTATCCGGGATGGCGCCACAATTTATCGGCACAAACGGTCCGTCTCGCCTCGGGCTGCTGTCGTGAATTGCTCGTGCGGCCAGTTCTTTTCCTGTGCCTGTTTCGCCTTCGATAAGAACAGGTGCGTCGCAACCTGCAATTTTCTCAATGAGTTGGGTAACTTTTGCGAAGGCAGGGGATTGTCCAATCATGTTCTCTGCACCTGGAGGCGGGAAGATTAATCAATTCTTACGTAAGAGATCCAAAAAGCCGTGTGGAACTCATCTTTCTGCATGGCTCGTGGTATAAGTATTAAAGGACAAGATTAAATACGTCGATAGCTGTAAAATCTTACAGGTTAAAGGTACGCAGTCAGCCGGTGTTTCCTCGCATATCTCCATTGCTAATTCCATCGTATTTCCATTGCTAATTTTCACGGTTTAACACATATCCACGTGCCTGCCCTCGTTTGACCCATCAATTCAGCTACTTCCTGTAATACCAATCCAATGCAAAATTTCTTCGCACTCATCCCGGCGGCAGGTTCAGGCTCGCGCATGGGCGACCAGATGCCCAAGCAATACTTGCCCCTGGCGGGAAACCCCATGATCCGTCATGCGCTGGCAACGTTATGCAACTCGCCGCGGCTTTCTCGAGTCTTCGTTGTGCTGTCCCCGGGAGATGGAGAGTGGGCGCGGCATGACTGGTCAGAATTCTCAAACAAGCTGTCGATGCTCGAATGCGGGGGAACTACACGGGCTGAGACCGTGCTGAATGGTTTAAAAGCAGCGCAGGAAGGGACGGCTATCGAGGATGATGACTGGGTGCTGGTCCATGATGCTGCACGGCCCTGTTTGAGGGAGAAGCTTCTGGATAAACTGATGGATGAACTGGAAGAGGATGAAGTGGGCGGGTTGCTTGCGGTTCCGGTTGCAGACACCTTGAAGCGAAGCGATCCTACTTGCCGGGTTGAACGTACAGAACCGAGGGAAAGTCTTTGGCAGGCCCAAACACCGCAGATGTTCCGGTACCGAACGCTGGTGGATGCCCTGAGCAGGGCTGGAGGTATAACCATGACGGACGATGCAGGCGCGATCGAAGCACTGGGTTTGCACCCAAAACTGGTTCTGAGCGATGCGCGCAACCTGAAAGTTACTTATCCTCAGGATCTCGCGCTGGCGGAGTTGATACTGAAAAGTCTGTAGTGGTAGTGACTGTGGTGACGGTTGCGGCTTATTAGCCAGCTGAACGTAGTAGTAGATCCAGGCGTCGGGTGAACAAGATGTCGGGCAAAGCCCACCTGCTACTTGTATGATAGAAATTGTTTCGCTGCAGGATGAGTGGAGCAAAGCGTAACCCATCGTATTCGGTGAGGGGTTACGGCTTACGCCTTACGCCTGCACCCATCCTACAAATGCTGGCAATGAGCCGGGGGAATCTAACCACACAAGGATAAGTAGGTCAGGCTCGGCCTGACGAGTCGGGCAAAGTCCGAGAGTCGCAAAGCACCGGCTACTAGCACCGACTACTGTTTCTCATGTTTTTCCCGGAATTAAACAAGAAGAGGTGATAGTGGGCTGGTTCAGAATCGGGCAGGGTTTTGATGTACATCAGCTGGTCGAGGGTCGCAAGCTTATTATCGGCGGAGTGATCATTCCCTACGAAAAAGGATTGCTGGGGCATTCCGACGCGGATGTGCTGCTGCATGCAATATGTGACGCGGTACTGGGAGCTGCAGCATTGGGTGACATCGGCCGGCATTTTTCTGACACTGATCCGCGTTACAGGAATATCGACAGCCGCGTGCTACTGCAGAATGTGGGCAATCTCCTTGCGGAGCGCGGCTATAGGGTGGTGAATGTCGACGCCACTATCATCGCGCAGGCACCTAAAATGGCCTCCCATATTCCCTCAATGATCGCAAATATTGCGCAGGACCTGGGCATGCAGCCCGGAGATGTCAATGTCAAGGCCAAGACGGCCGAACGTCTTGGTCCGGTAGGGCGAGGCGAGGGAATAGAGGCGGAAGCGGTGTGCCTGATTACCCGCATGAATCAAATCACTGACTGAGCGATTGGATGGAAACGGGGCGGAAAGCAATCGGCGAAGGGGCGGCAGATGACTGGAGGATGAGCGGAAACCGGTATGGCTGAAGAGACCAGGCTTGTCAGGCAAAAAGCAGTACGCCTGTTTTTTGCGATATGGCCTGACAAGGAAGCCTGTATGCAACTGGGACGGCTGACCGGGCGATTGGCATCGTTTTGCGAGGGGCGGAAAACAAAAACGGAGAACATTCACCTCACATTGGTCTTTGTAGGGGAGGTGGATGCAAGCCAGGTAGATGCTCTGTGTCAGGCGGCGGATGAAATCGAAGGTCATGGTGTGAAAGCTTTCGACCTTGTTATCGAAAGAATCTGCGTGTGGAAACGCAAGAATATTGTTTACGCGGAAATCGGAGAGATTCCCCAGCCGCTCATCGATCTGGTCGAAGCTTTGCAGAGCAGACTTTCATTGGCAGGATTTTCATTGGAGGAGCGGCCTTACAAGCCCCATATCACGCTCATGAGGAATGCATCCTGTAAAACGCTGCCTGAGCTGGCAGAACCGATGGTGTGGCGGGCGCGGGAGTGGGTATTGGTTAAATCGCACCGGACCAGCGACGGTTCGGTTTATACGCCGATCGGCCGCTGGTCTCTGGAAGGATGATCAAACCATCCTAAGCGACTAAATAATCAAAGATAAATGCAGCTCTCCAGTTGTTTTACCAGGTTTCTTTCATTGGCCCTGGTGTAATCCTTTTCAAAAGTATCGCTTACGAGGTTGCGCACCTGGCTTCCCAGATTGCTATTGATGAGACCGATGAATGGGGCCGATACGACCAGGATCAGGCGTTGATAACTGTTGGTTTTGCGCCCATTCTCCAGTTCCCGGGCTAGCTGCGAGGCGAAAGTCCATGCCTCATGCTGCTTTGGATCGGTGGCGGGTATGTAGGAGCCGCGCCCATTCCCGCTACTTCTGTTATGTCCCGGGCGATCGGTAACCAGGTCCACCCGCTTCTCCCTGCTGGCGTCATGCCGGAATTCCCTGAGCTTCTGTAATCCTTTTCTCGGTCCGTAGTTTGCGTAAAGATATGCTGCGCTTGCGTTTGCAACCAGAATCCACGTGATGCTCATGACTCCTCCGTGCGATTAGTGATAAAGTTAAACGAACTGGAGTGTTGCTCAACAATAGACAATGATTTTTCCGCCGAAGTTTCCATACGGCAGTTGTCATTGTACTGACATTATGCTCGATATTTATTCGACTTTGCCTTGAAAATTCTCGCTTTCGATACATCCAGCGAATACTGTTCTGTTGCGCTGTTGTTGGAGCGTGACCTCCTCGGTGAGGAGGTTCTTGCGGGACAGCGCCACTCCGAACTGGTTTTGCCGATGGTGAGTCAAATACTGGATGAAGCCGGGTTGACGCTGGCACAACTGGACGGCATCGCTTTCGGCTCGGGTCCCGGATCCTTCACTGGGTTGCGCATTGCCTGCGGAATAGCACAGGGACTGGCTTGCGGGGCGGGACTGCCAGTGATCGGAATAGGTACATTGGAAGCATTGGCACAGCAAGCCGGCGGAACACGGGTCGTTGCAGCGCTGGATGCGCGCATGCACGAGATCTATCATGCCGCTTACAGGAAAGTGCTGGACGAATGGCAAGCCGTGAGCGAGCCCATACTCTGCCTGCCGCAAGATGCGCCTTCGGTGCAGGAGCAGGATTGGACAGGTTGCGGCAGCGGGTTCGATATGTATCCCGAAGTGTTGCGCAAACGTTACGAAGGTTACCTCAATCACATCATCAGCGGCGTCCGGCCGGATGCGCGTGCAATGGCGCAACTGGCTGCACCCAGATTCGCGAGGGGACAGGGTATCGATCCGGCTGATGCCGCTCCGCTCTATATTCGAAACAAGGTGGCCCTGAAGGAAAAGGAGCGATGAGTGCTCAGCTGCAGGAAGCGGCCCGAATAAGGCGAATGGTCCTGTCAGACCTCGACGCGGTAGTGACGATTGAAAGGGAAGTTTTTCTTTTTCCGTGGACTCAGGGCAATTTCAGCGATTCGCTCGACGCAGGCTATCATTGCCTGGTATTGGAGCAGGATAGACATATTTTTGGATATGGCGTAATGACAATCGGGGCAGAAGAAGCGCATTTGTTGACGCTCAGTATTGCGCCGGAATCGCAAGGAAAGGGCTGGGGTGAAAAATTGCTGCGTCATTTCATCGGGATTGCAAGGGAGCAGTTGGCGCTCACCATGTTTCTGGATGTGCGCGAATCCAACCATGCTGCTGCCCGGCTGTATGAACGCCTCGGATTCAGGCAGATCGGGAAGCGCAAGGATTATTATCCCGCGATGGGCGGGCGCGAAGACTCGCTGGTGATGGAACTGGTGTTGTGATCAGCGACGATAGAAAACGGGTCAGACGCGGCGAGATACTCAAAGAGTTGGGGTTGACGCCGGTATGGCGCGTCAGGGAGTGTACCGAAGATGAGAGAGTATCCGTAGTGCTGGAATCGACTCAGGTGACGGTAGCGCCGGTTGTTGCGCATCCCGAATTCGAAGAACAGGCGGAACAGGTTTGCGTGCGATCTGCCGACGCGACAGAGAAGCGCCGGGTGACGATTCTGCAGATGGACTGGGATCAGCTTAAAGAGAGTGTGGAAGGCTGTGTGGCCTGCCGGCTATGCAACTCGCGTACGCGCACTGTGTTTGGCGTGGGTGACCCGGATGCGGACTGGCTTTACGTAGGTGAAGGACCGGGTGCGCAAGAGGATGCCCTTGGTGAACCCTTTGTGGGGCAGGCAGGCAAGCTGCTGGATAACATGCTGATGGCCATTGGTTTAAAGCGCGGCCGCGATGTTTTTATAGCCAACATCGTAAAATGCCGCCCGCCTGGCAATCGCGAACCTTCGGACGACGAAGCGCAATGTTGCGAGCCGTACCTCGCCCGGCAAATCCAACTGATCGAGCCGAAGCTTATCGTTGCGCTTGGCAAAACCGCCGCCAGGAATCTGCTCAATACCGATGCAAGCATAGGCAGCCTGCGTAGCAGGTTGCATCAGCATGAAGGTATTCCGGTGATCGTCACCTATCACCCGGCGTATCTGCTGCGCACGCTGGTTGCCAAAGCGAAGGCATGGGAGGACCTCTGTTTCGCCCGAAGCACCATGCAGGCCTTGAAGGCCTCTGAATAAATCCGCGTTTGGGAACAGCAGGCGATACAGCCTCCTGGCATTACTCCTTGGAGGGGCGTTGTGATTCCATATTTGCAGAGGAATCCATTTTTTGCTTGAAAAGCAGTGCGCGGAGAGCTTCATTTGCGGCTTTGGCCACCTCCGGGTCGGGATCATCCAGGTGACGGCGAAGCTGCCCTTCGGATTCCGCCGCACCTATGTCCCCCAGCATCGTTAAAACCAGCGGCATGTTTCTGCGGTTTTTTAGTTCGTACTCCAAAAGGGGGATTGCCTTGCGGCCGCTCTGCACCAGAAACATCCCGGCCAAAGTCCTCACATTTTCGTTTGGCGAACTTAACCCCTCGATCAGCCTCTGTGCGCTGGCGCGCGTACCCAACAGTTTCCAGACCATGTTTGCCCGGTACAAATCCACTGCTTTGATGAGCCATTGCGAGCTTTCCCCCTTGCCATTCGGTGATCCTTCAGATTTTCGTTGGGACGTCATACCGTATCCATATATCCGGCTCGTGAGGCGCCGAATGGTCGAACCAGACAGATAATATATTTTCTATGATGTCTGGATGGTTGAATCGCTGCCCGCCGCGATCCGCCAGAATCACCAGATCCATTCGCACCCGTACCGATACCACGCGGTTTACATGTCCAAAGTTGGGCCAGTATTTGTTGCGGTGTACCGGACAGGCGAGGAGAACCATTCTGCCGATATCGATTGCCTGGTTTGCCAGCAGGACGACGTTGGCTCCATGGCTATGGGCAAAAAAGTCCGGTGATTCAAGTCCCTTGCCTTGCACCCATGCTGTCAAGTCAAGCGCTGCCAAGGCGCGGGCTTGATCGCTGTATCCGCCGGACCATTCAAATCGGTCCGACCCTGAATAAACGGAGGGGTCTACGGATTGCAGAATATAAGCGTGAAAGTCTCCGCCCGGCTGCCACCAGCTGGCTGTTCTTGCCCAAGTGCCGTGGATGATGAGGCTGGTGTGAGCAGGTTCGCCTTCTCCGCCATGGTCGGTATTTTGTAAGAGGGGCTGCAGCGCCGGGTGTTCCGGTAGCATGCGCGCCAGCGCGGTAGCGGCCACATCCCGTATCAATAGTTCCTTGCTTGCTGTGCCTCGGGCAAGAATGAATACCAGGCGCTCCATGTCCCCTTGAAAAGTGGGATGAGGTATGAAGAATCCATCAACCGCGTCCAGATACGAGACGGCAGCCGCGACCCGCACCAGCTCATCGGAATGATGCAATGAGACCGCAAGAAGCCTGAGAAGCGACTGCGCGTCACGGGTCTCGAAAAATTGACCAGTATATTTCGTTTGCAGCTCGGCGATCGGTTTGGCATAAATCGGTTGGCCGATGGGTGCGCCGCTTATGGTTCCAGGGGAGAGTGCGTTTTCCTCTTCAATCTCATTAATGAGTTCTGTGAGCAGCAGATTTTCGGGCGATACCTCTATATCCACTTTTACCATGTCTGGTGGGATGCCGAGCGATTCGAGGTCTTCAGGCGGAACGCTTTCAGGGTCCGGTGGGGGTTTCCTGTAGCGAACCAGGATGTGCGTTGGCTTAAACAGCACGCCCACATAGAGCAGAAAGGCAGCCTGGGATTGCGCTGCGAGGTCGTTATCCATGCTGAAAGCATCGGGTATGCGGGGCGGCTTATCGACAACTGTGGAATAAGGCATGGTTTCTCCTCTGGGTCAGATAGTTTTTTGTTGCACCTATTCAATCACGTCGCTTTTAATTCTAGGACAGCCTGCCTCGTTATGCTTCATTCAGGGAAGGCAGTTTGGCAGAGCTACCCGATGATGTAGAATGAAAATAGCTTCCGCGCGGGAATGATAGCGAACTCGTCTCTCGAACTCATTCAGCTGACCTCTCTTGAAATCCGCGCGCATCTGTCCTTATGTAGTGGTCAAGTAATTTCGGACACGGGGATAATCGGGATGATATAACTTTTAGAACTCGGCATGGACTCTAAGCCCATAGATATTCACAGGGCCGCGATCGGCATTGAAACCGGGGTTGGTAATATGCTGATAGTCGGCGGTCACCCAAAGGGAACTTAGCACATTGACGCTATAGAAAATGTCCACTACGTCCTCCGCGCGCGCCTTGATCCGGCCATCCCCGATAAATCCGTCGACGCCCCCCATATTCAAGTATTTGGCATGCTGGCTCGAAATCCAGCCCGCGGCGAACCCGATGCCCAGCAAATCTCTGTCCCGCCCCCAACGGAAACCGTTAACCAGAGCGCCAAGTGAAATCGATCTGTCGGTAGAGGTATAGGAATACACTTCAGTTTTGCCGTCGCTGTACATTCCGCGAAAGAATAAACCGACGCCGTCCAGTACTTGCTGCTCAATATTGATCCCTATGCCTATCTTGTCGTTCGGTTTGCGCGCCCAGCATAAATCCGGTGCTCCTGCATTACCTGATCCGTAATTGAAGCCCGTACAGGTAGTGGCATTTTTATTGGAATCAGAACGGAAGGCAGCAATGGCATCGCTGAATTTACCCATGTTTTCATGATTTCGGTAAGCCAGCACCCTGACAGCACCGGGACGGCCATACAACAAATGGCGGCGTTCAACTTCAACCTGCTGTCCGTAATATTTGAATACCCTCATATCGAGAGGGAGTTGATTGGGATCGATGGAGGTGGCTACATGGGCGAAGCGTATCGTCCAGTCATCATGAAAATATTCTGCTGCCCCACCCCAGGTATATCCTCTCGCGTCTGCGGCGAAATCGAAGGCTGCGTAAGTCATGAAGGCCATGTTTAAAAATTGCCTGCGCAGGTCGCCGGAGTATGAATTCTTATCGAAAAAATCGATCACGCTGAAATTGCCGAACCTCAGTACGAGGCGCCTGCTATCCACCGTTGTCCCAAGCTGCATCGGATCAGAAGTGAGTTGTATGCGCTCTCCGCCAAATCCAAAAGTTTGTTTGAAAAATAACCGGGATTGGTAATAGATCGGGGTCTCGCTACCGCCTTTTTGCAGTTCGAAGTTTTGTATGACTCCACCCAGCCCTTTCAAATCCGATAAAGGCCGCATGGATATCATCTCCGGTACGAAATAAATCTCGCCGCCATGCCATGTCTTGAGCCCCAGGTACAGCGTGGCCGTTCCGGTAAAGCTTCTTTCGCTTCCCGGCAATAATGAGTTGATACTTCCGTTCAGGTTGGTATACGAGGCCGGAAATCCACTTTTCCAACTGGAAATGTAGGTGAACTGGCCATAAGCATTCCAGCGCTCGTCCTTCAGGTCGTGGAGCCCCTTTTTCGCCAACGCATTCATGAAGTCGAATTCGTCCTCCAAGCGCGGGTTTGGTTCCGTCACCCCGGCTCGTACTAGCATGACCGAAAATAGCAGGTAACAGACAAGAAGTATCTTGAATAAAAGCACTGTTGTTCGGGGATTTTCCGAACCTGGGCTAGTGCGACAGTGTGCCAGGTGTTCGAGCGGCGATCGGCGTAGGAATTTTTTGCAGGATATCATTGCCCCTATCGCTCCACAGCAATTTATAATTTTAATTATGCTGATTAATTATGCCGGCTAATGTAGCTATCAGATTAGCATCGATCAATTGCAGCACTGAGGGTCTTTGGAACCATTCGTTGGTAAGCAGTTGGGTAGCTTGGCACGGTGACTGCTGTGAGCACCGCTTCACCACCGCGCGGGCAGATACCCATATGGTGTGTGTCAGACCACAATCATATGGAAGCCTCGGGTATTAAACCCAAGATTCAACAATCAATAGCTGTATTTGGGGTAAACCAGAATGTTAACGGCAGGCATGTCGTTACATCGAGATAATCCACTTATCAAGGTATCCGTGCAAATTAAACCACTACATTATTCATGAGTTCGCCTATACTTATCCCTATATCTGCAACTTTTTTCAGGAAGGTTTTCATGAACAACCTGCTGCGGTCTCTGATATTGCTTCTGGTGCTGAGCCTGAGTGGCTGTGGCTACAATACCCTGCAGTCTACGGATGAGCAGATCAAGGCAAGCTGGGGCGAAGTCCTGAACCAGTATCAACGCCGCGCTGACCTCATCCCCAATCTGGTAAACGTTGTAAAAGGTTTTGCTGCCCAGGAGAAAGAGGTACTGCTGGGTGTAACCAATGCGCGCTCCAAGGTGGGCAGCATCCAGGCTACACCTGAGCTTTTCAATGATCCGGAGGCATTTGCGAAGTTTCAGAGCGCCCAGGGGGAATTGTCGAACGCTCTGTCACGTTTGCTGGTTGTAGTGGAGAAGTATCCGGATCTGAAATCAAATGCCAACTTCCGGGAATTGCAGGCGCAACTGGAAGGTACGGAGAATCGTATTGCCGTGGCGCGTAACCGTTACATCAAGGCGGTTCAGGAATACAACATCGTCGTGCGCTCCTTCCCCACCAACCTTACCGCAATGATGTTCGGCTACAAGGTGAAGCCCAGCCTCACGGTTGATGACGAGAAAGCGATTTCAATCGCGCCCAAGGTGGATTTCAGCAAGCCTTAGGCGAAGGGACGTTTGCCGATCTGGGAAGTTGAAACTGGCTTCAATTTCCATTTGCATGTATTTTGATTAGCATTTATCGGGTTGAATTCTTCATCCTTTCGTTCTGAATCTCGGGCGTCCTGTTCGCCCCTTCGACAACTCAGGGCGAACGGGATTCAGTTTGAGTAGGATGGGTAGAGGCTGCAAGTCGTAACCCATCATTGTTCGATGGATTACGTTGCGCTTCATCCATCCTACTCGTGGCATCCAACCGGAAATGGCAAGGGTTTACATATGATTCATGCCGGGAAAAAAATCCTCGTATTCATCGCTCTGCTTATTTCCGCCTCCCTGTCGATGGCGGATGCCGCGATTCCGCTCCTCAAAGCGCGCGTTACCGATCTCACCGGGACACTTTCTGCAAACGAGGCTACCCAGCTGGAGCAGAAGCTCGCCGCATTTGAAGCCAGGAAAGGCAGCCAGGTTGCCGTATTGATCGTTCCCACCACTCAGCCTGAAACCATCGAACAGTATTCAATTCGGGTAGTGGATGCTTGGAAGCTGGGACGCAAGGGTATTGATGACGGTGTTCTGCTGCTGGTTGCAAAGCAGGATAGAACCGTGCGGGTGGAAGTGGGCTATGGTCTGGAGGGCGTGCTCCCGGACGCCGTAGCGAAGCGCATAACCGACGAGATCATCGTGCCGGAATTCAGACAGGGACGATTTGCGGCAGGCATAAATGCCGGTGTCGATCGAATAATAGGGGTAGTCGAAGGAGAGCCCTTACCCCTGCCTCCCGCTCGTTCCGCCCGTGGCGGCGATTCTTCCGCTGCTGCCGATATCCTGATGAATAATATTATTTTTGTCTTTATCCTGCTCTTCATTGCAGCCAAGGTATTTCAGTCCATTTTTGGCCGCTTCCTCGGTGCGACGCTGATGAGCGCAGCGGCAGCCATTATCGTCTGGCTGGTATTCGCTTCGATATTACTTGCCTTGATCGCTGCTGCCTTTGCGTTTTTCATCAGCCTGTTCGGTCACGCCGGCAGCGGAATTTACAGAGGAGGGCGCGGCTGGCCGGGTGGCTTTGGGGGTTATGGAGGATGGGGTGGCAGGGGCGGTTCCGGCGGCTTCGGCGGTGGCGGGGGTTTTGGCGGAGGCGGGGGCGGCTTCGGTGGCGGCGGCGCCTCAGGGAGATGGTAGATGGATTTCACGCGAGTACTGCGGCATCTTTTTACCGGGCCCCTGGCGGTGCGCAAGGCATTTCCCGCTACGGCCCTTACCGCTATCGAATATGCGATCGCACAGTCGGAATTCGGTCATCGGGGAGAAATCCGCTTTGCAGTGGAAGCAGCACTGGATATGCTGCCTCTGGTGAGAGCAACATCGGCACGCGATCGGGCTGTCGAAGTATTTTCGCAGCTGCGCGTGTGGGATACCGAGCATAACAACGGTGTCCTGATTTACCTGCTTCTGGCCGATCACAATGTCGAAATCGTTGCTGACCGGGGCATCGACGCGAAGGTCGGCCATAAAAAGTGGGAAACCATCTGCCGTGAAATGGAAACCCATTTCAGTCAGGGGCAGTTTGAATCCGGGGCCATCAGTGGAATCCAGTCGGTGGGTTGTCATTTGCAGGAACATTTTCCAGTCGGGCGAGAAAGTGGGGAAAATGAACTGCCCAACAGACCGGTTATCCTGTAGGCATTACGGCCGATAATTCCACAATAGCCTTACTGTACCCTCTTATCCCCTTAATCTCCTCAGTGCCCCTTATGCGCGCCAATGAGATGAAGAGAATCCTCGATGCTCTGGTTGTGCAGGTGCCACTGGCGTATCACCGCCATGATCACGGCTACGAACAGGCCGAACAGAATAATCACCGTATACACATGCACGTCAAAGCTCACCAGCAACGCATACAGTCCCAGCATGGTGAGAATACTCAGATTCTCGTTGAAATTCTGTACAGCAATAGAGTGGCCGGCACCCATCAGGATGTGGCCGCGGTGTTGCAGCAGTGCATTCATTGGCACGACAAAAAATCCTGCAAGCCCGCCAATCAGCATGAGAAGCGGAATCGCGATCCACAACTCGCGGGCAAAAATCATTGCCATTACCACAATGCCCATGGCAATGCCCAGAGGGATCACCTTCACGGATTGCCGGAGTGACACTATTCGTGCTGCAATGACTGCGCCTATGGCAATGCCGACGGCGACTACGCCTTGGAGTTGCGCCGCCTTGCTCAAGGGATAACCGAGGGCAACATCTGCCCATTTCAGCACGATGAATTGCAGTGTTGCACCGGCCCCCCAGAAAAGGGTCGTCACCGCCAGTGAAATCTGTCCCAGCTTGTCTGACCACAGCAGCCTCATGCAGTGACCGAACTCATGCACGAGAAACATTGGATTTTTCCTGAGAATGCGGTGATCGACTCCCGTATTGGGGATGTAAAGATTGAAGATGGCAGCAGCAGTATAAAATATGGCGATGAGCAGTATGCTTGCCTCCGGTACAGTGTCCACGCCGATATCCATCAGGGGAAAATCGAACGACAGCAGGACGGCGGAGATGGCTGGCGAGATCAGCAAGCCGCCCAACACCGTGCCCAGTATGATGGAGGCCACGGTCAAGCCTTCGATCCAGCCATTGGCGATGACGAGTTTTTCGGGCGGCAGCAGTTCAGTCAGTATCCCGTATTTTGCGGGGGAATAGGCGGCCGCGCCAAGCCCGACTACCGCATAGGCGGCGAGCGCGAAGTACTGGTGCGTGGCCAGGAAAAGCAGGCTGCAGCCCACAATCTTGATCGCATTGCTGATGAACATGACGCGGCCCTTGGCCATGGAATCCGCGAAGGCTCCGACGAAAGGCGCGAGGATCACGTAAAAGAGAACAAACACAAACTTGAGCATCGGGGTGAGATAAGCGGGCGCGTGCAGCTCCACCAGAAGGGCAATGGCAACAACCAATAGCGCATTGTCGGCCAGCGAAGAAAAAAACTGGGCCGCCATAATGGTATAAAATCCGCGTTTCAACGTTTTCTCCTAGAACTTGACCTTCTTTTTTAACGATGAGGCGTGGCATTATACAACGGTCGTCGGACCATCTCCTGATGGAAAATTTCAGGCCCTTGATGCTGCCCAAAAAAATGCCCGATGCGGAGCACTCATAACAACTCTTGGCTCCCGCAAAATCCCCTTCAAAGAAAATCTTAGAAAAACTTCCGGATATCCCTGAATTACCATGTCGCGTCCCATTCATGCGTTGATTGATCCCGCCGCGCTCGAGCACAATCTGGCTATCGTTCGTCGCCATGCGCCGAGTTCACGCGTGATGGCCGTCATCAAGGCGGATGCATACGGTCACGGATTGCTGCGCGCTGCCGAGGCCCTGGCGGAGGCAGAGGGATTTGCCCTGCTCGAACTGGATGCTGCCGTGCGTTTAAGAGAGGCGGGCTATCGCCAGACGATCCTGTTGTTAGAAGGTTTTTTCGACGTAGACGAACTGCGCTGGATCGAGCAATGCCATTTAAGTACCGTAGTGCATCACCCCGAGCAGCTTGCCATGTTGGAGGCGGTTCGACGGCGTGCAACGCTGGATGTATTTCTGAAGCTCAATAGCGGCATGAACCGGCTCGGATTTACGTCCAAGGAATTTCCCGCTGCGCTGGAGCGCCTCAAGGCGAATCCCGCGGTGCGGCAAATCACCCTCATGACCCATTTTGCATGTGCCGACGAATCGGACAGAACCGACAGCATTACAGCGCAACTGCAATGTTTCAACTTGGCTGCGGGAGGGAGAAATATGCCTCGTTCGCTCGCGAATTCTGCCGCCATTCTTCGTTTTCCCGAAGCACATGCTGACTGGGTGCGTCCCGGCATCATGCTTTATGGTTCCTCGCCGCTTGCTCACACAACCGCAGAGCAACTGGGTTTGCAACCCGCCATGACTGTATCGAGCAGAATTATCTCCGTGCAAACACTCAGGCCAAGCGATGGCGTGGGTTACGGGCACGCTTTTCGGGCTGACCGATCGATGCGAGTGGGCATTGTTGCAGGGGGCTATGCTGATGGCTATCCCCGCCATGCTCCTACCGGTACCCCGGTGCTTGTAAAGGGAAGACGAACACGGGTCGTGGGACGCATCTCCATGGACATGCTGCATGTGGACCTGAGCGAGATCGAAGATGCGGGCGTAGGCAGCCCGGTAACGCTATGGGGGAGGGGCATGCCGGTTGATGAGGTTGCGCAGGCCGCCGGTACACTGGGCTATGAACTGTTGTGCGCGATCGCGCCGAGAATGCAAAGGGTAACGTAAGCTTCTCCTCTTCCACCGCAGAACAGAATAAAAAAGGCAGCCGAGGCTGCCTTTTTTATACTCCGGAGCGATGCATCGCCGGGTAAAGGGAATGAGGGAATAAGGGAATAAAGCTTATGGGAAGAAGCTTACTCGACTTTCGCCTTCGAGCGCAGATCGTTGACCGAGGCTGCAAACTGACGTTGCAACACGCGCTGGGCCAGGTTTTGTTTTATTTCCTCGAAGGGGGGAATTTTCAGGGGTCGCACATCATCCAGACGGATCACATGCCAGCCGAAGGGGCTTCTTACCGGCTGATCGGTGAGCTGACCCTTGTGCAGCTTGGTCAAGGCTTCGGCAAAAGGTTGAACATAGCTTGCGGCCGGACTCCAGTCCAGTTCGCCACCCTTGCTCTTGCTGCCCGTATCCAGGGATTTTTCCCCGGCAAGTTTGTCAAACTTTGCGCCTTTTTTTAACTTGGCGATAATGTCTTTGGCTTCCTCTTCTGTAGCCACCAGAATATGGTGCGCCTTGTATTCCTTATCCCCCATCTGCGTCTTTACCGTTTCATATTCCTTATGCAGCTCTTCGTCGCTTACCGGGTGGTTCTTTATGTAATCGATCTGGTATGCTCTGACCATCGCTGTCTGGCGAGCCATGTCGAGCTGGGTGACAAAGTCAGGATCCCTGTCCAGCCCCTTCTTCTTCGCTTCCTGGGCGATTACCTCTTCAGTGATGAGATCCTCGCGCAAAGCTTTCCTCGCCTCCGGCGTATCCGGCTGACCCTGGCCAGCACGCGCCTTCATTATGAATTCGAGGCGCGATTGAGGAATCGGCGTACCGTTCACCTTCGCCATGGTTGAGCCGGTTTGGGCCTGAACGGCCGTCGCGGCGATCAGCCCGGAGATACCCAGTGCCGCAAGTCGAGTAAATTTCATAAAATGCATGAAGGTTCCTTCTCAGTGGATCGAATCAAATTCCTCGGGAGTATACGCTTTTACACTTAAGGCGTGAATATTCTTGTGCATCATCTCGTGCAGCGCATCGTAAACCAGCCGGTGCCGCGCCAGGGCCGACTTGCTGATGAATTGATGTGAGACGATGGTAAGTAAATAATGGCCACCCCCTGCTTTGGCGCCTTCATGTCCTGCATGGCGCGCGCTTTCATCCGCAATCCGGATTACCGCAGGCTCCAGAGCAGCGAGCTTCTGCTTCATCAATTCGATAGTGTTCATCCGGCCTCCGGTCAGATCAGGTTATGCCGGTAAAACCTTTTTGAATGGCTTCACCATCACTTTTGCATAGACGCCCGAAGTGACATAGGGATCCGCTTCCGCCCACGCCTGGGCTGCTTCGAGCGACTCGAATTCGGCTACGATCAGGCTCCCGGAAAATCCCGCCGGTCCGGGATCGGGGCTGTCAATCGCGGGATATGGACCGGCTAAAACAAGGCGGCCGTCTTCCTGCAACGCTTTGATGCGTTCGAGATGCGCAGGACGCACCGCCATTCTTTTCTCAAGACTGTCGGGCACATCCTCGCCACTTATTGCATATAGCATCATGCCTCTTTATCCTCGTCGGTTACCATGTATTTCCCCAGCATCAATCCCTGTAATACGACAAAAACCAGCATGAAGCCCATAAAGCCGAACAGCTTGAAATCAACCCAGGTTTCAGTAGAGTAATTGAAGGCGACATAGAGGTTGGCGGCGCCCATAAATGCAAAAAACGCTGCCCAGCTCGCATTCACCCGGGCCCAAACCGGTTCCGGCAGGGTAAGCTGCTCTTTCATCATCGTCCGGATAAAATTTTTCTTGAAAACCGCCTGGGCTATCAACAGTGTGGCCGCAAACAGCCAGTAGAGCACGGATGGTTTCCATTTGATGAATGTTTCATCCTGCAGAATAAGTGTTGCGCTGCCGAAGACGACTATGAGAACCAGGCTGACCCATAGCATGGTATCGACTTTGCCATGGCGGAACCATACCCAGCCGATCTGCACAAAAGTGGCGCCAATCGCTACAGCAGTGGCGGCATAGATGCCATAAATCTTGAAAGTTATGAAAAACAGGATTACCGGAAAGAGATCAAAAAGAAATTTCATTGCGATGGAGTTTGAGCGGACACAGTTATTTGAGAGTGCGGGTGCAATTAGCAAAGCGCATTGAGTCTCGTTTAACTTCCCTTGCTGCCCGTTTATTCAGTCTTCGAAGAATCTCGATCGAGCTTGAGGGAAGCGGAATTGATGCAGTAGCGCAGTCCGGTCGGAGCAGGGCCATCCTCGAATACGTGACCGAGGTGCGCGTCGCAGCGGGCGCACAACACTTCTACCCGCCGCATGAAATGGCTGTTATCTTCCTGGTTGACGACATTTTCCGATCGGGCAGGCTGCCAGAAAGAAGGCCATCCCGTACCGGAATCGAATTTGGTCTCCGAGTCAAACAAGGCAGCGCCGCAGCAGGCGCAACGATACACGCCCTGATCGTGGCAGTTCCAGTATTCCCCTGTGAACGCCCGCTCCGTCCCCTTTTCGCGGCATACATGATACTGCTGCGGGGTCAGCTGGTTTCTCCATTCCTGGTCGGATTTAGCAAGCTTGCCGCTCATGATTCCTCTTCCGGAAAAAAATTGATGCTCCTGAATAAGATGATGAACATTCTCAATGCAGATGTATGGGCGCTACTTCACCTTCTTCCGGGAATTCTGCATGCACGATTTCGCCATCCGCGTTGGGAAACAGCGGCCCCCCGCATTCTTCACAGTACTCCAGAAGAAAATGCTCTTGCAGCAGGATGGTTTGCGTCACTCCGCATTCCCGCAGCGCTGCCTCGATCTGAGCGACGCTATCTGTATTTTCATCCTCATCCCCTACCAGTCCCCAGATGATGCCGTAGAGCACGTTGTCCCGATCCTTGAGGGTGAAGCCAATGCGGTATTCCTCCAGCCACTGATCGTAGAAAGGCGCGATCACTGCACGCAACCTGTCTGGGGAAATACTCAGAGTGGTTTCCAGAAAATCAACCGTGGCACGCACCGAATAGGGGCGGGCCAGGCGGTCCGCCGCGCGCCATGCTGAAAAAAAGCCATCCGGCATCAGCAGTTCAAACGCACAGCCCTGGAATAGCGGCAGCAGCACCGCGGTACCGTGAGTCTGCCATGCGTGCAGTATCTGCTCTTTGGGGAACTGGAGGGTCGAAACGTTGCTGCCCTTGTGCTCGCCCGCGTCCCCCTGCTGCCAGCGGAACATGGGTTTTCCCTGAGGTACCGCGACCCCGCCGAGGAGATAGCGGGTATCAGAAAGAAACCGCCCCGTTTCAGCAAGCTGCTGTGGGTTCATATGCAAATCGCGTTGTCCTGTCACCGCTGCCGACCAGAGTTTGCGAGCCAGTTCATGTGTAAGATGATAGCCTCTTGGCAATTGATCGGGGCTGAAAAGACAATCCGCAAGCGCAAGCTGGGCATCGTCCGCCAACACCTGCACCTGCAACTGCCCGCGAAGTTCGGAAAGCACGGATTCTGCCATTGGTCCCGAGGGAATCGAAAAACGTGACCAGGTGAGCACCGGTACAGCAAACATTAAAACGTCGTAAGTGTGATCCCCTCGCGTGAATATGCTGCATTCTATTGCAGCTTCGATGGCATACATGAATTCACTGTAGCCTCCAGGATCAGCGTCATAAAGCTGATCCAGCGCAGCTTCGAGATTCTGATCGTCCCCCGTGCGCAGTTGGGCATGTATTTTTGCCGCGAGGCGATTCTCCCAGAAGGCGTCTTCTACGCGGCTGCCGGAGGCGGCAAGTCCCGCTGCCAGGCGCACAAGCTCCTGAACCATGCGCGCAGACTTGGTACGATGAGGGACGCGAAGTTTTTTCATCAAATTGGCGTCCTGGATGGTTAAAGGATTATTTTAACCTAAATCCTGAATTCCCTGATATTTTGAAGCACTTATTGAGTCGGCGAGCAAGCAGTACAAACGTCATATCGGCGGAAGCCGGTATCCAGTGACGTTCAAAGCACGCCATTATTGGTTTGGGCTGGATTCCGGGTCGGGCCCGGAATGACGGGATTCATAGTATTTTCTGGGCGGATCAATAGGATGATAATATTTCATCTGTTATGGCATGGTGGGGAAGACATCCTCTCGCCTCAAACGGATCAGATGGTCCGGCAGGCAGCAAAGCATGGCATAAAGCAGGCTGCGAAGCATAGCCGGAGGCAGGCGGATACAGCATTCCTCTCCGTCAGGGAATCGCCTCCTACGCTCTCATGCACCCTTTCAGGCCACCTCCGCAGGGTTACGAAGGGGGTCACTCGCCATCATCAGTTCTGATACGCTTCCTCAAAACCTTTCACGAACAGGCCCCCACGGAAGGAAGGGACACAAGGTCGCGTCACAGCTACAAGCTCCGGATGCAGGATTGCAATTGCAAAACAGTGTGCATCCTGGTCCGAGATCTATCGTTCGCATCATTTGCGGAATCACCGAGGTGTTATTCACGGCGCCCTGCCTGCTCTTGAAATAATTCCCGGTTGTTTTGTAAACCGATGACTCTGCGCTAAATCCTGGTATGTTCATGATGTATCTCCTTTTCAATTAGTGCAGCGATATTTCCCTAAAGCTCACCCAATACCGCATGAATTGCCCGTATGGCGCCATGTTCCGATTTACAGATACAGATGTCGGTTGCAGCATCACAATCGCATGTCCACTCCTGCAGCTTTATGCGTTGAGGGATAACTGATCCCTCTACCCGATGCATTGGCCCGGGCAACCGCCGAGCGATAGTATTTGTGCGACGAAGCGAGGCTTCAGCGGTAAATCCTGGCATATTCATTTCATACCTCCTTCTTTAGAAAATCAACGTTCATAATACGGAGAAATCTTGGTGACGAGGAAAGGAAACTCCTCAGTCACGTCCACGCGCACGAAGTACTTCTCGGTAAAATCGGTGTTGCGGTTGGTATAGGAGAAAATGACCTCGACGATGTTGCGCCCGCTGCTCAAGGACGAGGGGCGCACTTCCACGCCCGTCAGGGAATGATCTTCCGCGAACTCTTCCGCCGCCTTGGCATAAATGGCGGGATAGCGCATGGCAAGGTAGTTCAACGCCCGATGCTCATCCGTGGCTCCTGCGTTATCGGTCATGTGCATGATCCGGTCAAACAACTCCTCGGCAGCGGGGTCGAATCGCTCCTTGGCCATTTTCTCCGGTTTCGGGATTGCCTTGATCAATTCATCCCGCCCAAAGGAATAGATCTGGTCGAATACCACAATCGGTACCATCAAGCCGTTACACATCTCCGGCGGAGCAATGGGACCGCGCATTCCGATGACCACATCGATATCCTGGGGAGCAGGTGCAGGCCGGATGGCATCGATCAGCATATCGACATCGGCAGGATCGCGTGGAACCAGAAGATAGGTTTCCAGTCCCTGTACCGTCAGCACCCAGCATAGTTGCCGCACCAGATACCGGTTTTGCCGCTGGGACAGGACTTCATGAAAGGCCTGCTGATCGGTTTTGCCAGCAGTTTCCGCACGCCCGGTCGCCTGCGCAAATTCTTTTTCCACACTCAGATTAGGAAAGCGCGCCTCCACTCGTCCTATGGCATAAACAAAGGCATTCATCCCGCCATTCGCATTCATGCCTTCAGCCCCGCCCGGATTTTGGCTCATGCGCGTTCCGTTACAACCGCAGCCTCCTCCCATCTGGGGAGAGATCATTGCGTTCGAAGCCGAATCGGGCTTTGCCTGGATCGGTTGGCCTGTTGCGCTTTCGACTGGCTCTGCCATCGCAGTTTGTTCGTTCATATCGCTCCTCTCTTAACTTGGTAGTGCCAACGGCGTTAAAAAGCTGAAAATTTCCTCTAGAACGGCCCTCTACTTCTCTTCTTGTCATGCTTTTACTTCCGACTGCGGGGTGTAAAAGCGAGCCAGCGATTGAGTGCAGCCGCCCGCCCTTCACAACCTCCGCAAGGTTTCATTCGAAAATAAGTGGTGGCGCGCTTGATCGCATCACCGAGCCCGATCTCCTCATCGGTAATGAAACCGGGCAGGCGCACGCGGTGAGCGGCCTGCTTGCCTGTATCTGCAACGCTTTCGCGCTTAGCCGGGTTTTTACCACCTTCGCCATTTGTATTTCTTTCGCTCCCGTTCCTGCGACCCGGATTTACGTTGACATCATTTTCAGTCATGCTGTTTGCCTCCTCGTATTTACCGCGGACAGTATCTGCCAGGCCGACTCGGCATCCAGCAGGGGTGGAACCACCGAACCCCGCCGCGGGTGATGGAGTTGCATGCGGCCGCCTCCGGTTCCCATCATGGTTGCTTGCCGAAAGTTTTGAGGTTGGCGCATGAGGGCGAGCTTGATCTGGGCCGCCGTGGCATCAGGAAATTGCGACCACAGCAGCGCAATGGCGCCGGTGACAAAAGGCACAGCCACACTTGTACCACCCATAGTGAGGGTTCGTCCCTCAGCGCCGAGGCCGGTGATGTTGTCGCCGGGCGCGCTCAAGCCGCGCGTTCCGATCGTGCTGCCGAGATTGGATTCGTTGATCGGATAGCCGCGCAAATCGCAAGCTACGACCGGAATAACCCAGCGATGGCGAGTAATGACTGAACTCCCCAGTATGCCCTGATTGCCTGCTGCAGCGGCAATCAGTACACCGCGGCTGAGCGCCTGGTTGAATGCTTCATCCAGCAGCTTCTCTTCCCTCGTCGATGGCTGTGCCAGGGCCAGGCTCAGGTTGATAATGCGTGCACCCGCATTGATGCAGTCAAAAATTGCCGCTGCCAGCTCTTGCGGAGTAGCACTGGGCATGTTCTCGCGTCCGGCGGTACTTTCGCTGAAAATCGGGTGGATAAGGAGCGTACATTCGGGACAAATGGCAGGCGCAGGAGAAGTGCGCCTGGCCGCGAGGATGCCGGCGATGAAGGTTCCGTGCAGGCAGGCGCTGCTATTGGTCCTGGTACAGCTCGCCCCGTTATTTCCGGATATCTCCTGAAGATGTCCATTTGCCAGATCCGCATGACTGGTGGCGACGGGGCCGTCGATGAGCCCGATCCTGATATCGGGAATGCCGCTGGTACGCTGCATCAACCTGGTGAGCTTGACGAGTTCGGTAGGGCGCAACACTTTCTCCTGAATCTAAAGTTATAACCTTCCATGCAGGGCGAAGACAGCTTGAGCCAGGAAAGTACTCACCCAACTCTCGCCTGTTTTATGTTTAGCACACCTCATGCCGCAAGCAAGCTCAACCAGATCCTTAAATGCGGGCAGGTTTAGCAGGAATAAAGACCGGGGAAATTTTTATCCGAAGTGGAAGCGGGAAGGAGACTGTTATCCTAACGTTCATTGCGGTGGCGCCACTCCTGATGATGAAAGAAGCTATGGGATGGAAGGCGGCGGGAAGAGGTCGCGCAATTTTTTGGCGGATCAACCCGCAACCTAACGTGATCCGCCGAACTCTAAGAGAGCGCACGTTAAACAGGCATTACGGGTTCGACGTCAACTATACTACTTCCAGTGGTACAACCTCACTTTTGAACATTGCAGTTGACACGAACGGGGTAACAGTTACACCGTCTTCTGCATTCAACTCAAGTCAGCTTAATTTTTTCAAGAGAGTACGTTGGCGCTGGGCCTTGGCGGCTCGGCTGCGACACCTGGTACCCAGCTAACGGATATTAATTCCTTCATCAGGAACGATATAGCATCGGACGGATCGCTGATAGCACCACTTCACCTGGGAATCGTCCTGAGTGGTATTTCAACACCGATGACGCTGCTAAGCGATGAATCTGTAGCACACATAAGTATCCTAGGTCGGGGTTATTCCAGAACCATCTAAATGGTTTCTTTTTGCTGGCGGTCTTATTGTTGTACTGAGTGCTGGGTACTGGCGACAGAGGGAGACGGTGGCGTCCATCTGAGAGACTGCTTCATCCGTGGTACAAGAAGTCTACTTGCTGTCATCCTCCGCTTCGTCTTGCAGGATCGTTGCGTAGTCCTGGCCGCCATAGAAGACGCCGATGATGGAAACCAACTCGGCGTCCACATCGAAGGCGATCACTGTCCGCTTCTTGTAGTTCGTAATACGCAGGCCAGGCCGCACGTCATCGCGCATGGTGCCACGATGTGGAAACATGCGCAGGCTCTCACAATAGCTCACGATGGCATCGGTGTACCGGGCCGCGATGTCGGGTGATGCGGCTTCGGTGATGTAGCGGTATAGCTCGGCAAGCTGTTCCAGGGCCTCCGGGCTGAAGACAACGCGATAGCTCATCGCGCCGTCTTGGCATGCTCAGTGGCCAGGCGAGCGCGTACCTGGTCAGTCGTGACTGCGCGGGATGGATCGGTCTTCAAGGCGTCATAGGCAGGGCCGACCTGATTGCGCAGCCAGCTTTCCACGGCGCGATCCCGCGCCATCAATGCCCGCAGTCCGTCACGGATCACTTCGCTTTCACTGGCGTACTCGCCAGTGCGCACCTTGGCTTTCACCACGTCCGCCATGTCGTTGGGTAGGGTGATGCTCATTTGCTGGGTGGTTCTCATAGCGCGCTCCTTTAACCGGGTTGGAATAGGATTAAATCCTACTGCAATGGACAGCAGTAGTCCAGCCTTCTCGAAACTTGCCGTGCTGCACCTCGCCGGGCAAAGTGGGTTCTCGTTTTCCGGGACGACCATCCTCAAGGCAAAATCCTGCCACAAATGCTTAAGTATCTGATATATTGAAATTTGTAACACGCTTCATAAATGGTTAAACCAATACCCCATGCATGGTCAAAGCCATCGTCGCCGGTCAGTCGCCCCATCAGGTACTCAAGCTTGCCAGTCGACGACTCAAGGCCAGTCGTACAGAACTGTTCGACGCGTTGCAAGGGGAACTTACCGACAGCCATCGCTTCGTCCTCGACGAACTGATGCGGCACATCGAGGAAATCGAAGCACGCATCGCTCGCTTCGATACCAGATTGCTCCAGGGAGTCACCGACTATGAAGAAGCGCTTTCCGTTCAACGTAATGCTCCTCGCTGGATCAAGGCACTGACCCGCTTCGGCTTCATTCCAGCCATCTGATTCACCCGCCCCAATCAGTCGATGACTGTCAGAGTCAGGTCAGCGCTCGTCTTGAAGGCGGTTCTTTCACGTTAAAACAGCGATTGCAAACAAGATCCGACAGGTGACAGGTATATGGATGTTGTCCGCACTGGGTACAATTTGACCTGCACCAAAATTGTAAGGGGAAGAAAGGGAAGAAAAGAGCGAGTGTAGAGCCGATAATTCTGGCCGTTAATGCTCCCCCACATGACTCAATCCGAAGTCATGAGAGGCGTTAGAGATTATTTCAGGAATTGGTCGCAGCCGGCTGGATCCAAAAATATGGAAATTGCCAGCATTATCTCAAGTTGCCCCGGTGGGATCGGGCACATCTCCTCCATGGGCGAGATGGTACAGCACCGGTAGTACCAGCAGTGTCAGCGCCGTGGATGACAGAATTCCTCCAATGACCACCGTCGCCAGCGGCCGCTGCACTTCCGCCCCGATACTTGTAGCCAGGGCCATGGGAACAAACCCGAGGGCAGCCACCAGGGCTGTCATCAATACCGGTCGCAGTCTCGCGAGTGCTCCTTCCTTGATGGCATCTTCCAGAGACCGGCCCTGCGCACGCAAGTCCCGTATGAACGACAGCATCACGAGGCCATTCAGCACGGCGACACCAGACAGAGCAATGAACCCGACGGCGGCGGAAATGGACAGGGGAATGCCCCGCAACCACAATGCCACTATACCGCCGCTGAGGGCAAAGGGAACACCGGTGAACATCAACCATCCGTCCCGAAAATTACCGAACATGGCATAAAGCAGCATCAGGATCAGTCCAAGCGCCAGGGGAATTGCTATTTGCAACCGCTTCGCCGCGGAAACCAGTTGCTCGAACTGCCCACCCCAGGTGAGCCAATATCCGGAAGGAACCGGCACTTGCTCCACCACCAGTGCTTCCGCTTCTTCGACAAAGGAACCAAGATCCCTGCCTCGTACATTTGCTGTAACGACAGCCCGGCGCTTGCCGTTTTCCCGGCTCACCTGATTGGGTCCTTGGAGAACTTCGATAACGGCGACTTCGCCAAGGGTAACGTAGGTCATGCCGATGGGTGCCTGGCTTTGCGGATTTCCGGTTGATGCCTGGCGTTGTGGACTTCCGGTTGACGATCCCTGCATGGGAATGCCGATGGGGAATCGGCTGAGTGCATCAGGATCGGCCCGCAACTGTTCCGGTAGCCGCACCTGCAACTCGAAGCGGCGATCGCCCTCGAAAATGGTTCCGGCGTTTTTTCCACCAATGGCAACCGCTACTGCATCCTGTATATCCGCAACATTCAATCCATAACGGGCAAGCTTTACACGGTCAGGCTGAACGGTCAGCACCGGCAAGCCGGTAAGTTGCTCGATTTTTACATCCGCTGCGCCGGGAACAGTCTCGAGCAGATGCTCGACCTGGTCTGCCACCCTGAATAGGGTATCCATGTCATCACCGAATACCTTTACCGCGACATCCGCTCGCACACCGGACAGCAACTCATTGAATCGCATCTGGATGGGCTGGGTAAATTCATAATTGTTGCCCGGTACCTGGCCTACCGCCTGCTCCAGTGCAACAATAAGATCTGCCTTCGTGGAATATTGTTTCCGCCATTGCGACTGGGGTTTCAGCATGATGAAGATGTCCGCCACGTTCGGCGGCATGGGGTCGGTTGCAATCTCGGCAGTCCCGATCTTGGTGAAAACACGCTCCACCTCGGGAAATGCCTTGATCGTCTCCTCCACTTCATGCTGCATCTCGATCGCCGTGGTCAGGCTGGTACCGGGAATGCGGATCGCGTGCAGCGCGATATCTCCCTCATTGAGGCTGGGTACGAACTCCGTACCCATTTTTGTGGTCAGCAGACCGCTCAATGCAACAATCACAACGGCGGTAGTGACGGTGAGGCCCTGGTTCCTCATTACGGCGTCGAGAGCCGGCAGATAGGCTTTCTTCGTCCACGCAACCACCGCGCTTTCCTTTTCTGTCACTTTTCCCGTCAGGAAGAGTGCAATCGCTGCCGGGACAAACGTTATGGAAAGAATCATCGCCCCTAGCAGGGCGGTTAATACCGTGTAGGCCATTGGGTGGAACATTTTCCCTTCCACCCCTGAAAGCGTGAAGACGGGAAGATAAACCACCATGATGATGAGCTCGCCATAGATGAGCACACGCCGCGCTTCCCTGGTCGCGTCGAATACCACTGCAAGGCGTTCGTTCAATGAGAGTTGCCGCCCCAGCCGCGTCTGCTCATGAGCCAAGCGGCGCATGCTGTTTTCCACGATGACGATCGCGCCGTCCACGATGAGGCCGAAATCGAGCGCCCCCAGGCTCATCAGGTTGGCGCTGACCTCATTGGCTATCATTCCGGTAAAGGTGAACAGCATCGAGAGGGGAATCACGAGCGAAGTGATGACGGCCGCACGCAGGTTGCCAAGGAAAAGGAACAGCACGACGATGACCAGTATCGCGCCTTCGAGCAGGTTGGTGGCAACGGTCCTGATCGTCTTGTCCACGAGCGTCGTCCGATCATAGACGGCGATCGCCTCGACACCTTTCGGCAGATTCCGGTTGATTTCGGCAAGTTTTTCCGCGACGGCTTGAGAAACGACACGGCTGTTTTCCCCGATCAGCATGTGCGCGGTGCCGATGACAGTCTCCTGCCCATTTTGCGTCGCGGCACCCGTGCGCAATTCCCGTCCTATCAGCACATCGGCCACATCCTTGATGCGTATGGGAACTCCCAGCCGGGATCCCAGGGTGATGTTCCCGATCTCTTTCAGGTTTGCCACCTGTCCCGGCACTCGCACCAGGTACTGTTCGCCGCTTTTCTCGATATATCCAGCGCCGACATTGAGGTTATTGAGGCGCAATGCGACGATGACGTCATTCAGCGTCAATCCGAAAGAGATCAGCTTTTCGGGGTAGGGCGCGACATGGAATTGCTTGACGAAACCTCCGACGGCGTTTACTTCCGTGACGCCCGGTACCATGCGCAGCTGCGGGCGGATGATCCAATCCTGGATTTCCCGGAGGTCGGTGATGCTGTATGGTGACCCATCAGGCTTTCGTACATCCTCTTTTGCATTGACAGACCACATGAAAATCTCGCCCAGGCCGGTTGAGATCGGTCCCATGGTCGTTTCCACATCGACCGGTAAACGCTCTTTGGCTTCCTGCAGTCTCTGGTCGATCAACTGGCGGGCGAGGTAGATATCCGTGCCGTCCTCAAAAATAACCGTAACCTGCGAGAGACCGTAGCGTGAAAGCGAGCGGGTGTATGCGAGGTTGGGGAGTCCCGCCATGATCATCTCGATCGGGAAAGTGACGCGTTGTTCAACCTCGATCGGTGTGTACCCGGTTGCCCGCGTATTGATCTGTACCTGCACGTTGGTTATGTCGGGCACGGCGTCGATGGGGAGCTTCTGGTAGCTATGGATTCCCACGGCGCCCATCGTCAGCACGGCCATCAGAACCAGCACGCGCCGCTGAATGGAGAATTCGAGGATGCGCTCAATCATGATGCCAGTGAAACTGATCTATTTGATCGAGATGGATGGAGCCATTATCGGATCTGCCTGACCTGCGCCTAGTGTTCATGGGTAGCCTCCGATTTACCCAGCTCGGCTTTGATCGCAAAGCTGTTGCCTGCCGCGTATTGCTCTCCTGCCTCCAAGCCGTCGAGAACCTCGATCGTCTTGCCGTCGCCACGTCCCAGTTCCAGCGGCCGCGCTTCGAAATATTCACCATAACGCCCGAATACTACAGTCGAGTCATGGAGTGTCTGGAGCGCGTCGGCAGATACGGCAACAGGTACGTGAATTTCTGCGGCCACCATTTCGGCAGTTACAAACATCCCGGGACGCCATTTTCCCTCCTTGTTTTTCAGGGCGAGCCGCGCCGTGGCGGTACGGGTCTGGCCGCCGATCAGAGTGGTGATGTAGATAACAACGCCTTCCCCCTCTACATCCGACGCCGTTGCCCTGATGGTTGCCTTTTGCCCAACCTTGACTACATCCAGATCTTTTGGATAAACCGTGATGCCGGCCCACACCGTCGAAACGTCGGCAATAACAAAAATATGTTCATCTTCCTTCAGCGTCTGGCCGAGAGCGACAGTCTTGTCAATGATGAGCCCGGATATCGGTGCAGGGACTTCATAGCGAGCCAGATTGCCGGAAGAAGCCGCCGTTTCCGGCTGCACTCCAAGCGACTGGAGCTTGACCGCAGCCAGGTCCAATGCAATCTCGGCCTCATTCAGCAGTTCCTGGGCCACCAGGTAGTCCTGCTTGGCGGAGATTTTTTCTTCCCATAGCTGCCGTTCGCGCTCGTAGGTCGTTTGTGCCAGACCGAGCCGCTTCTTGGCTACCCGATACTGACTACGCAGTTCAGCCAGCATCTGGCTCTCTATCACCACGAGAATCTCTCCTTTCTGCACCTGCTGGCCGTGGTGACGCTTCACCGCTGTGACTATTCCCGGCAGTCGGGGTACCACCTGCACGATGGTATGCTCATTGAAGATGATTTCCCCAGGCAGCTTGAGCAGGGGTTTGATGATCGCAGGTCCCGCGGTGCGTATTTCGATGCCGGCGCCTTTCAGCATCTCGTCCGGCATTTCCACTCTGGCCTCGACCTGGCTGTATTCCCAATGCATCGTTCTGCCTTTCCATTCGGCAGCTATCGCGGCATCAAACGAATGAGGTTCTTTCACTATCTGGTCGCTCACCAGGTAATCAGCCTCGGGCGTGAACCTGAATATCTGCGCGGGCGCCCCAAGGCGGGACAGCGTCATGGTGACCTTGGCGGCGGTAGGCGGGAGGGGCTTGTTCTTTTCATATAGATAGAGCCTGAAGCGCGGCGGTACGTTGGTCTCAAAAATAGTCACCTCCACGCCAAGGCCATCTGTTCCGCCTTCGGTAAAAAGCTTTCCGCCTTTAGGCCCCACTCGATAATTGGATGATGTCTTGCCTTCGACCGCAGGTACTTCATAAGTGAGATGGGCTGTGGATTCCCCGGAGACGGATTGCGAAGTCTTGTCGGAGCTGAGTATCAACCCTCCCAGTGCAATTCCTGCGGCGATTACGGCAATGATCGGAATCAGTTTCTTCCTGTTATTCACTTCTACTCCTTATCATCCGTAAAATCGGTATAGGCCGGTTCATCGGTGTCCTGTCTCGCCACCCCATCGAGAGGTGCCGCAATCAAACGCTCGATTTCATTGACCAGACGCTGGTAATTCGCCTGCGCACGCACATACAAAATCTGGTTCTGAAACAGCGTGCGCTGGGCGTCGAGCACTTCAAGAAAGCTGAATTTGCCCAGTTCGTAGCCCTTGTTGGTGACTTCGAAGGCGCTCTTGGCTGCGGGTAATATCTCGTCGCGTAAAATGCCGATTTCCCTCTGTGAAGCGAACAGTGACTCATAGGCCTGTGTAAGCTCCGTTTTAAGCCGCAACTCGAGGGCTGCCTGCTCGTCAATGGCCTTGTCCACGCGTTGATGGGCTTCCCGGATATTGCCCTGGTTGCGGTCGAATAACGGCAACGGTATCCCCACGCTGACCACAGGCGTGGTTCCGCCGAGTGCCACATGGTGAATCACGCCTCCACTGACGGTGAGATTGGGTATGCGCTTTGTCTGCTCCACTTCCAGTTGCGCCTTACGCTGCTCAATGTTTTTCATGGCGCGCAGCGCCATGGGGCTGGCCAGAGCACGATCCGCCAGTGCCTCGAATTTCGGCAGAACAACGGATGATTCCAGGTCACCCAGTGCCTTGGTAAATTGTGGAGTGCTGTTGTCCCATAGCAGCGTCAGCCGTTTGCGCGCCGCCGCCAGATCCCGCTGCGCCTGCTCCAGCTCAATTCGCGTGGTGGAAAATGCTACCCCGGCCCTGGTTTCCTCAATGGGAGGCACCTTGCCGGCCTGAACGCGCTTCGCGACCGTGCTAACCACCTTTTGAGCCAACTGCTGGCTCTCCTCCGCAAGTCGCAGACGCTGTTGTCCCGCAAGCACCTCAGTAAACGCGTTTGCCACCCGGGCGATGAGCTCCACGCGTCGGGCTTCGTAATCTTGAGCGGCCAACTCCTGGTTGAGTGACGCAGCCACCACCCGCGCCGCGCGCTTTCCACCGAGCTCGATCAGTTGACTGATGCGAATCGTCGTGTTTTGCTGAATGACTTCCTGGGCAACATTTTTTTGGGAATTGATGTCTCCCTCAAGCTGCTGAATATTTCCCGCGTTTCCCACGTCCACGGATAACTCCGGATTTTTCAGCAGTCCGGCTTGAAGTGCGGCTCCTTCAAGGGCGCGTATTTCCCTGGCAAAAGCCGACAGTTCGGGATTACGCTGCAGTGTGAGAAGCGCGGCATCGCGCAAAGTGAGTTCTTTTTTTTCCTCGGAAAGCGATGGAGCAGAGTAATCCAAGTCCTCGGCAGTCAAAGCGCCCGAGAAAGTATTTTGGGCAATAGTCCCAGACATCCAGCTAAGCGCTAGAATGAGCAATCCTGCCGGCACCAGGTGCCGGCGCACCGTGAGCAACACGGTAAGTTTCATGGAAGTTCTCCGCAAATATATGCGCTAGCTCTATTGAGCCATCAGCTACTGGATGGCAAACGGAGCGCAGATGACTTTGCGGCAAGCCTGCGTACGGGATGACAATTGACGCTTGCTTTAAGCGGCTTTAGTGCCTAAGCAGCGCCATATTGCCGCACCGGAAGGCTTGCCGGTCAGATTGCGAAGCTGTTTTTGGGAGGGCGAAGCGGGGAATCCGGAACGGATTCGGGAACGATGAAAGAGACGAACGCAGCCAATACTTCCATGCCAATGGAAGCGGGCACCAGCGGGGGAGACGTAAAAAAGAAGGGGAGGTATTGCCCGGCTGCATGCAGGCACAGATGGGTTGCCGCGTCCAGATGACCTTTGTCGTTACGCAGAGCATGCCGATGGGCTTCGAGGTGAGCCGTCGGGTCGAGAGATAGAATGTGGTGCGCGTGATCAAGTTCATGCGCAAAAACTTCGCCATTAAATGCCCAGCTCAAAGCATTTGTCATCATGCTGACGAACAGCATGAGCATGACGAAATGGATACGGCGCCTGGGCATGATTCCGTTCATGGCATAAGAAAAAGGGGAAAAGGAATTCTATACCCTTGAAGCCGATAGTGCCAATGTTTGTTTCGTGCACCTGGTTCGACTCTAGCCGCCATACTGCTTCTTCCAGCAATAAAACTTCTGTTCCACAATCCAACCCTTTTTCTCATTGTGCTCATACCTTTGCTTGACATTCGCTGCTCATGAACTAGTTTTAATAACACAAAATAAATGATGGTATCGAACACAGCTATGCACCAGGGGATAAAAAACAGACAGCGCCAGGGTATCGTTGAGCGGAGATCAGAACTAGAACTGTAACTGTATGGCGGTCCTGTTCGATAGAACTGAAAAAATTCTACGGATAAATTCTACGGATATTAAATATAGGAGCAAACCGCCATGCCACTTATCGCCCCTGACTACAACACCGCCTTTACCCGCGATGTTCTCGGACGTTACGACTGCAATACCTTTGACGAAGCGCTCGTTACCATAGATCCAAACGCCCGTGCCGCTGCCGGCCTGTATGCTCGAGGCGATCTTCGGCCGTTTGATTTCATCATAATCGGCGGGGGCACATTTGGTGCGGCTATTGCTGAACATCTGTGGTTCCGAAGCACTCAGCGCAGTGAACGTATTCTCGTGCTCGAGGCGGGTCCCTTCCTCCTACCGGAACACGTGCAGAATCTACCAATGCTCGGCCTCGATACTGCGGGCGCGCGCAAGGATCATTCGCTGCAAGGCGAAGTTTGGGGCCTTGCCTGGAATTCAAGTGATCCTTTCGGTTTTCCTGGGCTTGCTTACTGCCTGGGCGGACGCTCGATTTACTGGGGTGGTTGGTCGCCCCGATTGCTTGACGCAGAAATGCCAAAAGACGTTTGGCCAAAAGGGGTGCTCGACGATTTAACGGCAAAGGTTCTGCCAGATGGCCGAAAGGGTTATTTCCGGCAATCAAGCGATCAGATCGGCGTCACAGAGACGAATGATTTCATTTTTGGCGATCTGCACCGGGCGATGCGGCAACAGCTGTTCGGAGGTCTCTCCTCGATCCCTGATGTATATGATCTTGCGTTGCTGCCCGACCATCCCGCAGTCTATTATGGCAACACTCCAGTAACAATCGACGATCTGGCCAAGCTGCTTGGCATCGATAAATTGCCGAGTCCGCCGCCTTCTATCCAGAAGCTCCGCGATGAAGCAAAACTTGAAGCACCGTTGGCCGTGCAGGGACAAGCGGGCCACGCTGGGTTTTTTCCGTTTAACAAATTCAGCGCTGTTCCGCTGCTCATGAAGGCAGCCCGCGAGGCGGCAACCCAAACCCCATTCGATGGAGTAATAAATCGGCTTGATGACATAAAAAAACGGCTAATGGTCGTGGAACGCTGCCATGTCACGCAACTCAACACCGTCAATACCGAAGGGGGGCGACGCGTGAGCGAGATCGTTACCGAGCGGGGAGTGCTGCCTGTTTCCCCGGACAGCAAAGTCATCATTGCTCTCGGCACGATCGAGAGCGCTCGCCTCGCGCTAACTTCCTTTGGGACGGATGGAAAAATCGGCAGGAATCTGATAGCCCATTTACGCTCGAATGTCGATTTTCGAGTTCCCCGCGCGGCACTGGCAGCGCTGCCGCCGGCAGTGAAAGCCCTCGAAGCGTCGGCGCTTTTTGTAAAAGGCCGACATGAGTTCAAGAGGGCCGATGGTTCCTCAGATGGCTTTGCACACTTCCATTTCCAGATTACTGCATCAGGTCTAGGCACCAACGGAACCAACTCCGAGGCTGAGCTGTTTAAAAAAATCCCGGACATTGATCTGTTCGACGCACACAAGAACGCTACCGATACGCACATCGTCATTACGATTCGTGGCATCGGTGAGATGGGGCCCAAGAATGACAATGACTTCGGCAACTCGGTTACGCTCGATCTCGATCCGCAACAGAAAGACGAATTTCAGGCACGGCGGGCATTTGTGAATCTCCAGCCAAGCTCTCGTGACTACGAACTGTGGGATGCGATGGATAAGGCATCGGATGAGGTCGCGAAAGTCTTTGCCAACGGTCAGAAAATCGATGTCATCAAGAACGGAAATGTGATTGTGACGAATATCGATCCGAGTTCACTTGCAACGGTTCTACCATATAAATTCTCTGATCAGGCCGGTCGGGGCCGGCGCGATGGCCTGGGCACGACACATCATGAAGCCGGAACGTTGCGAATGGGAGAGGATCCGAATAAATCGGTGACCGATCCCGATTGCCGTTTTCATAATGTGACAAACACTTATGTCGCTGGACCCGCACTCTTTCCTACCATCGGTTCACCCAATCCGATGCTCACAGGCGTTGCCCTGGTCCGCCGGCTAGGAGATCACTTGATGCCGGAACCGCCACTCGTGGTATCGGAACCAGGTTTCACGTACCTATTCGACGGGAGCGATGCGCAGTTCGCGAATTGGGAGATGGCTGGAGGAGGTTCTTTCTCCCGGTTTGGTCGCACGATAATCGCCCAGCAGAATGAAAAAGGCATGGGCTTGCTCTTCTACAAGCCAAAACCCTTTGAGGATTTCACACTGCGCCTCGATTTTCTTCTTCCTCAGCCGCGAGGCAATAACAACGATAACTCGGGTGTCTTCGTTCGGTTCCGCGATCCGCGCCTGCCTGATCCTGCTCCCGATCCGGTCGATCCCGCAGACAATGCCGCTTTCGTTGCGGTTCATACTGGGTTTGAAATCCAGATCGATGAAGAAGCACGTGGTGATAAGCGTTTCGGCGAGCCGGATGGTTCATTTTTTGCGAGAACCGGGGCAATTTATAAAATCAAGTCATTGGGGACCGGCGAAGGACAGCAGAATTACCAAAACAACATCTCTCTTGCGGCACGGCAATGGCATCACTACGAAATCGAGGTAAAAAAGCAGGATTACGTGGTTCGGCTCAACGGTCAGGAGGTAACCCGGTTTAAGCGTAGCCCCTCCGATACTGCCAGGGGGAATCCACCCAGCATTGATCCCAATTCAGGTTATATTGGGCTCCAAACACATACAGGGAACGTAGCTTTCGCGAATGTTCGGATCAATGCATAGAGTGGAGAACTCTATCATTTCGAAGGTTTAAAAGTTCTGTCGGTTGGTTCGGTTGTTGGAGCAAGCCGAAGAAGCAGTTTTCAATGTTCCATCAGTAAAGCTCCGACTGAACCCCCTTGATTCGGGTATTGGGCCTTCTTCGCTGCTTTTTATACCGTCGATGGCGCCACCGGTTGGGATAACAGTTTACTCTCCATTGTTCCTTTCGTGAAACGCGAACAGAGATTGTGATTGTAAAACTGAGCCGGAAGCGGGTGGCTGGCCGAAAGCCGTTGCAGGATTTTGGTTTTTGTATATCCTCAAATACCCGCTCATCGCTGAATTCGAGGACATCAAAGCTTTTTGGTTCATCAAGGCACCCAGCGGACTGAACCAAACTCATCTTTAATCTATGGCTGCAATTATCAAGCAATGATAGCTGGATAATTCTGGTTCCAGATTCAGTATTTGGAGGAACTGCCTTGTCAGTTCGGTCGATTTATAAATATTCTCAACCCCCCTGTACGTGTTTGAGAGAACACTAGCTCATGGAAATATCGATACTGTTTGCCCTTATCATTCTCAATGGTATTTTTGCGATGTCGGAAATCGCCTTGATAACTGCTCGCCGAGCCCAGCTTCAGAATTTGGCCCAGGCGGGTGATAGTTCTGCAGCAGCAGCCATTGAACTGGGGGAAGACCCCAATCGTTTTCTTTCCACCATACAAATTGGTATTACCTTTATTGGGATCCTGAATGGGATTATTGGTGAGGCGGCCCTGGCCCGGCCCCTCAGCCTATTGCTACAAGATCTTGGACTACAGGATTCCCTGTCAGAGTATCTCGCAACAGGACTAGTCGTCTTCAGCATTACTTACTTTTCCATCGTACTGGGGGAGTTGGTACCTAAACGCCTGGGGCAGACTAACTCCGAAGCGATCGCTCGTTTTGTTGCACGCCCGATGCTATGGCTATCCGCAGCTTCTTTGCCTTTTGTCAGATTGTTGTCCACCTCGACGCAGTTGGTATTACGCATCTTTGGCATCAAGGAGAGAAGCGGTCCACATGTAACCCAAGAGGAAATCCAACTGCTACTTGCAGAAGGAACCGACGCTGGCGTCATCGAACACCAGGAACATGAGATGGTTCGGAACGTTTTCCGTCTGGATGACCGCCAGATCGCTTCCCTCATGGTACCGCGGAGCGATGTTGTCTATCTGGATGCAGAGCAATCGCTAGAGGAAAATATAAAACGGATTGAAGCCAGTGACCATTCGCGTTTCCCGGTGATCAAGGGCGACTGGGGAGAAGTGCTGGGGGTGGCTAGCGCCCGACAATTTCTGACTCAAACACTGCATGGCGAGAAGCCAAGCTTGACTGAAAATTTGCAATCGGCCGTATTTGTTCCTGAATCGCTGACTGGTATGGAGTTATTGGAAAACTTCAAAAATTCAGGGGCGCACCTCGCTTTTATCATCGATGAATATGGTGAGGTACAGGGCACCGTCACCCTGCAGGATGTGATGGAGGCTATCACGGGAGAATTTAAGCCGCATCACCCGGAAGATGCATGGGCAATGAAACGTGATGATGGGTCTTGGTTACTTGATGGTTTTATTCCTATCCCTGAACTGAAGGACAGGCTCGGCCTTAAAGAAGTGCCTGAAGAGGAAAAGGGGCGCTACAACACGTTGAGCGGCATGATTATGCTATTAGTCGGCAGATTGCCTCAGACAGCAGATCGATGCGAATGGGAAGGATGGATATTTGAAGTTATGGACATGGATGGAAAGCGCATCGATAAGGTGCTGGCCACGGCAAGAATTTCAGCCCCTGAAGTGTAGACTCGGCTTAAATTGAATGAATAGGCAACCTTGCCAAGGTGACCGAAACTGATCTTTCTATTCTCGCTCCCGCGGAACATTCATGCGCCTGAAGGACACCAGCAACGCCAGATCATATGCAATCTTCAAAGCTCCACAAGCAATTAAGGGAGCGCTCAGAAGTCCACCGGCCAGCAAGGCGCCAGCCAAGCTTGGACTCAGGATTGAGGCGAGGCTGCGGGGTACGGTAGTGAAACTGGCAGCAGCCGCGCGCTCCGGTGGCGTAACTGCGGCCATCACGTATGCAGTCCGTGTGGGCACATCCATCTGAGATAACGTACTTCGCACGAACAATAGCATCAGCGCGATTTCTACGTTTGGAGCAATCGCCGCAAAAATGAGGCACACGTTCGCAGGAATGTGAGTGAAGACCATCGTGTTAAGCAGCCCGATCTTGCGCGCAACTACCGGTGCAGCGAGTTGCGAGCCGGCTGATAGAAGCCCTGCGCAGAAGAAGAAGGTTCCTGCCTCTCCCGTTGAGAGTCCAAATCGCTCAAAAAGCCAGAGTGTGAGTAGCGAATTCACCACCAATCCGCCGGCAAATGCATCAACACTGAACAACATCGCAAGCTTGAAAACGATACTGCGTGACGGACCCAGCGGCGTTGGTAGTTGCCCGGCAGGGATGTTGCCTGCTGGCAGAGCTCGATAGAGCAGCCAAACCAGTCCGCCGAGTAGGCCGTACAGTACGAACATCGTGCGCAAACCATTAATCAATGGTAGCCCCGCCCATTGCATCAGCCAGGAGGGGATGCCAGCGGCCAAGGCGCCTGCGGCCGCGCTTAGCGAGCCAGTAAGCGTATAACGGGCAAACAGAGTGGTGCGTAGGTTGCCGGGTGCCGCCTGTGCCAGACGGACGTGCTCCAGCGGCAAAAACATGCTCACATCGCCCGAACTCGGATTAAGGGTTCCAACGAATGCAACAACGAGGAGTGGCCAAAATGACGAGACGCTCGCGAAAGCAAGGCCGGTAGTTGCCATTAACAGGGCAGCAAACAACAACAGCCGGCGGCTTGACCATCGATGGCCGATTGCCCCGATCGCCAGTGTCGCCAGGGCCGATCCCGCAAGGGTGGCCGTACTTAAATAACCTACGTCCAGTTGGTCAAACCCCAGCGCCAGCAGGTACGCAGGTAGAAGCACAACGACATAACCGTCTGCAAAACCACGCAACGCGCGAGCAATCAGTAGTGGGGAAGCAATTTCGGCTACTCCTACAGGCATAAGCAAGCGGGCAAGTATCCTGCCGATTCGGCCTGTTTCCACCGACTTAACCTTCTCTACCTGATCCACCACTGGCACAGGCATCCCAGGATTGTGTCACACAGGACTATTCTGGATGGTCAGCTTGTTTATTCAACGCACTCCTGATGGTTTTGGCCAGGTCCTTCGCATTCCCTTTGCCCCAGTAGTGCATGAATAAATAGTGTGGCTTCTCATGCGTCATGTGTTGATGAATCGCAACAATATTGATGCCACCTGCTCGCATTGTTCTCAAAACAGCCTGCATTTCATCGGCAAGCATGGCGAAATCTCCATCCACGACTGCCTCGCTATCCGTACCTGCAAACGCTGCCCAAGTGTTTATACCCATTTCTTTTCCCACCGGCGCCCCATGCATAGTGGCGGATCGGCCGATGACAACTTTAAACATGCCATCTTTTGAGCTTCCTTTCATTCCCAGGATTTGTTCCAGAGGCTGAGGGGAAATCTTGTTCTCCTGCGGAATTGTCTTGGGAAACCAGGAAGAAGGTACAGGCTGGGCAGCGCGGATTTCAGCGACTTTGTCATAAATCCTTTTAACGCCAGCTGCAAGTTTGGCAGAGCTCCCAGTGCCGCCGATGTGCATGAAATATACCTTGGGTTCATCAAAGAAAAAATGATTGTGCAAGCCAGTCACTTCCAGTCCCGCCTCGAAAGCCGCGCTTATCACCGGATTGACCTCGTCCTCGAACAGCACGGTGTCGCCCATCATTACAACCTGGCCGTTCTGTGCAGGAGCAAAAGCAGCCCATGAGCCTAAGCCCATGAAAGGCGGCATTGGCCATTTATCTACCTTTATCTTTACATCAGTGCGGGGTTTGGAAACTTTGAAAACATTTTCTTCTTTTGAGTAGGTTCCCTTGAGACCTGTCAATTCCTCAATCTCAGCTGTATCTATATTGGCGGGGGCGGCATGAGCTGTTGTCATAAGCAGCAGTACAGCGGTAACGCGGTACCGCAGAGGCGGAACAAAAGAGGGCAGGGCAAGGAAAGGCATAACTATCTCCTTAAGCAATAATGGTGGCAGGTACATGATCGACGTATGTATGTTTGGCTGATTGTTCCGGGCAGTATCAGTTCAAGCATCAAGCCAGCCTTCGCGCTCCCAGGCAAACACTGAATTGTTCACTTTGATTTCGGAGCAATACTGCTATATATGCAATATGCTCTACACTTTTTGTAATGTATAAAACATCAATATAGATTCCCTTTATGAGTTCCGCAAATACACAATGGCTTCTACTGATTATCAGCCTGCCTACAAATAGCGCAACGGCGCGCATGCGCATCTGGCGGGCGCTGAAATCCCTTGGCTGCGGTTTTTTGCGCGATGGAGCTTATCTGCTCCCTTATAGTAGGGTCCAACAACAGGTACTGAGAGAGTTATCCGACGATACGGTGCGTGAAGGCGGGAACGCCTGGCTGCTAATGGTGCAGGCGCAGTCCGAAAACGAGAGTGAAGTCTACCGCGCCCTGTTCGATCGCAGCTGCGACTATGAGGAACTGTTTAAAGCCTTTGCGGAGGCCCGCAAGGCATTTTCAAAATCAACGCCGCAGGAAATTACAAAGTCGCTGCGCCGACTACGCCGTGATTATGAGGCCGTTCGCGCGATCGATTACTTCCCCGATCAGACCAGCATGCAAGCAGAAGTCTTGTGGATGGATTTCGTGAATGCGGCTGACAGCATATTGTCACCGGATGAGCCGCATGCGGCTGTGGAAAGAGTGATTCCACACCTGGAATTAACTCAATATCAGGGACGCACATGGGCAACACGCCGACATCTGTGGGTGGATCGTGTTGCCAGTGCTTGGCTTATCCGCCGTTTTATCGACAAAAAGGCCCGTTTTCTCTGGCTGGACTCTCCCGGTCATTGCCCGGCTGACGCCCTTGGCTTCGATTTTGATGGCGGCACATTTACCCATGTCGGCAATCGCGTGAGCTTTGAAGTATTGCTCGCGAGTTTCGCACTGGATCAGGATCCTGGTTTAAAGCGGATAGGGGCAATAGTGCATGCCCTCGACATTGGGGAAGGCTTCGTAGCCGAAGCCAGCGGTTTCGAAGCTGTACTGGCTGGCGTGCGTCAACGCGCGAAGAATGATGACGATTTGCTAAGTGAGTTCAGCCTTGTTCTTGATGCGCTGTATACGCATTTTTCAAATGATTCACAGTCTTCAGAGATACAGGAATAGGAGAAATGATGACCTCGGCGGTATCCAGCCAGTTTTTACCAGGGTTTTTCAGAATGGAGAGTTATAGGCGCCTGAATCAATGCATTGATTCCTTGAGCATTCTCATTCATGGTCATGCCAATGGTGTGCGTCAGGGTAGTGGGGGTGTGAGTGTGCCAGAGGCTTATGGCGATGCCTGTGAGTATGAGCGCCGGTTACAGCTTCTGAATGTGCATGCTGGTGATGGTCGTCATGTATATGCTCATGTTCGTGCTCCAATTCCTCGTGTGTATGCCAGTGCTCGTGTCGCTCGGTCAGATGCAGCCATACGCCGACAGCCATCAACAGCGCTGCAACCACGAACTGAATGGATAGCGATTCTCCCAGTAGGGGAATGGCCAGCAGAGCCCCTACGAATGGTGCTGTCGAGAAATATGCGCCTGTACGCGCCGTGCCGAGGTGGCGTAACGCCACCACGAACAACACGAGGCTAAGGCCATAACTGAAAAAGCCCAGGGTGCCGGCAGCCAGCAGAACAAATAGCTGTGGCAGCGTTATGCCCAGCAACCAGGCGATCGTAATATTTGCGGCTCCAGCTGTAAGACCCTTTATCATCGCAATAAACGTCGCGTCTGCCAGAGCCACTTTACGCGTAAGGTTATTGTCAATTGCCCATCCAAGGCATGCACCGACAATGGCAAGCGCGGGGAGCATTGAATCGAAACTGGCATCGCTTGACCACGTCAGCACTACAGTACCCAGCACGATCAAGATCATGCCGCTGGCAATACGGCGGTCGAAGCTCTCGTGGAACACGAACCAGGCGAGCAATACAGTCAGGACTCCTTCGGCATTCAATAGGAGTGCTGCACTCGAAGCAGGCATGCGAGATAAGCCCCACATTAACAGCACGGGTGCAATCACACCTCCTGCCAGAATAGCGCAAGTCAGCCATTTGGTTTCCCCATGGCTCAAATGCACTGGGAGAGCTTTTCTAATCAGCCGCAACAGCGCAAGGCCGAGCCCTGAACCGAGATACAACAGTCCGGCTGATAGCCATGGGTTCACCGGGCCGAGCAAAAGTTTGACGACGGGAGTGCCGGTCCCGAACAGAAGTGCCGCCGCCAATGCACTCGGTACTCCTGCGTTATACGGTATGCTCATGCCGTAGCAAGCTTATATCAATGGACCCGTCGAATATGAAAAATTCCATTGCGCTCCTCTTGCACCTCATCCATCACTATTTCATCTGGGTAATCGTGGCCTCTTATTTTGTTGCTGCGATATTGCCGGCGTTTGGGCTCTGGATTCGTAACGCGGACTTGGGTCGCGTAGAGGTACTTCATCGGGAGGTTACTTTTTCCCTTCCTCTCGTGATGCTGGCGGCACTACTATTTAACGCCGGTTTAGGGATGAAGATCGAGGAAGTGAGGAACCTGCTGAAAAACCCCTTGGTACTGTTGGGCGGGGTATTCGGAAATCTGGCGGTCCCACTGACTTTCATCATCGCCCTAAGCTTTGCAATGAAGCTTTGGCATAACCCCGAAGAGGTCCAGTTGATCCTCGTCGGGCTTGCTTTTGTGGCCGCTATGCCAATTGCTGGTTCCTCAACCGCATGGACCCAGAATGCGAATGGGAATCTGGCATTGAGCCTCGGGCTCGTCCTGCTCACGACGTTCCTCAGTCCATTACTGTCGCCATTGGCCCTCCACATTGTAGGTTTCATGGCTACAGGCGACTACTCTGAAGATTTGCATGAACTCGCTTCCAACGGGGTGGGAATTTTCCTTGGAACATGGGTCATCCTGCCTTCGCTGCTCGGTATCCTGACGAATTGATTCATTGGAGAGCGACGCATCGAGATGATGAAGCCTTACGTAAAACTCATAAATTATTGCGTCCTTGTATTGCTTAGAGCATTTTTGATTTAAGTAGTTACATGCATTAAACTCTCTCAGGTCAATCATGAGAGAGGTGGGATATGCGTGCGTATTCGCAGGATTTGAGGGATCGGGTGCTGCGCGCCCTGGAGCGGGCAGAGCGTCCGAGCGATATCTCCCGGCGTTTCGAAGTGAGTCGGATGTGGGTGTATGAGGTGCGACGGCGATGGGAAGAGCAGGGCTGTCGAAGCAGCCTGCCGATGGGGGGTCACCGCCGGTCGCGCATCGCCCATCTGGAAGGCACGATCCGTGGCTGGATCGAGAATGAGCCGGATTTGACGCTGGCCGAACTGTGTGAACGCCTGCAAGGCGAAGGGATCATGATCAAGTCGCCGGCGCTGTGGCACCAGTTGGACAGGTGGGGACTGAGCTTTAAAAAAAACTCTGCACGCCAGCGAGCAGCATCGCGAGGACGTGCAGCAGGCACGCCGTGACTGGCAGGACCAGCAGCCAAAGTGGAATATGGGAAGGCTGGTGTTTCTGGATGAGACGTGGATCACGACCAGTATGACCCGGTTGCGTGGTCGTGCCCCGCGCGGCACACGTTGTCTGGCTTATGCGCCTTGTGGCCATTGGAAGACGACCACTTTCATCGCTGGCCTGCGCCACGATGCGGTGAGCGCCCCGATGGTGGTCGATGGTCCGATCGATGGAGCGCTTTTCCTGGCATGGGTTCGTGACTTTCTTTGTCCCACCTTGCGTCCGGGCGACATCGTCATTGCCGACAACCTGTCCTGCCATAAGGTGTCCGGTGTCGAACAGGCTTTGACGGCTGTGGGAGCATCCCTGTGCTACCTGCCGCCTTATTCCCCTGACCTCAATCCGATCGAGAAACTCTTCGCCAAACTCAAAGCCATGCTGCGCAAAGCATCAAAGCGCACCGTCGATGCGCTCTGGAAGGAATTGGGCAAACTCCTCGATACCACCTCACCTCAGGAGTGTCAGAACTACTTCGAGGCCTGCGGATACGTCAACATGTAAAGCGAAAATGCTCTAACTATTCAAATGCCTCGCTGACCCTGCCAACGGTAGTAGCGCAACCTGACATCGACTTTTTGGCACTGATATTAGTGATCACCGTTGCGCTTTGCCTTGTTGCCTTTGTGTCGGGATACCTGCTGGGTCGTATTTTGGGAACTGAGCGGGACGAAACAATCTCGCTATTGTTTGGCCTCGGAATGAATAATAATGGCTCGGCGCTTGTATTAGCCTCCATGGCAATGGTTGATCATCCCCTAATTATGCTGCCCATTATTTTCTATAACCTCGTGCAGCACCTCGTGGCTTCGCTGGTTGATTCCGTTTTGTTTCGGCGGCAGATGAGGTGAAAAAAGAGATTTGCTCCAGCTTGTGAAAGATTTGGCCGATCAAAAAGCTGCGCAACCGGCGTGCGGAATAGGATATTCTTGCTGCTTCAGCCAGCAGCTTTTGAGGGTGGACAATAGACTCGTTATATTGATACTCCCGCTGTATCGGTGTAGTCGATCAGACGTTGGCGAGACGTTCGACCAGGAGGATTCTTCAGCCTAGATCTATACCTTTTTCTCCTCCTTTGGGTCCCCAGAATACCACCCAGGTTCCAAAATCGCTTGAGAAATTCTCGAACCGGTGCTCAATGTTGGCTGGCACAAAAAGACAATCGCCCTCTTTGAATGGATAACGCTCCCCTTCGATCACCAGCTCACCCGTTCCCCGATGGACGAAATAGACTTCATCCTGCTCGTGCGGCGTTTGCGGATCATGTCCGACGGGAGCGTAATATTCGACCGACATGGTGCCATGCGCCAGCGCAACCGCAAAACGTTCTCCCATCGGCCATTCCGCGGTTACGGGACCTGGAATGCCGGACAATACTTCTTCAACGGTGGCTTTGATTTTCAATGAAGACTCCTATCGGAAAAGATCGTGTGTTTATGTCTCGATACGGAATATCGCCTGCATTCTCATCTCCGCGGTGCCGCGAAAGGCAGACCGCATGTGAGGGATGCTGTAAACGCTATTTGTCAGGAAGAGATTCTTCCGGAGTCTCGTCCGATATTTCCTGAAATTTGCCTGATAAAGCAGCCAGGGACTCGCTGCGGGAGGTTAGAAACCGGTAAAGCGGATAGGCAAGAGCACCAAAGACTGCACCCAGAAGCAGGCCGGCGAACGGAGCTAGAAAGAGAGCGAGCAGCGCTCGACCGATCCCGCTGCTTTCGAAAGTGAAAAGTGCGTTGAAAGGAGAAAACAGCGTATTGGCGCAACAGAACGACAACGAGTTGAATTTTATAAAGGAGATGAAGTCGAGCTGGACTAAGTATCTGTTCATAGTATCCTCGCAAGGAAGCCCGCGACACAATTGATTGCCCCAGCAGCAATGTGGATTATCAGGGTTATCGGGATTATCGATTGAGAAAAGATAATACACCGGAACGTCTTCCGATATTCCTGCCGTGATTAAAGTCGGGGATTCCTGCGGCGCTCAGACGTGGCATCGAGTCACCCCTGAGACGCTTCGGTGGGTTCCTGCTGCTGGCGACATTACCGCACCACTCACTTCACAGGCGAACCGGGCGTGTCTCGCCCTTAAAATGTTGATCGCGCCGACAACATCGGGGTTTCCCTCGAAACCGCATTCCACACACTCGAACCTGGCTTGTGTCTGGCGATTACCTGCTGATATGGCTGATATTTGAAGGCTTGGAGGCGTTTCAAGGCTTAATGGCTCTGCTTATAAACAGTGTTGCAGGACGGCTACGCCGTCCGTGCTATCCTTCCCCGTCCTGAAGGACGAGGCTTGCCGCGCATCGAGGTCAGTAAATACCACCCATCAGTTTCGCCCAGGGCTCACTGCTGAGCTCCTGGGGCAATCCAAATCAATGTAACGCTATCGAAGCAATATAATCGCGTTTCGCAGGTTGCAACGCCATCCTGTGGCGAAAAGCAGCTTCGGTGGCTTTCTCTGCCGCCCGCTTGTATTTTTGCACTAGGGCGGCGTGCGACTGTGAATTCTGCCCGTGTCTCCCGTAGAGGTAGTTTTTGTCCTCGTAATACTGGAGCCGTTTCTCGTGTTCCGCTGCTATTTCCAGGAGCTTCCTGGCGCGGTTTTCATACCGCCTGGCGAGTTCGTCATGGTCGACAAAAGTTCTGATACTTTGTGCAGCCATGCCCGCATTGCCGTTCCTTGCTTCGAGCGTACCGGTCTCAGTGCAAGAGGCCAGCAAGCCCAGCATGAATATGGATGTTAAAAACTTCCTTATTTCTTTTTCCATGATAGATAGATTCCAATGAAATGGATGAAGTGAAAGCCACTCCATCTTGATGTGTCCATGACATTGGAACATTGTACTCGGTATAACTATAAATAAAAGTCACATGTTTTGATTATTATCATAATAATTTACTTATATATTACGAACCTTAAGTCCCTAACTGCAGTTCCCTCTGGAATATGCCAAAAAATGATACCCCTGCTATCCCCGCAGGGCCGGGGGAATCGCTGATTCTCTGCAAAATACTCAGGTCAATAAAGGTCTATTCCCGCAGGCGCGAGGGAATTCCTAGGCTTTGGTTTTCGCCTGCTGCGCTTCGATTGAAACTCCTTCCTTTACCTGCTGTTCGGTACTGAACCCGAACGTATCCGATTACTTTTTTCATGGAATCCTCGCAAGAAACTCCGCAGCTTTAGTCGCGGGTTATTTACTGCCCACAAGATGCTTGTTCAATAGGGTTGACCCGCTTTCCAGCCCTTGAGCCGTCGCTTTTTTAGTCCCTTTTCAATCATTTCCCGCATAAGCCGGGTGTAAGGAATGCCGCGTTCTTCCGCTTCCTCCTTGATGGCGGTCAGCATCGCTTGCGATATCCGCAAGTTCACTGGCACATTCTTTTTCTGGAACTCGAATTGAACCTGCTTGAACTGTGAAAAATCCAGATCGGACAAATCCTGATCAAGGAATTCTTCCGCTTCCTTATCAGTCCTGAGTTTTGGGATTTTCCTTTTCATAACTCTCAATTTCCTTACGATGCATATATCTCGCGCTAATTGGACGAATGAATACTCCGCCTTCTTTCATCCGAATGGCGAACGCCACAAAAATCGGTCTGCTCTCCCTGTTTCTGCCAATCGCAATATAACGATCTTCTGTTGTTGAATGCCTGATGTCAGGAGCAATGCGTGGACGACTTCTGAAAACCTCCTCAATTTCAGCAGTGGAAACGCCATGCTTTCTACATTTCTCGCGGTTTCCCGCGTCCCAGTCAAATCCATTTATCAGCATTATACTACTTTACATATGTATATACAAAAGTAAAGGTAATTTTGCCTTTACTGTCCGACCCGGCCCAGGCGAGCCGGGTTTTGTGCTAATTCTGCATTCCGGTTTCGCTTATTATTGCCTTACTTCCGCCAACGTCTTAGGCGTCCCAGTGGAAATCCAGTTCGGCGCCCAACCCTGTAATCTCGATCAGGCTGATATATCCGAGTTCTTCGCCATAGCCCATATCGGCCAGTCCGAACGCCTGGTGCTGGGGTCTATCCCCGCAGGCGCGGGGGAATCGCAGAAGAAGCTGACCGACCTAGGTGTGGAGGGGGTCTATCCCCGCAGGCGCGGGGGAATCTTCCAGTGTTTCCGCGTAACCCGCTTGCAACAGGGTCTATCCCCGCAGGCGCGGGGGAATCATATCTGCGCGAGATCGAATCTGACTTGTCCGGGGTCTATCCCCGCAGGCGCGGGGGAATCTGGTGGAACGGATGATTATTACGCCTATACCGGGGTCTATCCCCGCAGGCGCGGGGGAATCGGCGATGACTGCCAGTACAAAACCGGGCTCCAGGGTCTATCCCCGCAGGCGCGGGGGAATCTCACGAAATACGCATTGCCTTTTAGCAATGTGGGGTCTATCCCCGCAGGCGCGGGGGAATCTTCCGTACTTCTCGGAATCCGTGGCATCCAGAAGGTCTATCCCCGCAGGCGCGGGGGAATCCACCGCTGGCGGGGCCGGTATTCAGCCAATCTGGGTCTATCCCCGCAGGCGCGGGGGAATCGCAAAAGCGTTTCATGAAAATCCGTGGCTGCTGGGTCTATCCCCGCAGGCGCGGGGGAATCCCAGAGCCTGAGCCCGGAACACTGCATCAATAAGGTCTATCCCCGCAGGCGCGGGGGAATCTAGGGATGATTTACTCCCCCTCCCCTTCTTTAAGGTCTATCCCCGCAGGCGCGGGGGAATCGCAAGGCTGCGGGCTCAGGAATGCCGTGGGCTGGGTCTATCCCCGCAGGCGCGGGGGAATCGGTCTCCGAACCGCTATTGATTGTGTCAATGAGGGTCTATCCCCGCAGGCGCGGGGGAATCCAGCCTCCAACTTTTGCTGGATTTCCCAGTACGGGTCTATCCCCGCAGGCGCGGGGGAATCACAAGCAGCATCGATTACGCCGTTGAAATGAGCGGTCTATCCCCGCAGGCGCGGGGGAATCGATGGCGTAGCCATTTACAACCAGATCAAGCGGGGTCTATCCCCGCAGGCGCGGGGGAATCCAAGCGGAGTAGTCTGAGAGCGGATTCTGGCGGGGTCTATCCCCGCAGGCGCGGGGGAATCGATGGCGTAGCCATTTACAACCAGATCAAGCGGGGTCTATCCCCGCAGGCGCGGGGGAATCCAAGCGGAGTAGTCTGAGAGCGGATTCTGGCGGGGTCTATCCCCGCAGGCGCGGGGGAATCGATCTGGCGCGGGGCGACATGTGGGAAGCGTCGGGTCTATCCCCGCAGGCGCGGGGGAATCGAGCGAAGGCTGGAGAGCCGGTGAAGTTAAATGGGTCTATCCCCGCAGGCGCGGGGGAATCTTCTTCGCATCCGTAAAAGCCGTGCTGATCGTGGGTCTATCCCCGCAGGCGCGGGGGAATCCGTCAAATCTGGATGACGGAAAACGGACGTTTGGGTCTATCCCCGCAGGCGCGGGGGAATCAATGAATGCGGGCAGGAATATACGCTGGAACAGGGTCTATCCCCGCAGGCGCGGGGGAATCTACCAGTACCCATTGGGTCCAGTACGGACGAGGGGTCTATCCCCGCAGGCGCGGGGGAATCAGGTCATTGGTTCGAGCTTTAGATACCCCGAAGGGTCTATCCCCGCAGGCGCGGGGGAATCTGTCCCCTATTGTCCTCCCCACGAAGGAAGGAAGGTCTATCCCCGCAGGCGCGGGGGAATCGCCAGGGCACGGCCAACTTCAGCGGAGTAGATGGGTCTATCCCCGCAGGCGCGGGGGAATCCTTGTTCGCAGTCTTGATGATAGGGAAACGGAGGGTCTATCCCCGCAGGCGCGGGGGAATCCTGGATATATCTGTGGTAATGGATAGCTGGTACGGTCTATCCCCGCAGGCGCGGGGGAATCGTCTCCTTCATTAGCTTGATACCTGGAGGTAGGGGTCTATCCCCGCAGGCGCGGGGGAATCCAGCTTCTAGCTTTTGCTGGATTTCCCAATACGGGTCTATCCCCGCAGGCGCGGGGGAATCTAAGCACCCGATTGACTTCATGCGATCAAGAGGGGTCTATCCCCGCAGGCGCGGGGGAATCCGCTGGACGTGATCCACGCGCAAGCGATGGATGGGTCTATCCCCGCAGGCGCGGGGGAATCCATAGCGAAGGTGCTGGATATAGCGGGATGGAAGGTCTATCCCCGCAGGCGCGGGGGAATCGGCGTTGAGGATGGAGATTGAAGAGCGCGCTGCGGTCTATCCCCGCAGGCGCGGGGGAATCTGATCATGCAGATTCTGCCTCATTTCTTTGTTGGGTCTATCCCCGCAGGCGCGGGGGAATCTGGCCGGGGTAGCTCTCCTGTTTACCACGATGGGGTCTATCCCCGCAGGCGCGGGGGAATCCTGACCATGACCATTATTTGGAATCGCTGAATGGGTCTATCCCCGCAGGCGCGGGGGAATCGTTCAAAAAAGACGAAAACTGGCTTGAGAGAGGGGTCTATCCCCGCAGGCGCGGGGGAATCGATGAGTTTTGAGAATATCGAGCCCATATCCAAGGTCTATCCCCGCAGGCGCGGGGGAATCCTTTTGCTTGGCGGGGCTTTCCTGCTTTTCCTGGGTCTATCCCCGCAGGCGCGGGGGAATCCTGGGATAGGCCAGTCCATCTTCGTTGCAATAAGGTCTATCCCCGCAGGCGCGGGGGAATCGAGATCGAGGAAAGAGCTTCGTGTGAAGTTATGGGTCTATCCCCGCAGGCGCGGGGGAATCTGATCGGCTCTTTGTGTAATGCCGGTCCCTGCGGGTCTATCCCCGCAGGCGCGGGGGAATCAGTAGCCCCTACGGTAAAGAGGCTCAGGCATGGGGTCTATCCCCGCAGGCGCGGGGGAATCGGTGAGTGTGGCCGGTGCTGATCTCCGGCTTCGGGTCTATCCCCGCAGGCGCGGGGGAATCTTTTTCACCTAAAAACACAAACACACCTAAAAAGGTCTATCCCCGCAGGCGCGGGGGAATCTGGATGCATCGGCAGAAAGCGCCCGGTAGAGCGGGTCTATCCCCGCAGGCGCGGGGGAATCGCCGGACACCAGCGCCTTGCTGATGGTGTAGGGGGTCTATCCCCGCAGGCGCGGGGGAATCCTTTCCAGCCTCCCAGTCTTGAACGGTTCGGAGGGTCTATCCCCGCAGGCGCGGGGGAATCAGCGGCAGCCTGGGGGCGATACGCGGTATCCAGGGTCTATCCCCGCAGGCGCGGGGGAATCGTCGAAACGGGGAGCGTACCGTACTGCGCAATGGGTCTATCCCCGCAGGCGCGGGGGAATCTCCGCCTAAGTGTCTCTGATCCTGCCGCGCCTGGGTCTATCCCCGCAGGCGCGGGGGAATCCCCTCATTCCTCAATCTTTCCTTCATATCCTTGGGTCTATCCCCGCAGGCGCGGGGGAATCGGGCTGAGATCGAGGAGCGGGCAGCGTGCGAGGGGTCTATCCCCGCAGGCGCGGGGGAATCGCTCGACGACATACCGCTCTTTATCAGCCATGGGGTCTATCCCCGCAGGCGCGGGGGAATCACCTATCCATCTGCTTGTGTTTTCATACTCAAGGGTCTATCCCCGCAGGCGCGGGGGAATCCAGGGAGACGCGGTCATGAAAGATGCGCCAGTGGGTCTATCCCCGCAGGCGCGGGGGAATCTTGCTGCGCCTCGGATTTGTCAACGAGGCCTAGGGTCTATCCCCGCAGGCGCGGGGGAATCATAGCGAAGCCCCTCACGTGGCCGCTTTCTTCGGGTCTATCCCCGCAGGCGCGGGGGAATCGCCGCTGTCCAGGCTGGAAATTGCCCTCTTGACGGTCTATCCCCGCAGGCGCGGGGGAATCTCTTGTAGTTAAGTTGCTGAGCTACAAAAGTATTATTCAAAAATCATCCATTTTGTTAAAGATCAAATTGCATTATCGTTTGCTCACCCACATGCCATCAATTTCCATCAATTCGCAGGGAGGATCGCCTAAATTTTTTATACCTACTCCACCGGTTTCATTTATATCTCTCCACACCATGACAATACTCCCTTGTGGCTCCGCCTCGTACCAATCCGCGAGAACGTCCCAGGCTCTTTCTCTTACCCCGGGATTCATGCGTGGAGAGAGATATACGGTTGGAGCAATCTCGAGCATTATCGAAGAAAGAAACCCGCGATAACGGTAAGCAACGTCACGCGTCACTATCACTACCAGCGCCATTTATCTCCTCTGTACGCAGGACCAGTTTGATTTTGTCTATCATTGTGGGGATTACTCTCTGCTTTCTGAAGGTCACTGCTGCTTCACGCCTTACCAATCGATCTATTGTTTCGTCGCTGCTCCCAGCCTTTTTTGCTGCCGAGAAAGCGATATGCAGCGTTATGGAATCCCTGAACAGGTCGGCAATATCGAGCACGAATGCTTGTCCTGAGTCCTCGTGAATAAACCCGAGTTGAGGAATGGCTGCCAATGATTGCACCGCGATGGCGGCGGCAGCCTGTACAGCAGTAGCCGCATGATTGATCGCCTGGTTTGGCATATCTGCGGCGTTTGGATTGGCCCGGTCATAGTGACGGCCATTCCATTTAATGTCATATTTTTCAGCCATAAGACGATAAATCGTCTTGACGCGTGCGCCTTCAATCCCCCGCAAAGTGTCCAGGTCACGGTGCGGCAATACTTCCCCCAATCGCAATGCATACATGTGACGCGCCACGCTCACACGCCGTCGCGAGCTCCCCCACAGCTCCGCTTGTCGCCGCGCCACATCTGAGCGGTCCGGCATGAGAGGTGGCGCCGTGTAAGTGCGCACGCCATCCACCCCGACCGCCGCCATTAAAGTCCCATGCCGGGCCAGCAGGCGGAGCGCATCATGGGTGACGCTGCTGCCCGGCCCAAGCAATATCATGGATATCGCCTGATGAGGCACCTGAAGAACCTGCGGTGAAGGGGTGTTTTTACCAGACTGGAAATTGAGGCAGCCATCGACTACGCAAAGCTCACCGCGCTCCAACCATATCAGGCCGTGCCGATCAGCATGGGGTATGCGGGCAGTTTCGAGCCCGAGGCGGCCTTTCAGCACGGCATCGCAGGTTTGAGCAGCAGCATGCCGAAACCAAATGCCCGATGCCGCCCTACGCCGCGGGTGAGCAAGCGGGTAAACGCGGCTGAGTTGTCGACTTGCAACTGTCCTTTGAAAACCGCGCTTGGACCGGAAACGGCGCGTGACTTGCGTTTTCCATCATCCCGCACGCCTTCCTTGCGCAAGACTCGAGTCAAACAGAACGCTTCCATGTGCGCACGTATGATTTGCGCCGCACCTTCCGCTGTAAACTGCTTCACAAGCCAATCGCGGTAGATTTCAGCCCGCATTACCTTGTTTTCATTGGCGCTGGCAGGGGTAGCAGTTCCAACCGCATGTAAAAACACGTCCCGTTCGCGGCCGTCTTTAGTTCGGACCACTGGCCGCACCTTCACTTCGAACCCAAGTATCTGCCCCTCCTTCCATGTATCAGGAAACGGGCGTGCGTCCAACTCCTGCAGGCCCAATGCGCGTGCAGCATCAGGAGTAGCTAAGCTGGCGCCCAAGCGTAGGGATTCGAGTTCCGCCGACGTGTAGGCAAGCAGTCCTTGCTTGCCGCCCAGATGGCGAAAGGGCTTGGGCGCCTGCTCGCCAAATACGATAGTGAGCAAACTGTGTAATGCATACCCATCATCGCCGTCGGGCGATAACACGTTGTTGCGAACGCCCCAAGCAGTCAGTGATACAGGATCAGGCTGCAAACGCACCAATTTAAGAGTCATGTTTGCGCCCCTTCCGGTAGAAGGGGTACGAAGCTTCCTTCACGCACAGGCCTCCAGCCGCCATGTACACCGCTGGTCCAGTTGCGCTCGTCGCACAGGTCCATCAAGCGATCCCCATTTTCAGGAAGCCGGCCTTCGCCTTCGGGCCACTGCATGCGCACAGATTGCCCATTACTCATGTTAGAGAAGTGAGCGGATTGGAGGGCGTGCAGTACATTGTCGGCTTCCTGCCAGCCGGCAAAAATCCTCCGGTTGGGCAAACAGGATTTGCGGCCGATAAACAGGGGGCGCGCGGGATGATCCAGCGCATGAGCAAGTTTACTTAATGTGGGAGCTTCTTCGGTGGGTTCCAGGCGCAAAGCGACGAGGACATCCAGTCCCGCGTGATAGTCGCGATAGCGTAAGTGTGGCCCTTTATAGGTGTCCGCGCCTCCGCGTCTTTCTTCCGGCGTACCCCAGGTCGTCCAGCCTTTGTCGTTTTTTCCCAACTGCGCGGTTTGAAAGTCAGTGAGGCGTTGCACGGGTGTATTCAGGCGTGACCCAATTACTAGCCGGTACTGTAATCGGTCATGCAGTGAGCTATCCTCCCGTCGCCATCCAAGCGCATTTGCAAGCAGCCCGGTAATCATGGAAAGTGCTGGAAAGTCGCGAATAACGCCAAAGTTGTCGATGGCTTCGCCGCCAAAAGCGATAAGAGGCGCGTCCAGCCGCAACAAAAGATGACGTGGCATTCAACAGGCTCCCTGCCGCACGAGGCTGTTTGCCCATTCAGCCAGTTGCGCAAGATTATGGCGGGTGGCGCTCGGCACACTGATGGGGTCGAGCGCCAGATAACGGCGAGAAAGCGACGCGCCATAAGCCTCGTCCATTGCCTGAATTTCGGTTGTCATACGCGCTACCGCCCGTTGGCGGATGCTACCCGTGCCGGTTTTATCCTCCAACGGCAGCGCGTCGTGAAAAGCACCAGCCAGGCTGCGTGGTTGCCAATCGCCCGCCTCTACCAGCATAAACTTCGCCCAATCAAAGGGCGCGGTAGAGCCCCGCTTTGCGCCGGGACTCACGGTGGCGATCAGGTGTAGCAGATGCTGTACCACGCGTCCCGCTAGTTCACGGCGTTCCTGCGGTGTGGTGTCCGCGAAACAATCCTTGGCAGCAATACCTTCCAGATTTTCAATCAGTTGCGGGACATCGACCACTACGTAACCGTAATAGAGGCCGGAGGCAAGCTCGGTGTCGAAAATGCCGGCGGACCCCAACTCGCCCGCGTCCCTCGGCAGATCATCCACCACTGTGAAATAATCATTTTCCACCTGAGCTTGATGCACAGTAAAAGCATGGGAAACGTAGATGGAAGCTTCTCGGCTGGTGAGAATATCCGAAGTCACCATCCGGCCAAACAAGGCGGATTCGAGTCCACTACCATGCTTGAGGGCCTCGATATTTTTCTGTTCGCTTTTTAGGGTCTTACCAATCGCAGCCTTGATCGACTTTTCATCAGGGTTGGATTGAGCTAATTCAGTGCAACGTGCCACCAGATAGTCAATTTCCGGCTTGCCCATTAACACCGCCTGCCCCGTTTTGAGGGCGTCTTCCCCTTTTTTATCCTTGCCGCCCTTGTCCAGCAGACCAGCTTCACGTAGTGCTTCTGCGGCAGCCTGCGCTAGTGCAACAGGAACACCGTTTTCCTGAATGCGCTTGCTGATAAGCTCCAGTGTGACTCGGGAGCGAACAGCCATAGGTACATTTAGACGCGCCAATCCAAACTGATCATCTGTCATACGCCAGTGCCGTTTCAGGCACTGGGAAGAAATGCGTGTGCGAACGGCGTCGCCCAACGGTAAGCGTTTTGCCAGACCCGCATCGTCGCGATTAAGCAATGCAGCAGGGTAAGCGTGCAGGGTGTGGATCTGAATGAAGCGTGGCAGTGGCATTATGAGTCTCCCAATTGTAAGGTTGATGTTTTAGTCTTTTTTGCTTCGGCAGCGAAAAATCGTCCCGCGATTTTTAGTCGTATGGCTTCAGCTTTCTCCTCGTCCCGTGCCTGATTAAGGATCAGTCCGCCCAACTCGTGCCAGTTAGGAGCAATCCCTTTGCTGGCAAGCAAGCGCAACAGGCGTGGCAACACCTGGCGGAAGGCGACGCCCCGGGAGGTGAGCAGTTTGGTGACACGGGATTCCGATACCCCAGCACTGCTGAGTTGCCGCCCCAGGCTCTGATTCGCGTCATGCCCGGCTAAAGCCATGCCATGCGCAATCAACGCCCATGCGCGCCACGATTCAGGTTTTAACGTATCCGGCTCAATACCGGCATATATCAACGCTCGCGACAGCGCCGCCACTTGATGAGGACGGAGTTCACCATCGGGGTCCAGCCGGGCCAGTGCCGCGCGCTGGCCGTTATCCAGCCCATGCTCATCACCGGAAAAGCGAGCCGTCTGGGCGATGACGCGTGCCAGTCGCGAGATCGGCTGTTCCTGCCTGGAAGGGATGGTTGCCATGTTATTAATTTGTTTTTCGGGCAGGCCCGATTGAACAGCATCAGACAGGCTCATGAGCATCCTCCTTGTTGGCGGTTAACTGACGATAATAATCGGCGAGAACGGGAACGGTTTTGCTGCTCCGTAGGCCGCTGTGAAACCTGGCCATCGCGGCAGAACGAGCTCGGTAACGGCGCTCGGCACTTTGAGGTCCGGCGATAAAAGCGTTTTTCAGTATGATTTCGGCGCGCTCCGCCATAGACAGAAGCCACTGCAAGCGCGTGTGATCTGGGTCTTCAGATTCAATCTCCGCGTTGAGTTCTTCAAAAAAACGGGTATCCTCGGCTTGCTCGAAGGGTTTGATGGCATCGCTGGCTTTATTTTTTGCGTTGTCTGAAAACCCATCTTTCACAGCCCCCTGATCGAACAGTGTGGCCACAGCAGTCCACAGTATGCCTCGTATTTTTGCGATGCCCTCAACGCGCTCACCTGCAATTGTTGCCAGAAGATCGAATTCCTTCTGCAAAAGCAGTCTGCGAACCTTTGGGGAAACAGGGATGCGCCGTTCGTGGTAACCCTCGGTTTTGCCCTGGCCTCGCGTCACACCTTGCGCGAGCACCGTTATGCCTTCCGTTCCGTCTGCCGCACCGGTCACCTGCGCAATCGGGCTCAGGAATTTGTTGCCAAAAAGCAGCTCAGCAGCTAATTTGTAATGAAATCCTTCACCGGTAATGGTCAATGCCTTGCCTGCTGCGATATCGACAGGCATCCAGGGGTCACCCGTAATGCCATTGCGATCCTTCGCTTCTATACGTGCGGTTTTGCTACCCGTGGCGATTGCACCAACCGCCGGGCCATTGCCCTGTGAAATGAAGCGAATGCGGCGGCAGATTTCGATATAGAAAGGATCAAGGGAAGAGAAAGCTAAACTCTTTTCGCCGCTCCACGGTACCAGCCACAAGAGCCCAATGCCGTTTTCACCATTGAGACCCATGTGTTCAACTATCTTGTCCCGATTGCTCAATAGTGCCGCGACATCCCGTTGCCAGCGGCGGCCCCAATGGCCTTTTGGAACCACCCCAAGGGCCGGACGGCTCGCGAAACCGCCATTCATACGGGAAATTCCATAATTTCCGGCTCCCAGGAATCCCTCCTGCGTTTGCAGGCTGATCAACGCCATTACCCAATCCACCGGCTCGCCCTGTCGCATTCTGGCAGCTTTCAGGTCATGATTTTTTGAGGTCACGAGCATGTCCAACTCATCCGGCGACCATAACGTTTTCCAGCCGGTTACCACACCATCCGGTACCGGTGGTTGCATGAAGGCGGGCTTGTCATGCGGGGAGATCAGGCACCAGGCGGAGCCATCTGGATGCTCGGGCGCAAGTGCCAGTAGAACATCCTTCCATGCCTGTTCTGTTACAAAAGGCTGAATCTCCCCAGCCTCATGCAAGGCCATGGCTGCCAACTGCACCAGGAAGGCGTGCCAGGGGTGGCGTTGGTGCGGGCGTAGCGCGGGGAAGTCGCGCACTTCATCCTGTGCGAGCGCCACAAACAGACCGGGCAGGCTAAATCTCACAGGTTGTCCGCCGCGCACTAGCCGCGTGCGTATCAGCGGTTCATCAAGCAGAGAGTATCGAAGCGTCAAGGGAATTTCCAGGTTCAGTAGAATGCGCGGTGTCAACACGTTCCAATCCAAAACGAGAATATCGGAATTGCGCTGCGCCCAAATGAAAGGTAAGACTTGTTTTTCCTTGCCTTATCTCGCTTGGCAAAACGTCCGGTGATAGATCATTGGGCAGCAAATGGTGGCGAACGGGCAGTTCCTTGATTGGCTCGCCAAATGGACCAGGCGGATAAGGGTTGAAATTGAGAATCCGGTCTTGTGCTCCTAATCGAGTTGCAATACGCACGTCATTCGGGAACGCCTGCTGCTCGCTGAATATCTGCGAAACGTCGAGTGCTTGCAGGTGTCCGACTGTTTTCTTGGCGCTCGTGGCACCCTCGATCCTTTGTCCTAAGTCCCACCACTTCTCGCCTTTCTTTTCCTGGATATCATTCAGCTTGTCGGGATGTGTCGCCATCTCGACCAGGTAGCGATTGTCATCCGGAATTGACACGACAGGATGCTCGTGAAGCAACATTTGCGTTGCTTCCAATATGCGCAAATCCATATAGACTCCCCCGCCATTGCGGAACATGCCCAAACCATGCTGTGGCTGGGAGATTAGCGAATTGAGGTCATGTCCCACGGGAGTCAATACCCAGGCCTGCGCTGTTTGAAACGTTTGAGGTCGCTCGTTCGCGGAATGGCGATGAAGCCGTCCTATACGTTGCAGCAGCACATCCATGGGGCACAGATCGGTGATCAAGACATCAGAATCGATATCCAGGCTCTGCTCCAGCGTCTGCGTGCCAACTACAATACAGGGACCGGGAGGGCAATATTTTCCAAGACGGGCTTCAACAGCCTTATCCAGTATCGGGCGATCCTGCCGGCTAAAGCGGCTGTGGTGCAATGTGGAAATGCCATTTACAGAAAAGAGCCAGGACGTCTCTGGAATGTTTTCCTCGATAGCGGCCAGCGTAGCGATCGCGGCCGCTACAGTATTGCGTATGACGAGGACTTTTGCTCCTTCCCTGGCTGCGTCTATCGCCATTTCTGCGATCCTGTCGGGTGCATCGATCATGTCATAAGCAGTCCACGTCACCTGTTTAACATTGCCTGCGCTACCAACCGCATGGACTCGATGGTGATCAGAAATCGCCGGATAAGGAACGGCGCACGCTTCATCAAAGGACATAGCCTCCGTTGTTGCTCGTCGTATATCTGGCGTAAGCGCCAGATAACGGTTTCGAGCATTGGAACCCAAGGTGGCAGAAAGCAGCAATGCGTGGCCGCCATTATTGAGATGAGCCTGAAGCAGGCGTTCCATTAATACCGTCATGTAAGCGTCGGATGCATGCACTTCGTCCACGACGAGCAGGCTGCGCGCGAGCATCGCATAACGCAAATGGGCGTGCCGGACCTGTAACCCGCCAAGCAGTGCCTGATCGATGGTTCCCACCGCAATCGGCGCAGCCAGGAATCGCTTGGAGGATTCCGCGGCCCAACGCTCCTGAGCTTTGGCATCATCAGGATTATCCGACCATTGCACTTTAAAGTTTGGCAATTGCTTCGCGTCCGCCCCGTCAGCATTCACGTAACCTGGCAAGGCACGCACGATTAAGGGGGCATTTTCTTGCCAAAGATTTTTGACAGTGGCCTGAACGCGGTTATAAATCTGCGAGGCTGAGACGCGGGTGGGAAGAGCGAAATAAAGACTGTCGACCTCCCCTTTTCGTAGCAAATGTATGAATCGCCATAATGCGGCTTCCGTTTTTCCACTGCCGGTTTCTGATTCGACTATGACCAAGGGGCCAAGCTGGTCATCTGTCATCGCTGCTTGGATAGGTCGAGGTGCCGCAATGCCGAAAGTCTCCGCGAAGCTCGGAACGTAAACATTTAACTTGTTTCGCCAGCTATCCGCGTCGAGGCCGATTGCAGAAACAGCTTTTTGTGCTCTTTCCTTCGCTGAAACAGATCGGTTCTCACCTTTTTCGGAGTATGGGAAAAAATCGGTATCCGATCCCAGCCAGTCTGCCAATTGCACCAGGCCGGCGAACAGGTGCCCAAACGCGGGCGCATCGGGCAGCGCTTTGCCACCCGTTTTGAAGGCTTGTGGGAACCAATTTACAACCCGTTTGCCAATTTCGCGCAGCACAATCCCCGGATCGTAAGCGCCAGCTACCGGCTTCCAGATACTTCTGTTCCGATCGCCGGGCGTAGGCTTGAGGGGCCGGCCATGATGGCTGATGCTGGCAACCAATAATGGGCCGCAGGCTTCCCCCCAGGTACTCATCTCTTCAATGGGTAAGAGCGCTAACAAGTGTTGAAGTCGACTGGAAGGTTCAAAAAGCGTGAGTGCTTCCACACCATGTCCCGCATGACATGGCCATCCGTTTGGGATATTCTGTATGTGCTTCCATCGTTTGGCCTGAAATCCACTATTCGCCTTCCCGATATCGTGCAGGAAAGCGAGCGCCGTCAAGCGTGCGATGTCGCATTCATTTAGTGCCCGTCTTGCCGCTCTTTCCATTGAACGGCGAATTGATCGACAAGTACACAAGCATTCAAAAACCGATGCGACGTCGATCATGTGATCGATCAAAGGATGCCAGGCAATAACATTTCCAGGCTCGTTTCGTTGAAGTTTTCCGAAAGCACTTGTAGGAGCAATCATTATTTATTCTTTTGTCGGATATTCAGTGCTTCTATAGGCTCCTGAATTTTTGCTTAATCGTTCTCTTGGTTGACGTGAAAATATGGAAGAGTTAGAGTTAGAGGTGGAGATTATCTAAACCGCATCCGTATTACAACGGATTCCCCTGCGCGAGGAGTTTCTCCGAAAAAATACATGGAAGAACAAATCCCAGCGCTGTTTCTCACTCATATCTCTACGGCAACCAGCGATAGAAGTTGACCCTCAGCCGTCCGGTGCTAGACTAAATAGAATAGGTGTCCGTGCTGTGGTATTGCAGCCAGATTGCCAAAGCTATTGAGCGTGTCTGAGCGGGGAACTACACGGATTGCTCAGCCGATTCCTCGAATGTTTCTACAGAGAGACCGCTATGGGAGAGCTTATTGTAGCCAAGCCGGAATTGCCTCAGGACGTGATTGCCCTCATACCCATGCGCAATGTAGTGCTATTTCCGCATGTTTTGACTGCAATCACGGTGGGTCGTACCAAATCCATTGCCGCACTGGAGCATGTGCTCGATCCTAAACGGCCACTCGGCATTATTCTGCAGAAAGATCCAGCTGTGGATGAGCCGGGGCAGGATGCGCTGTTTAACGTAGGTACCGTGGTGAACGTTGTCCGGCATCTTGCCTCGCCTGACGGGCTGCGGCATGCCGTCTGCCAGGGGTTGGGCCGCTTTTCCATCGAAGAAATGATCGAGGATTATCCATTTCTTGCCGCCCGTGTGCGGCTTATTACGGAACTCGATGAGGTATCGACGGAGGCTGAGGCCCTGGCGATGCAGTTGCGGGAGCGTACGGTGGAAATACTCTCTCTGCTGCCCGGCGTACCGGCAGAACTGGCGCACGCGTTACAAGCTACTCGCGCACCTTCGCATCTGGCTGATATTGCCGCGAGCCTGCTCGATACCGAGGTTGCGGAGAAGCAGATGCTGCTCGAAACGATCAGTACCGAGGAGCGGCTGCGCAAGGTGCTCCAGATTTTGTCGCGCCGCATCGAGGTACTGAGATTATCCCAGGAGATTGGGGAGCGTACTAAGGAGCATCTGGAAGACCGCGAACGCAAGTTTCTGTTGCGTGAGCAATTGAAGACGATCCAGAAGGAGCTCGGCGAGACGGAGGGGGACGACCAGGAAATAGAGAAGCTGGATGAAGCGATCGCCGAGGCCGGCATGCCGGAAGAGATCGAGGCGCAGGCCAGAAAGGAGTTGCAGCGCTTAAAGCGCATGCCTCTGGCTTCAAGCGAATATTCGATGCTGCACACTTACCTTGAATGGATGACGGAGCTGCCCTGGAAGCTCCCGGAAGATGCGCCCATCGACCTCGATGCCGCACGCCAGATTCTCGAGCACGATCATTTCGGGCTGGAGCGCGTCAAGCAGCGCATTATTGAATTCCTCGCAGTTCAGAAGTTGAAGCCGCAGGGGCGCGCACCTATCTTGTGCTTTGTCGGGCCACCTGGGGTGGGCAAGACTTCGCTCGGCCAGAGCATCGCACGGGCATTGCAACGGCCCTTCGTGCGCGTGTCGTTGGGTGGCGTGCATGATGAGGCGGAAATGCGGGGTCATCGTCGCACCTACATTGGCGCCATGCCGGGCAACATTGTGCAGAGCCTGCGCAAGGCTGGCGCAAGAAACTGCGTGATGATGCTCGATGAAGTTGACAAAATGTCAGCCAGCCTTCACGGCGATCCATCGGCAGCCCTGCTTGAGGTGCTGGACCCCGAGCAGAATTCCACGTTCCGGGACAACTACCTGGGAGTGCCCTTCGATTTGAGCCGTGTTGTTTTCATCGCCACGGCGAACGTTATTGATAACGTGCCGCCCCCCGTGCGTGACCGGATGGAGATTATTGACCTCCCCGGCTACACCCGGGAGGAGAAGCTTCAGATCGCGCAGCGTTACCTCGTAAGCCGTCAACGTGAGGCCAATGGTCTGAACGAGGATCAGTGCGAGATAACGGTGGAAGCGCTCGATGGCATCATCGCCAATTACACCCGTGAGGCGGGAGTACGGCAACTCGAACGGGAGATCGGGCGGGTCATGCGGCATGCAGCCATGCGGGTTGCCTCGGATGCGGAGGCCAAGGTGCGCGTGGATGCCGCAGATCTGGATGCTATTCTCGGAGCTGCCAAATTCGAGCATGAGACCGGACTGCTTACCAGTCTGCCAGGGGTTGCGACGGGACTTGCCTGGACGCCCGTAGGCGGCGACATTCTTTTTATTGAAGCAACGCGGGTGAGCGGACGCGGACAGCTTATTTTAACCGGGCAGCTTGGCGGTGTGATGAAGGAAAGTGCCCAGGCCGCGCTTACGTTGCTGAAAGGCCGGGCAGACAGTCTTCACATTTCCGCATCCTTATTTGAAGGCATCGACGTGCACGTGCACGTGCCGGCCGGTGCTATTCCTAAAGATGGTCCCAGTGCGGGCGTGGCGATGTTTATAGCGCTTGCTTCGCTATTTACCAACCGGCCGGTACACCGCGACGTGGCGATGACGGGCGAGATCAGTCTGCGGGGGATGGTGCTGCCGGTGGGAGGTATCAAGGAGAAGGTGCTTGCCGCCCAGCGAGCGGGCTTGCGCAGGGTGCTGCTGCCTGCGCGCAACGAGAAAGATCTGCGCGAGGTGCCTGAAACAACGCGTTCCACATTGGAGTTCGTTTTTCTGGAAACAGTGGATGATGCGATTCAGGCGTCGCTGGGTCAGCAGGTACACCGTCAGGAATCGGAGTTCAAGCTTGTCTGAGTTATGCTACTCTCTCCAATAAGGGTACAAGTCGTTCTGGCTCATGCGTGCCTTCTTTAATCTCTTTTCTCCGCTTCCAGTCCCACATCGAATGCAGTCGCATAGCCCGCCTCCGCTTCGGCAAGCTTGAGCATCAGCTGCCTTCCACCCTTGAGATAGATGCTGTCATCTTCATTCCTGGTCCTCTGCTGGTATGAACCCTTTCTCGCATACCCGGCATAGGGGGATTGTGCGTGCACCTTATCGGTAATCGCATCATCGAAGTAGAGTTGCGACGTAAATTCACTACCACGCGTATATCCAGGCTCGGTACGTATCTTGAAATGAATATGAACAGTTCTGCCAGGATACCAGCCAGGATAAATGGTGATAAAACGCACGCTGCCGTTCCTGTCCGTTACCTGATAGCCGCGCAGGAACTTTTTTCCCACTGTATTGAAATTCCTGTCCTCGACATCAGAATAGATTCCCTGTGCATCGCAATGCCAGATATCGACTATGGAATTGGCAAGCGGCAGGCACCTGTCTGTACCCTCGTTGCCTACCGTGAAAACGCGCATTTCAAGTGCAAGCGGAAGGCCGTCTTTTACCGAGCCATCGGAAGGATCGGATCGAACGTCTGAACGGTGCAGGCGCTCATCGACGAAATAGGGGCCTTCCGTTTGCTGAGGTGTTATCACGCATGAAATCATCTTACGGGTTACCTCCCCACTTCCGGCGTTGATGGATGAATTTCGACCCAGCATACTGATTCCGGTTATCCCAAGCAATCCCAGCAGTTTTCGTCGATTCATGCCTGTTTCCCATTTTGTGTTCCTCGATGATGATGGCGACTGATATGCGACTATGCAATTGTACCGCCCCAAGCTTGGAGGGTTTGCCCGCTTTTGAAGTTCCTGCTGGAAGGACCGAGCCTGCCCTGCGATATATCTAATGCAATATATTACTCGGACGCGGGATTCCCCTGATTAGACGAGAGTTTGTCCAGCAGGTTGTTCTTCACTGACGGCCATTCATGCTGGAGGATCGAATAAACGACAGTATCGCGGATGGAGTCATCGCGCATGATCTGGTGATTGCGCAATATCCCATCTTGCTTCGCGCCCAGGCGTTCAATTGCGGTCCTCGAAACCTGGTTGAAAAAATGTGTTCTGAATTCTACCGCTATCGCTTTCTTTTTCTCAAAGACATGCTGGAGCAATAGCAGTTTGCTTTCCGTGTTCACCCCTGTTTTGCAGACCGATTTCGCATACCAGGTGTAGCCGAGCATGGGGCGCCTGTTTGTTTCATCCACGTTATAGAAACGGGTCGTGCCCACGATTCCGTCTGTTGCATTGAGCCTCACCGCAAATGCGATGTTTCCTTTTTCAGCATTTTCAATGGCAGTGATCACATAGTTTTTCATCTGCCCGGGCGAGGGCACGTTTGCATACCAGAGCTTCCAGAATTCTCCATCCCTGACCGCACATCGCAAAGGCTCGATGTGATCAGGTGCAAGCGGTTCCAGAGTGACAATCTCACCCTTCAATACGATACGTTCGAGCCAGATCATTTTTTTCATGCTGCCTGCTGTTTCCCAGTGCTCTTGCCCAGCTTTAAAACATTGGCTTTTTCGTAGCCGAGTTATAGCGGTTCACTCCACTTGTAATTTCCACTTCCGCTTCCGTTACCCCTGCCCATCCGGTTATCTTCACCCATTTACCGGGTTCCAGATCCTTGTAGTGTTCGAAAAAATGGGCAATCTGTGAACGCGTCAGTTCAGACAAGTCAGTGTGAGATTTCACCGCACGGTAGAGGGCGCACAGTTTGTCGATTGGCACCGCCAGAACCTTCGCATCTCCGCCTGCCTCATCGGTCATTTGAAGCATACCCAGCGGTCGGCACCGTACCACCACTCCTGAGATAAGTGGAACCGGTGAAATCACCAGAACATCCACAGGATCGCCATCTTCCGAGAGTGTGTGCGGGATATAACCGTAATTACAGGGATAGTGCATGCACGTGGACATGAAGCGGTCAACGAACATTGCGCCTGTTTCCTTGTCCACCTCGTATTTGATGGGGTCGGCATTCATGGGTATTTCTATGATGACATTGAAATCGTTCGGCACGTCGCGGCCGGAGCTGACTCTGTCAAGATTCATTCTTGTTCCTGTTACTGTTGACTGAAAAATCGCTATTATAGCTGTCGGCTCCAGGGATTAACTGCGGATTAAACAATCCATGCGCATGCTGCTCAGCTTGGCCATCATGGCTGCACTCATCTATGTCGTTTTCGCGGCGCTGATATTCTTCGTCCAGCCCAAACTTGTTTATTACCCTGAAATTGGACGTAGCATCACGGAAACCCCCCATCATTCAGGACTTGTTTACGAGTCTGTCGAACTGGAGACTGCGGATGGCGAAAGGCTACATGGCTGGTTTGTCCCGGCACCTGCTGCGAAAGCGACTGTCCTGTTTTTTCACGGGAATGCCGGGAACATTTCACACCGGATCGGCTATTTGTCGATGTTTTACCGGCTTGGATATAGCACCTTCATTTTCGATTATCGCGGCTACGGCGAAAGTAGCGGCAAACCGACAGAGCAGGGAACCTATCGGGATGCTGCTGCCGCATGGCAGTACGTAACCGAAAAGAAGGCAATTCCGCCTGCCGATGTTGTGTTGTTCGGTGAATCTCTTGGCGGAGCAATCGCTTCCTGGCTGGCGGCCCGCGAAATACCCGGCGTCCTGGTTCTGGCCTCCGCATTTACCTCGGTCCCTGACATGGGAGCGCAACTTTACCCCTATCTTCCCATCCGGCGGCTTTCCCGTTTCGAATACAGCACTCTCGGGCACTTGAAGGATGTGACATGCCCCGTATTCGTCGCGCACAGTCCTCAGGATGAAATTGTGCCGTTCAAGCAAGGGCAGAAACTGTACGAGGCAGCACGCAATCCGAAGCAATTCATCGAGCTGCAGGGCGGTCACAATGAGGGCTTCATTTACACGAGGGAAGACTGGGCAAATGCCTTGGGTAAATTCATAGATGCGAGCCTGGGAAGACGCTGAATATGCTGATACTGGCGCATCGTGGTTATCACGCCGCAGTTGCGGAAAATACACTCGAAGCTTTTGAAGCAGCGATAATGGCAGGTGTAAACGGTATCGAGACCGATGTACGCATGAGCCGGGACGGCGTGCCGGTGCTGGTCCATGACAGGGTAATGGCAACTGGACAGGCAGTGTCTGATCTTGCTCATCGCGAAATCGAAGGTGTGTTGGGGTACAAAATACCTACCCTGGATGAGGCGCTTGCGCACTTTCCGGACATACTATGGAATATCGAGATCAAAACCCTGGATCGCTTGTCAACGGTATTCGGTGTTCTGGAAAAGTATCAAACCCGCCATCGTATTATCGTCAGCTCCTTCCGGCATGATCTGATTGCAATCTGCGCATCGTCATTAAAACTCAATTGTGGGCTGTTGGTCGCACACAGGCCGCAAACCCTCGATTCTCTGTTGCCTGATTTCGATTGTGATGGCAACACCAGGATCAACCATCTGGTTTGGGATTACAATGTGCTGGATGAAGCCTTGCTGACGCAGGCCGCCGCGAATGGCTTTCGCAACTTCGTTTATGGTCCGATAACCCGGGCTGAGCATGAGGAGTGCCGGCAACTGGGCGTGGATGGAGTGATTACGGATTATCCATTGCTTATGCAGGGTGTATAAACACTATACCAGTTCTTGCTGTTTTGCGGTGCCGGGCAGGCTGGCCAGGAAGGAGATATCAAACCAGTTCCGGATATGAGAAAGTAATAAGGGAAAACCTGAAACAGACAAGTAATGGTGTCAGCAACAGGATATTGCATTCATTCGGAGGAAACAGATGGGCGAGAAGACAAAACCCCACATGGTCGGCATGAACCATGTTGCACTGGAGGTCGGCGATATTGAAGAAGCACTGGCTTTTTATGGCCGCATCTTCACCTTTAAATTACGAGGACGAGGCCAGGGTGCTGCCTTTATCGATATGGGAGACCAGTTCATTGCACTGATGGAAGGTCGATCGCAAAGCCCGGATGATGCCAGGCATTTCGGCCTTGTGGTCGATGACCGCTCAAATGTGCGCGAACTCGCTGAAGCGGCGGGAGCGACAATGCTCGAAGAAGGTTTCCTCGACTTCCTCGATCCTTGGGGTAATCGCATTCAGGTAGTCGAGTATCGCGATATACAATTTACGAAAATCCCCGCGGTGCTGAAATACATGGAACTGGATCTGGAGAAGAGCCAGGATGCAAAGGCGGAGCTGCGAAAAAAAGGAATTGAGACGTAAACTTCGATAGCATAGGAGTTTACAGCCGGATGTGCAGGTTCAGCTTATTCCACGGTTCTCCATGAAGACTCTTCGAAAGGGACCGGAAAAGCGCGGGCTAGAGGATGAAGACGATAAGCTGCCAGCGTGGCGGCCCGAATTCGAAACCGTGGATATGTTCTTCGTGCTCCGGCAGCAGCTGCCCTTTCTCTGCCACAATTTCATGGCCGCAGCCTATGCATCGATAGATACCGCTAACCGATGCCCTGCTACCTGGGGCAAGCTTAACGTTGAAGTCAAAGTGGTCGCAGCGAATAAGAAAACTGCTGTCCTGATAAACGGCCATAAGTGAACCTGTCAAAAAACTCTTGATATCATACACTTGAGTCTCAAACTTTCAATCCTACATTAATTTTATATTTGTCATTCACCTAATTCTGTTCGCTTTAGCACAAATGCACTTAATGCAGCTTAAAGTATCAAAAGATCGATTTTGTCGAGGCGGGCTGCCAATAAACAAAAACCCGCCGAAGCGGGTTAGGGGAGGGAATATCGGAAACACTTGGCTTAAAGGTCATCTGCCGCGTCCTTCACGGCTTCCTTGGCATCTCCATATTTCTTTTGAGCTTTACCGGAAATTTGCTTGCCGAGGCCTTTGGCTTCGTCTTCCTTGCTTCCTACAGCCCTTCCGGCCTCTTCCTGAACTTTTCCTGTGACGTCTTTCGCGGTTCCCTTCACTTGATCTTTGTTCATGAATCGATCTCCATTTAGAAAAACTTAAGCTTGATTTCCGTTGCAGTCGCTGCTGCTACGGCATGGAAAACAGATTAACGCGTTTTACTGGCTCATACTGTTCGGCAGGGCACACACCTTGGCCGGATTCCGCTGAATGTATATTGCGCTTAAAAATGGGCGACGACAGACGTAGTGAAAAAGGTGGCGCTATCTCTGGAAGCACCGTTTTTACCAGCAAAAATATCGTCATTACTGCGCAGCGTTCTGGCCTCAAGCCTCCATAGCAGATTGTCAGTGATGTTGTAATCGAAATTGGCTGAAAAGCCCCATGCCCGGAAACCATGAGGCGTTGCGGATGTAATGATTACACCTTGTTTGTCATCGTAATATTCTGCTCTCACAGCAACGGCTGTTCTGGGCGTTTGCACATATCTCAGGATGACAGTAGGGTTGAACCACATATTCATGCTGCCCGAATGCTTGCTTTTTTGTTCGACACCGATATCGAATCCAACGGTCGCGGCAAGCGCCTCATTCAGTTTGAAAATCCCGTAGAAATTATGGAAGTAACGCATTTGCCGGCGGCTGTCGGGTTTGTCGCTGCCTGCAAAGGTGCTGCTGTTGAGCGTTATTTCAGGAGAAGGTCTGTAGGTAACCTGCATGCCGAAGGCGGGAAGCGTGTTTCCATCCACCGGTTTTATATGTTGCCAGCCGTTCAGCACCAATCCGCTTAAAAACCATTTATCATCGGCTGAAGTGAAGTTGATCTTGGCACCTGACTCAAAATAGGGCGTGTTCTCCGCCGCCATGCTTCTCGTCAGGGTCCAATTGTTTTTCCCTGTGGCGCTTTCAAAGCCGATATGCGAAGGGAAAACGCCGGCTTCCAGCCAGAGTTTATTTTCGCCGGATAGCCTTAAGGCGATGCTGCCTTCGTATAAATGGCCCAGAATGCCAGGTTCCGCGGCATAGTTGGCGTTCATGTAGGTGCCTGCTGCCAGCGCAAAGTTTGCCCTGATACTAGGCGTTGCGTACGATGCCTTTATGAAGGCGAGATTTACTGCCGGTTGGTTGCTTTTGCTGAAGCTGCTGAGAAAAGGAGGTTTAGCGTTATTTACCGGCTTGTTGAAATCTTGACTGTAGTAACTTTCAACATAGGCAGCGAGCGTCAATGGCGAGCGCAGTTTATTGTCAAGGTCGCTATCCGCTCCTGCGGAGGCGCTTGCATTTAGAAAAAAGGCTGCCAACACCATCCTTTTCATTTTTTCCTGCAAGCTGCCCCTCGTAGAGTCCGACCCGGACAAACGAATAAATCAAGAGACGGAAAATAAAAAGAACTTTTGGTGAGCGCTGTCGCGCCATGAACAGGGAAGGTTCCATCTCAATCCCGTCGCAGCAAAAAGCGGACACATGACTCGAAATTACGTAAGCCAGTCGAGCGGCTTTGCGACTCATGAATGCGGATTTCAACGGCCATTTGGTTATTTTACGAGTAGAGAATCTTTACTCGTGTTTTCGCCAGTTCATCCTGTTTACGAGGGGCAGCAAAAATTTGCCTACTTGAGGATCTTTATGATTTGTCCCACTATGGGCTCACCTTCAGGTATTGCCCATTGAGCAGGCGCAATTTTTTCCTCCTCGGTAAGGGGTCGGAAGCTTTCATCGCATGGGAAAATTCAGGCTGATAACGCGCGAATGCGGCAGGCGAGTCGGCGCTTCCGGCCAGAAGGCAAGCTTGCCATCATGATAGAATCACCCCCGCACGGTGTGGTTTATCCTGTCGCAAGCAGGTACATGCAGCCGAGCACAGCAGCGATTTAAAAATGAGCTCATAAAACTCATCTTATCCACTGGAAGTAAAAAAGGCAGCCAAGAGCTGCCTTTTTCAAAGTTCAGTAACCGACTATCAAGCCGCCGGTTGCTTTTCCGCTTTCTTGCCGTATTTCTGACGGAACTTCTCGACACGGCCGGCAGTATCGACGATTTTTTGTTTACCTGTATAGAACGGATGACAAACCGAGCAAACCTCGATATGCAGGGGTTTGCCCATGGTGGAGCGGGTTTGAAAAGTGCTACCGCAACTGCAGGTCACGGTTATTTCCTGATAATCTGGATGAATGTCTGGCTTCATGAAATGATCCTCAGCATTGCAAATGCTCCCCGCACGATGTCTGCCTGATTTCGGGGAAAGCCGCGTATTATCCTCCACTCGGAAACGAGATGCAACAAGGCATTCCGAAAGGCGGAGGTGCCTGATGTTTGGGATGAATAATTTTAGACCCGTCGCATTGAGTCGAAGAAATCCGCGTTGTTCTTCGTCGCCTTGACCTTGTCGAGCAGAAATTCCATTGCTTCCATGTCATCCATCGGGTAGAGCAGCTTGCGCAGTACCCAGATTTTTTGCAGCACATCGGGCTTGATCAGGAGTTCTTCCCGACGAGTGCCGGAACGGTTGACGTTGATGGCGGGATAAATGCGCTTTTCTGCCATGCGCCGGTCAAGATGGATTTCCATGTTGCCGGTGCCCTTGAATTCCTCATAAATCACATCGTCCATGCGCGAGCCGGTATCGACCAGAGCGGTGGCAATAATGGTGAGAGAGCCGCCTTCTTCGATGTTGCGCGCCGCGCCAAAAAACCGCTTCGGACGCTGCAATGCGTTGGCATCCACACCACCCGTCAGCACCTTGCCGGAAGCAGGTACCACTGTGTTATAGGCCCGCGCGAGCCGGGTGATCGAATCCAGCAGGATTACCACGTCCTTCTTGTGTTCCACCAGCCGTTTGGCTTTTTCGATGACCATATCCGCTACCTGCACATGACGTACAGCCGGCTCATCGAAAGTGGAAGAAATCACTTCACCTCTTACCGACCGGATCATCTCGGTCACTTCTTCGGGCCGCTCGTCTATCAGCAGCACCATCAGCATCACATCCGGGTAATTGGCGGCAATGGCGTGGGCGATGTGCTGAAGCATGACGGTCTTACCCGATTTGGGACTGGCTACCAGGAGACCCCGCTGTCCTTTGCCGATGGGTGCAATCAGATCGATGATGCGGCTGGTAACGTTTTCTTCGGCTTTGATCTCGCGTTCGAGCTGCAGCCGCTCTGTGGGAAAGAGTGGAGTGAGATTTTCAAACAGTATCTTGTGCTTGGAGTTTTCAGGAGGTTCTCCATTGACCTTATCGACCTTGACCAGCGCAAAATAACGCTCTCCATCCTTGGGCGTCCTTATTTCACCCTCTATCGAATCCCCCGTATGAAGGTTGAAGCGTCGTATCTGGCTGGGTGAGACATAAATGTCATCCGGACCGGCGAGATATGAAGTGTCGGGAGAACGCAAGAAGCCGAAACCATCCTGTAGCACTTCCAGGGTGCCTTCGCCGAAAATGCTTTCGCCTTTCCGTGCCTGATTCTTCAATAACGCGAAAATCAGATCCTGTTTCCGTAGTCGGTTGGCGCCGTCAATTTCATTGGCAATTGCCATCTCCACCAGTTCGGTGACATGGAAGTTTTTGAGGTCGGATAGATGCATGAACGGAATCCGTGGGTGAAGAAGAGGGACGTAAAGAAAGCGTCAGGAAGCGTTGGGAAAACTAATGGAGCCGAACGAGAATTCGAAGCGGCGAACGTAATCGAACCGGAAACTAACCGGAGAGTTTGCGGAATGCGTTAATTATAACTTAACAGTTTTAGATATGACTGTCAATAAAAGCAGTGAGCTGGGATTTCGATAACGCGCCCACTTTGGTGGCTTCAATATTTCCGTTTTTGAAGAGCATGAGGGTAGGGATACCGCGAATGCCATATTTGGGGGGCGTAGCCTGGTTTTCGTCAATATTGAGCTTGGCAACCTTGAGACGGTCACCATATTCTTTGGCCACCTCGTCCAGGATGGGTGCTATCATTTTGCAGGGTCCACACCATTCTGCCCAATAGTCAACCAGTACAGGTACTGTCGATTGCAATACTTCGGTCTCAAAATTTCCGTCAGAAATATGGTGGGTATGACTCATGTGCTTTTCCAAATCGCTCAAATGAAATATGTACGACTGACGTCCAGTTAATTCTGCAAGGGCAGGGGTACATTAATGATACTTGCCACATTGTGATACCAGAAGTGGCAGGGACAGATACAAGAATATCAGGAATTATATTTTTGTTGCTTCGTAGACCAGCAATTTTCGGCGGTCTGTCATTTTTCAGTATCCTAGCGAAAAAAAACGAGAAAGGGAAGTACCAATTTAAGGGAATCTCGATACAAGCAGTCCATTCAACTGGCGGGGGAGCAAAATCGTACAAATTGGCGCTGCCCTGCTCACAGCGGAGCCAGCATACTTGTCAGAAATCAACCCGGTTTTCCCCACGAATCACGCAGGGTGACCGCGCGATTGAATACGGGTCTTCCCGGTTTTGTTTCCTTCAGGTCTGCAACAAAGTAGCCATGACGCTCGAATTGAAAACGTTCTTCCGGTTGCGCTGTCATGAGTGCGGGCTCGACATAGGCTGCAAGGACCTTCTTTGAATCCGGATTCAGAAACGCTTTGTAGTCCTGGCCGCCCGTGTCAGGGTGAGCCTGACTGAACAAGCGATCATAAAGTCGTACTTCGGCTGGTTGCGCATGGGCAGCTGAGAGCCAGTGAATGTTGCCCTTGACTTTGCGCTTATCGGCTCCCGGGGTGCCGCTCTTGCTGTCCGGGTCATAGGTGCAATGGATTTCCAGGATTTCTCCACTGACGCCTTTCACAACATCCACACATTTTACGATGTAGGCGTATCGCAATCGTACTTCGCCGCCGGGCGACAGGCGGAAATAGCCTTTGGGAGGATTCTCCATGAAGTCGCTGCGCTCGATGTAGATCGTTTTCGTCAGGGGTACGGTGCGGCTTCCCCATTCCGGCTTTTGCGGATGATTGGAGGCAAGGCACTCTTCCTCGGCATTCTCCGGATAGTTATCGATAACGACCTTGAGCGGATCGAGGATGGCCAGGCGCCGCTGTGCGCGCTCATTCATATCTTCGCGCAGGCAGTCTTCCAGGATGCCCATGTCTATCCATGAATCGGCCTTGCTGACGCCGATGCGTTCTGCAAACAGGCGGATGGATGCGGGTGTATAGCCGCGTCGTCTTACTCCGGCAAGCGTATTCATGCGAGGGTCATCCCATCCGTCCACAAAACCTCCGGTAACCAGCTCGATCAGCTTGCGCTTGCTCATGACGGTGTAGGTGAGATTCAAACGCGCAAATTCGATCTGTTGCGGATGACATGGAACGACGTCTGCCAACTGATCCAGTACCCAGTCATAGAGGGGACGGTGATCCTCGAATTCCAGTGTGCACAGCGAGTGCGTGATCCTTTCCAATGCATCGGATATGCAGTGGGTGTAGTCATACATTGGATAAATACACCATTTGTCACCCGTCCGATGATGGCGGACATGGCGAATCCGGTAAATCACGGGATCGCGCAGATTGATATTGGGGGAAGTCATATCGATTCTGGTGCGCAGAACGTGAGCGCCGTCAGGAAACTCGCCAGCCTTCATGCGGCGAAACAGGTCAAGATTTTCCTCGATGGAGCGGTCACGATAGGGACTGTTTTCACCCGCCTCGGTAAGCGTACCACGGAGCGCCCGGATTTCCTCGGCAGTCAGGCTGTCCACGTAGGCGTTACCCTGCTTGATGAGGTGTTCGGCAAACTCGTAGAGCTTGTCAAAATAGTCCGACGCATAGTGCAGGTGCTCGCCCCATTCGAAGCCGAGCCATCTTACCGCATCCATTATTGAATCGACATACTCCTGCTCTTCTTTTTCGGGGTTGGTGTCATCGAAGCGTAGATGACATATCCCGTTATAGTCCCGCGCCAGGCCGAAATTGAGGCAAATGCTTTTGGCATGACCGATATGCAGGTAGCCGTTGGGTTCGGGCGGAAAGCGTGTTTCAACCCGTCCGTTCCACTTGCCGGTAAGATTGTCTTCTTCGATGATATTGCGTATGAAATTGGACGCGGACGATGTTACATCGCCAAGTGTAGCTTTTTCGTTCAAACTGGACCTCTTGAAGGGAATTCCTGCTCGTCTTTTCCGGGAATGGGCAAACGGAAACGCCGTTCTGCTCCCGCCTGTTCGTTTGTACTTGCCTGGCTGCTCATTATAGTTGAATAACGTATCGAGCCAAATTCGGCCAGGTATGCCCACTGACTTTCTTCCTGCATTTCTTCTGCAATGAGCGAGAATGCGCGTAGCAAAGTTCCATTTCCATTTATTTGCACTACACTGGTTACATGAATCCACTCGCCTTTTCCATTCTCCGGCTGCTGAGCGATAATGAATTTCATTCAGGTCCGGCTATTGCCGAAGCTCTGGGAGTTTCCCGCGCCAGCGTATCGAACGCACTCCGCGACGTGGATGAAGCCGGATTGACCATCCATAAAATCAAGGGGCGCGGCTACCGCCTGCTCGACCAGGTGCAATGGCTGGAACGTAATACCATTCTTGAGCATCTCGGTAATCGGGCAGACAAGTTCAATCTGGAAATACTCGATACGATCGATTCCACAAACAGCCTTTTACTGCATGAGGCGGACAACCGGTTGAGCCCGGGTGACAGACCCATTCATGTGGTAGCGGCCGAGCTGCAAACGAAGGGGCGTGGACGAAGAGGACGGCAATGGCACTCTGGCCTGGGAGTCGGTCTCGCGTTTTCCGTGCTATGGCGGTTTCAGCAAAGCGCAAGCTTCCTTTCGGGTTTGAGCCTCGCCATAGGAGTTGCAATAGTACGTGCGCTCGAATCCTCGGGGATACAAGGAGCCGTACTCAAATGGCCAAACGATGTCATGTTCAATTTCTGTAAACTGGCAGGCATACTGATAGAGCTGCATGGCGATATGCTCGGTCCCACCGTCGCTGTAATCGGCGTAGGCATGAACCTGAAGTTGTCCGACAGCGTTCAGGCGCGGATAGACCAGGGCGCAACGGATATTTTTTCCATCAGTGGAGAAATGCCGGATCGCAATAAATTGCTGGCTGAATTGTTGCTAAATATTGCTCGAGTATTGAGAGAATTTGAGCAATCGGGTTTTGCGCCGTTCAAGGAGGAATGGGTTGATCGTCATGTATGTGAAGGCAAGGCTGTCACCCTCAAGCTGCCTGACGGGTCGGGCCAGGAGGGGATGGTGCACGGGGTATCGGATAGCGGATCGTTGTTGCTGCAAACGTCACTGGGTCTTCGCAGTTTCAGCGGCGGCGAGATATCGCTGCGCAGGACGGCATAAATGAAACCGCTTCTGCTGGCGGTGGATTCCGGCAATACACGCGTGAAATGGGGTCTGCACGATGGCCGCAACTGGCTCATGCAAGGGGTCGCGGCGCAGGGCGACACAGCGCGGCTCGAGCGAGAATGGAGGAATCTGCACGAACCTTCACGTGTATTGATATCCAATGTCGCCAACACCCGGATCAAGACCAGCCTGTCGGAGCTACTGGCACGGTGGAAAGCGGAGCCGCAATGGGTTACTGCCGCTCCCTATCAATGCGGTGTCCGCAACTATTACGCCAACCCTGCGCAGCTTGGCAGTGATCGCTGGGCAGCGCTCTTGGCAGCGTGGGTGCTGGAACGACAGGGGTGTCTGGTAGTCGATGCGGGAACCGCCATGACGGTAGATGCCCTTTCCGACACAGGTGAATTTCTCGGGGGAATCATTACCCCTGGCATCGATCTGATGCAGAAGATACCGGTGGAGAACCTTGGATCGCTGGAATCGGGGGACGGAAAATTTTGCGATTATCCTGACAGCACCGCCGATGCGCTCTATAGTGGTGCGTTGCACGCGATGGCGGGCGCAATAGAACGCATGGCGGCCTTGCTTGCCGGTACTCTCGGTCGCATGCCCGAGTGCATTCTCAGCGGCGGTGCAGCGCAACAGTTGCAACTCCAGCTTAACGTGAATGTGAAAGTGATGGATAATCTCGTTCTGCAAGGCCTGCTGGCCATTGCCCGGGAGACTTCAGAAACAGCTTCGGGAGGAGCCGCGGCTTCCTCGGAAGATTCCATCGGAAATTAATCTGCTTTTGCGTCCCGCGGACGTAGACTGGATATGTCCGTTTTTCAGAACGCAACCTTTTATACTACCGTCAGCGAGCTGCGCGACCTGCCTGTGCCTGTTGGGGTCGAGATAGCCTTCGCCGGCCGCTCGAACGCGGGCAAGTCCAGTGCAATCAACGCTCTGGCAAACCGTAATCGTCTCGCTTTCGTCAGTAAAACACCGGGACGAACCCAGCATCTGAATTTTTTCCAGTTGGGGAACGACAGATTCCTGGTGGATCTGCCTGGCTACGGTTATGCCAAAGTGCCAGCGGAAGTCCGTCAGCATTGGGAGCGCCTCCTCGGCACTTACCTTCAGACGAGGCAATCGCTTCACGGCATGGTTCTTATCATGGATGCACGGCATCCTTTAACACCGCTGGATCGGCAAATGCTTGCCTGGTTTGCGCCAACAAAGAAAGCGGTGCATGTGCTGCTTACCAAATCGGACAAGCTTACGAGGCAGCAGGGGCAGAAAGTTCTCAAAACCGTGCTGGGTTTTTTACGTGAATCTTATCCACAATGCAGCGTACAATTGTTTTCCAGCACAAGCAGAGAAGGTGTTGAGGAGGCGTCTGCCTTGCTTGATGCATGGTTCGGATCAGGGATCGACCCGGAAACCGAGGTGATCGGGGAAGTTGGCGTGCCGGGAAGCAATAAGGGAAATATGCCGGAAAGCACCGAACGCCAGAAATAAAAAACCCCCGGTTAAAGGGGAATAAAACCGGGGGCAAACTACCTTAATAGGGATTAAGGTACCCGCTCAGGGAGGAAAAGCGGGAGACAAATAAACAACGTCTGCCAGTAAGATATAAAATCCAGCCGCAAGTTCCCGGATTTTTGATTTTTTATCAGATTTTTTCTTTTTTTGCAGAATTATCATGCCAGTCATTAGTCAATTTCCCCAAAAAAGAATGCGGCGCATGCGCCGCGATGAATTTTCCCGCCGCCTGATGCGTGAGAATCAGTTACATGCGGATGACCTGATCTATCCGGTATTCGTGCTGGATGGTGAAAAACGTGAGGAAAAAGTTCCGTCCATGCCCGGCGTTGTGCGGCAAAGCCTGGACGTTCTGCTATCTCGTGCTGAAAAATGCCTGGAACTGGGAATCCCGGCACTGGCTATCTTTCCGGTCATCGATGCGGGGCTGAAAAATGAAACCGCCTCCGAAGCGCTCAATCCCTCGGGCCTGGTACCGCGCGTAGTAAGCGCGTTGAAAGCACGCTTTCCCGAACTTGGTATCATTACCGACATCGCCCTCGACCCATACACGAGTCATGGACAGGATGGATTGATCGATGACAGCGGTTATGTAATGAACGAGGAAACGGTGGCCGTTTTGACTCAACAGGCTCTGGCGCATGCCCAGGCGGGCGCTGACGTGGTTGCGCCGTCGGATATGATGGATGGGCGCATAGGCGCAATTCGCACTGCGTTGGAGAACCGGGGCTTTATTCATACCCGTATCCTTGCTTATTCCGCAAAATATGCATCCAGTTTTTATGGCCCCTTTCGCGATGCGGTGGGTTCGGCTGCCAATCTGGGTGCTGGAAACAAATACACCTATCAGATGGATCCTGCCAACTCGGATGAAGCATTATGGGAAGTGGGGCTGGATCTGGAGGAAGGTGCGGATATGGTCATGATCAAGCCAGGGCTGCCTTATCTCGACATCGTTCGGCGCATCAAGGAGCGCTTCGGAGCGCCCACCTTCGTTTATCAGGTGAGCGGCGAGTATGCGATGCTGAAAGCAGCCGGGCAAAACGGCTGGCTGGATGAAAAGGCCTGTGTGCTTGAAGCGCTGCTTGCCTGCAAGCGCGCGGGCGCCGATGGTATTCTGACATACTACGCCACCGAAGTGGCTGAATGGCTGAGGCAGCGCTGAACCGGGCTGAACTGAGATAGGGGCTGGAGGACGAACAGGCAGGAAGCAGGAATCGCACCATTTCTAATTCGACAGAAAGTCGTTTATGATGTCTTCCACCGATCTGATCGTGATATCTATCGGATCCTCCTCTTCGGGAGGAAGTTGCTCCTCCATGAAGTATTCCTCCAGCGTCGCGCCGGTGCCCCTCAGGCCGGTTTCCGGATTGATCCTGGCGGTTGTGATACCACTCGGAGGGGAATAGGAGGCGACCGGTACACCTTTCAATGCCTTGTCCATATAATTCATCCATATGGGGAGTGCCGCCCGACCGCCGGTTTCATTGTCTCCCATCGATTTCGGGTTATCGAAACCGATCCAGGCAATGGCGACCAGATCGGGCTGATATCCGCAGAACCAGGCATCGACATAATTACTGGTAGTACCGGTTTTACCAGCCAGATCGTTACGGCCCAACTGTTTCGCTTTAGTTGCGGTTCCGCGCTGCACCACATCCCGCATCATGCTGGACATGAGAAAGGCATTGCGCGGATCGATAATCTGCTTGGCGTTTTCACCTGCCAGCAGGGGCTTCGGTTGCTCTACGATATTGCCGTTGACATCCTCTACGCGCTGTATGAGATAGGGGGATATCAGAAATCCGCCGTTGGCGAATGCAGCGTAACCTACCGCCATCTGCATCGGGGTGACTGAACCTACCCCGAGCGCCATCGCAAGGTAGGCTGGGTGCTGCTTGGGATCAAAACCGAAGCGTGCCACGTAATCCTGCGCGTACTGCACGTCGATTGCCTGCAGAATGCGAATGGATACCAGATTCTTTGACCTCGCCAGCGCTTCACGCATGCGCACCGGCCCATCATACCTGTCCCCGAAATTTCGAGGATCCCACTGATCGCTCCCGGTTTCTTCGGCCGTAAACGAAAGTGGAGCATCATTGATGACAGTGGCCGGTGTGAAGCCTTTTTCCAGAGACGCGGAATAAATGAATGGCTTGAAGCTGGAACCAGGCTGGCGCCATGCCTGAGTAACGTGGTTGAACTGGTTGCGGTTGAAATCAAACCCTCCCACCATGGCCCGGATTGCCCCATCGTGGGGATTAATGGCGACCAGTGAAGCCTCTACTTGCGGCAGCTGTGTAATCTCCCAGGCGCCCTTTTCGTTTTTGTGGACACGAATCAGGGAGCCGGGTCGAATGACCTGCTGGTTGGCAGCAGGTTTGGCAGTCAGAAATTGCTGCGCGAATTTGAGCCCGTCGCCCTTGATTTCGATGATCTCGCCGCCTTTGCGGTATGCCTTGACCCGCTTCGGGTTGGCCTCCAGTGCTACTGCGGCAAGAATGCCATCGCTGTCAGTCACCTCCTGCAAGGCTTCCTCGAGTATTTCTTCCCGCTTCAAGTCTTCCGCCGACAGCTTTATGACTGCTTCCGGACCGCGATAACCGTGCCGGTCGTCGTAGTCCAGCACGCCTTGGCGTACCGCATTATAAGCGGCTTCCTGATCGAGAAAACGGATAGTGGTATAGACCTTGTAGCCTCTCGTGTACGCATCTTCGTGGTGGCGCTGATACATGGCCTGGCGCGCCATTTCTGCGACGTAATCCGCCCGCAGAGCGTATTCCTGCGATTCCCGCCTGATTTGCAGCGGTTGTTTTTCCGCTCGTTCGAACTCCTCGTTCGGAATGTAGCCCAGATCACGCATGCGTCGGAGCACATATACCTGCCGCGCTCGCGCGCGTTGCGGATTGACGACCGGATTGAAGCGCGAAGGCGCTTTGGGGAGTCCCGCGAGCATCGCGGCTTCCGCCAGATTGATCCTGTTCAGGCTTTTACCGAAGTAAACCTGCGCGGCAGCGGCAAAACCATAAGAACGCTGACCTAGATAAATCTGGTTGAAGTAGAGCTCGAGAATCTGGTCCTTGCTTAAACTGTGTTCGATCTTGAATGCAAGCAGAGCTTCGCTGAATTTACGGTTCAGTGTTTTTTCCTTTGTCAGGAAAAAATTTCGTGCCACCTGCATCGTGATGGTGCTGGCACCCTGACGCAGGCCGCCGGAGGTGAAATTGGAATAAGCAGCACGCAATATGCCAGTGTAGTCTACTCCACCATGCTGATAAAACCGGTCGTCTTCGGCAGCCAGAATTGCCTGCTTCAGTCGCAGCGGAACTGAATCGATTTTGACAACCTGACGTCGTTCTTCTCCAAACTCACCGATCAGGATGCCCTCCGCGCTATATACGCGTAAGGGTACCTTGGGCCGATAGTCTGTCAAAGCATCGAGCGAGGGTAAGGCACGGATGGTTACCAATGCTGCGAAACCAAAAACCAGGGCCCCGATGACACCCAATGCAAAAAGCGCGGCCAAAGGGTAAGCCCACCACCGCCACCGCGCTAGCATGTGAGTAGGTTCTTGCAGAGGAAGGTTAAGACAGGCATGGGCATTCTATAAAAATAACACTACGTTTTATGTAAGACACAGCAATCGCTCGGAGAGCATTGGCAGGGCATTTTGAAAGATTTTTCGGAAAATGCAAGGCCTGCGACCCAGTTTCTTACGAGATGGGGGAAAAAACTGCGGGATTTTTTGTCAGGGCGACCAGTACGATGTAAATAAATACGAATTGGGCTGCGACACATGCGGATATTTTTGCCTTGCGCGTTTTTCCAAATCTTAGCGCCGTCATGCCCAGACCGATATACAGCAGCAGCCCGACGACCTTGGCGCTGAGCCAGGAGTCATGTATCGGATCCTGTTGAATACGGATAGCCAGCGCAACAGCACTCGCAAGCAGTACTGTATCCACTATATGCGGTGTAATTTTTACCCAGCGCTGTTTCAAGCCAGCAGCTCCCTGGATCATCCAGATGCTGCGCAATGAAAACAAAAGATAGCTTATTATAACGCTGCCGACATGGATTATTTTTATTGCTGCATAACTCATGCCTATCCTCCCTGCAGCATCCAGCCGTGGCTACCGGCCACTGCCCCGGCAACGGTAACGAGACTTAAACTCAGTAATATCCAGTGCATCCGCTGCGCCAGTGCGAAAGCCTTCGCGGGATCGCGTTGAGACATTTTTGCCTTCTGCCTGCGAAATACCAGGGGTTCCACTATGAACAGCATCAGGGTGAAGATCAGCCACACAGCAACCATGGCGTGCATCCACCAGAAGCGGATATCAGTAAAACGATGCCAGGCGTCGAGAACATGTACCATGTAGAAGCCACTCAGACCCACGATCAGTGTTGTCCAGCGCGCCTGGGGAGCAAAACGGTTTTCGATGCGACTGAAAAATTCCGTTCGCTCGGTTGCGGATTTCATTTTCGCCATAATGGGAAACAGCACCGCTGTCACCATGGCGACACCCCCGATCCACAGCACAACTCCCAGGACATGCAGCACTCTGGCAAATGCGAATTCATTCATCAGGTTTTCCCTTCCGCTATTCCCGAGCTAAGACTTCCTGTGTAAATATTAAGTTCTGGCACTGACTGCATTTGTACGCTTTCGATATCCGTTCTGGTACCTCGAACTTCATGCCGGAGTTCCGGTAATATGCTGATGAAATATCGAAATCCGCAGCGTAACGTCCGTGTTGCATCAATCCAGCGCCTGTGCGCCGAATGCCTCACAGCCTGCAAGGTCGGATTCGCGGCAGCGGGGAAGTTGTTTCGAGAGCTCGCGTAATGCAGTCCGCAGACCTTCTTCCAGGACGGGATGATAAAAGGGCATGCGCAGCATGTCATGCACGGTGAGTGAGCGATCGATCGCCAGTGCCAGAAGGTGCGCCATGTGCTCCGCATCGGGACTGCACATTTCCGCTCCAAGCAGCCTGCCACTGTCCGGTTCGGCATAAATTCGCAGAATGCCGTCGTTACGTTGCGCCATGCGCGCCCGGCCCTGGCGTTCGAAACGCACTTCTCCGACCAATGTTCCGCTGGCGAGAGAGGCATGTTTTTTACCGACGATAGCTATGCCGGGATCGGTAAACACGATCGCAAGCGGTGTGCGGCGCTCAAAGCGAATGGGAGCGGGGTGGGTGGCATTGATTCCTGCAATGTGGCCCTCGTCCGCTGCCTCGTGCAATAGAGGTCTCATGCCGCTCACATCCCCTGCCATGAAAACCGGCAGGTCTGCTATCTGCATGGTATGGGGATCAACAGGGGGCAGCCCTCTTTCATTCAACTGGATGCCTAGCGTCTCCAGTCCCAGATTCTCGATATTAGGCCTGCGGCCCAGACTGGCAAGAACAGCATCGACCGCGGTTTCCTGTGTCCCGGCACACACCCGCATATCTCCATCAGCTACCCGGAGATCAGCCTGCTTGCCCAGATGTACCCTGAACTCGTCTGCAAGAAGCTCTGCCGCAACCGCATTGACTTTCGGATCACTCAAACCGGCGACGGTGTCGCTTTTATCGTACCCCATCACCTCGATTCCAAGCCGGCCGAGCGCTTGAGCCATTTCCACGCCTACCGCCCCCAGGCCTATGACTGCTACACGATCGGGAAGGGTTTTCTGTTCGAATAACGCGTCAGTCGTCAGGATCTGCCTGTCGAGTGCAAGCCAGGGAGAAGGTACAAACGGTCGGGAGCCAGTGGCAATGATAATGTGCCGAGCGCGCAATTGCCGCCCGTTTACCTCGAGCCTTCCTGTTTCAAGAAGACGCGCACGCCCGGAAATGGCTCGCTCTCCCAGCACTTCCGTCGCCTTCAGCGTGCTGGCGACAAAGTCATCCCGCAGTCGGCGCACACGTCGCAGGACAGCTGCAATATCCGGCATGAGGCAATCTGCTCCATGGATTCCGAATTCCTCAAAGGAGGTGCGGCGATGGAACGCCTTTGCAGCCTCGATCAATGCCTTGGAAGGCATGCACCCGACGCGCGCGCAGACTGTCCCCCAGGGACCATCATTGATAATGGCGAAATTGTCAGTCCGCTTCTTCACTTCCCTGAGAGCGGCCAATCCTGCGGTACCGGCGCCGATGATAATAACGTCGAAAGTTTCACTCACGAGGATTTCCTCTTCATCAGAAATGTTGGACGAATTTTCATGTTTTCATGAAATGAAGTGTCCCTTCTTGACTTGGCAATTGAACTGCGAATCATTTATCCAGGATAGCTCCCTGGCAGTCAGTTGTTCTGGTGAAGGGAAGGACGTGCTATTCAGCGGCGCGTTGTTTAGCAGTTATTGTTTACGCCTGTGGGGTGCTGATTCAACCCGGTCAGCCTCTTTTCCCCTTTCCGGTCCGGTCCGTGCCGCCAGCCACTCGCGGGAAATCTTCTGTGCCTGCGCCAGTTGCTTGCTGCTTAGCGCGCGCATGACTTCATCCCTGGCTGCCATGGCCTGCTGGACGCCGGCGGCTGCTGCAAGATTCAACCATACATAGCTTTGCACATGATCCGTAGGGAGGCCATATCCATTGCGATAGATGAGGCCCAGCTCATATTGTGCGGGCCCGTAGCCTTGCTCTGCGGCCAGTTGGAGCCATTTTGCAGCTTCGGCAAAGTCCTGGAGTGCGCCGTTCCCCGTCAGATACAGCAGCCCGAGCTTGTACTGGGAATCCGCGTCTCCGTTAATCGCTGCCTCCTGATATAGCCGAACGGTAAAACGATGATCCTCCATGGGATTTCGCGCAGGAGCGGAAGGAGTGATGCTTCCGGACGACTGGTTGATGTCATGAGTTCTGCGCGTCCCCGGTGCCGGGCCGAGGAGTGCTTCCTGGCCATTCTGCGGTTTGCTGGCCGCGGGGGCAACAGGATCAACAGGATCCTCGGTTCCAGTTTCCGCGGCGGGTCCCGCATAGGGATCAGCCATGTTGTGCTCTATGATCAGCCAGACCGTTGTAATCAGCAATGCGCCGATGAACAGCACTCCTCCCAATGCAAGAAAGGCATTCGGATTTTTCACCCAGAAGCGCTCCTTGCATTGCCGGCAACGTACAGGTCGAAGGAACAGCATACTCAATGTTCGCTCGCCGGGACGCACGCGAGAATGGTGCGTTCTTTCGCTCCCGCACTTGATGCATTTTGGGCACATGATATCGGGTAGGGTGGCTGTCCTGCTTGAGGAACTCATTGCGGTGTTTGTACCTGTTTTTTTTCCACAAGTCTAAATATTGCCTGTGCGAGCGTCAACCACCGAAACCGTGGTATTGCGGAACTGACGCCGCGAAGTTGCTTTTCCAGGATAAAAAGCCCGGCAAGACCGAAGTGCTTCAGCATTTGCAGTCCGACAGCTTTCCGCAACGAAGCCTGAGCCCGGATATTTCACGCCTCACGGGATGATGGCGAGGTGTTTTGCGAGCAGATTTGCGTAGCCCGCAGCCGGGACTAGATGCCGGCGCCGCCATCGAACACCTCGTTGCGTGTCTGCGCCTGGGAAATGACGCTGCCAGGAGGCACGCTGCGGGTGAGCCATACATTCCCGCCAATGGTCGAGCCTCGGCCGATGGTGATGCGTCCCAGGATCGTCGCGCCAGCGTAGATGACGACATCATTCTCGACGATAGGATGACGCAAATTGCCTTTTACCAAGGCCCCATGCTCATCCACTGGAAAGCGCTTGGCGCCGAGGGTGACAGCCTGGTACAGGCGCACATGTTCGCCGATGATGGCGGTCTCGCCGATAACCACACCCGTGCCATGGTCTATAAAGAAGAATCCGCCGATTTGCGCACCGGGATGGATTTCGATGCCGGTGGAAGAATGAGCAATTTCAGAAATCATTCTGGCGATCAATGGCGCGCCCAGCCGGTGCAACTCATGCGCTAGCCTGTAATAGGTAATGGCGGTAATTCCGGGGTAGCATACCAGAACCTCATCTACGCTTCGTGCAGCCGGGTCTCCTTCATAGGCTGCCTGAATGTCGCTTTCAAGCAAACTGCGTATATGCGGCAGCCTTTGGGCAAAGGCTTGCGTAATTCCCGCTGCCCGCTCTCTTTCAGAATTGCCTGTCGCGTCCGCATCACTAGCAAAGCGCAGTTCACGGCGCACCTGCACCATCAATTCCCGCAGCGTTACATCGAGCGTGTGGCCCACATAATAATCGACGCTTTCATTGGTGAGATCGGGCATTCCCAGACGATTGGGAAACAACACGGCTCTTAGTCCATCCGCAATGCCGACCAGCACCTTGCGGGAAGGAAGCTTGGGGGGCCTGTCGCGTCTCTGTCGGTTTTCCAGGGATTTGAGCCGCAGTGCACGCAATTCGGACACTACGCCGCCAATTTCCAGCCCTGTTCGTTTCAATCAGAAATACTCCTTCATTTACATTTATTATCACTCAACCTGGCTATTCCTGAGCCTCCTATACGTCCTCAAAAAGGTTGGAGCTCAGATAGCGTTCTCCTGAATCCGGCAGAACGACAACAATGGTTTTTCCGGCGCTTTCCGCTCGCTTCGCATGATTTAACGCGGCTGCAACCGCTGCGCCGCATGAAATCCCCGAAATAATGCCTTCTTCGCGTGCAAGGCGACGTGCATAGTGAATCGCATCTTCATTGCTGATCTGCTGTACATCATCCACGAGAGAGAGGTCCAGATTTGCAGGAATGAACCCTGCGCCAATTCCCGGAATTCGGTGAGGTCCGGGTTTCAGCGGTTCGCCAGCCCGATGCTGCGTGATCACCGGGCTGGCAGCGGGCTCAACGGCGACCGAGATGATGGACTTTTTCTTCGTCCCCTTTATATATCGCGAAACACCGGTAATGGTGCCTCCCGTGCCCACGCCGGCAACAAAAATATCGACTGCCCCGTCGGTATCGTTCCAGATCTCCGGTCCCGTGGTGCGCTCGTGAACGGCAGGGTTGGCCGGGTTGGAAAATTGCTGAAGCAGGAGGTATCGGCCTGGATCGGAAGCAACGATTTCTTCGGCCTTCGCCACCGCGCCTTTCATGCCCCGTGCGCCCTCGGTCAGAACCAGTTTTGCCCCGTAAGCGAGAAGCAGCTTGCGGCGTTCGAGACCCATGGTTTCGGGCATGGTCAATGTCAGTGGTATGCCGCGCGCAGCCGCAACAGAAGCAAGGGCGATGCCCGTATTGCCGCTGGTAGGTTCCACCAGTTCTATTCCGGCAAAAAGCAGTCCGCGATGCTCCGCGTCTTCGATCATTGCCGCGCCGATACGGCATTTTACAGAATAAGCGGGATTACGGCTTTCGATCTTGGCCAGTACCGTTGCCGGGGCGCCATCCGTAATGCGATTAAGCCGGACCAGCGGCGTGACGCCGATGGTCTGGGAATTATCTTTGAACCAGTGCGCCATTTTCAATGTCAATGCGTCCTTCCATACACGGATTGTCCAGGAGATACTGGAGATTCGAGCATGATCTGCTTCCCGGGAGCCAATTGTGCTTATTATTTATTCGGAATTGGAGGTCGATTATAATAGCGGGTTTTATCGCCGGACTGGCTGTTTATCGATGAAGACAATCCCTAAGGAACCGCTGAACAAATCCCTCGCAGGCGCGACGGTGGCTTTGCGGGATGAGATGCGCGAAGGGCGACGACGCGAATGGTTGACCCCCTTCGCTAGGAGCCTGACAAAGCAGATCGCCCGCAAAGCTCCATCCCATCCGGGTTGCAGCAAAATCGGGCGCTCACTTCGTTGCGCTCCTTGGCATCGTAGTCCAAGCTACGACCTTCGTCGCGCGCCTCGTGATCATCCCGATTTTGACAGCAACGCGCTCTGCGGAGGATTTGTTCAGCGGTTCCCTAAGGCAGCGTGTGAAATTTATTGACCTGCCGGTAGTCGGACGTGCTCAGGGTATCGTTCGCTTGCCTGGCTCAAAGAGCATTTCCAATCGAATTTTGTTACTTGCCGCGCTGTCGGAGGGAGTAACCGATATATGCGACCTGCTGGCTTCCGATGATACTGCCCGCATGCTCGATGCGCTTTCCACTCTGGGTGTATCCATCCTTCAGATTGGTAAAGACCATTATCGCGTGCAGGGGGTGGGGAGCCAGTTTCCCCTTCGTTTTCCTACAACGCAAGCGGACCTGTTTTTAGGGAACGCAGGTACCGTTTTCCGTCCATTGACAGCCGTGCTGGCGCTTGCTCAAGGACACTACTGCCTGTCTGGCGTGCCGCGAATGCATGAACGCCCCATTGGCGATCTGGTCGACGCCCTACGTCAAGTAGGCGCGAATATTACCTATCTCGGGAAGGAAGGTTTCCCGCCGCTCCAGATCAGACCCGGGCAGATCCATCCTGGAGAAATAACGGTAAGGGGCAATGTATCGAGCCAGTTCCTTACTGCCCTGTTGATGGTGCTGCCTTTCCTGCGAACAGAAATGGATGTATTGCCGGCCATCATCGTGACAGGGGAACTGATTTCGCGACCCTACATCGATCTTACCATCGCCTTGATGGCACGCTTTGGGGTGCAGGTGGAGCGGGAGGGCTGGCGGCGCTTTACTGTATCTCCAGACCAGCGCTATCGGAGCCCTCGTCAGGTATTCGTCGAGGGTGATGCGTCCTCCGCCTCCTATTTTCTTGCGGCCGGCGCTATCGGGGGAGGGCCCGTACGGGTCGAAGGCATAGGACGTGATAGTGTCCAGGGAGATATTCGCTTTGCTGAGGCGCTCGAGCAGATGGGGGCGGATATCAGATTTGGCGATAACTGGATCGAAGCAGGCGCTCCCGGAGCCGGTAGGCTGCGAGCAATCGATCTCGACTGCAACCATATTCCGGATGCAGCGATGACGCTTGCAGTGACAGCCTTGTTCGCGCAGGGAAACACCGTTCTCAGGAATATCGCGAGCTGGCGCGTAAAGGAAACCGATCGTATTGCAGCCATGGTGCAGGAATTGCGCAAACTCGGCGCAGAAGTGGAGGAAGGGCACGATTTTCTGCAAATCACGCCGCCCGCCGGGGAGCTGGCGGCGAATGCAGCTATTGATACCTATGACGATCATCGCATGGCAATGTGCTTTTCTCTCGTGTCTTTTGGCGCGCCTGTTCGAATCAATGATCCCCAGTGTGTCTCAAAGACGTTTCCTGATTATTTCGAAAAATTTGCGGCCATCACCCATGCCGATCCAGCCCAGGGTAAATTCGCCGCCCCGGTCGATTCTTTTGATATTTTATGAACGATAAGAATATTCAGGATATTCCCGTCATCGCGATTGACGGTCCTTCTGCTTCCGGCAAGGGCACCGTAGCGCAGCGGGTCGCCGCAAAACTCGGCTTTCACTATCTGGACAGCGGCGCGCTGTACCGTCTGGCGGCGCTGTCCGCAATGCGATCGGGAATCGAGCTGGGGGATGAGCATGCGCTGAGTGAAGTCGCTGCACACCTGAATGTCGTTTTTGCAGATGCGGAGATTCGCCTGGACAATGAAAACGTCACGGATGCAATACGTTCGGAAGAATGTGGCAATGCGGCGTCCAGAATAGCCGCTTATCCTCTCGTTCGCGCGGCGCTGCTGGAACGGCAGCGCGCATTCTGCCAGATTCCGGGTCTGGTAGCCGACGGTCGCGACATGGGATCGGTTGTGTTTCCCGCTGCCATTCTCAAAGTATTTCTTACGGCGACTGCTGAAACACGTGCTCAGCGGCGTTATAAGCAGTTGATGGAAAAAGGGATGGGTGCTAATATTGCCACCCTTTTGCAGGACATACGGGAGCGTGATGCGCGGGATTGCAATCGCAGCATTGCGCCATTGCAATTGGGCGCAGGGACACACTTGCTGGATACCACTTCACTCGACATCAACCAGGCGGTAGATCGCGTATTGAGTCTGTACGCTGAAATTTCTGCAAAAGGACCCATTTGAGCATGTCGTGTAGAGAGGTTCTATCCGTCAAATCCTATAAGCTTGCCCTCGCTTCGCTTCAAGCGCTCCTGAGTGACAGGAACACGTAAAAAATCCATTTCCCGGACCATTTTGTGTTTTTTCACATTCAATCGCATCGAATGCCGGGCAGCTGGATTCAAGATGAACCAGAGCAGGAAGTGCAGTTGAAGCCGGATATTTCGAATGTCCGAGCAGTTGAAACGTCGGTAATACGTAATACGAGTGCTGCCATATCGTTATAGGCTCTCAAAAAAAAGAGAACTATCCAGGGCAGTTATTATTAACCTTAACCCCATGAAAATCTGCCGGTTTTGATGGGACCCACATCAGGGTTTTTACAATGGCTACTGTTTCCCCCGCTGTCGATTCTTCCGAAAGTTTTGCAGCGTTATTTGAAGAAAGCCTTTCCCGTCAGGAAATGCGTATCGGTGAAGTCATCACCGCACAGGTCGTCCGGGTCGATTACAACATCGTAGTCGTAAACGCCGGACTCAAATCAGAGAGTTTCATCCCCGTCGACGAATTCAAGAACGACAAGGGCGAAGTTGAAGCCAAGCCTGGCGATTTTGTCAGTGTCGCCATTGAGGCGCTGGAAGATGGCTATGGCGAAACCCGCCTGTCACGGGACAAAGCAAAGCGCCTTACCGCCTGGCATGATCTGGAAGCTGCGATGGAAAACGGCGCCATCGTATCGGGTGTCGTGAGCGGCAAGGTCAAGGGTGGATTGACTGCCATGATCAATGGCATTCGCGCCTTTCTGCCCGGCTCGCTGGTGGATATCCGGCCGGTCAAGGATACGACTCCTTACGAAAACAAGGAGATGGAATTCAAGGTTATCAAACTTGACCGGAAGCGAAACAACGTAGTGGTGTCTCGCCGCGCAGTGCTGGAAGAAACCCAGGGCGCCGACCGCCAGACGTTGCTCGCCAACCTGACCGAAGGCGCCATCGTCAAGGGTATTGTCAAGAATATCACCGATTACGGCGCATTCGTGGATCTGGGAGGCATAGACGGCTTACTGCACATTACCGATCTTGCATGGCGGCGTGTGAAGCATCCCTCCGAAGTCATCAGCGTAGGTGATGAAGTAACCGCGAAAGTCCTCAAATTCGATCAGGAAAAAAACCGCGTCTCGCTGGGCATGAAGCAATTGACTGAAGACCCGTGGGTAGGATTGTCACGGCGTTATCCGCCCCATACCCGGCTGTTCGGCAAAGTCAGCAATCTTACCGATTACGGCGCGTTTGTTGAAATCGAGCAAGGCATTGAAGGCCTCGTGCACGTCTCGGAGATGGATTGGACCAACAAGAACGTATACCCGTCCAAAGTGGTGCAATTGGGCGATGAAGTGGAAGTGATGATTCTTGAGATCGACGAGGAACGGCGGCGCATCTCGCTTGGCATGAAGCAGTGCAAAGTGAATCCTTGGGAAGATTTCGCCATGAATCATCAAAAAGGCGACAAGGTGCGTGGCCAGATCAAATCCATTACGGATTTCGGCGTCTTTATCGGATTGCAAGGCGGGATAGACGGACTGGTGCATCTTTCCGATCTTTCCTGGAATCAGCCGGGCGAAGAAGCCGTGCGCAATTACAAGAAGGGTGACGAGGTCGAGGCAGTCGTGTTGTCCATCGATGTGGAGCGCGAGCGTATCTCGCTTGGCATCAAGCAACTGGAAGGTGATCCCTTCAACAGCTTTGTTTCGGTTCACGACAAGAACAGCATTGTCAAAGGTACGGTAAAGTCGATTGATGCGAAGGGCGCCGTGATTTCACTCGAGAATGATGTCGAAGGCTACCTGCGCGCCTCAGAGGTGTCTCGCGACCGGGTTGAGGACATTCGCTCTCATTTGAAGGAAGGTGATGTGGTCGAGGCGATGATCATTAACGTCGATCGCAAGAACCGTGGCATTAATCTTTCCATCAAGGCGAAGGATATGGCGGAGGAATCCGACGCGATGCAGAAGGTGGCAGGTGACGCATCCGCCAGCGCCGGAACCACCAGTCTGGGTGCTTTGCTCAAAGCCAAGATGGATGTTAAGAATACGGAACAATAAAGGGCGTCATGACAAAGTCTGAACTGATCGCGAGGCTTGCAGCTCGCCATCCTCAACTGGGAACAAAAGATGCCGAGCTGGCAGTCAAGGTTATACTTGACGCGATGGCGAAGAGTTTGTCACAAGGGCAGCGTATTGAAATTCGCGGATTTGGCAGTTTCGATCTGAACTATCGTCCCCCGCGTGTCGGGCGCAATCCGAAATCGGGAGAAAAAGTCCGGGTACCGGAAAAATACGTCCCTCATTTCAAGGCAGGAAAGGAAATGAGGGAGCGAGTGGATCAGAAAAACTGAAAAACGCGAATTGAACGGATGGATATAATGGCGGCATGATTGAAAGATCATGCCGCTTTTTTTATGCAGGTGCGCTCGCCGATTGCCTGCGCGGTGTCGTCCTGGTTTGAGCAATGCTCCTGATGTCAACCGAGTTCTTTTCCGGAAAAACTGATCATGCGTTATCTGATATGGTTCCTGCGGATTGTGCTGTTTCTCCTCCTGCTGGGCTTTGCCGTGAGAAATGTCGAACCGGTAACGCTTTATTATTACTTCGGTTATGAATGGACGGCACCGCTGGTACTGGTAATATTGTTCTTCTTTGCGCTCGGGGTGGCGCTTGGCGCAGCAGGCTTCCTTGCCATCGTATTCAGGCAAAGACGGCAACTCGCCTCATACCGGAGAAAATATGACGTCCCGGACGTTCATCTGTAAATCAACTGTATTTTCCTGTGATTTCCGTTCCAGATAAATTGCATATGAATGATCCCCGTATTATCGTCGCCCTGGATTTTCCGGACTCAACGTCCGCACTCAACCTTGTAGCCCGTCTGGATCCCTCGCTATGCCGGCTTAAAGTTGGCAAAGAGCTCTTCACCGCTGCCGGGCCGCAGCTGGTGGAAACGATGATGAGTAAAGGTTTCGAGATCTTCCTCGATCTGAAATTCCACGACATTCCCACAACGGTGGCAAATGCGTGCAGGACAGCCGCAGCCTTGGGAGTGTGGATGATGAACGTGCATGCGCTGGGTGGAAGAAGAATGCTGGCAGCAGCGCGTGAAGCCGTGCCGCCGGGATCAGCGAGGCTTATCGCAGTGACACTGCTGACCAGCATGGATCAGAGCGATCTCGATGAGGTGGGTCTGAAGGGCGAACCGCAGGACGTGGTGCAGCGTCTTGCATCGCTCACACGGGATTGCGGCCTGGACGGAGTCGTATGTTCCGCGCTCGAGGCGTCCAGGCTGAGAAAGGCGATGGGTGCGGATTTCTGTCTGGTCACGCCGGGAATACGGCCAGCCGATAGTTCTCCGGACGAACAGCGGAGAATATCAACCCCTCGCCAGGCGATTGAAAACGGATCGGATTATCTTGTTATTGGCAGACCTGTTACCCAGGCGACTGAACCAGTGGAGATGCTGAGCCGGCTGAACAAGGATATCGAAGATATCAGGGATGTCAGTCACTTCGACAATTTCTGAGGGAGGTGAAGCCTGTGCTCAGAATCTGTCGAAGGGCTTGCTGATTCAGGAAAAAATCGCTATCTATTTCGCCCACAAGTCGGATCTGGCCTCGCGCTTTTTCTTTCGGTTTATCCGGCTACCCTCGAAGTCACCCCAGAGTTTGTTTTTATTTGATTTTGCATGCTTTACCATCCTGGTGGTGGCAGGTTCAAGCCAATTATCAAATTCGGCAGTATTGAGATCGAAGCCCCTGTATGCGTTTTTCATATGCCGTTCTCCATGAAAGAAACTGTCGTCCACGAAAGAAACTGTCGGATAGAGTAGCAATTACTGAACGTTCTAATCGAGCCTGCCGCAAATCGCAAATGGAACAGATCAGTCGGAGCTATCCCTGCGATAAGCGTGAGGGCAATCTTCTACAGTTTGGCTACGCGCCTCTGTTCGCTTTCCCACATAAGGTCGGATCGAGCAGGCGTTGACGGTTTTTGCGCCCGCGACAGATTTTTTCTGCCGGAAAGCGCGGGTAACTTGTACTCCAAATGAAATGGATGAAAGGCTGGCGGGCAGGCAGCGCGTCTGACGTGATGAGAGGCTCTTTTTGCGGTTTGCTATATTCCGACGTTACAAAAAGTCGCATTGACCCTTTGTGAAGGTGGGCGTAGAGTTAGATTTAGGGGAATGCTTGAATTCGATTTCACTGATTTCAAGCGTATTCCCTCTCTAACGTGGAGGATATCGTTATGTCCGATTATCATCTCCTCCCGGTGCAGCGTCTCACGGGCGCTGTACGGGTGGCAACGCCAGCCCAGCCTGAACCGGTAACTCTGACATCACCCGCGCTCGTCGTAATGACCGACTTACGGCATATTCCGGCCGCTGTAATCGAGCCGGATGTGACCATGGAGTCGGCTAATGCCTATATGATGCTGCGCGGAATACGATCTCTGCTTGTGTTGAATGGGGACAAGCTTCTCGCAGGCATTATCACGGCGACCGATATTCTGGGGGAAAAACCACTGCGTTTCATTCAGGAAAGGCGTGTCAAGCACAATGAGATTCTTGTTTCCGACATCATGACCCCTTTGGATCGGCTGGAAGCGATTCACATGTCAGAAATCCAGCATGCAAGAGTTGGAAATATCATCGCCAACCTGTGTGACACCGGCCGCCAGCACGCCTGGGTAATAGAGAACGGGGTGGATGGCAAACCCTTAGTTTGCGGAATTTTTTCTCTGACGCAAATCGAAAAGCAGCTCGGGACTATCATTCCTTCAGTGGAAATTGCCAGGACCTTTACCGAAATAGAGGCGGCGCTCGCGGCGGGCTGATGTCTTATTGATTCGGCGAGCAACATACAAACGTCATACCGGCTTTCGCCGGTATGACGTTCAAAGCACGTCATTATTGGTTTGAGCTGGGTTCCGAGGCACTTAACCGCCGCATGATGCGCGTTCGATGCGCACGCCCACTTTTTTTACACCGCGAATCGCGCTGAGTTTCGCCACGCTTACCTTGATCCACGGTGATTTGAATTCGAGCAGGATGGCCTGCGCGATGTGCTCGGCCAAGGCTTCAAGCAGGGAAAAATGCCTTTCGGAAAGGATCTCGTGAATGCGCTGCACAACAAGGGCATAATCCAGCGCGTCCTCGAAATTATCGGTCTGACAGGCCCGGCTTGCAGGCAACGCGATCTCCAGATCGAGCTGGATCGTCTGCGCAACTTTGAGTTCCCACGGGTAAATTCCAATCAGCGTTTTAACTTTGAGTTCGTGCAGGAAGATGATGTCCATTGTTAAGCATTAAAGCACCGGCGAGCAACATTGCCGAAGCTGTTTTTCAAGTAGAATCAGCAGGGGATTTTATTCTATTTGCAAAGATGACGCTGATAGCTTTGGTTCTGGCAGCATATTTGCTGGGCTCGATTTCCTTTGGTGTGCTGGCGAGCCGGTTCTTTCATCTGCCTGATCCGCGCACGTATGGCTCAGGCAATCCCGGCGCCACGAACGTCCTTCGATCCGGGAAAAAATCCGCAGCGATATTTACATTGCTGGGGGATGCAGGCAAAGGCTGGCTTGCAGTCGCGCTGGCGGAGTATTATGCACCCTTTTTGAACCTGGGTAACGAGGCAGTTGCGGTAGCGGCCCTGGCGGTTTTTCTAGGCCACCTGTTTCCCGTGTTTCTGCATTTCAGGGGTGGGAAGGGAGTGGCAACCGCGCTGGGAATACTGCTGGGATTCAATCCCTGGATGGGATTGCTTGCGGTCACAATCTGGCTCGCAGTAGCGGTGATCTGGCGTTTTTCATCGCTGGCGGCAATAGCGGCAGCAGGCCTGGCGCCATTCTATGCCTTATTTTTTCTTGGCTTCGAAGCGCGCACCCTTGTTGTTTTCATCATGTCCCTGCTGCTTATCTGGCGACATAAGTCAAATATCGCCGGCCTGATCGCGGGCAGGGAATCGCGTATTGGCAAGCGCAACACCTCTTGAGGATGCTGCGCAACCCACCCTCCCGGCTATTGTCCGGAGAGCAGAACAAGTGCGAAAACCGATGGAATCTTATGCATCCTGGCCGGTTTCCTGCATTTCCAGATCCCAGCGGGCGTTTATCGTAAACCTGCCGGGCTTTAAACTCCCGGCTTCTCCAGATTCCAAGCCAGATTCCATACGCATCGCCCCTGCAAATGCGATCATCGCGCCGTTGTCGGTGCAGAATTCGAGTTTGGGATAATATACCGTAGCGCCAATCGTTTCCGCCCTGCGGTCGAGATTGCTCCTCAACTGGCGGTTTGCTCCCACCCCGCCGGCCACCACCAGTTGGGTAAGCCCCGTTTTTGCAAGTGCCGCAAGCGATTTCTCGGTCAGCACTTCGACCGCCGCCTCCTGGAAAGCCTGTGCGATCGCGCCCCGAGTCTGCGGTGTCATCTCGTGTTTGTTCACCAGTGTCAACACGGCTGTTTTGAGGCCACTGAAGCTGAAATTGAAATCGCCGCTGTGGAGCATGGGGCGTGGAAGCTCGAAGCGCACGGATTGGCCTGTCCGGGAAAATTCATCCGCCAGCCGGGAAAGCGCGGGGCCCCCTGGATAACCCAGCCCGAGCAGCTTGGCTGTCTTGTCGAAGGCTTCTCCTGCCGCATCATCCACAGTTTCGCCAAGCAATCGGTATTGCCCCAGGCCGGTCACTTCCATCAACTGCGTATGGCCGCCCGATACGAGCAGCGCTACGAATGGAAAAGCAGGGGCAGGGTCGGAGAGCAGAGGAGATAAAAGATGGCCTTCGAGGTGGTGAATCCCGAGCACGGGAACTTTGAGCGCAAAGCCAAGCGCGGCTGCCACGCTTGCGCCTACGAGCAAAGCGCCTGCGAGCCCCGGACCTCGAGTGTATGCGATGGCATCCAGATCTTGCAGTGTGAGGCCGGCTTCGGCAAATATCTGCCGGAGGAGGGGCAGCAATCGCCTGATGTGGTCGCGGGAGGCGAGTTCCGGAACCACTCCGCCATATTCCCCGTGCATTTCGGTTTGGGAATATAGCGCATGGCTCAGTAAACCCTGCCGGGTTTGATAAAGCGCGACACCCGTTTCGTCGCAGGAGGTTTCAATACCGAGTACGAGCAATTGAGGCAGAGAGAATCAGACTCTTTACAGGAGTTTTTAGGGATTGTTACTTGTTATATAATAGCGGGCTGTCTATATTTAGACGAAGACGAGTCATCACTTTTTATTGATCAACATTTTCAGGAAAGGAACCACATCTTCATGACCACTATTAAAGTCAAGGAAAACGAGCCCTTTGAAGTCGCCATGCGCCGCTTTAAGCGCACGATAGAGAAAACAGGCCTGCTTACGGAATTGCGTGCCAGGGAATTTTACGAAAAACCGACCGCTGAGCGCAAGCGGAAGCTGGCAGCAGCAGTAAAACGTACCTACAAGCGCCTGCGCAGCCAGTTGCTTCCACCGAAACTTTACTAGTTCAAGTCAGTCGAAAAATAAGCAGTTATCCGTAAATCTCTGTAAATTCCGTTCGGCCGCCGTGAGTCTGAAACAGCAAATAACCGAAGATATGAAAGCCGCGATGCGAGCGGGTGATGCGCGGCGCCGTGATGCCATCCGGCTGTTGCAGGCTGCGATAAAGCAGCGTGAGGTGGATGAGCGCAAAGAGCTGGATGATGCGGCCGTCGTTGCCGTTATCGAAAAAATGCTCAAGCAGCGCAGAGACTCCATTGTCCAATATGAAGCAGCACACCGGCAGGATCTCGCGGATGCAGAGAAGTATGAAATGGAGGTGCTGCAATCCTACATGCCTCAGGCATTGAGCGATACCGAGGTGGAATGTGCTGTCGCTGAAGCGATTTCCACTGCCGGCGCCAGGGGACAACAGGATATGGGGCGGGTAATGGCGCTGCTCAAGCCCAGGCTTTCCGGGCGGGCGGATATGAGCAAGGTATCTGCTCTGGTCAAGACCAGACTCGCCGTCTGACACGTCGCTTGCGGCCTCATTGAGGTAGCGGACTTCAATTGCAGGTACTGCGTGTATCAAAGGTAGGGTGCTCTTCTCTCACAAGTGAGTTTTCTGCCCGCGTTCCACTCTCCATATGCTTGCCTGATCTGTCATAAATGATTTCACAATCATTCATTCAGGAACTGCTCGACCGGACAGACATTGTCGATGTCATCGAGCGCGACGTGCCCCTCAGGAGAGCAGGCGCGAACTACAGCGCCTGCTGCCCATTTCATAGTGAAAAAACCCCCTCCTTCACGGTAAGCCCCACTAAGCAGTTTTATCATTGTTTCGGTTGCGGCGCCCACGGTAATGCCATTGGTTTCGTGATGGAGTACGGCGGCATGCACTTCGTGGAAGCTGTGAATGAGCTTGCGGCCCGAGTCGGGCTCCAGGTCCCCGTGCAACAAGCTGAAACGGGATCAGGGCCCCAATCGGATTCTGCACAGGCAAAGCCGCAAGGAACAGAGGGAACAGAAGGAACAGAACACTCCCCGGGTGCGTTGCTTGAGGCAATGAAGGTTGCCGCGCGTTTTTACCGGGAGCAACTCAAGCTTTCGAAAAATGCGATCGACTATCTGAAGCAGCGCGGCCTGACGGGCGCAACCGCTGCGCGTTTTGGCATCGGATATGCTCCCGCAGGCTGGCAGAACCTGCACGTTCCATTCTCCGGGCAGCCGGAGAATGCCAGGAAACGCCTGCTGGTACAGGCCGGGTTGATGGTCGAGGGCGACGGGGGCAAGTGTTATGACCGGTTTCGCGATCGCATCATGTTTCCCATCGTCAATCTCAAAGGAATGATTGTCGGATTCGGTGGCAGAGTGCTGGAGAAGGGGGAGCCCAAGTATCTCAATTCCCCGGAAACGCCTCTATTCCAGAAAGGCCGCGAACTCTACAACCTCTTTGGCGCCCGGCGTGCGATCCGGGAAGCGGGAAAGGTTATCGTAGTGGAAGGCTACATGGATGTAGTGGCTCTTTCCCAGCATGGAATCGAATACGCGGTGGCTACCCTGGGCACTGCCACCACGCCTTACCATATCCAGAAGCTGCTGCGGCAGACCGATAATATCGTCTTTTGCTTTGATGCAGACAGTGCTGGAAAAAAAGCGGCCTGGCGCGCCCTGGAGGACAGCCTCGCACAGCTTGCCGACGGCAAGAGCATCAGTTTTCTTTTTCTGCCAGAGGGGGAGGATCCTGACAGTTACATCCGCAACCATGGCAGGAGCGCCTTCGAAAAACTGCTTGAGCAAACATTGCCCCTATCTGTTTTTCTTTTCAGGGAACTGTCGGCGCGAGCCGACCTCAAAAGTAGCGAGGGGCGTGCCAAGCTGGTGCAGGATGTCAAACCCTTGCTGGCGCGAATCACCGCACCAGGGCTTGCATTAATGCTGGTGAAGCGATTGACGGAGATCAGTGGTCTGAGCGAGCGGGAGTTGGAGGGTATTTTGAAGATCAGACGGGTTACCGCTTTTCCGGTCCGCGAAAAGCCTTCCCGTCCGAAGCCTGTTTCTCCCTACCAATGGCTGCTCCAGGTATTGTTGTACCACCCTGCCTATATCCAGAAGCTGGACAGGGAACTGCTTGCATATGACCAGAAATATGAGAAAGAAGTAGCAGCGCTGGCCGCGCTCGTTGAATTTATCGACGCCCACCCCCACATGGGAGAAGGTACGTCGATACCTTTGATGGTTGTTTATTTTCGCGATAGTCCTCATCGGGCGCTCCTTGAACAGGCGGCAAGCAAAACACTTGCCTGGGACGGTGAGATCGACCTGGAAGCGGAATTTGCCGGAGCGATGGCGCGATTACATGAGATGAAACGCAAGCAACGCATGGCAGTGCTGCACAATAAATCCCTGAGCGCCCTTACCCTTGAGGAAAGGCAGGAGCTTCAGCGGATGGCGATGCCGTGAAGCAGAACTGCCAGCTGTGGCATGAATGCGAACATGTTCTGATATAATGGAAAAATTTTACTTTTCAACGGAAAGAACTCGGAAAAGAACGTGGTCAAACCCGGGCACAAGTCCAAACAGCGGTAAAAGCAAAGACGGCTGTGTCTGCCGAAGTTTCGGGTCAACCTGAGGGCGAGGTTCGGATGGCAATCAAGGAATCTGAAGATATGAAGAAGCTGTTGAGAGCGCAAGCGAAAGAAGCGGCAGCAAAAGAACTGACGAGGGTGGATGAAGAGATGTTCGAAAATGACAGTGAAACGGAAACAGATTCAATGGCTAAAGCTCCAGAGCAGGTGACCGAGATTGCGAAGGCAGTGATGGCGGCAAAAGAACCTGTCCTCGCCAATGGCAAGATCGCAAGATCAAAGGCAGCCAGGGAAGGAAAAAACTCCCAGGCCAGGGATCCGGAAAAAGCCACACCCTCGCAGGAGCTCGAGGCGCGTCGCCTGCGTCTCAAGAACCTGATCGTGCAGGGCAAGGAGCGCGGCTATCTCACTTATGCCGAAATCAATGATCATCTTCCCGACGACATGCTCGACGCGGAGCAGATCGAGAATATCATCAGCATGATCAATGACGTCGGGATTTCCGTTTATGACGAAGCGCCCGACGCAGAAACGCTGCTCATGTCTGAAACTGCCCCTACCGTGGCCGATGAGGATGTGGTGGAAGAAGCGGAAGCCGCGCTTTCCACTGTGGATTCGGAGTTCGGGCGCACCACCGACCCTGTCCGGATGTATATGCGCGAAATGGGCTCGGTGGAACTGCTGACGCGTGAGAGCGAAATCGAAATCGCAAAACGTATCGAGGACGGTTTGAAGCACATGATCCAGGCGATTTCCGCCTGTCCGACAACCATAGCCGGAATTCTCGAACTCGCCGATAGAGTGTCGAAAGACGAGATGCGTGTCGATGAGCTGGTGGATGGGCTGCTCGATCCCAGCACGGAAGAAATTATCAGCGAAGAGATTTCCGATGAATCCCTTGAACAGGAATTGAACTCGGACGCAGGAGAAGACGACGATGTCACCGCAGTTGCAAATGCCAACCTCCTCAAGCTGAAAAATGACGCGCTGGAGCGTTTTGAAGTGATTCAAAAGGCTTATGACGAAATGCAGAAAGTGCTCGAAAGGAAAGGGTCGGGCAACAAAGCCTATAAAGACATCCAGGAGCAGATTTCATCCGAGCTGATGGCTATCCGTTTCTCTGCCAAAATGGTTGAGCGGCTGTGCGATACGCAACGCGCGCTGGTGGATGAAATGCGCGGTTACGAGCGAAAAATAATGGAGCTTTGCGTAAGCAAGGTGGGAATGACGCGTAACCACTTCATCAAGACCTTCCCCGGTAACGAGAGCAACCTGAACTGGGTGGATGAGGAGATTGCGCTCGGCAAACCCTACAGCGCGACGCTGGAACGTTATCGTCCCGAGATCGTGGAACAGCAACAGAACCTGCTGGCACTGCAAAAGCAGGTAGGTATTCCCTTGAAGGAACTCAAGGAAATCAACCGTCGCATGTCCACGGGCGAGGCGAAGGCGCGCCGCGCCAAACGTGAAATGACCGAAGCGAATTTGCGACTGGTGATTTCCATCGCCAAAAAATACACCAATCGGGGATTGCAGTTCCTCGATCTCATTCAGGAAGGCAACATCGGCCTGATGAAGGCGGTGGATAAATTCGAATACCGGCGCGGATACAAGTTTTCTACCTACGCAACCTGGTGGATTCGTCAGGCCATCACACGTTCCATCGCGGATCAGGCGCGTACCATCCGTATCCCGGTGCATATGATCGAAACGATCAACAAGATGAACCGCATTTCCCGCCAGATCCTGCAGGAAACCGGACAGGAGCCGGAGCCCGCCGTCCTCGCACAGAAAATGGAAATGCCGGAAGAGAAGATTCGTAAAATCCTCAAGATTTCCAAGGAACCGATTTCCATGGAGACCCCGATCGGAGACGACGAAGATTCTCATCTCGGGGATTTCATCGAGGATTCAGCCACCATGGCGCCTGCGGATGCGGCGGTTTATGCCAGCCTGCGCGATGTTACGAAAGATATACTGGATTCGCTGACACCGCGCGAAGCAAAAGTGCTGCGCATGCGTTTCGGCATCGAAATGAATACGGACCACACGCTGGAAGAAGTCGGCAAACAATTCGACGTAACGCGCGAACGCATCCGCCAGATCGAGGCCAAGGCGCTGCGCAAGCTGCGCCATCCGTCCCGTTCCGAGCGCCTGCGCAGCTTCCTGGATACTGAAGGCTGACCAGCCTTCAGTGCCAGTTCAATACAGTTCCAGGTTAAAGTTTTAAAGTTGTAAGAGGGTCTGTAGCTCAGTCGGTTAGAGCAGGGGACTCATAATCCCTTGGTCGTTGGTTCGAGTCCAACCAGACCCACCAGTAAAACAAAGGCTTACGGATAAAACCGTAAGCCTTTTTCTTTTGTGCGTCCGGCAGGGCGCATTCTTGCGGGTGCAAGTCCCGCTGTAAGTTGATCACAGCGAACGAAGCGAAGCGCAACTGCAGGAGGATGACCGAGTGTACGTTTCAAAAAAGCATGCATGACAGCATGCATTGCTTTTGGGTCTCAGACGCAGCAGCCTTACTGGGCATTCAAGTTAGAGCAAATATTCCCTTATGGTCTAGTATGGAAATATAGAGGTAGCAGTTAAAGCTGAATAAAGGGGTTCTATCGTTAGGAGGCGAGTATACGCCTATCTCACTGTTTCTCCGGCCTTTTATATAGAGTTGCGAAGATCTGTTCGGGGTAGATGTCTGAACGACATTGACGAGCTATCGGCAGGAGCAGTTTCTCGGCGTTGAGGGGCTTGGGAAGAGTGCCAGAGAATGGGGTTAGCAAATGGCGGAACAAGACGATCATAAATTCAATCTGCCTCTCGCCGGGATGCTAGCGCTGGTGGCTGTCGTCAGCGGCCTTATAGTTTATCAAAATCCGCTCAAAACCTCTCGCCCGATCGATCAGCAAGCGGAACGAAAAGCAGGCAATCGAGATCAAGTTCAATCGCGTCTCTGGCAAGACCCATTCGAGGCTGTTAAAACACATCGATCAAATAGGTTGGAGCAGCTAAAAAACGATCCATCCCTCCAATCCATTGATGAAAAAACTCAGAAGCTGTCGTTCAAGGACCTTATTGGTCATATCAAAACAGTAGGAGGTCCCTCGAATTTTCGTGTATTAACTATTTTTGTAGATGGCAATCCTTATGCAAGCGGAGTCGAGTCAAGACTGAAAGATCGCTATGCAGTAGTGTCAGCTCTGGGTGCGGCAGGTTACATGCCTGAATCCGGGGAATATATAAGGTATTTCGAGCGGAGATCAGGATCCAGCCGCGTGACAATCCCAGTGGAGTGGTTTAAGCCAAACAAGTCAAAAATCAACATTTCGCAACCACAGGATGTTCTGATTCTCTGGCTCAAAGACCAGGATTCCGGGTCAAGGCCGCTTGAGTTTACGAATAACTTCATTAAAGAGTTGAGGCACGTTCTCGGTGGTGCATCATCATCCTATACGATACTGGGGCCAAGATTCTCCGGCACGCTTAGCGCCATGCTGAAAGAATTGCAAGGTTATCAAGAGGAGTGGGAATATTCTGCAGCAGCATTGCAAATTCGCCGGAGAGCACCGCACAATTTCACTCCCGTCTGTCCTATGCCTGTGCAAGATGTCCATCGATTGCAGAAGGAATATAAATTTTCTCGCGCTATAACAGCTTTACGAAAATTAGAGGGTATCAGCATCTATTCCTATTGGCCCACTGCCCAGGATACTTTTTTGCTAGACGAACCGCCGGACCAACCATATGGGATGATGGCTGTAGAAAGTTTGTTTGGGCTCGCTCAAATCTCTTTGTTCAGGACAATCGGAACTGACGCAGTGCTAGCAGAGCAGTTAGTGAAGGAACTGAAGCTTCGTGAAGTGGATGTTTGCCCGGTTCCTGATGCATCCCGCAAAATATGCACTCAACCTATCGTTGCACTGATTTCCGAATGGGATACCCTTTATGGACGCGCCCTGCCACGTACTTTTGTGGCAGTCGCCGAGAATATGGCGGAAAACAAGGCGAAGAAGAATGGTGTTTGGAAAGTTGATGAGAAAAAGCTAAAGGATAATATCGATAGGTTACGCAAAGACGATTGGCCGCCATGGGTCGTTCGCTACTCCTATCTTGCCGGGCTCGACGGCGAACTGCCTCCTAAAAAAGAGGGGAAGGATACGGACGAAGCTCGGCCCAAGGACAAAACAGACGACAAGGAAGAGAGAATCCAGCGTGCGATGGAAGTAGCGGAAGGTCGTGACCAGTTGGATTATTTGCAAAGATTGGCGACAGAACTGAAGTTGAACGAGAACGATAAACAAACGGTGCCCCCCGATGCGGAAGATGCAGACTTCAAAACCCGGAATGTGTTAGCCAGATTTGTCAAACTAGCCGAGGACAATCGCAAAAAGGAATTCAAGGCTATCGGTGTACTCGGGGGCGATGTGTATGACAAACTTCTCATTCTCCAGGCTCTCAGGAAAAAATTTCCACGAGCGATTTTCTTTACAATGGACCTGGACGCGAGGCTTATTCATCCGGCCCAGTGGCAGTGGGCCCGCAATTTGATAGTTGCTACACACTTCGGATTGCAACTTCATCCCGAAATCCAAAGCTCTATTCCTCCCTTCCGCGATAATTCCCAGACGTCGCTGTTTTATTCGGTTTTGCGCGCTTTAGGGCACTTACATATCGCTCCTGGTCCCTTTGCGCAGCCGCCCTTCGAACTAAATTCAACCGCCACCGAAAAAAAGCCGACGTGTTCTCCTACAGACGAACCGTCGAGATGTTTTTCCACGGATGTAAAGCCTAAATTATTTGAAATTGGACGATACGGGGCGATCGATATCAGCGACGAGCGGATGTTGTCGAAGGGGGAGTTCAAGAGCATTCATCCGACGCGTCCCGATCTTGATAATGGAAAGTTGCGGCCGCTCGTCGAGATAGAAACGGTCATATGGGCAAGTCTCCTAATCATATCTCTTGGCCTTTGCGCGAGGATGATCAGTAGCGAGGTTGGGTATGTTTTTCGATTTCGTCGCAACAATGCCTTCTGGTACGTAGTGCTTGGCATTTTCGTCTTCATTTTCTTTTTAGTGCTGCAGAGGGCAAGAAGTGATGGATGGGAAGGCGAGCCGTTTGTATTGATAGAAGGGGTCAGTGTGTGGCCAACGGTGGCGGTTCACCTACTGGCGATTAGCCTGTGTTTGTGCTTTTATTATTATTCATGCTGGATGCTCAAAAAAAATGATGAAAAATTGAGCGAAGAATTTCTTCGTCCATCAGAAAACGGGATAAAAAAAACCAAAAAGAGTCATCCTTTCTACCTCAGAACAGCCCTTTTACTCTTCGAAGCTCGATGGTTTTCGATTCCTCGCTGGTCTCACAATACGCGGTGTGAAAATGATGTTGTCAAGCTTTGGCAGGAGTATAGAGCACTTGGACGACTAAGCTATAGTTTGTGGCGCATCTTGCCCCAATTTTTCCTATTTGTAGTCTTCCTGGGGTTATTATTCTGGAAACTTGGGTTTCCGACGATTCCTTGTCGAGGTCCCGCCTGCTTCGATATTTACAGATTCATCGCATACTCCAGCGTGGCCGCGATGCTCCTGTTGACGCTATATGTAATAGATATAACCAGGCTCTGCCGCTGGTTGATAAAGATTCTCTGCGAAAAGAAATTCCCTTGGGGCGATAACGATCAAATACGAGATGAGTCAATCAAGCGTGGCGTGGATAAGGCATATTTGAACGAATTGCTGTGCATCGAGTTGATCGCAAAGCGAACGGCGGTTATCAGTAAACTGCTCTGCTTCCCATTTATCATCTTGTTCCTTATAGGCTTGAGCCGCTATCCCTATATGGATAATTTCGACTTGCCGAATACGCTTGTAATCGTTTACAGCATTATCGGAGCGTATGCGGCTGGCATTTTTGTAGCACTTCGGTCATCTGCTGAAAAAGCAAAATGCAAGGCTATCGAGCAACTCCAGATGAAGCTCGACGAACTCTCCTGGCAGTGCAATGACCATCGGACCAAGGACAAAAAAAGACGACAGATTGATAAATTAATCCAGGAAATCCGAGACAATCACGAGGGTGCTTTTTTGCCCTTCTATAAGTACCCGGTGCTAGCTATCGCGGTGTCAACGGGAGGCACTGGCCTCTTGTACCTGATCGATTATCTTGCGACAGCTTTGTGAGGGGAGCTTGATCATTTGTGATTTGCTCGCGTGCAAGAAACCTTCGGGTAATGGGAGACATGCGTTGGATCAGGCGGAAAGCATTTTTAAGAGGAGATGCTCCAGGTGGAGCATTCGGCGCCACAGTTGACAGGGAGAGTAAAATGGGAAATCCAATTGTTTTGATCCACGGATACTCTGATAAAGGTGACTCTTTTAAGTCTTGGGTTAAAGAACTGACTGATTCCAGGCGTGAGGTTATACCCATCCATACGTGTAATTATCGTACCTTGACCAACGAAGTCACCATCAAGGACATCGCCGAGGGATTCGACCGCGCACTGAGGTTCGAGGCTGGCCTGGGTGCAGAGGCCCCGTTCGATGCGATCGTTCATTCGACTGGCATGCTTGTAATCCGCGCGTGGCTGGCTGCTTATGCCACGCGTCGTAGTCGACTCAAACATTTGATCGGCCTTGCGCCTGCAACCTTCGGCTCTCCCCTTGCACATAAAGGGCGCAGTTGGCTCGGCGCCATATTCAAGGGGGAAAGAGAGTTTGGGCCGGATTTTCTTGAGGCGGGCGATCTGGTGCTTGATGGGTTGGAACTGGGTAGCCGCTTTACATGGGATCTCGCTCATCAGGATATGGTAGGCGGCAAGGACTTTTACGGCTGCGGTACAGAGACGCCCTATGTGTTCGTGTTCTGCGGTACCTCTCAGTACACAGGCCCGAAAAGCTTTGTGAACGAGCCTGGTACTGACGGTACAGTCAGGCTAGCTGGATGTGCGTTGAACTCGCGTAAGATCACTATGGATCTAACTGTAGAGCCGGGCAAAGAGGGTCCGAGAACTTGCATAGAACAATGGCCCTCACTCGATATACCATTGATCCCGATCAGAGGTCTTAATCATCACACAATCATCTCGAAACCGAGTCCCGTTCTCATTGATCTGGTCAAGAGCGCGTTGAATGTAGACAGCGCGAATGCATTCGATCAGTGGCTCGAAAAAACCGAGAATATGACCGGCGAAACAAAACAGGATACGGAGAAATGGCAGCAATTCGTCGTTCGCGTCGTTGATGAGCGAAAGGATCCTGTATCAGATTATCACATGGACGTGTTTGCGGAAAATGGGAAAGACATCGTTCAATTCGACCTGGATACCCACGCTTACAGCAGCGACAAGAGCTTGCGGTGCTTTCACGTCAATCTTAATAAGTTTGATTGGGCAAATATGAAGTCGCTGAAAGCAAGACTGATCGCGTCGTCAGGATCGGAACTCATCGGGTACTATGGCTATGGCAGTGAGCGAATCGACCCGGACACACGGACAAGGACGCCCGACGGCAAATGGGACGCTGTCATTGACATGACCAATTTGCTACCCGGCTCTGAGACCAGCTTCTTCTTCCCGTTTACGACAACTCTGATAGAAATAAAAATCAACCGCGAGCCGATGCCGCCATTTGGCAAGAACAAGCTGTTTGAATTTAGTCCGATTAAGGAGTAGTACCTCTTTAAAACTGGGCTGATTCCGAACGTAGGCTAGAAATGCAGTTACGTACAAGTCTACGTATAGACTCAAATAGGAAACTGCAAAGAAAGCTACCTCTTTACTTGAGAGGACAGCAATTCAGGTATTTTTCCATCAACAAAGTTTAGACAATCGCCTTGCTATTCCACGGATTGATTCTCTTTTAAGACTGCAAAAAAAGCCCGGCGTGAACCGGGCCTAGGGGAGTTGCATTGAATTCGTTTCCCTGTTTTTGGGAGGAGGGAAACGAGTAGGAAGTTTAACCGTGCGAATAAAACATTACCGTTAAATAGTTAACGCAAGCTGAAAAAACTTGATTGAAGAATGTGGGGGCAATAAAAAACCTGCCGAAGCAGGTTGCGGTTATTTCTCTTTTTCCTGTGAAGTTCGTTACAAGAAGCCGATGCTCTTGCTTCTTGAGCTTGAGCATCGGCTGATTGATTTGAGTGAACTTTGAGTTCTAGTATTGTGGATCAGTATTATTTTTCTCTGCGTCCTTCCTTGGTTTTGAAATACCAGAGAGCAACAGCACCTATACCTACTACGAGAATTGCCATTTCCATGATAACCCCCTTTCAGAATCAAGATGACATGCTAAAAAATACGATCAACTTGATGACCAACTGGATGAAGTCAGGTCACCAATACCTTCACAAGCGGACAAAAAACAACGCCTGCCCGCATGATATTTGATGCGGGCTCAAAGTAAAAAGTTCCTATATTTCTATAATGTTTTCGTAAAAAATGTGAGTTCAATCCAGACAAAAATCCAGCGAGAGCGGGCCGGATAAGGGTTTTTGCTGGCAAAAAAACGGGTAGCGGGTTTGCATAATCGATGGCCCCAGGAAGATAAAGAGCTAAATTTATAACTGATGTTTCCCCGGGCTTGAATCCTACTCTATGAGAGTCCACATATTGAGGATATCGACTACCTGGCTTCCGGGCAGATTATTTTTTCCGGATAACGTTGAAACCCGTTCGTATTCCCATTTCAATGCCCAGGGGTGATCGTGGAAAATAGCATTTTTCACAAGCGCCGGGTCAATACTGCCCTCCACCTTAAGTTTTTCGAAGACCTCGCTCAGCATTAATAGAATCAGTTTCTCCCCATCACTCAGTTTCATTTTTTCCCCCTGCTTTGTTAACACGCCTTCATCTTATAGAGTTCAAGGTCAATTACCATTGGCCTGAAGTACATCGTACGGAAGTACAACATCTTCCTGTTGAAGGCATGGGGTATACGGAGGATGGATGAGCGCGCTCCTTCCAGTTTTCGTATACCGTTTCTGTTGCCGATGGGCTGTCCTCGCTCGCGGTCTTCTGAGCGGGTCTGTAACCGAGGGTGCGTTAGCGCACCGATAGTTTCAGAGAAAGGAGTATATATATTGTCCCTGCAAGCGTATTGCAGGCCGGTGAAAATTTGCCGGCTTCCCGCTTGGAGGATTCAATGTTAGAAAGCATTACCTGTATTCGTCACCGAAACACTTGTGTTATTTCATCTGCCCATCCATTTACTTACAGGAGCTCGACATGAATAAACTCACATCGATAGCTGTTCTGGCGTCCTTCACGGCGGTTTGCAGCTTCAGCGCGTTTGCCGGATCGCATGATTCGGACAAGGGAGCAATGGACAAATCTTATCAAGACACGAGCAAGAAGGACGTCGACAAGAATGCGCCCAGCTCAACCTCTGAGATCACGCGCAATAAGATGCCAAAGGATTTACCGGAGGGAGTGAAGCAGGAATACAGAGATCAGGAAGTAATGAACAAGAAACCGTATAAGCAGCCGGACCGACAATAATATAAAGGATCAGAGGCGATCGTTTCCTGAGAAATCGCCTCTGATTTTTTCAATTCTTTATGGCTTGAATATTTCCGGGTTTGCCTCGCCACGCACCGTGAGATAGCCCGCTAATCCTTTCTCCATACGCGATAGCGCGTGATCAACCAGAATATAGCGGCCTGGATAATCGACCTTGAATTCCACAATGGTGGCGCCACCCGGCGGGACGAGCGTCGTTTGCACATCTGCCAGTGGCGGACTGGTCAATGAAGCCTGGTCGTACACCTTATCGAAGACTTCCCCGATGATGTGGAAGCTGGAGGCGAGGTTGGGACCGCCCACGCCGAAATAGATGCGAATGTTATCGCCCGTGTTCGCCTCCATGGTGTACGTTTTCGTAAGCGCATCCATGGTGCCATTGAACATCAGGTGCTGGGGATTCTCCGCGAGCAGATTTTCCAGCGAAAACTCCTGCAGACCTCGCGCATTGTGGGAGTGGGTGGTGTAGAGCTCACCCTGCATTACGTAGAATTCCCTGTCAACCTTGGGCAGGCCTCCCTCGGGCTCGACCAGAATCATGCCATCCATGCCGTTCGCAATATGGTGCGCAACCATGGGAGTTGCGCAATGGTAGACGAACAGTCCGGGGTGAAGCGTCTTGAAGGTGAAGCTCTTCGTCTCGCCCGGCGCCGCCTGTGTGACAGCGGCTCCCCCACCCGGCCCCGTTACGGCGTGGAAATCTATCGAATGGATGTTGGTGCTGCTTGCGCTGTTATGCAGATTGACGATGATGGTATCCCCTACCTTTACGCGCAGGAGTGGTCCAGGCACTCTGTTATTGAAGGTCCAGTATTTATAGATGCTCTTGTCCGAGAACTGTCCTTCGATTTCGGTCGCTTCGAGATCGAGGGTCAAATGCTTTGAAGCACGGGTTCCCACCGGTTCCCCGACCGAGCGCGGGTCCTGGGCCACGTTGATTACATACCCTTTCGCCTCCTCGCGCAGCTTGCCGACAATGAGACGACCGAACATGCCGGCAGCCTTGTGCCCAGGTAATGTGCAGAGGTATTCAAAGGTGCCAGTACGGGTCGCTCGAAATACCATCGAGGTTGCAGCACCTTTCGCCGTGATATTATCCGATTTGGCGCCCAGTTCGGGAATGGCGATGTCATGCGTCGCACCGTCGCCGTTGACCAGGTTGATCTGTACCACTGCGCCCGGGCTTACCTCCAGGTCGGGGTTGATTTTGCCCGCGATCGCACCCGCCTCACCGATAAATACCAGTTTACCCTCGCCGATGTCTGTGCGAAGGGTAAAGGTAACATCGGGTCGGTAGGTAACCCCTCTATTGCTGCCCTGTTCGGCAGCGACCGGGGACAAGGAACCGAACATTGCGCAAACGGTCGTAAGCAGTAAAAAGGCCCTTTGCATGCTTTTCTCCCAGGTAAACGGATACAAACAAAGATTGCGGATACAAAGACCCCTAAGTTGGTACGGGCAGCAGGACGTTCTTCCTGCAATGCAATGCTCCCCGATATCCGCGGTCACATGCGCTGCTCCAGGCCGAAGACGCGCGATCAAGGCTGGCAAATACATACATCGAGCATATCGAGCGGCCGCAAGCCACAGGAGGTTATACTTGATCAGCTTACATTCGGCCGGTGCAACCGACGTGGGGCTGTGGCGGGATAACAATGAGGATAGTTACCTGATCATACCACAGGCCCGAGTCCTGGCACTTGCAGACGGAATGGGTGGCGCGGCGGCCGGTAAAGCCGCCAGTCAATATTTTGTCGATATGGTGCGAAGCGCATTTTCCGAACTGGCTTTGCCTCCGAAAGATGCCGTTCCTGATCGCATTCAGCACGTATTCGAGTCGGCAAAGGGGCGCATGCTCGAACACATCATCCAGTACCCCGCGGATGCAGGAATGGGATGCACAGCAGATATTCTCGTGTTCGACGGCGGGCGGTATGTTATCGGCCACGTGGGCGATAGCAGAGTGTATCTGCTGCGCGACGGAAGGCTGCGGCAGTTGACTAAAGACCATTCGCTGGTACAGTCACAGGTGGATAGGGGCATGCTCACGCCCGAGGAGGCAAAGCATCACCCCCGAAAAAACATTCTCCTGCGCGTCGTGGGAACCGATTCGTCGGTGGCATGCGATATCATGCAAGGGGCCGTGCTCGGCAACGATATTTTTTTATCGTGTTCGGATGGATTGACCGACATGGTTGAGAATGCGGACATCGAAATTGTGCTCGCTTCCGCGGAATCTCTTGAGCAAAAATTGGAGAGACTGATCTCGGCAGCTTTGGAAGCTGGAGGAAAAGACAATGTCACCGTGATTCTCTGTGAAGTAGAGGATATGTAGATTGCGGTTGCAGGTGGCAATATCGGCAGTATCAGCAATTGCTGGCAATTAGCGATTGCCGGTTGTTATCCGTAATCCAGAGGGACGGCCGCCGCTCGACCGGGCGGGGAAGCAGGATGTCCGACCTCTGTTCCTATCCTCGTACGCTGGCACAGCTATTGAGCTATACTCCCTATTCACGTCGTTGGAGGTATCATGAAAATCCATGAATACCAGGCCAAACATATCCTGCATCAGTTTGGTATCCCCGTACCTCGCGGATACCCCTGCTTCAGCGTGGATGAAGCAGTAGCAGCCGCTGAAAAACTGGGTGGAAGCACATGGGTGGTCAAGGCCCAAATCCATGCAGGGGGACGCGGGAAGGGTGGCGGAGTGAAGATCGCCAGATCGCTCGATGAGGTGAAACAATTTGCCGGGAAAATACTCGGCATGACACTCGTCACGCCGCAGACGGGTCCGCAGGGCCAGGTTGTACGACGGCTGCTGATTGAGCAGGGCCTCGATATCAGGAAGGAGTTTTACATCGGGCTGGTGGTGGACCGCGGCCGCCGCCGTGTCTGCCTGATGGCGAGTGCCGAAGGTGGGATGGATATCGAACAGGTCGCTGCCGATCATCCGGAAAAGATCCACAAAGTGGATATGGATCCGGAGGCGGGGCTGACCGCTGCGGAAGCGGAAGATATCACGAACAGGATAGGTTTTTCCGGTGCGGCAGTGGCGGAAACAGCTGCGCTGTTGCAGAATTTATACCGCGCTTACGACAGCACGGATGCATCGCTCGTCGAAATCAATCCGCTGATACTCACTGCCGAAAATCGCATTGTCGCGCTCGATGCGAAGATGAATTTTGACGATAACGCGCTGTTCCGGCACCCCGATATCGCCGACTTGCGTGATCTTGACGAGGAAGATGCGGCGGAAATCGAGGCGTCCAGATATGGTCTTTCCTACATTTCGCTCGATGGCAACATAGGTTGCCTGGTAAATGGCGCCGGTCTTGCGATGGCTACCATGGATATCATCAAGCTCCACGGAGGAAACCCGGCCAATTTTCTCGACGTGGGGGGAGGCGCAACCGCTGAAAAAGTCACGGAAGCATTCAAGCTGATGCTGCGCAATCCGAGACTGCAAGCCATACTGATCAATATATTTGGTGGCATCATGAGATGCGACGTCATTGCGGAGGGAGTAGTGACAGCAGCGCGTGAAGTGAGGCTGAATGTTCCCCTGGTGGTCCGTCTCGAAGGTACGAATGCGGATATTGGAAAAAAAATCCTGGCCGAATCAGGTCTTGCCATCATTTCAGCCGGGAATATGGCGGATGCCGCGGAAAAGGCCGTTACCGCAGCCGCCTCGGCCGACTCGGCCGCCATCCCGGCCACCGGGTCGTGAACAGAATCGGCAAACGAGGGAAATCAGTATGTCGATCCTGATCGACCGTAACACTCGTGTCATGACGCAGGGGATTACCGGCAAGACCGGACAATTCCACACACGGATGTGTCGTGATTATGCTTATGGAAAAGAATGCTTTGTTGCCGGAGTCAATCCGAAGAAAGGGGGCGAGGATTTTGACGGCATCCCGATTTTCGCCACGGTAGAGGAAGCAAAGCAGGCAACAGGGGCCACTGTTTCTGTAATCTATGTACCACCGCCGTTTGCCGCAGCCGCAATCGATGAAGCGGTGGATGCGGAACTGGATCTGGTAATCTGTATCACCGAGGGTATCCCCGTGCGCGATATGATACGTACCTGCCACAGGATGGAAGGACGAAAAACGCGGCTGGCAGGACCGAACTGTCCCGGCATCATTACGCCCGACGAGATCAAGATCGGCATCATGCCGGGTTACATTCATCGAAAGGGACGCGTCGGCGTAGTCTCTCGTTCCGGGACGCTCACCTACGAAGCGGTGGCGCAACTGATGGAGCAGGGATTGGGTCAATCCACATGCATCGGTACCGGCGGCGACCCGGTGAATGGCTTGAGGCACCTGGATGTGATGCAGCTGTTCAACGAAGATGATGAAACCGATGCTGTTTTAATGGTGGGGGAAATCGGCGGTACCGATGAGGAGGATTGCGCCCGCTGGGTCAAGGAGAATATGCATAAACCAGTGGTAGGATATATCGCGGGTTTGACAGCGCCTCCGGGCAGGCGCATGGGTCACGCCGGCGCCGTTATTTCGGGCGGCCGGGGAACCGCGCAGGAAAAGCTTGCAGTACTGGAGGAGTGCGGGATTAAAGTCGTGCGAAATCCTGCCGAGATGGGCAAGGTTCTCAAGTCCGCATTGGGTTGAATAATGCTTATCCCTGAAACTGCTTTGAAGGAAAGCAGCATGATTTTCTCGCAATGAATTTTCTTTCGTTGATTTTCGCTCTTCTGCTGGATCAATGGCGCTCCGGCAGCACGCGCAAGCGTATCGTTTCCTCTTTCCTCTCCTATGCCGATTTACTGGAGCGTCATTTCAACACCGGCATCCATCGGCACGGCATCATTGCCTGGGTAGCCGCGGCAGGACCTTTCCTGATACTCTCCCTCCTGGTTTATTATTTACTATATGGAGTCAGTCCGCTGCTGGCATGGGCGTGGAATGTGGCAATACTTTATCTCACCACGGGCTTTCGCCAGTTCAGCTATTCCCTGACCGAAATAAAGGAGGCGCTCAGGAACGAAGATTTACCGCTTGCACGCGATCTCTTGAAGGAATACTACGGGATGGAGGGGGATGGTGTCAGCAGTGAGGATATTTCGCGGATTGCCATCGAGCTGGGGTTGATCCATGCTCATCGTAGCATGCTTGGCGTCATCGTCTGGTTCACCTTGCTGCCTGGGCCACTCGGGCCCATGCTCTACCGTCTTGCGGAATTGTTGAATGACGCCTGGGGGGAGCGCCCGGATGGCTTTGGTGTTTTTGCGGTAAAGGCGTTTTACGTCATCGATTGGCTGCCCGCGAGGGTAACAGCGCTGAGCTTTGCCATTGCGGGCAACTTCGAGGATGCGGTTTATTGCTGGCGCGCGCAGGCGGCATCATGGGCGGATCAGAACCAGGGAATCATTCTTGCCAGTGGCGCAGGTGCGCTTGGCGTGCGCCTGGGAGATCCACTGCGAGAAGAGACCGGTGCATATCACCGCCCCGAGGTAGGCGTGGGTGAAGAAGCCGACATGGATTTTCTGCAGGGCACCGTCGGTCTCATCTGGCGCACCCTGGTGCTATGGCTCATCCTGCTGCTGTTGCTCGAGATCGCTGGCTGGGCGGGGTGAGCAGGCAAGGAAAAACTGATACAGTTCGCATACAGCCGATATACAGAGTTTGTAAGCCGCATTTATGAGGGCACTATGGCACAACCGTTGCTGATCGCGCAATCCGACCATCCCCTTGGTTTATTGCCTGGCTTCGCCAACCGGCATGGCCTGATCACGGGCGCGACCGGCACAGGTAAGACCGTTACGCTCCAGGTACTGGCAGAACGCTTCTCGTCGATCGGCGTGCCCGTATTCATGGCGGACATAAAGGGTGATCTGGCGGGGCTCTCCTTTCCCGGTACCGCTTCAGTCAAAATGAAGGAGCGGCTTGCGCAACTCCACCTTCCAGAACCTGAATGGACTGCATATCCGGTTACGTTTTGGGATATTTACGGAAAAGCCGGACATCCCGTGCGAACCACCATATCCGACATGGGCCCTCTGCTGTTGGGCCGGTTATTCAATCTGAACGAAACGCAGCAGGGCGTACTGACACTGGTATTCAAGATTGCGGATGATAACGGGCTTCTGCTGCTCGACACGAAGGATCTGCGCGCACTGCTGCAGTTTGTCGGCGACAACGCGAAGGACTTCACGGTGCAGTACGGTAACATTTCCGCCGCCTCGATCGGTGCCATCCAGCGTTCGCTTCTGGGGATCGAGCAGCAGGGCGGCGATATCCTGTTCGGCGAGCCGATGCTCGATATTCATGACCTGATGCAGGTGGACAGCAGGGGGCGGGGGATGATAAACATCCTCGCAGCCGACAAATTGCTGAACGCTCCCAAATTGTATTCCACCTTTTTGCTGTGGATACTGTCAGAGTTGTTCGAGCATCTTCCTGAAATAGGCGATCCTGAGAAACCGAAGCTGATATTTTTCTTTGATGAAGCCCATCTGCTGTTCAATGATGCGCCCCGTCCTCTCCTGGAGAAAATAGAACAGGTCGTGAGGTTGATACGATCCAAGGGAGTGGGCGTGTATTTTGTAACACAAAATCCTCTCGATGTTCCTGAAACCGTTCTGGGACAGCTCGGCAATCGCGTGCAGCATGCCTTGCGCGCGTTTACGCCGCGCGATCAGAAGGCGGTGCGGGCGGCTGCACAAACCATGCGGGTGAATCCCGGTCTGGACACCGAAAAGGTGATCAGTGAGCTCTCTGTAGGTGAGGCGCTCGTTTCGTTGCTGGACGAGAAAGGCCGTCCCGCCATGGTTGAGCGAGCGTTTATCCTGCCACCTGAATCGAGGATAGGACCGATCACCGATGAGGAACGCGCGGGCATCATCAAATCCTCCGTAATTTTCGGTCATTACGAGCAACAGGTGGACCGTGAGTCCGCATACGAAGTACTCAAAGGCCGGGCTCAGAATATCCAGAATGCCGGAAATGAGGAAGCTCCCGTCCGTGGCAGGACAAAAAAGGCCGAATCCGAAGAGGGTATGATGGATGTGCTGGGTGATATGCTGCTCGGCAAAACCGGCCCGCGCGGTGGATATAAACCCGGCATTCTTGATACTGCCGCACGCAGCGCGGCGCGCTCTATCGGCTCGCGTGCCGGCCGTGAAATCTTCCGCGGCATTCTGGGAGGCATGTTCGGCGGTAACCGCAGACGTTGAAAAAACAGAATGCGCAACGAACTCAAATGCCTGCAAAATATCTCATTCTGAACGAGGGAAGCACAATGCGAGCAATCGCGGCAATTCTTTTGGTCATCACGATTCTGGGTTGCACTCCTACCACTACAAGTCAGAAGGAATCGCAACCCGCGCCTCCACCTTCACCGCCACCTTCGACTTCGACGCCACCTCCGACTTCGACGGCGCCTCCGCCTTCACCCGCGCCACAGCCTACCCGGCCGGTTTACAACCTTACCGGTTATTCGCCCAGTTTCAAGGATGGCTATATCGACGGTTGTGAGACTGCGAAGAAGACTGCAAACGGAGCGAAGGATGAGCAGAGGTTTGCAGGAGACAAGCAGTACCGGCTGGGATGGAACGATGGATTCAGCTTGTGCGGGCGTAACCGCGCCGAAAAGTAGAGCCGGGAAAGCCATTCGGAGCGTGGTACTTTTAAATTCGCTCCTCTTGCTGAAGACACCGTGGGCGGCCTGCGACAGCACGGGATAACCTTTGCTACCATGTCTGAGCGCCGCGGGAATCCCTTGACTTTAGGCGGGGGAGGACGTCAATGATTCAGAACCCCGGCGGATAACGTCTTCGGTATGGCTGGGATATAATAACGCTTTTTTGCAGATTGCCATGAGACGCTTGCTTCCTTTATCGCTGTGTCTGCTTGCCCTGCCCTTGGCCGCTCAGCAATCCCAGTTTCACACGCCGCCGCAAACCCTCTCCGTCGCCGCCAAGTCTTACATGCTTGCCGACCTTCAGAGCGGGCAGGTGCTCGTGAGTAAAAATGCCCATGAACGCGTCGAACCGGCGTCGCTGACGAAGCTGATGACGGCTTACGTGGTTTTTGTAGCCCTGTATCAGAAACGTGTTACCTTGACGCAAGCTGTGCCAGTCTCGGCACGTGCATGGCGAGCGCAAGGTTCCCGCATGTTCATCGAGCCGAAGAAGCCGGTAACGGTCGGTGAATTGATACGCGGCATGATCGTGCAGTCAGGAAACGATGCGTCCATTGCACTGGCGGAGGCCGTTTCAGGATCAGAGGAGGCATTCGCTCAAGCGATGAACAAGGAGGCGGTGCGCCTGGGTATGAAGAACACGCGTTTTGCCAATTCAACCGGACTTCCGAGCCCGGATCATTACAGCACAGCGTACGATCTCGCCTTGCTCGCGACCGCTATCATCCGCGATTTTCCAGAATATTATCCGCTCTATTCCCTCAAGGAATATACCTATAACAAAATCACTCAGGCGAACCGGAATCGCCTGCTCTGGCTTGACCCGAACGTCGACGGGATGAAGACAGGACACACTGAAGCAGCCGGTTACTGCCTCATTACTTCAGCCAGGCGGGGACAGCGTCGGTTGGTTGGGGTGGTGATGGGAACCGCCTCGGAGAGCGCACGTGCGATGGAAAGCCAGCGCCTGCTGAATTATGGTTTTCAGTTCTACGACACTGTTCGTCTCTATCCGGGAGAGCAGGAGGTGGTTGCTATCCCATTATGGAAAGGCGCCCAGGACAAACTCAGGACGGGATTCGGAAATGATGTTTATTTTTCGCTTCCTCGCCACCAGACTGACAAGCTCAAGGCCAGGATGGAATATAAGCAGCCACTTCTCGCTCCCGTCACTGCGGGTCAAAAAGTTGGCACAGTGAAGTTTACGCTCGAAGGGAAGCAGGTGGTTGAACATCCGCTGGTAGCGCTCGAAACCGTCAGCGCCGCGAATATTTTTGGCCGGGCGTGGGATAGCATGCGGCTTCTGTTTAACTAGAAGCAAAAATCCCGAGCTCTCCAGGCTGATCATGATCTATCTCAACGGCGATTTCCTTAGAATCGAAGAAGCACGTATCCCTGTCCTGGATAGGGGTTTTATTTTTGGTGATGGGGTATATGAGGTTATTCCTGTCTATTCCCACAAACCTTTTCGTCTGGCTGAGCATCTGCGCCGCCTCCAGCACAGTCTTGATGGCATTCGCCTGCGAAATCCGCATTCGGACAGCGAATGGACACATTTGCTGGAACAACTCGTCGCTCTGAATGAAGGCGAGGATCAGTATATCTATCTGCATATTACCCGAGGGGTCGCCCGGCGCGACCATGCCTTTCCACAAGGTGTCGCGCCCACTGTCTTCATTATGAGCAATCCGTTGCTGACGCCGCCGCCCGGGCTGCTGCATACCGGTGCGGTGGCGATTTCGGCCAATGATAACCGATGGTTGCGCTGCGATATCAAGGCAATTTCGCTCTTGCCCAATGTACTGCTGCGGCAGATGGCGATCGATGAAGGCGCCCTGGAAACGGTATTGTTTCGCGACGGTTTCATGACCGAGGGGGCGGCAAGCAATATTTTTGTCGTAAGAAGTGGAGTTCTGCTGGCTCCCCCCAAGAATCACCTGATGCTGCCGGGCATCACCTATGACGTAGTGCTGGAACTGGCGCAGGCGAATGGCATTCCCCATGAAGTTCGCGCGATTACGGAACATGAGGTACGCACCGCCGAGGAACTTTTGCTGACATCCTCGACCAAAGAAATCATGCCGATTACCCGTCTCGATGACCAACCGGTGGGTGAGGGAAAACCCGGCAAAATATTTGCATTGCTTTACCAGCTCTATCAAAGTTATAAACAAACCACCATGCGAGGCAACTCTTCGATATCCTGAAGGTCGTGAAACCTGTGACTTCGTCTGACGAGAGCACCCTGATCGAATATCCCTGCGATTTCCCGATTAAAATCATGGGGCGTGTCGGATCGCCGTCCGGCACTCCACCCAGTGCCGCAACACTGGAATATCGGCGGCAGGATTTTGCACAGAACGTACTGGCGATTGTAAAGCGCCACGCTCCGGATTTTGACGAGGCGACCATGGAGGCAAGAATCAGCAGAAAAAGCAATTATCTCAGCCTTACGTGTACGATTCGTGCTGTTTCTCGCGAACAACTGGATGCGCTATATCAGGAACTGTGCGATCATCCTACAGTGGTAATGGTACTTTAGCGAGTTTCTGATTCCTGTTCCGCGATTCCTGTTCCGGATTCAGGAAGCTTCTATCCGTGATACAGCCCGTTAGCTTGGTGTCCGCACTCTCTTCCGTGCACAGGACTACTTCAGGACTTGAAGTCAGATATGCTGCTGTGATGGATTATCTTTCCATCTGGCAGGCGATGAAGGCGTTCACGGCAAGTCGCACGCAAAATACCTCTGACGAAATCTGGCTGTTGCAACATTGGCCGGTCTATACCCAGGGTGTTGCCGGCAAACCCGAGCATTTGCTCTACAATCCAGGCATTCCCGTAGTACGCACGGATCGTGGTGGTCAAATCACCTATCACGGCCCGGGTCAGATTATTGCGTATCTGTTGCTGGATATGCGACGCCTCAAGTTAGGCGTGCGCGACCTGGTCAGAAAAATGGAGGGCGCCGTGGTAGACTTGCTGAATGAGTATCGTGTCGATGCCTGCGGCAACGAGGATGCGCCGGGGGTATATGTTGGCGGAGCAAAAATCGCGGCACTGGGGCTGAAGATAAAAAATGGATGCTGCTACCATGGCCTGGCTCTGAATGTCAGCATGGACCTCGCCCCGTTTATGGCTATCAACCCTTGTGGCTATGCAGGGTTAAGGGTTACGCAAACCAGCGATCTCGGTATAACCGACGAGCTGGAAACGCTGCAAGGAAAGCTTGCCGAAAAACTGAGGGGCAGGCTGGAACAATGATTTCGAGAGTATTTTAAAGATGAATATCAACCGATCCGGATATTCCGGATTGATATGGATCAATATCAAAAAGACGTTTCTTCCTTATCATGACAATTGAAAGTCGCCAGAAAGGCGTTGCAAAAACCGCGCGCAATCCGGTCAAAATCGCGCCGCAATCTCCCGATCAGTTGCTGCGTAAACCTTCCTGGATCAGAGTGCGGTCTTCCAACAGCCAGGAGTTTTATGAGGTCAAGCGGATTTTGCGGGAGCAGAAGCTGCACACGGTATGTGAGGAAGCTTCCTGTCCCAATATCGGGGAATGCTTCGGCAAAGGCACTGCTACTTTCATGATACTGGGCGATCTCTGTACCCGCCGCTGCCCTTTCTGCGATGTGGCGCATGGCCGGCCGCGTCCCCCGGATCCCGAAGAACCTCTGCACCTTGCGCAATCCATTGCCGCCATGAAGTTGAAATATGTGGTTATCACGAGTGTTGACCGTGATGACCTCAGGGACGGGGGAGCCCAGCATTTCGTGGATTGCATCCGCGAGGTTCGAGCCCATTCGCCGCAGACAAAGATAGAGATCCTGGTGCCGGATTTTCGCGGGAGACTGGATATTGCGCTGGAAAAATTATTTGCTTGCCCGCCCGATGTTATGAACCATAATCTCGAAACGGTACCTCGCCTCTACCGGCAGTGCCGTCCGGGCGCGGACTACACCCATTCGCTCCGGTTATTGAAGGACTTCAAGGCGCGTTTTCCGGACATCCCCACGAAATCCGGGTTGATGCTGGGACTGGGAGAAACTGACGAGGAGATTCTCGACGTGATGCGCGACTTGCGCGAGCATGATGTCGAGATGCTTACCATTGGCCAGTATCTGCAGCCAGGCATCGGGCATCTTCCTGTCATGCGCTATGTCACCCCGGGAGCATTCAAGGAATTTGAACGTGCCGCAATCGAAATGGGTTTCAGCAATGCCGCTTGCGGGCCCATGGTCCGCTCCAGCTATCATGCGGATCAGCAGGCTCATGAGGCAGGCATCATACAGAGGTAGCGGTTTTAGCGAAGAGAATCAGCCGAGAGAGGAATTTCAAGGCCGGTTACGCAAACCCGACAGGAGTTACTCCAATGCACATCATTCCTGCTATTGTTACCTGCTTTTTCGTTTCCATCCCTGTTTCCGCTGCAGCAAGTGATACTCTTGCAGATGAAGAGGCGACCGATGGTCTGAAGCAAGCACTTACACTGAGTGTGAATGCGGCGATAGACACACTTGGAGTTCCAAACGGTTTTCTCCATCATCCCAAAGCAAAAATTCCATTACCCGTCTCTCTGCAGAAAGCAGAGGGTTTGATGCGCTCCGTGGGTATGAACAAACATGCTGATGGGTTGATCGCGGCCATGAATCACGCGGCTGAAACAGCGGCAGCGGAAGGAAGGGCATTGCTGATAGATGCGGTGCAGGATATGCCTGTCAATGATGCGAAAGCGATACTTGCTGAGGGAGACGGCGGAGCGACGCAGTACTTCCGTAACACCTCATCCGATTCGCTTTCCGATCAATTTTTGCCGATCGTAAAAAAAGCGACTGAGCAGGCAGGTGTGCTGAAAAAATACAATGACTTTGCCGGAAAGGGCGCGAAGCTCGGATTGATTTCGGAAAAGCACGCAAATATAGAAAATCATGTCACGCAAAAAACCCTGGACGGAATCTACCTGCTGATGGCAGAGAAGGAACAGGCCATACGCGACAACCCTGCGGAGCAGGATAACGAACTGGTCCGCAGGGTGTTTGGCACGCTCAAGTAGATGGATCTGCCTGCTTATCTGAGCCGGTCTGTGTCTTCCTGACGTTGACGTATTTGCTGAAGATATCGTCGAGCTTTTTCTGGTAGATATCGGCCTGTGGGTTTTTCCTGTACGCATCGGCGAGATCGAGGACCGCCATGTTAAAGGACTCATCACCAGGGACAACCGATAGCGTAATCGAGCCATGGGTGGTGAACTCGTTTTCCCACCGTTTGCGCACATCTGCCCAGAAGGCGGAAGTACCATTCCAGTAGTTTACCGCAGGTTGAAAGTCGTAGCCTTTGATGCGCCGGTATTCATTGAAACCGAACTCGCGCACCAATACCGCATCCTTCTCATCTGGCGTCTGGATGACCTTGGTATTGTCCTGCTCATGAGTCCACCCCTGGGGTGCAATAGTATGGCGATTCTCTGTATTGATGATCTGGTAGTCGCTGCGCTTGGTGTACTCACGGCGCGGTAACGGCCGCCAGTTGCGCTCAGAAGTCCAGGTCGATACATCGTATCGATGGTTCCATTTGCCATTGCCCGAGTAGCGCGGCGCGTCGTTTACTTCGTAAACCAGTTGTGTCCATGTTCCCGGTACTTCAGCAGGATCACGCTTTTGTTGCTCGAACCGCTGGCTGCCGGTGTAGACCCAGCGCGTCGGCGCTTCATAAACCCAGTCCTGGCGCCAGTGCTTGGTGACTGTGCCATCACCCATCACCAGGATGTGTTGCAGTGAAATCTTGCGGCCAGTATCTTCCACCAGGAGCACGAACTCGAATCCCATGCTGCGCTTCGGTTCTGAGCGCTTGTAGCCCGGTTGCAGTACGACGGTTTCGTCGAATTTAAACTGGACCTCATATCCACCCTGCATAGCGAGTATAGCGCGCCGGTCGCAATCGAACGGCTTTTCACCCTCTGCGCATCCCGCGACCAGCCGCTCTATGGTCGGGTAGCCGGGTTCAGCGGATTTTGCGGGTGAGCTGCTTTTCAGCAGGGGAACCTTGCCTGCGCAAGCGTTGAGCAGTGACAGCGCAAGCAAGCTCGCGGCCAGGGTAAGTGAACGTTTCATAAATATTTCCTCATACAAATGCAAATGCGGTACCTGAAAGACGACGTTTGAGGCTTAAAAGCGTCCAGGCTGACAGGTTAGCAGTTTAACCCGGCTTTGTGTCTGATTCCCGTACTCGCGCTGTCATCCAGCCGCTCATTGGTAAGGGCATTGGGGATTTTGCAGCGAGGGGAGCGGTGTGGCTGGAGCTCCGTGCTTACGCGAATCATCCTTCCGAAAAACCTTCCTTTCCTTTATCTCGAAGTTCCTGCTCAAGCCATTCGATCAGACTTTCAATCAATTGGTCACTCGCCTCCGTAAGGGCTTTTACGGCGCCTGCGGCATTCGCCGTTGGCGCGGACAGTTCTACCCCAAAGCTGCGCTGGGAAACCGCGTAACGCGTGGCGCGATCGACAAGGCTGGCGCGAAGTTGCACAATAGCGCTGCTCCGGGATGGCGTATCGAACACCTGGGCAAATTCTTCCAGGTCGAGCCGCAATATATAATCTGCGCGTGTACCTTCGCCAGGGTTCATCACTCCCCGTTCATTAATGGCGGCAATGCGTGTTCTGACGCGTTGCGTGAGCAGCTTTGCAGGTGTGGAGGCCCAGCGGCTGCTGCGGTAAGCGAAAAACCGTGTGGGGTCATCGTAGGCTAGCCGGTAATGAATCGCCGTACTGTCTAGCCAGGCAGGTGCAATGGTTTCAGCGACCAGCAGACTTGTTCGCAGTTGCTTGTTTCCCCCCGCGTCATCCGCGCTGAGCTGGGCAGGGAAGGGCTGTAATCCGAAATCATATATCGCTACCGGTGCTGGATTACGAATAGCGGCGCACGCTGCCAGCGCTGCAATTGCCACTGCAAGAACCAAGTATTTTTTCATCTCATCTATTTCCTGGCGGTACAAAACCTGCCTCTCCGGGACCCGGCGGCGGCGGAGGGCGGCCAAATAGCAGGCTTGCCGGCTGATCTTCCAGTTGGAATAGCACCCGGTCGACGCTGCGGGTGGTATTTTTGATACCTTCCGTTGCTTCCCGCAATGACCGCATGGTTTCGCCCAGCTCTACCGTGGCCACGGAAAGGCCATCGATGGCTCCTCCCTGCCGGTTCAGCCTGGAGGTGATCTGGTTGAGGTCGACTACAAGCCGGTCGGCATTTTTCATCACGGAACTTGCTTCGGCAGTGAGCCCGGGGATTGTTTTGAGCCCGGGCTCCAGTTGGCTGAGAACCCTGGACAGGCGGCCTGTCGCCTTTTCCGTATTTTCCAGTATATGCATGAATCGCGTCCGATTCTCGTCTTCGAGGAGGAGATTCATTCTTTCGATCAATACGTTGGCAGTGCCAAGCAGGTGCTGGCCCGAACTTGTGATGCTGTCGAATAACGAGGGGCGCAAGGGAATTTGTGCGGGTTCATCCGAGTCGGTTTCCAGTTGTTCGGCCTCGCCGTCCTCATCATTCAGCTGCACGTATGCCAGACCCGTCAAACCCTGGTAACCCAGTTGGGCAAATGCATTCCGGGTCAAAGGCACGTTCTTGTCCACTGCGATCTGAACCAGAATCTTATGCGGATCCTTTTTATCCAGCTTGATATTCTCGACTTTACCGACCGTTACTCCCCGGTAACGCACCGTTGCCTGAGAATTCAGACCTGAGACCGGAACCTCCGACACGAGCATGTATTTGGCACGCATCATGGTGTCGCCCCCGAACCACATGATGGCAGCCGCCAGTGCCGTACTCAGAATAATTACGAATAAACCCGCTGCCAAGGCATGGGCACGGTTTTCCATAATCGCCCCCCCTATAAGATGCTGCTGTTGTTTCTCAATGTTTTCCTGCCGCGCACGCCGCAGAAAAAATTCGAAATGAAAGCGTGGTTGGTGTTTATTACCTCTCGCAGGGTTCCCAACGCCACCAGGCGTTTGTCGGCCAGCACCGCGACACGATCGGAAAGCGCAACCAGCGTGTCGAGGTCGTGAGTCGCCATGACAATCGTAAATGTCAACTCGGATTGCATCGTCTTGATGAGCTTGACGAATCCCTCGCTCAGCTCCGGGTCGAGCCCCGCCGTTGGCTCGTCCAGAAACAGGAGCTCCGGATCAAGCGCCATTGCGCGCGCCAACGCGATGCGTTTGATCATGCCGCCGGAAAGCTCGGCAGGCATCTTGTTTGCATGGACAGGCGCGATTTCCACCATTTCAAGCTTGAGCATCACGAGATCGCGAATCATGTCTTCGTCCAGCGTGCGCAACTCGCGCATGGGCAGGGCAATATTGTCATAGACCGACAACGCGCTGAACAGCGCGCCTTTCTGGAACAATACACCACAGCGGTTTCGCATGTTCTGTATCTGCTGGCGAGTCCGGTCGCGCAACGGTTCTCCGAAAACCCGCACCGTGCCTTGCGCGGGTGTCTCAAGGCCGAGCATCTGCCGCATGAGCGCCGTCTTTCCGCTACCGGAGCCTCCGACCAGCGTCAATACTTCTCCACACTGTACGCAAAGCCCGATATTTTCATGCACGACGTGGTTGCCAAACCGGGTATACAACCCCTCCACCTCGATAATACAGTTATCTTCCGGCATGCGACTCCCGCTTTACCTTAATCCCATATCCGAAAAGATCACGGCAAAAATTGCATCGATAATAATTACCACGGTAATGGATGTGACGACCGAGTTCGTTGTACCTTCGCCCAGGCTTTCCGTATTTGATTTGATTCTCAGACCGAAGTGGCAAGAAATCAAGGCGATTGCCATCCCGCATACAATCCCTTTGCCCAATCCCAGCCATAAGTTGGAGACGGCGACCACATCCGGAAGCCTGCTCAGAAAAAACTTGTAGCCCAACCCAAGCTGGAGCTCGGCAACGGTCATTCCTCCTATCAATGCAACAGCACTGGTCCATAGCACAACGAGTGGCATCGCAAGACCGAGGGCGATCACTTTCGGCAGGATCAGCCGAAGACTGTGGGGAATACCCATGACCGTCAGCGCATCCAGTTCCTCGGTTACCCGCATTACGCCCAATTGCGCGGTCATTGATGAACCGGAACGACCGGCCACCAGGATGGCGGCAAGCATGGGTCCAAGCTCCCGGATAACGCTGATGCCCAGAATATTGACGATGAAGATATCCGCTCCAAATATTTGCAACTGACGGGAAGAGAGGTAGCTCAACACCACACCGATGAGAAATCCGACCAGTGCCGTGATACCCAGTGCCTGTGCTCCGGTCCGGTACAGATTCGCGGAAATTTCGCGCCACGGTATTCGCGAGGGGCGGCCTGCCAGATACTTTATTTCCAGCACCAGTTGGCCCGCCAGAATCACGAGGCCGACCAGATGCGTCCAAAACAGGAAAACTGCCTTTCCCAGCACCGTAATTGGCCACAGGCGATCCCGCATTACCGGAGGGGGAGGTGCCGGCATTTCTTCCAGGCGCTCAAAAAACCTTTGGTGCTCAGGTTTTACAAACAGGTATCGGGGCTGATGGCCACCCCAGCCGCGCCACAGGAGAACAGCCCCTGCGTCATCCATCTGTGCCACCTGGGTAAGATCCCACCGCAGTTCCGGTTCGTTTGCGAGCTGGGAGATCTCCGTAGCAATCTGTTGAATCCGCTCGCCGATAGCAGTGAGGGTGCAGTTCCCTTCAACTATCACGCACGGAATTCCCTTGGCACCGGTAACACGGCGCAATACCAACGGTGAATTGCTGCCCTGATTCTCCGGCATCATGATTATCCTCAGGAAACACTTGTCAGGATAAGCTTTTCCGCTCTTCCTGGTATCAGCCTTTCCCGATATTGGTTACTTTATTCCTCGTGGTGCAGTCGTTGTCCCTATAAAGTATAGCTGAACAGTTCCGCTGCAATACCCTCCATTCTCCTAGTAAAACGCATTCGGGCTTTTGAGGCAAGCGAGGAGCGAGCAGAAGCAGAAAGAGAAATGGTTAAGCTCATGAAAGAAAAAATGAATGAATGTGCGCCCAACGAAAGCTTGAAGGGAAGCTGCGTTTTTTCCGCTTTTGCCAGACGGCATGACCAGATAGACCCACTATTTGCCGAAATTTCTTACACTCTTACATCTGAAAAGCAGGGGTGGACAGGTAATCCTTTGTTTTAGCAAGATTACAATAATTGGCACAGCATTTGCTTATTATATTATTGACTCCCTTTTAATAACAGGCGTACGAACATGTCCCATGGCTTCCCAGGTGCCTGATCAACTTCAGGCGACGAGAGACAAGAAGCGCAAGAAGCAAAATGGGCAGTATATGCTTCGTCCTCGGCAGATTTCCCGAAGCTGAGCGATGGATAAAAACAGAGGAGGGGAGCAGTAATAACAATAACTACGACAATAATAATAAATAGCAAATCAGGATCGGAGCGGTATCTTCTGACAATGAAATACGGCTCTGATTCTGATTATTTTTTCCTTATTTCCCTGATTGGATAGATTCGTACGCGGCCATTTTCCTGTCGCCGGACGGCGGGTTTGCCCTATTCATGAAGGATGTCGTGGAGCGAAGTGCAATCCATCATTCGATATCTCTTCCACTTCCACTCCCTCACCGAATTTTCTTATCGCTTGTTTCTAATTCCATAGCTCGTTTGAGAGTTGGTTGCGTTAATGTGAATGGATCAAATTGAGCACTTCGTATTGGAATCTGATTGATCTTTTGAAGTGCGGTAAAGTGCGGTAAAGTGCGGTACGTAAATATTGATGGGTTGCACTTCGCTCCACTGCATCCTGCTCGAAAGTCTGCATAGAGTACTCGTGGAGTCTTATTGACGGAAGCTGGTACCTTCCCCCATTTCTCACATTTCACCGACCACGCCCGTCGGCTCATGTTTTCGTACTATTTGATCGGTCGGAGTTGCCGGGCACTGTAACTTATCTTGGATTGTCCCCCCTTACGGCTCAGCCTCAGGCCGTCAAATTTAACGTGATGGAGCCGAGGGTTCGGCAAGATAAAGCGGCAGAGGTAATCAGCCGACTGCTTCTGAAAAAAGATCTTTAACCTGCTATAAAACTTTATGGCTGCCCTTTACAGACCTCCATTTTCAGATGAGCTTCGTAATTCCCCGCCAGGGATGAGCAAAACTGCCAATCGGCTGTGCGGAGTGAAAGGGTGGTGCACGCTCGTTTTATCCCTTATCTTGACCGTAACGCAGGTTACGGTAATTTCAGAAGCCCGGGCTGCACCGGAGGCTATTCACTGTGGCAGCCTTCTGGACGTCCGTGCCGGGCGGCTGATCGAAGATCAGGTCATCGCTTGGAACAAGGATGGCGTCATCATTTATGCCGGCCCGGCAGGCTTGTCTCCTGACAGTATTACGCCCATCGATCTCTCGGGCTTAACCTGCCTGCCTGGCCTCATTGACGTCCATACCCATATCACGTGGGATCCGCAAAATTCGGGCTACAAAGGTCTGGGCATTTCAGTTCCGCGCGAGGCTGTGACCGGCGTCAAGAATGCTCGTCTCCTGCTGTTTTCCGGCTTTACTTCCATACGGAATGTCGGCGCATCCCACTATACCGATGTTGCGGTGCGCGACGGTGTCAACGCGGGAGAAATTCCAGGTCCTCGCATGATCGTTTCCGGGCCTCCTCTCACCATTACTGGGGGGCATTGCGATAAGAATCTGCTGCCGAACGAATTCAGCGTTAAAGCTGAAGGTGTGGCAGACGGGCCATGGGTCGTTCGCCAAAAGGTGCGTGAAGTGATCAAATTTGGAGCAGATGTGATAAAGATCTGTGCCTCTGGCGGCGTTCTGAGCAAGGGGGATTCTCCGGGTACCGAGCAATATACGCTCGAAGAAATGCAGGCGATCGTCTCGGAAGCCCACAGGCTGGAGCGGAAAGTCGCAGCACACGCCCACGGCGCGGAATCGATCAAGGACGCCATTCGCGCGGGGGTGGACTCGGTTGAACATTGCAGCTTCATAGATGACGAAGGCATCCGCCTCGCAAAGGAGCGCGGCACCTATCTCGTATTCGACATCTACAATGATGACTACATCCTCTCTCATGGAGAGAAGAACGGCGTGCTACCCGAATCTCTTGAAAAGGAGCGTCAGCTCGGCCGTTTGCAGCGTGAAAACTTTCGCAAGGCATTTCAGGCCGGGGCCAGGATGGCATTTGGGACCGACTCGGGAGTCTACCCTCACGGGGATAACGCGAAGCAATTCGCAAAGATGGTCGAGTGGGGGATGAGGCCCGTCGATGCCATTCGGGCTGCCACTATCAATGCTGCCGACCTGCTCGGCCAATCCGGCAAACTCGGCATCCTCGAGAAAGGCTATTACGCCGATATCATTGCCGTCCACGGTAATCCTTTCGAAGACATTACTATCCTCGAGGGTGTCTCCTTCATTATGAAGGGCGGCAAGGTGTACCGCAGCGATATCGCCAAGTAATTTGGGTTAATGGTGGTCGTGGAAATGTTCTGCTGCTGGACCCCCTGATGGGACATCAGGCTGCTCTGTGACGCGAATCTGGTAAGTGACATGGCAAGTGGAACACATCATCATCGATTCGCTTAATTGCCGCAACGTATGTCGCGGATCTTTCCGGGACTCGGCATCAGCGGCAATTTCGTCGAACGCCTTGTGCACGGACATGCCGAGCTGCATGAATTCCTTTGGCAGCACTGACTGGAGATGATTTTCCCCCTTATGCGCCATGCCCATACCCAGTGCGCGAGCATGCTCTGCTACCGCCACCATGTCTTTCTTAGAGAGGGCCTCGAGAATACGTTGAGTTCCTGATAGCAGGGCGCGCATTTCCGTCAATATATGATCGCGCTGAAGCTCATTCAGAGCGAGAACCTGACGCTTATCGATTTCACTGGCGGTTGCAGTAGCGGCTATAAAAGCCAGTAGAACAGTAAAAACAGCAAAAATCTTTTTCAAGGTGGTCTCCCGTCCGGTTCGGTTTCTACTCACTCACCTGTTATTGGGCCATGATTCCTGCAATCAGCTTTTACCGGGATTATCGCTCTAATGCTGAGCTTGTCAACCGATAGCCACTTGGGATTCCTTACGTTCAGTTGTCGCTGACCTGTCGCGCGTACAGATCGTGTGCATCGGAGCGGGTAACTTCAACCTCAATAAATTCACCCGGTTTTACGTTTTTTGCTTTGTTGATATAAACCACGCCATCGATTTCCGGCGCGTCGGCAGTACTGCGAGCGATAGCCTTGTTTTTGCTTGCGTCGTCTATCAATACCATCATGCGCTTGCCGATTTTGCGAGTGAGGCGTTCAGCACTGATTTTTTCCTGTGTTGCCATGAAGCGCGCCCGTCGCTCTTCTTTCACCTCTTCCGGTACAGGGTCGGGGAGTGTATTCGCCGCCGCACCCTCGACAGGTGAATAGGCGAAGCAGCCAACACGATCTAGCTGCGCTTCCTCAAGAAACTCCAGGAGTTGTTCGAATTCCGCCTCCGTCTCTCCGGGAAAGCCGACAATGAAGGTACTGCGCAGCGTGATATCCGGGCAGACTTCACGCCATCGTTGAATACGGGAAAGATTGTCTTCGGAGTTGGCCGGACGTTTCATCGCCTTCAAAATACGCGGGCTGGCATGCTGAAACGGCACATCGAGATACGGGAGAATTTTTCCCTCGGCCATGAGCGGAATCACTTCATCGACATGAGGGTAAGGGTAAACATAATGGAGGCGAACCCATACCCCTAGCTCACCCAGAGCGCGCGCCAGCTCGGTCATCCGCGTTTTCAGCGGCCTGCCTTGCCAGAAACCAGTGCGGTATTTGACGTCTACTCCATAGGCGCTGGTATCCTGCGAAATGACGAGTAATTCCCTGACCCCTGCATTTACCAGGTTTTCCGCCTCCTCCATGACCTGATGGATGGGCCGACTGACGAGGTCGCCGCGCATCGAAGGGATGATGCAGAAGGTACAACGGTGATTGCAGCCTTCGGAAATCTTCAGGTAGGCGTAATGCCTGGGTGTCAGCTTTATGCCCTGTGGAGGAATGAGACTGGTATAGGGATCGTGCGGCTGGGGCAGATGCATGTGAACCGCTGCCATGACTTCAGGCAGGGCATGAGGTCCTGTCACCGCCAGCACTTGTGGATGGGCTTGTTTGACCACGTCCCCGCCTTCTTTTGCTCCCAGGCAGCCAGTGACGATCACCTTGCCGTTTTCCGCCAGCGCCTCGCCGATAGCGTCGAGTGACTCTTCCACTGCGCTGTCGATAAAACCGCAGGTATTGACGACTACAAGGTCCGCATCCTCATAGGTAGGGGAAGTTTCATAACCTTCGGCACGTAGCTGGGTAAGGATCTGCTCGGAGTCCACCAAGGCTTTCGGGCAACCGAGGGAGACAAAGCCGATACGGGGAGCCTGCTGTTTCAGAGATGCCATTTGATTTGTAATATCGCTTTCCTCAAGGGAAAGTCAGAGTGAGAAGAAGGATGTATTTTTGCAGAGACAAAATATCTGGCTCAGGATTCCCCGGAAGGTTGGGAATGCTCTTCAGGATTTTTGAGGAGGAGAAGGGCTTGAGCAAATGAAGCTCACGCATGATGGGCAAACAGATTTCCGGCTAACCAGATCGAGCTGATGCCGAGCGTGATGAGGGCGACCTGCTTGATGGTCGCGTCGATTTCCGGGCGCTTGTGCAGGCCGGGTATGAGGTCCGACATTGCCACGTAAATCATGGCGGCGGCTGCAAGACCCAGCAGCGACGGAATCAGGTGTCTCATATCCTGCAGCATGAAGTAGGCCGCCATGCTCCCAACCAGGGTGGCCCCGCTGGACAACAGATTGAAAAGCAGCGCCTGTTTCCGGGTATAGCCGGAGTTGAGCAGTATCAGAAAATCGCTGGCTTCCTGGGGGATTTCATGGGCAATGATGGCAATGGCGGTGACAATGCCCAACTGTATGTCGGCCATGAAGGCGGCAGCAATCAGTATGCCATCGACGAAATTGTGAAATGTGTCGCCCAGCATGATCATCATGCCGCTGCGGCCGTGATCGTGCTGGTGTGTTCCGGCAGCGATTACGCTGCGGGTGGGATCATGAACTTCACATTCTTCCGAATGGCAGTGACGCCACAACACCAGTTTTTCCAGAATGAAGAATAGCAGGATGCCGAACAGTACCGTGGCTGTCATTTGTCCCGGGTTTTTCGAAAGCTCCAGCGCCTCCGGCAGTGCGTTGAGAAAAGCGGCTCCCAATAGCGCCCCGATGGCATACGAGATCAACATCTGAACCCAGGAGGCGCGCGTGTTGAGCGTCAGCACAGCAGCGAACAATACGCTCAGGATGCCTCCGAACAGGCTGGTGACGATGATCCAGGCGAAAGTCGACATCGATACTATTAGAATGCGCGGGAAAAGGCGCGATTATACGCTGTTGCAAGCTACAAATTGCGGTGATGACAGCGTGGAGTTGGAGGGCAGAGCTATTCCATTCGGCATATTGTCGCCGTTATTGCTGCTGTTGCTGTACCGGCCGATTTATACCAGCCAGATCAGGGCGGTCATGCGCCCTGTGCTGCCATCACGCCGATAAGAGAAATACCTTGCGGGATCGCTGAAAGTACATTCCCCCCCGCCGTATACCTCGGTAATGCCGGCATTCTTCAACTGCTGCCGCGCCAGCAGGAAAAGGTCTGCATACCATTTTCCCTTATGGGGACCCGGGCGGAAGGCGAGGGCGGCTTCTTCATCGCGCCGGGTAAAAGCCAGGTGCACTTCCTCCCCGACCTCGAAATGTCCTGGACCGATTGCCGGACCGAGCCAGGCCATAAGAGAAGCTGGGTCTGCTCCCATTGCAGAGATGGCCTGTTCCACGATTCCTCCGGCCAATCCGCGCCACCCGCCATGAAGCGCGCCCACCGTGGTTCCTCCCTGGTCGCATAACAGTATGGGCAGGCAGTCGGCTACAAGAATCGCGCAGACGTGACGGGAGCGCTGGCTGAATGCAGCGTCGCCGCAGGAGGGGGACGTACAATCATTGCGGTCGATACTGATTGTGCTCGTGCCATGCACCTGGTTCAGCCACCGAGGTTCGGCGGGTAAAAATCGCCGCAGCAGGGCGCGGTTTTGTTCGACCGCTCCCGTGGCGTCTCCCACATGGGCGCCCAGGTTAAGGCTGGCATAAGGGGCATGACTCACTCCACCGTTGCGTGTAGTGAACAATGCCTTGACATTGGGCGGCGCAGGCCAGTCGGGAGTGATCCAGTCGTTCATTTGTTCATTTGATCATGGCTGGAATTGCATGAGACTCTTTATCATGCGCTTTCTGAAGCATCAGCAGCAGATTGCTCATGTCTTCCGGCAATGGCGCCTCCCACCCCATTCTCTGGCCGTGCTGCGGATGCATCAATTCCAGCCTGTGGGCGTGCAACGCCTGTCGGGGAAAAGTGGCCAACTGCATCGTCGCACCACTGCCTTTTCTTGCTTTGCCGCCATACACCGGATCTCCCACCAGGGGATGGCCGAGAGATTGCATATGCACGCGTATCTGATGCGTGCGCCCCGTCTCCAGGCTGCACCGCAGCAACGTGCAATCGGCAAATTGCTCCAATACCTCGTAATGCGTGCGGGCTTCCTTGCCACTTGCGACTACTGCCATTCTAGTCCGCTGTACGGGGTGGCGGCCCACCGGCGCATCAACCCATCCGTGGGAGGAAATGCTGCCCCAGACCAGCGCCAGATAATCCCGTTTAACCGTGCGCTTTTGCAACTGCCGCACCAGGCTGGTTTGGGCTTTCAGGGTTTTTGCCACTACCAGGAGACCGCTGGTTTCCTTGTCCAGCCGGTGAACGATACCGGAGCGCGGTATGCCGCTCAATTGCGGGGAATGGTGCAGCAATGCATTGAGCAGAGTGCCCTGCCAGTTTCCGCTGCCGGGATGGACCACGAGTCCGGCGGGCTTGTTGATGATAATGATGACATCATCTTCGTGGGTAATATCCAGTGCAATGGCTTCCGGCGCGTGCGCCATTTCAGCAGAATCACAGGCAGGGTAGAGTAGAATCTTTTCCCCACCCCACACTTTCTGACGGGGAATACTACTTGCGCCATCTACGCTCACCCGCTTTTCCAGAATCCAGGACTGGAGCCGGCTCCGGGACCATTCGGACAATAATTGCGCCAGGGCCTGATCCAGCCGGAGCCCGGCGCAATGGCCGGGAATGATCAGTTCGACAACCCCCGCGGCCGATTCGGGCGACGGATGCGCTGGTTCGGGCGCTATAGGCTTTGCGCTATAATGGTTATTCCTTTTTCCTGGCGCCGAACTCATCATGTTACGTAGTGTAGCTTTATTTCTCGTATTGCTGCTATCGGCATGCGGTCTGCTCCCCAAGGAAGTGCAGGACGACAAGTCTTGGTCTGCGAGTAAATACTATACCGAGGCAAAGTCGGAATTGAACGACGGCAATTACGCCGCCGCCATCAAACTGTTCGAAGCGCTGGAATCGCGTTATCCATACGGGCGCTATGCGCAGCAGGCACAACTGGAAATCGGCTATGCACACTACAAGGATGGCGAGCAGGCGCTGGCGATTGCGGCTGCCGATCGTTTCATCAAGCTTCATCCGAACCATCCCAATGTGGATTATGCGTATTACCTGAAAGGCCTGGCGAATTTCAACGATGACCTGGGGTTGATGGGCATCGTCACGGAAAAAATTCTCAACCAGGACATGAGCGAGCGCGATCCCAAGGCATCGCACGAATCATTCGAAAATTTCAAGGAGCTGGTGAACCGTTTTCCCAAGAGCAAGTACGCGCCGGATGCAGTGCAACGCATGAAGCATCTGGTCAATGTCGTAGCGCTGAATGAAATACAGGTGGCCCGCTACTATATGAAACGGGGAGGGTATGTTGCCGCGGCCAACCGCGCCCAATATGCAGTGAAGGAATATCCGCAGACACCGGCCACGGAAGAGGCCTTATTCATCATGGTGAAGGCCTACGACGCCTTGGGCATGACTGATTTGCGCGATGATGCGGATCGTGTCATGAGAAAAAACTTTCCAAACAGCCGTTTCCTGTCCGACTCGACGGGGGCTAGCGGCGAGCCCTGGTGGAAATTCTGGTGATGCCGGCAATGCCGCAGTACTGCAATACCGGCTGAAGCTGTGGAGTGACTGGATTGCAAAACGGAGGCCAGGCTAGGGCGCCAGGGGATCGAGCGCTGATCTCTCCAGTAGTGGCTCCTCGCTGGTTACCTCATCCTGCAGGCGAATGGCGATAACATCGCATTTCGCATGATGGAGAACGCTGTTTGCTGTCGATCCCAGCAGCAGTGCAAGGCCGTGACGTCCGTGCGAACCGACAATAATCAGGTCAACCTGTTCCTGCTCTGCAATGCGGACAATTTCCTGTGCGGGCACCCCCCAAACCAGCCAGCGCTGGCGGGAGCCCACCCCCAACCGGTCAGCCACCTGTTCCAGCTTCTTTTTTTTCGCTTCCAGCAACTCGTAAGCTGAATATTCCTCGAGAGGGACAATGGTTCCATAAGCTATATCAGGCATGGGAATGTTATCCAGCACATGAATAATGCTGAGCCTTGCCTGAAATGTTTCCGACAGATATCTTGCTTTGCGGATAACGTGATTTCCGTGCTCCGAAAAGTCCACTGCCAGAAGAATATGTCTGTAGCTACCGATCATTTTCTTTATTCATATTCGCAGGAACTTACTATTGAATCGGCGAGCAAACAGTACAAACGTCATACTGGCGAGGGCAGTATCCAGTGACGTTCAAGGCACGCCATTATTGGAGCCAAGGTTACATTACCGCAATTTCTGAACAGTGACAAACTCCGCAGGCAAGCTGATCCCAGCCTGGGCCTCACCGTGCCCCTGGAGAGTCATAAGCAAGCGGTGGTGAAGACTCCTGGGGAGCCTCGAGCATCGTTTTCAACACTTTCCAGACATTTTCCACGATTTTTTCCTGGGCACCAGCGGTGGGATGTATTCCATCCGCCTGGAAAAATTCGCGTTTGTTACCGAAGCCATCCAGCAGGAACGGCACGAGTTTGATGTCGTGGCGTTTGGCGAGCCGAGGGTAAATATCCTGAAACTTTTGGGTATATGTTATGCCATAATTTGGCGGCAATTGCATTCCGGCCAACAGTACAGTGGCATTGTTCCGCTTGCAGGCTTCAATGATGGCTTCGAGATTGTCCCGGATGGATTCGATGGACGCTCCTCTCAGCCCGTCATTACCTCCCAACTCGACAATGACGATGTCAGGACGATGGGTCTTGAGCGCTTTCTCGATCCGGTTGCGTCCTCCCCATGCGGTTTCGCCACTGATGCTGTTATTGATCAGATATGTCTGTGATTGCGCTTGCAGCCGGTTCTTGAGCAGATTGACCCAGCCTGCATCCGGGGGCAAGCCATAACCGGCGGACAAGCTGTCGCCGAATACCATAATGGTCGTGGTCCCGGAGGTGGGGGCAGGCCCGGGTGTCACGGTTGCGCCCGAAGCGGGGGTAAAGAAAGCCGATACCAGACAGAGAATAACCAGGAAATTTTTCATGACAGATAATGTTGTAGTACGGCCCATCGTGCAGGCAACCGGATTGACCAAGCAAGTGAGTACCGGCGACGAACAACTCACCATTCTGGAGAACATCAATTTAAGCGTAAATGCTGGCGATTCCGTCGCCGTAGTAGGAGCGTCGGGTTCAGGAAAATCGACATTGCTGGGGCTGTTAGCAGGATTAGATACGCCTTCGAGCGGTAAGGTTCACCTTGATGGCGAGGATATTTTTCTGTTGGACGAGGATGCGCGCGCGGCCCTGCGCGGACGCATGCTGGGATTTGTCTTCCAGTCATTTCAATTGTTGCCGGCGCTCACTGCGATCGAAAACGTGATGTTGCCCCTGGAGCTTGCAAATATGCCGGATGCAGGCAGCGCGTCGCGCGAATTGCTTGAACGAGTGGGGCTTGGACAGCGTCTAAGGCATTATCCGCGTCAACTCTCAGGAGGAGAGCAGCAGCGTGTCGCCATTGCGCGCGCCTTTGTTACCCAGCCTCAACTGGTATTGGCGGATGAACCGACAGGCAATCTTGATTCCGCGACAGGCGCCCAGATCATAGAGCTCATGTTTGAACTGAATCGCGAGCGGGGGACAACGCTCATTCTGGTAACACACGATGAAGCCATTTCCAGCCGCTGTGCAGGGAGAATACGGCTTGCCGGAGGAAAAATCGTGGATTGAAGAAGCAAGAAGTATCTCACCGTACGCGCAATTGATAAGACGGTGCTTCCCGCTGTACTTCTTGGTATGCTCCTCTCCCTTTCTGGATCATAATTCGATCGCATTCGGTCAAGTCTCACTGATGGAAGCTATTTCTGAAATAAAAACGGCTGCACCTGTCCGGCGCCTGAGAGTCACAATCCTTGGTCTTATACTCGCACTCCTGATAGCAGGGGCCTGGGTGTGGCGTAGCCCGAGTGGAGCGACCGATGCGAAGAAGAAGACTTCGGAACCCACGCCGGTAATAACAGCGGTCATCAGCCAACGGAATGTACCGGTGCAACTCGCTGCCAACGGTACCGTGTCTGCGCAGCAGACGGTGGCCGTGCGGCCCCAGCTGAGCGCAATGATCAGCGCAGTGCATATCAGGGAAGGCCAATTCGTTCGAAGGGGTGAGCCGCTTTTCACGCTCGACGCGCGCACCGAGGATGCCAATGTACGCAGAACCGAGGGGCAACTGGCGAAGTCACGCGCCGATCTGAGAAATGCGGAACGTAATCTTGAACGCCAGCGGGAACTGTTCCGGCAGAATTTTATTTCGCAGGCGGCCCTGGATGTGGCGGAGAATCAGGTAGATGCGCTGCGCGCCCAGCTTACAGTCGATGAGGCTACGGCTCAGGCAAATCGGATCGCGCGCGGTTTCAGTGAAATCACTGCCCCGATTTCTGGCCGTTCGGGCGCCATTTCGGTATACCAGGGCAGCCTGGTGCAGCCCAATGATGCTTTGGTGAACATCACCCAGATCGATCCGATCAACGTCAGCTTCACTTTGCCGGAACGCGAGTTCATACCTTTGCAGCAGGCTTTTGCGAAAGGTGAGGTACCGGTAATGGTGGAGTTGAATGGGCCACAAAAACAGACGAGAACCGGCCGTCTGATATTTATTGATAATGCCGTCGATACGGCAAGCGGTACAATTCGTCTCAAGGCAGAGTTTCCCAATGCAGACAGGCACCTGTGGCCAGGCATGTTTGTCATGGTGTCGCTCGCGCCGCAGACTCTGGCCCATGTCCTGACGGTGCCAGTGCAGGCCGTGCAGAACGGACCGGAAGGAAAATTCCTCTATGTATTAGATGAAACTGGAAAGGTAAAGCCTTTTTCGGTCGACGTGCGCCTGGTACAGGAAGGGTTTGCGGTAGTAGAGGGAAAGACTATTACTTCAGGGATGCATGTGGTCGCGGAGGGGGCGCAGAATCTCCGTCCAGGCAGCGCCGTAACGGAGGCGAGTTCCATCAAGACCGGTGCCGGGCCAGCGGGTAGAAACCCGGGATGAGCAAATTCTTTTGGCAGGGCAGGTCTGCAACCCGCATTAAGTCAGTGCGATGAATCTCTCGGAACTGTGCATTCGCCGCCCGATCATGACGGTGCTGCTGTCAGCCTCGGCTATTCTCGCCGGCATTGTGGCTTACGGTAATCTGCCTATTGCTGCCCTTCCCAGTTATGACTCGCCCACCATTTCGGTGACAGCGGTATTGCCGGGCGCCAGTCCCGAGACAATGGCTTCCTCGGTAGCCACGCAACTGGAGCGGCAATTCTCGACGATCTCCGGTCTTTCGGTAATCAGTTCCACAAGCACGCTTGGCAATACCGCGATTACGCTGGAATTCGACCAGAGACGGGATATCGACAGCGCGGCAATTGACGTACAGGCGGCCTTGCTGCGAGCCGAGCGCGCCCTCCCGGTCGAGATGACGTCGCCACCCTCGTATCGCAAGATCAATCCTGCGGAGTCATCCATCATCTTTCTTGCACTGACATCGCCTTCGATGTCGCTGCCGGAACTGAACAGTCTTGCCGAAGACCTGATTGCTCCCACTTTGTCGACGCTGTTGGGTGTTGCGCAGGTCCAGATCAACGGCCAGAAAAAATATGCCGTACGTATCCATGTCAACGCGGAAGCACTTGCTGTCCGCAATCTGACTCTGGACGATATCGCCACTGCGCTGGGCACCGCCAACGCCAACACGCCGATAGGCACTCTCGAGGGTCCGCGCCAGACGCTTACCATTCAGGCCAATCGCCAGCTCGGAAATGCGGCTGCCTTCGCGGATCTGATCGTGGCGACCTCTGACGCAGGCAATCCCGTACGTCTTTCGGAAGTGGCGCAGGTTGAAGACAGCGTGCAATCGGTCAAGACCGCAAGCTGGGTCAATGGCGAGCGGGCAATAACCTTGTCGGTGCAGCGTCAGCCGGGTGCGAATACGGTGGCGACCGTGGATGCTATAAAAGCCGTCCTACCGGCGCTGGTCGCGCAAATGCCTTCATCGGTGCAGCTCAGGCTGATCAGCGACCGCTCGGTTTCGATCCGCGACTCGATTCATGATGTACAGGTGACGCTGGCGGTAACGATCGTACTCGTTCTGCTTGTGATTTTCCTGTTCCTGCGCAAGGCTTCCGCCACGCTGATTCCAGCGCTGTCGCTGCCGATCTCGCTGCTCGGAACCGTAGCGATGATGTATCTGCTCGATTACAGCCTGGACAATATTTCGCTGCTGGCAATCACGCTCGCGGTCGGTCTGGTGGTGGATGATGCCATCGTAATGCTGGAGAATATCGTTCGCCATATCGAGAGGGGTATGTCGCCCTTGCAGGCGGCTCTGGTGGGGTCGAAGGAGGTGAGTTTTACCATCATGTCGATTTCCCTCTCGCTGGTGGCCGTCTTCATTCCGATTTTCTTCATGCCGGGGGTAATCGGCCTGCTTTTTCACGAGTTTGCAGGGGTAGTGGGGATTGCCGTCATGATGTCGGCGCTTGTCTCGCTCACGCTGGTGCCGGTGATGACAAGCCGATATATCATCCAGCACGAGTCCGAGAGCAGAAGCCTGAGGTGGACCGCCTGGTTCGAGCACGGATTCATCCGTATCCTGGGGGTCTATGAACGCGCCCTTGATCTCGCGTTGCTTCATCGCCGTACCGTGCTCGGCATTGCCATGGGCACCTTCATTGCCACGGCAGGCTTGTTCGTGATCTTGCCCAAAGGTTTTTTCCCTACCGAGGATATCGGCCAGGCGCTGATCACGGTGGATGCGGTTGAAGATATTTCCTTCCCGGCCATGACGGAATTGTTGCAGCAAACGGGGGAAGTCATAGGCGCCAATCCGGCGGTCGATACGCTCCTCGTCAATGCGACCGAAAGCAATAGCGCCCGCTTGTTCATGACCTTGAAGCCGCGGAGTGAACGTCCTCCTCTCAACAAGGTAACGGAAGATTTACGGCGCGAGGTGAGTACCATTCCCGGTGTCAACGTTTTCATCAATCCCATGCAGAATCTCAGGCTGGGAGGGCGCACCAGCAAGAGCCGTTATCAGTACGTCATGCGCAGTGTGCGTGCGGAGGAGTTGCGCGGTGCGGCGGAGGGTCTGATGGCGCGCATGCGTGTAGATCCGATATTCCGCGATGTCACCAGCGATTCCCAGTTGAAGGGCCTGCAGGCGCAACTCAATATCAATCGCGACAAAGTCAATCTCCTGGGCGTGCAGATGTCCGATATCCGTTCTCTACTGTATAGCGCGTTTGGTGAGCGCCAGGTGTCGACGATCTATACCTCTAGCGACAGTTATGCGGTTATCCTGCAGGTAGCCTCGGAGGACCGCGCTGACGAGAGTGCGTTCGATAAAATCTACCTGCGCGGCAAGAACGGTATGCTGGTGCCACTCTCCAGCGTCGCATCGGTTGAACGCCAGGTGGGACCCCTTGCGATCAACCACTCCGGCCAGCTCGAGTCGTTGACCATCTCATTCAATCTCGCGCCCGGGGCCGCGTTGGGGGAAGCCTCTGCCCGAATAGAGAAGTTCAAGCGCGAACTGAATGTGCCCGCCAGCATTCTCACGAGCTATGCGGGCGATGCGGCGGCATTCCAATCTTCACAGGCAAGCCAGGTGATACTCATCATCGGGGCGTTGCTTGTCATCTATGTTTTGCTGGGCGTGTTGTATGAAAGCTATATCCATCCCCTTACGATACTTTCAGGATTGCCATCGGCTGCGGTTGGAGCCCTGGGAATGCTATGGCTGTTCAATATGGAACTATCGATCATCGCCATGATCGGCATCCTTATGCTGATCGGCATAGTCAAAAAGAACGCAATCATGATGATCGATTTCGCGCTCGACGCCCAGCGCAACGAAGGGATGATGCCGCAGGAGGCGATCAGGACTGCTTGCCTGCTGCGATTCCGGCCAATCATGATGACGACCCTGGCAGCCCTCATGGGCGCGCTTCCTATCGCCCTGGGGTTGGGAGCAGGCGCGGAATTGCGCCAGCCGCTGGGTTTGGCCGTGGTAGGGGGACTACTGTTTTCTCAGGTGATCACCCTGTTCATTACACCGGTAATCTATCTCTATCTGGACAGGTATTCCGGCAAAGGACCATTGAAGCTCGAGACGGAGGACCTGGCGGGACAGCAGGCGTAGATCGTATCCATCTTTTCCCAGATCGTACCTCGAAAGGTGGGTTGTGGCGGGTTGTCGGATTCCGGGCACCCCCGATGCACGATGCCTGTCCCCTGCTATTCGGGTTCAGCCGTTTTTCTGTGCTCGAAATCAGCGTACATAGCGATGATCATGAGGGTGTAGTGCGAGTGCCCTTGATCCACGCCCCAGGTCCAGCCTGATGGCCACAGCCCAAGCATCAAGGGGCCGAGAGCAACCAGAAAGAAAAAACCGAAGAGGTTGAGTGCGATGCGCAAATACTTAAGGCGAGTGTCGAAGGACATGATGAGCTCCTCATGAAGGATGAAACGCGAGCGATGAGACTCGGTAAGCTCCGAGACATTATCCTCCGAAGTTGAAGGAAACAACCAATTTGAATTCACTATGACTCGAGAGCGAGAACTAAATTCTCTTCATATCATCGGACAAGCGGTTATCAGGGGCTTTCGCTATCGGCCCATGTGCGGGGTTGTCAGCTTTACATCAGCATGCTCCCATGCCTTTTTGAAGCGTGCCTCAATAACGCCCGCCTCGGCTTCCTTTTTCTGAGCGCGTAGGGCCTGCAGCAGCCCGAAAAGAGCCCAACCACTGTCGCGGTTGCGTTGCAGGTCGTTCCAATAGACTGTCTCTGCTTCGTCCGGATATCCCGCCTCCAGCAGGACGGTGCCTAACGCGAGCCGTGGCGGATAGTGCCATTCAGCGGGTTCCGTATAAACCAGCGCATCCTCGTAGCGGACTGCGCGTTCAAGATGCGCTATGGCCGAATCGAATTTGCCGCGCGCGGCGTCAATTTCACCGGCCAGCACTTCAGGAGCGATCCTGAGGACTGTCCGCGGCGTATTCTTGGAGAAGAGCGCACCATCCAGGCTTGGGTCTTTCATGATCTCGCGCAAGGTTCTCAGTTCCTGCTCGGCTTGGGAGAGACGTCCGGTTGCGACAAATGCGAGACCCCGGACATAATGCCAGCTCCCCTTGAGGAATGCGTTCGTGGCGGGAGGCGAGGGCTCATCAAGTATCTCCTGCCAGCGTCCGAATCTCGCGAGAGCCCAGTAGGGTGTCATGCGGAACACGGCAGTCAGGGGCATTTCCTTCAGCATGGCATCGTCTATCCTGCTGGCGGTCTTGCGGGCGGATTCGATTGCGATTCTGCTTTGACCGCTTGCCGTGGCAGAAAACGAAAGAAAATGGATGTTATGCGGGTAGTAGGCCATCGGGTACAGTCCCTGTGCCTGGCATTGAGCGATGTAGTCCTCGTCGGCCGTTATTGCCAACCGGTTGCTTTTTATCGCGTCCCCATACCGTCCCACCCGCTGATAAATGTGCGACGGCATGTGTATCATGTGACCCGCTGCAGGCATCAGCGGGAGCAGGACATCTGCGGCTTTTTCCGCTCGCTCGGGCGTGGCCGTGGGCTCCATTAGATGAATTTGCATGTGCAATGCGGCGGGATGTGAGGGATGGCGGCGCAATACTTCCTCGGTCAGTCCCACAATTTCAGCCGTTCCCTCATGGGGATGGCCGTCCCGCATCCAGTATCCCCAGGGACGAAGGTCCATCACTGATTCCACATAGAGCATTGCGATATCAGGGTCAGCGGGAAAACGCCGATGTACCGTCCGCATTGCTTCAGCATAAGCCTTGTCATTTGCCGCGCGATCCCCGGAACCGCCCGAATAACGTTTCTCCAGCGCGCTGATCAGCGCCTGTTCCCTTTCCGAGACCGATCCCATCAGCGATTTCGCCTTTTGCACCAGCTTCAAGGCATCGGGTTCATCGTTGGGATCCATGGGTGCATTGATGTTGGGGCCCAGTACCAGCGCCTGACCCCAGTATGCCATTGCCAGTGCGGGATCGAGTCGTGCGGCTTCGCGGAATGCACGTCGTGCTTCGGCATGGTTGAAGCCATAGGCCAAATTGATGCCCTGATTGATAAAGAGTTGTGCTCTTTTATTTCGCGTGCTGACTGGGAATGCATGATTGCCGAGGTTCTGCAACCTGGGTGCCAGTTGCCCATCCGGCCCTGGGTGGTTCGCCATGGGTGAAGCTTCATAATGCTTGTGGTTTGATCCCTGTGCCGCAGGGGCTCGGGTTTGCTCGCCCACAGCCGAGTCACGCGCTTCTGAGGACGGGCAAAAGACGCTTGTCCCAGCCAATACCAGTCCCATCATAAGGGAATTAAAAGCACGAGATTCCATGTACATCTCCTTAAAAGTATTTTTACAGTTGGGCGGTTTCTTACTCTATTGCTCGAATTCCGCGCGTTCGTTCCAGCAACTCTCTGCCGTGGTGGGATCGATTGCAGACAGGATGCGGGAAACACGATTTGCAGGAAAATCGCCTTGTTCGGCGTGGGCTCGTATGGCCATCTCATCGGGTGCAATATAGATGCAATAGACCTTGTCACCGGTCACGTAGCTCTCCACCCACTGGATCGGAGATCTCATTCTGGCCAGCACGCTGCATGACTTCTCTGAAATGGCTTGCAGATCCTGGGCGGTAAACGAGCCTGCTTCGGGGATTTCACGTTCAATGATGAATTTGGGCATTTATATCTCCTGCTTCGGTTTAAATATGACTGGTCGTCTTAATAAAAGAGAAAAAAATTAGCGGGATGCAGATGTAAGAGGCCTGAAAAAATCTCCGAGCAGATCCTGACAGCATTGCCTGACAGGTCCGGGCGATTTTTCGATCTTCGCTCTCAGCAAGGCCCCCTGCCAGGCATTTATCAATAAATCGGCCATCTCCCCCGCTGATTTGTCTGCCCTGACCGTGCCTTGTTGCTGAGCCTTGACCAAACCGGATTGCAGCAAATCCCGATATCGGGTAACAGCCGTCTGGAGGGATTGCTGACAAAGAGGACTGGTATCACCGATCTCACCCATTAAATTCCCAAGGAGGCAGCCACCCTTGAAATCGTTTTTCTCCAGCTCCGCGACAAGCTCATCAAAATAACACTGTATTGCACCCAGTGCGTCGGTTTCGGAGCGTTGTAAATGAGTCGTCAGCTGGGTGATAAAAGGATCGACGTAATGCTGGATGACCTTGGCGCCAAAATCTTCCTTGCTGTCGAAATAATTATAAAAAGAGCCTTTGGGAATATTTACCGCATCCAGAATTTCCTGGAGCCCGGTGCCGTGGTAGCCTTGGCGCATGAGCATGCTTACACCCTGATTCAACAGGTTGTCCCTGCTCGCTTCCTTTTTTGCAGATCGCGTCATGTATTAATAATACGACCGGTTGTCTTGTTTCGTCAACTGTTCTTGGCTATGCTCATGCAGCAAAGATATACGGAAATCAAAAGTTCGAGATCGATCCTGTCAAGGAAACGCTTATTTACTCGGGCTTTGAGCGGATTGTCATCTCGGTTCAGAGTCAGGAATACGATATTCTGGATGTGCCAGCCTTCGCGCGAGGGTTGGTGTTCAGTCCTGTCATCGAGGAAATCAGAGAGCGGGGCGGAGTGGAGCCGGAGGAGATAGTCGCGGCATTGGCGGAAGCGCTGAAAAGAGAGTATGGTTCAAACCCCACGCGCTATCCAATGCAGGCCATACTGTTCGAGGCGGGAAAGCCTTGAATTGCAATCTCTGTCACACTTCGCCAAGTCTGTCAGGTCCAGGAATCCATCCTCGTCATTTCACCTTCATTCCAGGGCGTGCGCCTTCATCGGGAGAAAGCAGATAAGGACCGTCACCATCTCCGGCGGCCAGCACCATTCCCTCGGATATGCCGAACTTCATCTTGCGCGGCGCGAGGTTGGCAACCATGACCGTCAGGCGTCCCTTGAGTTGCCCGGGATCATAGGCTGATTTTATGCCTGCAAATACTGTTCGCTGTTCCGAAGCAATATCCAGGGTGAGCTTGAGCAGCTTGTCCGCGCCCGGCACATGCTCCGCATCGAGGATTTTCGCGACCCTAAGATCAATTTTGCCGAAATCCTCGATGGAGATGGTCGACGCACCGGCTTGGCCTGCTTCTCCTGCTTTTGCAGGCGCAGGTGTGGCGGAAGAGTTTTTTTCCATGGTTTCTAAAGCTTGTGCAGCCTGCTGTGACTTTGCGGGCGCCAGGCTTTCCTTGTTTGCATTGGTAAGCATTTCGATCTGTTTTGGATCAATCCGGGTCATCAAGTGCTCGTAATCGTTGATCCGATGTCCCTCCGGCAATAATCTGTGCTGCGAATTCGCATCCTTCCATGTAAGAGAATCTAATCCCAGGAACTGCTCCGCTTCCATCGCAAGCTTCGGCAGCACGGGTTTCAGATACACCGTCAGCATCCGGAACATATTCAACGCGACACTGCATACTTCATGCAGTTCCCTGTCGTTCCTGCTGTCTTTCGCCAATACCCAGGGTTTCATCCGATCCACATATTGGTTGGCCACATCCGCCGCCGACATGATTTCCTTGATCGCTTTGCTGAACTCCCTGCGCTCATAGAAATTTGCAATGGACATATGACGGCCGAGGAAAGTATCTCCTTCCCCCAGTTCGCAAAAAAGAAACTGGTTGAACCATTTCCGGCTCGTTTCCGAAATGTTGTGCGTAAGCTTGCCGCCGAATTTTTTGATGATGAACCCTGCGCATCTGCTGGCAATGTTGACATATTTCCCCACCAGATCGCTGTTCACGCGCGCGACAAAATCCTCGAAGTTGAGGTCGATATCCTCCATGCTGTCGTTGAGCTTGGCAGCGTAGTAATAACGCAACCATTCTGGATTCAGACCTTGCTTCAGATAGCTCTCAGCGGTGATGAAAGTCCCCCGGGATTTGGACATTTTCTGGCCGTTGACGGTGAGAAACCCGTGAGCATAAATCTGAGTAGGAGTGCGATATCCCGAGAATTCCAGCATCGCCGGCCAGAACAGGGCGTGAAAGTAGAGAATATCCTTCCCTATGAAATGCACCATTTCCGTATTGCCGCCAGGACGCAGGAATTCGTCGATTTCGGCCTGGGTTCGCTGGTTCTGCTTGAAGTAATTCTTGAAACTGCCGAAATAGCCGACCGGTGCATCCAGCCACACATAGAAAAATTTCTTTCCGCCGGTATGTGGAATAGGGAAGCCGAAATAAGGCGCATCACGCGAGATATCCCAATCCACGAGGCCGGTTGAAAGCCACTCGTTCATTTTATTGGCTGCTTCAGGTTGAAGTCGGGGCCTCGTTTCCAGAGCAATGCCAGACTGAGCCGGAATCGATTCAAATATCCAGTTTTTGAGGAAAGTCTCGCAGCGTATATCCGAAAGCTTGAAAAAGTAGTGATTCGAAGCGCGGCGCTCCGGCTTGGCGCCGGAGACGGCAGAGTAGGGATCGATGAGGTCAATGGGCGAATAGGTGGCTCCGCAAACCTCACAGGAATCTCCATACTGGTCGCCGGCATGACACTTGGGGCATTCGCCCTTGATATACCGATCCGGCAGAAACATCTGCTTGACGGGGTCATAAAACTGTTCCACCGAACGTTTGGCAATCAGATCCCTTGCCCTGAGCTGGCGGTAGATATCTTCGCAAAACACCTGATTCTCAGGCGAATCGGTAGTGTAATAGTGGTCGAAACCAACATGGAAGCCATCGAAATCCGCCTTATGCTCGTGCCATACGCGGTCTATCAGTTGCCGTGGGGTAACGCCTTCCTGTTCTGCGCGAAGCATGATCGGCGTGCCATGCGCGTCGTCCGCGCAAACATAATGCACCTCGTGCTCTTGCATTTTCTGGAAACGAACCCAGATGTCAGTCTGTATATACTCCACCAGATGACCGAGATGGATACTGCCGTTGGCATAGGGCAGGGCCGAGGTGACGAGGATTTTCCGTTTGTTCATCAAGCGATTAAGAAAGGGATTCGAAAAGATGCAAAATGACAATTGTAACAAACTGTGAGGCTTGCGGTCTTTGGGGCTGACGAAAAGGATTTCTCAGTGTCCTGTTCATTTCTGTTCACCTTGCACCAGCGGCCTTGACAGATCGTTCCGAGCACCGCCCGGCTGATAAGATGAATTGAGTGAACGGGGCAAATGCGTTCGAGAGTGGAGCGGCAATTTCCACCCTGGAGAGGAGCGAGTACTTCATCCTCATCGGCAAGAGTTCGCGAACCCTGGATATTTGTTAATATTCGAGTCATCAGTGGCCCCAGATCAAAGGAGTTCAAAAAATGGCTATCACAGAACAGCAGATATTGGCCGCACTCGGGGAAATTACCGATCTCACCACGGGCAAGGATTATGTAAGCACCAATGAGGCGCGCAATGTCGTCATCGAGGGCAATAATATATCGCTGGATATTGTGCTCGGTTATCCGGCAAAAAGCGTGATGGCGAATATTCGCGCCCAGGTGATCGAGAAGCTCAAAGCCATTCCCGGAGTTGGCAACGTAAATGCCGATGTCTCAAGCAGGATCGTTTCCCACGCGGTGCAGCGCGGTGTAAAACTCATCCCCGGGGTCAAGAATATCATTGCTGTGGCCTCCGGCAAGGGTGGGGTAGGCAAGTCTGCCACGGCAGTCAACCTTGCGCTGGCGCTGGCTGCCGAAGGCGCTTCTGTCGGGATACTGGATGCGGATATCTATGGTCCCTCGCAACCGCAAATGCTGGGCATTACCGGCAGGCCCGATTCTCCCGATGGCAAGACCATCGAACCGATGAGAGCGCATGGCATTCAGGCCATGTCCATCGGGCTTCTGATCGATGCGGAAACGCCGATGGTATGGCGCGGGCCCATGGTTACCCAGGCACTGCAGCAGTTGCTGACCGATACCCGGTGGGAAGAGGTGGATTATCTCATTGTGGACATGCCGCCGGGAACGGGCGATATCCAGTTGACACTTGCGCAAAAAGTGCCGGTGACGGGAGCCGTCATTGTCACGACGCCTCAGGATATTGCGCTGCTCGATGCGCGCAAGGGTTTGAAGATGTTCCAGAAGGTAGGTATTCCCATAATTGGCATCATCGAAAATATGAGCACGCACATTTGCTCGAACTGCGGGCATGAAGAGCATATTTTTGGCGCGGGCGGCGCGGAAAAAATGTGCAGGGATTACGATGTGGAATTGTTGGGAGCGCTGCCCCTCGATATAAAAATTCGCGAACATACCGATTCCGGCAGTCCGACAGTCGTTGCAGAGCCTGACGGGCGAATAGCGGAAATTTATCGCAGTATCGCGCGGCGCCTCGCCGTGAAGATCGACGAACTGTCACTGGACCATTCCGCACTGTTCGCCAGGATCGTGGTTGAGGATACCTGATCCCCGAAACGGAAGGATTGGCATCTGGAAGGGGAGCGGGACTGCTTTGCCTGCCTGCTCTCCGGTTTCCCCGCCTGTACATTCTATTTACCTCGCATTCCTTCTTTCAACATGACAATCAAGTCGGATAAATGGATTCGCCGCATGGCGATGGAGCACGGCATGATCGAACCGTTCGAGCCGAACCAGGTCAAGCATGCTCCTGACGGACACAAGATCGTTTCATACGGCACTTCGAGTTACGGGTACGACATTCGCTGCTCGGATGAATTCAAGCTGTTCACCAATATCAACTCCGCCATTGTGGATCCCAAAAATTTCGATTCCAACTCCTTTGTCGACGTGAAAAGCAACGTCTGTCTTATTCCGCCTAATTCCTTTGCGCTTGCCCGCACAGTTGAATACTTTCGTATCCCGAGAAATGTGTTGACCATTTGCCTCGGAAAATCCACTTATGCCCGTTGCGGCATCATTGTCAACGTCACTCCCTTCGAGCCGGAGTGGGAAGGTTTCGTTACGCTGGAGTTTTCCAATACCACGCCTCTTCCCGCAAAGATTTACGCGAACGAGGGAGTGGCCCAGGTAATCTTTTTCGAATCCGACGAGGTCTGCGAGACCTCTTACAAGGACAGGGGGGGGAAATACCAGGGCCAGCATGGAGTGACGCTGCCAAAAATCTGAACGTCATACGTTCTTCTCTTTGCGAAAATTGCTCATCTCACTTACTTGCGCGAGCTTCGGGCAGCGGGACTGAACACCTGAATATTGATGAGCATTGCCATGTTCCGGGGGCGGAACTTTGGGCTGAGCAATGGGTCTTTTCCTCATTCAAAAAAACACTTGATTCCAGCGGAATCAAGTCTATAATCCGCATTTTTTTACGTTATCAAACTGAAGGACAGGAGGTCATCATGACAAGCAAAGCAAACCACTTCATCACGGCTGATCTGGTAAACATCCATACTCCCGTAACGTAGCGCCTCCAAAGGAAGGACGATCATGCAAATGCGCAATACCGCTCTACGGCAAACCGTAGAAGCAGAAGAAATATTCGACACCCACCCCGAAGTCAGCCTGGATTTTGAACATGTCCAGGCAGCCCTCAAAAAGGGCTACAGCAAGCCATTCTTGCTGGTTGACAGTAATATCATCCGCAACAAAGCCCGAAGATTCAAAGCCGCCATGCCGCGTGTGCAGCCGCACTATGCGGTCAAGGCCAATCCTGATCCGCGCGTGTTGAAAACGCTGATCGAGGAAGGCGTTGGATTTGAAATTGCCTCCATTTCAGAGCTTGACCTCCTGCTCAGCCTGGATGTGCCTCCTGCGGATATTTATTACAGTAATCCGATGAAGTCGCGTGCGTACCTGGAATATGCCGCAGCCAAAGGTGTGGAGTGGTATGTGCTGGATAGTGTCGAGGAGTTGCGCAAGATCGTCAGCGTGAAGCCGGACGCGAAACTGTATTTGCGGATAGATACGCCCAACATCGGGAGCGATTGGCCGCTCGCCGGCAAGTTCGGCACACATATAGCCGAGATCAAGGAAATCATTGACGAAGCCGCCAACCTCAAGGCTGATATGGCCGGAGTGACCTTTCACGTCGGTTCGCAATGCCGCAATCCACAGAACTGGCGGGTCGGCATCGAACGCGCAATCAAGGTATTCGCCGACATGCGCCAGGCGGGATTGTCACCGCGTTTGCTCAATATCGGCGGTGGCTACCCGGTGCGGCATGTCAAGCCCATTCCATCGATAGAAGTTATCGGTGAAGTCGTGAACGAAGCGATTACGAATCTGCCGGAGAACATTCGCATCATGGCTGAACCTGGACGCTACCTCGTTTCGGATGCGGCCTATTTTGTCTGCCGCGTAGTAGGGACGGCGACTCGTAACGGCAAACGCTGGATGTATTGGGATGCCGGGGTTTTCGGCGGCGTGATCGAGGTCACGGAGGGCTTGCGGTATGAAATTCTTTCCGATCGCACGGGCTCGAGCATCCCCTGGTCTGTAGCGGGGCCAACATGCGATTCGGTCGATATTCTCATGCGCGATGAAATGCTGCCGGAGGATATTGAGGAAGGTGATTTCATCTATATCCCCAATGCCGGCGCTTATACGACAGCCTACGCCAGCAACTTCAACGGCTTTCCTTTGCCAGAGGTTGTCGTCCTGTAACTCAATAAAATCAGGACTCCAGCCTGCCAGCCCGGTTCTGGACAGGCTGGTTCCGGGACGATCAGGCAGCGCAATCGGACAATAATAATAAAAAAGGCGGGTCACAGTTATCTGTGGCCCGCCACTTTTTTTGCGGGAACGCCTGCCAGGAATCAGAATTCCGGGATTCAGAATTCGCGATTCAGAGTCGCTGAGCGCCTTGTTCCTGTTGACCTGCCTTGCGATCGAGTGTGGCAAAATGGTACTCTAACCCATTGTCATCCACGTGCTCTTCGCGCGAGACCTCCCGCCAATCATTCCTGTCAAATTCCGGAAAATACGCGTCACCCTCGAAATCCCTGTGGATCTCGGTCATATATAAGCGATCACATAGCGGCAGCATCTGCTGGAATATGTCAGCACCACCGATGACGAAACATTCGTTCACTTGATCGAGGTGCTTCCCTTCTCCGCTTTTGGTCTGGCTGCAGATGCTCAGCGCCTCTCCTATGGATCTGGCAACCAATGCGCCCGGAACTTCATAATCCGGTTGTCTCGTGATAATGATGCTGGTGCGACCGGGAAGAAGCCGGCCGATGGATTCATACGTCTTGCGTCCCATGATGATGGGATGTCCCATCGTAAGCTCCTTGAAATGCTTGAGGTCGTGCGGCAAGCGCCAGGGGATCGCATTGTTATTGCCGATTATGCGATTTTGCGCCATCGCCGCCAGAACGGAGAGTCGAGGTGTTGTCATACTGCAATGGGCGCCCTGATTGACGGATGAGGATCGTACCCTTCCAGGGTAAAATCCTCGTACCGGAAGTCGAAAACATCCTTGATTGCCGGGTTCAATTTCATCATAGGCAGTTTTTTCGGCGGCCGCCCTAATTGCTCGCGTGCCTGTTCCAGGTGGTTGAGGTAAAGATGCGCATCGCCAAGGGTATGGATGAATTCACCTGCCCGTAAATCGCAGCTCTGCGCCAGCATGAGCGTAAGCAGAGCGTATGAGGCAATGTTGAACGGAACGCCCAGGAAGATATCAGCGCTGCGCTGGTAAAGCTGGCAGGAAAGCTTGTCATCCGCCACATAGAACTGAAACAGCGCGTGGCACGGCGCCAGCTTCATTTCCTGCAGTTCACCCACATTCCAGGACGATACGAGCATGCGGCGGGAATCGGGCGTTTTCCTGATCTGCTCGACCACCTGCCTGATCTGATCGATATGGCCTCCCTTCCCGTCCGGCCATGAGCGCCATTGGCGGCCATATATCGGCCCCAGATTGCCATTCTCATCCGCCCATTCATCCCAGATGGAAACGCCATTTTCGTTGAGATACCTTATATTGGTATCACCTTTCAGAAACCAGAGCAGTTCGTAAATGATGGATTTCAGATGCAGTTTCTTTGTCGTCAACAGGGGAAAACCTTCAGACAGGTCGAAGCGCATCTGGTAGCCGAAAACAGAAAGCGTGCCGGTACCCGTGCGATCGGATTTTTTTTGCCCCTGTTCCAGAACGTGCTGCATGAGATCAAGGTACTGGCGCATCGAAGTCGGTAACGTCAGCGAGTGGAATATAGTAAAAGGAAGCGTCCCGCGTATAATGGGATGAGGTCTCATTCTAACAGAATAAGGGGATTTCAATGCTTGCAGCGCTTGAACAGAAGAATACTCCCTTGGTATCCGTCAGTGATGCAGGCAAGGCTACTCATATTCTGGTGGTATTGCCAGCCCGGACTGAGCCATCGGATGAGCTCGATTTTTTTGGAAAAGATTTGCTGAGCATCTTGTTGTCGCGGCGCAAAATGAAGGCGGAAGAAATCAAAGAGACACCGGTTTCAGCCAATCTCGCGAGTGGGGCGTTATGCGCATGGGTGAGGATCGACCCGGTCAAATCCGTGTTCGAGCAGCAAGTATCAATGCGTAAAGCCTTGCAGTTGTTGCTGGAAGAAAACCCTTCCGAAATAAGCGTTACCGTTTATGGCGACTCCAGTGAAAGGCGAAAGGCCGCGCAACTGGCACTTTACGCGGCATGGATCAACGGTTCATTGCTGCCCTCGCGCAAAACAGGCAAAAAGGAGGAGAGCAGCCGCGGGCTCGAACGAATCGTGCTGCACGGGCACGAGGAAGCGGACAACTTTGCCTTGCTGAAAGCCACGGCGGAAGGAAACCTGCTTACACGCGAGCTTACGGTGCTGCCGCCCAATGAGTTGACGCCAGGGCTCTACCGCAAGCGCATCCAGGAGCTGGCGGCAAGGGAAGGCTGGGATTATCAGGACTTCGATGTCAAAGCGCTGCGCGAGATGGGCGCGGGCGCTTTTGTCGCGGTTGCCCAGGGGAGCGATCCCGAAGACGCGGCCATTGTGCACTTGCGGCGTCGGGTGAGAAAAGTGGACAAAACAGTCGCCCTGGTGGGCAAGGGTATCTGCTTCGATACCGGGGGACATAACCTGAAGCCGGCACGTTACATGCATGGTATGCACGAGGACATGAATGGCTCTGCCGTTTCCCTGGGCATACTGTTGGCTGCAACACGCGCCAACCTCCCTGTAAACATCGATTGCTGGCTTGCCCTCGCGCAGAACCATATCAGTCCGCATGCCTACAAGCAGAACGATGTCATCAGGACGCTCAATGGGACTACTGTAGAGATCGTTCATACGGATGCCGAAGGGCGGATGGTGCTCGCGGACACCCTGACGATGGCGGCAAGAGAGAGGCCCGATATGATGATGGATTTCGCAACACTGACAGGAAGCATGCACGTGGCGCTGGGATCGCGCTACAGCGGTATTTTCAGCAATCGCGAAGAGTTGATGCAGAAGGCGTTGACCGCAGGGAGGGTAACAGGCGAACGGGTCTGGGGATTTCCCCTCGATGCCGATTATGATGTCGAACTGGAAAGCAAGATTGCCGATGTCAGGCAATGCACCCTGGAGAGCGAGGCGGATCACATTCTCGCCGCCAGATTTCTCAACCGCTTCGTGGATGACGTTCCCTGGCTGCACATGGACCTTTCCGCGAGCAATCACAAGGAAGGGTTGGGCGTGGTTGGAAGCCCGGTGACCGGGTTTGGTGTGGCGTGGGGTGTGGAGATGCTCAGGACTTTTTTTCAGGCTCCCTTTAACCTTTAACAGGTGGATAGGTGGATGCAGGCCATATCTTGTTCCCGCTTATCGAGGATGTCCGGATACATGCCTCTTTCTGATTGAGCGGGTTTTGCAGGCCCTCATGCAATCAGTGTAACAAAACAGTTCTTTCGCCTGCTGTTACGCTTCACGGTTCGAAGCTGAAACTTGTATATCGCGAGCATTTCCTGCGAAGAGGAGGATCAGAACATGTCCGACCCTGCCATACAGAATCGTGTCGCCGGCGCCATCATGGGCGCTTTTATCGGAGATGCCCTGGGGCTCGGCCCCCACTGGTACTACGATCTGGCAGTGCTCCGCCGCGACTACGGCGACTGGATTACGACCTATACCGATCCCAAGCCAGGCCGCTACCACAGTGATCTCAAGGCAGGCCAGCTCTCCCAGACCGGTATCATTCTCCGGCTCATGCTGCGCTCGCTCATCGAACGTGGCGGCTATGATGAAGCGGATTTCTGTGGGCGGATGGATGAGGAAATATTCCCATTTCTGAACGGCATGCCCGTGAACGGTCCGGGCGGATATACCCAGCAGTCGATTCGCGACGCCTGGCGCAAGCGTGTCCAGCAGAACCTGCCATGGGGGCAAACGGGAGGCCAAGCCGATACCACTGAAGCGATAGGGCGCACGCTGGCCTTGGCGGTCCGTTACGCCTTCCAGCCGCAGGAGATGGCAGCCTTTATCTCCAGCAATACCCGGCTTACCCAGATCGACGATACCGTGGTTGCCCTGACTGTCGCGTATGGATCGGTATTGGGTCTCCTGGTGCAGGGACACCAGCTCAACAGGAGCCTTTCCGGCAAGCTCATGCGTTCGGCAAGGGCGGGAAAATTACCTTTCCATACGATGGCACATACCGACTTGCAGCCTCCTCAAGAGGATATTCCGTGCGAAAGCGGATACTTCATCTCTCCGGACGCCCTGCTCACGCCCTCATATGTGGCAGCAGCCGCGCTGGATCCGAATATCCAAATAGAGCCGGCATGGAAAGTCTCCATTGTTTATGGCATGACCTGCGCTATTTATCACCAGCTTCCTGCGGCCTATCATCTCACTGCCCGTTTTCCGAATGATTTCGAATCGGCTGTGCTCCACGCAGTGAATGGCGGCGGCGAAAATCAGGCGCGGGCTGCTTTGACCGGCGCACTCGTTGGAGCCCAGGTCGGCTTGTCTGGGATACCCCAGCGCTTCCTCGATGGTCTGGATGAAGGCGAAGCACTCCAGCGTCTTGCGATCGATCTGGGATCGAAAGTGGGGATTTCAACCGGCGGGGGAAAAAGCTGAAAACCGGGAGGAACCCTGGAAACTCAGGTTCTTCTTGAAAACCCGACCTCGGGCAAGTGGTGGAATGCCTTGGAAGAATGAAACCATTACGCAATCTTCAGCACGATCTTGCCCAAGGTATGTCCCCCTTCGATCAAACGATGCGCTTCGGCCGCTTCCACCAAGGGGAGCGTCCGACTGACATGAACCTTGAGGATGCCTTGTTCGAACAACCTCGAGCCTTGCTCCAGTATGCCGGTTTGTACGACACGCGCGGGATGTAAACCGAAGTAAAGGGGAGCAGCCATTTGCACATAGCCGATGCTCAGGTTGCGCAGCCGGGCAGTATTGAGTTGCTTTGCATCACAGGGCGTTGAAAGCAGCGACACTATCCTGCCATACAGCTGGATGGCAGAAAAGGATTTACAGAACGTCTCTCCACCGACAGTATCCAGGACGAGGCTCACGCCCAGCCTCTCCGTCCAATCGAGCGCTGTGTCAACGAAATCATGACGACGATAATCGATTGCAAGTTCGGCGCCCAGCGATTGCGCGAAGACAGCCTTTTTCTCGCTCGAAATTGTCGTGGCAACCCGTGCTTTCAGGTATCGGGCAAGCTGGATGGCGATATGACCCACTCCGCCCGACCCTGCATGAATCAGCGCGGTCTGGCCCTCCTTGAGATTGCCACGCTTTATCAGCGCTTCCCATGCGGTAATCAGAGCCAACGGAACGGCGGCGGCTTCCACCATTGACAGATTCCTGGGTTTCAATGCCAGATAATCTTCATGTACGACCGCGTATTCCGCGTAGTTTCCAGGTGCGCCACCCAGACCGTTATTGAAAAAGAAGACTTCATCACCTGTGCGCACACGAGTCACTGAACTGCCAACGGCTTCAACCACACCTGCCCCATCACATCCGAGGATAGACGGAAGCCTGTCCGGGTAATACATATTGGCCTTGCGCACCTTGGTATCGATCGGGTTTACGCCTGCCGCGTGCAAATTCACCCGGACATCGAACGCGCCAGCAAGATCGGGCATGGGAACATCGGCAGGTGTCAATACCTCTGGTGCGCCCGGAGCATCCATCAGGATGGCTTTCATGATTTCCCTTTATTCTTCTTTCTGGATTGCTGATCGATAATACGCGGTCCATCCTCCGGCTACGGGTGGAACAGGAATGAAAGGCGTACCGGAGGACGGTAAGCTATGGGGATATGTTAAACTTCGGGCCTTGATTTGGCTAGAAAAGTGAAATGTCCGGCAATACTTTTGGCAAACTGTTTTGCGTGACGTCTTTCGGGGAATCCCATGGCCCTGCCATAGGGTGCGTAGTGGATGGTTGCCCCCCGGGAATGGAGCTGTCCGCTGAGGATATCCAGCAGGATCTGGACCGGCGCAAGCCCGGCACCTCCCGTTACGTGACCCAGCGGCGCGAGTCGGACACTGTAGAAATTCTCTCAGGTGTGTTCGAGGGGAAAACTACGGGTACTCCCATTGCGCTGTTGATTCGCAACGAAGACCAGCGCAGCAAGGACTACAGCAAAATCATGGACACCTTCCGCCCTGGGCACGCGGACTATGTTTATTGGCAAAAATACGGCATACGCGATTACCGGGGTGGAGGGCGTTCATCCGCACGCGAAACTGCCGTACGGGTGGCGGCCGCGGCCATAGCAAAAAAATGGCTGGGTGCAAGATATGGAGTGGTAATACGAGGCCATATGGCGCAACTGGGACCTGTCGAGATTCCATTCAAACAATGGGAAGCGGTGGGTGAGAACCCTTTTTTTTCGGCTGACCCGGACATTGTGCCAAGCCTGGAAGAATTCATGGATAAGCTGCGGAAATCAGGCGACTCGGTGGGCGCCAGGATTCGTGTCGTTGCCGAAGGTGTGCCCGTGGGTTGGGGCGAGCCTGTATATGACCGGCTGGATGCCGAAATCGCCTATGCCATGATGAGCATCAACGCGGTTAAAGGGGTCGAAATCGGAGCCGGATTTGCTGCTGTGAGTCAGAAGGGAACCGAGCACTCCGACGAAATCAGTCCCGAGGGCTTCCTCAGCAACAATGCAGGAGGCATATTGGGCGGTATTTCGACGGGACAGGATATCGTCGTGAACATCGCCGTCAAGCCCACTTCAAGCATACGTCTGCCGCGCCGCTCAGTAGACAAGGCAGGCAATCCGGTAATGGTGGAAACTCACGGCAGGCATGATCCATGTGTCGGTATCCGGGCCACACCCATCGCGGAAGCAATGCTCGCCCTGGTATTGATGGACCATGCGCTGCGCCATAGGGCACAAAACGCGGATGTTGCGTGCACAACTCCAAAAATTCCCGGCAAAGCTGGCCGCAAGCAAAGCCAGAAAGAAGACTCAGCCGATAGCGACACAAACGCGGAGTTTGCGGAGGACCCCGAGCCGGACGAGGCGTGAAAGATGCAATGCTTCCAATAGGTCAGGGGGCCGGTGGATGGGATCAACGAGCTGCTTTCTTCAACACATTCCCGGCATGCCAGAGCATGGCTTCCGTCACATCTTCACGAAATCACTGAACGATGTGTCATAAGCGGGAGAGGGTGTTCCAATCAAAAATCCCTGGGCATAGTCGATCTGCATTTTCTCAAGGATTGAAAAAGTCGCTGCATTTTCCACGAACTCCGCTGTTGTCTTCTTTCCGAATCCTCTTGCCACATCGCACAAAGCCTGCACCAGTATTTGGTCATCGGGGCTGTCCGCCAGATTTCGTATGAATGAGCCATCGATCTTTACAACATCGATCGGCAGTTGCCGGATGTAATAGAAGGAGGAGAAACCGACTCCGAAATCATCCAGCGTGAAACTGCAGCCCAGCTTCTTGATCATCTCCATGAGTTCCCGTGCCGCGGGCAAATCCTCGAGTGCCGCTGTCTCGGTTATTTCAAACATGAAATTCGATGGATCCGCGCCATACTCGGCAAATGCATCTTTCAGTATCGGCAGCAGTTCCGGATCGTGAAATGCATGCGCCGACAAGTTTATGGAAAAACGGATGCACTGACCGGCACGCTGTATTTCAGCCGATTGTGCAATCGATTTACGTAAAACCATATGGTCGATGGCATGGATAAGTCCGGTCTGTTCTGCGGCGGGGATAAAAAACTGGGGCGCGAGAATGGTTCCATCATTGTCGATCATGCGCAGCAGCACCTCGTAATGATCGATAGTCCTGCGCCGAATATGCATGATGGGCTGGAAATAGAATAGGAAGCGTTCGTGTGAAAGAGCATACTCAATCTTCTCCTTCCAATAGACGAGTGTATGCATGCGTTCACGTGTTTTCTCCTCATCAGAAAACAAATGCCATCCACCTCGTCCGGCCTCCTTTGCCTGATACATGGCAAGATCGGCTGCGGCCAGGAGATCGTGAACATTGCTACCATGCTCCGGAAAAAGTGCGATACCGACGCTGGCTGAAGCTTTGTGAGTGCGGCCATTTATCGTAATCTTTCCCTGATTCAGGCTCGCAAGCGTATTTTTTGCCACTTCTATCGCCCCTTCGGCCGTGGTTTGGGGCAAAATCACTGCGAATTCATCGCCTCCCAGGCGTCCGAGTATGTCGACGCTGCGAATGTTGCCAAGCACCAAACGCGCGACCATTTTAAGTAAGGCATCCCCCGCCTGATGCCCGCTGGTATCGTTGATGTACTTGAACTGGTCAAGGTCGAAAAAGAGTAAGGCTCCGGAATACCCGTAGCGCGCGGCAAGATTCAGCATCTGTTCCAGCTCTTCCTGGAAGCGGCGGCGATTGAAAAGATCCGTGAGCGGATCATGATCCGCCAGCCAGGCAAGACGCCCTTCAGCGCGCTTGTGTTCCGTCATGTCGAGACCCACCGATAACATTGCGGGGTCATCCTCGGTGTGCCGGGTCAGGCGTGAATGCAGCCACAGAATATTACGAATGGAAGCATCCTTGCATACGATATTCGCTTCATGCCGAAGCTGGTCTCTTCGTTGGCACCGCACCTCTTCCAGGTGAGCGGGAAGATCGTGCAGATTTCCGTCGAGCACCAGAAGATGGAGGAAGGGCGTTCCCTGCAGCTCTTTTTCAGTATACTGAATAAGCGTTTCACCATAGGCATTGAGTGTAAGAATCTCACCGTCCGCTTTTTGCGTGATTACGATCACTTGCGCAATGTCCAGCAGATTGTTGATGAAATCCCTTTCCTTGCTTAGCTCGTCCATCTTGCTCGCCAGTATACGGGTCCTGTCCGCCACCTGATCCTCGAGTTTCTCCAGTTGATGCGACAGGGCCACCGCTGTTTCATCCAGCAGGTCAATCTCATCTTTCATCCATCGTTTCTGGTCGACAGAGCCAAGCTCCAGGCGAAAACTCTTGAAACTGCTGCGGGCCAGAAGAGGGAGAGTAAAAACGATGTGCTTGAGCCGCGACAGCGGCTTGGTGAGAATGATGAACAACAGTATTTCAGAGAGTATGAGCCCGACCAGGCCAATTATCATGTTTTGCTGTGTTGAGCTGTGAATGGTACGGATCGTGGAGGTGATGTCAGTTACAACCATGAAGTGAGCATCGTCTTCCGACATGGCCATTCTCTCCAGAAACAGCGGCTTTATCTGCAAGTGTCTATCGCCCCACGAAACCAGGATGCCCTCCTCGAGGCTCTCCAGGTCCGGATAATTCGCTGCAACATCATCCAGAACAGTAATGTTCATTTCCCTGCTGTGTGCAGCAATCGTGACATTCCAGTTTGCAATTTTTACCTTGCTGCTTTCGGGCAAATCGCCTTTTTCGCTCACCAGCAAGGCGATATCAGCGCCCGAGATATCCTTGAAACCCAGGATCACATCGACCAGGGGGGTCCCGATGACGATCACCCCCACATTGTTACCTTCCACGAGCAGGGGCGCCACGGCAAATTGCATACAGCTGCTGGGGCAGCTGAGGTGGCTTATCGGCTTTTCCTGCGCATTCACCTCGTGTACCCAAGCGGACATCAACGCGTCGTGAGTATGGGGCTGAGAAGTTCCCCAACCTGCCAGTTGCTGATTTGAGCTATCGTAAAAACGCAGCAACTCGATACCTTTGTGGAGTTGCAAAGGCGCCCAATATGGATCAAATGCCTGAGTGACGTATTTTTTGTTACCTGAGAGCAGGCTTTTATCCATTCCTTCCAGGAAAGGAATCAATCCGGCGAGTTGATGCAAATTTATCGAAACCTGGTCAATCAGTCCTTCAACTTCCTTGGCATAGCGCTGGTGCTGGGCGTTTCTCTGGCTCTCGAAGTCATCCATCAGGCTGAGATAGGTAATTCCCGTGAATGAAACCACGATGGCAATCAGTATGAGGCTGCTCAGCAGCAGAACCTTCCACTTCAGTCCCAGAAATTTTTGTGGCTTTTCAAGTGCTATCGCTCCATTTCTTCGCGTAGCCTGATTATGAAAATACTTATCCTGCAGCATGTCTAGAACCGGTAGGAGCCGAGGATGGAAAACAGATTCCAATGCGGCGACAGGTCTCCCGGATTGGGGTTGTCAAGGGTCGAAAGCCAGGCTGTCCCATTCACGCGGTGATACTCGGCGCGCAACATGAACTCCGGTGTGACATTCCAGCGCAGCCCTACGGTAATGTCTTTAGCATACCGCCGATGCGGGTCGCCGCCTGTAGCTGCCGCCCATTTTTTTCCGCTGCGGTCATCGCTGTCCGTATACAGGACATCGTAACGAGCGATCGCCTCCCATTCCGGCGTGATTCGATAAGCTCCCTGAAAGTAATAGCTTTCGCCAAAGAAATCCAGATTGAGTGGCGCGATGCCAAAATTTTTATATTCAAAATGGCGGAGCGCGTATTCCGAAGTGAAGCTCCAGCGTTCTGCGTTATATTGCGCGGAAAAAATGAGAGGTGTAAAGCGAATTGAGCCTGCATGAAGCGGGTCGCCGCTCACGGGATCATAATTTACATTCAACTGCGCCCCGCTGAATGCAAAACGAAGCCTGCCTTCGTCAAGTTCATAATTTACCTGGCCGATATACAATATATCCGGGCTGAGGTGGCCTGGCATTTCATGTCCCAATAGCGCCACCTCAGTTTCTGCGCCACGGACTAGTGGACGTACTGCTCCGAACTGAACAGAGAGATTCCCGATATCGGAACGGTGCTCACCGTACAAGTGCCCACCGTCCGCGGCGATGGCCAGTTTGCGGGTGCGATCAAAATAGATGGATTGAGGTAAAAGTATAGTGGGCCGCGTGAAGGGGACATCGCGCGTGGCATTGTAAAAGCCGAGCGGATTCTTCATCCTGCCCAGGCGAATTCCCATCTTGCTGTTTTCTCCCGATAGAAACGCATAATCAATGAATCCGTAATCGAGCCGGATGTTGCCCGGACTGCCTTTTCCCGCCGTGCGGGAAATCATCTGAACCGAAAACTGGAGGTTGGGCTTGGGCCTCATGGAAGCATTCAGTCCCAGTTCCCTGAAGTCAAAACTTCCGCTATCGGAACTGCTTTTCCCGAAAACGTTATTGTTGTCCGTGCTCTTGAGCCAACTCTGGCTGGCAAACCCATGTATTTGCAGGTTTTGGGGCAAGTTCTGAGGAATCGGCAGTTTTTGCGCGTAAGCAACACAATTCGAAAGGATGGCAGACACCACGACAAGCCGGACAGCATCTCGCGTCAAACAGCGGCGAATGTGGTTACTTGACGTGCAGAACATTGACAGTGCTATCCATTCTGGATCGGGTTAAATAGCCAATTGCTCCGGGTGTGCTACCGACTTTTGCAAGCATTTCCTCTGGAGAAGCGACCGTTTCCGGCGCCTGTCCCGTGCCCGAGAACACCAGCCTATCCCACGCTGCGCGGAGCTGATAGGGAAAGACATTCAGCTTTTCCTTGGAGAATGCGATGTGCAGTGGGGCATCATCCGGAAGCACGAACACATGAATGGGGGTGCCGTCCGGCCAAGTGTGCAGGCGCATGCCGAAGATGGCGCGCAAGACATTTTTGGAGAGGTTTTTTTCGCTGACGCCGGAGTTAGCCACGATCTCATAGGGCTCGACTGCCCGTGCACTGCCTGTCATGTATAACAGACCGAGCAGCAGGCACATAAACGAAATAAAACGTTTAATTTTTATTTTAATTGTCACAATTTTTACTCACCCGGCAGGGATATGCGCACTGAAGTGGTGTGTGGCGACCTTACCTTGGGTTGAGTCGGGACTTTCGGAATGAGAAATAGAGATAAGCAGTGACTCGTGAAGCCGGGCTGTGTCAGGCATGCCGCAAAAGTGCGGCTATTATTTTTCAATATCAGCAAGAATGGCGGAAATGGGTACTTGACTGAGAACCTGGGTTGGGCGCCTTGGAACGATGCTGCCGTAATCTGTAAGAAGTTCCCAGATCTGGTTATGATTTATCCGCATCTTGTCCAACATTATGGACAAGTCATAGTGATAGGGCCGCCGACTGCCATGATACTCGGCCAACGGACCCACAGGATCGTGCTGGAGCCCATAGAGGCTTAACAACCTGTTCAAGGCGGGATCCATGATCGACAGCCAATGGGTAATGTGATGAGTGGCGGACATGCGTACGAGGCCAACAACAAGCGCAAGGATAGGATGAGGGAAACGGCGGGGCTTTTCTGTAGCGCTGTCTCCAACAACTATTTCATTTTCCCGTCTGCCATTGTCACTTTTGCGGCGACGAAACCGCCGCGCGATCAGCAAGCGTGATACTTCAGCCGTTTGTTGTCGGGGTAACCGATTGATATTAAATCCCGGATCCAACTGCGTATGCTGCTCAATTGGGAACAGTTTTTCCGGGGAGAATGGATCGGGAAGTATGAGGCGCGCAGTGCCGACGAAATCGCCGGAAGGACGGTGCTGAAGAAGAATATGAGAGGAATGGACATCGTAATCGTCATGTTCGTACCCATCAAGATAGCGTGACGCTTCAAACCCAGGCAAGCGCTGCTCAATACAGAGTACCTGATAACGAAGGCGAAATACATCTCGCAACAACTCCGGAGTGTCGGCGTCGATAACTTCGAAATATTCGTTAAAGGCGGCCACAATATCGTTCATTTGGATGAGTCCGGGGAACTGTGATTCAAACCGGCAGAATTTAGAATCGACCGGGCGCAACGCAGTTCGGACTGCATCCAGGTTCGGGTTCTTACGGAAATATTCTTGTTCTTGTGTGGATATTTTGTCATCTTTGCCTTATTGAAGCTCCTGACAGAGCGGGCCGTCAGCGGTAACAGAATGAGTGGAATGTATTTACTCACCATGATGGCAACATAAATTGAATTTTCTTGGACACGAATCTTTAACGGCGAGAATCTGCTTCACTTTATCAACCAGATTATCAAGAATGCTTTCCTGCACTTCTCAAATGGCGGATTGAAAGTGCGATCTTTGGATCCAGCAAAGTCCGGTCTACATGCGGCAATGCGGTGCAGGTAGCAGTCTCGCCGGTTTTTTATTCTTTCCTGGTTGAAGTCATATTCGGCAAAAGCTTTTGCCGCAAGCATGTTTGAACCGTCTATTTTGATTTTGCAGGGACCTGTTATGAAACCCTGTTATGAGACAACGGATCGCGGCGCATGAATAGCTGTAAAATTTTACAGCTAGATATTATTTGGTAATGTCGTAGCTAAATGGCCGCAGAGCCTAAGCGTAACAAAAGGAAAAAATGGGCGGGTAGGGGTAATTCCGGAGTGCGATGCGCTGTCCTGCTATACTGAGAAAAGCAGCGCTTCCTGTGCTATTTGGACCGGCAAGGTCAGTACAGGCGGGATCAGCGGGAATGTTTTGATTGGTGCCCAGAAGAGGACTCGAACCTCCACAGTGTTGCCACCGCTAGGACCTGAACCTAGTGCGTCTACCAATTCCGCCATCTGGGCAATGAGCGAATCTGTCCTACGATGGGACAGAGGCGCAATTCTATAGGAAATCAGCTTTGACAATCAAGAAGAAACAAAAGCTCCGCAAGCTTGACCCTTATCTTGAACGGGAAAAAGAGCGTTATGGGCATGCGCTGCCCAGTCGGGAATTCATACTCCAGATGCTCGAAGAGCAGGGCGTTCCCGTACCCGAGGAGGCATTGCAGAACCTGCTCGGAATCACCGAAGAAGAAGACGAAATCTTCAGCCGCCGTCTTTCTGCCATGTTGCGCGAAGGCCAGATCATGCGCAACCGGAAGGGCGATATCTGTATGGTGGAGAAGCTCGATCTCATCAAAGGTAAGATTCAGGGTCACCCGGACGAATTTGGTTTTCTGGTACCCGACGATGGCAGCCCGGATTTATTCTTGAGCGCTAAAGAAATGCGCAAGGCGCTGCATGGCGACCGCGTGATGGTGCGTGAAATTGGGGTTGACCGGCGAGGCCGCAGGGAAGGGGCTATCGTGGAAGTGTTGGAACGTGCTGTAACCCAGTTGGTGGGACGATTGCATGCGGATCACGGAATTCTTTACGTGGAGGCGGAGAACAAGCGTATCAGCCAGGATATTCTGGTACCCAAAGAAGAATCGATGAATGCAAGGGCAGGCCAAGTGGTCATGGTCGAAATCATTCAGCAGCCAAACAAACATGCGCAGCCTATTGGCCGCATCACGGAGATTCTTGGTGACTATACAGCCCCTGGAATGGAGATCGAGATCGCGCTTCGCAAGCACGACTTGCCTTACCAGTTTCCACAGGAAGTGGAAAAGCTTTCGGAACGTCTTCCATCCAAGGTGTTAAAAAAAGACCTGGTCAAGAGGGAAGACCTGCGTCACCTTCCATTCGTGACAATAGATGGCGAAACCGCCCGGGATTTTGACGACGCCGTATATTGCGAGCGCGACGGAAAGGATTACAAGCTTTATGTTGCCATCGCAGACGTCAGCCATTATGTAAAGCCAAGCGATGCGCTCGACCAGGAGGCATACAATCGTGGGAATTCTGTCTATTTTCCGCGACGCGTTATCCCCATGCTGCCGGAAGCGCTATCGAATGGACTCTGTTCGCTCAACCCGGAGGTGGATCGTTTATGCATGGTGTGTGAAATAAGCCTGGATTCTGCAGGCGACTTCAAGGACTATCGTTTTTATCCTGCAGTCATGTTTTCGCACGCCCGGCTTACCTATACAAAAGTGGCGGCCATGCTGGAGAATCCCAAGGGAGAGGAAGCAAAACAATACAAGGATCTTCTGCCGCATATGCAGTTGCTCTACAAATTATTCAAGGTATTGCTGAAAGCGCGAAACCTGCGCGGGGCAATTGATTTTGAAACGATCGAAACGCGCATGATCTTCAACGATGAGGGCAAAATCGAGCGTATCCTGCCTATCCAGCGCAATGACGCGCATCGGCTAATCGAGGAATGCATGCTCGCTGCCAATGTATGTGCCTCCGATTTTCTGCAGAAACACAAGCAGGCGACTCTCTATCGCATTCATGAAGGTCCGACGCCGGAGAAACTGGCCGCCCTGCGTGATTTTCTCAAGGAATTCGGTGTTCAGTTAGGCGGGGGGGATGACCCCAAGGCGAAGGATTATGCTCGTACGTTATCTACAATAAAGGATCGACCCGATGCGCAGCTATTGCAGACCGTCATGCTTCGATCCTTGCGCCAGGCGGTGTACAGTCCCGACAATGTCGGCCATTTCGGTCTGGCGTATGAATCCTACACGCACTTTACGTCCCCCATCAGGCGTTATCCCGATCTGTTGGTACATCGAGCCATCAAGGCTGTCCTGAACAAGGCAGCGTACTCTCCCGGTAACTGGTGCGAGCTGGGCGCGCATTGTTCACAGACGGAGCGGCGGGCGGATGAGGCCACGCGCGATGTCGAAACATGGCTCAAGTGCTATTACATGCAGGACAGAATCGGAGAATGCTTTGAGGGAGTTGTCAGCGGTGTCGCAAGTTTTGGTCTTTTTGTGGCATTGGATGGAATTTATGTCGAGGGACTCGTGCATGTTTCAGAGCTGCCCAGCGATTATTTCCATTTTGACGCAGCCAGGCACATGTTGCTGGGGGAGCGCACCGGGAAGCGCTATCGACTGGGTGACTGGCTCAGAGTCAGGCTGGTTCGAGTCGATCTGGAATCCAGCAGGATAGATTTTGTGCTCGCTGAAAACGCCCCGGCTGCGGGGAAAATAAAAATCGGGGCAGCGAGTTGATTTCCCCGTGAATGTTCCCCCCGTTTATCCTTTTTGCAATTACTCATTACATTACTATAGATGTCCGGCTCACGTTTTATATTCGGTTTCCATGCGATCACCAGTCGGCTACGCCAGAATGCGGCCAGCGTCCGGGAGATTTTCCTCGATGCGGAGCGAAGGGATCAGCGTGCCCGTGATCTGGCGACGCTGGCGGAAACCCAGGGCATACGGTTGATTGCATGCGACACCGCAAGGCTTATGGCTTTGGCGGGCAGTGCCCGGCACCAGGGCGTAGTTGCGCGTATCGACTCCGCCCATGCGTATGTGGATATCGACGATGTGCTCGACACCCTCACTGAGCCCGCGTTGCTTCTGGTGCTGGATGGAATTCAGGATCCTCATAACCTCGGTGCCTGCCTGCGTGTCGCAGATGCTTTCGGTGTTCATGCTGTGATTGCACCGAAAGACCGCGCTGTGGGCCTCACCGCTGCGGTGCACAAGGTGGCAAGCGGGGCGGCGGATAACGTCCCCTATATTTCCGTGACGAATCTTGCCCGTACCCTGCGCGGGTTGAAGCATCGGGGGGTAACGATCCTTGGAACAGCTGCCGATGCCGATACGCAGCTTGGCGTCCTCAAGCTTGATGGGCCCGTCGCATGGGTACTGGGTTCGGAAGAGAAAGGAATGCGTCGGCTGACGCGGGAAAACTGCGATCAGCTTGTTTCGATTCCCATGCTGGGCAGTGTGGAAAGTCTCAACGTTTCCGTGAGTGCGGGCATCTGCCTGTTTGAAACGCACCGCCAGAGATATGCCTCCAGGCCCTGATATAACCCCCGATTAAAATTGATATTTTCCAGCGGGTTGAGTATAGTACCGGCCTCTTTGAAACATTCGACCTTGCCTCACCGTGCCCGCATCACGGGAGGCTTTACCCATAAGGAGACTGCATGCGACATTACGAAATTATATTCATTGTTCATCCCGATCAAAGCGAGCAGGTATCTGCAATGATCGAGCGGTATCGCAGCATCGTGACCGCCAGAAACGGGCAGGTGCATCGCCTGGAAGACTGGGGACGGCGCCAGCTCGCGTACCTGATCCAGAAAGTTCACAAGGCGCATTATGTGCTCATGAACATTGAATGTGATCAGGAAACGCTGGACGAGCTGGAGCACGCATTCAAATTCAATGACGCCATATTGCGCCACCTCACCATCAAAATGGATGAGCCGATTACCGCACCCTCACCCATGATGCGCGAAGAGAAGGCCAAACCCGCTCCGCAGCCCGCAGAGGAAGCCAAGGAAACGACGCTTGCGACCTAGGCTGCCAAGTCGTTGGATTGCAATCGAACTGAAATTTGCGGAACGATCACGGAAATCGGCAGCTTGCGTTATAGCCCGGCTGGAGTGGCAGTAGTCGAACTCAAGATCAGACACGTTTCCCGCCAAATCGAGGCGGGGAAGCCCAGGCAGGTGGAGTGTGAAGTTTCGGCCGTAGCCTTGGCGCAGATGGCTGAAACTGTTGCAGGCCTGGTTCCAGGGGCGACAGTAAAGCTCGCCGGGTTTCTTGCAAGAAAAAGCCGCATGAGTTTGCAGCTGGCGCTGCATGTAAACCGGATCGATCCTATCTAATGGATCTCATTTATAGACAGGAATAGACAGGAAAAATTATGGCACGTTTTTTTTCTAAACGTAAGGATGGCAAGGACAAGGATAAGGACAAGAAGGCTAACCGTCCTCTATTCAAACGCAGGAAGTTCTGCCGCTTTACCGCGGAAGGCATCAAGACAGTCGATTACAAGGACATCGAGTTATTGAAGGATTTCATCAACGAGAACGGCAAGATCATTCCGGCACGCATAACGGGGACGAAGTCCAGGTATCAGCGTCAACTGAGTACTGCCGTGGAGCGCGCCCGCTTTCTGGCATTGCTTCCTTATACTGATTTGCACTGAGGAGAGCTGATATGCAGATCATACTGATGGAGAAAGTTGTCAACCTGGGCCAACTGGGTGACGTTGTAAAGGTTAAAAATGGTTACGCGCGCAATTTCCTTATCCCACAGGGCAAGGCAAAGCGCGCCACCCAGGCGGCTATTGCCGAGTTCGAGGCAAAGCGCGCAGAACTGGAGGAAACCCAGGCGGATATCCTGGCCGCCGCCCAGGCTCGTGCTGCCAAACTGGAAGGATTGATGCTGCAGATCGCTCAAAAGGCAGGCGTGGATGGCAAGTTGTTCGGTTCAGTTACCAATGCGGATATCGAGGATGCGCTGAAAGCCCAGGGTTTTGAAGTTGAAAGGTCCATGATACGCATGCCGCAGGGCTCATTGAAGCAGGTGGGCGATCACTCGGTGACGGTCGTGCTGCACACAGATGTGGCCGCGCATATCGTCGTATCCGTTCTGGGCGAATCGACATCCTGAAAAGGTTTCTGTTTTTCATCTTCAAAAGGGGCTGGCAACAGCCCTTTTTCATTTTTGTGCACTGCAAGCAGTGTTAAAATCCGGACACCCCCGTAACGTCACGTAACTCCATGGCCCAATTTCTCACGGCAGCTTCAAACGACCAATCACTCGAATCATACAAATTGCCACCGCATTCGGTTGAAGCGGAGCAGTCGGTACTGGGCGGATTGATGCTGGACAATCACGCATGGGATAAGGTGGCTGACGTGATCACAGAAGATGACTTCTACCGGCAGGATCACAAGCTCATCTATCGGCATATCTGCAAACTGGTCGAGCATAGCAAACCGGCCGATGTCATCACGGTAGCCGAATCCCTTGAGATATCCGCGGAACTGCAGGGGGTCGGTGGGCTCGCTTACGTCGGGGTCATCGTACAGAACACGCCTTCGGCTGCAAATATCCGACGCTATGCGGAAATCGTGCGTGAACGGTCGATCATGCGCAAGCTTGCCCAGGTAGGCACCGGCATTACCGATTCGGCATACAATCCGGCTGGGCGTTCAGCCGCCACGCTGCTGGATGAAGCCGAGGCCAGGGTTTTTGAAATTGCAGAGGCGGGTGCGCGGGGCAAGCAGGGTTTTATCGATATCCAGCCGCTGCTGAAGGAGGTCGTGGAGCGTATAGAGACGCTCTACAACCAGGATAATCAAAGCGATGTTACCGGAATCGCAACCGGCTTCCATGATCTGGATGAAAAGACTTCGGGCTTTCAGCCTGGCGATCTTGTCATTGTCGCGGGCCGGCCCTCGATGGGCAAGACCGCCTTTTCGCTCAATATTGCCGAGCATGTTGCACTCACGCTCCAAAAGCCGGTAGCGGTATTCAGCATGGAAATGGGAGGCGCGCAACTGGCGATGCGCATGCTGGGCTCCGTCGGAAGACTGGATCAGCACAAGGTGCGTACCGGCCGCCTGCTGGATGAGGATTGGTCTCGCCTGACGCATGCGCTTGGAAAGCTGAACGACGCTCCGCTTTTTATTGATGAAAGTGCCGCTTTGAATGCCCTGGAATTAAGAGCGCGCGCCCGCCGGTTGCATCGCCAGCATGGGGATCTGGGATTGATCGTGGTGGATTATCTCCAGTTGATGTCAGCCGCCAGCCAGGGCGAGAACCGGGCTACGGAGATTTCCGAAATATCCCGCTCCCTCAAGGCTCTGGCAAAAGAACTGCATGTGCCCGTTGTCGCATTATCCCAGTTGAATCGAAGTCTTGAGCAGCGTCCGAACAAGCGTCCAGTCATGTCCGATCTGCGCGAGTCCGGCGCAATCGAACAGGATGCCGATCTGATTCTTTTCATCTACCGGGACGAGGTCTATAACCCAGAGACACAGGACAAGGGAATCGCCGAAATCATTATAGGAAAGCAGCGGAACGGACCGATCGGCAAGGTCGATCTGACTTTTCTGGGCGAATATACCCGATTCGAAAGCTATGCCAAATCAGGGCATTATTAAGACTGCCAGTTCGACTATCTTTCGCTATTGTCAGAACACGTTTCTGGAAGTGCAGCTGTAGGTCAGGCTCTGCCTGACGACTAAAATTTATCCGGCGTAACTCGACCTACCGCCAAGACCGGGGACGGCGCGCAGGTCTTGCCGGCGATAGCGCTTACAGTATCTCCGCAGCATAATCCGCCAGTCTCGAACGTTCGCCGCGTTGCAGCGTCACGTGACCGCTGTGATTCCATCCCTTGAACCGGTCCACTACGTAGGTCAACCCTGAGCTTCCTTCCGATAAATAAGGCGTATCTATCTGCGCGATGTTACCCAGGCACACGACTTTGGTGGCAGGGCCGGCACGGGTAATAAGCGTTTTCATCTGCTTGGGTGTCAGGTTCTGCGCTTCGTCGATTATCAGGAACTTGTTGATGAAAGTGCGCCCCCGCATGAAATTGAGCGATTTTATCTTGATGCGGGAGCGAATCAGATCGAGCGTTGCGGCTCGTCCCCATTCTCCGGCGCTGTTATCCGTCTTGTTGAGCACGTCCAGGTTGTCTTCCAGTGCGCCCATCCAGGGGGTCATCTTTTCTTCTTCGGTTCCAGGCAGAAACCCGATATCTTCACCCACCGGGACCGTCACGCGCGTCATGATGATTTCGGAGTACACCTTGTGCTCCAGTGTCTGCATCAGGCCCGCTGCCAGTGTAAGCAATGTCTTGCCGGTACCTGCCTGTCCCAGCAGGGTGACAAAATCTACTTCCGGGTTCATCAGCAGATTGAACGCGAAATTCTGCTCGCGATTCCGCGCCGTGATGCCCCAGACATTGTTCTTTTGATGAGTAAAATCCTTCAGTGTCTGCAGAACGGCTGTTCTCCCGCTGGTCTCCTTGACCTGCGCGTAAAACGGTTTGTCATGCTCCAGATAAACGAATTGATTGATTACAAAGCTGCCGGCAAGGGGACCGGTTACACGATAAAATGTCTGCCCCGACTGCTGCCAGGACTCCATGTCCTTGCCGTGTTCATCCCAGAAATCCTCGGGCAGTTCCTGAATGCCTGAAAAGAGGACATCGGTGTCTTCCAGAACCTTGTCATTGAAATAATCCTCCGCCGCCAGCCCCAGGGCCCGCGCCTTGATGCGCATGTTGATGTCTTTGGAAACCAGTGTGACAACGCGGTTCTGGTGGGTATCGTGCAAAAACTTGACTGCCCCGATAATCTGGTTATCCGCGCTGCCGCTTGCCAGATATACCGGCAGAACGTTTGTGATCGCCTGCGTCTGGAGGAACAGCCTTCCGGTTGCATTCTTGGTGCCATGCGGCTGTAAGGGAATGCCTTCGTCAATATCCGTTATCGCGCTGCAGACGATTTCGTCCAGAAAACGGCTGGTCTGGCGCGCATTGCGGGCAACCTCCGACATTCCCTTCTTATTGTTGTCGAGTTCCTCGAGGGTGGTCATCGTGATGTAGATGTCATGCTCCTGGAAGCGGAACAGGCTGGTGGGATCATGCATCAGCACATTGCTGTCGAGCACGAACAGCTTGGGCATCAGGCGGGTGACCGGAGCGATGGAAGCAGATGACTTGGAAGCCGTGGAAGAACCGGACTTTCTAGGACTCATGATTCTCGCTGGGCAGGGTTTTCACAAACTCCAGGACTTCCTGGACATGTTCGGGCACTTTGACACTTCGCCATTCGCGCCGCAGTATCCCCTTCGTATCGACTACGAATGTGCTCCGGTCAATGCCGCGGACCTGCTTGCCGTACATGTTTTTCATCTTCATCACACCGAACAGATTGCAAACTGCCTCATCCGTGTCGCTTAGCAACTCGAACGGAAAATTCATTTTTGCCTTGAATTTCTCGTGAGACTTGATGTTGTCACGCGAAATACCCACTATGTCACAATCGGCGTCGGTAAATTCGGTGTAAGCATCCCGGAATTCCTGCCCCTCGGTGGTGCATCCCGGGGTGTCGTCCTTGGGGTAAAAATAGATGACCAGGTTTTTTCCACGGGCTGTCGATAAACGAAATGTCTTATTACTGGTCGAAGGAAGTTCAAAATCGGGAACGGGCTGATTCAGCATTTCAATCCTCAGTGGTTACTCGCGATGTCATGTTAGCAAAAAAAGCATGTGCGGTTGCAACGAAGGGGAGACTCCTCACCTAAAACAGGCGGTCTCAATCCTCTTGATTTCATGAATGCCTGTTCCGGTTACTGCCATGTTGTGATCGATCATCAAACAGTGGATATGGGATGAGATGGACAATCAAAGTTGCCCTCGCACTGCATCTGCCCAGCAGTTGGGAGTTTCGAACAGGCGCACTTGCTCCAGCCTGAGATGATTGCCATAGCGATCCTGATATGCCTCATCGAGTATGTGGAAAGCGGTGAGAGCCAGATTTTCCGCCGTGGGTGGCGTATCCAGCACCACGGTTTTATGGTCTTCCAGGGATTGGAGGAATTCCAGCAACTTGTGGTCTTCCGCATATGCAAGGAACGCATGGTCCCATTTATCCACCAGCACCTTTTTCGCGATGCGTTTGACCTCGGAATAATCCATGACCATGCCTTGCTCGGAGACACCCGGTTCAGTGATAATTTCGCCTGACAGGGTGATTTCTATGACGTAACGATGGCCGTGCAGATGCCGGCACTGGCTCTTGTGGGAAGGTATACGGTGGCCAGCATCGAATTCCAGCCTGCGTGTAATTAACATTATCGGGATTGTAACATTGCAGCAAATTTCCAAACGATTGGATGTAGCAGATCATAGCCGCGATATAACCGGGATGACCTATGTTTATCCCGTTATTTCGCGCCGTGCCGGGGGGGTGTCGATCGGAATCAATCTTAATCCGAACAACGCGTGTAACTGGCGTTGCATCTACTGCCAAGTGCCGAATCTCTCGCGAGGTACTGCTCCCGAGATTGACCTGGCAAAACTTGAAGCCGAGTTGCGGGCTTTGCTGCACGAAATCGTATATGGCGATTTCATGCAAAGGCAGGTGCCTGCCGAGGCAAGGCGTCTCCATGATATTGCTTTATCCGGCAATGGCGAGTCGACCAGCGCAAAGGAATTCGAGCAGGTCATCGAACTGCTCGGGCGGGTAAAAGCCGCTTACGATCTGCCCGAAGCGCTTAAGCTGGTATTGATCACAAATGGCAGTCTGATAGATCGCGACAGTGTCCAGCGCGGGTTGAGCCGGATGTCAACGTTCAATGGCGAAGTATGGTTCAAGCTGGACAGTGTCACCCGCGAGGGGAGACAGCTTATCAACAACACGCGCATGAGCTTGAAAAAGATGCGCAGGAATCTGCAACTGTCTGCATCCCTGTGCCCTACATGGTTGCAGACCTGCGTGTTTCAGATCGACGGGATGCCACCTTCCAGAAATGAATCTGAAGCGTATTTGAGATTTATCGAGGAATTCGTGAGCGAGGGGAGAGTACTCGAAGGGGTGCTTCTGTACGGTCTTGCACGTCCATCCTTGCAGCCGGAGGGACCACGGCTCACGAAGATCAGGCAGGAGTGGATGGAGGCATTTTCGGAACAAATAAGACGCCGGGGACTCGCTGTAAAGCTGAATCCATAGCTTGAACTTTTCTCCTTCCTGATTCTCCGATGAAAGCTTGAGCAGTGATCCGGACAGGTTTCCGGTATTTATTGTCCTACTGCTTGGCCTTGGAGGCTTTCTTCAGACTCTTGTACAGTTCAGGATCCTTGCTTTTCAGTAAGGCCGCAACAGCCAGATCGTCTTTCTTGATCTTGGAGAGATCGATGTGCTCGATATGCACCAGGCGTACCAGTTCCCTTACCGGTCTGGGCATATTTCGTCCACTCTCATAACGGGAGCCACCGCTTTGGGTGACACCGACCTTGCTCCAGAAATCATGCTGATTGAGACCCAGCTTGCGTCGAATTTCACGAGGATTGGATATTTCTTCGAAGAGTTTCATTGGGCATCCCGACAGGTTATGTAGTTAGAATAGGCGCGCTTTTATGTTATAGGAGTATTGCACATACATAAATTTAATTTGTTTTTTTATTCTATGCAAGTATTATGAAACCCCTGAATCAATCAGGTTTTCCCTGAATGGAGCGGCTCCACGCCCTGAATTTGAGCTGCGTCAATATCCTGGAGGTTTTTCCGGTTATCATTTTGCATATCATGGAACCTGGAAAAAGCTTCTGCAAAGGTTCTCGGGTTTTCTTTCCGGTATTCCGGTAATAAGGTAAAATTCGAACACAATATCCATGCCGGGATTTAAGTCCTAAATTGATCCGACATATGGCATTTTGCCCGCGGCTTTGCCATTCTCAGTTAAGCAGGTTATCGTGACATTTATTGTTCAAAAATATGGCGGCACATCGGTGGGCAGCACGGAGCGCATCAAGAATGTCGCGCGCCGGGTGGCGAGATTCCAAGCTCGGGGCGATCAGGTAGTGGTCGTGGTGTCCGCCATGAGCGGAGAGACAAATCGTCTTATTGCGCTGGCCAGGGAATTCCAGGCTCATCCGGATCCCCGCGAAATGGATGTCATGGTTTCCACCGGGGAGCAGGTTTCTGTCGCTCTGCTATCAATGGCGCTGATGGATCTGGGCATCAGGGCGAAGAGCTACACCGGCCCCCAGGTGCGCATTCACACCGATAGCGCTTATACCAAGGCGCGCATACTCAAAATCGATGAGGACAAAATACGCGCCGACCTCGATGCGGGATATGTAGTGGCGGTAGCGGGCTTTCAGGGAGTGGACGAGACAGGCAGTATCACCACATTGGGTCGAGGCGGTTCCGACACCACAGCTGTTGCCCTCGCGGCAGCGCTCAAGGCGGATGAATGCCAGATCTATACGGATGTAGACGGGGTTTACACGACCGATCCCCGCATTGTGCCCGAAGCGCGCAGACTCAAGACGATTACCTTTGAAGAAATGCTTGAAATGGCAAGCCTCGGTTCCAAGGTGCTGCAAATCCGCGCAGTGGAGTTCGCGGGCAAATACAAGGTTAAATTGCGGGTGCTCTCCAGTTTCGAGGAGGAAGGAGAGGGTACCCTCATCACTTTCGAGGAAGAAAAAAACATGGAGCGGGCGATTATTTCAGGCATCGCATTCAATCGTGACGAAGCCAAGATTACGGTGCTGGGTGTACCGGACCGTCCCGGTATCGCCTATCAGATTCTCGGCCCCGTGGCGGATGCAAATATCGATGTGGACATGATCATCCAGAATGTCGGCCACGATGACATGACCGATTTTTCGTTTACCGTGAATCGCAATGAATGTGCGAGAACCATGGATATTCTGAAAAATCAGGTGCAGCCTCATATCGGCGCCCGGGGTGTGATCGGGGGTGACAGAATCGCGAAAGTCTCGGTGGTAGGCGTCGGCATGCGTTCGCACGTGGGCATTGCCAGCAGAATGTTCCGTACGCTGGCGGAAGAAGGTATCAACATCCAGATGATCTCCACTTCGGAAATAAAGATTTCCGTAGTCGTGGATGAAAAATACATGGAATTGGCTGTGCGGGTGTTGCACAAGATATTCGAACTCGACCAGATATCATGATATTCCTCTTACTGCGTTTCTTTCATAACCTTTGTTTGACCCGGAAGTTCTAAACCGCTATCCTAGTGCGGCTTTGTTGGAGAGATGGCCGAGTGGTCGAAGGCGCTCCCCTGCTAAGGGAGTATAGGCTCAAAAAGCTTATCGAGGGTTCGAATCCCTCTCTCTCCGCCACTTGAAATTGCGGCTCTTTCCCATTAACGGGGGATGGGCATTCATCAGACACGATTGATCACACCGTTCCAACCGCATTGAGCCAAGACCCTCATGCGGTAATTCTCAAAATTCCTGAACCCATACGCACGGCGCGAGAGCATTTCCATTTTAGTGTGGAAGCCCTCGGTAATCCCGTTGGACTTCGAGAAGCGCCACATTCTGGCAATGGGTTCGAGCCATGAACGTAGTCGTCCCTGAAAAACCTGTTTTTAACAAACAGCTCTCATTATTTGGAGACTGTTTGTATAGTATTTATGCATGGGGTCTTTCAGGATTTGGGCGCACAAAAGCGCCATGCGGCGCAGAATCTTGCGCAGGTTGTGACCTGCACCGCATAACAAGGCATTCATCGCATCTCCGCCTTGGCCTTTGAGGAAGTTTCTTGCTAACCGCCCGTCGGTTTTCATATGTCCGATGACCGGTTCTATGGCATTACGACGCTTGAGCTTTTTCCTGATGGCAACCGTGACACCTCGCTTGGCTCCTGCAATCCATACCTTCAGTCCCTCCTGGATCACTCCATGACCTCGGTAACCGCGATCCACGTACACTTCTTTGGGCAGCCTGCCTGTGAGCCGCTGTGCCTGGACCAGTGAGGTATTGAGGGTATGCCCGTCATAGGGGTTGCCGGGGAAAGCCTGCATGCCGATGACGAAACTCTCCTTGCTGGTGCTCACCACACCCACCTTGACGCCGAACTCGTAGGGCTTATGCGCTTTGCCCTTGGCAATGCATTCGACTTCAGGAGCATGCACACTGTACACCTTGCCTTTGTCGTGGCGTTGCTGGACATGAATGCGAAGGCTAAGCTCAAGTAGCTGCTTGAGCCTGGGGCAGTCCTGCTCCGGCACAGCCCCAAGCTTGCGTTCGATGTCACGGATCACTCGCCCAAGATAGGTCTTGAGCCGCTTCTGTTCGCGTTTGGCACGTTGCATCTGCCGGGCATGGGCATAACGTCCATGTTTGGCTAGCGCTACCTTCGACAAGCGCGCATAACTTTGCCGAAGCTTGATGCCCATCCCTTGCGCCATTCTCACCAGTGCACCTCTGGCTTTGTGGTAGAGCCTGGCATCGGTGGGAAATGCGATGGCTTTGTCTTGTACCGTGGTATCTACATTCACCACTGACAGTGAGGCAGAAGATACGCTCCTGGTTTTGAGTCCAGCTTGTATCGTCAACCCCAGCATGAATTCACAGCCCGCATCCCCCACCCGATCCCGAAACCGGGTCATCTGGCTTGGATCAATCGGGACAGCGTGCCAAAAGTATTCTTCCCCGCAGAAATATTGCCAGTAAGGATTCTCCACCCAGCGTGCCACTACGCTTTCATCCGATTCGTTGAAAGTGTGTTTTAAGTAATGCAATCCAACCATGAACGGATGGGAATGCCAGGCCGTCCTTCCTCAGCATAAAGTCCACCAAAGTGCGCCTCCGCTGAAGCCCAGTCGATCTTGCCTGCTAACCGATACAGAGCGTGGCGTTGATCCAGCATCTGCTCCAGACGCATGCGAAACAGGTCTTCACAAGGATTCGATCCTTGCTTCTTCGGCTTCATGAAATCACCAGAAATCAGAGGGAAAGAACGCAAATTCTGGCAATTCCCTCAGCTCCTGTATACCCCTAAATACTAATATTTATAAGGATTTGAAACGTATCTCAGGGGAGACGAACGTAAGGTCAATGCCTGTGCCGGGCTGTGAGCGAACTGTTCAAGCAGCATGAGCAATTGGGGCAACATCTTTCTGGCTCGTTTGGCCTGCACGGTCTTGAGCACCAGAAGGCCAGCCAGCTGCTGCTTGGCAAAATAAAGCGATTGGAGCACGAGGTATTGTGCTAGATACTGGTGACCGTAACGTGGTGTAGCAACGTCGTGAAGCGCATCTTCTTATGCTGCTTCGCCAACTGCCGTACGCGCTCCAGTCCCTGTGACACGCTTCCCCGCTTCTGCGCCCGGCACGTGTGAGTCTGGTTCGCGTTCCCTTCGGTCCCCGCCCTTGGCTCCATCCACTCCGCAGCCGGATTCCCGGCGTTGTTCGCAGGCTTCGTCGCTACTATAGCGGGATCTGACTTCTCATGTCCGTGCATCATCGGCTTCGGCTCCTCACCTTCCCAATGCGAGCCTGGCCATTGCTACAGCGCCAGGTCAGACGTGAGACCTCCCGGTTCCCGCGCAAGGTGCATGTGTGCATGCCAGGTTCTACGACCACGCCGGATCGGCGGGCGCTCGCGTTGTCGCGCCCGCGCGTATGGCCTGGAGCGCGTCGGCATCCGGGATATAAACCATTTCGTGGCTCCATGGCTGGCTCGCACATTCCCCTACCGACGCTTCACTGAAGACCAGCGCACGGCTTGGGGGCGATGTGGCTCGCTATGCCTTCATCGTAGTGGACTCTTACCACCTACACCTTGCCGGTCTCCCGGCGCACCCAGTAGGGATTTTCCACCCAGCCCCATACCACCTCTTCATCCGATAGCGCAAAGGTGTGTTGCAGGTACATGAGTCCTGCCACCAGGCGCGGCGCAGTCGCAGGACGTCCACGGCCGGAAGGGAAAAAGCCTGCCCACTTATGCTCGAACACTGACCAGTCGATATGTTGCCCAAGTTGCGCCAAGGTGTGTTTTGGATTGACCAGTTCATCCAGTCGTTGGCGAAACAGGTCATTGCTCTTTGGTGTGCTTGGTTTTGGTCCCACCACAACCCCCTAAATTTGCAAGGAAATTGCAGTAATTTTACCAAAAACAGGCAATTTCAACCATGCAAATTCAGCAATCTATACAATAAAATCAGAATGTTATGGGATTATTGACGTTTCCCCTGAAAATCGGTACAGGTTAAAACTGGAGGTAGGATTGCTTCCAAGGCCTCATGAGAGGCAAAGGAGAAGCGATGAAGAAGTCGAGATTCACAGAGGAGCAAATCATTTATGCGCTGCGACTGGCCGATAGCGGCACAGCGGTGGTCGATGTGTGCCGGCAGATCGGTGTGTCTGAGGCCACGTTCTACACGTGGAAGAAGAAGTACGCGGATTTGGGTGTGAGCGAGCTGCGCAGGCTCAAGCAGATCGAGGATGAGAATGTTCGGCTGCGACGTATCGTGGCGGACCTGACGCTGGACAAGCAGATTCTGCAGGAGGTGGTGCGAAAAAAGCTCTGAAGGCTGCCAAGCGGCGCGAGCTGGCAGCCTGGATGCAGGAGCGCTTCAAAATCAGTGTGCAGAGATCATGCCGCCTGGCGCAGCTAGCGCGTTCGGTTTGGTATGCCAGGAGCAGGGCGCGTGATCAAAGTGCGCTATGCCAGCGCATTCGCGATATCGCCATGAGCCGTCCCAGGTTCGGCTACCTGCGGGTGCTGGTGATGCTCAAGCGCGAAGGCTGGCAAGTGGGGAAGAAGCGTGTATATCGGCTCTATCGCCAGCAAGGCCTGCAACTGCGCATGAAGGTCAAGCGCCGCAAGCGCATTGCGCTGCTGCGCGGCAGGCCTCAGGCACCCACCGGCCCGAATCAGCATTGGAGCATGGATTTCGTCCACGACCAGATGCTCGATGGCCGGGCATTTCGCATCCTCACCGTCATTGATCAGTGGAGTCGCGAGAGTGTGTGCCTGGAGGCCAACTTCAGGCTGTCCGGGCGATGCGTGGGTCAAGCCCTGGACCGGCTTGCAGCACAGCGTGGATGGCCCAAAGCAATCACCGTGGACAACGGCACGGAGTTCACGTCCAAGGCCCTGGACGAGTGGGCATATCGCCGGGGGATCAAACTCGATTACACGCGGCCGGGCAAACCCACGGATAATGGGCTGATCGAATCCTTCAACGGCCGATTGCGCGATGAGTTCCTCAATGTCCACGAATTCGTTACATTGCACGATGCCCGTGAGAAACTGAAGGCTTGGCAGGACGATTACAATCACCACCGTCCCCATGGCTCACTCGGCCACCTGACCCCGAGCGAGTTCGTCAAAAAGAGGTCAGATCAAACCAACGAAGCGGTCCGCCTGTAGTTTTAAACCGTCCGGTTTTCGGGGATGACGTCATTATTCAGAGCAGACTAATGAGCTTCTGCAGCGAAATCAGGATAGATGGAACGAACTACATTTACCGTTGTAATTTGTTTTACAAATCAGCTTTTAACAAGCGATGAGCTGCCGGAGAGCCATGAATTGTTAAGCGAAGCCAAGGTTCTGTACGACAGTCCTCAGGAGGCTCGGTAGTGGTTGTGACGATATACTGGAATAGAGGAGATGCCCCTGTATTTTCCAGTCGTTTGGCAACTTCAAATAAATGACCGTAAATTGAAGCGCCCAAATCCGCTTCACGAGGGCTGTCATGGAGCAAGAAAGCGGGAAGATGCGTCTTGCCTTCTATAGTTAAAGTTAAAACAGAAAGGTCAAAAGCTACAACTTTTAATGAATCAATTGCTGCTGTGGATCGTTCTCCTCCAAGCTCCACTTTCAGATTTAGTCCCTTTCCGTCGAGCTTTATTTCACCTTGTATATTGGCATGTATCAATTCTCTAAGAATAGTATCAAATCGCCCTGATAAGTCCCTAATAACCTCAGAAACCGCAGTGCGATGAGCTGCTAAAGTTTCTCTGATTCTTTCCAATTGAGTTTCGGTGTTTTCTATCGCCCTTCCCAATTTGTCTTTTTCTGTCAGAAACTCCTCGTATCGCGCAATGTCGTCAACAAGCCGCTCAGCTTTGCGAACAGCGTCAGACCGTTGCAGAATCGAGTTTTCTAAAGCAGCAACGGTTTTTTCTAAAGGAGTAAGGCGTTGACGTACAAGGGCGATATTTTGCTTTAAGGTTGGCTCAATTGCTTTTAACTCGGCAATTTCTTTAATTTGCACTTGCATTTCAGCCCTGCGTTTTTCAATGCTTTCTTGAAGCGCAGATAAATCGCATGTTGTGGTAGAAATTCCGCATCCCTCAGCTAATGCCTTGTCAATCAGCACCTTGCAAATGGGGCATACGGGGTTTTGTTCCGAAACAGATTTTGCATACGCTTCTGGCAATTCAGATTCGATTGCCTTTACGACTTTCCCTTTTTCTTCAATTTTAATTGCATTTTGGTTAAGGCTATCCTCATATCCACGCAATTCAGAATGCGCTACGTCACGATTTTGCCGAGCTAGTTTAAGATCGGTTATATTGCTGCTCACAGTCAAATTGAGGGATTTTGCTAATATGGTGTTTGCACTATCCTTCATAGCAGCCGCATCAAGGTTTGTGCCTGATGCCACGCCGGTAGAGAAAACCTGATTTAATCGTTCACAGTATCGAGAAATTTGCCAATCTAACCGTCCAAACTCCGAGCGATCGCCAGATAGAAATCTATCTAGCTTTCCTTCTTCAATACGAGTCAAAATTTCTTCTTTTGTAAGTGCACCTATAAATGAGCGGACAACAGTTAATCGGTCTTCGACTGATCTTCCACGAATGGGAGAGTTAGAGCTAGTATTTGAATCACGCCAATCTAAATGATGACCGAAACGGCATTCTTGATCTCGTGTTAACCAAGCAAGAGCGGCCTCCCATGCACCATTTACACCAATTGCATTGGGCATTAACAGGGCAGAGTCCCCAAGGATTGTGCTTATAACAGCATCACGAAAAGGGGTAATTCCTATAATTTCTCTTTTTTCGCTAAACGCATCTGCAAACGATGCGTTCTCAATAGCAATGTCTCTTCTCTTGTTCCCCAGAGCGCGTAAAATTATCCAAAGGCTTCCATCAAGTAATACTTCAGCGCCAACATGCCCTTCTGGAAAATTATTCCAAATAGCAGTCCGCTGTCCCTCAGGGGCAAAGCTATCCTCACCTAAGCAATATCTTAGAAGTCGGCAAAATGTAGTTTTTCCGCTGCCATGACCAATCGGCGCGTCGTTTTGCTGAGTGGAATCAGGTGACCAGATTATATTTAAGCCCGGTCTTAACGCTATGTCCCGTATGATCTGACTAGGTTTTTCCCAAATAACCAAACGTCTTACCCAAAGGCGCGGCTCGTTTCGTCCACTTTCTGGTTTAAGTGTTAGAGATGAACGTGGAAAAAGGTCACGCTGCATTTGCTGCTATCCATGTCTGATCTTCCGTTGGAAGCTCGCTAAGAACACGCTCCTTGGAAAGACTTTGTAATGCCTGTAAAACAAAGTTGGCACGACCAGTTGACCATGCACCAGTATAAAATTGATCGAGTCCTTGGCCTCGTTTCCATGTCTGTCGGCTACTATCCTCAATAATTGCCCCCATACCGATAAGCAGGTTTACTGCGCTGCGCCAAGCCCCATCAATTCTGGGGGTAAAGGCGGTTACATTATTGGCGTGCATTTCTGCTTCAGGGCCAACAAGCCGCAGCCAGTCATTTCGCTTGCTACCTGATAGTTGACGGGTAAGGTAGGATGGCTCTAGCGCATACAAAGCTGCCAACCGAACAAAAGATATAGGGACGGATTGATGTAGAAGATCAGCAATCGCTGCTAATTGGGCAAGCGGAGCAGCAGAAGCATGTTCATTTCGTGTAGCTCTAGCCCACGAACTATCAGGTAACTCTGAGTAATTTATAACTTCATCCGCGATTGCCATCTTGGAGAAAATACTATGAATATAGGAATTCTTTTGATCCTCCATGAACAATACGTTCATCGCCTCTAGTTCATCTAAAGACCTACCCCAATTTAGCTTCCCAAATCTTGTTGGCGTAATGATGAAACTATTCAGCGTAATATTTACGTCTGATAGACGAGCTTCAATCTGTTTTATTAATGTATGGAATTCAATTTTCTTATGTCCTGGCCCTTCGTGCTGCAATCCGTGCGGTTCAATAAATGCAATACTCTGTTTTTTGCCACGCACTTGCCATAGAAGAAAATCTGGATAGAAATTTCCTGCTTCAAAGAATCCCATACCACGGCCACAACTTTCATTTCGCAGAAGGAATATTTCGGAACCTTCCTTAGAGAATCTGTCTGCGTGAGATAAGAGATATTCTCTTAGATCTTCTATAAAAAGGAATTCGCTTTCGTTAAGTGATACCGGAGCAATCTGAATTTTGCTTGCTTTTGAAATATGAATTAAAGGTTGATAAAGGTGATGGTTAAACAGGCACGATTTAAAATCATTTATTTTTAAAATACCCTGTTTTTTTGCAGTGAGTTCTTTTTTCAGCTTAAGGATGTCTTCAATAAGGGCAGATTCATTGCTATCAACAACAAGTTGGTACTCGTCTTCATAAGGTAAGTTTTGATCCTGCGGTTGGATAACTCGTAATTCCAGACGAGGCTGAATGAACTCAGCCTTGCAGTAGTTGTAATACTCTTCGCAGTATTTTTGTAGAAGCTCACAGGCCATTTCCTGCCATAGAGATACATTGACTATATCGGCTGTTTCCATTCTGCCAGAAGGTACTACGAGAGAGTACCAAGTGGAGTTTTCAAGCAGTAGTTTGACTTCGGAAAGCGCTATATTGATATTATGCCAACTACGCTCGCGTTTAAATTTTTCAAGCCTGAAATACAAATCGTCAAAATCAAGGAAAGAAAGATGATAAGTGGTAAAAACCGCTTTCTCTTTTTCTGCAATTCTCCCTGAAGACCTAGACGTGATAGATTGAATGCGAGGATACCAATCTATCTGAATTGATTTGGAAGTCAGTTTCTCTGGAATATCCCCAAAGCTAGGAACACGACCATCGCGCTTGAAATCATATTCCCGACCATCGCCGCGCTTTTCCCTAGGGCGCAGAACTTTAAGCTGTTTGCCAAAGTCATAGGTGATTGTAAGCGGTATGGTATGAACCGTTTTCTGATCGTTGCTAGGCAGATCTTCTTCCTCAAGAAACTTTTTAAATTTCTCCATGAAATCAGCCTCAATCCCGAAAACATTCAGTGTTTCCAAGGATTGAATATGCTCAGGTTGGTGCGCTGGCGTGGAAAAGCCGCTGCGCTTCAATGACCAGCTATGCCCTTTAAGGCGAACGCCCCGGCCAAATAGCTGGATAATCTGGGAGCCTTCACTCTTGCCCACGTGCATGAGGCCAAGGGTGCTTACGCGCCAGCAATCCCAGCCTTCCACGAATTTCTTGGAGCCGATAAGCACGTTTACGGGCGATGTAGAAAGATGAACTTGCCCGAACAGGGTATCGCTGAATTCGGATTCCTGCACTACAAGGTTTGAAACCCCGGACTCTTCGATATGTTTTATAAGACCAGAGGCATCCCCCACGTTGATAAGGCCAAAGGGTGTTTCTTCCTGCCCGGTACGCAGAATAACTTCATTCTGGTCGCCCTTGATACGCGATAATGTGAGCTGGCCGCCAGCGCGGTTTTGGAAGAGCTTTCCAAGAACATCGCGGAACAGTTCTTGTGGCTTCCAGTTTTCCTTGCGGATCAGCTCTTGCAGATACAAGAAGGAGCCAGCAAAAATATCTCCGCCTTTTTCATCAACCAAGCCAGTATCCTGCCCTTTGCGGCTCAGCAGCTTTTCAATTTCAGATATAGATTGTGCTTCGTTGCTTAAAAATCCTGCTATGAAGGAAAGGATTTGCGCGACATCGCCCATTGTTTCCTTGTCGGATTTTGCACCTGTAACGGTAGAACCCACAAAAACCCAGAGGGGTTTCTCCATGTTATAGGCGGTGTAACTAGCTTTTTTGTCTTCATACAGCTTGAGCTGCTGATAGAAGGCCAACAAACATGCGCTCAGATAACTGAAGCGAAGCTGTTCATAGGTCTTTGGTAGATTAAAGATACGATAGTCCTTGCCATACCCATCCTCATAGAAATAGCGATAGGAGTAATCGAATAGGATGGACTTAGCGTAAGATTCCTCAATCTCAGGCCGCTTGGCGGCCGTTACCGCTTCCTTGAAGGTAGCGGAATACTCAAAGACAAAGCCTTTCTCGGACAGCCTCTGGCGGCTTTTGAACCAGCCAGTCTCCTCCTTACTTCCCATGCCCCGGTGCGCTTCATCTACCAGAAGCAAATTCTGGTCGCCAAGGTTGCGCGTGGCAATCACGTTGACGCTATCGGCTTCGCCTAGCTTGGTGATTTCCGTGTAATCAATTTGGCGCAGCCCGTTCTTGCCGGAAGAAAGCAAATCACCCGTATCAGTCAGTAGGCGTTCAGCGGAAATACCACTGGCCTTGAATTCTCTGGCATGTTGTACGGAAAGGCTTTCATTCGGGGTAATCAGAACCGTGCGCGTCAGGTCATGCTTGAAAGATGATTGGTTCGCATAATGGCGGAATTGCAGAAAGTTGATGTGCATCAGGAGGGTTTTTCCTGATCCCGTCGCATTCTGAAAGCAGACCTTATTCAATTCATCATTACTGAAATGCTTAATGCCTGTCTCAAATTCCTTTTGTTGCCAGAAGACATTAAACTCATCGACATAGGCATTGAGGCTGGTCAGTAGATTTTCGCGGCTGCTGAAGAAGCGATCCAGATAAACTTCGGCAAACAGTAGAGAAAGCCACTGATAGTATTTCCAGACGATAGGACGGTTGCGACGCTCGTTAATCGCCAGCGTATGGCTGACAATATTTTGCTCATATCGCATCAGCTCTGCGCTTGTAATCGCGGCCTTGTCTTGTAGGTGAATATCCAGCGTCTTGTAAAAATGGTGAAGGTTATCCGCTGTTAATCCTTCAGGCACAGTCCTGAGAGTCGCTGAAAGTGGCTCAAGAGCGCGAAGCTTTCTCTTGCCCTTCCTAACGCTGGCTAGTGGGTCAAAGCCAAACTGAGAGATGAGCCATTGGTTCAAAACCTGCTTGAACGGCAGGTCGAGCATCCTTTTCTTGTCCGCGCTGCGACGTTCCATTAATTAATCCTCCACATCCCACATTTTTTGATGGAAGGATTCTTCGATCAGGCGAACTTTCCAGTTTTCATCATCGCGCTTCAGGTTCGGCAGGTTGTTGGAACCGTTGACGTAGATCACATCAAATTCCGTATCCTGCGTGGACAAGCGGTATTTCCTGAACCACTCATCCAGCATCAGGTTATCTTCTTCCAGATTGCCCGTAAGTTTGCGCCAGATGATAAGAACCTTATCCATGTTCTTTTTGTCGCCCGGTGTGCGGCAAATGCGGCCTTCCACCTTGCGGAACCACCATTTGCCTTTGGCATCTTCAGCCAGCTTGCCATCCAAAATCAGGCGCGTGGTTTGGTCGTTCGGCAATTCCGCGTCAGCTTCGCGCTTGAACTTGCCGCCGAAGGTACGCGGTGCGTCGATATGATCGACGTGGAGGCCAATCAGCCAGTTAAAGGTTTCAATCAGGTCAACGGCTTTTTCAACATATTCATCCGATTCCGGCTTTTTGATCTTCAGCTTATAAGCCGTAGGGTCAGAGAATTGCTCGACACTCAGCAGGGACGGACTGCCCTTGGTTTCAAATTCCAGCCAGTAATTGAGCATATACTCACGGCGGAAATCATCATTCTTGGCCAAGGCTTGCGTTCGCGTAGCATCTTCACGGAACGCTAGATTGTTCAGCGCGTCTTCGTAGGATTCGAGGCGAATATATTTGAAGCATTGGCTAATACCATCACGGGAGATGGGTTTTCCTTCTTTCCAATCTTTTGAATATGTTGCCTTTTGTACCCTTGGCTTTGTTACTTCATCAAAATGCGCTCCCATCTCAACAAGGATATACTTCCGCTGGCCATCATCCTCTCTATTAAGATCGATAATGGCATGCGCGGTTGTTCCGGAACCAGAGAAGTAATCTAAGCAAATTTCATTCTCAGACAATGAGCCAACTCTTAAACAGTCTTGCACTGCTGCTACAGCTTTAGGAAAGTCAAAAGTATTCTCTCTTTTGAACATATTTCTCAATGTTCTAGTGCCATTATCACGAGCTGAATACTCAGTTTTATCCCACCATGTTCTGGGTAGAATTCCTGCATCTTGTAAGTATTTTTTCTTATATACTTCCAGCCCGGAATCCTTGTTTTCAACTTTAATCTCTAACAGCTCCTTTAAAGTCCTCTCCATCCCAAAGTTCCAGACACGTTCTCGTCCTTGGGAGTCTATAGGTAAAATTTCAACTTCGTTTTCTTTTAGAGAATCCGAAATATTCCATTTCTTACTTGGATCATCCCAAACACAGTTTGGAATACGGAGTGAAGCAGATTTTTGATTGTAATAAAGTGGGAAAAATTGCTTAGGCCGATCTTGTCGGAAAGATCCGGCACTGCTTTTTCGGAAGTTTTCCCACTCAAATGACTTTCCCGCATCAGTTAAAAGATCATATCTCTTCTTCTGATCCTCGGAATGAGGTAAGCGTCCAATTTCTAATTGGATATTATCCTTTGAATAAAACAACGCATATTCATGACAAATGGCAAATCCTGATACAGTTGATCGGCCAGATGGGTTGTTTCTAATCAGAACGTTAGCAAGAAAGTTTTCTTTATTGAAAACATTATCAAGAACGGCTTTTAGATTGTATAACTCATAATCATCAATCGTTACGCATAAAACCCCTGAATCTGCGAGCAATTTTCTCCCGCTCTCAAGCCTATCTTGTATTAAAGAACACCATGATGAATCTTTGTAACCGTTCTTGTAAATAATTTCGGTAGCAGTTGCATTATATGGTGGGTCAATATAAGTACACTTTACCTGCTGTTGGTAGCGCTGCGTAAGTGTACGGAGGGCTTGAAAATTTTCAGAGTAAATCATCAAGCCATTCGATTTTTCATCTAAATCCTGAATCTCGGCCAATATCTTCGCCTTAAACGCCTCATCAAAAAACGCTGTATCTAGGACCAAGAAAGGATTATCTTTTAAGAAGTTTACCGAAAGAGGCTTGGCATACCCTTTAATCTCATCAATCGCAAAAAGCTTAAGCCATTCTTTCCGCTGCGCGTCATTCGTTGCAATGTCTGCATAGAAAGCTTCAGGAATACGATCCAGCGTTATGCAGTAGTTTGTTTCCACCACAAATTTTTTCTTGAGCCATAGCTTTTTCTGAAAATCCTCCAGTTGTGCCATGAAGTCGATCAAGTGATGTGATATTTTCCGAAGCACCTTTATTTTTGATAGGTAAAAATCCACGCGCGGCACATCGGCAGATTCAATATCATCCAGCCGCATGATTTCATTTTTGATATAGAAATCCAGCTCCCGGCGCATAAAACCGCCAAGGTCTTTATGGATGAAGTAATCCATCGTGTTGCGTGACGTATACTGGTTCAGATAACGGCGTAGCAAGGTTCTGTTTTTCTCTTGCCCGATCAGGGTGGAAAGCGGAGCCACGAAAACTTTTGCGTCGCTCACGGATTTCAAGGTTTCAAAAACTAACTTTTCCGCTTCCTCAATCCGCTTTTCTTGCCACTTTCCCCCTTGACCAGATTTTTCCGGGTCAGGGCGATATTCAAATTGGATGACCAAATCGCCGTGCTCGATTTTAAGGGGTTCATCCTTGTGGATGAGGAAATAGCGTTCTGTTTTATCCGTGGTTTTAACATTGCCATGTTCACCCTCGGCGGCATCGACAATGCGGCAATGCACCTTGCGCTCTTCTTGCTCGAACAATCCCTTCAGTTCCGTCGCATTGGCCAGATTAAAGGTGAAATTCGTCAGATATTCCGACGTTTTGATGTAATATTGGTCGCGATTCGCCCAATGCAAATACACTTCACGGCCATCATACGGGACAGAATAGGGCGCAGCTTTACCGTCCGTTTCCCGCGCATAGTAGCGGCGGCTCATAAAATCGCCGTTATCATAGTAACGCTCAAAAAACCGGAACAGATGGTCGTAAACATCGCCTTCGCCGTTGCCGGCATCCTTGATAGCGTCATAGGCGGCTTTAGCCTTTTTGACTGGTTCGGTTTCTTCAGGATTTGGAGCGTCGAATGCCTTGGCTTGCTTTATGGCAGTTTCATACGCCAAACGCGCTTCTTCCACGCGCTTGCCGTCCGCTTCGCCAAAGGCATCTTTAATGATTTTCAGCAGATCATTTTGCAGGAAGCTGGAAACACGATCCGCCTTGGCGTGCATGATCCGGTAAAAGCCAAAATCCAGATCAGGCTGATTTAGCTGGAACAGATCACCCAGAAGGGTTACCAGACGCTCTCTTTGTTTTTCTACGCTTGCCACAATTTCCTCAGTTTCCTTTACGCCACTTTCCAGCGGATCGTAAATAAATCTTGTATACCGGTTTTCTGTTTTAGTTTCTGCTCTAAAGCCGCAATAAGATCATCGCGCTTTTCGATAATCTCATCTTCGACTTCAAAAATTTCCTGTCTCTGGCGGCGCTGAAGGACTTCCAGTTCTCGTATTTCGGTCTGAAGGCGCTGCTGATCGTCAATGGAGGCCGCAAGCCGGGATTCACGCTTGATGGAGCGCAGACGGTTCTTGGTATCCGACAGCGCTTGCTCTGCGGCAAAAACCTTGTCATCTGCCCATTTTTCTAGCTTCTCCCGTTCTTCTTGGAAGAAGCGGTTATTGGCTTCGATAATCTCGCTGATTTGTGCATCAACATTACATTTGGTGTTAACCAATAAAACTTCAGGGGCGTTGTCGTTTACGGGCTTTGGGGTTGATGAAGACTCACAGCCGAAAAGCTTTTCGCAGGTTTCTTTATCAAGCGTTTGGCCCTTATCGGTTTGGGCCGTAAAAACCAGATATTCTTCTGTTTGCAGTGCCTCGACACGAACAAGACGCAGGTTAAGCCACCCCGATTTACCTTTGAGCTGTTCCACGGCAGAAATTTTCGTCGGGTGTCCACTGTACGAGAACACTACTTCCGCAGCAGGTGTATTGCAGTCTGCGCCTTGTTGCAGGACGAATTCTCCAAGCGAATGAGTCAGGCGGTAGGTATGCGCGTTCTCGATGGAAGCTGCGCCCTGCTTCTTTACGAGTTGATACTTGCCGACAGGAACGGAAGGCGCAATCTGCTGATTCAGTTGGAAGGCGTATTTTTCATCTTCAAACGCAGCTTTGCCTTCAAGGATATGCTTGGTTAGTCGCCAAAACCAGCGCCCAACCTTATCCAGGCGCTCTTCCGCCTGATCCAGCTTGATTTTTAAAAGATCGTGAATGTCTTCGTCAAAATTCTCGATCAAAATCTGCTGCGTTAACCTTATCTTTTCATTGATATGCTCTTCCAGCTCCCTTTGTAGGTCTGTAAACGCTTTTTCAATCGCATTAGGGGAACGGCAGGTATCATAAATCTCGGAAATCCTTTTCTCAAAATCTATGCCGCTTTCAATCCGCCCTAAGAGCTCATCCGAAGCGCCGAATACCCCGTTGAATAAGTTGAATTTCTCGCTCAGTAATTCAAGGACGCGCTGATCTGCTTGGTTCCGTTCATTCAGGAAGTTAATTACCACCACATCAAATTTCTGACCATAGCGATGGCAACGGCCAATCCTTTGTTCAATCCGTTGCGGATTCCAAGGAAGATCATAATTTATAATAAGGGCGCAAAACTGTAAGTTCACGCCCTCTGCGGCGGCTTCAGTCGCAATCAGGATTTCAGCATGGTTTTTGAAGTGGTCGATCAGGGCAGTGCGGCGATCCACTTGTGAGGAGCCACTTATTTTGTCCGAACCTTGATATTCGGCTACCCATTTTTTATATATGTCGTTAGCTTCTTGCCCGCTATTCGTACCGCTAAAAGATACGATCTTCCCGAAATGGCCATTGGCTTGAAGAAATGCCGATAGATACTCTTGTGTGCGACGGGACTCGGTAAAGATAATCGCTTTGCGCGGGGCGGGCTCTCCGGTTTTCGGATCAACCATATCTGCCATGCGCTGAAAGCCTATTTCAAGCGCCTTTAGAAGCGCGGAAGCCTTTGTATCGTTCCCAATGCCCTTGGCTTTTTCAATGAGCATATCAATAAGAGCAATTTCAGCTTCTATTTTTTCTTTTGCCTTCTCTTGTTCAGGCTGCTCCAAAAGCTCCAGCTGGTCTTCGTCTGCGCTATCTTCCTCAAGGTAATTTGTCTCAAGGTCGTCGTCCTCGATAAGGTCATCCAGAAACTTTTCGTCATTCTGAGGCAGATCGTCCTTAAGACCTATCAAGCGCTGCTTAATAGTCTCCATTGTATTGACGATGGCGTGAGAGGACGAAGCCAGCAGCTTTCTGATGATTAGAGCCGTTAAATGCCTATGCCGCTTTGGGAGAGCAAAGGTATCCTCATTCGCCAAAAAGTCAGAAATCGCTTCATATAGACCCTGTTCTTTATCTGTCGGCATAAAGGGAACAGTGATAGCCTTGCGCTCAGTGTAGCGGATATACTCAAGAACATTCCGCCTGAGTGTCCGCTTCACAAAATGGGAGAGCCTCTCCCGCAGTTCAGGTATTGAGCTGTCACTCGACATGAATTGCTTTCTGAAAGACTTATCATCCCCGAAAAGATGTTCATCTATCAGCGTGGAAAGGCCATACAGCTCAATTAAGCTGTTTTGCAAAGGTGTGGCGGTAAGAAGAAGCTTATTTCTTCCTTCAAATATCCTCTTGAGCGTCTGCCCAATCTTACTGCTTTGCCTGTGAGCGTTTCTAAGTTTATGGGCTTCATCAATAACGACCAAATCCCACGGAACGGAAATAAAGCTCTCTTCAAGTCGTAATGGAAAATGGTAGGAAACAATCGTTATCTTCCCTGATAGCAGGGGATTGTATATCCCTTGCTTCTGGAATTTCTTGAAGGTCGTAGTATCAAGAATCTGAGTTGGAAGATTAAATTTTTCTTGAAGTTCGGTCGCCCATTGTTTGCGTAAAGACGCGGGGCAGATAATGAGAAGATTGCGTTTTCTTTCGGCCCATAGCTGGCAGAGGACAAGCGCTGCCTCGATAGTTTTTCCCAATCCAACTTCATCAGCAAGAACAACACCCTTCGACAAAGGACTGCGTAGGGCAAAAAGTGATGCTTCAATTTGATGCGGATTAAGATCAACGGAAGCATCAAACAGTGAACGCGAGATACGATTTACCGACGATGACGAATGTTTAGCCGTCAATTCATGCGCGTAATATTTTGCATGGTAGTCTGTAATCACGTTGCGTCCGCCTCTTGTTTCTTAATCCACTTATCAATTTCGCTTTTACGGAAGCGCCAAGAACCGCCGACCTTAAAGCCGGGGACAGCGCCTTCGGCTGCAAGGCGGTAAAGTGTCTTTTCTGCCATCTTGAGATAAGCAGCCAATTCACGAATGGTCATTACGCGTTTGCACAGAATGCCCTTGCAACTGCTTGAATGAAGAGAAAATAGGAGAAAAGCGGGGAAGTGACAAGCGATTGAATACTTAGAATTAGCGTTGTGGCTCTTTATCCTGCCCTTTGTCTTGTGCGTGGGATTGCTGGTTGTCTTCTGATCTCTAGATTTCTGCGCCTCTTAGCCTTTCGGCCATAGAACGGTCAAGGCTCAGGTAGTGGGCAGTGTGTTCCAAAACCATTATCCCTTTATTTTAGCTACTTTATTCAATAATATTGACGATTGACGTAATGCGTCAATATGTGATAAGGTTAATAAGAATGATAAAGCGTTTTAAGTGTCGAAAAACAGAGCGTCTATTTGAAGGCCAGCATGTAGCCGCATTTTCAGGTTTTAAGCGCCAAGCGGAGAAGCGCCTTAGAATACTGGATGCTGCCGATACACTTGAAGCGCTGGCTGCTTTACCCAGTAACCGCTTTGAGCGCTTGTCCGGTGACAGGGTGGGACAATACAGCATCCGCGTTAATCAACAATGGCGTGTGTGTTTTACATGGGACGAAGGTGCCAACGATGTGGAAATCGTGGATTATCACTAAGTGGATATAGAGAAAGGTAATGGAACATGACGAGAGAAGCTATTCACCCCGGCGAATTTCTTGCTGATGAATTGGAAGAAATCGGTATGACGCGAACAGAGCTTGCGCGGCAAATCGATGTGCCTGCAAATCGTATCTCGCAGCTTATTCGTGGCAAACGCGACTTAACAGCAGATACGGCTCTACGTTTAGGACGGTTCTTCGGCACCGGCCCGGAACTATGGTTGAACCTGCAAAAAACCTATGAGCTTGATAAGGCGAGAACAGAACTGGGTATAAAAATCCAGAAAATCAATCCGTGGAAACCACAGGAAGAAGTCCATATTTGATATTCGGTATTTAGTCAGCCCTGAACAATTTGATTTTCAGGAACAGGCTGCTATAAGCTGGTGCCCATCTCTGTCATCATTCGCTGTTTGCGCCTGCAGCCGAACGAGAATCAGGGCGAGAAGAAGCCGCAGCTTCCTCAGAATCATGCGCAGGTTGTGCCGCAACCACAGAGCAAGGCATGGAAGGCGTCGCCTTGTGCGCCTTTCAACCAATTTCTGCGCAGCCGCCCGTCATTTTTCATGTGCCCGATCGCAGGCTCAATGGCGCTGCGCCGCCGAAATCCTGTAGCTTTCGACGGCAATAGAATCAGAACCGTTAACGGAAAGCAGAACTATAAATGCTGTTCGATATCCATCCGGCCGTGCAGGATGCGGACAATCTCGATCCGTTCTTTTCCGGTGTGACGGTAAAAAATCACATGCTTACCGACCCCGTATTTGAAATAACCTTCCCGGATATCATCGCATCCCCGACCCAGACCGGGTTTGTCCGCCAGATCATGAAAGGTGCTGTCAAGCTGGGTCAGGTAGTGTCTCTGCTGGGTCTTTCCCCATTGCTTGCGCGTGTAACGGCCAATGGCAAGCAAGTCGTCCCTGGCTTTCTGTGTGAGGATGAACGTCCCCATCTAGGCTCAGGACCTATTGATTTTGGGATTCACGGAAGTGAGCGGATGTGATTCACTTATGTCAGGAGGAGTTGCCATGAGTGATCTTTTTATGCTGTCAGAGAAACAATTCAACCGCATAAAGCCTTATTTTCCCTTGTCCCATGGGGTGGCGCGTGTGGATGATTTGCGGGTGATCAGCGGGATTATTTACGTGATAAAGAACGGCCTGCAATGGAAGGACGCTCCCAAAAGCTACGGCCCGCACAAGACGCTCTACAATCGCTTCATGCGCTGGAGCAAGATGGGTATATTCAACCGCATTTTTGCGGAACTGGCTGGCAAAGAGGAAACGCCGGATCGGCTGATGATTGACGCCACACATCTGAAGGCGCACCGTACGGCAGCCAGCCTTTTAAAAAAGGAGATGTTCCCCGCCGTATCGGTCGCACCAAGGGCGGCTTGAATTCAAAACTCCATGCCGTGTGCGACAGCATGGGCAAGCCTGTTGTCCTGCTGCTCTCCGAAGGGCAGATGAGCGATTACAAGGGTGCGGCCCTATTGTTGCCTGTTCTACCCAAGGCAAAAGAGTTGCTGGGGGATCGCGGCTATGATGCTGACTGGTTCAGGGCAGCCCTCAGAGAAAAGGGTATTACGCCCTGCATTCCCCCGAAGAAGAACCGTAAAACCCAGATCGAATACGACAGGGAACTCTACAAGCAACGCCACAAGGTAGAAAATATGTTCGCCAGGCTCAAGGACTGGCGACGCATCGCCATGCGTTATGACCGTTGCGCCCACACCTTCTTCTCCGCCATCTGTATCGCCGCTACCGTCATCTTCTATCTCAATTAATGAGTCCTGAGCCTAGTCTTCGCTTTCCAGTTCATCCAGTATGTTTTGCAGGGAATAATCGGCAAGGCCGCTTTGCTCGCCCTCGGTCAGGGCGCGGCGCAGTGCTTCCAACCTGGCCTCACGTTCTTCCAACAGACGAAGACCGGCGCGTATCGCTTCGCTGGCTGAGCCGTAACGCCCGGATTCAATTTGATGGGCGAGAAACTTCTCGAAATGCTCGCCCAGCGTGACACTGGTATTTTTCTGTACCGGCATGGCTTGCTCCCTGAATCAAAATCCTGATACCTAATTATAATATTTATTGGTATTAAGGGTAATTTAAATATGAAGGCTTCGATGGCTATGCGCCAAGCGAGTATGCGGTATTGAACCGTGCATATCTAGCGCGTCCGGCTGAGCGACCGGCATTCCTGAAATACGGCTTTAATCTGTTTTGGGTCTTTGCCAATGCGCTTGGCCTGTTGCCATTCTGCCAACGTGAAATTACTTGGATCGCGCGCCTGGGATTGCTTCAGTCCTTCTGGCATCGTCCAGCCGTGCTCCAGAAACAATTCTCGGGATAAATCTATTAATTTCCGTTTGGAGAAAGAAAGCCGTACCGCTTTCATTTCCGAAACGTCGATTCGTGACCAGACCGCATGGCAATGACCCAACTCACTTAGTACCAAAGCCAATAAGGTGGTATCCGGCGTGGGTTTTCTGATTTTGCGGCGCTTCTCAACCTGTTCGCCGAGCAAGCGGTCACGAATATATGACCCCAGCAGCTGGGTTCCTGCCATTTCATTAAGCCGTTTACGCTCCTCGATGGTGAAGCGTAGGGAAAACGGAGGCGTATAGCGCCGTTTAGATTTCTTTGGGGAAGGTGCGGCAGCGGTCGAGAATGCCCGAGCTACCGTTTGAACATTGCTGAAGCCGCTCATGGTGACGGCTCCTGATAATACGAAACATTATTCTTGAGATAGTCGTTCCATTCTTCTAGAATTTCCAGAACACGGTTCGAAGTTTCGCACTCCGTCTCCGCCACCCATCAAACTAAAGCAGTCGACGGTGATCAATAGAGGCTAAGAGTTAACCAACCCGGTTGTCGGCAGGACTGCTGCTATCTACTATATTTATCTGATAGTCCCAATTTTATCCAATCAGATATCAGTCATACCTGAGTAGCCGCTCGTCGCAATGATGAGCAAGCAATGCAGCGCTTTAGGAGGAGAATGCATTGAAGTTCGCGCACCCTCGACCGCAGATGCAGCGCTCCAACTGGACTCCACTCAATGGAGCTTGGCGCTTTCGCTACGATAATGCGCGAACTTTCACACATCCATCCCAGATCGAGTCGTGGCCGATGGAAATCATCGTGCCGTTTCCACCCGAATCCGAGGCAAGTGGAATCGGTGACCGCAGTTTTCATTCACTCTGCTGGTATGAGCGGGATTTCGATTGGGAGTCATCTGCTTCCGATAGGGTGATCCTGCATTTCGGCGCCGTCGACTACTCGGCAAAGGTATGGGTTAACGATCGTTTTGCTGCCAGTCACGAAGGAGGACATACGCCATTCTGGGGCGACATCACCCCTCTGCTCGATCCGTCCGGAAAACAGAAGGTGACGGTACAGGTGGAGGACGATCCGCACGAGCTGGCCAAGCCGCGTGGAAAGCAGGATTGGCAGCTCGAACCTCATGCCATCTGGTATCCCCGTACCACTGGTATCTGGCAGACAGTCTGGATCGAGCGGGTGCCCAAAAATTACATTGAAAAGATTCGGTGGACGCCCCAGGTCGAGATATACGCGATAGGCTTCGAAGCGCGCGTAATAGGAGAAGAGGCAGACGAACTGGCAGTAGACGTATGTTTGCGCCATGGGGATGAGTTACTTGCACATGATCGCTATCGCGTGGTCGAACGGGAAGTGGATCGCGTAATCATACTGTCTGACCCTGGAATTGATGATTTTCGTAATGAGTTGCTGTGGAGCCCGGAACGTCCCACATTGATCGATGCAGTGGTACGGCTTATGCGGGGCGAGGAGGTGGTGGACGAGTTCGCATCATACACTGCCATGCGTTCGGTCAACATCTTGCGCGATCGCTTCATGCTGAACGGCCGGCCCTATATGCTGAGGCTCGTGCTTGACCAAGGCTACTGGCCGGAGACGCTACTAGCTGCGCCGAGTGACGATGCGCTGCGTCGCGATGTGGAACTTGCAAAGGCGATGGGCTTCAACGGAGTGCGCAAGCATCAAAAGATAGAGGACCCGCGCTATCTCTATTGGGCGGATAAGCTCGGGCTGATGGTATGGGAAGAAATGCCTTCCGCATATCGTTTCACCCGCAGCGCTATAAAGAGGACGGTGCGGGAATGGACTGAGGCTATCGAGCGGGATTACAGCCATCCTTGCGTCATTGTATGGGTAACTTTCAATGAATCCTGGGGAGTACCCGAACTTACCGCAGTGGGTAAACAGCGGCACGCGGTCGAAGCGTTGTATCACTTGACGAAAACACTGGATGCGACGCGGCCGGTAATCGGCAACGATGGATGGGAAAGCAGCGCCACGGACATCATCGGCATTCACGATTATGACGCCAACGTTGAACACCTGCGTCAGCGTTATGGCGCCGAGATACAGCCTGAACAGCTGTTCGACCGGCGGCGTCCGGGTGGGCGAATTCTAACCCTTGACGGCTACCCGCACAGGGGCCAGCCGATCATGTTAAGCGAGTTCGGAGGGATTGCTTTCGCCAAGTGCCCGCAACCAGGCGTCAAACACACCTGGGGCTACACGATGGCACGAGACGAAGAGGAATTTGCGCGCATGTATACCAAGCTGATGCATGCAGTGATCCACACCGCGCTCTTCAGTGGCTTTTGTTATACCCAGTTTGCTGACACCTTTCAGGAAGCAAACGGCCTGCTCTGTGCAGACCGCACTCCCAAGATTCCCCTTGAGCAAATTGCGCGTGCCACGCGCGTCTCACCGACCCATATACTTGGAGGTATTTAGGTGTATTCGCTGGAGCTCATCAAACCGGATGGCCGCCAGCTGACCCTGTATTCGCGTGAGCCGATTAATCCGGATATTGTTGCGCCAAGCCCCTTCGCTGAACCCCTGAATGCGCATCCCCACCTGCGATGGCATCCGTTACGCGGAGAGTGGGTGACGTATGCGGCGTATCGGCAGGGGCGAACCTTCCTGCCTCCACCCGAATATAACCCACTCGGTATAACAACGGATCCGGCTCATCCCACCGAGGTGCCCTCCGGAAACTGGGATGTGGCTGTCTTCGACAACCGCTTCCCGTCCCTGGGGCCAATAGGAGAGCCACCCTTGCTCATCGTCCCCAGTGCGCCGGCCGTAGGGCATTGCGAGGTAGTGGTTTTCACGAAAGATGCCAAAGCTTCGCTCGGTGCCTTGCCGCTCGCTCACATCGAATTATTGATGGAAGTATGGGCAGACCGTACCGCTGTGATGGCGCGGCGGGGAGATATAGCTTACGTATTGCCATTCGAGAACCGGGGTGCAGAGGTTGGTGTAACTCTCCATCATCCGCATGGTCAAATTTACGCCTACCCCCTGGTGCCGCCTGTACCCAGGCGCATGCAGCAGGAGGCGCAACGCTACTATGAAGCGAAAGACAGGGGAGTGCTACAGGATCTCATAACCGGGGAGCGGGAGGCGAGTGTGCGCATGCTTTATGAGGGTGAACACGCCGTTGCCTTCGTCCCGGTATGCGCGCGTTATCCATACGAAGTCTGGGTCGCGCCAGTTGAGCCGGTTGAAAGCTTTGTTCACCTCACACCAGAGCAACGAGCAGACCTGGCGCGGGCATTGAAAACTGTTCTGCTCAAATATGAAGGCCTCTGGCAGAGGCCTTTTCCTTATCTGATGGCATGGTACCAGGCGCCGACCGATGGAAAAGCCCATCCTGAATCGCATTTACATGCCGAGTTCTATCCCCCCTATCGCACTCGTGATCGGCTCAAATATCTCGCAGGTACAGAAATTGCAGCCGGCTTCTTTGCGATGGATGCACTGCCTGAGGAGAAAGCCCGTGAGCTTCAACAGATAGAGGTGGCTGTCGAATGAATATATTTCGCCGTTCTCCCGACAATCGATCTGGAATTCGCTTTGAGGCTCGAAATCGGCGAGACAGGCACTGCGACCGGGATTTTGCGGAGGAGGAGTGAGCAGCTTCGAGGCGATATTTGGAAATCCGCCTGAGGTTGAGGCAGGGGCGCCGGGTCGTGTCAATCTGCTGGGAGAGCATACCGACTATAACGAAGGTTACGTGCTGCCGATTGCGATCGAGCAGCAGACGAGTGTCAGCATGCGCCGCAGCAGCAGGGCCCAGTATGCATTGTATTCGGAAACATTAGATGACATCGTTTACTTTACCCTCGGCAAATCTCCGCAGGAGCATTTCGCCACCTACGTATATGGATGCCTGCTCGAGGCGCAGGCAGCGGGGGTGGAAGTCCCGGTGCTCGACATCTACATTCAATCGAACGTGCCGATGGGAGCAGGCCTCTCCTCCAGCGCAGCGCTTGAGGTAGCTACGCTGCGAGCCCTGCGGGTTCTGACTGGTTTTCCCCTGGATGATGTCCGAATCGCACAACTCGCTCAGCGCGCCGAAATCCAGTACGCAGGAGTGCGTTGTGGCATCATGGATCAGATGGCATCGAGCCTTGCGGGAACCAAGGAGGCCTTATTATTGGACACACGCACGCTTGAGCGCAGGCTGGTTCCTCTGCCGCCGGCTTCGGCTGTGCTGGTGCTAGATTCAGGTGTTGCCCGCACACTTGCGACAAGCGGCTACAATCAGCGCCGGACAGAGTGTGAAGAGGCGGCACGTCAACTTGGAGTGCAATCACTTCGCGACGTCCACGACATTTCACTGGCGGACGCTTTGCCTGAGCCGCTATGCCGTCGGGTGCGCCATATCGTAAGCGAGAATGCACGCGTCCTGCGGGCGGCCGAATGCGATAACGCAGAGGAATTCGGTATACTGATGAACGCATCTCACCTCAGTTTGCGGGACGATTATGAGGTCTCGGTTCCACAACTTGATCAACTGGTAGCGCTGCTCCAGGCTCATCCTGATGTGTATGGAGCGCGGCTGACAGGAGCGGGCTTTGGCGGTGCGTGCGTCGCCTTGTGCAAGCTGGGATTATTGCAGCAAATTTCCGAAGCGGTGCTGCGCGACTATTCGAGCATGGGATTGAAGGGACGCGTCCTCGTGCCGCCACATTCGTGCAATAGGAACACTTTCTCTTAATGACAGGTTCAGCGTCTTGAACTTTCTGCTTTTTTGAGAATGGCTATACAAAACCAAAATGGATTGATGCAGGCAATGGTGCTGGACGCGCCCCGAGAAAAGGTTCAGATACGCTGTATCCCGCGTCCCCAGCCGGGTCCTGATCAATTATTGATCGAGATTGCGGCGTGCGCAGTCTGTCGCACTGACCTGCACGTGGTGGACGGTGAACTTCCTCATCCGAAACTGCCTATCATCCCGGGGCATGAAATCGTTGGACACGTGATTGCACGCGGAGCGGATGTTCGGGATTTTGCGATTGGAGAAAGGATTGGTATTCCCTGGCTGGGATGGACGTGCGGACATTGCCGCTATTGTCTCAGTGGGCGGGAAAATCTGTGCCCGAACGCCAGATTCACCGGTTATCAGATCGACGGCGGTTATGCGGAATATACAGTCGCGGACGCCCGCTATTGTTTTCGCATTCCGGACCATTATAGCGATCCGGAAGCTGCCCCGTTACTATGCGCCGGGTTGATCGGATACCGCGCACTCAAGATGACCGGCAATGCTGCACGGGTAGGTATCTACGGCTTTGGCGCCGCGGCGCACATTGCGGCTCAAATTTTGCATTATCAAGGGCGCAAACTGTTTGCATTTACACGCCCGGGTGATGCGGCAGCGCAGGAATTCGCCGTCAAGATGGGCGCAGCCTGGGCGGGAAGCTCGGATACGATGCCCCCTGAAGAACTCGACGCAGCCATCATCTTTGCCCCGGTAGGAGCCCTTGTGCCTGTTGCTCTGCGCGCTATTTGTCCGGGCGGGATCGTCGTCTGCGGGGGAATTCACATGAGTGACATTCCCACTTTTCCCTATGACATTCTGTGGCGGGAAAAACGCCTGGTTTCCGTTGCCAGCCTTACCCGCCAGGACGCCGAGGAATTTTTAAAGCTGGCACCACAAGTGCCAATCCATGTTACTACCGAATCCTTTCCACTCAGTGAAGCGAATACGGCTTTGACAAGATTGCGGGAAGGGAAATTGACGGGTGCTGCAGTGCTCATTCCGAAAAGAGTAGACGTTTCCCTCTCCTGAGGCAGAATAGAGTTCTGGCGTTATATTGTCCAGCTGTGCTTGCTCCTCTCTTTCACGCATGGACGAAGGGCAGGGGAGAGAACTCATGCAACGGGAAATATCCTGATCATAGGCGCTCTGCCATATCGTTTTCGATTCTGCAATGCAGTTTTCGGAAAAGTGCTTTGACTTGGAAGCGTACCTGTCTGATATAATGATGCACGATACTGGATATGCCAGAGTAGTTACCAGTCATAGCATAGCGCCCGTAGCTCAGTTGGATAGAGTACTTGGCTACGAACCAAGGGGTCGTGGGTTCGAATCCTGCCGGGCGCGCCAATTCATGCGGTTCTTCACAGGACCGCATTTTCTTTTTGTCCGATAGACGCGGTTCTGTCCGATAGATTTTCATTTCAGGCGCCTAACCCGCTCGGGTTTGCGCCGGTAGATGCCTCGGCGGTGCGCACGTCTGCGTGAAGCCGCGCTGATTTGCCCCGTTTACGCCTGTTTTTGTCTCGAAGCGTCCTGCCTCAAGGTGTTCGGTTCGGGGTGTGAGTTCCACCGGCAAGGCGATAGAAGATGTCTTTCCTGAACAGAAAATCCCTGAAGTCATTCTCCTTGACACTGAGCTAAATGACCCGCCTCTAGCTGAAATTATGTGTATAGCTACACACTATGAAAAGCGCAGACATCATCAAGCGATTGGAGAGTGAGGGATGGACCTGGTGGGTCAAGAACTCGGACCACCAATTCAAACTGGCAGGGAAGGGATTGGTAACGGTGAAGCATCCTGACTCAGATATACCAATCGTTGCACAACATTTATCGGCAAGCAGGATGGAAATGGAGATAGTATGAAATTCGCACTGGCTTTACATACAGATGACGGAGTGAAATACGGAGTCAACGTTCCCGATCTTCCAGGCTGTTTTTCTGCGGGAGATACGCTTGATGAGGCAATCGAGATGGCCTGCGCGGTATTCACATGAGCATTACGGGGACAGACGGCTCGCAGCCAGTGAAGATTGGGCCTATGCGAGTTTTCCAAAAGCGGTCGAACGATTTTGCAAAAAATGCAATCTAAAACTTTCTCAAGAACTCAATGATTACTTGAGCTTTGTTTTGAAATGAGCTGCGAACAATTTAAAGAGATCACGGGCATGCAGTGCAACCAGCTCGGTTCAGCTGTGGAAATCTTGACGCCGTTTACTTTTGCTGATGGTAACGGAATCGAGATATTTGCAGAAATATATGTATCTCAAATTCATTTCTTTGACGATGGATTTACTCTCCTTCATTTGCATTCTGCTGGCATTCCGATTGGAGGCAGCAAGCAGAAATGGAGACCGTTGACTTCGATTGCGAATGCTTATGGAGTCACATTATCGGAAGACGGTGTATTTGAGATAATGTGTGATTCCAAAAATCCGGGTAAGGGTTTTGCGAAGATCGTTTCTACTTTGTTAGGTGTTGCAGCATGGGAAAGAGAGCAGGCCGGGGTAGCCATGAGCTCGGCTTGGTTGGTAGATGAAGTGGCTCTATATCTCAAGGCATGGAAACCCAATTCCAAGTTAATTGAGCAACCTTCGATAAAAGGATTTAGCGGACGAATCTTGACTTTTGATTTTGAGCAGGATGGACAATACATTGATGCCGTAAGTCCGCATTTTGCCAGTATCGGCTCAGAGTTGAGAAAAATAGTGGACCTGAACAGCAGTGCAGGAGAAGTTCGGAAAGAAATGCTGGTTATTGTTGATGACCGGCAGAAACCTGAAGCAGCGAAACAGGAAATCAAACTTCTGGGGCGAGTTGCCAAGGCATGGCCATTGACTTCCCTTATTTCGGCTGCCGGTATTCCGGCATCAATCCAGTAGCTCGTTACTTCCCCTGCTTCTCCCCTACCATCCTTACGAGCTTGAATAGCATAATTGTTGCGAATCCGATGATGCGTACCAGAAAATTTCTCATGCGGCCTATTTGACGAGATACATTTTAGGCTTTGAGGATTCCAACCAATACCGCACCGGCAACCCAAAATAGTTCGCCAGCTACGGTATATACCGCTTCGCAATCAAGCCCCGTCTGATCCAGACCATGTTACGGCAAAGTGCCGTGCCACATCTATTTGCTAACTTTCTTGGCATAGATTGCCGCGCGTAACCTCTCACCGATGTGGATCGGAGATTCATCAATTATTTCTGGCCGATGATCTTTATCCATCCAGCGTGTTGCCCTTTATCCCCCATCCTTTCCTGAGAATTAGCCGCATACCTCCGTCAGCACCTTGATCACCTTCCGGCTCTGCTTTGATAAAGCCGAGGTGCGTCTTGTTTCCCCTGTACCAAAGTACAGGATGTACTTAAGTCCAATAGCGATATGGCGTGCCTTAGGTAAGATGGCGCCCGATTCTATTGTTTTCTTTTCAATATTCAGGGGGGAGTGTGAATAAATTTCTTCACAACACAATTGTATCCGGGATTTTTGCAGCAGCTGTATCGGCTACTCAGGCAGCACCTATTTATATGACTGCCGATTTCTCCGGCGGGATTCTCGCCATGGGCGGATTGGCTAACAGCCTGGGCTTGCAGCGAACCAATACATGCAGCGGCTGTGCCGCCGGCAGCGTCAGCGGCAATGTGTTATTCGATCAAAGTCTCATACCCGGGAGCGGTACTGGCACCATGACCATTGCACTCGCAGCAGTTGCCGGTGCATCAAGCAGTACTATCTTCGGTATGGAATTTGGGAGTACCCCACTGGAGTTTGAATTTGGAGACGCGGGTATTTTAGGGGGACCGTCCATACAGTTCGAGAACGGCGTATTCAGCGGGTTTTACTTCGTGAAAGATTTCGTGGTCAACGGAAAAACTTACGAACTCAACATGCAGGGTGCGAGCTGGACCATGAAATGGTTAAAAAACAATTCCTCTTCGGATCTTGTTGCATCCGGGTATCTGAACGTGGGTAATCAGGGGCTGACGAACCAGACGTATTTTGATCCTATGCCGGCTCAATTGCCTGGCGGTACAGTTCCGGAGCCTACCGTCCTCGCACTTATCATGATCGGTGCTTTGGGTATTTTTATGGCTCGACGCGCAAACGGATAATATATTGCGCGCGGGGGCAGTCTAATACGCTTTTTATGAAAGCAGGCAGCGTCCTTTCCAGTCTTCACCCCTGGTTGGCAGAGATGCGTCGCGTTTATGGCTGCGTTACCTGTGCTTTGAACGACGTCCCGAGGACCGGAACCTGATGAAGTGCTTGATGAGAGAGGCGCTCAGGAAGTTCTGATTGACGAGCCGGATTACGAGTGGCTGATGATTGACTGCCATTCAAGATTCACCCGCACGCCGCTGGACGGTGGGCGGGTTCGAATTCTTCTTCATGCGAGTCTCCTTCTTGGCTCGCTCAGTCTCTCATATTCTCGATCTCGCGGCTACAGGGCCTAAGAATTAGCTTAAGCAACTTGTGCGTTACATGCTTAATTATTGCTGAAGAGGATGTGCCAATTAAAAATAGATAGCGGGACCGCCTTAACACAATAACAATGATAAGAGGAATGGAAACCCTTCGTACGCCACCGTACGGAACAGATTCTGGAATGGATTATTATTCAAGCAGGCAATTTTGCTGAAATAAGACAGGGGTGCAATATGAAACAGAAATATGCTTCCACTTTGACACATGCTGCGCTGGCATTGATGACCGGGGTGATATTCGGCACAGTTGGCGTTGCTCAAGCCCAAGGTGACTCTGACCAGAACAAATCGAAAGCAGGACAATCCTCCTCTGGCAAGGCAGGTTCAGCGAGCAAGCAAAAGGGTCAAGGTAGTACAACCTCTGACGAGGATAGTTACGTTTACGGGAAAGACCAGGCAAGCGACTATTGGCGCGCTCAAGGCTACACCAAGGGCCACGGGTCCAAGTCAACCGGCCGCGCAACGGGTATGGGGTCCAGTTCCTCTCAAGGGTCAAGCACTTCAGGTACGGCTTCGGGGTCGGGAGGCTATTAATCCCTCTTCGTTAAGGGCAAGTCCGGTTTACTGGTCGAAAATCTCCATGCGGGCAGCATTACCAGGGCGATACAGTTCGACTGCTCCTATTTTTGGATGTATAGGAGCGTCATCATCTATCTGATTGATGATATTGAAGAGCGGATCGAGGAATTACTTGCCACGCAAATCCGCTCTTTGATCAGGCAGATTCCCTTCTGACGAGGGAAAGATTGGTGTCGGCTGTCAGGCCGCCGAGAAAACGCTGAAATTGACCGTCTGCTTTCAATACGGCACGGACGTCGATTATGAGACGTAACTGGCCGCTTTTCAGCCTCAGGAGCTTCAGGTAGTTGGGGAAGTCGGGATGAGCAGGTACGGCCACACCGTGACCCGGGTCCGCAGGATAACCGAGCCAATCGGGTACCAGGCCGGATTGACGCAGAGCTTCCTCCGATTCTTCGAATATGTAGGTAGTAATGCCGATGGCAGCGCTCGTCCAGCAGCTGATCGGTATGGGTGCCTGCGTCATCTGAGGATTGGGCTTCGCGCCTTTTAGCGGCTCGCGCTTGGGTTTTGCGTTCATAAGACTCCTCTGTAAGAGCGTTCCTGTCAGCGTTCAAAACTTGCTCTCTCTGCCAACGGATAGAACAGCCCGGGATCGGTTTCCTGTACAGAGCAAACTACGTCAAGAGCGATGTAAAGGGAATCATCCGAGAGAGATGCGCGCGTATTTTACTGGTTTTCAACCACGTTGCCCATTGGACTCTAGTACACCCTACTCCCTGATTGAGACTGGAGCGGCGGGAGAAATCCGCCGGGCAGGGGAGAGCGCATTGACAACAGATAATGGCAACGGCAGCAATTGCCCGCACGCGATTGCCGCAACCGATTCGGCTGAAAGTCCCGCGGTAATCAGTCCACGCGTTCCATGGCCGAGGCTGGTATACAGTCCGGGCAAGAGTTCGCCGACGAGCGGCATGGCGCCTGGAACAGACCCCCTGATAGAGGCGCGTCCATCCAGTTGCTCAAGCTGTCTGGTATCTTGAATTACATCGTCACTCAGCTTGTGGAGCACGGGAGAGATCTCGCGTAGTCTGGATAAGTTTTCGGCATGCTCCGATACATTCAAGTTAATCGATGTATCGTTGAAGCGATGGGTTGCTCCCACCACATGCCGTCCTGCAACAGCAGGGGCGAGATAGCCGCTGCCGCATACGATGGTGCGGAGATTCTGGCTTGCGGGTGTTGCAGGAATCAAGGTAAGCTGCCCGCGTACCGGGGTTAGCGGCAGGTTTGCCAACGCTGGAAGCGATTTCACCTGGTACCCGGTGCAAACAACAACTATCTCAGCCTCCAGGGACCACGCTTGCTTCCTCTGATCTTCTGCCTGCACACGCCAGCCGTGACTTGTTGGGGTAAGTGATTTTATCGTGCGACCGGTATACAGGGTGATAGCCTGACTACCAAGCAATGCTGCACAAAGTTGAGGGGGAGCAAGCCAACCGCTACCAGGGAACCAGAGGCCGCCGTATGAAAGCTCAATTCCCGCAAGGGCCGATGCTTCAGCCGCATCTACTGGTCGGAATACATGCGAGGGCCAGTCGAGGGCCGCAAGCTTCTCGGTTCGTCTTGCTTCTTCGGCGGAGAATGACAACTGCAGCTCTCCGCATTCACTTCGCATGACGCCATCAGCGGGTAGTTTTTCGTCAAGCAAGGCGAGCGCATGTCCGTAGGATGCCAGCACAAAGCGGTGCAGGGCATTCATTCCTGCACTCAGGCGGGCATGCAGTATGCCAATCGGATTGCCTGATGCGCCCGCGCCAAGGGTCTGTGATTCCAGAAGTTCAACTACAAGCCCACGGTTGGCCAGCGCCGAGGCAGCGGCACATCCCGCTACTCCCCCTCCGATAACGATCGCGGTGGAGGGAGCAGGTCGAACGGGAGGTGGGCCAGGAAGCTCGCCTTGCAGCATTTCACGCTTACGGCCAAAGCCGGATATTTTTCTGACCTGAAACCCTGCTTGCTCCAAACCGCGACGAACAACACCGGCACAGGTATAGGTCGCAAAGGTTGCGCCTGCTCGCGACGCGCACGTAATCCAGTGGAAAATCTGCTGTGTCCACATTTCTGGATTTCGCGCGGGTGAAAAGCCGTCAAGAAACCACGCATCGATGCCATGCGTTTCAGGCAGCGCCTTGGCTACGTCATCTATTACCAGCGTGAGACGTACTCTTCCCCCGGCAAAACTCCATCGATTCCATCCGGGTACGCGCCGCCGCCAGCGCAGCATGAGTTCAGCGGCGTATGGGCGCAGTTCGGGCCAGAGCGCGAGCGCTGCGCTCAGTTCTTCTTCATCGAGCGGATATTTTTCAACACTGAAGAAATCAAGGCTGGTCCGAAGGGATGCAACCTTGTCGAATAGCTGCCAGGCACATAAAAAGCTCAATCCTGTGCCGAATCCCGTTTCTCCAATGGAAAACGTGGTATCGGGCTGCAACGATCCGAACCGATCAGCCAGCCGATTGCCTTGCAGGAAGACGTACTGTTTTTCTTCCAGTCCCGAATCTCTTGAGAAATAGACGTCACCGAAGCGAGCGGAATACAGGTGTCCGTTTTGCCAGTCAAGCATGCGAGTGAAGATTCAGCCGATATGGCTGGCGAAAAGCCGAGTCCATCGTCAGTCGACGTTGTCTATGTGCCGGTGCAACCTGACCGGTTCCACCGTTTTCTTGCGTAGTCGAAGGTTGAGAAATTCCACAGTGACCGAGAATGCCATGGCGAAGTAGATGTAGCCTTTCGGAACATGGACGTCGAAACCCTCGACGATGAGGGTAACGCCGACCAGTATCAGGAAGGAAAGGGCAAGGATTTTGATTGTCGGATGCTTCTCTACAAAATCTCCTATTGGTTTAGCCGCCAGTAGCATGACCAGAACTGCGAGAATGATGGCAATAGCCATCAATGTAATGTGGTCGACCATGCCGACAGCCGTTATGACGGAATCCAGCGAGAACACAATATCAAGGATGGCAATCTGTACCAGGACCATGCCCATGCTCGTGACGGCGATGTCCCTGCTAGTATTGTCTGTACCTTCCAGACTGTTATGTATTTCATGGGTTGCCTTGAACAGGAGAAACAGCCCTCCTCCGATCAGGACCACATCGCGCCCTGAAATGGAATTGCCGAAAATTGCAAACCAGGGTTTAGTCAAGCTCATTACCCAGGAGATCGAGAACAATAGCGCAAGCCGGCTCAGCATCGCGAGACCAAGGCCCATCCTTCTGGCAAAATTTCGCTGGGCTTCGGGAAGACGTCCTACCAGTATTGAGATGAAGATAATGTTGTCGATACCCAGAACGATTTCCAACGTCGTCAACGTCACCAATGCAACCCATGCTTCCGGGCTTGTCAGCCACTCAAACATTCATACTCCTCATTCTCGATTTCCCGGCGCAGATTTTTTATTTGAACGCATTTGTCTTCCCGTGATTTTACTGTTTGGCCCGTCTTTGATACTGTACTGATATAGCGAATGGACGGGCTGCCCGAGTGCTGCGAGTTGCAACTTGGAAATGGAAATCGCGCGGAATGGAAATCACACCAGTCAGGCCAGAAATCTGAGCAGTTTTTATGTTATCACGCCAAGGCTGACCGCAAACCAGGAATCAGGATCTGTCCAGGTATGCTCGACCCGGAAGCCCCCGGATCGGAGCAGGTTTTCGAGATGCTCAACGGTGTATTTGTAACTGTTTTCCGTATGAATCCGTTCACCCCGATCAAAATGGAATGTCATATCAAGCGTATCTATCCTGATCGCCTGCCGGTAAGCGCTTTCAAGATGCAGTTCAATGCGCGATTCTGCCTCATTCCAGGATGAGATATGGCAAAACGATTCGGGGTCGAAGTGTCCCCCCAGTTCCCGGTTGATCCGGACAAGAAGGTTTTTATTGAATAAAGCGGTCACCCCCTCCCCGTCGTCATACGCCGCGCGCATGACTTTCGCATCCTTGACGAGATCTGCCCCGAGCAGCAGTTTATCTCCGGCTGACAGGTTCTGCGCAATGTTTTGCAGCAAAGCTATCGCTTCATCGTTTTCCAGATTTCCGATACTGGAACCGATATAAAGAACAAGGCGTGGCGGGGTCTGATGTTCAAGAAATGCCAGGTTGTCGAAATCTCCCAGCTGGGGGTGAACTTTCACCGTCCTCAATTCGCCTTCCACCTCATCCTTGGCCAACTGCAAGGCAGCACCGGAGACATCGAGCGGAAAGTAGTTCACGCCGAATTGTCGCTGCACAAGAGAACGTAGCAGAATGCGGGTCTTGGTTGCGGTTCCGGCGCCAAGCTCGCTGACAGAGACATTGCGGCGAAGATGGCTACATATCTCCTCCGCATGTGCCGTCAATATACCCGCTTCTGTTCTCGTAGGATAATACTCCGGCAAACAGGTGATCTGTTCAAACAAGGCGGATCCGGTAGCATCATAAAGAAGCTTCGGTGGCAGGCTCTTGGGTGTGCGAGAGAAGCCTTCCAGCACATCCTCGGCGATGGAAGGAAGCGGAGCAGGAATTGGTTTCTGGGTGAGGTATTTCGATGTGATCATCATGCAGCCTTGTCATTACTGTCATGAGCCAGGCGTATCCCGGAGAATTGCCAACGCTTCTGTGGCAGAAAGAAATTACGGTATGACTTTCGTATATGAGATCGAGGCGTAACGCAGGAACCACCGCGCAGGACCATCTGGTTACACATGAATTTCCCGTTATATTCCCCTTCCGCCCCCGCTGGTGGACGGTAACCGGGATAGGCGGAATAAGGGCTTGAGGTCCATTCCCACACATCGCCCAGCATCTGTTGCATGCTCGGCTGTTGTGGTTTGGAATGAACAGCTGGCACGGGATGATAAATTCCGCTTTCAAACAGGTTTGCAGAAATGGCCGAGCATCTGCTGGATCTCGCAGCAACTTCCCATTCAGATTCCGTTGGCAGTCGGACACCCCACCAGCGCGCGAACGCGTCCGCTTCGTAAAAGCTTATGTGGCATACCGGTTCGCTCGGGTCGAGTGGCACGGTCCCGCGGCAGGTAAATTGGCTCCAGCCATCGCCCATCCGTTCCCAGTAGAGCGGCGCTGTCCATTGATTCTCGCATACATGGTCCCAGGCATCCGACAGCCATAATTCCGGCCGTGTATAACCGCCGTCGGCCATGAATTCCAGGTATTCCTCGTTCGTTACAAGGCGGGAGGCAATGCAGAAGGGGCTCAGATAAGTGGGATGCCGGGGTAATTCATTATCAAAGGCAAAACCAGGCGCATCATGCCCTATCTGGTAGATGCCTTCGTCAAAACAATACCATTTCAACGGAGCAGCCGTTGCGGTTGCTGCAACAACGTGTATTCGTTCCGGTTGATAGCTGGGCCGCAGGGGATTGGTCCAGAACGCATGTTTGATATCCGTAACGATCAATTCCTGATGTTGCTGCTCATGATTCAATCCCAGCTCAAGCAATCGTAAAACTTCGGCTGAAGCTTCACGCACGAGCAGTTCCTCCATGGCATTGTCTACGTAGGCACGATAAAGACGAACCTGATCGAGCGTGGGACGGGAAAACGTACCTCGAATAGAGCGATGGGGATGCCCTCCCAGCCGTTTGTAGTACGAGTTGAAGAGAAAGCTGAACCGCTCATCGAAACGGGCATAACTATGAAAATGCTGCGCGAGGATGAATTCCTCGAAGAACCACGTGGTATGGGCGAGATGCCATTTGGACGGGCTCGCGTCGGCCATGGACTGGACCATCTGATCATCCGCCCCAAGCGTTTCAACGAGTTTCAACGTCTGCCTGCGAATTTCACGATATTGTTGAAGCCATGCCGGCAATGGCGATAATTCGACAGGTCGATCGAGTGTTTTCAGCATGATTATTTATCTATGTGACATTTACCTATCGTGACGGTATTCATTTCGATTGGAAGAGATGCCTTTCCTTTCGTGTGAACAGCCCATCCCTGTATTCCTTCATTCCTTATCTCTTATATCGACGACGAGTTCCTATTGCAATTTTCCTCAAAGAGAAAGGGTATTTCTGTACGCTTTCAGACATATAAGTTCTGATGATGGTGAATTGCGTGCGATATGCGGAAAAAGTCCGTTTTTGTTCGATACCGTACTGACCCTCTTTCCCAGTTGAAGCATCCTGTACGTGTCTGAAGCGCTTCGAGGAAGGACCGGCACACTGGCAGGAAGTGGCAGAAGCCGAATCGAAGCGGTGAGGGTGAAATAAAGAGAAGTTCTTAACAGGAAATTCAAGCAGCAACCTTTAAGAATTTACTGATTTCATACTTTCATAGGAGATAAACATGGCTTATACAGATCGAGATACCTACGGCATGTACAAGAAGTATGGTAAGGAGGAAGGGAAGGGACCCGGGCCCCGTCTGATGGGTGCGGACACCCTCATTGGTGAGGATGTATACAACACCAAGGACGAGGATCTTGGCGACATCAAAGAAATCATGCTCGACATGAACAACGGCAAAATCGCTTATGCCGTGCTGTCTTTCGGCGGATTTCTGGGAATGGGAGATAAGCTCTTCGCCGTGCCCTGGAGCGCGCTGACGCTCGATACAGAGAACAAGCGCTTCATCCTCAACGTGGATAAGGAACGCCTCAACTCCGCTCCGGGATTCGATAAGGACGATTGGCCGGATATGGCGGATCCATCCTGGCAGAATACAATCAATTCCTACTATGGAACGAAGTCTTACATGGATACAAGCTACGAAACCACATCCAAGAAAGACTATACGACCCCTGCCCATCGAAACAATGAAAGGATCATTCCGGTTGCACCGGTCGGCACTGACCACGTGAAAGACAAAACCGACGATACCTTTCACACGCACAAGTAAAGACTATTAGGTAGTGTCAGGTGAACAAGGGGTGCAGGATAATCCTGCACCCCTTGTTTTATGGGGTTGCATGCTGCTTGACCTCCTCATGCGGCCAACAGGCGCAGAACATCACGCTTTAAATCGCATACCCGTTACAGGCTGATTAAATGATCCGTCAAATAGCCTGTAAACTCGCATAAATGCAATCCATCCCCTATTGGCGTCTTTCCGGCTTCTATTTCTTCCATTTTGCCTTTATTGGCGCCTTTGCTCCTTACTGGACTCTTTACCTCAAATCCCTTTCCTTCGCTTCCTTTCAGATCGGCGTGCTCATGTCCCTGCTGCATGTCACTCGCATTTTTGCCCCGGCTGCCTGGGGCTGGCTTGCAGATCACATCGGCAAACGCATGTTCATTGTACGATCGGCTGCAATCGCAGGCTTGATCAGCTACTGTGGCGTTTTTCTCGGCGAGTCTTATGGCTGGCTGTTTGTGGTCATGGTGCTGATGAGTTTTTTCTGGAGCGCTTCGCTGCCGTTGATCGAGGCAACGACGCTTTCATATCTTGGAGAAAGCATCACAAAATACGGACTCATCCGGGTCTGGGGTTCAGTAGGATTCATTCTGGCGGTAACCGGCGTGGGTTATCTGCTGGATGCAACCAGCATCAGCTCGCTGCTATGGGCCGTCCTTGGCTTCAAGCTCGGTATTGTCTTTTTTTCGCGCCTGATTCCTGAAATCGGAACAGTAACGCATCCCGCCACCGAGCATTCCATTCCACAAATATTCCGACGACCGGAAGTACTGGCCTTTTTTGCAGCGTGCCTGTTGATGGTGTTTGCGCACGGCCCTTACTACACCTTTTACTCGATTTATCTTGTCGAGTACGGATACAGCAAAAGTCTCGTAGGCTGGTTGTGGGCCACAGGGGTTATCTGCGAGATCGGCATATTTTTCCTGATGCCGCAGCTGATGCGCCGATTCCGCTTGAAACAGATTATGGTGTTCAGTTTCAGCTGTGCCGTAGCGCGCTTCCTGATGATAGGCTGGGGCGTGGAATGGCCATTTGTCATATTGGCCGCACAGGTGCTGCATGCCGCAACCTACGGGGCGCATCACGCCACGGCCATGATGGTGGTGCACCGGCTCTTCGGTGGGCGCCACCAGGCGAAGGGGCAGGCGCTCTACACCAGCCTTACATTCGGGCTCGGCGGCACCATCGGCGGCATATTCAGCGGTTACTCGTGGGATTGGCTGGGAGCAGGGCTCACTTTTACGATCAGTGCGATGGCCGTGTTGCTCGGCCTGGGACTGGTAGTCTGGAAGATGGACATCGACCGCTCCGCGTGACAATTGCCTCACTCTTGCTGTTCCTTGATATCCCGTTATGGGATAATGAAAAATTGAGATTTGAAGCCGTTATCCCCATTTCCCACAAAAATGCAAACGTTATACGACAAACTCTGGCAAAGCCATGTGGTGCATGAAGAATCCGATGATCCGGAAGGCATGGCGCTGCTATATATCGATCGCCATCTCGTACACGAGGTGACCAGCCCCCAGGCGTTCGAAGGGTTGAAACTGGCCGGACGCAAGCCGTGGCGCCTCGGTTCCATTCTGGCGGTAGCAGACCACAATGTGCCGACCACCGGGCGAGACCATGGCATCAGCGATCCGGTATCTCGCCTGCAAGTGGAAACGCTCGATCAGAATTGCGAGGAATTGGGTATCACCGAATTCAGGATGAACGATCGGCGCCAGGGTATCGTGCATGTCATCGGACCGGAGCAGGGCGCCACCTTGCCAGGGATGACAGTGGTTTGCGGCGACTCGCATACCAGCACGCATGGCGCTTTTGCCTGCCTTGCTTTTGGCATAGGCACTTCCGAGGTGGAGCATGTGCTGGCGACACAGTGCTTGATGGCGAAGAAATCAAAAGCGATGCAGATCGTGGTAGAGGGCAATCTCGGCCATGGCATTACGGCCAAGGACATTGCGCTTGCCGTTATTGGCAGGATCGGTACTGCCGGAGGTACAGGCTATGCGATCGAGTTTGCGGGCAGCGCGATTCGTGGACTGTCGATGGAAGGGCGCATGACGCTCTGCAACATGGCGATCGAAGCCGGTGCGCGTGCGGGAATGGTGGCGGTGGATGACGTCACCATTGAATATCTCCGGGGCCGTCCCTTTGCACCTAAAGGCGATCTATGGGAAAAAGCGGTTGCGTACTGGCGGACTCTTAAGAGTGACAAGGGTGCGAGTTTCGATAAGGTGGTTCAACTGGACGCAGTCTCGATCAAGCCGCAGGTAACCTGGGGGACCTCCCCGGAAATGGTTACGACAGTGGATGGAAAGGTGCCTGATCCGGCAGAAATCGCGGACGCGGTGAAGCGTCACGACATGGAGCGGGCGCTCAAATATATGGCCCTGGCTCCCAACACCCCGATCAGTGAAATTCGCCCGGACAAGGTATTCATCGGCTCCTGCACGAATGCGCGCATAGAGGATTTGCGGGCCGCAGCGGAGGTGGTAAGGGGCCGTCGTGTTGCCCGAAGCATCAAGCTCGCGATGGTCGTGCCGGGCTCCGGCCTGGTCAAGCATCAGGCAGAGCAGGAGGGGCTCGACAGGATATTCCGCGATGCGGGATTTGAATGGCGCGAACCCGGTTGCTCGATGTGCCTCGCAATGAATGACGACAGGCTGGAGCCCGGCGAACGCTGCGCTTCCACTTCCAATCGTAACTTTGAGGGCAGGCAGGGGCCGGCGGGACGTACTCACCTGGTGAGTCCTGCAATGGCCGCGGCGGCTGCGGTCGCAGGACATTTTGTGGATGTAAGGGAAATATATTAGAATTCCAGTACAACCATAGCGGTTTTTTACACTAAAGGGAGTTGTGATGAGAGTGCTGACGATAATGGCTGCCTTGATCACTGCCTTTGGCCTGTCTGCGTGCCACACCATTCAGGGTGTGGGCAAAGACGTTCAAAGCGGCGGAGAAGCGCTGGAAAAATCTGCAAAATAATTGCAAAACCAAAACGATAATCAGCAGTGAAAAAGTTTCATTCATGTGCAGGATTGGTCGCGCCGATGGATCGGGCCAATATCGATACTGACGCCATCATTCCCAAACAATTTCTGAAATCCATCAAGAGGTCTGGTTTCGGGCAAAACCTCTTCGATGAATGGCGATACCTGGATCATGGCGAACCGGGCATCGATCCCGCCACCCGTAAACTCAACCCTGATTTTGTGCTTAACCTGCCGCGTTACCGCGATGCCCGGATACTTCTTGCACGCGCCAATTTCGGTTGCGGATCCAGCCGGGAACATGCTCCCTGGGCGTTGCAGGATTACGGCTTTGAGGTAATTATTGCCCCCAGTTTTGCCGACATTTTTTTCAACAACTGCTTCAAGATCGGTTTGCTTCCCATCGTGCTCGACACCTCACAGGTGGATCAACTGTTCCGCGCGGTCGAGGCCACCGAAGGGTACCGATTGCTCGTCAATCTGGAACAGCAATCGGTGGCCACCCCTGCCGGAGAATCTTTCTCTTTCGATATCGATCCTTTCCGCAAGCATAGTCTTCTGAATGGTCTGGACGAAATCGGCCTCACGTTGCAGCATGCGGACAAAATCCGGGCGTTCGAAGAAAAACGCCGCGTAGAACAGCCGTGGCTGTTCGCCTGACAGGCTTTCCCCTTTAAAAGGATTTTATGAAAATAGCAATTCTGGCCGGAGATGGTATCGGTCCGGAAATTGTCGCGCAGGCAGTGCGCGTGCTGGAAACGCTGAGAAGCGATGGATTGAAGCTGGAACTGGAACAGGGGTTGCTGGGCGGATGTGCGGTAGATGCAGCGGGCGAGCCTTTTCCCGAGGCAACGCGCAGATTGGTGGATGAGGCAGATGCTGTAATCCTGGGGGCGGTGGGCGGTCCCCGCTATGACGCGCTGCCCCGGCAACTCAGGCCGGAGCAAGGCCTTCTTGGAATACGGAAGGCCTTGAACCTGTTTGCCAATTTCCGGCCTGCAGTACTTTATCCTGAACTTGCCGATGCTTCCACGCTCAAGCCCGAGGTGGTGTCCGGGCTCGATATCCTGATCGTGCGCGAGTTGACCGGGGATATTTACTTTGGTGAGCCTCGTGGTATTGAATTACGGAATGGCCAGCGCATCGGCTACAATACCATGATATACAGTGAAGCCGAAATCCGGAGAATAGCGCGGGTGGCTTTCCAGGCAGCCCGCAAGCGTAGTCGCAGGCTGTGCTCTGTCGACAAGATGAACGTACTGGAATCAACCCAGCTGTGGCGTGACGTGGTGACCGAAACGGCGGGTGAATATCCGGACGTGGAACTTTCGCACATGCTGGTGGACAATGCGGCCATGCAGCTTGTACGCAATCCAAGGCAGTTCGATGTGGTTGTGACAGGCAACATGTTCGGCGACATCCTCTCGGATGAGGCATCCATGCTGACCGGCTCGATAGGCATGCTGCCTTCGGCATCGCTCGATGAGCGGAACAAGGGGCTTTACGAGCCCATACATGGTTCTGCTCCGGATATTGCCGGCAAGGACATGGCGAATCCTCTGGCAACCGTACTCTCGGTCGCGATGATGTTGCGCTATACCTTCGATCTGGAGGAGGAGGCATCCCGAATCGAACGGGCAGTGAAAAAGGTGCTGGCTGATGGATATCGGACTGCGGATATTTACGAGCCAGGAAAGATGAGAATCGGAACCGCAGCAATGGGTGATGCGGTTCTGGCAAGTTTGTAGATACAGCGGTTCACATCCTGTGATTGAATCAAACCAGGATTTCTTCCAAAAGAGAGATATCAATGAAACGAGTCGGTTTTATCGGTTGGCGTGGCATGGTAGGGTCGGTTCTCATGCAACGCATGCGGGAAGAAAATGATTTTGCATTGGTGGAATCAACTTTCTTTTCCACTTCGCAGAAGGGCGGCAAAGCACCGGATATCGGCCAGGAGGCTCCGTCACTGAAGGACGCGAATGATATAGACGAGCTCAGGTCGATGGATGTCCTGGTTTCCTGCCAGGGAGGGGATTATACCGGCGCGATTTTTCCCCGGCTGCGGGAAGCGGGCTGGCAGGGTTACTGGATCGATGCAGCCTCCACGCTGCGGATGAAAGATGATGCTGTCATCATACTGGACCCGGTTAATATGCCGGTTATCGAGCAGGCGCTGCACGATGGGATAAAAAATTATATCGGGGGCAATTGCACTGTCAGCCTGATGCTGATGGCCATGAACGGGCTCTTCAAAGAAGAACTGGTGGAGTGGATGAGCGCCATGACTTATCAGGCAGCTTCCGGCGCCGGCGCACAGAACATGCGGGAATTGCTTCTGCAAATGGGCGAAGCGCATCGCGTGGCGAAAAATCTGCTGGATGACCCTGCGGCCGGCATACTCGATATCGACCGTGAGGTGGCGGGAACACTTCGTAATGAAAATTTTCCAACCGAGAATTTCGGTGTGCCGCTTGCAGGCAGTCTTATCCCCTGGATAGACAGGGATTTGGGCAACGGGCAGACACGGGAAGAATGGAAGGGACAATCCGAGACGAACAAGATACTGGGACGTAGTGAACGAACGGTTCCCGTGGATGGCATCTGTGTTCGTGTAGGCGCCATGCGGTGCCATAGCCAGGCGCTGACCGTGAAGCTGAAGAAGGATGTTCCTCTGGATGAAGTTGAAGACGTGCTTGCCGCCTCGAACAGTTGGGTAAGGGTCGTTCCCAATGAGCGGGAGCATACATTGAAAGAGTTGACTCCTGCTGCGGTTACCGGCAAGCTGACAATACCGGTTGGCCGATTGCGCAAGCTTGCCATGGGCGGCGAGTATCTTTCTGCATTCACTGTGGGAGACCAGTTGCTCTGGGGCGCCGCCGAGCCGCTGCGCAGAATGCTCAGAATCCTGGTGGCGGCGGCCTGAGAACTGATAGAAGCGGCAAAGGCGCACGGTGGACCAAGACATCGTGCTGCCTGATTTCCATCTTCTGGAGCTTCCCCTGCGCCTTTTCGAGAGTCATTTTTCCGCAGTCGCCCGATTGAAGATTGCCTATCGTTCGATGGCAACCCGCTTTCTTCGTGAACGAAACCCGGCTGCGCGTCTTGCATGCCTGCGGCCAATGTCTGATCGGGCTCCCGATCTTCGTCAAGGGATAGGGCATTATTCCTCCCTGAGAGTATACTGCCGTGCAGAAGTCGAGGTTTAAGTGCAGCCTGTTTTTTTCATTTCTGGCTGCCGTGATATCGGTGGAAGCCAGTCACGCAGCAGGTCTGGGAAGGCTCACTGTCAATTCTGTGCAAGGGCAGCCGTTCAAGGCAGAAATCGATCTGGTGACGGTAACAACAGAAGAGAAATCTTCCCTGAATGCCCACCTTGCATCACATGATGTCTTCCGCAAGGTAAATGTCGATTATTCTCCGCTTTTATCCACGTTTAAAACCACTATTGAAATCCATCCAGATGGTCAGCCTTATATCCGGATTGTTTCTCCGCAACCCGTTGACGAACCGTTCCTGAATATCCTGATTGAGCTGAACTGGGCATCGGGGCGTTTGTTGCGTGAATATACAGCCTTGCTACCCCTTGCCGAAACGGGCGCATCGTCCCGGGAAAATGAGTCAGCTCAGCCGGCATCGCATTGCTATCCCCGGATTGACTCCGCAGATGGTAAAACAGATCCAGCTATAGTGCACGATAGTGTCCCGTCAGGACAAGCCAGACTCCTTCCGGGAGCAGCTGCGTCAAACCCGTCCTATCGGACCTATGGTCCCGTAAAATCAGGCGATACCCTGTCAGGAATCGCAAAAAATATCGCGCTTCCTCCTGAAGCAAGCTTCAATCAGGTGCTGGTTGCACTGTTTCGCGCAAACCGCGAGGCATTTTCTGGCAACAACATGCATCAACTCAAGGCAGGGCTCGTCCTGAGAATACCTGATAACAGTGAAATCAATACGGTACCCATAGCGGAAGCCGATCAGGAAGTGAGGATGCATACTGCTGAATGGCGCAAAAAACGATCTTCCAAAACAGAAGAAAGGGAGAAAGAATGGGGACCATTGCCGTGGGCACTCGTTCTGTAGCAGGAAAGCGTAAGATCCCTGCAGGATATCTTGTGGGGAAGCGATGGTCGATGGCGGACTAGTCAATCAGCACCCCACTGTTGCGCTGGAAAGCGTCTGTTTATACGTCACTACTTCCGTTTCCCGAAACGTGTTTAAAAATTCCCTGGGAAGGTCCGGTACAGGTATCACCAAAATCACGATGGTGGCTTTACCGTGAGAATCGCAATGGTGCTGGAGTATGACGGCAGCAATTTCTGCGGCTGGCAAAGCCAGCCAGGGGGAAATACCGTGCAGGATGCTGTGGAAGCGGCCTTATCGGAAATTGCGGGCGAGCCCATTCGAGTAGTCACGGCAGGAAGAACTGACGCAGGAGTCCATGCTATCTACCAGGTGCTGCATTTCGATACTCGGGCGGAGCGACCCATGAGTGCGTGGGTGCGGGGTGCAAATGCGTTGCTGCCCGACGGCATCGCCATGCTATGGGCATCCCGGACGGCAGATGATTTTCATGCCCGCTACTGTGCGATCGAGCGCTGCTACCTCTATCTGTTGCTGAACCATCCGGTGCGGCCGGGACTTCATCAGCACAGAGTCGGCTGGTTTCACCATCCGCTCCATCTCGAATCCATGCAAATGGCGGCTCAGATGCTGGTGGGCGAACACGATTTCAGCGCCTTTCGCGCTGCTGAATGCCAGGCCAAATCCCCCGTGCGCACCGTGACAAAACTGGAAGTTGCGCGAGTGGGAAACATTGTTGCGTTTGAGTTGCGCGCCAATGCATTTTTGCACCACATGGTACGTAATATCGTCGGTTGTCTGATCTATGTGGGTAAAGGTAAATTTCGTCCTGACTGGATAGGGAAACTGCTTGAAAACGGGAAGCGCAGCGAAGCTGCGCCGACTTTTTCCGCTTCCGGGTTATACTTGGCAGGGGTTGCCTATGATGCGAGGTGGAAGCTCCCGCCTTTTGTCGAACCCCCTCTTGCCGCAATAGTGCCGGGTACGAACAGGCCGGCTGTCGTCACATCATAGGCGACAAGTGACGGAAACCGGGTTTCGGCAACAAAACCGGAAGTCAGGGATATATGTCGATTCGAGTAAAAGTTTGCGGTATAACCCGAGTGGAAGATGCGCTTGCGGCAGTGCATCTCGGAGCGAATGCCGTGGGCTTTGTCTTCTGGGAGCAGAGCGCGCGTTATATTTCACCGGCTGGAGCTCGCGGAATCGTGTCCGCGTTGCCGCCATTCGTTACTTCAGTGGGTGTCTATGTCGACCCCGAGGCAGGTTGGGTGGACGAAAGCGTCTCGGTTGCTGGCCTGAACCTGCTGCAATTTCACGGCAGCGAAAGCCCCGAGTTCTGCCGGCAGTTTTCACTTCCCTATATAAAGGCGGTAAGAGTCAGAGCGGGGCTGGATTTGCTACAATACGCATCCCTTTATGCAGGAGCTATCGGTTTGCTGCTGGATACGTATGTGGAAGGCGAACCCGGGGGGACCGGAGAGGCGTTCGACTGGAACCTGATTCCGCGCAATCTGCCGCTGCCGCTGATTCTTTCGGGGGGATTACACGCAGGCAACATTACGAGCGCGATCCAGCAGGCGCGTCCTTGGGCAGTAGATGTGTCCAGTGGCGTGGAAGCCGCGAAGGGCATTAAGGATCCGGAAAAAATTGCAGCATTCATGCGAGGAGTTGGAATCAGTGAAAGTCTATGATCTTCCGGACAGTCATGGTCACTTTGGTCCGTACGGCGGCATCTTTGTCGCCGAAACGCTGATCTCGGCCCTGGAGGATTTGCGCATACAGTACGAGCGCTATCGCAGCGATGCTGACTTTCAGGCGGAATTCGCCCATGAACTCAAGTATTATGTGGGACGTCCGACTCCCATCTATCATGCCAAACGATGGTCGGCGCATCTGGGTGGCGCCCAGATCCTGCTCAAGCGCGAGGACCTGAACCATACGGGTGCACACAAGATCAATAATGCGATGGGACAGGCGCTACTGGCCAGGCGAATGGGCAAATCGCGGGTAATAGCCGAGACCGGCGCAGGCCAGCATGGTGTTGCCACGGCCACGGTCGCAGCGCGTTACGGGATGAAGTGTGTCATCTACATGGGATCGGTCGATGTGGAGCGCCAGGCCGCCAATGTTTACCGGATGAAGCTTCTGGGTGCGGATGTCATACCGGTCGAATCCGGTTCACGCACGCTGAAAGATGCCTTGAACGAGGCCATGCGCGACTGGGTGACCAATGTTGCAGATACTTTTTACATCATCGGTACTGTGGCCGGACCTCATCCCTATCCCATGATGGTACGTGATTTCCAGGCGATTATCGGGCGCGAGGCAATAATTCAGATGCAGGAGGATTATGGGCGGCAGCCCGATGCCCTGATCGCCTGCGTAGGTGGCGGCTCAAATGCCATTGGGCTTTTTTATCCCTATCTTGACAGCAGCACCCGGATGATCGGAGTGGAAGCGGCCGGACACGGAGTGGAGACGGATCAGCATGCCGCCACCCTGACGAAGGGACGGCCTGGCGTGTTGCACGGCAATCGTACTTACCTCATCCAGGACGAGAATGGACAGATCGTTGAAACACATTCCATTTCGGCAGGCCTGGATTATCCTGGCGTAGGGCCGGAGCATGCCTGGCTCAAGGACAGCGGCCGTGCTGAATATATCGGGATAACCGATGAGCAGGCTCTGGAAGCATTCCATGCACTGTGCCATTATGAAGGGATCATTCCCGCGCTCGAATCCAGCCATGCGCTGGCTTATGCAGCCCGGCTCGCACCTGCGCTCACTCCCGATAAGCTGTTGCTGGTGAACCTGTCGGGGCGTGGCGACAAGGATATGTCTACCGTTGCGCGCGCTTCGCATATCACCTTCTAACCTGCAAAGTCCGTTCATGTCCCGTATTTCCACACTGTTTGGCAAGCTGCGCCAGAATCGGAGAAAGGCACTCATTCCTTTTATCACTGCTGGCGATCCCGAACCCGGAATGATGGTCCCACTGATGCATGAACTGGTGCAGGCTGGCGCCGACATCATCGAGCTGGGCGTTCCATTTTCTGATCCGATGGCGGATGGACCGACGATTCAGCGTTCTTCCGAGCGTGCGCTGAAGCATCGCGTTTCATTACAGGATGTGCTGGCAATGGTGGGAGAATTCAGGGAAAGTGATTCCAGCACGTCGGTTGTGCTGATGGGTTACGCCAATCCAGTCGAAGCGATGGGCTATGATGCATTCACGGCAAGGGCAAAAGCGTGCGGCGTAGATGGCGTGCTGATTGTGGATTATCCTCCGGAGGAATCGGTGGAGTGGGTGGAATGCCTGAAACGTCAGAATATCGCTCCCATTTTCCTGCTTTCTCCGACTACGCCACAGCAGCGCGTCGAGCGGGTGGCGTCCCTCGCGGAAGGATATGTGTACTACGTTTCGCTGAAAGGCGTTACCGGTTCGCTTCACCTCGACCTGCGGGATGTGGCGGAGAAACTCGACGGACTGCGTTCCCACATTTCCATTCCCATCGGAGTGGGTTTTGGCATACGTGACAGCGCAACTGCGCGGGCAGTGGCGGAGCTTGCCGATGCAGTGGTGGTGGGAAGCCGCATTATCGAAGAAATTGAAAGATCGCCCAAGGCGGAGGTGCTAACAAATGTCCATCGTCTGGTAAAAAGTCTGCGAATTGCAATAGACGCGGCAAGTCCTGCACCATCAGCCGCCGTTAAACTTACACACTTATGAGCTGGTTTCAGAAACTTCTCCCGCCCAAGATCAAGCGCAAGGAAAGCGGTGAAAAGAAAGCGGTGCCTGAGGGACTGTGGAGCAAGTGCGCCTCCTGTGAGGCAGTGCTTTACTATTCCGATCTGGGGAACAATCTCAACGTCTGTCCCAAGTGCGGTCATCACAACCGGATCTCCGCACGCGTGCGGCTCGACCTGTTTCTGGATCCGGAGAATCGGCGCGAAATCGGGATGGAAGTCCATTCGCTCGATCCCCTTAAATTCAAGGATAGCAAGCGGTACTCCGACAGGCTGGCGGAGGCGAAAAGAGAGACTGACGAAGATGACGCCCTGGTCGTGATGCAAGGCAGCGTCAAGACAGTTCCCGTCGTTGCCGCAGCATTCGAATTCGGTTTCATGGGTGGTTCGATGGGGTCCGTGGTCGGCGAACGCTTCATACGCGGTGTGCAAACGTGTGTCGACCGGCATCTGGCCTTTGTATGCTTCGCGGCGAGCGGCGGTGCGCGTATGCAGGAAGGTCTGCTGTCGCTCATGCAGATGGCTAAAACCACTGCCGTACTGACCCGACTGAGTCGCGAAGGACTTCCGTTTATTTCGGTCCTGACGGATCCTACCATGGGCGGTGTATCTGCCAGTTTTGCTTTCATTGGCGATGTAGTGATTGCTGAACCAGGCGCCCTGATCGGTTTTGCGGGACCGAGGGTGATCGAGCAGACAGTGCGGCAGACCCTGCCGGAAGGATTCCAGCGCTCCGAGTTCCTGCTGGAGCACGGAGCGATAGACATGATCGTCGATCGCCGGCGCATGCGCGACAAGGTCGCCAACTTGTGTACGTTGCTGATGCGCACTTCCTCTCCCGCATCCTGAGCATTTTCGTTCAACGCGTAATCACACTTACCGTGCCATCGCAGGCATGAGCACTTTCTCCTTTGCTTCTGCAACGTTGCCAGAGTGGCTGGACTACCTGGAACACATGCATCCCACAGCTATCGAAATGGGCCTGGAGCGGATACGGCGCGTTCAGGCGGAGCTGGGGTCCGAGCCTTCATTTTCCATCATTTCCGTTGCGGGCACCAACGGGAAGGGATCGACATGCATGATGCTGGAAGCCATTCTGAGTCATGCCGGATATCGCGTCGGATGCTATACCTCGCCCCACTTGCTGCGATATAACGAACGCGTGCGGATCAACCGGAGGGAAGCAGGCGACGATGAATTGTGCGAGGCTTTCCGTGCTGTCGAGTCGGCGCGGATGAATAGCGACGTGTCCCTGACTTATTTCGAGTTTGGCACATTGGCGGCCATGTACTTGTTCGGTCAGGCCGAAGTGGAAATCGCAATTCTGGAGGTGGGATTAGGTGGGCGGCTGGATGCGGTCAATGTATTCGACACCGATTGTGCGGTCCTTACCAGTGTGGATTTCGATCATATGGATTATCTGGGCAACACGCGTGAACAGATCGGATTTGAAAAGGCCGGAATTTTCAGGTCGGGGAAGGCGGCGATCTGTTCCGAACCGGATTTGCCTGTAAGCGTGCGCCGTCATGCGCAATCGATCGGCGCCAACCTCATGCATATCGGGGAGTACTTCGGTTATTCAACCGCTCCACAATCCTGGAGCTACTGGTGGAACGGCGAGAGCAGACACGCACTCCCTTATCCAGCCCTGCGCGGCGCCTGTCAGCTGAAAAACGCCAGTGCATGTCTCGCCGTGCTGGATTCCCTGAAAGATACCTTCCCGGTCACCCTGAGCGACATTCGCCATGGATTGCTGGAGGTGGTTTGGCCAGGACGGTTTCAGGTCTTGCCTGGGCGGCCGGTCACGGTGCTCGATGTTGCCCATAATCCAGGCGCAGCGCGAGCATTTGCTGCCAGCCTCGATAGTATGGAGCGTTATCCTCGAACGTATGCGGTATTCGCGATGCTCAGGGATAAGGATATCGCCGGCGTGGTTCGGGAGGTGAGGTCCAGAGTGGATGTCTGGTTGGTATCGGGCATTGACGCTCCAAGAGGCGCGACAGTGGACGAAGTCGCCGCGCAGGTTGCCCAGGCGCTGCAAATCGCTGAACCGGGCGCGGGGAATGCAGGTGAAGTCGCCGTGCATACCATCCGCAAGTTCCGCAATCCATCCGAGGCATATGCCTACGCCTGTGAGCAGGCAGCCAGAAATGATAGAATTTGTGTTTTCGGCTCATTCCATACCGTGGCTAAAGTGTTAAAGAATATGGTTGAGCGCAGGTAGACTTCCCGATATTTAATGGCAAAGACCATCAGCGAAGAAGAGATTCAGCTAAGAAAGCGCGCCAGACGACGTCTGGTCGGCGCAATCGTCCTGGCAACCGCGGCAGTGGTGGTATTGCCGATGATCCTCGACAGCAAGCCTGACCGGCGCGGCCATGAAATCGACATACACATCCCGCCTGAGGATTCAGTGGAAGAGCTTGCCGCCGAATCTGTTTCCCCGGCAAATACGCCTCCCGCAACCGCTTCATCCATGCCTCAGGCTGAGGGTGGGCCGGGGCAGGCAGGTGCGGCATCCGGTAAGAATATAACGGCTGTACCTCCTCGTGAGACGCCTGCCTCCATCAATGAAAAGACCAGTGCAAGCCCTGCGCCGGCTGCTCCGCGGAATGAAACGGCGGCTACAAACACTGCTCCCACCGCTTCCCGAGGGGAAACAGTCAGTAAAAACGCCGCGCCTGCTGCTCCGCGGAATGAAACGACGGCTACAAACACTGCTCCCGCCACTTCCCGAGCGGAAACGGCCAGTAAAAACGCCGCGCCGGCTGCTTCGCGGGAAGCATCATTTGTGGTGCAGTTAGGCGCTTTTTCTACGCCAGCAAAAGCGGCCCGTCAATCGGAAAAGGTCGCTTCACAGAATTTCTCCGCCTATACTGAAATCGTGAAATCCGGCAAGGAAGAAGTAACCCGCGTGCGCGTCGGTCCTTTCGCGACGCGTGAGGAGGCTGAGAAAACACGGGAAAAACTGAAGAACCTGGGATTCGAAGGTGTGGTTACAGAAAAGTAGGTGAGGATCATGAAACCCTTTACACAAGGCTACCTCTCATTCTGCCATGTTTACTGCTGATCTGACTGGCTTCGATTACGCTGTCCTGGCGATACTGATTGTGTCAATCCTGCTCAGCGTATCGCGCGGCGTCGTGCGAGAAATATTGTCCCTGGTCAGCTGGATAGTCGCATTCATGGTGGCGAATTCTTTGGCCGCAGGATTCGCGCCCATGGTGCCTTCAGCTATTGGCGGAGAATCACTGCGCATCCTGCTGGCTTTCATTGCATTATTCCTGACAACCCTGGTAGCGATGGGTCTCGTGACCATGCTGATTTCAGCTTTGGTCCAGACGGTAGGATTGGGTTTCACCGACAGATTTTTCGGCTCCCTGTTCGGTTTTATCCGCGGGTTGGTAGTGGTGTTGGTAATCGTGCTGGCCGCAGGTCTTACCGCGGTGCCGCAGGAGCCCTTCTGGCGAAAAGCGGTACTGAGCAAGCACCTGGAGGCTGCAGCAATGGTGGTGCTGCCGTGGTTGCCGCAGGATTTGTCCAGGCGTATCCACTATGCGGAACTGAAGCGCAAGCAATAGGACAGTAAACCGGATGCACCGGATTCCACTCAATGAACTCGTGCAACTTTTCATCTAGCGTCGATCTAAGTCATTTTTGCGGAGTGCATTCATGTGTGGAATTCTGGGTTTAGTTTCGCATGCTCCCGTAAACCAGTTACTCTACGACGGGTTGCTGGTGCTGCAGCATCGCGGGCAGGATGCGGCCGGAATTGTTACCGCCCAGGGAAATACCTTCCACATGCACAAGAACAGCGGCCTGGTGCGCGACGTGTTTCGCACGCGGAATATGCGCGCCTTGCTCGGGAATATAGGGATCGGCCAGGTGCGTTATCCCACCGCCGGTTCCGCCGAGTCTGCTGCAGAGGCACAGCCGTTTTATGTCAACTCGCCATTCGGAATCGTACTCGGGCATAACGGCAATCTGACCAATTCCGCACAGCTCAAGGACGAGCTGTTCCGCGAGGATTTGCGGCACGTCAATACCAATTCGGATTCGGAAGTGCTCCTTAATGTACTGGCACACGAGTTGCAGAGGAGCACGAAAAACCACCAGCTCGATCCCGCCGCTATTTTTGCCGCCGTATCCGGCGTGCACGAGCGTTGCAAAGGCGCTTACGCCGTCATAGCAATGATTGCAGGTTACGGATTGCTCGCGTTCCGCGATCCTTATGGTATTCGTCCCCTTGTGTTCGGGTGCGCGGAAACCGAGCATGGGACGGAATATCTGGTGGCGTCCGAGAGTGTGGCGCTCGATACCCTGGGATTCAAGCTGGTGAGGGATGTTGCGCCAGGCGAGGCAATTTTTATTGATGACAGCGGCAATTTTTACAATAAGCAGTGCGCACCCAACCCCTCGCACAATCCCTGCATCTTCGAGTATGTCTATCTCGCACGCCCGGATTCAGTCATAGACGGAATTTCAGTCTATGAAACCCGGCTCAACATGGGAGAGAGTCTGGCCGATAAAGTCAAAGCCACGATGAGCCATCTCGATATCGATGTGGTCATTCCGATTCCCGATTCCAGCCGTCCCAGTGCCTTGCAGCTTGCCAATCGCCTGGGCATAAGTTTTCGTGAAGGTTTCGTAAAAAACCGCTACATCGGGCGAACCTTTATCATGCCGGGCCAGCAGTTGCGCCGTAAATCGGTCCGCCAGAAGCTCAATGCCATGGGCGTGGAATTTCGCGGAAAAAATGTGTTGCTGGTCGATGATTCGATCGTACGCGGCACTACCAGCCGCGAAATCGTCCAGATGGCGAAGGAAGCCGGCGCGAACAAGGTATTTTTTGCTTCTGCTGCACCCCCCGTGCGGTTTCCCAACGTTTATGGCATCGATATGCCTACGCGTCACGAACTCATTGCCACGGGGCGGGATGACGAGGAAATATGCCGGGAAATTGGCGCCGATCATCTGGTGTATCAGGAGCTCGATTCTCTCATTAAAGATGTGCGCCGCGTCAATCCGTCGATCTCGCAGTATGAGACCTCGTGTTTCGACGGACGCTACATTACCGGGGATGTAACGCCGGAATACCTGGCCGTTCTGGAGGCGCAACGCAGTGGCGCTCCTCTCACGGAGAGACGTTCCAGCACGCAACTCGACCTGAACCTGGTGGCAGCGAATTGATGAAGGTTTGACAAAAGCAGGTACCGAGCGTACCTTCACGGTAGGCGCCGATTTGATCTTCAGCTTGCGGGCGCAGTATAAATTCAGCTAAAGCGGGAAAACCCGTTTTTGGCGAACGCTGAACGGGTTTTTTATTTGGGGAATTTGAGGGAGATATCTGGCATGTCTGACGATTTCGAGCTGGAAACACTGGCACTGCATACGGGCATACATCGCAGTCAATTCAATGAGCACTCGGAAGCTTTATTCCTTACTTCGAGTTTTGTCTTCGACAGCGCCGCGCAGGCCGCAGCACGCTTTTCCGATGCGGAACCGGGTAATATCTATTCGCGCTTTACCAACCCCACGGTTACCGCTTTTCAGGAAAGGCTGGCCGCCCTGGAGGGGGCGGAAGCCTGTGTGGCAACCTCCTCCGGCATGTCAGCCATTCTAGCCTGCACCATGGGACTTCTCCGTGCGGGGGACCATATCGTGGCTTCCCGCAGCCTGTTCGGTGCGACTGTCAGCCTGTTCAACAATATCCTCAAGCGCTTCAACATCGAAACGACGTTTGTTTCCGCTACGGATGTTTCCGCCTGGGAAGCAGCGGTAAGACCTGCCACCAGGCTGCTGTTCATGGAAACGCCCTCCAATCCGTTGACCGAGATTTCCGACATTGCCGCACTGGCTGCTGTAGCAAAAAAAGCGGGCGTCTGGCTCGCCGTGGACAATTGCTTCTGCTCTCCCGCGCTGCAACGTCCGCTGGAATTGGGAGCAGACCTCGTGATTCACTCTGCGACCAAATATCTTGAGGGCCAGGGCCGGGTGTTGGGTGGCGCGGTGCTGGGCAAGCGCGATCTCGTGATGGACGGGGGAATATTCGGTTTTCTTCGCACTGCCGGGCCGAGCCTGAGCCCGTTCAATGCCTGGGTAATCCTGAAGGGAATGGAAACACTGAACCTTCGGATGGAAAGGCATTCCGAAAATGCCCTGGAAATTGCGCGTTGGCTGGAAGCGCAGCCTGGCGTAGCCAAAGTCCATTATCCCGGCTTGCCATCGCATCCGCAGTATGAGCTTGCCAGTCGTCAGCAGAAAACCGGGGGCGGAATCGTTTCATTCGAATTGAAGAAGGGAAGAGAAGCGGCATGGAGGGTGGTGGATTCCGTTCGCATGATTTCCATCACCGCCAACCTGGGGGATGCCAAGAGCACTCTTACCCATCCTGCCACCACCACGCATGGGCGGATCAGCCAGGAAAGCCGTGATGCAGCAGGCATTACCGAGGGCCTGCTGCGCATTGCAGTGGGACTTGAAGCGGTAAAAGACATAAAAGCCGATCTGGCAAGGGGTTTGACTCGGTAGATGATAGAGCTTCGTGGAGGATGTTGCTGAGGTTGGGAGAAAATCTGGCTCCGATTCCGGTTCCTGCTTGTCACGGCCACGCCAGTCGCCAGGAATGGCTCGTCGGCTGGTTCACTTTCTTTCCAGTTCTGTCAGTTCCTGGAAGCAGAAGTTGTCTTTCATTCCTTTGGCATGGGCTTGCAGTTATAATTATTCCGGCCTATAAAGAGTTTCTGGATATCTCCGAGGATCTTTATCACCGGAAACGGGGCGAATATTGCCAAAAGGTACCGGAATGGCTGGTGAGGCCAATATAGCCGCGAACAAGACTTTACAATCATCGCAAGACCCGATCGAAAGATAGTCCGACATTTAAGGTGAGTTATTAGAGAGACAACAAGATCAATCTCAGCAACATGTGCGAGTTCTAATCATGACACTTGCCCGGCTAAGGCGTGAGCAATCGCAAGGGGAAGAAATTGCGAACAGCATTAGCCATGGCATTGGTTTCGTCGCGGCACTGATCGGAACTCCCTTTCTCATCATGCAGGCAGCACGCCAGGGAAACGTCGGATTTGTCATTGGTGCAAGCCTCTTCTCCGCGACGACCATATTTCTTTACCTTGCTTCTACCCTCTACCATGCGTTGCCCACAGGCAAGACCAAGCGCATGTTTCGGGTCCTTGAGCATTCCGCAATCTTTCTTCTTATCGCCGGTACATATACGCCGTTTACGCTAGGAGTACTTCACGGCGTATGGGGCTGGATTCTTCTTTCAGCTATATGGGTTCTTGCTGCAGCCGGTGTGGTGCTGAAGGTGTTCTATAGAGCCTCCTTACCCATTCTATCCACCGGTCTCTATCTGTTCATGGGGTGGATGGTTGTGATTGCCGTGGATCCATTGGTTGCCAAAGTGCCCGCACCTGGCTTGCTTTGGTTGATTGCGGGAGGTTTGTCCTACACCATCGGGGTGATTTTTTTTGCTATGGATTCCCGCTTGCAGTATGCTCATCTAATTTGGCACCTCTTTGTTCTGGCAGGCACCACATGCCATTACTTCGCCGTGCTCTGGTATGCTGCCTAACCTTCCCCTCTCCTTCTACCACCCACCTGTAGCTCGAACGTATTAATGTCTTGTTACTAAAAAAATGTGGCAAGTTGTTGTGAAATATATTTTGAACTTCTTCAGATAGCGCGTATCCTACTAAAGTCTTTTGGATTCAAGCCGTAAAACGATACCTTTGGTTGACCCTTTCCCTTGATATTCAACGGCCACCTACAGGTCGCTGTAGGGTGAACTTATTAAGGAAATAACATGGCAACAGGTATTGTAAAATGGTTTAACGACAGCAAAGGTTTTGGCTTTATTACCCCAGATGACGGAGGAAATGATTTGTTCGCTCACTACTCTGCGATTACAGGTGGTGGCTTCAAATCGTTGCACGAGGCCCAGCGGGTCACTTTCGATGTGACAACTGGCCCTAAGGGTCAACAGGCATCGAATATCAAGCCCGACTAAAATCAGTAAAAGCAAACCAAAATTCCTCATTGGAAGTTTGGTTTGAGAATTGATACAGTTCCAAGCGGGGGGAGCCTGCGTGCAGATTCTTTATCCCCCCGACCTCCATATTATTTACAGTTAGTTATCCTGCTGCGGCACTTCGTCTGGAGTGAATTGAGGCTTGATGCGCCATAAACCAGCCATCCGCATTCTTCTGCTGCGCACCCAGTAAAATGTGGATATGACGTTCCGTTTCGGCTCCAGCTAGGTATGAATCGAACCGAATAAAAGCCCACACTCAACGGGCAGCAGAAAGAACACCTTCTGAAGCTTTTCAGGAAACTCCCATTACCGGCAGGCGTGCTATGCTCAAACTCGGACCACCGGAGTGATTCTGCCGATAAAAAAAGCCTTACTTCACAGGCTGAGCAGTTGTTCCCAATCGTTCCCGCGCTCTGTCTGCTTTGTCTGTTCCGTCATAAAGTGACAAATACCAAAAATAAAGTGACGAATACCAAAAATTAATCGGTTGATATATGCCAGCGAATGAAACAGAGCGAACGCTCGTGTTGAAGCAATACGAGATATTGTTACCCACCCCAGACCGAACCCTAGATCGAATTACCGCACTCGCAGCACGCCTGTTTGACGCTCCGGTTGCAGTAATCGGCATTGTCTATAGCGATCATATCCGGCTTGTATCCAGCTGTGGCCTTGAAACCACCGAAATTGGGTTTGCTCCGGAATATCCGGCAATCACTATGCTACGTGACGCTCCCTATATTGTTGCAAATACGAAGATTGATACCAGCCCGCTTACAAAAACGCTTGTAACTGAGGTGGCAGGTATAGGGTTCTATGCGGGAGCGCCCTTGATTACAGTCGGAGGTTTTAATCTGGGATCGTTATGGATTATCGATCGAAAGCCTCGGGTATTGAATGAGAAAGAATTTGCCAGCTTGCAGGATTTAGCCTATCTCATAATGGATCGGTTGGAATCAAGCCTAAACTTGAGCCAAATACTGACCCAGATAATCCGGAACAAAGATGCCACGAGAAAAGCCAGCTTGGAGCAATCGGAAATTATTTCAAGTATGGGCCACGAATTACGAACGCCGCTAAATACCATACTCGGATTTGCTCAACTTATGGAAATGGATAATCCACCCCCAACGCCATCTCAAAAGTCAAATATCGAATATATTCTTGAATCGGGGTGGTATCTATTGAGTCTGGTTAATCAAATCCTCCATTCGGCGGCGATTGAATCGGGGAAGTTATCCCTGTCGCAAAGGTCATTATCGCTGTTCACCATATTAGAAGAGTGCCAAACGATGATTAAATCCCAGGCACAGAAAAAGAACATCCGATTGAATTTCCCCCGATATGAACATACGTTTCCCGTGCATGTGCTGGCTGATGAAACCAAACTGAAGCAGGTTCTAATCAATCTTCTCACCAATGCGATCAAATATAACTGGGAAGCGGGAGATGTAACCGTTGAGTATTCTCAAATTGACTCTGGGATGACTCGTATCAGCATTCATGACACCGGTTTTGGATTGAACCAAGATCAGCTCGACAAATTGTTTCAGCCATTCAATCGCCTTGGCCGTGAAACCGGCTCTGAGGAAGGCACTGGCATCGGGTTGGTCGTTACTAAAAAACTGATTGAGCTTATGGGAGGAGAGATCGGCGTGGAAAGTGTTGTTTCAGCCGGCAGTACATTCTGGGTTGATCTACCATCAGCCGAGCCCCCCTTGAATCAAAAATAGTAATAGTGGGGCAACGAACAGATTATAGGAGGATGTTCCGGTAACTTGAGTGGTTTTATGAAATCATCACGGTTTGAAGAAACGAACAGGTTTTAATAATCCTCACTCCGTGCCCGCGACAGGCTCAAGGTCAAAGGCTGATTTCCAAGTCCCTGGGTTACCTTTCGCTCAAGGAATCACTCTTTTAAAAAGTATATCCATATGTTCAGTTTGCGATCGATATTTGATTCGAAACCGGTTCAACCGGTAGCTTCCAAAGCAAGTATTCTTATGAAGGGTTCGACTGAGCAGGTATTCCGCTATCTGGGCGATAATTTCTTTGAGAATTATCCAAAATGGTCCCCCGAAGTTAAAGAGCTTAAGCAAATCGGAGATCAGCCAATGGGACCAGGAGTTACCGCAAGGCAAGTGCGTGTTGATGGTGGACACCGATCTGAATCCAAATTCAGAATTACGCTTTATGAACCCAACCGATCCCTGGCTTTTGCAGGTATTTCTGAGTCTTTTCACTGTATGTACGAAATACAGGATGAAGGTAGAGAAGGTTTGGTCAAAGTGATATTTACCTTCGAGTTGTTAGAAATGAAAGTATTTATGCGACCCTTTGAACGACTAATACGCATTGCGGCTCAGCATGGAGCTGAGCGAACGGTACGTAATATAAAAAATCTGATCGAGGTTGACGCTGGCAGTGGCAGCTGACATATAGGACCTATACAATTCCACCAACACTTGGACGGGAAAAATTGCCTGAGGGATAAGTCGCACAGCAGACGCATTTTTGCGTTGTTACTTTACATCCCTTGAAGCAGCTAATGGGAGCTATCAATCGATGAACCAGGAGGTACTCATGTTGCACGACAAATGGCTTACTGCCAGACTGGCGTATCTACGTGGCCTCGAAGCACCAAGCGAACAACAACAACAGCTCCTCTTGTTGGCGGACAAGCTCAAGCGCACTGACACTGACGCGCGTATCCTTACCGCGTTAATTAAAGCGGAGGCGGCGGCCGAGCGGGCACAAAGGGCAAAGGCGGAAGCCGTGCGCCTTGCGGTAAGGGACGAGGAAGCCGTACGTATTTTGGAAGCGATCGATAGGGAGGCGACCTCCAGAGAGCGTGACCAGGAGCTGCACAATGCTGCCGAGCTGCTCATTCTGGCAGGTCTCGTCGATCCGGCAACCCGTGCTCCGGCATTCGATCGGGGGGAGCTATTGGGAGCTCTACTCGGACTGGCAAATGTGCCGGCAGAGGATCCTAGAAGACGCGAGTGGAAACGTGCCGGAGATGCATTGCTCGCTGAGAAAACAAAATAAGAATGCTATCCTGTCCAAAAATTGATAATATCATTACCATTCATAGAGTTATAGCTGCTGTGCAATAGCAGACGATAGGATAAGGTATTAAGCTTTGTCCCCAGCATAAAAATAAAAGCTGCTATGTCTGAAACCGCACGGTGACAGGCTTAAATTAAATCCAGTATTACATCTTCCCAACCAAGCATCGAGCCCCAAGCATCAGCTTCCACTCGCTTCGACCCCACCGCTGTGGTAAATCATTTACCACTTGAATGTATTGAACTTGTACAAGCAGATATTCGTGACTTAGGGGCAATGCGTAACGCGGTGCGCGGCTGCGAGCGCGTCTATCACTTGGCTGCCGACCCAAATCTGTGGCGCCGCGATCGCCGTGAGTTTGACGAGATCAATCACATTGGCACTCTTAACGTCATGCGTGCAGCGCTCGACAGCGGAGTTAGTCGAGCGCTGTATGTAAGCACCGAAAGTATTCTTACATCGGATCAATCCAACAGTGGAGCGGTTGAATCTGTTCTCCGTGTCGCCGGGAAGCCTTGCTGCCCCATCGCCGCATAAGAACCCAATCGCCCAGTAAGTCAAGAACCAGCTCAACCTCATGCCAACGCTGCGCTGTTTCCCAGCGTGCACGCGCAACCATTCGTTAACACTTCTTTGAGTGAGAGAAGATTTGATAGCCCCTGCTCAACTGTCGTCAGGAATTGGCACTCCATGCGGCAAGTCTTTTCACTTGCGCAACTAGCAATCTCCCGAGCCCTCTGTATCCGGCAATCAGGAATAGGGATTAGGATTACGCACGATCTGGGGCTACCACACGCCGAAGGAGGCGGAAGAGAAGAAGTGGGTCGTGGATATGCACGGGTAGAAAGAAATGCTGGCAGAACGCCCCGGTAGACAGTGGCACAGTCCGTGGGGGTAAATTCATGTTCAGCGCTTTCTCGCAACAGCGTGTGACCGATTAAACCCTACACTCGTGAATTCGAGTGAAGTCTGTCTTAAGCTTGAATGCCACGCAACCATGCCTCAACTGTTGCCATTTCCACCCGCCTGCCACCATCGAGCGTAACAAGTATCCGCGGACCATCGTACACCCGCGGGGTGCGGAAGAGGACGCGAAGCGCGAGCCAGTGTGGCGGAGCCAGGTAACGGTCGGCAGCGTGGCGGCGTAGGCTCTGCTGTACCAGGGGGTAGTAGTGGCTGCACATGTTGGGGAAAAGATGGTGTTCGACGTGATGGCTGAAGTGAAAGTGTAGCCTATCGATCGGCTTTGGCGTCGTGACACTCATAGTTGTGCCGAGAGTGTCGCGCTCGTGGGTGAGCGGACGCATCAGATGGTTAGTCACGATGTAAGACATAACGACAAAATTTGCGATGAGCATCGGCAGCAGCACAACCAATACAGCGCCTCTGGGCCCGCTTTCCACGCAGACCAGTAGCCAGAATGCTGCCAGGACTGCACTGTCAAGCATAGCTCGCCAGCGTTTGAGCTGCTTAAAATCCGCCCGCCCTCTTGATTTCAGCCAGAGCACTCCTTGGACTTGAAGAGTGAAGAACAGAAAGAGATATGTCGCGCTCAGCCAGTGGCCTGAACCCGGGGCAAATTTCAGCCACAGAACATCCGCACGAGTCGGCTGGCCGAGTTTGTAGTCACTCATGGTACCGAAGTTATCAGGATCGTGACCCTCCATATTCGCGTAGGGATGATGGACTTGCTGGTGCCAGACCCGCCACAAGTGGGGTGACAGACAAAAGATCGCAAACGCGGGATAGAGCAACCAGTCTTGCAGACGTTGCGAGCGGACTGTAGCACCGTGGGCGATCTCGTGCCCGAGAAACATCAGGCTTCCATATAAACTACCCAGGAACAAAGAACCGATGACGGCGAGGTACCATGGCAGCGGGATTCGAACCAAAGTTATGCTGCACAAGACGATGAGTCCAGCGAGCGGAAACACGAATAAGGCTCGCCAGGGTCGATTAGTGAACGCATCCGCAGGCAAGTCAGCCCGAATCTTACTTTTAAGGATTTGATCAGCTTTCACGTTCCCCCCATAATTGCTAGTACAGCAGAGGACGTATACTCATCTAAACGTCGGATTTACTTTACGTACGCCTTCGGCATAATCGCGCCAGCCTTTCATCGGATGGATCGATAGGTTGAAGCTGGGTAGCCTTTGGACAGTACAATTTGCCACAGCTGCAAACGCCGGGCCTTAAAGGCACTGGCAAAAGAGGCCAAGTAATACTCCCACATGCGGACAAAGTGGTCTTGAGAGATGGACGTCTGCAGGGGCAGCGGCTGATAATTCTGTTTGAAGTTATCGCGCCAGCTCAGTAGTGTTCGGGTATAGTCCACGCCAAAGTTGTGCCAATCCTCCATGACGAATAGGCCTTCTATGGCTTCTCCCATCTGCCGGACAGACGGAGCTACGCCGTTCGGGAAAATATACCTATCCAGCCATGGATCACAGCGCAGGCGAGAAAGGTTGTCGCCGATGGTATGGAGCAAGAACCAGCCCTCGTCAATCAAGACTCCATTTACCACTTCCATATACGTGCGGTAGTTTTTTGGACCGACATGCTCAAACATTCCGATCGAGACTACCTTCTCAAATTCACCATGCTCCCCCCGGTTAAGGTCGCGGTAATCGCCTTGGATAATTTCGATAGGCATTCCTGTACAGTTCGCTCTGGCGAAAGCGGCCTGTTCTTCCGAAATGGTGATTCCGACCCCTCGGCATTGGTAGCGCTCGCAGGCAAATTTCAAAAAACTGCCCCAGCCGCAGCCGATATCGAGTATGCGATCCCGAGGGGAAAGGGCTAATTTGCGGCAAATCAAATCCAGTTTGGCTTCTTGAGCTTGATCGAGTGTCTCCGCCTCCTTCCAATAGCCGCAGGAGTAGTTCATTCGCTTGTCGAGCATTGTTTGGAACAATGTGTTGCTCAGGTTGTAATGAGTCTGCGCCACCTCTACCGCCTTGCGGTAAGACTGCCGGTTAAAGACTTTCGCTTGAATAAGAGCCAGGCTCTCGCGCCAGCTCAGACTCAGTTTTTCATCGGCTTGGTAGCGTAGTAGGCGATAAAAAAACTCCTCCAATTGCCCACACTCCCACCAACCGTCCATGTATGATTCCCCTAATCCCAAGGTTCCTTGGGCGAGCACCCTTTCGTAAAACTGCTCATTGCTTACCTGGATGTCATAAGGTGCTGATCCATTGATCGTGATACCCGCTTGGGCAGCTAAGTTCTGAATCAGGGTACGGTACTTATTCACAGTTTCTTCTCCCGAATAAACCTGGCAACATGGAATTCAAACACCATTGGCTTGAGCTGGTAGTGAAAGTAACAGCCAAGTTCTAACGGGACGCGGTCAGTAGCAGCTATGAAATCTTCTTTCATCATCAGGTTCCCGGGTTACCTAAAGCCAGGATGTTCAAATGCGCTCTCACGCAGCCTATTGAGGAATTCCTGAACTATTTATAGGTGCGAGTAATTACAGTTGCAAGCTCATGCTAAAAGAATGCAAGTCAACTTCTGTGTTCAGGAACCGGACTCCGATGCAGAGCCGCGTGAGTATCGTTCTGGAGCGCATGGGAATGAACATCAACCTTACGCCTCAGCTGAGAAAGGGTGCGACAGAAGGTTACATCGGGGTTCTATACGTCAGCCAGCGAAGTGGTGCGTGAAGCCTTGCGTTTGATGGAAGAAAAAGATCAAGTGCGTGCTGAAAGCTAGAACAACTGCGTAACGATATCCACAGAAAGGAGTAAACAGCAGTCCGGCTACGGCTTGGGGTGCGGAGGATATCAAGCAGACTGGCCGGGCGAAGGGGAGGGGGTCCTCTACCAATCGCTCCCTATAAGCGTGAATGCCAGAGATCTACAAGTCACCTGTGGATTCCTTATCCCCTCGACCTCCATATTATTTACAGTTACTGTTCAAAATCGGATCATCAGATTAGATTCTGCCGGTAGAAAAAGCCTTGCTTCACAGGCTGAGCAGTCGCTCCCAATCGTTCCCGCGCTCTGTCTGCTTTGTCTGTTCCGTCATATAAGTGACAGATACCAAAACTCAACAACCACCGGCTTTAGCCGGTGGTTGTTGAGTAAGGCGAAGGCGGCGGCAGAGGGGGCACAAAGGGCAAAGGCGGAAGCCGCCCGCCTTGCGGCAAGGGACGAGGAAGTGGCACGTATTTTGGAAGCGATCGACAGGGAGGCGGCCTCCGGAGAGCGTGACCAGGAGCTGCACAATGCTGCCGAGGTGCTCATTCTGGCAGGTCTCGTCGATCCGGAAACTTGTGCTCCGGCATTCGATCGGGGGGAGCTACTGGGAGCCCTGCTGGGGCTGGCAAATGTGCCGGCAGAGGATCCTAGAAGACGCGAGTGGAAACGTGCCGGAGATGCACTGCTCGCTGAGAAAACAAAATAAGAATGCCATACATCTGCCGAAAGTATTGTTTTTTTGTTGTTAATGCACCAGCTGATTGATTTCCATGATGGGGAGCAGTATGGCAAGAACGATCACCAACACGACGCCTCCCATTACCAGAATCATTATTGGTTCCAACAGCGTTAAAAAGATGCCCAGTCGCCGCTCCAGCGCCTGAGCCTCGAGCTGGGCAACGCGTTCGAGCATTTCTTTCAGCTTGCCACTCATTTCCCCGCTTGCGACCAGATGCACGAGCAGGGGCGGAAACACGCGGGTTTCCCGCAGCGCCCTGGAAAGGCTCGCGCCTTCGCGGACCTGTTCGATGGTATTTTCGATCGCTTTACGCATGACCATGTTGCTCATCACGCGTGCACCGGAACTGAGCGCTTTAAGAAGCGGCACACCCCCTCCGATCAGAATGGAAAGCGTGCTGGCGAAACGGGATGTGTTGCTGCTGCGAATCAACGATCCCAGCCATGCGGTGCGCAGCAGCAGAGCGTGCCATCGGTATCTGGTGTCATCGCGCCGTAGTGCGATGCGTGCGGAAAGTGCCCCGCCGGCAATGGCGATAATCAGATAAGGCCATGACATGAGAAGGAAATCGCTCAACCCGATCAGCGCACGAGTCAGGAGAGGCAGGCTCTGGCGAGAATGCTGAAATACCTGCACTACCTGGGGAACCACATACATGAGCAGGCCGGCAACAATGATAATGGCAATGATGGTCACCAGTGCGGGGTAAAGGAGCGCAAGACTGGTTTTCTGTTTTAGTGTCTGGCGTGCATCGAGATACTCGGCAAGATGACGCAGTACCAGTGGCAATGTGCCCGATTCTTCCCCGCCATGTACCAGCGTCCGGTAGAAATCGGGAAAACTCCTGCTGTAGCTGCCCAGCGCGGCGGAGAGGGAGAGTCCGGCAATCACTTCTGTTTTGACACCGCCGAGCACTTCGCGTGTCATCGGCTCCTCGGCGGACTCGATCAGCGCAGCAAGCGACTGCTCGACTGTCAGGCCGGCGGTCAGCAAGGTAGCCATCTGTCGTGTCAGCAGACTCAGCTCCTCCGGGCGTAAGCCTCGGACCCAGGGCGCTTGGCTGCGGTCGCGAGCGCGAACCTGATCGACGGTCGAAGGCAGCAAGCCCTTCGCGCGCAACTGTGCCCGCGCCTGGCGCGCGGTATCAGCCTGCAGCACACCTGTTACCGTGCGGCCTTCAGAATCAAGCGCTTCGTAGCGGTACGCTTCCATATGGAACTGCTATTCGCGTGTCACACGCACGACTTCCTCCAGGCTGGTGATGCCCTGGGTAGCGAGGCGCATGCCATCGTCACGTAACGAGCGCATTCCAGTGGAAATCACATACTCTCGCAGGTCTTGTTCGGACGCGCGATCATGAATTCGCCGGCGCAGATCGTTGTCAACCGCGAGCAATTCATAAATCCCGGTACGTCCCTGATAGCCGGAGTGATTGCACGCAGCACAGCCCTGTGCCTTGTATAAAATTCCGGAAGCCGAAAAAGATCCCAGGGAAGGGGATTTTCCCATATCCTCGTCCCAGGGTTGGCGACATTCCAGGCAGAGCCGCCGCACCAGACGCTGTGCGCCTATGCCGATGAGACTCGATGCCAGCAGAAACGGCTCGACTCCCATGTCGACAAGCCGGGTGACGGCGCTTATCGCATCATTGGTATGCAGAGTCGCAAATACCAGATGGCCCGTAAGGCTGGCCTGTACCGCGATCTGTGCGGTTTCGAGGTCGCGAATCTCTCCGATCATGATGACATCCGGATCCTGACGCAGGATTGTCCGCAAGGCTCGCGCAAACGTCATTTCGATTCGCGGGTTTACCTGAGTCTGGCTGATGCCGTCAAGATCGTACTCGATGGGGTCCTCAACCGTCATGATGTTGAGCGACGCGGAGTCCAGCCTCGACAGGGCGGCATAAAGCGTGGTTGTTTTACCCGACCCGGTGGGACCGGTTACGAGGATAATGCCATGGGGCTCGCGAATAAGCCTGTCCATGCGAGTCAACGTGATTGCATCCATGCCAAGCCGGGGGAGATCCAGGCGGCCAGCCTGCTTGTCCAGCAAACGCAGTACGGCGCGTTCGCCGTGTGCGGTGGGGATGGTGGATACGCGCACGTCGACTGGCCTGCCCGCCATCCTGAGTGTAATCCGGCCGTCCTGCGGAAGGCGTTTTTCCGCAATGTCGAGCTGCGCCATGATCTTGATGCGTGAGATGAGGGCGGCATGTAATGCGCGCGCCGGTTCGATCAGGTCGCGCAATGTGCCATCCACTCGCAACCGTACAACCGAGCGTGTTTCATAAGGTTCAATGTGAATATCGGAAGCCGCGGTGCGTAACGCCTGTGTAAAGAGCGCGTTGATCAGCCGGATGACTGGGGCATCATCCTGGCTCTCGAGCAGGTCCTCGACCTTCGGCAGCTCCTGCAATAACCTCAAGAGGTCTATATCCTGGGCGAGATCATCTGCGAGCGCGGCGGCGCCTTCATTTGCGCCGTTATACAGCGCCGAAACGACCTCATTGAACTCGTCGGTATCGATGCGTCGTGCCCGCAGAGGTACACCCAGAACGCGACGCAACTCCGCCAGTGCCCCGGCCTGGACTTCGCCGCGGACCACCACCTCTGCGTGATCGCTCGTGACGCTCGTCACGGCCACTCCATTTGTCTTGACAAAGACATAAGGAATCCTGTCAGACGACATTATCGCAGCCCGGTTTCAAGGTGTATTATCCATCACTCCCCCGGTATCCCAGTTGCCTTGAACATTGGAGATATCCGGACTATCCCGACTATCGGGAGTGACGCTGTCATCAAGGATGACAGGCGGCGGTTGACGCGGCGGCAAAACAGGCGATTCCATATCCGGAAGCACAAGATTGAACCCGGGCCTGGCTTTTTTCTGTTCGCTCAGCACCCGATCGTACTGTGCGTCAGAAAGCGGATCGGCAGCTTCGCTCACTCGCATCAGCGTCGGGCGCAGGAATACCATCAGATTGGTTTTGTTGCGCGATCGTTTGTTGTAACTGAACAATTGTCCGACCAGGGGAATCGCTCCGATCAGTGGAATTCTTTCAACCGAGTCATTTACCGTATCCTGCATCAGACCGCCGAGCACGAGAATCTGCCCGTCGTCCACCAGCACTGTCGATTCTATCGAGCGCTTGTTGGTAATCAACCCGTTGGTGGCGTTGACCGTGCCGGGAACGACGCTCGAGACTTCCTGAAAAATCTGCACACGGACAGTATTGCCTTCCGAGATAAGCGGCTTGATCTTCAATGATAATCCCACATCCTGGCGTGAAACGGTCTGAAACGGGGAGGTAACGGCGCCCCCCACTGGTGGAATGAACTGGCCGGTGGGAATCGGAACGTTCTGCCCGATGACGATTCTGGCCTCTTCATTATTCAGTGTCAGCAGGGTAGGGGTGGAAAGAATGTTGGCCTTGGCATCCGTTTCCAGCGCCCGGATGAGCGTATGAATGTTGAGAACAGGGCCGATGCCGGGAATAGCCGTGACAAGGCCATTCATGATGCCGATGGTCAGGCCGGACGCTGCATTCGCTACCGGATTCTGGGCGGTGGAGATGATACTGCCGCCCCCGGCAGTGCCCGCATTGAAATTGGTGCCACCAAAAACCTGGGTGCCGCCTTGCGCGGCATTGCTCAGATTCTGCCACTGAATGCCGAATTCCGCGGCTCTGTCGGCAGTGATTTCGGCAATCAGCGCTTCAATATAAACCTGCACGCGGCGCACGTCGAGCTTCTCTACTACCGCGCGCAAATTATTATAAATAGCATCCGGGGCAGTAATAATGATCGAGTTGGTGGCCGCATCCGCCTGGATGATGCCGGGCGTGACGGAAGTTGCGGCAGATTGCATCGGAGCCGGGGTGACGGTGGAAGCAGCGGGAACAGCCCCTGCACCGAGGCTTGAGCCCGGCATGGAGGTGCCCATCGAGCCGCCTATTGAGGTACCTGATGAGGCACCCATCCCACCGCTGGTGGACGTCCCAAGGGAAGACGTTCCAAAAGCCGTGCCGGTTGCCTGACTCAGCCCTGAAGATGAGGAAACCGGGGACGCCATGTTGTGATAGATCGCCCTGAGGGTTTCGGCAAGCCTGACTGCATCCGCATTCTTGAGGAAAACGACGTGCATGTTGCCGGCAGCGCTAGTCGGAGAATCGAGCACTGTTACCAGTTGGCGCAGACGCGCAAGCGCTGCCCGGTTTCCGGAGCGTGCAAGGAGGGTATTCGAGCGAGCATCGGCGACGACTGTGAAACGCTGCTGGGCTGGATCCGCGGCGCCCTCGGCCTGGGACTGCGTCGATTCCGAAAACAGCCGGTTCACGGTTTGCGCGACATCGATCGCCGAGGCGTGCTGAAGGGGTATCGAGACGGGATCGGTTCCACTTGGTTGATCCATCGAATCAATTATTTTTGCCAAGCGCTGGAGATTGCTCGCGTAGTCTGTAATAACCAGCGTGTTACTGTTGGGATTTGCAGTGATACTGTTGTTTGGAGCGATCAGCGGACGCAGAATCGGCACCATCTGCACTGCGGATTCATACTGCAGCGTAAATACCTGGGTCTGGATACGGTCACCTGCGAACTGCCGCTTGTCCGTAGGGCCAAGGGTCGGGCTCCGGTATAGCTTGGCATCACTTTCCGGAACGACCCTGATGATGCCATAATCCTCAACAACTGCATATCCATGCAATCGCAATGCCGACAGGAATACGTCGTAGACCGCCGATCTCGGTACTGGCTTGGCTGAAACGATGTTGATCGTACCCTTGACGCGCGGATCGAGCATGAAATTTTTCCGGGTAATTTCGCTGACCGCTTTCACCACGCCTTCAATATCGGCATTGACGAAGTTGAGTGTAACGAGATCCTGACCGGCAGAAGGCTTGGGTTTACTGGCGCGCAGAGAATCCGCTTCCGGCAGCGCTCTCGGCGGGGCGTCAATTTCCTCGGCTGTCAGGGCGGCAGAGGGATTTACGGACCAGGCCTCAGTGGCCCAACCCGTCACCGCCATCCATAAAAAAACTGCACATAGCGAGGGATGCCGCATGATTTTACCTCTATAGCCCATGAGATGACGGCATCATTCAGTTATGACCGGCGCCTGAAGTTCGCCAGGCAAGGCTGTCTCCACCGGAAGAGCAGGGCCTGCAGGCGAGTTCTGGCGCTGCAATGCAAGTGTTTCTCGCATTCCGTCACGTTCCAGGACAATATATTCGGTATGAACCTCAGCCAACTGGAGGCCAGGAGCGATGTCTTCACCTTCGCGCACCGCAAGCGTCTCTTTTCCATCCACTTGCAGGATCGCGTATCCCCGCCCGCTCCTGGAAGCGGCGACAACCCCGAACAGCCTGATCTCAGGTCCGGCAGGAACAGCAATGGATGGTTGTTCTGGCTGTGCAATACCGAACAGGTCGCTAACAGTCGATATATCTTCGGCCGCTTCCATGTTCGCACGCGTGCCTGACTCGAGATTGGGCGGAGGGTGGGGGATGAGCCAAAGGCGTGTCCAGTACAACAATACCCCTCCAAGCAGTGCGAGTGCGGCGAGGATGATTAAATATACAAGGGCTGTTTGCGCGCGATTCGACCGGTCGATCGAGATTTCCGGCATTCTTTAATGCTTAACTTTTCAATACGGCTGAAGTAATGATCGAGAGATTTGACTTGAAGGAAAAATTTTATATTTCCTGGGAAAATGATAGATCATGGCAAGGTTATACGAGTCCTGATAAGAAGCACTTTTATCGGTCTGATCTGAATTGGATCACTTGGGACGCAATTGTACCCTGATCATCTCTCTGCGAGAGCCCTGAAAGTTGTGCCTGATCTACGTTGTGCCTGATCTACTCTCACCGGTGATTTGAACAATCTGCGCAGGGTGCAGCAACGGCTTTCTTAAAAGTGGAAAATGGGCCAGTGATTTGTTCGTATTTGACGGATAAGGAATATGTTTTTTTTAGGATTATTGCTGGTATCGATTTCCTGTGACTGAGAATTTTTCCCGGCGGAGTCAATAGAAGTTGCGCCGAGGTGCGTATTATGGGACAGATGGGGAGGTGTGTGTCATGGGCGCAAGACCGGAATCGACAATGAACAGTTTCTTGGGTAATCTTCGTTCCATTTTGTCTGTTTTTTGATGGGTATTTACGTAAAAATGATGGAGAAATCTGTTTCCGGTTTATTCTCTGAAAGACGACGGGCTCCGGTCCAGTTGGCAGCGTCCGAGTATAGGCCGAGCGGAATACAGCGCGGCTTCACTTTGCTCGAGGTCATGGTGGTGGTGGTAATTCTCGGAATTCTCGCTGTAATGGTGGTGCCGAAGATCATCAGCCGTCCTGATGAAGCGCGTATCATCGCAGCAAAACAGGATGTCGCAAGCCTGATGCAGATGCTCAAGCTGTACCGTCTCGACAACCATCGCTATCCCAAGACCGAGCAGGGATTGCAGGCGCTGGTAACGAAGCCGACTGATCCACCGATTCCACCCAACTGGAAAGCCGGAGGATATATCGAGCGTCTTCCAAAGGATCCCTGGGGCAATCCTTATCAATACCTGAACCCTGGGGTTCACGGCGAAATCGACGTTTTTAGTTTCGGGGCGGATGGCGCCCGCGGGGGAGACGGTAACGATGCGGATATCGGTTCCTGGAACCTGTAAGGCCGCCAGGATTCGTGACTGAGATAAGAGCCGGGGACGGATTCACGCTCATCGAAGTGCTTGTCGCACTGGTGATCATCGGGCTGTTTGCCGGACTCATCAGCAGCATAGTGCGGCCGGACGAACGGGCTCTTCTTCGTGTCGAGGCGGAACGGCTGGCGCAACTCCTTGACCTGGCTGGGACTGAGGCGCGCATGTCAGGAAGATCTCTCGAGTGGACAACAGACGGCTCGAGCTATCGGTTCTTGCGGAATCAACGGGGCACCGGTTGGTCGGAAATCCGTAACAATGATCTCTTCCGGGAACGAACGTTTCCGCACGGTATGAAGATCGCGGGCATGTTGATCGAAATGTCGCCAGCAGATTTTATGCGACTGGAGTTCAATCCTCACGGTTCGATGCCGGCTTATGCCATAAAGATATCTTTTGGGACGGAACGCTATACGATCACAGGATCTCCGGTCGGCGATGTGCAGGCATTGCCGGGAGAGGGAAGACCGAATGATGAAATCATATCCCGGCAGCTGCGGTAGAGGTCGTGGATTCACGCTGGTTGAAGTTCTGGTCGCATTGGCAATCATTGCGTTTGCTCTCATGGCCGCACTGCGTGCCGCAGGGCAGGGCACGCTCAATGTCGGCGAATTGCGCTCGCGGTTGCTGGCAGGATGGGTCGCGGAAAATCTGCTGACAGAGCAGCGTGCTCGCGGCGCCTGGCCGTCGCCGGACACATATCGTGGAACAGCAAAGCAAGGAAATATGGATTTCACGTGGCGGGTGGATATTACGGAAACTGCAAATCCCTCATTCCGGCGGGTGAATATTTCGGTATTTGCGCCTGCCGGAGAACCGCACCCGCTTGCGCATCTGACAGGATATCTGGCGCAACCGGCACTCCCAGGAAACCCGTGAGCAAGCTTGTCGGGAGACAGCGCGATGGCAGTTTGCAGGAGTGGAAGATCGCCGCTCAACTTTCCTATGACTTCTTGCGTTCATATCCTCGACGCAGAAGGTGTTCATAATCCATTTTCATGAAATCCATGCGTGAAACCAGTTTTCGGGGATTTACCCTGATTGAGCTGCTGGTTGCGCTGACTATTCTGTCTTTGCTGGCAGTGATGTCTTATTGTGGACTTGGAGCGATACTCGATGCGCAAGAGTATGTCAAGCGGGAAACTGAAAAGTGGCGCCGCATAAATTTATTCCTGACTCGGTTTGAGCATGATGTGCAACTTGCGATACCGCGTCCGGTTCGAACCGGCTCAGGCGTCTTGCCGGCCTGGCGTGGAGTGATAAAAGCAGCGCCCGATGGGGGCTTGTTGCCCTACATGGAATTCAGTCGTCTGGGCTCCATCGAAGAAACGGATGCCGCACGGCGGATCGCCTACCAGCTGAATGATAAACGGGAAATCGAGTTATGGTTGTGGCCGGGTCTTGACATCGGTCCCAGGGCAGCGGCCATGCGTTATCCGGTGCTGGCTGGGGTGGCGAAAATGGAGTTGCACTATCTTACCGCAAATCGTGCATGGGTGAATGCGTGGCCAAGTGCAGTGCCTGACTCTCCGGTGTCTACGATTTCTTCCATTCCCCAGGCCGTGCGCCTGCGGATTGCCCTAGCCTCGGGAGAGGAAATAGAACGTATCTTTCAATGAAGTCATGAGAACAGGACAACGTGGGGTAGCAGTGGTGCTAGCCATGGGTGTCGTTGCCCTCGCCTCGATAACCGCAACAGCTATCATTACCTCTCAGGGTATATGGTCACGGCAAAGCCAGCTTGCGCATGACTACGTTCAGGCGCAGGCGATGGTCAAGGCGGGGGTGGACTGGACTCGAGCCGTGCTGAGCGATGACAGCCGGATGGGCAGTGTCGACCATCTGGGTGAACCCTGGGCATTGCAGATGCCGGCGATGCCCGTTGAAAACGGTGAACTCACGGGCCACATCCACGATCAGCAGGGCTTGTTCAATCTGAACAACCTGGCTCCCGATGGAAAAATCAGTGCGGCACAGCTTGCTCACTTCAAGCGCTTGCTGGCCTTGCTCGATTTGCCGGATGCGCTTGCCGATGCGTTGGCTGACTGGATAGACGCTGACAGCGAACCGCGTCCGCAGCACGGCGCCGAGGATGAATATTACGGTGTGCTGAACCCCTCTTACCTTACTGCCAACAGACCCCTGACCGATGTAGCGGAACTGGCCCGTATTCGCGGTTTCAACAGGGATATCCGCGCGCGTTTGCGCCCGTTCGTGACGGCCCTGCCGAGCTTTACCACTGTCAATGTCAATACCGCGCCACCCGAAGTGCTTGCTGCCATTGTTGAGGGCCTGGGAATTGGAAATGCCCGCATATTGACTCTCCAGCGTGCGCGCGCCCATTTTCGCGATCCCGCCGATTTTCTCAACCGTCTTCCTCAGGGCGCTGCGGTAGAGGAAAGCGATATTGGAACCAGTAGCAATTATTTTCTCGCGGCACTCAGCGTAGCTATCGGCGAAGCGCAGGCCAGGGGAGTGGTTCTCCTTAACCGTGAGGAGGGCGGGTGGCCCGCTATTGTCTGGCGTAAATATTCATGAGTCTGCTAAGAATCCGGTGCCCTCTTCTGGAGGAACCATTGAACTGCCAATGGATATGGATTGGCGATGATGAACTGCCCTTGACAGGGGAAGGGCAGATAGCTGATCTGCCGAAAAACGCGAGTTCCGCCCAGTTGATCATTCCAGCTGCCCAGGTTTTGCTCACACGGGCTCGCTTACCTGGCGCTGCCAGGCGGGGGACTGGATCAGTACTGGCTTTTGCGGTGGAAGAAGAGATGCTGCGTGAACCTGATGCTAATCAGGTGAGCTGGATCGGTTCCGCTGGAGACGAGGGCGTGCTCGCGGCTGTGGATAAAAAAGGGCTGACAGAGTGTCTCGATGCGCTGCAGGCTGCTGCTATCCGGGTGGATGAAATTTACTGTGAAACACTGTTATTGCCATGGACGCCGGGAGAATGGAGTCTCGCCTGGAATGGCCAGGAAGGTTTCGTGCGCACCGGCGAGTTTGAAGGGGGAGCAACAGATTGCGGGGACGACGCGTCTCCTCCGCTGTCATTGCATCTTATGCTCGAAGATGCGGAAAGGCATGGAGCGAGACCGGCATCCATCGCGCTCTATACAATTGAGCCTGAAGGCGCAATGACATTTGAGGGGGGTGCCGGTGGGGTCATGGAAAATCCTGCGACAGCGCCTCATATCGAAGCGTGGCAGCGCGTGCTCGGTATTCCTGTATACATTGCGGGGACCTGGGATTGGCGCAGGGCACCGCAATCCAGTATCAGCCTGCTGCAGGAACGCAAACGCTGGCCTCTTTTCAGTGGGCTTTTTTCACGTCTGTGGCCAGCAGTCTGGATCGGCGCGGCAGCGTTGGTGATCCATTCCCTGGCCGTTGCCGCTGACTGGGCGTTGCTTGCCAATGAGGAGCGTACCTTGCATCAGCAAATGGAAACCCGGTTTCGCGCCCTATTTCCGGCTGCGGTCGCGGTAGTGGACCCTGCGCTACAGATGCGCCGAAAGCTCGCTGAGGCGCGGCATGCGGCAGGGGTGCCTGATACCGCCGATTTCTTGCCCATGATCAAAACAGTGGGGCCGGGATTGAGCGAATTGGCTCCTGGCAGCCTGCACGCAGTTTCCTATGATAGCGGGAGAATAACGCTTGAACTGGCCGCTGAGGAAGGGCTCGCGAACCGTATTGCCGCCCAATTGCGGGAAAACGATATGAGTGTCGATATCAATCCGGCGCCGGCAGATGCGGGAGGCGGAGTCATTGTGCTCGTGGTGAGGACCCCGTGAGGGAACGGCTGCGGAAAGCATGGGAATCACGCTCTCCCCGGGAGCGGCGGGTCATCATAATATTGGGCGTGATTTTGAGCGCGGTACTTTATCTGGAGCTGGTCAGCGCCGCGGACAGGGCGCGTACCCGAATGCGCTCAAGCCTTCCGCAACTGCGCGTCCAGGCGGAAGAGTTCGAGCAACAGGCGGCCGGGTACGAGCGTATAAAGGTTACTCCATTCACGCCCCAGTCATCCGTCGATTTACATGCACTCGCTCAAACCCAGGCAGACGCCCTGGGGCTTTCCCATGCTTTGAACGGCATCGATGCGCTGAGTGATGATCAGGTCCAGGTCACGTTTAAGGCTGTGCCATTCTCGGATTGGCTGAAGTGGGCCGTAGCAATGCAGTTACAGGGTGTGCGTTTTGAAAAGGGCCGGATTGAAGCCTTGCCCGAACCGGGAATAGTGACCGTGACGGGAACATTCGTTCGTACCACTACAGAATAGCGTCCGATAACGGCCAGACCGGTTATGGAGTTTTCTGGCACGCCTGTGACCAGCCTGTGATCAATAAGCGGTAGCAGTTACGCCGAAGATAATCCTTGCCCCAAAGATGTTCCTTACCCCAAAGATGTTCCTTACGCGCGCACCTCATCCGCTATAGCCTCGTCGTTCTCCAACGACATTCACATCCCCATATTCTCAGGAATTTATCCTCTACCGATCATTTCTGCGTCGCTGGAAGGCGACGGTCACGTGGGACCCGTTTTTCCTCAAGTATTTGTTTTAGCTAAAAGAGCAGGGTTGGCATAGAAAATGCTTCAAACGGGCTCAAGCTGATCATTTATTGGAAAAGGCAGGGGCTGGAAACAACAAAAGAATATTTGAGAGAGCGCTGTTCTGCAGGAACCGATTCAGTTTATTTTCCGGCAACTCGATTTGCGCATGATGTCACAGAGAATTTCTTCAGCTAATTCCCTGGACCATTCCGTTGCAGGCTACGGCGCGAGCCGCTAGCTCGACCGATATCCCGGCAGGAGTCTCAGACCTCCAGCTTTGGGTCAGGTTGCTGCATCTCAATCAGTCATCCCGGATTGGAGAGATATCGGCACGCTTATTTCCAGATTTCTATGGAAAGGCGCAGGGGCGCGTTATAAACGTAACGGCCTACAGATTTATTGCTGCTTTTTTTGAAGCTTGATTTCTCACAATCAGAAAGGAGTCGAACGTGAACGCCAACAAGATGGAAGAGCAGACCGGCTTACCGGAACGGCCTGCCGAAATGCTCATATCAACCATACTCGCAGGTGTTGCCTCATCTCGCCGCCGCTTTGCAGTGGCGATACTGGCAGTTTTCCTGGGGCTGGCCCCGGTCATTTCCGGTGCAGAGCCTCCGGAGGGCAGGGGGCCTGGAGTGAAAAAGCCGCTTGGCTGGGCGAAGGGTCGCATCCTCGTCATGCCGCGCGCAGGGCTGCCGGAAAAGGAACTGGCCAAGATTCTGGGCGAACATGGCGGCAAGGGCAGGAAGATCGGGCAGAGCAATCTGTACATTGTGGATTTGCCAGGCAATGCTTCGGAGAAGGCGGTGGCGGCACGGCTGGCGCATCATCCGGCATTCAAGTTCGCTGAGATCGACCAGGAAGTGGAACCTGCGCTCATCCCCAACGATCCCTACTATGGCAGCGCCTGGCATTTACCCAAGATTGGCGCTCCGTCCGCCTGGGACAGCTCCCTGGGCAGCGGCGTGACCATCGCCATTCTGGACTCGGGAGTCGATAGCACCCACGGTGATCTGGCCACGGAACTGGTGCCGGGCTGGAATTTCTATGACAACAATTCCAACACATCGGATGTCTACGGGCATGGCACCAAGGTTGCGGGTGCGGCGGCAGCGGCTGGCAATAATGCGCTGGGGGTTGCCTCGGTGGCGGCACGGTCGAAGATCATGCCGATACGCATCACCGACTTGAGCGGCATGGGTTACTGGAGCATGATCGCGCAAGGGCTGGTTTATGCTGCCGACCACGGCGCGCGCGTGGCGAACGTCAGTTTTCTCGGGCTCTCGGACAGCTCCACTACCCGGAATGCCGCGCAATACATGAAGAACAAAGGCGGCCTCGTCATTGTCAGCGGTGGCAACACCGGCGTGCAGCAAAATTACGTAGCGACCACTACCATGATTCCTGTCTCTGCCACTGACGGAAATGACGCACGGACCAGTTGGTCGAGCTATGGTAATTACATTGCTCTCGCGGCTCCTGGTGCGGGAATCTGGAGCACTACCAAGGGTGGTGGCTATGGCGCGGTTTCCGGCACCTCGTTTTCCAGTCCGATAACGGCTGGCGTGGTGGCGCTGATGATGGCGGCAAAACCGACATTACCCAATACCCAGATTGAAAGTCTGCTGTATTCCACGGCCGTGGATCTTGGAACGCCAGGACGCGATCCTTACTATGGCTATGGACGAGTGAACGCTGCGCGTGCTGTGCAGGCTGCCGCCGGCACCGCGCTGGTAGGGGATACGCAGGCGCCTGGAGTTTCCATCACTTCCCCTGCTGGCGGATCAACCGTGAGGGGATTGGTCGGCGTAAACGTGGCCGCGAGCGATAATGTCGGAGTGGCCCGTGTCGAGTTGCGGGTCAACAATGCCACGGTTGCAGTTGACACCTCGGCGCCGTTCGCCTTCACCTGGGATTCTGCAGGTGTGCCGAATGGAATGGCCAGCCTGGTCGCCTATGCATTCGATGTAGCGGGCAATTCCAAGGCTTCGACCGCTGTTTCGGTGAATGTGGCAAACGGAACGACCATGGTGACCAGGGATAGTACCGCGCCGCAGGTGAAGATCGTAAACCCGGTCGCGGGCAATGTCTCGGGCAGCAATGTGGCAATCAGCGTGAATGCAAGTGATGATAGCGGCGCTTCGGGAATCACCCATATGCTCTATATCGACGGTGTGCTCAAGGCTACCGGAAAAGGAAGTACGTTAGGATATAGCTGGAACACCCGTCCAAACAATGTTCGCGCGGGAACACACACCATCCGGGCGGTCACCAGGGATATGGCGGGCAATACGTCGTCTGCTTCGGTGAATGTGACAGTGATCAAGTAATCAGGTAGAAACCTGAACGAACATAGCGCTGTAAGCTGGGCCAGGTATCCTGCCTGATCCAGTTTTTGCCTGATTTCACCAGTTCGGAATGGGTACGCAGGTCGTCCTTCCTCACGATCGATCTGATTGTTGACCTGAGCCCGATGAGGATGTACTTCGGTCCAATGGCCAAAGCACCCGTAGTCAGAGGATATAACTGTTCCTGAAGATTGGCGGGGTGGAGACAACTCGGTAGGCAAACTTGCAGCAGTTTAAGTCATACGGTCAAATTATGCTCCAAGAAGCCATCCGGGTTTCTTTTGGCACCTTTTTTGTCGAATATTTTTACAACAAGATAGATTGTCAATTGGAGAAAATGTTAAATACTATTAAAAATTAAAAGCTTGAAATAATTTAATCTTTATGGTATGTAAATTGCGTCTATCCGGTCAGGGGGCATGTTTTTCGTTTACTGCTTACTGAGAGGAGGTCGTAATGAAATACTCGAAATTCTCCATAGCATTTGCAGGGCTTTTTGCAGCTGTCTCATTGGACGCTGCGGCAACTGCCATCACCTTCACGGGATCAGAGACAAGTCCGGGACTCGTTCCCGTCGGCGCATCGGCTACGTTTGATATCACAGGGAACACCTTGACTATCACCCTGCAGAACATCTCGCCCTCGAATGACGGGGAGGATGTTCCGGGTAGCACACTTACCGGTCTCTTCTGGAATTTTGCGACCGATCCAAGTAGTTTAACGCCAGTTTCAGCCATGCTGGCGCCAGGCTCGATCTTTGTCGGTGCAGCCTGCGATCAGCCTGGTTGCAGCGGTGTCACGAATGTGGGTGGCGAGTTTGGCTACCAGCAGGCTGCGTTTACCGGAGGGGCCGACAGGGGAATCTCAAGTTCGGGTTATGTATCGACTGGTTTGCCAGGGAATCTCGGCAACTTCAATGGCGTTAATCTGGATGATCCTACCTCTCTTGATGGCACGAATTATGGCCTCGTTTCGGCTGCAACGGGCTTTAATCCCAACGGTGGCCTGGAGAATGATCCTCTCATCCAGGACGCGGTGGTATTTGTCCTGAATGGGGTAACCGGCCTGACAACCGATGACATTTCGAACGTCAGTTTCCAGTATGGAACACAGATAACGGAACTCAATGTTCCCGGTGGTGGCGGCCCCCCTTCCCAAGAAATTCCCGAACCGGGGACGCTCACCCTTCTGGGCCTTGGTCTGCTGGGATTTGGTGTATCGCGCAGGCAGAGAAATAAGCTTGCTTAATCAGCTTCACTATTACAGATAAAAAGCTCGCTTCGGCGAGCTTTTTTTTGGGGTAACGGCAGAGACGGATCGGAAGGTGGGATATTTTGGTGTTATTACCACCCACCCCCGTCGATTTTTTTTACACCAATATTGGCTGTTCTGCTTGAGCATATGTTAAATCAATACCTTGCTGAGATAGTAATGCATGGCATGAAAATTGCTAAACGATTTGATCGGAGCATACTTTTTGCTTCTAATTGGAGGTTATAGTGAAATATTCAAAAAAATACTTAAAATTATCCGCAGCGCTTGCGGGCTTGCTTGTCAGCGCACAGGCTTCCGCTCTGGTCATTGATATAAACACGTATGTAACTGGCAGCCTAGTCACTACTGATGCTACGGTAGCCACACTGACACTAACTCAGAATGGATCAAGTGTAGACTTCACATTTGCAAATTCAGTAAATAATCTTGCAGACAACATTGGGGATGATGCTTTTATTAGGGCACTCTTGTTTTCATATGACGGGGATCCCCTGCTCGACACAAGCTCATTCACGAATTTTGGTGGATCGCAACTGGTAACTGCGGGTGCTTTTGAGGTTAACCCCTCCGGGGGGGATGCAGGTTACGATTTCTATTTGGACCTCGGTTATCCCGCGGGCCCTCCGTCTGCGCGGTTTACTAATGGCGAATTCAGCACGTGGACAGTTAGTGCAGCGGACGGTTTCTCCACTGTCTTAGTGAGTGATTTTACTGTTGCCGTAAACGGCAGCGGACCCGATGCACTCGCCATGGTGCATATCCAGCAGGTGGGGGCAGGACCAGGCGGAGCGGGATCACTGAAATTTGTAGGCAATGGTGGTGGACCCCCGTCTCAAGAGCTTCCCGAACCGGGGACGCTCGCACTTCTGGGGCTTGGCCTGCTGAGTATCGGCGCCTCGCGTAGATACGGAAAGAAAAAGTAAGTATCGGTATTTTTACTCAATGACAACCCGCTTCGGCGGGTTTGTCATTTGTGAGCAGGACATGCGCTCACAGCAAGGGGTGCCAAAGCCTTGTCGTAAAGTAGGGAGATAATCTTGCCGCCCATTTTCTCGACATCTCCTCTCACTAGCACAATGAGTCCCGGCCAAAGCATTTTATAAGCGGGATTTCTACCCTTTGTTACGGCAATTCCCTTGTTTCTCATTCAATACAATGATCGACGCAAATTAGCGTAATCGTTTTGTATCTGTTAATGGCAAACCTCGCGAAAGCGAGGGGACGCAAAGTCATCGGTCTACCGGGGAAACCCCAGGACGGCAGGACTGCCAGATATCGCCACTTCTCCTTCCATATGCTCATGGACGGGAATCGAGCAGAAGCCTGAAACTTGGATAATTTCTCTCCGTGGGTGATTCCGGTTCAGGCCAATTCAGGCAGTTCAGCCTCCACAGCACGAGGAGGAACTGTTCTTGAATATTCACAACCATCATAAAGCATCATCATCTGCCGGCCTTTCCACCAACGGCACATCATCGAGAAGCAGGACGAATATTTTGCCAGGACGACGCCAGGTGCGCTGGGGGAGAATTAGTTTTCTCCGACGCTTCGTGGCAATCGGCTTGCTCGCCGGCCTTGCCGGGCTAACCTCCACGTTCGTCGCCGCAGAGCCCCCGGAGGGCAGGGGGCCTGGAGTGAAAAAGCCGCTTGGCTGGGCGAAGGGTCGCATCCTCGTCATGCCGCGCGCAGGGCTGCCGGAAAAGGAACTGGCCAAGATTCTGGGCGAACATGGCGGCAAGGGCAGGAAGATCGGGCAGAGCAATCTGTACATCGTGGACTTGCCGGGCAATGCTTCGGAGAAGGCGGTGGTGGCACGGCTGGCGCATCATCCAGCATTCAAGTTCGCTGAGATCGACCAGGAAGTGGAACCTGCGCTCATCCCCAACGATCCCTACTATGGCAGCGCCTGGCATTTACCCAAGATTGGGGCCCCATCCGCCTGGGACGGCTCTCTAGGCAGCGGCGTGACCATTGCCATTCTGGATTCCGGGGTTGACCCAAATCACCCTGATCTCTCACCCCAGCTTGTTCCAGGCTGGAATTTCTACGAGAACAACTCCAACACATCGGACGTTTATGGGCATGGAACGAAGGTTGCAGGATCAGCAGCTGCCATGGCAAACAATGCCCAGGGCGTTGCCGGTGTGGCTGCGCAGTCTAAAATAATGCCTGTCCGCGTGAGCGGGAGCAATGGGTATGCTACCTGGAGTGCGATTTCTCAAGGGCTTATCTATGCGGCAGACCGCGGAGTTCGCGTCGCCAATGCCAGCTTCCTCGGGCTGACCGACAGTTCGAGCACCCGCAGCGCGGCGCAATACATGAAGGATAAAGGTGGCCTGGTTATCGTGAGTGGCGGAAATACGGGGGTTCTCCAGAATTATGCGGTAACGACATCGATGGTAGCTGTAGCCGCCACGGAGTCGAACGACTCCAGGGCCAGTTGGTCGAGCTACGGAAACTACATCTCTCTTGCTGCGCCTGGCGCTGGGATATGGACGACCACTTGGGGGGGCGGCTATGGCGCGGTTTCCGGCACCTCGTTCTCCAGCCCGGTAACGGCTGGCGTGGTGGCGCTGATGATGGCGGCAAAACCGGCATTACCCAATACCCAGATCGAAAGCCTGCTGTTTTCGACTGCGGTGGATTTGGGTACGGCTGGGCGCGATCCCTATTATGGCTATGGACGGGTCGATGCTGCACGCGCGGTGCAGGCGGCGGCCTCAGCAGTGGTCGCGGGAGACACACAAGCCCCGGCGGTTTCCATTACTTCCCCTGCTGGCGGATCAAGTGTGACGGGCCTGGTTGGCGTGAATGTGACCGCCTCGGATAACATCGGAGTGACTCGTGTCGAGTTGCGCGTCAACAGCACCACGATTGCGGTTGACACTTCGGCGCCGTTTACCTTCACGTGGGATTCTACAGGCGTAGCCAACGGCATGGCGAGCCTGGTCGCGTATGCGTTCGATGCAGCCGGCAACTCCAAGGCCTCGACCACCGTATCGGTGAATGTGGCAAACGGAACGACCACGGTGATCAGGGATACTACCGCGCCGCAGGTGAAGATCGTAAACCCGGTGGCAGGCAATGTCTCGGGTAACAACGTGCCAATCAGCGTGAATGCGAGCGACGACAGCGGCGCTGCGGGAATCACCCATATGCTCTACATCGACGGTGCGCTCAAGGCTACCGGAAAGGGAAGTACGCTGGGTTACAACTGGAATATACGTAACGTTGCGGCAGGCGCACATACTGTTCAGATAGTCGCCAAGGATGAGGCAGGAAATAGCGCATCCTCATCCGTCACTGTAACAGTAGTCAAGTAGCAGGCAGTTTGTTCCTCGGGTTGACAAAGCCGGGCCGAAAGGAAGGAGGCCGGCTTTGTTTCTGTTTTCCCGAGTGACGCCGGTGGCTTACCGACGCAAGTAGCTTGCTTTGAGGCCGCTAACCCAACTTTAGCCCTCAGTGGCGGGCTGCTTCATAAAGCGGCATGACGACTGGCAGCAGCGACTCGATCTGCTGCACGCGGGTGGAATCAGCAGGGTGACTGCTCAGGAACTCGGGCAGTTGCCCTCCCGCATTGGCGTTGATCATTTTTTGCCACAGTGTGACCCCGGCGCGGGGATTGTAACCGGCACGAGCCGACAATTCGAGCCCGATGCGATCCGCCTCGGCTTCGTCCGTGCGGCTGAAGTGGGTTGCGATGAACGCCTGATACCCGATGCTGGCAATTTGGGCGGTTGTCTGGCTGAGACCGAACACTGAGGTTCCCACCCCCAGTGCCGTTTGCGCCGCGATAGCCTGCGACACCTGCTCGCGCGAGTGCTCGCGCAGGGCGTGGGCAATTTCATGTCCCATCACCACAGCGATTTCTTCATCTGTCAATTTGAGCTGATTGATCAGCCCGGAATAAAACATGATTTTTCCGCCAGGCATGCAAAAAGCATTAAGCTCACCGCTGTCGATCACATTGACTTCCCAGTTCCACCCGGGAGCGTCCTTTCGGAATATGCCTGTTTGCGGTTCGATGCGACGAGCGATAGCGCGCACTCGTTCCAGCAGTTTTTCATTCGTGTTCAGGTCGCCTTTTTGGGTCGCTTCTGTTTTCAGCTGGCTATAGCCTTGCGCTGCCGTTTGCTCCAGCTGCTCCGAGGATATGAGCAAAAGCTGGGAACGGTTTGCGCCAACCGCGCCGCCTGCCGTTGTGGTGGCGCAACCGGAAAGCATTGCCAGCCAGGCACTGATCGATAGCGCGATGAGGAGCCTGAAGGTGGACAGGGTGGACATGATTTCTCCCGATAAAAGATAAGCTAGATAAGACAGTCTAAGACAGCCCGCGGCGACCATCCCCTGGCGGGTTCGAGCGCAATTCAACCTGCAATTCCATCATTACGTCGGCGAACAAAGGCCAGACCGACGGCAGCAAGGCCGAACAATGCGAGTGTTCCGGGCTCAGGAACCGTGGTGGAACGATAGTGGAGCGCCTCTACGGCATCCAGTGTATAGGCTTCTGGAAAGCCTTGGACGATGTTACCCGCGGCAGTGATTCGGAGGTAGCTGAACGCATCCAGCTGGAGGCCTGCAATATCTACATCGGCAGTGCAAGGCTGCTGAAGAGAACATTCAAAATACGACAAATTCCCGGTGGAGAAAAAGGCGTTCATGAAGTGTGTCCCATCCGCGCTTATTTCCAGGTTGAACCCGTCCTGAAAGCTGAGCGTGTCGTACAACCGCAGATCCGCGCCGGGCCCATTCACCACCTCACCGCCGCTGAAGTGCAAAGTTATGGACCCGGGCGTTCCGGCTGACCCACCCAGTCCGAGCACCGCTCCATCCAAGGTCGTTACTGCACGGGCATCAAAAACGCCTTCTCCCGACAGGCCTGTATAAATGCCACCGCTATCGTCCTCCACACCGTAGATGCTGTCAGGGAAATTACTGTTTCCGGGGGTAAAGCTGACTACCGTGTCTGCAAAAGGGAGGGCGTGCAAAGCCGGGGCCGGCAGCCACAGCGCGATCGCAAATCCAAGCGAGAAAAAAGTTTTAGGTGCAGACATGTTCACGATGTTAACAAACGTTATTGAATTATCTCTGCCTTCTCCAGTATCGCATTTTCTACAGGCACATCCTGATGACCGCTGCGTGTACCCGTTTTAACTTTTTTGATCTTGTCCACTACATCCATGCCTTCTACCACCTTGCCAAACACGCAGTAGCCATAGCCTTGCGCTGTGGGCGATTTGTAGTTCAGAAAATCGTTATCCTTGACATTGATGAAAAATTGACCGGTTGCTGAATGGGGATCAGAGGTACGCGCCATGGCAATCGTATATTTGTCGTTCTTGAGTCCGTTGCCGGCTTCGTTTGCAATCGGGGCGCGAGTCTTTTTCTGGCTCATGTCCGGTTCGAAACCGCCTCCCTGAATCATGAACTCGTCAATCACGCGGTGAAATATCGTGTTGTCGTAATGCCCGCTATTTACATAGTCTATAAAATTCTGGACAGTTACCGGCGCTTTTTCGTGATCGAGTTCGAGCATGATGTCGCCGTAGTTGGTGTGCAGTCTGATCATATCAATCCCTGTTTTGTGGGTGGATGGGAGAGGCGAGAGACGGGTTTGCAATAAGTCTCATTTCCTCAATTACTATGGTTTCCTTCGGCACATCGGCTGGAAATGGTCCGCCGGAACCGGTGGGAACAGCAGCAATCCTGTTGACTACGTCCATTCCCTCGATGACTTTGCCGAATACGGTATAGCCATAGCCGCGCGGGGTAGGCGAGGTGTGATTGAGAAATGTGTTATTGGCCACATTGATAAAAAACTGGGCGGTGGCTGAGTGGGGGTCCATGGTGCGCGCCATTGCAACTGTTCCGATCTCATTCCTGAGGCCATTGCCCGCCTCATTCTCAACAGGTGGCCTGGTGGGCTTCTGCTTGAAAGTCTTGTCGAATCCGCCCCCCTGGACCATGAATCCCGGGATAACACGGTGGAATATGGTGCCGGTATAGTGCCCATCCTTCACATAGCGCAAAAAATTGTCGACGGTTTTTGGGGCCTTGTCAGGGTAGAGTTCCAGCACTACTTTACCGAGACTGGTTTTTATTTCAACCTGCGGGTAGCTTGCCGGGGAATTCGCGGCAAGAGCGGTGAGGCTGAAAGAGAGCGCGAAGGCTGAGAAAACTTTGAAAATATGCATTAGCTTGGCCGTAATAATAAGAGTGGAAGAATTACCCGTTCATGGACCTGTCGATTCCTGCTCGATCTGTCCTCGAGCGGCATGTGGTGAAGAAAGGACAGGCAGCCCACGATTTCCTGAATTTCCTGATTATGCCGCACTTTCGTAAATGATCTTCCAGGAGCCGCTTTTATCTTCTTTCATCCAGTACTGGCGTTTTTTGATTTTATTGGAAAGATCATTGCTGGAATATTCTTCATCAAAGTTGATTACCGCCAGATCGTCCCTTCCGGGATAAAGAAAGATACCCACATTGCTGATGCCGACTTTGGCCGGGTTTTTTTCTGCACCTGCCTGCCGTTTGTCTTGCATCCATTCCGTCAGCTTCTGCTCGCCACTGGAAAAATCGTTTCCATAAATGGCGACGTAATCATCCATATTTCCGCTTTCCCAGCTCCGCCGCCATCTTTCCAGGTGCTGGGCCAGTTTTCTGCGCAACGCGGAGGCATCATGGGGTTTGACCCACTCCATCTGATCGCTGATAATGACGGATGTGATGCCGACCTGAAGTGTTGACGCCAATGCACTCAGGTCATCATTTGCAAGTACTACGCAGCCATCGCTCGCTCGAGGTGGACGGCTGTAGGTATCCGGAGGGGTGCCGTGCAGCCAGATGCCATAACCGCTGCGTCCATGCCTTTTGTCCCATTCGTTCGGGTAGTTGATGGGGAATGCCATGCCTCCATAAAAATCCGAAAGCTTTTGACGCGGCAGGTTGTCAGTGACGAAGTAGACGCCTATGGGTGTTTTTTTATCCCCCTCCTTCAGCTTTTGCGAACCGTTCTTGCCTGTGCTGATGTAGTAATCCGCCAGATAACGCGGGCTTCCATCGACATTCTTATAGAGATATAACCGCGATCTGCCTGTATCGGCAATGATTGCGTATTTCTGCTCAGGCGGCATTTGCAGCAGATACTTGGGCGTCATGTCGAGCGGTATCGGCGCCAGATGGCGTTGAAGTCGCGCTCTTGCCTCCTCGCGTAAATCGTCGATAGGCTGCTGTATTGCCATCCCGGTTTCGCCAATGGTGTGGATGGGGCGGGCGCGCGCCAGCAGCAGGTCACCTTTGATCAGATGAGCAAGCCGGAAATTGGGGTTGGTCTTGAGCAGTTGCTCGATTCCGTTTAATGCGGAATCCATGCGGCTCTCGGAGATTTCCTGGAGACTCTTGACGAGCATCGATTCCGGGCCGGTCGTGGAGGCAGTGGATAGGCCCGAGGCTTCCTCGGCCAGCGCGGCGGTAATCCAGAGCGAAAGCGCTGCCGCGGTTATTCCGGCAAGCGTGGTTATCAGCCGCCGGGTGCATCCGGCAGGCGGGGTTTGCACATTCATCTCCCGGAGCGCTCCTGCCGGATCTGCCACTTCCCATCGGTTTTAACCATTTCAAGTGTTTTGGACGAATCGTTTTTGAATGCGTCGGAGTGATAGATCTGCCTGAAGCTTACCTTCGCGCGTGTTGGATTGATTAAAGTTACCTTGGGGTGAGTGATTTCCACCTGGATGGATTTTGGTTTGATGATGCGGTCACGCCGCGTTCTTTCCCATGTTGTGCGTTTGGCGCCACGAGGAGTTTGAAAGTCACTTGCGTAGAATGCGAAGTATGCCGTCACATTCTTGTCGGACCATGCCTTGGCCCATGCATTGACAGTTTTGATGATATCGTCGGATTCATCCGGAACACCGGATTTCTTTACCGGTGAATGTGTTTCAACCGCCGCTATCTTTCCCGGTGCTGATTTTTCCGCCTTTTCAGTTTTTTTTTCCGATAATTTTTGCGGCGCCTTGCCGGGCGCGGCGTGGACGGAAGCAAGCGGCGTTGCGGGAGCAGTAGACGTGGCAGCAGATGGCGCCGCAGGAGCAACGGATCGGGTGGGAGATGGCGGAGTAGGAGATGGCATTGCGGCGGCAGCGGAGCGGGCTGCGGATGGAGTCGCGGCTGAAGCAGGCGGCGCCGGCGCAGTGGTAGCCGCGGATGCAGTTCTTATCGCGCCAGATTTGCCGATGAATAAATCCTTGATCATCGCAAGCTTGGTCTGCGCTGCCGCGTTGCTCTGGTCCAGTTGCAAGGCCTTGCCGTAAGCCTCGCTGGCCAGTTTTGCATAGATATCGCCCAGGTTCTCGTGCGCAATGGAGTAGCTGGGGTGAGTGCGTATGGCTGCCTCCAGCGCTCCCCTCGCCTTTTCATACAGGCCCTGGCTGGCATAGAGTACCGCCAGGTTATTATACGGCTCGGGCAGATTGGGGTAATCCTCCGACAGTGAAGAAAAGATCTTGATCGCATCAGGAATTTTCTGCTGCTCGGTCAGTATTAACCCCTTGTGAAACCGCATTTGCGGATCCTTGGGCTTGAGGGTGAGGTACGCGTTTGCCTGTTCCAGTGCCTTGTCCAGATTGCCCTGCTGGTAGAGTTTGGCAACCTCGTCGTTTTCATCAGCAAACGCAACCGGACAAGCAGTGAACAGCACGACCAAGGCAATGCGCGCACCCGCCCGGCGAAAATCCAGCGTTTTCATCAAAGTTTCCGTGAGACCCCGGCCTTCAGGCCGGGGAGATAAGGAGGCGATTTTGCAGCTTGCATCCTGCCTCCGTTGATATTCTTAAATGATATATTCTGTAAATGGAAGTCAAGCGTGCATACAAATTCCGCTTTTACCCAACGCCTGAGCAAGAAGAAAATCTTTCCAGGACGTTCGGGTGCGCTCGTTTTGCCTACAACTACATGCTGCGCCAGAGAACTGATGCATGGTTTCAGCGTCAGGAAAGAGTCGGATACGCTGACACTTCCGCGATGCTCACGGCGCTCAAGAAAACACCGGAGCACGTGTGGCTGAATGAGGTTTCCAGCGTTCCGGTTCAGCAATCCCTTCGCCATCTGCAAACGGCTTTCAGCAACTTCCTTGCTCGCCGTGCCAGGTATCCTGCGTTCAAGTGTAAGGACGGCAATCAGTCGGCTGAATACACGACCAGCGCGTTCAAGTGGGACGGAAAGAAGCTTCGCATTGCGAAGATGGATGCCCCACTGAATATCCGCTTTTCGCGCACCATCCCGAAGGCCGCTACCGTGACAACTGTCACGGTCAGCAAGGACACGGCCAACCGCTATTTCGTGTCCATGCTTTGCACGGATCAAGTCACCGCCAGGAACAAAGCAGTCGGAAAGATTGGCATTGACCTGGGCCTGACTCACTTCGCCATCCTCTCGACCGGCGAAAAAGTTGCTTCGCCCAACACATTCCGCAGGAATGAAACCAGACTGGCAAAGCTGCAACGCAGGCTGGCGAAAAAACAGAAAGGCTCCGCAAACCGGCGTAAGGCCAGATTGAAAGTAGCCCGGTTGCACGTCAGGATTACCGATTCGCGCAGGGACTTCCTGCACAAACTTTCGACACGGCTGATAAACGAAAACCAAGTGATCGCCATTGAAAGTCTCGCTGTCAGCAACATGCAGAAGAACCGCTGCCTCTCGAAGTCGATCAGCGATGCAAGCTGGTCTGAATTCGTGCGGCAGCTTGAGTACAAAGCACACTGGTATGGACGTGAGTTGATCGGCATTGACAAATGGTATCCGAGCAGCAAGCGATGCAGTGACTGCGGACATACCGTCAAGGTAATGCCTTTGAAAGTACGCGAATGGACATGCCCGGAATGCGGGACTATCCACGACCGCGACATCAACGCGGCGCGTAACGTTTTGGCCGCCGGACTGGCGGTGTCAGCCCATGGAGAAACTGTAAGTCCTGTCTGCATGTAAATGTGGATAGGCAAGGTTCTGTGAAGTGGGAATCTCCTTCCTTTAGGGAGGGGAGGATGTCAATGTGCTATACTTCTCCGTCCCGTAAGTCCGTAAGTAGTGCCCTCAGCGTCCGCAAGATTCTACCAAGAAGCCTGTTCAATTCAAAATCTCCCCCAGATGCTTAAAATTCATAATTCTCTTACCAGAGAAAAACAGGAGTTTATCCCGCTAACGCCGGGGAAGGTCAAAATATATGTGTGCGGAATGACCGTCTACGATTACTGCCATCTCGGCCATGCACGGGTGATGGTGGTATTCGATATGGTGCAGCGCTGGTTTCGCGCCAACCTTTTTGATGTAACTTATGTACGTAATATTACCGATATTGATGACAAAATTATCAGGCGTGCGCAGGAAAATAACGAATCTATTGAAGCGCTGACCGCGTGTTTTATCCAGGCAATGGAGGAGGATGCCGCAGCACTTGGGGTGGAGCCGCCTTCATGGGAGCCGCGTGCCACTCGCCATGTGGAAGACATGATTGCCATGATCCGGGTTCTGGTTGATAAAAAGCTGGCATACCCTGCCTCCAACGGCGACGTATATTATGCGGTTCACCAGTTTCCCGGTTATGGAAAGCTTTCCGGAAAATCCCTTGATGAGCTGCGGGCAGGCGAGCGGGTAATTGTCGATCCGCATAAAAACGACCCGCTGGATTTCGTGCTGTGGAAAGCGGCAAAGCCCGGCGAACCCCGGTGGGATTCGCCATGGGGGCCGGGGCGGCCGGGCTGGCATATCGAATGCTCGGCCATGGGCGAGCATTATCTGGGGGAACACTTCGACATCCATGGTGGTGGCCAGGACTTACAGTTTCCCCACCACGAAAATGAAATTGCACAAAGCGAGGGGGCGCACGGGCATCCTTTTGTCAACTACTGGATGCATAATGGTTTCGTGCGAGTCAATGACGAGAAGATGTCCAAGTCGCTCGGCAACTTTTTTACCGTACGCGAAATCCTCGCCCACTTTCAGCCGGAGGTGGTACGTTTTTTTATCCTGCGCGCTCATTACCGCAGCCCGCTCAACTATTCGGATACGCAATTGGAAGACGCCGGGCGAGCTCTCGATCGACTGTATACCGCGCTCAAGGGAAGCGGAGCCCACGACGAAATGGAAATAGACTGGGATAACGCATATGCATCGCGTTTCCGGGAAGCGATGAACGATGACTTCAACACGCCGGATGCTCTTGCCGTGCTTTTCGATCTCGCTACCGAAGTCAATAAAACCCGGCTACCCGGGGATATCGCCTTAATGAAAGCCCTGGGGGGGATGCTGGGATTGCTCCAGCAGGATCCCCGGCAATATTTCCAGCAGGCGGGTTCCACGGAAGATTCGGCATTTGCACCTGAAAAGGTGGAGCAGTTGATTCAACAGCGGCTGGTTGCGCGCGCCAACAAGGATTATCGGGAGGCGGATCGCATTCGCAGGGAATTGATGGAGGCTAACATCATTCTGGAAGACGGACCTCATGGCACTACCTGGCGGAGGACAACGAGTCTGTCCACTCTCTGAGTACTCCATGGATTGACGGGATAGTAGTCATGGCTCGCCTGTTTGCCGGGTCAAATTTGCCGACTCAAATATCCTCCACATCGGCTATCCTTTCCAATATAAGTACAAATATGAAGGAGAAGCGAGATGGACCTGCGTGTAAAAAGACTGGAATTTTCCGATGACAGTACGATAGGTGAGCTGTCAGTCGATGGACAGTTCGAGTGCTACACACTGGAAGACAAGGTGAGGCCTGTGAAGATCAAGGGCAAGACCGCGATTCCCGCGGGGCAATACGAGGTTGTCATCAATTTTTCCCAAAGGTTTCAAAAACCCCTTCCGCTTCTCTTGAACGTGCCAAATTTTGAAGGCGTCAGGATACATCCCGGCAATATCCCGGCGAATACAGAAGGGTGCATATTGGTGGGCGAAACCAAAGGTGTCGACTGCATCGGACAAAGCAGGGCTGCATTCGCTCGCCTGTTTGAGAAAATGAAAACCGCAGCCGAGACCCAGAAAATATTCATTGAAATCGAGTAGGGGGAGCAGTGCGGCAGGCGGCAGTAATGCTCCACGCATCAATCCGACGATGTTGAGTCCCTTGAAACGAAGTGTCTTGCGCTTTACCCTCTTCTCCGTTGCGTTGACCGGTCTATCCTTTTTCGTATCCCACACGGTTCTCGCGCAAAAGGAAGCGCTGCCCTTTCAGCACGAAAAAAACCATGCTCTTCCTTCCGGCAAAAAGGTAGGGGTGATTTTCCGTGAGCGCAAGTGTAAAAGCGGTGAGTGCCGTGAAACCGACGGTGGCATGTGGGGAATGGATAGCGGTGTGCCGCGGTTCGTGACTGAAGCTTTTCTTGTTTTCATCGACGGACAGCGGTTCCACATCCCGGAGAAATTCTATAGGGATCTTACCAACACCCGTTCGCTGCATGTCTCTGAGCAGAATGGCCGCGTGGTTATCGAACTGAAGGGGGGCGACGCGGCAGGCGCCTATACGGCACATTTTCGGCTGGGAGGCATGTGCGGATTCGAGCGAAAAATCTGCGGCGAGATATGTAGTGAAATCTGGGAACATAGCACATGGTACAACGCGTTTGCGTATAACTGGGATCCTCGATGTGAGGGCGGAATCGAATAGTTGAGCAGTTAAGCTTTTAATCCCCTTTCATCGCCGCCACTTCTGCCGTGTATTGTTCCGTCTATCATGCTGCGTATCGTCAATCCAGCCATAACTGAATTTTTCAACTATAAATCAGGTAGAGTGAGGGCTCGGCGGGATTGGGGTGGGCGTGCAGTCATTCGTGGCTTACCATGAGTTCGTTGTGATTTTTGAACGGGATTGAAAAGTGCGGCAGAAGACGAGTCACAGTCAATTCGGCAGTTTGCATAATGCCAGCTCTCGTTCATGGCCGAATTCCGGTACTTGGAAGGGGAAAGTGTGGAGCCGATATTTCAGGCGTTATCACGGGCATTTCGTGATTTGTTTCAGTTTCAGGTGCTATGGATCATCGTTTGGCCTATTCTCGCAGCAAGTCTGCTGTGGGTGGTTCTGGGCGTGGCCTTCTGGGGGACTTTCTCCGGCTGGATAGCCGAGGCGCTGACGGCGATCGGTATCCAGACTTGGCTTGAAGGCGTTGAACCGAGGGGGATCGCTTATGGAATCCAGGCGATCGCACATCTGATTCTGTTTGTGCCGCTGGTTTTTGTGACCGCACTCGTGATTACCGCCCTGTTCGCGATGCCTGCCTTGATCGGCCTGGTTGCGCGTCGCGACTATCCGCTACTCAAACGCGAAAAAGGCGGGACGCTCGCCGGCAGTGTGCTCAATGCGCTGATTGCTCTCGCCATTTTCATTGCCATCTGGCTGGTTACCCTCCCATTATGGCTGGTGGGTGCAGGCGTGGTCATCCCGTTTGTTGCTGCCGCCTATCTGAACCAGCGTCTGTTTCGCTACGATGCGCTGGCGGAACATGCCACACAGGAAGAAATGCAAGCTATATTTTCCAGGGACCGGCCTCTGTTGTGGGGGTTGGGGCTGCTCGCGGGTCTGGTGCAATTCGTGCCGATTTTAAACCTGTTCGCCGCTGTGCTGGCAGGGCTGGCCTTCATTCATTTTTGCCTGGCCCGCCTGTCGGAACTGCGCCACGAGTTGTCCGAGTTGCCCCACGAGTTGCCGCTATGAGTCATGTTTCAAATCCGTCATGTCCGCGGAAGATCCGCCCTCCGGCAGCAAAATTTTACGGATGAATATCGTGGATATTCGTTTGTAACGCTTTTTGAGTTGGGGTTATTTGTTTGTTGTCTCGTTATTGCTGCATATCAAAACAAAATACCAAAATACGGTTTCTGAATTTCGATCGGAAGCAGTCGAATCGGTGATAACCGGCTGACAAGGAGAGATCAATGCAAGCCTACGTTCTTCATTTCATTGCCCTGGTAATAATGTCCATGATCGGGACAACCTCCGGTGCTTTTGCCCAGAATGGACAAAGCAGCGAGGTCGGAGGGCCTACTGGAGACCACGCAACTCGTCGTCATCAGGAACAGGAAGGATTGGGTGAGCGAATGGCCGTTGATTACGGGGCTCCCCGACTGCTGAATCTCGGTTCGCATACGTTTCCCGTCAGCACTGGCAACCAATTGGCGCAGCAGTATATGAATCAGGGCCTGAATCTCTCCTATGCTTTCAATCATGCGGAAGCGGGACGTGCATTCAGGGAGGCGGCGCGGCTGGATCCTGCTCTCGCAATGGCTTACTGGGGGCAGGCGCTCGTGCTCGGACCCAATATCAATGCGCCCATGGAGGCAAAAAACGAAGCGTTAGCGCTGGAACTGGTCAGAAGGGCCGCTTCTCTCGGTTCAGGCGCGTCTGACAGGGAGCGCGCGTTGATCGGGGCTCTGGAAAAGCGGTACACCGGCAATCCCGAAAATAGAAAGGCCAACGACAAAGCCTATGCAAATGCTATGCGAGAGGTACATCGGCGTTTTCGCGGTGATCAGGATATCGCGATGCTTTTTGTCGAATCGGTAATGAATACCAGTCCGTGGGGTTACTGGATGCGCGATGACTATCCCCTGGAAGGGACAAGGGAAATCGTCGCAGTTACCGAGAATGTGCTGCAAGGCAATCCCCGGCATCCCGGCGCGACACACATGTATATCCACCTCATGGAACCAACCAACATGCCGGAGCGAGCCGAGCGGGCAGCCGATACGCTGCTTACACTGATGCCCGACGCTGGTCACCTGATACATATGCCGTCGCACATTTACCTGCGCGTGGGCCGCTATGAAGATGCAATAAATGCCAATCAGCGTGCAATCGCGGCCGATGAGAGGTATCTCGTCCGGCAGCATGAGCATGGCTTTTATGCGATGGCCTATTTTCCCCACAATATTCACTTCCTCTGGACTGTTGCGACTGCCGATGGCCAAAGCGAATTGGCGATCGAATCGGCAAGAAAGGTCGCGAGCACCATCGACGACGCGGTTTTGAAAGAAATGCCCATGACCGGAATATTCCGGGTGGTACCTTACTGGGCGCTTACGAGGTTTGGCAAATGGGACGAAATGCTTCAGGAACCGGAGCCTCCCTCAAGCAATGCGTTTCTGAAAGGCGGATGGCACTATGCCCGCGGCCTTGCCTTTGTCGCCAAGCGGCAGTTGCCCCAGGCTGAGCAGGAGCTGGCTGCTTTACGGAGGATCATGAAGGATGACTCGCTCGATGGGAGACTTCTTTCCGTCAACACGGCGCGCTCGGTTTTGAGCATCGGTCCCGCGGTCCTCGCCGGCGAGATTGCCGCTGCGCGCGGACAGTTCGATTCCGCCATTGCGTATCTGGAGCAGGCGGTTCGTCTCGAGGATTCGCTGGCTTACACCGAGCCGCCGGAATGGCAGGCGCCCCCGCGATTGACGCTGGGAGCCCTGTTGCTCGAAGCAGGTCATCCCGCCGAAGCCGAGACAGTATACTGGGAAGACTTGCGGCGCAATCGCAATAATGGATGGGCGCTTTATGGCCTGTTGCAAGCTCTGCGCGCACAGGGCAAAAACGAGCGGGCGGCGCTGGTTGAACAGCGTTTCAATAAGGCGTGGGCACGGGCGGACGTGAAACTCAGCGCCTCCCGCTTCGGGTGTGTTTTTTCACCTATGACAGTGGCGGGGCAATAGCGATAGCAAGCAATATCGGCTGATTCATCACAAAACAGGCCCTAACAAGCCGGATTTAATCCAGATCGTACCTTCCCGGTGTGGGGGTCTACTACAGACTGGATTTTTAGCGCTCCTATGGAAGCCACCGCGAACAGCATGAAAGATTCCTTCGATGCAGAGCCCTTGATATGCACCATCGGACATTCCACCCATCCGCTTGAGGAATTCGTCAATCTGTTGAAAAAAAACGAAGTTACACACCTGCTCGATGTACGAACCGTACCGCGTTCGCGACATAATCCCCAGTTCAACAAGGAAACCCTGCCGGACTCTCTGCGAGCAGTGGGTATCAAGTACACTCATTTACCCGGTCTGGGTGGGCTTCGACATGCGCACAAGGATTCGATCAATGAGGGCTGGCGCAATGCATCCTTCCGTGGCTATGCGGACTATATGCAAACTCAGGAATTTGTGGAAAATGTGAACCGCGTTATCGAGCTCGCTGCGCATGACCGTTGCGCATTGATGTGCGCCGAAGCCGTTCCCTGGCGATGCCATCGTTCATTGATTGCGGACGCGCTTGTCGTCCGTGGCGTGCGGGTGGAAGACATCATCGATAGCCACGGACGAAAACCGCATTCACTGACTCCATGGGCGCAGACGGATGGCCTGAAAATTTTTTATCCTGCGCAACAGGGGCGGCTGATATAAACGATGATTGGATTGTTACCTTTTGAAAGGGGGTAATGGAATATGAACATATGTTTTACCCGATTGATGGTGTTGCTCGGTTTTGCGATGTTGATCGTACAGCCCGCTGCGGCATCTGACGATAATCCGTGGGGAAAGCCAGGGCCTCAGAAAACCCAGACAAAACAGCGCGGGAAGGAAAGCGGCGAGCCAAAGCCCTGGGAAGCGCGTCCGTGGGCCGCCAATCCGTTGGAGACGAAACCCTTGCAGCCGAATCCAAGAGAATCGCGCCCATGGGAAGAGGCTTCAGAGGAGGTTAGACCGAAAGATGCCGCGGGAGAGGAAAGATCTGTGGAGAGCAGGCGTCGGGCGGGCAGGAAGGCGCGGAAGGAGCGGGCCGAGAAAAGCCATGAAAGCAAGCAGCGATTGAGCAGCTACGAGGAGCGCTCCAAGCAGCGCCAGGAGAGATGGCGGAAGCTCCAGATGCAAAGCGAATTGTATCAAGCCGGTCGTGCAAGATAACTTCTGGAGCACTGGAAAATGCAGCATGCTACATACTATGCTCAGTCACCGATTCCGATTTCCAGGTTTCGGTCCGCTGCCTGATGGAATGCCTTTCCAGGGCAACCGATGGTTTTTCTCCTGATCAGTAAAAGCAGGCAGATAAAGACCATTCTCCGGTATACTTCAGAAAATAATGCAAGACTACCTGCTGATCATTACTGCTGCCGCGATTCTGCTTGTCACCATGGCCTACCTGGTGATCAGGCTAGGCATGCTCTCGACCATGGTGCGCGAACTGCTAGGACAGCAGGCAAGGCTGATGGAAGACAAGCATCGCGACATGCTCAAGGATTTGCATGAAGGACTGTCAAACCAGGGCAACCGGCTTTCCGAAGTCCTGGGCAGGAATTCCGATCAACTGCGGGGAACGGTGGAAGCGCGGCTGGACCAGATCAGTGGACGGGTGGCGGAACGTCTCGACGAAGGGTTCAGGAAAACCAACGAGACTTTCACCAGCGTCATGACGCGGCTTGCGACAATCGATGAAGCCCAGAAAAAGATCGACAGCCTGACCACCAATATGGTGAGCCTGCAGGAACTCCTGGGCGACAAACGCTCGCGCGGTGCATTTGGCGAAGTGCAACTGGAGGCGCTGGTTCGCAATATCCTGCCGCCCTCTGCTTACGAAATGCAGCATACGCTTTCCAACGGCGGCCGCGCCGATTGCGTGCTGAAGCTGCCACCTCCAACGGGAATGGTCGCGGTGGATTCAAAATTTCCGCTGGAAAATTTTCATCGCATGTTCGATCGTCATACGGATGAAACGAGCCGTGCCCTGGCCCAGAAGCAGTTCAAGGCAGACGTGAAAAAACATGTGGATGACATTGCCGGCAAATATATCCTGCCACCTGAAACCTGTGACGGGGCGGTGATGTTCGTTCCCGCGGAGGCTGTTTTCGCCGAAATTCATGCCTACCATTCGGACATAGTCGACTACGCCATGCAGAAGCAGGTCTGGATAGTTTCGCCTACCACCCTGATGGCGGTACTGAATACCGCGCGCGCCGTGCTCAAGGATATCGAAACCCGCGAGCAGGTACACATCATCAAGAACGAACTGTCCAGGCTGGGCAAGGATTTTGCACGCTTTGACGAGCGCATGAAAAAACTTGCAGACCATATCCGCCAGGCCAATCAGGACGTGGAAGAGGTGCATGTTTCAAGCCGGAAGATAAGCCAACGTTTTGCCCGCATAGAGGCTGTGGATCTCGAGCCGCCTCAACTGGAAATGGAAACGCCAGTGATGGAACCGACGGACGAGGAAGCTTCCAGATAAATCCCGGCGGGCATCACATGCAGGAGGATACATCCAGAATCCCCCATGCTCTCGAACATCAAAACCTGGTATCGCCGCCGTATCATCGAGAATCAATCCGTCCCCGATGATATCTGGCAGAACGCGATAGCACACCTGCGATTCCTGCGTGCGCTCGATGCGGTTGAGCTCGAGCGCTTACGGGAATGCGTCATACTGTTTCTCCACGTCAAGCAAGTCAGCGGCGCCCACGGGCTGGTGATCACCGACGAAATGCGCGTACTGATCGCTGCACAGGCATGCATTCTGATCCTGAATCTCGATCTCGATTATTACGATGGCTGGGTAGAAATCATCGTTTATCCAGGTGAATTTATTCGCGATTACGAATATGTGGACGAGGACGGCATCGTGCATCATGCAGTGGAGCCTGCCTCCGGCGAATCCTGGCTGGGCGGACCGGTGATTCTCTCCTGGGAAGATACGGCGGCTGCTATGGCAGGAACCGGGATCAGCCAAGGATACAATGTCGTCATACACGAATTCGCCCACAAGCTGGATATGCTGAATGGGGAGGCCAACGGTTTTCCTCCCATACATCCGGACATGAGCCAGCAGGCATGGAGTGAAACGTTCAGTAAAGCTTATATGGATTTTTGCAGGAGTATCGACGAGGGGGAGGTGATGGAAATAGACCCTTATGCGGCCGAGAGTCCGGCAGAATTCTTCGCGGTAATCAGTGAAGCTTTTTTCGAAATGCCTCTCTCTGTCAGAATACATTTCCCGGCAGTATATGAACAGCTCGCGCTGTTTTATCGTCAGAACCCTGCACAGCGATGGAGTGAATCGTGAACGAATATTTCATCAGTGGTGACATTGGCGGAACCAAGACCTTGCTGCAGGCGGCAGAACTGAAAGACGGCAATGTCCGGGTACGCTGTGAACAGCGCTATGAGAGCTCGGCCTATTCGAGTTTTTCGGATATGCTCCGGGACTTTATGAATGAAATCTCCACGCTCGATACCGATGGCAATCCTGTGAGCGCCTGTTTCGCGGTAGCGGGGCCAATTGCCAGGCAGGAAGTGGCTGTCACAAATTTGCCGTGGGTAATGAACTCCGCGGCGCTCTCCTCGGAATTTTCTATTCCCAAGCTCAAACTCATCAATGATTTCGCAGCCGTGGCATCGGGGGTGGGTAGCCTACCGGAAAACGACCTGCTGACACTGCAGGGCGGTCAGTCTTATGCCGAGCGGATGCGAGTCGTGCTGGGTGCGGGTACGGGCATGGGAGTGGCATGGCTCACATGGCAAGATGGACGCTACTCAGCACTGCCCACTGAGGCCGGACATATTGATTTTGCGCCAGCGAATGAGTTGCAGGATCGGTTGTTGCATCATCTGCGAAAACGGTTGGGTCACGTATCGGTCGAGCGGATACTCTCCGGACCGGGACTGACAAATGTTTTTCGTTTTCTGCAGGAAGAATCGGGTGACAGCCGCGAACGGATGCCCCTGCAATTGGATGAAGATGATGCCGCTCGTATATCCGATCTCGCCTTCAACCACAAGCATCCGCTAGCAGTGAAAGCAATGGATTTATTTGTCGAGGTTTACGGGGCATACGCCGGCAATCTGGCCCTGACGGGCCTGTGCCGTGGTGGTGTGTATGTGGCGGGAGGGATTGCGCCAAAAATTATCGACAAATTGAGAGAAGGCGGTTTCATGAAAGCCTTTCGCGACAAGGGACGCTTTTCCGGGCTAATGGAGGAAATTCCGGTACATGTGGTGATGAATCCAAAAGTCGGATTGCTTGGGGCTGCGGAAGAAGCGCGGAGAATGCTGGACGAGGTGTAAAAACATCGCGAAAACAGTTGGGAGTCTGGATTTCTGGTCTGGATCTGGTCAAACAGGTACGGGCATTACGCCTGTCTGTCACAAGACCAGATCCGATTGCTGATCGATTGAATGAGATTGAATGAATAAGCATGAGCAAGGCATTTACCAGGGAAAGCGGGCCTGACGACCTTGACGAAGAAGGCAACGAGGATGCTCTGCCGTCATTACCTTCCGACACAAAAAATTACATCACTCCGGAGGGGCATAAGCGGCTGATGGACGAATTTTTGTGGTTGATGAACAGGGAACGTCCCCAGGTAACCGCAACGGTTTCCTGGGCCGCCGCAAACGGCGACCGTTCGGAGAACGCGGATTATATCTATGGCAAAAAGCGCCTGCGCGAAATCGACCGGCGCATTCGTTTTCTCACCAGACGACTGGATATGGCGGAAATCATCGATCCATCCACGCCCCGGGAAGATGAAACACGGATATTTTTTGGTGCCACCGTTACCTATGCCAATCAGAAAGGCGAGGAGAAAACGGTTTCCATCGTCGGTGTGAATGAGATCGATACCACCAGGGGCTACATAAGCTGGGTTTCGCCGCTGGCGCGTACATTGATCAAAGCGCGCGAAGGGGATGTGGTGACATTACATGCGCCCGGGGGAACGGAAGAACTGGAGATTCTGGAAGTCAGGTACCAGGCCATCCCCATGGAACCGTTCGAGATGGGTTCGGAAACGGGGAGGGCGATGGCGGGCTTCGCCGATAACTCCACTCCTCAATGAAGTTTATTACTTCTCGCGATAATCCCACCTTTAAAGAACTGGTTAAACTGCAGGAATCATCCCGGCAACGGCGAATTGCGGGATTGACACTCCTTGACGGCATTCATCTGGTTGAAGCTTATTTTGCGCTGGGAGAGCCAGAAAAGCTGGTCGTGAGCGAAACCGGGCGTGAAAATCCGGAAATCCGGTTCCTGCTGGAAAAAGTAACAAAAGTGACGCAGGTGACAAAAGGCGGCGGCGCCAACCGGGAAGCGATAGTGATGGTTCTGCCGGACTCGTTATTCCGCGAAGTTTCCACAGTAAAGACTGCAACCGGCCTCATGGCTGTGGTACCGATCCCTTCTCCTGAAGCCATTCCCATGCAAAAGAGAGGGCAGGCAGAAAGCTTCTGGGTATTGCTCGAAGCGATACAGGACCCTGGCAATGTAGGCTCCATACTGCGTTCCGCCGCCGCGGCGGGTGCGAGCGATGTTTATCTTTCCAACGGCTGTGCCGACGCCTGGTCGCCGAAGACGCTTCGTGCCGCCATGGGCGCTCATTTCCTTGTTCGAGTACACGAAGGTGCCAACCTGGCAGAAATTGCGCGGGCGTTCAGAGGCAAGGTGATTGCAAGCATACTGGGTGCGAAAAAAAGTCTTTACCAGATGCGATTGACCGGGCCGGTAGCCTTCTTGTTCGGGAACGAGGGTGCCGGTCTGACGGATGAGCTGCTTGAGGCTGCCCATGAACGGATTACTATCCCCATGCCGGGGGGTGCGGAGTCACTGAATGCCGCGGCTGCGGCAGCGGTTTGTTTTTTTGAGAGGGTGAGGCAGATGGAAGTGGGAAGCGCATAGCCATCCGCTTTTTATTATCCTCTCCTCATGCCGTTAATATAGCAGCTGTCTGAGTGGTGCGGTTCAACCTTTCCCCTCGGAATGATCCAGCCAGTTTTCCAAGCCCTGCGCATTCAGCTCGACGTCCAGGCGCAGCAGGTTACGAATCTCTTCCTCCGGTAATTTACAGCCGTGGGCGACGATCCGGCGCAACAACAGCTCGCCAAGTTCACCTACCAACGCTGCATGCCTGTCAGGCACGTTGCGCAGCTTCCTGGCGATCGACACGTGCGCGTCAATCAGGTCATGCAGTTCCTTCACATGGCGCGGAAGATGCGCGATGCGGCCATAATGCGTGAGAAAGGCGTAAGACGGGTTGTAGCTCATGAGCCGATCCAGTGAGGCATGCGCCGCAACGGGGTCGAACTGCACGGGAGTGGTCGTCGGAAACACGAACTCCATGCCATCGACATCGAATTCCCGATAGGAAAGGCCGAATGTGTCGCCGGTGAAAAAGGAATTGCTTTGCTCGTCGAAGATGCAGTAGTGGTGACGCGCATGTCCCGGCGTATCGAGAAACAGTAGCGGCCTGCCGTTGAAATCCAGCCTGAATTCATCCGGCGCCTCGATGATTCTGCTCGCATCTATCGGACGGATATCCCCGTACATGCGCTTGAATTCCGCTTCGCCGTAGACGGTCATCGCGCTGGCGACAAGACGCGCCGGGTCTACCATATGGCGAGCGCCACGCGGATGCACTACCAGTTTGGCGTTAGGGAGATGGCGCATGAATTCTCCCGCACCTCCCGCATGATCGAGATGGATATGAGTAACAAATATGTATGCCACATCTGCGGGAGCCAGATTCTTTTTCTGCAGCACTTCCAGTACACCGGGAACGGAAGATGAAGTTCCGGTGTCCACCAGCGCAGCTTTGCCGTTTTCCACAATCAGGTGAATTGCAGCCAGCCCGGGGCGCAAATAATCGGCATCAATGGCGCTGATGCCATTTTCATAATCAGTGAGGCCGGGAAGATGGGAAATGTGCGGAGGCAAAATAGAGGGCGATGAAGTCATTCCAGGCTCGGCGTCCGAAGATCGCGCGCCATCATGCAACTGGCCGAGACGCAGATTCCCCAACTACGCTACCACCTGTTTCAATTGTTCAAGTATCGCCGGGTTTTCCAGAGTGGATACATCCTGGGTTATTTCCTCATCCCTTGCGAGCGTACGCAGCAACCGGCGCATGATTTTGCCGGATCTGGTTTTCGGCAGGTTATCCCCAAACCGGATTTCATCAGGCCTGGCGATGGGACCGATCTCCTGCGATACCCAATTGCGCAACTCCTGGACAATGCGATGAGCGTCCTCCGCCTTCGGACGCGCACCTTTCAATACCACAAAAGCCACGATAGCCTCGGTTTTGATTTCGTCCGGCTTGCCTACCACCGCGGCTTCAGCAACCAGGGGACTCGCTACCAGTGCCGATTCGATTTCCATTGTCCCTAAACGGTGACCGGAAACAGTCAGCACATCGTCGATGCGCCCCATGATCCAGAAATAGCCGTCTGCATCGCAGTGAGCTGAATCTCCCGCGAGATAGTATTTACCGCCAAGCTCTTCCGGAAAATAAGTATTTCTGAAGCGTTCCGGGTCACCCCACAACGTGCGGGCCAGGGAAGGAAACGGGCGCTTGATCACGAGAAAACCACCTTTGCCGACCGGTACATCATGCCCCGCTTCATCCACGATACCGGCCTTGATACCGGGAAGCGGCAAAGTGCAGGAACCGGGTTTGAGCGTTACTGCTCCAGGTGTGGGGGCGATCATGTGAGCGCCTGTTTCGGTTTGCCACCAGGTATCCACCAACGGACAGCGGGATTGGCCAACGGTCGTGTAATACCACATCCAGGCTTCCGGGTTGATCGGTTCGCCCACTGAACCGAGCAGGCGCAACGAGGAAAGATCATATTGTTTCGGCAGATCAGGCCCGAGTTTTATAAGCGAGCGGATGGCAGTGGGTGCTGTATAAAACGTGGTCACCTTATGATCCTGGATCATTTTCCAGAAGCGGCCCGCATCAGGATAAGTAGGAACGCCTTCGAATATGATCTGGGTCGCGCCAACGGCGAGCGGACCGTAAGTCACATAGGTGTGTCCCGTGACCCAGCCTACGTCGGCTGTGCACCAGAAGATATCGGAGGGTTTGTAGTCGAAAATCCATTGCATGCTCGTGATGGCGCCCAGCAGAAAGCCCGCGGAAGAGTGTTGCACGCCTTTTGGTTTGCCGGTGGAACCGGAGGTGTAGAGCGTAAATAGGGGATGCTCGGCGTTCACCCATTCGGGCTCGCAGGTCTCGCTCTGATCCCGGATGAGATCATGCCACCAGATGTCGCGATTGGCGTGCAGCTGCAGGTCACCACTGCCCCGCTGGTAGACTACGACGGATTTCACCGAATCCGACCCACCTCTGCCAAGCGCATCTTCGACAACGGCTTTCAGATGGTTGATCTTGCCGCCGCGCCATTGCTCGTCCGCAGTAATCACGGCTACCGCACCTGTGTCAATAATCCGTTCATGCAGGCTTTTGGCGGAGAAGCCGCCGAACACGACTGAATGTGTCGCACCTATGCGCGCGCAGGCTTGCATTGCCACTACCGCTTCAATACTCATCGGCATATAGATAACGACGCGATCACCTTTCCTGATATTCAGTGACTTGAGACCATTTGCAAACTGGCATACGCGGCGGTAGAGATCCTGGTAGGTGCAGGGCGTAACGGCGCCATCATCCGCCTCGAAAATAAGTGCAACCTTGTCCGGCTGGGTGGCCTGGTGGCGATCGAGACAATTGTATGAAACATTCAGTTCTCCGTCATCGAACCAGGTGAGGAACGGATGATTGGTTTCATCCAGCACGCGGGTAAATGGTTTGTGCCAGGAAATGTGCTCCCGCGCCAGTCTGGCCCAGAACGCTGTCTCGTCCTTTTCAGCCTCTGCGCAAAGGGCATCATATTCTTTCCCGGATATATTCGCCTGTTCCACGAACGAAGCGGAGGGTGTAAAGGTTCGTGTTTCATTGAGGATGGATTGAATCGTCGCCACAGCTACCTCCCTGAATATTTTTGTTTCTGTTTCGGCTGTTAAATTGTATCATTCGGCGCTTTTCGTAATAAGTTTTTTCATACCGATCCGCCCTTTATGCATGCCGATGGCAAATCCGCGTATTGCGCTCCGCCCTTGCAGGCTTGCCGTTTTTTTTCTATAACATGTTGGCAGAAAAAACTTTTTGACAGATTTTTTGTCAGTTGATCATGAAAGCGGAACTCAGTTCCTATTTCCCCGATCATAAATGTTTGTTAAAATAGAACAATAACGATGGGCTTCTTTCAGCCCATTTTTTGTTTGTATCAGCACTATGGATCTGTACGAATTGCTCGAACCGACCCTTGCAGGACTGGGTTATGAACTGGTTGACCTGGAGCGGTCGCCAGGGGGAAAGCTGTTGCGGGTATTCATCGACAAGCCCGATGGTGTGAACGTGGATGACTGCGTGACTGTCAGCAATCATCTGAGCCGGCTTCTCGCCGTCGAGAACGTGGATTATGACAGGCTGGAAGTATCCTCGCCGGGCCTCGACCGGCCTCTGAAAAAGACAGCGGATTTTATCCGCTTTGCGGGAGAGTCCGTTAAACTCAGGCTGCGGGTGGCGTTACAGGGGCAAAGAAATTTTGTCGGCATTTTGCGCGAAGTGAAGGACGGGATTTTAAAACTGGAAGTAGATGGAAAAATGCTGGATCTTGAACTCAATAACCTTGAGAAGGTTCGCCTCGTTCCGAAACTGTAATTATGAGTAACTGGCTGGAGATAACATGAGCCGCGAGGTTTTGCTATTGGTGGATGCACTGGCGCGCGAAAAGAATGTCGAGAAGAACATTGTTTTTGCGGCACTTGAACTTGCATTGGCGTCCGCCACGAAAAAGCGTTTTAACGAGGACGCTGACGTGCGCGTATCGATCGACCACCAGACAGGAGACTATCAATCCTTGCGCCGTTGGCAGGTGGTGGCAGACGATGCGGTGGAGGACCCCGCCCGTCAGATATCGCTGAGCGGGGCATTGCAGCAAGATCCTGAAATCAAGCTTGACGAATATATCGAAGAGATCCTGGAACCGGTGGAATTCGGCCGCATCGGCGCCCAGGCGGCAAAACAGGTGATATTCCAGAAAATCCGTGATGCCGAACGCGAGCAGATCCTGAACGATTTTCTCGAGCGCAAGGAATATATGGTTACGGGGACCATCAAGCGCATGGAACGCGGAAACGCGATTATCGAATCCGGCAGGGTGGAAGCCATATTGCCGCGTGATCAGATGATCCCCAAGGAAAATCTGCGTGTCGGGGATAGAGTGCGCGCTTACTTGCACAGGATCGACCGTACCACGAGAGGTCCGCAGTTAATCCTGTCAAGAATCGTGCCGGAATTTCTGATAAAGCTGTTTGAGCTGGAAGTGCCTGAGATCGAGGAGGGCTTGCTGGAGATCAAGGTGGCAGCGCGTGATCCTGGTTCGCGTGCGAAGATCGCAGTGAAGTCGAATGATCAGCGGGTGGACCCGATCGGCACCTGCGTAGGAATGCGAGGTTCCAGAGTCCAGGCGGTGACCGGCGAACTGGCGGGTGAGAGGGTAGACATCATCCTCTGGTCGGATGACCCCGCCACATTCGTAATCAATGCACTGGCTCCTGCCGAGATCAGCAGCATTCTGGTGGATGAAGAGAAACACAGCATGGACATTGTCGTGGACGAAGGCAACCTTGCCCAGGCGATCGGACGTGGGGGTCAGAATGTCCGGCTGGCTTCGGAATTGACGGGCTGGGAGCTCAACATCATGACGATGGAAGAGTCGCAGGCAAAAAATGAAGAGGAATTCTCGGTTTTGCGCCAGCTCTTCATGGAAAAACTGGATGTGGATGAGGAAGTGGCGGACATTCTGGCGCAGGAAGGTTTTACTACCCTGGAAGAAGTGGCCTACGTGCCGCTCAGCGAAATGCTGGAGATCGAGGCATTTGACGAACAGACCGTCAACGAGCTTCGCAATCGGGCTCGCAACGCGTTGTTGACCGAGGCCATCGTGAGCGAGGAAAAAGTGGAGCACATTGCGGAAGACCTGCTCGCGCTGGAAGGCATGGACAGCCAGACCGCGCGTGAACTTGCGGCTAAAGGAGTAAGCACCCAGGAAGACCTGGCCGACCTGGCCGTGGATGATCTGGTGGAAATGGTCGAGATGGATACTGAACGGGCCAGGCAGTTGATCATGGCGGCACGTGCCCCGTGGTTTGCCCAGGCCGATAGAGCATAGCCGACTGAAGGTAATTAATGTCTCAAATGAATGTAGAGCAATTTGCGAGTGAACTTGGCGTGCTTCCCACCGTGCTGCTGGAGCAGTTGCAGGCCGCCGGTGTGCGCAAGCACATGACCGAGGATAGCCTGACGGAGAAGGACAAAACGCAGCTTCTCGAGTATCTGCGCAAGATTCATGGCGCCAAGGAGGAGAAGGGCAAGATTTCCCTGCCGCGTAGACAGACTTCGGAAATCAAGAAGGCAGATAGCACCGGTAAGCCACGCAGCATCCAGGTGGAAGTGCGCAAGAAGCGCGTATTTGTAAAAGGCGATTTGACAGCCGAACGGAAAACGGCTGAAACCGCTGCACCTTCCGCACCTTCCGCACCTTCCGCTCCTTCTGTGCCTCCGGTGCGAACCCCTGTCATCGATGCGGCGCAGCAGGCATTGCGGCAGGAGGAGGCAAGGCGGCAGGCTGAATTGATTGCGCGCCAGGCTGCCGAGTTGCGGGAAAAAAGGCTGCGTGAAAGGCCTCCGGTTGTGGAGATCAAAGAGTCCGAAGAACCTGCAACGCCCCCGGCGACGGTTGCTGCTCCTGTAGGCGGGCCCGAGGCGGCGCCGGTTGCGACTGAAACTCCTTCGACAGCCCCGGCAGCCCCGGCGGCAACGGTGGCGCCTGGGGAAGCGGAAGCAGCTGCGTCGCAGCCCGCCTCTACCGAAGGTACCTTGCATAAGCCGGTAGTGAAGCCGGAAGAGAAGGCGGATAAGAAAAAGAAACCCGCAAAGCAGGTTGTCTGGAAGGAAGAGAAGGTCGAGAAGCGTGGTCTCAAGACCAGGGGCGATCTGACCGGAGCAAAAGGCGGTTGGCGCGCGCGCAAGGATAAACATGGCAGAACTTCCGAGGAGTCCGCTCTTCATGCTTTTTCAGCGCCGACCGAGCCGGTGGTCCATGAGGTGCTGGTACCCGAAACCATTTCCGTCGGGGCGCTCGCGCAGAAAATGTCCATCAAGGCGGCCGAGGTCATCAAGGCTCTGATGAAAATGGGCAACATGGTGACCATCAACCAGATGCTGGATCAGGAAACTGCCATGATCGTGGTGGAGGAGCTGGGTCACGTCGCCAAATATGCCGCGATCGATAGTCCTGAAGCCTTCCTGGCTGATACCGAGATCGCGCCTTCCGAATTGAAAATGGAGGCACGTGCACCGGTCGTTACGGTAATGGGCCATGTGGACCATGGCAAGACTTCGCTTCTGGATTACATTCGCCGCACACGAGTGGCAAGCGGCGAAGCAGGTGGCATCACCCAGCATATCGGGGCCTATCACGTCGAGACTGAAAGGGGCATGGTTACGTTCCTGGATACACCGGGGCATGAGGCGTTTACGGCCATGCGTGCGCGGGGAGCCAAGGTTACCGATCTGGTCATACTGGTTGTGGCGGCGGATGACGGAGTAATGCCGCAGACGGCTGAAGCAATACATCATGCCAAGGCGGGGAAGGTGCCGATCGTAGTGGCAATGACGAAAATCGACAAACCGGAAGCCAATCCCGAGCGGATTCGTCAGGAACTCGTGACACAGGAAGTGGTGCCGGAAGATTGGGGCGGTGAAACCATGTTTGTCGAAGTTTCGGCGAAGACCGGTCAAGGCATCGATGATCTGCTGGAAAGCGTACTGCTCCAGGCTGAAGTTCTGGAACTCAAGGCGCCGAAGGATGCGCCGGCAAAGGGAATCGTGATCGAATCACGGCTGGATAAAGGGCGCGGTCCGGTCGCAACCATGCTTGTTCAATCCGGTACCTTGAAGCGCGGGGATGTATTGCTGGCGGGCGCGGCTTATGGCCGGGTGCGGGCCATGCTGGATGAGAACGGCAAACAGGTGGAGCAGGCAGGACCTTCCATTCCGGTTGAAATCCAGGGTTTATCGGAGGTTCCCGTAGCCGGAGAATCGGTGGTGGCTCTGACGGATGAGCGCAAGGCGCGTGAAATTGCCCTCTTCCGCCAAGGCAAGTTCCGCGATGTAAAGCTTGCAAAGCAGCAGGCAGCCAAACTGGAGAACGTGTTCGAGCAGAGGGGAGAAGTAAAAATCCTTTCACTTATTATCAAGGCCGACGTACAAGGTTCTTACGAGGCCCTGGCGCACGCGCTGCAGCAACTTTCCACTGACGAGGTGAAGGTCAACATCATTCATAGCGGGGTGGGCGCGATTACAGAATCGGACATCAATCTCGCATTGGCTTCCAAAGCAGTTGTCATTGGCTTCAACAGCCGTGCGGATGCGGTCGCGCGCAAGCTCATCAACTCTGCCGGAGTGGATGTGCGCTATTACAGCATCATTTACGAAGCTGTGGATGAGATCAAGGCTGCACTTTCCGGCATGATGGCGCCTGAGCGCAAGGAGAATATCACCGGGTTGCTGGAGATTCGCGAAGTATTCCGCATTTCCAAAGTGGGCGCTGTGGCGGGTTGCTTTGTGCAGGAGGGGCTTGTCAGGCGTGGTTCGCTCGTGAGAGTGATACGCAATGGACAGGTGATCCATACCGGAGAACTGGATTCGTTGAAGCGCTTCAAGGATGATGTGAAAGAGGTGAGGGCAGGTTTCGAGTGCGGCCTGTCACTCAAGAACTTTAACGACATCCAGGTGGGCGACCAGTTGGAAGCCTACGAAATCCAGGTAATCGCGCGGACTCTGTAAGCGGGGCGAAAGCTCCGCATTGAAGTTTTATGCCCAAAGATTATTCCCGCACGTTGCGGATTGCCGATCAGATTCAGCGTGAGTTGGCCGATCTGATACGCAATGAACTCAAGGACCCGCGCATAGGCATGATTACCTTGACCGGTGTCGAGGTGAGTCAGGATTATGCCCACGCGAAAGTTTTCTATACCACGCTGCATAGTGAAAGCGACAACTTTCTCGTCCAGAACGGGCTGGAAAATGCCGCGGGCTTTTTGCGCGGCCAATTGCTGCATCGGTTGAAGCTACGTGTCATACCGCAACTGCATTTCATTTATGATGAATCCATCGAACGTGGAGTCCGCCTGTCGCAACTGATAGATGAAGCCGTGGCTTCCGACCGTTCTGAAAAAGAAGCTGACAACACCTGAATTGTTTATCACGCTTATATCCGGTCGAATTCATGCAGCTACTCCCGCAAGCTGCATGACCGGAGCGGGATATCACCGGACCCATCATGATCGATGGCAGTTCCCAGCGCTATCTGCAAATCCCGCTCTACCTTCGATAGTAACTGCCGGGATTCAGATTAGCTCCGAGACCCCATAGCTCAAATGTCCGCAAGTACCAAGCGGCATATCAGCGGCGTGCTGCTGCTCGATAAAGCCTCCGGTTTCTCTTCCAACCAGGCCCTGCAGACCGCCAAACGCATTTTTTCCGCTCATAAGGCCGGCCATACCGGTACGCTTGACCCGATGGCGACAGGCTTGCTGCCCATCTGCTTCGGAGAAGCCACCAAATTTTCATCGGCGCTGCTCGGTGCGGACAAGACATATGAAGCCACGCTGAGACTTGGCTATATGAGTACGACCGGTGATGCAGAGGGGGAGATTTCAATTGCTGCCGGTGCGGAACCTCAATGCGTGGATCTGGCATGGGAGAAGATCGAGACAGTACGCAAAAGCTTTATCGGCGTAATTACGCAAGTGCCGCCCATGTACAGCGCAATCAAGCACCGCGGGAAACCCATGTATACCTTTGCCAGAGCAGGAGTGGAAATCGAACGGCAGCCACGTGAGATAACGATCCACGACTTGAGTATCGAGGCGTATCAAGGCAATGAAATACGCATGCGGGTGACATGCGGGAGCGGTACCTACGTTCGTACGCTGGCAGAGGACCTGGGACGTGCGCTGGGATGCGGTGGTGCTTATCTTACCGCATTGTGCCGAAGCGCACTGGGCGGTTTTGATTTGCCGCAGGCACATACACTGACTGCACTCGAAGCTATGCCGCCATCTCAACGGGATTCCTGCCTGCTGTCAGCCGATAGTCTCCTGAGGTCTTTTCCCGCGGTTATTGTGGATTCCGCCGCGGCTTTATCTCTGCTCCAGGGACGCGCAATCCCCAGTCACTCGGCAGGGGAAAGCCTCTCACCAGGAAGACAGGTGCGGTTGTATGACAAGGGGCAGCGATTCCTTGGACTGGGAGAAATTTCAACGGAAGGTTACGTCTCACCGAAAAGGCTCATAAGGGTTGAACAGTTATTGTGAAGCTTGGCTTGCATGCACGCTGTCGGTGACGTCCTTGCCAATACCCCGATAGCCAGTGAAGCGGCCGGAAGAATCGAACATGGGTTCACCGCTGACCATCAGATATTGTGTCGACCCATCCGGCTTGGTCCGTCTGTAGATAAAATCGATAAAAGGCCGTCTTGCCGCAATATTTGCCTTGAAAACTGAATACTCCGCTTCGTTCCAGCGCGTTCCATTATGTCCCTTGGATTCCCCCATCAAGTGGTCGACTTTAATCCCCAGCATATCCAGGACGGGACCATAAACTTTGGTGAAATTTCCCTTTTCATCCTGTTCCCAGTACCAGTCAGAAGCCAGTTCCGTGAGACGGCGAAATCTGGCTTCACTTTCACGCAGCTCCGCGGTTCGCTCCGCCACCGTTTGTTCCAGCCTTTTATTGTAATCCTCCAACTGCTTATACAGCAGGCGCACTTCCAGCATATTTTGAATACGGGTCTGAACTTCAATCAGGTCAAACGGCTTGCTGACAAAATCTTTTGCTCCTGCTTGCAGCGCCCGCAACTTATGACCCGGTTGCGCAGTGATTACGAGTACTGGAAGATAACTTTCCCGTTCAATTTTCTTTAGCGCTTCCAATACCTGAAAACCATCCATTCCAGGCATATACAGATCAAGAAGAATGAGATCGTAACGATTCTGCCGATAGAGGTCGCTGACCTCACGCGGTTCCATCGTTGAGGTAATGTTTTTATAACCCGCGTCGCCCAGCATCTGTTCAAGCAGCCGGACGTTGGCCTCCTGATCATCCACGATCAGGATTTTAGCGTTCAGAGTGTCAGGTTTGTTGATCATTATTTTTATCCTGTTTGTTCCCGTTAACCGGTTTCATCATTTTCCCCTGCTCGTAACCTGCCCGCCTTATAGATAGATGAACAGGCACGAAAAAACTGATTCTTCTTTTTTTGAGCCAGTCATTATTATATTTTCCCGGCGAGCAGAAACAGAACGTTGTTTTCCGATAAATGTCCTGATTTCAGCAAAATATGGGAGATTTGCGGCGACACAGCAATAATGGCGGAAACGGGGCTGAACGCTAGGCGTTTACTCGTTCTGAAATTCGATAAGTATTTTTGTTCGCCTGCTTTGCTTCCAGCAGGGCAGCATCCGCATTCTTGAAAAGGGTTTTCGCATCTTTGCCATTATCAGGAAAAATCCCGACACCAGCACTTGCGGTCAGGGTGATGGTATTTCCCTGAATGCTGTAAGGTTGTGACAGTGCTTTTATTACTTTTTCCGCTGTACGACTTATGCCATCGAGATTGCTTACGTGCGGCATCGAAATCACAAACTCATCGCCGCCGAGCCGAGCCACGGTATCTTCCTGGCGAACTGCGGCAATCAGGCGGGCCGCGACCAGTTTCAGAAGCAGATCGCCTATATCGTGACCCATTGTGTTGTTGATTTGCCTGAACCCATCCAGATCCAGATACAAGACTGCCATAACGCTATTGTTGCGCTTTGCATGGATGATAGCCTGGGATACTCTTTCCACCAGAAGCCGCCTGTTGGCCAGTCCCGTCAGCGGATCATGCAGCGCCATGAATTCCTGCGATTTTGCGTAACTGCGCGCTTGCTGATGCAGCAGCCGCACTTCGAGCAGATTATGCACGCGGGCGAGCACTTCGCTCATGTCAAAAGGCTTGCTGACAAAATCCTTGGCGCCGGACTGAAGCGCTCGCAGCTTGGAATCGGGGTTGGCGGTGACGACCAGTACAGGGAGATATCCATCTGCTTCGATTTCTTTCAGGGCTTCGAGTACCTGAAACCCATCCATGCCGGCCATTTTCAAATCGAGCAAAATCAGATCGTAGTGGTTTTTCCGGTGCAGTTCATACACCTTGAACGGATCGGTCGTCGAGGTGACAGACGTGTAGTTTGCGGCGGCTAGCATGCTTTCCAGCAACTGGACATTTGTTTCCTGATCATCAACAATCAAAATCCTTGCTGTATGAATATCAGCTTCGGTAATCATATTGCCTACACCTTCATAAGGACTTATCGCCTTTCTAAACCCCTTAACCTTCGGGCGGCCTGTCCCCTTTCTGCTTATCCGGACACAAAACGGCTGAAGGCAGCAAGTAGCGGAACTTAACGTGCAGGATCGCAAGGTCGAATATTGCCCCTATTTTACCTGTCTCTCTGTGCGCTAACTCTCATAAGAAAATGGGAATTAATGATAGTATGTAGAAGAAGGCGGTCGTTTTTTCCAGGAGATCGCTTTTCCCTTCACGAAAGGTCCGAAAGGCCTTCAGTTCAAGGCGAACATAAGTCCCATAATTATAATAAAAGAGATTTGACCTTTATAAATCCGGCTTGTTATAATCTCATTTCTCTGGCGCGGGGTGGAGCAGTCTGGCAGCTCGTCGGGCTCATAACCCGAAGGTCGTAGGTTCAAATCCTGCCCCCGCAACCAACAGGTTATTGATTTTGGGAAATTTCTCTGAAAAGCGGTAGATTAAATAGGTGCTAAATGATGTGTTTTGGCACCGGAATTACAGCTTTTTTGAGAAGATTTTTACCGCTTTCTCTCCAGTATCCAGCATCTGGCATAAGCCTGTCCTAAATCTGCCGGATCATCCTCCAGTCAGAATGTCCCATCTGCTGAGCTACCCACATGGGTGACTCCGGCAGAGATCATCATCTCAATTGCTCCGAGAAATCGCGTCTGATAAGACGACGGTACCTCGCTCCTGCTCTTTCCATGGCAGGTTTCCAATAGCTTTCACGCATTGCCTCATTGTCTCGTTTCTCTTCCAGCGCCTCAGCATGCCTGGATTCTGGAATACCTCGTTTCGGACCCACCATCTATGAACGGAAAATGGCAGCAATATCGCCTATTCCGGTGTCTAAAATTACTTGACCACTAAAAAGGCCCGACGAACGCCGGGCCAGGAAGTGAGTTTACTGCAATCGCTTCTCCGTTCAGGGAGGAAAGAAGCGAGCAGGCAGATTAACAATACAAGAAAGCTTTTACCGTTAAATACTTAACGTATGGAAATAAAAAACCCGCTTGGAGCGGGTTGGGGGAAAGAGAAACGGCTTGGGCTTACAATGGTTAATTAGGGTTGACTTTGGTGCGTTTTGTATAAACAATATGCCAATTTAATTGCCAACACAGAAGGAGTTGACGATTAAATCGGCATACGATCCTGGTACTGAAGAGTTGCGTATATACAGAAGGGTATCGCAACCTATTGATTAACTGGAAAGGAGAGGGCCATGAGTTATCGGGAGACAATCGAGAGCACGAAAGAGGAGCAGGATTCAAGAGAGCTTGGCGCAACAGAAGAGTGTATCACAATCGCCCCAGAGGATGTGCAGGCATTGACAGACAAGCATCATTTGCAACCTGTCTCAATACGACTTGAGAAATCTTTGATTGAGGATTTTAAGCTTATCGCCTCGATGTATGGAATTGGCTACCAGCCTCTGATGCGTCATATTTTGAAACGATTTGCAGATTCGGAGAAGAAACAGATATTGAGAGAGGCCGCTTCAAAGATGAAGTCAATGAGGAGGGAAGCATTAAGAGAGGCTGCTTCAAAGATGAAGTCGATGGGGAAAGAAGCGGCAAAAAATCTGCGTCAAATGGCTGCAAAACAAAGAAAAGTAGCTTGATCTAACCCGCTTCGGCGGGTTTTTTCTTATCAGCCCTTTCTGTTGCGAATTCCCAGAGCGGCGTAGAGGAGGGATCAGATCATGATCCGTGTCTCGCTATCATTGCTGCAGAATCTCAGAAAATAGAGACTTTGCTCCTTGGCGTAGCCTCGATACACCCATGCCATTCCGCAGTTACTGTTTATCCTATTTTGGAGCGGTAAGGGTGTCTCTATCAGAGACCTGACGATGGTGGCCAGAGAGATTGCGGCGCATGCAAAATTAAAATCCGAGCGGCGGCAATCCGGGTAGACCACCTTCGTAACTATTATTCCGATGCATGTTGTCCAGAGGCAGCCTTAATTGAGCTGATACTCGTCGTTTGGAAAGAACGGTAGTAGACGCGGGCTTCGAGTCCGGGCAAAATATCGAAATTACGGATACGCACAATTTCTCAATTTGAGAGGATTGTGCTTTTTTAATTTTTTCTTTTAGCTTTACGGCGGGCCTCCCCGCATTGCATGGTAGCGAACCTGGTCAGGTCCGGAAGGAAGCAGCCACAGCTATTTTTTGCAAGTGCCGGGGGTCGGGCTCGCCACCCTTTTTTGTGCAGTTGGGTGGATCGGACGATTACCATCTTCCCCAACTGCACGCTTCAATGATTCATACCGTCAGTTACGGCCTCAGCCTGAAAATCTGAAATAACCGTTTCGCCGATTCGATTCTCGACATAGCGTGTCCTCCCCGACTCAAGTCCTTGCCCGCAAATGGCGTCCCCGGCGTTTTTCCGAACTGACCGGACAGGATCATGTTGTTCGTGCACTTACCAATGCACTCGAACAGAAGCGTTTACATCATGCTTATCTGTTCACGGGCACACGCGGTATCGGCAAGACGACTATTGCGCGCATCCTGGCGAAAGCATTCAACTGCCAAGCCGGGGTTACCCCCGAACCTTGCGGAATCTGTTCTGCTTGTATCGAAATTGACGGTGGACGTTTTGTTGATCTGATCGAAGTGGATGCCGCCTCCAATACGCAGGTGGAAAAAATGCGCGAACTGCTGGAGAACGCGCTGTACGCTCCTACGGTTGCCCGCTACAAGGTGTACATCATCGATGAAGTGCATATGCTTTCCAAATCGGCTTTCAACGCCATGCTGAAAACGCTGGAAGAGCCGCCGGAACATGTCAAATTCATACTTGCGACCACTGATCCGCAGAAGATTCCAGTAACGGTTTTGTCTCGCTGCCTGCAATTCAACCTCAAGCAGATTCCGTTTCCGCTGATCGTCTCGCACCTCAGGCATGTTCTTGAGGAGGAGCATATAAACTGTGATGCAACTTCCCTGCAGTTATTGGCGCGCGCGGCGCAGGGCAGCATGCGCGATGCCTTGAGCATTCTGGATCAGGCCATCGCCTTTGGTGAAGGAAAGATCGAAGAAGCAGGTGTGCGCGATATGCTTGGCGCAGTCGATCAGGGGTACCTGTTTGATCTGCTGGAGGCGCTGGCGCAACGAGACGGCGCACGAATGCTTGCGATTGCCGATGCAATGGAAACCCGCAGTCTCTCGTTCGACGCCGCCTTGCAGGATCTGGCGACACTGCTGCACCGTCTGACCCTGGCGCAGATCGTGCCAGCGGCGATTGGTGACGATGAACCTGAGCGGGACAGGGTTTTCGAGTTGGCGAAAACATTCGCGCCAGAAGATATTCAATTGTTCTATCAGATTGCCATACACGGGCGCGAGGACCTGGGCCGGGCGCCGGATGAGTATGCAGGTTTCACCATGACTTTGCTGCGTATGCTGGCTTTCATTCCGGAGGATTTCCTGTCAGGAGGAGGGGAGGCAGGCAGGGACAGAGGAGCGCCAGGTTCTTCGCCTATAAAGTCAGGGAGCGGCAAATATCCTTCGACCCTTCGACAGGCTCAGGACTCAGGCCGAACGGAAACGAAAGGCTCAGGGCGAACAGGGATGGAAAAGGAAGGGCGCTCCAGGGAAGGGAGGACGGCCAGGAATGATTCCACTGGTGATTCAAGGCGGTCGACAGGGTTGGTGTCGGATTTGCCGGAGCGCGATCCGATGCCGGAAAAGCCGGGCTCCCCAGAGTCTTTCAGTCATAGCTGGATTACGATAGTCGGCCAACTGAAGGTGAGCGGATTGACCAGAATGTTGGCTCAATATTGCGAGGTGAAGAGTTTTTCCGAGGATGAAATAGAATTTTGCGTACCGGAACTCCATAAGCATTTACTGGACAAGACCTATCAGGACAGACTGCAAGCCGCCGTGAGGGAGTATCTTGGTAAGCCGGTGCGGCTGAAGTTTTCAGTGGGAATCGTTAACGGTATGAGTCCGGCTGAGCAGGAGAATCGTGAAAAGCAGGAGAAACAATCGCAGGCCATCGCGGCTATCGAGTCCGATCCGTTCGTGCGTGAACTCGTTGAAAATTTCGATGCAAAACTGATCGTTTCATCGATCAAACCTATTCAATAGTGGAGGTAAAAATGATGAAAGGTGGCTTGAGCAACCTGATGAAACAGGCTCAGCAGATGCAGGAGAACATGAAAGCCATGCAGGAGAAATTGGCTTCGATAGAAGTTGAGGGCCAATCCGGCGCAGGTATGGTGAAGGTCGTGATGACGTGTCGTTATGATGTCAGGCGCGTCAGCATTGACAGCAGTCTCATGGGAGACGATAAGGAGATGCTGGAAGATTTGATTGCGGCAGCGGTGAACGACGCGGTGCGGCGAGTGGAGTCAACCACACAGGAAAAAATGGCGGGATTCACCTCCGGTTTGGGCCTGCCTCCGGGAATGAAACTGCCGTTTTAACGTGAATTCCGGGTTGACGCGATTCCGCAACTCCTGATCCTGTTGAGTAATTTTAGGTTTGAGTGAACGCCCCGCGTAGTCTCGACGAACTGATCAATGCGTTACGCTGCTTGCCTGGTGTCGGTCCCCGGTCAGCACAGCGCATGGCGTATCATTTGTTGCAGCGCGACCAGGAGGGTGCTCGCCGTCTCGCCGATTCACTCGACTACGCCCTGCAACATGTCAGGCATTGCGAAAAATGCAATAACTTTACCGAAGAGGTGGTATGCGAGTTATGCAGTTCTCAACAGCGAGATTCTGCCTTGTTGTGCGTGGTGGAGATGCCTGCCGATTTGCTGATGATGGAGCAGGCGCATTGCTACAAAGGCATGTACTTCGTGTTGATGGGACGGCTCTCACCCCTGGATGGCATCGGTCCTCGGGAAGTCAATCTTGATCGCCTGTTGAAACGCACCCGGGATAATATGGTGAAAGAAGTCATTCTTGCTACCAATTTTACCGTGGAAGGTGAAGCTACCGCGCATTATATCGGGGAGATGCTGCAGAACGAGGGCTTGAAAATCACACGTATCGCGCGGGGATTGCCAGTGGGAGGGGAACTGGAGCATGTGGATAGCGGTACCCTGGCGCAGGCGGTTCTCGAGCGCAGGGAAGTCAAGTAGTGTTTATTCGGGAAAATATTTGCCCTATCTATCTTATGTTATTGCGCCTTTTTATCGATTCACTCTTCGACAAATCTGTCCTAAGCCTGTCGGAGGATATATCCTGAGCCTGTTCGACCTTCGACAGGCTCAGGACGAACCGAAAGACGAAGGGTTCAGTACAAACAGTACAGGTTTTTCTCGTGCCATCCGAGCGCTCGGTAGCGTGGAAAACTGGAAATTGGCAGAAAGCTTGAAATTGGGACTGCGATGAAAACCAGGTCATCGCAGTCACCCAATGCGGCCAGACAACGCCGCTCTGTGAAGATCACAAAGTCTCCTGCTTCGCCAACTCCGGCAGGCTCACCCAAATCACTCCAATCGCCTGTACGAAGCCGGCCGAAGGGATCGATAAAACCAGCCTCGGCAACGCACTCTGGCGCAGGTTCCACCTCCACTCAACCCGTTACACAGAAATTGCACAAGATTCTGGCGCAGGCAGGATTGGGTTCGAGGCGCGAAATGGAGGAATTGATCGCCAGCGGACAGGTGACGATCAACGGAAAGACCGCGCAGGTGGGGGACCGTATCGACGTTCGAGATGTCGTGAGGGTAGGGAAGCGCATCATTCACTTCAGATCCGCCCAGCGTTTGCCCCGCGTCATGCTCTATCATAAACCGGAAGGGGAAATCGTCAGCCGCGATGATCCTCAAGGCCGCCCGTCGGTTTTCGACAAACTGCCGCAGTTGAGGTCATCCAAATGGATCGCTATTGGGAGGTTGGATTACAACACCAGCGGGCTGCTGGTTTTCACCACGGATGGGGAATTGGCCAACCGACTGATGCATCCCCGCTTCGAAGTCGAGCGCGAGTACGCGGTGCGTATCATCGGACGGCTGACGGCGGAACAGGCAACGTTGCTGACCTCGGGGGTTGAGCTGGAGGACGGCGTGGCCAAGTTCGATTACCTGTCGGATGAAGGGGGTGAGGGCTCCAACCACTGGTATCGCGTGATATTGAAGGAAGGCAGGAATCGCGAAGTGCGCCGAATGTTTGAAGCGGCGGGAATGACGGTGAGCCGCCTGATGCGGGTTCGTTTTGGTCCTATCAACCTGCCCTCACGTTTGAAACGGGGAAAGTCCATGGAATTGAACGAGAAAGAGATAGGACGCCTGCTGGAACTGGTTGGTTACAAAGCTTAACGGCCGGGAAGCTGATTCCGCTTCAGCAGGAAAACAAATTCATCCCCCGAACTGGTTTCCAGCCAGGTAAAAGGTGTATCGGGAAAGGCACGCTCCAGGGTTTCCCTGTTATGACCGATTTCGACAATGAGCAATCCATCATCGGTCAAATGGTTTGCTGCGTCCCGTAATATTACCTTTGTCGCTTTCAGTCCATCCTCGCCGCTGGCAAGTGCACCTTGCGGCTCATGGCGATATTCCTCCGGCAACGCTGCCATTGCTTCCGCATTGACATAGGGTGGATTGCTGACAATAAGATCGTAGCGGCGGTCTGCCAATGCCGTGAATAGATCCGACTGAATAAGATCGATTCGGTCTTCCAGGCCATACTCCGCCACATTCTTTCCAGCAACCTCCAAGGCATCAGCTGAAATATCTGTCGCATCGATCGCTGCATTGGGAAACGTATGCGCAAGCAGTATTGCCAGACATCCGGAGCCGGTGCATAGATCCAATGCGGAATAAACTTCTTCCGGCTCTTCTATCCAGGGCGCAAGTTGTTCCCGCAGCAACTCCGCAATGAAGGAGCGCGGTACGATCACGCGTTCATCCACATAAAAACGGAAATCTCCCAGCCAGGCTTCTTTAGTCAGATAGGCGACGGGAATTTTTTCTGCTGCACGGCGCTCGATTATTTTCAGGACCAACTCCAGCTCGGCCGGGAGGAGGCGGGCGTCTAGAAACGGTTCCAGTTGGTCAAGTGGAAGATGCAGCGTGTGGAGAATGATATAAGCTGCTTCATCATACGCTGAGGCAGAGCCATGGCCAAAATGAAGTCCCGCATCGTTAAAGCGGCTTACCGCGAAACGCAGTACGTCGCGGATAGTCTGGAGCTGGTTTTTGGCTTCAATGAACATTCTCTTGTCCGTGAGAAAAAGTGATCTTTATATCGCCTATCCGTGCGCCATCGAACGGATTACTCCTGGTTTAATGTTTATCTTCTAATCGCTTGAAAATATTCGAAAGTGGGAATGTCAGCCGTACTATAGAGTTGAGTTAGCCTTAGCAACCGGAAGGAGGCAAGAAAATGAACACCGCGAATATGCCAGGATTTAACGCAGAGGCGTCCATGTACATGGCCAGCAATACTTATCGTGCTGCTCATGCAGCTTTTGCGGACGTTGCATCTGCCAGGGTCATTCCACAGCAATGTAGACTGCTTTGCCAGGTGGTGTGCCCGCCCCCGCAGCAGTGCTGCCCCACCGGCTGGAGATGCTGCGGTAGCTGTGAGAGCGGGCAGTGCGATGATGTGTGTATACGTCCGGGTCAGTCCTGCCCGTAGAAAAATAGAGTCAGAAGTCTCTGCTCCATTTTTCTTTTTATCTCAGCAACAAGCTTTCCATCGTAAGTTGGTAAATCTGTGGCAACTGTTCCAGATCCGCGACCTCGACGTATTCGTTGATCTTGTGAATGGTTGCATTCCGCGGTCCCAACTCCACTACTTGTGGGCAGATGTCGGCTATGAAGCGGCCGTCCGAGGTTCCTCCCGAGGTGGAAAGCTCAGGCTCGACCCCCGTCACAGCGCGAATGGCGGCACTTACCGCATCGACCAGACTGCCCCTTGGGGTGAGGTAAGGCTTGCCCGAATTTTCCCATTGCAAGTCGTATTCGAGGTTATGCCGGTCGAGAATTTCGTGCACCCGGGTTTTAAGCGATTCTACTGTGCTTGCTGTGGAGAAACGAAAATTGAACAGTATCGTTACTTCGCCAGGAATTACGTTGGCGGCACCCGTACCCCCATTGATATTCGAAACCTGCCAAGTAGTAGGGGGAAAATATTCGTTGCCTTCGTCCCACTTCGTATTGGCCAGTTCGGCAATGGCGGGAGCCGCCAAGTGTATCGGGTTTTTTGCCAGGTGAGGATAAGCAATATGGCCCTGTATACCCTTCACGGTTAACGTTCCGGACAGGGAGCCGCGCCGGCCGTTCTTGATCATGTCGCCGAGCTTGTCGACAGAGGTCGGCTCGCCGACGATGCAATAATCGATCAGTTCATTGCGCGCCTTGAGGGCTTCCACCACACGTACAGTACCGTCTACCGCAATACCTTCCTCATCCGATGTGATCAGGAGCGCAATCGAACCATCGTGATCGGGATGCTCCGCGACGAAAGCCTCGATCGCGGTGATGAATGCTGCTATCGATCCCTTCATGTCGGCGGCGCCGCGCCCATAAAGCCTGCCATTTCGAGTGACGGGATCGAATGGATCGCTTTCCCATTTTTCCAGGGGGCCGGTTGGTACGACATCGGTGTGGCCGGCAAAGCAAATCAGCGGTGCTTCCGTTCCGCGCCTGGCCCACAGATTATCGACCTCGCCGCAGCGTATCCTTTCAATGTTGAAGCCGATTTTTTCCAGGCGATCGATCAGGATTTCCTGGCACCCATTGTCGAAAGGCGTCGGAGAGCGGCGGGCGATCAGCATTTGCGCGAGCGCCAGTGTGTCATTGAGCATAGAGCAATTCCTGAAAAGAAGCTTGGTGTGGATGAAAGTCAGTTGTTAAATTCCGGCTGTTAAATTCCCCTCAACAGCTCATTGATACCGGTTTTCGCACGAGTTTTGGCATCCACCTGTTTCACAATGACTGCACAATAGAGGCTGTATTTGCCGTCGGCGGAAGGCAGGCTGCCGGAAACGACCACGGAGCCGGGTGGGATGCGGCCATAGCTGATTTCGCCTGTTTCGCGGTCATAAATCCTGGTGCTCTGGCCGATGTATACGCCCATGGAAATCACGGAATTTTCGCCGACAATCACGCCTTCCACGACTTCCGAGCGCGCGCCGATAAAGCAGTTGTCCTCGATGATGGTAGGATTGGCCTGCACGGGCTCGAGCACTCCGCCGATTCCGACGCCGCCGGATAGATGCACATTTTTCCCTATCTGCGCGCAGGAGCCCACCGTAGCCCAGGTGTCGACCATGGTGCCTTCATCTACGTATGCACCGATATTGACGTAAGAGGGCATCAGCACGACATTGCTGGCAATGAAAGCGCCTTTGCGTACGGTTGCGGGAGGCACGACGCGGAAGCCGCCATTACGAAAATCACGGGAGCTGTAATCTGCAAACTTGGAAGGTACCTTGTCGAAATAATTGGAAAATCCGCCCTTGATGAAGCTGTTGTCCTCGATGCGGAACGACAGCAGCACGGCTTTTTTTATCCATTGATGGGTTTTCCATTCACTGTCCGTTTTTTCCGCCACCCGCAGTTTGCCGCTGTCGAGCATCTCCAGTACCTGGGTAATGGATTCCTTGAGCTTCGCTTCGACGTTACGCGGTGTAATCTCGGCGCGGCGTTCAAACGCTTCTTCAATCGTGCTTTGGAGCTGATCCATGGTCTTCCTTCGATTTCTTGTTGATATATCGCTGCTCTACAGGCTGCCTGCTACAGGCTGGATACCAGCTTCTTTATCCGCTCGGTAGCGGCGGCGCATTCCATTACGGATGCCACCAGGGCAATCCGGACAAAATTTTCGCCGGGGTTGATCCCATGCGCATGCCGTGCAAGATAGCTGCCGGGCAAAACCGTGACATTATAATCGCGATAGAGCTGCCGGGCGAACTCGACGTCATTCATCGGTATTTTCAGCCACAGGTAGAAAGCCGCGTCAGGCAGCGAAACCGGTAGCGTGCCCTGAAGTAATTTGATGACTGCTTTGAATTTCTCGCGATAGAGGCGGCGGTTTTCGATAACATGAACCTCGTCGCTCCACGCCTCCTCGCTGGCTGCCTGCACTGCCGGATTCATCGCGCTGCCGTGGTAGGTGCGGTAGAGCAGGAATTTTTTCAGGATCGCCGCATCTCCGGCAACGAATCCGGAACGCATGCCGGGAACGTTCGATCTTTTGGAAAGGCTGCTGAATACGACCAGCCGGGGAAAGCATTCCCGGCCCAGACGGTGGGCTGCCTGGAGTGCGCCCAGCGGAGGAGAGGCTTCATCAAAATAGATTTCAGAATAACACTCATCCGACGCAATGACAAAGCCATAACGGTCCGAAAGCTCGAACAGATGGCGCCATTCGTCCATCGACATTACCCGCCCGGTGGGGTTGCCGGGCGAACAGACATACACAAGTTGGGTGCGCGCCCATATCTCATCGGGTAACTGGGCATAATCGAGCGAAAAATCATTCTCGGGCAGGGTATTGAGGAAGCAGGGCGTTGCGCCCGCAAGCAAGGCAGCGCCTTCGTATATCTGATAAAACGGGTTCGGACAAATTACAATCGCATCGGACCTGGAAGAATCGATCACTGCCTGCGCAAAAGAAAACAATGCTTCGCGGCTGCCGTTGACCGGCAGGATTTCGGTATCGGGATCGATTGCCGGCAGACCATAGCGCTGCATCAGCCATTTGCCGACGCTGGCGCGCAGGGATCGCGTCCCGAGAGTTGCCGGATAGTGCGCCATCTTCGCCAGATTTTCCATCAAGGCCTGGCGAATGAAATCCGGAGTCGAATGCTTGGGCTCCCCGATGTGGAGGCTGATAGGTGTAAAAGCCGATGCAGGCTCGATTCCTGCGAATAGCTTGGTGAGCTTCTCGAAAGGATATGGTTGCAGGCGGTTCAGATTGGGATTCAATTTAAGGCGGTGGGAAGAAAGCTCTATTCCCCAGGTTGAGTTATTGATCGAAGCAGGATTATAAGAGGCACTCTCTTGCTCACAAAGCAAAATAAACAATATAGCCAAGGTGAACGAAGCGGCGGGCAAAGCGCTTTCCCGATCGCTGCCCTGCTTGTGGGCGCCACGATCTGGGGTTTGCTGTGGTACCCCTACCGATTATTGGAACAGGCCGGGGTAAGCGGGCCAACTGCAACCGTTATTACCTACCTTGTGGCCCTGCTGCTCGGCCTGGCCGTATTTCGTCATAAATTGCGCACCGTACGCGTACTTGACAGGGAAACCTGGCTGCTCGTCGGAATAGGATTATCCGCAGGCTGGGCCAATCTCGCTTACGTTCTCGGTGTACTCCATGGCGAAATCATGCGGGTCATGCTGTTATTTTACCTCTCGCCGCTATGGACCATCGTATTCGCGCGTTTCCTGCTGGGCGAGGTGTTAAGCGTGCACGGCTACCTGGTTATCGTTTTTTCTTTGGGAGGTGCGATAATCATGTTATGGCAGCCGGAAGGCAGCCTGCTGCCTTCCTCCTATGCCGACTGGATGGGAATATCTGCTGGTTTCATGTTCGCCCTGGCGAACGTGCTGAGCAGAAAAGACCAGTATCATGATGTTCAATTAAAATCGGTTGCGGTATGGGTGGGAGTTGCCCTGGTGGCATCCGGTTACAGTCTGTTCCTGCCTGGTCTGCCTGTATCGGTCGATGTTTCCACCTATACGCTTTTGCTCCTGCTGCTGGTGGGGTTGACGGTATTTGCCCTGAGCCTGGTCGTGCAATACGGGCTTACCCATACCCCTGCCAACCAGGCTATCGTGATTATGCTGTTCGAGTTGGTGGTGGCAGCGGTTGCGGCTTACTTCCTGACTGACGAAGCCATGACGCTGAGGGAATGGGCAGGCGGAGCAATGATCGTTTCGGCCAGTCTTTTTTCAGCGAGAATGAACCGGGAGTAATGCCGGCCACGCCGGTTCTGCCGATTCTGCCGATTCTGCCGATTCTGCCGGTACTGGCGCCGGAATTCCGGTTTCTTATACAAATTTCACACAAGAGGGAAATGAACATGAATCATCACGTCGTTTTTCTGGAAAGGGATTCTCTGAAGGTGGAGGTGCGCCGGCCGAACTTCGAGCATACGTACGAGGAATACGCCAAAACGACACCTGACCAGGTGGTGTCGCATTTACAGCACGCAACCATAGCAATCGTCAACAAGGTGGGGTTGAGCGAGGAAACCTTGGCGCAATTGCCAAAGCTGAAAATGGTCGCCATTGCAGCCACCGGATATGACGCTGTGGATATCGGCGCTTGCCGCAGACACGGTATTGCCGTGGCGAATATCCGCAATTATGCAATTCATACCGTACCTGAGCATGTATTCGCCCTGGTGCTCGCGCTACGGAGAAATCTTTTTGCTTACCGGCAGGAGATCGAGCAGGGAAGGTGGCAGAAATCGGAGCAGTTCTGCCTGTTTACTCATGAGATCAGTGAGTTGTTTGGCGCCACCATCGGTATTGTCGGGGAGGGCACGATTGGGCGTGGCACTGCCGCCATTGCACAGGGATTCGGCATGCGGGTGCTTTTTGCCTATCATGAATCGCGGAAGAAGAAGGACATGGTTCTCACCCCATTCGATCAGGTACTTGCGGAATCCGACATCCTCTCGCTGCATTGCCCGCTGACGCCCGCTACCCGAAACCTGATTGGCATGAACGAATTGCGCAAGATGAAGCGCAACGCATTGCTCATCAACACGGCGCGAGGAGGATTGGTGGATGAGGCGGCGCTGGTACAGGCTCTGGACGATGGCACTATCGCCGGCGCCGGGTTCGATGTGCTGACGACAGAACCTCCCAGAAACGGCAATCCTCTGCTTGGCTTGCGCCGTCCCAACTTTATCCTGACCCCTCACATCGCCTGGGCCTCTACCGAGGCCATGCGTTTTCTTGTCGATCAGCTGGTCGACAATATCGAAGCCTGGGTGGCAGGCAAGCCGCAAAACCTGCTTACTTGAATTTCCAGTCCGCTGAATTTCCAGTCCGGTTCGCATCGGCAGAAAGGCGGAATATAAAGAACGCATATAGGCGGTTGACAACTCAAGTAGCCTTCGATAGTCTCATAAAGTTAGCGAGCTGATGCATATGGTCCCGGTTGCTCCCAGTTCATTCGGATCGCATATCCCGGCGCATTGGCGGAAAGCTCTATTTATTGGTAATTTGATACAGGAGGGGAATGATGGAACTCAAAGGAACGAAAACAGAAGGCAATTTGAAAGCGGCTTTTGCCGGGGAATCGCAGGCGAACCGGCGTTATCTCTACTTCGCAAACAAAGCGGATGTGGAAGGGCAAAACGATGTTGCAGTTGTTTTCCGCTCCACTGCTGAAGGCGAAACCGGACATGCGCACGGCCACCTGGAATACCTGGAGGCGAGTGGAGATCCCGCCACCGGCTTGCCATTCGGTCCGACCCGCGCCAACCTTGAAACAGCCATTGCGGGAGAGACGCATGAATATACGGATATGTATCCTGGAATGGCTAAAACTGCGCGTGATGAAGGTTTCGATGAAATCGCCGAATGGTTTGAGACACTGGGCAAGGCCGAGCGCTCTCACGCCAACCGCTTCCAAAAGGCTCTGGACAGTCTCGGCGACTAACGATTCGACAAGTGGCCCGATAAGCGACCTGATAGGCGGCTATAGACAACAAGCGGAAGGGATCGGCTCCTGCCTCCCGTTCCTTCCGCTTGTATTGTTATTGTTCCGGAATTTTCAACTGAATTCCCATCTGTTTTATTTCCCCATTCATTTTCCCGCATGACCACTCGCGAAGGCAGCCTGGAGGCGCCAAAGCGCCTTCCCATCGATTGGGAAACCCCGGAATATTATGACGAACCCAAGCTGTTGGCGGAGATGGAGCGTGTCTTCGATATATGTCACGGCTGCCGCCGCTGCGTGAATCTGTGCACTGCGTTTCCGCGCTTGTTCGATCTCATAGATGAGGGGCCGACCGGCGAACTGGACGCGGTGGAGAAATCGAGATATTGGGAGGTAGTGGATCGCTGTTATCTCTGCGATATGTGCTCCATGACGAAATGTCCGTATGTGCCTCCTCATCCATGGAATGTCGATTTTCCGCACCTGATGCTGCGCGCCAAGGCAGTCAAGCACGAAAAAGGCAGTGCACGTTTCCGTGACAAGCTGTTGTCCAGCACCGACGCGGTGGGCAAGCTTGCCAGCATTCCCGTCGTGGTCCAGGCAGTCAATGCGATCAACAAGGCGCCCGCCGCCCGCAAGCTGATGGACAGCATGCTTGGTATTCATGCAGAGCGCAGATTGCCGGAGTACGACAGTCACAGGTTTCGCAAGACCGCCCAGCCGAACGCGGACCACGAAGTGCGCAACGGCGAGCGGACGCTTGGGAAAGTGGCGATTTATTCCACCTGTTATATCAACTATAACGAGCCTGGAATAGGGCACGATTTATTGAAAATACTGGACCATAACGAGATTCCAGCGCGGCTGGTGGAGAAAGAAGCCTGTTGTGGAATGCCGAAGCTGGAACTGGGCGACTTGCACGCGGTGAAAGAACTCAAGGACAAAAATATTCCCCCGCTGGCGAAACTGGCCAGGGAAGGTTATGCAATACTCACCGCGGTGCCGTCCTGCACGCTCATGTACAAACAGGAATTGCCGCTCATGTTCCCGGACGACGAGGATGTGAAGGCGGTAGCCAAAGCCATGCTCGATCCCTTCGAATATCTGGCGATGCGAAACCGTGACGGCCTGTTGAAAACAGATTTCAAGAAATCTCTAGGCAAGGTTTCGTATCATATCCCCTGCCACTTGCGCGTGCAGAATATCGGGCAGAAGACGAAAGATCTGTTGCAGATGGTGCCGGACACGAAGGTGACCGTGGTGGAGCGCTGCTCCGGGCACGACGGCACCTGGGGCGTAAAAAGCGAATACTTTGCCGATTCCATGAAAATCGGCAGGCCCGTGTTCAGGCAGATGGCTCAGCATGATCCTGACTATATCAGTTCCGATTGCGCGATCGCTGGTCGCCATATCGAGCAGGGCATGGGCGAGACAAGCGCGCAGAAGGCGCATCCCCTGACCCTCATTCGCATCGCATACGGGCTGGCCTGAACGACTGCCGATATTCAGCTGGCATTGCCTCTATTCATTATCATGATCAAAGAATAATTATGCCTCCAATCACACGCAGCAGCCTGATGACCCTGGAAGATTACACAAAGTCACGGCAGGAATTCCGTGCGCGCGTAATGGCACACAAGCGTAACCGCAAGGTACATCTCGGCACGAACGTGACGCTCATTTTCGAGGATGAGTTGACCATGCGGTATCAGATCCAGGAGATGCTGCGGGTAGAAAAGATTTTTGAGGAAGCAGGCATCCAGGATGAACTGGAAGCCTACAATCCGCTGGTGCCGGATGGGACTAACTGGAAGGCAACGATGATGATCGAGTACCCCGATCCTGTTGAGCGCATAGCCAGATTGGCCGAATTGATAGGCATAGAGGACAAGGTGTGGGTAAAAGTGAACGGCTTCGATCCGGTCTATGCCATTGCGGATGAAGACCTGGACCGGGAGAATGAAAAAAAGACCGCTTCCGTCCATTTTCTGAGATTCGAGTTGGGGCTGGAAATGATAAAGGCATTGCGTGAAGGTGCCTCTTTGAGCATGGGCATCGATCATTCTGCCTATAAAGTGCCGGGACGGGAAGTGGATGCGGCAGCGCGGAATGCCTTGATGGATGATCTGACCACAGATCTCGCGGGGTGATGAGAACTTACCTGCTCATATTCTGGTTGCTGCTTTCGAATGCATCGATTTCAGCTTTTGCCCAGCAACAAAAATTCGAATATGAGTTCGATCATGAACGGCCGTGGGTTGAGCTGCAGGCGGAATTGCCTCCTTATCCCGAACAGGAAAATCTGCTGCAATTCGATGCCGGCCCCGCAAGTTCGAATACGCATTACGTCGATGGTGCCTCTATTACAGTGGGAGAAGATGGTGTCGTGCGTTACACCCTCGTCATCAAGTCCCCCACGGGTGCGATGAATGTGAGCTACGAGGGAATACGCTGCCAGACTGAAGAGAAAAGAACCTATGCCTATGGGCGCAACGATAAAACCTGGGCACGGGCAGGGTTGTCGAAATGGGTCGATCTTGAAGGTATCGTCCAGAACTATCCTCAGCGCGCGCTTTACCGGTATTTTTTCTGTCCTCTCGGACTTCAGACAGTGAAGGATGCGGATGAGGCGATCCAGGCGTTGAAAGCCGGCATTCATCCGCGAGCGGTAAGGTATTAAGGTATGGGGGCTTTCGGTGGGTGAAGCGGGTATGGTAAAGGAGTGCGGTGAAAAGGTATGAAAAGGTATTTAAGGATATTTATCGCGAGCGCTCGTAAAGCGCTTTGGAGCGAAGCCCGAGACGGCAGTAGCCAAGGGTTGGTCCGGGCAGTTCCTCGATGAGGGCCTTGAACTGCGCAATGTGGCTGTCATTGATTTGTCCTGGCACAACCGGCAGGTAGGCAAATTCAAGCCCCAGTTTGCTGGCTTCGGATGCGAGAAAATCGTGGTTTGGATGATGGCCTCCGTCCTCGTTATCCGGGCGGTTACAAATCACACTTTTAAAACCCGCGGCCTTGATGTCGATCAGGTCTTCGGCATCGATCTGCGGGCTGGTTGAAAAATTCTCGTCAATTCTGGTCGTGGGTTTCATCAGGTTTTCTCCAGCGATAATGGGTACCGTATAGGGTGTTAAAGCAGAACCAGGTTATCCCTATGGATGAGCTCTGGTTCGCCGATATAGCCGAGAAGACTTTCGATTTCGTCGCTTGCCCGGCGGAGAATACGCCGGGTTTCCGCAGCATTGTAATTGACCAGCCCGCGAGCGATTTCCCTTCCTTGCGGATCGAGGCAGCCTACGACCTCACCCCGTTCGAAGTTGCCGCGCACATCGATCACGCCGACCGGCAGAAGGCTTTTGCCGCCAACGGCGAGTGCTTCCACCGCTCCTTCATCCAGTGTGACATTTCCCCGGATTTGAAGATGGTCCGCCAGCCACTGCTTGCGAGCGGCGAGCATCATGGTTTCCGCCAGCAACTCGGTGCCGATCGCTTCCCCTCGGGCGAGACGAATCAGGACATCCACTTCGCGTCCCGACGCGATCACCGTGTGCGCGCCGCTTCTCGCTGCGCGTCTGGCTGCCAGCACTTTGGTCAACATGCCGCCCCGTCCTATTTCGCTGCCTGCGCCACCTGCCATCCGTTCGATGTCCGGATCTCCGGCCTTTGCCTGCTCCACCAGTTTCGCCTGGGCATCCTTTCGCGGATCGGCCGTGAATAACCCTTGCTGATCAGTCAGAATTACCAGCACATCTGCTTCGATCAGGTTGGTTACCAGTGCGGCTAGCGTATCGTTATCGCCGAAGCGGATTTCATCGGTCGCTACCGTATCATTTTCATTGATGATTGGAATGACGTTCAGATTCAACAGTGTGGCCAGCGTGGAGCGCGCGTTCAGATAGCGCTTGCGGTCGGACAAGTCTTCGTGGGTGAGCAAAACCTGCGCGGAGTGCAATTCGTGCTTGCGGAAGCAGGTTTCATAGGCCTGCACCAAGCCCATCTGCCCCACCGCTGCCGCCGCCTGCAACTCGTGGACCGCGTGTGGGCGCTTTTTCCATTTCAGGCGCTGCATCCCCTCCGCTATGGCTCCGGAAGAAACGAGCACCACTTCCTTGCCGATCTTCTTGAGTTTAACGATTTGCCCGGCCCAGTGTGCGAGCGCCGCATGATCAAGGCCCTGTCCCTGGTTCGTTACCAGACTGCTGCCGACCTTGACGACGATTCGCCGCGACTGCTTCAAAACGGATTCCATATTTGACGCTTTACAATTGAATATGCAGTTGCCCGTATTCCGGTTTTCAATACCGGGTACCTATTCCAGATACAAAAAAATCAAATCAAGGGCATTTTGAAGAGGCAGTTAAAGGTTAGAAGGGCCAGAAGGCCCAGAAGGCCAGAAACAAATCTCAAATCTGTGCGGCTATCATGGAGGATTGAAGCACGGTTTTTATTATAAACCGTTGCCGCCATCCTTATAAACAGCGAAGTTTCGAACCCTCAGCGAGCCATTTCCGCCAGAACCGGCTGCCTGCAGGAAGGCTCGGTGACAGCATAGCACACGGGTGTCAGTATGAGGCTCGCGGCCATGCCCACCAGCAGGCCTACGGTCAGGGAGAGCGTCATGGGGACCAGGAACTGTGCCTGTTCGCTCCTTTCGAGCAGGATGGGAAGAAACCCGACAAAGTTGGTGAGAAATGCGAGCAGAATTGGCCTGAAGCGGGCGCTGCATGCCTCGAGGATAAGCGCCGATACGGGTCGGCCGCTGTCTCCCCGTTTTTGTACGTAATCCAGCAGTACCAGACTATCGTTTATTACCACCCCGCTCGCCGCAATCATGCCCACCAGCGACTCCATGGATAGTGGAAGACCGATCAGCCAGTGCGCCCACACCGCACCGCTCCAGGCCACCGGAGCCGCCAGAAGAAAGATCAGCGGCTTGGTATACGAACGAAAGGGGATGGCAATCAGGGCATAGATAACGGCCAAGGCAGCTCCGGTAAAAAGCACCAGCTTCTGGATCGTCTGTTCCTGTTCCTGGCGCTCTTCGCCAATATCGATATCCAACCCTGGAAACTGACGTTTTATTTCAGGTATTTCATGCGCTGCAAAACCGGCGTAAATCTGGTTCACATCAGCAAGTTTGGGATCGGTCTGGGCTTGTACCTTGAGGATGCGCTGCCGGTCCTGGCGAAGCAGTTTTGCCTGACCGGGCATCAGTTCGATTTCCGCAAGGACTCCGAGGGGGGCCTGGGCTCCGCTGGGCAAACGAACTGGAAGATTCTGCAGATCGTCGAGTGACTGCCTCTCGCTACGCGGCAGGCGCACCATGACCTTGACCTCATTGCGCCCTCTCTGGAGCCGATGCACTTCGTCGCCATAGTAGGCGTGGCGCATTTGCTCGGCAATATCTTCCAGCCGGATGCCCAGCCGTTCCGCCTCGGGTTTGAGACGCAGGCGGACTTCGGGTTTGCCGGCCTCGGCGGAATCCACCACATCGTATACCCCGATGTAATCCGCCAGTTTCTGTTTGAATACCGCCACGGCTGCCGTCAGGGTTTCCGGATCGGGGTGACCGAGATCGAATTCGATATCGTAGGGGAGATCCCCCTCCTTATACAGGAAATCGATCTTGGCCCGGCCGATGTCACCAATACGCTTGCGCCATTCCCGGATGAAATCCTCTACCACGATGTGCTGGCGGCCGGTGGGAGAGAGTTCGGTCCAGAAACCCGCGCTGTGCTCCGCGATGATCGTTTCCATGCCGACGATGACGCTCCCACCGATATTCGGGTCACTGTCTGCCGCCTCTCTATCCAGCTCCTCCCGCAATTGCAGCAGCGCCTGTTCTACTTTTTCCGCTATTCTCCGCGTTTCGCTATAGGGTGCGTCTTCGGGCAATTTCAGGTAGACCCAGAAGCTCTCTTTTGTCACGTCTGCCTGCAAGGCCATCCGCACATGGCCTCCGGCCACCAGTGCCACCGCCAGCATCAGCAGGACAGCGAAAATGGCGATCGTGAGATAACGCCAGGCAAGCGCTTTCTGTAGCAATGGTTCGTAAACGCGGCGGACGAACTGCTGCAATCCATGATTGAGCGCGGCGCGCAGCCGCAGCAACGGGGGATAGGCCCATGTGCTCCTGGAGGGTGTCGCCAGATGAGAGGGTAGGATCAGCAGCGCTTCAACCAGCGAAAATACCAGCGTGAGAACCATTACCAGGCAGATGGGTTTCATCATCTGGCCCGCCCACCCCGGCAGGAATAAGCCGGGCAGAAACGCGACAAGCGCGATCATGACGGCGAGAGTAACCGGCAGCGCGACTTCGCGTGCGCCGAGGATCGCTGCCTGCAGGTTTCTTTGCACCCAGCGGGATTCCGCAGCCGATGAGCCGTTCCCTTCTCCCGCCGCAGCAGCGGCTCCTGCTTTCGCCTCTTCCTGGCGGGCATAGATGGCTTCTCCTATGATAATTGCATCATCCACGAGAATTCCCATCGCCAGCAGAAAACCGAACAGCGACAGCATGTTGAGGGAAATATCCAGAGCTGGCATCAGCCAGAACGCGCCGAATATCGACGTTAGGATTCCCGCTCCGGCCCACACGGCCACTTTGAACTGAAGGAACAGCGTCAGGATGAGGCAGACCAGTGCGAATCCCGTGAGCCCATCCTCGAGCAGGGTTCCAATACGCTCTTCGTAAGCCTGCGAATCGTCCCACCAGGTGGTCAGACCCACTCCCTGGGGAAGCTCCGCCTTTTTTTCCGCTACATAAGCCTTGACACGGCGCGCCACTGCCACTGAATCTTTTTCGGCGTGAATTTCCCAGCCTTGAGCGGTTTCCCCATTATGGTGCCACTCCGACAACCGCTCTTCCAGGCCATCCTTGACGACCGCTACATCGCGAAGCAGCACGCGGCTTCCGTCCGGCCGGGTGCTTACCACCAGATTTCCAACCGCTACGTCATCCTGAGCTTTACCCTTGACCCTGAGCAGCAGCTCGCCTGCCGGGTTCTTCATTACTCCTCCGGGCAGATCCACCGAAGCGCGTCGAATGGTTTCCGTCACCTCGTTGAGCGACACGCCATACTGGCGCAGTTTCTCCGTGGATACCTCGATTGCAATTTCGTACGGCAGCTCGTAATAGTTGTGCGCCCGCGTTACCCCAGGTATGCGGGAGAGCTCGGCATGAATGCCGTCGCCCAGGCGCTTGAGGGTAAGCGGATCGGTAGGGCCGTATAACGCCACCCAGATAACGCCATCGTCTCCGATGCGGTTTGCCGGCTGCACGTCAATTTTCTCCAGGCCTTTCGGCAGCCGCTGAATCGCTTGCACCCTTCCACGCGCCACATTCATCACCTGATCCCTGTCGTAGGTGGGCAAGGCAGTCAGCTTGATCGTGCATTCCCCCTCGACAATTTCCGAGTTCAACCTTTTAATGCCGGGCAAGTTGTAGACCGCCTCTTCGATGCGGACGCAAACGGACTCTTCGATCTCCAGGGGACCCGCACCGGGATAGGCTGCCTTGATCTCGATCTGATGTGGCATGAAGCGGGGAAACACTTCCTTGTCCATCAGCAGCAGGCTGCCCGTACCCCCAAGCAGAATGAGCAACATGAGGAGGTTGGCAGCGATCGGATTCGCCGCGAACCACCCAATCCACCCGGAGGAGGGAAGGGAAGGAGGAGAGATGCCCTTCATTCAAAAAAACTCACGAATGGATCCTTCCCTTGGCCAAGAGGTGGGCATAACGGATGGAATACAGAACAGTGGGGCATAAAAGCTTCGCTCATCGCGTGCTGCCCTGCGTTGTCGTCTCCAGACCGGTCTTTTTGAGCTTCGGCTCCAAAGTCACAATCTCGGCGCTTACCTTCATTCCCTCCACTGGAACCTCGATTCTCGATATGACCAGCCTGTTCCCCGCGTTCAACCCGCTTTTAGCGAGAATGCGATCGGGCTCACGGCGCAAAATTTCTATACGGCGGATATGCAGGCGGTTTTCCGCATCGACGAGTAACACCTCCTGGGAGGCATTGACGGCGCCCGGCGGCAATACAAACACATCGGCCTGTTCCCGTCCTTCGATCTCGGCCTTTACAAACAAGCCGGGTATGAGCGGGGGCTGGCCTGGCTCGACCTTATAAGGATTCCGTACCTCGGCAACGGCGTGGAGGAGTCCCGTTTCCTCATCCAGCGCGCCCTCTGTCCGGATAACGTGCCCCTCCCAACGGTGAGTGACACCGGCAAACTCTCCACTCAAGATGACCCTCGGCCCCCTTTCTGCCTTGTTGTTCCTATGGTCGAGCAGGAGATCGAGGTATGCGAATTGGTCGGTCGCCAAAGGCAGGCGTATCTGGGCAACATCGGTCGCATAAAGGCGGGCCAGTTTTTCTCCAGGTTGAACGTATTGACCAAGACCGATGCGCATGTTGCGCACACGCCCGGCAAATGGCGAGCGCCACTCGCAGCGGCTTCGCTGCAGGCGGGCTTTTACCATGTCTGCCTGCGCTGCCTTCAGTTTTGCGCGTGCCTCTGCCAGTTGCGGCTCGCGCATGGTCAAAGGCGAGGGCATTCCCTCTCCCAGAACCTGCCATTCCTGGCGCGCTTGTTCCGCCTGCGCCTCTTCCATGGCGACCTGGCGCTCCGCCTCGGCGATGCGGGCGTGTGCCTCGGCAATCGCGTGATCATAGTCGCGAGTATCGATCATCATCAGGATATCGCCCGCCTCAAAAAATCCTCCGGCGGCCAGGCTGGGATGAAGTCGAACGATCTGACCCGCTACCTCGGGGACGAGATCGATCTCGGTACGGGGCACGACCACACCCTGTGAACGGATATTCAGCCTGATCGTTTGTGGAGTTGCCTCGATTACCCGTACCATTGGTATTCCGCTATCCGGCAATTCGGATTTCAGTGATGGCCGATGAACAGCAATCGCCCACGAAATACTGATGCCGGCCAGCACGACAAGAACGGGGATGATGATTTTGAGCATGCTCTTGCTTGCCAGTTGTTTCAGCACGCCTCGCAAATGCTGCCTCCTAATGCCAGGTAAAGATTGATTCGGTTGCTCAGAAGCTGGCGCTTGACAGAAAGATGGGCGCTCTGGGCATTGAGGGTGCTGCGGTAGCTATCCAGCAGTGTAAGAATTTCGATATACCCATGTTGATAGGAATAGACTGCCAGTTTTCGGCTGGCTTCGGTTTGCTCAACTGCATTTCTCAAGGCTTTTTCTTCCTTCCGTAGCCACTCGTCGGCTGCCAGCGCCTGTTCCACTTCCCGGAAAGCATTGAGTGCCGTGTCCTTGTACAGATTAAGGGCCTGCTCGGTCTGCGCCTTGTCAAGTTCGATCTGGCCCCGGATGCGCCCCCCCGTGAATACCGGTTGCGCCAGCCCGATGAGCACGTTCCATGCGAGAGCCCTGGGATCCACCAATTCGGTCAGTGCTGGACTGCGCATTCCTCCGGCGGCAGTCAGGGCAACACGCGGCAGCAGTAATTTTCTCGTGCTCTGCAGACGGGAGTCGGCAGCCAGCAAACGATCATAGGCAGCGACGAGGTCCGGTCGTCTTTCCAGCAATTCCGAGGGCAACCCGGCTGGCATATCGGGGGGAAGCTCAGGCAGTTCCGCAGTCGCCGTCAACTCGGCTTCCGGATAGCGCCCCAGCAGCACTTGCAGCCGGCGTGCAATGATCTGAACCTGGTTGCGTGCCTGGGTAAGCTCAGCCTCCGCATTGGCAAGGTCGGTGAGGGCCAGGCGCACGTCTAGCGCTTTCGTCAAACCGCGGGCGAAGCGCCCACGCACCAGGTCGACAATAACGCTTCGGTCCTTTACTGACCGCTCCCCCACTGCTGCTTGCAGCCTGGCTTCGGCAAGCTCAAAATAACTCTGCGCCACCCGTGCGGCCAGAGACAAGCGCGCGCCTTGAAAATCGGCTGCGGTCGCATTCGCCTCTCTTATTGCTGCCTGCTGGAAGTCGCTTATCCGTCCCCACACATCCAGCTCCCAGCTCAGGCTGAACAATGTTTCAAACACACTGAATCGAGCCGAACCGAATCCCTCCTCGCGGATTTGCGTATATTGGTAATCCGGGGCAAAGAGCAGTTGTGGCCATCGGCTTGCACCGTCTATGCGCGCCTGGGCCACCGCAGCTTTTACCCGCGCCGCCACAGCCTTCAGTTGATAATTATCCGCCAGGGCGCTGTTAACCAGGGCGCTCAGATTAGGATCACCAAAAGCTTCTACCCAGTTTTCCGGGGTCGGCTGTGGAGTCCCTTTATCCGCCGCCCATCTGGCTGGGAGTGCTGCGCCTGCATCTCCAGGATTTCTCAGTGGAGATGTTTTGCAACCGCCAATTCCGGCGAGGGAAATCGAAACAATTATTATCGCAAATATCCTGGGCATTTCGGTTCAAGCCGATCCAAGAAGGGAGGATATTCGCAATATCCTTCGGGACCGGAAGTTGATCCATATTGTAAAATAGAAATTGCTATATGATAATAAGAATAGTTCTCGTTATTGTTATTATTATATGCTTTCTGTGGAGATGCGTGATGATTGTCGAAGAGCAGGTTGAACTGAGCGAAGTTTTCATGGCTCATCGGTCCCAGTTACGCTGGGCGGCGCTCAAGATTCTCGGTAATTCCGAGCGGGCGGAGGACGTGGTGCAGGATGCATATCTCAAAGTATCGGAAGCAGCAGCAGTATTCCATGTCAAGCAGCCTGTGGCCTACCTGTTCCAGATGGTCCGCAATCTTGCCATCGATCATCATCGGCGCATTTCATTCGAATTGAATCTTTTCGAGGGCGAAGACAACGGGCTGCATGTGCCATCTCACATCGGAATGCCTGAAGCCACGGTCATCGGCCGCGAACATCTGAAACTGGTTGCAAAAGCAATATCGGAACTTCCGGAGCGGACGAGGCGCGCTTTTGAACTCCATCGTCTGGAAGGGCAGACGCACCGTGCCATCGCTGCCGAGCTGGCTATTTCGACATCCCTGGTGAATATCCTGATCCACGAGGCAATAGACCACTGCCGCGCCGCTCTCCAATCCACCTAATCACCCCACTTGATTGCTGGCAGCTTGATCACTGCCCGCCACCTCACGGCACCTGCACAGCGGTATCCGCTATACTTGTTTCGGGGTAAGTTTAAAACCGCGAAAAAATCGATGAATTCGAAGATTCATCGGGGGAACATCAAGGTGAGACCGTGGCGAATTCCGAGGACCAGGATTCGGATCAGGTGTGGCATACAGCAGTCGAGTGGGTGATACGCGAGCACGGGTCACTCAACCCCGCTGAACGGGAAGAGCTGATCGGTTGGCTGAACATGAATCCTGCGCATAGAAAGGCCTACGACGAGGCCTTCCGCCTCTGGCTCATCACCGGTCTTGTTCCACCCTTTGAACCGCCTTCCGAGGATTGAGTACGAAGAAGTAATACTCGCTTTGTTTAATAACGAAGTAATCTTGGTCTGGTCTCTGCGCTTAGCGTGTGGAACACCTTGCTGAAAAATCTGATGGACGGATGACACATCGTCCACGTGGTTTCCCACGTGGATTGCCCAAGACCTTCTCTGCCTTTATCAGCATAATCCCCCAATCTTCCTGGTGACCTTTGGCTTTTCCAAACAATTTTAACTTTTTTACATTTTCAAGCGAAAAGTCCACTATATTTTAAATCGTGCCCTTGTAATCCAAGTAGGCACGCCAGCTGTCGATGAGTCCGTTTACATAGCGTAAAGCTCAATCGGAGTGTGATATGGTGGGAAACGAGCTCGGGAAGGAGACTGAAAAAAGCGCCTCGAACGCTGAGACTTCTCCGTTTTCTGCACCTCAGATCAATTTGCCAAAGGGCGGCGGAGCGATCCGGGGCATCAATGAGAAATTTGCAGCAAATCCTGTTACCGGTACCGGTTCACTCAGTGTTCCCATTGCAATAAGCTCGGGGAGGTCTGGATTTGGACCTCAGCTATCTCTGACTTATGATTCTGGCTCCGGGAACGGTATTTTTGGGCTGGGCTGGAGCTTATCCTTGCCCTCTATAACCCGTCGAACGGATAAGGGTATCCCGCAATATCGAGACGGTGAAGAATCGGACATCTTCATCCTGTCGGGCGCTGAAGATCTCGTCCCAGTCTTCAAGAATAGCGACGGTAGATGGACTGCAGATGAGTTTGAGCGTGAGGGCTATCGGGTAAAGCGGTATCGGCCGCGTATCGAAGGGCTGTTCGCACTGATCGAGCGTTGGACCTCCTTGAGAGGGGATGGGGTTCACTGGCGCTCGATCTCGAAGGACAACGTCCTGACGGTTTATGGGTTCGACTCCAATTCACGCATTGCCGATCCAGAAAAAACCGACCATGTTTTCAGTTGGCTTATTTGCCGAAGCTACGATGACAAAGGCAATGCCATTGTTTATGACTATGGTGCGGAGAACGACGCCGACATAGATAAAACAAAGGCGAGCGAGCGCAACCGAACAAGATGTGCAAACCGCTATCCAAAGCGCATCCGCTACGGCAATCGAGTACCCCTTCTTCTTGACCCCAGCACCCCAAGCTTTCGCCTTTCTCACGTTCAACCCCACGATCTTGATGAAGCAAAATGGATGTTTGAGGTCGTGTTCGATTATGGTGATGGCCGTTATTGCGAAGATCAGCCGGACGATTCCGGCCGGGTTTTTGCTCGAGCCGATATCAACCCTGACCGTCCCTGGCCGGCTCGACAAGACCCTTTTTCTTCTTACCGCTCGGGTTTTGAAATTCGCACCTACCGCCTATGCTGCCGGATATTAATGTTTCATCACTTCCCTGAGGAACTCGGCACAGAATCCTGCCTGGTGCGGTCCACAAGTTTTCATTATCTTCAAAAACCGACGGGCTCCTTTATTACTCAAGTTTCACAGTCAGGCCATAAGCTTCAGGAGGATGCGCGCTACTTGACCCGATCTCTGCCTCCGCTTGATCTGTCCTATACCGCAAGTCCGCTCGAAGATCCGGATTTCCATGAATACCAGATCGCGGAAGTCAATGAAGAAAGTCTCGCCAATCTACCAGGTGGAATCGACGGCAATAACTATCGCTGGGTGGATCTCGATGGAGAGGGAATTTCGGGCGTTCTTACCGAACAAGGAGACGCGTGGTTCTACAAGCCCAATCTCGGCGACGGGCATTTCGGGGCCACCCAAACCGTAAGTTCTCGACCTTCGCTCGCCGCCTTGAATGGCGGGACCCAGATGTTGATGGATGTGGCGGGCGACGGCAATCTTGATCTCGTCAGCTTGTCGCCATTTTCTCCGGGGTTCCATGAGCGGACCCACGACGCGGGATGGGAAGGGTTTCGAGCTTTCCTTTCATTACCTGTCAGGGACTGGAGCAGTCCCAATCTTCGGTTCGTCGATTTGACTGGCGATGGTGTTGCTGATGTTCTCGTCACTGAGGACGACATCCTGACCTGGCACCCGTCCTTGCTCAAGGAAGGTTTTGGGGACGGCGTGCATGTTCGTATGCCTGCCGAAGAAGAGAAAGGCCCACGCATCGTTTTCGCTGATGGAGAGCAATCCGTTTATCTGGCGGATATGTCAGGCGATGGCCTATCCGACATATTGCGTATTCGTAACGGCGAAATCTGTTATTGGCCTAACCTGGGGTATGGCCGGTTTGGCGCCAAGATCCATATGGATAATGCGCCACGCTTCGACGAGCCAGACCTTTTCGACCAAAGCCGAATCCGGCTAGCCGATACGGATGGGTCGGGAACATCAGATATTTTGTACTTGGGCGAAGACTGCATTAAGGTCTTTCTCAACGAGACGGGCAACGGCTGGAGCAGTGCGCGGCGACTTCGCCGGTTTCCCCCGGTTGACGATGTCGCGTCAATCATGGTGGTCGACTTTCTGGGGCACGGCACTGCCTGCCTTGTCTGGTCTTCGCCGCTGCCACGGGAGGCTGGACGGCAACTCCGGTATATCGACCTCATGTGCGGACAAAAGCCGCATTTGCTAACAAGTGCTGCCAATAATCTCGGAGCAGAGACTCGCGTCGAATACGCGTCTTCTACAGAATTCTATCTCGCAGATAAGAAAGCCGGAACCCCATGGGTGACCAAGCTGCCTTTTCCGGTCCACGTCGTTACTCGTGTCGAGACATATGACTATGTGAGCCGCAATCGCTTCGTCACTCGCTATACCTATCACCACGGTTTTTATGACGGGATTGAAAGAGAGTTTCGTGGCTTCGGGCGGGTCGATCAGCTCGATACTGAGGAATTCGCCGCCTTGACTGAAAGCGGCAAATTTCCTTTTTGCGACAATATTGATGCCTCTTCCCATGTACCGCCGGTTCTCACAAAAACCTGGTTCCACACCGGAGCCTATCTCCGGGATGAACGCATCTCCCTGCACCTTGCCCATGAGTACTATCGTGAAGGAACGGGAAAGTATGGGAAAAGCAGATTAAGTCGGGAGCAGATCGAGGCAATGCTGCTCGACGATACCATTCTTCCGAAACATTTAACGGCAGAAGAGGCTCGCGAGGCCTGCCGGTCACTAAAAGGGGCGATGTTACGGCAGGAGGTCTACGCCCTGGACGGAAAGGAAGAATCGGAGCGGCCCTATACGGTGACCGAGAGCAATTACACGATTCGAACATTGCAATGCAAGCGGATTAATCGTCATGCCGTTTTTTTTACTCATGCTCGTGAGTCCCTGAGCTTTAATTACGAACGCAAACTCTACGAGATCAATGGACGCAAACACGCCGATCCAAGGGTTTCGCATACTCTCACACTGGAAGTCGATGATTACGGCAACGTGCTGAAATCTGTGGTCATCGCTTATGGACGTCGGTTTCCAGACTGTTCCCAGCTGCTCACGGACGCGGATCGCGAAAAACAGGGGCAGACTCATTTAACCCTGACGGAAAACGATTACACGAATGCAGTCAGGCAGCACGACGCTTATCGCGCGCCGCTTCCTGCCGAATCGCGCCTCTATGAAATTGTTAAAGTAAAACCAGCGAATAATCTCGAAGGCATTACCAGTCTTTTTCGTTTCCGCGAATTTGCCGATAAGGTGTCACGGGCGAGCGATGAATTGCACGATCTTCCGTTTGAGGATTGGCACGCGAAAGACGCGATCGGCCCAGGGCCTTATCGGCGCCTACTCAAGCAAAGCCGCACTCTTTACCGAAGCAACCAGTTGGACCGGTTGCTATCTGTGGGCGCTCTCGAATCCCTGGCGCTCCCCGGCGAGAGTTATAAGTTGGCGTTTACGCCAAGCTTGCTGGCAACCGTCTATATCCGTAATAGCGGGGACCAGCCTCCCAAGGTATTACTACCCGACCCTCCTGCTGTTTTAGGCAGCCAGGCAGGTGATGGCGGGGGCTATGTGGATCTGAATGATGAGGAGTGTTGGTGGGCTCCGAGCGGCAAGGTATTTTTTGATCCTGATCCCCATGTCGATCCGGGCAGCGAGCTGGATTACGCCATCAAACACTTCTTCCTGCCGCGCCGGTACGAAGATCCCTTCAGGAATAGCAGCACTATCGAGTTTGATATCCACGACTTGTTGACCGTCCGTACCACCGACGCGGTGGGTAATACGGTGAGCGCAGACAACGACTATCGCGTTCTCCAGCCGAAGCTTGTTACCGACCCCAATGGCAATCGGTCTGAAGTGGCTTTCGATACACTCGGCTTAGTTGCTGGCTCCGAAATCATGGGCAAGGTCACGGAAAACCTGGGGGATTCATTAGCGGAATTCCACGCGGACCTCACACGAGCCGAGGTCGACCAGTTCTTTGCAGGTCCAAAAGCACGTTCGTCTTCCGAACTGCTTGGCAAGGCTACGGCGCGTATCGTCTACGACCTGGACCGTTTCTACCGAAGCCGAAGGGCATACCCAGATAATTCGGAAAAATGGCTGCCAGGCTTCGCCGCAACAATCGCTCGCGAAACTCATGTAAGTGATCTGCCGGATGGGGAGCATTCAAAAGTCCAGGTCAGCTTCAGCTATTCAGATGGCTTTAGCCGTGAAATTCAAAAGAAGATTCAGGCGGAACCAGGACCGATCATCGACGGGGGAAACGTAGTTGATTCGCGCTGGGTCGCCAGTGGCTGGACCGTCTTCAACAACAAAGGCAAACCGGTTCGCCAATATGAGCCATTTTTTGATGATACCCACGATTTCAGGTTCGGCAATAAGGCAGGTGTAAGCCCGATTCTATTCTACGATCCGCTCGCCCGCGTAGTCGGTACCTTAAACCCGGACCATACATGGCAAAAAGTAGTGTTCGATCCCTGGCGCCAGGAAACCTGGGATGTCAACGATACGGTACTTGTAGGAGATCCTAGGAAGGATTGCAATGTTGGTGACTTTTTTTGCCGCCTGCCCGATACGGATTATTTGCCCACATGGTACGAGAAGCGTGCTTCAGGTGCTCTCGGCAAGCATGAGCAGGAAGCTGCCCACAAAACCTCGGTCCACGCCAGTACCCCCAGCATCGCCTATTCCGACTCCCTGGGTCGCGTGATTCTTACCGTCGCTCACAATCGCTTCAAGCGTAGCGATAGTCCCGTAGACGTGTTGCCGACGGAAGAGTTTTACGCGACGCGATCACTTCTGGATATTGAAGGTAATCAGCGCGAGGTCATCGATGCTCTGGATCGCGTCGTGATGCGCTATGACTACGATTTGCTTGGCAGCCGAATCCATCAAGCGAGCATGGAGGCGGGAGCGCGGTGGCACTTGAACGATGCTATGGGCAAATCCATTTTCGCCTGGGATAGCCGTGAGCATCAATTCCGCATCGCCTATGATCCCCTGCGCAGGCCAACAGACTCGTTCCTCCGTGAAGGCGAAAATGCGGAGCTACGGATTGGGCGAACAGTGTATGGTGAAACACAGCCTAATCCGGAATCAGGCAACCTGCGCGGCAAAGTCGTGCAAGTCTTCGATCAGGCGGGCCTCGTTACCACTGACGACTATGACTTCAAGGGCAATCTATTGCGCAGCCAGCGCCAGTTGCCCCGGGAGTACAAGAAGGCTTTGGATTGGTCCGCCGCCGTGCCGCTGGAAGAGGCATTATACACGAGCCACACACGTTACGATGCGCTGAGCCGCCCAACCGAGCTCATCAGTCCGGACCAGAGCGCAGTCCGGCCCGTATACAACGAAGCCAACCTGCTGGAACGAGTCGAAGCCAACTTGCAAGGGTCCGGTACCGTAACTCCATTTATCACCAATATCGATTACAACGCCAAGGGCCAGCGAATCCTGATCGACTACGGGAACGGTGCGCGAACAAACTACAAGTACGATTCGCTCACCTTTCGCCTGGCTCATCTCCTTACAAGCCGCAATTTGGCCGCCTTTCCTGACGACTGCCCAAAACCCCCGCCTTCCAATTGGCCTGGTTGCCAGCTTCAAAATATCCACTATACATACGACCCGGCGGGCAATATCACTCATATTCGTGACGACGCTCAGCAGGCGATTTATTTCCGCAACCGTCGCGTCGACCCGAGCAATGACTATTCCTACGACGCTATCTATCGTCTGATCGAAGCAACCGGGCGCGAGCATCTAGGCCAAGCGAGCGGTCCTCCCATTCCTTATAGCTACAAAGACGAACCACGCATCGGCTTGCTCCAGCCCGCCGATGGTAATGCGATGGGGAGGTACAAAGAGCAATACCTTTACGACGCCGTGGGCAATATCCTCGCCATGCAGCATCACGGTAATGACGCGGCACAGCCGGGTTGGAAGCGCACCTATTCGTATACAGAAACCAGCCAATTGGAAGCCGGCAAGCCGAGTAACCGGTTGAGCAGTACCAAGATCGGAGCAACGACTGAATCCTATTGCTATGACGGTTCAGCCGGCTTGCATGGCAATATCACGGGCATGGCCCATTTGCCACTGATGCAGTGGGATTACCGGGACCAGCTTCAAGCCACCGCAAAGCAGATCGTGAACGATGGCGTTCCGGAGACGACTTGGTATGTCTATGACGCCGCCGGGGAGCGTGTGCGGAAGGTGACCGAAAGCCGAGCTAGGGCAGGGGAAACGCCAATGCGGTCAAAGGAGCGTGTCTATCTAGGTGGTTTCGAGATTTACCGCGAATATGAAAATGACGGCGAAGCTGTCAATCTGGAGCGAGAGACGCTTCACATCATGGATGAGAAGCAGCGTGTGGCTTTGGTAGAAACCCGAATACGAGGTGATGACGATTCACCTGCTCAACTTCTACGCTATCAATACGCCAACCATCTTGGTTCGGCCTGTCTCGAATTGGACGGCCAAGCACAAATTATTTCTTACGAGGAGTACAGTCCCTTCGGCGGTTCGACATACCAAGCTGCGCTTGGCCATATCGAAACCCCTAAGCGATATCGCTATACGGGAAAAGAACGAGATGAGGAGAGCGGCCTTTATTACTACGGGGCACGATATTGCGCTAATTGGTTGGCGAGGTGGTTAAGTCCTGATCCGAAAGGAATGATTGATAGTACGAACCTCTATGTTTATGTCCGCAATAGTCCGTTAAGTTTTACTGATTCTACCGGAACTCAGTGTGACCCCAGCACACAATCGTGTATAGACCCGAGTGCGCCAACTCTGCGGGAGGAACAAGAACAAAGGAGTATTCCCGAAGAGCACCCACTGGAGTCGCGACAACAGCCTGCTCCTTCAGGTCAGACTTATTCTCAATATCATCGCCGAGTTTTATCTGGGGCTGAGTCTGAGTATATAAATGCGTTGGTATCTCGCCGCAATTGGCCCGAACCCGGTGAGGGTAACAACGGCGGAGAAAGAGTTTCAATTCTCGGTTCCCTTTTTCCCGCGCATCTTACCGGTGCGTTGAGGCCCCAATACGAACCTGCGCTAAGGGGGTATCCCGCATTGCAGAGATTTCAGGCAAGTGTGGAGCGCGAGATTATCAGTGGAAGTGCCCACGCAACACTTGCTACCGGGGCCGGGGGTTTGGCAATTGCTGCCCTTCCGGAGACGGTGATGGTCGCCGGAGCGGCAAGTAGGGTGGTTCCACCGAAGGTGTGGTTTGGCTTAGGGCTGCTAGAGCTGACTCAGGCTAAGAACGAGAACGATCCTCATCTCTTCTTTGGAATACTGGGCGTGGCTGGAGGGATTGGCGAAGGTGCACTGTTAGCGCCGGAGACTGCCGCAGCTGAGGAAATCTCAGGCACTATCTCCGAAATTCGGATAGCGCCATTTAATCCCAGTGGATCACGGACAAATTGCGTTAATTGCGTCACTTCATTTCTCAATAGCGTTCAAGAAGGTGAGCTAGTAACAGCCAGCGCAAACGCGGCCGAGAATTTAGGTAGCATCGCGAGGGCGAATCAACAAATCGCTTCTCAGACTGGCGGGCGCTTCGGCCAGGTACAGTTCAACACATTGGCTACCACACGAGCAAGACAATTCTATGTCGTTTACCCAGGAACGAGTACTATCGAAGCCCAACATGTAATGATCGGAATAAATAATCGTGGGGTAACCATGTTGTACGACCCCCAGACGGGTGCAAAGATCTTCGATACTGCAAGTTATGGAAATTTTGTCGCCTACCCGATAGCGTTTTAGGAATAAATAGCGATGCCAAAACTAAAGGTAGCGAATGAATTGATCGATTGGTGGACTCTTGGAATGAATCGAGAATGGGCAGGTTGCCGGTTAACTAAAGATTTCATCTTCGACGCCGGTGTAGAGATCCTTACTACTGAGAGCCTCTGGCAAATCGAAAACACCCTTCCATGGTCCGATGTCAGGGTGCTGGGTTTGCTAATGGACAAGCAGACAGTAGCAGCCTTCTTCGAAGGGATAGAGGGAGTCACATTATTGCGGCAGCGAATTGCGTGGTTAATTTGTTTTCAAGGTGAGTTGGTTTGCAGTATCAGGCAGGCGAGATCGACCACTTTGTACCCGGAGTTCCCAAGTGCAAGTGCGAACGATTAAAGAGCATATGGCTAAAAAACTTCGAAAGCGAAATCTAGATAAGCTAGATAAGCGAAATCAAAACAGGGTTAAGGGTTATAAAATACATCAAAAGAACGGATTAGCTCTATGGCAAATCTCATCATCATCCGTCTTCATCCAGACAAGCCCATCAAAGGTTCGGATTTCACGAACTACTTAAATGGGCTGAAAATCACCGCCTATGACCTTTACACTGGCGATCCCAAGGTTGGAACGAAAATTGGCGAAGCCGATTATTTGCCGCCGCCCAATCCTGCCAATCCATGGGTTCCCGATCCTGCTACACGCATCGTTCAGCATTACACCAATCCACCTTTTCCACCTTTTCCACCGGTTCCCGAAGCTATCGCAACAGCGGTAATCGAAGCGAGCTTGCTGCCCACCGGTTATAAGGAATACAGTCTGCCGGATTTGCGAATCGAGATCAGCCGAAGCGGAACGGTAATCTCGGACAAAAATTTCTTTTACGACGTTGTGACAGTGCCCGGGCTGGTTCCGGCAACGACCGTATTCCCCACCTTGCCAGCCGAGCAGGTTGGCATCTACCTCAAGCTTCCACGTCCAGTGTCAGCAGGGCTGACGGCTCTGGATATCAACGACGACGGCTCGCCACCGAATTACAAAACCCTGACTGATGCAGTAAATGCAATATTAAATGCTGATGAGCAAACCACGCCCCCTGCAGTTTTGGGTCATCTGACGCCGGAGCAGGCACGGCACATTGCGTACGAAATCATTTGGGGCCAGGGGGATCCTCTTCCGTTGCCGCCTTCAAAGGATATTCCTTTTGGCTGGGATAACATTGGCGCTCTTTATTCCCTCGAAGTGAATGATGGAAGCACGACAAGCCCTCTCGAGCAGAAGCGAATGCAATTTGAGGGTGACCTGAACAGTCATTATTCCACACGCAACGCTAAGGTCGACAGGCTGGCCCGCTTCATATATGCGGCAAGTACAGCAGTTGCATGCGAAGAGATGAGCACGAAGGCGAAATCCGCCTTGCTTCAGTTTCCGGTCAATCCGGGGCAAACCGGCACGCAGATCACAGTCAGTACCACCGCAGTCGTGCTTATTGATAGTGCAAACGGCCCGCTCGTGCCTGCATTTCAGGTTCCTGCCGAGTATTTCTACGTCCTCGGTGCGCACCTGCCGCTGCAAATGGGAGCAGATCAGCGATTCCTCCTCGCCTCCCGGGACAATCAGGAGCATCTTCTGCCCACTCTTACTGCTGCAGTTGATGATGTAACGATTAGCCCAATGCCGGCAATTAATCCTGCACAGGCAGTGCGAAGGCTTACCGCCCTTGCTCCCGTATCATCGACCGTCGCGCCGCCATGCGAACTTGACGGACCAATTCTTCCATTAATAAACGATTGGCTTGCCTTTCCGGGTGCTGCCGACTGGCGTGCTTATCGACCGGGAGATGATTTTGTCAAATTCTGGCAGCCTGAGCTTGTGGCCCAGCCTTTCTCTTATCTTCAATTAGTTCTCCGGGCACTGACCGGCAACCACAAGCCGCTGATCAACGCGATACTTGCGATTCCAGTTGGTTCAGTATCGCAGCTGGCAGCGCTGCGAGAAAACGACTGGAAAAACTTGTTCGGAATACCGCCCAGCAACCTCGCCCTCCTGCCGCCTTTCACAGCGCCCGGGACCCCGGAGGCGCGAGTCGCAGCATTTATCCGCCACGCTCAAAAGTTTTTCCAGGTGCAGCCCTCGCCGCCGGCCATTTCCCCTATCACCGGGGACGCACCTCCCGGTCTGGATCCTCCATCGGTTGACGTAATAGCGCGATTCGTCTCCAGCTATGGAGGTGCTTTCATTTTCGGTGCCGGCCCGCTTAACGAAGCAACGGTTAGTACAGCGGTACAAGCTGTCTTTCCGGGCGATCCCAGCGCTCAATCCTGGCTGAATCAGAGAGTGCATGTCATCAATGACCTCTGTGAAGTAGCCGGTGTTGCATCAAATGTCACGCCACCTGCGCCGAGTCTTGCCTTTTCAATGGCTGAAGCTCTCTATGCTCGCGGTTTTGCTAGCGCCGCGGATATCAGGGCGCTCAGCCAGGCAGATTTCACCGACGCTCTGCGTGGCACAGTGGTATTTGCGCAAGCTGCCAGTATTTATGCGAAAGCAGGCGCTGTCGGGTTGCCGCCTCCGCCGGCTCCCGGGCCCTTTCAACCGGTCAATCCCGGCTCACTGGTCAATTGCATTCCTCCCTGTTACCTGTCTCCGCTGGGTCCTGTTGAATATCTGCACGAGTTGCTCAATCTCTCGGAAGCCTCGAACTGCAAGGATCCATTCGCTCCTCCCCCTGCTGGAAAACAAAAATTAGGTGACGTTATCGCCGGGAGGCGGGGTCCGTTAGGCAATCTCGCCGTGACCGAAGCAAACGCTGAGACCCAGCTTCCGCTGATCGATATCGTGAATGAAAACCTCGAGTATTTAGTTGCAACCCTTCCCGCCTCAACTGGAGTCGTTTATGACACAGCCGTTGACAAGGTAAGCGGCCATGCTCTTTGCGCGCCTGATACAAAGCATTCAGCTGCCTGTCATGACCCCTCCAGGCTGCTCGAAGCGGTCCCGGAACATTCATCTCCGGCGACACCTGTAGCTCAGCCTGGCGCCTACGAGAAGCTCAAGCTGGATTTCTCTTCCCCCACATTATCCTATTCTGAACCACTCGATATCTGCCGGACATATCTGGACCATTTCCGGACTTGCCGTTACGAAGTCATGCGTACGTTTAGGCAGGATATTACCGAATTCACGCTTGACCCCAGCCTGTCTGCCCCTGTATTTCAAAGCCATTTATGGCGCTATCCCGTGCGCATCGATATAGCGATCGAATACTTGGGGATCAATCGCGAAGAATATAATTTGCTCTTCACCAAGGATATTGTAGATGTTCCGACGCCCGGACAGCTCGTCCTTTATGAACTGTACGGTTTCGACGATCCCAAGCCGGGGGGAGTTGACTGGTTCACCGTCGTTTTGTTGATCCCCGAGTTTCTCAAGCGTACCGGGCTCACCTATTGCGAACTGGTGGAGCTGCAAAAATCCCGCTGCTTCGAGTTCATTATCATTAGGAGGCAGCAAAATATCCCGCGCGCTACTGAAGGTCAGAACGAGAATGCTCTGCCCGATTGCGAACCTTGCTGCCTGGAAGATTACTGGATATGGTTTACCAACCCTCAGGATCAGAAAGAAGCGCTCAGGAAGCTGATCGTGTTTCTACGCCTTTGGCGAAAGCTTCAGAGCGTGTGCGGAGCAAGGTACACATTTTCGCAACTCTGTGACATCTGCGAGATCCTGAAGCTGTTTAATGGGGCAACGATAAATCCGGAGTTTATCCGCCAGCTTGCTGCGTTTCAAATACTTAAGGACCGGCTCAAGCTCAAGCTGACGGATGGAACAGTCAGTCCAGGAACTCATGGTGCCGACCGCACCCATATTCTCGCTCTCTGGATTGGTACAGGCGCAGCAAAGTGGAGCTGGGCGGTCGGGCATCTTCTCGATCACATTCAGCATCTTGCAAAGATACGACACAAGAGCCGCGACCGTTCCCCGCACTTTATCAAATTACTGATTGCCAATCTCGATCCGCTGTCCGTTCTCGCCGGGTTCGACCCAGCCATACCCTCCGATACCTGGCACGCTCGGCCTACGAATACCCTTCGTTTTGCCGAAATCCTGGCAAAGATTTATGCGTCTCCCTTTGGTATCGGCGAAATTCTCTATCTCTTCACATCGGATGAGCATCTGGGAGGCGATGACCCGTTCCCTCTTCAGGATGCGAACGAGGCCTCCGGCGATCCACTTGGAGTGCCGGACGATGAGCGCGAGTACGGATTGTCAGCGTTGCGGCGCAAACTATTATCGGTCGAAGTGACAGAAGAGCAAGAACGTGAGTGGAGTTGGCGTCGTATAGAAGCTGCGATTCGAGATGAACTGGGATACGAAGTGGCCCCTGGCGGAAGCGATTATCTGACTTCGCTGGGACGACATTTCTTTCCGACAGTCCTGGAGCATTCGGGCACGCCCGTTGCAGTTAAAGATCGCCAGTATAGGGTCGGTCTTGCCGCCTCCTCATCGGATATGTGGAACATACCACCGGACGGGCCTTTTCATTTTGATACCGCAACCAATGAGTTATGGATACAGCTACCCCTGAGGGACGAGGCAGTTATTAGAAAACTTGAACACTTGCGCCCGCTGGATGCCCAGGAGCGGCAGGCGGTCCAGAACCTGTACTACAGCCCAAGGGTGGATCTGGCGCCTTTCGCCTGTTTTTTTCCGAGTCTTGCCGCCGCTGAGAAACACCTGATAGAGGAGCAAGACGAAGAGCGACGCTGGAACTGGTTCCGCAGGCACTTTGTTCAGGCATACAGGCGTTGTCACGTAATTACCGAGCATCTTGTTAAACATGTTGCGGCGCAAACCGAGTGTGAATGGGAAGATGCTAAGACAACAGCATGGTTGATCCTGAAGCGCTTGTTTGCCGATGAGAATCGGGCAGTGACGACTTGGGAAGATGATTCAGGCGCTGTGCCTGCGTTGACGTGGAAACCGAATCCCAGCGGGGGGGCTTTTGCCGCTCTCTTGGGGATTGGCGGAACAGGTCTTTTAGGTCAGATCAGGCGGGCAGACAACAACCTGGCTTCGCGGGAGGTGCGGGGCCCCATGAGCGCCTTCGGTCATGAGAAAAATGAACTCAATGCTCCAGCCCCGACCGTTTTACCCGCAATGGATGCGACCCTGACTTCTGATCAGCTCAGATTTGTGGAACTGCGTAACGGGTTCGCGGTTCAAGACGAGCGGGGCAGGCAGTTGGGGGGCGCGGAAAGCTTTTCCGTCAACTGGTCCGGAGTACTGCTTGTCGACGAAGAGGGCGAGTACCGGTTTAAGGCCGGTGCGCCAGTTCCGGAGGGTGAAGAACCCGACCTCGAGCGTGCCGAACATTGCAAATGGCGGTTGATGCTTAATCGAGGACAAAAAACCTGGATGGTACTGAGTCATCATTGGTCGGGTGAGCACGGGCTGGTGGAATCTACTCTCTCGCTGAAACGTGGCGCATACGGAATCACCATAGAGTTTGTTCAGCCGCCGCCAGATTTTTCGGGCGTCGATGACATTTATCCGCAACATACAGGTTTCCAGGTGAAATATTCGGGGCCAGATACAGGCTGTCGGATGGAAACATTGCCGTTGAAGCGACTTTTTCGTGATTTCAAGGATGAGGCGCTTGATGTTGGGATCGAATTTCCGAAAGACAGTGTTGCCCAGCTTTTCCTGAAACTGCAGTATGGCAGTACGCTGCGTGACATTCGACGCACATATCAACGCGCCTTCAAAGCCTTGCTGTTTGCATCCCGGTTCGAGCTCTCCGGTCGTCCGTTGAGGCAGTACCGTCAATCTGAGTTGGGTTATCTGCTCGATCATCCCGACTTGTTTGTCGGGCTGAGCTACTACCGCAACCCTGCAGCGTTTTCACGGCACGCAGCAAATTTCGATTTCAACCTTCTGCCATTGCTGGACCTGTATCAGCCGCCGTCAATCGGTCAAGATCAGAGAGTCAAGCCTTCACCCAAACGGGAGCAGGCTTTGTTCGACTGGTGGGAGCGCATTTTCGACTACACTCGAATGCGGCAAGATAGGGAAAAAGCCAGAGAGTACCCCGTGTGGCTCCTCTTCGAAGAGGCCTCTACAAAGCAGCCGGACAACCCGGCCCAGCTATTGCGCCACCTAGATATTGACTTGCGCCACGCCAGCTTGGTTCTGAGCTATTTCACAAGCCAGGTTGCTGCGGTTTACAAAGTATCAAGCGGTAATTTGGAGGACGATCGCTGGGCGGTTCGGGTCTGGCACGGGGATCAATGGATCCGCCACCTTCTGCGTCACTTTTCACCCCATGATATCCGCCTCGCTCGGACCGATCTTTGGGCTTCTGATGACCCCGGTAGTCTTGTAGCAGGTGAGACAGAAACAGGTGACGAGAACCTGTCGCGTTTTTTACTGGACGCCTGTTTTGAGAACGGGGAACCGCGGCGATACAAGGATGTGAAGCAGCTTAATGACTGCTTGCGGGAACGCTCCAGATCAGCACTGATCGCTTATCTGTGCGGAATGAATCGTGTATCACTTCCATGGGGTGGAAGCGCCAAGTCAGCCAAGGATTTGAGTGCATTGCTCTTGCTCGATGTGGAGGCGGGTTGTTGTGAAAGAGCAAGCCGGATCGAAGAGGCCATTACGGCGGTACAGACTTTCATTCGTCGTGCCCGGCTTGGACTCGAGCCTCAGTGGATTGTCTCTTCAGATTTCGTGCATTTATGGAAACACGAATTCGAGCTCTTCCAGGTCTGGGAGAAGTGCAAATGCCGCTCACTCTACAAGGAAAATTGGGTCGACTGGAATGAGTTGCGCAAAGCACGAAAGATCGAGGCGTTTCAATTCCTTGAAGCTGAGTTGCGACGTTCCAGTTTGACGATTGCTGTTCCAGGCGGGCTGGAATACTGGCCAGATAACCTCCCGCCTGTGCATCCCGCGGTCAAGCTTTTACAAAAGCGCGAACCCTCTGCACTGCGACTGCTAGATCCGCCGCGCGAGGGGCTTGGTATATTAGGGACACCGGAACGGGACGTCCGCCCTTCATGGTTGGCCCCGGCCATCGCCGATGAAGGAAGAGTGGGATTACCTGGCTCAGCCAATGCGAATGCGGCTGGCGTGCTATCTTCTACTACATTCGAAAATGCTGAAAAGTTGCCTTTCTGGATTCAGGCAGCGATCCGGCTGGGCGCCAAATTTTTCCGGATTGCTGCAGGGGGTGTGGCCCCGGCAGCAACCGAATTCCACCCCAGCGACTTTCATGAAGAACCGGTGTGCTGTAATGAGTGTGGTTGCGAGCACCCGCCACTTGTGGACGAATACTACTTCTGGCTGGTTGGCTCGCAGATATATAACGAAGCATCTAATCAGGATGAATATTACGATTCCACGGTACAAGCATCCGTACCTTGGCATGACGCGAAACAACTACCGATGCTGTTGGACTGGAAGTCGGTCTCCGCTGTAAGACTGGCATGGTGTCGTGTGCACAATGGGGAATTCAAGCAGCCGCGGCGCTCGGACGAGTATGTGCAGATAACTCTGGGCAGCACCCCGGATCTGATCTATCTCGGAAGACTCGGAGATTCTCTCAAATTCTCGGTTGCCGGAGGCGCCATACCCACCGGATACAATGGAACCGATCTTCCAGGTTTTCGTTATGACCTGGCAACAGATTCTTGTATTTCGCTTCCCATGGTCGCCGATCCTCCAGCAGCTCCCAGCCCTTATCCCGCCGGACTTCCTGCCTACCCGTATTTTGTATTTGTTGAACCTGGCGATAAGCTCTTTCCCGGCTCCCTGTTCAGTCCTGTGGTTTCCGTCGCCGGCGTCCTACGCTGTCACTGTCGATTTGAGTCTGCCCTGAAATGGTATCAGCTGGCTTTGAATCCCCTGGCTGTTGATAACGCCTGGGTCCACTGTTTCGAAGATATCCCGCCTCCTGGTGTGCCGGACGTTTCGGTTCCCGTCGCATCCGACCTTGGGTCACAGCGTGTATTCAACCCACCACCACAGATGTGCTGTGACAGCACCCTCATCTCACGCGAGGTGGCACTTAATCGTGCAATTCTCCTGCATTATTTGGAGACGCTGGTGGAGTGGTCAGAAGCATTGATGCGGCAGAATTCCAGCGAATCGGCTCAGCAGGCACGTCTTGTTTTAGACACTGCCGAGATGATCCTTGGCCCATGCCCACGTACAGTCATGAATCATGAACCGCCGAAAAAACAGACTGTGGCGACGTTTGTGCCCCTAATTCCGTCCCTCAATCCTCGCCTGATGCAAGTGTACTGTCACGTTAGTGAGGGTCTGGCGCTGGTTCATCGATGCTTGACAGATGCCCGATTGCGCAACAATACAGTGGAATGTCGGACGCCCTATTGGGGACAGGAACCCTGTAACTGCGGGCCTTTAGGTCATCACTGCGGGTGCGAATCGATGGAGGAACCGTGTTGCGATGAGGAATGGTGCCATCCCCACAGTCCTTATCGTTTTGTCTTTCTGCTACAAAAAGCACAGGAGGCGGCAGCGAAAGTTCACGAACTGGGCGGTGCACTTCTATCGGCATTCGATCGAGGCGATGCTGAGTACTTGGCCTCTATGCGGGCACGACATGAGGAACAGCTGGCTGACATGACGATCAAGGTGCGCCAGGATCAATGGCGGGAAGCGGATTGGCAGGTCAAGGCTCTTGGAAAAACGAAGGAGGTTAGCCAAACAAACCGGCGCTATTACAAGCAACTCATCGACGTTGGACTCAACAATGGCGAACTGAACTACCAGAGCAACACCGATTCATCAGTCAACTTGCGCTCATCGGCCATTCCGGTCGAGGCAACTGGCGAAGTCATGCGCCTGATACCCGACTTGTTTGTAGGATTTCCTTGCGAAGAAACTTGGCTGCCACTCGGCACAAAGCTCGGGGAGATGTTTCAAGCAATCGCTCGTATTGTGAATGAATATGCCGAAATTGCCGGTATCAATGGATCCCTCGACTTAACTCAAGGAGGCTGGCAGCGCCGGTTGGACGAATGGGTCCACCAGGTTGAGATATTGGACATCGAAATCGAGCAGATCGAAGTTCAAATCCTCGGCGCTGAGCGGCGAAGGAGTCAGGCATTGGAAGAGCTGAACATTCAACAGCGTCAACTCGAACAATCGCGCGAAATGATGGATGCGCTTCGCGATAAGTTTACCAATCATGAGCTCTACCTCTATCTTCAAAAAGAGACAGCAGCGCTTTACTGGAGGATGTATGAGTTAGCGCGACATTTGGCACTACAGGCGCAAAAGGCATTCAACTTTGAGCTGGGGTATACCAAGAGGAATTTTCTAGGCTGCGAGGATTGGGATAACCTTCGCGAGGGATTACTAGCAGGGGAGCGGTTGCAGCTGGCGTTGCAGCGGATGGATAGTGAATATATTGATTGCAACCGCCGGGAATACGAACTCACGAAGCACATATCGCTCGTCTTGCATTTTCCGCTTCAGTTCCTCCGGTTGAAAATCACAGGCATCTGTGAAATCGAAATTCCCGAGTGGATGCTGGATGTGGATTACTCGGGGCAATACATGCGGCGAATCAAGAGCGTGAGCTTAACTATCCCCTGTGTCACGGGCCCGTATACTGGCGTGCATTGCCGCCTTACTTTACTTAGTAGCCGGACAAGGGTGGATCCTTGTCTGCCATGTCCGGTTACAGAGTGCTGCCATGAAAGACAGGGCGGACCTTGTGGATGCCGTCATGAGCTCCACGAACATTATGAAGCACATCCAGGCGATCAGCGACTGATTAAGCATTATGGTGCTCGCGAGGCTATCGCTACATCGTCTGGCCGCAATGATTCCGGGCTGTTCGAGCTGAATTTTCGTGATGAGAGGCATCTACCCTTTGAATTCTTCGGTGCGATAAGCTGCTGGCGAATTGAACTTCCGGCGGAAAATAATTACTTCGACATGGATAGCCTTACTGATGTGGTAATGCACATGAATTACACATCGCGCGAAGGCGGGGATGCATTGAGAGACGCTGCCTGGGCAAGCGCCCGCAAGAAATTGCCCGGCAATGGCTGGATATTGATGGATCTGCGAAAAGACTTTCCCGACGCTTGGGAACTGTTCCGACGTTCGCGCAAGAATCGGGAATGCGAGCGTGCCATGACTATGAAAGTAACGCGTAAACTATTCCCCTTTTTACCGGGGGACCCCGCTATCAAGGTCACCAAGCTAGCTGTTTTGTTCGAGGTAGAGGAGCGTTGTAAGCATTCCTGTCCAGAAATCAGTAGTTGCCCTTGCGCTCATGAAGATATCGAGGGAGGTTACTTGGTTGAGATAACCATCGATCATCCTGACGAAGACGTTGACGATACTGATGAAGTCGAGATCACATGTGTGTCAAGCGTAGATTGGCCGAAGCTTTATCATGGGGTTGGCGAGGTAGACATCGGCCCGATCGATAGATGTCACGAATGTCACTCTCTTTTCTTGACATTTGTCGACTTGCCCTGCGAACTCACGCGAGCATTTTTATTGTGCCGATATGAGGTAATCGAGGAGTGCTGCGAGACTGTGCGATACGTCAAGGAACAAGCCCCTGCCTGCTAACACGCTTTCAGAACGTGGAGGTCAAATGCCAAGGTACGAATTCATTGTTGGGGTGAGCCTGCCAATGCTGGAAGAAGAACTCAATCGACGAGTTGCAAGTGATCCTTGCCTGACGCTAAACCAGGTCATGTATGCTCCAGGAACGGGCTTTGTTGCCGTCATTGAGAACACCGAGGGTACTGAAGTCGCAAAAACTAAGCGGAAAGGCTCAGAGGAGATTAGGAAAAATCAACCGTCTCAGAAAACGTCCTGATTTTGTTTAAATGTCATTGCTATTCCCGGCGATATTTGAAATACAGAAGTAGAAATTTCTGCGTTGCCTATTTTAATAACTCACATCTCTTATCAGAGGGGAGCGGGATTCATTACATCCGGCGTACAATTCGCTTTAACAATCGTAGAGGGATTCCCCGATACAATTGAATAAGGAGGGACGCTCTCCGTAACGAATGCGCCTCCTGCGATTCTGCTTCCGCGACCTATAGTCACTCCTCCGACGATGATCGCGTGGGTTCGATCCAGACTTCGTCCTCAATGACGGGGTATTCAGTTTGACGATTTCCGTCAGGGGAAATGCGATCACGACGCCCAAGGGTGACCCCATGAAAAAGGGTTACGTTATTACCAATCCTTGCGCCTGGATTCACAACCAGACCCCAGCCATGTGTTATGGCTATACCTGCGCCAACCCTGGTCCGCCAGAAAAGTCTGCAGCCGCCAAGTGCGTCGACAAACGATGCATAATTTTCAAAGGGATGAGCGTAAGGCGTAGGAAACCCGGCTCTGCTGCCGCTGCCTGGCACAGCCTCATCGTTACGACCACCCGAAACGTTCTGCTAGTGATCGCCCCCTTGACTAGATGGCCCCAACTGAATTGCCCGTACTGACGATGGGTATCAGATTTCAGTTCATTCAATGTCATTGCTGACACCTGGATGCACTCATACTACTACCGGTTCCAATGCAGAGGTCAACAATCGAGGACAGGTTATTGCAGTCGAAATTGTTCCTGAATCTGAAATCTATGCCCTGATACTTGCCGGTTGGCTGTGGTTGGTTTTCTCGCAACATCTTTGCGAGAAAAGGCTACGAAAAAATTTTGTCCTGTTAGATTATAGCTGGCTTTGATCAAAAAGCCCTCCAGGCTATCAGTCATTTTCCTAAATTCTTCGAATCCTTATTCGTCTAGCTAAACAAGATTCCAAATAAGATTAAGACGCATTTCCAATCCGTGGAATTCGTCCAGGGAATCTGGAACGCCATCTGTTTACAGACATAAGGGGAACAAGCATGACAAGTTGCTTCGACCGCGAAGACGGGACGTTTCGCGTGCTGGTCAATCATGAAGAGCAGTACTCTATCTGGCCGGAGTGGAAAGCCATTCCGGGAGGATGGCGGGATACCGGGGTGCTGGGAGACAAGAAAACCTGCCTGGAACATGTAGAGAAAGTCTGGACGGATATGCGCCCCCTCAGCCTGAGGCGCTTCATGGACGAACAATGTCTCGCTGAAGCCAAGTGATGCCCGCACCTCTGACGCTTTTCGTGCTGCCTTGCGCAGGCGCGAGCTCGGTCATGTATCTGCGCTGGCGGCGCAGGTTGCCTTCCTGGGTGCAAGTGGAACCCGTCGAGTTGCCCGGCCGTGGAGGTCGCTTGGATGAAACATTCGAGAGGACCTTCCCTTTACTGGTCGAGCGCCTTGCGGAGGAGCTCGAGGCGTATCCGTCTCGGCGATATGCATTCTTTGGGCACAGCATGGGGGCGCTGCTCGCTTTCGGAATTACTCATTCCCTGCATAAGAGAGGAAAACCCTTGCCTCTTGCCCTGTTTGTGTCCGCCTGTACTGCACCCTCCCGGCAGGACTGGCGCCGCTATGCGGACAAGAATACCGACACATCGCTCATCGCCGATCTGCGCAAGCAGAACGGGACGCCGGAAGAAGTGTTTGAGAGCCCGGAGTTGTTGTCCATGACGCTCAGTCTGTTGCGCGCTGACTACCGCATCTGCGCAAGCTTCCGTCACGCACAATCCTTGCCTTTGCCGCTGCCGATTCATGTTTTTGGGGGCCGTGACGATGAAATTCATGAGTCGAAGCTGGAAGCGTGGCGATCCGAAACTACAGAAAATTTCTCGCTGGACCTGTTTGAAGGAGGGCATTTCTTTCTCCGGCAGCACGAAGAGGCTTTTCTTCACGTGCTCGTCCAGCGGATGGCGCTGCACCATCCGGAAGCATACCAAGAGGCACATCGAGAACCTGCTGATATGTCCCTATGTATTCCTTAAGGTATCCCCTAAGGCGCTTATCGCTGTCCGAGCGCATTCCGGATGGCATCGAAGTGTGGTTGCTCGAGTTTGATGTGGGGCTGTCGGTGCCGGATTCCGAACTGGCGTTGTTATCTGCAGAAGAGTGTGTGCATGCGCAACGGTTTCGACGGCAAGAAGACCGCGTGCGGTCCGTCGCAACCCGTGCCGCCCTGAGGCGACTTGTCGGAGCGCAGTTGATGCTGCCGCCCGACCGGCTGCGTTTCGTGGTCAATGCGTATGGCAAGCCGCGGCTGGAAGGTGAGTCGGAGATCGAGTTCAATGTCTCTCATGCCGGTTGTTGCGCCCTGATCGCTCTTTCGACCAGCGGACCGGTCGGCGTCGATATTGAATGCGAAGACCGTGCCTTCGATGCTAAAAACCTCGAGGACCTCGCAGCCTACGTCTTTTCCCCATTGGAGCGCCGGCTTGCGTTGTACACCTCCAAAGATTTCATCCGGCACTGGGCAGCGAAGGAATCCGTGCTGAAAGCCTTGGGATTGGGTATCTCCGAACACCTGCAATCCGTGTCCATTCTGCCCCGGGACGATGAAGCTTACGAGATTACGCATGATTCCCCGGAATGGCCGGAAATACAGGCCTGGCGCCTCCCGGTACCCGATGGCTATACAGCGGCCCTGGCATTACAGACTCATGACCGGCCTTCAGCTCAGGGGAAAAGCCACGAAGTGTCGCGACTGACTTCCCTGCCAGGATTGGATCGCTGCCAAGGTCGGGCTGCATATCCGCAGGTTTGCGATCAGTTCGCTCGCCAGATAGATCACGCCTGAAAAGGTTTCAAAGTCAGTCCACTGAAAGGTTCACTATGACGCCAAGGTCAATTTCTCACCGCGTTTATCCGCAAAACCTGGTTGCGCATCTTCGTAGTCTCGCGTTGGCACGTCCCACAGACCTCGCCTTGACGGCAGTACATCAGGAAGGCGAGAGAGCCGTGGAAAAAGCATTCGACTACACAACACTGGATCAGCATGTCCGCGCACTCGCAGCTATTTTGCAGGACCGTTTTTCGGCAGGCGAGCGCGCCCTGCTGCTCATGGAAAATGATGAGCATTACGTAATCGGCTTCTTCGCCTGTCTTTACGCAGGGCTCATCGCCGTGCCCGTTTTCCCACCGGAGATGATACGAGAACGGCACCTGGCACGCCTGCTCGCCATTGCAGCCGATGCTGAGGCACGCTGCATATTGACCACGAGCGAAATCATGCCACTGATTGCTCGTGCCGCAGTGGAACAGTTTTCTTATGCGACCATCCTGACTGTGGACACGGTGAAATGCGATAACGCCTTCGCATGGCGTGAATATTTTCCCAAAGAGGGAGATATCGCGTTTTTGCAATATACCTCCGGGTCTACATCCACGCCTAAAGGGGTAATGGTGAGCCACGGCAGTCTGATGACAAATGCAAGGGTGTTCGAGGAGGGCATGTTGATCAATGAAAACGACATATTCGTGAGCTGGTTGCCGCTGTATCACGATATGGGACTGATCGGCGGCTTGCTGCAACCCATCCATCGGGGCATTCCTGTCGTGCTGATGACGCCCCGGTTTTTTATCGAACGACCGGTACGATGGTTGAAAGCCATTTCGCACTATCGTGCGACGGTGAGTGGTGCGCCCAATTTTGCGTTTCAACTCTGTGCGGACCGGGTGAGCGATGCCCAATTACAAGAGCTCGACTTGTCGAGCTGGCGTGTCGCCTTTTCGGGCGCCGAACCGGTACGCCGGGAAACGATGAGAGCATTTATCGAACGCTTCGCACCGGCAGGGTTTCCACCTGGCACAATTTATCCGTGCTACGGTCTGGCCGAAGCAACGCTTTTTGTCGCCGGTGGGACGCGTGGAGACGGCATGGAGGCAAATTGCTTCTCTACCCGGATGCTGGCGCAAGGCAGAGCCGCGGTGGCAGAGCCAGGAACATCTCTGGTAGCTTGCGGTGTGCCGGCTTCCGGCCATACGGTAAGAGTTGTAGACCCGGAAACATATATCCAATTGTCCGATGGAACGATCGGGGAGATCTGGACGGATGGCGCCAGCCTTGCCTGCGGCTACTGGCGACGGCCAGAGGAGACAGCCGAAACTTTTGTTTCCCACGAGGGGGGACGTTGGCTGCGCACCGGAGATCTGGGCTTCATACATGATAGACAGTTGTACATTGCAGGAAGGCGCAAGGATCTCATTATCATAAGGGGGCAGAACGTCTACCCGCAGGACCTCGAGCAGGTGGTCGAGGATGAGGTGGAGGCGGCACGGAAGGGAAGGGTGGCCGCGTTTTCGGTAGAAACCGAAAACGGGGAAGGAATCGGCATCGCCGTGGAGATATCTCGCGGCATGCAGAAGCTTATCGCCGTCGAAACTCTGGTGCAGGCGTTGAGCGAGGCCGTGAGCGGAAGCTGTCACGAGCCGCTCTCGGTGGTGGTATTACTGAATCCGGGAGGCCTGCCCAAGACTTCCAGCGGAAAATTGCAGCGCACCGCCTGTCGGCAGGGCTGGCAAGAGCGCACCCTTGACGCGTATGCGATCTATGAGTTTGGCAATTTCGTGCTGGGTGACAGTAGCCGGCCTGTATCCACATTGACGGATGACGTCGAAATTTTGCTCGCGGGCATCTGGGAAACCGTGCTGAATCGCCGTGGGTTGGGGTGCGAGGACCATTTTTTTGCCAGTGGCGGAAATTCGCTCTCGGCAGTGCAAGCTGTGGCGCGTATTGCTGACCATTGGCAGATCGATTTTCCGCTCCGTAGCCTGTTCGAGAATTCGAAATTGAACGAGTGTGCGGAGGAAATCAAGCGCATTCTATCTGCCGGTGCCCCCAGGCGTACTGCAAGCATCAGCTTATTTCCCACCCGCGCCAGGATCAACGCAACTCAACCGGTGCCGCTTTCGTTTGGCCAGCAGCGTCTCTGGTTTCTATGGCAACTGGATCGGACGTCCACAGCCTATCACATCAAGCAGGCGCTGCGCTTGTCGGGATCCCTGGATGTGGAGGCATTGCAGGCCAGTCTTGACGGGCTGGTTGCGCGCCACGAATCTTTGCGCACCGTTTTCCGGCCGGGAGGGGAGGGTTCCGCCGAGCAGGTACTGAGACCGGTGTCGAGGGTGGATATTTCGCATATCGATCTGAATGGTGATCTCCCATCGGAGCGTGAAGCGCGTGCGAACGAGGAGGCCAACCGGATCATTTCCGCTCCCTTCGATCTGACACAAGGCCCATTGCTGCGAATGGTCCTGATCCGGCTTGAGCAGGATGAGCATATCCTGGTCATAGCCATGCATCACATTATCTCCGATGGTGCCTCGATGCAGGTACTGCTTGACGAACTCGCCGTCGGGTACCTGGCTCATGCCCAGGGGCAGTTGCCACAGCTCGATCCGTTACCCATCCGTTACGCGGACTACACCGAGTGGCAGCGCAACTGGCTGGAAGCAGGCGAGAAAGACAGGCAACTGGCCTACTGGCACGATTATCTGGGCACCGAGCACCCGGTATTGGAACTGCCGGCCGACCATCTCCGGCGGCCCGTGGCAAATTATCAGGCGGCCCGTCATTCTTTCGACCTGCCGCCGGATGTTCTGAACAGCCTCCGAAGCCTTGCCCAACGCCGTGATAATCGCAGTGCGACTCTTTTCATGGCGCTGATGGCGGGTTTTCAAGCCTTGCTCTACCGCCTTACAGGACAAAAGGATATTCGTGTCGGCGTACCGGTTGCCAATCGCAACCGGATTGAAACCAAGGGCATCGTCGGTTTTTTCGTGAATACTCAGGTACTGCGCGGGAAGGTTAACGGCCGCATGGCTTTGTCAACCCTGCTCGCGCAGGTCAGAGAAGCGGCAATCGACGCCCAGGCACACCCGGATTTGCCCTTCGAGCAACTGGTTGAAGCATTACAGCCGGAGAGAAGCTTGAGCCGGACGCCGCTCTTCCAGGTGACCCTTAATCACCTAGTAAGCGACCGGCGCAAGCTCGATCAGATCAAGGGACTGAAGATCGTTGACTATCCGCTGGGCGAGCAGGCTGCACAGTTCGAGCTGACGCTGGAAACGATCGAGTCACCTGATGGAAACGTGCGCGCAAGCTTCATCTATGCGTCGGAGCTCTTCGATACCCGCACGATCGAGCGCCTGGGACGCCATTATGTGACCCTGCTGCGCGCAATGGCCGGGCAGCCGGAAACGCCCATCGGCGATGTGCCTCTGTTGAACGAAAGCGATATGGCGCAGCTCGGAGCATGGGGAACATGGGGAACATGGGGAACGAATGCTGTAGCGCACCTTTCAGGTAGCGCGGTATCCCATCAATCCGCTCATCAAGTCGCGCATCAAGTCGCCCATGAAGCCGCTCATGAACCTGTGCATCGGCGCATAGAGCGTCAAGCGGAAGAACGTCCGAACGTCTGCGCCCTGATTTTCAACGATACCGAAATAACCTATCAGGAACTGAACCGCCGCTCAAACCAGCTCGCACACCATTTGATCGCTCTGGGAGTCAAAGCGGAAGTAAAGGTCGGCATTACGGTAGAACGTTCCATCGAGATGATCATCGGCCTGCTGGGCATTCTCAAGGCAGGAGGGGCATATGTACCGCTCGATCCCGACTATCCGCGCGAGCGCCTCAACTATCTGGTTGAGGACAGCGGCATCCGGTTGCTGTTGACGCAATCCCCTCTCAGGAATCGTATCCCCGATTCGGAAAAGCTTTCCGTGCTGGAACTGGATAGCGCCGACGTGAAGGGGGTAGCAGAGACCAACCCGGAGATTGTTCTGCATCCCGATAATCTCGCTTATGTCATCTACACATCCGGGTCGACCGGTAGGCCGAAAGGGGTAGGAGTAAGTCATGGTCCCCTGGCGATGCATCTGGCAGCGATCAGGGAAATCTACGACGTACGCCCTGGTGATCGCGAACTCATGTTTTTCTCGATGAATTTCGATGCGGCTGCGGAACAGTGGATCACACCCCTGTGCGAAGGTGCGACGCTTGTCCTTTCATCGACGCGCGACCTTGCTGGCGACGGTTTCGTCGATCGGATCGGAAAGCACAGCATAACCACACTGCACTTGCCGCCCGCTTATCTGCGGATGCTGCTTCCCTTGATGCAGGGCGGTGCCATGTCGGTTCGCACCTGCATAGCAGGGGGCGAAGCATGGTTTGCAGCGGATCTGGCCGCCACGCAGGCGGCTTTCCCGCAAGCCCGGCTGGTCAACGCCTATGGGCCCACCGAAACCGTCATCACCCCAGCCGCCTGGGTAGCCCCTGCGTCTGAAACTGCTGGGGCCGGTGCCATCGGCGAGTTCGCGCTCATCGGCCGTGCCGTTGGAGATCGCAAGTTGTACGTGCTCGATGAAGACTTGAATGTCGTGCCTCCGGGGTGTGTCGGAGAACTCTATATCGGTGGAACAGGGCTGGCCCGCGGATACCTCGATCGTCCCGGTCTCACCGCAGACCGGTTCGTTGCCGATCCTTTCGTGTCGGATGGAAGCCGCCTTTATCGCACGGGAGATCGGGTCCGTTGGCGCAATGAGGACAATGGTGGCCAACTCGAATACCTGGGTCGGCTCGATCACCAGGTCAAGCTTCGCGGTTTCCGGGTTGAGTTGGGGGAAATCGAAGGCCAGTTGCTGGCGCAGCCCGGAGTTCGCGAGGCGGCGGTAGTGGCACAGGAAAGCCGCAATGGAGCGCGTCTCATCGCCTACGTCGCCTCGCATCAGGGCGTAACACTCAACGCATCCATGCTCAAGACTGCGCTTGCCACCGTGCTTCCGGATTACATGCTGCCTGGTTCGTTTGTGCTGCTCGATAGGCTGCCGCTCAACCCCAACGGCAAAGTTGATCGCCAGGCGTTGCCCTTGCCCTTGGCTGAGCAGATCGATGAGGCCGCCTATCAGGCGCCCGTGAATGCTGTGGAGACGATGATTTCGGAGATCTGGGCGGAAGTCCTGGAACTACCCCGAGTGGGGCTGCACAACAATTTTTTCGATCTGGGCGGGCATTCGCTGCTGCTCATTAAGGTGCAATGCAAGCTGGAAGAGCGGTTGAAAACACGCATCGCCATTATCGACCTTTTCAGATATACCACCGTCGCGAGCCTGGCCAGATTCCTTAGTCAGGAGGATAGGCAGGCGGATAAGGAGCACCTGCCCTTGCAGCGCCACCAGGAACGGGCGCAGCGGCAGAGAGCGACTTTCATACAACGCAAGCTGAGAGCGGAGAGGACGCATTAATGGATCATACGGAAGATTTTTCGGAGAGAGCCGATATCGATATCGCAATTATCGGTATGGCAGGCCGTTTTCCCGGCGCGGACAACGTGGAGGCTTTCTGGCGCAATTTGCGGGATGGAGTCGAGTCCGTTACTTTCTTTACCGACGAGGAGCTCCTGGCGCGAGGGGTCTCGCGCAAGACCCTGGAAGATCCGCACTACATCAAAGCGGGCGCCGAACTGCCCGGCGTCGACCTTTTCGATGCCTCTTTCTTTGGTTATACCCCGCGCGAAGCGGCGGAAACGGACCCCCAGCACCGGCTGTTCCTGGAGGTGGCCTGGCAGGCGCTGGAAGATGCCGGCTATGACGCGTCGAACTGCAGCGTCCCGGTCGGGGTTTATGCCGGCTGTGGAGTTAACACCTACCTGTTGCTGAATCTGTTTTCCAGCGGGCGGTTTTCGGATATGCACGACATTTCTTCCCTGCAAGGGTTGATGAATGGGAACAACAAGGATTCCATGACGACGACCGTCTCCTACAAGCTCAATCTGCGCGGACCGGGAATCACCGTGCAGACAGCCTGTTCCACCTCGCTCGCAGCCGTGCATGTCGCCTGCCGTGGCCTGCTCAATCACGAGGCGGATATGGCCATGGCCGGGGGTGTCTGGATCAATCTGTTGCACGAGGGCGGTTATCGATACGAGCCTGGGGCGATCCTGTCACCGGATGGCCACTGCCGGGCGTTTGACACAAAGGCCGCGGGCACCGTGATCGGCAGCGGGGTGGGGATTGTCGTGCTCAAGCGGCTGTCGGACGCACTCTCCGATGGCGATACGATTCATGCCGTAATTAAAGGGTCCGCAATCAACAACGACGGTTCGGCCAAGGTGGGCTACACCGCACCGAGCGCGGAAGGCCAGGCGGAAGTGATTCTGGCTGCTCAGGCCATTGCCGGCGTAGACGCCGACACGATCAGCTACGTGGAGACGCATGGCACGGGAACGACGATCGGCGACCCGATCGAGATCGCCGCGCTCACGCAAGCCTTCCGCGAAAGCACGAACAGGCGCGGATTCTGCGCCATTGGATCGGTCAAAACGAATGTAGGCCATCTGGATGCAGCAGCAGGCGTCGCGGGCCTGATCAAAACTGTCCTGGCAATGAAGCATCGAACCCTTCCGCCCAGCCTAAATTTCGAGCAGCCCAATCCACAAATCGATTTTTCCTCGAGCCCTTTTTACGTGAACACCGCGAGCAGGGATTGGCCGAATGGATCTACACCGCGGCGCGCGGGGGTGAGTTCCTTCGGCATCGGGGGGACCAACGTGCACGTGGTGCTCGAAGAAGCTCCGCCCGTAGAGTCCGTGAGTCCCTCACGCGCCTGTCAGTTGCTCACACTCTCGGCGCGCACGCCCACGGCGCTGGAGTCGATGATTGCCGGGTTGCACGAGCATCTGCGCGCACATCCCGGTTTGCCACTTGACGACACCGCTTATACCCTTCAAACGGGAAGAAAAAGTTTTGCCCACCGTGCAGTAGTGCTGTGTCACGACAGGGATGAGGCGCTCAGCGTTTTGGAAGGAAAGCCTGCGGATCGCTTTGTTACCGGACAAGTGACCTCGGAAAATCGCCCCATAGTCTTTCTTTTCCCCGGTCAGGGTGCCCAGCATATCGATATGGCGCGGGAGCTTTACCACGGGGAGGCGGTTTTTCGGCGGGAATTCGATCGCTGCGTCGAATTGCTGCAACCCCACCTGAATTTCGACCTGCGCGCCACCTTATATCCTAACCTTGAGGGTAGGGATGAGGCATGGAAGAAAGAGTTGTCCGCGCGCCTCGAACAGACGGAAGTCACCCAGCCCGCACTCTTTGTCGTCGAATATGCTCTCGCACAGCTATGGATGTCCTGGGGCATCCAGCCAGCGGCAATGATCGGCCACAGTGTGGGCGAATACGTTGCGGCGTGTCTTGCGGGCGTATTTTCGCTCAAAGACGCGCTGCGCCTGGTTGCCCTGCGTGGGCGCTTGCTCCAGCAGACGGAGACAGGCGGCATGCTTGCAGTCATGTTGCCCGAGGCGGAAATAACGCCTTACTTGTCGGAAAGGTCGGAAGGCTGCGACCTCGCCGCCGTCAACGGACCTGAGTTGTGCGTCCTTTCAGGCTCGGTCCCTGCAATTGAAGCATTGGAAACCGATCTGGGCAATAAAGGTATCGGGACGCGGCGCCTCCACGTCTCCCATGCATTTCATTCCTGCCTGGTCGAGCCGATGTTGCCGGCTTTCATGGAACTGGTTTCCGCCATGGAGTTGTGCCAACCACGGATTCCCTTTCTTTCCAATCTCAGCGGCGACTGGATTACTTCCCAGGAAGCCACCGACCCCGGCTATTGGAGACGGCAGGTGCGCGGTACGGTACGTTTCGACGATGGGCTGCGCGAGCTGTTGGGCAATCCCGATCGAATCCTGCTGGAGGTGGGACCGGGCGAAACATTGACTACCCTTGCGCGGCGTCATTCCGAAGCAAAACCGGAGCACCTCATCCTTTCATCCTTGCCTCATCCTGGCAGAGTAGACCAGTCTCAAGCACATTTTTATCTTTGCCTGGGGAGATTGTGGCTTGCCGGGGCCGATATCGATTGGGGGAGTTTTTACGCTGACGAGCATCGCCGCCGCGTCTCCTTGCCGACTTACCCATTCGAGCGCCAGTCATACTGGATCAAGCCCGGGAGCCTGAAGACGGGGAAGACCGCGAAGACCGCAAAGGCAGGGGGGGAAGAAAACATGCCTCGGCTCATGGCTGGCCTTGAGTCAAGTGCACGCCCGCAGTTGACAGATAATGGCGGGCCGGTAGCTCGACCGCTCGATGAATGGTTTTACACCCCTTCGTGGCGCCGCTCGGGCAGCATTGACCAAGAGAGCGTCCTCCTGGACGAGGGAAGATCAATCATCATCTTCCAGGATGATCATCCCTTCGGGATGGCCCTGATAGAGCATTTGCTTACGCTGGGAATAAAACCTGTCATCGTTTCCATGGGCTCGGCCTTTCACCGCGAGGACAAGGATCACTATATCGTCCGTCCGGGCGAACGGCAGGATTACGATCTTCTGTTGCGCAACATCGGCGAGGATGGCAGGACTCTCGGGCATGTCTTTCACTTGTGGAGCATGACCGGGAACGATGACACCTGTATCTACAACAGGGAAAGCCAGGTCGAAAATCAAGTGGAAATCGAGGCCAGGAACTTCTTCAGCCTGTTTTATCTCGCGCAGGCGCTGGAGAGTGCCAAACAGGTGATCCCGAGCGACGCGAAGGTCGAAATTACGGTCATCACCGACCAGTTCGAGGATGTCACCGGCAGCGAATCCCTTCGCCCGGAAAAAGCACTGTTGCTTGGGCCCTGCAAGGTCATTCCCCAGGAATATGCTTACCTGACCTGCCGACTGGTTGATGTCGAGTTGCCAGCAGGCGACGATACTGCAAAAAACCGGCTTGTACGTCAGATAGTGGCCGAGTCTCAGGCTGAGCCGGTTTCCTCAATGGTCGCTTACCGGGGGCCGCACCGCTGGATTCAGACTTTCGAACCCATCCAATATCGGAAGCCGGGGAAAACGCGCCTTCGCCTTCGAAATGGCGGCGTCTATCTGATTACCGGCGGGCTCGGCGGCATCGGATTGACGCTGGCCGAACATCTGGCGCAGAACTATCGCGCAAAGCTGGTGCTGCTGGGGCGTTCCCCGCTTCCTGCCCGCGAGCAGTGGCCTAATCTGATTTCGAAGATGGGAAAAGGGGATCCCGTCCGCAGCAAGATCGAGAAAGTGATGCACCTGGAGGCCCTGGGCGCGGAAGTGCTGGTATTGCAGGCCGATGTTGCGATCCAGGCCGAGCTGAAAACGGCGGTGACGCACGCCTATGAGCGCTTCGGCGCTATTCACGGTGTGATTCATTCTGCGGGAGAGGTCGGCACCGATCTCATTTCGGTGAAGACCGAGGAGATGGTGGCAAAAGTGTTTGCACCCAAGATACAGGGAACGCGAGCATTACAGGCCGTATTCAAGGATGCCTCCCTGGATTTCATGCTGCTGTGCTCATCGCTGGCAACTATTGCGGGTGGCCTCAGCAAAGTCGATTATTGTGCCGCCAATGCCTACCTCGATGCTGTCGCCCGCGGGGCTACCCGTTCTGCCGATAGCGATTCCATATTTCCCGTCATATCCGTCAACTGGGATAGCTGGCGGGACGTGGGGATGGCAGCCAATATGGCAATGCCCCAGGGGATGGGAATTTCGCCAAGAGAAGGAGCCGAGGCTTTCGAGCGCATCGTCAATAGCGTAGCCAGGCCGCAGGTGATCGTCTCCACCCTTGATTTGCATAGCCGGCTCAACCAGACGCAGGAGGACCTGGTAGATCTGGTCGGGCAGTCTTCTGCGCTTGCGGAGAGCCGGCAGCCTGAACAGGGAGGCCAGCAACGCTATCCGCGACCTGCCTTGCACACGGTTTTTGTCGCTCCCGAGAGCGATCTGGAGAAGAGCATCGCAGAGATCTGGCAGAGCCTGCTTGGAATGGACGCCGTCGGTATTCATGACAATCTGTTTGAGCTGGGGGGGGATTCGTTGCTGGGTATTCAACTGCTTTCGAGAGTACGCACAGTTTTCGGAATCGACATGCGTCCTGCAGACTTTTTCCGGTCTCCCACCGTTGCAGGTCTCGCCGAGTTGGTGGAAACGAAATTGCTGGACGAGATCGAGTGCTCATGATTGCATCCTTGCGAGGTGAAGTCATTCTGTCTCCTGATGCCTCGTCATTTATTTCATCATTTTTATCCGCACCATCATGCATAGCAGCAGTCTAGCGCAAAGACGCGCGCGCCTGACCCCTGAGCAACGGGAGAGGCTGGCGCACCGGCTGGCAGGAGCCCATGTTCCGGCACCCCGATCGAGTATTTCCCGCCGCAACACTTCCGCGCCGGTGCCGCTCTCTTACGCCCAGCAGCGTCACTGGTTTTTATGGCAACTGGAGCCGTTGAGCACGGCTTATCATTTGAGCGGGGGATTGCGGCTGACGGGCGAGCTGGATATTGAAGCGCTGCGTTGGAGCTTTGCGGCGCTGGGCAGGCGGCATGAATCGCTGCGCACGGTATTCAGGGCCAATGCGGAAGGGTTGCCGGAGCAGATCATCGAAGATGAGCCGCGGCTTGAAGTTCCTTTGACTGACTTTTCCGGATTGCCTCTGGAACAAGCGAGAGCGCAAGCCGGTGAAGAAGCGGGCCGGATATCCGCAACTCCCTTTGATCTGACGCAAGGCCCGCTGCTTCGGCTTGCCCTCATCCGCATTGCACCGGAAGAACACCTTCTTGTGGTGGTGATGCACCACATCATCTCGGACGCCTGGTCCAACCGCATTGTCATTGACGAATTTGCCGCCCACTATCGGGCACGCGTGCAGCAGGAGCAGGAGGGGGAGGAGCAGGGGCAGGGGCAGGGGCAGGGGCAGGGGCAGGAGCTCTCCCTGCCGGCACTGCCGGTCCAGTATGCCGATTACGCGATATGGCAGCGCAACTGGCTGGAAGCGGGAGAAAAAGAGCGCCAGCTGACCTACTGGCGCAGCCAGTTGGGAGAAGAACATCCGGTATTGCAACTGCCCACCGATCACCCCCGATCTTCCAAGGCCAGTTACCGTGCCGCGCGCCATACCTTCACATTACCCGCAGGTCTGGTTACGCGCCTGCAGCGTCAGGCGCAAAGCCAGGGTGCGACCCTGTTCATGGCGCTGCTCTCGGGCTTTCAGGGCCTGCTCTACCGCTATACCGGACAGCAGGATATCCGTGTGGGGGTGCCGATTGCCAACCGTCACCGGGTTGAAATAGAAAACATCGTCGGATTCTTCGTCAACACCCAGGTATTGCGCACCCTCATGGACGGGCGCATGCCCCTGCACGCGGTGCTCGATCAGACGCGGGAAGCAGCGCTGGGTGCCCAGACTCACCAGGATTTGCCGTTTGAGCAACTGGTTGAAGCACTGCAACCCGAACGCAACCTGAATCAGAATCCTCTGTTTCAGGTCATGTACAACCACCTGCGCGAAGACTACCGGGCACTTGAGCAATTGCCCGGACTCATGGTGGAAAATCACGAGTTGAGCGAGCAGGCGGCGCAGTTTGAACTGACCCTGGATACGGTTGAGCAACCCGATGGCAGGCTGGAAGCGACCTTCACCTATGCCGCCGAACTGTTTGAGCCTGCCACCATTGCGCGGTTGGGCGACCATTATCTGCATCTTCTGGAGCAACTGGCCGAGCATCCGCAACAGAGCCTTGGCGACATCGACATCCTCGGTGAAGCCGAGCGGGCGCAGCTTAGGGCCTGGGGGATCAACGAGCAGCGCTATGGAAATGCGGAGCCCGTGCACAGGCTGATCGAGCGGCAGGTTGAAATCCAACCGGAAGCAGTGGCGCTGATCTTTGGGGATGTCGAATTGAGCTATGGTGAGCTGAATCGAAGAGCGAACCGTCTGGCGCACCGTCTGATCAGGCTTGGGGTTGAGGCCGAGGTTAAGGTGGGCATTGCGGTGGAGCGCTCGATCGACATGGTGGTGGGCCTGCTTGCCATTCTGAAGGCGGGCGGGGCGTATGTGCCGCTCGACCCGGAATATCCGCAGGAGCGGCTGGCCTACATGGTGGAAGACAGTGCCATCGGGCTGCTGCTGACGCAAAGCCGGATTCGATCGCGCATTCCCCACTCCAGTCAATATCCGGTGCTGGAGCTGGACAGGCTCGACCTTGAGAGTGAATCCGACAGCAACCCGCAAGCCGCCCTGCATCAACACAGCCTTGCCTACATCATCTATACCTCAGGCTCCACCGGAAAACCAAAGGGCGTGAGCGTCACCCACCAGCCTCTGTCAATGCATGTTCAGTCTATAGGTGAAATTTATGGCATGACACCGGCGGATCGGGAGTTACAGTTCGCATCGATCAATTTCGATGGTGCGCATGAGCGCTGGCTCGTGCCCCTTGCCTTCGGATCAGCGTTGATGCCGCGTGATAATGATTTCTGGTCCGTCGAACGTACTGTTGCGGAGATTGTAAAGCATCGGATAACCATTGCCTGTTTTACCCCGAACTATCTGCACCAGATGGCGGAGCTGCTGGACAATGCGGGACGCGCTCTGCCGATCCGTTCGTATACGGTCGGTGGCGAAGCCATGAGTCGCGCCAGCTTTGATTTTGTACAAACCACACTTCGGCCGCCTCGCATCATCAACGGCTATGGCCCGACCGAAACAGTCATTACACCGCTCATTTCGAAAGCATATCCCGGAACGTGGTTCGAGTCCGCCTACATGCCCATTGGTTGTCCTGTCGGTGATCGGACTGCCTATATTCTCGACTCCGATTTGAACCCGGTTCCTGCGGGCGTAGCGGGAGAGCTATATCTGGGTGGCATCGGGTTGGCACGCGGCTATTTCAACCGTGGAGGGCTGACTGCGGAGCGTTTCATAGCCGATCCCTTCGATGAGGCAGGCGGTCGGCTCTACCGCACGGGGGATCTGGCAAGATGGCGCCCAGACGGGCAGATCGAATACCTGGGACGGCTGGATCATCAGGTCAAGATCCGGGGATTCCGCATCGAGCTGGGGGAAATCGAAACGCAGTTGCTGGTGCAGCCGGAAGTCAGGGAAGCAGTGGTGGTTGCCAGGGAAGGCGCCGGTGCCTCCAATCCCGCAGGAGGCACAAGGCTGGTTGCCTATGTTTCCTTGCATGCGGGGGCAGAGGTGGAAGTTGGACAACTGCGTGAAGCGTTGGGCAAGGTTTTGCCAGATTACATGCTGCCTTCGGTGATTGTAGTGCTGGAGAGTCTGCCGCTCAATCCGAGTGGCAAGGTAGACCGGAAGGCCTTGCCTGAGCCGGAGTTTACTCATACGGAGCATTATGAGGCGCCGCTGGGGGAAGTGGAGGAGGCGCTGGCGGGCATCTGGGCACAGGTGCTGGGGGTGGCAGAGGTGGGGCGGCATGACAACTTCTTCGAGCTGGGAGGCGATTCCATACTCAGTCTCCAGATTGTCACCCGGACACGCCGTGCCGGTTGGAAGATCACGCCACGCCAATTATTCGAACGGCAGACCATTGCTTCGTTGGCGGCGGTGGCAATGGCTCTCGAAGCTCAAGATGCAACCGTTGCTACCCTGACCCCGATCGCAAGCGCACAGTCGAACGAAGGATTAAGCGATGGAGGATCGGGGAGGCGCCTACCGCTGCTGCCCATTCAGGCTGAATTCTTCGCACAGGAAATTCCCGGGCGACATCACTGGAACCAGGCCGCGCTCCTGGAAAGCCGGGAGCATCTGGATCCTGCACATCTTGGACTGGCACTGGAAGCCGTGGTGCGGCACCACGACGCGCTTCGTTTCCGCTTCGCTAGAAATGAGGGCGGCGAATGGCAACAGTTTTGTGGGCAACAGTTCTGTGGGCAACAGTTTTGTGGGGAATCCATTGCGGATGATTTGTTATGGGTGCGCAAAGCTGCTACCGAGACGAACCTGGGGGCACTGTGCAACGAGGCGCAGCGCAGCCTGAATCTCATCGAAGGCCCACTGCTGCGCGCCGTGCTTTTCAACATGGACGATGGCAGTCAGCGGTTGCTGCTGGTCATTCATCACCTCGTGATTGATGGCGTTTCCTGGCGCATCCTGCTTGAGGATTTGCAGAGTGCCTATAGCCAGGCCCGGCATGCCAAAGCTATCGCGTTGCCTGAAAAATCGGGCAGCTATGAGGTGTGGACCGAGCAGCTGCGGCGTTATGTGCGTGAAAATGCAGAAGAATTGATTTACTGGCGAAGCTTGACGAGAGTATCGGTCATGCTGCCCTGCGATAGCCCCAATGGCGCGAGCTTGGTCCGTCACCAGTGCAATGCTCTGCTCAAGCTGGGTAAGGTGCAAACCCACGCCTTGCTCAAGGAGGCGCCCGCAGCCTATCGTACTCATGTGAACGACTTGTTGCTTACCGCCTTGGGCAGCGCCCTCTGCTGGTGGAGCGGCCATAAGACAATCCTGATCGATCTTGAAGGCCATGGCCGGGAAGATTTATACGATATCGACCTTTCGCAAACGGTCGGCTGGTTTACCACCCTCTATCCGGTGATGCTCGATCCATCCGGGGATCTGGATCAGAGGATTAAGCGCATCAAGGAAAACCTGCGAAAGATACCGAATAAAGGATTGGGTTACGGACTGTTCAAATATCACGGAACGCCCGAACAGCGTGAAGTCCTGGCATCCTTGCCCAAGCCCGAAGTCGTATTCAATTACCTGGGGCAACTGGATGCGAGTTTCGACGAAAGCGCGCTGTGGACGTTGGCGGCCGAGCCGGCAGGGGCTCTGACGGATGAAAATGCACTCCTCAGTCATGATATTTCCATAAATGGCCATGTTTACGAGGGCGAACTGTGCCTTACGGTGAGCTATAGCGAAGCGCGTTACCATAAGAGCACGATTGAAGCGCTTATAAACGTCTACCGCACTGAGCTTGAAACGCTGATTGTCCATTGCACCAGTGGCATACAAGGCCTTACCCCTTCGGATTTCCCCCTGGTCGAAATCACCCAACGCGAGCTGGACAGTCTGCCTCTGCCTGTCGCCGCCGCGCAGCTTGAAGATCTTTATCCGCTTTCTCCATTGCAGGGGGGGGTACTTTTCCACAGCGTATTTGACAGGGAGGACCACGATGTTTACCTCAATCAGTTGAGGGCCGATATCGAGGGACTGGATGCAACGCGTTTCAAAGCGGCATGGCAGGCGGCGGTGGCTTGCCACCCGGTGTTACGGACAGGTTTCGTGATTCAGGATGGCAAGTCCCTGCAATGGGTTTCGAAGACGGTCGAATTGACATTTGTGGAACACGACTGGCGGGATAGGGTGCATGGAGAGCACAGGGAGCATAGGGAGCGCGATCTTGAGGCATTGGCCCAGGCGGAACACGCCTCGGGTTTTGATCTTGCCAGACCTCCGCTCATGCGCCTCGCGCTGGTGAGATTGACCGGTGATCGTTACCACCTCATCTGGACGATCCATCACTTGCTGCTGGACGGATGGAGCACTTCCCAACTGGCTGGGGAAGTGTTGCGACGATATGCCGGAGGCCTCTCTCCAGCTCAGGAAGCGTCGTTCCGGGGCAGAGGCGAATATCGCAGGTTTATCGAATGGCTGCAGCAGCGCGATATGGAAGCTTCCGAAGCATACTGGAGGGAGCGGCTGAACGGAATCGGGGAGCCGACGCGGCTGGCGGCGACATTGCCTGCACACCGAGGAAATTCCGATCATGAAGAGTATGGGGAGCATATCACTGAACTGCCGCTCTCCCTTTCCGAGAGGTTGATTCAGTTCGCCCGGCGTGAGCGCGTCACCCTCAACACTCTGATACAGAGCGTCTGGGCGATCTTGCTGAGTCGGTACACCGGGAAGCAAACTGTCGTCTTTGGTGCGACGGTGGCGGGAAGGCCGGCGGACCTGACGGGAGGGGAGCACCTGTTGGGATTGTTCATCAATACGCTTCCCGTGGCGGTAACGCTCCCGCCCGAGCAGCAGATCGGCGCATGGCTGCGCGATCTGCAAGCGCAGAATCTGGCTTCACGCGAACACGAACATACGCCCCTGTACGAAATCCAGCGCTGGCTGGGGCAGAGCGGCCAGGGATTATTCGACAGCATTCTCGTATTCGAGAACTATCCCATGGATGAGGCGTTGCGCGAATCTACTCCGGGGGGGCTTGTCTTTTCCAACATTCGCAATCGCGAAAGCAGCAATTACCCGATGATGGTATCGGTCATGCAGAGTAACGTGCTGTCACTGGGCTACAGCTACGATTGCAGGTGTTTTTCGCGAACGGCGGTGGAATCCATTGCGACGCAGCTCAACAGACTGCTCGACAGGATTGCCGCCACTCCCGCGAACTCGCTGCAGAGATTGGGCGACATCGACATCCTCCGTGAAGCCGAGCGGGCGCAGCTTAAGGCCTGGGGGATCAACGAGCAGCGTTATGCCAATACCGAGCCTGTACACAGGCTGATCGAGCGGCAGGTTGAAATTCAACCTGAAGCAGTGGCGCTGATCTTTGGCGATGTCGAGTTGAGCTATGGGGAATTGAACCGAAGGGCAAACCGGTTGGCACACCGCCTGATTGAGCTTGGGATTGGGCCCGAGAGCCGGGTGGGCATGGCGGTGGAGCGCTCGATCGACATGGTGGTTGGTCTGCTTGCCATCCTGAAGGCGGGTGGAGCGTATGTGCCGCTCGATCCGGAATATCCGCAGGAGCGGCTGGCCTACATGGTAGAAGACAGTGCCATTGGACTGCTCCTTACACAAAGCCATGTCAAGTCCCACATGCCGCAGGCCGCAAGATGCCCTGTCCTGGAACTGGACGGGCTTGATCTCAGGAACGAGCTTGAGAGCAATCCGCAAGTCCGGCTGCACGGCGATAACCTCGCCTACATCATCTATACCTCAGGCTCCACTGGAAAACCAAAAGGCGTAGGCGTGGCGCATCATGCGCTAAGTCACTTTCTTACCAGCATGGGCGAGCTTCCGGGCATGGATGCCCAGGATACGCTTGCGGCGGTAACCGCGCTGTCGTTCGACATTGCTGCCCTGGAACTCTATCTGCCTTTGAGTGTTGGCGCACGCCTCGTGCTTGTTCCGCAGGGGGTCAATCGCGATGGCCTGGCCCTCGCGCAGCTCCTTCAAACCCACCCCCCTAGCGTCCTGCAGTCCACACCTGCCGGATGGCGCATGCTGCTTGCGGCCGGATGGGATCGTCTGCAAGGAAAAGCAGAAGGAGAAATGCAGGGAGGAGACAACAAACCGTTCAAGCCCTTGAAAGCGTTGTGTGGCGGCGAAGCGCTTCAGCCCGACCTTGCTGATCAGTTGCGTGCCTGCGGCGTCGAGTTATGGAACATGTATGGGCCCACTGAAACCACTATCTGGTCCGCAGTGGGAAGAATCGACCAAAGCGGTGCAACGGTATTAGGTAAGCCCATAGCGGCCACCCGCGCATACATCCTCAATGCGAATCTCAATCCTGTTCTGGCAGGCGTGGCTGGAGAACTGTATCTCGGAGGGGTAGGGTTGGCGCGTGGCTATCCCAACCGTGGAGGACTGACAGCAGAGCGTTTCATAGCCGATCCTTTCGATGAAGAAGGAGGACGGCTGTATCGAACTGGCGACCTGGCAAGATGGCGCGGCGATGGGCAGATCGAATACCTGGGGCGGTTGGATCATCAGGTCAAGATTCGAGGGTTTCGTATCGAACTGGGTGAGATCGAATCCCAACTGCTGGCTCAGCCTGAAATCAGGGAAGCGGTGGTGGTTGCGCGGGAAGGGGGCGATGCTGTCCTGGCAGCCGGTGATATGCGGTTAACAGGAGGCGCGAAGCTTGTTGCCTATGTTTCATTGCATGCCGGGGGAGATGTGGATGTTGCCTTATTGCGCCAGGCACTAGCCAAAGTGCTTCCGGACTATATGATTCCTTCGGCAATCGTTGTTTTGGAGAGTTTGCCGCTTAATCCCAATAGCAAGGTGGATCGCAAGGCCTTGCCTGAGCCGGAATTTGCCAATACGGAGCGTTATGAGGCACCACAAAGTGAAGTGGAAGAAGTGCTGGCGGGAATCTGGACCCAGGTGCTTGGCGTAGCCCAGGTGGGCCGGCATGACAACTTTTTTGAGTTGGGGGGCGATTCCATTCTCAGTCTTCAAATCGTCGCCAAAGCCCGGCGTGCCGGCTTGAAGATCACACCCCGGCAATTATTCGAACAGCAAACCATCGCTTTGCTGGCAGAAATAGTGGAAACCATTGAGGAACCGGTTGCAGAACCGGCCAAGCCCGAGCGTGGTTATCTGCGCGATTACCTGGGCTCTGCAGCGATTGCAGGACTCGCCTTTACAGAGGATGAAATTGAAGATGTCTATCCTTTGTCACCGACACAGGAAGGCATGCTGTTTCATACCCTGGAAACGGCAGCGGAAGGCGCGGGTCTTTATGTAAATCAGCTCAGCGTGGAAGTTGAGGGGCTGGATCCGCAACGGCTGGCAAACGCGTGGATGGCTATGGTTAGCCGTCATCCAATACTGCGCACCGGTTTTCTATGGCAAGCTGGCTTGACGCGTCCGTTGCAAATCGTCTTCAAAAAAGTCCATGCACCTGTCGTCCACCTGGATTGGCGCGGACTGGATGCGTTGGAATCACGTGTTGCTGCCTGCGCAGAGGACGAGTTGAAACGGGAATTCGATTTTCTCATGCCTCCACTGGCGCGACTTGCCCTCATACGTCTTGCCGATGATCGCTACCAGCTGGTATGGACGCGGCACCACATATTGCTCGATGCGTGGGGCGATTCCATACTCATCAGCGACTGGCTGCGCCGTTACGATGGGCAAGCGCTTGCTGCGCCAGGGCCGGATTATGGTCACTATGTACGGTGGCTTCTGCAACAGGACGAGCAGGCGACCAAGGCTTTCTGGGAAGCCGAACTTGCAGGGGTTGAGGGCCCGACTCTGTTGGCGAAGTCGACAGGAAAAACATCGACAGGAAAAACAACAAATGGAGCAAGCGAACCAGACAAGCGATCAGGGTTTGCGCAGATATATACCCTTCTCAGCACCGAGGAAACCCATCGGCTGAAAGCCTTCGCGCAGCGGCAGCAAGTGACCCTCAATACTTTCGTACAGGCAGCATGGGCATTGCTTTTGCAGCGCTATACCGGCAAAGATACAGTGGTATTCGGCGCTACCGTGGCGGGACGTCCCCCCAGCCTGCCAAAAGCCGACGAAATAGTGGGAATGTTCATCAATACCATTCCCGTTCCGGTTGAGCGGAAAAGCGAATTGACAGTAGCGGGGTATCTCAGCCTGCTGCAGAAAACGAATGCAAGACTGCGCGAGCATGAGCACGCGTCTCTTGCAGATATTCAGCGATGGGCGGGCTCCTCCGGCCGGCCCCTCTTCGACAGCATTGTCGTATTCGAGAATTATCCCATCGATGAGGCAATGCGCAGCAACGAGCTTTATGGACTGCGCTTTGGGGAAATCAAAGGCAAGGGGCTGACAGGATACGCGATGGACTTACAGGTCGTGGTGGACGACAGGCTGGAAATCGAATACTGCTACGGACGCGCCGAGCTTCCCGACGACTTCGTGCTTGACTTGCGCGCGCATATGGAATTCCTGATGAGGGAAATGATGGCTCATCCGGAGGGGCGTGTGGGAGAGTTGGCATGGATGGAAAAAAGAGAGATTGACCACCTCCTTTCACTCGGATCCAATGCACATCTGGAAACCTTGCCATCGCGGCTTTCGCGTCAGTTTGTGCACAACCTGATCGAGCAGAACGCGGAACGACAACCTGAGGCGATTGCCCTGCTGATGGGTGAGCAGGAACTCTGCTATGGCGAATTGAATCTGCGGGCGAACCGGTTGGCGCACCATCTCGCCAGTATCGGTGTGGGGCCGGAAGTAAGAGTAGGGGTGGCGATGGAACGTTCGCTGGACGTCATCGTAACGCTGCTGGCCGTGCTCAAGGCCGGTGGAGCCTATGTGCCACTCGATGCTGAATATCCGGTTGAGCGCCTGTCCTTCATGGTGAAGGACAGCGGCATGTCGCTTCTTTTGACGGAAGAGAAATTGCTCGCCAAGCTTGGCAGCAGTTTTGGAGTGCCGACGCTGTTGCTGGATTCACTGGACTTGATAGCCGAATCAAGCTCTGACCCCGACATTCCCCTCCATGAGCATAACCTGGCATACATTATTTACACATCGGGCTCGACCGGACTCCCCAAGGGAGTGGCGGTAGCGCACGGTCCACTGAGCATGCACTGCCGCGCAACCGCCGGAATTTACGGTATGACGCCGCACTCGTGCGAGCTGCTCTTCATGTCATTCTCCTTCGATGGCGCACATGAGCGCTGGCTGACCGCACTGACAGTCGGTGCCGGCCTGGCGGTGCGCGATCAGGAATTGTGGACCGCGGAGCAGACATACGACGCTTTGCACAGCTATGGCATTACCAATGCGGCGTTTCCGCCCGCTTACCTGGGACAGGTTGCCGAATGGGCTGCGCCACGCAGCGATCCGCCGCCGGTAGAGCTTTATGTCTTCGGGGGCGAAGCCATGCCCAAGGCTTCCTACGACCTGGTGCGAAAGACCTTGCGGCCGCGCATTCTGATCAATGGTTACGGACCCACCGAGACGGTTGTTACGCCATTGATCTGGAAGACGGAAGCGAGCAACAGTTTCGATTGCGTCTACGCACCTATCGGCAAGCCCGTGGGAGAACGTACCGCGTACGTGCTTGACGTCGATATGCAGCCGGTACCTGTAGGCATGATAGGGGAATTGTACATCGGCGGCTATGGCCTTGCTCGCGGGTACCTGGGGCGAGCGGGACTGACAGCGGAGCGCTTTGTAGCGGATCCGTTTGACGGGAATGGCGGGCGGCTCTATCGCACGGGTGATCTGGTGCGTTGGCTGGATGACGGCAACATTGAATATATCGGCCGTGCTGATCAGCAGGTGAAGATTCGGGGGTTCCGGATCGAGCTGGGCGAAATAGAGGCATGCATACGTGAGCTTACCGGACTGACCGAGGTTGCAGTCGTTATTCGGGAAATGGCGGGAGGCCCGCAACTCGCCGCTTATGTCGCGCCGAATGAGATGACGGGGACGGTGGGGAAGATGGGGACGGCTGCGCCAGTCCGGAAGGGGGGTGCAGGGCTGGAAAGCAGGCTGAAGCAGCAACTTGTCAGGCGGCTGCCCGAATACATGGTGCCCGCGCACATTGTCATCCTGGACGAACTGCCCCGATTGCCCAGTGGCAAGCTTGACCGCACTGCATTACCGGAGCCGGATGCGGTAGCCGGCAATACTTATCGGGTGCCTTCCACCCCTGAAGCTCAACTTCTCGCACAGATCTGGAAGGAAGTACTCGGTGTGGAACGGGTAGGCGAGACCGACAACTTCTTCGCCCTCGGCGGAGATTCACTCTCCAGCCTGAAAGTCATGGCCCGAATGCGCAACCTGCCCGGGTTGAAATTCGATTTCAAGCTGCGGGATCTGATGCAACGTCCGACCATTGCCGGTTTGCTCGGCCTGGACGTTGAAACCCCCGGCAAAACACAGCCACTGCTGCTGTTAAACCAGTGCGACGAAAAAGCGAAAATCGAGCCGTTATTCTGCATCCATGCCGGTTTGGGCACCGTGTTCGACTACCAGCCGCTTGCGCGGCATCTACAGGGTAAGCGAACGGTCTATGGAATACCTTGCCGCATGCTTTCTGATCCCGGACATCGCGATGCTTCTCTCGCCCAGATGGCGGCAGATTATGTCCAGATCATTCGCCGGGCACAGCCGGAGGGACCCTACCATCTGTCAGGCTGGTCCCTTGGAGGCACTCTTGCAGCCATGATGGCTGCGTTACTGGAGGCGGAGGGGCAGGAGGTCGCGTTTCTCGGCCTTATCGATTCCTTCATCCCCGCCATGGGAGAGGTCGAGCCAGACGACTGGCGACAGGATTTTTCCGATTTTGTTTCCTTGGTGCTGCCCGGAGCGAAAATTGACGGGGCGGATGGAGTTTTTCCTGATGGAAATCAGAAAAGTTGTCTGCAATCCTCGGAGCAGCCATCGGAAGAGGCTTTGGCAGGTTTGCTGGATGAATTAATTTCTGCCATGCAGGCCTCGGAAGGTGCAACTTCGCCTACGAAGGGGGAGCGCGACAGGTATGCGGCTCTGGGAGCAAGCGAACTTGCCCGCATCTTCAGCGTTGCGCGGCACTTGAAAACACTTGCGGCGCAGGCTCCGGAATTAGGCTGCTTGAACATCCGACCCGCCTGCTGGTGGGTTGCGACCCGCCCCTTGTCCGAGCGGCTGGCTCTTTCAAGGCAAACCGGCCAGGCTGAATTGTCCGGGAACGAAATCGATACCGATCACTTTTCGATCATAAGGACAGAAGCGTTGTTTGTCGGGATGGAAAGCACATTTCGATCTGCTGGTGCAAGGACAGCAATTCCCTCAAAGGCTCTATAACCTTTGCACCTTGCCTTTCAGGCTTTATCGGCTATAAAGAAAAATTGAGTCGATGTGAAAAGTGCTGAAAGTCAGATCGATAATCCCAAAGGAAAGAACATTGACATCCTCCCCTCCCTAAAGGAAGGAGATTCCCACTTCACAGAACCTTGCCTATTCACATTTACATGCAGACAGGACTTACAGTTTCTCCATGGGCTGACACGGCGAGTCCCGCCGCCAGAACATTGCGCGCCGCGTTGATGTCGCGGTCGTGGATAGTCCCGCATTCCGGGCATGTCCATTCGCGTACTTTCAAAGGCATTACCTTGACGATATGTCCGCAGTCACTGCATCGCTTGCTGCTCGGATACCATTTATCAATGCCGATCAACTCACGTCCATACCAGTGTGCTTTGTATTCAAGCTGCCGCACGAATTCAGACCAGCTTGCATCGCTGATCGACTTCGAGAGGCAGCGGTTCTTCTGCATGTTGCTGACAGCGAGACTTTCAATGGCGATCACTTGGTTTTCGTTTATCAGCCGTGTCGAAAGTTTGTGCAGGAAATCCCTGCGCGAATCTGCAATCCTGGCGTGCAACCGGGCTATTTTCAACCTGGCCTTGCGCCTGTTCGTGGAGCCTTTCTGCTTCTTTGCCAGTCTGCGTTGCAGTCTGGCGAGCCTGGCTTCGTTCTTGCGGAACGTGTTGGGCGAAGCAACCTTTTCGCCAGTTGAAAGGATGGCGAAGTGAGTCAGGCCCAGATCAATACCAACCTTGCCGGCTGCTTTGGACTTTGCTCCGACCTCATCAGTGCAGAGCATGGACACAAAGAAGCGGTTCGCGGTGTCCTTGCTGACCGTGACGGTTGTCACGGTAGCGGCCTTCGGGATGGTGCGCGAAAAGCGGATATTCAGCGAGGCATCCATCTTCGCAATGCGAAGCTTCTTTCCATCCCACTTGAACGCGCTGGTCGTGTATTCAGCCGACTGATTGCCGTCCTTACACTTGAACGCAGGATACCTGGCACGGCGAGCAAGGAAGTTGCTGAAAGCCGTTTGCAGATGGCGAAGGGATTGCTGAACCGGAACGCTGGAAACCTCATTCAGCCACACGTGCTCCGGTGTTTTCTTGAGCGCCGTGAGCATCGCGGAAGTGTCGGCATACCCGACTCTTTCCTGACGCTGAAACCATGCATCGGTTCGCTGGCGCAGCATGTAGTTGTAGGCAAAACGAGCGCACCCGAACGTCCTGGAAAGATTTTCTTCTTGCTCGGGCGTTGGGTAAAAGCGGAATTTGTATGCACGCTTGACTTCCATTTACAGAATGTATCATTACTCTGTAAGAATATCAACGGAGGCAGGATGCAAGCTGCAAAACCGCCTCCTTATCTCCCCGGCCTGAAGGTCGGGGTTTCATGGAGACTTTGATGAACGTATCTGAATATGTTCGCGTTACCAGCCTTCCATACAGCTTCCTATTGCACGAACTCAATATCTGGGGCAAGCTTTTCTCATCGAAGCAGCTCGCATTCAACATGCAGATGCAGACCCAATCCAACTGGTGCTGGGCGGCAACTGCAACGAGCGTATCTCATTTCTATTGGTGGTGGAGTACGTGGACGCAATGCCGGGTCGCAAATGGAGAGCTTGGTCATAGCGACTGTTGCAACACTCCTGTCCCATCGGCATGTAATGTGCCCTGGTATCTCGACAAGGCCCTCACCCGTACCCACAATTTTGTCAGCATAATGGGCGGACAAGCCAGTTTTCAGGCGGTGAAGAGTGAAATAGACGCTGGCAGGCCCGTCGGAGCGAGGATCGGATGGAACGGCGGAGGTGGCCACTTCATGGTGATTTATGGTTACAGTCGCGTCCTTGGTCATGAGTACTTTGATATCGACGATCCGATATATGGAAAGAGCCATCTTGCTGTATCCGATTTTGCCAGCAACTATCAAGGAAGCGGCACCTGGACTCATACGTATTTCACCAAGAGCTTTTTCAAAATGCCAATAAAATATCTGATCCCGATAGAGCCTGTACTTCATCGCATATGGGAAGCTCGTCCACTGCTCCAGATAAAGCAGGGAAAAATTCCGGCAACCGAATCCGCAGAATCGCGTGCATCTCGAGAAACGGAGGATGAAAAGCGGACATCTCTGGGCATGGCCCAGCGTGTATATTCTCTGGGGCTGGATTCATTGCTCGGCTCGCGGGAGGTTGCTCCGGAACCGGTCGCGTTGCGGGTTTATGAAGTTGCAGGAGATACTCCACAGGCTTTTTACGATGTTACCGAGGAAGGCGAGCCCCGCGTGCTGCAAATGTCCGCGGCACAGCGGCAACTGGATTTATTCTCGCAAGGCTTGACCAAAGTCCTCGAGGCGGTGGGAGAAGCGGAGCAGGAGGCTGAGCTTCGCGTATTTCGCGTGCCCGCGCTAAACTTCGAAGCGCTGTGGATCAGTTACGGAGACGAAGGCAGGGATTTGCTTGTCCCATTGCACACCGTAGGCCGCCTGGTGCAAAACGAGCCGGTGCCCATGCGTGCTGCCCTGGAGGCGTTACGGGAAGCAGCACGGCCATTGGCAGACATGGATGACACGATGGGAGCGTGAGCAAGTACCACCCTGGCTAGGTTCGAGGCGCAGCAAAAGCCCTCTGTAATTGCTGCGCTACTTCTTCACGCACCTTGCTCGCCTCGTTGACGATATTCCCCAGACGTGCAAAATCATGCGTCATCCCTTCATATATTTTCAGTTGAGTAGGCACGCCGGCCTCTTTGAGCCTGTTGGCATATTCAATTCCTTCATCCACGAGCGGGTCGTATTCGGCCAGGGCGATGAATGCCGGAGCGAGGCTGCTTAAATTCTCTGCCTCAAGCGGCGCAAAACGCCAGTCTGTCCGGTCTCTTTCGCTGGTCAGGTAATTGTTGAACATCCATTGCAGCGTCGGGGCTTCGAGCAGATATCCCTTTGCGAGGCGGCGGTGCGAATCGGTATCCTGCCAAGCGCTTGTGCACGGGTAGAGCAGCGCCTGGAATACTGGTTGCGGCCAACCCATTTCCCGAGCAGCAATAATCAAACCGGTTGCCAGTGTGCCTCCTGCGCTGTCGCCTCCTACGGCTATCCGTTGGGGATTGATACCATGTGCGCGTCCGTTCGAAAGAAGCCATTGATAGGCATCCTGGGCGTCATGCACCGCTGTGGGGAACGGATGTTCAGGCGCCAACCGGTAGCCGACGTTCAGCACGCAGCAGGGCGCCAGCGCAGCCAGTGTCCGACACAGGGAGTCGTGGGAACCAGGGCTGCCGACACAGTATCCGCCTCCATGAAAATACAGCAGCGCGGGCGCCGATAAGCCGTTCAATGGCTCGTCCAGCAGAGGCGTATAGAGTCTTGCCGTTATTTCATTTCCATCCCGGCAGGGGATACCGATTTCCTTGACGCTCGCCACCTCCATACCTGGGCTATCCAGAGCCAGGGTGGAAATATCATATTGTTCGCGTGCTTTCGCGGGCGGTAGCTCGTGCAAGGAAGGGGCACCATTGCTGATACCCGCTTCCACAAGTTCGAGAAATGCTGCAAGATCAGGATCAAGCGCCATGCGAGCGTCTCGACTATCGTAGAGTAAGTTTCTTTGCTGACATTAAAACCTGAGTTTCAATGTCCCTATGACGCTACGTCGCGTTCCCAGGAAGAACTGTCCGCCGGAGCCCGGGACGACGTTATTTGCAGTGTAGTATTTCTCATCAAATATGTTGTTGGCATTGATGAGAAACTGCCAGGGGCCGTGATCGTATCGCAGCATTGCATCGAACAGGGTAAAGGAAGGGGTAGTACTGGTATTCGCCTCATCATTGAACACCCTGCCCACATAGCGTACGCCACCTCCGATGAAGAACCCCTTCAACCAGCTAACATTCAATGTGCCGAGGTTATAGTCGAGCCAGCCCGAAGTCGTCAGGTTGGGTACGCGGACGGGCATGTTACCTGTAAAACCACTGGCGCTTTCTGTTACCCTGACATCGTTATAAGTGAACGCGCCAATCAAATTCATTCCCCGGTAAATTTCCGTTCTTGCTTCCAGTTCCGCGCCTCGGGAGCGTATCTCGCCTGCTTGCGACAAGCCAAGCGGTGTACGGGGATCAGGAATCAAAACGTTGGTTTTGGTCAATTCGAACAATGCCGCCGTAAACAAATTCCTGGTGCCCGGAGGCTGATACTTGATACCTACTTCATACTGGGAAGCGCGCGCAGGTTTGAAGGGGCTGTTATTAAAAAAATCGATCCCGTATTGAGGCAGAAACGACTGTGAGTAGCTGAAATAAGGCGCGATGCCGTTGGAAAAAAGATAGGTCAACCCCGCCCTGCCGGTATATGCTGAATCCTTGCTCGCGGTATGCTGCGGATCGAAAATATTAACATTGGTAACGCTCGACACCCTGTCGTGGCGGCCGCTCAGAGTCAACACCCACTGATTGAACTTGATTTGATCCTGTACGTAAAATCCGACCTGGTCTATCTTTTGGTTGCCATCGATGGCCAAGAAATCCGGGGTGGCAATCGGCTGGTTATATACGGGATTGAAAATATCAATGGAGGGAGCGCTGCCTGCAAAATATTTGAGGGTGGACTCAACCCGGTTCCAGTCGATTCCGGCCAATACGGTATGATTGAGGGGACCTGTCCGGGTACGAGCTTCCACGTGCGTATCCAGCACGGTTTGATTCAACCGTTCGCGGGTAGCGACTGTACTGCGATCCAAGATTCGCTCATCTGCAAATCCTGCGGGGTTAATGTCTCTGAATCTGCCATCGAGCCCCATGAAACGGAAGTTTTGCCGTACTGTGAAGGTGTCGTTGAAATGGTGCTCGAGTTTGTAGCTGAAGGAAGCTTGGTCGGTCGAATACCGCGTGAAGTTGGGGTCGCCCAGCAACGTATTGGTGGGATTACCCTCTCGCGTTGCCACGTAAAAGGCAGACGCTTCGCTGCGATTGTTCAGAATACCGCCGAAAAGCGTGACGGATGTCCTGTCGGTGGGACGCCAGGTCAGCGATGGTGAAATATAAAAGCGCCTGATCTCGGCCCGGTCTCCGTCCGTATTCGGAAAGCGTACCTGCGTGTCTGTATCGAGTGCGGTCGTGACCAGCCGGAACATCAGTGTTCCATCTTCATTGGCTAACCCAAAGTCTCCGGCAATCCGCTTGCGGTCAAAATTGCCGTACTGAAGCTCGACCTCCCGAATGGGCGTGGCGGTAGGCAGCTTCGTAATGCGGTTTATGATACCTCCCGCGTCGCCTCGGCCAAATGTAACTGAAGTGGGACCGCGCAATACATCCACCCGCTCAAGGGAATAAGGGTCGGTAATGAAGTCGGCAAAAAAAAGTCCTCTCCCCTGCTGGCTTAAATTATCCCGAAAGTTGGCAGTGCTCAGGGAGTTGAAGCCCCTCATGCTTACATACTCGAAGCCTGTTCCATTGAAACCAAATGTGTCAGCTACGACCCCCGGTACGTAGCGCAGCGCCTCGGTGAAATTGAGATTTACCCCGCGCATGGTCAGCTCATTGCGATTGATGACTGAAATGGACTGCGGTACCTCTATAATCGGCGTCTTGGTCTTGGTCGCCGTCATGCTGTTTTTAACGCCATATCCTTCCTGGACTCCTTTTTCCCGGATGACCAAGGTCGGCAGGACCGTTTCGGAGGGTTTGGCTGATTCAGGATTTTCCCCCTGCTGCGCATTCTCCTGAGCCGACGGAGCGTTCCCCTTTAAAGCTTTTTCACCCGATTTGGAAGATTCTGTAGCAGAGGACTCGGTATTACCTTCTGCCGCAAGAACATTCGTTTGAAATTTTTTGGCTGATTCCGGGGAAGCTTCCTGTGCATGCACGTAGCCAGTTACGGACAGGCTGAGGAGTGCGTACTGTACTGCGGTTACAAGTCTGGTGGGTCGTGTAAGTGGAGTAAGTGAAGTAAGTGGACGGCGATGCCCTTTAATAGTTTTTGTATAGGCTTTCATTTTTGTGGTTGCTGGTAGTAAAAAAATGGTAAGTGGGTGCGTTATCAACTCGTATTCATGAGATCGAGAGGGATTTTCATTTGCAAAAACTCAGCGGCTTGCCACTGCGCGCACCGGGTTTTCTGCCTGCTTCGCAACCGGATCATTGACCATGCCTACGAGCGCCTGCCCTATTTCGTCCGTGCGAACCGCTGTAACTGAAAGCAGCGTATCGCTCAGCCCATGAGTTGATTCGCAGGCTCCCTGAAGGAAGATGGCAGGCCGAAAATTCGGCGCACTTTTCAGCCGGTAGTTGCGGTCTACGCTGAAGTCATCCATGTAGGGGGAAAGAGGTTTCAGCAAGGATTTGTGATAATCCCGTCCGTAGCCGGTTGCAAGCACGACCGCATCGTAGACCGCGCTGTATTCCCGCCCCGCATTCAAATCGCGCAGAAACAATTCAATGCCGCCTTCCGGCAAAATACTGACGCTGGCGACTTCATGACGCCGCAGGAAGCGGTGGCGGGTATTGCCGGTAACTCTCTGCTGGTAGAACACATTGAAGATCTGTTCGATCAGAATGAGATCAGGTGCGGCGTAATTGGTATGCCAGAACTCCTCCAGGAGAGAAACCCGGTCGTGCTCTGAACGGCTGAAAACGAAGTCGGTGAAATCGGCATTGAAGATTTCGTTTACAAAGGGGCTGTCGTCCGACGGTTTGATTGCGCGGGCGCGCATGATCAGGTCAACCTGCGGAGCATTCGGGCGGTTGTGCAGATCCATGAAAATTTCCGACGCGCTTTGGCCTGCACCCATGACCGCTATTTTTTTCGCTTCCTTGTGCCGCTCGATCTCGCGGAGATAGCTGTTCGAATGAAATATGCATTTGTCGCCTTTCAGCGATTGGAAGCATTCGGGTATGCTGGGAACACCGCCGATGCTGATAATGAGATTGCGTGCCAGCCGTTCCCGCACAGTTCCGGTGGAATCCAGCGAACGCACGCGCAGCAGCATCACTTCATCATTACGCTTCTCCGGCAGCACTTCCAGAACCTCTTCGCCATATGCGCAGCGATCGTCGAAATGGGATGCGGCCCAGGCGAGGTAATCGTTGAATTCGTGGCGGCTGGGAAAAAAGGTTTTAAGGTTGATAAAGTCCTGCAGCCGCTGTTTTTGATGGAGATAGTTGATGAATGTAAAGTGACTGGAGGGATTTCGCAGCGTGGCCAGATCCTTCAGGAAGGAAATCTGCATATGCGCATTGTCCAGCATCATGTTTGGATGCCAGGCGAAACCCGGCTGTTTCTCGATAAAAAATGCGTCTATGTCGTATCCTTCCTGCTTTTTTTCCTCCAGGGTGATGGCAAGCGCAATGTTGGAGGGGCCAAAGCCGATACCGATCAGGTCATGTATTTGCATAGCGATATCCTCAGGATAAAGAAGAGGTGGAACAGGATGTTGCGATGACATCGCGTGGAACCCACAACCGTTCTGCAAAGAAGCGTTCCCGCAACAACATGCCGAGCATGGCGCGTTTGTGGGGGAAATCGAATTCCTTGAGATTCGCATAGCCGCACCTGGCGAGATTGCGAATCATTTTGTAATTGTCCGTGCGAGGTTCTATGACGACGCGTTGAGTCCTGCAATCGTCGAGAAACAGGTAATGGGAGATCGATGGCAGCCAGGCTGTGACGAAGAGCTTGCCCCGAAAGCGGGCTTCACCGATCAGCACGTGCCAGCCCCGATCGAAGTCATCCACATCATAGAAGGGGGCAATACGGTCTTCTTTTGCCCAGTAAACTTCGAAATAACCGAAAGCCTCGTCATCGAGACTCGCGATAAGGGCTGTGACATGAGGGTCCGCAGAAATGGCGTGTAGATAAGCCTGATGTTTTGCCAGATCGCCTTCTTCCCGCCAGGATGCCGCTACTACGGGATCATTCATCCAGCGGTTGAAGCGTTCCAGGTCCCGGTGAAGGTCCACCGTGCGGAATGACAGGGTACGGCCGAGCCAGTCGATATGGCGCTGGTATACGATGCCGGCCGGTTTGGGAGACCGCAGCGGATGACGACGCCCCTCGCTGAGCATATAGGTCACGGGGAAGAAATAAGGTTGAGGCGGCACGAGCCACATTCTCGGCTGTTGCCAGAAAAGCTCGATATTCACAGTGGCCTGGCCGCTCCTGTCGCGAAGGAGAAGACCTGATCGAAGCAGTTCTTCAACCTGGTCGAAAGGAGCCAGGAGATTCAGTTTATCTGCGACAGGAAAACTGACGAACGCAGCTTCAATTGCCGCCAATACTTCCACGAGTTTTGGTTTTTCAGCATCGGACCCTATCCATTCCAGAGTCAGCCCGTCAGCCTGCTGGCCCAGCTGCCACCTCGAATTTTCAACACCATTCACCGGTTGTAAAAGCAAGGTGTTGCCGTTGAGCGTAGCCGAATATGCAGTCCGATCGGGACGGCAAGTAATCGACGTCGCACGAGCCGAGAGATGCTGGCCTTGCTCGTGTAAATGTCCCATCTCGTTTTCCGGATAAGTATTGTGAGAACGGCGCTGCGGGTTGTCACACTATCGCTGTCGCGCTGTTATTTGGTATTCGCTGTATTCCGCGGTGTTATTCTGCTTAAAGACGAATGAGAAACATTATTTTTTACAATTGCAGTCGGATTGATTGCTCATGCTCATTGCGAGAGCTATGACCTGGGGAGAAGTACGAGGGAAAATTCCGTTCTGGAGGAAATGGGGGATTAAAAGGGCCTATGCGGGTAACTGCCTAAGCGGATAACGGCAAGCACTCCTGCTGCAATTGTCTTTCCAGGCCCGCAGGAGCGAAATTGCCCTAAGGAATGAAATGCCTAAGGAATGAAATGCCCAAGGATTGAAATGTCCCAGGCCCTGTTTTGTCGATTAACAGGAGATGACGTGAACCGTTCGAACGTAAATAATTGTAATTCTCATTCGTCTTCCCTCATATCCATTTCCTTGCGGGACAGCCATGCTCAAGTATCTCATCAACCAATCCAGGGTATTATTGGCAGGCGCTTCATTGGTCACAGTATTCCATGGTGCTTGCAGCGTGTTTCTCATCACGCAGATCAGTTCTGCCCTCACCGCGGCTGAGAGCGAACGCGGAACCATGGCGCTCGTTTTTATTGCCACTGCCGTTGCCGTGATGCTGAGTTATGTAAGCGCAGCGATCCTTTTCGAGCGCCTGGGACAACGGGCGCACGCGGAATTGCGCAGCTTTGTCGCCAGAAAGGTGCTTGCCGCCGACTACCGTAATCTTGAAACGGTGGGGGCTGCCCGCATACAGTCGGCCCTTGCCGAACATTGCACGCACGTTGCCGAATTTTTCGTAAGCTTTCCTGTCATCCTGATGAATGCGGTCATCGTCACCGGATGCCTCCTTTATATGGCGTGGCTGTCATGGCAGGTATTCCTGCTCGCTGTCCTTGTGGTCGGCCTGGGGTCCGTGGGATATCATCTTGCGCACCTGCGCGCAATACGTCATTTGAATATTGCTTCCGAAGAGCAGGACAAGTTGTTTTCCTATTTCCGGTCCCTGACCGACGGGGCCAAGGAGCTTCGCCTCAATAATCGGAAGCGGAAGACATTTTATGAAGAAGTGCTATCGGGCTCGATCGAAACCGTGCGCCGCGAAAGGACTTTTGGAATGTCCGTTTTCGTCGCATCCGGTGGATGGGCCCAATTCCTGCTCTATGCGTTTATCGGAATGGTATTATTCGCGCTGGTGAGTGATGGTCCTGACCGGGCTCTGGTCATGACGGGCTACGCACTGGTGTTTGTTTACATGGTGGGACCGCTCGAAGCGCTTCTGTTGAATATTCCCCGCGCCAATCTGGCCAAGGTTTCTGCGGAGCGGATCGAGGAAATAACACGGGCGATGACCACATTGGAAATCGAGACCGATAATTCTTCTCCCCCAGGCTTGCAGTCCATCGCACTCCAGGGCGTGCTGCACCGGTATTATCATGAACAGAGCGATGAATTGTTTACGCTCGGTCCCATCGATCTGGATTTCCGTCCCGGAGAGATTACTTTTCTGGTGGGGGGCAACGGGAGCGGCAAAACCACTTTGGCTAAATTGCTGGTTGGACTCTACCCGCCAGAGGAAGGTCAGATAGTTTTCAATGGAAAAGTGGTCGATGAGACAAACCGGGATCGCTACAGGCAGCTTTTTTCGACGGTTTTTTCGGATTTCCATCTTTTCGACCGCTTGCTGGAAACGAGCAGAGTTGATCTGGATGACGAAGGCAATCGGCTTTTAGCCAAACTGCACCTGCAAAACAAGGTTAAAGTCCAGAACGGGGCTTTCACGACGCTTGCCCTTTCACAAGGACAGCGCAAGCGTCTCGCTTTGGTGGTTGCCTATCTGGAGAATCGCCCGTTTTTTATATTCGACGAATGGGCGGCGGATCAGGACCCGGTCTTCAAGGAAGTCTTTTACCGCGAACTCCTTCCGGAATTACGCGCCATGGGCAAGGCCGTATTGGTGATATCGCACGATGACCGTTATTTTCATCTTGCCGATCGGGTGATACGTATGGAGAGCGGATGCCTGACGTTCAATGGCCGTCCATCACTGAAAGATGCCGCGCACGCAACCGCGGCTCCGCCGCTGTACTTGACGGTATGACATGAAGCAATGAAACGAATGATCACGATGCCGGGCGTAACCGGAGTACAAGATACCCGGCGCGCGGAGAAACTTTCGATCAGACGCAGTTTTCTTGTGCTGGCGCACCGCTGGGCGGGTCTTTTATTGGCCGCATTTCTTTTCGTATCCGGCCTTACCGGCGCTGTCATCTCCTGGGATCATGAGCTGGATGAGTGGCTGAATCCCCAGTTATACGAAGCAAGGAATGCTGATGGCATCCCGCAGCCTCCACTGCTGCTGGCCGATCGACTGGAAGCGAGAGATTCACGGCTACTGGTCACGTGGGTTCCGCTTTCCGTTGAGCCGGGGCATAACCTTGGTCTGGCAGTGAAGCCGCGCCTCGCCCCGGCAACAGGCACGGCCTTCGATCTGGATTTCAACCAGATAGCCCTCGACCCAGTTGATGGGGAAGTGCGAGGCAAGCGCATGTGGGGCGAGATTTCGCTCAGCCGCGAGAATCTGCTGCCGTTTCTGTACAAGCTGCATTACAGCATGCATATTCCGGACGGGTTCGGCCTGGAGCTGGGTATCCTGTTCATGGGGACTCTCGCGATCATCTGGGCACTCGATTGCTTCATTGCCCTGTGGATTTCATTTCCGAAGGCGAGTGCATGGACCAAGTCCTTTGCATTCCGCTGGCGGCAGGGAGGAGCAAGGCTGAACTTCGATCTGCATCGATCCGGTGGAGTGTGGGTATGGGGATTCCTGCTGGTCCTGGCTGTGACTGCCGTGTCGATGAATCTCAACCAGCAGGTCATGCGGCCGCTGGTGTCGCTATTTTCGACGCTATCGCCCAACCCCTTTACACGTACTCCCAATCCTCCCGACCAGCCTGTCGAGCCGATAGTGGACCGGCGCACTATTCTGCAGTCGGCAATAACCGAAGCGGAAAAGCGCGGCTGGAGCACGCCTCCCGGTGGCATATTTTATGATCCCGAAGTGGGTGTTTATGGTGTGATCTTCTCCGAGTCGGGGAACGACCATGGCGATGTGGGACTGGGGAATCCCTCGCTTTTCTTCGACGGCAAGGATGGAACACCCGTCGGAGCGAATGTGCCGGGTGAGGGCAGTGCGGGCGATATTTTCATGCAGGCGCAGTTTCCGCTGCATTCCGGACGTATCGTTGGTCTTCCCGGGCGCATTTTCGTATCCGTCATGGGCCTGCTGGTGGCAATGCTGTCAGTTACGGGAGTGATCATCTGGCAGAAGAAGCGGTGGGCGCGAAAGAAAATGCTGATGAAGGGAGTGGAAGACGTATAGCTGTATTGCCCTGATTTTCGTCGTGTCCGCACCTTTCTGATTTTTTCGGAAAAACCTGCCTTGATCATCATCGGTGCGGAATCATTTTTCTGCCCAGTAACGATAGGACCACTCTGCGGCCAGTCGCAAGCACGGGATAAACCAGTGCAGCGGCGTTTCTGTTGCGGAACAGGAATTTGTTCAGCCCGCCAAGAAATCCCTTGTCAGCGCCGAGTATGGAAAGAAGGTGCATTGCATTGGCCCCGTGGTAATAATGCCTCTGCCATATCACGGCCATGCCTTCATTGATTTCCATGCCTTGGGCCCGCAACTCCCGGACCAGATCAGGTCTTGTCCGGGCGTCGATGAGTTCTATCTCGCCTATATTCTTCCGTAGAGCGTAAAGCTTCACAAACGCCGAACAAAAAGGACATTCCCCGTCATAAATGACGGAGAGACGATTTGAATCACTCGCAGTCGCTGTCATACCCAGCCCATCCAGCCTCGGACTGCCGAATTGGCTAGCATGACAGCCGGATAAGTTGCGAGAAAAGGCCAGACAAACGCGTTCAATCCCATGAAGTAGGCATTGGAAAAATGAAAAAGGGCGAAGCAGCAAAGACTTGCAATCGCTACACCGGGTGGCGCCAATAGAACGAGTGGAAACAGCATTTCCGTCCCGATAGTCAGCCAGCATACAAGCTTGCAGAAAGCGGGTCGGTCTGAGGCAAAACCCGCGGCAAGGGAGTGTCCGTATGTTCGGGTTTTCATCACACCGGGCAACGCTTTTCCGTTTCGCCAGACGGGCGAAACAACCTTGGCGGCGCCGGCAACAAAATAGGCGAGGACCGCCTGACCGCTGATTGCAAAAACGCCAGAGGCCGTCAGGTTCATGTCATCCAGCATAAGGCCGGCGGAAATGATGGCAACACCTGCGGCAACGACCATTCCCATCTGATCCGACCCATCGCCACCGAACCAGGTGCGGCGTGACATGTAGAAGCATGAAAGCAGAATGAGCAGGCTGGACGGCAAATCCGCATAATTAGGGTAGGGGATCAGCAACAGAAGCCCGGCGACAATACGGCATACCAGGACAGCAATTACAGCGGATTCCGCGTGCACACGGTGGCGGATGGATGCCGGGATCACAAGGCGTGGGCGCAGGCGCAGAATATTCCATGTGAGCAAACCATCAGACCGGAATAGGTGAAGGTTGGCAAACCATTCCGCTGCGGAAAGCAGGGCCCATGCAGCCAATAGAGTCTTGGTAATGACGAGGCATAAGGCGATGTTCGCCATGCCCTCAGTTACCATCGGCTATGAAAACTGGAAAGGAATGAACATTCCAGTTCCCGCTCGAGATGCCCCGTAGCCTCGATAATCGCGATTTGAAACTCGGTTGCGTCCGGCTCGGGCTGCACAGCATGGGCTGCGTAATGCAAAAGAAGGAGATAGGGGACGGTGAAAGGAAGTCCGGAGGGTCCCACATCGTCGCGTTTCAACAACAGCTTTATTGCCTGGACGGCATCAGTCAGTATCTTCGATGCGCGCTTCTGCGGATTCCACAAGTACGCGAATTTCGGGCGCGAGGGATAAACAGGCACGCTTTTCCAGTCTGTCAGCCGTCCATCACGGTAACGGTCCCTTATAACCAGGTGATAATCCCTGACTCCAGGATTAGGTGCAAAGAATGTCCAGCGCGGAATGATATGAAGTCCGTTAAACCGGTTGATGACGGACTGGAAGCGCGAGTGCTGCCCCAATAATGTGATTACCAGCCAAAGAGTCACTATCGAATAAAGCAGGATAGAGACTAATGACATGGTGAGCTTATGTCAGATCAGCGCGTTCTCGCGAAGTTTCATGAGTACGTCCAGTGACAGACCCTCTCCCCCTGATAAGCCTGCGTTGTCACCCGCTACAGCGGTGCCGGCATTGCCAATGGGTATCACGATCTGCTCATATTTGTCGGATGTATCGGATGTCATCCTTCTCGCTTCTATAACGGCATCCAGTCCTGCAAGTTCTCCTTCGGCAAGTTCTGTCATCATTCCTCCCCAGTCACAAAAAAATATTCCCAAATTTAAAGTTGGATCAGCGCCAGCAGAGTTTTATCTGGAAATCTGATTAAGTGTAGTACAACTTGGGGGCTATGTGCGCTGTGCTGTGAGCTCTGCTGCTGATAAGGGAATGGAAGGGGGTCGCAGCAGATGGCGCCCGTTAGTGGACACGAAGGGAAATCACTCGGATGTATCCGGTTCCTCAGATTTTGCCAGATCCTGATTTTCATCCATCGATTCCTGCTCCAGAAATTCCATAATCGCGTAGGTCAGTTCCTTGCAGCCATCCCCCGTTATGGCTGAGATGGCAAAGTTTTTATCTTTCCAGCCAAGGCTATGGATGAATTTCCTGCATATTTTTTCGCGCTCATTTTCAGGCAGCAGATCGACCTTGTTGAGCACCAGCCATCGCGGCTTGCGATAGAGCTCTTCGTCATACTTCCTCAGTTCTTCGAGAATAGCCCTGGCTTCATGCACCGGATCAACCGCTTCATCGAGCGGTGCAATATCGACGACATGCAGCAACAGGCGAGTACGCGCGAGATGCTTCAGGAAGCGGTGTCCAAGTCCCGCGCCTTCCGCTGCGCCTTCGATCAGTCCTGGAATATCAGCCATTACGAAACTGCGGTTCTGATCCACGCGCACCACGCCCAGAGCAGGGTGCATGGTGGTGAAAGGGTAATCAGCTACTTTTGGACGTGCCGCTGAAACTGCGCGAATCAGCGTCGACTTGCCCGCGTTTGGCATGCCGAGCAGTCCCACGTCCGCAAGAACCTTGAGCTCCAGCTTGAGGCCGGCTTCCTCTCCCGGTTCACCCAGCGTGAATTGCCGGGGCGTGCGGTTTGTGCTGGATTTGAAGTGCAGATTGCCTAATCCCCCCGTGCCGCCTTTCGCCAGCAGGATTTTTTGATCATGCTGGGCCAGATCGGCCACCAGTTCTCCTGTGGCCTCGTTGGTGACAACGGTGCCAACGGGCATGCGCAATACAATGTCCCCGGCGCTTTTTCCGTAGCGATCAGAGCCTTGCCCATTTTCGCCGTTTTTTGCGCGGTGGATGCGAGCAAACCGGTAATCCACCAAGGTATTGATGTTGCGGTCAGCCACCGCATAAATGCTGCCTCCGCGTCCGCCATCACCCCCGGACGGGCCGCCTTTCGGAATGTATTTTTCCCGGCGGAAGGCTGCGACGCCATCTCCACCTTTTCCAGCGATTACCTGAATAATTGCTTCGTCAATGTATTTCATGGGAATCAATTTACCATGATGCAAACAAAAAAGCCCTATCGGGGCTGATAGGGCTTTCCTGAGAAGCGCCAGTAAAATCTAAACCGGGATAATGCTCACTGTCTTGCGCTGTGGCAAACCTTTAATCGTGAAGTTTACCTTCCCGTCCACCTTCGCGAACAGTGTGTGATCCTTGCCCATTCCGACGTTCTCGCCCGGATGAACCCTTGTACCCCGCTGGCGGATGATAATGCTGCCAGCCGGAATCAATTCGCCGCCAAAGCGCTTCACGCCAAGACGCTTGGAATTTGAGTCCCGCCCGTTACGGGAACTGCCGCCTGCTTTTTTATGTGCCATGCCAGAGTCTCCTTATACCGAAATACCGGTAATCTGAATTTCGGTGTAGTTCTGCCGGTGCCCCTGCTGTTTCCGATAGTGCTTGCGCCGGCGCATCTTGAAAATGCGGATTTTGTCATGCCTGCCTTGTTCCAGTACGGTTGCCTTGACAGAAGCGCCGCTTAGCAAGGGTTTCCCCACTGAAATATTGTCGCCATCAGCAACCATCAATACCTGGTCGATCAGGAGTTCGCTACCGATTTCTGCCGGTACCTGTTCTATTTTGAGTTTTAACCCGTTTTCGACCCGGTACTGCTTTCCGCCGGTTTTTATGACTGCGTACATGATGGAATCCTGTTTATTGCGCCCGCCAGGGAGCCATGAAGAGAAGTAGACGCGGATTATACAGAGTCACCCACTCAAGGTAAAGGTCTGTTGTGGATGAGTTTTGTGCCGCAATCCAAGTTTTGCCTGTTTTCGAACTTGACACGTTGGTGGCGACATTTCTACCATGGCATCTTTTTTGCAGGAACCTCCGTGTCAATTGAACGTATCAGAAGCCTGATTGCCCAGGATATGGGCAGGGTGGATACCGTAATTCGTGAAAAACTCCATTCGGAGGTCGTGCTCATCCGGCAGGTAAGCGAATATATCATCAACAGCGGCGGGAAGCGTCTACGGCCCGCCTTGGTAATCCTGTCCGCGGGCGCGTTCGGCTACACCGGACAATACCATTACAATCTTGCTGCCATCGTGGAATTCATCCATACGGCAACCCTTCTGCATGACGACGTCGTGGATGCCTCCGAACTGAGGCGAAGCAAGGCGACTGCAAATGCCCTGTTTGGAAATGCCGCCAGCGTATTGGTCGGGGATTTTCTGTATTCCCGGGCGTTCCAGATGATGGTCGAAGTGGACAATATGCGCATCATGCGGGTATTGGCCGATGCGACCAACACGATTGCCGAAGGCGAAGTGTTGCAACTGCTCAATGTTCGTGATCCGGACGTTGATGAGGAAAATTACCTGCGCGTGATCCGCTATAAGACCGCGAAGCTGTTCGAAGCTGCAACACGGCTCGGTGCAATCCTCGGTAATGCCACGCCGGCGGAGGAAGAGGCGATGGCCGTGTATGGCATGCATCTCGGCACCGCGTTCCAACTCACCGACGACATGCTGGATTATTCCGGGGATTATCAAGAAACCGGCAAGAATCTGGGTGACGACCTGGCAGAAGGCAAGCCCACCCTGCCGTTGATCTATGCCATGAAAACAGGATCGAGCGCTCAGGCGGAGATCATACGCAGCGCTATCGAGCAAGGGGGCGAGGGGGGCTTTCAGCCCGTGCTGGAAGTTATCCAGCAGACCGGCGCACTGGATTATGCCAAGCAACGGGCGCAAACCGAATCCGAGACAGCATCCAATATGATTTCCTCACTGCCGGATTCAGACTACAAGCAATGTCTTCTGGATCTGAGCACCTTTGCGGTAGCGAGAAATTATTAACCCCGGTGCAAACACTCCGGCAATTCCAAGTCGTATCACAATGCTGACGCGGATTTTCAAGAGCGGTAGCTCACTGGCAGTACGTATACCAAAGGAGCTGGGTTTTGACGAAGCCGGTCGAGAGGTGGAGATCGAGCGACAAGGCGATGCTCTCGTTATACGATCTGTTCAGAAAAGGTCCGTGGCGGGACTGATGGATAAATTTGCTGCTTTTCCCTCGGATTTCATGAATGAGGGAAGGGGTTTCCATGAAGAAAAAGAGCGGCAAGGCTGGTAAGCCATGCGCTACATGATGAAATCATGCCTCCATTCTTCATGGGTTTAATGTTATTTGGCTACGAAACGCTTCACAGAGGGATTACACAATTTTGCATTTGCCCGAAAATCTCTTCCTGCGTACAATTGCAGCCCACGTGCCTGACATGAATTGTTCCAGGCATCGCAAGTATCAAAATCGGTTTTTCGGGGTGTAGCTCAGCCTGGTAGAGTACTGCGTTCGGGACGCAGGAGTCGGAGGTTCGAATCCTCTCACCCCGACCATTCGGCTTATTCAAATTAGCGTTTTCGATTACTTGTTATCCGGAAAACGCTGCCATACGCAAGATTTTTCTGCGTCATTCATTCCTGACTGGTATGCAAAGCGGGTCAGATTTGGCCTTCTCCCCAAGTCTGCAAATGCAGAGAGAACCAAGGAGAGAAGAAACAGGTCAACCGAACCATTTGTTCCCCTCTCCCACGCGTGGGGGAGGGGCCAGCGGAGAGGGCGGCCTTGGCGGATTTTTTATCTCCTCTCAAGCTTGCGCTCCAATGCATAAGCGGTAGAATGCCGTACATGTCATTTAACTGCTTGCCGCCGGTTTCGATATCGCAACGGAGATTCCAGCTTGGGTAGAATCCTGTTCTTCGCCCTTATTGCCCTTCTTTTTTTCTGGGTAATAAGGAGCTACCGTCGCGCTCTCAAAAAACGTGAGGAGATGCATAAACAGCCTCAATCTCTCGAAGGTGAGGATATGGTCCGATGTGTTTACTGTGGCGTCCATTTACCCAGAAGCGAGAGTATTGCTTCGGAAGGCAATTTTTTTTGCAGTGATGAGCATCGGCGACTGCACCTGCAATCTGAATCGTGAACCCGACAGTACAAATGGGTTACAGCCGGCAAAATGACGCAGCTAGCAGCGTCCGACAGGATGACTGCCTCATGCAGATCGATGCAACAGGATGTGCGAATGGCATCCGCTTCATCGCTTCGCCCAATTTCGACGAACGTCCCGCCGGGTGTGCAATCAGTCTGCTCGTGATTCACAACATCAGCCTTCCCCCCGATGAGTTTGATGGGGACGGCGTAGCCGAGTTATTCACCAATAAGCTTGATCCGGAAGCTCACCCCTACTACCGCGTCATTCACGGTCTCAAGGTTTCCAGCCACTTTTATATCCGCCGGACGGGGGAGATCATTCAATTCGTCCCGTGCGAAAAACGCGCCTGGCACGCGGGGGAGTCCTGCTGGCAGGGCAGGGGCCGGTGCAACGATTTTTCCATCGGTATCGAACTCGAGGGCAGCGATTCGCAGTCTTTCACCGATTTTCAATACAGAGCGCTGGTCGAACTCACGCTGGAACTGCAAAAGGCGTATCCCATTGAGCACATCGCGGGGCATTCCGATATTGCGCCGGGTCGCAAGACCGACCCAGGCCCCTGTTTCGACTGGGAGCGTTATCGCGCAGCGCTCACTGCTTCGCGTTAAGCCTTATCCGAGCCTGACGCGGTCTGTCGCTTATAAGCATCAGAAAGAAGAACTCATCCTGTCATCTGGATGAGGCGCGCGCTTTTTCCTTGGACGAGGCAGAACTATTCCCGCGCGAATTCATGCCGTCCGAAAAAATTCCCTGGCTCCGCAAATAGTCCTCGTAGTTGCCCTTGAAATCGATGACTCCCTCCGGCTTCATTTCAACGATGCGTGTTGCGAGAGATGACACAAATTCGCGGTCATGGGAAACGAAAATCAGCGTTCCTGTATATTTTTCCAGAGCTGCGTTAAGCGATTCGATGGATTCCATGTCGAGATGGTTGGTGGGTTCATCCATCAGCAACACATTGTTTCTTTGCAGCATGAGCTTGCCAAACAGCATGCGCCCTTCCTCTCCGCCGGAAATGACGTTCACCGATTTTCTGACTTCATCGCCCGAAAACAGCAATCTGCCAAGCACACTCCGTATCGCCTGGTCATCATCGTGCTCACCGCGCCACTGCGTCATCCACTCGGTAAGTGATATATCGTTATCGAAGTCCGCGGCATGGTCCTGGGCAAAATAGCCAGGACGCGCTTTCTCCGCCCATTTGACTTCTCCCGCATCAGGTGACAGATCACCGGCAAGGCAACGCAGCAAGGTTGTCTTGCCAATGCCGTTCGGACCGATAATCGCAATTTTTTCGCCTGATTCCACATTCATGCTGAATTTGTGGAACAGCGGTTTTTGCATTCCGGCAAAACCTTTGGTGATGCTTTGCACCGATACCGCCAGGCGGTGCAGTTTCTCGCGCTCATCCATGTCCAGCCGGATGTATGGATATTGTCGGCTTGAAGGTTTCACATCTTCCAGCTTTATTTTTTCGATCTGGCGGGCACGGCTGGTCGCCTGCCGTGCTTTGGAGGCGTTGGCGGAAAAGCGGCTCACGAACGACTGCAATTCAGCAATCTGGGCTTTTTTCTTCGCGTTGTCGGCCAGCATGCGCTCTCGCACCTGGGTAGAGGCGAGCATGTAGTCATCGTAATTTCCCGGATAGATGCGGATTTCGCCATAATCCAGGTCAGCCATGTGGGTGCATACGCTGTTCAGGAAATGCCGGTCGTGCGAAATGATGACAATCGTGCTCCTGCTAGTGTTGATGACGTCTTCCAGCCAGCGGATGGTATTGATATCGAGATTATTGGTAGGCTCGTCCAGGAGCAGGATATCCGGATCGGCAAACAATGCCTGGGCAAGCAGTATGCGCAGCTTGAAGCCGGGCGCCACAGCGCTCATCAGCCCCTGATGTTGCGGCAGCGGTATGCCTACGCCGAGTAGCAGTTCTCCTGCACGTGCTTCGGCAGAATAGCCATCCAGTTCGGCGAACTTCGCTTCCAGTTCCGCAGCACGCATGTAGTCATCTTCCGTCGCATCGGGGTTGGCATAAATTGCGTCGCGTTCTTCCTTTACGCGCCACAGTTCTTCATGCCCCATCATTACCGTATCGATTACGAGACAATTTTCGAAAGCGAACTGGTCCTGGCGCAATTTTCCCACGCGCTCATCGGCATCTACACTGACATTGCCGGAAGTAGGTTCCAGATCGCCCCCCAGGATTTTCATGAAGGTCGATTTCCCACACCCGTTGGCGCCGATCAATCCATAGCGATTGCCATCGCCGAACTTGACCGAGACATTCTCGAAAAGGGGTTTTGCCCCAAACTGCATGGTGATATTGGCTGTTGTAATCAACGTCTTTTCCTCTCTCTGTCCCCGCGAAGGGGCTGGAAAAAACTCTCCATTATACGTTTCCTGCAGCAGAAACGGAATATGATCCTCCATGGAGGGGCAAACAGGGAACCGATAAACAGGGCTCGCAGACATCCCGGCTTACTGAGAGATTCCTCGGTTTTCACCTGATCCTGTATCATTACCATTTCAGCTTAAATCGGTGTTTTATGAAGATTACATTTCTGGATTTCGAGCAGCCGATTGCTGAGCTTGAAGCAAAAATAGAAGAATTGCGTTTTGCCCAGGATGACTCAGCGGTCGATATTTCAGCTGAAATCCTGCGTCTGCAAAAGAAAAGCCAGTCCCTCACCAACAGCATATACGGGAAGCTCACGCCTTGGCAGATTTCACAAGTGGCGCGCCATCCGCAGCGCCCCTATACACTCGATTACATTCAGAATCTTTTCACGGATTTCGAAGAACTCCACGGCGACCGGGGTTTTGCGGATGACCATGCCATAATAGGCGGGTTGGCGCGTTTTAACGGGCAGCCAGTCATGGTGATCGGCCACCAGAAGGGGCGTGACACCAAGGAAAAAATTTATCGTAATTTTGGCATGCCCAAGCCCGAGGGATATCGCAAGGCGTTGCGCCTGATGCGCCTGGCAGAAAAATTCGGCATTCCCCTGTTTACGTTCATCGATACGCCAGGCGCATATCCCGGCATTGGGGCGGAAGAACGGGGCCAGTCAGAAGCGATTGGACACAACCTTTATGTAATGGCGGAGTTGAAAGTACCCGTGATCTGCACCATTATCGGGGAGGGCGGGTCTGGCGGTGCACTGGCGGTGGCAGTGGGCGACGCAATCCAGATGCTGCAATATGCAACCTATTCCGTCATTTCTCCCGAAGGCTGTGCCTCCATCCTTTGGAAAAGTGCTGACAAGGCACCTGAAGCTGCCGAGATCATGGGAATCACGGCGCATCGCCTCAAAAGCCTGGACCTGATAGACATGATCATCAGCGAGCCCTCCGGAGGTGCGCATCGTGATCATCCCGCAACCATGCAAGCCGTAAGGAAAGCCTTGCAGGACTCGCTCAAGCTCCTGCAGGACTATTCCATCGAATCGTTGCTGGAGAAACGCTTTGAGCGGCTGATGGGATATGGCAAGTTCAAGGAAGTCAAAGTCAGATAATATTTCGCGCAAGGCGCAGCATGTATTGCGTACCCAGGTCCAAACCGGTGATCATCTGACCGTCGCCTTGAGCGGGGGAGTGGATTCGGCAGTGTTGCTGCACCTGCTAGTCCCGTTTGCCTCGCAAATGCAACTCCCGCTCTCGGCCGTTCATGTCAACCACGGCATCAGCCCCAATGCGGAAAAGTGGAGTGAATTCTGCCGAAATCTGTGCCAGTCCCGAAACATTCCCCTTGAAATTGCCAGAGTAGAAGTCACGCGCGAGCCAGGAACCAGTCTGGAAGCCGCGGCGCGTGAAGAACGCTATCGCATCTTTCGAAATCTCCAAACGGATTACGTGGTGCTGGCCCAGCATCTGGACGATCAGGCAGAAACGCTACTGCTGCAATTGCTGCGCGGTGCAGGGGTAAAGGGTCTAAGTGCGATGCCGGTTGTGAGAACCGTGCGGAAAGAAATGGATGAGAAAGTCTGGGTGAACTCCATCCCTGCACTCGAGGGCAGGCCGAGGCTGCTTCGACCACTGCTCGACGTTTCGCGACGGGAGATCGAAGACTATGCGAGAGAGCATGCGTTGCAGTGGATTACCGATGAAAGCAACGACGAGGTATCTTTCGATCGGAATTTTCTGCGCCACGCGCTTTTTCCGCTCCTGGAAAAGCGCTTTCCCGCTTATCGCACGACTTTCCTGCGCGCCAGCCGCCATATGGCAGAGGCGTCCGCTTTACTGGATGAATTGGCTGAAGTCGATAGCGCGCAATGTGTGGTACCCGGAAAACTCCATGTCGAAGATTTACGGAAAGTGGGTTTTCCACGTGCCCGAAACCTGTTGCGCTACACGCTGACGCAGCATGCTGTCATACTGCCCAGTACGGTAAAGCTCGAAGAAATCCTGCGGCAACTGCTCTCCTCACGTCCTGATACAAAACTGCATGTTATTTTTGGGAATACAGAAATCCGGTGCTTCAGAGGCCGGGTACATATACGAAAAGCCCAAACGATAGTCCAAGCGATTCCCGAGGCTCGCTGGTATTTGGTCTGGCAGGGAGAAGAATGCCTTCCCATTCCTGAACTTGGCGGAACCCTCCGATTTGCACGTTGTAAGGGCGCAGGGATCAGCTTGCAAAAGATCAACGAGCAGCCCGTAACGATCCGGCTGCGCCAGGGCGGGGAACGCCTGCGTACAGACTGCAACCGTCCGCGCCGCAGCCTTAAAAACCTGCTACGCGAAGCATCGCTTCCACCTTGGCAACGGCAAAGGTTACCGCTGATATTCAGCGGGGAGCAACTGGTCTGCGTCCCGGGAATTGGCGTGGATTGCGACTTTCAGGCAGCGGAGGACGAACAAGGTCTCGTGGTGGAGTGGCAGGCAAATCCAGGTTCTCCATGGAGAAGACGCGAGATTCCTCATTCAGCCTGATGAAAGAAGAAAGAGTTTCCACAAATTGGTCATTCCGGCCTTGACCCGGAATCCATTTCGTTGACAATCTATCGTGCCTGAAGCTCCTCTGGGACTCATTGCTGCTGCTTCTTCCTGCAGGGGTTACCTATCGAATGCACTGATTCCCTGTCAGAACGCTCCTCACCACAATTCAAACACCAGCACTTCCGCCTTTTGACCCTGATCGAGAACCAGACGATCTTCATTGGTAAGTATGGCAGCATCTCCCGGTTCAAGCGCATGCCCATTCAGTGATATATGGCCGCGCGCAATGTGGACGTAAACATCATCACCTGAGCCAATACTGTGTTCAATTCGCTCGCCCCCATCCACCAGCGCAGCGAACATCTTCGCATCGGTCTGTATTTTTACAGAACCATTGGCGCCATCCGGCGAGGCAAGCAGGCGCAGCTTCCCGCGCTTTTCCGCTTCATCAAAGTATTTCTCCTCATAGCCGGGCGGAATACCGGTCTTGTTGGGCAGGAACCAGATTTGCAGGAAATGGACTCTTTCACTTTGTGACGCATTGAATTCGCTGTGCCGCACACCCGTGCCCGCACTCATGCGCTGAACGCTTCCGGGGCGGATCACTGAGCCGCCACCTGTGCTGTCTTTGTGCGCCAGCGCGCCTTCCAGCACATAGCTGACAATCTCCATGTCGCGGTGTCCATGCGTGCCAAAACCCTGCCCCGGCTGAACGGTATCGTCGTTGATCACCCGCAACGAACGAAACTGCGTGTGCTCAGGATCGTAATAGTCCGCGAAAGAAAAGCTGTGCCAGGAATTCAGCCAGCCGTGGTCGGCATGACCCCGCTCATGGGCAGGACGTAGTTGGATCAAGTAAATGCTCCTTTCAGTGAAACGGAAAAAGACGGCTCGTCAAGCTCGACAATTTGCGTAGCAGTTTCCTCTTTATGCTTGAGTCATGTTCTCGCCACCCACCGTACTGTCGGTTGACGCTGCCGGCGCACCACCGATGAAATGTGAAACTCGCGGTGCTTCGGTGCCTTTATGAAAGCGATCGACGTTTTCCTGCACACGCTGGTCCTCGCGGGTAACGCGTGCATGTTGGCGTAAATGATCCAGCCAGGAGGCCTGCTGAAAGAATTCGATATAACGCCCCGGCTTCTCGAGGTCCTCAAAGACCCCCCAGGCAAACGCCCCATCGCGCCGGCGCGATGCCCCCAGTGACCGGATTGCTTCCAGGAAGGCTCGCCGCTGATCCAGCGCAATCTCATATTCGACAGTGACCAGCACGGGTCCCCGGCGCAAGTCAGGTTCTTCCATTGCTGGAGGATGTGGCCGCCAATGGTATGAAGGAGCAAGATCCGGTGCCTCTCGGGACCCCAGGCTGAAATTGCGAACAGCCAGCGCTGCCACCATAGTCCCGACCGAGGATAGCAGGAGCGCGGTGGGAACGGTGGTGCTGGCAGCAACCCAGCCCCAAAACAGGCTTCCCAATGCCAGGCCGGCGGAGAAGACCATGATATAGAGAGACAGTGCGCGTCCACGGACCCAGGCAGGAACAGCGGTCTGTGCGGTAACCTGCAGCGACCAGAGCACGCCAACCCATGTCGCGCCGGAAAGCGCCATGACGGCGTAAAGCATCTCTTCGCTCTGCAGGGTTGCCAGTGCCATGATCGTCGCGGCATAAATCAGGCTTGCCACCAGCACCAGGCGATCGCGGGAGACAAGCTCATGCAACCGGGGCAGAACAAGGATACCGCAAACTGCCCCAATACCGACGAAGGAGAGCAAGAGTCCATAAGTCCCGGGTCCCCCGCCCAATTCAACTCGTGCAATCAGCGGAAGCAGGGCCCATCCCGAAGCCGCGAAGAGAATAAAAGCCGTGGTACGAATCAGCACCGCCCGGAAAGGCGACGCTATATGTGCATAGCGCACCCCGGCACGCAACGCCTGAAAAAAGCGTTCGGGCGGCAGCGATCGTTCTTCCGGTTCGCGCTTCCACCGCCACAGCACGATAATCATGCCTATGAATGAGAGTGCATTCAGGCTATAAGCGGCCCATGCGCCGATCTGGGCCAGCAACACGCCGGCAATGGCAGGCCCGAGGGAACGCGATAGATTCATTGACAACGAACTCAATGCGACCGCTTCCGGCAGCATGTCCCGGGGAACGAGCTCGGGGGCAGTGACGTTCAGCGCAGGGGTCGCCAGTGATGCGCCAATGCCGAGAGCGAAGGTCAGAATCAGCAGGTTCCAGATATCAATCTGATCGGTAGCAGCAAGCACGGCGAGCATTGTCGCGGCAAGCGCCATCCATATTTGCGTGAAGAGCAGGTAACGTCGCCGGTCTACGATATCGGTCAGCGCGCCAGCGACCAGCGCGAACAGTACCATGGGCAACGAAGTGGCTGCCTGCACCAAAGACACCATCACCGGTGAAGGAGAGAGGTCGGTCATTACCCAGGCTGAGGAAACTCCGTTTATCCAGGTGCCGACGTTGGACGCGAGTGCGGCAAACCAGAAAGCACGAAACAGCGGTACCTTAAGCGGGCCGTATATGCCCGCATGCGAACTGCCCGAGACGGCCTCACCCGCGTTTTTGTTCATCATGAAATCCGGTTTTTAGAGGAGGCGCTTTTTAGAGGAAGCTCGCGTCAGCTACTTTTGCATCGGCTTCTCGCAACTTGAGGATTAGCGCGGGCGGTAGGGCCGCGCACCCTTCCGGCCTGCCCTGACTCCTCCCGAAGGAAGAGTCCTCATCGTATAGTTTTTGTATTATCTGCGCAGTTATATATATAGATCATTTTGTTCGCAAATCAAGTTGTATTCCAAACGCATTTTTTGAGATCACGGGCGATAACGGATTCCGGTTTCTCGCATCCTGGAATGGGTATGCTGGTTCAATCATCAGCGGTTGCTTGAATCCATCGATGACAAGCAACCCGCCGAGGCCAAAGAAAGGTGCTGTCAACAACTCGCGGCGAAGGCTGCCGAACCTGTTTTACTTTAACCAGACAGCCTCCTCAAACCCCGGAGGAAGAATGGAACAACGTGATATAGACATATCTTTTCCAGAAAATGGAAAGCAGGCAACAGCCGGATAATTGCTGAGCAGGTAGACCGCTTGAAGATGACGGCAACGGTGCGCGAAAAAATGTTACCCGGATTATTTCATGCGGCCACGCAGACAGGGGCATCTGCATCTATGTACTTCAATCCGAATAATAAGTTTGTTTAATTGATAAATCGATGGAGATTGAGATGCAGCAAAAGATTTTATCCAGCTTTTTTCTCCTGCTTCTTACGTTTGCCTCAGAGCTCTTTGCGCAACAAGCCTATGAGGATGAGCCTGACATGACGCCGGTGGCCGCGCCATCCAAGGTCAGAATTGAGATCAACAAGAAATATTTCGAGGTTTGTGAAGCAGAGCTGGGACCATTTCCTCAGGAAACCATTCACTGTCCGGATGCAGTGCTGATTCCGACGGAGCGCACGCTTGCCGGCGGCAAAGTGATCGAGCTTGGTGATGATTTGCCGGAGAGCACTCCCCGGTTCCGCAATTCCGAAACCGGGCAGCTCAAGTTGAATGCCGATACCCGGTTATTCGATGACATCACCTCCTGCGACAAGCCCAGCGGCATTTTTCGGGACATGCGTAATGCTGGCTGTGTCCCCGGCAATCGCATCAAACACCTGACAAATCAGATCAAGGGCGGGCAAACCGTCGATTGGGTCTACATATGCCGGAAAAATAGCAATTTTTCGAAGCAGGGCGATCATTACAATGAACTGGGCCTGATCGGCTATAACCGGCATACGGGTAAAACCTGCTATTTTGCCGGGCAGCCGACGCAAACCCTCAAGGTCAATGGGAAGTGGAAGGTCATCGAGAAGAACAATGAAGGTGAGCCGGTCGAAACCATCAGAACGGAAGCGGATGTCGCTCTGATTCCGGGGGAAAAGATTCCTGCGCCAGGCTTCAGTAAATTCGATGAAAAAATGGTGGCCCACTGGTCGGTGCCGACCCTTGGCGGCTGCACCCGTTGTCACTCCAACGGTCCGTTCATTCGCTACCCATTCAATGAGCCGGTCTGCCTGGTTGTCGGCAGTTCTGCCAACTGTCTCAGAAGTTTTTCCAGCAACGAGGCTTGCGGAAAATATCTCGAACAAACCTATGGGCGTGGCGACCGCATCAAATATCAGTGCAGGGTTCTGAAACCACGCCGCCAGCCGGGAATGCTGTACTCGGTGGTTTCTCCTTTTGATGGAGACGGTACGCTCAACAAATTTTTACTGGCGATGAGCGAAGCCGACAAAAAAGATAAATATTATGAAGATCTGATGCAGTATCCCTGGGAAAAGCCCAGGCGTCTGGTCAGTCCCGAGGCGAAAGCGTGCGCGCAATGCCATGCACTCGGAAATGGTGTCTACGCCACTTTTGTTAATTCCCTGTTTTCCGTCCATAGCCTGAAGGACGACAAATTTCATCCCGCGGTTGGCGAAAACTGGCGTGCCCGTTTGTTTTTGTCGAATGTTTCCGAGACTCAGCGCAGCGATAGCGCGCACGATAAAAAGATAAAGAGCGAAGGCATCCTGCCGATCAGGGTCAGCGCCAAATCGATCAAGGAGGAGAACGAATTGCGGGAAAAACTATCGCTCGGACACTATCAGACGGCCTTGCAAAAGATCAATGATTGCGACCGGCAGCCGGGAAATTGCCAATGGGACGATCACTGGACGATGGAGCGGGTCAAAAAGGAACCGTTCAAATATCTGCAGGAACATTGCAGCTATTGCCACACGCCGGAAATGGCCAAGCCGGTTTTAATGACCGAAGCCGATTTCAAACACCCCGGTCTGGTTAACAAAATCATAGGCCGCATGCACGAACCGATCAATCCGATGCCCCCCAGCGGGCAACTGCCAAGTTCGGTGTTAAATGTCTTGTCCGACTATCTGCGCAAAGCAAATAATTAAAGGATGCAACAATGAACGAGGAATTGAAAAAGAACATAGCGGCCAGCATCGAAAACACTCGGTTCGATATTTTGCAGATGATCGAGCTGGGACGTCAGCTTATCGACTATCCCGATGAAATACATCACGGGCCGGTGGTATCCATGGGGGTGCCGAAGGATACGCTGCCCAAATGGAACGATATCCAGATTCTGACAGCGCAGCTCCATAAAAAACCATTAATGGATGATGCGCCGGTGGATACTCAGCTAGTAATCGGTCCGCGTGCCCAAAACCCCCTGGTTCTGGATATCCCGCTGCTGGTCGGCGATATGAGTTATGGCGCGCTGTCGAAAAGGGCCAAGCAGGCATTGTCAAAGGGCGCTGATCTGGCCGGCACGGCGATCTGTTCAGGTGAGGGCGGCATTCTGGGGGATGAACTCGATCTGAATCAGAGCTATATGTTCGAATTGGGCAGCGCGCGCAACGGCCTGAAGAAAAACGACGACTTGAGTCAGTTCGCGAAGGATTTTAAAGGCAAAGTCAAGGCGTTTCACTTCAAGGGCGGGCAGGCGGCCAAGACCGGCACCGGCGGGCATTTGCCGGGAGGCAAGGTCACGGAGGAGATTGCCAAGGCACGCCAGATTGAAGTCGGCAAGGATGCGATTTCCCCATCCACATTTGCCGATTTCCACACACCCCGCGATTTTGCTGATTTTGCCGATCAGGTTCGCGATCAGATGGGCGGCATCCCGATTGGTTTCAAGATAAGCGCAAACCATATCGAGGATGACATGCGCTTCGCGCTCGATGCAGGAGCCGATTACATCATTCTCGACGGACGAGGTGGCAGTACCGGCGCTGCGCCGGCGATTTTCCGGGACCATATTTCAGTGCCAACGATCGCCGCGTTGGCGCGGGCGAGAAAATTTCTCGACGCCGCCGGCCATGAGAAAGGCGCAAAGAATAGCGTGACCCTGATCATTGCCGGCGGTTTGCGCATCCCCTCTGATTTCATCAAAGCGTTAGCCTTGGGAGCCGACGGAATCGCGCTGGCCAACAGCGCGCTGCAGGCAATTGGCTGTACCGGTGCGCGCATCTGCTACTCCGGCGATTGCCCTGCTGGCATAGCAACCCATGCCCAGCACCTGGTCAACAAGATCGATGTCGACGCCAGGGCGCGTGATCTGGCGCTGTTTTTCACCGGCAGCGTGCACCTGATGAAGATCATGACAAGGGCTTGCGGCCACCATTCCCTACGGGAATTTACCCGGGATGATATTTGCACCTGGAAAGCCGAAATGTCCAGATTGGCCGGAATTCCCTATGCCGGCGTCGATCCTCAAATCTCTGACTGTTGGAACTGATGCAATCTTGCGCTCGACGGAACCTGCCGTCTGCTCGATATATCTATGACGTGGTTCGTGGAAATGAAATATATTACTTCGATGATCGAGCTTTCAGGGCGATAACGAATTCCGGTTTTTCACATATGGCTAAATCCAAATCCACTTATTCCTGCACCGAATGCGGCGGCCAGACCTTGAAGTGGCAGGGCCAATGCCCGCATTGCCAGGCATGGAACACGCTGGTCGAGGCGATGAGCGAAAAGGCAGCGTCCCGGTTCACCCCCGTCTCGGAAAGCAGGGAAGTTCAGAGCCTGAGCGAGGTGGAGGCAGAAGAAGAGCAGCGTTATTCGACAGGCTTACTAGAGTTTGACCGGGTGCTCGGCGGCGGCCTCGTGCAGGGTGGCGTGGTATTGCTGGGGGGCGATCCGGGAATCGGCAAATCCACGCTGCTGCTCCAGGCATTATGCAATATGTCTCTGCCGCCGCTTGCGAGAAACGTGTTGTACGTGAGCGGTGAAGAGTCGGCCAGGCAGGTGGCGATGCGCGCCAAACGGATGGGGGTCGATGCAAAGGCATTGCATTTGCTGGCTGAAATTCGCCTGGAGCGGATCCAGGAAGTGCTGGCCGAACGCAAACCCGATGTAGCTGTTATCGATTCCATCCAGACAGTTTATTCCGACGCGCTTCAATCCGCACCCGGTTCCGTCGCTCAGGTACGCGAGTGTGCGGCACAATTGACCCGACTCGCCAAGGCCAGCGGTACCAGCATCATTTTGGTAGGACATGTAACGAAAGAGGGCGCGTTAGCCGGTCCGCGCGTACTTGAGCACATGGTGGATACAGTTCTCTATTTCGAGGGTGACACGCATTCGAGTTTTCGCCTGATCCGCGCCTTCAAGAACCGGTTTGGCGCAGTGAATGAACTGGGCGTTTTTGCGATGACTGAAAAGGGTTTGCGGGAGGTGAGCAACCCCTCGGCCCTGTTTCTTTCTCATCACGGCGGGCAGGTGCCGGGCTCCTGCATCATGGTGACACAGGAAGGCACCCGGCCGCTTCTCGTTGAAATCCAGGCCCTGGTGGATGAGGCGCACTCGCCTAACGCACGAAGACTGAGCGTTGGGCTGGAGCAGAACCGGCTGGCCATGCTGCTCGCGGTTTTGCACCGCCACGCGGGCATCGCCTGCTTCGATCAGGATGTGTTCGTGAACGCGGTGGGGGGTGTGAAAATTACCGAACCGGGTGCCGATCTGGCGGTATTGCTGGCAATCGTTTCCTCGCTCAAGAACCGGCCGCTGCCGGAAAAAACGGTAGTGTTCGGGGAAGTGGGTCTGGCGGGAGAAGTGCGCCCGGTTCAGCGCGGCCTGGAAAGGCTGAGAGAAGCGGCCAAGCTGGGTTTTGTGCAAGCTATCGTTCCCAAGGCCAATAAACCGAAAGCGGCACCTTCCGGCATCGAAATTATTGCAGTGGAACGAGTGGAGGAGGCGGTTGCAAGAATGCGATGAAGGCACCTCACGGGAAAATTCGCTTTCAGGAATATCTGTTACTTTATCTACAGGTAGGCTTGGTGATGACTCCCGGTTTCCAAGGCTCTGAAAGGTTTCACATTTGGAGATTCGCTTCAATCTTTGACATGCAACCGGGAATCCTTCATTCTTTTCAAGTCCTCGATTATTTCAACAGAATTGCGCGAAGGGCTGGCTGATAAATAAATTTTAGCGACTCTGCCTTCCGGGTCAATGAGGTAGGTATTGCGTTTGGCCAGGCCGATGATGCTCCATATCGAATCGTAACGCTTGGCAGTTTCGCCTTTGCTGTCTGCCAAAAGCGGAAAGGGAAGTTCATACTTTTTGGCAAAGTTGGCATGGCTTGCGCTATCGTCCACGCTTACACCGATAACTTCCGCCCCCAGATCCCTCAATTGGTGAATGTCATCGCGGAATTTGCATGCTTGCTTGGTACACCCGGGTGTATCGTCCTTGACATAGAAATACAATGCCAGCCATTTGCCGTGGTAATCCGAGAGCTTGTGGTTTTTGCCATTTTGATCGGGAAGATTAAAATCCGGTGCTGCCTCGCCCACCTTAAGAGGCTCGGCAAGTACGCCACGACTTCCAAAAGTCATAATAAGTGTTACTAACGTTGCAAGTACTCCCAGCACTTTCATGATTTCTCCTTGATATTCAAATCGATCTGGCAAATCGGCATCGCACGATGTTTTTGCGTGCGGGTTGAAACACTTGTTCTCATACCAGGTCTTCTCTTTTCATGTTGCATGCACCATATTATGGTTCACTTCCTTATTTGCATGCAAAGCCCTTCAGTTGAGTTTGGACGAGTAATTGAGTAATAAATTCAAATTATGGATACTGGCTATACTTTCAGTCGGCATGTTGTTGCTTGCCGCAATTGTTCCACCCATTCCGCAGCCCCTGTCATATCACCATTTCGCTGATAGCCGTGAGTGTTTCGGCATTCCAAACTGTTTTAACGTAATCTCCAACCTCGCCTTTCTCTTCGTGGGAGTCGCAGGGCTGGTATTTCTGCTGTCCTCCCGAAGCTCGCTTGCCGCCAAGGCCTTTACCCTGCCGTCCGAACGCTGGCCTTTCGTGATTTTGTTCCTGAACGTGGCGCTGGTATGCTTCGGTTCAGCCTACTACCATCTGGCTCCTGACAACGATCGCCTGATATGGGACCGATTACCCATTGCAATCGGCATCATGGCGCTGCTGACAGCAACGCTCAACGACCGGATCGGTCCAAAAGCAGGGACACGCCTTTTGCCTGTCCTGATTGCGATCGGAGCGGGTACCGTACTGAACTGGTATTGGAGCGAGCAGCGCGGGGCGGGCAATCTGAACTTTTACGTAGTCGTGCAGTTCTATTCGTTGCTGGTCATCGTTCTCCTTGGTGTTTTTTTCCGCTCGCGTTATACCCGCGGAGGAGACATCTATGCTGCGCTGGGGCTTTATGCCCTCGGCAAGGTTGCGGAATTCACAGACCGGCCGATTTATGCTCTCGGACACGCAATCAGTGGACACAGCGTAAAACATCTGCTTGCTGCTTGTGCTATCTACTGGGTTTTACGCATGCTGAGGAAACGTGAACCTTTACAGGGAACAATGGAGGAAGCAGCGCCTTGTTCTTCCGGCCTTCCCTGACGATGTGACGATCTGGTTAAAGCGTGGTTAAAGGAAAGAAGGAGAATGAAATGCACCTTATAGAAGCTTATGAACGGATGGGTGGGGAAGCAGTCATCCGTCATTTGGTAGACCGTTTTTATGACCTGATGGATGAGGATCCCGACTATTACAGCATACGCAAGCTTCATCCGCAGGACTTGACCAGTTCCCGGGACAAATTGTTCATGTTCCTCTCAGGTTGGACCGGGGGGCCGACACTTTATACTGACAAGTATGGTGATCCCCGCTTGCGCAGCCGCCATATGCCTTTTCCTATCGGCGCTGCAGAGCGCGATCAGTGGTTGGGCTGCATGTATCGAGCGATGGTGGATATCGAGCTGGATGAAGCCTTGCGCAAGAAGCTCGCCATGGCGTTCGATCAGACTGCGGACTTCATGCGCAACCAGCCGGAATAAAATTGATGCAAGGAAGGATTGCGTGAATAGCGGGGTGGGAAATTCCCCGCTGCTGGCCCATCCGATGGATGGGCACGTGGATGAAAGGCCTACTTCCCCCTGAAATAAGCGCTGGAACCGGTCGTGCTTCCAAATGAGTCGCGCCTGCTATTCCCTCCGCTGCTGGCTCTGGCGGCTTTGGTACTGCTCGCTGTATTACCCCACGTATCTCGATTACCGGCAGGTGAACGACTCTGCCCGGCCTTCCAGTCTCCATCGGACCTATAAGCGTTGCTCCGGTGCGGAACATCGCTGGACCAGGTACGACTGCGTTTATGGGCGACACTAGGCGTACTTCTGGGCTGGGCACCCACGCCAGGGCGTGGTTTAACGCGTGGTTCCAAGCCGGGAACGACATGCGAAGCAATACGCTGGCCGGTAAAGCGTTCGATTTTTTTCAGATGGATTCCATCCTTGCTGGAAGCGAATGAAACCGCAATTCCTGACGCGCCAGCGCGTCCTGTCCGCCCGATGCGATGCACATAATCTTCGGCAAATTTCGGCAGATCAAAATTGATAACGTGGGTAATGCCTGCCACGTCAATTCCCCGCGCGGCTACATCGGTCGCGACCAGCACTCTAATGCCCCCCTGGCGCAGCTTTATGAGAGTCCGGTTGCGGTCGCGCTGGCTCATGTCCCCGTGCAGGGCGGCTGCCGCATGACCCTGCGCGGAAAGACTGTCGGCGATCATATCCGCATCACGTTTGGTGGCGGTAAAAACGATGGCTTGTTTAAGCGCTATATCCTGAAGCAGGTGATCCAGCAACTGGTTTTTGTGGGAAATGTCGTCCACGTAATGCAGCCGTTGTTCGATATTGTTCAACCGGGCCTTGGAGGTGGCTACCTGGATGCGCTTCGGCGAATTCAGCAGACGCGCAGCTACATTATCCATTGCACCATCCAGGGTGGCTGAAAACAGCAAGGTCTGGCGGGTTGCAGGGGTGGCCGATGCAATCCGTTCCACATCCTCTATGAAGCCCATGTCGAGCATGCGGTCGGCCTCGTCCAGCACCAGCATTTCCAGGCGCGAAAAATCGATCCGCCCCCGTTGGATGTGGTCGATCAGCCGCCCTGGAGTGGCCACAAGAATATCGACCACCTGCGAGAGCAGCTTGTTTTGCAGCGGGTAAGGCATACCACCAAGTATGCTCACCACTTTGGCCCGCGGGAGGTACTTCCCATATTTGGCAGTGGCCTCGGACACCTGGAGCGCGAGTTCCCGCGTCGGCGTCAATACCAGCACGCGGGGTCCGCGGCTGCGTTCTTTGGAAGGTGAAGCCAGCCGGTGCAGGGCAGGCAACATGAAAGCAGCGGTTTTGCCCGTGCCGGTTTGAGCCGATGCCATGACATCATGCCCGGCCAGCAATTCGGGAATGGCTTGTTCCTGAATGGGCGTGGGCGAAGTATAGCCGGCATCGTTGACGGCTTTAAGGATGAGCGGGTGCAGATTCAAATTTTCAAAAGACACGTTGTTTTTTCCTGTTGAATGAAAAAATATGGCGCATTCTCAAAAATCCGGTTTCCATGCTTCATGCCACAACTTAAAAGAATCTGGTGCGGAGGAGTTATGAACGCAACGCTTCAAATTCCGCGTTTGGGGACAGGATCTGTCCCATTTCACGCTAACTCTGAATGACAGGATTACTGAATCAAGGAATGCGCCTAAAGCGCGCAAGCAGGATATGCTCCGGAAACGGACACCTTTATTCGGCTAGCGCACATACATAAGAAACCTCTTGAACAACCCATAAGGGGCTGATCTAGAGTTCCAAACATCGCCGCTAACCACGGTGCCGCCAATTTCCGCTGGAAACTTGAAAGTGGAAGAGAACTCAGAAACGGTCAGGAACGATGAACCGAAAAAAGCCGTAATGACATTAGGGCTTTTTATCGAAGCGCGGAGTATACAGTAACGGAAGTCTTTATAGAAATTTTTTTGGGAGTGAAGCGAGAGAGTGACTGTCTCAGAGAACCTCAATATAGGTATCCCCTCACGACAAAACCTCCACCTTCCAGAATGTGAAGTCAAGCTATCTATGCTGCCTAGCCCCCCATATACGTTGCTTCTTATGTCGATAAGGTTTACAGCAGATGGATGATCTTTCGATCCTCATTTTCGTAAATACCTGAAAAGAATAATAAAACTAACATAGGCATAATTATTGCTAGGTTCAATAGCCGGGTACACAGCCCATATTCTAATTAAGGAAAACCTAGAAAAAAATGAAAAATAATTTATGGCTCTCCAGCACAATATTGGTAGCGAGTGTTTTCGTATACAGTTCTGTCCATGCGATGGAACTGCGCAGCGGTTTCGGCGGATCCGCGGGATTTGGGGATTTATCACAATTGCCCAATGATGACGGATCATCAAATAGGATTAACTTGCCGTTCACATTAAATTTTTTTGGAAGCAACTACAGCACGTTCTGGGCAAACAACAACGGAAATATAACTTTTGGCGGTCCGGTTAGTTCTTACACCCCCAATGCTTTTCCGGTTTCAGGTCAGCCCATGATCGCCCCCTTCTGGGGGGACGTGGATACGAGAGGAACAGGAGCTGTATATACTGCTTCTCCGAATGCAAATACCCTGGTCGCAACCTGGCATAATGTGGGTTATTACGGCGCCCACACCGATAAAGTCAATGATTTCCAGGTAACGCTGCTCAATCGCCCAGATACTGGCGCGGGCAATTTCGACATTGAGTTTCGTTATCGGCAACTTGAATGGACAACCGGAGATGCCAGTGGCGGTTCAGGTGGGTTGGGAGGTAGGCCAGCGCAGGCAGGTTATGACGCTGGTGATAATACCCATTTTTTCGCGCTGCCCGGTTCTTTGACTTCGTCGGTACTGAATCTCGCGAATACGAGCAACGTCAGTGAGGATACGCCGGGTCTTTGGACCATGGCAATTCGCAATGGCGAAACCTCAGATGGGTCGTCACCCGATGCGCCGTTATTACCTGTTATTGTCCAGGATGGCGCCTGGCATTTCGATTTCAACATCGACCTCAATGAAAGAATCTTTATCGATCCGCTCGTTGCGATTGGCTACGACTATGAGGTTAATTCCGGACCTAACATTCAAACGGCGCTGTTTCCGGTTGTAGCTGGCGACACAGATGGATATGACGTTTTCGGATTTAATACCGGCACTAACCTGTATGACATCAGCCTTGGCCACGTTAATGTCGGGGACGTGTTCGATTTCGGGATTGGTGGCGTGAGCCGATTTGGCTTGCGCGACATTGATATCACGGCAGGTCTTGATCCCGCCGACACTCAGGCATTTGTTACTGGTCTGACATTTGTCAGCGCCGGGGCTGTCAGTATGACGCAGAGTCCAATCGTTGTGGATGTGTCGACAAACGACGTGCCGGAGCCTTCGACCATTGCACTTTTACTGGCAGGGCTCCTTGGCTGCAGTGTGTTGCGCCGTCGCCAGTCACATTGAGAAAAGAGGCCACGCATGAGTATTGACTACTATATGCGTGGGTAATCCATGCGAACTACTGCAGTTTTGCTTTTCGTGGTTCTTGTTGCCGGTTGCGATCGCAGTGATTCAGGGCCTTCGCAGCCGGTTGCACCCATTAGTAAAGAGACCCGGCAACTACAACCTCGGGCGACGCTCCCGGCGCGTTTTTCATCCTGGAGCTTATCCTGTGAGGGAACTCAAGATGTAAAAGACTTGACTTCGAAAAGGTGTGCCATATCTCAAATCGTGACCACCAATCCGAAGAGTGCCAAGGTATTACTCGGGGTGACTGTAGATTATCTGGATTCCCCAAGTGTGCCTACTATCCACTTTCGCTTTTCACCAACTGCGAGAGTTGCTCCGGGAATCGGAATAAAAATCGATGAATTAGCGGAGATGCGCCTCCCTATCAGCGATTGCAATGCGCAGCGATGCGAGGCTTCAGGCCGGTTGGTACCAGATGTGCTGAAACTCTGGCAGTCTGGCCGCCTGGCTCAAGTAGCATTTATCGCAGAGAATGATAAACAGGTCACCTTGCCCGTATCCCTTGATGGGTTCCCTATGGCCATTGCGGCATTGAATGAGCAATATAGTGCGATCCGATGAGTTTACAGCCGAATTGGGATTAAGGATCAACAGATATAGTTTGGCGTAAACGGCTTTAGTCGAAAGGTTTTTTTGCGAACGCCGAGATTGAGCGCATGCGCGACTTGGTTGAGACTGTGAGACTGCCAAGCTGGAACAAACCCAGCGCAGACCCAGTGGGGCCTGTTCCAGCGCGGCAACCAGTCATGCAAAGTCAGCATTCGAAACCTACATTTTCTCCAGGACTTTGTCGCTTTCCGGGGGAGTAGTTTCGGTGCGCGGAAGCACGGGCCTGGCAGTAATCTGCCGTTTCAGGTTCTCTATCTCGGGTTCATTCAACGTTTCGGCCTGAAGCAGTTCCTCCGCCGTCCGGTCGAGCAGCGGGCGGTTGTTTTCCAATATTTCTATCGCTCGCTCCAGCGCGCCATCGACGAGCGCGCGTACCGTGTTGTCAACCGTGTTTGCCGTATCTTCGCTATAGTCCCGGCTTTGCGGCATGGGAATACCGGGTTGCAGGAACTGCGAACGCTCCCGGTCATACGCAACATTACCGATCGCTTCGGTCATCCCGTAACGGAGCACCATCGCGCGGGCAAGATCGGTCGCGCGGACGATGTCATCCGATGCGCCCGTTGATATTTCGTTGAATACCACGCGTTCCGCAGCTCGTCCGCCCATCATCACCGACATTTTGTTTTCCAATTCCGATCGGGTCATGAGAAACCGGTCTTCAGTGGGTCGCTGCACTGTATAGCCGAGCGCGCCTATTCCACGTGGGATAATAGAAACCTTGTGCACTGCATCAGTCCCCGGCAAGGCGAGCGCCACCATCGCATGCCCCAATTCGTGAAACGCCACCACACGGCGTTCTTCCGGATTGAGCAGGCGATTGCGCTTCTCAAGTCCGGCTACCACTCGCAAGATAGCATTATTGAAATCACCCATTGTCACCGATGCGCCGTTTCGGCGAGTAGCAAGCAGGGCGGCTTCGTTCACCAGGTTGGCCAGATCCGCGCCAGTAAAACCGGGAGTTAATGCCGCGATCTGCTCGGGCTTCACGTCAGGATCGAGCTTCACCTTTTTGAGATGTACGGCAAGAATCTGCTCTCGCCCCGGTTTGTCGGGCCGATCTACCAGCACCTGGCGGTCAAATCGCCCCGCGCGCAGCAGGGCAGGGTCGAGGATTTCGGGCCGATTGGTCGCTGCGAGCAGCACCACGCCACTTTTAGGGTCGAAACCGTCAAGCTCGGCCAACAGTTGATTCAGCGTCTGCTCCTTCTCGTCATGACCCCCAAGCCCATAGGCGCCCCGGGCTCGTCCCAGCGAATCCAGTTCATCGATAAAGATGATGGCGGGAGCCATCTGACGCGCCTGTTCGAACAGGTCACGCACCCGGGCAGCCCCAACCCCGACAAACATCTCTACGAACTCAGAACCGGAGATCGAGAAGAACGGAACATTCGCTTCACCTGCCACAGCACGGGCCAGCAGCGTCTTGCCCGTACCGGGCGGTCCCACCAGCAGGATACCCTTGGGTACCCGCCCGCCCAGGCGGCTGTATCCGGCAGGATCCTTCAAAAAATTGATGACTTCTTCCAGTTCTTCCTTGGCCTCATCCACTCCCGCCACGTCTGCGAAAGTCACCTTGGTTTCTTTCTCCACGAAAACTTTGGCGCGGCTCTTGCCGATCGACATCAGCCCGCCGCTCATGCCGCCCGGATTCATGCGCCGGATAATAAACAGCCATATCCCGAAAAAAATCGCCATCGGCAATATCCACGACAGCAGATCGCGCATCCAGGTGCTCTGAATCACGCCCGTATACGTCACGTGGTGTTGATCGAGCTTATCGGCCAGCTCGGGTTCCACACGGGTGGTCACGAAATCCTTCAATCCGTCGGCACCTTCCCCCTTCAGGGTGCCATAAATATGATTTTCGGTGATGGCTATCTCCGCAATCTTGTCCTCATCCAGTAAGGTATGAAAGCGGCTGTAAGGGATGGGCTCGACCTTGGTATAGCGGGCATACATGCTTTGTATGAGCAGAATGCCGAGCACCGCAATAATGACGTACCAGAAGTTGAGCTGAGTTTTTTTGTCCATGGGAAGTTGGGGCTTTTTATCCTTTTTATCCATCAGATATCCTTACTCTCGTACTGTTATATTCGTAGACAGTCAAATGCCTGACTTTGTTCAGCATAGTATACGGATGCTGTAGCGCAAAGCGCCGTAGGCAGCTTAGGTAGGCCACCAGGCTGTTTAGACTATGGCAGGAGAGAGCTTGTTAAGCAAAGGCTTGACGCGACCGCACCGGATGCGCTTTACTCGGGAAAATTGCTTATATCGCCGGTCTGCTATTCTTTGATTCTGGCGGTCCGCTTGCGGATGCAAAGATTTTTACCTTATCCCGCAGGTTTACAGGCAAAGCCTGCCTTTCATTCGCGGGCTTCCGGTAGTGTTTATACAGCCCTTCTCGCATTTGTCCGTCTTGAAATTCTTGTTTTCTCTTCTGGCAGATAAAGCGTGTCTTTATCTCGGCGTGATTATTTTGCTCATGCTGAGTAACGGCACGGTCGAAGCGGGTCTCTTCGAGGGGCTCTTCGGAGACGATGCTCCGCCCCCCTCCATCGGGCTTTCCGCTCCGGAACCCGTGGCGGATCTGCTGAAGACACATTTTCGTCTGCCGACGGAGCCTCTGGAAGACGAAACGGCGCGTGCCACTTTCATGCGGCGCGCCCAGCGCGAAATCAGCGAACTGCTCGCCACCGAAGGCTATTTCATGCCCAGGATAACATTGCATCTCTCCACATCCGGCGAGGTACTACCGCAATTGGAAGTCGCACCGGGACCGCGAACAGTGGTTGCCGAGGTGCATATCGAGTTCAAGGGAGACTTGGGTGTCGATGAGCCTGTACGGCGCGCACGGATTGAAAAGCTGCGGTCTGCCTGGTCACTCAAGGAGGGCCAGCCCTTTCGCTCCCCTGCCTGGGAAGAGGCCAAAGCAGTATTGCTATCCAGTGTCGCGGGAGAGGATTATGCCGCAGCGCAGATCGAGGAAAGCAAGGCGGAGATAGATCCTGATTCTTCGCACGCGCGATTAATGGTGATAGTGAACTCGGGGCCCGCATTCCGCTTTGGCGATCTCGACGTAAAAGGGCTTAATCGCTATGAACGGTCACTCATAAGCGGCCTTGCGCCATTTAAACCGGGGGATCCTTATCGCCGCGATCAATTACTCTCGTTCCAGACGAAATTGCAGAATCTGCCTCAATTCAGTTCCGCGGCTGTCAATATTCAACCTGACGAAGCAACGCATCAGGCGGCGCCGGTAGAGGTAGTGCTATCAGAGGCGAAATCGAAGAGGGTAGGGTTCGGTGCAGGGTACAGTTCCAATACGGGTGCGCGTGGCGAGGTCACTTACGTGAATAACGATTTTCTGAATAGCGCATTGAGATTCAACAGTGGGTTGCGTATCGAGCAGAAACGCCAGAGCTTGATGGGTTCAATCGACAGCGTGGCGGATGCGTCGGGAACATGGTTTTCCCTGGGGGCGTCGGGAGATAGGACCTTCATCCAGCACTTGGAAACCATACGCCAGAAAGTCGGCATCAGTCGCAATCAGCTCTTGGACAAGACTGAAACAAGATTTTCATTGAACTGGCAGCGGGAAAACCGGAATCCAGAAGGGGGCCTGGAGCAGGTCAACCAGACCTTGGTGCTGGATAGCTATCTGCGTTATCGTTCCGTGGATGACCCGTTATTCCCCAGGGATGGCAGTGTTTCGGAATTGCGCATAGGGGGCGGTAAACGTGAATTGCTGTCCGATCAGGACTTCTTGCGAACCTATGCAAGACATCAGTTCTGGTATCCGGTGGGCAAGCGCGACGTGCTATTTCTACGGGGCGAGGTGGGGTACACCTTTGCGCCTTCACGCTTCGGCATTCCCCAGGAATATCTCTTCAGGGCGGGCGGTATTCAATCCGTTCGCGGATACGCTTTTCAGCATTTAGGCGTGCGGGAAGGCAGCGCGATAGTCGGGGGCAAAGTAATGTTCACAGGATCGATTGAATATAATCACTGGTTTACGCGTAATTGGGGTGCTGCCATCTTTACCGATGTGGGGGATGCAGCCGATACCATAGGCGGGTTGAACCCGGCCGTCGGATACGGTGGAGGGATACGATGGCGCAGTCCCGTCGGGCCGTTGGCAGTGGATGTCGCCCGCGGGCAACGGGACGGGAAATTTCGTCTTCATTTTTCGATTGCCGTGGCGTTCTGACAGCGCATGATGCTTGCAAGCGAACAGCGAATCCGGCATGTCTTCCCAAGCTTCCGCTGGTGGCAGTGGGTGCTGCTGGTGGGGATCTTCATTCTCCTTGCGGTCGCGGGCTCTGCCCTCTGGCTGGTTACAAGCAACTCGGGTCTCGTCTGGCTCGGGTCGGCTCTATCCCGCCTGAGCGCGGATAGCATTTCTCTTGAAGGGCTGGAAGGAAAGCTATCCAAATCCGTAAGCGTCCGGCGCGTGCGCTTTTCCGGGGAAAACCTGCTTATCATCGCACGGGACGTGCAACTGGATTGGGAACCCGGTGCATTGCGGTCAGGCCACCTGAAAATCATCGCCTTGACAGCGGGGGAAGTGGAAGTGGTTTCACCCCCTTCCCCGGAACCGTCAACACAACCGGATAATCTGGAATTACCTTTGTCACTGGACGTGCGCAAGTTCGAGATCGGCGTCCTTCGTGTGATGCGCGAAAAAGGGAGCGCTCCGGTTTTTCGGGCGCTGGACCTTGCCGCGAAATTGACAAGTGATGGACACGTTCATCAGATTCCGGAACTGCACGTCATGCTCGACTATGGCCGCGTGACTGCATCAGCCGAACTGAAAGGCGGGAAGCCTTTTCCTCTGGAAGGCCATGTAACCCTGACAGGGATTGCCGTTCCCAAAGTGCAACAACCACCCGGTACACCCGGTACATTGGCGGGGAAATCGGAAGCACGCATTTCTGCCACTCTTGGTGGCGATCTGGCACGGATCGACGTGAAAATCGAGGGGCAGGGCGCCGGACTGGCAGGGGAGGGGGACGCAAAGCTGCGTCCCTTTGCCCCGTTCGCGGTGGCGGGGCTACGGTTGTCACTGAGCGGTCTGGATCCTCATGTTTTTTCAGCTACGGCGCCTCAGGCCAGGCTTGAGTTGCAGGCAGATTTGAATGAAAAAATGGCGGGGCAACTCGAAGGCACCCTGACCGTTAAAAACAGCAAGCCTGCCGCTCTGGATGCGGGCGGTCTCCCGGTGCTCGAGGCGCGCGCGGACCCCGTGTTGGCGGCGGAAGTGCTCCAGCTTCATGACTTGAAACTGCTGCTGCCGGGCGGCGGGTCGATCATGGGTGATGTCGTATGGCAACTCAAGCAGGCAAGCGGATCGGCGGACTTGCGCATTCGGCAGGTTAACATGGCTAGGCTGGACACGCGCGTGCGTCCTACAAATGTCAGTGGATCGCTGAGACTCAGCGGGGATGCGAAGAGCCAGCAGGGAATATTGGCGCTTCATGATCGGAAGCTGAGTGCGGGAGCTCATATGACACTGGCGGACGATGTGCTGACACTGGAAAAAGTGCGGCTCAGCCATGGGCAATCCATGTTTACCGGTCAGGCTAGGATGGAGTTGAACGGGCAGCGGGAGTTTGAGCTAGCGGGCAACTTGCGGCGCTTCGATATCTCCGCGTTTTTGCAGGCGCCTCGCACCGGTCTCAACGCAACCCTCAAACTGGCGGGTAAGCTGGGCTCCGCCGGAATGCGCGAATCCGCCCGAAAAGTTTCGGAACCGGCGGGTGTGGCCCAATTTGCAATCTCCAACAGTCACGTCGCGGAACAACCGGTATCAGGCAATGGCCGCATTGAATTTGCAGGGCTGAGCCGGGCTAAAGGGGGAATCGAGTTAAACTTCGGCACGAACCGGCTTCTGGCGCACGGCGGTTACGGGCGGCCGGGCGACCAGCTACAGCTTGAACTGAACGCTCCTGCGCTGGCACAAATCGGATACGGACTTGCCGGCTCACTCATGGCGAAGGCAATGATGGGGAGCAGTTCTGCCAGTTTTATCGAGAAGCCGCTTGAATTGCCGGATATAAGCTTTTACGCCACCGGAAAGGGTGTGAAGCTTCCGGATGAGCATTATCTGGGTAATTTTACTGCCGATGGCAGGCTGCATGGCGATGCGATCACGTTAAAGATTCTGGCTGCGGACTACCGGCTCCAGGCAAATCCGCGTCTGCAACAACTCAGTGTGGAAATGGGAGGCAGTACTTCACAACACGAGATCCAGGTCTCTGCCCAACTGGTCGATGATCAGAGCTTGTCCCTCCGCGGCAGAGGTGGTCTCACCAAAATGGGGGGGAAGTGGCGGGATGCCGGGTGGGCAGGGGAACTGATGGAGTTGTCCGGGTCCGGCCGGGTTCCATTTAGCCTCAAAAATACCTCTCCCGTACGGATTGGCTCAAGCCACGCATCACTCGGCTTATCGAATATCAGCATTGCGGGAGGCGAGGTCCAGATTCGCGAAATCGACTGGAGCCCTGAAAGGTGGAGCACAAAGGGGCATTTTTCGGGGATTGGGCTGCGTCCCGGGACTGGAGGAAAAAAGTCTGAGGAGGCTGCGGGGGGTGTGGCGGCCGTGAAGGCCGTAAAGACTGCAAAGACTGCACGGGCAAACGAAAACGAAGGCACGGATGGGCGTAGGGTGTATGAAGCCGATCGGGGAGCGGGTCATGAAGCTCTCCGGCTGCACGGAGAATGGGATATTTCAGCCGGTAGTCAACTGAAGGGTTTTATTGACATCGAACGCGAGGGAGGTGACTGGGTATTGCCGGCCGAGCCGCCGCTACCGCTGGGTCTGCAAATCCTCAAGTTGTCTACCCGGACCACAGACGGCCAACTGACCGCAGAACTCACTGCAAGAGGCAAGCGATTGGGCGAGGCGAACGCTCTTGTCTCCATGCCGCTGGCGAGATCAGCCGAGTCTGGGGTGCACTGGACGATTTTGCAGGGTGCCGCCCTCTCCGGGCATATCCTTCTCAAAATGCAGGATATTTCCTGGGCGGGTCCCGCCATTGACAACAGCATCAGAACTGGCGGCGCAGTCGCATTGCAGGCGGATGTGATCGGGACGTTTGGCAAGCCGCGGCTGGAAGGGAAGATACAGGGAGATAATCTGGCGGTTGCCTCGCTGGAGCACGGCGTGCGGCTTGAACAGGGAAAGCTCGCCGCGCATTTTGACGAGGAGTCCCTTCATATGGACCTCCTGGATTTCTCGGCGCCGCATTACTCACCTCCGCAGGACCCTCTGTTGCGGCATCTGGAACTCGCAAAAGGACCGGGTACTTTGCGGGCGTCGGGAGTCATGGATTTTACCGGAGAGCGCGGCAGTGTCGAAATTACCGCCAATCTTGTTCCGCTGGCTCAACGGCCTGACCGCTGGATTATTGCTTCGGGAAGCGGTAATGCCACGCTGGAACACAATATGCTCACCCTCAGAGGAAACCTCATGGCGAACGCGGGTATGCTGGCGCAGCCTACCGCGGGTCGTCCCCATTTGCCCGATGACGTGATTATCATCGGCCGGGACGAGCCGGATGGACAGCATCCCGAACGCAGCGGATTGCGCATCGATGTTGAAGCTACCCTCGATCTGGGCGAGCGGTTCTACATTCATGCATCAGGGCTGGAGGGCAGGCTTGCCGGACAATTGCATCTGCGGGGCGAGCCCGGACAGAAGCTACGCACTGTCGGCACCATTACCGCACAGGATACGAAATTCGAGGCCTATGGGCAGGACCTGACTGTGGAGCGAGGCATCGTGAGCTTCCAGGGTTCGATCGACGATCCGGCACTGAACGTGCGTGCAGTGCGCAAGGGGTTGGCGGTGGTGGCAGGAGTTGAAGTGACTGGCAGCGTGCGTCATCCCGTCATACGGCTGGTATCGACGCCGGCCGTGTCCGATCTGGAGAAACTCTCGTGGATTACGCTGGGGCGAGCTCCGGGAGGCAAGGCAGACGCCTCATTATTGCTTGCGGCAGCCGGCTCCATTCTCGGAGGGCAATCCGGCGGTGTGACCGATAAAATAACCCGGGCACTGGGAGTAGACGAGCTATCGATCCGGCAGGCGGGAAGCGATCCATTGACCGGACAAATCGGCACGATCGGCAAGCGCCTGTCAAAGGAGGCTTATATCAGCTACGAACAAGGCCTTGCCGCGGCGGCGGGTGTGACGAAGCTCACCTATGCGCTAACTCCCAAGATCACGTTAGTTGCCCGTGCGGGAATGGATAATGCAATCGATGTGCTTTATTCGCTCAGTTTCGATTGATCGAATCCGCGCCGAGTGCGCGAAAAAGGCCGGGAATCAATCAGATTGCCGGATGAACAAACCTCGTATCCGCGTCATAAAAGAATATCTTCCTGCTTCTCTTCAGTTAAGAATACCCGAACCCGGAAAGCCTGGAGAATAATGCCTACCCTTTCTCTTTCGTCTGGCCTGAGCAGGCTTCCACCGGAAAAGCCTCACCGTTCAGGATGAGTGTGTTACCGAACAGAGTGAGCTCGTTTTTGTCCTTAAAATTCAGACTTCTGCTCTAATTCAAGCTGGGCGATTGATCCAGGATCAGGTGGGCAGGCTGCATTGCATTGAGATGCAGCTTGCGTCTCCACTGAGAACATTGAGAATTTCGTGGCCCTCGATCGCTGCGGCATCCGACATACTCTGGCTGGACGTGCAGACGCCGGCCTGTCGAAACAGGAAGTGCTCTCGTGTGAATGAGGTGCCTTCTTCTGTTTCATTACCGGCAGGCGCCTCGTGACCGGCTTCAATGAAAGGGGAGGAGTATGAAGAAGAGAATTGCTCTCATCAGTGAACACGCTTCACCCATTGCGGCAATAGGGGGTACGGACACCGGCGGACAAAATATCGCGGTGGCCGAACTGGCCCGGCATCTTGCCGCCCTCGGCTACGAAATCGACGTCTTTACCCGCTGGGACGACCGTCGTGTTCCAAAAATCCTCAACTGGCGGGACGGCATACGCATCGTACATGTGGAAGCCGGGCCAGTCACGTTCATTCCCAAGGAAAAGCTGCTGCCTCATATGCCCGCCTTCACGCGGAACATCCTCCGGTTTATCAAGGCAGAAAACAATCGCTACAAGCTCGTTCATGCCCATTTTTTCATGTCCGGGCTGGTGGCGGCGGATATCAAGCGGAAACTGGGCATTCCTTTCATCGTTACCTTTCACGCTCTTGCAAAAGTACGGAGGCTTCACCAGGGGGGGAATGACTGGTTCCCGGACGAGGGCTTTGCCATCGAGGAAAGGGTGATCGCACAGGCTGACCAGATTGTTGCCTTGTGCCCGCAGGATCGCGACGATTTGATCAATCTCTATGAAGCTGATCCTGGAAAAATCACGGTTATTCCAAATGGATTCAGGCCGGATGAAATCTATCCTCTCGATAAGCTGTTCGCGCGCATGGCGTTGAAACTCGACCCCCAGGAAAAGATCATCCTGCAACTGGGGCGCATGGTGCGGCGAAAAGGTGTCGATAACGTCATAAAGGCGCTGGGCTACATGCGGCGCGAGCACAACTTCGAAGCACGCCTCCTGATAGTGGGCGGGGAGTCGGATGAGCCCGATCCAAAAACAACGCCTGAAATCGGTCGCCTGCAAAAACTGGCTGAAGCAGAGGGTGCGGCCGATCTCGTGACGTTTGTCGGACGCCGGCCGCGCGACATGCTGCATTACTACTATAGCGCGTGCGACGTATTCACGACCACGCCCTGGTATGAACCGTTCGGCATCACTCCGCTTGAAGCCATGGCCTGCGGGACACCCGTGATCGGTTCAAATGTCGGTGGCATTAAATCCACGGTCATGGACGGCAGGACGGGCTTTCTTGTGCCACCCAATGACCCCGCATCGCTTGGCCGCCGCATCATCGAGCTTTTGAGCAGTAACAAGCTCATGACGTATTTCAAGGAAAACGCTATCCGCCATGTCAATCAGAATTACACATGGATGAAGGCAACGCATCTCACGGCCAACATGTACGAGCGGATTGCAACGCAGAGCCCGCTGCGGGCAGACGACGAAGAAGATTCCCTGTCGTACATCGACGACTCCTTCGGGGCATTAATAGAGACTATTGAAAAGTCCAGGCGGAAAATCCGCCTTGCCACCCTCGATTCGGCCCAGGCTATTTACCGATCGCTCGCTCGTGGCGGGAAGGTGTTGGTTTGCGGCAATGGCGGGAGTGCCGCCGAAGCGCAACACTTTGCAGCCGAACTCATGGGGCGGTTTGAGGCGAACGGTCGCCGCGGCTTGCCCGCGATGGCCCTCACTGCCGATACCGCCTTTGTGACTGCCTGGTCGAACGACTATACATTTGATGATGTATTTGCCAGGCAGGTCGAAGCACACGGGCAGCCGGGAGATGTTCTGGTCGTCATCAGCTCGAGCGGGCAGTCAGTCAACCTGGTCAAGGCGCTCCGGAGTGCGCGCCGGCGCGAGATGTTCTGCATCGGCCTGCTTGGCAAGGAAGGTGGACCCGCCAGCGAACTGACTGATGTCAGCATCATCGTTCCGTCAAATGAAACTTCACGCATCCAGGAAGTACAACTGCTTGTTCTCCACGTGCTGAGCCATCTGATCGAGCAGCAAATCGTGGTGGACGACCTGGATACCATTCAGATAACGGAAGAGTGGTCAATAAAGCACTTCCAGGTCCAGGGACTGGCTAAAAACGTTAATAAGAGGAAAATCAAGCATGAATCAACAAAGTGTGACTGACAAAGTCGTTATTGTCACTGGGGCGGGCCAAGGGTTGGGCGAGGCGATTGCGAATACACTCGGTTCAGCAGGTGCGGTCGTCTGCGCCTGCGATGTCAAGGAAGACAAGGTAAAAAACGTAGCCCAGGCCATTAACGATGGGGGCGGCACTGCTTATCCCTTCGTGCTGGACGTGCGCAACGCGGAGGATATCCGGCAGACTATCGATGACATCATGGCCGGGCATGGGCGCATCGACATACTGATCAATAACGCCGGTACCGACATGACTCTCGGTATTGAAGATTTAAGCGTCACGGATTGGGAGCGGGTGGTGGACGTCAACTTATGTGGTCCCTTCCTGTTATCGAAAACCGTCTATCCGCTCCTCAAGCGTCAGGGCAGGGGGCATATCGTCAACATTGCCTCGACAGCCGCGAAGCGGGTGTGGACCGAGGCAAGTGCCTATCATGCCAGCAAGTGGGGCCTGCTCGGTTTCAGTCATGCGCTGCATGCGGAAGGACGCAGGGACAATATCAAGGTCACCGCGGTGATAGCAGGCGGAATGCGCACGCCTTTTATCATGGACAGGTTCCCCGATACTGACCCAAACGTCCTCCAGGATCCGAAAAACGTGGCCGACACCGTGCACTTCGTTCTGACACAGCCGGACGAAACGGTGATCCCGGAGGTCATGGTTCTTCCGATGCGGGAGACATCGTGGCCGTAGTGCATGAGGAAACTGAAGAAACTGAAACCGGAAAGGCAGTGTTTATTGACAAGGATGGCACGCTTGTTCACGATGTGCCCTACAACGTCGATCCCCGGCATGTGCGATTGACCGCAGGTACGGGCGCAGCGCTCCGGAATATGAAAAATGCGGGTTATAAATTGATTGTCATTTCCAATCAATCCGGCATCGCCAGAGGCTTGTTCGAGGAAAAGGATTTATTTCCTGTTAACCGCTGCATCCAGTCCTTGCTGGCGGAATATGACGTAGCCATCGATGCTTTTTATTACTGCCCGCACGGGCCGACTGAGGGTTGCCAATGCCGTAAGCCGATGCCGGGCATGATTTTACGGGCAGCCAGAGATCATGACGTGCACCTGCAAGCCTCCTGGATGATCGGCGATATCCTGAATGACGTGGAAGCGGGAAACCGCGCTGGCTGCCGCACGATTCATCTGGATAACGGTAACGAGACGGAGTGGGTAAGGGGTAATTACCGTGAACCCATGTACTCGGTAACAGATTGGATGGAAGCCGCCGAGCTTGTTTGTCAGGGCGCCGGCTGCGATGGGATGCGCAGAGAGTTTGCACACTGCTGATACCGGCAGTTTACGCAATTGCTCCCCTGAAATTTGCTTTGATCAGTGTACGCATCCACAGGGTGACACATCCCAGGTAAAAGGAGGCAGCATGAACAGCAGTTATCTTGCCACTATCGATCGCTTCAGCGGATTGAATGTGCTGGTAATCGGCGATGCAATGCTCGATGTGTATCTCGACGGGTCGGCAAATCGTATCTGCAGGGAGGCGCCCGTTCCCATTGTGGATATCAGGGATATCAAGGCAGTGCCGGGAGGGGCGGCCAATACAGCAGTAAATCTGGCACAACTGGGTGCCAGGGTCCACTACCTTTCGGTTGTCGGATGTGATCACGAGGCCGAATTGCTGAAAGAATCGCTCGTCAGTCATGGCCTCGACATTTCCCTGGTTATCTGCGATCCCACCCGCCGCACGCTTACCAAACAGCGTGTGGCTGCCGGAAGCCAACTGCTGGTGCGTTTCGATGCGGGCACGACGGAACGGGTATGCAAGGAGCATGAGCTGCAGATGATCGATACCCTGAACGAAAAGTTTCATGAGATGGATGCTGTCGTTGTCTCCGATTATGGTTATGGCATTCTCACGGACACGGTGATCGATGCCTTGCGTATCTTGCAGCAAAAAAAAGAAAACACTCTGGTAATCGACGCAAAATCGCTCGATAAATACAGCCGGCTTGGGGCGACTGTAGCCAAGCCGAACTATCAGGAACTCGTCACGCTGCTTGCCATCACGGAACCAGCACCTGTCGGCCAGCGTTCGGAGCAGATCAGGCTCTACGGACAAAAGCTGCTCAAAAAAACAGGAACGAAATATGTTGCAGCCACCATCGATATCGAAGGCGCATTGCTGTTTCAGCACGGCAAGGAGCCTTATCGCACATTCTCCAAACCGGTAGAGAACACCAGGGCAGCGGGAGCAGGGGATACTTATGTCAGCGCGCTTACGCTGGCCCTCGCCAGCGAGTCTTCCATTGAGGTGGCGGGTGAGATTGCCAAGTCTGCGACAATGGTGATACTGCAAAAATCCCATACTGCGACCTGCACGCAGAACGAGCTGCGGCATTACCTGGGAAGCAGCAGTAAATATATCCCGGACTGGCAAGGCTTGAATAATCACTTGGCTACATTCAGAAAAGAAGGCAAGCGTATCGTGTTTACCAACGGATGCTTCGACCTCCTTCACAGCGGCCATGTCAGCTATCTTGAGCAGGCGCGGGACCTGGGCGATGTCCTCGTCCTGGGCCTCAATTCCGATGCGAGCATAAAACGCCTGAAAGGGAGCAACCGCCCCATCAACAACTTGTACGAACGTATCCGTATACTGTCCGGATTGGAGTCAGTGACACTCATGACGTCATTCGAGGAAGACACGCCAATCGATCTTTTGGAAGTCATTCAGCCGGACTTGTATGTAAAGGGCGGCGACTATACGATCGAAACGCTTCCCGAAGCGCCGGTTGTCCGGGCATACGGCGGAAAAGTGGAAATCATGCCTTTTGTTCAGGACCGGTCCACGACAAACATCATATCCAGGATCAAAAGCATGGACAAACAGGTTGCATAGGCCGGGAAACCAGAGTGTTTGCCGAAGCCTGGAAAAATTACAAGAACATATTATGTGTCCGCCCGGACAACATGGGCGACGTGCTGATGAGCCAACCGGCAATGCGGGCGCTCAAGGAATCGGTTCCAGGCAGAAAAATTACTCTGTTGACTTCCACCGCGGGAGCATGCATCGCCCCCTTCATTCCGGAAGTGGACGAAACGATTCCGTTCGATGTTCCATGGGTAAAGACGACCGAAACCAATGGAGCGCAACGATTGCTGGCGCTTGCCGGTGAATTGCAAGTCCTTCGGTTTGATGCCGCAGTAATCTTTACAGTCTATAGCCAGAATCCGTTGCCGGCCGGAATGTTGTGCTATCTGGCGGGTATCGAAACCGTTCTGGGTTATTGCCGTGAAAACCCCTACCAGCTTATCAATCAGTGGGTACCGGACAGGGAGCCGCTGGACTATGTCGTCCACGAGGTCGAACGGCAGCTTCGCCTGGTCGAGATGGTTGGCGCGGAAACCTCCGATACAAGGCTCCTGCTGAAAATCCCGGAGGAGACGCGGAAAGAAGCAACGGACAGGATATGGGATATATTAAATGCTGCTGGCATCCGGGCGGGGATGCGCTGGCTGGTGCTGCACGCCGGCGTTAGTGAAGAAAAGCGCCTTTATCCGGCCAGTGATTACGTGACGGCTTGCCAGTCGCTCATCAGGCAAGGCTATAAAATCCTGCTCACAGGCAGCGGCAGCGAGCGCGATTATGTAGATCAGATCGCTCGCCAGTTCGGTGATGCTGCGATAAATGTCGCAGGCGAGCTATCCATTGCAGAACTCATTGTCCTGATCGAAGCGGCGCCTGTCTTGATCTCGAATAATACCGGTCCTGTCCATATTGCCGCAGCCGTCGGCACCCCTGTCGTAGTGCTGTATGCCATGACCAACCCCCAGCATACGCCGTGGCAGGCGCCGAGCAAAGTGCTTTACTTCGAGGTGCCGCCGGAGTTGAAGACAAAGAACCGGCTGCTTCAGTCTTTCCCCGAACCATCCATACCCAAAGCTTCGCCGGAGGCAATCGTGGCGGCTGTAGATGAGCTTGTGTCCCCACGGAGAAAACTCGGGTCCGTCACTCCAGACCCGACCACGGAAAGGCTGGTCAAATCCAGTCGCAGCCTGGGGGCAAGGAAAAATGCATTCGTCATTCCTGGCCTGGCCAGGAATCCAGGCCGAACCGACAATGGCATACAGTGTATTCCACTGGCTGCCTATAGCGCTCCAATTACTCCGCATAATGAATATGATATGTGCCCACCTGATCAATGTAGTGAGGATATATGAAGCGGGCACAAATCCAGGCTGTGTTTATATCGCATCTTTCCGGGCCTGACCCGGGATCCCGGCGGAAACAACAACGGCAGCTCGCGGATTCCATTGTGTCCCGTCTCCCGCAGTCTGCAGGCCGTTTTGTTTGTTCACCGGATCCATAACAAGGGGTACATGATGCGGGAAGACATTACTGTCGTTATTCCTTCCTACAACCGCCCCACGGCGCTGGCGGTAACGCTTACCGGGCTTTGTTTCCAGCAATATCAGGGTTTCGCTGTCGTTATTTCTGATCAGAGCGATCTTCCCGTATACAGGGACGCCTCTGTGCAGACGGCAATCCGCCTGCTGGAAAAAAAAGGCCATGCGGTGCAGCAACTGACCAATTTGCCTCGCCGCGGCCTGGCGCAGCAACGGCAATTCCTGCTGGATACGGTCGATTCGCCATGCTGCCTTTACCTCGATGATGACGTTCTGCTGGAGTCTTTCGTTCTGGGAAACATGCTGCAGGCGCATCAGGAAGAAGAGATCGGATTCGTCGGGCAGGCAGTCATCGGGTTGTCATATAGGGATGACTGCCGGCCCTGGGAGCAGGTGATCGAGTTATGGAACGACCGCGTTGAGCCGGAGATCGTAACCCCGCAGCACGCAAGCTGGCAGCGTTACAGCTTGCACAATGCCGCCAATATCCTTCACGTGCAGGAAAAACTGAAACTGACTCCCGACACGCAAAAGAAATACAAGATCGCCTGGGTGGGAGGCTGCGTACTGTATGACACGGAAAAGCTGCGGGAAACGGGCGGGTTTGAATTCTGGCAGGAGGTGCCGCAAGAACACGCGGGCGAGGATGTTCTTGCACAGTTGAGAGTCATGAAGCACTACGGCGGCTGTGGCCTTATCCCCTCCGGCGCCTACCATCAGGAAGTGCCGACCACCATAGTCAACAGAAAATTCGATATCCCGAAAGAACTGGCGTTATGAGCAGGAAATAAGGCAGTTCAGGAAATAAAATGTATTCATCCTTGGAACCATCTAACCAATCGTCATTGCTAATTCGAAGTAGGTCGGGCTCCGCCCGACAACCAAAAACTGTCGGGCAGAGCCCGACCTACTTCTATAAATCTGTCATTCCGAGCTTTATCCGCTACTGCCCGGAATCCGGTTTTAAACGTTGATGTCATATATTTACAACCCCTGGATACCCGTTTTCACGGGTATGACGTGTGTTGTTTGATTACTGAATTAAACAAAGCGCGTATGAAAAACCTCAAGCTTAAAAGCTTTGCACAGTACGACTTTCCTATCGAAGAAATAGAAAAAATTGCAAAGCTCGCCGGAAGCATTATCAAAGCGCACTATATCCAGGGTGTGGCCTCCCAGTTCAAATCCCCCCGGCAGGTTGTAACCACTGCTGACAGGGAATCCGAGCAATTCCTGAAGGAAGCGCTTCTGAAACTCCACCCATGCCATTTTTATGGGGAGGAAAGCGGGGGAGCCATTACCGAGCAAGGCGATCAGTGGGTCGTTGACCCATTGGATGGGACCGAAAACATGGCTGGATACCCACCGCTTCTTGCCATCTCCATCGGGCTTCTCCGCAACGGAAAACCTGTTCTCGGCGTCATTTACGATCCCATCCATGACATCTTATATAGCGCACAGGAAGAACATCAGCTAAAAATAAATGGAGAAGTTACGCGAATAAAGAGCCAGACCGAACCGGCAAACGCGATCGTTGGACTCGATTTTTCCTCTGAAATGCAGACGCGCCCGGCAACACTCAGCCAGTTATCACGCGTATTGCAGCAGGCCCGCGCAGTAAAGGTATTCGGGGCGCCGGTACTATCGCTGGCCGAAGTTGCGGCAGGAAGGCTCGACCTGTTTTTCCGTCCTTCGACCAAACTGACAGACATGGTCGCGGGTGTCTGTATGGTCAGGGCAGCAGGAGGGAATGTAGCGGATTACAAGGGTGAAGATTGGACGATACATTCGAAGGGCGTGATTGCAGGCTCTTCCAGCATGATAGATGCCTATATGCCTTGTTTTTACACAACTTGAACTTAACAGAAGGGAGGTTCGATGCGGTTTTGAACCGATCATTGAGAGCCACTGCCGCTGCTGGGTTCAAGTCCCCGCCATCAAGAAGTAGGAGTTAACAAAATTCGCCGTCTGATCATGCTGCTGTAAAACAACACCTATTAAACTCAGGGGTTATAGCAGATTATGGCCGAGATAAAAGAGCCAGAATTGCCAGACCTGGCGCCCGCAGGATTGGCCTTACTTTTCATATTTGGGCTCTTGATGTGGTATGACCTGCCACGTGAGAACGGTCGTCCCTTTGACCCATACACTCAAAATCAAGTCCCGCATATCAAAGGATACGCCTACGAAAGCTGGCTGTGGCAGGACCCTTTTGGCGTTGATCTGGACTCTGATACCCAAAAAAATCAATATTATATTGAGTTTAATGACAGTGAGTTTAATGACAGTTTGGAAGAGATATCTCATCTTCGTTATAAGGTACATAAAAAGATGGATTTGGAACCCCTTGACCAGAAAACAGGGTCTGAGGACCAATGCAAATATCAGCTAAATGAAAGGATAAAGAAGAACGTCGTAAAAATATTGGCGCCATTGCTAAAAGTTGAGCCTAATACTTTAGAAAACAAAGAGCTGCGAACCAGGCAACGTTATGCAGTAATTGCCGGATTGATAGAATCAGGTTATAGCCCCTCAGAACCGGACCGTTTGCACTTTTGCTCCAGTAAAAAAAACAGTAGCAACAAAGGTCCTGATCAAAAGAGCAGTAGCAATAATAAATATGACGTGCGCTGGGAGCATTACTTTCATCAATCCAGAGATAAGCCAGACATTATTGTTGCCTGGATGAATAGCGAGATTGTACCGGGTAATCTGCTCATACCCGGAACGGAGGATAAAAATAATTTCTACCTATTTGATCTGAATAATATTTTTGGTCAAGATCATTTCAAGGAGATAACAGAAAAGCATAAGAATATCGCATTCATCAAACCGGCTGGCACAGACAGCAAAGAACTTACTGAAAAATTAATTGAGGAGCTGATAAAGCGCCAGAATATTAAGGAACCATCTGACTTGATGGTCATTACAGAACAGGATTCAGAGAATGTACGTAACTTCTCACATAGCTTCCGCAAAACGCTCTGTAACTCCCTTGCTAAAGAACACGACATGCAACCTATCGTTGCGAGTGCTTGTGAAATAAAAAACGTGTTCTATCTGAAAGGTTTGGATGCTTATCTGCAAACCATCCAAAAACAAGATAAAAATGAGGGTGAGCAAGCAACGAACAAACGGGCTGAGCGCCTTTCTGTTGTCGATATGGACAATCCAACGACCTTGGCCCTAGGTCCAAGGCAATTGGATTACTTTCATCGACTGGCAGAGTGGATTAAAGATTCTCACAAAGAGATAAATCTGGAGAAACGTGATAGCGGGATAAAAGCAGTAGGAATCTTTGGCAGTGATATCTATGACAAACTGCTGATACTTGGAGCCCTGCGGGCAGAAATGCCCAATATGCTGGTTTTCACAACTGATCTTGACGCGCAAATGCCTCACCCCAGGCACTGGCCCTCGACTAGAAACCTCGTTGTAGCTTCACACTTCGATCTACGACTTAAAGATAAGAACGAAGTTGAGGATGAAGATAAAGAACGTTATCGGGAACAATGTAAGGATAAAGAAATAGAAAAACAATTTCCTGCCTTTCGACATTACTGTGACGCTGTTGCGGGCATGGAAAAATATCAGAAACAGTTTCCCGCCTTTCGAGATAGCCAACAAACCAACATTTTTTACCTCACACTAAGTATCGCCAAGGATGACATTAAGGAGATTCAAAAATCTGAAAACACCTCACCCCAAGTTTTCGAAATCGGTAGAAATGGGCCGATTCGCCTCGCACTGGTACAGGAGAAATACGGAGACTTGGATTACCATCCCCTCGACGATTCCCTGACGCAAGCCAAAAAACGGCTATGGTTGCTGGGAGGGGTTATGTTTTTTCTTATTTCTCTTCACTGGTGGATACGTCCCAATTCCGATCTATCCTCAGTATTTTTAGTGCTCAGTTTACTGGCAATACTATTCGTCGCTTTCAATTTCGCTACAAATGAATCTGGAGAGCCACTTAGCTTTACGGACGGCACCAGTCTCTGGCCTACCATATTCATACAAACTATCGCAATCTTCCTTGCGCTCGCGTTTTTCTATAAGGCCAGGAAAGAGCTTGACGAGAATTTTAATAACCTGAATAAACACCCTCCTTATTTTAAAATTGACCTAAACGGCGAACCTCCTCCTATTTTTAACTTTGATCCAAAGGAGCCTGAATGGTTAAGTCGACGGTGGTTACTTTATTGGCCACGCAAGTTATTTCTGCCCATCATTATTCTTATATTCACTGCGGCAGTTTATGCAATAAATGATGCTTACCCAGCAGATTTTCGGTTCTGGCCATGTTTAATTTTGCTCTTTGTCCCTTCGATCCTTTTCTGGCTTAAAATTTGGATTAAGGAAGGCGAAGATAATTTTCACTTTGACTCTATTAAAGATTGGATAGAAAAAGATAATGCCCGACCAAGAAAAACGGCTTCTCATGATTTTCCTGACTTAGTCCAGGACAGCACACTGATTTGTTATTCCATTGGGGAAAAATACATAGCTCGCACAGAGCGCCTGTTATTTATTCGAGATGTTTCTTCTAATTTGTGGCGAGAATATTATAACTATGGCCGAGCCGAGCACTCTGTAAATCGTGCTGTCGCCATCTGGCTATTCTTCGCCATCATTGAAACGATACTTATTTACATAATGCCGCCTTGGCCATGGCCCTGCCGCGGCTCCACTTGCCAGTGGGTTTACTGGACAGGAGTGATAAGCTTTATCGTGATCATGGTTCTGCTCTTTTTTATACTCGACGCTGTCAAGCTGAGCTTTTATTGGATTAGAAAACTGCGTACAGAACATCCCCTGCTCGATAATAAAAATGGTGAGGAAAATCTTAATGCTTTTAATAATCCACTTGAGTCACTTGAAAAGATTGTTGAAGTGGTCGCAGAAAGAACACAAATGGTCGACAAACTTATTTATTTCCCAATGCTCTGCATTATGCTGATGTTATTTGCAAAAATTACTTATTTCGATAATCAGGATTTTCCGCTTAGCAAAGCCATCACTTTTGCTGTGAGCATTTCGTTACTCTTTTTTTCAGGTTTTATGATTCGAAAAGAAGCCAAGCTACTTAAGCGTTCCGTCCTTGAGCGCATCAAGGAGCTACACAAAAGTAACAAAAGCGATCGTATAAAAGCAGATGCAGCTATTGAAAAAATAAACAGCATCTGTGAGGGCGCTTTTCAACCCATGTTCGAGCAACCCGTCATGCGGGCATTATTAATAATATTGGCATCCATCGGTCTCTTTGCGAGTAAATATCTTGAGTTCTTTGGATAATTCTATCCCCCAATAGAAATTACCTTCCCTCAAGCAACGCTTTCAGCTCATATTTTTCCCGGTCGATTTCGCTCCGCGTACGTACACCCGAGCGCCGCAATATAGGTAATGGCGGGCACCATCCTTGCAGCGAGTGCTGCAGCAGGAACGACAGTACAACCGTGGGTAGCGCCAGCCATTTCCTGTTGACAGTCAGGCCAAGCAAAAGACCCGTCAAGGCCAGTGCCGATGCATTAGCTTCAAGTGCGCGCTCGATGTCCCATTCTTTGTCGAGTTCCTCGATGCGTCGATTGATGACTTCCTCGCTGCTGTTGGCATAACGTCGGATGTTGCTGTTCGTTTGGCGGTCTATTTCGCGGTTCACGTTTGGCGCTGTTGAGTGGCGAACGCGATCTCTGCTTGTTCGATCTTCGGCCTGTAACATGATTCTTGCTCCTTGAAAAATGCTTTCAGGAAAAGCATATGTTCGTTTATCTGTGGTTCAATGCCTGGCTACTTGATAAAGATCAATCTCTCGTCTTATTCCGGGATGAGGGCGTAACCATCGAGTTGATAGACGGACAACACCGTCAGCGCTGCCAAGGCGATATCCACCTCCGGATTGATCCAGGCGGGCTCAAATCCATTGTGAGCGAGCGCCTGCCCGCATACATAAACAATGACGCCAGCACGCTTCAGGGCGTCGATCAGTTTCCTGTCAGGATTGTCGAACTGATATTTTTCCCGGTAGTGACGGTCGTCAAGTGCGACAGCAGTCGCTGGGCCGTGGAGCACCGCTACAATTTTGAGCTTCTCGGGTGGAACTTTCGCGAGGGTGAAAAGGTTGATCAGGCGGGCGATATGCTCAAGTCCAGGATTTATCTGGCTTGGCGCACTGGCTGCTTTAGTGACGTCGAAGAGAATCTTGTATTCCCGATCCGGGCTTGGCTGAACCGCCGCCTCCGGCATGGGATGCACTTTTCCGTACCCTTGAACGACAGGGTTTTGCCAGAACGATTCAGCAAAAATCGCAGAACTGGCGACTGCCAGACTCAGCACAAGAAAACAACTGATCAATCGAATAGCTGGTTTCATGCTCAACCAGATGCTCCTTGCTTATACGGGCAATTATTGTCTGCCTGATTGTTAAAGTACTCTGTACGGAAAGGCACACTAAGCGGGGATGATTGCTTCTATTGATGCCAGTCTCTGCTTATCTGGGGACGGATGGGTATGAGGACATGAGGAAACATGTCCTCACCATTTGACGGATTTGATAGAAACGACTGTAGGTACAGAAAGCTCAGCTTTCCATCTTTGTCCCCTCGCACAAACCGACGAGTGTCGCGGAATCAATGATGTGTTCTTTCATGCTTGCGGCTACATGAGCTTTATCCGCACTTGGAGGTAAATCCAATATGGCATCCAGGGCGAATAACTGGAAATGATAGTGGTGGGTACCGTGGAAGTATTTGGGGCAAGGCCCTTCATAACCGTGTGTGCCGCCATTGGCAATGCCTTCCGTCCCGCCCGCGGGAATACTGCCGGCTGAAACCGTTGTGGTATCAGGGGGAATATTGAATACCAGCCAATGTACCCAGGGAACCGGTGTTGCATCGCAGTCTTCCACGATAAGGACCACGCTTTTCGTCTGCGGGGGAAGGTCTCCAAACTCCAGGGGAGGGCTGATATTTTCTCCCATGCAGGTATGTGGCTTGAGAACGATGGTGCGATCAGGAAAAGCCGGGCTGGATATGAACATCGTGACTCCTTTCAATTAATGGGCTTCAGAAAAGAAGAGTTAAAACAGGAGAATTGGCTACAAAAATAGCGAAACCCTGGCGTACATGCAATACTGTTGAGCGAAGGGAGCCTGACTGATTTTGACTCGTACCACTCGTACCGGAGCGCATGGAAAGCATATGGCTCAGCTGGGTAATCTGCCAATTAAAAAGATCGCGATTTTCAGGGCCTTGAAGCTGGGAGATTTCCTGCTGTTCGTTCCTGCGCTGCGGTTGATTCGGCGGGCTTTCCCACACGCCACCATCGATTATGTCGGGCTGCCCTGGAACAAGGCACTTGCCACGCGCTACAATCATTATATTGACGAGTTTGTCGAATTTCCGGGTTTTCCGGGATTGCCCGAGCATCCCTTCAAGGCCGAGGCGGTCACGGCCTTTCTGGAGGGCATGCAGCAGCGACAATACGACCTTGCCCTGCAAATGCATGGCAAAGGCACGGTGTCTAATCTTGTCGTCTCCCTTTTTGGAGCATCTGTTGCGGCCGGGTTTGCGAGCGAGGACGGTCATTGGCCGAACCGCGATTTCTTCATGCCCTACCCATCCAGGCGGCCTGAGTTGTTAAGGAATCTCGCGCTGCTTGAATTTCTCGGCTTGGGCCAGACGGACCGCGCGGGGGACAGGGCAATGGAGTTTCCGGTATTGGACGGAGACTACCAGAAACTTAAGGAGTTGGAAGAATATGTGACTATTCTTGATAAACCTTATGTCTGCCTGCATCCGGGCGCTATCTCCGCCGTGCCCTGGCCTGCCGCGCATTTCGCGGAGGTGGCGGACAGGTGTGTTCGGCAGGGTTTGAAAGTGGTGCTGACGGGTACCGCCGAAGAGAAGCCGCTTACGCAAGCAGTCGCGGGGAAAATGACGGGTACTGCGATTGATCTTGCCGGTAAAACTGACATCGGATCACTCGCCGCCCTTCTGAAAGGCAGCCAGGCGGTGATTTCGAATGACACGGGGGTTGCGCATCTGGCGGTAGCGGTCGATGCTCCAAGCGTTACTGTCTTCACCACCACTGATCCGGTGATCTGGGGTCCGTTGGATCAGGCTCGTCATCGGGTTGTTTCGCGAAACGCCGTGGGGACACCGAAAGCAGCAATCCGGGCGCTGGAGGAATTAATTGGGCATTAATATGGAAGTAAAGGGGAATCAGGGAAGAAAGGAGAACGTGACAAGGCAGGAGAAATTGCGGGTTCTTACCTGGCATATTCACGGCAACTACCTCTACTATCTCACCCAGGCTCCATTGGAGTTTTATTTGCCCAAAGGAGAGGGCGCAGGTTACGGTGGCCGTTCGAGTGGTTTCGATTGGGGGGACAACGTGCACGATGTGCCCATCGAGCAGGTGAAAGATCTCGATTTTGACGTGATTCTGTTTCAGCATCGTAAGAACTACGAAGTTGACCAGCACGAAATCCTGTCCGAGGCGCAGCGGCGGCTGCCCAAAATTTATCTCGAACACGATCCCCCGCAGGAACATCCAACCAATACCGCGCATTGGGTGGACGATCCCTCCATGCTTTTGGTTCACGTAACCGATTTCAACCGCCTGATGTGGGATAGTAACGGAACATCGACTGCTGTCATCGATCATGGCGTAATGGTGCCGGACAACGTGAAATATACGGGCGAGCATGCCAGAGGCATCGTGGTGGTGAATAACATGCACAAGCGCGGCCGCCGCCTGGGCCTCGATGTATTCGAGAAAATCCGCGAGCAGATACCGCTGGACCTGGTGGGGATGGGATCAACGGAACTGGGCGGGCTAGGTGAAGTGTCGCATGATGAGTTGCCTGCTTTCGTCGCCAAGTACCGTTTCTTCTTCAACCCTATTCGTTATACCAGCCTCGGGTTATCCGTCTGTGAAGCGATGATGACGGGATTGCCCGTCGTAGGGCTCGCGACAACCGAGATGGTTACAGCGGTGGAAAACGGCAAAAGGGGCTATGTTGAAACCGATGTGGACAAGCTGATCGAACGGATGCGTTATCTGCTCGACGATCACGATCATGCACGGGAATTGAGCCGGAACGCTCGGGAGTATGCAACCCAGCGATTCAGCATCCAGCGATTTGCCAACGACTGGCAAAGAGTCGTCAGCAACTTTGTTCAGAATGCTCACTGAAAAGCAGCAGTTCAGGGCTCAATGCTCAGTGCTCGTGCTCAGTCGTCGGACGCAATAATTCCGTGACCAATCCAAGAACCTCTGCGACCGGTACGCTTTCCACGAATGAGTACGGATGACTGCAGTCCGGTTTCTGCGGCTGAAACGGCCAGGGTGAAACTGGCTTGATGCCGCATTGGGGGCATTCAAGCTGCCAGCTTATCGCAATGCGATGCCGGTCGCGGCTCAGCGGCCCCCAGTTGAGCACGTTGGGCGCCCAGTAAATCCCGACTGTACGTACCCCGACCGCGCGTGCCAGATGGAGCGGACCGGTGTCGTTGCTGACGACGAGCGCGCTTTTCTGTAAGAGGGCAGCCAGGCCACCCAGGCCAAGCCAAGTACACGGAATTGCAGAGCGATTCATTGACTGTGTAACATTCATGACGCCCTCTTCTTCTTTCGGCGTTCCCGTCACGACAACTTCATATCCCTTTTCGATCAGGCAATCTGCTGCCTTGGCAAACCTGGCTGCAGGCCATACCCTGCGGAGGTCATCCGCGCCCGGGTGGATAACGATATAGGGTTTGCCCTTGATGAGTTGCCGGACCGGTTCTGCCTCCTGTTCGTCGGATTCCGTCACCTCGATGCGCGGTTCGAATCCGGTGCTCGTGGTATGAGCCCCGATCAAGGCCGCCACTTCCAGATTGCGCAGAATCTCGCTCTGGTAATGCACATAGGGAATGGAGCGGTCGAGGGGTTCAGCAGGCGGGTTGCACATGCCTGCCGTCATGCGGGCGGCGAATTTATTGATGAAGGGGTTGACGAATTTACCGTCACCCTGCATGTGAATGACGACATCGAGCTTTTCGCCTTTCATCGCCTGGCAAAACCGATCGACTTCCAGCGGGTAGGCGAAACTACCCGTATCGCAGACCTGGCCTTTTGACTCGACCGGGTCGTTGACACCGGCAAGTGGTGGAATGCTGATAACCCGGTCCACCATCGACGGCCGACCGGCGAGGAATTCCTTTACCCAGGGTTTGGCGAGCAGGATGAGTTCTGCAGGGGGATATGTCCGTTTAATCGCCTCCAGGGCGGGCAGGATGACGATAAAGTCACCCAGCGCCTTGGCGTGGAGAACCGCGATTTTGCGGGGTGAGAACGGGAGAGCCGGAGGAAAATTACCTGCTGCCAACGTCAGTCAGAATCATTTCTTGTTCTTTTTTTCCTGGCATTGTCCTCGCTGCCTCCACACGTTTCACCCTTCGGATGTCTTCCGTTTATCTGTTCTCCTGCCGGCAGGCTTTATCCTGCCCCATTCTGCCCCATCCCTGTCCCATGCCGATGCCAGGAATTATTTGATATGCCCGATCGCCTTGCTCACATCCGCCGGCGTCTCATAGTCCTCGTCCGGCAACTGTTCGAGCGTCTGCATTATATTCTCGTCAGCGCCCTTGGATTTGGCATGATCCACGAGCTCCTCCTTGTTCGCAGGGTAATCCATGCCGGACAGAAATTTCTGTACCTGAATCGGGTTTGCTTTTGCCATGATTCCTCCTTATCGCGATCGTTATCTCGGTTGCCTCACATTCAGAACTCAGTGTAGTTTATTTCCTGGCTGATTTCCGTGTAACTTTGATTGCCCCTTCATGAAGTGAATGACGAAGAAGCGAAGCATGGTGCAAGGCAATCCTCAGGCCAGGTAAAACTGCAAATCCCGATATGTGTGATGGCGAACTGAAATAAAACCCGATCAGAGGAAGAATAAAGTCACAAGCAACTACATGAATGATGGGCGAATGATGGACGAAACACTCCCAATCATTTGAATATGAACCAGTTTAAGGAGGCAGGCATGAACAACATAATCTGGTGGGTGGGGTTTATTGTTATCCTTCTCGCTGTCTTGAGCTTCCTCGGATTGCGTTAAGAAGTAGGGGCGCCAGCGGTTACTCCTGGTAACGTGAGTAGCAGGCTGTTTTTCGTCAACGACATTGCGTAAACAGCAGTTTTCCAACGGGAGTAACCCTGGCTTACTATGCTTTCTTAACCCTGCGTGCTTGACATTCCATTAGGATTTGGGATACGTTCCTTCTGACCAGGTCAGAGTTTTGGTGAAATTTCCTTCCTGAATCAACCACTCGCGTGATGGGTAATCGATGATGACGACTGCTGATCAGATTATTAACACCGCAGTTGAGCTCGGCGAACAGAAATCGTGGGAGGTCGTACGCCTGCATGACGTAGCGGCTGCGCTGGGCATAACTCTGAACGACGTGCATGCGCATTTTCGTGAGAAAGAGGATATCGTTGAAGCCTGGTTCGAGCGGGCGGACAGTGCGATGCTCAGGATGGCGCAGGTGCCGGACTTTTCCTTCCTGACGCCGCATCAACGTCTGCATTGGCTGATCATGACCTGGCTGGAGTCTCTTTACCCTTACCGCAAGGCTACAAGGCAAATGATCTATGGCAAACTGGAGCCGGGTCATCTGCACGTTCAGATTCCCGGATTGATGCGCGTCAGCCGTACCGTGCAATGGATGCGGGAGGCTGCGGGGCGGGATGCTACGTACCTCCGGCGTGCGTTGGAAGAAAGTGCGCTCACTTCCATTTATCTGGCGACATTTGTCCATTGGATGAACGACAGTTCGCCCGGTTCTTCCAGGACGAGCCGGTTTCTGGACGGATGCCTTTCCGTAGGTGAAAACCTGGATCGGATGATATTTTCCCGTCGGCACGGCGGAGAAAGAACGGATAGCGGAGAAGCGCCTCAGGGTACATAAGGGTAGATAAGGGTACCAGAGTACTGAGAATCACTCCGGCAATGCGTCCCGCTGCTTTCCCCGTCCGCTGAGCGTCCAGCTGACTGTCCCGTTGAACTGCTTCATTGAACTGCTTCGTTGATCTGCCTCTTTGAGCTGTCTTTTTGGCTTCCATTATCAGCCTTCATTAAATTCCTTCATACCGCATGGATACCCTGACCCATGCTTTAAGCGGTGCATTGCTTGCGCGGGCAACCGTTCCACCTTTACATCATGCGCCTGACACCGAGCAGCTGACATTGCGCGCTCGCATGACTGCAGGCTTCATTGCAGCCGCGTTTCCCGATGCCGATTTCGTGTTGCGCGCGATCGATACGCTCACGTATGTCACATTTCATCGCGGCATTACCCATTCAATCATACTGTTGCCTTTCTGGGCCTGGCTCGTTGCGTGGATACTCTCGAGTTTGTCTCGCCTTTCACGCCGGCCGTATCCCTGGCAGGCATTCTATGGCATCGCTGCGCTCGGTATCGGTATTCATATCGCCGGTGATGTGATCACCTCTTACGGCACGATGCTGCTGGCTCCCTTTTCCAGGCATGCTTTCAGCATTCCCTTCACATTCATCATCGACCCCTATTTCACGGGAATAATCGTGCTAGGCCTTGTGGCCAGCATATTCAAGCCAAAAGGCCGATATCCGGCGGTTGCTGCCTTGCTGATCCTGGGGTGTTACGTTGGCTTCCAGGGGATTCTGCATTCACGCGCTGTCGAGATTGGCGAGGCATACGTCGAAAACCATCGATTAAAGGAGGCTCAGGTCCACGCCTTCCCTCAACCCCTCTCGCCCTTCAACTGGAAGATTATCGTCAGCCATGACGATGACTATGAAGTAGCTTCGGTCAATCTGTGGCGTACGCAAGAACTTGAGGCCTCCGCTGCCAAGAGCGGTTTGCTGGGCAGGTGGGAAGCGATTGCTGCGGGTTATCAGCCTGTTTCAACAGTAAAATGGACACGGCATAGTCGATTTGGTGAAACAGAGCGTCAGAGTGCTCTTGCCCGCGAAGCGTGGCGGCAGGAGATTTTCGCCGGGTTTCGCCATTTTGCGGCGTTTTCTGCCCTCGATCGGATCGAGTATTACCCGGGCGAAGTCTGCGTGTCTTTTCTTGATTTGCGTTTCATCGTTCCTTCCCTTCAGCCATCCCTGGTATTCGGCCTCTGCCGCGAAGGTCCGCACGGATCCTGGCAACTCGCGCGCGACCGCGGTCTCTTCGGAAGAGACTGACGCGGACACCCACGATTTCCCCGGAAATCGTTCTTAATAAACGATGGGTTACAGCTTGCGCCTCCACCCATCCTGCCGCCGAATCTGCCGCCAGATTCTGGATTATTCCAGGCTCGGATAAGGCACGAACCGGCGATATCTCCCGCGCTGGAATACCGCAAGAGTCTGTTTGTCCCCCTCTATCCCCTCTATCGCCCTTTATCCCCTCAGCTCACTCCCTTCTACCCAACCTCGATAAAAGTTGATATCGGTCAAGGTTTCATCTCGTACTGAGGCATACGATTCGATACCGGATAAGAGAATCCGATTATCTTTAATAACCCTACTCGTAGACCAAATATTCGGGAATCAATGAGGAAAACATGAAGATCAACGTACCCTCAGCCTTTGCAGGAGTCATGACGTACGTGATGCATCCCGGACTGGCGATGGCGGCAGCCGACCCCTACCAGTTAAATCTGCCCGAGCCGCAGACAGTCATTGCCCAGCAGATCTACGACCAGCACACGATGGTTCTGTGGATTTGCCTGGCGATATTCATCGGCGTGTTCGGCACGATGTTCTATTCCGTAGTCAAGCATCGCAAATCGAAGGACTATGAGGCCGCCAACTTCCATCACAGCACCACGGTCGAGATCATCTGGACGGCGATCCCGTTCCTGATCCTGATCGGCATGGCCTTTCCCGCAACCAAGACCGTGATTGCCATGAAGGATACGTCCAATCCGGACATCACGGTCAAGGCGACCGGCTATCAGTGGAAATGGGGCTACGACTACCTGACGGGTGAAGGCGAAGGCATCGGTTTCCTGAGTGCCCTCTCCACGCCCAAGCCACAGATCGACAACGCGGCACCCAAGGGCGAGAACTATCTCCTGGAAGTGGACAATCCGCTGGTCGTTCCCACAGGCAAGAAAGTGCGCGTGCTGATCACCGCCAATGACGTGCTGCATGCCTGGTGGGTGCCGGCGCTGGGCGTCAAGCAGGATGCCATCCCCGGCTTCATCCGTGATGTGTGGTTCAACATCGAGAAGCCCGGCACCTATCGCGGCCAGTGCGCCGAGTTGTGCGGCAAGGAGCATGGTTTCATGCCGATCGTGGTAGAGGCGGTGGAGCCTGAGAAATACGCCGCGTGGGTGGCGGAGCAGAAAACCAAGCTGGCGGCAGTAGCCGTGGACGTCAACAAGGAGTTCACGCCGGACGAGCTCAAGGCCAAGGGCGAAGCCGTGTATAACGCCAACTGTGCCGCCTGTCATCAGGCCAACGGGCAGGGTGTGCCAGGGACTTTCCCTGCAATCGCTGGATCGAAGGTTGCCACCGGACCCAAGGAAGGCCACATCAACATCGTCATGAATGGCAAGAGCGGCACGGCAATGGCGCCATTCAAGCACCTGTCGGACGTGGATATTGCCTCGGTGATCACCTACCAGCGCAATTCCTTCGGCAATTCGACAGGCGATGCTGTCCAGCCATCCGAAATCAACCAGCTCAGAAGATAGTCAAGGAGAAATCATGACCCTGCGTATTCGATGTTGCCCAACATGACATTGCAGCCGGATGGCAAGGCGACCGCTATCCTCCTTTGATGAGTTGGGATAACAGTCGGCAGAGATATCAAAAATATTCAAGAAACAGCACCCAGGAGAAACTCATGGCAGCAATACCCGATCACGATGTCGTGCATGGTGCCGATCACGCGCACGACCACCACCCCACCGGCCTGATGCGGTGGCTGACCACCACGAATCACAAGGATATCGGCACACTGTACCTCTGGTTCAGCTTCATCATGTTCCTGACAGGGGGTGTGATGGCGCTGACCATTCGGGCCGAACTTTTTCAGCCGGGCTTGCAGATCGTCAATCCCGAATTTTTCAACCAGCTCACAACCATGCACGGATTGGTGATGGTATTCGGCGCCATCATGCCGGCCTTCGTCGGTTTTGCCAACTGGCAGATACCGATGATGATCGGCGCTCCCGACATGGCCTTTGCGCGAATGAATAACTGGAGCTTCTGGCTGCTTCCTCCCGCGGCATTGTTGCTCATCACTTCTTTCTTCGCGCCCGGCGGCGCTGCTGCCGGGGGCTGGACTTTTTATCCTCCGCTGTCGGTGCAAATGGGCATGGGAATGGACATGATGATTTTTGCTATCCATATACTCGGTGCTTCCTCCATCCTGGGCTCGATCAACATCATCACCACTATTCTCAACATGCGCGCGCCGGGCATGACTCTGATGAAGATGCCCATGTTCGTGTGGACCTGGCTGATTACCGCTTATCTGCTGGTGCTGGTCATGCCGGTGCTGGCGGGTGTGGTAACCATGCTGTTGACTGACCGCAACTTCGGCACCAATTTCTTCAATGCGGCGGGTGGGGGTGATCCAGTGCTGTTCCAGCATGTTTTCTGGTTTTTCGGGCACCCGGAAGTCTACATCATGATCCTGCCGTCATTCGGCATTATCTCCGAGGTGATTCCCACTTTTTCCCGCAAGCCGCTGTTCGGGTATCCCTCGATGGTGTATGCAACTGCTTCCATCGCCATTCTTTCCTGCATCGTCTGGGCGCATCATATGTTCACCGCGGGCATGCCAGTGGTAGGACAGCTGTTTTTCATGTATGGCACCATGCTGATCGCGGTCCCGACCGGTGTGAAGGTGTTCAACTGGACGGCCACAATGTGGCGTGGCTCCATGACTTTCGAGACGCCCATGCTGTTTTCCATCGGCTTCATTTTCCTGTTCGTCATCGGGGGTTTCAGCGGCGTGGTCTGCGCCATTGTCCCGATCGATGTCCAGGTGCAGGATACCTACTATGTGATCGCGCACTTCCACTACGTGCTGGTATCCGGCTCGCTCTTCGCCATCTTCGCCGGTGCGTACTACTGGCTGCCGAAGTGGACGGGCCACATGTATGACGAGACACTGGGCAAATGGCACTTCTGGCTGTCCATGTTCTTCTTCAATCTCACTTTCTTTGTCCAGCACTTCCTGGGGCTTGCCGGCATGCCCCGCCGTATTCCCGACTATGCACTGCAATTTGCGGACTTCAACATGATTTCCAGTATTGGAGCATTCGGATTCGGTATGACCCAGTTGTTGTTCCTCTATGTGGTGCTGAAGTGCATTCGCGGGGGAGCAAAGGCGCCGCAAAGACCATGGGAGGGTGCAAAAACACTGGAGTGGACCTTACCCTCGCCGGCGCCCTATCACACCTTTGAAACGCCGCCAATCGTGAAGTAATCCGTGAAGTAATCCGCTAATCGATAAACAGGAGATCGTCATGTCGAAAAATATGGATATGTCGCAACCCGTGAATCTGTCGGAAGACGAGGAGATCGAGAGGAAGCTTGCAGCAATCAGAACGGCTCTTTATGCCCTGGCTTTCTCTCTGGTGGTGCCCCTTATGCAATATTTTTGGCAATAGCTGCTGTCGAAACCAGCCGGCATCCTATCGATCAACCATAAAGAGAGAAAAAAGTGAGTCAAGAAGCGAGTCAGGAAGCGAGTCATTACTACGTTCCGGCGCCATCCCCCTGGCCCATTACGGGGTCGCTAGCGCTGTTATTCATGGGATTCGGTGCGGCCTTGTCGGTCAACCGGCTTCCCCTGGGTTACGGATTACTGGCGACGGGCTTTGCCATACTCGTCTACATGATGTTTGGATGGTTTGGCACCGTGGCCGGTGAAAGCGAGAGCGGCAAATTCAACAAGCAGGTCGATAAATCTTTCCGCTGGGGGATGAGCTGGTTCATCTTCTCGGAAGTCATGTTTTTCGGGGCTTTTTTTGGTGCGCTGTACTACATGCGCATGCATTCGGTGCCCGATCTGGCGGATCTGGAGCAGAAGGCACTGTGGCCGGATTTTACGGGCGAGTGGCCCACAGCCGGCCCCGGTATTAAGGAAAAATTCATGCCTATGGGTCCGTGGGGTCTCCCGGCACTCAATACCCTGATCCTGCTGACCTCGGGCGTGACCGTCACCTGGGCGCACTGGGCACTGAAGCTGAACAAGCGCGGGCAGCTTAAACTGGGATTGTTCCTCACGTTCGCCCTGGGGTTTCTGTTCGTGGGCCTGCAGGCTTACGAATACGGCCACGCCTATTCGGAAATGAACCTCAAGCTCTCCACCGGAGCCTATGGCGCCTCGTTTTTCATGCTGACCGGTTTCCACGGTTTTCATGTAACGCTGGGTTCCATCATGCTGTTCGTCATCTGGTGCCGTGTGCTGAAGGGCCATTTTTCACCCGAGAATCACTTCGGCTTCGAAGGGGTCGCCTGGTACTGGCACTTCGTGGACGTGGTCTGGCTGGGCCTGTTCATCTTCGTATACTGGCTGATATAGGAATTATCCTTAAAAAAGAGAGTTCTAAATATTCACCTTATTTTCTCCGGTTCCCGATGATTCTTTCGCGTACGACCCAATATGCCATTCAGGCGCTTATCTACATGGCAACCCAGCCTCCCGGGGTGGCTGTGCTGAATCGCACGATAGCGGAATGCCTGAGGTTGCCGCCTACTTATCTCGCAAAGATTCTGCAGGAGTTATGCAAGGGCAATCTTTTGTATTCTTTTCGCGGAAAGCAGGGAGGGTTCTGCTTGCGGGAAAGCAGTGACAAGATTAACCTGATGCAGATCGTCAGGATCACCGAGGGACCGGGGTTTACCGAGGATTGTGTTCTGGGGCTGAAAGTTTGCAGCGACACCACTGCCTGCCCCATGCACGCGAAATGGTGGCCGATCAAGCAGGAGATCGTGAAACTTCTGCAAGGCCAGACCCTGGATACGCTGGCTGCGATGGTGGTAAGCGGCAAGTATCAGTTAACGGATTTTCCCGGAGCGGTTCTTGGTAACATCGAGCTGCCGGCATAACCATCCAATTTATTGCCTACAGGTTCTCACATGTCAAAACACGCACTCAAGCTGATACCTTCCTCCACGGAGCACGCGGATGTGCCCAATGATTGCAAGAATTGCGGGGCATATCACCTTTGTATGTCCCTCTGGCTCAAAACCGGCTATTCATCCCTGCTCGAGCGCGTGGTAAAAAAGAAGCAGGTATTCAAGCGTGGAGAAGTGCTTTACCGTATGGGCCAGCCGCTGGAGTATATCTATATCATCCGCGGCGGATCCGTCAAAACCTGCGTGAGCACCGAGGATGGACAGGTTCAGGTGATGGGCTTTCATACAGCCGGGGAACTGCTGGGACTGAATGCCATCAGTAATCGGGAGCATAAATGCGAAGCGAGGGCAATGGGGGTGACCTCCGTATGTGAAGTTTCTGTCGAGCGTTTCGAAGAACTGGCCAAGAAGGACCCGGCCATCCAGTATGAAATTCTCAAGATCATGAGTGCCGAAATCCATCACGGTCAGGAATTGCTGCTCCTGCTCGGTAAACACAATGCCGAGGAGCGGATTGCCATTTTCCTGCTCAACTTGTCCAGGCAATTTGAAAAGCGGCATTGTTCGGCCACCGAATTCACCTTGTGCATGTCCCGCAGCGATATCGGTAATTATCTCGGCATTGCGGAGGAGACGGTCTGCCGAATATTTGCCCGGTTTCAGGACGACGGCCTCATCAGCAGTGAATACCGTAACGTCAAGCTCAAGGATATCAAGCGGCTTGAGCAGATTGCCAACCAGAAATCCTTGAGGCAAACCAACGTCGCCTCTTTTTACTCCTGAAGTTTTACCCCTGGAATGAAGTCACCCCAGGCAGGGTCGCTCGGGTTTCGCAGAGCTGACCCTGCCAGTCCCCCTCTTCGCGGAGATCATCTTCTTTCCGCTTTTTCCTGATTCGCCGACAATACTGCCGAGCAATTCCACCGTCTGTTTAAGCTGATTCCGGGTTGATTGCCTGGGTGAGGCTGTTTCCGGGGTCATCCCGTCTCCGGCCCGAAAGCTCTTGCGCTTCTCCTGCCTCCGTTTCTGATTCCCGTTTTTGATTTCCATTTGCGAGCCTCATTTCGAGGCAGGGCATTTTTCTGCCTGATTCAGTCCGCTTCGGTTCCGGATATCTTTTTGTCATGATGGTGGCGGCATGATTGGGTTTTGCGACGGCAGAGCTTCAAGAGTGCCTGATCCGGTCACCCAAAGGTGGCGGGAAAGAAAGCTGATGACATGGAGATTCCGGGAAAAGCAACCAGAACATGACATTTGTCAGATTTTTTTTGGAGGGCAGGACATATCATGCTTTCGCGATATGGTTTCCGGCAAGCGGACCAGCAAAATTCAACAGCAACCACGGAGGAAATCAGATGAAACATTTTTCTGGCAAGAGGCGAACGGCTGCCGCTGTTTCTGCTGCTTCTCTTGCTATTGTCATATCTACGGCTGCGCCTCCGGCTTCTGCCCAGGATGCGAGAACGCAAGCATTGGAGCAGCAACTCAGGCAGCTGGAGACAAGCCTGCAAGCTGTCCGGAATGAGCTGGAGCAGGTGAAAACGGAATCTGCGCGGGATGCGCAGAGGCTGATGCAGATCGAGCAGAAATCGACGTCGATAGAAAAACGCCAAGTGGTGGAAGCGCAGAAGGTTGCGAAAATCGAAGAGACTGCGGTATCGGCGAGAAGAATTCTTGACAGCAGTCCGCACATGCTGTTTTTCCGGGGTGGGTATGCGCGCAGCAATGATCTTCGGAACGGCGTATCCATATAGAGCGGCGGGATTGGTGGCGCCGGAGGACAGGCGGACCGTGATGCGTGGTATATCGGTGCCGGTTTTGATTTCAATCTGACAAATGATGTATGGGGCTTGATACCCAGTACGAGCTTAGTGTCGGAACTGATGTTCGAATACAAGGAATTCGGCACCAAGGTAGCCGGTAATGCGCTTCCTCCCCCGGTTTGTTTATTTCCTGCCTGCTTTTCATACCTGGACGCAAGGTATAAAAATTTTCCAGGAATAGCGACGTCCTGGAACTTCATGGGCACTCCAGTGTCAGCATGCATGTCACTCATCGACCTGTTATAATTCCGCCCTTTTTGCCATTGTAGGCCTACGATCCTTTATGTCTCGCTCCCTGCGCAATATCGCCATAATTGCCCACGTCGATCATGGAAAGACGACACTAGTGGATAAACTGCTGCATCAGGCCGGTTCCTTCGCCGCGCATCAGCACATCGCCGAACGTGTGATGGACTCCAATGATATCGAGCGCGAGCGCGGCATCACCATCCTTGCAAAGAACTGCGCAGCCGATTATGAAGGCGTGCATATCAATATCGTGGATACGCCGGGTCATGCCGATTTCGGGGGTGAAGTGGAGCGTGTCTTATCCATGGTGAATGGAGTGCTGTTGCTGGTGGATGCGGTGGAAGGTCCGATGCCGCAGACACGCTTTGTCACCAGAAAAGCGCTTTCGCTGGGACTGCGTCCAATCGTCGTGATCAACAAGGTCGACCGACCGGGCGCGCGTCCGGATTGGGTGGTAAACCAGACTTTCGATCTGTTCGACAAGCTGGGCGCCAGCGAAGAGCAACTGGATTTTCCGGTTGTTTATGCCTCGGCGCTCAATGGTTACGCCACGCTCGACCTGAAACAGCCGGGCATCAACATGCGCCCGCTTTTCGACACGATCCTCAGGCATGTGAAAGCACCGGTGGGAGATGTCGATGGCCCATTGCAACTGCAGATCAGCGCCCTGGACTATTCCAGTTTCGTGGGACGCATTGGTATTGGACGCATCAATCGTGGAAGACTTAAACCCGGCCAGGATGTCATGGTACTGGCGGGGAGCAATACGCCCAGGAAAGCCAGAGTCAACCAGGTTCTGGGCTTCCGGGGCATCGAACGGGTCCAGCTTGCCGAGGCGTTGGCGGGCGACATCGTTCTCATCAATGGCGTCGAAGAGCTGAGTATCGGCGCGACGCTTGCCGATATCGACGAGCCTGAGGCGTTGCCTATGCTTGCCGTGGACGAGCCTACGCTTACGATGAATTTTCAGGTGAATACTTCACCTTTTGCCGGAAAGGAAGGGAAATTTGTCACCAGCCGGCAACTGCGCGAACGCCTGGAAAAGGAGTTGCTGACCAATGTTGCCATGAGGTTGGAGGAAACCAAGGATACTGACTCTTTCCTGGTTTCGGGCCGGGGTGAGTTGCATCTCACCATTCTGCTGGAGAATATGCGGCGCGAAGGCTACGAACTGGCGGTGTCGCGGCCACATGTCGTGATTCGCGAGATCGATGGCGTCAAATGCGAGCCCTTTGAGATGCTTACGGTTGATGTTGAGGAGGCCCATCAGGGCGCGGTGATGGAGGCGCTGGGCGCGCGGCGCGGCGATCTGCAGGATATGGTTTCCGATGAGCGGGGGAGGGTGCGGCTCGACTATCGCATTCCTGCCCGGGGCCTGATCGGCTTTCAATCCGAATTCATGACCATGACGCGGGGCACGGGCCTCATGAGTCATGTATTCGATGAATACGCGCCCATGCGGCCCGAAATAACCGCGCGCCGCAACGGGGTTCTGATATCCGCCGAGCAGGGTGAAGCGGTGGCATACGCGCTGTGGAAATTGCAGGAACGTGGACGCATGTTCGTCAGCCCGGGCGAGCGTCTGTATGAAGGGATGGTGATCGGGATTCACAGCCGTGACAACGATCTGGTGGTCAACCCCATCAAGGGCAAGCAGCTCACCAATATACGGGCTTCGGGGACCGATGAAGCCGTCGTTCTGACGCCGCCCATCCAGCTCACCCTGGAATCGGCTATCGAATTCATCGCGGATGACGAACTCGTGGAGATTACGCCTAAAACCATTCGTATCCGCAAACGCCTGTTGCAGGAGCACGAACGCAGGAAAGCGGCTCGCGCGGCGTAAGCCGGCTTCTTTCCCCGGTTCCTTTCTGGCAAAGGGAAAGGGGCAAAGGGCGTTCAGCCGGAAAAATACCGTGGCGGTTCAGAGCGCGATTAGAATATTTCTTCCCTGAACTCGATCAGTCGAAGCGATCTCGCCTGTTACTCTCATGAACGAAAAGATCCTCTGGTATGTTGCCGACCCGATGTGTTCCTGGTGCTGGGGATTTTCGCCAGTGATCGAGAGAATCCGGCAGGAGTATGGCGATCGCCTGAGGATGGAGTTATTGCTGGGCGGACTGCGTGCCGGGACCAAAACTCCCCTGCCTCTTCAACAGCGTGAGGAAATTCTTCACCACTGGCACGCTGTGCAGCGTGTGACAGGACAGCCGTTCAGTTTCGAAGGCGCGATGCCGGAGGGCTTTATCTACGATACGGAGCCTGCAAGCCGTGCAGTTGTCGCCGCTTCCCGCATCAGCCCTGATGCCGTATTCCCATTTCTCAAGACCATTCAGTCTGCGTTTTATGTCGATCAACAGGATGTGACTCTGCAAGAGGTATTGGAGCGATTGGCTGTTGTTATGGGCTTGGATGCGCAGCTTTTCTCTCAAGTATTCGAATCCGAGGCCGTAAAGGAACTGACGCTTGCCCATTTTCAAAAGGTCCGCCAATGGGGCGTGCATGGGTTTCCCGCTGTGATAGGGCAGAAAGGAGCAGATTACGTTGTGCTGACAAGGGGCTATTGTTCATTCGAGGATTTCGGCTCTAGGCTCGACAGTTGGCTCGAAAATTGATCTTGTAAGCTTGTCATCCCTCAAAACTTATAATTTTCTCCGATAATTATGCAAAGGGTATTCCTGGCATTCCTGGCTCCGGCTTTTGCGCTCTCGATGCTTTTGATCTCCCCGCCTGTATCGGCTGATAAATGGAGAGATGACGGTCATCCTGGTCGGCACGGTCACGAAGGAAAAAAGTGGAACAAAGGCAAGGATGGGAAAAACCATAGAGGTGGCACCAGCCGCGGTCATTACTACTTTGATGACCGCCAGCGCGCCATTGCTCACAGCTATTATGCGCCACATTTTCAACGCGGCCACTGTCCCCCCGGCTTGGCAAAAAAATATAACGGCTGTATGCCTCCGGGACAAGCGAAGAAGTGGAGAATGGGTTATCCGTTACCCCGGGACGTGATTTTTTACGACTTGCCTCACGTTTTGCTACAGCAATTAGGGAATCCAGGACCGGGTTATCGTTACGTTCGAGTTGCGGCCGATATACTACTGATTGCGATGGGAACCGGAATGGTTATCGACGCAATTCAGGATTTGAATGGGATGCGGTAACGGGTAGACTTGCCATTTGAAGGAGTCGCGCTTGCAGGGTTCATCCGGTGATGGGACGTCGGCAGGCATGTTCTACATTCCTGTTCCGGTGGACCAGCCAAAGCGCTCCAGTAGTGCTCTAAACGCCTCGCTGGCAATGATGAATGCAATAAGATATGACGTCAAGCTTAGCAGGACGATTGTCCAGATTGCTCGCCAGGGACTCAGGGTCGAGTATTGCTTCCATTGCGAGAGAAAAGCGGCATCATCTTCCTTGCTTGCGCGCTTCAAGCTCAATTCGAAGAGAATGCTCTCCCGCGCTCGCCGCAGTGCATTCTCGACCCCTGCTCGATAAGTGGTATCGATAAGATCCAGCCGCTTTGCTTGCGCTTGCGAAGTTTCCGGGACTGCTTCCCCAGCCACCTGTGCATAAAACTCGCGCATGCGCGAGAGGTATCGTTCATCGGCCAGTAGGTCATTGATTGTCTCCTCCACAGACTTCGCTTCCCCAACCGCGCCCATGGAGTTCCCACCGGTCTTCTGTTTCGCAATCCTTATTTCCTGTATGAACTCCTGCTCCTTTCGCCCGATCAGCCTGAGCCAGATCGCCTCCGCAGCTTGAGGAGATGGGCCGCGCGAAGCCGCACCGGAGGAAGGTGTTGTTTCGAATAAGCTATCCAGTTCCGCTTTCGCTGCTCTTTCGCAATCCGCATCGATTGCTTTGAGCCTGCTGTTGAGATCGTCATTCATGATGTTCTGGAGAGTGGAGGGTTGAACTGCTGCCCCAAGTGCGGACAGGTAACGCAAGACCATATAACCTTAAACTACATTCGCACGATCTTTTCAAGAAACGATGCAGAAGCGCTTCTCTGGATGAACGGGGCGCGGTGCTAGGCTACGAAAAACGCAAAGGCCGCGATTGGCTAGAGAACTCAGGCGGATATAATTTCCGCCAGCCTCAAGCCAATGCGACCCTTGAGAAAGCCATTGTATATGACACCCATCCTATCCGCAATCCGCCGGAAATCCTGTTTTCCGGGAAAGAACCCGCTAAGCAGGATACTATAGAAGTCGATGGTACCGATAACGACACGGAACGGTATGTATTCAATTATGTCGACGTGCCTGAAGGCGTGGAAACTCTGAAGCGCACCAATTCGCCGTTTATCAGTTACACGTACAAGGCGCTGCCCATGCTGTTGCATACGACGACGATGCGCCCCGGCCGTTAAATTTTGAGTTCGCTATGCGAACCAAAGCGCACGAGTTCGAGAACATCATTACCTTGCTTGCGATAAATCAACACTACATCGGGTTTGATGTGGCAGTCGCGGTACCCTTTCAATTTTCCCTTCAAGGCATGGTCAACGTAGCTTGCTGGCAAGGGCATATCGTTTACCAATAAATCCATTGCAGCTTTCAGCAGAGAGTCAATATCCCGATGTAGTGACTGAGACTTCACGTGCCGGAAATCGCGTTTGAAGGCATGCGAAAACTTAATCCGGCGCATTTAACCGTTCCATTAATTCCTCAACCGTTTCACACGTCGTTACATTTTCCCCACGCTCCAACTCTTCTATGGCAGCAATGGTTTCCGTATTGGGTTCGAAGAAATCCATTGGGTGAAAAGGCAATTCCTTTTTGTTGGCGACGCTTGTTAAAAACATCCTTATCGCATCGGAAGGTGTGAGGCCCATTTTTTCTAATACGATGGTTGCCTCTTCTTTTACATGAACGTCGATCCGTGCGCGCACCACATCAGTTTTGGCCATGGCTATTTCCAGTGTGAAAAATAATGATTGTAGCTCAAATAGGCTACAGCTGAAAGGGGCGGGTGTCAGATTAGAGTATATCCAATCATGACGTGGCCACTTGACAAAAATACTGTCCGGTTAAAACTGAAAAATGTATTGATTGACATGCCTTCCAGATTGTCTAGGATTTTATCCTGACAGAATGGAAGGAAAAATGGAGGAATACGATCAGCTATTGAAGGAATGTCGGGTGCGCGCCGATGAAATTGCGGCCTCTAGGGGGAAAAGGACTCACATTGCGACAAATAGGCGACCACTACGGAATATCTAGTGAGCGCGTGCTGCCCGATATACCTGCCAGTCTTCAGGCATATTATATTCTAAGCTTGCTTGAAGGCCAGAAGTCTGCTTTTGCCTGATCTGAAATACAAATGGATTGGCCGCAAGCAGTTCCTGAAAAGCCTTCCTACAAAAGGAGGGCTTTTTTATTCCGGACAGCAGGGGATTATAGCGGGATTGCCGCAAAAGCATCGAGGTCGTTCACGGCGGTGGCAACGCGATGAATCAGTTCGCGATTGGTTTCCGGTTTTATCATTCCGCCGACAGCAAGCGACACAATCATTGCTTCGAACGGATAAACGAGATGAGCGCGGTATCTCTGCTTCAATGTCTCGCTGTCAATGTTTTCGATACCGTAGTTCGTGAGCTCCTCGGCATAGATAGCCAGCAGATTTGCTTCATGATTCTGCCGTATCTCGGGTGTAAGGGCGGTAGCCAGAAAATAAGCGACGTCACCGATGCCTTCGCCAAAACGCACGAGTTGCCAGTCGAGAAGACCCGGTTGAGATTGGCTCCAGAACAGGTTGCCGGGGTGACAATCATGATGAACGAGTGTTTGCGGCCGCCCCGCAAGAAAGCGCATGGCGCGCCGGCGCTGTCGGGCATAATTTATGGCGAGTGCATGAAGCGGCGAAGGTATGAGTTTTTCCGCCTGCCGGAGCCCCCGCTTCATGAGCGGAACGGCAAGCGCGGTACCCAGGTGATCCTCGAGTTGGCGTATGGGACCCGCCAGCCAGGCATATTTCTGCATGAGATCGAATTTGTTCCAGAAGCGGGCATGCAGTCGGGCCAGCTGCTTGATGACAAGTGCGGCGCGGTCAGCCGTCAGCGCATCGTCGGGGTTGCCGGCAGTAGCACCAGATTCTGTCACATCGTTCAAAACCAGCGTCGCACCCTTGCCAGGTTTGCTCTGACCCGCGAGAAAACCGGGTACGGCAATGGGCACTGCTTGCGCCGTTTCATTGTAGAAGCGGGTTTCAGTATGAAGCAACCCTGGCAACGCAGTAATCAGCCTTGCCCGCCAGGCCAGCGAGGGTAATTTTACAAACCACTTGCGCGAGAGCGTTGCCGGACCATCGTGTTCAACCGCAATACGAACCCGTGTCGTCGTTCCTATATCAACGGAAATCAGATCTACCCTGGATACCGTTACATGGGAACAATGGCAGTTCACTACCCGCTGCGCCCAGCCTGCATTCAAATCGCTGGGTCGGCGGGCGAGAATATCATGCTTCATTTGCCAGGCCAGAGCGGGGACTGAACCCGACGGAGTTGAGCTGGGTGAATATACCCGGATTTTCTTTTGGGAAGCTGCTGAGGCGCATCAGGAACGCTGCGTTGATCAGGAATTGCGGTATGTACATTCATTATTCCGAAATATATTGATTTCCATAGAAAAGGGAGCCGAAGCTCCCTTTTCTATGGAATGCCACTGCAGCAGGAACTATTGATAACGTTGATCCGCAGGCTGTTGCTGCTGCTCATAAGATCTGTCGGCTGGCTGGCGATAGGATTTCTCCTTGGGCTCATCCGTGCTCAATTTCCAGTCAGGATGATAGTGTGTCTCCCTATCCCAGTCTTTCCAGATATAGTCGGGATAGATAAGGGGCTTGGTCGGAATGACAAATGTGACCAGGTCTACCGCACCTGTCAATGTGCGGCCAATACCGTGCACGATACCTGTAAGCAATCCAGCGGTAAGTCCGTAGCCAAGTCCCTTCTCGTTGGTTCCTATCATGATGTTCTTCGGCACTTCGCCTATACCTGTGACCGTGTTGGCAAGGCCATGCGCAAGCTTGTCGCCCACACCCTCAGCATAGCTGTGCGCAAATGCTGCTTGTGGCGAAACGAATAATAATGCAGACAGTATCATTAGCGTTTTCAACATATTCTTCATCGATACCTCCCTTAAATAGATTAAATAAAAATTTAATTCCAACTTAATACTAGCATACCGCTAAGAAATATGGAAAAGGCATGCCAAAATTCGTGAACTCGGCGCCGTATCTGCCGCGGAGTCAAATTGGGGTGAAAGCGGGAATTTTTGTGGATATCAGGGCCCTACAGCGAATGTATCGGCGAATGTACCGGCTTCACACGGCGCAACAGCACGCTTCAAAGTGCGGCGGAATCAGCAAATGTGATTCTTATCGGTATTTGTGCTTCCCGGTCATCTTAATCATTCAGCATTCAGGCGTTCTTGCGCGAATTGTGCTACGCTTCCGCATGTTTCACAATTGTGAAACCATCATCTGACGGATTGCAAGCAGGAACTGTGGCACGCCCCCGTACAAGAAAAGCAGCTAAGTGAGTTCTTTACCTAAATCGCCGGAAGCATCCAGCTTCCTGTCTTTGCGTTCGTTTTCCTCGACATCACCCCATCCTTCAAGCTCCCGCCTGGCCGGTTCTATCCAGTTTTCAGTGATCGTTCCCACGCTCAACGAGGCCGGCAATATCGATCCGTTACTGACCAGACTATCCGCGCTTGGTTTGACGGAGGGAAGTTTCGAAGTCATCTTTGTAGATGACAGTTCACGCGATGGAACGCCGGAAAAAGTCCGTGAATGGGAAAATTGCGGCAACGTAAGACTGATCGAACGCCGGGAAAAACCGGATCTCACGTGTTCAATTCTGGCGGGCGCGGTATCGGCGCGAGGGGATGTTATTGTCGTGATGGATGCGGACTTGAGGCATCCGCCTGAGCGATTGGCCGCCCTGGTCGCGCCGATATTGGATGGAAGCCATGACGTCGCAGTCGGGAGTCGTTATGTGCCGGGTGGCAGTACAGAGGGCTCGCCGCTGCACCGACGGTGGCTGTCCTGGCTCGGCGGCTGGTTAGCCCGTCCCCTTTGTGACATCAACGATGCAACCTCCGGCTTTTTCGCATTCCGCCGTGAATTGTCGGGAACCATTGCGGAACGTGAGGGCGGATACAAGATATTGCTCGAACTGCTCATGGCAGGGCAGGGCAAGCTTCGAGTAGTGGAAGTGCCGATCTGCTTTCGCGATCGGGCCCAAGGTGCGTCGAAGCTGTCGTTTTCACAGCAATGGACATATTTGCAGCGCCTGATGACCCTGGGCGGCGGCACGGTTTCGACGGGCACAGCCAGCCGCTTTGCAGCAGCAGGATTATTTGGCGTTTTTGTCGATGCGCTGCTTTTCCAATGGGTGTTGAGCAGCGGGACAGGACTTGCGCTGGCGCATATCCTCAGCTTTTTCGTCGCCGCTTCGGTAAGTTTTTCGCTCAATTCCAAATGGTCTTTTCGTCCAGACCACGAAGGATATTTGCGGTGGCGGCAATTCGGGCGTTTTCTGACGGTCGGGCTGTTCGCATTGCTGACCCGTGGAGGTGTGCTGGCTTTCCTGGTCCATGGATGGCATATGCCGCCACTGCTGGCGATATTTCCTGCTATTGCGGCCACGGCTGCCATTATTTATATCGGTTCGGCATTCTACGCATTTCCGGTAAAACAGAATCCGCCCTCCCTGGATGTCCGGTGGCGCGTCTCCTCGTTCGGAATCGTCGCGTTTGCGGTACTGCTGCGCCTGATCTATATCGGTATAGCGCAGCTGATTCCGGATGAAGCGTACTACTGGAATTACGCGCAGCACATGGACCTGAGCTTTTTCGATCATCCGCCCATGGTGGCCTGGCTGATCTGGTTCGGGACCTCGATCTTCGGTGACAACGAATTTGGAGTACGAATAGGCGCCTTTATCTGCGGCCTGGTTACAATGGGGTATCTGTACGCCCTCTCGCGCAATCTCTACGACAAATCGACCGGTATCCGGGCTGTCCTCTTGCTGGCCGTGCTGCCCCTCGGTTTTGTTACCGCAACGCTCATGACGCCGGATGCTCCGTTAATGGCTGCGTGGGCCGCCACCTTATACTACATGGAACGGGCATTGATAGCGGACCAGCGGTGGGCCTGGCTGGGCATGGGCATTGCCTTCGGACTGGGTATTCTGTCCAAATACACGCTGGGGCTGCTGGGTCTTGCAGCACTGCTGTTTGTGGTGATCGACCCGGGTTTGCGCCGCTGGTTGCGCCGGCCGGAACCCTATCTTGCGGCAGCGCTTGCGCTATTGCTGTTTTCACCCGTTATTGTCTGGAATATGGAGAACGACTGGGCATCCATTATGTACCAGTCCCAGCGCGCAACGGGAATAGGCAACAAGTTTTCGTTGCACCTGCTTTTCTTTCATATGCTGCTTGTCCTGACGCCGATTGGCTTCGTTGCAGCATTCATGGCGCTGGCTGCGCGCCATGACCGAACCGTCAACCCCCTGATACGCAGACGCCGCCTGTTCATGCAGGTATTCACGATTGCGCCGCTCGCGGTGTTTTTCTGGCTCAGCCTGTTCGGCTGGCCGAAATTCCACTGGACTGCGCCCATCTGGCTGGCTATTCTGCCGGCAATGGGGTGGATGTTGGGCCAGACAGATAACTGGAGCAAGGCAGCAAGCCGTTTGCGGGCAGCGTGGAAACCAACCATAGCAGTCTGTATGTTTCTCTATGCATTGGCACTCCATTACGTCGTGCTGGGCATTCCCGGCATTCCTTACGTGGGTTTCAGCGAACACTACTTCTGGCGCGAAACCACGCGTGAAGTCGAACGACTTGCGGCAGAAGTGGAGCAGCAGACGGGAAAAAAACCGCTTATAGTGGGGATGAGCAAATGGTCAGTCGCGAGTTCCCTGTCGTTTTATAACGATAAAAGCGAACCGCTGGATATTCGCGGACGCAACATGTTCCTGCAGAGCGCGGCCATGTATGATTTCTGGTACCCCTCGGTACCCCCGACGGATCGTCCCATTATTCTGTTCGGAATGAAAACGCATCAGCTCGAGCATGACATCGATGGCAACGATAACATTACTCCGCTGCTGGTGCAGCTTGGCCCGATCAGGGAACTGAAGATCGAGCGGGAAGGGAAGCCGCTGCGCAGGATATATTACCGGGTTGCACAGGGTTATCGCGGTCTCCCGGCAGCCGATTCCCAGTTCGTTAGCCTCTCGCCTTCCATTTCCCCTGGCGTTGCGCCTTAACAGGCCCTGGCCAACAGGCTATGCAGGAGTGCCTCCGTTCTCCATTTTCTATCATGACAACTTATGCGAAAACCATAATGCGGAAAATATTGATGGATCATATGATGTCGCTTGCATGCGGGTTGATCTTCATCCTGCTTTCCACGTCCAGCATCGCGGGATTGTCTGCCGGGAAAGATGAAAGAATTGCTGATACTTCGCAGCAGAAAGAGGTTGCCATCACGATTTATGGCAATAACCTGGGTTTGATAAAAGATACGCGTCGCGTTGGTCTTGCGCGCGATTTCAATCAACTCATCTGGCTCGATGTTGCAAAGCAGATACGTCCGGAAACGGCACGATTGCGTAATCCGGCTCATTTCCATGGATTTCGCGTACAGGAACTGAGTTTCGATCTCGATCTGTTAACCCCCGGAAAACTGCTGGAGCGATACATCGGCAGGGAAGTAACGGTCATTCGCGCGAATCCCGTGACAGGGGAGGAAAGGCGGGAAACCGCAGTGGTGCTTTCCGCACATAACGGCGGAGTGTTCAAGTATGCGGATCGCGTTGAAATCGGCAACCCTCATCTGGGCCGACTGGCTTTCCCCGCTGTTCCTGAGAGATTACATGACAAGCCCAGTCTGGCTATTTCCTTCGTCAACCCGGTTGCCGGCGAGCAGGACCTGGAACTTTCCTATTTGACAACGGGGTTATCCTGGCGAGCGGATTATGCAGTGGAATTGAATGAGCGCGAGGACCATGCGGATATTCATGGCTGGGCGACCGTGACCAATCAAAGTGGAACAGGCTACCCCAACGCTGCCTTGCAACTGGTTGCAGGGGATGTCAACCAGGTGCGTCAAAGCGCGGCTGTGCCGCGTCATGCCATGGCCATGGCAAAAATGGCGGAGGCGACCGACCTGAAACAGGAGTCGCTGCTTGAATATCACCTCTATACCCTGGATCGCCCCATAACGCTGGCGGAGAACCAGATCAGGCAGGTGGGGCTGATGTCTGCAACCCGCATACCGGTGAAAAAGGAACTGGTCCTGACGGGTTCCGATTATTATTACTCGGGGAAATTTGCCGACATAGGGCAGAAGCTGAAGCCGGCGGTATTGCTCGAATTCAGGAACAAGGGAGAAGGACTGGGAATTCCCCTGCCTGCCGGAATAGCACGAATGTATAAAAAAGATTCACGCGGCCATATCCAGTTTGTGGGCGAGGATCAGGTGGATCATTCGGCTGCAGGGGAAATTGTCCGGCTGAAACCGGGAAATGCATTCGATGTAACAGTGGAAAGAAAACAGACGGACTTTCGGAGGCTGGCGGGAGAAGGACTGAAGGACTCGCGGGAGGGGAGCACGTTCGAAAGCGCATTTGAGATTCTTTTGCGCAATGCCCGTAAAGAAGCTGTCACAGTGACGGTGCGGGAACCGATACCAGGAGATTGGCAGATGGCAGCGGAATCGCAAGCACATAGCAGGGTTTCTTCGAATATGGCGGAATGGAAAGTGATTGTTCCTGCCGGCGGCCATAATGTCCTGAACTACCGGGTTCGTGTAAAAAACTTCTGAAAAAGCCTCCGTACTCTTTATCCTCTGCTCTTATCCCTTTCCCCTTTCCTTTTGGCAACCGGAAACAGGCTGAGGTTGAGAGGAGTGAGGGGATGGGGGCGAAGTGGAAAGAACGCCGATCCCAAAAAAGGAAACCCGGTGAAACCTTGCTTCCACCGGGCTCTGTCAGCGGGTTTAGTACTCTTATTGAACGGTCACGTTGATCTTTTTCGGCTGGACCGGTTCGCGTTTGGGGATGACGATTTCCAGAACTCCCAGGTTGGATTTGGCTGATATCGCATCCGCGTTGGCAGTGTCCGGCAGGCTGAAACGGCGATGGAAAGAGCCGTAAGTGCGCTCGACACGCTTGTAGCCTTCCTTCTCGGTAGTTGCCTCGGTTTTCTTTTCGCCCTTGATCGTGAGCACGCTTTCTTCCATGCTGATATTGATATCTTCGGGTTTTACCCCGGGAAGATCAGCCTGAAGAACGAACTTGTCCGCTTCTTCCTTGATATCCACTGCCGGCGTCCATTCGGCGGTCGCGGCGGAACCGTCGCCGGCAACGTTTTCCCGCGCACGATCCAGTTCCCGATGTAATTGGTGCAGCAAGCTCCACGGTTCATACCGACTAATAGCCATAATATCTCCTTTGAAATAAATGTCTGACATCAAGCTGATGCTGTGAATCAGCACTTATTAATCAATATAGGTTCGTTTGGCTATTTTTCAACCGATCCCCTCGATTTTTTTGTCACACCCACCGCGGAACTCGGGCGCGTATAGTGAAAAGTGGGCAGGGAGCGATGCAGCTGCTGCTGAGGATGAGAGTGGCAAAACAGAGGAAACCCGTCGCGGGCAGAATGAGCGGGGATTGAAAGGCGAGTTCGGTTTTGCTATACCAGCGGCAACTCGCCGTTGCGAACGCCAATACTGGCAATTTTTTCCACAGCGCTGACGAAGTTCGGGTTTTCGTGCAGTTTCACCAGCGAATCCGGGTTTGGCCGCCCGCGCATGCGGGCGAGACGAATCACCCCGAGGGCGGGCAGGTCCCAATGTAGCTCCGCGAGCAGCATTTCGGCCGCTTCCGGATTATTGCACAGCAGCACCATGTCGCATCCCGCATGCAATGCTTTCTGGGCCCGTTCCAGCGGACTGCCTGCAAAAGCCGCTCCCGCCATATTCAGATCATCGCTGAAGATACACCCTTCGAAACCGAGCTCACCCCGCAAAACTTTTTTGAGCCATACTTCGGAAAAGCCAGCCGGCAATGCATCCACCTTCGGATAAATGACGTGGGCAGGCATTATGCCGGTAAGGCCGAAACCGATCATTTTACGAAATGGAATGAGGTCATCCATTTCGATCTGCGCGTAAGTTCGTTCATCCACTGGGATTTCGAAATGGGAATCGGCTTCGATATACCCATGACCGGGGAAATGTTTGCCCACCGCTGCCATCCCGGCAGATTTCAACCCGGCCATCAGGCTATGGGCCAGATCGGCAATGGCTTGCGGGTCACGGTGAAAAGCACGGTCGCGGATGACGCTGCTTTGGCCATAATCCATATCCAGAACGGGTGTAAAACTGAAATCCACGCCCGCAGCCCGTAGTTCCGCCGCCAGCACATACCCCGCCTGATGCGCCAGATGCCGCGCCTGGGCAGGATACTCATCCCAGATCCTGCCCAGTTCGCGCATGGGAGGCAGGCGTGTAAAATCCTCCCGGAAACGTTGAACCCTGCCTCCTTCGTGATCGACTGCGACCAGGAGCGGCGGCGTTCGCAGCGCATGGATTTCAGCGGTCAGATGCATGAGTTGCGCAAGCGAGGAATAATTGCGCGTGAACAGGATCACCCCCCCGACCAGCGGATGCCGGAGTTTGTTTTTATCATTGGCGGTGAGTTGCGTGCCTTCGATATCGAGCATGACGGGACCGAGCGACATTTATTTTTCCAATATGACAAAAGCGCAAGCGAGGTTCAATTCGTCGCTGATTGAGAGATGGTGGCGGGTAATGCCTTCGTTTTGGGCCAGGGTATGCAATTCAGGGTGGAACTTGAAATAGGGTTTTCCCAAGGGGTCATGGGTTACTCCGATATGGCTCAGGCTGACCGGATGACGGATACCCGTGCCAAAGGCTTTGGCAAGCGCTTCCTTGGCGGCAAAACGCTTCGCCAGGAACATGGCCGGCTGCATGGTTTTTGCATATTCCGGCCATTCCTCTTCTGTCAGCAGGCGCCGGGCGAAACGCTCTCCGTATTTTTCCAGCAGGCGCGCAATACGCGAGGTTTCAACCAGATCGGTTCCGATTCCATAAATCATTTACATGCTTCCAGCATCAGGTTTTTCATTTCCCGGACTGCCTGCTCGAAGCCCACGAACAATGCCCGAGCCACGATCGCGTGTCCGATATTGAGCTCCGACACGCCGGGGATTGCCGCGATTGCCTGGACATTCTGGTAATGCAGGCCGTGCCCGGCGTTAACCCTGAACCCTTGTCCGACTCCCCTGTTTACTGCTGATCGCACTCGCTCCAGTTCACCTTGCTGTTCATCCGCTGCTTGCGCATCGGCGTAATGTCCAGTGTGAATTTCGATGACTGGCGCGCCGGCCTCAACGGACGCATCGATCTGCACCGGCTCGGCATCGATGAATAACGAAACCCGGATGCCGGCTTCAGCCAGCCTGCGGCAGGCGCGTTGCACTTGCTCGAAATGCCGTACCACATCGAGTCCGCCTTCGGTCGTCAATTCTTCGCGCCGTTCCGGCACAAGGCAGATATCGTGGGGTTTGATGCGCAGCGCAAATTCAATCATTTCATCCGTGACCGCGCTCTCCAGATTCATGCGGGTCTTGAGCGCGCGGCGCAGGATTTCCACGTCTCTGTCCTGTATGTGGCGCCGATCTTCGCGCAAATGCAAGGTGATGGCATCTGCCCCGGCCGATTCAGCAATGAGTGCCGCCTCTATCGGATCGGGATAGGTTGTGCGGCGCGCCTGGCGCAAGGTAGCAACGTGATCGATATTAACGCCGAGTTTGATCATAATAGTATGGAGGTTCTCCTGATTCGGCTTTTTTCAATGATTGCCTGAATGATATTTGCTCTCCCGCACATCTGGAAGAGGCAAGAGGGGCCGGGCAAAAAAATGACTATATTATAATAGCGTGTGCGGCGAAGACAGTATGTACATAAAAGTGGATCGCCAGGTTGATTGCTCTGGAACGTCTGGGAACGTTACTCTTTGGGCCGTTACTCCTGGCTGTTCCGTATTTGATTGAAGAGGGCGCTATAAATCCCGCATCTGAAAACCTGCGAGAGGGAAAGAGTGATCCGGAGAAAATGTCGGACCCGCGCGTTTACTTCGCGGCGGAGCGGACGCTTCTGGCGTGGGTGCGCACGGGATTAACCATCATTGCACTCGGCTTTGTCGTTGCCCGCTTCGGTCTGTTTCTGAATCTTCTTGCGGCTTCCGGGGAAATTTCCAAAAATGGAGGCGCTGCCAGCGCTCATGGAATCTCCGGTGTCTTCGGCATTATTCTTGTGCTCTCAGGCACCGCGACCATTCTCGGCGCCTTGCTCAATCACAGGCATTATGTAAGCTCATTGCCACTTGAGGATCTGCCCAGGCTGTCCCTGCCCTGGCTCTCATCGTTCCTGTCTTTATCGGTTGCTACCGTAGGAATTCTGCTGGCGGTATACCTCTTGTTTACCTGAACTAAATAAGGAATCGATCATGTCAAAAAGGAGAGGTGAGAACTCGCAATGCGGTTTTTTTAAGTTGATTGATCCTTCAAGTGAGAGGTGGAAGTAATGATGTGCCCGATAACGAGAATAGTGGTTGCTACGGACATTTCCGATTTTGCGAGGCGTGCCGAATCTCGCGCGGCGCTTTTGGCGCAGGAATTGAGCAGTGAGTCTCTGGATCTGATACACGTACTTGATAGTCTCGCGCTGGAATCCTTGCGTAATCTGACCTCCCCCCTGGATATCGAGCAACGGTTGATGCAGGGGTCTCGCGAGCAAATGGCGGAGATCAAGCGCAGGCTCACCGCCCGTTATGGGATAAGGGTTACGACAACGACGGTAAATGTCGGACGGGCAGATACAGAGATCGCACATTATGCCAGTCTCCTCAAGGCAGGGTTAGTCGTGTTGGGCGCTTTCGGCGGTGGCGCGGTTCGGGAATTCATCATCGGCTCGACTGCGGATAAGGTTCTGCGAACGCTCTCTTGTCCGTTGCTGATCGTCAAACAGGAACCTGAGGCAAGCTATCGGCGTGTGCTGGTCCCCGTCGATTTTTCAGAATCCTCGCACTGGGCAGTGGAAATGGCCCTGACCATCGCTCCTCATGCAAGTATCATTATCCTGCATGCATTTGAAGTGCCGTTCGAAGGCAGGCTGGATTTCAATGACGAGAGAATACAGGCGTTTCGTGCCGAAGTGAAAACCCGCATAAGTGTGGAGATGCAAAAACTTCTCTCGGATTTCGAGGCTTCGGGTCGTTCGCTCGCCGCAGTTATCGAACTGGGTCCCGCAGCTGATACAGTGATAAAAAAAGCAGGAGAGATCGGTGCCGATCTGATTGTCGTCGGGAAACACGGCAAATCGGGATGGGAGAGCATGCTGCTTGGCGGCGTTGCCAGACGTGTAATTCAGGAGGCAGCTTGCGATGTGCTGGTGGTGGAGCAGGCCGACGCTGGCGCAGGTTAGGTGTTTAGCTCCTGAACCGGCTGCCGCCATTTCTGCCGTCTCTGACAGGTGGGTAAATGGACAGGTGTAGCGGCTCAGATGAGGTTCAACGGTATTTTGAGATACGAAATACCGTTATTCTCGGGTGGCGGCATGATGCCCGCGCGCACATTCACCTGGATCGACGGCAGCAGCAGCGTGGGCATTTCGAGCGTCCGATCGCGCGCTTCGCGCATCGCGACGAACCGGTCTTCGTCAATGCCGTCGCGCACATGTATATTATTTGCGCGCTGTTCCCCCACACTCGTTTCCCATCGAGGGGACCGACCTTGCGGCGGATAATCATGACACATGAACAGGCGGGTATCCGCAGGATAATCCAGTATTTTCCTTATTGACCGGAATAGTCTGCGTGCATTCCCTCCCGGAAAATCGGCGCGCGCCGTACCGAGGTCCGGCATGAACAGGGTATCGCCGACAAAGATCGCCTTCTCTACCTGATAGGACAAGTCCGCCGGCGTATGACCCGGTGTCGAGAGCGCTTTCACGTTCAGTTTGCCCACGCTGAAAACCTCGTTATCGGCGAATAAATGGTCAAACTGTTTGCCGTCCGGCGTGAAGTCTGTTTCAAGGTTGAATATTTTCCTGAAGGTTTCCTGCACGATGGGGATCTCCTTCCCGATCGCCGTCTTGCTCCCCAATCTTCCCTTAAGATAGTGCGCCGCTGTGAGATGGTCGGCGTGCACATGGGTCTCCAGAATCCATTCTGTCCTCAGATTCTTTTCCTCGATAAAGGCGATCAGTTTATTGGCGGATGTAGTGCGCGTTCTGCCTGATTTGGGATCGTAATCCAGTACTGGATCGATGATTGCGCAATATCCATTCGGCTCATCGAAAACCACGTAGCTTACTGTCCAGGTCGCGTCGTCAAAAAAAGCTTCGATATTCGGTTTCATTTTCTCTCTTCAAAGACTTGATTGGAGCGCATATTACAATTGCTGAAACTCCTTCAGTAACTGGCGTGTATGCAATGGCTTATCTCCCAGATAGTGGTTGAGCAGTGAGCGCATCAGCGTCCTGCTCTGCAGACGCGTCAGGGAGGCTGAATAGTCTCCCTGGCTCATATCAAGCAGCGTTTTTCCACTTAACTGGAGGTTAAAAAGGCAGTTGCCGTTGCTCGATGCAACGGGTCCCCGCTCGATTTCGTAGCAGTACGTCTGGTTTGGTTTAATCGGTCTTCCTGATGAAACATCGTGATCGAGCGTCAAGGCATAACCCATCTCCTGCAGGAGGCGCTGCTCGAAGCGGCGCAGTATGGGAATGTAATCGCTTGCCATACTCAGGTCGGACAAGGCCTCCTGATAGCAGGCAAATAACCGTTCGTGCGGATCATTGCGGTGCAATAGCCGTATCAAAAGTTCATTGAGATAAAATCCGCAGATCAGGGCGGTTCCCTGTAAGGGTAACTGCCCACCCTGCCATTCCGCCTTATGCAAGGTGCGTAATTCGGACTTTCCTCCCCAGCTCAACAGGAGAGGCTGGAAGGCGCGCAGCAAGCCTCGCAGGGCAGATGTCGGGCGCTTGGCGCCTTTCGCAACCACGGCAATACGCCCGGAATTTTGCGTGAAAACTTCCACGATAAGGCTGGTTTCAAGATAAGGATAGCTGTGCAACACAAAAGCGGGTTGTGCTTCTTGACGCTGTTTATCTACGCTCATGTCTAGGGAACATCAGCGGTTATCACCAGGCTTGATCACGCCCACCGGAAAGATACCTCAGAAGATTGTGTATGGGAGTCCGGAAGCGCGATCGGGCAGGGCCAGATGGAATGCTTGTGGCGCCGGTTACTCATATCCCAGGCTTTTCAAGGTTCGGGCATCTTCGGCCCAGCCGCTTTTGACCTTTACCCAGACCTTGAGATAAACCTTGCCACCGAAGCTTTCTTCCATGTCCTTGCGCGCCTGGGTGGCGATCAGCTTCAATTTTTCTCCGTCCTTACCGATGACAATCGCTTTCTGGCTGGATTTTTCTACCACAATGGAAGCGTGAATCCTGCGCAGTTCGCCTTCCATCACAAACTGGTCAATGACGACGCTGGTAGAATAAGGAATCTCTTCTCCCAACAGTCGGAACAATTTTTCGCGAACCAGTTCCGCGGCTATGAAGCGTTCATCCCGATCGGTTACTTCATCTTCCTGGAATAATGGCGGATTTTGCGGCAGGTGCGGCCGTATCGCAGCTATCAATTCGGGTAGCCGCCCTCCATTCTCGGCGCTTACCGGCACCATGGCTGCGAAATCAAATTCCTTTGACATTTTTTCGAGGAAGGGAAGCAATTGGGATTTATCGGGCAGGCGATCTATTTTGTTGAGGGCAAGAACCACAGGCTTGTTTTTTGGCAGGAGTTTCACCACCAGCTTGTCGCGATCGTCGAAGCGCATCGCTTCAATCACCAGTATCACGACATCCACGTCCCGCAACGTCTGGGTAACCAGACGATTCATCCCGCTGTTCAAACGGCTTGTATGCTGTGTCTGGAAGCCCGGGGTGTCGACAAAAACAAACTGGGAGTGTGGATCAGTGAAAATCCCGTGGATGCGATGCCGCGTCGTCTGGGATTTTTTTGATGTAATACTGATCTTTTGCCCGACCAACCTGTTCAGCAGGGTGGATTTTCCTACGTTGGGACGGCCAACGATAGCAATATAACCGCTGCGATGGGCTGGGTCTGCAAGGGGAGTTTCAGTGCTTATCAAAAAGGTTTTACGCCGATAAGGTTTTGTGCCATATACACTCGCGGAAATTCCTCACAGCCTTGCTGTCGGAATATTCTGGCTGGCAGGGAGCGCTTCACAGTTCAGGAAAGCAGGAAAGGTGTTTCTAATGGGGGTTTAGGGCGCAATGGAACGTTTATGGGAAACTTTCCATAAACGTTCCATTGCGCCCTAAACCCTTGCTTCAAGACGATTTGGGTGGCGCTTTTCAGTTACTTGAGCTGCGGACCATGCGTTAGTAATTCGCAGCTCCCCATTTGCTTGTACAAAACCCTCAAGCTCCATTGGCGCGATTCCTATCCGCCCTATTGTTTGTATTAAGAATTTGGCGTGATCCGCAGCGTCAAAGTGGCCAGCCCAGCCTATTTTTCCAGTGATTCGGCTTATGAGAATGTCTGCTTTGGTCTCGCTTGGATTGGGTGCAGTGAGAATTAGATATGATGCCGAATAATGCCCGTCTTCGCTGTGCTTGGCCGCAATGATTCCCAGAAGGGTCTTACGTTGTTGGAGTAAGTCAAGAGTTTTGTCCCCAACTATATCGCGGTTAAAGCCCATCATCCAGACCCCGGCAGAACAGCTTACTTGTAGCAATCCATTTTCCGAAAATGCGATACCGTAGGGTTCTTCTGCTAAGTTGCTAATAAAAAGCTCCTTTTCTGCCTTCAGGGGGGGCAGAAAATCAAGTTTCTGCTTTTCGGCCTGCGGCATTTCCACGTTCTGTCTTGGAATAGGCAAATCGTTCCCCGCCAAACCAAGGCGGTACGAAATTAGCGCGGCGGCAAACGATGCTTGGGATCCAAGGTCTCCTTGGGCGGTTCGTCTTATTTGTAATATTTGCTCCAACTCCCCCTCGTCGCCGATGCGGCCAAGGCATTTCACCACTGCCGTGAGTGCGACCGGATCCTTAACCGTCTCGACGGCATTGCGCAAGTGATGCCGTGCCTCTGGGGTGTTCAATCGCCACAGAGTAACGGCTGCAAGCCTTCGAAAACCAGCCTCCTCCGCGTCATTTTCAAGCACTTCTTTCAAAAGGTCCGCAGAATCCGGTAACTGGAACCTCGTCAACATCTTGATTGCAATGCTGCGCGAGAAAGATTTATCTTTCCCAAGGACTACATCGGCGTGCAACCTGTCTTCGAGCGGAAATTGCAGCGAAAGACTCATGATTTTGCTCCAATATTAGTTATCAACGAAACAATGGTTCTTCATACGACTAACCTGGGTAACGTAAAGATCTCCGCCATTTGGGACACTGCTGAGCATTAGGTTACTGGTTTCACTGTCAGGAACATGGCGGAGTCCAAGGTAATGGCACATTTCATGAGCCATTACCAGGCCTGTGAGGGATCCTCCCTCAAGAGCCACAACGCTTCCAGTCATGCCTTTGGCGTTCTTATCGCAGGGACCGTCCCTTCGTGAGAGACCGACTGTGGCTCCGGCGTAAGTTTTTACGAAAAATACGTCAAGCGCGTGGTTTGGTATGGTCCAATCGTTTGTCAGTCCCTCGGCTTCCCCGTCGCTATCGATGTTTTCGTATCCATCGGCCTCAGCTGTTGGTATTCCCCACACTTCGACTTTATCGATAAATAATCCTTCGGATTCGAATATTTGGCGTGTAGTCTGAACTGCTGCGGTAACTTCCCCTCTTTCCGCCGGGGAGAAATTTTCTTCACCGACTAAAATTACGTTGACGTTTACTGAACTGGTGGCGGCAGATAGGACATGCACCTCAGTAGTACCGCTGCCCGTTTCTCTCTTCTTGATCACGACCAGATCGCGGTTGGCTGCGACCCCGAAAGCGAAGCGGTCGTCAGTCTCTTCAAGCGCCGTTCGCGTATGTAAGGCCCACTCCTGATAATTGCTGGCGGCAGATAGGACATGCACCTCAGTAGTACCGCTGCCCGTTTCTCTCTTCTTGATCACGACCAGATCGCGGTTGGCTGCGACCCCGAAAGCGAAGCGGTCGTCAGTCTCTTCAAGCGCCGTTCGCGTATGTAAGGCCCACTCCTGATAATTGCTGGCGGCAGATAGGACATGCACCTCAGTAGTACCGCTGCCCGTTTCTCTCTTCTTGATCACGACCAGATCGCGGTTGGCTGCGACCCCGAAAGCGAAGCGGTCGTCAGTCTCTTCAAGCGCCGTTCGCGTATGTAAGGCCCACTCCTGATAATTGCTGGCGGCAGATAGGACATGCACCTCAGTAGTACCGCTGCCCGTTTCTCTCTTCTTGATCACGACCAGATCGCGGTTGGCTGCGACCCCGAAAGCGAAGCGGTCGTCAGTCTCTTCAAGCGCCGTTCGCGTATGTAAGGCCCACTCCTGATAATTGCTGGCGGCAGATAGGACATGCACCTCAGTAGTACCGCTGCCCGTTTCTCTCTTCTTGATCACGACCAGATCGCGGTTGGCTGCGACCCCGAAAGCGAAGCGGTCGTCAGTCTCTTCAAGAGGCGTGGCTTCGTGGAGTGAGAAAAGTTGATAGCTTGCCATTTGTGTCCTCCTTGTTCTTGTAAGTTGCACGCAACAACTTAATGTTGTTCTCAGACGTATAGCAATTCGATAAAGGGGAAGTTTCTTTGCTCCTCTTCCTGCGAAGATATCGTTCGATCCTCCGGGGATTTCTACCTCGGCTGACCTGCTCCCCGTAGTTTGTTTATAGATGAGAAAAGGGAGAAAATAAAGTTGAATAAGGGGGTTTAGGGCGTAATGGAACGTTTATGGGAAGCTTCCCATAAACGTTCCATTACGCCCTAAACCCCTAATGCGCCTGGAGTTGTTCATAAGCTTGCCTGGCCGCGTGCTGTTCGGCACTGCGACGGCTCGCGCCTTCGCCCAGAGTGCGGATTTCAGGCCGGGAAATCACGCATTCCACCTGAAACTGCTGCTGGTGAGCCTCGCCTCGGGTAGCAACGACAGCATACCGGGGCAGCGCCAGCTTGCGGCTCTGGAGATATTCCTGCAAAAGGGTTTTGGGATCCTTGCCGAGGGTATGGGTGTTCAGCTCTCCCAGGGAGGGAGTGAAAAGAATTTCAATTGTCTTCTCGGCCTGCTCAAAACCCGCGTCGAGATATATGGCGCCAATCACAGCTTCCAGCGCATCCGCAAGAATCGAAGGCCGTTTGTCTCCTCCGCTTTTGAGTTCACCTTCGCCAAATCGGATAAGCTTTCCCAGCTCGAGCGTTTGCGCCAGTTCAGCCAGCACCTTCTGGTTTACGAGGTTCGCCCGTATCCGGGACAGACTGCCTTCGCTGAAATCAGGAAAATGGTGGAATATCAATCCGGCGACGGCGCAGTTGAGGACGGCGTCGCCAAGAAATTCAAGCCGTTCATTGTGAGGTATGCTGTGGCTGCGGTGCGTCAGCGCTTGTCGCAGCAGTTCGGCCCGATGGAAGGTATGACCGAGTTTCCGGCACAGCGCCGCACTCTCCATATTCCGGTAAGCTGTCCCCAATTTTTGCGTGTCCTCCCCGACCAACTGTGCGAGCTGATCTGCCACATGCTCAAGGTCCCGATTGCCGCTCGAATTACTTGATCGATAATCCGATGCGTTTCAGGTCGCTGAAATTCCACCAGATCATGAAAGCCTTGCCGACAATGTTCTGGTCGGGTACGAATCCCCAATAACGACTGTCGCTGCTGCTGTCCCGGTTGTCTCCCATTGCAAAGTAGTTGCCGGGAGGAACCTTGCAGGTAAATCCACGATCGTTATAGCTGCAATTTTCATGATGGGGGAAGGGGAGGACACCCCCTAGCTGGATACTATCCTTCTCCTGCGGATTGATGAGGACATTATAGCGGTGATTTCCGAGCGACTCCGTGTAGCTGCGGCTGTAAACGAATTTCAGGCCCGATTCCACATAGGTATATTCGCCGTTCAGTTCCATCCTCACCGGTACGTTGTTGACGCTCAACTGCTTGTCACGGTAGGTGATGATATCTCCGGGTACCCCCACGATGCGCTTGATGTAATCCATGGATGGATCCACCGGGTAGCGGAAAACCATGACCTCGCCACGCTGAGGAGTGTTTATATCCATCAGCTTGACGTTGGCGACCGGCAGCCGGATGCCGTAGGTATATTTATTGACGAGAATGAAGTCTCCTACCAGCAGAGTCGGAATCATCGAGCCCGAGGGGATCTTGAAAGGCTCAACCAGGAAGGAACGCAGGCAGAACACGACAAGAATCACCGGGAAAAAGCTTTTTGGATACTCCACCCACCATGGCCCCTGGTCTCCCGGCGCGCGGCGTGGTTGCAGCACGATACGATCGAGCAGGGCGATACTGCCGGTGATCAGCAGCAATATCAGCATAATGAGCGGAAAGTTCATCTTGTTCCTCTTATTCCCTTCGGGTGGACAGTCCATTGCCCGACCGGAAACGGGATTTTTCCGGTGAACATGTGCCGCTTGTTGAAGGCCTCGTATTGTTTGAACTACTTTTCTCCAACCTGCAGAATCGCGAGAAACGCTTCCTGTGGAATCTCGACATTACCGACTTGCTTCATGCGCTTTTTACCGGCTTTCTGCTTTTCCAGAAGCTTGCGTTTACGCGTGATATCGCCGCCATAGCATTTGGCCAGCACATTCTTGCGCAACGCCTTGATACTTTCCCTGGCGATAATGTGCGAGCCTATGGCGGCTTGAACAGCGATATCGAACATCTGCCGGGGAATCAGTTCGCGCATTTTCTGCGCGAGTTCCCGTCCGCGGTACTGGCTGCTCGCGCGATGCACAATCAGCGACAAGGCGTCCACGCGTTCGCCATTGATGAGGATATCCAGCTTGACGAGATCGGAAGCCCTGAACTCCTTGAATTCATAATCAAGTGAAGCGTAGCCGCGGCTAGTCGATTTTAACCTGTCGAAGAAATCCATGACGACTTCATTGAGCGGAATTTCATAGGTCAGCATGACCTGCCTGCCCATATATTGCATATTCTTCTGGATTCCCCGCTTGCTGATGCAAAGCGTAATGACCGATCCGACATATTCCTGCGGGACGAGGATGGTTGCCGTAATGATCGGTTCCCGAATCTGCTCTATTTTTGAGAGATCAGGCAGTCTGGACGGGTTTTCGATTTCAATGACCGTTCCATCGCGCAGCACGACCTGATACACCACCGTTGGCGCGGTGGTGATGAGGTTCATGTCGTATTCCCGCTCCAGTCTTTCCTGTACGATATCGAGATGAAGGAGTCCGAGAAAGCCGCAGCGAAAACCAAACCCCAACGCCTGAGACGTTTCCGGCTCGTATTGCAATGAGGAATCATTGAGTTTCAGCTTCTCCAGCGCATCGCGCAGGGCATCGTACTGGTTGGATTCCACGGGGTAGAGTCCGGCGAACACCTGCGGTTTGATCTCCTTGAAGCCGAGCAGCGGTTGGGGAGCGGGGCGGTCAGCGAGTGTTACCGTATCGCCGACCTTGGCAGACTTCAGCTCCTTGATTCCGGAAATGATGAAGCCCACTTCACCGGCGCTGAGAGATTCCCGGTTTCTGGATTTGGGCGTAAATACGCCCACCTGTTCACACAGGTGGACAGTTTTACTCGCCATCAGCAATATTCTGTCCTTAGGTCTCAATACCCCATCCATTACCCGCACCAGCATTACCACGCCCACATAGTTGTCGAACCAGGAATCGATGATAAGGGCCTTCAGGGGTGCTTCCGGATTCCCTTTCGGCGGGGGGATACGCAAAATGACCGTTTCCAGGATATCCTCCACACCGAAACCGGTTTTTGCGCTTGCCCGCACGGCATCCTGGGCTTCTATGCCGATGATATCTTCAATTTCCTTGATGACGCGTTCCGGTTCGGCGGCGGGCAGATCGATCTTGTTCAGCACTGGTATGACTTCCACGCCCTGTTCGATTGCGGTGTAGCAATTCGCAACGGTTTGGGCTTCCACGCCCTGGGAAGCATCAACCACCAGGAGGGCTCCCTCGCAGGCTGCGAGCGAGCGCGATACTTCATAGGAGAAGTCGACGTGGCCGGGTGTATCGATCAGATTCAGGAGATAGCTGCTGCCATCACGGGATTTGTATTCCAGAGCCGCCGTCTGCGCCTTGATGGTGATTCCGCGCTCGCGCTCCAGTTCCATCGAGTCCAGCACCTGTTCTTCCATTTCCCGGTCGGACAGCCCTCCGCATAAATGGATGATACGGTCCGCGAGCGTGGACTTGCCGTGATCGATATGGGCGATGATGGAAAAGTTGCGGATGTGCTGCATCAGGGATCGGGATGGCAAGGGAAGAGGGTAATAACAGGACGACGCCGGAATTCACCGGCAATCAAAAAAGGGCACATGGTGTGCCCTCTCATGGCGTGGCCCTCTGGTCGCACGTGTATCCGGTCCCTGCAAATTCTTGTTCAAGACGGACATTTTAGCGAATTTTGAGGAAATAAGCACCTGCCGGATCGTCTTCTTCCCCTTTATCGTCGGGGAAGAAGGCGACCATCGCTTCCACAAAAGAACGGGGTGCTATTTTTCGATTCGCTGAAATATCCGGGCAAACGCATTCAGGTCGAGGTGATAGTGGCAAATTTCCCTGTTTCCGGCCATCAACACCGGAACGCGTTGCCCGTAGCGTGATTGCAGATCGCTGTCGCTATCCACATCCACGACTTCGAGCTGAAAAGGATAGCCTGGCTTCAATTCCTGCAGGGCTGCGAGCATGTCCTGGCAGAGGTGACAGTGCTCCCGGCCATACACTGTCAGCAAGACAGGGAAATCAGGATCGGGAGCAGCCATTTATTTGCTTTCACCATTCATCTTCATGGTGATGAAGGTGGCGGTATCGCCGCGTTTGACCAGCAGGGCAATATTGCGTCCTTTCTCGACCTTGTTGAGCAACTGGTTGAATTGATCAACCGTTTTGACATCCTGATTATTGATGCTCAGAATGACATCGCCGGGTCTGACCCCCGCGCGGCTTGCGATACCGGGCACCATATCTTCGACCAGAAGCCCGCTTTCAGTTTCCAGTTCCTTCTTCTGATCCGAAGTCAGCTCGATCAGGCTCAAGCCGATGCGATTCGCTGCACTCGGCATCTTGCCTCCCTTTCCAGAACGCGCGGCTGGTTTTTCATCCTCTGGAAGCTCATCCACTGTGATCGTGAGCTCCTTGGTCGATCCATTCCGCCACACCTGCATCTGCACTTTCGTGCCCGGCTTGGTCGAGCCAACTATGCGCGGCAGATCGCCCGAGGAATTCACGGTCTTGCCGTCGAACTTGAGAATGACATCCCGTGCTTGAATGCCTGCCTTGTCTGCCGGGCCGCCTTTCTGGACAGAAGCTACCAGCGCGCCGGCTGGCTTGGGTAAACCGAACGATTCCGCAAGCTCCTTTGTGATTTCCTGAATCAGCACGCCGATTCTGCCCCGGCTCACCCTGCCGCTTGCAATCAGCTGATTTGATATATCCCGGGCAACATCGATGGGAATGGCGAATGACAAACCCATGAATCCGCCGGTGCGGCTGTAAATTTGGGAATTGACGCCGACCACCTCACCGTTCATATTGAACAGCGGTCCGCCGGAATTCCCGGGGTTGATCGCGACATCGGTCTGGATGAAGGGCACGAAATTTTCCTGCGCCAGAGAGCGTCCTTTGGCGCTGACAATCCCGGCAGTAACGCTGTTTTCAAAGCCGAAGGGTGATCCGATCGCTACCACCCATTCTCCCACCTTCATTTTGTTGGGATCACCCTGGGTGACTTTCGGCAGCCCGGTAGCATCGATCTTGAGGAGAGCAATGTCCGTTTTCCGGTCCGCGCCAATCAGCTTTGCCCGGAACTCCCGCTTGTCCGTAAGTTTCACATTGATTTCATCGGCTCCATCCACCAGATGGGTATTTGTCAGAATGTAGCCGTCCGAACTGATAATGAAGCCGGAACCCACCGATTTGGATTCGAAATCTCGTGGCATTCCTCCATGAGGCTGCATGTGTCTCCGGAAAAACTCGAAAAACGGATCATCCTCGGGTATGTTCGGCATTCCCGGGAAAGCACGTTCCGTGGCTGCGTTGCCTGATTGAACGGTGCTGATATTTACGACCGAAGGCCCTTCTCTTTCGACCAACCCGGTAAAATCCGGCAATTCGCGCGCTGGCGCCTCCGCAAACGCACTCGTGGATAATCCAAGCAGCACCACCAGTAAAAATTTAGCAATCATACTTTTTCTTCCATGGAGTAGAAACGGGTGAACATTCATCCATCTGTCCAAGATAATGGGATAGTAGTACCAGGACCGCATTCAGTCCAGGCCGCAGCCGGCGTGTCTTGATGACCTAACGACTGGTAACAGAATTGCCGATTTGCATTACGGTGGCTGGCGGTACTTCGCCTATGGCAGTTACCCTGTTATCGCCGAGAGTACGTGTATAGATATTGATCGCGCCGCGGCTGTGGTAGAGACCCTCGTCCGGAGAAGAAGCTTCCCCCAAATGGGGCTCGATAAATACCGACACGGCAGCAAGACCATCCGAGAGAGCAATATGCGCAACAGGACGTGATTTACCGGAGAGATTACGTTTCATTTCCACAATCTTTTTGAATCCCGGAGGCGGGTCTTTGACATGCCAGCCAAGTTTCCCGCTACCCTGTGTTGAGGAGACAAGATTTGTCTTGCGCCATTCGGCAGCTTGACCCGAATATTTGGATTTCAACAGATCCTTGTCTATTTCACCGCCAATTTTCAGGTCGGTGAATACAAATTGTTCCACCACCCGGCCTTTATCCATTACGGCGGCTTTCAGCAACAGGCCGGTATTGGGATCCATCCACAATTTCTGGCCATAACGCTTGTCATCCCTGGGCTCCAGCTCGATGACCTGGCTGGCATAATCGCTGACCCGCTCCTGCTTGCCCTTTTTGACGATATAGTTGTCGTCGAGATTGATCAGCGGCTGAGGCAGCAGCGCGGGAAAAACTTTTCGCAACCAGCGTTTTTCCGTCACCACGGTCTTGCTTTCCGGCAGATAACATCTCATTTCATCGTTGTTGCGGATAATCTCACGTGGAGGACCATCCAGCACCACGCTTTTTTCCTGCTCACCTTCCTCATTCACCAGATGGATGATGCGCGATGTTTCTATCTGATCGTCAGACGAATAGACGAATGTCCCGACATAATTGTAATGGCGCGGCGCGGTGGCAATCTTTTGCAGCCAGTTAAGCGCCTCGGGAGATGAGGGGGATGAACTGGAGGGATTTTGCGCGAATGCGGATTGGACGAGGACTGTCAGCAACAGGGAAGACAGTGAAACCTGTGTCATCTGTGGACGTTATCGCGCGCTTTCCGCCGATGTACGCATGAAAGGAACTGCCCCCTGTATTGTGGTGCTAGGCGAGAATTGCCGATGCGCCAGGAGATAGTCGTTGATTTGCGCAGACTCAGACGCGGCGATGGAAGCTTTGGCGGGAATTACAGGATAAGTGGCAACGGGCGCTACAGTGGCCGCAGAAGTCGAGGGCGACGTCCGGTTATCGGCCAGATTCTGCCTCAGAAGATCCGACTCTTGCGTCGTTTGCAGAATTATCCACCCACCCACCATTGCTGCTGCGATGGAGGCCGCAGCGGCATAAGCTCCCGGCCTGCGCTTCGGGGTCGGATGAAGCAACGTTGCGCTTGATACCGTGGATACCGTAGGTTCTGCTATCAGTCTTGCGTTAACTCGCCGCGTAATATCGAGTGGCTTGATCTCCGATTGACCCAACGCATCGCTGATCAGGTGGTAAGCAACCCAGCGCTCCCGTAACTCCTCCGCGCTCCTGAATTGCTCAATCACTACCGACGCATCGTCTGCATCCAGTTCACCATCCATCAATGCCGATATTTTCTCTTGCATATTACCACCTCTTATCTTTACCAGTCCCCAGCAAGGGACGCAGTTTTTCTGCTATTGCTTCCCGTGCACGAAATATTCGCGAACGGACCGTGCCGATAGGGCAACTCATGATCGCTGCGATTTCCTCATAGCTCAGTCCCTCGATTTCTCTCAACGTAATTGCCGTACGCAGTTCTTCAGGCAATTCTTCCAGTGTTTGGTTCACCGTTTGAGCGATCTGTTTGCTTGTCAGTTCGCTCTCGGGCGTATTCATCTCGCGCAGTTGGCTGGCTTCTTCAAAGCCTTCGGCCTCTTCGTTGTCAAATCCTGTCGTGGTGGTAGGCGCCCGCCGTCCTTGAGCCACCAGAAAATTCTTGGCAGTATTGATGCCTATCCTGTACAACCAGGTATAAAACGCACTGTCTCCACGGAATGACGGCAGTGCGCGGTAAGCCTTGATAAAGGCTTCCTGGGTCACATCCTCTACTTCCGACGCATCCCGGATGAATTGCGAAAGGAGACGGGCAAGCTTGCGCTGGTACTTGATCACCAGAAGATCGAAGGCCTGCTTGTCGCCGTGTTGCGCGCGTTCCACCAGTTGCTGATCGATTTCCCGGTCACCCATGCCGCCCAATTCCTGAATTAACGAATCTCTTAGCTATAACTGCTTCATTATAAGGCAGCTCAGCCAAGTATACCCGTTCAGGAGCCCATCGGGAATTACGCACCGGTCCATCGTCCGCGGTCTGTGTGAACAGACAACGCGTAGTATAAATTAGTTCAGTTGAAAATGTGGTTATTCCAACAGATAGAATACATGCCAGATTCAAGGCCTGTCGGCACTTGTTTCGCTCCCGCGAAACAAGTGCCGACAGGCCTTGATCATGCCTTTATGCTGCCATCTTGCGGCAGTGCTCTGCGCACTGGCGGCAGGCTTGCACACACTCTTCCATCCCATCCAGCTGTTCGCAACTTTTAGCACAGGCGTCACAAATTTCGGCACAGGCGCCACAGACTTTGGGGCTGAATCGGGAGCCGCTGAGCATGAAATTCAGTGACGTCTGGCAGATTTCCGCACAATTCATCATCAGCCGGAGGTGGTCGGCCTCGACATGTTTGCCACCTGACTCCAGGCAATGGTTCATGGCCATTTGCAGGCAGGTGCGATGACAATGGTCGCATGCATCGATACAGGCTTTCAGATTCTGATCGGTTTCCGTGTATAAAAACATGGTCGTCTCCTCTTCCGTTTTGGAAAATTTTTCGGGATCGATAAAGCCTCGTCAAACCCGCTAGCGCATAATGTGCGCCAGCCACCGCTTCACATTCTGTACGCTAGCAGACATAAAATTCAGGGCCGGGAAGGAGACGGGGGATGGCGGAGCAGGAATAGGGATGGATTGTTGCTATCATTGTCGGATTACGCGTCTTTCATCCAGATTGAGGCAGATGGGGAGTCATCACAGTCGCGGACACGGTTTTTCCAGCATGCCATCTCATATCGGGCACTCCGGATACCACAATCATTCTCCCGCACGCAATCATGGACGTGCGTTCGTTATTGCCATCGCCTTGAACGCCGGCTTTGTCGTAGTTGAGTTCGGTTACGGTTTTGCCGCCAACTCGACGGCACTCATGGCAGATGCAGGGCATAATTTATCGGATGTGCTCGGGCTTGCGTTAGCCTGGGGCGCGGCGATTTTGAGCCGCAAGGCCCCCAGCGAACGTTATACCTATGGTTTGCGCAGCACTTCGATACTCGCCGCGCTGGCAAATGCTGTTCTTCTCCTGGTGGCATGCGGTGCAATTGCCTGGGAAGCTTTTCAGCGGTTTTCGCAACCTCCGCTGGTAGCGGGCCTCACCGTTGCAGTCGTCGCGACCGCCGGTCTTCTGATCAACGGCCTGTCTGCCTGGCTGTTTTTGAAGGGGAGCAAGGAGGACCTGAATATTCGCGGCGCCTTCCTGCACATGGCGGCAGATGCCGCGGTTTCGGCCGGCGTTCTGGTATCTGGGGTGGCGATCCTTTTCACGCAATGGTATTGGTTCGACCCGGTGATCAGTCTGATGGTCGTTGCCGTCATTATCTTCAATACATGGGGTCTTCTGCGCGACTCGGTTCAGCTTGCGCTAAGCGCCGTACCTCCGCATATCGACATTGCCGCGATCGAAGCTTTTCTGCGCGACCAGCCGGGTGTGGCGGATGTACATGACCTGCATATATGGGGCCTGAGTACGACCGAGAGCGCGCTCACTGTCCACCTCGTCATGCCAGATGGATACCCTGGCGATCTTTTCATGGACAGCATCAGGACGACCCTGGAGGCGCGCTACGCCATTCATCACAGTACACTGGAGATCGAACAAGGAACCATCAATCATTATTGCCCGGTAATCAGAGTCGATTGATCTTCGTTGATTGGAGTTAAAATCGCCCAGCGTCTATGGGAAGAATGAAGTGAGGCGGAAGATCGAAGATCAATCGACTCTGAAATCGACTTTGACCTATTGACTTTGCCGCCATAAAAGCATTCGTCAGGTCTGTTATCATTCCCTGCTCACAAGAACAAAATAACGACGATCAGTGCCACAGCTTAATTTCGATACCCTGATAATTGGCAGCGGCCTGGCCGGGCTCACCCTTGCGCTCAATCTGGCACAAAACAGGAAAGTAGGCCTCATCACCAAGCGTGCGCTGCTTGATGGAGCAAGCGGATGGGCGCAGGGAGGAATCGCCGCGACGTTATCGGAAGAAGATTCGCCCGAAGCTCACCTCCACGATACTCTCGTCGCAGGCGCAGGTCTCTGCAACGAAGAGGTGACGCGATATGTAGTGGAAAATGGTCCCCAGGCGGTCCAATGGCTGATCGATCAGGGAGTGCCTTTCACGCGCGATGGCGGCAACGGGACCGGCTATCACCTGACCCGTGAAGGCGGGCATAGCGTGCGCCGCATCATTCATGCGGCGGATGCGACCGGGAGGGCAGTGCAATTGACCCTGATCGAAAGAGCGCATGCCCACCCGAATATCACCGTGCTGGAGTACCATGTCGCGATCGATCTGATCACCAGCGCCAAACTGGCCGGCCGTGGTGAGTGCTCCGGCAGGAATGGCAATCGCTGCCTTGGCGCTTACGTGCTGGACAGCAGGGAAGGGAGGGTGCGCACCATAGCGGCGAGCAACACCGTGCTGGCAACGGGCGGAGCGGGCAAAGTCTATCTCTACACCACCAATCCGGATACCTCGACCGGCGATGGCATCGCCATGGGCTGGCGTGCAGGCTGTCGCATAGCGAATATGGAGTTCATCCAGTTTCATCCCACTTGCCTTTATCATCCTCACGCCAAATCGTTCCTCATCAGCGAAGCGGTGCGAGGCGAGGGAGGACTGCTGAAACTGCCCGATGGCACCCGTTTCATGCCCGCGCACGATGAGCGCGCGGAACTTGCGCCGCGTGACATCGTGGCGCGCGCCATCGACTTCGAAATGAAGAAGCGCGGGCTCGACTGTGTGTACCTGGATATTTCACACAAGCCGGCAGACTTCCTGAAGGAGCATTTTCCGACCATTTACCAGCGCTGCCTGGAATTCGGCATCGATATCACCAGAGAGCCGATTCCCGTCGTGCCTGCGGCTCACTATACGTGTGGCGGTGTTGTCACCGGCTGGAACGGGAAGACTGATCTGGACAATCTTTATGCAATTGGCGAAACCGCGCACACCGGTCTGCACGGAGCCAATCGCCTGGCGAGCAATTCACTGCTGGAGTGCCTGGTATTCGGACAGGCCGCGGCGCGGGACATCATGCAGCAGACACCTGAGCCCATCACCGCATTGCCGCCATGGGATGAAAGCCGCGTGACCAATGCCGATGAGGAAATTGTCATTTCCCATAACTGGGACGAATTGCGGCGCTTCATGTGGAGTTATGTCGGTATCGTCCGCACCACTAAACGTTTACAACGCGCGCAGCACCGCATCCATCTTTTACGTGAAGAGATCAGCGAATACTACGCGAATTTCCACGTCACCAACGATCTGCTGGAATTGCGCAACCTGGTGGATACCGCGGATCTGATCGTGCAAAGCGCCATGCTGCGCCATGAAAGCCGCGGCCTGCACTACAGCAAGGATTATCCGGAGTTGCTGCCGGAAGCGAGGGATACGGTGTTGAAACGTTCACAATTCCCCACCTGAGGTTCCCCTTTATCAAATGAAATTTCTAGATTCTATTGAGATTTCTGGTAAAAAACGTATCGAGTTGTACCAAGGTGATCTTACAACCCTTGAGGTACATCAAGGATTTGACCTTCTCATTGTTTCGGCATTTCCGGATGACTATACTCCGACACCCGGTTCTTTGATTAGCGTATTGGATCGCAAAGGCCTCTCAGTAGCCGCCTTGGCCGAGGATAAAGATGTTGATCTTAGAGCTAGCTTTTCCTGCTGGTTATCCAAGGAGTTCACGTCACAAAATTCAGGATTAAAATTTAAACGAATCTTGTGTTTTGAACCCCTTAGTCGTGGAAGTCCATCAGAAGTCGTGGGAGACATATTTCGCGCGCTGATTCCTATTATTGCCGAGAAGCCAGACATCAAAACTGTGGCGTTACCCCTCGTCGCAGCGGGGGATCAAAACTATTCTATTGCAGAGATATTAACTCCGTTGTTTGATGCTGCTTTTCATTGGCTAAAAAGAGGTCTGCCATTAGAACAGATCAAGATTATTGTTAAATCAAGGGCTCAATCACTAGATGCAAGTGAGGTGTTTTCTAACAAGAAAGATCAATATGAAAGCTCTTTTTCCCCGGTATTATTTAGCCGAAGTACTCAGAAAAAGAATCATTTGCAAAACTATAGCGAAGACGAGTTCAAGCAGTTACTCGAATATCTACATAACTTTTCCACAAGGGCAGGACGAGTAGCCTCGGCAAGGATCCCCGGACAGAGAAAAGTTCCTGAAGATGGTAATGGTTACGATGTTTTCATAAGTTATTCAAGAGCGAATGCAGCCGAAACTGATGCTTTGGAATTTGCGCTTCGCAAGTCTCGACCGAATATTCGCATATTTGTGGACCGTAAGGAGATTAATGTCGGTGCAGCATGGCAGCCTGCGATATTCGAAAATTTGGATAAATGCCGCAAGATGGTCGCTCTGCTATCTCCAGACTACCTGTGTTCCAAGATGTGCAAGGAGGAATACAACATTGCGTGGATAAGAAGCCGTGAAACTGGCGAGGACATCATTTTTCCTATTTACCTCTATACAGCCGGCCTTCCGACGTATATGAAATACAGGAATTACTTTGATTGTCGCGAAGGTGATTTATCAAAAATAACGGATGCAGCCAGGAAACTACTTGCCGCTCTAGCTAGCAAGTCCTGAACGCTAATTGGTTAAATTTTTCGTACAGACCTCTTTCGTATCGATCGAAAACTCGCATGGCTGCTTTCCCATCCAGCGATGACGATCCATGCGTCCGGAACATCCTGCGTCTTCGAGAAGGGCGTGCTGCCCGGAGGCATCGCAAACCAGCACGACCGAGTGCTTGTCCTGGCGCAGCACTCTCACCTTATAGCCTTTAAAGTTTTGTAACAGCGCCGGGTCATGTTGTGTTGCCCGCATGAGCAATTCCTTTTCATCGAGCCCGGGCGGGGGATTCTTGTAGCGGACAGTAGATTCTACCGCGGTGGCAAGCTTGGTCAACGCGGAGGCTTTGATAAACATTTCTTCGCTGTTGGGGGGCTTTGAGGTAGGAGCGCAGCCTGCAACGAGCGATAGCACAAGCACAATAGTTACGCTGACACGGATACCGGTAGGACGTCTGCTCATGAGACAACCTTTTTCCAATGGATATGGTTGCCCTGATCGTCTTTTCCTGTATCCAGATTGCAATTCACCACGGCCGTCACGTAGCTATTGTCGTTTTCAAAGACGGCCTTGGCAATGAGCGACCAGGTGGCAAGAACGTTCTCCAGGGCACGATCAAATATCGCATCATAGCTCATCCGTTCAAGCGGGGTCGCAAGGTTTTCCAGATATTGGGGGTCGAGATCGTCAACCGCAGGGTAGGTCAAACCGATGTTGGCGGCGACATGCCGCGCAAAAGGAGGAAGCACATGGCCTTCTTCCGCTTTGTCGACAATGAACTTGAATGCGCCGTGCCAGTTGTCGATGATGGGAGGGTCGGTTTGGTAGGCGCCGGCATAACAGGTTTCAAGCATGCTCTGCCACGTGCGTGTGATGACGGAATCGAGTTTTCCGCTGCCAGGTTTATCGCAGCAGCCCCAGATTCCGGAATCCAGATGTTCCGCCAGGCCTATCTCACCGAGATTCAATCGCTGGAAGATATAGGCATCCTGATGCATTTCGCATATCCGGTGCTTGTCCTTGTTCTTCCGGTATTCACCCACCTTGAGTTCGATGACAGGATGAATCGTCGTATCAGTAACGACATGGCTGGTGTATCCCAGGAGCCATGAAAATGCTTTTTGCCGGGGTGCTCCATCGAGTCTTTTGATCCACTCGACCCCCGCTTTGATCATGTCGCCGGTTCTCTGGTAGTGCATCCGATCCGCCCACTCGCCAGCACTGGAGTGAGCAATGTCCAGGTAGGGATAATCAGGGCTGACCGCGCCAAGCTCACAGAAACGGAAGTAATCCAATACCGAAATAATTGCTTCCGGAGGAAATTCCTGCTTTTCAAGCCGGTCCGGTTCCTTGGCCAGGTTTACCATGGTGAGGTGTGCATAAGCGCCAGGCATGGATAGTCGCAGATAGTGATTGATCGAGAGTGCGGTGGAGAACAATGTTATTGTATATCTTGCCTCGATTTCGGGAAGTGTTCAGACAGCAGGCGGAATATCTCCTTCCCATGGTGGTCACACGGTCCAGCAAAGATCGAATCTGGTCACACCAGATTTGGCATGATTCGCTATAGATTGCCTACAGTGGTTTAAATGCTCAGCTATTTCGAGAAACTGATTTACCCTTATCCCGATCCCATCGACAGGATTCCCCCAAAAGGTTTTTTTACCTTTATCTGGGAAGCAACCGAGGGCGTAAGGCGATACCTGGTGGCGATGACACTGCTTACCGCATCAATCGGTGCGTTTGAAGCCTTATTGTTCGCGATGCTGGGAAAAGTAGTCGACTGGCTCAACCAGATACCGCCCTCTCTTCTATGGGAACAGGAGCGGAACATGCTTCTTCTGTTCGCTGGACTGCTGGTTGCAAGTCCCCTGTTGGTCGGTATACAGAACCTCGTCAAGCATCAGGTGTTGGGCGGGAATTTTCCGATGCGCCTGCGCTGGAATTTTCACCGGCTGATGCTGAACCAGAGCATGCATTTCTATCAGGACGAATTTGCCGGGCGGGTGGCGGCCAAGGTGATGCAAACCGCTCTCGCGCTGCGCGATGTCTGCTTTATTCTCGGCGATATACTTGTCTATGTAACGATTTACTTTTTTACCCTGGTTGCCGTGGTGGGCACGTTCAATCTCTGGATATTGATACCTTTTGGGGGGTGGTTCGCTCTCTATATCTGCGCACTGCGCTATTTTGTGCCCAAGCTCAGTCGGGTATCCCAATCTCAGGCGGATGCGCGCGCCTTGATGACGGGACGCATCAGTGATGCTTATACCAATATCGCCACCGTAAAACTCTTCTCTCACGCCGGCAGGGAGGCCGGTTATGCCAAACTGGCGATGCAGGAGTTTCTGGGGACGGTACATGGCCAGATGAGGTTGATCACTCAATTTGAGACTGTGAACCAGGTGATGGGGGCAAGCCTTATTATCAGCGTGGTTGCGGTTGCTTTGCTCCTGTGGGTGGATGGGCAGATCGGCGTAGGTGCGGTGGCGGCCGTCGGCGCCATGTCGTTGCGGCTTAACGGGATGTCGCATTGGGTCATGTGGGAAATGACTTCATTGTTCGAACAGGTAGGTACCGTACGCGATGGAATCACCACCTTGTCACGTCCCCACCTGGTGACCGACCATCCCGATGCAAAACGTCTTCAGATTAAAAACGCCGATATCCGGTTTGAGGATGTGGTTTTCTGTTACGGGAGTGACGTCCCCGTAATAGATCATCTTTCGCTGCATATCAGGCCGGGCGAAAAGATCGGTCTGGTCGGACGCTCGGGCGCGGGCAAATCCACTCTCGTCAACTTGCTGCTTCGCTTTTATGATGTGGAGGAGGGGCGCATACTGATCGACGGGCAGGACATCCGGTATGTTACGCAGGACAGTTTGCGCGCCAATATCGGCATGGTTACACAGGATACGTCCCTCATGCATCGTTCGGTAAGGGACAACATCGCGTATGGACGACCTGACGCAACCGATGCGGAAACGATCGCCGCTGCAAAAAAGGCGGAGGCGCATGATTTCATCATGGGCCTGACAGACCCTGCGGGACGCTACGCCTATGATGCACATGTAGGGGAGCGCGGGATAAAGCTTTCGGGCGGCCAGCGCCAGCGGATCGCCATAGCGAGGGTAATGCTGAAAAACGCACCGATTCTTCTGCTTGACGAAGCTACCAGCGCGCTGGACTCTGAAGTGGAGTCAGTCATCCAGTCGAGCCTCTACCGATTGATGGAGGGGAAGACGGTGATCGCAATAGCGCATCGCCTGTCGACCATTGCGGCCATGGATCGGTTGATCGTGATCGACAAGGGCGGGATCGTAGAGGAAGGAACGCATCAAAGCCTGATCGCACTGAAGGGTCTCTATGCCGGGCTCTGGGAGCATCAGAGCGGCGGGTTTCTGGGGGAAGATGTATAGGAGTATTCCACTTGAGAAAGCCGTATCTCCTGCGGGTTCAAATGGTTTTCCAGATCATTCCAGCAGTCAGTCGCCGAGTTCCACTCCCGCTCGCGGCCTCACGCCCGCCCGAATAGCAGCTTCCGTCAGGGAAGGAAGGCAAAGCTCGATGAATCGATAGGCGTATCCCCGCAGGTAATGGCCACGGCGGATCGAGATATTTGTGGTGTTTTGCTCGAACAGGTGTGAACTGTCCAGCAGAGTCAGCCGGGTGTCCCGCACGGGATTGAAGGCCATTGACGCAACAAGACCTACCCCCAGCCCCAGTTCCACGTACGTTTTAATGACGTCTGCATCGAGTGCGGACATGGCGATGTCCAGCACTAATCCTGCCCTGGCAAACGTCTGATCAATTCCCGCCCGGCCGGTAAAGCCTTCGTGATAAGTGATGACCGGGAACTCTGCAATGGCTTCAAGCGTGAGCGGCTGTATTGCTTCCAACGGGTGTCCGTGCGGCACAATGACAGCGTGGTGCCACGAGTAATAAGGAAAAGAGGCCAGTTCTGCAACACTCTCCAATGCTTCGGTGGCAATGCCGATATCGGCCACTCCATCCAGCAGCATCGATACGATCTCGCCGGGGCTGGCCTGGTGCAGGACGAGATGCACCTGGGGAAAGGTTTTCTTGAATTGCGTGACCACCGTGGGGAGTGCATACTGTGCCTGCGTGTGCGTAGTGGCGATGGTCAGCCGTCCTTTATCTCGCTTGCTGAACTGCTCAGCCAGGCGCTTGACATTCTTTGCATCCAGAAGGATGCGCTCGACAATCTCTATCAGCTCCTTGCCCGGATTGGTCAAGCCGAGCAGCCGCTTGCCTTTGCGCACGAACAACTCGACGCCCAATTCATCTTCCAGGTCCTTGATGTGTTTGCTGACGCCGGACTGGGAGGTAAACAAGGCGTTGGCCGCTTCGGTCAGATTATAATTCTGGCGAACCGTCTCATGGATGATGCGCAATTGTTGAAAGTTCATATTTATAAGCCTGTAGCCTGTTATTGTCGTGATCGGTTCGAGCGGTGATGGGGTGCGGAACTTTGATTGAAAAATCATTATGGCTTTTCCCAGGGGTGCGATAAAGAAAAGGCGCGAGCCGATGGCCAGCGCCTTGAAAATCACAACAACAACGGAGAATAACCACACCTGAAAGTTATCAGTTCTGTTTTTCCCAGTGAACCAATATTAATTCATTTGTTTATACATTTTTATGCATAACCAATCGAGGGAAAGGGCGTCTGTCACCCACGGGCAGGAAGGACAGGAGACGTAAACGAGCGGGATGCACCGATGACGCTCCCCGTTGATAAGCTATTCATTTTTTCTTGGTTTGAGCAGGGTGACGCCGATGCTAAATTTCATTCCTTGATCCTTTGCATTGGAGGAATAAAAAATGCCTTTCAATAACTCTCCCCGTCTTGCTGTCAGCCTGTTCATCTCACTGATCAGCCTCGGGGGCGCCTACGCGACACTGAACAAGTCCTCTCACTCCGCTTATGAGCCTTCGCCCCCCGCGGCGGAAGTGTACGCCGATTTAAACCATTCATTTGCTGAGCACTGGAAAGCACGTACAGGTGTAGATGTGAGCGTCGGACAGGCACTGAGCAAATCAGGAAAGCCGGTGCATGTAACGCTAGACGGTCTGGATGTTACAACTCTCGCGTTATCTTATGACGCTGCAAAGCTGGGCGAAAAAAACCGGTTCATTGCGCCTTCGATGAGCAAGTTTCTCTCACATGATACCACCGGCAATTTGTCCCGTGCATCGCCCTATACCTCCACGATTGTCTTCCTCGTGCGCAAGGGTAATCCCAAAGAGGTGAACGACTGGGATGACCTTTTACACCTGGAAATAGAAGTTGTCATGCCCGACCCCAGAATTTCCGTAAGTGGTCGATGGGGTTATCTGGCCGCATGGGGATATGCGCTCAGGCAACCGGGCGGCAACGAAGCAAGGGCACTGGACTTTGTGCGGAGACTGCTTGCCAACGTAATACAGCCGGATACTGAAGCAGGGCGGATGGAAGCAGCCATCACTGCTTTTGTGGAGCGCGGGGTGGGTGACGTATTGCTGGTATGGGAAAATGAAGCTCATCTGGCAATGCAAGGAAGGGCAGATGGAAAGGCAGATGGGTTTGAAATAATTACGCCATCGACCTCCATAATGGTTGAGCCGGCTGTGAGCATAGTGGACTCAGCGGCGGTCGGGGACGGCAAAGGCGGGCGCGAGGTGGCGGCTGCCTATGTCGACTACCTTTATACGCCCCAGGCGCAGGATATCGTAGGGGGCCACTATTTGCGCCCGCGGGATAAACAGGTAAGCGCTAAATATGCTAAGCAGTTTCCCGCGCTGGAATTATTTACCGTCGATGAAGCCTTCGGCGGCTGGCAGAAAGCCGAGAGAACGCATTTTGCCAGGGGTGCAATCCTTGAACAAATTCGCAGTAATTGATACGGATTATTACAGAAGCAGCCGGCTATTCAGGCCGGCTCAATTCACCTCTCCGGTTTCTCCACTTCCACCGCAATAGCACCCGTAACTGCCTGAACTCCTCCGGGTTTATTCCATCGGGAAGGATTACAATACTGCGCGAAAAGTATCGGCTCAACTGTCGCGGGGACGCGTCTGTTTTATCGATTTTCAGGGGGTTCAAGTCGAGCACGGTCAGATAGGGTGCGACGAAACTGCTGCCAAGCAAGGCACAAGCGATCCGTCCGCCATCGCGGGTATTCAGGATGCATACCATTTCATCAGTTACTCCGAGACTGGAAACGGAGTCCGGCGAGCGCAACAATGCGTAGCGCCTCAGGTAGAAAACAAGGCTGATGACGAGCAAAGCGGAGCCCGTCAATTTGACTGAATGGGGTATCATCAAGGGCCACAACAGTACAATAGCCACAAAGTGCGTGAAGCCGAGCACTACTCCTAACGTTCGGGATGATTTCAGGTGGACGACGAGGAAAGGCGCAGGGGGTTGCATAACGGCTTGCAGTTGCATAACGGGTTGCATGTTTTAAAATATTGATGAACTATTGTCTCAGCGCGGGCAGTTTGCCACCCGGCTGGAGTGTATGCTTTATAATTAACCCTTTTTCGGGCATTCTTCGAGCATCTGCCTTTATATGAATCCTGTCTGGCACTCCTACCTGCAAAGCCATGGTGCGATTTTTCGGGCAGACTGCATTGTCAGCTACGGCAATGCTGCTGCCGAACTTGAGAGTACCCGATCTGCCAACGTGCTGAGTGATCTTTCTCATTTTGGTCTGATTCACTTTTGGGGAGAGGATGCGGAAACTTTTCTGCAAGGACAATTGAGTTGCGATATAAGACGTGTCACTGCCTCAGCAGCCTCCTATGGAAGTTATTGCAATCCAAAAGGCAGAATTCTCGCGACTTTTCTTATTTTGCGCGCGATTGATGACGGTTATCTCATGCAGTTGCCTGCAATGTTGCTCGCGGGGATCCAGAAGCGCCTTGCCATGTATGTGCTGCGGGCCAGGGTCAAATTGGCGGACAGCAGCGGAGCCTGGGTCCGCGTAGGTGTTGCGGGCTGCCACAGCGCGGCTTTGTTAAGGGAGATCCTGGGGGAAATTCCTGCCGCGCCGCTGGGAGTGAGGCATGGCGAAAGAGGAAGCATCATTCGTCTTGCAGAGGATCGCTTTCAACTCCTCATTCTTCCGGAGCAGGCGTCCACGATATGGGAAGATTTGAGCAGGAATGCGACGCCGGTAGGGAAGCCCTGTTGGGACTGGCTGGAAATCCGGGCAGGTATTCCCCACATCCTACCCGCGACCCAGGAACAATTCGTGCCACAGATGGTGAACCTGGATGCCCTCGGCGGGATAAGCTTTCAGAAAGGCTGTTATCCCGGTCAGGAAATCGTTGCCCGCACACAGTATCTCGGCAAAATAAAGCGGCGCATGTATCTTGCAAATGTTCGTCCGGAAACGTGTGACTTGCCAATCGAAGCGGGGGATGAGTTATTCAGCGCCGATTTGGGGGAACAATCCGCAGGTATGGTAGTCAACCCGGCATCGTCCTCCGACGGAGGAACTGATCTGTTGGCTGTCATTCAGGCCAGCAGTGTCGAGGCGGGTGAAATTCACTGGAAATCGCTGGATGGTCCCGCGCTGGGAATTATGCCGCTGCCCTATTCCGCAATCCAGTAAAGAGTATAAAGAGTAAAACGGTATGCGCTCGATTTTGTCATTATCAAATAGCAGCATACCTCTCGATGAGATCTGCCCTGACGGTCAAATTTCCCACTAGGAAACCCGACAGAAAGAACATTCCCTGTTACCTTGCGAAGCACCTTGATACAAAATGCATTCCGGTACGCCTCACTGGCCTCGGGAGCAGAAAGGATATCTAAACAAGTTTTGCAAACTGCTACACGCAACCCCATTATTCCGGGCATTGACATCGGAGACGGAGGTGTCCTGCATATCTGTAAAGACCGCAAAGACCATAGCGGCACCTATGACAACCTGCTTCAACTATCAGGATTCCGCTTCCTGTTCTATTTTTCCGGTGCGATCTGGAGCAAAGTATCATCGCTCTGTTCAGGCATCGGGTGGCTGCTCCTGTCATTGATGCTGGTGACATCCTCGGCCCACGCAGATGGACTGGAGTTGGAGAAACGCGATATTGTTTTCTACTATGGCAGCAGGCCGCCCATCGAAGACCTGCGCCATTTCGACCAGATCGTCATTCAGCCAAGCCAGATTCTGCCACATGAGAAAACAGCACTGTTGAATCTGGATTCTTCACTCGTCTTCGCCTATGTCTCGTTTGGTGAAATTGCCCGCAACAGCGAAGATATGGCGCGTATCGATACGGATTGGTCGATAGGCGTCAATCCTGCCTGGAACAGCCTGGTAATGGACATGACCGATCCTGCCTGGCGCGAATATCTGCTGAAGCAGCACTTCGAACGCTTGTGGCGGGACGGCTATCGCGCCTTTTTTCTCGATACGGTCGACAGTTACCTGATCGTGACGAGGGAGGGCAAGCAACGCGAAGAGCAGGAAAAAGGACTGGTTTCACTGCTCGCGGAAGTCAAGCAGCGTTTTCCAGGATGCAAGCTCATTCTCAACCGTGGCTTTGAAGTGCTGGATCGGGCCAGCCAGTATGCTGACGGTATGGTGGCGGAATCACTTTTTCATGGTTTTGACCCGGTTAGCGGTAAACACGCCCCAACCAAGGAAGAAAACAGAAAGTGGCTGCTCGACCAGTTGGCGCGGGCGCAAAACGAGTTCAAGGTGCCTATTACGGTGCTCGACTATGTCGATCCGGGAAATTGGGCGGAGGCGGAAAAAACGGCGCGCGATATCCTCAAGCTGGGATTCATGCCCTGGGTCGCCAATGGAGACCTGACATGGCTGGGGCACGGGCGGATGCGCCTTGCTCCCCGCAAGCTGCTGGCTATCGTAAACGGAACGCCCGCGCAGCAGATGGAGCATGATCTGTTCCGGCGTGCGGCCATGCCGCTCGAATATCTTGGCCTGGCGCTCGACTATTGGTACATCGATCAGCTTCCCCTGCCGATTGAACCGCTCGTCGGGCGATATGTCGGGGTTATCGCGTGGCTGGGGGAGGACAGTGCGAACGGTACCGAACGGTATGAGAGTGTCTGCGCACGGCTGCAGTCAGAAGCGAATGCGGGACTGCCGATAGTGCTCATGGGTTATCTGCCCGCGGGTGTTGCGTGCCGGAATCTGCTGGATTATCAGGGGGAATTACAGCCGACGACCGGCATCCTGAAACTCGATGCCATGAACGAGCGCCTGGGACGCCCCGAATCCGCTCCGGTGATCGGCAGCGGCACGCCCGATGTGCGTGTTCGGGATCGCAATAACGCATGGCTCACTCTGCGCAGTGCTGACAAAATATTTCATCCGGTCGCGGTGACGAGCTGGGGCGGTTACGCGTTACACCCTCACATCCTGAACGAGAGTGCATCCGGACGCCACGAATGGCTGCTCGATCCTTTTGTTTTTTTCCAGGCGGCGTTGCGCCTGCCGGTGCAGCCGGTATTTGACATGACAACGGAAAACGGGCGGCGCCTGGGGATTATCGAGGTGAGGGGAGATCGCCTGTTTGCAAAGGATGAGCAGGGTGTGGAGGGGATCGATCGGCTCAGGGAGTGGATGGAAAAAAACCCGCTGCCAATAACATTGGGTGTCATCGAAGCGGAAGTGGCGACCGAAGAGCAGCGGAGCAAGCTGCGCGAGGTAGCCAGTTTGCCCCAGGTTCGCCTGGCCAGCCATACTTACAGCCATCCTTTTTATTGGGGGGTATTCGAAGGCAAGACAGACGCGGATCAGCAACCCTACCGTTACAGCGTATTCATGAAGGATTACGCGGCGGAAATGACGCGTGAAACGGGCGGCACTCTTCCATTCCTGCACACGATGGCACCGGATTCTCCCTCGCTGTTGATCTGGTCGGGGGATGGCAAGCCAGGACCCGCTGTACTGGCAGCTGCGCAGAAAGCCGGGCTGCCGCATTATGGCGGAGGGGGGCTGCATTGGCAGAGCGGACAGATGTCGCTTGCAGACCTTGATCCGGCACTTCGTCCCACCGAATGGGGGATTCAGGTGATGACGCCGCTGGTTGCCGAGCCTCTGTTCGCGCAACTCTGGTACGGCGAAGCCCTGAATTTTGGCAAGGTTGGCGAGTGGAACCGCGAGCTCGACCTTGCACGCCGGTTGCGTATTTCGTCGATATCGATTCATGCCGATGCATTCCTGAACGAACGGGGGAGGGAGCTTCTGGAGCAGATGGCGGAGGCGCAGCGCAAGGAAAATGTGCTCGGCATCTGGGTCGATGAATATGCCACCCGTGCGCGCGCGTTCCAGACCGCGAGCATCGCACGCGATCTCGATGGCAATTGGTTTCTTTTCGGGGATGCGCTTAGAACAGTGCGGTTGCCCCAGACTGAAATGACGCCGGAAATCTCTAGCGATGTAGTTGGATATAATGACCGCAATGACAACCGCTACATCTACCTTGCCCGGAATCATGCAATCCTAAAAGCCGCCCAGGGTAAACGGAACGGAAATCCGGGCCTGAGATTGATCGACGCCAGTGCGCCCCTGAAATCCTGGCATATCAACAATGATGGTTCCGCCACGCTTTTATTCGAATCGCGGGGGCGTCTGGCTCCCCTGACTGTCACGGCTCCCGCTTCCTGCGCCTTGAGCATAAATGACACCAGATTGACGCCGCAGATGAAGGGTACACATTCCGTTTATACAGTTTCAGGAAACCTGGCAGCGGGAAAATTCCGGCTTGAGTGTTGAAACGCAACGCGAATCATTGCTAAACGCACCCGCGTTGCTGTTCATGAGCGCGGTGGTTCTCATTGCTTTCTGGGTATTGTTTCCGCGTCAGCCCGCTTTCAGGGATCCAGCCAACCTGTCGGCAAAAGATGCTTTGTCAGTCGCTTATCTTCGTGTTCTCGTGCAGTCCGATCCGCGTAACGCTCCGCTACGCCTGTCGTTCGTGCAGGTACTGACGGAAGCGGGCATGACCGATGAGGCCATCCTTGCCATGGAACCCCTGCAGAATGCTCCCGAGTCAGGGTTGACTTACGAGATTCGCCTAGCGGAACTGAAGCTGGCACTGCAGCAGCTTTACCGACATCCTCCCCGGGATGCCGAAGTATCACTGCGAAGGCGTATCGGGGAGTTGGTCCCTTCATTGCTGCGCCTGGCAGAGAATGACAAAGAGTCGAATCAGGTGGTGTTGCTGGCAGAGCAGTTTGGCGAACCCTTGGTCATAGCGGAAACCTTCGAGCAGTTGGTTCGCATGCAGAATGAAACCCGGCAGACAAAATCGCGCTGGCTTGCTTTTGCTGCCAAACAGCGGCTTGCGGCTGCACAACCCAGAGTTGCAGCACGAGATTTCTGCCAGGCCTTCACTTTCGAACGAGTCGTCAGGAAGAAAACAGAATTGGCGAAAGCATGTTTAGGCGCCTATCTTCAGGCGGGTGTCGATCGGGAGGCGTTGAAAGCTGCGATAAAGATACTCTCCGCTTATAGCGGACCGGCTGATGTCGCGGGTCCTGATAATTCCAGCCCGGTTGCCCCCTCCAGCGCGGACGCGCAGCTACTGATGCTGGCGGCCGACGTTGCCCAGCCGATGGGTGATCGTGACCATGCATTGGTTTGGCTGGAGCAGGCGAGCGTGCAGATGCCCGCGGATCAGAAGCTGGCAGAACGTATTGTCCGGTTGCAGGTTTCGATGGGTCTCCTCGGCGAAGGTCTTGCACGGGCAGCCGCGCTGCGCGCTTCCCTGATTCCTGGAAGTGAACGTCATCGACTGCTGGCCCATTTGTATGACTGGAACGGTCAAGCTGATGAAGCGCTCGCCTTGTGGTTGTCTTTTGCGCGCCACAAGGCTGATGAGGAGGCTGAAACCCGAGCCTTCGCACTGGCTCAGGCAAAGCCGGATAACGAGGCGATTGTGCAGCTTCTTGAGGCAGTCATGTCCCGCCGCAAGCTGACGGCTGCCGAAGCGGAAGCTTATGTCAGGGCAGGTCTCGCTGTTGCCCAGCCGTCTCGTGTGGAAAAGCAGTTGCGACGTCACGCGGAGCGATTCGACAACCCTCCACCCATACTTAAAGCACTAGTGGAAGTTCTTGTTCTTCAGGGCAAACCGGATGCGGCGCTCACGTTGTATGAAGATATGCCGGAAATGCAGGATGGGCGGCAGAGGCTTGCCTTGGCAAGGCTATATGAGGAAGCCGGCAATACGCAAAAGAGCTTTCAGTTACTGCTCCGGGACATCGACTCGCCGGATCCTGCTTCTGCGGAAGAATACTGGCTGCTGCTGGCGAAAGTTTCCACGCAACTGGGGCAGGATGCGTACGCCAGCAAAGCCTACGAAAAAGCGTTGGTCCTTCGGCCGAACGATGTGGAAATTCTGGAAAACCTGCAACGTCTGGCCCTGCGTCATCACGATGATAAAAAAAGCGAGCGGCTTGCGCGCTATGGATGGGAAAAATTGAAGCGCATCGAGGATTTGCAGCGCCTGATGCGTTTTTCCTGGAAGCGGGGAAATTGGGATGAGCTGGATCACTGGCTCAGGGTTGCGGAAAAACTTCCTTCAGCAGCGCAGGCGCCGGATTACTGGTATTTCCAGTCGATGCGCAAAATGGCGCATGGGGAGAAAAACGCTGCACGTGATGCACTGCATGAGATCTTGAGATTGCAGGTTGCAGATCCGGAAGTAACCGAAGCCATGATCTGGCTATTGCTGTCCTATGAGAAAATTGATCATGCGCTGCTTGAATCCGTCGTTGCGCCCTATCATGCCCAGTCAGCCAATCAGTCCACGGTCAATCCGGCTTTAGCCGAAGCCCTCGCGGCAGCGGAGCAAGGTTTGGGCAGGCCGGTTCAGGCAGCGGCGTGGTTTTTGCGATCACTTTCTACCCGGCCCGGAGATTTTCTCTGGATATTGACGCTGGCGGACAATATGGAATGGGCGGGGTGTCCGGCTCACGCCAATTATGCTCGTCTCCAGGCGCTCGAAATATTCGCTTCAAAGCAGAATTCCCAAATCGAGGTGAAATATCCACCACGCCTGGCCGAATACTTCTTCGGATCAAAGTATTTTCCAGCCAAAAGGGATGATACCGATGACACAAAGAAACAGGAGGAATTACAGTCGATTCGGAACCAATGGGGTCTTGGAGGAAAACTGGATAATGCCGACTATTTTGCATTGCGCAGAGAAATGGAACGGCTTGAGCTGTCACAATGGAAAGCCTTCGCAAAGGCAGTCAGGCACAGGAATGAGCGGGAAGTGGCGCGGCAGTTGGCGCTCATTTCGGATCACCTGAAGCGTCAGCCTGCGGCCGCATCGCATGCGGACATGCTCCCCTTATCCATAGACGATGTGGATCGCGCGAATCGCTGGTTGGCCGGCGAACCGAAACCCAACCCGAGCGATTTGGCGACGGAACTGGATATCTGCCGCGAAACGCTGACCAAGATCCGGGAATTTTCTGCAAACAGTGAGCCTGCAAAGCGATGAAGAAACCCTGGCTGGAAGGTATAGAGGTTGTCGATGTAAACACCCCGGTATCTGCGTGGGGCGGCTGGTTTGAAACACTCGTTATAACTGCTGTTGTAATTGCGGCATCATTCATTACTCAGCAGGCGGACCCTTTCCGGTTGAGTGGCGGATTCCCATGGGCAGTGCTGGCGCCCCTGCTCGCGGGGTTACGGTACGGGTTTGTCTTTGGTTTTGTCAGCGCCCTGCTGACACTCGCAGTGCTTGGTGTTGCCATTGACCAGCAATGGCAGGTCGCGAAGAGCTTTCCGCTGCCTTGGGCGATAGGCGTTGTAGTGGTAGCGATGGTGGCGGGGGAGTTTCGTGACATGTGGGGGCGCCGCCTGCACCGGCTGGAGGGTGCGTATCAGTACCGCGCCGAGCGTCTTGAGGAATTCACGCGCAGTTACCAGTTATTGCGCCTGTCGCACGATCGTCTCGAACAAACCGTTGCCAACAGCGGCTTTTCCCTGCGTGAAGGCATCATGCACCTTCAATCCACTCTGGATGGCATTGATGGATTGACGGAAAGCTCGTTGCAAAAGCTTATTGAATTTGTGGCGGAATATGGTGCATTGACGCAGGCCTGCATTATCGGTATTACTGCCGACCGCATTGATACCTCCCACGTTCTGGCCTGTGTGGGAGAGCGATTTCCCGTCGATGAGGCTGATCCAGTGCTGAGAATGGCGCTCGATAGCGGCGAACTGGCCACGGTGAATTTTTTGCAGGATTCAGGGATGGATCAGGCCCGGCTTCTGGCCGCGGTACCTTTGACCGACTCCATCGGCGAAATAAATGCCGTGCTGGCAGTGCGTTCCATGCCTTTTTTTTCGTTTCATGAAAGCAATCTCAAGCTTATCGCCGTGCTGGTGGCGCATGGCGTGGACCATCTCCGCTTCGGAACGGCGAGACCGTCGGTTCCCCGGTTTATTGCTTCGTTTGAACGTGCATATCAGGATTTTTCGCGCTTCAGGCTCGATACGGCACTCCTGAGATTATCCGGAAATCCGGATGAGATGCGGGGCATTTACGAAAAGCTGCGGTTTTCGATTCGTGCTATCGATTTTATCTGCCTTGCGCGTGAAAAGGATCAGCATGTCGTCTGGGTGATGTTGCCACTGACGGATATTACTGGCGCACGGGCATGGGCGCAGCGAGTAGCCGATATTCCTGCAACCTCCGCACAGGAATGGATGCCTGTCAACGAAATCGATCCGCAAAGGATCCGTTCCCTGGAGCAGGGGTGATGCGTCGCATGCATGGCCTGCTTGCGTTGTCAGGAGTGACTGCTGAAGTAGTAGCAGTTCTCCTGGTGGGGTTGAGCGCGGATGATGCGCTTGCAGCTTGGCAGGAAGGCGCGCTGCTGTTCACGGCAGTTGTATTTCACTCTGCTTCCTCGTATTACCTTGCGCGCATGTTCTGGCAGTCGTTGCCGCGTCGCTACAAACTTCCTCCTCGCAGAAGCCTGGGGTTGCTGTTTGCCTTTCTATGGATTCTGCCGGTTTTCGGGGCGCTGGGCGTGCTGTGGAGCATAACACGTGCATTGAAACGACCCCGGACCCGTTCCGCGAAGAATGTAAAGATTATAATCCTGCCTGAACTGCCTTTTTCACCACCTGTCATTTTCCCTGTTCCCCCTTACAGCCAGGGGGCCCTGCGCCAGATTGTCCATTTTGCCGAGCGCTCGCTCAAGCGGTTGAAAGCGGTGATGGCAACACGGCACATGGCGCCGAGAGAAGCCATGGAGATCTGGTCGAAGGCTACTCGCGACCCGATCGATGACGTAAGGTTGCTTGCCTATGCGATGAAGGATGCCCATGAAAAGAGGCTCATCGACCGCGTCCTGGCTTTAACCGAAGCGCTGCCACAACTTCCTCCACGAGCACAAAATGCCTGCCGCAAAACGATCGCCGCGCTGTGCTGGGAACTGGTATATCACAAGCTGGTACAGGGTGCGGTCAGGCAGCACTGGCTGAAAAACGCCCGTACACAAATGGAGATCGTATTGACCTCGTCATCCATTACGCCGCGCGACGCTCCCTCTGCATCTGCCCCTGTGCCTACTGCATCCGAGGCATCTCTGACGTCGCCCGAACATGGGATGAGTGAAGCATCCTCTCTATCGGGGGGCACAGACCCCGACAGTTGGCTGTTGTATGGCCGGATTTTATTGGAATCAGGTGAAGCTGCCCTGGCGAGAAAGGCTTTTGTCAACGCGGAAACCCATGGCGCGCACCAGCAACAACTGCTGCCATGGTTTGCCGAAATCGCTTTCCGGGAGCGGAAATTCTCCGAGGCGAAGCGCTGTTTATCTGCGCTTGCACGTGTTGGGGAGAAGGGGCGGGAACTGGCCCTGGTAAGAGCGTGGTGGAATAAATGAGCATGACCCAGGCAGGAGCGGAGAAGTCCTCGATGGTACGGGCAGCAGGATCGGTTGTGGAACCGGTGGCGGATATCGCTCTGCTGCTGGAAGGCACCTATCCCTATGTCCGTGGCGGGGTATCTTCATGGGTCCACCAGATCATCAACGGACTGCCGGAATTTACCTTCGCCGTGATCTTCATAGGCGGCCAGAAGGAAATGTATGGACCGGCGCAGTATCAGTTTCCGCCGAATGTGACGCATGTCGAAACACACTATCTGTTGCACCGCAGCCTTGCGAAGCCCCATAGCCGCAAGGGGAACCGCCAGCTTTTCCAGGAAATGGAAGAGCTGCATGCCACCATGCGGCAGCCTGGGAAATTGGCTGAGGGGAAAATGGTCGATGCGTTTGCGCGACTGGGCGCCAAGGGCGGCATCAGCCAGGAGGATTTTCTGTACAGCGAAGCTTCGTGGGATTACATTACCCGCCAATATAAAGAGCGCTGTACCGAGCCTTCGTTTGTGGACTATTTCTGGGCGATACGTGCAATGCATGCACCGCTGTTCGTGCTGGCCGATATCGCGGCCGGCCTTCCGCCAGTGCGGGCGGTGCATGCCATTTCGACCGGTTATGCAGGAATCCTGGGCGCGATGATGCGGTTGCGGCGAAACATTCCCTTTGTGCTCACCGAGCATGGTATTTATACCAAGGAGCGGAAAATAGATCTGGCGCAGGCTACCTGGATCCATGATCATAATGACGATGTATGCAACACGCTGCACGATGAAATGGGGTATATCCGCGGCCTCTGGATCAGGTTCTACGAGCAGCTCGGGCGCATGGCGTACGCGCAGGCCTCACCCATTATCAGCCTGTATGAGGGGAATCGGTTGAGACAGGTTGCCGATGGGGCGGCTCAGGAAAAAACAAGGGTCATTACCAACGGAATCAACGTGGAACGTTATCGAGGCGCACTCGAAAAAAGGCCGGAAAAGATTCCACCGGTGCTGGGACTGGTCGGGCGCGTGGTGCCGATCAAGGATATCAAGACGTTTATCCGGACATTGCGGATGCTGGTCAAGGAGCGTCCTGACGCTCAAGGATGGATTGTCGGTCCGGAAGACGAAGATCCGTCGTATGTGAATGAATGCAAGGAACTGGCCGAAAGCCTCGGCCTGAAGGATCATCTCAGATTCATGGGCTTTCAAAACATGCTGGAAATTCTGCCCCAGCTTGGCCTGATGGTGCTGACCTCGATCAGTGAAGCTCTGCCGCTGGTAATACTCGAGGCTTTCGCCAGCGGTGTTCCCTGCCTCGCCACGGATGTAGGGTCCTGCCGGGAGCTCATCGAAGGAACGGCCGAGCAGGATCGGGCACTGGGGGCAGCGGGTAGTGTAGTGCACATTGCCGATCCCGAAGGCACGGCAAAAGCAGCGCTCGAACTGCTGAACAACCCGGGGAAGTGGCGCGCTGCGCAGCAGGCGGGGCTTGCGCGTGTGAAACGCTACTATGACGACCAGCTCATGTTTTCATCTTATCGGAAAGTCTACTCGGAAGCCCTGGGCGTACCACGGCATCCGGCAGTAGCGAATTGATGTAACTAACTATATGGCCGGCATCGGTTTCAAAATCCGCAAAATCCTGGAGCGCGACAATTACTGGTCGGTGTTGCGAGCCTATGGTTATGCCGGCCTGGTCAGTGGTGGTCCCTGGGTGCTCTCAATTCTGAGCATCATGATGATAGGCGTTCTTGCCGTCATGCTGGGTGTGGAACAGCACGAAGTGAATGCCTTTCAGATTTGCGTTACCTACATGATGGCGGGTTCGCTGATCTGGACCGGGGGTATGCAGCTCATGTTCACGCGGTTTGTCGCGGATCGGACTTATGCCAATGACAAGGCAGAGGTGCTGCCCAATCTGTTCGGCGTCCTGATGCTGACCATGGCGGGCGGCTTTATGTGGGCAGCACCCTTCATCTTCTCGCTTTTCACGGGACCATTTTTCCAGCAGCTGTTGCTCCTGTGCAATTTTGTCGCGCTGAGCGGGATGTGGATTGTCCTCATCTTCCTGTCGGGGATGAAGGCCTATGGGCGCATCATATGGACCCTGGCCAAGGGTTATTCCCTGGGAATTGCAGTCGGGCTCTTCGCATCTCCGTGGGAACTCAACGGCCTGTTGCTCGGTGTGCTGACCGGTCATGGCTATCTGCTGTTTTCATTCCTGCATCATATCGTGCGGGAATATCCCGGAAATTCTCTGCTCAAGTTTGACTTTCTCGATCGAAGCCGGAGCTTTTACAGTCTGTTTGCGGTCGGCACGCTTTATTACCTGGCGGTGTGGATTGACAAATTCATCTTCTGGTTCGTACCCTACACTTCCGAAGCGGTTATCGGTCCATTGCGCGCATCCATTATCTACGATCTTCCCATTTTTCTGGCCTATCTATTCATCCTGCCGGGAATGGCCGTATTTCTGGTGAGCATAGAAGCGGACTTTGCCGAACAGCACGAACGTTTTTACCGTGCCGTGCGGGAAGGCGACACGCTGATGCATATCGAATACAGGCGTGACCAGATGGTGTACGCTGCCCGGCAGGGTATCTATGAAATCTTCAAAGTGCAGGGTTTGACGGTGGTGCTGTGTCTTCTGTGGGGCAGGGGCCTGCTGCAAACCATTGGCATATCCCCGCTCTACATTCATTTGTTTTATATCGATGTGGTTGCAGTCAGTGTGCAGGTGCTGCTGATGGCGATACTCAACATACTTTTTTATCTCGACGCCCGGCGGGAAGTGCTGATCGTTACGGCATGTTTTTTTATAACCAACCTGCTGTTCACCGTTGCCACGCTGCAACTAGGAGCAGAATCCTTCGGATACGGCTTTGCGGTATCCGTTACGTTGTCCGCATTTCTCGGCCTCTTCATCCTCTCGCACAAATTCAACCGGCTGGAGTATGAAACATTCATGCTGCAGGGTTAGCCGGCATCTCTCACGAATACCAGGTGCACCGCGGCCAGAATCATGAAAAAGTCGTTTTACGATAATGACTTGAATCATGAAATGGAGAGTTTCGCCCGTACCGGTGCCGACGGCCAGCAGCGGATTCTGCGTGGCATCGGTGAACTCCATCGCGTCAAGCCGTGTAATGAGTGCCTCCGCTTCGGTCAGCACTTCCCCCTCCAGCACTTCCCCCTCTAGCACTTTCCCCTCTCATACGAGGTTCTGCAGCCGCCCACACTTTTTGTCTTGAATGGTTCAGGTTGCAGTATTCACAAATTGACCACCTATACATCATAGTTCTCTTACAAAGGGTGTGATACTTTGATCTCACACTGGCCGTTGGCATCCTCTAAACCTATGCTGATCAGTCGAAGAAAGGCCACTGTGGGAAGTGTCGCGTTTGACCGCTGAATCGATTATTCGCACTTCATAATCGCCAGTCCATCAGCCGTGATAGCACGAAGCTAGGCGCTTTCGGTATGCGAGTTACCTGCTTATCCTGGAAGAGGAAAAACTTGGAAGCTCATCACCATGCAACTTACCATCCATACGATTGACATCGAGCAGGGAGAAAGTGCGCTCGTGGTTGCGGCAGACGTGGCAGCAGGGCGGCACCGGACGATATTGATCGAGGGCGGACTACTCGGGTATGCCGAGACAGTCCACAATTTTATCGATCCCATCCTCAGAGGTTACGGTTACTCCCTCGATCACGTTCTCGTCAGCCACTACGACAAGGATCATTCAGGGGAAATCATAGGACTCCTGAATGCGGACAACATGCGAGTCGTAAGTGAGACCATCTCGAACGCGGTGGCAAATGCGGCGCAATGGGCCGCAGCAGGTACTCGCCCCCAGCAAATCGCCTGCGGAGCCGTGGCCGCATCGGCAACGATCCTCGGAGCTTGCGGCCGGAACGTGAGCCAAATCCTGGCAATGTGCCAGGCTGTTTTCCCCCGGGCTGCCGGGAAGACAGACGACGAGGCGGCCGAGCTTGGATTTAACTACGCGCTGGAGCATACCAACAAGGTTCAGAGCTTTCCCGCACTTGAAGTCGGCAAAACCGGAAGGCGCAGAAATATCGCAAAAATATCCGCGGTCGCTGCGGCGATTGCCATCGCGTCGGGAAACAATCCGGCTGCCGCAGCCTTCGGCGCCATCTTCCTCCTGATTGCCAAAACACTTCCCAATCAGCTACGGCTCGATACCGGCGGCCGATACTGTAACGTCCATCTTATCGATATCGAGCAGCCAATCTGGCCATCACGATCTGCCGAGACATACGCCGGCACGGCGCTCGGGCAACACATAACGAAGGACGAGATTTTCAGGAACAGCGGGACTGGTACGGCTCTTTCTTCCCCCCATTCTCCCGGGATATTCTGCCGGGTGATCAGCTTCTGGGTTTGGCAAGGGATCGGCAATAATCCTGTTCAGACCGTCTGGAGGCGCAAGGCGGGGGACTGCACGTCCAACCTTGTAAGGATTTGCCAAAGAATTGCCTCATCCATACGTGCAATATTCTAGGTAAATGAATTTTACCGAAGGCATAAGAGGGAACATAGTATGAACCAGATCGTAATTGTCGCGTTACGGAAACCTTACACCTTCGTGGTCATGTCAATTCTGATTGTCATATTTGGAATCAGGGCCATACGGCACTCGCCAACGGACGTCTTTCCCACTATCAAGATTCCCGTGATCTCCGTAGTCTGGGCTTACGCCGGCATGCTGCCGCTGGATGTGTCCGGTCGTATCACTTTTTACTTCGAACGCTTCTTGACCTCGACGGTGGAAGGTATCGCGGACATCGTCAGCCAGTGTTACTATGGCATCAGCATCACGAATATTTTTCTTCAGCCCCACACCAACCTCCCTGGCGCAGAAGCGGAAGTCACAGCCATAGCCCAGACGATCGTCAAGCAGTTGCCGCCGGATATTTCCCCGCCGATGATCATGCGCCTGGAAGCCTCTCAGGTAGCGGTAGCCAGCCTGCAGGTTACCTCGGAAGAGATGACCCCGGCAGACCTCTACAATCTTTCTTATAACCAGCTCAGGCCCCTGATTGTCGTGATCCCGGGGGCGATCGTTCCGCATCCTTACGGCGGAAAGCCCAAGCAGCTTCTGGTATCCCTTGATCAAGACAAGATGCTGGCTCGCAATGTAGCGCCGACTGATGTCCATGCGGCTTTCGATCGCCAGAATATCGTGCTGCCCGCGGGTGACATGAAGATCAAGCAGACCGACTGGATGGTCGCGACAAACGCGATGCCCCCGGATATCGAGGATTTCAACAATATCCCGGTAAAGAGGGACGGAAATTCGTTCGTTTTCCTGCGTGACGTCGCCGATGTTCAGCTGGCAGGGCCGCCGCAAACAAACTCCGTCATCGTGGACGGGAAGCAGGCCGTCATTATTGTCGTCATGAAAAGCGGCGAGGCCTCGACCCTGGACGTGGTCGACGGCATCAGGGCAACCCTTCCGCGGATCAAGGAGATCGTGCCGTCCCATGTGGACGTCAGGATCATCACCGATGCGTCGGTCTTCGTGCGGGAATCCATCAACGAGGTGATGCATGAGATGATGATCGCCGGCCTGCTTGTCGGTTTCATCGTCATGCTCATGCTCGGCTCGTGGCGTCCCATGATAGTCGTTACGACTTCAATTCCGTTGTGTATCTTAACCTCCCTCATCTGCCTGCAGGCGCTGGGCGAATCGATGAACGTCATGACACTGGGGGGACTGGCGCTGGCGGTAGGGATTCTTGTCGACGACGCGACAGTGATGATCGAGAACATCGATACTCACCTGGAGATGGGCAAGGAACTCGATGAGGCAATCATCGATGCGGCAAACCAGATCGTTATTCCGACGCTGCTCGCCACATTATGCATATGCATTGTCTGGCTGCCGCTGTTCACGCTTTCCGGCGTATCGGGCTATCTGTTCAAGCCGATGGCGCTGGCGGTGATATTCGCCATGCTGGCATCCTTCATCCTGTCGCGTACGCTCGTGCCGACCATGGCGAAATATCTTATCAAGCATCCTCACGGGGAAGGGCACGGCGAAGGACACGGCGAAGGACACGAAAAGGAAGGCCACCATGGCGAGGAAAAGCCGGCAGGGAAGTTTGCCGGTTTTCAGCAGAAGCTAAAGAGTCCCCTGGTGTTTTTTACCCGTGCCCAGGAGGCTTTCGAAGCTCGTTTTCTTCAGTTCTGCGCCTGGTATGGCAATCTGCTTGAACGAACGATTGAAAATCGCCGCGTGTTCGCAACGTTCATGCTGATCTTCGCGCTCGCTTCTCTTGTTCTGTTCTACTTCAACGGCCGCGATTTTTTCCCCGAGGTCAGGTCAGGGACTATCCAGATGCACATGCGGGCGCCTCTCGGCACACGGATGGAAGCCGTAAACCGCATCACCACGCTCGTTGCGAATGATATCCACGAAATGCTTCCCGGACAGGTTGAAGGCGTCATCAGCAATTGCGGCCTGCCCGTCGGCCCGCATAATCTGGCGTTTATTCCGACCCCCACGATCGGAACGCAGGACTGCGATCTCACGGTCACCCTGTTCAACGAGAAATCAGCCGTGTGGGATCTTCGGAAAATTCTCCATGAAGGCCTGAAGGAGCGCTATCCGGGGGCTGAATTCACCTTTCAGCCAGCCGATCTGATCGCGAAAATCCTGAATTTCGGCGCCCCTTCTCCGATTACTGTTCAGGTCAACGGGATGGATATATACGGAAACTACGAATACGCGCGCAAGTTGCAAGCCAGGCTGCGTGAAATTCCCGGTTCCTCCGATGTGGTGATCCAGCAAACCATGCGCACGCCGACCATGTTTATGGAAGGCCAAAGGACCTATGGACTCGGTGTTGACAGGACCGAAGAGGATATCTTCCTGAATATGCTGATAACGACTAACGGAACCCAGCAGATCGACCAGAAATACTGGCTGGATCTGAAGACCGGCATGTCATACCAGATCAACATCTATCAGCCTCAACCTCAAGTTTCAAGCATCAATGAGTTGAACAGGGTTCCTGTCAAGTCACTGGAGGGAGACGACCCGGATCAGAAATATCAGCTCCTCGGCAATCTGACGCAGAAATCGCCGATAGGCACACCCGGCCTGGTCACTCACAGAGGCATCATGCCGTTGATTGAAGTGTATGTATCCGCCGAAGGACGGGGGCTGGGCGACGTGCTGGAGGACGTCAAGAAAATTGTCGACGAGATGGATGAAGAAGTTCCCCGCGGCTCCGAAGCTACAATCGCCGGCCAGGCCGCGAATATGGTCACGACCTATGGCGAACTGCTTGTCGGCCTCCTGGCGGCTGTCGTGCTGATCTATCTCATGCTTGTCATCAATTTTCAATCATGGCTGATTCCCTTCATCATCATCACAGCCTTGCCCGGCGCCCTGGCAGGCATTGCCTGGGCCCTGTTCCTGACCCACACGAATATTTCCGTTCCGGCCCTGACGGGCGCCATCATGGCCATGGGAACGGCCACGGCAAACTCCATACTTGTCGTGTCCTTCGCGCTGGAGCGCATCGAGATGCATGGCGATCCGCTGCTGGCCGCCATTGAGTCCGGAAAAGCCCGTATTCGTCCTGTTCTCATGACCGCGGCGGCCATGATCATGGGCATGCTGCCGATGGCGATGGGAGGGTCCACCAATGCGCCGCTGGGTCGTGCGGTCATCGGCGGCTTGACGTTTGCAACGATATATACCCTGTTTTTTGTTCCCGTTGTGTATGCCATCATCTATTACACACGAAGCACTCCAAAAGACAAGGAAAGCGTTCTTCAGCAGGACGTTCCACTACACGGCGCTCCTCAACAGGGAGATTTCTGACATGAAAATGAAAGCATTAAGTAAAAAAACCACGGTAATCATTGCGAGCGCTCTTCTTGTTTTTCTCATCTATATCGGTTACCGGGTCACTGAATCCAGGAAGCATATGGATTCTTTAAAATCACAGGCGACGCAAAATGACACTCCGAGCGTGGCTATCGTCCACGCCGAGCCGCTGCCTGCCAAAGAAACCATCCAGCTTCCAGGGACCATCGAGGCCTGGTTTCAGGCGCCGATCTATGCCCAGGTATCTGGTTATGTCAAGATGTGGTATAAGGACTGGGGTGCGAGAGTCAAAAAAGGAGATGTGCTTGCCGAAATCTACGCGCCGGCGCTCGATGCCCAATACCGGCAAAGCAAGGCGGATCTGGCGTCGGAAATTGCGCTAAATGACCTCGCCAAACTTACTGCTGACCGGTGGATAGCCTTGCGCAAAAACCAGGCGGTATCCGAGCAATCGATTTCGGTAAAGGTGGCCGAGGCAAAAGCCCAACAGGCAAAGGTCAATGCCGCCAGGCAAAATGTCAGTAATTTCGAGGCATTGATCAACTTTAAGACAATCGTCGCACCCTATGACGGTGTGGTCATCAACCGCGCCATCAATGTGGGTGATTACATCAATAAGGAAGGCACTATCAGTACCCCTCAAGGTGAGGTCCGCAATCTTTATACGGTTGCGGACATCAGCCGGTTGCGTTTGTTTGTCAGTGTGCCTGAGCGATTCGGCGCCCTGATGCATGACGGCCTGAAAGCCGATCTAACGGTGCCGCAATTTCCCAACCGGCATTTCACCGCCGAGTTTCTGACCACTGCCCGCGGCTTCAATGTGAGTACGCGTACGGTGACTACCCAATTCGTGATTGAAAATGAAGAGAAGGATCTGTGGCCCGGCTCCTATGCATCAGTCAACCTGACCGTGGATGTCGAGAATAAACACCTCTCCATTCCATCCAGTTCTCTGGTATTCGATGAGATGGGAACGCGAGTGGCTGTAGTAGATGACGACAGCCGTGTTCGCTTCAAGCCCATCAAAATAACCAGAATCCTCGACGCTACTGTCGAATTGAGCGGGGGCGTTACGACAGAAGACCGGATTATAAACAATCCCAGCGCGGCCCTGCTGGAAGGTGACAAGGTGACCATTGTAGCGCCTGCACCGGGATATGACATGATCAATGCTCCCCATAAGCCGGCTTCGGAGTCATCGAAACCAGCTTCACATGCAGAAACGCCTCTGGAGTCATCGAAACCAGCTTCACATGCAGAAACACCTCCGGAGTCATCGAAACCAGCCTCAAATGCAGAAAAACCGAATCCGGAGTTAAAACAAGCGTTAAAGGCATCACATGTACGATGACACTCATTTGACCGCGATTGACTTGCGGCATAAAAAAAGAATTCCTGTTTCAAACCTCTATCGTCTCGGCGTCAGGTTTGGGAGTTTTTTATTTGTGGCAGCCAGCCTGACGGCTTGCAGCAGCCTTCCTTTTCCTGCATTCGATCTGACGCCCGCTTATCAGCCGCCTGAATTTGTTGTTCCGGATTCCTGGGAGGGGACGAGTTCTTTCGTCAAGGCTAATCCATCGGATGATGCGCTCCGGCCCGACTGGTGGAAACTATATGACGATCCGGTTCTAAACAGTCTTGTAGAGCAGGGGCTTGCCGCCAACCCGGACTTGCACGCAGCGGCCGAACGGTTCGTTCAAGCGCGCAATTCAATGATGAAGGCACGCTCTCAATATTTCCCCCAACTCGGTTTTGAGTATGGTGGCAGTAATAACAGGCAATCCGATAAAACTCTCTTTCGTGCTCCTGGAGAACCTGACAGCGATACTCAACATATTTTCCGTGGGATTGCATCCTGGGAACCGGATTTCTGGTCGAAATATCGGAATGCGGCACAATCCAAAATCTATCGTGCTGAAGAACGCGCGGCCGATTATGGACTGGCACGCCTTATTCTGCAGGCGGAAATTGCATCGAATTATTTCATGCTGCGTGGACTGGATGCGCAAATTGCGATTTACCAACAGTCGATCGGTCTCTATAAGTACTCACTGGATGTTGTAGTGACTCAATTCGAAGGCAAGATCGCCTCTAATCTCGACGTAGCGCGGGCTCAGTCGCTGCTGTTCGCTACCGAGGCAACATTGGCCCTGATGCACGGTGACCGCAAGGTGGCGGAGCAGGCCATTGCAATTCTCCTTAATCTCGCTCCAGCCAGCTTTAAGATCGAGCCGGTACCTAACCTCCTTACCACGCATTTTAGCCTTCCAAAGACAATTCCATCCACTTTGCTTGAACGCCGCCCCGATATTGCCGCAATGGAGCGCCAGATGGCACAGGCCAACCGCAGCATTGGAATTGCACGTGCCGCCTTTTTTCCCGATGTAGCCTTCCGGCTGGGAGGAGGAATGGAAGATTCCGGGTTCAATCTGATCAGTGCGGCTAACAGTTTCTGGGCCTATGGTTCCTCTTTTTCCATTCCGCTTTTCCAGGGCGGATATCGCCGGGCTCAATTGCAACAATCATGGTCGATCTATCGCGAGACAGAAAACTTATATCGTTCGACAGTGTTGAAGGCCTTTCGTGAAGTTGAAAATAACCTGGCACAGACTTATTGGATGACTATTGCCGCCGAACGGCAGGATGCTGCCGTCGAAGCCGCACGTACAACACAGAACCTTACCATGGACCTTTATAAGGGCGGTCTGGCCTCCAGCCTTGAGCTCATTTATGCCCAGCTCGGCACGCTGACGGCAAGCATCGATTCTGTACAGATCAAGACTAATCGGCTGGTAGCATCGGTGTCGCTTATTCGTGCGCTTGGAGGAGGCTGGAGCCGCGACCAATTACCCACTGACGATCAAATTCAACCCTTTGGGACACTCCAATATACTGATCTTGATAAGCCAGTACCAGCTGGAGGAATTGACGTCAATGCAGATTTTGTCGATAGAAACAACAAAAACAATAATTTGACAAGACCTCTGGTTCCAGTTGACGACGACGCCAATATGGATCAGAGCGATGGAAGCGACAAAAACAGTACCTTGGCAAAGCCCCCGCTTCTATATAGGGATCAGAGCGATGCGAGCGACAAAAACAATAATTTGACAAAGGCCCCGGTTCCATAATTGCATCTGCGGCATCATCGTAACCATCAAGCAGTACCGAAAGGGCCGGTCCATGAGACCGGCCCATCGACCCCTGGCTACATGCAGTTCGCCCTGGTGGCTGGCGGAGCAGAGTACGCGCTTGATCGTACTGCACGCTGAAATATCGACATTGTTGAATCCCCCGCACCGGCTTCCAGTATCAGCGCATCCAGCGTATCGTTGACGAACGCGCGCACTGCGGCCGATTGAATGGCCGTCGTCCCAGCATGTCGCGCAATATCCGGCTGTCGGCAAATGGATGTTCCAGATGCAGTGCGTCGATCCGGCGCATCAATACCAGGTCGGCTTCGCTGAATTCCTGCCCCCGATAATAAGCGGTCGAGCGCGCTCGCGACAGTATCTGATATTGCCGGGGCAACCGGCAGATCGTGCATACGGTCTATCATCTCTTTGCGTTCAGCAATCCCGCCTTGTTGAGCGCGGCGCTTGAAAAATCGATTTCCAGCGCCTGCTGTCCGATCTTCGCATGCAGCACCTCAAGCTCCGGATCGTCCTCCTTCCTGCCCCCCGGCAAAGCTCCGACTTATCAATTGTCAGAATTTCCGGGGCGACTTCCATGTCTAAAGCCTATACTTATCGATAAGGGTTTGTGAAAGAAGCGCCTCCTCCTTGCGTGCAATATCGTAGGTAAATGAATTTTTTACCGAAGGCATAAGAGGGAACATAGTATGAACCAGATCGTACTTATCGCGTTACGGAGACCTTATACCTTCGTGGTTCTTTCCATTATGATCGTCATATTTGGAATCAGGGCCATACGGCACTCGCCGACAGACGTCTTTCCCGCTATCAAGATTCCCGTGATCTCCGTAGTCTGGGCTTACGCCGGCATGCTGCCGCTGGATGTGTCGGGTCGTATCACTTTTTACTTCGAGCGTGCATTGACCTCGACGGTGGAAGGTATCTCGGACATCGTCAGTCAATCGTACTATGGCATCAGCATCACGAATATTTTTCTTCAGCCCCAAACCAGCCTCCCTGGGGCAGAAGCGGAAGTCGCAGCGATAAGCCAGACGATCGTCAAGGCATTGCCACCGGATATTTCCCCACCCATGATCATGCGCCTGGAGGCCTCTTCGGTACCGGTTGTCATGCTGCAGCTTACTTCGGAAGAGATGACGCCGGCACAACTCTATAATCTTGCTTTTACGCAACTCAGACCCCTGCTTGTCGTGATCCCGGGGGCGATCGTTCCGCATCCTTACGGCGGAAAGCCCATGCAGCTTCTGGTATCCCTCGATAGAAACAGAATGCTGGCTCACGATGTGTCGCCGACCGATGTCCATGCGGCTTTCGATCGCCAGAATATCGTGCTGCCCGCGGGTGACATGAAGATCAAGCAGACCGACTGGATGGTCGAGACAAACGCGATGCCGCCGAAGATCGAGGATTTCAACAAGATCCCGATAAAGAAGAAAAAGAATTCCTTCATTTTCTTGCGTGACGTCGCCGATGTCCAGCTGGCAGGGCCGCCGCAAACGAACTCCGTCATCGTGGACGGGAAGCAGGCTGTCGTCATGGTCGTCATGAAAAGCGGTGATGCGTCGACCCTGGATGTGGTCGACGGCGTCAAGGCAGCCATTCCACTTATCAAGGAGATCGTCCCGTCCAGTGTGGACGTTAAGATCATCACCGATGCGTCGGTCTTCGTGCGGGAATCCATCAACGAGGTGATGCATGAGATGATGATCGCCGGCCTGCTTGTCGGGTTCATCGTCATGCTCTTGCTCGGCTCGTGGCGTCCCATGATAGTCGTTACGATTTCAATTCCGTTGTGTATTCTAACCTCCGTCATCTGCCTGCAGGCGCTGGGCGAATCGATGAACGTCATGACGTTGGGGGGATTGGCGCTGGCGGTAGGGATTCTTGTCGACGACGCGACAGTGATGATCGAGAACATCGATACTCACCTGGAAATGGGCAAGGAACTCGATAAAGCGATCATCGATGCGGCAAATCAGATCATTGTTCCGACGCTGCTCGCCACATTATGCATATCTATTGCCTGGCTGCCGCTGTTCGCGCTTTCCGGCGTATCGGGCTATCTGTTCAAGCCGATGGCGCTGGCGGTGATATTCGCCATGCTGGCGTCCTTCATCCTGTCGCGTACACTCGTGCCGACTCTGGCGAAATATCTTATCAAGCCTCCTCACGCGGAGGAACACAAGGAAGAACACGAAAAGGAAGGCCGCCATGGCGAGGAAAAGCCAGCGGGGAAGCTTGCCGATTTTTGGCAGAAATTAAAGCAGCATATGAAGATTTTTATGAGGATTTTCTCTCGTTATATGAGGATTTTCTCCCGTTTTCAGGAAGGATTCGAGAGCCGCTTTACCCATTTCTGTGCCGGGTATGGCAATCTGCTCGAACGAACGATTGAAAATCGCCGCATGTTCGCAACGGTCATGCTCACCTTCGCGCTCGTCTCTCTTGTTCTGTTCTACTTCAACGGCCGCGATTTTTTCCCGGAGGTCAAGTCAGGCGCCATTCAGATGCACATGCGAGCGCCTCTTGGCACACGTATGGAAGCCACAAACCGCATCACCACGCTCGTTGCGGAGGATATCAGGCGAATGCTTCCCGGGCAGGTTGAAGACATCGTCAGCAATTGCGGCATACCTGTCGGGCCGCATAATCTGGCGTTTATTCCGACCCCCACGATAGGATCTCAGGACTGCGATCTGACGATCACCCTGTTCAACGGGAAATCAGCCGTGTGGGATATTCGGAAAATTCTCCATGAGGGTCTGAAAGAGCGCTATCCGGGGACTCAATTCACCTTTCAGCCAGCCGATCTGATCGCGAAAATCCTGAATTTCGGCTCCCCTTCTCCGATTGATGTTCAGGTTAACGGGATGGATATATACGGAAACTATGCCTTCGCGCGTCAACTGGCCAATAAGCTACGCAGAATTCCCGGTTCCTCCGATGTGGTGATCCAGCAAACCATGCGCACGCCAACCCTGCTTGTTGAAGGTCAAAGAACATTTGGATTCGGTGTTGACAGGAACGAAGAGGATATCGCCCTGAACATGCTGATAACGACTAGCGGCAGCCAGCAGATCGACCAGAAATACTGGCTCGATACAAAGACCGGCATGTCATACCAGATCAATATATATGATCCTCAACCTGAAGTTGCAAGTATCAATGACTTGAACGAGGTTCCTGTCAAGCCGGTGGGGGAAGATGGCCTGTATGAGGATTATCAGCTCCTGGGCAATGTGGCGGAGGAATCGCCGGTAGGCACGCCCGGCCTGGTAACTCACAGGGGTGTCAGGCCGCTGGTTGAAGTCTATGTATCCGCCGAAGGACGGGGGCTGGGCGGCGTGCTGAAGGACGTCCAGAAAATTGTCGACGAGATGAAAGATAAACTTCCTCGCGGCTCCACTATTAAAATCGCCGGCCAAGCCGAGACTATGGTCGCTACCTACCGCGAGCTGATTATCGGCCTCGTAGCGGCTGTCGTGCTGATCTATCTCATGCTTGTCATCAATTTTCAATCATGGCTGATTCCCTTCATCATCATTACAGCCTTGCCCGGGGCCCTGGCAGGCATTGCCTGGGCCCTGTTCCTGACCCAAACGAATATTTCCGTTCCGGCCCTGACGGGCGCCATCATGGCCATGGGAACGGCCACGGCAAATTCCATACTTGTCGTGTCCTATGCGCTGGAGCGCATCGCAGAGCATGGCGACACGCTGCAAGCCGCCATCGAGGCCGGCAAAGCCCGTATTCGTCCTGTTCTCATGACCGCATCGGCCATGGTCATGGGCATGCTTCCGATGGCGATGGGAGGATCCACCAATGCGCCGCTGGGCCGTGCAGTCATTGGCGGCTTGACGTTTGCAACGGTATATACCCTGTTTTTTGTTCCCTGTATGTATGCCATCATGTATTACAAACGAGGCGTTCCTAAAGACAAGGAAAGCGTTCCTAAAGACAAGGAAAGCGTTCCTAAAGACAAGGAAAGCGTTCCTCAACCGGAAAATTCCTGACATGAAAACATTCTCTGCCCCGCCAGAAAATACCATGAATCTCGTCATTCGGGCCTGATCTGGCCAAGCCGCCGCCTTCCCGTTTCAGGACGGTTCAGGATGATCCTCAAGACGATCTCCGGACGGCCAATCCCGGTTTTTAAACACACTCTTCACTCTTTTGGAGAGATAGAAATAAGGAATCCAGATGATTGGCCAGATCATGGTCGTTATATTGAAAAAAGCTGTAGAGTCCTCCTCAAAGTACTTATTGTTAATCACGATAGCAATAAGCGAAGCTGCCAGAGCTGCGAAGAGTATGTATCTCAGGATGTGAACATAGAAATAGTTTCTAGACGTTCTGAGCTTTTCCGCCACTACAAATTCCGCACAGTACAACAACAGGCCAGGAACTGTGGACCAAAGAAAGAATGGATACAGGTCTGGCTTATTTGCCCATGCTTCAGGCAGATAGCTATCATAGGAGCTCACTGCCACCAGCACTACTATAATTACCCCTATATAGAGCCGAATATAGTAATAGAGCAGCCAACCGCCAATTTCTTTTTTCCTGCGGCTCGCACAAACGTACCATATGAGCAGCGTGAGCAGAACCCCGACCCAGCCCGCTTGAAACGACGCATCCGATGTATCGGTTGATGCGAAGACGGGCAGCGATAATGCAAGCAAGCCAAAAGCTGTTATACCAATCATGTTGTAAATTATGTTTTTAACGAGGTATGGTTTATGGGAGGCAGAGCGATATAGCAATGCGGGTGTTTTCTGTATCGGGTTGGTTTTCAGCAGAACATTTATTGAATTACGCCAAAATTAACATATCCTTTATTATTGATAAAATACATTATTGATAATCTGCCCACGAGTCAGCCCAGAGGATTCCCGCCCAAATCACGATTTTTCCACCGCCTTGCAAAAGGTTGATGATTCCAGAAGAACCATCAAGAATACACTGCCTCTTCCTTTCTTGTCATACACACATTCTGAGCATAACCCTGGCAGAATCGAGGATATCAAGCGCGGGCTCAATCCCGGGAGTTGAAGGAGATGTACAATACATGGTGTGACTCCCGGACGAAAGGGGTACAAAAGGGATATAAAAGGAATATAAAGCATATTTGTTGGATCGGCGAGCAAACAGTACAACATCATACCGGCGGAAGCGGTATCCCGTGACGTTCAAAGCATGCCATTATTGGTTTGGCTGATTTCGGAATCAGGGCCGGAATGACGAGATTCATAGTATTTTCTGGCTGGATCAATAAGCTCAGTGCGGCACGGTGTAACGGCATTTGCTTTTACCCTTATCTCCGATTTCTGGTTTGCCAGTTTTGTGGAAGTTTGCTCTACAGGTACAAGAATGAAAACTCTTACCAATGTTGTAACCATGAAGGAATTATCACCCAATGGTGGACAACTGAATTATCTGATCAGCGGCGGACGTGTATATGCGTCGGCAAAATCATGGGGCAGGGCATTACAGGTTCCGGACGCCATGAAAGTCTGGTTTGAAACAGGTCTGATCAGAACAGCTTTGCTGAACAAGAACGTGATGGATGGCGAGCTGGAAATGATCTACAAGGGTGTGCTGGTTTATCGCTGGCACATCGTTGCTGAGCAGCTGCGCGTCTTCGACAGACAATGGTATCAAACCCAGTTTAAAGGCAGGCCCAAACAGGAGCAGCGGGATATTGAAAGATTTCATGATAACTACGAACGCCTGGTTCATTGGGGATATGATCTTCAGGAGCGGGCGCTAAGTCATGGAATAAGCTCCAGTACCATGCCGGGTTCACCTGTCACACAAGAAACATTGCTTGAGGTTATCAGGCAGGTTATTGCGCCGCGGCTGGGAGATCACGATAAGAAATTGCATGAACAGGATGTTGTAATTGCGGAATTGAGAGAAGCCGTGGCTGCTCTGCGTGACCAGCACGCGTTCATTTCCGTCAAACAGGCGATTGCCGAGCAGGGTCTGGATTCAAGCCTCATGCCGCTATATCCTGGCTCAAGGGAAAATCTTTCCAGTCTGGTTGGCCGTTTTTTAAAAAGACGGGGAGTTGAGCAGGGGTCAAGCATAGTGGCGAGACTGGATGGAAAATCCTTATCGACCGAGATGAATACTTACAGGCGCGGCGATATTTACGCGGCATTGAATGAGTTCAAGGACGTCAAGCAACTAGACCTCAACATAGAATAGGGCAGTAAACGTTCAAAATGGCTGCCGGATATCGGGGAACAGCCGTATGATCAAGATCAGTAATTGCCCGATTTTGATCGTCCCGACCCGGCAAAACAGGAAGGATCTGCAGAATGGGTTTACTCGTCAAAGGCAAGTGGGTGGATGAGTGGTACGATACCAGATCGACCGGCGGCCGCTTCATCCGTACCGATGCGCAGTTCCGCAACTGGATAACGGCCGATGGCAGTCCGGGGCCCAGCGGTGAAGGCGGATTTCCCGCCGAGGCAGGGCGTTATCATCTATATGTCTCGCTCGCTTGCCCCTGGGCTTCCCGCACGCTGATTTTTCGCATGCTCAAAGGGCTTGAGAGCATGATCAGTGTTTCCGTGGTGCATCCCTACATGGGCGAGCATGGCTGGACTTTTGATGAGGCGCCGGGAGTAATACCTGATCCCGTTGGTGGTGCACACTATCTTTATGAGGTCTACCTCCGGTCAGTGCCTGACTATAGTGGACGCGTGACGGTACCCGTGCTCTGGGATTTGCAGCGGAATACCATTGTCAGCAATGAATCGGCCGATATCATCCGCATGATGAACTCGGCTTTCGATGGAATAGGCGCTTTGCCCGGGAATTATACGCCTGAGGTGTTGCTTCCGCAGATCGATGAGATCAATGCGCGCACTTACGCTGACGTCAATAATGGCGTTTATAAGGCAGGTTTTGCCACCAGGCAATCGGTGTACGAGAAGGCGGTGATGGCGCTGTTCGGATGCATGGACGAGCTGGAACAACTGCTTTCACGTCAGCGTTATCTCATCGGTAACTGTATCACTGAAGCCGACTGGCGGATATTCACCACGCTGATCCGTTTTGATCCGGTCTATCACGGCCATTTCAAGTGCAACCTCAGGCGTCTCGTGGATTATCCCAATCTCTGGGCCTACACGCGGGAGTTGTATCAGTGGCCGGGCGTGGCAGAGACGGTGAACATGCAGCACATCAAGGAACACTATTACCGCAGTCATCCCACCATCAATCCGAATGGCATTGTGCCGACCGGCCCGATTCTGAATCTCGATGAGCCGCATGATCGCGCGAAGCTGGCATAGCGCGCGGATGCTGGTCAGAATTCTTGTTATACAAGGTCCCCATAACAGATTGCAGGCAAGCTGCCTGATAGAGAGGGCGTTGCCGAATGTTTGATTGCAGATCAGCGGGATGCGCGTCTGGCGATTTCAATCCGCTTCAGGAAAATCCGCATGATTTCCTCGTAGAGCGCATCGCCGAGCACTGCGTCTTCGTTGCCGGCATCCACATTCGGGTTATCGTTGACTTCCATTACATAGCAGCCATCATTCGTCTGCTTGATATCCACCCCGTAGAATCCATCCCCGATGAGATTGGCTGATTCGAGTGCGATACTGATGACCTCTCGCGGCGCTTCATCCAATGGAACAGCCGATGTGGCCCCCTCTCTCAGTTTATGCCGCTGCTCGTCTCGCTCGATAACCTGCCAATGTCCCGGAGGAAAGAAGTATTGAGCTACGAACAGCACCTTCCGGTCGAGTATGCCAACCCGCCAGTCGAACTCGGTCGGCAGCCATTGTTGTGCAATAACGAGTGCAGATTTTGCCAGCAGTTCCGTTACCCTGGGGATCAGCTCGCTTTCAGTTTTCACTTTCACCACTCCTCGTGAAAATGAACTATCGGGTTGCTTCAGCACGCACGGAAGACCCAGTTCAGGGATAATCCGGTCGACATTATCGTGGTGGATCAACAGCGTTTTCGGTATCGGCACTTTATGCAGGGCGAGAAGTTCAGCCAGGTAAACCTTGTTGTTGCATTTGAGGATAGAGTTGGAGTCATCGATCAGTGCCAATTTTTCCGCGAATGCAAGCCGCGAAAAACGATAGGTGTAGTGATTGACGAAGGTGGTTTCGCGAATGAACAAGGCGTCGAAATGAGACAACCGGCCGATATCCGTCCGCGTTATGAAATCCACGTGCATGTCCAGTTTTTCCGCTGCCTGCCTGAACTTTTGCAGAGCCTCTGCATTGGAGGGCGGCTCGGATTCATCGGGGTTGCAAAGAATGGCAAGATCATAGCGGGGAGGAGGTTTTCTTGATTGCTGCATGCGTCCATTGAAATAAGTGGTCGCGGCAAGTATCGCGAAGGCCTGGTGTTCGGCAGGAATCTCGCTGGCGCCTATCGGGCGCGCGCTGCGCAAGCTCCACTGGTTGTGGTGGCGTTCGAAACGGACGGCCAGGAGTGGCACCTGCAACAGGCTGAAGAACTGATGACCCAGGGGATCATAACCGGTAAGCGGATTGCGGCCAAAATAGAAGGGAAGCTGGAAGTCGTCTCCCGGCAAGGGCGCCAGCATACTCTGAACGAGCTCCTCCAGATCCTCCGTGAGGTGGCGCACCAGATTCCGGGAATGCAAATCCTCGATAGCGCCTACTTTGGGTACCGGTTTATGTCCTCTTGCCTCGGCAAGCAATGAAACGTAATATCCCGATCCCTGGTAGCGGTACGATTTGCAAAGGTTGAAAACCTTGACAGACTGTCCCGCAGCGCTCATGCCGCGATTGTTTTTCGCCTGGGTGGCAAAAAATGGATCGGTCAGATAGGCCCGGGACTCAATCACGGTCACGCCTGGAATCTGAAGAGGCCAATCTTCGGGTTTGTCTACAATAATCAAGATATTCACAGAAAACCTTTGGCCGGATCGTTGCCGTTGGATTCGTGTTAGCAATCTTGCTTACGGCGTTATCGCACGGGGCTGGGGGGCGCTTTTACTGCTTTCCCCGGGCGGTGTCCCCGCGCTGCGCAGATTGACGAATTTGCTCAATGTATCGAACCAGAAGGGAGCGCCCAGCGTGACAGCAAGTATGGAAATGAACAGGCCGAATATCTTGTAAAATGCCCACCCCGTGTAGTTCCACGATAACTCGGGAGATCGAAAATAACCGGGGTCACCCGGGTCCAGCGACCATCCTACCGGCAGTTTGAGGTTCTCCGCCGCCTTGAGAACCGTTTGCGATTGCGCAGAAACAGCCGCACCAGGCTGAGCCTCCACTGTATCCTGCGCCGCCGCAACAATCGAAGCGCGCAAAACGTTGTCCTTTGAAAGCCTTTCGATGAGCATCACCGTGTCCGCATTGGAGGCAACCACGACCAGAGTCGCAAGACAAAGCAGCACGCGCTGTGTCCAGCGCTTGTACCAGCCGCCAACGCGTTCCATGGCTGTGTTGAACCAGTCTTCGAGATTGTTGCGAAAGGCTTCCGCCTGACGCTCGATCGCAGTCTCTTCCCGTCGAGTCTTATCGACAAGAACGAGAAGAGTTTCCTTGGTATGGCCCTCGGGCAGTCTTTTCAGTCCTTCCTGTATGTTGCCCAAAGGGTCCGGATATTCCGTTGCAAAATCCCGTGCGAAAGCCAGCGCCTCCTTCAATGTGGCGCCTGCTGTCAGCAGCAGTTTAACCTCCTTGGGATTTTTTGCGGAGGCGACCGCGGCGCGGCGTGCGTCGAGCATCTTGAGGGCCGCGCTGATACTGTCAGCTTCGTGCCTGGCCTCTGCCTCTGCTTTGGCAAGATCCGTATCGTTTGGCGCAGCTTTTGCCGCTTGCACGGCCTGGTCGTACGTAGTCTTTGCTTTTTCGGTAATTGCTTCGAGCGCTACCCTTGCCTTGTTACGTGCGTCTTTTGCCTGTGCGACGGCTGAAGCGCACTTCGGATCATGGGGAGCCCCTGCCGCTGCTTCCAGGGCTTCTTCATAAGCGTCATCCGCCGCCTCGGCATTCGCCAGAAGGTCGCCGTACTTTCCCGCAATGATCCCCCGGGCCGAGAGGATGTCGAGCAAAGCCAGAGAGAAGCTTTCGCCGGACATGTAGGAGGGGAGGCGGGTCCGTTTTGCCGGATCGGAAGCATACTGGGAGATCCCGCCTATCAGTCCGTGATTGTAGAGCTGCTGCGCCAGTCCGGTAAACTTCGGGTCATTCAGGAGGTTCTTTATGCCCTCCACCAGATTTTTCCCGCGTTTGTCGATCAATGACGCAATTCCTTCGTTAAAGGCTGTACATACGATGCTGAGCAGCAAATAGACGAAAATGACGGCGATTCCCACCTCCAGTATATTTGAGCCGAACAACATATCCCCCTCCGATTGTGCGGAATACACGCTATTCATCCTGAAGTCTAGCAGAACAATCGATATTCGCCGGTCGTGCTCTCCAATGCCAATTGGACCGACTCTGGTTGACCGGAACGCCACTTCCAGGTAAAACTTAGAAGTTCGTTCAGGGGTGCCTTAGACAGACAGCCTGGCACAGCCTCATCAATGAAGTTTTTCTGGCAGAATCTGGTTACTCATCGATCCTCATGCGTCAATTTATTTCACTCCTGTTCATTGCTGCTGCCGTATCAGGCGTATCGGGTGTCATTGCTGCCGCTTCAGACGCAATTCCATCGAGCAAGGCTGCACCGGCTATGCCGGTGAACGTGCCGGATACCATGGCCGAACGGGTCAAGCCCTGCACAGTGTGTCATGGCCAGGCAGACAGGGTGGGCAGGGACGCCTATTACCCCCGGATTGCGGGTAAGCCGGAGGGATATCTTTTCAATCAGTTGCGCGATTTCCGGGATGGGCACCGTTATTACCGGCCAATGACGTTACTGCTGGCAAACGTGAGCGACGAATACCTGCGGGAAATGGCAGCGTATTTTTCGGGACTCAGGCAACCTTACCCTCCGCCGGAACAGGTGATATCTTCCCCCACTGAAATCAGACAGGCCCAGAAGCTGATTCAGCAGGGCGATGCCACGCGGGATATACCCGCGTGCGTCGAATGCCACGGCCAGCAGCTCATGGGCACTGCGCCTTTTATTCCCGCACTCCTGGGGCTTCCGCGCATCTATATCGCCGCCCAATTCGGCGCCTGGAAGAATGGTGGAGTGATGCGGGGACAAGAGAGCAACTGCATGTCCGATATTGCCAGGCAACTCACGATCGAGGAGACAAACGTGGTGGCGGCGTGGCTTGCCGCCCAGCCTGTGCCGGAAAATGCAGCTCCGGCGGATGTGCTGCCTTCCGAGATGGTGCAGCGCTGCGGGAGTATTGTCCAACCGAGGGCAGACCGATGAAAATTGCTGTCATCGCTGCCGCAGCGGTAGTTCTTGCGGGTATCAGCCTGTCTCCTGGGGTAACCGGCGCAACTTCACCGAAAAAGGAAGCAAAGGCAGAAAAGAATGCTACGCCGTTATCATCGGTTCTTTTGAAACAGCGGCAAGCGCGCGGAGCATATCTTGCGCGAGCCGGGAATTGCATAGGCTGCCATACAGCGCAAGGTGGACTCGCCTATGCCGGCGGGAGGAAGCTTTCGACCCCATTCGGCACGTTTGTCACGTCCAATATCACGCCGGATAAAGCAACCGGAATCGGTGACTGGAATGAAGATGATTTCTGGAAAGCGCTGCACGAGGGTAAATCGCGCGATGGGAGGCTTCTGTACCCTGCATTTCCGTATACGGAATATACGAAAATCATCCGTGAAGATTCCGATGCAATTTTTGCCCATCTTCGAACTCTCGAACCCGTCGTTCAACAGAATCCGCCAAGCCAGGTTGCTTCCCGATACGATTTCCAGCCATTGTTGACCCTTTGGCGTGCGGCTTATTTCAAGCCCGGCGTGTATCAGGCTGATCCCACCAAAAGCACTGAGTGGAACCGGGGTGCTTACCTGGTACAGGGGCTTGGTCATTGCAGCGCCTGTCACGCCGAGCGAAATCCCCTGGGCGGCATGATCGGCCGCAAGGGAGATGATAAGCTGGGAGGCGGGCAGATCATGGGTTCGAACTGGTACGCGCCATCGCTGACCTCGAGCCTGGAGGCAAGTATGGCTGGCTGGCCGATCGAAGAAATTGTCCAGCTGTTGACCACTGGAATTTCACTGCGAGCGACGACATCAGGACCGATGGCGGAGGTTGTCAGCCAAAGCCTCCAGCATCTGGCAAAAGAGGATGCCCGAGCAATGGCGGTCTATCTGAAATCATTGCCTGAAACACAGTCGCATCAACAGGTAAATCCTCCCGCGCAGACAGAACAGGTGCAAGCCTGGTTGCGGTATGGGGCACGGATATACAAGGAGCACTGCCAGGATTGCCATGGCGACTCCGGACAAGGTGCCCCGGGAATTTACCCTCCGTTGGCCGGTAACCGAAGCGTTACCCTGACACCCCCTACGAACCTCATTCGCAGCGTGCTCAATGGAGGTTACCCCCCATCGACCACAGGCAACCCCCGGCCTTATGGCATGCCTCCATTTGCGCAGGTTTTACGCGATGGGGAGGTTGCGCTGGTTCTGTCGTATATCCGCAACGCGTGGGGCAATCGCGCCAGCCTCGTGACAACCGCTCAAGTCGACAAGAGCCGCGAAGGGATAACGGAACGCTGACAACATCTATTTTGCACGACGCTTGACAGCATAGCCATACTGTACCGGCCATTCCGGTTCTATCGCTAACGCATGTTGCGCCTTGAGGGCCCAGTAAGGCTCCCGCAGCAATTCTCGGCCGATAAAAACGAGATCCGCCTGACCGCTGGTGATCGGAATGCGCGGCAAATCTCGTCCAGGTGATCTGGTTGCGAAGCAACCTTTAGGCGAAGCCGTCGAACACTTTCCTGCCATGACCCAGGTGAGGCTCAACTGAAAGCGAGGAACTCTACTCCGATCAAAGCAGGGGCTCATCCGCCGGATCGATGATAGGATCGCCGGGGGTGGGATCAGGATCGTAGGGACGAGGATCGACAGGTTTGTCGGGATTATAGGGTTCCGGATCCCGCCGCGGCTTATCGGGATCGATGGGACGGGGCGGTTCCTGAATGGGGCGGTCAGGGGAGGGACCACGATCGGGGGCAGGACCTGGCCCTGGGCCATCTGGCTTGTCCGGACGTCCTGGCCCATCCGGTTCTTTCTGCAAACGGTATTCTGGCATGAAAATGAGGTCAGGTTTTTGGGCTATCGGGGCTGGGTATCGGCAGCCGTGGATAAACGTACCGGCTCCAGCCCGGCTTTTTCGGAACAGGAATACTGTGTCAGCGTTTTAGCTGGCCGCGTATTTCTCCGTTCTTATGAGCATCGCTGTGAACGTTGATGTAAAGTCCGCCTGCCTTGAAGGCATCGTATTGCGCGTCTGTCAACTTCGCTCCATCTGGTATGGTCCATTCGTTATCGGAAGTTTTATTGAGCGTGATGATATCGGGACCATTCTTGCCCACCGCAGCCTCATGGACATGCGCACCGGTACCTTTTATATCGGAGGTCATGACTTTGCCCTTGATGGATTTGTCATCCTCTACAGTTATGTTGCCATGGCCCATTGCGGAAGTCTGAACCGGAGGCACTTCCTGGTCGCCGGTCAGGTGCACGGTAACGTCTGTGGCGTTAGCTGCGGTGGCACCTAAAGTCAGTACAGCCAGCATAGCGGCTGTCCAAGCAGGGGCGGCGAAGAGCGTTTTGCGAACTTTATTCATTTAACTACCTCCTCTAGAAATAAAATTATGTAGTTTCATGGGTCGTTTTGAATTGGAGTCTGCCATATTCTTTTGACTTTTCTGGCGGAAGCGCTGTGAGAAGTGCTCCACATGAAGAATCCGGGTAATTCTATTCGTCATCTGGCATGATGTCCGTACGCTAGCGTACGCAACTCTCTGTTATTCAGCTTCGTTTGATCTGATTCATCATTTTTCTTTTTTACTTCCTTCATCCTTCCCGTTCTGAAAGCATCCAGGTTTCCGGCTATTTCATTGGAATGGGATTGCTCCTGCCGACAGGGACGGCCGTAACGCTGTTTTGCGGGCTGCCTTCTATAATCCTGTCAGAGTATGTCATATAGATAAGCGCGTTACGCGCCGGATCCACCACCCGAACCACATGCAGGCGCTTGAATAAAATTGACATGCGTTCGGTAAACACGTCTTCCTGACGAGGAAGTTTGCCGCGGAACTCGATAGGGTCGCTTACCTGCCGGCAAGCGATCGATGCCTCCGCCCTGTCTTCCGCCAAGCCTACAGTGCCTTTGATTCCGCCCGTACGGGCCCGGGAAACGTAGCAGGTTACACCCCGCACTTTGGGGTCGTCATAAGCTTCTATCACTACCCGATCATCCTTTCCCAGCCATCGGAACGCGGTATCCACTTCACCGATGAGCTCTGCTTTTGCCATACTGCAAAACGCTATGGAAAATAATGCAACTGCCGCCATTCCCGCCATAAATCTTTTTCGTAACATTTTTTCTCCCTGTCGGTCAAAATTGAAACACTTCATTATATCGGCGCATAATTGATTAAAGCCGGTATACCGGGTTGAATTTACCAAAATGACGCGGGGAGGTGTGGTATCGGTCACGATATGAAGGGGTGGGAACATGCCTCTGGCACTTCTTCCCGAACTGCTTCCCTGCCATCACGACATTCTCCGTTTTGTGTCTAGGGGGAGTGAAGGTATCTGCGAGACATTCTGGCTGGCGATAAGCTTTAAAGAGGTGGGCCGACGAAACCGGGTTGGAAAATTGATCTTTTGTAAGAGGAGGCCAAGGCAGGAATGAATCTGAAGCTCAAAAGGGTTTACGAACCGTCCGACAAGAACGATGGTACTCGCATCCTGGTTGACAGGCTTTGGCCGCGTGGAATGACAAAAGCAAAAGCGGATGTGGATATCTGGTTGAAGGAATTGGCGCCGAGCGCCGAGCTTCGAAAATGGTTCGGACATGATCCGGACAAGTGGACCGAATTCAAGAAGCGTTATCGGGCCGAGCTAGAGGAGAATGATGAGCAGTTGGCGCGACTGAGGGAGGAAATAAAGAAAGGGACTGTTACATTGCTCTATGGCGCCAAAGACGAGGAGCACAACGATGCCGTCGCTCTGGTGGAATTTCTGCGTGACCAAAGGAAATGAGGCATATCCCTTGCCATGTTTCTCATGCCTCTGTCGCATGATTTGTATCAGGGACAGTGCGTGTACGTTCTCCAGGTATTACACCTTGCTTCTTTCATTTAATCTGGCCGGTAGTGTTTCGTTGCGGGGAAGAGCGTGCCCGCTGATCTTAACGCGCTCTTCCTCCAAGGCTCCCCCACTTAAAAACGCGGTGGAAGCCTCGGAACGCCGACCAGTTTCTAGTTCAGCGCTTCCTTTCTGCGCTTCATGATGAAACCCATGAGGCCGAGGCCAGCTAGCAGCATTGCGTAAGCATCGGCTTCCGGAACAGCCGGAATTGCATCGGCAGTGACTGCCAGTTTTGAATGGACAGGAAGAACGCCTCCGATTCCCAAGGTCCCGCCCAAGTCGGCAGCCCCATCTACTTGACTTGCAACGCCCATGTCTGCCTGCAAGGTATCTACATCAAGCGCAGCAGATATACCGACATTGGCAGTTGTGTCAACCGGGGCGATCAACGCAGCGATTCCGGTGGAAGTTGATGTATCCACGTCAGCGGCAAGTTTGAGTTTCGGTGCTCCCACACTTACACTGCTGATCGCATCAACGGCCGGCACACCTACTGTGATCGTACTCATGGCGTCCAATGATTGGGCTGCAGCCACCTTGCCCGTAATTCCAAGCGCGGGTGCCTCCACGGTTACCTTGCTCGCCCCGAGTGCAGGGGTGGAGGTTGTTATATCCACAGTGCTGTTTGCACCGAGTGTCGTTAAGCTTGAGGTGGTAGCAGCGACACTCCTGCCCGCAGCGACTCCAAGGTCTGTAGAGACTCCCAGGTCCGTAGAACCCCCTATGTCTGTGGAAGTTCCCAATCCAGAAGAAGTTTCCAGACCTGTAGAGGTTCCGAGATCCGTGGAAGTTTCCAATCCCGGAGAAATCCCTAAGTTCGTAGAAGTTCCCAATCCAATGGAAGCTCCAGATCGCGTAGAAATACCCAGATCAGTGGAGGTTACCGAATTGGTAGAAGCTTCCAGGCTGGAAGAAACCCCTGGTCCCGTAGAGCTGAGTCCCGTGGAGGCTCCTAATCCTGCAGAAACTCCTAATGCGGAAGACTCCGCAACCAGTCCAAACACTGCCAACAGAGTAAGTACGATTTCTTTCTTTTTTAACATACCAATTCTCCAATTTTTCATATTATGTTAAAAAACGTTATAGCCGGCCAAAATGGAATTGCCGTGACAATTGGGCAATAGCGCGGCTTTAAAGGGAGTAAGCAATTTGTATGCCAGAAAAAATAATTATTTTGAATCATGAAATTACGATGATTTAACTGGTTTTAACTGGAGTAATCGTCCCCATGTGGAGACGTTTATCCTACCAGCTTCGACCAAATGCATGAGCTTAAAGCGTTTTTCCTGTCGTTGAATCAAGACAAGCTTTCTGGTTACCAGGCTGATCTGCAAGCGCAGGTAGCAGGTAAGGGACGGTGAAGGACTTCTGGATCTGTGCAGGTATTTCGGGCAGGAAGAGAATCTATTGGAGTAAGAAAAAGGATTTGCTGGGGAACAACTTGAAGCCGGTTGAAATCAGAAGAAACCCGATTCCGCTCGTGCGCCGACGGTTCTTCTCAGCGTTGCCTGAGTGCTTTCTGAATTTCCCGTGTTTCCTGGGCTTCTTTCCGGATATCCTCGGATTGCTGGCCTTCGCGCACGGAGTTGGGGAGTTCGATCACCTTATCCTGGGCCTCATCGGATGCAAGACTGGCGCTCTGGGCTGCGGCATCATTTTGCCCGTTCCTGTGCAACCTGTAAGCCTGTATCAACAGTGAAACGCCGATCCATCCCGCAAGCAGCGAGAAAGGGATTACCATGAGCAGGGGCTCCAACAATGCCAGGGCTGTCAAGGCAAGCAGCGTAAGGCCCCCGAAAAACATGATTTTTGCCTCGGCAGCTCCCAGGACCAGTCGACTGGTGATAGCCGCTCCAACGGTGTTGCCTACACGCAAGGCGCCCGCTGTTAGCCGGCTCGCGCTTCCAGCCCGGCGCCTGACAGCCGCGGGTTGACGGCGGTCGCGGTGGGGGAGGTGATCTGCTACGGGGCGAACCCGGTTCCTTTTGTTGAGAACGATCTCGGTCGAATTTTCCAGATCATCCAGGTACATTTGCTCCATTTTCTGCGCAAAATCAAGATTTTCCACCGCAACGTCCAGCTCCCAATTTCCCAGCCAGCTCGCCATGTTGAGATTGCTTGAACCGACGCGCGCCCAGCGCCCGTCGGCAACGGCTGTCTTGGCGTGCAGCATTGAGCCATTCCACTCGAACACGCGTACGCCGGCTTCCAGCAGCGGACGATAACCGGCACGCGAAATCGGTCTGAGAAACTTGAGATCTCCACTTGATCCGGGAACAAGCAAGCGGACATCTACATCGTCCATTGCAGCGCCTCTCAACGCTTGCACATAACTTGTAGTCCCAACGAAATAGGCATCGGTAAGCCAAAGCGTTTTTTGCGCCAGCACCGTGATCAGTTGCTCCAGCCGGTATAAGCCCGCGGTCGCGGCAAAATTTCCCAACACCCTCACATCGACGTGACCCGAAATCGGAATTGAATCGGGAGCAGGCAGTTCATCCGCAGGTATTTCCGGTCCCGTCTCCGCCCATGCGCGCGCAAAGGATTTTATGACGTCCGCTACCACGGGCCCCCGCAGTTCGACACCCGTATCCCGCCAGGGCGCAATATTTCGCTCGGGGTATCCATCCCACATCTGGCCGACGCACAATCCGCTGACAAATGCAACACGATCATCCACGCAGACCGATTTGCGATGCAGCCTGCTCAGCCATGCCAGAGGACTATCGAAGCGCATTGGATTAAAGCATCGAACTTCCACACCGCCATCGCTCAGGCGCTGCCAGAAATTAGATGACGTTTCAGTCAGCCCTCCAAGCCAATCATAGAGTAATCTTACCCGTACGCCTTCTTTTGCTTTCGCAATGAGCGCATCAGCAAATCGCTGGCCAATGGTGTCATCACGAATAATATAATTTTCAAAATAGACGTTCTTTTCAGCCGACCGAATCGCCTCAAGCCATGCAGGATAATTCTCGCTTGCATCCTTGAGAAGACGGATGCTGTTGCCATGCACGAGAGGCGCGCCTCCGGCGCGTGAAAACGCCTGGGCTGCCATGATTCTGGCAGAAGCATCCTCACGCGGGGTTTCGCGGGAAGTATCGCGCAGCAGGTTTGTCAGCTTGAATTTGGCCATACGCTATTCGATCTGTTCTTCCCCGTGTATGTTCCCTGGCAGATCTTTCTTTTGAGTTTCCTCACCTTTTTATATTTCCCCCAATCCTTGTAACGTTTAGTCCGTAACCTCTTCTCCAAACTTGGAATCTACATAGCAGCGCATTGCGGCAATCAGGGGAGTAAGCCCTTTTTGCCGGTTTCTGCCTGATCGCATGAACGCCGTGCAATGCTCGGAACCCGGTTCCAGGCTGTGACTGAGATTTATTCCTTCTCTTTCGATGATCGGTCCTCCTTGAGACCAATCTACCGAAGGTTCCCAGCGTTGATGGTTGATCACGCAGTGAGAATCGATAACATGCACTTCTTCCACATCATTGGCTTTTGCCACCCAGTAGTCGAGCAGTTCGTCTTTAAGCTCGGAGACTCTCATAACTGTTCCCCTTGTGAGTTTTGAGGCAAGGCTACAGCTTTTCCGATCCAAGGGTATTGCAATCCGCCATATTTCCCGTTTGCAATCCCCGCGTGAACCAGCGAGTACGCTGGGCGCTTGTGCCGTGCGTGAAGCTTTCCGGCACGATCGTGCCGCGTGTCCTGCGCTGCAATGTATCATCACCGATCTGCGTTGCCGCGTTCATGGCCTCCTCGATATCGCCTTCCTCCAGCCACCCCTTGGAACGCTGCGAATGGTAAGCCCAGACCCCGGCCAGGCAGTCCGCCTGCAATTCGACACGTACCGACAAGGAATTTGCCTGTGAGCGCGGCAAATGAGGGCGAGCGGCATTCACCCGATCGGAAATGCCAACGAGATTCTGTACATGATGCCCGACTTCATGCGAAATGACGTATGCCTGCGCGAAGTCGCCTCCTGCCCCAAGCTGGTTTGCCATCGTATCGAAGAAGTTCAGGTCGATATAGATGCGCTGGTCCTCCGGGCAGTAGAAGGGACCCATTGCCGCGCTTCCCTGACCGCACGCCGTTAGAGCAGCACCTCGAAACAGCACAAGTTTGGGTGGTTCATAAACTTTGTTTTCATGCCTCAGAAGGCTCGTCCATACATCCTCGGTATCGGCGAGGACCGTCGAAACAAAGACTGCCTGCATGTCCCCTGGGGGCGCCGAAGGTGCAGGACCTTGTTCCTGAACCAGACTGCTGCTGCCTCCGCCGGTGATCACGCTGAGCATGGTGAGGGGATCGATACCGAACAACAGCCCGCCGATCAACGCTATGACAATCACTCCGACGCTGATTCTGCCGCCACCCAGCCCAAATCCGCTGCCCGAATCTCGGCGATCTTCGACGTTACTACTTTGGCGATAACCCTCCCACTTCATTTTCGGCTCCAGGTAAAATCAGTTCTTGTGTAATTGCGTAATCCCTTGTTAATTTTTTAGCAGCCTTGCCTTCAGTCTCCTTCCACTCGGGGTCGCTCAGGCCGTGGTAATCATCAACGGAATCAAAGGCGCCTGCAGCCTTGTGAGCGGTGCGGAACTCGAACTCGTGAGCATAAGCGGTCACCCTGCAATTTCAGTATACTATGTTCGCATGAGGACAAATGTTTGCGATCGTACAGACTTCGTAATTACCACGCTATATTGTTTTTCTTTCCCTGATTTGATGATTACCACAGGAGATAATATGAAGGGGGCGCGTAAACTGCTTTATCTGGCAATATTTTTATTGGCGCCAAGTCTGTCCGGCTGCTGGCTACTCGCGGCAGGTGGCGCAGGAGCTTATGGTGGTTATAAAATGAAAGAGGAAGGATATACGCTGAAAAATCCGGTTACAAAGGAGAAACGCAGCGATCAGCAGGAGAAAGACTGAAGAAATGAAAGCTCGTACTCGCCCAATCCTCGCGCTTTTGGATATTCCGGCTAGGACGTGCTTCCTGCGCGGTTTTGCCACGCGCCTACCCATGCTTCAAACTCATCGGCAGTCATGGGCCACGCAAAGAGATAACCCTGGCCTTCCTTGCATAAGACACTTTGGAGAAATTCCGCTTGCGCTTCCGTTTCTACGCCTTCGGCAATGATACGGAAGCCCAGGTTGAGACCCATTGCCACAATTGCCGCCGCGATGGCTTCGGCATCGTTATTACCCGGCACATCGCGCACGAATGACTGATCAATTTTCAGGCGGTCAACGGTAAACTGCCGTAAATAGGCGAGACTTGAGTAACCCGTACCAAAATCGTCGATTGCGACTTTCACTCCAAGCGCATCCAGTTCGCGCAGCTTGTTCAGCGCGGGTTCCACACCCTGCATCACTGCACTTTCAGTAAGTTCCAGTTCCAGGCTCGCGGGGGTCAAACCGGACTCCTGAAGTGCATTTTCAATGATCTCGACAAAATCAGTCTGACGGAATTGCACTGCCGAAACATTGACCGAGATGCATGCATTCAGTAATCCACGTTCACGCCACAGTCGTGCCTGCCTGCACGATTCGCGCAAACCCCATTCGCCGATCGAGAGAATCAATCCCGTATCTTCCGCAACGGGAATAAAGCGAACAGGTGAAATCAATCCACGTGCGGGATGACGCCAGCGCATCAACACCTCCACCCCGATAATATGGCTTGTCGCAAGCTCGATCTGGGGCTGATAAACCAGAAACATTTCACCGCGTTCGACCGCCCCGCGGAGATCATGTTCCAGGCTGAGCCGTTCGATCGCCCGAGCTGTCATGTCTTCCGAATAGAAATGGTAACGGTTGCGCCCCGCTTCCTTTGCTGTATACATGGATGCATCCGCATTGCGCAGGAGGATACTCGGTTCCGTACCGTTATCAGGATAGATGCAAATGCCGACGCTTCCAGTCAGCAGCAGCTCATGCTTTTCGATCCGGTATGGTTGAGAAAGACCATCTATGATTTTTTGTGCGACACGAGCTGCATCCTCCGCGGTTTCGATCTCACTCAGGAGCACGACAAATTCGTCACCTCCCATCCGGCTTACCGTGTCTACGCTGCGTACCGAGGTTTGCATCCGTTCGGCTACAGCCTTGAGCAGATAGTCGCCAATGTCATGACCAAGCGAATCATTGATTGCCTTGAAACGGTCGAGGTCTATGAACAGTACAGCGAGCCGTTTGGCTTGCCGCGCCGCACGGTTGATTGCCACTCTCATCCGGTCGGCCAGCAGGGCGCGGTTTGGCAGGCCGGTGAGCGAATCGTAATGGGCTAGATGCAGTATTCTTTGTTCTGACGCCTTGCGTTCTGTAATATCACGCGCAAGAACGATAAAACGGGGACCCGTTGCGGGATCGACATGCTTGCGTGAGACAGAAAGCTCAAACCACCACTTGTCTTCACGGCCGGGAAGGCGGAGTTCCAATTGTTTCCCGGAGGAGAGTCCTTTCTCCTGCGCCTCCGACAACGCCGAAAGGATAATATCTACGGCCTCACCCGGGAGAACATCCGCAACCTTTTTGCCTACGAGGCTTTCACCGGACACAGTCGGGAACTCGGTACGCCGGACCGAATGCCACGCGTGAACACAGCCGTCTGCATCGAGCTCGAACAGTAAATCGGGAATGGCGTCGAGTGTGGCCTGCAGCTGGCGTCGCGCCGCCAGAATTTCAGTTTTCCGGCGTTCCTGCTCGGTAATATCCCGGATCATGGAAACAAAATAATGCACCGTGCCATTGGCCCTGCGGACGCATTTGACATCCACGTTGGCGAAGATTATTGAACCGTCCTTACGGATGAAGCGCTTGTTCATCGCATAGCCTTCAGACTCACCTTTCATGATGCGCTCGCGCTCGGCAGCACTCCTGGCGACATCGTCCGGATGAGTCACCTCAACCCAGGTTTTTTTTGCCAACTCCTCACCCGAGTATCCCATCATCTCGCAAAACTGATTATTGAACCGCAGCCAGCGTTTCGTATCGGGAGAGGTGATCGCCATGCCGATGAATGGCAACTCATAGAAATACTTGAGAAGGCGATCCTGCTCGGCGGTGTGAACGATCAGTGCCAACTGGTGGGCGCGTTGCTGTTGACGCCATAGCAGCAGCAGCACGACGCTTACCGCAGTAACTGCAATGAGAATGATGGCACTGATCCAGAATACAAGAGTCCATAACTGCGTCAGTACTTCATTCTGGTCGATCTTTGCAAGCAAACGCCAACCGGTACCGTTAAGGGGTCGATAGGCCGCGAGTACCCGCTCTCCCCGGTAGTCGATTCCATGCACTGTCCCCTGTTTTTCGTCCCGGGTGGCAATGGCGCTGGCAAGTTCGTCCCTGCCGACAAGCGCATGATATCCATGTGTGCTGTGTGTCCTCTGAAAGCGGTACAATTTATTAAGATAAGTGACGCTTTCATTCTTCTGGGCGATAAGCAGTATCTCTCCGCTGCGGCTGATACGTGGCCACTTCTCGACAAGTGGAAGAAGGAATTGCTCCAGATCCGCCCGTAAGAGCACTACCGCAACGGGTTCCTTATTTGTTGTTTCCGCCACCAGAGGCACTGCAATATCCAGCAGAGGTTTTCCGTTTTCATCCAGAAAGAAATCGGTGCTCTGTATCTGGCGCGTCCGTAATGCGTTAGATAGTAATTCGTGGGTAACAGATGGCAGTTCATGCTTTTCGCCTAACACGAGCAAAGGTCGGCTTTCAACATCAAGCAATATCACTGACTCATAGCTGTAGGCTTGCCGCACCGCCTCCAGGCGATTACGGATGAGATCCATCCCATGTCCGTTTATTCCTTGCTGGAGGTTGACCACTCGCTCGATGAGCGCCTGGCTTGCCAGCAATGCTTCCGCGTCGTTATGCCGTTCAGCGAGCCAGAGTTCGATCTGCTCCGCCTTAAGATCGACGATGGTTTGCAGATCAGCATAAGTCCCTCGCTCTATCTCCGGGCCATACACTTTTACGATCATTATGCTAATAATGGGCGCTACCATCGCCAGCGAGAAGAACGCCAACATCAACCGGTTCAGTCGGAAGTCTGCCGAAGCCGAAGCTGCTGCGCCTCCTTCGCGGACAGTAGTGTCCCGGCCCAGTTTGAGCAGCGCATAAAAGAGGATACTGCTGATGGCAATGAGAACCAGTTCCTTTGCCAGATAGGCGCGGCCTCGCAAAACCGGATCTTCGAGCATGAGTGATATCAGATAGCTCGCAACAGCCATCCAGAGGGTCGATAAAGCGACGTAAAGCAAGACGATGAGCCAGGGAGAACGACTCATCGTATAACGGCTGAGCAATGAAGAAACTTTATCATCTGAATTCAGAAACCCGGTACCACCCGGGACCAATAAGGGGGCAAAGGACTTCCGATTATTTGTTATTGATTGGCAGAGGTTAAGTTCAAGGTCAGTTCAGCATAAGGTTAGACAATTGTCTGTGTGATTGATTACAGTGGGATGTGTTTTCTGATCGTCGGCTCTTCCTCTTCCTTAAGGCAAAGCCTTCTTCTGGCTGGGTAACAATCTTGTATATAATATGCTTGCCTTTTGGAGGAGCATCATGAAAAAGGAATATATTTCCACTCTCACGCTTATTCTGTCTGTCGCCCTGATCTGGCCGGTTCTGTCGGGGAATGTGTTTGCCAGCGAAACGTGCCATGGCTCTCTGGCAAATGGATTTTATGACGAATACCAGAGGATTACGCCGCCCCTGAGAGACCGGGCGATGTATGCAGAATTGTGCGCATTGAGGTATGAGGATGCGCAAAAGGCGATCAAGCGTGCCCAGCAGTTCGGTAAGGATAAATCGCTGGGGCTGACGTACGGGCTTGTCAATCTGGATGATCTGCCGCCTGACAACAGTCCGGATTCAGACTCAAGTCCGGCAGATACGATGAGCGATATGCGATTCGGTCAATGGAAGGGGGGATATTGCGTACAAAATGCAACGCTCGATCCTTCCCAGGCTTCGGAGTTTTTCATGCAACGGGCAGTGGCCGGCAATAGCGATGCATCTCGGGCAGTCGAAAACTGGTCAGCATGCCTGCGCAAGCGGCCGGGGCTGACCTGTTGGGCAACTCCGGCCAAGGTATCCTCCGCAGAACAAGGAGAAGAGTTCGTGCTCAATGTCAATTGGGCATCAGGCGGGTCTTCAGGATCTCAGGGCCAGCCCGAGGTCGAATATTCCTATCTTACGAGGGGCGGGGTTGCGAAGTTCGAAGGTGTGGCGGCGTCCCGGATATTGCCTGATCGTTATAAGTTGAAAGCAGGAACGCTGCAGATCCCTGTTACCCGACCCGCAGATAAGGGTGTGTTTGCAACCCTCAAGGTAAGCCACGCTGGAACGGAACACAGCTGCAAGGTTTTCGTGCCGGGCGACAGGGACTTTTCGTTGTCTGAGCCATTCATTAACCGGTTGAAGCTTAAATATCCGGGTTGAGAGCGGCTTTCCCCGGCTATCCTTTCTTTTATCTCCTTTTTCATGGGGAGGGGGATGGATTCCCCCGCGCTGCGGTCGACGCTAATGTTGCGCCAGTTGAGCTATGCCAGTGAGGATATCCTTGAATTGTTGGGCCCGATACGCGGGTACGACATTCTCGTAAGTTTTGGCGCCCTGATTGGAGTCAAAAAAAATCGTCCTGATATCGAGAAGCTGGGCTCCATATATGTCCCGGAACATATCATTTCCCACCGCGATTACCTCTGAGCGCGAGATACCCATTTTATCGAGCGCTTTGTTGAAGAGACGGGAATCGGGTTTTCTGAAACCGTAGTAACTGGAAATGATGACAGGATTGAAATAACTCTCAAGACCCACCGCTCGAATTTCGGGCAGTGCAAAACAGGGTTGTGCGTCAGACACCAGCGCGAGTTGGTAGTGCGCCTGAAGCTCATTCAATACTTCCTTCACGTTTGGATAGAGTCGAAGACGTTTGCGGGAGATGCCGCGATAAATATGGGCGATCACTTTTGCCTGCTGCCCGCGGATATAGCCTGACTTGATGCCTTGCTGGAGGAGCAGTTCGTTCCATATGGCTTCCACATCGATTTCCGGGTATTCCTCATCCCTCGCATCCTTCTGTTGTCTCATGATGGCATAGTAGCGCTCCCGTACCTGTCCACGATGAAGATATACACCCTGGTAAACCAGGTAGTGTGCGATGGCGCGATAGATTTCATCGATGGATTCATCGGTTTCGATATCGATCAGAGTGCCATAGAGGTCAAACAGGATGCCTTTTATTGCCATAATAAATATCCCTCAGACCAATGTCTTCCTGGCTTCATCCAGTAAGCGCTTTCTATACGTCCCATCGATCCACGCATTGCGGCTGATGCGCAGGAGAGTGAGCGCGGCATAGAAAGGAAGACGGCGGGTTATCGCAGCGAAGGCTGCATCGCGATCGGGAAAATGACAGCTGTATTCCCATAGAAAATGCCCGATAAAGGGTTCGGCCCGCGACTTGTCGCCCGCCTGCTGCAAGAAGAAATGCTGGAGTTCGCCTGCGACCCGGCCCAGATCAAACACCCTGTCAGATGATTTCATCCGCTCCAGGTCGAGCATGATGACCCAAAGGCCATCGCCAAAAAGAACATTATCCGGAGTAACATCGCCATGGATCAGAACCTTGCAGTCTTCCCACATGCAGGCTTTGTCCCTCCATCGGTTTTTTAGCCGGTACAAGTCCTGCGCCTGATCCCATCCAATCCATGCTGCGCTTAGCAATCGGTTCATGACTTGGTCAAAGTAATCGCATTCTTTGTTGAAATCCACCTTGCTATCGTGGGCTGTCCGGTTATGCAGCGTGGCAAGAGAATAAGCGAGCGCGGTAAGCTTCTGGAAAAGAACATCGCGCACATTCTCGCGGATTGCCTTGAGAATGACATGTTTAAAATGTGTGCCATAGCAATATTCTTCCACAACCACGCGGTTAAGGCTGGCGTTGCGCCCAAGGGGGCGCGCCACATAGTGGGGATAGGCATTGAAGCCGATTCTGCGCAGGTAATTCAAATTATTGAACTCCTGCTCCATGTGACGCAACGCAGCGTCAGGACCGATATGCGGAACGCCACCGAAGAATTTTCCGATAACCCGCGCTCCGCTGTCCCGCTCTTCGTAAAGATAAACATGGTTGGAGGCCCGCAACTCATAAACCCTGAAATCCGGATGACTCACGGCGTGCAGCGCCGGGAGGATGTCATGCCGGAGGTATTCATAAAAGGGGTCATCTGTCGACAGATGGCCTAAGTATTTCATTAACCTCTACGATACCTCCGGTTTTTAAATGTGCCTGCACAAAGAACCAGTTGCATTGAGCAGCTAGCCCCTGAAGACAATATCGAATACTGCAACCATGACGATGATGGGCTGTCCCTTGGCAAATCCTGATCCTCCGGGTACCCGTGTGAGGTTCCCGTTGCGATCGGGTTCGCTCATAATGGGATAAAAGGGACCCAGAATCTGGTCCTGTGTCCGATCCAGGGCCTTCTGCCCAAAAACTGTACTGGCAGGCGGCAACATACCCGCTGCAAACACGGCGGCAGACGCTTTTAAAATAGTGCGCCGACTGATAGTCCGGTATTCTTCTTGTATTCGCATTCCTTTGCTAGCGCGCATGGTTGATGTTCTCTTTTAGCCGTGCCTGGTCTCGGTTTCTAAGAATCACGGAGAGGGAAACGTGAACCGGCAATCCTACCTCCCGACATCACTCTCCAGTTCTTCCCTATAAAATGACAGTAGTACAGAATAGTCCTGTTTGCCAGTAAAAAGAGCCGATAACAGCAAATGTTTCCGGACCGGGAGATATCGGATGTTGTTGTCATAGGTGGCGGACCTGCAGGCGCCACCTGCGCGCTTGCGCTCGCGCGTGCGGGTGTTGATGTAAAGCTGGTGTACTGGGGGGGTTACGCTCCAGGCGGCATCGAACTCGTATCGGGTCAGGCCCGCCATTTTATCGAGCAGTACTGTCCCGATTTTTTTTCAGAGGTGGTGCACGGAATAGAGATTCATGAAACTGTCTCGCTGTGGGATACAGCCGAGCCGGTAATATTCAATGCAATGTTTAATCCATGGGGTGCCGGTGTAGCGATCGAGCGTCCGCTTCTGGATGAAGCTTTGCGAAATCTTGCTGCCGACGCGGGCAGCACTATAATCCCCGATACCAAAGTAGTGGGCGTGGAGCGCCAGAGTGACAGATGGCGGCTGATCGCGCGTTCTTCCCAGGAAGCACCTTCCAATGAAACCACTTTCGGCGCAGGTGAACGCGCTATTTATGCGCGTTTTATAGTGCTTGCGACAGGCCGCGTGCCACTACCGTTTTTTGACCATGTACCTGTATCGGAGCCCTCGCAGATTGCCCTCATGACTTCGCTCCAGGCACGGATGGCGCCCGGCCATACTCTCTATATCGAGGGTACACGCAGTGGCTGGTGGTACGCTTTGCCTGCCGGAAAAGGATATTTCGCCGGTTTTTGTATCGAAAGGAATGAACTCAAGCAGCGGCAGTCGCGCTTAAAGGATTTTTTCTTTCAGGAATTGCAGTGTACCCGTCTTCTCGCGCCATTGTCGGCAGGAGCTTCCGATCAGCGGCCGATATCCGGACGCACGGCTGGCGCGACGACGTTTCCAGTAATGGGTGGAGATGCCTGGATTGCAATCGGAGATGCAACGGCAGCGCCAGACCCTCTCAGTGGAACGGGGATCGAGTGGGCAATCGAATCTGCGCAGCTCGGCGCAGACATGTTACTGGAAGCTTTACAGAAATCTGAAGGGAATGTTCTTTTCGATCTGCCGGGCTTTGAGAATGCGATACGCCAACGCGTTTTCTCTCAGAAAAAGACGGCCGCTTACCATTACCATAGGTTAAAAGAGATAAGGGAAACAAAGGAAACAAAGGAAACAAAGGAAACAAAGGAAACAAAGGAAACAAAGGAAACAAAGGAAACAAAGGAAACAAAGGAAACAAAGGAAACAAAGGAAACGTGAGGAAGGGCTTTCGTGGAGATACGCGGGGGTCCAACCTTTGCTTCAGATAAGAGGACCTTATATCCCGATCTGGACTGCTGTCATGGAAATTGATCCATCATCAAATCCTTCCACCGGAAAACTGATTTCCTCGTTGTGCTGCCTCTGAGCAAGAATATAGAGAAACGGAAGGTAATGGTCAGGGGTTGGCACCGATAGCAACGCGTCCTTTCCCAGCTTTTCATAGGCAATCAGGGATTCGACATTGCCTGATCTCAGCGCTGTACGCACCATTTTTTCAAACCGCAGAGCCCAGTCATAGGGTTCTGCATCATGCTTTCCCCATGAATAGGCGTGCAGATTATGGACGATATTACCGCTTCCCAGGATAAGGACGCCACGATCCCGCAACGATGCCAGATTTCGCGCCGTCTCATAATGCCATGCGGCCCCTTTGGTTTCATCTATACTCAATTGAATGACGGGAATATCCGCATCCGGAAACATATGGACGAGGACCGACCAGGTGCCATGATCAAGCCCCCAGGTCGTGTCCATGACCGCATCAGGCAGGAGTAAATCCGCAACTTCCGCTGCAAGTTCCAGGGAGCCGGGCGCTGGATACTGGACTTGATACAGTTCTTGCGGGAATCCGCCGAAGTCATGAATCGTGGGTGGATTTTCCTGTGCAGTTACCGCTGTTTTCGGTATGTACCAATGTGCGGAAACACAGAGGATAGCTTCAGGTTTGGCCGGAAGGTCCGTGCCAATAGCGGACCAGGCTTCAGTATACGCGTTGCGGGACAGGGCATTCATAGGGTTTCCATGGCCTACGAAGATGGCGGGCATTGCGGTCATGAGATTGGGCAGGAGCTATGGAAGTGGGGAAAGTTGGAGGGGCGCTGCCGGGCTTACTGGAACGCCATGATTGTTGAAGTCACCGGAAGCACATTGGCAATCGCAGGAAAGCGTATAGCGGTATACTCCTGGTCGGATGGGAGCTTCTTACACGTTTTCTCTGAAGTATATCACACCATGATTTTTTCCCGCTTCCGGTAATCTTTCAACCGTTTTCCACTGCCTGCATTTATTCGTCTGAAAATGTGCAAACATTTTTTGCCGAAATGCCGCCGATCGGGGATCGAACGAAGCAAAGGCATTGCCGAACAGAACCTGATCACGATGTTTTTTCATTTTGCGTTTCCTGAAAGGATTAAAAGGCTGATTTGGCTGATTTGCGTTCCGGTTTTGGTACAAACCCTATCTATCAAGCGTGCGATTGCGAACCGTCAAGTTAAAGCAAGCGTTTTACAATAATATGAATATCGCTGCTTTTTTGGATGGGCCCATTGTCAGAGGATGAACCCTTTCCCGTTTGTGCGGCACCGTACAAAAGCTTCATTTATCGCGTGACATTTGTATCGAATCAATGGAAGAATTGCGCGGAGGAGTGTGGGTGATAGATGCCATGGCCGCGGCTGGCGCAGGGGAATTGCAGGCATGATGAAAAACAGAGTCAACTTGCATTTTGGGGGCAATTCACACCAAATGGGGCGGATTGCTGATAAGAGTGAATTCCCTTGGTATCAATCTCGCAGGTTCAATATTTTTGGACTCGTATTTATGACGAGCGCCGCTATCAGCCTTGCTTACGTTTACAGCCAGCCGGCAATTTATCGTAGCAGCGCGACATTGCTTACTTCGGCCATGACACCGATCGATCAGCAGAGCGATGATGCCGATATCCAGCACGTTGCAATCCAGCGCCAGATCCTGCTGGGACGGGAGCTTGCTGCCGAAACCCTGGCGAAATTGAAGGCTTCTCCCATCGGCAAATCTCTAAATCGGTTGACTGAATCTGATATTCAGACTTTATTGGCCGTCGAGCCTGTTCCCGAAACCAACCTCGTCGAGGTCACGGCGGAAGGTTCAGATCCCCGCTTTTTGCCTTTGCTCATCAATACATGGATAGACGTATACCTGGAGGCGCGAGGTGAAGAAGTAAAACGTTTGAAGAGCAATACTGAACGTATTGTCGAGGATGAGCTGGAGGGGTTGGCTGACAAAGTTACTGCGGCGAGAGCGGCGCTGGAGACCTTCCGGGAAAACAACAACATTCTATCGACAGAGCGCGATGAGAATGAACCGTCGGCCCGGCTGAAGGGGCTGAACGAGTCGCTTAACAAGGCTTCCGAGGCTGAGGTCAAGGCGAAAGCGGAACTGGATGCTATCAGGGCCGCAATTGCCAGGGGAAAGGCAGTGGTTCCGGACGACGAGAAAATCAGCCTGGCCGACCTCGAGAAGCGTCTGCATGATTCACGTGAAAAACTGGCGGAATTCGATAAAAAATTTACCCGCGAGTACTTAAACCTGCAACCCGACTTGAAGTCTCTCCCTGAGCAGATCAAGGAACTCGAGACTGCTATCAATAATAAGCGGTTGCGTGGTCAAGATGTAGTCTTGAACGAGGCCGAGGTAAATTATGCGGCCGCACGACAGACTGTCAGGGATATTCGCGAGCAATTGGGCGAGCACAAGCAGCGGGCCTCGGTCTTCGCGACAAAATTTACCCAGCACGAGGCGTTGAAGAGCGATCTGGAAGGGCTGGAAAAGCTGTATCGGGATACGCAGGAACGGCTGGTACAGGTGAAAACCGGACGCAAGGACAAATATCCGCAGGTCGATGTGATCAGCAGGGCGTATGAATCAAAGGAGCCGGTAAGGCCGAACTACAGTCGTGAAGCCTTGATAGCGCTCACCGGTTCCCTGCTGCTGGGGTTGATCAGCGTGTGGGTTTTTGAGTATCTGACCCAAAAGAAGGAACAACAGCCTTCCATTGCGGTATTCGGTGTGGAGAGATATACCCCGCCTGCTGCCGAACTGATTGATCATCCTCATGCCGCGCTCGGGGCCAAAGCCGAACCGTTAGAGCAGAAAACAAACTTTGCCTTGTCAAAACCGGTGCACAGGGAACTTTCGAGTCATCAGTTACGGACCCTGATCAACGCCGCCAGCCTGAAAGGGAAGCAGCTTATCGGTTTGCTGCTCAGTGGCCTCGACATCGATGAAGCGGCATCATTGAAGGCGAATCAGCTCAACGAGCGTGCCAATGTCATCAACCTCGACGGAAGATCTCCGAGGACGGTGCCGCTCAGCAATCCGCTCAAATCCTTGTTCCAGCAATCTGGCAATCGTCCGGTATGGGACCCGGATGATTCGCAGACACGGGTCGATCTGTCAACAGCGCTGGTTTGCGCCGTAATCGATTCGGGATTGCCTGATCCCCAGGAAATCACCGCCGAGACGATCCGACATAGCTACATTACTTATCTTGTACGCCAGGGCTTGCGGCTTTCCGATCTGGAGCAGATCGTCGGTCATCTGGACCCTTCGGTGATTTCGAGTTACAGCGCTTATTCGCCCCCACAGCAGGGCCGCCCTCTGTACGAGATCGAAGTGCTGCATCCTGCGTTGCTCGTAATCTGAGCGGAATACCTTTCGCGCAAGCAATACACTGCCCTTCCCTTAGCCTTAAACCCTTTCCTAAACCGGGCAATCCCTTCGGCTTGAGGAAGCTCTCCGAAGGAGTGCCTGGAGACAGGATCACCCCACTGTCTTCACCGGACCATGATCGTCGCAATGATCATCATGGGGATAGTGAAGATGGCCTCCGACCAGATAATCCACATGGTCTCCGTGAGGCACGGCTTCGTGACCGCAGTCGGGGCCGTGTACATGGCCTTGCGCGTGACCTTCGCATTCATGTCCCGGAGTACAGCCCTGGGGATTGGTCTCACTGACATCTATGACATGCTCATCGATATGGTTGCCGTGCGGGTAATGCAGATGGCCATCATGAAGGTAGCAGACATGGTCATCGTGTGCGACGCCAGTGTGGCCGCATTCCGGGCCGTGGGGATGGGTATGATTTTCATGCTGTGGCAGGATACAATTAGAATTCGTCATAGCGCTTTTCCTTAAGTCTCAATAAGGTGAATCAGTTCAAAAGCTGATGCATCCATAAATAACAATAAAAATGAAACGACATAACACTCACTCTTGCATTCGAACCTACCCGCTTGCTTCCTTTTTTCTTACGTTACCGGTTACCCTTGGTACGACGACGAGACCGCACCCGCATCCGGCAGGGCCGCATGCAATTTGAAGGGTATATTAAAATAATGGTTTGACCATTGTTTGACTCCACCGGTTCCTGATCGAGGGAAATCCATGCCGGAAAGACCGGTAGGAAGAGTATTTGCAGGACGTTTGCAATCCTGGCCTGGCGGCAGTTAAGAGTGGAAAGAGTGGAGCGTGAGTACGGGCAGGGACCTACGCCATCTCAAGGAGCCTATCTGCGGCAAAGGATTCTATCTGCGATAAATATCAGTGTGGATGATACGTGGATCGAAATCGAAAAGTTATGGGACAGAACTGATTGGCAACTGGAAAAGGCAGTGATGGCAGTGGCCGGCAATAAAGAGGAGGGTTAATTTCGATATGGAAATGAAAGCACACAAGCAGGCAAATACCAAACACGCGCATTTGCAGGGGAATTTGATAATAGTGGGTTTTGGCAGCGTAGGGCAGGCTTTGCTTTCGTTACTGTTTCAGAATATCGAGATGCGTCCGGATCAGGTAAGGATAATTACGGCTGATGAACATGGCGGCGAAATCGCACGCCATTTCGGCGTAGTATTCATGCACCATTCGCTGAACGAGGAAAATTATCTTGCTGTGCTGGAGCCCTGGCTCGATGAGGGAGATTTCCTGCTTAATCTCGCAGTAGACGTTTCCAGCCTTGCCCTGATGGAATTGTGCTGGCGGCGAGGCGCATTGTATCTGGATACTTGCATCGAACCCTGGGCTGGCGGATATATTGACCAATCCGTTTCCCCGTCTTTGCGTTCCAATTATGCATTGCGTGAGCAAGCGCTCACTTTTGCGCGGGAAAAGCGGGAAGGCCCCACCGCGCTTCTGTCGCATGGCGCGAATCCGGGTCTTGCCTCGACTTTTGCGAAACAGGCATTACTGAACATTGCTGCTGACACCGACATGGCAGTGAAAAAACCGACAAACTCCTGCGAATGGGCGCAACTTGCGCATCGGCTCAACATAAGAGCAATCCACATTGCAGAGCGTGATACCCAGGTCGCTTCCCAACGCAAACAGCCCGATGAGTTTGTCAATACCTGGTCGGTGGATGGTTTTGTCGGGGAAGGTCTTCAGCCATCGGAACTGGGATGGGGCAGTCATGAACGCCATTGGCCGGTGGATGGGGCGCATCATGGATTCGGATGTGATGCCGCCATTTATCTCAGCCGCCCCGGCGCCTCTACCCGCGTGCGCAGTTGGACACCCCTCGGCGGACCGTATCATGGTTTTCTGATAACCCATAACGAATCCATTTCGATAGCCGACCATCTGACATTGAGAGAAAAGGGAGAAGTAATTTACCGCCCAACAGTGCATTACGCTTATCTTCCCTGTGACGATGCTGTACTTTCAGTCCACGAGCTTGCGGGCAGAAATTGGCAGGTACAGGCGAAAAAGCGCATTCTTCGGGATGAACTGGTGGAGGGAACGGACGAGCTTGGCGTGCTGCTCATGGGCCACGCAAAATGCGCTTACTGGTATGGTTCCCGGTTATCCATACGGGAAGCACGCCGGCTTGCACGGTTCAATAGCGCTACCAGCTTGCAGGTCGTGGCTGGCATTCTTGCCGGGATGATATGGGCTCTGCAGAATCCGAGATCGGGTGTGGTGGAACCTGAAGTAATCGACCACGAGCTTGTCCTGGAGGTGGCCAGGCCCTATCTCGGAGAGCTTGTAGGGGTCTATTCGGGCTGGACTCCGCTGCAGGATCGAGGATGGTTATTTGACGAGGATATCGACAGGGATGATCCCTGGCAATTCAAGAATGTCCGCGTAACATAAGACCTGCTGCTTTAATCTTTAAGGTTCCGCAACCGGGACTTCTGCGACTTCATTTTTCATGTGACAGTCCGAGAGGGCTGCCATTGCTACTGCATGGGAAACAACTGCGGCAACAATTGCTGCCGCCGCATTCCTGAGCTTTTGACTGCTAAACTTTTTCTTTTCTTTCCTGGGGAGATTTCGATCTGCTGACAGACTTTGGAACTGGCGAATTTTTTACCATGCTATCAGGTGTGTCGGCTTTCGATCGAGAATGTTCGAGTTTTTTCTTGGTAAAGATTTCGGCTCCTTTGTCGAGCAAGTCAGAAAAAAGGATGTATTTGTGCGAAGTGACATGCTGTTTCACGTTCAACCTCCTAAAGTCCGTTAGAACAACCGCTACACGCTCAAAACTCAAACAACAAGCGACAAGACGTCACTTGTAAAAATTTTAGGCACCGGTCCGGACGCTTTTGTTCCCAGGCATGTTCATTTCGTCATTTATTGCCGATTTCATGGCCATTTTACTCATGCCTGTCAAGGATTTTGTTTTCCACAATAACTGTGGATAACTTTGTTGATAAGGTATGAGCACAATCGGTAAGTAACGTCTCCGTAACGGATTTTTTTATTCGGCCATTTTTTGTCATCAAAAAAACAGATTTGTTTTCAGGCGGTTATAAATAAGCCTTATATCAGGAAAGTTTTGCAAAAAAGGTTTCTCGAAGATATGGCACTTTTGTGACGCTGTGGATTAATTCAATTTGTCAAGCCCATTTTGAATGCTGGCTGCATCATTTGTTGCGGTTGATATCGTCTTTAATGTGAAGGAGCGCCTGCTCGAAACCGCAGGGGGATTATGAGCATCTTGCGCAAGGAGGATCGCGCTTGGACAGAGCTTCTGAGGGCACATAAAAGCTTACTGGTCAGTGCGGAAATATTTCATGACTGCCAACTCGGCAATTCGCCTACCCATGGCGGTGCCTACCTCGCCGGAGTTGCGATAATGTACTCCATCATATATGCGTGCGTTGGCTACCTCCTGGATGACCTCATCGATATTTTTCCAGCTGCGCATCACGCCACCCGCCGCGCGACTGGTAGTAGCCAGAGGCGGCACGGATTCTGCACCGATCTCAGCTTTCAGTACCGTTCCTACCGCGCCTGCGACGATGCAGTGGGCGCACGGGTATTCAGGATGCATGGGTGTGTCGATAAAGGGAACCCATGAAGGATCCCGTTCCGTCGCGTTGTTTCCATCAAGATCGCCATTGCGAATGGCAGTGAGCGGACGCCAGAAGCCGTAATGATACTTGGCGTCAAATACCGCTATAAGTGCATCGGTCGAAGCCTGGGTTGCCGCCGCAAAGAGGCGCGCATTTCGGGTGATCTCCCTTCCCGGCGCTTCGGCAACCGAACGCATCACTCCATGGTAGATCGGAGGCATTACTTCTTCCCAAAAACGGGCAATTTCGGTCTGAACAGCGGTGCGCTGGCTGTGCTTCCCGCCCAGCGCTTTGACTTCATTGTAGTCGCGTGCCCATAGCTCGCTTTCCAGTTGGGGAGGAGGGCCGGGACGAAATTGGGCAGGATTGTCCATAAGCCAGGGCTTGATCTGCAGCCAGTGCGGTGCTTCCGGTATTACAGTAGGCACATAGACTCCGGGAGAGGTGTGCGGGCGGTATGATTCTCCTGCATCGGCACCGTCCTGTGCCCGCTGCGACAGAATTCCCGCTGCGGCTTTTTCGCCAATCGCAAGGCCGTCGCTTCTTGCGATATCGTCCGGGATGGTAGCGAGCGCCTGGCGATAGGCAGTATCGATAGCTGTCCGTTGCGCCGGTACCAGGGCTGTAAGCGTAGCGCGATTTGCCGCTGCAATGGCGGCCTCAACCGAGGCTTCCGGCTTACTTTTCAGCTTGAGGTCGCTGGCCGGATATTGCTGGGTAATTGCGTTTGTTGCCTCATATACCGCGGTTTGCACGATTGCGAGAGCACGGTCTGCCGGGAGCGGGCCCAATCCCGAGTCTACGATAATATCGCCTGCCACGCGGTTCCAGTGCGTCACTGCGTCGGCTCGCGCCGCGGAACTGACAAGAATAGGTATAACGGCTATTGCCAGTACCAGTAACTGATTCTTCTTTACATCTTGAGTCATTGTTTTTCCTTGCTGACGATTGGGCAGGATAGGAGATATGAATCGACATAAAAGTCTCCTTCCTGCCGAGGCGCATGCTGCTGAACATTTCCCGATGGAGTAGCGGACTATGAAACAGGCGGGAGATCGAGGAGGACAGACATTGCTCGTAGTATTTCTGGCTTTGCCGGTTAACCAGCGCTTGCAGGTATTCACTCAATTAGTGCTAGTTGGGCTCAGGATGAGTGCAGGATGAAGCAATTGGTATTAGTATGAAAGTATAACTGCTACAGTCTGAGTTCGATCGGTTATATTAACATTTCCAGACGCTGAGGAGGCTTAAACAATGGATATTGAATGGAAGATAGTTGATGAACATCATCAGGAGGTATTCGTAGAACAGCATGTAAGAGGGTTATTGTGGATCACGACTGCAGGGTTTTCTTTCTGGCATAGCTATCCCAATCCGGGAATCGATCTGTCGCACGTAAAGAACATGGAGGAGGCCAAGGAAGTCGTGGAAGCGGCATTGCGGGAAGAGGAGTATGAAAAGCCCGTGCGGTAGAAACAGACGGACGTTTAATACTGTTTGATGCTTTGACGAGGCTTCAAGAAGCGTCTTTGAATCAGGAACCCTAAATGCTGAAGCAAGCGAAATGGGCAAGGATTCCTGATGCGTAAGTGTTCGTCTGAATTCCCCCGTATGCAGCACCTTTTGCATTTCCTGACACCGTTACATCAGGTGTAGTAAATCAAATCTGACGTGTTGGCAGCTGTCAGATTTGATTTCGTCTTGAAACTACTTGGATGGCGGCTTTCAGCCAGAAACCACCTGTCGCCTCTTCGGTATTCGACATTTAAAGGACTGCTCCGTCACACCCTGGTCCGCAAGCTGCTAAAGTAGTGCGGTGCCTGCTCAGCTTGAATGTACATATCTGTTCCAACTCAGGAGAACCAAGATGGTCAGCAAGAACACGATTTGTCTCTGGTACGACGGCACCGCGTTGGACGCCGCGAAGTTCTACGCCGAGACGTTCCTGAACAGTGCGGTGGAGGCAGTCCACCGTGCGCCTGGCGACTATCCTGCGGGCAAGCAGGGCGATGTCTTGACGGTCGAGTTCACGGTAATGGGCATCCCTTGTCTCGGCCTGAACGCGGGCCCAGCGGTCAAGCACAACGAGGCATTCTCGTTCCAGGTTGCGACCGACGACCAGGCCGAAACGGATAGCTTGTGGAACGCGATTGTCGGAAACGGCGGCCAAGAAAGCGTATGCGGTTGGTGCAAGGACAAGTGGGGAGTGTCATGGCAAATCACGCCGCTTGCCCTGACAGCCGCAATCACCGATCCTGATCGAGCAGCGGCCAAGCGCGCGTTCGAAGCCATGATGGGAATGGGAAAGATTGACATAGCTGTGATCGAAGCGGCTCGACGTGGCTGACGCGCCCGATGCCTAACCCATGTGGCCGCCTGCCTGCTTGTGTTGGTTGGGAATGACTGCTTTGGGTCGGGAGTAGACATTCACGATCTGACACATCCTGTCAGATCTAATTACAATGTATACACATCAGGCGTTTTATTTTCCACAATTGCTGTGGATAAGTTTGTTGATAAGCTGATGAAAGGAAGAGTAAGTCGCCCTCCTGTAACAGCTTTTTCTTGTCTGGCTATTTTTTGAACATTTCTAAAAAGGCTTTACTATCAATAAATTAAAATAAAGTCAAGCTCTGTTGCAACCTCCAAAGAGCATGGCGGTTTTCGATTCTGAGTTCAGAGCAGAACTGTGGATTATTCTAAATGTCAAGAGAAATCTTCCCGGTAGATATGTTTCTCCGCTGGTTCTCGTATGGATACAAAGAAAACGTGCTCTTGACATCCTCTCCCGCCTGAAGGCAGGGGATTCCTACGGCGCTCAAGCGCGGCATTGAGCCGCCCCTGAGTCGCTTCGGTAGGTTCCTGCTGCTGGCGACCTGGACATATTGCTCACCTGCAAGTTCTCGATACACACCATTGCGTGGTTTTGGCTGATCGTGGTCGTGGCCTTGTGCAGGTAATCGCGGCGGGCGTTGCCGATGCGGGCATGAATACGCTGGATGCGAGCTTTCGCTCGTCTCCAGTTGTTGCTGAACTTGGTCTTGCGGCTCATGCCCTGTTGCGCAAGGCGCAGCGCGGACTCATGCCGCTTGAAGCTGTTCAGGGGCGCGTAGAACGTGCCGTCCGACAGCGTGGCGAAACGGGTGATACCCATGTCGATACCGACCGCGCCGCCCTGCGGAATCGGCTGCTCAAGCTCACGCTCAGTCTGGATCGACATGAACCACTTGCCTGCATTCAGACTGACTGTGACGTTCTTGACTTCGCCCAGCACCTCACAGCTGTTGCGGTAACGCAGCCAGCCCAGCCTGGGCAGGAAGATGCGGGCGTTGCCTTGGTCGAGCTTGATCTGTTTCGGGTCGGGGTAGCGGAAGCTGTCGGATTGACTCTTTTTCTTGAAACGCGGGAAATCGGCCCGCTTGGCGAAGAAGTTGGCGTAGGCGCGCTCAAGATCCTTGAGCGTCTGTTGCAGCGGATGCACGGGCGCATCCTTGAGCCATGGCGTGAGTTCCTTGCACAGCCCAGCATAGCCGAGCTTCTTGTCGCCCTGCTCGTAGCGCACCTTCTGTAAGGCCAACGCCTTGTTGAACACGAACCGGCACGACCCGGCGAAACGGCGCATCTGGTGCTGCTGTTCGCCAGCCGGCATCAGTTCGTATTTGAAGGCTTGGAGACGTTTCATGCGGATAGTATAGTTTGGCCTATGAGCAACGACAACGATATCAGGCACGGCAGACACTGCGTATTTCTGATGCATGTGCACCTGGTCTTCGTAACCAGATACCGCCGCGAAGTGTTCACCAAGGAAACTCTCGACGGCCTGCGTGACATCTTCGCCAGCGTCTGCGCCGATTTCGAGGCGGAACTGGTGGAGTTCGACGGCGAGGACGATTACGTCCACCTGCTGATGAACTATCCTCCAAAGTATCCGTCTCGGCGCTGGTGAACAGCCTCAAGGACGTATCCAGCCAGATGATCCGCAAGAAGAGCTACCCGAGCATCCGCAAGAAGCTATGGGACGGTGCACTGTGGTCACCGTCCTGCTTTGCCGGTAGCTGTGGCGGCGCTCCAATCTCAGTGATTCGACAGTACATCAAACAGCAGCAGGCGTCCGCGCTATCCTTCCCCGGCCTGAAGGCCGAGGCTTGTCGCGCACCTGGTCAATAATGTGTGCTAACGAACGGTTTTAGTTACAGCTTTCCCCTACTGTAGGAATGCGGTATTTATTTGTTCCGTGCCGAACTTGCGAAAAGGATCATTCCTGTGAAAATACTAAAATTGTTTATAGTGACGTTATTGCTCGCTCAAATCATGGGTTGCGTATCCGTAGAGCGTCCTGCAGAAAAAGAAAAGGAGAAGGAAAAAATTATTGTCGTGCCAGAGAAAGATTCCGACAGAAATTATTGATCAATTCCGAAAATTCACAGCGCAGTTCATGCGCAAGCCAACCGCGTAAGCTGATACTTCATTAAATGGATCGTCCAATATTAAACGTGCTCCTTTTACGGAAAATTTAATATTGGACGAGCAAAGAAGTGGCCTGGACTAGAGGCAAAGGCATGACTTTTCTGGGCTGCGCTACTCGCAAGTCGATTTCCCTCTTTTGTTGAGATACAAGGCCACGGTATTTCAACTCCATCAGCCTTTAATGGCTCCTGTCAAGCCCAATAACTCACTGCTCCGGATTGACCAGCTTGGCCTAAGCTATTAGTATATGCACCTCTCCAATTCCCCGATAGCTCAGTCGGTAGAGCGACGGACTGTTAATCCGCAGGTCCCAGGTTCGAGCCCTGGTCGGGGAGCCAAATAAACAAGGATTTATTAAAAATTATTATCTTCTTGTTTTCGTTTAGTAGCCCCATAGTAGACTGAGCATCAGTTAAGTTCGATAGAAGGTGTTCGCGGTCAAGTAACCCCACCGCATCCTCCCATGGGGTTATAGATTTGAACATCTTCTCATGAAACAAAATCTACCCCCAGCAACGACCATTAATCCCTGCTGTTCCCCTCTCAGCAGGGAGGAGCCGCATACGGTTGAACCTCGTGAGTGGCATGGATCAGTATTCACAACTCAGCAGTGGAGCGTCTACCAAGGCGATGCTGTCTCAATCCTCACTAGATTACCTAATGAATCGGTTAATTGCGCCGTAACTTCACCTCCCTATTTTTGGTTACGTGATTACCGCGTGGAAGGGCAAATTGGTTTGGAAGAGACTGTCGAAGAATATGTAGAGTCAATTTGTTCGGTAATGGATCAGGTAATGCGCGTGTTGCGTCCAGATGGTTTACTTTTCCTAAATTTGGGTGACACCTACTATTCCGGGAAAGGCAAATCTCATGGCACCGATAAGAAAAGCAACAAGCGCCGCTTTGGTCTTCGCGCCGTCGATAAGAGTGGTGGGCTCGGAATCGGCATTCAACGTAAATCGATCATAGGTATTCCGTGGCGCGTCGCACTTAAGATGTCGACCCTTGGATGGGTTTTGAGAAGTCCAATCATTTGGCATCGAGAGCATTGTTTGCCGGAATCCGTCACAGATCGTCCAAGTAGAAGCTATGAGCATCTCTTCATGTTTGCCAAAAATCGACGTTACTATTTCAATAAGCAGCCTCTAATTGAACAAAAGGTCGAGGAAGATATGTGGACCATCCGGGCTAGACCAAAAATAACCAACGGATTAGATACGGCACCGTATCCAGACGAACTCGTTCAACGATGCCTTCAGATTGGTTGTCCCCCTGGAGGTGTAGTGCTTGATCCATTTCTTGGAAGTGGGACTACTGCTCGCGTTGCCTTGGCGATGGGATACTCGACGGTAGGCATCGACTTGAAAAGAGAGTTCTGCTTATATTCGGTTGATCAAATACGCGGTTTATGAGCAAATTTTTTACGGCATCACAGATAGCGGAATCTATTGCGGCACTAGCTGATGTTCACTCTTTCCATGGGATCACTTTCCTAGCTTGTAAGCAGGCAAATCTACCTGTCGGTAAAACAACAGTGTTTGCCATGGATACAAATACAGATTCGTTTCTTAAAAAACACCATCGAGTCGATCCTGTATCAGGTTGGTTTTTTAAACCCTTTAAATCATCCGATACGCAAAAGAAATGGGTGAGACCTGATTATTCCGCCAAGGGGCTTCAAGCGGTAAATACTCAAACATTTCGTGATGCGTTTATCCATCCGCACAATTCAAGAATATGGGGTTGGACGGAGAAATACGTAACCGTTCTTGAATCAAAACTCCCTAAAAAAAAGAAGATTCCAGCGTTCCATTTGGCCGTATGGTTATACCAACGAAGGGAGTGGCCCAACTCCATAACGACTGAAGACGTTCTGGCAACGTTCCTAAAAGAGTTCAATATAACCCCCCAGGAGGAAACGGCACTATTTGACACCACACTACCAAATTCACCCCTAGTTACTCCCCCCTTTAACGATAAAATTTACACTTGGGCGGAGCTTCGGTTGCTACTCCCGCCCGCCCCAGATGCAGCTCCTGATCAGGGTGGAACACTTTCTTATTTGGAAACAACTGCCCTTGGCCCCGCAGAAAAGTTCGTGCTTGAGCCGGCAGATCGTTTGACCCTGATTACAGGCGATAATGGGCTTGGTAAGACGTTTTTGCTCGAGTGCTGTTGGTGGGCTTTAACCGGGACCTGGCCGAGTCGTCCAGTTTTACCAAATTCTAATTTACATTTTGGTAACGCCGAGATTACGTTTGCGATTAAAGGCCAAGCTGCTAAACCGGAGCGAAAAACTATTCGATTTGATTGGAAATCGCTGGCATGGCCAGTCCCTAAGAAGCGTCCGACTATCCCTGGTTTAGTTGTCTATGCGCGTGTGGATGGTTCATTTGCAGTTTGGGATCCGGCGAAACAAAGCGTTTCTCAACCGGAGCAGCAGGCTGTCTTTACTAGCGCTGAGGTTTGGGATGGATTACCTGGCCGCATTGAAGGGTTAATTCGAGATTGGGTTCGCTGGCAAAATAGTCCGTCAAAATCTCCGTTCGAAACATTCAAACGGGTCCTTGCGCACTTGTCTCCTCCAGATCTTGGAATTTTGGAGCCAGGGGAACCAATGCGTGTGCCAGGTGATCCGCGGGACATCCCAACTATTAAACATACTTACGGCATAACGCCGATGATCTATTCCTCTGCTGGCGTTCGTCGTATCGTTACCCTTGCATACCTTATCGTCTGGGCATGGACAGAACACTTAATCGCCGCTGATTTAGCACGCACGACCCCACAACGACGCATCGTCATATTAGTTGATGAAATGGAAGCCCATCTCCATCCTAGATGGCAACGAGCGGTATTACCTGCACTGATGTCGACACAGGAAATGCTATCTCCCAAATTAGAAGCGCAATACATTGTTGCGACGCATTCTCCACTTGTGATGGCATCATCTGAAACAGTATTTACACCTGCACTGGATTCATTGGTTCATCTTAACCTAAGCGGGGCTGGCAAAGTGATCCTCGAAGAAGTCGACTTTGTGAAATTTGGAGATATATCAGCTTGGCTCACTTCACCAATTTTTGAGTTAAAACAGGCCCGTTCAAGTGGGGCGGAAGCTGCGATTGAAGCTGCAAAGAAATTGCAAAATAGTTTAGATATTTCTTCAGCTGAAGTTCGCAGCGTATCGGAGAGATTAGTCCGATATCTTGCTTCCGATGACAAGTTCTGGCCGAGATGGATTTTTTTTGCCGAGCAGCACGGAGTAATTCTGTGATTCCAGTCTCCCTCAAGGCGGAACCAGCAACATTTAATTCGAGGGTTAGACAGCTAGGAAAGTCCTTCCTAGCACAACGTCCCAATCCGACGAGTAAGGAATTCCAAAATAATTCATTTTGGAAGGCGTTAGCTCAAGAATTACATAACGCATATTCCGGTATATGTGCATATTCCTGCTTTTACTTAGTCCCACCAGGTACAACCGATCACTTCCTTCCTAAGTCAATCTATCCAAATGAGGCTTACGAGTGGAACAATTATCGACTTTGTTCTCATAGAATGAATTCACACAAAGGTAATAGCCGGGAGGTTATTGATCCGTTCGTAGTGAAACGCGGATGGTTTGTTCTCGATGTTCCAAGCTGTTTAATAAGGCCGGGAAAAGAGTTATCCGAAGTGCTTATAGACCAAATCGAAGCCACGATTAAGGTATTGCGGCTAAACGATGACGACTATTTCGTCCAAGAGCGATGCGATCTTATGGTGGCATTTGCTGCTGGAGAAGTTTCTTTGACATACCTATTTCGAAGATACCCTTTCCTTGCTTCGGAAATAGAAAGACAGGGGTTGCAAACGACGGCGGCTATGATTTTTAAAAGTCGATCCTCTCCTCTGTAGTCAATTATTACTTTGCACTAATCCATATAAGAAATGAATCAGGTTTGACAATATGAAAATCGTATCGGTGATCAACTATAAGGGCGGGGTCGGAAAGACCTCGTTGACTGCAAATCTTGCAGCAGAACTTGCTTGGCAAGCGAAACGAGTTCTCATGCTTGATCTTGATCCCCAGACGAGCCTGACTTTTTCTTTTATTTCACCTAGTATTTGGGAAAAGAATTTTTCAGAGAAAAAAACAATTAAAACGTGGCTCGAATCTTTTGATGGACCTAAACCCATCAATTTGGACACACTAATACATACGCCGACACGGGCACGTGCAGCGCTTAGGGGACGAGGGAAATTAGATATTATTAGCTCGCACCTGGGCCTCATTAATGTCGATCTAGAATTGGCGACAAAATTAGGTGGTGGCACTATCGCGCAGGTCAAAAAGAACTTCATAAATCTTCATCGAATGCTTTCAGTCGGTCTAAGAACGATTAATCCATCAGCATACGATGTAGTTCTAATTGATTGCCCTCCAAATTTTAATATCATTACCAAAATGGCAATTATTGCTTGTGACTTTATCCTCGTTCCTGCCCGACCGGATTTTCTTTCAACTATGGGTATTGACTACTTGATACGGAACGTAAATGGGCTGATAAAAGATTACAACGATTTTGCCAATATGACGCATGGTGATAAATTTGACGTAATTGATCCCAAGATACTCGGCGTCATATTCACGATGATCCAAGAATACGGAGGCGGACCGATGGCGGCGCATACGCAATTTATGAATCGGGTGAGGAGCATGAGTGGAATTTCCGCGTTTCCAAGCTATATTAAACGAAATGACACGCTATTTGCTGATGCTCCCGAGTTGGGGGTTCCGGTGGTTCTAAACGGCTATGATTCAGGGACTCATCAGAGCGTTGTGGATGGCCTTGAGAACGTTACGGCTGACTTCAAGAAACTTTTAGGGATATGAAAGGCGACAACCCCTTTGATGGGACGGTTGAACAAACTGCCCGCCTACTTAGAGCGTTAGCCACCCTTGTCGAGAAATCCAGCCCAGAGGAGATAGCTACGCTTCTGAAGGGCAAAGCATTGCTTGCAATTGTAGAGAAAACGTCTATTCCTCGTTCGAATGCTGTTTCGCCCAGTTTGCCATCCCCAGCATTTTCTGATCTACATGAAGTAGCGCAAACACTGCAAACGCTCAATTCGCGGGAAGAAGGCTTTTCGTTACTGTCGTCGCTTTCACTGTCGCGCCGGCAACTTGAAGGACTAGGACGACTCCTTGGTACCCCCATAATGAAGACAGACAACGTGGATCGTCTTACCCAAAAAATTATTGAGGCAAGTATCGGGTCGAGATTGAATTCAATGGCTATCCGGGGTGACAGTATTGAACCGGCGCCATAACAGGCGGCTCTCATTACTCCTCCGCCGATGAAAATATCCTTTTTGAGTTAGCACCTGCGTTATCCGTACAGTTATTGACAGGACTCCAAGGGGTAAATAGAACCTGAGATAGCTCGATTACTACCGGACTCTCATTCGCTAACTCATTAAGCTTGAGCGGCCTTTTTAACTTATTCGGTTCGGATTTATGCCGAATAGTCCATGTATGAATCCGGGTAGGGAATACAGTGTTTTCCCAAGCTATCCCAATCGTTTCCTCGCCCTTGGGCTCCCTGTAACGGTTAGGCTCATCATTCCATTGCTTGGCCAGCGATATCGGGCTGTCTTTTCGTTTGGCGTTTGGCCCACCCATCAGCATCACGAAACGGTCCCATTCGCCTTTGTCAGCCGCGTCTCTCAACTTTTCTAACTCTTTAGTTACACCCATTTCGCCCATGCGTCGTAGCTCACGCCATAACGTTACAGGCGGCCCACCAATCTGCTGAAACTGGCGTATGCCCCAAGTGCTCGCCCATATCTGCGAGCGGTACCTCCCACACTTCTGCTTCCGAGATTGCCGTTTCAAGCAACTGGTAGCAGGCCAGCGCATAGTCGCTGCCGGGGTTTTGCATTCCGCGTTCCTTTGCCACCTCAACCATGGCATTCAAAATTGAACCGTAATCGTGTTTCTTATCCATTTTCCCGTTCCTTCAATATTCCCCCAGTATTTCAATGGAATCTCTGTGGCGCTCGATATTCTGTTTCCAGCCCTTGATAAGCGCTTCCTGCCGGCGAGGATCATGCGAATGATAATCGGCCACCTTGAATGTTGGATCGGTGATCCACTTCTTATGCCGCGCAATCTGGTTTTCAAAGCTACGTATCCCTTTCGACAGTTGTTCTTCGCTAAGTTCGTGTTGCCGTCTATACCAGCCGCTATGTTTGCCGCCTGTTTTTCTATTTCATATGCGCTAACCATGCACCTTTATGAACCAAGAGGAAGCTCTATGACCACCTCAAGTCCTGACGAATCCCGCACAGCGTTCAGCGTCAGAAGTCCGGCGTGAAGCAGAACGATCTCACGAGCAATCGCAAGACCAAGCCCGCTCCCACCGGAGCGGGAGGATGACGTTCGATAAAAACGCTCAATGGCTTGTTGCCGTTGTTCATCAGGAATCATCGGCACCGCTCTTCAATCCAAGGATGCGTTGATTAACCCCATCTCTGGCGGTAAGAATCGGAACGGGTGTTGAATCCCGCCATCCGCGCAGCATCCGCAGCAATTCCATTCCGTCAAGATCTGGTAGTTCGAGGTAGAGAACCACGAGATCATAGGTGCCGACTGACAATGCTGTTACCGCCTCCGAAGCGTTGCTAACCGGATCGATTCCATATCCCGCAAAGGACAATGCCTGAATCAGCGTATCTCGAAGATCATCGTCATCTTCGATCAGCAAAAGTCTCATAGAAAATACACTCGTTAAAGAACATCTGATTATCACATACCAGGCTGTGCTCTTTTAGCTGTACTTGGTCCTCACCAGATGGTGCTTACTCCATTGGTCAGAGGCTGCCGCGCATCATTTCATCGGCTGAGCCCCAGTCGAGCTATCCAGTCATTTGTGACTTGTAAGAACTTTTTAAGGTTAGGTTCATTATGCTTTTACTAATTTACCGGGATTGCCTCGGTAGTACAGATTTGATCAATGGCTACATTCCCCATGAGGTGACTATGGACCGGAATCACGAGAATTGGCGTTCATTCTGGACGCTTGAGATAACTTCCCGAACGGCAGTACATCAATCCGGCGTCATAGCCCGAGTAACCCGCTCGCCAGATAATGCAAAAGTTGTCAGTATTTTCATTGAAAATACTGACAATTTGGATTTATCCCGCTGGGATTTGGGGGATATTTCCAGGCAAGCAATAGCATTATTACCGGAAAGAAGTTTTGAACGTGCTTGAAGGCGTATGAAGGGCATTTTCGTAGTGCAAGAATTATCCGGACAGATAGGCCGTCACCGTGCTTATTGATCCGATCAGAAAATACTATGAATCTCGTCATTCTGGGCTTGACCCGGAATCAGTCCAAACCAATAATGGCGCGCTTTGAACGTCACTAAGATATGCACTCCGGAGTACGAGTTGATTGTGAGCGAGCCGATGTGCTTAATCTTCTGAGCAATGTGTTGCCTGCAGTACGAATTGTGCTGGGGATCATGCTGTTTTCGTGTATATCAGCAATGCTTCACGCAGCTTCTTTCACGGTTCAGCCAGAATCTGCAAAAGAGGAATTTTCCATCACCGAACAACAGGCGATTGCACTGTTCTATCAGCGCAACCTCGGCTTGATCGCAGCCAGCCTCAACATCGATAACGCCAGGGCCCGGGAAATCATCGCCGCAGCGATTCCCAATCCGGTATTCAGTTTTACAGTTCACGAACTGGCCCCAAAGGCATTCGCGCCGGAAAGCCGTCACCTGGCAGTCCCCGCGTATTTACCGCAGATTCAGCAGCTTATAGAAACGGCCGGGAAACGGCGTTTACGGATAGAAAGCAGCGAGCTGGCTGCCGAGGCTGTGAACTTCGACGTGCAAGACGTTGCACGCGTGCTCACAAACACCGTGCGGCGCAGTTTTTACAATCTCCTGTTGGCCCAGAAGACGATCAAGGTTGCACGGGATAACCTCGAGCATTACCGGGAAATTCTGAGGGTAAACGAAATACGGCTCAAGGTAGGCGATGTTGCGGAGATGGATTTCGTTCGTATCGAGGTTGAAAGCCTCAAGGTTCAAAGCGATCAGGATCAGGCAAGGGCTGCATTGAATCAGGCGCGGGCCGACCTGCTATTGCTGCTGGGCTGGCCTGAAAGCAGCGTAGAAATCAATGCCGTCGAAACCTGGCCTCAAGCAACGCCTGAGATTGCGCTGGCGAGGCAGGATCAATTGGTTGAACGTGCGCTGGAACGGCGTCCGGATATGCGCGCTGCAAGGGTACGCATCGCCCAGGCGCGAAAAGTGCTCACACTCGCCCAACGGCAGGTCATTCCCGATGTGACAATAAGCGCGTTCTACGATCAGGATCAGGGTAACCAGTTTCCGCGTACTGGCGGCGTGGGTATCAGCATACCAATCCCTTTGTTCTACCAGCAAAAAGGTGAAATTTCCCAGGCTCGCGTAGGCTTGACTTCCAGCGAACTGGCATTAAGGCAGGCCGAGTATGACGTGCGCGCGGAAGTCATGAAGGCCTCGGCAGCCTGGCAAAGCGCCGACGCCATAGCACGACGCTTTGAAACTTCCGTGGTCAAAAAAATCGAGGCATTGCGCAAGGCACAGGAAATTGCTTATCAAAAAGGGGCAGTGGGAGTGCTGGATCTGATCGATGCTGAGCGAAGCTATCGGGCAATCATGCTGGATTATTATGCCGCGCTGGCAAACCGCAGCAAAGCCTGGGCGGATTTGCTGATGGCATATGGTGAGGAAACCGGAAATTCCCACCGTAATTCTTCGGACCGGGACGACTGGCGATACGCTCGTCCCCAACGGGTAAATCCTGGCAAGTAGTCAGACCGTTTCCTATCAGAAGCCAATTCATGTGCCCTTTCCTGACCTTCAGTCTGCCTCTTGCATGGCGCTGTTATGAAACTGGTATGCAGGGTTTGAACTATTGAAATGAACGTGAAGTTACGCCTTACCATTCAACTCTCGGCAGGACTATTGAGTCTGTCGCTGCTGGCCTGTCAACAACAAAACAATGGCGAACCGCCACAGGCACGCGTTCTTCCTCCTGCGGACGAAGTGGTACTCCGGTCGGAATCACCCAAGCGTCAATATATTGAGGAAGCAATTGTCGAACCAGTCCAGCGCCCATTGATGGATCCCGTCACGGGCAAGATTACCTACGACGAAGTTCGTACTGCTCGTGTCTCCTCGCCCATTGCCGGACGGGTAATCGGCGCCATTACCCCGTTGGGAACATCGGTTCGCGCAGGCGATACACTGGCGGTCCTGGATAGCCCGGACCTGGGAGAGGCGCAATCTGCTTACGCGGCGGCCATGGCGGATCTGAATCTCGCCGAGAGGAATTTTCAGCGATTACAGGAGTTGTATGATAACGGCATTGCGCCGCGCAAGGAGTACGAGCAGGCCGAAGATAATCTGACACGCATGCGCAGCGAGGCCGAACGGGCCAGACTCAAGCTTGCAAACCTGGGGGCGCGTCCGGGACGAATGGATAACCGCTTTTCCCTGCACGCACCCATTCCGGGAACGGTCACGGAACGCACTATCAATCCCGGGATGGAAGTCAGGCCGGACCTTGCTGCACCGCTGTTTGTCATTTCCGACCTACGACAGTTATGGGTGCAGATGGATATTTTCGAGAAGGATATCGGCCTGATTCATGTGGGTACCAAAATTCTGCTTAAGGTGCCGGCGTATCCCAACGAGAATTTTATCGCGACCGTCAGCTACATCAGTCAGGTGGTGGACGAAACTTCGCGTACTGTGAAAGTACGCTGCATCCTGCCCAATACGGACGGCCGCCTGCTGCCTTCCATGTTCGCTGCCATTGAAGTGCAAAGCGACCCGGGCGATCTGGCAATCGTCGTGCCACTGACGTCATTATTTACCGAGAACGAGTCCGACTGGGTGTACGTGAATATTGGCGATTATCACTACCGCCAGCGCCCGGTTAAAGTAGGTTTACGCCTCAAGGACCGCGCGGTAATTCTCGAGGGTTTGAAGCCTGGCGAACACTTTGTCGTACACGGCGCGCTGTTGTTGCGCACCGAGCAGGACACCGAGCATCAAACCGGGGAAAGCCACCCGTGACTTATAAAATCATTGCGTTCTGCCTGCAGCAGCGCCTGCTGGTCCTTATCGCTGCGGGATTGCTGGCGGCCATCGGCCTGTTATCGTTCGAGCGCCTGCCAATACAGCCCTTCCCCGACGTTCAGAATGTTTTCGTACAGGTCGTGACGCAATATCCGGGCCAGGCGCCGGAAGAGGTGGAGAAACTGATCACGCTGCCGATCGAAAAGGAAATGAACGGATTGCCTGACCTGATCAACATACGTTCAGTATCCATTTTCGGCTTGTCGGTGGTTACCCTGACCTTTGATGACGCTGCAGAGGATTATTTTTCACGGCAGCAAGTGCTGGAGCGGTTGAAATCAGTTAGCCTGCCAGCGGATACCAGGCCTCTGCTCGGGCCCCTGTCAACCGGTATAGGCGAAATCTATCGTTACCGTATCCAGGCGCCTGGCGTTCCCCTCGTGGAACAGCGCGCGCTGCAGGATTGGGTGATCGAACGCACGCTCCGGTCTGTCCACGGTGTGGCCGATGTGGTGGCCTTCGGCGGCGGCATCAAGGAATACCAGGTTCAGGTGGACCCAAACAAGCTCAAGAATTACAAGCTGACGATTACCGACGTCTATGCGGCCATTAACGCCAACAACGCCAGTATCGGTGGCGGCTATATCGACCACGGCAGCGAAGCATTGGTGGTTCGTGGCGCCGGGCTGCTGAGATCACTGGAAGAAATCGGCAATATCGTTATCGCCAGCAACCAGGAGGGCGTGCCTGTTTTTGTCAAGAATGTTGCCGAGGTAGTCATTGGCCCTGCGCCGCACACTGGGCTGGTCGGTTTCAACGAGTACGACAATGTGGTTGAAGGCATTGTCCTCCTTATCAAGGGCAAGGATGCCAATGAAGTATTGAAAGGCGTCAAGGCCAAAATCGAGTTTCTTAATGGCCACGGACTGCCGCCCGGTATCAAGATCATTCCCTTTTACGACCGAACTGAACTGGTGCGGCACACCGTTCATACGGTCGAACACAATATGTTGCTCGGCGCAACACTCGTGCTGGCGATACTGGTTATTTTCCTTCGCCGGTTCTGGGCTGCGGTAGTGGTAATCATCGTCATTCCGATGTCCTTGCTGTTTGCGTTTATCCTGATTGAAACCTGGCACATCTCCGCCAATCTCATTTCGCTTGGCGCGATCGACTTCGGTCTTATTGTGGATGCGGCGATCGTGCTGGTCGAAGCTGTCATGGTCAAGGTAACGCTGGAGATGCGCCAGCACGCTACTGTGGCGCACATGCGGCAATCGATGCTCATCACCGCGGCGGAGATGTCCCGACCCATGCTTTTTTCCCAAGCGGTCGTGATTGTCGCTTTTCTGCCGATTTTTACCTTTCAGCGCGTTGAGGCGAAAATCTTCTCTCCGATGGCCTATACGCTCAGTTTCGCCATGCTGGGCTCCCTCATCATTAGCCTGACCCTGATACCCGTACTATTGAGTTATATGCTGGGGCCAAAGCTCGCGGAGACGCATAATCCCCTGGTGCACACCATGGAACAGCGCTACCACAAATTCCTGGAAGCGGTATTGGCGAAGCCCAGGAAATTATTTGCGACCGCCGGCATCGCGCTGGCTTTGTCACTGGCTTCTGCGCCGCTGATCGGCACCGAATTCATGCCCAAGCTCGATGAGGGGAATATATGGCTGACCATCACCTTGCCCACGCCTGTTTCATTGGACAGGGCAAAACGGCTGGAGGAAAAGATACGGGCAAGCATACTCGAATTCCCCGAGGTCAAGTCGGTGCTCACACAACTTGGGCGCCCGGAGGATGGCACCGATCCCAAAGGTTTTAATAACCTGGAACTTCTCATCGATCTCAAGCCGAAGGAAACTTGGCGGTATGGCAAGAAAGACGATCTGGTCAAGGCCATGAATAAGCGCCTGCAAGTGTTCCCTGGCCTGCTGCTTAATTTCTCCCAGGTGATTCAAGACAATGTCGAAGAGGCGATTTCCGGCGTCAAGGGCGAAATCGCCATCAAGATTTTTGGTCAGGACCTAAAAATCCTCCAGGAGAAAGCCAACCAGATAACAGGAATTCTGAGAACTATAAGAGGTGCCACCGATGTGGCTGCTGAACAGCAATCAGGACTGGCTCAGCTCGTTATCTCCATAGACCGGACTAAAATTGCCCGCTATGGTATTAATATTTCCAACATAGAAGATGTAATCGCCATGGCCGTCGGCGGCAAGGCGGCAACGCAAATTCTTGAAGGAGAGCGCCGCTTCGATGTCACCGTGCGGCTGACGGCGGTGACGCGTGATTCCGTGGGAGCGATTGAAGACATAATCGTTCTCTCGCCTAATGGCGGTCGCATTCCACTGGCCGAGCTGGCTGAAATCAAGGTCAATCAGGGTGCTTCTCGTATCAGCCGGGAGGATAATATGCGACGTATCGCCATCAAATGTAACCTGATTGGACGCGATCAAGGGAGTTTCGTAGCAGAGGCGCAAAAAAAAGTCGCGCAGCAGGTTCAACTCGCGCCAGGTTACGACATTGTCTGGAGCGGCCAGTTCGAGAATCAGCAGCGCGCGATGAAACGACTGTCGTTTATTGTGCCCGTCAGTCTGATCCTGATTTTCCTGTTGCTGTTCTGGACATTCCGGTCAGCCAAGCATGCATCGCTCATTGTCATGAATGTACCGTTCGCGCTGATTGGCGGCCTGATCGCCCTCCTGCTGACAGGCATTCACTTAAGCGTGTCGGCAGCGGTAGGTTTTGTTGCCTTATTTGGCATCGCCGTGCAAAATGGAGTGATCCTGATATCCAAGGTCAACCTGCTCAGGCGGGAGGGGCTTCCTCCACATGAAGCCGTTCTGCAAGGCTCCATCAGCCGCCTGCGACCTGTCGTGATGACGGCCCTCGTGGCAATGCTGGGGCTATTGCCTGCCGCGCTTTCCACCAGCGTGGGGGCGGAAGCTGTCAAACCTTTCGCGACGGTCATTATTGGTGGACTCATGAGTTCCACCATTCTTACCCTGACCATGCTTCCTGCGCTCTACTCGAATTTTGAAGAATAACCACAACACACTGCCCTCATGAAAGAAATCCGCGCATACATTGAACCCTTCATGTTATCCAAGGTAACGCAGGCGTTACTTGAAATTCCGGATTTCCCAGGCATGAGTGTCTCGGATTGCTATGGCTTTGGCAGAGAGCGGATTGCTGATAGCAGTTTCGATCCTTATATGCCGAAAAAACGCATCGAAATTTTTGCTTCCGATGAGCAGGTGGACGATATTTTCAGCACGGTTATGCACGCCGCCAATACCTATCAGGACGGCGCAGGCAAAATTTATATCATAGACGTGGGCAGAAGTGGGAACATCAGCAGCGGAGAACGTCATCAGGAAGATTCCCCTTCCTGACAGAAGTAACGATCATCAAAAAGATGCTGTTTTCATGTTTTTAATCCATTATCTGTAGTAGTTCAGATTTGCTGACCGTATCGCCCACCTGCGCCACCTTGTTGCACATATGACTCGTCGCTGCAAGCCCTCTAAAAAAAGAAACCGACCTGCTACAAATCATCTGCGGGAACGCGCTCCTGCGCTCCAATGTCTTGATTAGCGTAAGAGCCAGCCATCTGGCGGCAGCTCTCGGCGCACTCGCGGCAGATTTTGATACACTCTTCCATGTCACCCACCTGTTCACAACTCCTGGCACAAGCTTCACAGGCTTCGGCGCAGACTCCACAGAGTTGGCTGCTTAAAGTGGAATTGCTCAGCATGAAATTGGCCGAGGTCTGACAGATCTCGGCACAGTTCACCATGAGCCGCATATGCTCCGGGGAAACATGCTTGCCACCTGACTCCAGGCAATGGGTCATCGCTTCGTGCAGGCATGTTTGATGGCAGCGATTACACCTGTCGATGCATGACTGCATTTTGGAATCGAAAGTATGGGTCATGCGAAGCCTCCTTTAAATTGGTAAATAAGCTAAATCCTGATCCTGCTTCTATGGAAAATCCGTGCGATGACAAACAGACATATCGGGATTAGGCGCCGGAACAAACACGCCAGAGCTCTGATCAGGCGTTTGGAAGATGAAGCAAAGTAACTGGGCTACCAAGAGCTATACCTCAAAACGGAGTACAGCAGGAATTTCTATGAGCAGCTTGGTTGGAAAGTTTTTGAGATAATTTCAGGAATGACCTCCGGTATCGTTCCTGATGAACAAGACTCTCCCCGTGCATTGCTTGATCGTACCGTACACTAGCTTAAGTCCAGCCTGCCTCTTTACCGGCTTCTTTCACTATCATGTTGTATCTCTATCTCTTTCTCGCCGCGTTTCTGGCATTTTCACTTAGCGCGTTTTGTGGAGGGGGTGCCGGATTATTGCTGATTCCAATCCTTGGCTATTCTCTTCCAGTAAATCAAGTTCCAGCAGCACTTACTCTCGGAGCCGCAACAAGCTCATTTTCCAGAATCTGGATATTTTTTAAAGCCATTCGTTGGGATATGGCTAAACTGTTTTTGCCAACAGCTATGGTAGGAGTGGTTTTAGGCGTAGAAATGCTAAGTTATCTGGAGCCGATGTATTTAGAGTTGTGCATGAGCATATTTCTTATCTCTAATCTTCCCTGGCTTTTTAGAAAACAGGAACAAAAGCACGCCGTATTGTTTCCTATTCCATCATGGCAGCTCAGAATGGTCGGTTTTTTGACTGGTTTTGTTTCTGGTTTGACCGGTGCGGTGGGTGTCCTGTTTAACCGTTTTTATTTTCGCTACGGTCTGGACAATCATGAAATTATTGCAACCCGTGCTGCGAATGAAGTCTTATTGCATTTAATCAAGCTTTATCTTTATGCCGCATTGGGTTTGTTTCAGCTAAAAACCATAGGAATCGGCCTGATAGTCGCGCTATCCGCCGTTCTATCCTCTAGCTTCATGAAATTCGTCTTGCCTAGGGTATCTAGAGGGCTATTCATGCGGGTTGGCTACAGTGCCATGGTGATCTCTGGCATATTGATGCTGAACAGTGCGGTTGTTCATATCAAACTTGCAAATGATCCTCATCTTAGAGTGATTTTTCTGGCTGAAGAACTAGGTGCCAGATTGACCTGGAAGAAGTTGATCTATTCGGTAGAGTTTGATTACAACAAAGGATTAGAGTTCGAAAGAGTTGTTCCCCTGTCATCTCTTTCGATCGAACGACAACGCTACGTCCAATCCTTGCAGGACGGAGCCGCAAAAATTGTTATCGAAAAAGTGTATACCTTGACAACAATATCCTATGAGGTCAATTATTTTGATGAGCAAAATCGTTGGATTAAGAAAATCGAATTCGATTGAGAGCATCAGCAGGGCGACTGAGTAATGCTGCAGCCAAGGGTTCTCCTCAAGCTCCTCCGAATAGCAAACAGAACAAACAAAGTAAGACGGCCTTCAGAAAACCGCTTGCATTTCTTGGAAGTGAGGATAGAAGTATTTCGATCGACTGAGCAATGCTCATTTTGAAACCAGATCCTGACTCAGTCGGTTTTTTTGTTTCTGCCTTTTCTTAATCAGCTGCTTTTCGTACTTCGGAGCGCAGCGCAAAGCCGATGCTAGGGCCTTCAGGGTTTATCCAGAATACGGTGTTTTCTGGAAAGCCCATGAGCAATTCTTGATGGAAATGGCGCTTCAAAAGATCGTGGGGATAATTGCTGGAAAAATTTCTTACTCGTTTGACATGTCCTGTATGCGTTCTCGTATAGACGGCGTAATTAGGCATAACTCCTTCCCAGTTGTATCGAAGCTTCTATTTTGACGGCGGTTTATTGCAGTATTAATGCAGATGGTGAAGCTTCACGGGGTCAACATTTGAAATTAACGATTGGGCATAGCTTGACTGGCGCGCTGGGGAAAGGAAACGATCTGTCCGATGGTGCTGAATAAGGTGGTAATTCAAGGCGATCTCGGCGGCGGCGCTAGCTAACAGGGAGGATTTCGGCGAAAACGGTTTGAAGCTTTGATCTAACAAAGAGTAGATTGAGTCACATTATGAATGCGAACACCTGGTAATACCTGGTAGAGGGGACTCGGATAGCAAGGCAATGGGTAAAGCATTTCAACAATCTACCAGTGCTGAATGCTTTGTCGGACGAGAAAAAGCCTCCAAAAGAGGAGGCTGTGACAAAAGGACTATCTACTTAAAAGGTTATTTGCTTCTTGCGGCTCCGAATAACCGTGCCTATCAGTCCCAAGCCGGCCAACAGCATCGCAACGGACTCGGGTTCAGGAACAGTAGTGACCTCAAAGCCAGTGAAACCTATCTCCGCTGAACCGGTGTATGGGTTACTAACGATCCCGTGGTCAAAATCTATAGCGGTTCCTACAAACCATCCGGGTAATGTTGAATTCGATCCGTTCGTAAAACTCAGAATTGTACCTTCTGCCGGTGGATCGAAACTGGATTGACTAGAGTCGATTGCCAAAAAAATATCCGGACCCGAAGGATTTGGGTTTTCCAGGAATCCGACTTTTTCCGGCACCAACTGTGTTACCGAAAATACTGCTGTCCTGCGTTCTTGCATGTTCTCGGTTAGAGATATTGTGTACCTGTTAATTTCAAATCCTGCATTAAAAATTCTTGTTTCTCCACTAGCCATGGTGACATCATCTGCGGCATTGCTTGGTTGAAGAATCACCCTATTATTATTGTTTTTGTCGAGTACTACGAGGTCCGATAGTACACGTGGAAATACACTATTGTTTTTGACCTCTATAAACGGTCCCGCCATTGCCGATGACCCAGCAGTTATCATGCCCCCCAGCACCAGCAGGGGGATAAATAGTCTTTTCACAGTGTCCTCCTTTAGAGAAATTAAGGAAAGAATTGTCCTTGCTCGCCTTTTGGTGCTGCGGTTGATCTAATCCTCAATATTTCCTGAGCAAGGACTATCTACAGAACGAGAGTTAATCAAGATTTTGATCGCTCTCAGAGTTATTAATAGCAGATAAAGGCCAGTTCATTTTGTAATCATTTTCCCGGGTGAGCTACATGGTGCCTCGAAAGCCTCAACCGCAATGACCTGCCATAGCTCCCATTCTCACTCCGGATTAGCTTCATGCAATGCTCGCAAGGCATGTAACTGGGCAACCACAGCGGCGCCTTCGCCTACAGCGGCAGCGACCCGTTTGGTTGAGTTGGCACGTACATCGCCAATGGCGAATACCCCTTGTATCGAAGTTTCGAGCGGTAGGGGTTGACGGCCATTTTCCGAATACGCCGACTGCTCATGGTCGGCAGACGAGAGATCCAGGCCAGTACAGACAAACCCCTTGTCATTTAATTTAACACCGCAATTCTCAAGCCACAGGGTGTTCGGATCAGCCCCCACGAAAAGGAAAATATGCTGGGTTGATTTCGTTTGTATACTGCCGTTTTGGTGATGGCGCCAATGAACGGCGCTCACTCCTTCTTCTTCACTGCCTTCGATGGCAACGATCTCGGATTGCGTATGCAAGGTAACGTTCGCCAGGGACCCGATACGGTCGATGAGATATTTCGACATGCTTCTTGCCAGATCAGCTCCGCGAATCAAGTGATGTACATGCGCCGCGTGGCTCGCCAGGAATACTATGGCTTGTCCAGCCGAATTGCCGCCTCCGACCAACACCACTTCTTCCTGCCGGCATAGCGCGGCCTCAATCGGCGAAGCCCAGTAATGGATGCCGCGACCTTCGTATTTATCGAGTTCGGGTATGGCGGGACGGCGATATTTTGCACCTGTGGCGATAACCACCGTTTTTGCAGAAACCTTGACACCACAATCCAGTTTGAGCGCGAGTGGAAAGCGGGTGCAATCAAGTGACGTCACTTCGACGGGGACCACCATTTCGGCACCAAATTTCTGTGCCTGAACATAAGCGCGTCCCGCGAGCGCCTGACCGGAGATACCAGTCGGGAAACCAAGGTAATTTTCGATTCTTGCACTTGCGCCCGCCTGGCCGCCGAATGCATGGGTGTCGAGCACAAGTACGGAGAGGCCTTCCGATGCAGCATATACCGCGGCGGCAAGACCAGCGGGACCAGCGCCAACGATCACGACGTCGTAGACACGGTCCGCGTTCAGATTGATGTATAAGCCGAGGCGATGCGCAAGCTCCCTTTCGCTCGGGCATTTAAGGACCGTTCCATCGGGACAGACAACCAGCGGCAATTCATTTGAACGCGGCCGGTGTAGCTTCATCACATCTTCTGCAACACTATCGAGTGCCGGATCCAGTACCAGATGGGGATGACCATTCCTTGAAAGAAATCCCTGCAACCGCACCATATCCGCCCCGCCGGGAGGACCGATCAGTAGCGGGCCGCCTCCGCCGATTTCGATCAGTCCCACGCGTCTCAGGATCAGAGCCCTCATGATGCGTTCTCCAACCTCAGCCTCGGCCACAACCACTGCCCGCAAGGAGGGCGGATCTATCATCAATGCCTCGACCACCTCAAGGGCACGCCCATAGGCAAGAGGAGGATGGCCCGACAGCTGGCTAACTTCGCCCGTGAAGTCGCCCGGTCCGCCTTCAATTATGGGAATCTCGATGCCGAGGCCATTTTTGCGTGTGATCAGAATGCGTCCGCGCAGCAAAACGAACATGCCGGTCCCGCGCCTGCCGGGTTCGAATAATAGCTCACCCGGCTGCCAGGTGCGCACCGTGCCAAAGTGCCGCAGCCGGGTAATTTCATCCGGGGCAAGCTTGGGAAATATCTGCTCGCGGCGCGACGCCAGGCTTGGCGGCAATGGAAAATTCGCCGTGTCGAGTGGGGCGTCGCTCGCTTGATCAGCCCCTGGTGGGAGCAAGCTGTCAGGGATTTTTTTCATCGTGATACCGGATCCTTCTTGAGAACCATGATCCATGGTTATCCGCCAGTTTTACTGTGTCATAAGAAGCATTATAGTCCGTGACCTATGCGCCGTTTTGCTTGCGTCGCCCGTCCGCGTTCCATAAGATAGCCACCCCGAGGATCGCTGATACTATTGAAGCGATAAACACTGCGATCTTGGCTGCGGCAAAATCAGTCAGTGTGGGGAATGCCTGGCTCGCGATAAACAGCGACATGGTGAAGCCGATCCCTGCAAGCGCCCCGGCTCCGGTTAATTGCCGCCATGAGTATTCGCCAGGCTTGGTGGCAATTCCAAGCCGCACAGCGATAGCCGATACCGACACCAGTCCCAGGGGCTTGCCGATCACCAATCCGAAGATAATCGCAAGCATAAGAGGTTCGTGGCCCATGAGGGTATCCGGGATAACCGCGACTCCTGCATTGGCCAAGGCGAACAGCGGCAGCACAAGATAGCTCGACCTGGCACCGGCATTGCGCAGCAGGCGATCGGCGGGCGATTCCAGGCGGTCATGGATTGCGTCGAGCGCCCGCAGCGCCGGAAGCGAAGGGCCATGCCGCAAGACCTCACCGCTACGTCGCGCCTCGGTAGTCAGGATCGCATCCGCCTGGACCATCATCGTCGCCAGATTCGGGGGCGGTCTTGTCGGAATGAATAGCGCCAGGATCACGCCCGCCATAGTGGCGTGAAGTCCGCTTGCGAGCACACAGGCCCAAAGCAGGACGCCCAGAAAGACATAGGGTGTGACACTGTAAATGTGGAAGCGGTTGAGGAGAGCCAGCACCCCGATAATGACCGCAGCGCCCACAAGATAGCCGAAGTTCATCGTGCCGGAGTAAAAGATTGCCACGACGACGATTGCTCCAATATCGTCGACGATAGCTGCAGCTGTCAGGAAGATGCGCAGCTCAGCCGGGACGCGGTTTCCCATCATCACGATCAGCGCCACGGCAAACGCCGTGTCGGTTGTCATCGGAACCCCCCATCCATGCGACCAGGCTCCCACGGGAATCAATAGCAGGTAAAGGATCGCCGGCACCACCATGCCGCCGATGGCCGCAGCAACCGGCAAGGCCCCTGATCGTACGCTGGCGAGGTGGCCGACTGTAAATTCGCGCTTGATTTCCAGCCCCACGACTAGAAAGAAGATCATGAGCAGACCGTCATTGATCCAATGGAGTAAGGACATCTTGAACTCGGCGCTACCGAGTGAAACACCCAGATACAGCTCCCACAGTGCCGTGAAGGAGGGCCCAAGGCCGGAATTCGTAAGAACCACAGCAAGGATCGTTGCCAGTAAGAGCAGGATACCCGCGGAAGGCGCCCAGTCGGCAAAGTCGAGGGCGACACCCCGCAATCGGTTCCCTGGCGAACCGAGCATCGCATCGGCGAAAGAGTTTTCATCCCATGGGTCATCATAGCGCCGACCATTGATAAAGAATGTCGGCGTGACCAAAGCGTGACTGACCTGGGCGCTCTTTACGTCCATCTGGACACGCGCTTTAGCGCGCTCATCGGCTTCTCTGGCTTTAACAGGATCTGGCAAGGGCACCCCCAGATCGTGGGCAACCGCAATCAAATCCTCCTCTGTCAACGTCTCAGAACGTGTCATCAACGCGATGTGGGCATTCCAAAAGCTTTTGGTATCTTTCGTATGCTCCACTAGCTCGGCAGCGCGGAGAGCGATATCGCTTCCAGCTAGAGGGTAATGCCGAAATACATAACGAAGGCGATCGCCCAGCTGATCACGAACCTGAGCGATTCTTTCATTCGCAGCACGGCAATATTGGCATGCGTAGCTTCCGTACTCCACCAAGGTTATTTCGGCGTTCGCTGGCCCGAGCGTATGGTCGTAGTCGTTATCGACCGGACGATCGAGCTTGCTGCTTAATTTCACCTCTGACACTGAATGGCCTCACTCAATGGACAATATTCGCAATTACTTCGTCTTTGGCTGAGTAGCTAATGAAAAATATTATAGTAGTAGCTCCGGAAAATCGGACGCCATGGCGTGCTCAAGAGATTCAAGGCCGGGTAGAGCCGATAAGCATTAGCCCCCGATTTATCGCATCTCTACACCTTTATTCGTTTAGTGCGGATCACGCCCTGCCAACATCCTCATCCTGCTTCTTCTCTGAGGAATCGACCTGGTCATCGTTAATACCTCGCCTGTTCACTATCATACCTACAAAATCTTCCTGCAATTTTCCCTGCTACACTTGAAAATAGTTACCGGCTCTGGTTGACGATGAATTTTCGGCATTTCTTTTGCGGTTTAACTCACCGCTATTGTTCGTCCGGTGCCAGAAAAAATTAATCGCACGACAAAGATAATCAGGATTTTATGCCGTCGAACAAAAAGCCAAGCAAGTTAGAGAGTGTGAGCCGCGCGTTGCGAACCTTGAGCGCCGGCAATCGTACCCTGCTGCGTTCGTCAGACGAGCAGGAGCTTCTTCGCGAAATGTGCCGGGTCATCACTGAGCAAGGCGGTTATCGCCTTGCCTGTGTCGGATATGCACAAAATGATGAGAACAAATCCATCCAATGGATGGAATGCGCCGGAATGGATAAGGAGCACCTTCAAGCGCTGCTTCCTTCCTGGGCCGCTTCAGATGTTGACCGGACTGCGTTCAGTACCGCAATCAGCACAGGCAAACCCAGCATAGTAAGGCGCATCCTTGCCGATCCCGCCCACACCACTCCAGTCCACGCCCGGCTAATGGAGTTTGCAAGAACGAGAGGGTACGCCTCGGTGACAGCGTTTCCACTTCAGCTAGAGGGAGAAATACTGGGCGCGATCGTAATAGCAGCCGCCGACCCTGATGGATTCGATGACGAAGAACTCAAGCTACTTAACGAGCTGGCCGACGATCTCGCCTATGGGATCACCGGCTTGCGAATGCAGATCGAGCACCACAAAGCTCAAGAGGCCATTGCTCACCTTGCATACCACGACTCCCTTACTGACCTGCCGAACCACACCTACTTGCATAAGCATCTGGAAGAAGCAATACAGCTTGCCAAGCTTCAACATCACCCTTTGGCACTGCTCTATTTTGAAGTCGGGCAGTTCCATGAAATCAATGAAATCCTCGGCCACCGCTCCGGAGACCAACTGGTCCAACAACTGGCACAGCGTCTAGCCCAGGTTGCCAAGCCCGACGAGTTTTTGGCGCGTATAGGCGAAGCTGCGTTTGCCTTGTTGCTCCCGATCACTGGGGCGGATGGCGCAGCCAGAGAAGCGCAGCGGTTTCTTGAAGTTTTGCATGAACCAGTGGAGATATCGGGGCTGACGCTAGCCCCGCCAGTGTCCGCTGGAATTGCATTGTTTCCAGGGCATGGAACCGACGCCGAAGCCCTGCTACGAAGAGCAAACGCCGCAGTGGACAAAGCGAAGCCTGCAAGAGGACGTTATGCCTTCTATCAGGGACAGGAACAGGAAAATGCGCGTCGGCTTAAGCTGGTGGGCGAGCTGCAGCGAGCGATCGAAAGGAATGAACTGTGCCTCTATTGCCAGCCGAAGGTAGCCCTCGCCTCACGCCAATTATCTGGCGCGGAGACCCTGGTGCGCTGGGAACACTCCTTGCATGGTTCTATCAACCCCGGCGAATTTATCAAGCTCGCGGAACAAGCCTCGCTAATTACACCTCTTACAACCTGGGTGTTAGAGGCGGCATTCCGCCAAGGCTACGTTTGGCACGAGGCAGGACTGCGCAGGCCATTGTCGGTAAATCTGTCGGTGCATGATTTACGTGATGCGAGGCTGATCGAACGAATACAGGGTCTATTCTCTACCTGGGGCCTTCCGCCAGAACTTATTCAATTTGAAATTACCGAGAGCGCGTTGATGGAGGACCCCAAAACTGCGCTGGATACGCTGGCCTGCCTGAAGGAACTTGGTGTCGAGCTTTATATTGATGACTATGGGACCGGGTATTCCAGCCTCAGCTATTTGCAGAAACTGCCTGTGGACTGGATCAAAATTGATCAATCGTTCGTCATGCCGATGGTGGAAAGCGGTGATTCTGCACTGATCGTGCGATCAACGATCGAATTGGGCCATAACCTGGGGCTACGCGTAGTCGCGGAAGGTGTTGAGAGCCAGGCGCTGTGGGATCAGCTTGCTGCTTGGGGGTGCGACGTGGCGCAAGGCTTTTTTGTCGGGAAACCGATGCCGACGGACACATTTGATGATTGGGAAACGCGGTGGTTTCGGGCACAGACCTGAGGTCGCGAGTTTCCACCTTCCCATCCTGGCTGCAAGTACACCCGCTTACTTTTATGTCAGCGCGGGTACCGCGAACGTAGTTCGCCGCGTTCGCCAGACAAGAAGGTGAGTGGACCCTCGCAGGTCGAGGACCATTACTGCGCCGTGTAGCCGCCATCGACGGCAAGGCACTGTCCAGTGAGATAATTGGCTTTATCGCTGGCGAGGAATATGATAGTTTGGGCGATCTCTTCAGTACTGGCCGCACGCTTCGCGGGGATCGTGGAAAGAAAGCGGGCCTTAGCTTCCTTATTGCCGCTAACGAAGCGTTCGAGCATCTCCGTAGCCACCGGACCAGGCGCCACGGCATTGACTCGCACCCCGGCAGCCGCACCTTCGAGCGCGGCGGTCTTGGTGAGCCCCTCAACGGCATGCTTGCTGGCCACGTAAACCGAGGCACCGGCCACGCCTACCTGGCCCGCGATCGACGAAAGGTTGATGATCGAACCGGACTCTTGGGCGAGCATGATCCGCATCTCGTGCTTGATGGATAGCAGCGTGCCAAGCACGTTGGTAGCAAAGATAGTCTCATAGTTGTCGGTCGACTGGTCGACGATAGGAGCGATCTGGCCTTCGATGCCGGCATTGTTGACCGCCACGTCGATCCGTCCGAAGCGAGCCATGGCTTGCTCTACCAGCGTGCGGACTTCGGCTTCGAAGCGCACGTCGGCACGCAGAAACTCCGCTTCCGCGCCGAGTGCACGTAGTTCGGCGGCTAGGATTTGCCCGGCCTCTTCGTGACGGCCGTTGATAACCAAGCGGGCCTTTTCCTTCGCGAAGGCAACAGCGGTGGCACGCCCGATACCCGTGAGTGCGCCAGTGATGAGGACGACGGGGTGATCCATATCAATACTCCATAGGATGAAAGTACGTTGTCGATTAAAACTTCGTAACAGGCTCTAGTCGCCTTGCAACCCGATACGACAAGTTCGCCAAATGTTTCAACGCTTTCTTGCATATCGCATGCGCCTAGATCTGATTATTGTGAACACGCCCTAGATAAAAGCCAGCGCGATTTATCATTCGGGCACACCCGTTCGCCCCCTCGCCGGCACCGATGCAAGCCATCATATTTACTACTACAGTATATAAATAGGATTATGTCAATTCCGAGAAGTCTTCATTCAGGAATGCCGTTTGGAGTCCACATTGTATGAATGAAAGACAATCTTCAATAAATTAACCATGCGGGAAGTGCCTGACTTGATTGCCTGTGAAGAATGCGATGCGGTTTACCGCAGATTACCGCTAGGCCGCAGCGAAGTCGCATTCTGCCGTCGTTGCGGCGCCGAGTTGGAACGCGACAGGCGTACTCAGCGCAAGCATGTTTTACCACTGGCGATCGCCGGTTTGTGTATGTACCTCATTGCAAACGTCTTTCCAATCCTTGAACTGGAACTGCGGAGTGGTTTGTTCAGCCACGCAACGCTTATAGGCTCGGTCCGTTCCTTGAGAGGTGAGGGGATGCTCTTCGTGGCATTGCTGGTGTTGGCTACAACAATTCTGTTTCCCTTGATTCAACTTCTGGCTTTGATTTATTTGCTTACCTTCCCAATCAGATTTAGAAGATCTGGACACCCAACAACGTTTAATTTATCGGGCCGCCTGATCCAGGTCTTGCGGCCATGGATAATGGTGGAGGTATTTCTGCTCGGTGTCATCGTTGCGTTCGTCAAACTGACGAGTATGGCAACCGTACTGCCTGGCATTGCGTTGTGGGCATTTGGTGCTCTTGCTTTCCTGCTGACCGCGGTGTTTTCGTTTGACCCGCGCTGTCTCTATATCAGCAGATGTGGTTACAAGAAACAAGGGAAATAGAGCGTGGCAGCAAATAGAACCATTCAACCAGCCAGCCAGTCGCCGGCGAGCGGAGTGCCCGTAAAGACTGCGGCGAAGCTGGGCATGGTGTCATGTCCTCATTGTGCGACCTTATGGGAAGATGTAAAGGCTCATGACCGCTGCGGGCGCTGCGGTGCAGGATTGCACCTGCGTAAACCTGATAGTCTCCGCCGCACCTGGGCTTTAGTGATCGCCGCCTACATAATGTATGTCCCGGCCAATATATTACCGGTCATGATCACTGTTCCTTTCCTCGGAAAGGAACAGCAAGATACGATCATGAGCGGCATCATTTATTTCTGGAATTCCGGTTCCTGGGGATTAGCGCTTATTGTTTTTACTGCGAGCTTTCTCGTGCCTTTATTCAAGCTGGCAGTTCTTACTCAGCTATTGATCGCAGTACAAGATCGCAGTAAGCGGCACATCTTGCTACGCGCGAAACTTTATCGCGTTGTAGCGGTAATTGGCCGCTGGTCGATGCTGGATGTTTTTGTAGTAACGCTGATGACCGGACTCATACAGATCAAGGGCTTTGCCACGGTGCACCCGGGGGCGGGTATCGCTGCCTTTGCCGCAGTGGTGGTACTGACTATGCTTGCTTCAATCAGCTTTGATCCCCGTTTGATGTGGGACGTGGCTGAACATGAGTCCAGAGGATCACATGAATCAAGACGAGGCAAGTGATCCCGCGCAAGGCGTTCCTTTGCCAAAGAAGGTGGGCCAGCGAAACTGGGTCTCCTCGTTGATCTGGCTGGTTCCGATACTTGCCGCGGTTATCGGGGTTTCGCTCCTGGTTCAGGCCTGGATTCAGCGCGGCCCCGAGATCACCATTACATTCCTCTCCGGCGAAGGACTCGAGGCTGGCAAAACCAAGGTCAAGTATAAAGAAGTCGAGATCGGCACAGTTCAGTCAATCGCGCTTAGTGAAGATCGCACTCACGTTTCGGTAACCGTGCGATTGAAGAAGGAAGCCCAAAGTTTCACCGCAGCCGACAGCCGTTTCTGGGTCGTACGTACACGTATCTCAGGTTTGCAAGTGTCCGGGCTTGCTACCTTGCTATTGGGCCCTTACATTGGGGCCGATGCGGGCATTTCAACCGAACAGACAAACAAATTTGTGGGACTTGAGACGCCGCCAATAGTCACCCACGATGTTTCCGGAAAGCAGTATTTTTTACATGCGGCTGATATCGGGTCGTTGGATATAGGTTCGCCTGTCTATTTCCGTCGGATCAAAGTGGGGCAAGTAACCGCATATGATCTGGATGAAAATGGCAAAGGCATTATCATGCGTATATTCATTAACTCGCCTTATGACAGATTTGTGGGTATCAATACACGCTTCTGGCATGCCAGCGGCTTCGACATGCAACTTAATGCCGATGGGCTAAAGATCAAGTCGCAATCACTGACCACTGTTCTGTTTGGTGGTCTTTCCTTCCAATCCCCCGATGACAATACCGGCACTCGCGCCAAAGAGGACACGGCCTTTATCCTGGCTGAAAATCAGACTGAAGCATTAAAGGAGCCGGATGGCGACGCGCAAATAATATTGCTTGATTTCAAACAATCCCTGCGTGGTCTAAGGCCGGGTGCAGAAGTGAGTTTCCGAGGGCTGGTATTGGGACAGGTTAAATCGATAGGCATTGATTATGACCCCAAGCTGCGCGAATTCACTATGCCAGTCCTGGTTCAGGTTTATCCGGAGCGTCTGGGGCGGAGATATGCACAGTTTCGAAAAGAACCAACGTATACAGCCCAACAGCGTTTGCAGTTCATGATCGATCGCGGCTTGCGCGCGCAGTTGCGAAGCGCCGATCTCCTTACCGGACAACTTTATATTGCCTTCGATTTCTTTCCTGGCGTTGTCACAAAAAAAGGAGACGTTTCGAAGCGCAAAGCCGATGTAGCTGCTTCCCAGGCGCTGTTGGCAATACCCACCATTCCCAATACGGCAGAGGAAACTCAAACGCAGATTTCGGAGATAGCGCGAAAGTTGAACAAGGTACCTTTCGATCAAATTGGCAGCGAATTACAGGAGTCGTTAAAAACCCTCCAAAGGACGCTGAACAGCGCCGGACAGCTGACGGAGACATTGAATAATGATGTGGCGCCCGAAATAGCCGTGGCAATGAAGGACGTGCACGAGACTCTAAATGCTGCGGGGCGCACATTGTCCGAAGAAGCACCTCTGCAGCAGGATTTACGTCAGACATTGCAGGAATTATCGCGCGCGGCGATTTCACTCAGGGTTGTGACGGATTATCTGGAGCGTCATCCTGAATCGATAATTCGCGGCAAGCGGGAAGATAAACAATGACGAGCCTGGGGCGAAGCGCATTTTTTATGATGATAGCATTATTAACCGCTGGCTGTGCATCAATTCCGGAGACGCGATTTTATACGCTGTCGATCGGATCGGGGTACCCCGAGATGAAGGCCCTGCCAAGAGATCTGTCCACCCCAATTTTCATTGACGTATTGCCAGTCAATGTTCCAGAACGGCTTGCGCGCCCGCAATTGGTTATACGTTCCAGAGATTCTGGTCCGGAAACACAGCTTTTCATCCTTGAACAAGATCGCTGGTCATCGCCCTTCAACTATGAACTGCGAGATGCGTTCGCCTCCGGTATTGCTAACTTGACCGGGGCCGTAAACAGAGCACGGGGGAGCCGTGCCCCCGATCAAATCGTCTACAGAATCGCAATTGAGCTTAGCCAGTTCGATGCAATAATCGATGACAGCATAAAGGCGAGATTCAGTTGGACGGTTACGCGTTCTACCGATGCTCGTAGCGCCGCATGTTATGCGGTGATTACGGAGCCTGTTGCCGCGGGTGTCGAAGGTGTTGTAGAAGGCGTGCAACGCGCAGTAGCAAGCGTAGTCACAGACATTTCTAAGAACGTGATTGAGCTGGATATGGGCCGTGTTCCAACGTGCGCGGTGCAGAAAAAAGCGCTTTGACTTTGCGCCTTGACTTTGATGTGGCCGCTGCTCTGTTACAACTCTTCCCCATTAGAGAGACTACTTAGAGGGACTGGTGGAGGTTGCGACGGCCAAGCGGTTCTGGTGCCTGGCCGTCAAGACTCCATGAATATCGAGCTAATTGATATAGACCTGCATTCCTCTGGCGTTGCAGATGAAGCTTCCGTTTATGCTTTAACCCTTACCATGATGCCTGTTCTTCTCACGCATCTGTTTCATCTGTTCTTGCTGGGCATCAGTTAATATCTGGTTAATAGCATGGCGCGTTCTCGTGCGCTCAGTTACCAATTCGGCTACCAGATTTCCTCGTTCACGCGCCAGTTCTTGTACTCGACCATCGTCAACCTGGATGTTTCTTGCCAGTTCCCGTAATTCCCTTCGATTTGTTCGTATTTTTTCCCTTATAGCTGCTGTTTGCGGTCTTGATTTTTCCATAATCGCTCCAATCGATGCGCGTTGTTCCGTAGTAAGTTGGAGGCGCTCGGCCATTTTGTCCCAGAATGCCTTTTTACCTTCCATACCTTGCCCCTCGGATCGAGAGCCTGCACCGTGATGGCAGCTCGATGATGCATGTTTCTGATAAGCATCAGAGTGTGAATCAGCCAAAACAATGCCACTTGCTAATAACCCGCTGATGATCAATGAAAGTTTCATGATTGTTTTCATTTAGCCAACTCCTCTTGATAGTGATGTTTGAGAATGCGCGCCGTGAATGTGCACGGCTTGGATAAGAATAAGATCAAGCAATGTCAATTAGGGTTATGGGAATGTAAAGTTATGTAAAGAAACCAGAAGTTCCTGTATTTGATTGCTTTGATTTGGCAATATTCGTAGAAGGCAAATGCACCACATTCGGAAACAAGATTCTGACCTGGGGAAATGATGGCGCGCATATTACTGGCGGATGACGATATTGAATTGAGTGGGATGCTGGTGGATTACTTCACTGACGAGGGCTTCGACGTCGATGTGGCTTATGACGACGTCACGGCGTTGAACAAGATATCGGTGAACCGGTATGACCTGTTGATACTTGATGTGATGATGCCGCATCGGAATGGTTTCGATGTATTACGTGAGCTGCGCATGCAATCTCTGCTTCCCGTATTGATGCTGACGGCGAGGGGGAACGACATCGATAGTATTGTCGGTCTTGAGCTCGGGGCGGATGATTATCTGGCGAAACCGTCCAATCCCCGTGTAATGGTGGCACGGATTCGCGCAATTTTAAGAAGAGCAGAGATACAAGGTGATCGGCGCAATGGAAGCGGTGAGCCTGACAAGATTATATTGGACGATCTTGTTATGCATATTGGTTCACGTACGGTTACCTGCGGCAACAACCCGGTATTTGTGACGAGCACGGAATTCAGCTTGCTGGATGTGCTGTTGCGGGAAGCCGGCAATGTCGTATCGAAGGCAGATTTGTCCGAGCGCGCACTTGGCCGGAAATTGAGCCGTTATGACCGCAGCCTGGACGTGCATGTAAGCAGTCTTCGTAAAAAACTGGGGTCGATGCCGGATGGGCAGGAACGCATCAAGACGGTGCGGAGTGTCGGTTATATTTATTCACGAAACTGACATGCACAGCCTTTTCTGGAAAATATTCCTGTCTTTCTGGTTCACGCTGATCATTTTCACTGCGCTACTTCTGTTTGCTGCTTCCAGCTATCTCGAACATAATCGGGTACAGCAGGATGCCGGGAACATGCGTGAGCGTCTATCGGGATATTTTGATCAGGGGCGAACGGCCGCAAGGGAGAAGGGTGTTGAAGGCCTCAAGGAATGGCTCGACTACCTGGATCGGAGTGAAGCAATTCCTATTTTCCTGATCGATGAGACAGGTCGCGATCTGCTCGATCGGGAAATTCCTCCTGATATCGCATCGAGGCTGGAGCGGAGGCGACAGCACTCCAATCGCATGAACAGGAGAGGATATCCGCACCATCAGCCCATAGGCCTTGCGGACGGAAGTCTTTATTACATGGTTCCCGATTTCCAAAGCATTACCTTGCGGAGGATATTGCAGCGCCCGCGAGTAATTGCGCTTCCCGTAGCTATCGCTGCGCTGCTAAGCGCGTTGATCTGCTTGCTGCTTAGTCGCTACCTCACTTTTCCGCTCGAACGTTTACGGTATGCTGCGCAGCATATCGCAAACGGCGATCTGGCACAGCGCGTTGTTCCCTCCATGGCTGGCCGGCGCGACGAGATCGGGGAACTGGCAAGTGCATTTGACAAGATGACCGAGCGACTCGAGAGGGTATTTGGCGCGCAGCGGCAATTGCTGAGCGATGCCTCACATGAGCTTCGTTCTCCTCTCGCAAGGCTACAGGCTGCGTTGGAGCTTGCGCGGCAGCGGTCAGCCGGGCAGGCTGAAAAGGAATTGAACCGCATGGAGACGGAAATAGAACGCTTGAATGAACTCATCGGCCGTCTACTCGAACTCTCCCGCCTGGAAGCAGGGGTGGATTCCGCTCATGCCCAAAAGGTGAGCATACGGGAACTACTTGAAGAACTTGTGGAGGATGCGCAATTCGAGGCATCAGCGATGGGCTGCCGGATAGAATTGGGGGATACTTTCTCAGCAGTCGTATGGGCAAATCCCGGGCTTCTGCACAGTGCGATAGAAAACGTTGTACGCAATGCCATCAAATATACAAAACCTGCTACGGCAGTTGAAATAAGCATGCTGGCAGATACAACCTGTCGTAATGGAATTGTTGTTCAGGTTCGGGATCACGGACCTGGTGCACCTGAAGACATGCTGCCCCATCTTTTTCAACCCTTCGTCAGGTTGGAAGAAGCCCGGGATCGCTCGACAGGTGGACATGGACTTGGGCTCGCCATTGCTGATCGGGCTGTTCGGCTATATGGCGGAAAAATCGTAGCGAGAAACGAATCGGATGAAGGACTCAGTATTCAGATTCACTTGCCGTCCATGAGGCCCGATGAAAATTTCAATCAAGACAGTGGCAGGAATATGCTGCATGCAAAAGAATAAGGTGTAGTAGTCGCGGCTTCATCTGACAGTTATCCGACTTTCATGATTTCTCCTCCAGTGCGTCGCGGAGGTTTTCAATAGCGCCTTCGAGTAGCTTCAATCCATCTACTAGCTGCTCCTCGTTGACTTCCATATCCAGGAAGTTAACAACTTCCTCAGCCGCTCTCCTGAGTTTGTCATTAGCATCACTAGCATTCGACCCATTATGAGAAGCAACGTGTCTTATCATATGCTCGTGAGGATCAATCTCCTGAGCTGGCATTTCGCAATAATCCAGCGCCTTCTGCCATGGATTGCTTGCGTTGCTGAGTTCGCCAATATCGACACCAAGACGTTCCGCTATCGCATGAGCCAGTTTATCAGCCCATTCGGTAGCATCGTCCCGCTCGCTCACAAGCTCCCACATTTCACGCTCGTTGTTTTCACGCTCGCTGTTCTGTGTTTGCAGTGTCGGACCGTTCTCCACCCGTTCTTGATAATGCTCGTGCGCGACTCCCAATGCATTTGTGATGGCATCTTGCCACCAGTCCATGCTCTGGTCCTCCTGATCAGAAGAGTTCTCGGCGTGGAATGGTTCAGGTGCAATTGAATGCACTGGGGGCAGCGGGACGTCGGCAATGACAGCCCGGATAAAGCGAGCCGCCTGTGCAGGGGCGCTCTCTGGATGGCATGGATAATCTGTCTCGTTGTTCACTTCAACAGTTTTTGACTCCGTCTCAAGAGCGTCGGCTACGTATCGCAAAGCTTCTTTATCGAATCCAGCTGGTATGTTCATTCCATTTCCTCGTAATCAAGAAAGCGACGCCTCCGCAGACTCTGCATTCGTAGTGTTCGCCGCTTATATCCAGGCGTTCGCTCTCTCTTTCCTATTTGGGCGACTCCAAAATTCCCTATCGATCTTACCTGCATTTTTGTATCCGGATACCCTGGAGGACTCATCTCGCCTCTCCATTGCGGCTTTACCGCAGGTTCCCACTATATTTTAGTAAAAATGCGGGCATATGAGCGTGCCGGTGCGAAGGTGTCTTCAAAGAGTTGGTCGTCGCCAATGCATTTTCAAAAGGTTAAAATAAAGGGATTCTTCCGTCTATTGTGAAAATCGGTCGAAATTTTACCATCGCAACGAGCCTTCCCGAGTCATGCTATCCGCTGAACCTGTCGCCATCTTCACCCGGTCTTGGTCGCTCTATGATCTGATCACGGAGCACAACTACATGTTTCACCGGGAGATCTATGCCGGGGTTGGGGAGCTTTTGAGGTCGCGTGCTGATCGGGGAGAGTATCGCCTGCTGGATCTCGGCTGTGGCAACGCCCGCTATCTTGCGCCTTGCCTGAAACGCTCTCCTCCTTTGGTATACGAGGGCGTGGATTTGTCCGAGGCTGCGTTGACGGAGGCGAGGGAGCACCTCGCAGGATTGCCAGGAGAAACCAGTCTGATCCAGGGAGAGCTCCTGCAAACCATCGAGTCTGTGAATCAGGCGTGGGACGTTATTTTCTCCGGGTTTGCAATCCATCATCTGAGTCTGGATGAAAAGGCGCGGTTTTTCCAGGCAGCGGGACGCTGCCTCTCAAAAGAAGGCGGACTGATACTGGTGGATGTGGTGCGTGAAGAAAATGAGGCTCGGGAGGATTTTTTGAAAGGTTATCTCAATTTCATGCGGGAAAAATGGACGAGCGTGCCGCCGGAGCAACTGGAAGAAGCATGCGCGCACGTTCGCGACCACGATTATCCTGAGTGCCTTTCCACCCTACGGGGAATGGCCGGGGAAGCGGGGCTTCGTTCTACCCGGCTGATCAGTCGCCATGCCCAGCATCATACACTTCTGTTTTCGCGAAACGACTGATAGCAGTTATAAGCAGCTATACCAGGATACCAAGCTCCATGTTGCAGAAGTTGACCCTCCTGTTCCCCCTCTGGATGATTCTCTCGGGGCTGTTTGCCTTGTATGCACCGGAATCACTGGCTTCGTTCAACCAGGGTCCTCTGATGGTTGCGGTTCTTGCCTGTATTATGCTGGGCATGGGGCTTACACTATCCGTAGAGGATTTTCGCCGCATCGCGCGGAGCCCGCGAGCGGTGGCCATCGGCTTCGCGGCGCAATATTCCATCATGCCTTTGACGGCCTGGATAGTAGCCCAGGCGTTGAGCCTGCCTCCTCATTTCGCGGTAGGACTCATCCTGGTGGGGTGCGCTCCGGGTGGTACCGCTTCAAACCTGATCAGCTACATCGCCGGTGCCGATGTCGCACTTTCAGTCGTCATGACGGTCTGCTCCACGCTTGCAGCCGTTGTGCTCACACCCTTGCTGACCCAGCTTTTCGCGGGCGCTCTCGTGCCGGTCGATGCCTGGCTGTTGTTCAAGCAGACCTTTCAAGTCGTGATTATCCCTGTCTTTCTGGGCGTGCTGCTCAACCGGTGGGCACCTCGCCTGGTCATGCGGGTTCTGCCCGTCGCTCCGCTGCTTTCAGTGGCGGGCGTGGTTTTTATCTGCACAGTGATATTTGCCGCCAATGCAGAGGCTATTCTTGCCTATAGCGGAGAACTTATCCTGGCGACTGCGCTATTGCATGGGGCAGGCTTTCTGTTCGGTTATTACTTTGCCCGCTTGTTTGGCTATTATGGTAACAGTGCACGCACGATTGCAATCGAGGTGGGGATGCAAAACTCAGGACTTGCCGTCGTGCTGGCCAAACAGGCTTTTCCATTGTTGCCGCTTGCACCCGTCGTTGGGGCGGTTTCCGCCGTAATGCATTCGCTATTGGGCAGTGTGCTCGCGGCATTGTGGCGTCAAAACCCCGCTCCAACCCAGGAAGGGTTCATTCCGCCTGTACCGCTGACAATCTCCGTGCATCAGGAGGAATAGTGCTATTTTCGTGACGTGCAGGAAATTGCAGTAATATAGTGCTCATCGAGCGTAGACAGAGCGAGCTGAGGGGACTGTGATAGATGGATAGCGGCTTTGTAACGACCAGCATCCTCGTTCTGGCAGGTTTCTTTCTACTGGTCGTATGGTTCTTCCGAAAAATGGCGCGGGGAGAAATCGGCATGGGCAGGCACGTCGCGCTCCTGGTGCTGCTCGCAGCCATGTTGCTCGTGCCTTTCGCCATGAATTTTTCCGCTCATGTGATATCCGGTATTGGGCATCGTTCCGGCCACTCGGAAGAGGCGTCTTCTCAGCAGGGTGATTATTAGCTGGCGGCGATTTACTTTCGTATCGCAACTGAGATGGTCCCCGTGACGAACCGACGAACCGATATGCCCCGTACCACAAAAGTCTGGCCGTTGCTGACGGGGACAATCCGCGCCGGGAGTGCGGGCGATCAGCAGTCCTGGACACACAGCTGGACATATGTCGCTCTTCATCGAGCTTCAAAAGGGACCGCCAGTCATCCTGTGTGGAGACGCCGCTGATCTGAAAGAGAATCTGGTGGAGGAAATCGCGCCAGGGTACTGCTGGCAGGATAACGAGTCCCTGGCGCTGGCCAGCATCCGCAAGTTAAAGGCGCTGGAGAGCAGGGAAAAGGGTCAACTCTGGCCTAATCACGATATGGATTTTTTCCTGAGCTTGCCGCGTTTCCCGGCCTGGAGAGATTGAAAAAGACGATTCACGGACCGTGGCAAGTGATTTCTGATGTTTTTTCCTGAGCCTTTTGCTTACTTCGAGGAGTGGGCGCGATTCTCAGCGTTTACAACCTGCCCTTCACGTGTGGCAAATTCACGTTTCGCCTGCTCTACGGCCATTTGCCGGTGGATGGCAGCTGCCCTGATATTCTCATCCACATTTGCTTCGTATTTGTGAAGGAGGGCCGCAGTATGCGACTTCAAATCCTGTGCCTGGCGTCCATAGAGATAACCCTTCTCTTCATAATGCTCGAGTAATTTTTTTTGCTCATCAGCCTTGGTTTGCATTTCCTTGGCCGCGTTCTCAAAATACTTGCTCAACGCATCATGATCACCGGGAGTCCTGGCGTTCTGCGCCATCCTGCGAATATTCGTGCTCTGGACGGCCTCATGCGGGCTCATTTGCACACATGCAGCCAGTAAACCGAAGGATAAAACCGCGAAAATTCTCCTTGTTGTCACGTTGCGCTTTCCTTTAAAATCAATGAGGTTAATGCCAAAAGATAGCGAAAAGATTACAAAAAACAATGGAGTACAAAAAACAGGGAGGTAGGATAGATCGCAATTCCGGGGCAACTTCGCCTGAAATTGGGAAGTAAAATTGGATCAAGACAAAATCGAGGCGGATCAGACCTCGATTATTCTTTATTTGTGAAGAAATTATAAGGAATCATAGCTATTTTGTCAACTATTTTATGTTTAAAGTGTCTTAAGACAAGACACAGGCTGTCAGTGGTTTATAATGAAGCCGGTAATTCTTATGACGGGGGTGAAGGAGGTATATCAGATGCTAAATACGATAGGTGAACGGCAGAAGCAATTGCTTAAGCTTTTGCGTGGAAGCAGGCCAGGCCTGAGTGTGGATGAACTTTCAAAAGGGCTGGAGATTACAAGAAATGCAGTTCGGCAACATCTCTCTTCTCTGGAGGGAGCAGGTCTGGTAACGGCTGGAAGTACGCGTCCATCAGGAGGCGGAAGACCTCAACAGCTTTACGTTCTTACCGAACTTGGCAAGGAGAGTTTTCCCCGCCAGTATTCCTGGCTGGCACAGCTGGTATTGGCCTCGGTTCGGCGCGAAGAAGGCGTCGAGGACATGGGTAAGCGCTTGTCTGAAATCGGTGCAGGTATCGCAGAGCAGATACGTGGTCAATATCCGGACTTGAATACAAAGGAGGAAAAAATCGACAAGCTGACAGAGGTAATGGATCAGCTTGGCTACAACGCGAAAAGTGCTACCTTGCCAGACGGAGAAAAGGTGATTGAAGCGGATAATTGTGTGTTTCACCAGATGGCCGCAAAAGACATGGAGATTTGTCACCTGGACCGTGGACTAATGGAAGCTTTTACCGACAGCAAGGTTGAGCAACATGAATGCATGGCTCGTGGGGGAGAATTATGTCGATTCAGGTTTGTATCCAAAAAGGAGTAGTTTCTACTCCTTTTTTTTTGCCCCCATTTTCTGTTTTCTTTTTTATTTAATCTTGTTGTTCTTTCACCGGTAACAGTAACGCCGATTCCACGAGTACATCCACACCGTTTTCCCCCATTATCGCCCTGGCAGGTATTTTTTCTCCGGCCCGCCATCTTGCCACTGCCTTATGCTTTGATTCACCGTTTACCAGAAATATTATCCTTCGCGAACGATTTAAACGTGCTGCACTCAAGGATACGCGCTGTGGCGGCCGCTTGGGGGAGTTGAATACTGCAAGCGTATCGGGCGAATCCGTCGCCATTCCCCAATCGTTACCCGGGAACAGGCTTGCGGTATGACCATCTGCTCCCAATCCGAGCAGCGTCAAGTCGAAATAACCTACACCGCGCAGTGTTTGTGCATACGCTTCCGCAGCTTTATCTGCGCGGGGACCATTGGGGATGGTATGAATCTGGGCCGGAGGAATGGGCACATGGCTGAGCCATGCTTCTTCTGCCATATGGGAATTCAGTTCTTCCTGAGTGGGCGGCAGGCAGCGTTCGTCTCCATAATAGACGTGCCAGAGAGACCAATCCGCTGGCGCGCTGCATAATCTCCGATAGATTTCGCGAGGCGATTCACCCCCGGCAAGGACAAGGTTAAAGCGCCCACGCTGCTGAATGGCAGAGGCGGCGCTATCCAGGATAGCAGCCACGGCCGCATCCTGGAGGGTTGCCAGATCGGCATATTCATGCCATCTGTATTGTTGGAGGTCAGCTGATTCCATCGGGCAGAGATTCCTTTGTTATTTTGATGTAATCATGATGAACATTGACGGCGGGTTGCTTCGTCATTCCGGGCGGATGGCCCATCTTCCGCTGCCCAGGAAAAATATCGCAAGACCCGAAAATAAATAAAACCCTTGCAATTCAAGCGCCCAACCCCCCGTCTTGGTGAACGTAAATAACTGCTCAGAGTGGGCCAACACAAGCGCAAAAATCATGTTACCAACGATCAGCAAACCGCCGAGACGCGAGAAAAAACCGAAGATCACCATTAGCGCCGCGACGACTTCACCGAGATAGACTCCGTAGGCCAGTACCGGTGGTAAATCGATACCCGTCAGTTGCTTGCTGATGAAATCAAGGGATTCCGGATTAAGTATTTTGTGCAACCCGTGAAATAGTATCAATACCCCTACAGTCAGGCGCAGAATCAATTTGCCTAAATCATCATTTCGGAGGAAGTTTTGCATAAGTGTCCTTGAGAAGTTGTATATCGAAGGGCCCAGGGCGTTCGCTTCTTGTTTGCCCGGACTCATCGCTTCACGGAATTATTGCGGAACTGTTCCGGCTGTAACTATTGTATGGCCATATTCCAGATAACCTGCCCAGCATATCATGACTGGAAGCCGGATCGGCAGGTGACAGGACAAACGAACAGTTTTTGCGGTATCGGGTAGCTCCCGGGTCATCATTATTTCGCGGAATTTCAGCCAACTCCAATGAGTGGTCAGTAAAAAACTCGGGGAGGTATCTTGAGGGACTGGAGCAGGGCTGCTTGCCGTCCGTGAGGACGGACGGACAGGAAAAGCGGGAGTTATGGCTATGCTGCTATGTCGCTATGGAATTTCTCCGTATGCTCTTACCTTCCGCCTCTTATTATTATTTCGATAAAACAGTTGGGCCATAGGATTCAACAACGCTCAACTTTTTAGTTTTTGACGTAGGGTGATTTTTTTCCTTAAGCGTCAAAGCAATTTGACGGTGAGAGGCCGCTTCTCTTGCATCTGCCTTTGCAGCTTCTTCATATTTTCTTACCAGGGCTTCAGTATGCGCTTGCAGGTCCTGCGCCTTTTTTCCGTACAGGTAGCTTTTTTCCTCGTAATGCGCAAGCATCATCTCCAGTTCCTTTACCTTCGCCCGCGACTTTCTTGCTTCCTCCTCATAGTATTTGGCAACCGTCTCATGTTTTTTCATGAGCTCGTCTTCGAAATATCTCTCGACTGCCTCGTGTGCATTTGAGTTCTGCTCATCATTCTGCGTAATGGTCCCGGTGATCCGGGTATCAGTATCAGAATGGTCAGCCGCCTGGGTGATTGGCGTTAGTAAAATCAATACGGTAAACAGGGTGCAAGTCTGTCTCATTGTTTTACCGGGAACGGGAATATCAAGTGGATGTTGCTTTTAACAGGCGAAAAAATAGCAGCCATTGTTTAATGCTAGTTTATGTAAGCCACTTCGTCAATTTTTTTATGTTTAAAGTGGTTCCTGCGGAGAAGAGTACAGGCTGTACCTGTGCTCAGGGCAACAAGGGTAGATAGGGGATAGACCCGAATGCCCACATCAGTTGTTCGAATGAAATGTGCGCATCCAACAGCAAGAGCGCACGGGATTTTACTGAAGGGAATGCTACGAGGAGGGACGCTGATGCAATATGGAGAAAAATTCCCTCAACATTGCATCAGCGCGTTTGTGGCTATTTTGGGAAAAGTATCAGCGAATTTCTGTAAGTGCTACGGGTTTTTGTAAGGTGGCTACTTTGTAACTGTTTTCATCAATAGTTGCGATGGAATAGCTGTTTTCTTTAACAGTGGTGATACCCGCAGCATTAAGCGCAGCAAAAACCAGCGCAACAGTCAGGCTCATAGAATAGAAAATGCCAAGTGCTCTACCGTTAATCATCATACCCTCCCGAAATCGATAGCGAAAAAGGTTACTTTTAAAGCTACTTTTGTTACTTTCTACTACGTTTGTGAAGCATGTGTGAAGAATATGTGAAGAATTTACGTTTGTAAAGCGTTTTTTGATAAAAAGCTGCTTTGGTTGAGTTCTATCAATCTTGCGGTAATTTCCGTTTTTCGATCAGTTGAAGAATGATTTACCTGGCATGGATCTTTCTGCTTGATCAGAAAGGCGTTTATTGCGACGCTGCTCCAGAGTTGCGTAGGAACCGATTTTATTGAGGGATGTGCAGCGAGTTTTGTTACGGTTTAAATTCCGCAACAATTTAGAAAGAGAGGGGAAATATCCTCGGAACCGAGGGGTGAGGTAACCTGAACGTATGAAATATTGGGACAATATACAGAGGTTCATCCATACATTGCCGTTTCTGATTACATTATTCTGAGATTAACTCAGGCAGGAACAGATCCTATGCAAGTCGGAAATCGTGCTCAGCTTTTGAAGGCTGCTACTGTGGGTGAAGCCGTTCTCTTTACCACGAAGGAGGTTGGCAAAGGGTCAGGGCTGGGGCTGAGCCAAGTGTACGGGACGATCAAGCAATTCGGTGGGGATATGGTAATTGAGACGGCGATGGGCAAAGGCACTGCTATTTCCCTATTCGTGCCAGCTCTGGAAGGGGATACGAATGAAGGTTCCGGGGGCTTGGCAGGCGGAAATGAGAAGGCATTGGTGGTGGATGATCAGGCGGATGTTCTGGATATCACCATTGAATTGTTCCGGAACATGGGCTACGACGTGCTATCCGCAAACACTGGTGAAAATGCACTGGAAATCCTCAAAAAGACGCCGGATATCGATGTTCTATTCAGTGATGTTGTCATGCCAGGGATGAGCGGTACTGAGCTTGCCCGGGAGGCACGTAGCCTTCTTCCCAATATCAAAGTGATCCTGGCTTCGGGCTATACCTTTCCCGCATCAAGGACAGAAAATCCTCCCGTGGAAGACTTTAGATTTATAAGGAAGCCTTATCGTATTTCAGAAATAGCCAAAGTACTCCGAATGGCGGATTAGCGTAATTTCCCCCCCTCAAGGATGCTATCCTGGTTGAAAAGTTTCCCCAAGCCACCAATTCGCTATGGATCGAAGGAAAGCTTTGATCGCATTTGAATTTTGCAGGATTGTTTCACGCATGCGAAACAATCCATAAACCACTTGCTAACCTTCCTTTGTCCATTTCCCTCATCGACCTTTTAGCTGCTGTTGCTCCAGGCGTAAATACCGCAACCTTCAACTTTAAAGCTATGACTCAACGCGAACGCCCTTCCCGGGGTCTAAGAGTTTGATCGTATAGCTACTCCTTCTTTATCGCATGTCCGCCGAACTCATTGCGCAGCGCGGACAGCAGCTTGTCGGAGAACGAATCAGAATCACGCGATTGCAATCGTTGCAATAACGACAAGGTAATGACAGGCGCGGCGACGTTCAGGTTTATGGCCTCGGTTACTGTCCAGCGTCCTTCTCCAGAATCGGCAACATAGGGAGCAATGCCGTCGAGGCCCGGGTTTTTTCCCAGCGCAGCAGCAGTCAGATCGAGCAGCCAGGATTGAACCACGCTGCCATAGCGCCAGATTTCCGCCACCTGGTGCAAGTCCAGCTTGAATTCTTCCTTATGGTGCATGATCGCAAAACCTTCGCCGTAAGCCTGCATTATTCCGTACTCGATACCATTGTGGACCATTTTGGTAAAATGACCCGCGCCGCATGGACCAACGTGACCCCATCCTTTATTTGGGCCGGGAGCAAGAGTTTCAAAGAGGGGTCGTAGGCGTGCCACCACGGCATCCTCGCCGCCCACCATCATACTGTAGCCGTTTTCAAGGCCCCAGACACCGCCACTGGTGCCCGCATCGACATAGTGAATCTTGTGTGTTTTGAGCATTTCTGCCCGGCGCAGAGTATCCTTGTAATCCGAGTTTCCGCCATCGATGATAATGTCATCAGCCTCCAGCAGCGGTATCAAAATGCCGAGGGTTTCATCCACCGGTTTTCCTGACGGAATCATCAGCCAGATGATGCGCTGCGGCTTCAATTTGCTAACCAGATCCTCCACCGAGGAGGCGGCGACGAGGCCTTTTTCTTCCAGCTGCTTCATCGTATCAGTGCTGCGAGCGTAACCCGCCACCTGGTGTCCCGCCTGCATCAGCCGTTGCGACATTGCGCCTCCCATTCGTCCCAATCCAATCATTCCCAGCTCCATGATCCCTCCCTTGGTAATTGTTCTCTGCTGAATAATAATCTTGAACCGGTTCAGGCTGTCTGGTCGCTGGTAGTGAGAATCTCCTGGCGCTTTTTCTTCAGTGAGGCAAGCAGCTTGTCGTAGGATGCAGCGAACGAATCCACCCCATCATTTTGGAGTTTTTCGGTAACTGCGTTGAGATCGATTCCCAGATTTTTAAGCTGTGTGACGTCAGCTTCAGCTTGTGCGAGTCCTTTTCCAAGAGTTTCGCTAGCCCGCCCATGATCCCGGAATGCTTCCAGCGTTTTGAGTGGCAGCGTATTGACGGTATCGGGGCCGATCAATTCCTCGACGTACAACACATCCGAATATGCGGGATTTTTGGTGCTGGTGCTGGCCCACAATGGCCGCTGAACATGCACGCCTTTTTTGCGCCAGGAATCAAATGGCTCTCCGTAAAATGTCTCACGGAAGCGTTGATAGGCAAGCTTGGCATTGGCAATGGCAATTTTCCCGCGCAAGGCGAGCGCTTCCTGGGTCCCGATCTTTTCCAGCATGGGATCGATTACGTTATCCACCCGACTGACGAAAAACGAGGCGACCGAAACAGGCCATATCTTGTTTCCGCCGGGTGAATAGGCGTCACGGCGTTCAAGTCCCGTGATGTACGCACGTGCCACGGCCTCATAGTGGCGCAGAGAGAACATCAGGGTGACATTGACGTTGATGCCTTCGCTTATCAGTTGCTCGATTGCTGGAATTCCCTCGTGGGTACCGGGAATTTTAATCATGAGGTTGGGCCGCTCCACGGCTTGCCATAGGCGCTTGGCTTCCGCGATACTGCCTCCGGTATCACGTGCCAGGTGGGGTGATACCTCAAGGCTGACGTATCCGTCTCCACCATGAGTTTCATCATATACGGGCCGCAACACATCTGCGGCCATGCGAATATCTTCGATAGCCAGCGCCTCGAACAGGGTCTTTTCGGTTTGTTTTTCATTGGCCCGCAATAGCTGGCGCAGCGCATCGTCGTAAGCATCGCTATGCCCGATTGCCTGCTCGAAAATAGTGGGATTGCTTGTCAGGCCATGCAGCTTGTCCTCGGTTACCAGGCGCTGCAGTTGCCCGCTCTTGATGAGATCGCGGCTGATCGAATCCAGCCAGACGGATTGTCCGCATTGCAATAGCTGTTCCAATGGGTTCATGTGTTGTCCTCCGAAAGCGTAGCGCCGCTACAGTGAGCGGCGGAGTGGATTACGTCATGGATTCGGAAATCAGTACTCCATGACTGGGGCGCGCTAATCTTGCTATTTTTTGCGTGCGTGCAGGGATTGTAATGAGTTCCCTAAGTAAAGCACAAAGTTAGGACAACGCAATTGCTTCACCATTCAAATTTATTTTCGGGACAAGCTTTTGGAGAACTAGCGTATAAACCGGTCTATAGAAAAAGATAATGTCAAAAGTGATTTTTCCATTCCCGGATGGCGGCAAATACGCTGACACGATCGTTTAGCGGTTTCCCTGCATGGCTGCTGGCGCTCTCGATGATTTCCGCTTCAGTACAGCGCAGGAACGGATTGGTCGCTTTTTCCAGTTCAATGGTGGAGGGCAGGGTGGGCAAGCCTTCGTTACGCAATTTTTCGGCTTCCACTTCGCGTTTTGCCAATGCTTGATTGCCGGGTTCGACTGTTCTTGCGAAGCGGATATTGCTGAGTGTGTATTCATGGCCGCAATAGATCAGGGTGTCCTTGGGTAAATCCGCCAGTTTTTCCAGCGAGTCGACCATTTGCTGCGCTGTACCTTCGAACAACCGTCCGCACCCGCAGCCAAACAGTGTATCACCACAAAAGAGTATGTTTGCGCCATAATAGGCGATATGTCCGGAGGTGTGACCAGGGATATCGAGCACCCGGAAGCTGAGTGAGAATTCCGGAAGATATACACTGCCTTCTTCGTTTTCTATATCACTGCATTCCTTGAGACGATGGGTGAGCGTCGGAATCGATTCTTTCGCCGGGCCAAAGACTGGTACGGCAAATTCCCTTAACAGTTCAGCATTTCCGCCCACGTGATCGGGATGGTGATGAGTATTGAGAATGGCGATGAGCTTCAGCTTTTCGCGGCTCAAATAATCCAGAACAGGGGACGCATCGCCAGGGTCTATAACGGCAGCATGATAATGATCGCGGATAAGCCAGATGTAATTGTCCTTGAAGGCGTGAATCGGAACGATATAGGGGATAGTGGTCATGATAGGCGCTATTCAGGTATTTTAGGGCGGCTGGCAGCCGGGACGTGCCCGAAGGGCGAGTATAAGTCAGGCGGATATTTCTGCTGATTCATGAGCTGAGTGATTTTACATAGTTGAATCATAGACATTCCTGATTGAACGCCAGTTGACGTTAAATATGCAAACCAAAAGTATAGTCGAGTGGTTTGAAACCTGCCTGGGTCAGTATCTGCTGGAACGGGAGCAAAACTATTTCGATAGGGCGGTGGCAAATGTGTTTGGCTATAACGCCATGCAGATCGGGTTTCCGCAATACGATTTCCTGCACACAAGCCGCATCCCACTCAAGTTTTGTACGGCCCCTGAAAAAGGAGCTGACGTTCTTGCCGCTCCTGACTTTCTACCGATCGAAACGAACAGCACCGATCTCGTGCTCATGCCCCATATGCTCGAGTTCAGCTCCAATCCTCATCAGATACTCCGTGAGGTGCAGCGGGTATTGATGCCGGAAGGTAACCTGATTGTTTCCGGTTTCAATCCCCGCAGCCTTTGGGGCATAAGAGGTTTGTTCGGCTCGCCGCGGGAGGGGAGTTTTCCGTGGCGGGGCAATTTCATCGCGTTGCCGCGGCTCAAGGACTGGCTGACATTATTGGATTTTGAAATCACGGAAGACTGCTTATGCTGTTACGCGCCCCCATTCAGCCAGGAGAAATGGCTGAAGCGTTTTCATTTCATGGAAGAGGCAGGAGACCGCTGGTGGCGCTTCTCCGGGGGCGTCTATTTCCTCACGGCGGTGAAGCGTGTTCATGGCATGCGTGTTATCAAGCCTGAGTGGAAAGAGGCGAGGGCCAGGAGGAGAGCAATGTCGCCGATTGCACGCAAGATCAAAGACACAGCCGCCGCGAATGAGCCGCGCAGGGCTGCGCGCAGTAGAACTTTACCGCGAGGCGAGAAATGAAAGCGAAACCAGCCGAGGTAGTCGAAATATTTACCGATGGAGCCTGCAAGGGGAATCCGGGGGTGGGCGGGTGGGGCGCCTTGCTGCAGTACAACGGGCATAAACGCGAATTATTCGGTGGAGAAAAAATGACTACCAATAATCGCATGGAGCTGCTCGCTGTCATTCGAGCGCTGGAAGCGCTGACCAAGTCGTGTGAAGTACGCCTGCACACCGACTCATTGTATGTACAGAAGGGTATCAGCGAGTGGATACACGCCTGGAAAAAGCGCGATTGGCGTACCGCTGACAAAAAGCCGGTAAAAAATGATGACTTATGGAAAGAACTCGATCTGCTAACCCAGCGCCACAGAATAGAATGGCTATGGGTGCGGGGGCATTCGGGCCATGAGGGCAACGAATATGCCGATATGCTTGCCAACCGGGGCGTGCAGACGGCCCTGCGGGGTGTTTCCGCAAATTAGACGGGCAGCAGTGATTTTCTGTAAGACGAAGAGGGAAGAGTTAAACCGGGGCGATTATCTGCAATAGAAGGGAAGGTCGGGCTGATGCGTCAGATTTTTATAGATACGGAAACGACGGGACTCGAGCCTAAGCTCGGTCATAGAATTATCGAAATCGGAGCGGTGGAAATGATGAGCCGGCGATTGACAGGACGCCGCTTTCACCATTATCTCAATCCCGAACGCGAGATCGAGGAAGGCGCCTTGCAGGTGCATGGAATAACCGCCGAATTTCTTCAGGACAAACGAAAATTCACTGAGGTCGTGCACGAGCTGCTTGAATTCATCGATGGTGCCGAGCTGATCATGCACAATGCAGCGTTCGACGTCGCATTCCTTGACCATGAGCTAGGGCTTGCCAGCTTGCCGGCTCTCTGCGAATGTTGCCGCTCGGTTACCGATACGCTGAAAATGGCGAAAGAGCTGTTTCCCGGTAAAAGGAACAGCCTTGATGCACTGTGTGAGCGGTACGAGGTGGATAACTCGCGGCGCGCGCTGCACGGTGCGCTGCTGGATGCGGAGTTGCTCGCGGAAGTTTATCTTGCGATGACACGCGGCCAGGAGAGCCTGCTCATGGAACTCGAAGCGCCATCGCCGCTTGATCTCGATATCAGCCTGCATGATTTGCAACTCGTCGTCCTGGCCGCCAGCGCCGAAGAACTGGAAGCGCACGCCCGTCAACTGGAAATGATCGAGAAGGAAAGCAAGGGCAAATGCCTGTGGATGCGGCTTGATCCGGTGGAAGTTTAGCTCGTATGGTGCATACACTCCTCTGGCGGCGAAGGGAGGCAGCATGAAAATGCCTCTGAGGTGTTTGGCTGAGTGGATTTGCTCAAGGAACGGACACCTTAGTAAATTTTCGGCGCATCGCCCCTTTACCCCGCTGTTTGTTATCGTGCCGGGGTCAGCACTGGAAGATATTCAGGAGAAATTCGTCAGCACCCGCAGCCTCCAGGCAAGCGCCTGATCTGGGACCTCTCCTCCAATTGGTCTGAAACCAAGATTCCAAAAGCGGTTTACATGATACCGACCTCATTTCACGCTCTTGTATGCAATATCCCAACCAGATCAACTGTCGGAATTCCTTACACTTTTTGAAACATGAAGGGGGTTACAGCAAATCAACTAATTGATACTTAAAGTGTTTAAATGGGGGCACGTTTTTTGCTTTATTCTTTTATGCACCACATTTGCTCTGGCTTTTTATGTGGCTGCAATGCATGAGTGCTAAGTTGATCTTTGAGAGGTGAAACAGTACGAACTGACATTGACCCCATCAGATCTTTAAATCGAGGAGATAACAATGCAAATCAACAAATTGGCTACAGCCTTCATTTTGTTTGCTGCGTCAACAGTAGGTCACGCTTCTACTCCGGCGCAAAATTTCGACTTGAATTACAGCGGGAATATTGCTTTTCACAATGACGTGATTGAGGTTCCATTTACGATCCCTGTGCCTTCCAGTGTACAGGTGTGGACGGATTCTTATCACAATGGAGCAAACTTTGACCCCATCGTCGGTATATGGAATATGAGCACTGGCAAATTGGTAGCTCAGAACGACGATAATCCCACAGTTGCGCCTGGGCAAACCTCTTTTGACTCGGGCTTGACCTTTGATAGCTTGGGAGCCGGTCCTTATATGATGACGATTACTCGATTCAGTAACTTTGCAAGCGGCGATTCACTCAGCGCTGGGTTCCAATTTAATCATGAAACGCCTATACCAGTGAGTGGAGGTACCTTTTGGTCAGCTCATATTTCCGGTTCTACTCCTCCCATTCCCGAACCTGAAACCTATGCCATGCTACTGGCTGGTTTGGGCCTGCTGGGCTTTGTTGCACGAAGAGGAAAGCAGAAGCCAACCGCTTAACCTAATTCATCTGCATTTTATTTAGATAGCCCCGCACTTTAGCGGGGCTTTTTGTTGCCTGATTTGCCCAATGGCAAATCTGCAGCAGAAAGCTTTAACCCGCCCCCAGTCGCTAACGTGCTGCGCGTGTCCGCGCCCGATGGAGCGAAGCTGCTGAACATGTTTGATCACAGCCTGTCAGAAAAGCTCAAGCTGATCGTTTGGTTTTCGCTCTCCCGTTTTTGCTTCCCGGTACTTTCCCTTCGATTTTTCGCTCATGGGTGATTGGACAGCCACTGGATTGACAGAAGGACTGACAGAAGGCGGTCGGAAACGCGAACTATCCAGTCCCTTGAATCGGCTTGAATGCGCACTGAGCCCAAGGCGTTCCACCGTTTTGTCGAATCGCTGCCGAATCAGGTCGGCCCAGATACCCTCGCCGCGCATGCGCTTGCCGAAGCTCGAATCGTAATCCTTGCCACCCCGTATGTCGCGCACCCGGTTCATGACCCGGGCAGCGCGATCAGGAAAATGTGCTTCCAGCCACTGCCTGAACAGCGGGCTGATCTCCCAGGGCAGGCGCAACATGACATAGCCTGCATTGATTGCTCCGGCTTCTGCTGCTGCCGTCAGTACTCGCTCCAGATCGGGCTCGGTGACAAACGGAATCACTGGCGCAATGCTGACGCCGACCGGAATTCCGGCATCGGTCAGCGTGCGAATCGTATGTAGACGGCGTGCCGGAGCGGTTGCCCGGGGTTCGAGCGTGCGTGCAACCGCGGGATCGAGAGTGGTGATTGTCACCGCGGCCACAGCCAATCGTCTGGAAGCCATGTCGGAGAGCAAATCGATATCGCGCTCCATCAGCGATGACTTGGAAATCAGCGCGACCGGATGTTCGCACTCACGCAGCACTTCCAGCACACGCCGTGTCAGCCGCAAGTCGCGCTCGCAGGGCTGGTATGCGTCTGTATTGACGCCAAGCGCAATTGGTTCCGGCACATAGGATTGTTTTGCAAGCTCCCGTCTCAAAAGCTCCGGCGCATTGACCTTGGCGAATATTTTGCTTTCGAAATCCAGTCCAGGCGACAGGCCCAGGTAACTGTGCGTGGGACGCGCGAAGCAGTAGATGCAACCATGCTCGCATCCGCGATAAGGATTGAGCGAAATGCTGAAAGGCACATCCGGCGATTGATTGCGGCTCAGTATGGTTTTGGCATGTTCCTCGATGATCTGGGTCTTCCATGTCAAGCCTGTATCCGGCTCGTCATTTTCAGCTTTGTCTCTGTCGCCGGTTCCGATGATACCGCTGTTTCCCCAGCCATCATCGATGTCTTCACGCGTCCATTGCTCGTACCGCCCCTGAAGGTTGGATACCGCTCCTCTCCCTTTTTTTGCTTTCAAGGGCAGCTGCACAAATGGCGGCTCAGCTTTCATGTGTGAATCAGCATCCGACATGGGAATGCCATAGAAATAGACGTTGTATGGCCATGGTCAGGAAGCGATGAAATCAGGCTCGATCGCCCGTATACGCTGATCGCCAGCATACGCTATTCGCTTGCGTTTGGTTTATCGTTTCCGAGGAGCATTGATTTTAGTCCGAGATAGCGCGGAGGTGGCTCGGGGATGGGCTCAGGAGTGAATTTTGCCAGCTCTTCTTCGAGTTGCGTATTGCGCTGCTCCAGGGCAACCTTGTCTTCCTCCAGTTTGCTCACTTGTCGGCGCAGACGGGTACTCACCCATTGATTCTTGATGAAGCTAGGCCACGAGAGCAATACTGAAATGGTTGCTCCTATGCCCGCCGCAATCACCAGCATCATGGCGAGCGAACTATCGAAGCTCCATATGCCAAACGTCACTGTCACATTCGTATCGTTCTGCAGAGCGAATGCGATAGCGAGAATGGCGAGAGCAATAGCGAATATCAAATAATATTGCATGATTTTTTCCCGCAATGGTTGGTCGGTCGGGGATCGGCGGAAACAGCAATAAGCTTAACACTAAACATATTATGTCGAGACAGCCAATTCATCATTCATGGCGCTACGTCCCGGAAGTCACCACATCAGGTTTATACATGCTATCTTTGAAGAGGAGCGGCAGTCAGTTGCTGCCGAATTTTTTCCCTTTCCTGATTAAGCATAATGGATATGACGGCAGACAGCGAGAATGCCGGCCAGCGAACAAAATGCCAAAAGAGTATCGGCAGAGGTTGCATGCTGAAGACGCGATCCCAGGGTTCGCAGTAATTCGTCGCAGTAGTTCGTAATAGCCAGGAGGAATTACCCGGACAACATGAAACCTATCATCCTTGCGCTGCTGCTTTTTTGAGGAGTGACAGGTCCGGTATACGCCCAGGCTGCACCAGGTTCCAGCACGAAACCTGGCGCGGCTCGCCGCATTCGATGGAGGCTAACCAGGAGAATATTTCATGGCTATTCCGTTTGATCGTGGGTATTACAAGCAGCCATTTGTCAAACTGGTATCGGAGTACCCTGGCGAGGACGTTTATCCTGTAGATGACTTTCGGACGGAATGGGGTCCGATTTTTCATCGGGGACGACTGGATGGAAGCGCGCGCGTACTTATCTTGGGGCAGGATCCGGCGCAGCATGAGGCAATCGTGCGCCGGGTTCTTGTCGGTACGGCCGGAAAACGCGCACAAGGATTCCTCAAGCGGCTCGGTATCATCCGAAGCTACGTCTTCATCAATACTTTCCTCTACAGCGTATATGGCCAGGGGGGAGGGGCCCGTCATATCGCAAACTCGTTGATCACCGCTTACCGCAACCGGTGGATTGGGGCGATTCTTCATGGCAGCCCGATCGAGGCTGTAATCGCATTTGGTGGACTTGCTCATACCGCCTGGCAGGATTGGCTTGCTTCACCCGCCGCAGCCGAGTTCGGCTCTTCGCCGCCCTTCCAGCATTTGACGCACCCTACCTGGTCGCAGAGTTCCGCTCGCACCCGCGCAGAGCAGGAAGCCGCAACGACGAAAATGCTTGAGAACTGGAACGATGGGTTGCGGGCACTCAAGCCGGCTATACAGAATCCGGATGTGGCGGGCGGACTGGAATTGTATGGCAGCGCATTTGGCCCGGACGACCTTCCGGACATCCCGCCGGATGATCTCCCACCCGGCCTGCCTTCATGGATGCGCACTGAAGAGGGCTGGGCAGATCGGAAAGGCGAAACCGTGTTGGACAAGCGCCGCACCATTGTAGTGCGTGTGCCCAAAGGGGTGCTGCCGACTCAAACGTAGCCTCTAGCATTTAATCTGGCATTAAACATACTACGATTTAGCCTTTCGTTCGTTGAATACATATTCCTTCACCATATGAGCCTGATCATTGCCGGCAGGATCGTTCCATTGACCAAGGATCGGAAGGTTGCCCAAAGCGAGAATGCAAGCTTCCAGGGCAGGGTATGGATCGGCGATGATGGCCGTATTGCTGCGGTAACCAGGGGCGCAGCGGGTGCAGCGACTATAGCGAATTCAGCGCGCTCTGCTGAATTCGATAATGCTCCCGCGGTTGATGTGGGTAATGATCTCGTCATCCCCGCATTTATCGACCTGCATAGCCATCTCGCCTACGCGACGCTTCCCCTCTGGACCGAGCCCAATCGCACCATACCATTCCAGCATCATGATATCTGGCCTACGCGGCCCACCTACGCGGCCCACCTACGCGGAAAGCATCACCTGGCCGACTTATGCATTTATCGAGGCTGCCCCGGCAGAATTGCTCGCCTACGCGGAAATTCGCGCGCTGGTTGGCGGCACGACCAGCATCCAAGGGTCTCCACCCAGCAACCGTCCATTGGACGGCTGGCTGGTACGAAATATAGAGGATGAAACACTCGGGGGAGAAATCGGACGTCATCAGGTACTCGCCTCGACACTCACCCTCAAACCCGAGCAGCTTGGCCAGCGTGCTATCAGCATGCGGCAGGGTGCAACCTTCATTTACCATTGCGCGGAGGGTCGTCCCGGCTCGATCGTCCAGCGCGAGTACCGCGCTGCCCACACTGCGGGATGCCTGCAGCGCAGGCTGGTCGCCATTCATACCAATGCTGTCGCCTCCGCTTCATACAATACCTGGAGCGATCCGGGTGCAATAGTCTGGTCCCCATTCTCGAATCTGTGGCTATATGGCACGACCACTGATGTTCCGGCAGCATTGGGACAAGGGATCAGTCTCTGCATAGGATCGGACTGGGGCCCATCCGGGACACGAAACGTACTCGGTGAATTGAAGGTCGCTTCCCTGGTAAGCGAAGCGAAAGGATGGGACTTCTCTCCCTTCGATCTCGTCAAAATGATTACTGCCAATCCGGGGGATGTGCTGGCCGAAGCATGGCAGCGGCAGGCGGGGCGACTGCAACCTGGAGCACTGGGGGATTTGGTTGTAATTGCATCCCCTACCGAAGGAGCTTCCCAGCCCGACCCCTTCAAAACCATTCTTCGCGCTACCGAAACGGATGTGCGCCTGGTGGCGGTGAATGGAAAGCCGCTTTATGGAACTGAGCAACTCATGCAGCAGGCGAGTTCAGCGCAAACGAGCAGGATATCCGTAAATGGCGAAACGCGGCGTCTTGCCCTCACCCGATTTGAGGGTAATGATGAGCCGTGGTCTTATAAGGATGTTCTAAAACGGCTGGAAGAAGTTCGGGATGACCCCAAGAGGGCGATCGAGAGCGCGCGGCGTCTTGCGTTTGCCGCCATTCGCACCGGTGCACCGCCGCCATTACGCCTTGCACTGGATATGCCCACCGGTCGGGTGCCTGTAGGCGGTTTGCCGAAAGATTTATCGAAGATCATTGTTCCGCCCATCCAGCCGCTTGTGCATGACGAAGCATTCTTCGTCTCGATTCCAGAGCTAGGGTTTCACGAGGGGTTGCTCAATGGACTCAGTGAGTTTTACAGCTGATTTTCAGGGTTGATTCTCATGGATGATCAGCACGCTGCTGCCTCTCTTCTTCAGGCCCAGACAGGGCAGCTTCTAAGCGATTTCCTGTTTGGTGAATCTCCAGACGGCGAACCGAGGAGGAGGGAAAGGGGGAGGGAAAGGGGAAGGGGACGGCGGCCTGACTTTCGCATTCCCAAAGCACGGGTGCTGGATGGTGGAGAACGTTTACAGATTATCGATACGCTGATTGCCGTGATCGGCGGTGTCTATTGTCATCTTCCGCAGAAACGCGCCGCCTACGCGTTTGATCCGGTACAGGCATTGCAGCTGCTGCGCGCGCAAGTGGCCGCGTTATCTGAAGGAGGGTTTCATCTGGCGCTGACCTCGATCATCTCGGGTTTGCGGGATGCGCACACACGCTACTCAGGGCCTGCCGCAAAACAGGGAGCGGTCGCAGCGCTGCCTTTCCTGGTGGAGCAGTATGGTCCTTATGACGCCCCCACCTTTGTCGTATCAAAAGTATCAGCACCCGAGCTCGTAAAGGATGCCAGATTTAAATCAGGTGTAATTCTGGAGACCTGGAACAGCATACCCTTTGCTCGTGCCGTTGATCTGCACGCGGACCGGGAAACCGGTGGTCGCCCGGATGCGCGGCGTGCAAGAGCCCTGGAATCTCTTACTTTCCGCGCATTGGAGTGCGGGCCGCCACCGGATGAGATGGCGGTGGATATCGCTTACCGCGCTTCACTCCGAGGAACGCTACGGGAGACACGAATCCCATGGCGGGTCGTTCAGCCCGAGCGCGCCCAAATCAACCATCAGCCGGGTTCGCGAGCATCGCGCTATATTGCCGCTGATCCGGCGGCGGAAGCTGTGCGCCGCACGAAGAAGCTCATGTTTTCAGGAAATGTATGGGAGGCGGATCGCGGCGGCACTGCCATCGCCCGCGACGAGAAGTGGGTAAAGTGGATAAGGACCCGGTTTCAGGATGCACTGGCAGCGCGTATCGTCAAAAACAGCTCATCTGGTGACCTGGGCTATTTGCGTATCTGGAGCTTCGATGTCGAGGATGACGACGCATTCATCGCCGAGATAATGCGCTTGCTGGATATATTGCCTGACAACGGCCTCATTCTTGACCTGCGGGGTAATCCCGGCGGGCTGATCTGGGCGGCGGAGCGTTTGTTGCAGCTCTTTACGCCAAACACCATAAGACCGGCACGCTTCAGCCTGCTCGCTTCCCCCATGACGCGGGCCGTGGCGTCCAGTCCCTTCAACCGCATGGAGTTTGAAGCGTGGCTGCCTTCGCTTGAGGCAGCAATCGCAACAGGCGAGCCTTACTCACAATCCCTGCCGTTGACTGATCCTGCCTGGTGTAACGATATCGGCCAGCGATACAGCGGGCCTGTCGTATGTGTTGTCGATCCAAATACTTATTCATCGGGCGACCTGTTCGCCGCGGGTTTCGTGGATAATGAAATAGGCTTGGTGGTTTGCGTGGGAGAAGCTACCGGTGCAGGTGGGGCGAATGTCTGGACGCATTTTGACTTGCGGGAAGTCCTGCGGGGAACACCCTTTGAACTGAACGCACTTCCCCCGGACGTGGGGTACACTCTCGCAATCCGCCGGGCGCTGCGCTCTGGCGCTGCTGATGGGTTGCCGATCGAAGACCTGGGCGTTCCCGGAATCGCGTATGAAATGACACTTGACGATTTGCTATACGAAAACCGGGACTTGATCGCATTTTGTGCCGGCCTTCTTTCCGGAATCCCGCGCACGGCGATGAAAGTGCAGATTGACGAGCGTACCGTGAGCATAACAACAAGAGGGTTGGATGAACTGGAAACGTACATGAACGGACGTCCGTTTGAAGCAGTGCGCCGCATCAGCGATGGAGTACTTCAACTGCCCTGGCCTGATGCGGAAACAATCGAGTTTGTTGGCCGTCGCAATGACCAAATCTGCCAGCGGCGAAGGCTGGTGTTAAATGACGGCTGAGGTGGCGTATTCCCAAGGAGGGACTGGAGAAGTCCCCACAACCACGCAAACCACGCAACTGGAAATCCTCGACTGGGAAAGTGTTCTAGCTGCGGATGCCGCGACCGTAGGCGGCAAGGCATGGCATCTGGCACGATTGAAGCAACTGGGCCTGCCGGTGCCGGAGGGACTGGTTATCCCGGTTGAGTGGCGAACGCTGTATGACGATGAGGGCAATGAGGCCAATGAGGAACTCGCTCCCGAATTGTCGGCTGCATTGCAGGAGGCTCTTGCTGCCCGTGGCTGGTTGAATCAGCCGTTGGCAGTACGCTCTTCGGCTGCCGGTGAAGACTCAGCCACGGCCTCGTTCGCGGGTATTTACCGCACCTGTCTGAATGTATGCGGTATCGAACAGGTACAGCTCGCCGTGCGGGATGTGTGGGCCTCGTTATCCTCTCCCACCGCTATTGCTTACCGTCAAAGACTGGGCCAGGATGCATCCATGCCAGGCATGGCAGTAATCGTCATGCCGCTGCTGCCCACCATTGCTTCCGGCATCGCTTTCACCTGTGACCCGATTACCGGACGTGACGACAGGCTTGTCATCCATGCGCAATGGGGGTTGGGCGAATCGCTGGTCGAGGGGCAGGCAACGGGCGATGAATATGTTTTTGGCGAAGATTTGCTCGATGATCATTGGGTATTACTGCACGAGCAGATCGGCAGCAAGGCGGTCAAGGCAGTCGCGCGGCCGGAAGGCGGAACGGCAATGGTCGCGACATCCGCCGCCGAAGCAACAGGGCCTGTTCTTTCGTCCGATCAAGCGTTAGCCCTGGCTGAACTGCTGCGCGACGCGGCGGTGGCCCTGGACTTCACCCATCCATTCTATGATCTGGAATGGGTATGGGACGGCGAACAGTTCTGGTTGACGCAGGCCCGGCCAGTCACTGCCCGGCCCCATTACACCTACCCCGCGCTGCAAACGCAGCCCACCTACTGGACGCGCGGCAACACCTGCGAAGTAGTTCCCGAGCCGCTATCACCGATTGACTGGTGCAACGCTCGAAAGCTTGTTAACGAACTGCTCACGCAGGGCTACATTCTGGCGGGTTATCCATTGCTGCCAGGATTGCAGCGTGCGGGGCTGTTCCATGGCCGTCTTTATTTACAGCTTTCCCTGTTGCAGTGGGAAGTTTTCGATGCATTAGGGGTGATTCCCCAACTGACGAATTCGCTGATTGGTGGCAGGCAGCCGGAAATCACCCTGCCGTCCACAAGTCCTGCCAACGGCTTTGCACGTTTGGGAAGGGCGGTGCGTTATATGCTGCGCTCTCCAGGGCAGCGTCGCCGCGGCCAGCGGGCTGTAGAGCGCGCCATGGTCGAGGCGGCCCAATGGCGCAAGCAGCCGCTTCCCGAGGATGCGGCAGGGCTGCGCGCTGAAATTCTCCGTCATTTTCACGTCGCCCGCAGTGCGGTCGATCTGTTTTTCTTGCAGGGCTCAGGCGGCGGAAGCCTGGCAATGCTGGTCGAGCAGTTGGACAAGTGTTTTCCGGGTGAAGGATATGCATTGGCTACCGCTTTGCTCGCCGGTGGAGAGCCGAGTGTCACCGCACGCCAGTCGTATGAGTTGATGGCTCTGGCGCGTTTGTGGCGGGAAAACAAGGAGAGCATGGAAGCTTCCAACCATCCTCTGCATACGGAGAACCCCAAGTTTCAGGATGCCTTCAATGAGTTTCTTGAGCGTTACGGGCATCGTGGATTGTATGAAAGTTACTTCCGGAATCCGAGATGGCGGGAGGCGCCGGAGTATTTACTATCGCAACTGGAGCAACTGGCCGAGGTGGATGAAGCGGCGTTGCAGGCTCGGCAGAAAGCAGCTGTGGCTGAAGCGCGGGCGCGCATCCGATCCGGCGTCCCGTTCTGGAAACGCGCATTTATCCTGAAATTGGCAAAAGCAGCGACGCAGGAATGCAACCAGCGTGAAGCTGCACGCAGCGCCCTGACGGCACTGATGGAGCCGGCACGCCGTCTGCTGCTCGCAACCGGACGTTATCTGGTTGAACGTGGAGTGCTGGTGCAGGAAGCGGATATTTCTCAACTCATGCTCTCCGAGATATTGCGTGTGCTGGATGGCGATATTCCCGAGGGCGGAGTAAAGGCTCGCGTGAGCGAACGGAACAGGCTTTTCGAACAATGGTCGCAGGAAACAGCACCGGATGTTCTGGTCGAGGCATCAAGGTATTCAAGGCAGGGCTGGCAGGCACATGAGTCCGCCGCAGCCGCAGCCGCAGCCACAGCCACAGCCACAGCCACAGCCACAGCCTCAAATAACTCACGTCGCTACCATGGTATACCGACCGGCACAGGCTTGGCGAGAGGTAAAGCGCGCCTTTTGCTCCACCCGTCCGACGGCTACAAATTGCAACAGGGTGATATTCTGGTTGCTCCCTCCACCGATCCCGGCTGGACGCCGCTTTTTCTAAGAGCGACAGGATTGGTTGTAGAGACGGGCGGTTATCTTTCGCACGGAGCAATCGTTGCCCGTGAGTTTGCTATCCCTGCGGTCGTTAACCTGGCAGGAGTGTTGGCCGAACTGCAGGATGGGGATAGGGTGGAAGTCGATGGCATGAGTGGCGTGGTGACGTTGCTTGAACGAAATGGACAGTAACGGACCACCATGACATCTGGCACCGAGTCAGAACTCCTGCTCTGGGATGCTTCTGAAAATCCCCCACGGCTGAATGTGCGTGGCAACTGGACACTCGAAAACTATGCCGCGCTGGGCGAGCAGATCGCCCTGCTTCGGCACCGTTCAGGGGGTCTGGCCGCAGCACGGCGCAACGTAGAGCTGGGTGGGCTTGCGGCACTGGACACCGCGGGTGCCGCACGCCTTTACGAACTGCTCGGTGCAGAACTTGCCGGAGAGCTTGCCGCTTCCAGTCCGGCATTGAGCCGCGAACGGAGCGCGCTGCTGCTAACGGTGGCTAACGCGATGGGAGCTGCCGGCAAGGTATCCCAAAAGCGGCAGCGTGGCGCCTTTATCGATATATTCGGTCACGCCGGAGTTGCGCTGGATATCTTCCGGCAGGAAATACTGGCACTGCTGGGCTTCATGGGTTTCACGCTCGATGCGCTGGCCCGCGGCCTGCTGCATCCGGCACGCTGGCGCATGACATCGATCGTGGCGCAAATCCACGAAACCGGCCTGAATGCCGTACCCATCATCGCCCTGCTCAATTTCATGGTGGGCGCCGTGATCGCCTTTCTGGGCGCAACCGTGCTGGCCAATTTCGGAGCAAGCATCTACACCGTCAATCTCGTGACCTTCGCCTTCCTGCGGGAGCTGGGCGTCCTGCTTACCGCCATCCTCATGGCCGGCCGCACCGCAAGCACGTTCACCGCTCAGCTTGGCTCCATGAAGATCAACGAGGAGATCGACGCAACCCGCGTGCTGGGCCTGAACCCCGCCAACCTGCTGGTGCTGCCGCGCGTGCTGGCATTGTTCGTATCCCTGCCCATCCTCACCTTCGTGGGGATGCTCTCGGGAATCCTGGGCGGCGCTCTGGTCTGCGCTCTGCAACTGGATATCTCACTGGCAATGTTCCTCACCATTTTCCAGGATCAGATCGAGCTGCGGCATTTCCTGGTGGGCATGTCCAAGGCGCCCGTATTCGCCTTCGTGATCGGGGTCATCGGCTGCCTCGAAGGGCTCAAAGTCAGCGGCAGCGCATTGTCCGTGGGACAGCATACGACAGCCAGTGTGGTACATTCCATATTCGTCGTCATTTTTCTGGACGCAATGGCGGCCCTATTTTTCATGGAGATGGGATGGTGACGGACGAGGCGCTGTTTCCGCGGAAAGCCGGGTTGGCGAATCCTGACAGCCAGGCAACCGGCGCTTCGGCGCGGAGCCGTGAAGCGATTATCCAGGTGCGGGGCCTGACCAATCGTTTTGGCAAACAACTCGTACACGACAAGCTGGACCTGGACGTCCATCGCGGTGAGATCCTCGGCGTCATCGGTGGATCCGGTTCGGGCAAATCGGTCCTGCTGCGCTCCATCGTTGGTCTGCAAACACCCGCTGCGGGCAGCGTGCGTATTCTCGGCACGGATCTGCTCCAGCTCGCGCCCGAGCAGCGTGCGCCACTGGAGCAGCGCTTCGGTGTGCTTTTCCAGCGCGGGGCGTTGTTTTCCTCTCTGACTGTCGTGGAAAACATCGCGCTCCCGCTCATCGAAAATGCCGGCCTCACCCGGGCCGATGCCGAGCACCTGGCGATCGTGAAGCTGGCGCTCGCCGGCTTGCCGGCGAATGCGGCCACGAAATACCCATCCTCCCTATCAGGCGGCATGATCAAGCGGGCGGCGTTGGCGCGCGCGCTTGCGCTGGACCCCGATATCCTCTTTCTCGACGAGCCCACCGCCGGGCTCGATCCCATCGGTGCGGCGGAATTCGACCAGCTCATCATCACCTTGCGCGATGCGCTGGGCCTCACGGTCTTTATCGTGACCCACGACCTTGATACGCTCTATACGATCTGCGACCGCGTTGCGGTGTTGTCGCAGAAACGTGTTCTCGTAGCGGGCCCGCTCGAAACGGTCGAAGCCGCCGAGGATGAATGGGTGCAGGAGTATTTTCACGGACCGCGCGGACGCGCCGCCAGCCATGCGGCAGAGACGAGCGATACGATGGTCAGGGCCAGGGAGATAAGGAGATAACCGATGGAACCGCGCGCGCACCATGTACTGATCGGATTCTTTACCGTTATGACGGTAACGCTCGCACTGCTGTTCACCCTGTGGCTGAGCAAGGCCTCGGGCGACTCCATGCAGCGCTACTACACCGTGGTCTTCAATGAAGCAGTCAGGGGTCTCTCCATAGGCAGCGCCGTTCAATACAGCGGCATCACGGTCGGTGACGTGATCAATCTCGCGCTGGACCCGCGAGACCCCCGCAAAGTGATTGCGCGAGTGCGCGTGCAGGGCAACACGCCGATCAAAGAGGACACCCAGGCACGGCTCGCGCTAACAGGCATCACCGGCAATTCGGTGATCGAATTCAGTGGCGGATCGCCCGACAGCCCCGATCTCGTGGCAAAGGATGACCACAAGGAACCGGTCATCGTGGCCACCCCATCGCCCATCGCCAAGCTGCTGGAGCACAGCGACAACATGATGGCGGATGTCACCCAGCTGGTGATGCGCGCCAAAGAGATTCTTTCCCCGGAAAATGCCCAGCGGCTGAGCAGGATGCTGAAGAACCTGGAGCAGACGACCGGGGTGATCGCCAGCCAGAAAGATAACGTGCGGGGAATCGTGGCCGAACTGGCCGCCGCCAGCGCACAGGCGAATTCCACGCTGCGGGAAGCTACGCAACTGATAGCGGCAACGAACACCCTCGTGAGCGAGAAGGGCGCTCCAACTCTTGGCAACCTCGATCGCGCCACAGCTTCTTTGGCGAAAGTCAGCGCATCGGTGGATCAGTTGCTGCTGGAGAATCAGGCCGCTTTGAGCGGAGGCATGCAGGGCATGAACGAACTGGGACCTGCCCTGCAGGAACTACGCTACACCATGTCTGCACTGGCAAGAACCGTACGCCGGCTCGATGAGAATCCTGCTGCCTACCTCACAGGGCGGGAAAAAATCGAGGAGCTTGAGCCATGAACCTCACCCTGGGTGCGAGCTATTTCCCTCTGCACTTGCTCCGTCGTTTCGGGATAGCGACGGTACTTCTCTTCGTGTCCTCATGCTCGATATTGCCTGCGACCGAAAACCTGGAAATCTATCAACTGCCTGCTGCCGAGTCTGCCTCCCGTTCGTCCGGCGACTCCCTGCCCTGGACGCTGCGCCTTGCAACACCCTACAGCAGCTATATCACGGACAGCCCGCGTGTGCTGGCGCTGCGCCAGGGTAACCAGCTCAGTTCGTACAAGGGCATCCGCTGGAGTGATCCCGCGCCGGTTCTGCTGCGCAACCGGCTGGTAGCGGCTTTCCGGGCAGATGGCAGGTTCAATTCCGTCAGCAACGGCAACAGCAGCAACAATCTTGCTACCGACCTGGAACTTGGGGGCGACCTGAGTGCATTCCAGGTGGAGTACACAAATGACGGACCGCAGGCCACCATCCGCTTTTACGCCACCCTGTCGCAGCCGCTGCGCAATCGCATCGTGGCAGCGCGCAGCTTCGAAGTCAGCGAACCCGTGCAAAGCCGGGGTACATCGGAAATCATTACGGCTTTCGGCCTGAGCGCCGACAGACTCGCCGCGGAGATTATCGACTGGACAACGCGGCAGGGCATGGCCTTGCAAACCGGGGCAAAAGAATGAGCCTATGAGCCAAATAGTCCGGCATCAAACAGGAATAACAACACTCAGGCATTTCTACTGTGTCACCTGGAAATGTCCCCTGGATTTCCTGACGGAGCCCGTTTCGCCCCGCTCATTGCCTTGAGATAGGCAATAATTTCACCCGCAACCTTTTCCCTGTTCGAAATTTCTTCCGCAAGCGCCGGCATGTGGGTGTTGTATCGAATGGTTTGCGGCGCCAATATCCAGCGCTTGAGGTATTCGGGCTTGATGTACTCCACCACGCTTTTCGGATAATTGAGCTCCGGTGCCTTGCCGCCCCCATCCCCGTTTATCGTGTGGCATGCGGCGCAGTGCTTGCGAAAATGCTCGAATCCGCGTTGTACCTTTTCCAAGGAACCAGATGGTGGAACCATATTCGGAAACGGTTCGTTCATCTTGAGTTCGATAGTCTTGATCTGGTAAGGCATATCGGATGCGCCTGCTTCAAGCAGTTCCTTCGAATCGATATTATTCCAAACGAGATAGAGCGGACCGAGGGGCACGACCTCGTTATTCTGCAATCTATTGGTCAATGTGAACGGCGCTGCACCTTCGTTGGCGAAGGCGAAATAGGCGTCATGGTCGAGGAATTTTTTCACCGGAATGCTCGGCTGATATCCATCGATCGACGTGAACACCACCTCCTGCGCTTTTTCCCAATCCTTGCCGAACACCTTGTCGAATACCGCTCTTGCCGAGAGTACACGATAAACCCGATTCCGCCGCTCATGCGGCTCGAATACCTTGAGCGAGCGCTCGCGGGCGACAGTGCGAAGATCATCCAAGGAGATAGTCTTGACAGCTTTGCCCTCTTTTTTGAACTCCACCTTGGTGGAATTTTCCGAAAATGAGGTAGCGGGAAATGCAAGGGCGAGAAAGCCTGCGAACAGGAAGAGATATACCCCAATCCTTGGGGTATACATGAGCAAGAAGGCGACAGGTGTCATATTGGATTGATTCAACCTGTAGGATTGGAAAGTAATTGTACCCTCTTCTTGTAACAATTGAATTCATATCACCTTTGAAGCCTCTCGGTTTGCGTAAAGTCACCAGGACACCTTTATTGTTCTTCTCAAGGAATCATATTGATGGCCGGAATAGAATTATTGACAACTTAGAGAATTGATTGAACCGGTGACGGGAGTTCCTCAGCGTCTACGGTGACAAATCCCGGATGATATAGTCCCTGGAAAGACTGAAAGTAAGTCGTCTAATACTGTTCTGATATTTATACTTTTTGCGGATATTAGAGCAATTTTGGTGCAAACATAAACAGATCCTTTCGCCTCGCAAGCGAGGGGAGGCATTAGCGAGAAAGCAAGTGTAAACACTTGATACGAAAATGCTCTAATATGAGCAAGGCAAAAATCGCCATAACTTTGGAGGAAGAGACTCTGGAGAAAGTTGATCGCTTGATCAAGCTGCACGTTTTTCCAAACCGTAGTCGTGCAATCCAAGAAGCAATGGAAGAAAAAATAGAGCGCCTGGAGAAAAACCGGTTGGAGATAGAATGCGCGAAGTTGGACCAGTTTTTTGAGCGTGCACTGGCTGAGGAAGGCCTATCCGAGGATCTGGCAGCATGGCCAGAATATTAAGAGGGAGATATGCTGGGCCGATTTGAATCCTGTACAAGGCCGAGAACAGGCAGGACAAAGACTTGTGCTCATTCTCAGCCATGATATCTTCAATGAACGCTCGGGTACCGTTATCGCCGTGGCATTAACTACCCAGGCTCAGCGGGCCAACTATTTCCGTTTTCGTTCCAGCTCCAGCCTTGTGATGTAACGCTGGATCAGGGACAGCACATTTTCCCCTGTATCGACAAACTCGCAACTGACGCGCTGGGATTGGAGATCGTGTACGAGCCCGGTGTCAGCTGGTTCTACCCGGATTATCCGCATGGATACCTTAACCGTACCGATATCCGGTAATACAATGCGGCAATTTTCATAAACGCTTCCTTCCCCAAAATTGCCTCTACCATTCGAATCGATGGCAGCCATGCCACCGCAGCTAAGGTCCTGCAGGATAACTTCCACCGTGGAAGGCGACTTTTCCTCGAGTATGGGAACTGCACATTTCACGGGAGCAATCGTCGGTGTGGCAACGCGATAATATTCCCGCTTTTGCATACGCAACAGACTTTTGGGGATCTGTGCAAGGAAGGCGTTTCGCCCCTCAAACTCTGTTTTCCCGATTTGTTGGCAGGAAAATTGAACCTTCACCTGGTTGGGAAATGCAACAACATTCCATTTTCCAGCTTGCAATGCCTGCTGATTGATCTCCTCATCCGGACCATAATCGAGCACCATTTCCCCGTGCTGGCTGTCAAGATTCAAAAGGGCAGTCGGGAAAAAGCTACCGGCATCACCAAAATAACAAGTGCTTTGCGAATTATTCCTTATCATCACTCGCAGCGTGGAGAGAATACCGCTTTTCGACGAAATGCGATATTTCTTGTTGTTATCAGGAAGGTCAGGTTTGCTGTCTGCCATGATGTCTGTCCAGGTTCTGCTCATTCATATTGGATTTCGCGATGTTGCTCCAATCATCAGACTGGAGCGCAACGCGCGAATGATCGTTCCTCGCCAAGATGCTGTCACTGTAGGTCCTGTCACTGTAGCATCGACTCCGCACCCCGGAATTTTCCCTACCATGTACGGATAGCGCGATGAAGGATCAAAGGCATGCGCGCGACAGGCCCAAGGGGTGACGACTATCTCGTTATAACGGCCGCAAAACGGAGTACCGTAGCAAAACAGCTTTTTGTTAGCAAAAAATTCCAGGTATTGGAGTATTGAAAGCACGTGGACTTGCATTCGCTCAGGATAAGCGGAAGAAAGGGAGGAGACTCAGAATCGAACCCAAAGCCAGGAGGATTTTATAAAACAAGGATCACATTTTGCTTGACATTTCTAAATAATCCACATTTTTCACCTGAATCACATACGCAATTCCAGTACTAAATGTCAAAAAATCCCGGGTCTTGATTTTTATTCAAGTATTTGATAATAAATATGTTTAAAAAAAGTTCAAAAAATAGCCGGCTAAGAAAAGATGTTACGGAAAGATGACTTACTCATCATTTGCATAGCTTATCAACAAACTTATCCACAGCAATTGTGGACAATCAAAAAGTCGGTGACCAATAGTCGATTTTTCGGGAATCTTCCTGCAAAGGATGTATCTTCGGCTCCCGGATAGTGAAATCATCGAGAATCATCCAGCCTGCTTGCATAGTCACGGCTCCTGAGCGCTGAGCTATCGCATCTCCCGCTATTCATCTCCCTCCATTCCTTTTACATATGGAGAGGTTTCGATAAGTTATCTATTCCCGAATGCCAAAATCCTATCCCTCGGTAAAATTCATCATTATTGCCGTATGTGCCCTGTATTTCTCGCCTGTAGAAGCAAAAACGTTTGGAGGAAAGGTCGTCGGCATAGCCGATGGCAATACTTTGACAGTTGTCACCAGATCAAAACGGCAACAAAGATTCGCTTAGCCGGGATCGATGCTCCGGAGAAGCAACAACCGTTTGGAGAGCGCTCCAAACAATTCCTTTCCGATCTATGCTTCGGCAAACAGGCGGCGGTGACATCCGGCGTAGTAGATCGCTACAAGCGTGTCGTGGCAAACGTCAAATGCGATGGCGTGAATGTCAATGCGGAGCAGGTCAGCCGGGGAATGGCCTGGACATACCGTAGATACGTCGACAGGAACTATCATCTCTATCTTCTGGAATTCAGTGCCAGGCTGGCGAAATGCGGCCTCTGGGCTGATCCCAACCCTGTTGCACCCTGGCAATGGCGAAATCACAGGAAGCGAGGTGTGTGGGTGTTTTGAATATGAAAGACCAGTTTTCTACTCGGTGCTTGAGTACTTACCCGCGCATATCCAATCCTCATTTCACTTCCCATTATTCTCCTGAGACTCATCTTTATCCCGACTTATCGGAGGGTATGTTTTCAAGACGCAGTTTTGTGAGGTTAAAAACTAGGGAAACTGCCGATTTTTTCGGTTCAATTCTTTTCTTCTGAAAAGACCGTTTTTGCGAGCATGATTCGAATTTTTATTTACGGTTTTTTATCAAATACAAAAGATTGGTTGATACCTCGATACCACATAGCTTATCAAAATCAGCACCGCACATTTTAAAACGAAATTGACCAGGTACATCATGCTCATCTCGGAACCAATATTCGTGCTTTTTATTATTATGGACCCACTTCCCATCCGGACTTTCAATCGATGCTACTGGCATCAATCTTTCATAATTATCAGGATTATCAAATCCATAGTTAATCATACGAACTCGGCCATGATCAGATTTCACTTTCTTGATGAATTTAAGGATATCTTCGTCGCTTACTTCAGCCGGCGTCACTAATTCCCTAAAGGGACCAATTTTTTCGGCGGCGATTGCTTCAGCAAATCTCCCATAAAACATTTGATGGCACCCTACTTGATAGCAGAAAGAGTTTTGTAGCTGCACCATCCAGCCCTGTTTACTCGGCAAGAGAAAGGAAATAATAAGAGAGAGTAGAAAAAATCCAAGAACTGCCCCCAATAACGCCACCAGCAACTTAAGCATAAACTGTTCCTATAATTATTTAATTTCCCATTTTACAGTTTTAAATTCTGCATCATATTTCGACCAAAACCCACTTCCTGTTCCATTTTTTCACCGTTTAAAAGAACCAAGTCGCAGCAGGGCCCCGGCCGGGCTCCTCCTGCTTAAGTCCTAAATACCCACACTGATTCTCTGGTGTACGTCGGTACAGTGGTAAATACTGCTGAGTTAGATAAAATCGCGTGGCCGTTGCTTCTGGGTCTGTACGATTTTCATATTACTTCAAAAATTTCGCTCGTATGCGAATTACTCGAGCATGGCCTACCTTCAAATCGAGAGCGAGCCATGACAATACATTAACTAGGCTCAGGACTCATTAATTGAGATAGAAGATGACGGTAGGGGCGATACAGATGGCGGAGAAGAAGGTGTGGGCGCAACGGTCATAACGCATGGCGATGCGTCGCCAGTCCTTGAGCCTGGCGAACATATTTTCTACCTTGTGGCGTTGCTTGTAGAGTTCCCTGTCGTATTCGATCTGGGTTTTACGGTTCTTCTTCGGGGGAATGCAGGGCGTAATACCCTTTTCTCTGAGGGCTGCCCTGAACCAGTCAGCATCATAGCCGCGATCCCCCAGCAACTCTTTTGCCTTGGGTAGAACAGGCAACAACAGGGCCGCACCCTTGTAATCGCTCATCTGCCCTTCGGAGAGCAGCAGGGCAACAGGCTTGCCCCTTCTGTCGCACACGGCATGGAGTTTTGAATTCAAGCCGCCCTTGGTGCGACCGATACGGCGGGGAACATCCCCTTTTTTAAAAGGCTGGCTGCCGTACGGTGCGCCTTCAGATGTGTGGCGTCAATCATTAGCCGATCCGGCGTTTCCTCTTTGCCAGCCAGTTCCGCAAAAATGCGGTTGAATATACCCATCCTGCTCCAGCGCATGAAGCGATTGTAGAGCGTCTTGTGCGGGCCGTAGCTTTTGGGAGCGTCCTTCCATTGCAGGCCGTTCTTTATCACGTAAATAATCCCGCTGATCACCCGCAAATCATCCACACGCGCCACCCCATGGGACAAGGGAAAATAAGGCTTTATGCGGTTGAATTGTTTCTCTGACAGCATAAAAAGATCACTCATGGCAACTCCTCCTGACATAAGTGAATCACATCCGCTCACTTCCGTGAATCCCAAAATCAATAGGTCCTGAGCCTAGAGTTGGCGTTGCCCAATGGAGGGCGTGAAATTGATGTTATCTTAGTAATTGAAGACAGGATTCTGGCAGTAGACCTTAAGGATTGGCGCGGCCGAATCGAAAGCGCGGGAGGGTCATGGCGTCTACATGGCAAAACCATGGAAGGAGGTTCACCGGTTGAGAAAATACTGCGCAATCGCCGCGACTTACACATCCTGCTCGATAGGTATCTGAAGCAACAGGGCGCATTCCAAAGGCATTTTGCCGAATTCGACCTTCCACGACGAGGTGGGGGGTTCGAGAAGCAGCAGTATCTGTATTCGGTGGACAGCGTGAGCCCAGAGGAGAAATTCCTGGCGGTGATACCTGTCACTATCAACGCACAGGGCGGGCGCTCGGCAACGGCAGAGTTCGAGTTGACGGAGTGGCGCTCTGGCCATGAACTGGAAGACCGGGAACGAATTGCCGATGCGGTGGCTGCTTACATGAAAAAGCTCAAGAAGCCACGACAAACGCATGACGCATGGGCGTATGAACAGTTGATTAAGCTGGCACCGGAATTCTTGGCTGATTTCATCCGTCGAGATGGATTGGCGGTTGAACGGTTCCACAAGTCAGCGATTGCACGTGCTGGAGAGCTGCGAACCGATCGTCCGACCATCCCGCTCCTGGGCTCTCTGTTCACCTCGCCCAATACCGAGAAGCTTCTTAACGCGATCAAATACGCAATAAAGCGCCATGAGCCGAACCGCCGCAAGTGGATCACCTCTGCTGGCTGGTGCCGTCGCTGCATTGGGGCTCCACGCGGGTACTCCCAAAGACGCTCGACGCGATACGCAAGACAATTTTGAAGGAAGGCAGAGCCCAGACCAAACCGCAGGAGTTCCGCTTCATAGCCGTTCGCCCAGACCACGAAAAGATTTCTCGGCACAGACTTTTGGAAGCTGCTTTTGACGAGAAAATGTATCTTGATGAAAGATCTGTACAAAGCTCTAACCTAGAGATCCTATGGATTCCTGGAATAGTGGTAGCAGCCTTAGTGCATGCCCCAATCAAGGTAGCACACGCGTTTCCCACTCCGCTTGGCATTCTCAGCTTCGATCCGATTGTAGTGGAGCGAAGCGAAATTTTCTTTACGTCGATGCACAATTAATGCCGGCCTGAAGGAGCGGGCTGTTCACACCCGTTCGTACGTAGCAATTGAGATCCTTGACGCCGAGTTCATGAGCCGCCCCGAGATTTGAGTTTTTCGAGCAAACTTGACCTTAAAAGAGGGCTGTTGCCTGAAGAATAAACAGTTTTCAGTAGAACAGATCGTGGCGGTATTGAAGCAAGCGGAGCTGGGAATGCCGGTGGCCGATCTGATCCGACAGGTGGGATTTCAGAACGGACGTTTTACCGTTGGAAGAAGTATTATTAGCTATATTGGACGTATTTGGATTTTGCTGGACATCTTTTGGTGGGCGGTACTGGGATCGAACCAGTGGCTTCCACCGTGTGAAGGTGGCACTCTACCGCTGAGTTAACCGCCCGTTACTTGACGTTATCCTGAGTTGATAACGGTTGAGGGTGGCGCAATTAGAGCATAAATCGAGGATTTCGGTCAATTCAGCAATTCGGCGCGAGTGTTTCAGGCTCCTATTCTGGCGGGAACGACAACAGTAAGCTTTTCGGCAATCTGGGTTGAGTAGCTTGGGGAAGGCATTTGCTTCGGCCGAAAATACTTCTGGGTTCCCGCTTTCGTGGGAACGATGAGACTCCAAGTCAAATGGTCGGCGAACGTGACGCCGGAATGTAATGCCGAGATGCTATAGCGCGGCAATAGTCCAAATCTCGCGTAAAATAGCGTCTTTTCGCAACTGCGACAGCTTTTCTGTCAGCATTCTTACCCATGATCCGCACCCGTTTTGCTCCCAGTCCCACAGGTTATCTTCACATTGGCGGTGCTCGCACAGCGCTGTTTTCCTGGGCTTATGCCCGCAAGCATGGTGGTAAATTCGTCCTTCGGATCGAGGATACTGATCTGGAACGCTCCACAGCCCAGTCCACCCAGGCGATTCTGGACGGCATGGCGTGGCTGGGGCTGGATTATGACGAGGGGCCGTTTTACCAGATGCAGCGCCTGGCGCGCTACCATGAAGTGGCGGAGCAGTTGCTGCGCACGGGCCGTGCCTATTACTGCTATTGCAGCAGGGAAGAACTGGATGCAATGCGCGAGCAGCAGCGCGCAGCGGGGTTGAAGCCCCGCTATGATGGTCGCTGGCGCGATTCCAGAGAAACGCCTCCCGCCGGCGTGAAGCCCGTGGTGCGGCTGAAAAACCCGCTGGATGGGGAGCTAACATTTAAGGATCTCATAAAGGGTGAGATCACCGTTTCCAACAGCGAGCTGGATGATCTCGTGCTGCTGCGCGGGGATGGGGTGCCGACTTATAACTTCGGCGTGGTGATCGACGATCTCGATATGAACATCACGCATGTGATTCGGGGTGACGATCATGTGAACAATACGCCGCGCCAGATCAATATACTGAAAGCGCTGGGTGCGCCTCTGCCGCAATACGCGCATGTTCCGATGATTCTCGGTGCGGATGGCGAGCGTTTATCGAAGCGGCATGGGGCGGTTTCGGTGATGCAGTACCGGGAGGACGGTTATCTGCCGGAGGCATTGGTGAATTATCTGGCCCGGCTGGGTTGGTCGCATGGTGATGAGGAAATATTCAGCCGGGAGCAATTGGTTGAGTGGTTCGATTTATCCAATATCAATCGTTCACCGGGTAAGTTCAATCCCGAGAAGTTGCAATGGCTCAACCAGCAATACCTGAAAACCGCGGATAACGAGCGGCTGGCGGAATTGGCAAAACCTTTTCTTGCGGTGGATGGCTGTGACGTTACTGGCGGAGGTGTTCCCGATTTGCGCAAGGTCGTGAATCTGCTCAAGGAGCGCGTCAATACCGTTGCGGAACTGGCGGATGCGGCTGTTTACTTCTTTCGCCCGCTGGAGCCTGCGGAGGAACTGAGGGCGCAGTATTTCACCGCTGAGGCTAAAGTTCCGATTCTCGATTTGCAGACAAAACTTGCAACGGTCGAATGGGAAGGCCATGCCATTAACGACGTAATCAAGGCCAGCGCTACGGCACACGGCATGAAGATGCCGAAGGTGGCAATGCCGTTGCGTGTCATGGTTACAGGAGAGGCCCAGACCCCGGCGATCAATGTGGTGCTGGAATTGCTGGGCAGGGAGGAAACGCTGCGGAGGATGGACAAGCAGCTTGAGTATTTCCCCAACTGATATATTGAGATTCAGGCGAGCGGGAGGGGGAGCGGCTAGAACAAGCAAGGTGAAAGGATCAATTGTTCGCGCAGTGGCCTGTCAGGGGATGATGAGGATGATATACTTCAACCTGTACATTGACGGGAAAAATAGCGGTCAGTATAATTCGCCTTCTTTTGCCGGGGGTATAGCTCAGCTGGGAGAGCGCTTGCATGGCATGCAAGAGGTCAGCGGTTCGATCCCGCTTACCTCCACCAGTTTATGGCAATATCACAAACTGACGGCAAACGGCTTTTAAGCATTTCAAAGTCCTCTGGTCCCCATCGTCTAGAGGCCTAGGACATCACCCTTTCACGGTGAGTACGGGGGTTCGAATCCCCCTGGGGACGCCACTAATTCCCCCAAATTCAGCTTGATTTTGTAATGAATACAATAAGCTAGGATTTGGTGATCGAGTGTAATGCGGTCAACTATGCCGCGCAGCAAATCCTTGAGGGAATCGCGGTCAAGGTCTGGCAGATTTTCTGCCACCATTGAGAGCATGGATTGCACATCCAACTCTTTTATTTCCCGCAGCGCCTTCGATTGCTTGCGAGTCATTTCCAGTTTGGAAAGCTGATCTTCGAGCGAGGCTCGTTGATTCGCGAATTCCTCTATCTTTTGAAGCAGCCTTCCGATTGCGGTTGTCTCTGACAGAAGATCAGATAGCCGGTTTATTTTTGCATCCAGCTTTTTGATTTCAGCCCGCAGGTCTGCCCCCTCTGCGTCGTCATCTGTCAACCCATGGGCAGTACTCTTTGTCAAAAGCATCCAAGGCTGATTGATCTAGGCTCAGGACTCATTAATTGAGATAGAAGATGACGGTAGCGGCGATACAGATGGCGGAGAAGAAGGTGTGGGCGCAACGGTCATAACGCATGGCGATGCGTCGCCAGTCCTTGAGCCTGGCGAACATATTTTCTACCTTGTGGCGTTGCTTGTAGAGTTCCCTGTCGTATTCGATCTGGGTTTTACGGTTCTTCTTCGGGGGAATGCAGGGCGTAATACCCTTTTCTCTGAGGGCTGCCCTGAACCAGTCAGCATCATAGCCGCGATCCCCCAGCAACTCTTTTGCCTTGGGTAGAACAGGCAACAACAGGGCCGCACCCTTGTAATCGCTCATCTGCCCTTCGGAGAGCAGCAGGACAACAGGCTTGCCCATGCTGTCGCACACGGCATGGAGTTTTGAATTCAAGCCGCCCTTGGTGCGACCGATACGGCGGGGAACATCCCCTTTTTTAAAAGGCTGGCTGCCGTACGGTGCGCCTTCAGATGTGTGGCGTCAATCATTAGCCGATCGGGCGTTTCCTCTTTGCCAGCCAGTTCCGCAAAAATGCGGTTGAATATACCCATCCTGCTCCAGCGCATGAAGCGATTGTAGAGCGTCTTGTGCGGGCCGTAGCTTTTGGGAGCGTCCTTCCATTGCAGGCCGTTCTTTATCACGTAAATAATCCCGCTGAGCACCCGCAAATCATCCACACGCGCCACCCCATGGGACAAGGGAAAATAAGGCTTTATGCGGTTGAATTGTTTCTCTGACAGCATAAAAAGATCACTCATGGCAACTCCTCCTGACATAAGTGAATCACATCCGCTCACTTCCGTGAATCCCAAAATTAATAGGTCCTGAGCCTAGATGTTCCACATTTTATAAAGCCCCATATTTCCCTCTTGTTTGTTAGTTGATTGACAGCGGCGCAAGGCTACCCACCATCTTTCAAACGCAGGGGAATGAAGGTATTGTACTGACGTACACCTGAGGTTGAGTGTGGGTACTCCAATAGGCATAAAAAGCCCGGCATAAGCCGGGCGGGGATACTGCATTCGCTTCCCTGTTTAGAAGAAGGAAACGAGTGGATAGATTAACGATATGAGGATAGGTTTACCGTTAAATACTTAACGTATGGAAATAAAAAGGCCTCATAAGAGGGCAACTTCCTGAATGGGCAGGGGAACATCAGTCGCTGTCATTCAAATTACAGCGATTTAAACTGTTGCTCCCCTGCAATATTGAGATGGTAAAAAAGAGCAATAGTTCAAGGCTGGACAGACGCTTGGAGGAGCGTTGGAGACGAGTAAAAAAAGTTCAATCTTCAGGGGACCTCACGCTCACTGACTCTCAAGAACTTGGAGGACTTCTTGTCGAGAAGCCTGATCTAGGCTTCTTATCAAATCAATCAAAGCCCGTTGTGATTCTTCTAGCTCGTCATTCCATAGCTTCAAGGCGTCATTAATCAGTTGATTATTTTTCACTTGGCATTCGCACTTCATTTCAAGATTGGGAAGTAAAAAACCGGGTCCCCATAAACGAGGAGTGACTTCGGAGCCCGGGGCGGTAGATTGGAGGTAACTACAACCGCATGACTATCTTAGCTCTGCGACAGAGCATCAATCAGTCGATAAGAACAGGTTTTTTCTGCTTATTGAGGAGAGAGCGGGGTGCAACAAAAAACCCGCCGAAGCGGGTTTGAAAAGGGAGTGTAAGGATGCAGGGAGCTGTCTACCCTGCCGTTTCATATAGCAGACAACAAAAACCTGTACAAGGAAGACTGCAGGAGCAACTGCAGGCCTAGAATCTGCCAGGAGGCGGCATTCCATAGGGCATTCCATACGGCATTCCATGGTTGTAATTACCCTGTTGCCGCATGTTGCCGAATTGCTGTTGCTGATACATGCGATCCATCTGCAACATGAGATCCATCTGCAACTGTCTGTTTTGCTCCTGCATCGTGTGATCCTGGTGCATCAATTGCTGCTGCTGCTGCTGCATTTCCAACTGTTGCTGCATCATGTCTTGCGAGTTCTGCTGAATGCTTGGGTTAAATCCGTAGTATTGCGCCCCAGCTGTTAACGGAAGCATTAGCGCAAATCCCGCTGTTACGATACGTTTCATAGCTGATCTCCCTCTTGTTGCGTTTTTGGTTAAATCATGCAAAAACGCGCAATATCTTTTGCGGTAACGTCAATGGAATAACCTCATCTTCTCTGTTTCTCTCACGTACGACATCGTTATAAGCCACGTCTCGCAAAAGCTCTATTTCTGGTGCAACTTCGACCCTTGTTTCTTCAAGGCTTTCAGCTAATTCGGCATCGCTAAGCTTATCGGCTCTCGCCATTAAAAACTGGAATCGCTTTACATCAACTTCATTCTGGCTTGCTTTATCGCCAAGCCTGACTGACAGCAACATCGCAGCAAAAACGGTAGCTATGAACGTCCCTCAGACCAGGACAGCTTTCGGAAAGACACTGGAAATGCCTGACGTCATCCCCGAAAACCGGACGGTTTAAAACTACAGGCGGACCGCTTCGTTGGTTTGATCTGACCTCTTTTTGACGAACTCGCTCGGGGTCAGGTGGCCGAGTGAGCCATGGGGACGGTGGTGATTGTAATCGTCCTGCCAAGCCTTCAGTTTCTCACGGGCATCGTGCAATGTAACGAATTCGTGGACATTGAGGAACTCATCGCGCAATCGGCCGTTGAAGGATTCGATCAGCCCATTATCCGTGGGTTTGCCCGGCCGCGTGTAATCGAGTTTGATCCCCCGGCGATATGCCCACTCGTCCAGGGCCTTGGACGTGAACTCCGTGCCGTTGTCCACGGTGATTGCTTTGGGCCATCCACGCTGTGCTGCAAGCCGGTCCAGGGCTTGACCCACGCATCGCCCGGACAGCCTGAAGTTGGCCTCCAGGCACACACTCTCGCGACTCCACTGATCAATGACGGTGAGGATGCGAAATGCCCGGCCATCGAGCATCTGGTCGTGGACGAAATCCATGCTCCAATGCTGATTCGGGCCGGTGGGTGCCTGAGGCCTGCCGCGCAGCAGCGCAATGCGCTTGCGGCGCTTGACCTTCATGCGCAGTTGCAGGCCTTGCTGGCGATAGAGCCGATATACACGCTTCTTCCCCACTTGCCAGCCTTCGCGCTTGAGCATCACCAGCACCCGCAGGTAGCCGAACCTGGGACGGCTCATGGCGATATCGCGAATGCGCTGGCATAGCGCACTTTGATCACGCGCCCTGCTCCTGGCATACCAAACCGAACGCGCTAGCTGCGCCAGGCGGCATGATCTCTGCACACTGATTTTGAAGCGCTCCTGCATCCAGGCTGCCAGCTCGCGCCGCTTGGCAGCCTTCAGAGCTTTTTTCGCACCACCTCCTGCAGAATCTGCTTGTCCAGCGTCAGGTCCGCCACGATACGTCGCAGCCGAACATTCTCATCCTCGATCTGCTTGAGCCTGCGCAGCTCGCTCACACCCAAATCCGCGTACTTCTTCTTCCACGTGTAGAACGTGGCCTCAGACACACCGATCTGCCGGCACACATCGACCACCGCTGTGCCGCTATCGGCCAGTCGCAGCGCATAAATGATTTGCTCCTCTGTGAATCTCGACTTCTTCATCGCTTCTCCTTTGCCTCTCATGAGGCCTTGGAAGCAATCCTACCTCCAGTTTTAACCTGTACCGATTTTCAGGGGAAACGTCATGCCGGCCAAAGCAGTGCCGCCTCCAACTATTATGCAGAAAGAGCCGAAAGTTTGAACTCTCCGGTACAACCTTGCAGTGCGCTCAGCTAATCGTATCGCGTACCTGATTTCCCCTATCAGCTCGTCTCGGGTCTTTTCCATTTATCCCCTTACTTCTTGGGAGGCGGTGATGGTGGCGCAGGCGGCGATATCCGTCTTGGCGGCACGTGCAATTTCCATTCATCAGAATTCATAATAGTTATTTTGAGTGTTTGTTTTGGCTATGGTTCGCCTGGTGCAGCATTCCATTAATTTTGCCGTCGCCCCCGTCACCGGGATACCCGTTTGCATCAAGCAGCTCAGGAACCATGATTTTCAGTTTCGCAACGAGCGCATCGATCGTTTCGGCTTCCGTAGCTAAGCCGCGCACATCATCACTGGTTGCCACCCAGACCTTCGCTTCATCGTCCCAAAAGGCGTTAACTGTAAGTTGGCACAACGGCTTACCTACGCATATCATAGACTTCGTCCCCCACAATCATCTTAACATCATAAAATGATTTCCCTTTAGAAGTGATTTTCCTGGTAAGAATTACGGCTGTCGGTCTATAGACATATTGATACCCATATTCCGCATAAGTAAGGGATGGAGTTGACTCACTTTCGTGGACAGCTATGGACTTGGTTTTCAAGCGATGGTGGTTTGCTCTGACGTCATCCCCGAAAACCGGACGGTTTAAAACTACAGGCGGACCGCTTCGTTGGTTTGATCTGACCTCTTTTTGACGAACTCGCTCGGGGTCAGGTGGCCGAGTGAGCCATGGGGACGGTGGTGATTGTAATCGTCCTGCCAAGCCTTCAGTTTCTCACGGGCATCGTGCAATGTAACGAATTCGTGGACATTGAGGAACTCATCGCGCAATCGGCCGTTGAAGGATTCGATCAGCCCATTATCCGTGGGTTTGCCCGGCCGCGTGTAATCGAGTTTGATCCCCCGGCGATATGCCCACTCGTCCAGGGCCTTGGACGTGAACTCCGTGCCGTTGTCCACGGTGATTGCTTTGGGCCATCCACGCTGTGCTGCAAGCCGGTCCAGGGCTTGACCCACGCATCGCCCGGACAGCCTGAAGTTGGCCTCCAGGCACACACTCTCGCGACTCCACTGATCAATGACGGTGAGGATGCGAAATGCCCGGCCATCGAGCATCTGGTCGTGGACGAAATCCATGCTCCAATGCTGATTCGGGCCGGTGGGTGCCTGAGGCCTGCCGCGCAGCAGCGCAATGCGCTTGCGGCGCTTGACCTTCATGCGCAGTTGCAGGCCTTGCTGGCGATAGAGCCGATATACACGCTTCTTCCCCACTTGCCAGCCTTCGCGCTTGAGCATCACCAGCACCCGCAGGTAGCCGAACCTGGGACGGCTCATGGCGATATCGCGAATGCGCTGGCATAGCGCACTTTGATCACGCGCCCTGCTCCTGGCATACCAAACCGAACGCGCTAGCTGCGCCAGGCGGCATGATCTCTGCACACTGATTTTGAAGCGCTCCTGCATCCAGGCTGCCAGCTCGCGCCGCTTGGCAGCCTTCAGAGCTTTTTTCGCACCACCTCCTGCAGAATCTGCTTGTCCAGCGTCAGGTCCGCCACGATACGTCGCAGCCGAACATTCTCATCCTCGATCTGCTTGAGCCTGCGCAGCTCGCTCACACCCAAATCCGCGTACTTCTTCTTCCACGTGTAGAACGTGGCCTCAGACACACCGATCTGCCGGCACACATCGACCACCGCTGTGCCGCTATCGGCCAGTCGCAGCGCATAAATGATTTGCTCCTCTGTGAATCTCGACTTCTTCATCGCTTCTCCTTTGCCTCTCATGAGGCCTTGGAAGCAATCCTACCTCCAGTTTTAACCTGTACCGATTTTCAGGGGAAACGTCAGCTCAGGCTGTTACGCTGGATATTCGCTTCAGACGAGGAATCTGCACGTATCGCCGCTTTGAAACAGTGGGATTTCACCGAATCCCCCTGGGGAGGCCGCTAATTCTCAAGGTGAAATGCCGGATTGTGTGATAAATACAACAGTCCGGGATTTGCCAGTTGAATCCGAATCAGCCTTGTTTCGGCTCTTTCTGACATACGGGCTTCTTTCCTGAAGTCGTGGCAAGAAATCCGGAAACCGGAAAATAATAAATCAAGTGGCTGATTAATAGCATGTTTTATTTCATTTTCATGGTAATGAGGTGACAAGGGAGATTTCGGATAATCGTGATTGCGTTGAAACAAGGGTGAAAATTTTTTCCCCGAGCCAGGAGTTGATGAGAAAGTGGCTCTTGACATTCGGCGTCATCCCATACAAAGTATTGGTTCCAGAAATGCCATTTAATTAAAACCAACTAAACTTTGAAAGGAAACTAATGATGAAAATAAACAAGGCAATGTTTGCAGGTCTGGCTTTTGGCATGCTGTTGACGGGAGCGGTGCATGCAGCAGAACAAAAATTCACGGTCGTTATCAATGCCTATGACACGACGATTCCTGAGCTCAACGTTGAAGGTGTTACGGTCAAGAACATCCGGGCTTTCAATGTTCTCAACGAGCCTGAGGCACTGGTTGTCAAGAAAAACACGACAGTGAAGATTACGATCGAGAACAAGTCCCCCATCAGCGAAGGATTTTCTATTGACGCATTTAAAGTCTCGGAAGTAATCAAGGCAGGGGAAACCAAGACCATCAGCTTCAAAGCGGACAAGTCCGGCGCCTTCACCATCTGGTGTCAGCTTCATCCCAAGAACATCCACCTGCCCGGTTCTCTGAACGTCATCGATTAATTCGATTGATCTGACGCCGCTGATGGAGCAGCATTGGCGGTGAAAGATAGCCAGTTGCAGTTAAATTAAAAACCCGCCATTTGGCGGGTTTTTAATTTATGCCTTTAGCACAAAGTGAAGTGTTTTTAACGGTGGGTGCAAGTCGTAAGACACATAGGGAAACGGAAATGAAGGCCGAGTATTTTCAGCGTATTACGTTTTTCCAAATGTCTTTCATTACTTGGCTACACACATTCCTTTGCAGTCAAGCCCATCCCTGGTAGGATCGCAGTTATCCGATGGGTCGTCGATGCAAATCATGCCGCCTACGCATTTGATTCTGCTGGGGCCAGCGCAAGGTTGCTTGACTTTTGTTTCTTTTCCCCCGCCCGCTGCGCACTTGCCCGGACAGTTCAAACCGTCTTTGGTGGGATCGCATTTGTCAGACGGATCATCTACACAGGACATACCCCCGGGGCATTTAATTACGCTAGGCCCGCCACAAGGCAGTTCTTTTTTATCCATATGGTGGGATTTCGAATCGGATTTATGGCCTTCATGCATCCCATCCTGTGCCTGAACATTTCCTCCCAAACCTATGGCCAAGCCCAGAGTCAACGCAAGCAATGTTGTGAATCTGGCAGCCACGCTAAAAACAGAATAAGTTTTCATGTCAACTCCCCTTGAAATGAAGAAAAAAAGCAAATGACCGAGAACTCCCTCTTGCTGACACTATTGTTTATTAGTGATGATCAGGTTTTTATAAAAGAAATGAAGCGCAAGAAATCACAACAATTTTAGGAATGGAAAGCCCTCCGTTCTGTACGGTGACGCACCTATTACAGAGGTTGAATTTGCACAGGTGTGAGTGCCGCGTCATAATCCTGGCTATGGCTCGTTAATTTGGCAGAAAAGCATGGATGACATTTCCTGGAGTGATGAAGAACTGAAGGCTTCCGTTGAAGCTTACGTTGAGATGCAGTGCAATGAGCGTATGGGACAGTTCATTGTAAAGAAGCAGTATTACAAAAAGTTGGTGGAAATGTTTGGCCGCAGCGAACAGGCTTTTGAATCTCGCATGGAGAACATTTCCTATGTCCTTTCGCTGATGGGACGCGGATGGATGACCGAGCTGAAGCCGGCAAAAAATATCGAGCCTCTTGTTGCTGCACGGATCGAACAATTACTGGAGCAGACGAGTGGGCAAAAGGTGGCTCCAGTAGCCGCCTTTGAAATTGCAGTGCGCCAGGCAACAGAACAGAAAGACCTTCCCAAGCCCAGCGGTAATGCCCACCCTAAACGTAGACGCATATCTGTGGCGCAATTGCAGCGTGATCCCAGCGTGAAGGCATGGGTATTGCAGCAGGCAGCAGGAACATGCGAATCATGCGAAAAACCCGCTCCATTTCAGAGGCTGGATGGATTACCTTATCTCGAATTGCATTATGTTCAGGGCCTGGCTGATGGCGGAGCCGATGCTGTTTCCAATGCAGTGGCGCTATGCCCCAATTGTCATCGCGAGATACATCACGGCGCCAATGCTCATGCGGTGGAAGCGTGGCTGTATGACACCGTCCAGAGACTGGAGCGGGATTAAATAAAGATAAAGGTCGGGTCGAAATCATGAATTCGGGGGATAGCTGATGCTCTGGCAGGCTATGACCGCAGCGCGCGATCTCGGACGCCTGCACGAGATTGCCTCGATCCTCATACGGCATGGTTTCGGGGATGTGGTGCGCCGGCTCGGGTTTGCCCATGTGCTGGAGCGTGCTGGACGCGCGTTGCACTGGAGCGAGGCCACCGAACTGGCGCAGCTTGAGCCTCAAGCGAGTGTGCGGCGCGCGATGGAGGAGATGGGGCCCACCTTCGTCAAGCTCGGGCAGATTCTGGCAACACGCGTCGATCTTTTCGATCCCGAATGGATCGCTGAATTCAGCAAGCTGCAGGACAGTACACCCGCTTCCCCCTATCCTGAAGTTCATCAGCAGCTCACTGAAGATCTGGGCGCTCCCCCGGAGGAAATATTTGCCGCCTTCGAGCCGCAGCCGTTTGCCGCCGGGTCTATTGCTCAGGTGCATCTTGCGCGCCTGGAAGATGGCACCGAAGTTGTGGTCAAGGTGCGGCGACCCGGCATTCGAGTGGGGGTTGAAGCCGATTTGCGCTGGCTCTCAAGGCTTGCCGAACTCATCGAAACCAGCAACTCGGAACTGCGCCACTTCCACTGGCAGGAAGTGGTTGTGCAATTTACCCAATCGCTCCGGCGTGAGCTCGATTTTGGCGCCGAGTGCCGCCATGCGGAACGTGTGGCGTCGAACTTCGCCGGCTACTCCGACGAGGCCTCACCCGTTTTGCCCCTGGCACATCCTCCTGCCGGCGAGGATGAATCTTCTTCGTTACTTCCACTCATTGTCATTCCCAAGGTCTATTGGCAATGGACTGGTGAACGCGTGTGTGTGCAGGAGTATATTCGAGGCATCCCCGGTCGCGATGTTGCGGCGGTCGATCGGGCTGGCCTCGACCGCAAGGTTCTCGCCCGCCGTGGGGTGGGGGCGGTGATAAAAATGATCCTGGTGGATGGATTGTTCCACGCGGACCCGCATCCCGGCAACCTGTTTTATCTTCCGGGCAACCGAATTGCCTTCATCGATTTTGGCATGATCGGCCTGCTGGGGGAAGCACGGCGCGGAGAACTGATCCATCTTTTACTCGGGTTGGTTCAGTATGATTCCGCCGCGGTGGCCGATGTGTTGCTCGACTGGACCGGGGAGGGTGATGTCAACGAAGAAGCGCTTAAGACTGAAATCCAGCTGTTTGTCGATCAATATCTGGGTGTCCCTCTAAAGCAGCTCAAGCTTGGCTCCATGCTTGCAGACCTTGTTGCCATCCTGCGCGGACATCGGCTGCATCTGCCACCTGATCTTGCGCTCTTTTTCAAGGCATTCATTACGCTTGAGGGCACGGGAAGAGAGCTCGATCCGGAGTTGGATATTGCAGGCGAGGCACTGCCCCTGTTGCGGGATGCAATGGCAATCCGTTACGCGCCAGCCGCAATGGCAAAGCGCGGATGGCGCACAGCTATCGAGCTGGCAAGTCTGCTAAGCAATCTGCCTCGCGATCTCTCGCGATTGTTGCGTTCTGCCCGTCGGGGCAAAGTGGATATTCATATCGAGGTAGCGCATCTCAAGCACGTGGGTGATCAACTGGACGGCGCGGTCAACCGGCTGGTCGTGGGTATCGTGGTTGCCGCTGTCATCGTGGGTTCCTCAGTGGTGATGGCAGTCTCCACTGGGCCCACTCTATGGGGCGTCCCTTTCTTCAGTCTGCTGGGTTTTGCCTGTGCAACGATTGGCGCAATATGGCTGCTTTCGGCGATTTCCCGCGCCAATAAGGCCGATCGCGAGAGGAAGCCACGAGGCGATTGATCGCAGGATTGCGCTTGTTTGCTTGTGCTTGTATTCATCCGCTGTCTATTTTATTCTTCCTTCCAGTTGCAGAAGCAGGATAGAACAATGAGAAAAATCAATCTCTTACAAACCCTCGCTTTGACAGCAGCCATCGTACTGGTGGCGGGTTGCTCGACTACGCAGCGCAATACTCAGTCATCAAGAACAGCTGTCGAACAGCTCCTCCTGAGTGAAGCAGTAAAAAGAAGCTTTCCCAGTGATCCAGGTGAATTTCTGCCCATTCCCCGCGGAGCGAGCGTGGCGATCAACACGGTAGGGATGACGGCCGATCAGGCTTTTCTGCAGCAGGTTTTAGCCGGATGGCTGGGACAGCAAGGCTATCTGGTGCAGAAAGACGGCAAGGATGCCACCCACCGGCTCGACGTGGTCGTGGAGGCACTGGGAACAGAATTGTCCGGCGCATTCATGGGAATGCCCCCGGTCCAGAGTCAGTTCATTCCATTTTCGCTGCCGGAATTGGCACTCTTTAAATCCCAGTATCAGACCGGATATGCGAAATTTCACCTGAATGTCTTTGGTTTGCCAGCGGGGAATTTTCTTGGATCGACCTCTTTCGTGGCGGATGCCTACTACAATGACTACACGGTTCTCTTCGCGTTGTCGCATACCTTCACAGATCTTCCATCCGTTCCGGAACTGGGTTCCTTCAACCGCAAACCCGCCGGTCCCCGGGTGGAGAACAAGGCAGAGTAAGCAGGAGCATTGCGCGCAGTTCTTGTACAATATCGTGCAGCGCATTGCGAAAGTCGATGTCCAGCAGGTGGCGAATTTTCAACGCCACGATAAGCTCATGCCCGTTTCGCGTTCGGCTCCAATTTTCCATCCGCAGGCTTTTTTCGATGGCTTCCGCGCGTCTGGCGTCGGATAGATAGAAAAAATCGCAGCAGCACTTCCGTTCCGAGCCCGGAGCGGGAGGTGTCCGGCAGGAAGCGCAGGCGTTGAATAGCGCCGGTGGGGGTGTCGGGAGAGATTCGAAGCCAAGCCGTTCGGTATTGGCGGCAGAATGTTCATTGGCCGGCTTTACTCCGGTGATCAACGCCGCAAAGCTTTTTGTGGCGGTGTCGTTTCCGCTTTTATCCGGAACCTGACCGAGTGTCGCAGCGCAAATTCTGATTTGCAAAAGGAGGGTCTGCAATCCGTAGCCTCTCCATTCCTTCTTTACGTAACACATCCCCAGTTCTTTTTCGGCCGAATCCCGTAGGTCGAACACGCCAGCGCCTGCCATGAAACTACCCACGGCATTCTCTATGACAAAAAACAGACCGTTCTCGACTGCGGTCTTGAATTCATCATAAGGGCGCCACAGAAGGTTTGCGGATTCTTCCAGTGGCAGTTCTGCGACAGCTTGTCGATATTCCGCCAATATGTGCTCAACATCCCCAAGGCCTGCTGCCCGGATGGTTGCATGAGTAATGCCTGACATCTCGCTCTCCTGTCGCGCTTGTCGAATTCCGATGGAAAAAAAGGAAAAAAGGAGGAGTTACGGTAGGCACCAGCACACCGGAACACACCTCTTGGAATAGCGGCTGTTAGATGGGATCTATTCCCCAGAATTCAACCCGATAGCCAAATCCAGGGACATCAGCCAATTTTTGAACAAGCCATTGCATAGCTGGGGATAATGGTTTGACACAAAAAAGAAAAGAATATATAAATAATTGCATGGTACACGGTGAGTGCTTTGGATTTTTGGCAATGGGGTACGGAAAGTAATGGTTACGGTAGAGCAGTATCGGCAGCTTTGCGCGGAATGGAGGGGGGATGCGGCCGAATTTTCCTGGCTGGTTCAGCATGGCGATATTGCGGGAGTCTCGCAACGTGCCATTGCAGTCGAGTTCGAATTTGCTCCATCCACGGTTTCGCGATGGGCAGCAGGTGAGGCGCTTCCTCACAGGCGTGTCCAGAAGTTGGTAGTGGGTGCGCTGGAAAAAAAGGCGCGGCGGCTCGAACAGGCTTGCGCCAGCGCGTTTCTTCCAGTTAAAAAAGAAGTAGACGCCGCGCAATCCCGGCCGCGGGCTTAGGATTCTTCGGACGATAAAGGGCGATAAAGGGCGTCCCGACACTCCATTTGCAAAGCGATGAACGCTTACGAAGTCAATTTTGACGGATTGGTAGGCCCCACGCACAATTATGGTGGACTGGCGGTAGGAAATATCGCCTCTGCGGAGAGTGCCCTGACAGTTTCCAACCCCCGCGAAGCCGCATTGCAGGGACTGGAAAAAATGAAACGGCTTTCTGATCTCGGCATCAGGCAGGGCGTTCTGCCGCCGCAGGACCGTCCAGCTGTCTCAGTGCTCCGAAAGCTGGGATTTGTCGGGGAGGACGCAGCCGTCATCCGGTGCGCGGCAACGGTTGCCCCTGGACTTCTGCGCGCGTGCTCGTCGGCCTCCAGCATGTGGGTGGCCAATGCCGCCACTGTTTCACCGAGCGCCGATACCGAGGATGGCAAGATACACCTTACGGCTGCCAATCTGCCCTCGCAACTCCATCGAAGCATCGAGGCGTCTGTTACCAGTGCTGTTTTGAAGCGGGTGTTCAGCGATGAGCGCTATTTCGTGCACCACGATCCCTTGCCGTCCAATCTTTATTTTGGCGATGAGGGCGCCGCCAATCATATGCGCTTCTGCCCGAATCACGGTGAAGCCGGAGTGGAGGTTTTTGTCTTTGGCCGCTCTGCCAGCAGCGATATTCCCAAGCCTCTGCGATTTCCTGCACGCCAGTCGCTGGAGGCCAGCGAAGCGATTGCGAGGCTGCATCGAATCAAGCGTGGAAAGGAACTGGTCGTGCAGCAAAATCCTGCGGCCATCGATGCAGGGGCGTTTCATAACGACGTGCTGGCGGTGACAAACTGCAATGTCCTGTTTTATCACCATGCGGCATACCCGGAGTGGGAGGAGACCGAAGCTAAAATTACAAAGGCATGCGGCTGGCCGATTCACTTCATCAGGGCTGGGGAAGAAGATATTACGCTTGCGGAGGCGGTCAGGACTTATCTCTTTAACAGCCAACTCCTTACTCTTCGTGGTAACGAGATGATGATTCTCGCGCCTGCGGAATGTCAGGAATCTAACTCCGCCAGAACCTTTCTCGAACGAGTTGTGCAGGATGCGGCTAATCCCATTGCGCATGTCGAGTACGTAAATTTGCGCCAAAGCATGAAAAACGGGGGAGGACCTGCCTGCCTGCGACTTCGTGTCGTGCTAACCGAACCGGAACTCGATGCTGTGCAAAAAAACAGCCGTGTGGTTCTTGACGAGTGCCTCTACAATGAACTCAAGGCATGGATCGAAAAGCATTACCGCGAGCGCCTTTCGCCAACTGATCTAGGGGATCCCGCTCTCCTGCAGGAAAGCCGCGCTGCACTGGATGAACTGACGACTATACTAGCATTAGGTCCGTTGTACGATTTCCAGAGGTCTTAAACTTTGTCAGCATTTTTAGCAGCAATCGACAGTGGAGTCCGGAAGCGCTGACGAATCTGAACAAACAACCTCTGCCAACCATTCCCGGAGGAATTCATGGCTATCACGCTCAATCACACCATCGTACCGGCGCGCGACAAGGAGGAATCCGCGCAGTTCTATTCGAGAATATTCGGTTTCCGGTATGTCGGCCCGTTTTCCCGCTTCATCGTGGTAAAAGTGAACGACACACTTTCTCTGGATTTCGATAGCCGGGAAAAATTCGATTCGAACCATTATGCATTCAAGGTAACGGAGCGGGAGTTCGATGAAATCTTCGCCAGGTTGAAAGCAGAGAATATCAAGTATGGCAGCGGTCCCTTCGATCCCGAAAACATGAGCATCAATCACAACGATGGCGGGCGCGGCGTCTATTTCCGCGATCCCGGAGGCCACCTGCTGGAAATGCTGACGGCTGATTACAAGATGCATTGATGGCAATTGGGAGTGATACCGATTCAGGGCATAGGAAGTGTGAGGGTTTTTCAGTGCTTTTTCCGGCGAAAAATTGACTTTGGGCATAAAAAGTGCACAAATAGTGCATTTCTATATCTCTCCAACATTTATAGAGCAGTTTTCGACCAGGAGACTCCTATGAACGTTAACATTTCTTCGGATATACCGGATACAAGTCATCCGTTTATTGAGCAGAGGTGGTCGCCAGAGGAACTGGCGAGCTTACGCGCCGAACTGGACGACCTGATCTACCGCGTTCCTGATTTATCTGACGCTGATTTAGAGGAGGCCAAAGAAAAGCTTTTTGAAAAGATTACCAAAGGTGGGACCCGAAAAGAGACAGGTGGTTTCGGCCTACTCGATCCAGCTACTGAATCTGGAAAAGAGAGTGTATCGCCGCCCCAGATCGATGTAACCACATCCGATCTTTCCGTAGTGCTTCATAGTGCAGACTTTGAGGGCTTCCTGCGCTATCTCCGTTTACCTCAGGGTGGTCCCTCGACACTATCTCCAAAAAGGTTTAGTGAAGCATTGAGCATGGATATTCAAACCCTGGCAGGGCAGGCTCACGTACATCGCAATACGATTAGTCGAGCGCCTGAATCCGAAAGTGTCCAGGGTTTTTTACGGGAGGTGCTACGCGTACTTCGCGCCGCCACTGATATATCCGGCAACATCGATCACGCTATCTTTTGGTATCGCAACGATCCCTTGCGCGTTTTCCGTTATAAAACTGCCGAGCAATTAGTAGCGGAGGGACGCACGGAGGACGTGCTCCGGTATGTCGAGTCGCTTGAAGCCGGGGCAGTGGGGTGATTCGTGTACAACTGTCAGACCTTACCGCTTACAGAGTGCTTGATCCGAGATGGTCATCGTCATCACTCAGCGGGGCAGGAGCTGCAAAGCACGGGGGACGAGTAAATCGGCCAGGCATAGAAACGCTCTATCTGGCGCTCGATCACAATATTGCTATCCTTGAATATAAGCAGTTATCCACATTGCTTCGACCAGGCACACTTGTGAGCTATCAAGTGAGCGTTGCTCACGTCATCGATTTTAGAGAAGGCTATATTCCCTCCTCTTGGGAGCCTATGTGGCAGGACTTCTATTGCGACTGGCGCGAATTATGGTTTAACCAGCATATCGAACCGCCGAGTTGGGCTATAGGTGACGCAGTTATAGCAAGTGACGCCAAGGGTATCCTGTTTAAATCGCAGTATGCTGGAGGAGATACAAATTTGGCGCTTTATCCCGACGCGTTTAAAAATCTGGATTCGATGGCGGTCTATGATCCGGATCGATTATTGGAAAAGAAGGATCCCTTGTGGGGTTCCTGGTAGCTATGAAGTTTCAGCAAGCTTCACCGCACAAGGATTGGATTCTATTCATGGAATTAGAGGAAAAGGCATATAGAGACGTACCACTTTTGTACGCACTCTTTGAGATTTAAGGAATCGTGTAATTGTTATGCCAAGACAAAAACAAATCCATGCAGGTGGAGAGGTCCATGCAAAAATTCGCCCGGTTCACGATTACCCTTCTGACCATCGGATTGGTCGGATGCAGCAGCGTACCGGAAAAGGGTACAAAAGTTACTCATGCACCTGGAGTTACTCATGCACCCGGAGCCAAGGTAAACCTGGAAAATACCTCGCTAGTCAGGAAAATGCTGTATGACCAATACAATCAGTGGAAACATACCCGATATCGGATTGGCGGCATGAGCAGGAGTGGCGTCGATTGCTCCGGTTTTATTCAATTGACATTCAAGACCAAGCTGGGTGTGATATTGCCACGCTCGACCGAGTTCCAGGCGCAACTGGGAGAGAGTGTCAGTAAAAGCGAACTGAGGGCGGGAGATCTTGTTTTTTTCAAGACCCGCTGGAGTGGCCGGCATGTAGGTGTCTATATTGAAGATGGCAGATTTCTCCATGCTTCGAGCACCTACGGCGTGACCATTTCAAAATTGAACGAGAGCTACTGGAAATCTGCTTACTGGAAAGCGAAGCGGCTGGATATGTAAGGAACTCTTCCTGTTGTTTCCGCTGCTATATTACTGCTTCATTATTGCCCCTGGAGAATCCAGCCGCGAGATACAGGCAGGTGAGGGTCCGCCTTATCTTTAATATTGTTTCGGCCAGAAAATACTATGAATCTCGTCATTCCGGGCCTGACCCGGAATCCAGCAAACCGGAATCCAGTCCAAACCAATAATGGCGTACTTTGAACGTCACTGGATACCGGCTTCTGGTATGACGTTTGTACTCTCTGCTCGCCGAATTAATAACAAATCGTCAAAGATTCTATCCGATGGTATTATTCAAGCAGGCAGTCTGATACGTGCCTGAGTTCTATCTGTACTTGAGCATTTTCTTAATAGTTCTCTCCCTGGGCATGAGGGTGTTGCCTATGCCCGATCCATCCGCATCTCACCTTGAGAGCTTTCCGGCCAAGTCCTTACAGGGTGTGCGGCCAGAGGTTTCTGGCTGGTCGCGCTCTTGTATCTTTCTTCGGAAAATTCCGATCGGCACGGGTGGCGCTTGTTCGCAGTAAATCATATCGATAATTCATGTCGTTGATCTGGATAGTTATCCTGCCCTTCATCGGTAGCCTCTGTGCCGCATTTCTGCCATCCCACGCACGCAACGTCGCCGCCTGGCTTGCGGGTACCGTTGCGGTGGCCTGTGTCATTCTCACTGTTCAGTTGTATCCACAGGTCATCGAAGGAGAGGTGATACGGGAAGCGGTGCACTGGATTCCTCAATTGGGTCTCGACTTCACGTTTCGCCTGGATGGCTTTGCCTGGCTGTTCGCAATGCTGGTTACAGTGATGGGAGCCTTGGTTGTATTGTATGCGCGCTATTACATGGCAGCGCAAGACCCGGTTCCCCGTTTTTTCTCGTTCTTTCTCGCTTTCATGGGCGCGATGCTGGGTGTCGTGCTGTCCGGCAACCTGATTCAACTGGTGGTGTTCTGGGAACTGACCAGTCTGACGTCTTTCATGTTGATAGCATACTGGTATCACCGGCCGGATGCCCGCCATGGCGCGCGCATGGCATTGACCGTAACGGCGGTCGGTGGTCTTTGCCTGCTTGCCGGAGTCCTGATGCTCGGATGGGTGGCGGGGAGCTACGATCTGGATCGTGTGCTTGCCTCGGGCGATCTGATCCGCGCACATTCCTGGTATGTGCCCATGCTGATCCTGATCGGATTGGGAGCGTTGACTAAAAGCGCACAATTTCCATTTCATTTCTGGTTGCCCCACGCCATGACGGCGCCTACACCCGTATCTGTCTATCTCCATTCGGCAACGATGGTCAAAGCTGGGGTTTTCCTGCTTGTCCGGCTCTGGCCTGTGCTTGCAGGTACCGACGAATGGTTCTGGATGATCGGCACGGCAGGTCTTCTTTCGCTCGTGCTGGGTGCATACGCAGCGGTGTTTCAACGGGATATGAAGGGTGTGCTGGCCTATTCCACCATCAGTCATCTTGGTCTAATTACGCTGCTGCTTGGGTTGAACAGTCCCCTCGCGTTGATAGCCGCAATTTTTCATATCATGAACCACGCTACATTCAAGGCATCGCTTTTCATGGCGGCAGGCATGGTCGACCACGAAACCGGCACGCGCGATTTATCGCGCTTGAGCGGTTTGTGGCGTGCCATGCCCATCACCGCTACGCTGGCCGCGGTGGGTGCTGCGTCGATGGCAGGCGTGCCGTTGTTCAATGGTTTTCTTTCAAAAGAGATGTTTTTTGCCGAGACTGTGTTTGTCAGTGGGCACCCGATCACACGTATTGGCCTGCCGACAATGGCTGTGATTTGGGGAATACTCAGCGTTGCCTATTCGCTGCGTTTTATTCTGCAAGTGTTTTTCGGGCCTCCGGCGGAAGACCTGCCGAAAAAGCCCCATGAGCCGCCACGCTGGATGCTGTTTCCCAGCGCGCTGCTTGTCACGGCCTGCCTGGTAGTTGGAATGTTTCCCGCCAAGACCGTTGGGTCGTACCTGAACATGGCCGCACGGTCCGTACTTGGAGAAAACACGCCGTTCCATAGTCTCGCAGTATGGCATGGCTTCAATCTCCCTCTCATGATGAGTCTGGCTGCGATGGTAGGCGGAATCCTCCTGTATCGGGCGCTGGGAGAATATCAGCAGGGTACGACAGTAGTACCGCTGATCGAGCGTTTCGACGGCAAGCGTATTTTCGAATTCATGCTCGAAAAGCTCGACAGGCTGGCGATGCGCCTTTTGCGATGGTTATCCACCGAGCATCTGCAGGTCCAGATGCTGCTGCTTATCATCGCCGTGTTTGCCAGCGCGCTGATCCCGCTCTCCAGCGGTGGCTTGCCCGAGGGCGATAAAACGCCGCTTCCGGTTGAACCGGCTTTTGCTGTGCTGTGGCTGATCGGGGCGGGCTGTGCAATCGCGGCCGCTGCACAGGCAAAGTATCATCGGCTTGCTGCATTGAGCCTGTCAGGCGTGGCGGGGTTGGCAACCTGCATGACCTTCGTCTGGTTTTCCGCGCCTGATCTGGCGCTGACGCAGCTTATCGTAGAGGTCGTCACACTTGTCCTGCTTCTGCTGGGTCTGCGCTGGCTGCCGCCGCGCGATAAATCGCTGGACCATGAAACGGTGCCGCTTCCAGTGCGTATGCGCGCCGAAGGTCGCCGGTCGCGGGATCTGGTGATCGCGATTTGTGCGGGTATCGGTATCACCGGATTGAGCTACGCAATTCTGACCCGGTCTGCCGGGGAAGGCATCTCGCCTTTTTTTATCGAGAATTCACTGCCTCTGGCAGGTGGATCGAACGTCATCAATGTGATCCTGGTTGATTTCCGGGGTTTCGATACGATGGGTGAGATTACCGTGCTGGGCATCGTGGCATTGACTGTGTTCGCGCTGTTGCGGAGGTTCCGCCCGGCTGCTGAGGCCATGACGGTGCCCGTAAAACAGCAGGAGCAGGATGCACAGAGCGGAGCATTGCCGCCAGATCCGCATGCCTTATTGCCTGCTGGGCCAATGATGGTGCCGGCGGTGTTCGTGCAGTTGCTGCTGCCGGTTTCGGGCATGGTGGCGATTTATTTTTTATTGCGCGGGCACAACGAACCGGGCGGTGGCTTCGTGGCGGGGCTGATCGTTACGACAGCGGTCATTCTGCAATACCTCGTGGGAGGCACTGCCTGGGCGGAATCCCGTACCCGTATTTTCCCCCAATATTGGCTTGCAGCGGGGTTATTGTGTGCTGCCGGCGCAGGTATGTCAGCGTGGCTGGCGGCGCGTCCATTTCTTTCCGCATTGGCGTGGCATGGCACTTTGCCAATAATCGGCGAGATGCACCTTTCAACGGTGTTGCTGTTCGATCTGGGAGTCTTTTTTCTGGTGATTGGCGCAGCGGTGTTGATCCTGGTGGCGCTTGCCCACCAGTCACGGCGCGCGCACCGCAAGCAGGAGGTTGCAGAGGTCGGGACGCCGGTGGAGGTGCCGGATTCGCCGGCAGGGCAAGGCGCCATCGCTCATGCATCCGCCTCGCTATCTGCCCCCGTCGTTCCAATGGCTCCAACTGACTATCCGCCTATGGAAGCCGAAAGGCAAAAGCTTCCCCATGTTTTGCCCCCGAAGGAAAGGGAGGATTGATGGAGGCAATCTATGCGCTTGCTATTGGTGTTCTGACGGCTTCGGGTGTCTGGTTGGTGCTGCGCCCCCGCACCTTCCAGGTCATCATGGGACTTTCTCTGCTGTCGTACGCGGTCAATCTGTTCATCTTCGGAATGGGGCGGCTGATGATAGGAGGCGCGCCAATCATCGAAACCGTGGCACAGGCAGATCCTTCCTTGTATGACGACCCCGTGCCACAGGCGCTTGTGCTCACCGCAATCGTCATTGGTTTTGCCATGACTGCGCTCTTTCTGGTTGTGTTGCTGGCTTCACGTGGTTTGACGGGCAATGATCACGTTGATGGGGATCCGGAAGCATGAATGGCTGGGTGAATCATCTTCCGATATTTCCGATAGTGATCCCATTGGTTGCGGGAGCAGTCATGCTGCTGTTCGTCGAAGCACGGCGTGCTCCACGCACCATTATCGCCCTTGTCGCCACTCTGGCGAATTTACTCGTGGCACTCGCGCTCGCCTATATCGCAAGCGATGCTGTTCCGAGCATCTGGCCGGATGGAATCGCGGTATATCTGCTCGGTGGCTGGCAGGCGCCTTTCGGCATCGTACTGGTGCTGGATCGATTGTCTGCTCTGATGCTGGTTCTCAATGCGGTGCTGGCATTGACTTCCCTGATCTACGCCCTGGCGCGCTGGCGCAAGGCTGGTCCTCATTTCCAGTCGCTGTTCCAGTTCCTGATCATGGGGGTAAACGGCGCTTTTCTGACCGGCGATCTCTTCAACCTGTTTGTGTTTGTGGAGGTGCTGCTGGCGGCGTCATACGGTCTCCTGCTGCACGGTCTGGGCGAACCTCGGGTCAAGGCTGGTCTGCACTACATCGCGATCAATCTTGCAGGTTCGTCTGTCTTTCTGATTGGTGTTTCGCTCATCTATGGAGTAACCGGAACGCTCAATATGGCGGACGTGGCTGCGCGCGCCTCACTGCTCACCGAGGACGAGCGCATACTTTTCGAAACCGGTATCGCCATTCTCGGCAGCGCATTTCTGCTCAAGGCGGGCGCATGGCCTCTGAATTTCTGGCTGCCGTCTGCTTATGGTACGGCTGCGCCGCCAGTGGCAGCGATTTTTTCGATTATGACCAAGGTGGGGATTTACGCGCTGCTGCGGCTGGGGTCGCTGCTGTCCGGCGCTTCGGGGGCGAGTGTCCCGGCGCCATTCAATGACGGCTGGCTGTTTGGCATTGGCATCGTTACACTCGTGCTGGGGACAGCGGGCATACTCACCGCCAGCCAGCCACAGCGGCTGGTTGCCTATTGTGTCATTGCCTCCGCCGGTACATTGCTTGCGGCGCTCGGGTTTGGCGGTACGGCAATGAAAGGTGCGGCCCTGTATTACTTGACAAGTTCAGTGTTGGCGACAGGTGCTTTCTTCATGCTTTGCGAGATGATCGAACGCACACGGCAAACCGGCGAGGACATCTCACTGGAGATGATGGAGTCCGTCGGGCAGGAGCCGGTTGATGCCGATTTTACAGATGAAGTGGTAGGTATCGTCATTCCCGCGGCGATGGCATTTCTGGGCATGGGCTTTCTCGCATGCGCGCTGCTCGTGGCGGGATTGCCGCCACTATCGGGTTTTATCGCCAAATTCCTGATCCTCTCCGCCACACTGACTGATACTGCGCCGGGGCCAGTGCCGGTTACGGTATGGGTGCTGTGGGCGGGGATGCTGGGTTCGAGTCTGATTGCAATCATTGCTCTTTGCCGGATGGGGATACTTTTATTCTGGACTTCCGAGGAGATCATGGTCCCAAGGTTACACCTTGGGGAAGCGGCTCCAGTTGCGGTGCTGCTACTGCTCAGCGTTGCACTCACGGTAGAGACGGGGCCCGCGATGGATTACCTGAGCCTTGCGGGTAATTCGCTATCTTCACCCCAGATTTATATCGATGCAGTATTGTCGGGCAGTCGGCCACCCGGGCCTTCGCCGGTGCCTTCAATCCCAATGGAGGGAATCAGGCAGTGAAACGCTGGCCGTCGCTGACTTTGTTTACTGTCATTCTGTTCGCCTTGTGGCTTCTGCTGAATGATTCCCTGGCGCCTGGTCAGCTTTTGCTGGGTCTGATACTCACAGTGGTTATTACTGCATCGACTGCGGCAATACGCCCGCTGCATGCGCACCCGCACCATCTGCTCACCGCATTGGGGCTGTTTTTTGTAGTCCTGATCGATATTATCCGCTCCAACATCGCCGTGGCCGGGATCATTCTTGGTCCGGCGAAGAGACGTTTCAGTTCAGGTTTCATGAAAATTCCGCTGGACCTGCGTGACCCATATGGCCTTGCCGCGCTCGCCTGTATAATCACGGCCACGCCCGGTACCATCTGGGCCGGCCTTTCGCCTGATGGAGGCACGCTCACGATTCACGTCCTGGATCTGCAGGATGAGGAGGCCTGGGTTCGCACCATCAAGCAGCGTTATGAGCGGCGACTGATGGAGATATTCGAATGAATGGAATGCTGCCGTGGGCGATATCCTTTGCCCTGATTGCTGTCGCACTTGCCATGATCTTTGCGGTGATCCGTCTTCTGCGCGGGCCTGCCGCGGAAGACCGCGTACTGGCGTTGGATACCCTGTATGTAAACAGCATGATCATGGTGCTCACGCTGGGAATTCAGTTCGGATCCCGGTTTTATTTCGACATCGCTCTGTTGATTGCGCTATTCGGGTTTGTCGGTTCAGCCGCAATGGCTAAATTCCTTTTGCGTGGCGAGGTGATCGAGCCATGACAATGGATGAGATTCCCTTTTGGGCTGATCTGCTCGGCTCGCTTCTGCTGATCTCAGGCGGCCTGCTGACGCTGATCGGATCCCTCGGCTTGCTTCGGCTGCCCAATCTGTTTGCGCGCATGCATGGCGTTACATTGGGAAATACACTCGGCCTTGGGTGTGTGCTGCTGGCGTCAATACTGATTGCTTCGATACACGCTGAGCGATTCGTGTTTCAGGAAGTGTTGATCACACTGTTCATGATATCGACCTCACCCGTTACCACGATTCTGCTCATGCGCTCCGGGATATACCGCAAGCGCGCGGATACCGGAAAAAAAACGGTGTCTGGCCAGGATACGAACTGAGCCTAATCTGCTCTCCCATCTGTTTTACCACTTTGCCACTTCCCCTTTTTCCATTGCAACTGAATAGGTGCCCGTCAATTATGCTTCCATCCATTGAACAACGTCTTTCCCTTGAACTCGGCGCGAAGCCTGCACAGGTTAACGCTGCCATTGCCTTGCTGGATGAAGGTGCCACCGTGCCCTTTATCGCGCGTTACCGCAAGGAGGTGACGGGCGGGCTGGACGATATCCAGTTGCGCCTGCTGGAAGAACGGCTGCGTTATCTGCGTGAACTGGAAGACAGGCGTGCCGCGATCATCGCATCGATAGAAGAGCAGGGGAAAATGACGCCCGCGCTGCTTGCTTCCATCCTGCAGGCCGAGGACAAGACACGGCTGGAAGATCTGTATCTCCCCTTCAAGAAAAAGCGGCGCACCAAGGCGCAGATCGCGCTGGAAGCGGGGCTGGAGCCACTGGCAGATGCGCTGCTTGCTGACCCGATGCTGCAACCCGAGGAAGAGGCCATCAAGTACTTGAAGCCGGCCTTCACCACCGAGCAGGGAGATAATCCCGGGGTGCCGGATGTGAAAGCTGCGCTCGAGGGAGCACGCCAGATACTGATGGAACGTTTCGCGGAAGATGCCGAGTTGCTTCAGTGGCTGCGCGAGTATCTGCTGGACCATGGGGTGGTGGAGTCGAAAGTCGCGAGCGACAGGAATGATGGTAAGGGTAAGGAAGAGGAGGGCGCGAAGTATTCCGATTATTTCGATTATTCCGAACCGCTCAGCGCTATTCCTTCGCACCGGGCGCTGGCGCTCTTTCGGGGGCGACGTGAAGAAATTTTACGCGTTGCCCTGCGTCTGGATTCGGAGGCGGAGAAACCGAAATGGGATGCACCGCACAACCCGTGCGAGGCGCGCATTGCTGTCCGGTTCGGCATTGTGGACAAAGAGCGGCCTGCTGATGCGTGGCTGATGGATACGGTGCGCTGGACCTGGCGCGTAAAGAGTTTTCCGCATCTGGAAATTGATCTTATGGGTACGTTGCGCACGCGTGCCGAGACTGAAGCGATCCAAGTCTTTGCCCGCAACCTGAAAGCCCTGCTCATGGCCGCTCCCGCCGGACCTCGTGTGACGATAGGTCTCGACCCCGGCCTGCGTACCGGTGTAAAGGTCGCAGTAGTGGATGTGACTGGCAGAGTCATGGAAACGACCACCATTTATCCACATCAGCCAAGAAATGATTGGGACGGATCGCTTCATGTTCTCGGCGCGCTTGCGGAAAAATACCGGGTGTCGCTGATAGCGATAGGCAATGGCACCGCTTCGCGCGAGACCGACAAGCTGGCAAAAGACCTGATCAAGCGTCGCTCCGACCTCAAGCTCACCTCTATCGTGGTTTCGGAAGCGGGTGCTTCGGTTTACTCCGCCTCCGATCTGGCATCCAGAGAGTTCCCCGATATGGATGTGTCGCTGAGAGGCGCCGTTTCCATTGCGCGCCGTCTGCAAGACCCGCTGGCGGAACTGGTCAAAGTCGATCCGAAATCGATTGGCGTAGGTCAATACCAGCATGATGTCGGGCAAACTCAGCTTGCGCGCTCGCTCGATGCCGTAGTCGAAGACTGTGTGAACGCGGTAGGCGTGGATGTCAATACGGCCTCTGCGCCGCTGCTCGAACGCGTTTCGGGGCTTAACGCGGCTGTCGCACAAAGCATTGTTGTCTATCGTGAGGCAAACGGAACGTTCACCTCACGCGAAGCTTTACACCAGGTGCCGCGCCTGGGTGAGAAAACCTTCGAGCAGGCGGCAGGTTTCCTGCGCGTGATAAATGGCGAGAACCCGCTCGATGCCTCGGCAGTGCATCCCGAGTCGTATCCTATAGTGCAAAGAATACTTTCCGACTTGAAGCAGGAAATCAGATCGATCATCGGCAATAACAAATTATTGAAGTCGCTCAATCCAGCAAGGTATGCGGATGAGCGATTCGGCGTGCCGACCGTAACCGACATCGTGAGGGAGCTGGAAAAGCCGGGCCGTGATCCCCGCCCGGAATTCATCACTGCCGCATTCAAGGAAGGCGTGAACCAGATTTCCGATCTGGAGCCGGGAATGCTGCTCGAAGGCGTGGTAACTAATGTCGCCGCCTTCGGTGCGTTCGTCGATATCGGAGTGCATCAGGATGGACTGGTGCACATCTCCGCGCTCGCTGACAAATTCGTGAAAGACCCGCACTCGGTGGTCAAGGTGGGGCAGGTGGTCAAGGTTAAAGTGCTGGAAGTCGATGAAAAGCGCAAGCGTATTGCCCTTACGATGAGACTGACAGATGCGCCAACACAACAAACACAGGAGGCGCGGGGGACCAGCAAGTGTGAGCAGCCAGGGGATCGAAAAAACCGCTCAGCCAGGCCCCAGCAGAAACAGGAAGCCAAGCCTGATACAGCGATGGCGGCGGCGTTTGCGAGGTTGAGGAGCTGAATGACGTTTTGACCTCGATGCGCGGCAAGCTTCGTCCTTCAGGACGGAGAAGGATAGCGCGGACGGCGTAGCCGTCCTACAACATTGTTTATAAGCAGAGCCATTAAACCTTGAAACGCCTCCAGGCCTTCAAATATGAGTTGATGCCAATCGGCGGTCAGCAGCGCCACCCTTCAGGCAAGGAAAACTCTTGCCCGGAAAGGCAGCATGCAGCCCAACCCCCTTCCATAGTAGCCGCCGTGACAGTGGAAGGGGAGTCAGAAGAGGGTTTTCGCATGAAGAGGAGATCAGTCTCATTTCTTGCAACGAGTAATGGAGCCTGCCAAAAGACCAAGTCCTAGAAGAGCCAGTGTCCCTGGTTCGGGAATTTCCTGGCGAATCTCCTGGCTTGAAGTTCCGACGTTAACCAAGGCTACGTTATCGAATTCAAAGGAATATTGCGAGCTTGAGGCTATCACCCTGTTAAACTTCACATCCGAAGTAATGTTTACATAAAAAGTGCCATTTGCTCCCCGATCGCCATTTGCCAGATGGGTGACATCCAGGCCGGTGAAGTCGAAAAGGAGTGTATTGCCGTCGTAGAAAGACAAAGTGTTGTAGCTATCCACTGATCCCCACAGAAGGCCGAAGTATTGATGATATGCGTTTAGGTCGAGCGTAACCGAACCGATACCGGTGACCAGATATTGTGTAAGATTTGGTCCGTCTTCCTGAGGAATATCATTAAACAGATGATCGCTAGCACTGATCACGTAAGGGGCGGCGTATTTTCCAGAAACATCTGGAAGGGCTGCCGTACCCGAGTCTGTTCCACTGAACGTAACGTAAATACCCTTACTGGAAAGTCCTCCTGAGGAGGAGAGGTTGTTGAAATTTTCATAAACTGCATCACTGATGGGAGTTCCCCCGACGGAAGCGCTGATAAGAGCCGCAACGCTGGTGGAAGAGGTCAGGCTCATGGCAGTGAAAAAAACCCCTGTCGTTACATGGATCATGGTTTTTTTTGTTGGCATTTTTTGCTTCCTCTTGTATGTTCATTACGAATATAAATGAGCTGCTTGATATGCCTCACAGCTCTATATATGAGGAGCAAAAATCATGCCTATTTTTAAAAGGCTATGTTTTCAACTGCTTGGCAGATGAGCTTCTTTCTTCATTCGATCATCTGAAAAGTCTTTCGACATCGAGGGGAAAACAACAATCTCCTTCAGAAACGACATCGCCGCATTGGCTGACAAGTTTTTGAAAGGCCCACACACGGTCGTCAAGGTGGGGCAGGTGGTCAAGGTCAAAGTGCTGGAAGTCGATGAAAAGCGTAGCGCATTGCCCTTACGATGAGACTGGCGGATAACGCATCCCAAGATGTACCGGTGGCAGCAAGCCCGAACAAGTCAGAGACTGGAAGAGGCTTTTATCTGAGGCTCAACAGAAACGAAAACAAGAACAAGAACTGAAAGCTGATACTGCAACGGCTGGTTTTTGCGAGGCGGAGGAGGTAAGCTGAGGATCAACCAAATAGACTATCTTATTTTAAGAACGCTATGCCCGTTTCCTTTAATAATATACGTGTCGGCGCTTTAGAGCGTGTTCAATAATCTCTTACTGGAGATTCGGAAACCGCAGTCTGACTATTGATTCGGAAATGTGCCCGTGCTGGAGAAAATAAGGCAAAAACCTCCCAAGGAATCCGAAACCTTTATTTTTCGTTTGCTCGTGGATCAGGCTCACGGCCGGCCCATTATATTACTGAACCACTTGAACCGCGCTACCTGCCGCTCCGGTTCGTCATCCGGGGTAAGTCGATCCATTGCGATACGAAGTCCGGCAAGATTATCCCGGGTTATCCGTGTGGTAGGGTGATCGGTGCCAAGCGACTTTTCACAGATTGCCAGTGCCCGTTTGTAAAGCGGTTCTGCCTGTGCGTATTGCCCCTGCTTGTGATGGATGAACGCAAGGTTATTCAGGATAGTGGCAACATCAAGGTGGTGCTTTCCGGCAACTTTTTCAAAGATTGCCAGTGAACGTTCATAAAGGGGTTGAGCCAGTGCATAGCGGCCTTGCGTGCGATAAAGTTCCGCAAGAATGCTCAAATCCTGCGCCACGTCGGGATGATTCCGGCCCAGGGCCTTCTCGCGGATCGCCAGCACGCGCTTGTAGAGCGGTTCGGCCTGGGTATGTCGGCCTTCGTTCTCGTGGATCAATGCAAGATTGTGCAGACCTGCTGCCAGACCAGGATGGTCGGAACCGAGCGCTTTTTCCCGTATCGGAAGCAAGCGCCCGTAAAGCGCTTTAGCCGACGCGTACCGTTCCTGGACGCAATACAGTTCCGCAAGATTGTTCAGGGTCTGCGTGATGTCCGGATGGTCTGGCCTATGGGATTTTTCCCGGATGGCCAGTGCCCGCTTGTAAAGCGGCTCGGCGTCCCCGAAACGGTTCTGGGCGCGGTAGAGTTCAGCCTGCCCATTCAGGGTTCTTGCAACCAGGGAATGATTTGGTCCAAAGTGCTTTTCCCGGATTGCCGCAGCACGCTTATAGAGCGGCTCCGCCTGGGTAAACTTTTTGTGGTCGCGGTACAACTCCGCAAGGTTGTTCAGGCTGGTGGCAGTATCAGGATGATCAGGACCATATTCTTTTTCCGCAACCGCGAGCGATTTCTTGACGGCGGCTACCGCTTTGTCATATTCGCCCTTCTTGTAAAGTGATATTGCCTCTTCACTGAATGTCCGCCACTTTGTCTGCTGTGCGTAAGCAACGTGTGTCATACTGAACAAGAGAGATAAAAAGAAAGCGGTCGAGAGCGTTTTCATCCGGTTTCCTCTCATATTTAGCGGCAGGCATCAGGTTAAGGGTTAATAGATGGGAAAGAGCAAATGTTAAACCGATATCGTCTTTAAGATTCAAACATTTTTTCACGACTTTTAAACGATCTGAGGGGAGACTGTTTCGCCATCCCTTGGCATATACCGCCATCCCTTGGCATATACCATCTGACACCAGCATCCGGCATATTAAGGATAAGCACCGTAAGACTAGCTCAATCTCGCCGGGCAGAGCTTCTGCTGTTAAATATAGCCCTCATTTCGAAAACTACAAGAAAAATACGGGGAAACAGAATCAATAGGAGAGTCGATTGATCAAATGGAGTCTTCGATAAACTGGCTCTTTTCTAACGATCAATCGACGCTGACCCTACTGATTTGCAACCGGTAATACTTCTTCAATCAGTAGACGGTTGAACCTTGCCGGTTCCTCGAAGGGTGGGTTATGCGCAGAGTTCTCAAACCACATCATGTGCTTGCAGGGCGCTTTGATCTTTTCAAAATATCGCTCCGCCAGGAGCGCAGGAACATGCATGTCATAACGCCCAAGCAGGAAGAATATGGGTACCTTGAATGAGCGGTAGTGTTCGCTCAGATTGAGCCTGGATATTTCATTCTCCAGTTGCACGAGAGAAAAGCGATTGCCCTGACCAAACCTGATAAGGTCAACCAGGTTCGCCTCATCGGTATTGAGTGCCGTCCATATCAGCTTACCTGTCGACAGATTGGTATGGAATATGCCGCCGAACCGCTCCACCCATCTGGCAGTTGTCAACCTTTCATCGACAGAGGCGTAGGGCGGCGGCCCGATGGCTTCCAGTTCCGAAACCGCCTTGGCATTTCCCCTATTTTTCGCTTCGGACAGGGCGAAATCGTAGGATAAGCGGCGACCTTCCGGCACATCGGCCACTGGGGCAATACCCACATAAGCGGAGACTTTTTCGGGATGCTGCGAAGCATAGATTATCCCCGGCACCGTACCCCACGAGTGGCCGACCAATATCACCTTTTCTTTGTTGAATCTGTGTCTTACCTGTTCTACGACCTCGTCCAGATCGAGCACGAACTGTGCAATGGACATGGATTCAGGAGGTATATTGGAATGGAATGATCGACCCGTTCCTCGCTGCTCCCAATACACGACAGTGAAATGCTGTTCAAGCGGGGAATTATAGTGGCGAAAGAGCGCTGACTCGCTGGCGCCCGGCCCGCCGTGTAGGAGAATCAGGGGAGGATTGGAAATGGATATTCCGCGAAACCAGATGCTTTGAGGAATGCCGCCAATGGTAATCGTTTCCATGCTGGCGATACTGCCGGGAATGATATTTCCGGCTGCGTCCCGGAATGGCACGGTATGAACGCAGCCGCTGCATAGGAGGAGCAACACTGCGGTAGCAGTATGACGAAGAAAAGCGGAGCCCAACACCGATGTTTCTGCTCAGCACATTGTTCTGTCGATATGATGTGATATATGTTAGCTTAAAAACGACCGGTATTCGGCCGCGGTGAAATCTGCCCGAAAAAGCGGGTGACAAATCCGCCAGAGTCGGGCTGAAAAAACAAGAGAGAGGATAATCATGCCAAAAGTATACAACTCCATTGTCGTCGATGCTCCAATTGAGCAGGTCTGGTCCAGGATACGGAACTTCCACGACTTCTCCTGGGCACCTTCGCTGGTCAAGTCGTGCGAAAAGGTGGGCGAGGGCGATGGATATTCGGTGGGGGCAAGGAGGCTGTTAAACGGGGAATTCCTGGATACGTTGATCGCCTACAGCGAGATCGAGCGTCGGATGATGTATTCCATGAACGAAGGGCCTTCCCCGGTTTCATCAGGAGAGATTCAAGATTACGTGGGCAACCTGCATCTGCTCCCGGTGACGACGGATGACAGGACCTTCGTGGAATGGTCCGGCTCATGGGAATCCGTGAACACAGAAGCAGTGGAATATATGAACGAGGTTTACCGTTTGCTTCTCACCGACCTGGCGGCGGAGTTTTGCGAGCGACTTCAGCCCCGATAGAACGAGCAGGCCAAGGTGGGTGGAGTCACACTTTTCTCACGGGTCAGGAGGCGCACAATTCGAAGGACCTCGCGACGGATGTGGCTCACCGTGGGGTCAAATCACGCATACCAGCGCAAGAATGCGGCGGCGGACAGCGCCGTTACACCCAGGAGGCTGAGCAGCCCCCAGGCACTACGGCGCCGTTTAGGCGTCCATGTGGCCGACTGACGCAAATACTTCACTGCAATGACCACTCCCCCTGCGGCACAGAGAATCTTGATCAGTAATGCAGTAAAGGCGACGCCGTGCAGCTCGGGGAATGTCTGGTAATAGTAGTAACTCACTGCACCAAACCCTGCACCGCTCATCGCCTGAACTGCCCAGCTCAACCCGACTATCCAGGCAAACTTACGTAGCACAGGGCTGGCCTGCCCCGAGATGTACCACCCAAGGACTGGAAAACCCACCACGGCAGCGGCGCCGAAATTATGCACCAACTGCACTATGGCATAGTTGAGGTTTTCAAACACCTATGCTTCTACATTGACGTTGACGCACTTTTGCGGGCCGATGGGCGTATGCGCCTTGTTTACCACCTTGACGCATATTTCGTGTTTCCCCGCTGCAAGTGTTCCCAGGGATTGGCTTCCCTTCAGATTACGCAGCGTCAGGATTTCCTTCTCATCGATATAGAGATGAGTGTGGTCGCCCTTGTCTCCCAGCGAGATGTCATAGACCAGCTCGATGTCCGTCTTCGGGTTGAATTTGGCGCCTTCCGCAGGTGAAGAAATTGCAACGGTTCCTTCGGCGGCAAGTGCCAGCGGAATGGAGCAGGTGAAAGCGAGCGAAGCTGCAAGGGCCTGGAATTTACGCATTAATCGTTCTCCTTGATATTTGTTGGTATCAATGTTCTTTAATAAAACATAAGGGAATGGAAGATTCAGCGTTACTGAACCTGAGTTCGTAAAATCACAAAGAGGCAGTCTTCTGGACTTTACCGCTCAATTATATCTCAACCTTGCTTCTTAGGACGCGCCAGCATATTGTAGCTCTCTCTCACCCTGGATGAACTACAATGTCCAGGAAATGGCTCTTTTATTCTGATTGGTTGTAGCTCCCTCTCTCACCCCGGATGAACTACAATTCGGGTTCAGTGTGTCATCCCCCCAAGTATGTTGTAGCTCCCTCTCTCACCCCGGATGAACTACAATGGAAACTGGCTGTGCTGTTTCCAGATCAAGGTTGTAGCTCCCTCTCTCACCCCGGATGAACTACAATACACTAGCGAGGTGGGGAACCTTGGTCACCGTTGTAGCTCCCTCTCTCACCCCGGATGAACTACAATCTGCCAAGGCTTGGTATCTCTCGTCCGATTGTTGTAGCTCCCTCTCTCACCCCGGATGAACTACAATGCCAGACCCGTGCAGACTCCCATCCATAGGGTTGTAGCTCCCTCTCTCACCCCGGATGAACTACAATATACCTGGAAATAGGATTTGCATGTATCAGGTTGTAGCTCCCTCTCTCACCCCGGATGAACTACAATGGTTGCCAGCGGCGTGGCAACGGCAAATGTGTTGTAGCTCCCTCTCTCACCCCGGATGAACTACAATGTTTAGGGTGGCTGAACCTCAGCATGATGGGTTGTAGCTCCCTCTCTCACCCCGGATGAACTACAATTCTTGCTGCGGCGATAGCGGGTTCTGCGGCGTTGTAGCTCCCTCTCTCACCCCGGATGAACTACAATATGCTCAAACGCAGTTTCTTCGCAGAGCGTGTTGTAGCTCCCTCTCTCACCCCGGATGAACTACAATGGTATTTGGAGGAGGGAAGCAAGTGAAAGAGTTGTAGCTCCCTCTCTCACCCCGGATGAACTACAATTATTTACTGGCAGCACGGATACACGCCAGTGTTGTAGCTCCCTCTCTCACCCCGGATGAACTACAATAATGAGTTCTATGCGTATCTTTTCCCATCTGTTGTAGCTCCCTCTCTCACCCCGGATGAACTACAATCCATAAGCCAACTCTATCGGAGCAGTTTTGGTTGTAGCTCCCTCTCTCACCCCGGATGAACTACAATCCTCCCGCTAGCCATAAAACAGCATCCTGCGTTGTAGCTCCCTCTCTCACCCCGGATGAACTACAATTTGAGCAATGGGGGAGCGTTGATGAAGCGGGTTGTAGCTCCCTCTCTCACCCCGGATGAACTACAATGAACGAAGCAGTGCTTCGCAATCTGGTTATGTTGTAGCTCCCTCTCTCACCCCGGATGAACTACAATCCAGCGCTGAAACCGGCACGTTGCCCTTCGGTTGTAGCTCCCTCTCTCACCCCGGATGAACTACAATAGCTGGTGCTAACGCAATCAGAATCGAAACGTTGTAGCTCCCTCTCTCACCCCGGATGAACTACAATTCAGCGCGTTCGTGGAGAAAGCTTCAATGGGTTGTAGCTCCCTCTCTCACCCCGGATGAACTACAATGGCAGGCCGGTTCTCTATCGCTGTCCCTGGGTTGTAGCTCCCTCTCTCACCCCGGATGAACTACAATAGCCTTCGAGCACACCCTTGTCCAGCATGGATTTGGCGAGGATTGTGCTTGAAAAATATTTATCAGAACAGCAGCATTTGGTTAGCTTTAATCGTTTTTTCCTGGAAAAGCGGCAGACCGACGAGGAGCTTCATGCTTGCAAACTGTTTTTCTGTCACACTCAGGCATCGCACAGAGCCTTCCGGCGGCAAGTTATCGATCAGCCGCTTGAAGTGCTTCTCCAAAGCATCACTTCCATTGAGGATCCGGCCGTATACCGAAAATTGGATCATATCGTAGCCGTCGTTAATGAGAAAACGGCGGAACAGCGTATAAGCCCGACGTTCGGCTTTAGTTACAACCGGCAGATCGAAGAATACGAGCAAGCGCATATACCTTCGTGTCTCTGCACTCATGGTTCAGCACTCTAAGCGGTGCTGATCTGTCCCGATGAGGCTGGGTAGTTCGAGCAAAGTTTCATTACCGCCGTCATAAACTCGGGCAATACTCTTCACCGTTTGCTCAATCGCTGATATTACGGACATTTTTCCGCGCGGCATTTGTACATCTATATTCAATATTCCGACCAGAGCTGCTTTTTCTTGGGTGTGCAATTCTCCATCCAACGGTGTGGCGAGCCTGCTCACAAACAGATCAACCACCGGGCGAAACGGCTCAATTACGTCATCGGCGAGGTTGAAGGCATTCTGTTCGCTCGCATGGAATAAGCCTAGCGATGGCATAAAGCCGTGCGCTACTAATCCGCGCGCAATAGTTCCACGTAACACCGCGTAACCATAATCCAAAGCTGAATTTGTGAAGGAGGCTTGACTGCGATAAAAGTCTTTGCCGAAAAGATTCGAAAAATAGAAGGCGGCCGCTTGTCCCTCTAAATTATTGCTATCGCCGGAACGTACTCTTCTCGCATAAGAATCCAATCTGTCTGCACCTTCGCATCCGGCAAGCCTCAAGCAGGCTGCTTGATTGGCAATTTTTTTCCGCACAATTGTTGCCCATGACTGCTTTGCAACGGGTCTTTGTAAGCCCAGCTGCAGGCGCAGCCATCGAGTTGCACGAGAATGAGGCAAAAAGGACAGAAACACGCCGCTCGGTTGATGTGTGGCGCCAGTTGCAAACAAACTGATGCCATATTCGCCACAAGCCGAGAGCACGGGATGCGTGAGCGTGATCTCGCGATGATTAAGTACGATTACTGCGATGTCCTCTAAGGGAACAAACGCAGCGTTCTCCTGTTCGACTACCAGCGAGTAATGTTCTCGCCTGAGTTTTGCGGGTCGCGAGATCACTACGCTACGCCAGGTCATGAGGCTTCTCAGGCGAGGCAGGGTAAATGCAACCTAGAATATCGACGTGAAACTTTGTGATCGATTTTGCGCTAGTAATCGATTTTCGAAAAAAATACTTCTCAAGCTGAGGTTGGTCGTGCATCCGTAATCTCATGCGACCATCGCTTTCATACAGAACGAAATAACCCCGAACAGTTTCGCCGCCAATGTTGATTTCGACAAAGTCATTTTTTGTGAGGCTAAAACAAAAGGTGTATCCGGTGCGATTTTCTGAAACTCCACGTATCTTGTCGACGCTTGCTTGATACCGGGGTACTACTGAATATCCCTGTGTTTCATGTCGAAAGATATCCACCCACATCATGTTGCCGAGGTCGGCAATTCCCCCCCGAAGCATTAGCCCGGAATTTTGTGTCACTTCCACCCGAATCGAACGAATTTCCGGAGCCTTATCTCCAACCTTGCTGGGTTTTACCAGTTTTGGTTGTTGCGGTCCGAACGCTTTATCCGGATCGTTGCCGAAGCTATTCAGCCGGTCTTTCAAGACTTCATACAATGCCTTATTCCGTGGATCATGCTTGCCTACCATCCTTTCCAGTTTGGCTAAAGTAAGAGAGCGCAGCGGAACTCTTTCGAGTGCTTTGGTAGGATCATTATTTTTTACTGAGAATATCTGCGCCTTATGGATTTCTCCACCTGTCCGCCGATTAACAGCACGTGAGACGAACAATGGACGCAATGCGTCGATTGTGTCCCGCGGGTATGTGCCAAGCGGTTCTATTTTTTTACGCAGCAATTCCGGATCATTTATCTGCAAGCGCGCGAGCAGTTCGTCCCGAAAGTGAGGCCACGGTTCTGGGAAATGCTCGCGTAATTGTTTGAGTAATGCAGGGTTAACCGCTTCTCCTGTTGCAGGATCCACAAAGTCTTTGCTCACTCGAGATAGTTCTTTTCGTCGCGAATAATCCGACAAGTGTCTGACCATGTCATGGCTACATGCGGCTACAACCGCGGCATCCAATGCATGGTGGCGATCGCTTTCTACTCGTGATTTGGAGAATCCCCATCGGGTGCGCAGGAAAGACGTCAGTTGGCCGCTGAGTACCACGCATCGTTTTTCTTCACTATCTGTAGCCAACTGCAAATACTGCTCGACGTAATTTTTGAAAAAACGGCAGATATAGCGCGTATCGTTGAGATTTCGATCTCGAAACTCCTTGGCTTCTTTTTCTCCGAAATTCTTCCGCAGCAAACGGCTGCGCTTGGCAAGGCGATAAGATTTGTTAGATTCGACAAAGGCGACGTATTGGCGCCAACGATCACTATTTTCTGCGCCACCCAGATATTCATAAGGGGTACGATTACCTTTGTTTTGATTTTCCTTGGCAAATACCAGAACCTTGTTATTCTTGCTGTAATCAAAGCTCCGGGAGCGGGGCAGGGCATGGTCTATTTCGACATACCCCTGCTCAAACAGACGGTGAATATCAAGCGGCTCAATGGAATAAGTGCACTTGCCTTGCTGTTCGCGATAGAGTTGCCATTTTTCGAAGTTTTTACCGTTCAACGCAGTGATAGAATTGAACTCCGCTGCGAAGAGAGCTTTATCCTTCTTGTTGCGATCCCGGAACTCCTCCTGTGTTTTTTGGATTTTTTTGCGTTCATCCAAAGGACGCGATAAATCGCGTGCCATTTCAATGCGCACTCCGTGAGGAGAACCGTATTTTCGGATGAGAGCATTCACCACCTTGCGCGCCTGGTTAAGCGCGCGTAACACAACCGGATTTCGGGGGATACTCATATCCTCCGTGAACTTCATACCGCCGACCTTATCGCGGCCCGAATAGAACGGTGGCAAATATATATGCTTGTTTTGGCCTGCTTGATGTAATTGGCTGTGGTGGTACCGCGGCTCGCAGGCTTCATCGTAACGCAAGCCTGTTTCCATGCGCGGGACAATGTGACGCAGTGCCTTTATTGAGAGCGAGTGAAATTTATCAAAACGAATATCCAGCAGAGCTTTGGACATCTTCTCAACACTCGGAAGAGCTAGTTTGCACAACTCCTCACTTACTTCGTCGTCTTCTTTGAATACACTCAATACCCAAGCTATTTCATCGAGCAGTTTCGGCTGCCCTTCGAGTGCAGTTGCAGCTATACCTTCCCACTCCGTTTTCAAGCCTGCTTTTTGCACCGTTGCACGAAGTTGTTGCCACCCTGGAAGCTTAACTAAGACGGCAGTTTCAGAGTCCTTTGCTTTTTCTCCAGTATTCGTTTTTTCGAGACCGATAAAACGAAACGAGTCGGACAAGTAACCGGATTTCACTAGCGCAGTTCGCAACTGTTTGTAGGTTAGTTCGCCGACTTGCTGGTAAGGAAGGGGTAGCGCAATTTTCCGCTCCTGCTCATTGAGCCCCCGAACAATGCCTTTGTCGATAACTCTTAAATTGTTGAGCCGCGTTAGCCAGACATGACGTTCAGCAGTAAAGCTCGCTTTGGGCGCGCGATATTCGGTCTTTTCGAATGTGCAATTCCCCAGCATTTTTAATAAATCTTTTCCCGAAAGAGCGGGTTTCTGTTCCCAGAACAAGCCAGTTTTCTTGTCACCGTTGCCGAGAATTTTCTCTTCTATTGCCTTAGAAGCGAATACATTGTCCAACTCACGCTGATGCTGGAACAGCAACGCCAACTCCTTTGCGAGCAATATCCGGGAGAGTGCCTTGCTGTAGTCTCCTTGTTTGTTCCTTTGAGCCTTGGGAAACTCCGCTAATACCATTTCGGCAACCGTACGATAGTTTTTTTCTCGCATTAGTTTTTCTGTTCCAGCAAGGCCATCCTTGACCTTGCCGCCTTCGCCTTTGCTATCACTTTCGGCAGCTTTTTCCTCCGCGCGACTAGTCCAATGGAAGCCGCGATGTTTGCAAAGATGGTATATAACTCTTGCCCACTCCTCGGTATCGAGCTTACGTTCTAATCCTTCCACTCGCAGTTGCCACAACGATTTATGAAAGGGCTTTTGTTCTTTGAATATGCGGGCGTTGTTAATCAAGCCTTCATGCTTAAGTAATTCGGCAAGTTTAATGAGTCGCGATGCGCGGCGACGCAGACGGCGTCGTGTCAGCCGAGCTGTTCGTCTTGCGAGGTTCAGCGGTTTGCCGTCTGTCGTTTCAGCCCTGTCGAAAGCGCGCACTCCCAAATCTATGATCCGCTCGGGCGAAAGTACTGCCCATCCAACGGAAGCAATCCCTATATCCAGCCCGAAAGTTAGCGGCTCTGCATTCTTCTGTTTTTTCGACTTGCTCGGCAAAATTTTATCCCTCATAATGTCATGGTTGTAGCTCATCCGGGGTGAGAGCCGTTGCTACAATAAGTAAAGGTCAAATGACCTGAACGTACCCGCCCGGCGGTTTAACCGCCGGGCTTTTACCTTCCTACTTATTGCTATTGCCTTTTCAAAAATCGATTCTTTATCCTGATTAGAGTACAGTTAGTACAGTTTGAACTGTACTATCATCCGTCAAGCTCTACCTCATCCCTAGTTTGCTAATATCTTTAAGGATTCTGCCCGCTTTTTCCATTGGACTAAAGTACACTCGTTCTTGCCATCGCATTCCAATAGCTGTCCCGCAATTCCTCTTGATAGAACAAGTTTCCATTCTGGAGGTATCCAAGATCGTACAAGTCGCAATACGGATAAGGTGCGCGAGTGTAATTCGATTGATTTTTTATCTGTTGTTTCCCTGCTTGTATTCTCTTACTTTTTGATCGCATGCTTTATCAATAACTAGTCCCATATCCATCGCGGGCAATACATCCATTACCTCTGCAGAACTGATATGATATTGGGTCAACTAGATTGGAAGGAATCATCTGAATGGAGCTTAATCGGAGAAGAGGGAATCGCTTGAGAGCGCATTTAGTCCCCATTGCATTGGTGTTGAGCGTCGCTGCGTGCGGTAATGGAAGCGGACCGGCAACAGGCGGCAGCAGCAGCAACGGTGGGGGAAAAACCGGAACAGGCCCGACTACCGGCAAGCTGCTGGACACCGCGGTAAGCGGTGTAGGTTATGCCGCGTCTTCGGGTGCTGCCGCCAATACGGATGAAAACGGAATCTTCAAATACAGTCATGGTGATACGGTGGAGTTCAAGCTGGGTGGTCTGGCTCTGGGGAAAGTGAAGGGAGCAGGTATCATAACTCCCATGGAACTCGCGGGAGAAAGCGCGAATAAACTGCAAAACCTGCTTATTCTGCTGCAATCGCTCGATATCGATGGCAATCCCGATAATGGTATCTCCATTCCTCCCAATGCCGCGGCCGCAGTCACAGCTTCCATCAATCTGGATAGCGCTCCGGCTGCGTTTGCAGCTTCTGCTGAATTGCAGAAGGCCAGGGAGGCGGGGGTCGTGAGTGGTGCTGTGAAGACGGCGGATCAGGCCAGGGCACATTTCCTTTCACAAGGCATTCCCATGCTGAGTTCCAACATCTGGGTCAAGCATGATGGGACATCCGCCTCTGTAATTCGTATCTCCACCAGCGGAGGGGGTGAGTACCTGAACGGTGAAGCCACGCCGGATGATTCCTGCGATGCCAACCGCGTTTGTGGCGGTAAGCTGGTCAGCAAGGCGGGTGTGGAGTACGGTGTGGCAGGTGTATCAGAATTTGATACCAGGGGATTCAAATTCGTGAGCAAACCGGCGATCGATACCAACCTTCAGGCTGGTTTGTCCAATCCCCGGCCGACAGTGCGGGTACGCACGGACGGTTCCGACCTGATTAATTCGGATATCGTGACGGTTCAAAGAGAGAAGAAACAAGCGAGTCTGTTTGGGGAGCTTTTCCACATCGCGGGAACCCTGGAGATCAGTTCGGACAAAGAGCCGATCAAGACGGAGATCAAGGAGAGCCGCTATTCAGCCATGGAAAATGAACCGAAGGGCATCGTGGGGACGTGGGCGGCGGACCGGGCGAATATCAAGACCCAGACTTACTTTTTCTTTTCCAACGGAAAGTTCATGATGGTTGATCCGATCGGCAACCCGGAGCACGCTGAAAATTGCGGGCCTGGTGTCGAGTTCGCCTCGTACACGTACGATGCCGGGAGCAAGGCTTTAAGCATCAAAGGGTTTACCTATGACACCAACGGGTGTGCCGGCTTTTCGGAAACCGGTGCGAGCTCCTTTAACCTGAATGCCGATGGCAACACGGCTACCTTGGAAAAACAGGATAAAAGCAAGATTTCCCTATACCGCGTATCGAAATAGCGAGGTTCGATAGGGGAGATAGGAAACCGATTTCCCGGATGATGGTTGAGTTCCGCAACCAGGAGATCGATGGCCGGACAGAGGAACGTCTGGCCGGTTACGCCTTGGCTATTGGACGGGCTTTGCTTCCCACCCGCAGGTAAAAAAATGAGTCATGGTGAACTGCGTTCTCAAACCGCTTTGATGCCATGCCGCGCCGCATCGCGCAGATGACGGACGCGATCATGATTTCTTTTAACACCTTCGTATTGCCTGTCAAGCAGCGCGCGCAGATCGAACGGCATTTCTTCTCTGAGCGCGTTGTCATAGGCCATCACGGCAGCGGCTTCGCCCCGCTCGCATTCTTCAAGCACTGCCAGGTTATCGTTGCTGGTGATTGCCGTCTTCAAGTCAACCCACATGCGATGCAATGTGCCGGTAGCGGTACCGCTTTTATCGGGATCTCCGCCGTAACGCCTGACTTCTACACTTAAATCACGCACCGCCTCCTCACAGCTCTGTGCCCGATTTCGAAGATACATCTTCAACTCGGGATCGTTGATATCATCCGCGCAGGTTTTGAAGCCTTCTGCACCATCACGCGAAATATCGATGAGACCGTTCAACATGCTTATGATTCGCTCGTTATCCATCTTTATCTCCTGATGAAAACCTGAATATTGCCTTTAAAAACAGGATAGAGAAATCCTTCCTGCCGTTCTGTACGCTGAGGCACATTCGATCATTTACAGGTGGCTCAGATGAAGTGAAACGAAGACTTGCAGCGCTTCGATAGTTATTGATCCGGTCAGAAAATACTATGAATCCCGTCATTCCGGGCTTGATCCGGAATCCAGCGCAGGGATTCGGGGGATTGTGAGGAGATGGTCGGTGTTCACAGTTGCAGCCAGTAAATCACACTGTCGAAATTGACCGGGGCGAAGCGTGCCGCTTCCGTATTCGTTGCTTCCAGCACTTTTCTATAATCCTCGAAGTAGCTGTTGCGAATGAGGTTCGACCCTTTGTCGTAGGTTGAAACGGAGGCAGCGGCATCGACATTTTTGGCAAACGCTTGCAACGTCTTCAGTTCTTCAGAGTATGCATCGGAGCACCGGTAATTGAGTTGCTGCTCGAGCCAGTTGATGCGGGTGAATAAATCTTTCGAGCTAATTATATTAATCGTATTGCTGACCGGTTTTGGGTCCATGAATTATTCCTTTGTTCACTAGAAAAAACGGGCTCGGCATTTAGTAATCGTAAGAAAACCGGAATTTCTGCGGTGAAGAAACTCTGTCTACAATATGGTGTTAATGGTTATTTTGTCCGGAATCAAGTATATATACTAAACATTCTTTTGGACTCAACCAACGCACGTTTCGAATGAGAGGCAAGCGATGACCAACAAGGTAATCTATGTGCAACCGGGCGGTGGATTTGATCGTGTAACGCTGGGCACATGCGAATCAATGGCGCCAAAAGCAGGCGAGATTACCGTCAGGATTCGGGCAAGCTCATTGAACTACCATGATTACGCAGTGGTAAGCGGGATGTGGCCACCCACAGTGCCGCGTATTCCAATGTCCGACGGAGCGGGAGAGGTTGTTGCCGTGGGGGAAGGCGTTAACGAATTTGCAATAGGTGACCATGTTGTCAGTACCTTCTTTCCAGGTTGGCAGGAAGGACAAGCCGAGATTGATGACATGAGCACCGTTCCGGGGGATGGCGTCGATGGTTTTGCATGCCAGCAAGTGACAATGGCCGCTATCGGTTTCACTCACGCCCCGAAAGGTTATAGCCATGCGGAGGCAGCTACTCTTACGTGCGCGGGTTTAACAGCGTGGCGGGCACTAATGGTAGACGGTCCATTGAAGCCAGGCGAAACGGTACTGATTCAGGGAACCGGTGGAGTTTCAGTATTTGCCTTGCAATTCGCGAAGGTGGCAGGAGCAACGGTAATAGCCACCTCTTCCAGTGACGAGAAACTTGCCCGCCTGGAAACGCTTGGCGCAGACCATCTCATCAATTACCGGAAACATGAAAACTGGGGTGATCTGGTACGTGAATTGACAGCGGGACGCGGGGTCGACCATGTGATTGAAGTGGGAGGACCTGCCACGCTGGCTCAGTCGATGGTGGCGGCGCGCATCGGCGGACACATCGCCGTAGTCGGCATTCTCTCGGGTATGACCGGAACGCTGCCGTTGCTCTCTGCGTTGACACGGCAACTGCGCCTTCAGGGGCTGGTCGTTGGCAGCCGCCGTCACCAAATCGAGATGATCCGGGCAATCGAAGCTACCGGACTGCGGCCGATAATCGATCGTCATTTCCCGCTGGAAGAACTCGTGGAGGCTTTTCGCTATCAGGAAACCAACCGGCACTTTGGCAAGATATGTCTCGATATCTGAATGCAACCATCATTCCCGGCAAGGAATGAAAAGGAAACTGTCATAATCAGGCAGCATGCCTTTTCACCCAATCGACATAGCGGTTCATCCAGTTCTGCAGGAATTTCCTGCTGTCTTCATTGCCGATGTTCCCATCCTTGTCAAACAACCCTTCTTTTACATGTATGAACGCTTCTGGCTGGCCCAGAGTGGGAACGTCCAGGTAAGCAAGGGAGTTGCGCAAGTGCTGCTGCGCTATGGCTGTGCCGATAGAGCCAATGGAAGCGCCGATCACTCCCCCTGGTTTGCCTGCCCATGCATTCTGCCCATACGGACGGGAAGCATGATCGAGTGCGTTCTTGAGCACGCCCGGCATGGACCGGTTGTATTCGGGTGTGACGAATAGCAGGCCTTGGGCTCCGGCAATTTCAGCCTTCAACCGTTTGACCGACTCGGCCTGATTTTCATCGTCATCCTGGTTGTATAGCGGTAGGTCGCCGATGTTCAGGTATTTGAATGTAAATTCCGGCGGGGCCAGCTTTATCAAGGCGTCAGCCAGTTTGCGGTTGAATGAGTCGCGGCGAAGACTGCCCACCACTACAGCAATTTGATACTGGCCCATGTCATATCTCCTTATAAAAGCTCGTAATGTGACTGGTTTGGTCACTCGTATAGCCGTGCAGGCTGAAAGTCATGACGTTTGATTGAGTGCCGCCGGTTCCGGGCTGATGGCTAAAAGACGGGCAAGACATGAAAATATCGTCTATATCGATAATATAGCAGGAAAAGTCCATACGCCGGAGATAAGGAGCTTGAAGAGTTCAGGCGACCGCCAGTATTATCAGGAGGGAAAACATGCTCGGTGACGGAAAACGGATAGTCCTTTCTTTTGACGATGGGCCGGGGCCTGTGAGTGCGCTGGAAAGCATTCTGGAAACGCTGCGCGAAAATGATATCAAGGCGGAGTTTTACGTTCTTGGCGATGAAGTCAGGCAATTTCCGGAGGCAACAAGGATGATTGCTGATCAAGGACACGATATCCAGAATCACTCCTGGAGCCATCCCAATCTCGCGCAGGAGACGGAGGAGGAAGTGCGCCAGGAACTTGAACGAACGCAGGATATTATCGAAGAAATCAGCGGGGTCCGGCCCACCAAAATCCGGCCGCCTTATGGTGCGGGCGGTTTTCGTGGTCACCTCGATCCGGAGCTTGTCCGAGTTGCCGAGAAGTTGTCACTCACTATCGTTACCTGGGATATCGATACGGAGGACTGGAAAGCTCCCCAGGGATTGGGTGAGGAAAAGATAGCCTACATCGAGGAGCAGTTTACCCAGATGCCCCGCAAGGTTTCATTCAATATCCTCATGCATGTACTTGCCGGAACCGCGAGAGACCTGCCATCTTTTATCTCCCAGTTGCGGGAGTGGGGATTCACCATTGCAGAGCCGTGATTGCTGCTCTCATTCCTGCGCCAGGCATCTTGCACCGTTTGCGTACCCGACGCTGCTGGTATCGTTGCTGTTCTCTCCGGGAATTTTAGCCCAGCAAAAGGGAGAGTTCGATTGCAGGGCGAGTGTCAAGTATGAATGTACCGCGGATCAGTGCGAGCGGGTGACGGAGGATTTTCAGCACGAGGAGTCGTTTCTTTATAACGCAAAAACCAATGAGTTGTCTGCCTGCCTCTGGACCAACTGCTACTCGGCCAAAACCAAAGCTTTTACCGTGAAAGCGGGGGGCGCGATTACTGCTATCGGCAGGCTGGTCCCGGTCATTCATCCGAAAAACAAACCGCTTGTCGTCTCCCTGACCATCAAAACCAGCGAAATGGAGGGTGACGCAGATGAAAAGAAAGCACCCTTTACCGCCATCTGGAATTATGGAGGTGACAGGCTCACTTTCGATATGGGGGAATGCGTACTCAAACCTCCCGTCAAGGGAGCAGGGGATAGATCGGGATAAACCGGGGAAAGGAGGATTGTCATGACTATGGGAGCCAGGACCAATTGTGAGATCAAGAGCAGCGGCCAGCAGAGATTCATCCCTTCATCCGTTGTCCGAACGGGTGCACCAGCATTTTACTTGCCCTTGCAACGCCAGTATTTTCGGATAGGCTCAGGCTCAGGATCAGGGCGAAACGGTCGACGGGCTTGCGGTTCCTCTTTCCGCTAATGAGAGGGGAACAAGATTCCGATAGCATACTGCTATAGGGGATATACACGCCGATTTTTCCAAATGTCATACATATGCCAGACACTTGAAGGATTAGCTTTGCCCCTCTCCTGATACCCCCATATGCATGATATCAAAAACCCTGCCTACACTCCTTGCAGTTTCTTTTCCTGTTGCCTGTAGCCCGGAACGGCTCCTGCAATTTACTTTCGGAGCCCTAACCCGGAATTGTACTACCAGCGGCTTGATCTAAAAAAATCCCCTTTTAAAACAAAGGATGTTGATCCGTTTATGAATAACGAGAAACAATTTGCATTTGGTCAAAAATTAAATATACTGCCATTCGCAACAAACCTCCTTAACAAATAATAACGCGAGGTGTTGAATGGTATCGGCTCAAAACCAGAATATCTTTTCTGGTCTTCTATTCGTTTTTTCCATAAGTAGCACGGTCGCCTGGGCAGATCCGAGTCTGGAGGAAATCCAGAGACGGTTTAATGCAGAAACTGCTTCCAGACCTTTCAGCGTTCCAGATGATGCTTCCTTGACAGCATCCCTTGAAGCGGCAACACAAAGAGGAAAACCCACCAAGTCGCCGGGGTATGCCCCCGGCTGTTTCGGTCTCGGTTGTAATCTGGGCTATGGCTACGGCAGTTATTTCGGCGGCTATATCCGCCCATACTATGGGGGATATTACGGAGGAGGTTATTCCCCCTACTATTACGGCTGGTGAATATGAAGTTTGCATCACACGTTTTTCATGACATATGATTTTAAAGAAGTAAGAATAGCGCCCTTGATTGCTTGATCCCCCTAACCAGCTTCAATAATTAATAAAAAGGAAAAAAAGAATGGATGATTTGCAAAAACGAAATATGGCGCTAACGGCAGTCCTTGCGCTTACAATGGCTTTAAGCGGATGCGCGGCGGTTCACACATCAATTGCCAAAAAAGACCTGGATGTTCAGACCAAAATGAGCGATACCATTTTTCTGGACCCTGTTGAACCTGATCAAAGAACAATTTATCTCAATATCCGGAATACATCCGACAAGTCGAACTTCGATATTGCAGGTCCTGTTGCGAGGGTGCTTCAAGGAAAAGGTTACACTATTTCCAATAATCCAAAAACTGCCCATTATTGGCTTCAGGTCAATGTCCTGAGCGTCGATAAGGCAAGTCCTACCGCAGCGGAGAATGCGTTGAGGGCAGGTTATGGTGGCGCTATTACCGGGGCGGCTATGGGAGCGGCAATAGGAGCAGCGATGGATGGCTGGAGCGGCGCCGGTATCGGAGGACTCGCAGGTGCCGCAGCTCTTGGCATCGCGGACACTGTTGCCAGTGCGGCAGTGAAGGATGTCATGTACATGGCTATCACCGATGTGGAAATCGCTGAGAAGGCTGAAGCGGGCGTTCTTATCCGGCAAGATAACCAGCAAGATGCCAAACAAGGAATAGGCGGTTCAAGAAGACAGACCTCCACCAAAGTCAGCAACATGAATAAATACCGCACTCGCGTCGTCAGCACTGCTAATAAGGTAAATTTGCAGTATGAGGAAGCGGCCAACGATTTGACAAATGGATTGACGCGCTCTATTTCCGGTCTTTTCTAGCATTGGCTGGATTGTCTTTCCCGGGAGCGGTTCCGGTTTCAATATCTCCCCCAAGTCTTCTCAGGGCCGCTCTTGTCATGGATTCTTCGGATTCCGGATACTCCGTTGTTGAGAATCCGCCGATCTGGTTCGAATTAAGTTGACACACTGCCTTCGTGAGCAACAAATAACTGATCTTCAATAATATGAATAAAAAACTGATAAGTGTGACGCTATTTTCAAGTCTTCTTTTGATTCCTGTTTCTGGCCAGGCTCAACAAAAGGATGCTGGTAAAGGGATTGAGCGCATAAGCAAAGAGCTTGGCCTTACTGAAGAACAAAGACCCAAGGTCGAAAGTATTTTTAATGCAGAGAAACAGAAAGTTGAAGCTATTTTCAACGAGGAGAGGCAAAAGCTGCAACTGATACAGGAAGAGACGCGATCAAGTTTACAGAGTGTGCTTACGCCAGAGCAAATGGATAAGCTGGATAAAAAAATGCGTGAGCAAGCTCGTAAAAATGGTGCGCCGAAAAAGTAGACATTTCCCATGCGGGCAACAGGAGCAGCTCAGATAGAGACCGATTTCTATTGCTGCCAAGCCCTGCCAGCAACCTTTGCCAGGAGGGGTATCGCTAAGGGAAGTGGCGCAAGAGGGCTGCCGGCGCAATGCAATATCGGAGATGAGGGCAGGCCCGGCGCAGGATTGTGACGGTGCGGCAAGACGGCTCCGTAACTGGAGCCGCAGCCGAAGGCCTCCGCGCTCGCTATTCTGTGATGTAGTGGCACTGGACCCCGCGGCGCTTGCCGTTGACCAGCAGGTGCGCGCACGACTTCCCGTAGTGCTTCAGTGTGCGGCTCGTATTGACCTCGCGTTTGGCGGAGAGGTCGCAGCTGTGGTGTGTCTTCCCTTTGTCGATCTTATACGTCTTGCCGTTCGTGTCCGCATAGTGAAAGTCGATGCGCCAGTTGCAGAGACTGAATTGGGGAACGGCACACCCGAGATACGCTATCTGGTGGGTAATCTGGTAATCTTCTTGCCACTCCCGTGAATTTCATGATTGAGTTGACACTCAGGGACACGGACGGTGACGCCGGCGGGGGTCTCCATTTCAAATCCCCCCACTGGTTCGGCGCCGATGGCCGTGGCGGACGCGGTGGAGGTCACCAGGGCTCCCCCAAGTGCAATGACGCTGTACAGCACAGCCGCTTGCCAGAATCGCTGCATCGTTATCTCCTTACCTCCATCATGGGGGACTCCTAAGCTCATGTACTAGTTATTGACAATGGTGTCGGCCCCCTGGACCTTACGGCCCACCTCGCGTAAACAGGACGCAAAGTTGCGCTTCTTGCTTTTGCCCATCCCGCTCGAGCCCCTGAGATGAGCATCTCACGTGCCTGCGACACACCGCTTTGGGCTAAACAAAGGCGATGCTGTCGCACAGCCTTAGCTCATTTATACCTCAATGCTCCCTGCTTCGCTGTGCATCACCGCACAGAAAACTACAAAGAAGGGAAGAAGGGATGAATAGAGGACTGAATAGGTAGATAGCTTCTGTAGGCCGACCGCCAAACTTCGATTCCCTGATCCTGTAAGCCTGAAATCCCTCCTGTTTCTTCGCTGTTGTTGGAAATGCCATGGAGTAAATGAAAAGCGGGAGGAAGGCCTCTCTTTCGCTCGCTTTGCACGTTCTGCCAGGGCTGTAGCATGCGGTCCTTCTTTTCCTCCGGTATGGGCGAGCCTGATGTCCGCATTGCTTCAAATACCGGCTGGAGCGTTTATTTGATTCGCCTCAGACAGCGGAGCAACAGGTACATCATCTATAGGGCATTATGAAAAAAAAACCAGGCTTCACGTTATTCGATTTGCAGCTCGTGATTTTAGGCTCTGCGCTATCAGCTGTTTCTCCACAACCATACGCGCAGACGCTACCGTGGGACCCAAATAGCAATCTCGTATTTAATGGTTCCCCCGGCAGTGGTGAGGTCGTCGAACTCACCAGTGTTACCGGCGATTTTACCGGCAGTCTCGGCACAGGCCCGGGACAAGTGCAATGGACCGGCAGTGGAGGGTTTCTTTCGAATGGCTCGAATCGTATTGTCAATATCGGTGGCAGCGGCGGCACTCTGACCTGGGGGAGCGGAAACTTTGTCCCCAGCGGACATGCCCTCATTCTCGGCACATCCAGCGCAAACATGCTGGATTTCCAGAATGGAATCGACCTCGGCGGGATAACCCCTACCATTCGAGTCCAAGGGGGCTCCATTGGCGGACATGCACGGATTAACGGTATTTTGTCCGGCACGGGAGGGCTTCAGGTGATTGGTACCGGGAACGACATGCTGGAGTTGACAGGGGCCAATACTTACTCGGGCGCTACCTTCATCAGCTCCAGCACCCTGGTTGTAAGTGCCGACAACAACATGGGGACTTCTACAGGGCCGCTTATACTTTTTAATGGCACGCTGCGAAATACCGCAAGCTTTACCACGACACGGAACATCTTTCTTAATTTTGGCTCAGGTACATTCCATACAGACGCGAATCTGGAGGTGGCCGGTTTCATCAACGGCATAGGCGGCAGTCTCATCAAAACCGGCTCCGCGCAGCTGACCCTGACTAATACTTATTTCGGTGACACCGTGATCAGTGCCGGAACACTCCAGGTCGGCAACGGTGGCACCACGGGCAGTATCACCGGGAACGTGATCAACAATGGCACGCTTGTGTTCAACCGTTCCGATGACACGAGCTATGGCGGCGCGGTTTCCGGAGCTGGAGGGTTAACCAAGCTGGGCCCGGGAAGGCTGACATTGACTGGTGAAAACACCTATATCGGCGGCACGACAATTACCGCCGGTGCCCTGCAAATCGGCAACGGCGGCACCACGGGCAGCATAGCCGGGAACGTCACCAATAACGGCACACTCGCGTTCAACCGTTCCAATGATATGAGCTATGGCGGCGTGGTCTCCGGAACTGGCGCGCTGAACAAGCTGGGCGCGGGAAGGCTGACATTGACAGGGGAAAACACCTATACCGGCGGCACGACAATTGATGCCGGGGCTCTGCAAATCGGCAATGGCGGCACCACCGGCAGTATCACCGGGAACGTGACCAATAACGGCACGCTCACGTTCAATCGTTCCAATGACATGAGCTATGGCGGCGTGGTTTCGGGAACTGGCGCGCTGAACAAGCTGGGTGCGGGAAGGCTGACATTGACAGGGGAAAACACCTATACCGGCGGCACGACAATTGATGCCGGGGCTCTGCAAATCGGCAATGGTGGCACCACGGGCAGTATCACCGGGGATGTGAATAATTTCGGCGGCACCCTCGAGTTCAACCGTTCGAATAACCTGGGCCATTCAGGGGCGATTTCGGGTTTTGGCACGATCGTCAAAGATGGGGCAGGGGCGCTGGAACTGACAGGGAATTCAGGAGGGTTTGTGGGTTCGATTCTCGTCAATTCCGGCACGCTTGCCGTCAATGGCGTCCTGGGGGGTGTGGTGAATGTGGATGCGGATGCCCGCCTTCAGGGCAACGGGGTGATCGGTACGGGAATTGTTGCTGGCACGATTGCTCCAGGAAATTCCATCGGCACGCTTGGGGTAAGCGGCAATTACACGCAGCTTCCCGGCTCCGTCTATGAGGTTGAAATCGACCCTGCCGGAAACAGCGACCGGATCACTGTTGCGGGCACGGCGAACCTCCATGGCGGCACGGTCGCGGTCACTCCAGCGATGGGTACCTATTCCGCCGGCACGCGCTACACCATCCTGACGGCGGCAGGCGGACGGACAGGAGCATTCGATGCGCTCAACCTTACCCGGACGCTGCCCTTTCTGGATGTGATATTGAGCTACGACCCGAACAACGTTTACCTCAATGCCAACCCCCTCGCATTTTGCGCTGTCACTGTTACAGCCAACCAGTGTGCGGCGGGCCAGGGCGTGGAGAGCCTGGGCTCCGGGCGTTCACTGTATGACATAATCACGGGTCTTCCTGATCGGGATGCCGCACGGCGGGCTTTCGACAGCCTCTCAGGGGAGCTTCATGCCAGCGCAAAGGGCGTCATGATCGAGGATAGCCGTTTCCTGCGCGAAGCGGTCAATGATCGCTTGCGCCAATCCTTTAGCTGGGCGGGCATCCCTGTTTCCCGGGCATCGGGGCAAACACTGCAAGAAAACAGGGCGACTGGCCATGCATTCTGGACCCGCGCATTCGGTTCTTTCGGACACCGTGGCGGAGACATGAATGCGGCGCGCATCAATCGGAACATCGGGGGCTTTTTCATGGGGGGCGACACCCTTATTGCCGATCTCCTGCGTCTGGGGATTGCCGGGGGCTACAGCAATTCGTCCTTCAATGTGAACGAACGCTTTTCAACAGGTTCAAGCGACAACTATCATGTGACGGCTTATGGGGGCACTCGCTGGCACGCTCTCGGCCTGCGTTTTGGCGGCGGTTATACTTGGCATGACTTCGAAACGAACCGCAATATTCTTTTCCCGGGTTTCAACAATCAGGTGAAAGGGGATTATCGCGGCCGCACCGGCCAGGTGTTCGGCGAGCTGGGCTACGAGTTGCCGTTCAAGAACGTTTCACTGGAGCCCTTCGCGGGAGTGGCGTATGTCAATCTCGCCACCAAGGGCTTCCAGGAGCGGGGAAGCATCGCAGCGTTGAGCAGCGCCAGGGATAACGAAGGGGTCACCTACAGCACGGTGGGCATGAATGCGGCGAGCATGTTTTCCACAGCAGGGGGGACGACCACAAGGCTGCGGGGCAGTCTGGGATGGCGTCATGCCTTTGACAGCGTTCCAACCCGCTCGGCCCTGGCTTTCAGTGGTGGCTCGACATTTAGTATTGCAGGCACCCCCATTGCGAAAGAGGCAATGATCATGGGGGCGGGTCTCGACGCAAACATTGGCAAGAACGCGATCCTGGGCATTGCCTACACCGGACAAGTATTTAGTAACGTCGTGGATAACGGTGTCCGGGCAAATCTCGACTGGAGGTTTTAGCCCGCGTTTCTCACAAATGGCAGGTGCATCGCGGCCGGAATCATGAGTAAGTTGTTTTACGAGAACGACTTAAATCATGGAAAGGAAGGGCCGCGATGCAGCACCGTGTAGCGTAAAAGCAATCCGCGCAGGACGTATTAGAGCTATCAAACTACTGTTCGCCGGCCGCTTTCTTGCCGAGATAGGCTGCCTGGCCCAAGCCGAATATTGACAGCAGGGTGGCATCGACATCCGGCATGGTAACCACCCGGCGGAATTCGATGTTCTCCATGAATTCGACTGCGGATATGGCATAAATGATTACCGTGAGGATGGTGATCGCCACCATCTGGAAATCCCCGAGATCCGGCTTATTGTTGTCGTCGCAGATGAGGTCAATCGCCCTTGGTTTGGAGGCAGGACGTTTCAGGTCAGGTTTTTCATCCACTTTGCCCGTTGTAATCGCTTTTGCTCCGGCAAATGTCAGGACGCTGATCCCGGAAAGAATGAGCAGGTGTGGCGGAATATCCACGCCGCCTACATAGCTCCAGCCTGCCGCTGTAATTCTGTGAGATACGATGGCGATATAGGCGCTGATGACCAGCCAGAACCAGAGGAAGGTCTGGAACATGGAGCTGCTGTAGCGGTTATCACGCCCGAGGTAAAGGTGAGTGGGGTGTCCGCGGGTGAAAATGTACGCAAGGATGAAAAGCACAAAGATCGCAATGAGTAGCGATGCCCAGCGAGCAGCGCGCCCGACGGGCTCACTCTGCCACTCGAGCGATCTGACGTGATTGATTCTAACCTGAGCAGTTTCGTCGGATGAGTTTATGCCACCTTCGCGTACGTACGTGGCCCTGATTCCATCGCCCTGTCGCATGGCGGACACCAGAGGCTTGAAATCGACGCCTGTCTGGAGCGGTATGTTCACCTCGTACTCCCGCTTCTCCGGCAGTTGCGTGCGTACAACGATCCAGGAGTCATCCTCCCCGATTTCCTTGATTGTGCCGACAATGGTTTTACCCACTATCTCGATATCGATGAGCGCATGGCCTCTCGCACGTGGGACGTAGGTAAGTAAAACCAGGTCGCCTGGATTGGGCCAGTCAGCCCTGAGCTCAGCCGGCGCTTCCTGGCGCGACGGAATAAATGTCTGCACATCCCCGTAAACCGATTTCACCGCCAGCGGGTCGGCCTGAACGACAATGCCCTCGAACTTTACAGGAACGGGATTGGGCGGAAGCTCCTCTTGCCTCCTTGCCGGTTGAGCCTGGGTCTGAGTCAGGAACCGGCGCTGTGGCTGGGGCTGAGACTGTAGTTGAGGCTGAGCCTGCGCTTTTGGATTGGCATTGGCATTCATGCTTTGGCTCTGGCCAATGCTGGGTGGTGGAACAGCCTCCTGACCATGAACTGGCGGCGTGAGCAGAAGAAGGGCGAGGATAAGCAAGAGTTTTCTGTTATTCATCCCATTTTGTTCCTGCGAAAGTGGATTCTATTTTCCCGGCAGTTCCGGTTAATGCTGCCATGGAATCTCATCTCATTCCTCCCACTCTCGGGGGCCATTACTGCCCGGTCGCAAAATATTCCAGCAGGAGTAGAAGTCCGTAGCCGCCGGACGGCAATGCGATCGCCGCCCCGAATATCGGGTGCTGGGTGAAGGGGAGGAAGGCCCCTCTTTTGTTATTTTTGATCGTGTGAGTTGCCCATTCGATCTGCTGCCTCTGCTTTATTTCTTCCGGTGTCTGGCCGGATAGCTGGATCAGCCTGCTCTCCAGACGCCTGATGGCCTCGTGCCGGGCTTTTTCGGCCGATCTTCGCAACGCCAGTGCATTCCCGACAACGAGTATCGCATTGAGGGAGAAGATAATGACCAGTGAGGCGGGAAATCCCCAGTTATCGATATAACCATGGCGTCCGATGATTAGCAGAACAATGATGATAAATGGGAAATAGATGAAATTGCCGATGACAGTCGTGCGCTCGGCAATCAGTTCGATGCCCAGCCATTCATCCAGGTTCTCCTTATTGATGCCGCTTTTGCCGGCTATTCTCCCGAGCGTGCCGGCAGGCCAATGGATTTTATTCGTGGCAATGCAATTGACCCAGCGCCGGCACAACCTTGTGGCATCCACCACATAAAATATCAGTATCATCATCGCCGTGCCGCTCATGATGATGAGGCTATTGCTTATCAGGAAACAGCCGGAACCCCGGCATGGCGTATTTGGAAAGCCGAACAGCATCATCGTCAGCCATGCAAAGCTTAATGCGACAACCAGTTGCGGCAGGCCACGGATTGCGAAATTTTTCAGGGTGCCGAGGGAAATATATTCTCGCCAGAGGCGAACAGCGTCGATCTCGTCAGTGCTTTGTGGACGCCAGACATGCAGCCCCAGGATATGGCGAATAGCGTGGGAAAAGATTCTGAACGGAAGCCTCTTGTGACTGGCGTCTTTTTCGGGATCACATAGGGAAGTATCGGTAAAACTTGTACCTTTATCTTCGAGATCCAATTCGTGCGTCAGAACATTTTCGTTATTTTTCATCTTCCGCCAGGAATACCATAAAAAGAGCAGGCTCATGAGCAGTGCAAGCAGGCGGATCGCCGCTGTTGGCCATGCGCTGATCCCTTCGGTGAACACGAAAGGCTCGCCTGCGACATCAAGCGTCTTCCAGGGTACCCATTTGACCAGACCGTAGCACGCACCGACCGCAACAATCAAACCTGCCCAGAACAATTTGGTCATGGCAAGGTTGTGAAAAAAATCGGCTACCCTGGTACTGATCAGTATGATGCCCAGAACGAGAATGATGATTGCGGCGAATGCTTCCGCCATCCACCTGAGATTTCGTTGCGTGTCGAAATAGGCGTCCAGATCGGGACGAGTCGGATGGATGCTTGGATAATGTGGCGACTCCAGGCGAGGATCGATACTGATATCGAAAGCTCCGGTCCTTCCGATCTCGTACAACCTCGTTCCGGTATTTGCAAAAAAATTATCCGGCTTGCTATCCCTGTTCCCTTTATTCTCTTCTGTTTTCAGCCTGACGCAATCGGGGCAGTTCGTTTCATCTGCATGAACAGGGGTGAGATGTCCGAGTGCCATCAAAGCTGCATAGAACAGGGATGTCTGGTAGCTATCCCGAAACGGGGGAATGGGTATTTGCAGCCCGGGTTGCAGCTCCAGCCCGAAGTGTGAGGCGATGACAAGATTGTGGGTAAATTCCCACTGGGCAGGATAGGCGAGCCTGGCATTGAGGTCGGTCGTGAAAAATATGGCGCTTGGAAACTGCTGGCGAAGCGCTTGAAGAATCAGAAGCTTGTCATAGACATCACTTCCCAGCACACCAATTGCCTTGAATTTTCCATCCTTCACTTCCTCCTGTTTCAGCGCCGCCGCCAGTCTGACGAGATAATCGATCTGGCTGCGGCCCTCAGGTCTTTGGCTCGCATTTCCCTTGGTCGGCGCTGATCTTCCTTCGTACCATGCCTTGCCCTTGGCCAGAACACCCTCGGTATCTTTATCGCTGCTCCTGTCTTCCGTTTTGCTGCTTTGCGTTGCCGGCAGTTCGCCGTCAAGCCCTGCAAGATACGAGTGGTGCGACACCCATTCTGGCCATTCGTCTCTACGCAGCTTATTCAATTCCGCCTCCAGCTCAGGGCCGGACCTGCCAGAGCCGGTTTCACTTGACGCTACTGCCACAAAGGTGCGTGGGAGGGCTCGTCCATATAGGGTATCCCATTCAGAAATCAGGGCCACCTTGAATTCGCAGGATTCTTTTGTATCTTTCCCGAATTTGCTTCCTGAACAATTCTTCAACCTGAGCTGGCGGCGGCTCAGTTCCTGAACCAGGTGCTCGGCCAGTGCTGCGTCTGTGCCAATCGTCCTGCGAAAGTTTTTAATACCCGCGCACGAAAACAGGCGTTCCACAATCAGCGGATTCTCCGCGGTTTCCGTTCGTCCGTCACCGCCATTGCCGGTGAGTGTTCTGCCGGGGCAACCGCAGAGCTTGTCGATGGCTTCCGCCGCTTCTTTTTCCGCCTTGCTTTTATCTGGGTAGGGTGAATCATCAAGCAGAAACGTATCTTCCGCCGTTGCCCAGGGTGAATAAAACTGAACGTTCCTCAATGCATCGAGTGGTGGATGGGAGGAAGGACATTCCCCGCTGGATTGCCTTGCCTCCTCGCCTAACTTGTCTTTTACCTCCTGCACCATTGCGCGCAGGCCGGTGGAGAATCTGGGACCTAGAACGTCATATGTCAGATTTATTCGATATTTACCGAATTTGCTGTCGAGGTGTGTCATCAACTCGCTCAAGGAGATGAACGGATTGCGGCCGAAGTCCTGCGCCTTAAGCCATAGAACAAGCACATGTGGTTTATTTTCCGGAAGTTTTTCCCTGGGAATGAATAGCTCGGCAGGGATCAGCACAGATTTGGTTGCCGCAACCTCTCGCTGCCCGTTCGATTTTTTCTCACATGTGCGATTCCACGTAAAAAAACGGATATATTCCCCCGACTCCGGCACGTACTCTGCGGCGCCAAAGGCAGAAACTACAGCATAACGATCATTGAGCCTGGTCTCAGCGCCACTGGAGTAGGGGCTTCCATCGACGAACACCGGCAGGACCTGGAGCTGGGAGGAAACGCCGGAATTTGCGAGAACTTCGACAAGTTTGTCCAGGTGATATGGATCCGCTTCTTCGCACATCGTCCCGGATATTTTCGGTTCGCTCAGCCGATATGCTTCTACCGCCTCGAATGGGTCCTGCCAGAGCCGTGACTGGACAATTCCCTCTTCCATGAAAACATGGGAACTGATCCCCTTGCTGATGGGCCGGGAGGTCTGGAGTGAGATTTCCTGGTAGATGAGAAAACTGCTGACCATCGCCAGTAGTGCAAAGATTCCAGTGAGTGGCAGTTTTGGCTTCTCATCCTGTTGTTCCGCCATGTGATGAGCCTTTCAGTTGGCGGGGCAAACGGCGGTTGGCCGGTTTCAAGACCGCGCCATAGCGAGTTGCGGGAGTCGGCAGTTGCAATTATGTATAGCACAAATGCCCGTAAATGCTGAATGTGTGCAGCCATCTAGCTATCGATGCCTGGGCCTGGAAACCAGTGATAAAGGACGTATGCTAGCCTTCATCCGCCTTGACTGGAAACGTTGCCGCCCGAAGATACAAACGTTGCCATATCCCCGAGTTGTACCTTGGTCCAATAGGCAAAGCTGTTCAAGCTGGTAATATGCAAACCGGGGAAGCAAGGGTGGATCGGAAACAGACAGCTTCTCCAGTAGCAGTAAACGAGGTAGAAGTAAAAGTCATGTACATATAATGAGTAGTAGAAGCAAACGCCACCGCGCCCGGCAGCAGGCCTCCTGCGTCGGGCTTTTTTTGGACAACTTTATCATTCCTTTTGAGACGTCCGCTGTGCGTATAAAAATCATAATTGTTGCGCTGGTGATTGGATTGGTGTGGAAGGGAGGAAAGGTGCCGGATAACGGCGATAGCAGCACATTGGTTTGTTCCTTTTTTACTGCAATGCTGGACGGGAAGGTACGGGGGAAATAGGCGACAGTTGGATTGGTATAACGTAATCCAGCCTACTTGTCATGCTGATTCCGGCACTGGGCCGATTAGATCATTCTCAGAGCAGGATTGCCTCTCCTAATCCCATTCATTTATCCTGCGAAAAAATACTATGGCCTTCGTCATTCCAGGCTATGAGCCGGAATGCAGCCTAGGCTCAGGACCTATTGATTTTGGGATTCACGGAAGTGAGCGGATGTGATTCACTTATGTCAGGAGGAGTTGCCATGAGTGATCTTTTTATGCTGTCAGAGAAACAATTCAACCGCATAAAGCCTTATTTTCCCTTGTCCCATGGGGTGGCGCGTGTGGATGATTTGCGGGTGCTCAGCGGGATTATTTACGTGATAAAGAACGGCCTGCAATGGAAGGACGCTCCCAAAAGCTACGGCCCGCACAAGACGCTCTACAATCGCTTCATGCGCTGGAGCAAGATGGGTATATTCAACCGCATTTTTGCGGAACTGGCTGGCAAAGAGGAAACGCCCGATCGGCTAATGATTGACGCCACACATCTGAAGGCGCACCGCACGGCAGCCAGCCTTTTAAAAAAGGGGATGTTCCCCGCCGTATCGGTCGCACCAAGGGCGGCTTGAATTCAAAACTCCATGCCGTGTGCGACAGCATGGGCAAGCCTGTTGTCCTGCTGCTCTCCGAAGGGCAGATGAGCGATTACAAGGGTGCGGCCCTGTTGTTGCCTGTTCTACCCAAGGCAAAAGAGTTGCTGGGGGATCGCGGCTATGATGCTGACTGGTTCAGGGCAGCCCTCAGAGAAAAGGGTATTACGCCCTGCATTCCCCCGAAGAAGAACCGTAAAACCCAGATCGAATACGACAGGGAACTCTACAAGCAACGCCACAAGGTAGAAAATATGTTCGCCAGGCTCAAGGACTGGCGACGCATCGCCATGCGTTATGACCGTTGCGCCCACACCTTCTTCTCCGCCATCTGTATCGCCCCTACCGTCATCTTCTATCTCAATTAATGAGTCCTGAGCCTAGTTGTATTCACCCTTTTACATTGCTACACTTGTTCAGTTTATTGTACAAGTTTGCAATCATCAATTTTACCGGCCATCTTGTGCGGTTCTAATTTTAGAGCGCGGCTGCATGAAATCGCAATGAGGAGCATTAGAAATGCGAATCGTAAATTTTTCCGAGGCCCGAAACAACTTGAAAGATATCATTGACCAGGTTGTCGCAGATGCGGATGTGACGGTCATTTCCCGCCGCGATGCGCCTGATGCGGTAGTAATGTCCTTGGATCATTACAACAGTTTGATAGAAACGGTACATTTGCTGAGTTCGCCAGCAAATGCTGCTCGCCTGGCACACTCAATCGCCCAGTTGCGGGCTGGTCAAGCTCAGTCCAGAGCTTTGGTCGAACCAGAAGAAAATGGGAATGCAGCCCAGTGAGGAATATAACCTTCACTGATGACGCATGGGAAGACTATATTTTCTGGCAGTATCAGGATAGAAAGACCTTAAAGCGGATCAATGAATTGATCAAATCCGCGCAACGTACCCCGTTTGAAGGGATCGGAAAACCTGAACCGTTACGGGAAAATCTATCTGGCTTCTGGTCCAGGCGGATTGATGAGGCAAATAGATTGGTTTACGAAGTGTCAGATAGCAACATCGCAATTATTTCCTGTCGCTATCATTACTGATGCAACTCCCATCCATGGCTGGGAGTTGTTAGGTTCGACTCTTCCGCAGGCCTATCCTGAGCCTGTCGAAAGGCTTGGGCTTAGCTAATCTATTATTCCGGCAAAAAACCGAACTCGACCGGAAAATTGACGTAAAAAAGGTCGATATTTTCCGCTTGCAGCAGATGCATGAAATTTTCGGCTTCTTCTTTACTGAGAACAAAACTGACTTCCACGGGCAAGTCCGGCGCCAGTTCAAGAAAGGTTTCCGTGTGCAATACGCCATGGCGACCGAAACCAGCCAAGGCGCGGGTTGCGGTACCGCCATTAAAGCCGCTTTTTTTTGCACGCTCCAGCAGCCACTCGTACAGCAGTATGCCATTATGCTCGCGGTATTCGCTTACGTAGAATTTGAGAAAGACTCCTTGCATATCCTCCTCCGTTTGCCCCTCTCATTCCCTGTATCATTCTTTCCCCGGATTTGGACAGTCCCGTTTTAATGCTGGGCCAGCCATTTGATGGTCATTATTCCCAGTATAGTCATCACGAGAGAGCCAGCAAGGTGTGAAAATATGATGACAAACGTCCAGGCATATTGTCCACGCAACAGCAGCGTGACGGTTTCGGCTGAAAAGGTGGAGAAGGTTGTCAATCCGCCGAGAAAGCCGGTGATGACAAACAGCCTTGCCTCGGGCGGGAGAAAGCTGTTGTGATGAAAATACTCGATTGCGACGCCGATAAGATAACCTCCGGTCAGGTTGGCGGCGAGAGTACCCAGGGGAAGGGTCGGAAACAGGGGGTTTAATGTCATCCCAAACCACCAGCGTAACCAGGCGCCCAGCGCCGCACCTGCGCCTACCGCTGTTAATGCATAGACGCCCATTGCTTACACCCGTGTCTGCAAGTTCAGCTATCTTCCATCGAGCGGTTATAAAGTCCTTCCCGCGCCAGGCCATTTAACTGGCAACGTTTGGAAAATGCGCGCTGTGCTTCAGCCACATTTTTTTCCTCTCCCTCCCAGGCGGCAAGAACCGGTTCCTGGAGCGCCCGGCCATAAGAAAAGCTGAGTTGCCAGGGGCAGTTTCCCCTCATGATGTTAATGGCATTCAGGTTATCGGTCGCTTCCTCGGGACTTTGACCGCCCGAGAGAAACACGACTCCCGGTACTGCCGCCGGGACATAACGGCGCAGGCAGCGGATCGTTGCTTCCGCAACTTGCTGAGAACTGACCTGGAGCGCGCATTTCTTTCCCGGAATGACCATATTGGGCTTGAGCAGCGTCCCCTCGAACACTACGCCATGGGCGTCGAGTTCCCCGAACAAAGTTTCGAGCATGGCGGAGGTGATGCTTTCGCACCGTCCGATATCGTGCGCGCCATCCATCAGAACTTCCGGTTCCACAATGGGCACCAGGCCGGCTTCCTGGCAGAGGGCTGCATAGCGAGCCAGAGCGTGACAGTTTGCCCGGATGGCATAGGCAGAAGGAAGGGATTGCTCATCGATTTCCATGACTGCTCGCCACTTGACAAATTTTGCACCCAACTGTTTGTATTCCGCCAGCCGGTCGCGCAAGCCGTCCAAACCTTCAGTGATTTTGTTCCCAGGTTGCAGCGCCAGCGGCTTCGCACCCTTATCCACCTTGATGCCCGGTATGATTCCCCGCTCCGACAGTACCTGTGGAAACGGTATCCCGTGCTTCGAACTCTGCCGTATCGTTTCATCATATAGGATGACGCCGCTGATGTAGCGTTCGATGCCCTCGGCAGTGAAAAGTAGCTCCCGGTAGCGGCGCCGGTTTTCCTCGGTGGATTCAACGTTGATCGGAGCAAAACGTTTTTTTATAGTGGGGTTGCTTTCATCCGCTGCCAGAATCCCTTTTTGCCTGGCAACAATGGCCTCCGCCACTGACTTGAGTTCATCGATGTTCATAAGCTTTTATCCTCCTTAAACAAGCGCAGATTCAGGACAGGTAGCCGGATATGCGATTTTTCAACCTCATTGCCGGATTACCGAATGGGCGGCGGTCCAAAAACACCCAGTTGCCACATAATGAGCAAGAGAATGAGGATTCCGATGGTCAAAAGATAGAATGGCCACACGGTTTTTTTATCTTCGTATGGATCCGCCAGAGAGCGGCGCGCCCCTTCCGGCAAGCGGGCGAGCCTGGTAAGGGATGTTCCAAACGGAATATTGATGCGTGCACGCGCATTGATGGCCCATCCATTTGCGTCCAGAACCGGACCGAGGTTGCGTTTTTTCAGCTTGAACCATGCGACCAGCATAGCGGGGCCGGAAACCAGCAATATCAGGCCGATTATCGCAAGCGGTATCTGCCAGAATTCAAGTCCCAGTATACCCGTGACAATGGAAGCAACGACACCTCCGATTGCGCCAAGAGCCAGTCCTATCGCTGCAAATATCCCGGCGAATTTGCCTACATCGAATGGTTGCGCGGAGGGTGGAGGAGGAGTGCCGCCGGAGGGCGGGGGGACACCGATCCCAACCGCCGCGGCGGTCAGTTTTTCATCTGCCTCGGCGGCTTTCCGGCTAGCCATTTTTTCCAGTTGCTCATTGATGAATTTCACCAGCTTTTTGTAGGGGGACCAGAAAGCTTGACGAATGCTGATAGGGTGGTCGATGATTCGCACGATCGTGGCATCCCAATCCTGGCCTTTTCGATCATAGAAAATGCCGTTCCGCCCGACCATCAGGAAATCGGAATCGCCGGCGGTAAAAGCGGCTGCGATACTCATTTTCTCGGTGCCACCCTTACGTATACAGTCGCAATATGCCAGATAGATTCCGCTCATGCTGGCAAACTCCGCATGCTTGGCAATGTCGTCCACTGTTACGCACAGATCACAACTTCGTCCGTCGAGATACAGTGTCCCCAACTGGAAGAGCGCTCTATCCCTGCCTGTATAAAAGCTGCGGAAGGATACGAAATTATTGACCAGATTGAACAGGTCACGGTTGTAGCGCAACAGTTTTTCCACCGAATGGATTGCCTTTACTTTCTCTTCTACCGCTTTATCCTGGCTAATCAGCCTGTCGATCTCCTCCTTGTGTCTGCCGGTGGAAATTTCGCGCAAGCGTTCGCCTCCAAGAGGTTCGACAGAGCAGGCAGGCTTGTTTGTCTGCCAGGCTTCGAATGCCGCAAACCTGTCGCATAGCGCTTTCCATTCCGAAGCCGATAAGTTTTCTTTCTCGCCGAGTGATGGTACGACGACCAGGCTGCGGAATGCATCGATTTCTTCCTGCCAGGCAGGATTGATTCCTGCCATTAATGGCAGAGGTTTTTCCGGCTCCACGGTGGCCAGAGGAAAGCTGGCGATATCCTCGCTTTTTGCCGACAATGTTTGCGCGGCAATGCCTTTGTAGTCGTCAGCAGAGCGGCTCAAGGGCACGGCTGAGCGTATGTCATAGGCGGCCAGCCGGCAGCGCGTGAAGTAATCATCGACTTTTTCTTTGACCGCGTAGAGGGCCTCTGCCGCTGCCTGCGTTTTGTTTCCCAGAAACCGGATACCGTCGTCACTTTCGCCCCTGGCTTGCCAAGCGGAATAGCCCGCAACTTCGGCAAAGAACGCGTCGCTGATTTCCTGATCGATGCCTGGCTTCCCGCTCACGTCGGTTGCTGATCCACGGCACTTCATGATGTCTTCCACGGTTGCGCGCAGTGCTGCATCGGAAATCTGGCTCGCGGTGATTACCCCATCGCCGTTGAAATCCAGTCCTGCGACAAACTTCTCGATGTCCGCCATATCGGCAAGAGAAATTTCAGGTGCATCGGGCTTACCGAGACTGCTCAAGATGTATTGTGCCGATGCCAGCACCTGCTGCCCCTCATCGGCGCTGTTGTCAATATCGGCCAGGGCAACACTGCCGGAGCCATTGATCAGCAGGTCCGGATTCCTCAGCAGCTTGCCTGCCCACGCGATCGCGGCGAGCACCTCATTTGCGTGCACACGTCCGTCATCGTCATGGTCGATCAGGTCGAGTGTTTTCGTGTCAAATTCTATGCCGCGTGTAGGGCAGCTCAACGCTACCCACAATTTCTGATCCAGGTCTTTTAATGCCAGCAGGTCGGCTCCGGTATCAATTTGTACCTGATCAAAACCGCCTGCCCGGAAAAATTTCCATTGGTGCGTGGTAGCCATTGTGTCTCCTTTATTTTTTTTGGTTTTATTCCTGAACTATGTCCTTATACAGAATTTATAGGCATAGCATATTTGTATGTGAACGGATAGCGTTGAAGTTTGCGGCGACCGCAGGGATAACGCTGCATCCGGGGAAAGGATTACGTTCACAGCGTCGCACTTTTGAATCAAAAAGCTATTTTATGGCCCTGCCGGCCATGCCATCGAAACCCAGTTTTATCAATGCCTTTCGCTCGGCTTCACTTTGGACGCCCAGCGCGATCGTTTTCATACCCAAGGCGTGAGCTTGCTCGCACAGATTTTTCAGGAATTTCTGGTTTGCTTTATTCTGGTTAATGCGATGAATGAAACTGTCGGTTACTTTAAGATAGCTTAGCCCGGCCCTGGCGAGACTTTCAATGCTGTCGAGATGGCGCCCGAAATTCCTGATACCAAGGTGGCAACCCAGCTGCCCGAAAACGTGGCAAAAATCGCAGAAGGCTTCGAACTTGCGAAAAGCACCATACTCCGGCACTTCGATCCAGAGTCGCCGGCACAGTTCGGGATGCGGACGCAGCAGTGCGTCAAGTTTATTGCGGAAACGATAGTTTGCGACTGTTTCAATCGATAAATCAACCGCGACCTCGCCAGTATTCGATTGCAGGAATTCCAGTGCGTGGCGCAATACCGCTACGTCAATGGGACCCGTGATGTTCAGGCGAGCGGCGATGTTGATAAAGTCGGACGCATCCAGCCAGCCGCCTTCCGGTTGAGCTTGCATGCGTGCAACGGCCTCCTGGTGCAGGACTGCGCCAGTGGGGTCGACAACAGGATAGAAAGCCAGCATGAAGCGGTTGGCAGTCAAAGCATCACTGAAAATGTGGCGCCAGTCGGCGATATTGAGGGAGACTGGAGAAGCCTGTCCTGATGGCGGGGCCGCGAGATGCCAGGCGTTTGCTCCGGTCTGCTCCGCCGTGGCCAGTGCTGCGTCTGCTCTGGAAAGAAGCTCGCTGAGCGTATCGCCGCGTTGATAGGGCACGGCTCCGATATGGCAGAAATCGGTGATCCTGTCACCGTCACGCAGCGGGAGTGCTGCGAGTTCCTCGGACAATCGCCTGGCAAATTTGGTCGCATTACTGACATCAGGAGTGAGAAGTGCGAAATCCGAGCCATTCAGGCGCGCAGCAAGCGGCGGAGAAGATGCGATCTCCTCGAATTCCTCGGTGATGCCGCCAATCAGTGACCCGACCCGATGAAGCAGTTCGTTTGCGCCAGCTCTGCCGAGTTTGCGGTTGATCTCTTCCAGATTATTGATGCGTATGAGGAAAAAAATTCCTCGCGTGCTTTGTATCTGGCCTTGTATCTGTCCTGTCGTCGCGTTTGCAACAGTTTCAGTTGGAGTGGAAGTCTTTTCCTCGTGCAGGACAACTTCACCATGTCCACCCATAGGGTGATATTCTCCCTCGCTGACCTCATCCTGGGTCGTGTCCTGTACTTCGCTGGCAGCCGAGGGTTTCTGTTCTATTTCATGGCCTTCTTCCCTGCTAATTAAAATCTGGCTAAGCTGGTTCATGAAGTACTCCCGTCGGGCCAAGCCTGTGACCGGGTCGAAGTTTATCTGCTTGTGCAAAGCTTCCAGGCGCTTGGCTTCTTCGATGCCGCGGTTATGCAGGCGTCTGATCATGTCATTGGTGGCGCGCGCCAAGCTGCGCAGTTCTGGTATGCGGGGTTCTGAAATAGTGAGAAAGCGGCGTTCCATGATCTCATCAGCCTGCTCGACCATCTCCGCCAGCGGTTTGTGGATACGCTGCAATATCATCGCCCCGATCAGCACACATACGATCGCTGCACCCAAAAACCAGAGCATCAGGGTTTTCGCCTGCTCCCAGAGCGCCTGATGCGCGAGCTGAGCCTGGCTGACCACCTTGATCACGCCAAAATGCAGTAAGGCGTCCGATACCTGGGCTTGACCCGGTGTTGCACTGATTGGAAAGAGACGAGTGAACCATCCGGGAACAGTCGTTTCTATCTTGTTCTGCACGCGTTCTGTGATCAGCTTGCCATCGGCGGAGGTGATTGAAATTGCCTGGTATTGGCCACTATCAAAAAATGCAGCGATTTGAAGACCGATGGTGATAGGGTCCTTGCGGAGTTGGGAAATCGAATATGCGAGAGAATTCGCGCTATCGATGTTTTTGCGGTGAAGCTGTTGCTCCAGATAGCTTCGTGTGCCAAGCAGACTTACAAAAAGGCTACCGGTAAAACTTGTGATGGTCACCAGGATAACGGCTAACCATAGTTGTCGAAAGAGAGACATTGAACGCCTTATTGTTTTAGACAGCGTCTTCAGGACAATGTCCTCCGCGGGCGCGATGACGGTTTCATCAAGGAATTATCAACCTGCGGTGGATTCCTGAGTTATGAGATTAGCACGGAGTGGACAGGGGTTCAATTTGCAGAAAACACATCCTGAGAAGGCAACGAGACGAAAGGCAACGAGACGACATCAAGAGAGATAGCCCATGCCGCCCACTTCCCATACTGCCTTCATTTCCCATCCGGATTGCCTGTTGCACGAAATGGATTTTTATCATCCTGAAAGTCCAGCACGGCTGAAGGCGATCGAGGACGAGCTATCTGCTTCAGGACTGATGGAGAAGCTGAGACATTATCCGGCGCCATTAGTGACTATCGGCCAACTGGCGCGTGTGCATACACAGGAACATATTGCAAGGTTGCAAGCAGCAGCCTCCCGTGCAGTTTCGGGAGGTTTCATGTACCTCGATCCGGATACCGCCATGAACCGCCATAGCCTGCGAGCGGCTTATCGGGCTGCGGGGGCAGCCGTCCTCGCTACTGATCTCGTGATTGGAGGAGTGGTGGAAAATGCGTTTTGCAGTATTCGCCCTCCGGGCCACCATGCCGAACGCGAACACTCGATGGGTTTCTGCCTCTTCAACAATATTGCCGTAGCGGTTGCCCACGCGCTTGAAACACATGCTCTGGAACGGGTCGCGGTGGTGGATTTCGACGTGCATCACGGCAATGGTACGGAAGATATCTTTCAGCACGATCCGCGCGTCATGATGGTCTCGACATTCCAGCATCCGTTTTATCCTTATAGCGGCATCGCAGGCCGCTCGGAGCGGATGGTCAATATTCCGCTGCCGGCAGGGAGCAACGGCAAGGTATTTCGGAAAGCAGTGGATGAATTCTGGTTGCCGGCGCTGGAAAGATTCGAACCGCAAATGTTGTTTGTTTCCGCTGGTTTCGATGCTCATGCCGATGATGAGCTTGCTTCTCTGAATCTGGTGGAAGACGATTATGCGTGGGTAACTGAAAAAATCAAAGAGGTTGCCCGCGTTTATGCAGGGAAACGTATCGTGTCGGTGCTGGAAGGCGGGTATGCGTTGGCTGCGCTCGGACGAAGCGTGGCAGCACATATAAAAATCCTTATGGAGTGCTGACAGCTCAAAACGTGCCCTCCAACGCCCACTATTCCAGGTACCCCTTCGACCCTTCCGGTTTGTCCTGAGAGCCCTTCCTCAAGCATGCCCTGAGCCTGGCGAAGAATTCAGGGTGAACGGGAGTGAAGGGCTCAGGGCGAACGGAGAAGAGGTATACAGGTCGAATAGGAGGAGGGTCAGGTCGAAAACAGGGGATTTTTGTTCAGGGGAATTTCCCCGAAGGCGTTTCGCTATTCTCCTATCAAGTCTATGATGGAAATAGCAAGGGAGGGATCAGACACGGTATTTTCCGCTCATATCGAAGAGGGTGGCATTGAAGGGCAACCATAAACTGGGTATTCCCCTGATTCTGTTAATCGTTCTCGCGGTCATGGTGGGGGCGGTATGGCAATACTTTGCCGGAAGTAAGCCAGGCATCAGGATAGGCGTATTGCACTCCCTCTCGGGTCCAATGGCCGCAAGCGAGAAACCACTGGTCGATGCGATACAGTTGGCTATTGAGGAGGCCAATGCCACAGGAGGTATACACGGTCATAAAATTGAAGCTGTGGTGGCGGATTGCAGGTCGGACGAGGCTCATTGCGCCCGCGAGGCCGAACGCCTGATTCTCGAAGAGAGAGTAGAGGCATTGTTCGGTTGCTGGACTACTACCTGTCGCAACCTCGTGAAACCGATCGTGGAACGGCACGATCACTTGCTGTTTTATGCGCTGCGGTATGAGGGCATGGAACAGTCGCCCAATATCGTCTACGGAGGTGCTGTGCCAAATCAGTTGGTGATGCCTGCCGTATACTGGGCGCTGGAAAACCTTGGCAACCGAAAACACCTGGGTACAAGGGGTAAGCGAGTCTATCTGACAGGATCGGATGACATCTTTTCGCGAGTCGTGAATATCCTTATCAAGGATCTTCTGGCAGCAAACGGCGCAATCGTGTCAGGAGAGCATTATCTGCCTCCGGGGTTCCAGGACATGGACTCTCTCGTAGCGGATATCGCGGAGCAACACCCCGATCTGATTCTGAGCACCATCGCGGGGGCCGACAATGCAAGTTTTTTTCAAACGCTGAACAGGAGAGGAGTCACAGCGGAGAGCATTCCGGTATTGTCGTTCAGTGTTACCGAGGTCGTGTTGTCGGCCCAGGATAAGATACCGATGACCGGACATTATGCTGCGCGCGCTTATTTCCAGACCATTCCTTCACCGGAAAATCAGTCATTCGTTCAGCGGTTCTGCGATCGCTATGGGGAGAACGCCGTTATTGACAGTCCGACAGAAACCTCCTACGTCAACGTGCACATGTGGATTCAAGCTGCCTCCGAGGCGGGGTCAGGTAATCTGGCAAAGGTACAGAGATTGATATTGCGTCAGAGCCTTCCTGCTCCGGAGGGGGTCGTGGCGCTTGATCCGGTTACGCGTCACGAATGGAAGATGGCTCGAGTTGGCAAGGTGCGGGAAGACGGTCAATTCGATATTGTCTGGGACTCCCTCCGGCCGCTGGAGCCATCGCCATTCCCGTCCTACCGATCGCGTGAAGAGTGGAACGCTTTGCTGGAAAAGGCACTGAACAAGCCCTCAACGTTGCAGACCACGCAATTCATGGGAAAACCCGTAGGCGGTTCCCCGGAGCCGGGAGGGTGAGACGATGATACGCTTTACCTCCCTTACACAGCGTTTTGCTGTCTGGTTTGTAGCCGTTTCCCTGCTGCCTATCCTGATCATCGGTTATGCCCTGTTGCGCACCTTTGAGACGGAGGCGGAAAAAAGTGCGATTCAACAGGTGTCAGCGATCGCCGACATGAAAGCGGAACAGATCGACAGCTATTTGCGCGAGCGTTTGCTGGACGCGAGGGTGATCCAGACTACCAGTACGGCGCGCATGGCTATGCGGGATTTCAGCCGTGTATATGCGAAGAGTGGAGTAGATTCCGATGCCTATCACCAGCTCGATGCGTTTTATCGCGAACAGTTCAAGCGCTTCGTGGAGGATGCAGGGTATTACGATCTGTTCCTCATCTCCCCCCAGGGCGAAATCGTCTACAGTCAGGCCCATGAATCGGATTTTGCGACGAGCTTGATTACAGGGCCCTATCGAAACAGCAGTTTTGCCCGGCTTGTGCGCGCCGCACTCCATACCTTGCAGGGGGGCGTCTCGGATTTCGAATACTACCCGCCCTCGAAAGGTGCGATTGCGGCCTTCATGGCATTGCCCATCATCGTTGATGGAAAACTGGAAGGTGTGCTGGCGTTGCAAATCTATAGCGAACGCGTGTTCGAGGTTGTGACTGATAATGTGGGACTGGGAGCAAGCGGTGAAACTGTCGTAACACGTCTTCTCAATGATCGCACTGCGCTTGTGATTGCGCCGCTCAAGCATGAATCCAATGCAGCGTTGGAGCTCAAGATACCTTTGACAAATCCCCCATTTTCAATCGCTATTCAGAGCGGATTGCACGGAGAGCGCGGGGGCGGAGTGAAAATGGATTACCGCAACAAGGAGGTAGTGGCCGGCTGGCGTTATCTGCCGCGCATGAACTGGGGCATCGAGGTCAAGATGGATGCGGAGGAAGTGTTTGCTTTCGTTCCCAGGGTGCGCAACTACAGTTTGATCATCCTGGGCTTCACCCTGATTGCCGCCATGCTGGGAGCATTGTTGTTTAGCCGGCGCGTGGTCACCACATTGAAAAACCTCAGCCATAGCGCGCAGCACATCACCAGCGGAAATCTGAAGCAGCGTGTTCCCGTTGCCGGATGGGATGAAATCGGTCAAATGGCCAGCACTTTCAATACGATGACTGAGCGCCTGACCGCCAGCAATCGCCAGCGTGACGTAGCCGAAAAAGATTTGCGCCAGCTCAATCAGAACCTCGAAAACCGTGTTGCCAAACGCACAGCTGACCTGGAACAGGCGAATGCGGTGCTTATCAGCAAGGAAGAGGAAATGCGCTCGATCGTGGAGCACATGGTGGATTGCATCATTACGATCGACGACAAAGGCATAATACGCTCGGTCAATCCCGTTATCGAAAAACTCTTCGGTTACACTCGGGAGGAGGCAATCGGTCAACCTATTTCCATTCTGATGCCCGAACCTTTCCGCAGCGGTCATGAGGGATACGTCGAAAGATACTATCGGACAGGGAGGGGCCGGTGTGAATTCGATCACATTCTGACGCTGGAAGTAGAGGGCGTGCATAACATTGGCATGGGCCGCGAAGTCGAAGGCCAGCACAAGAATGGCGAACTCATTGATCTGTACGTTGCGGTCAGCGAATACTTCGTTGGCGGGAAACGTTATTTCACGGGCGTTCTGCGCGATATCCGCGAACGCAAGCGGGTCGAACAGGCTCTGCGCAACAGCGAACAGCGTTTTCGAACCATCGTGGATAATCTGGCCGCGCTTGTTGGCGAAATGACGTCCGAGGGAGTGTTGGTGGAGATGAATCGTACCGCCCTGGAGGTGGGCGGCCTGCAGAGCCGGGATGTCATTGGCAAGTGTTTGGCCGAAACCGGGTGGTTTTCCTATAAGCCGGAGGTGCAGCAACAGATCCGCGACGATATCCGGCGGGCAGTGGCGGGTGAGATCGTTCGCCATGACGTCGAGATACACATCGCCAATGGCGATCTCATGACAATCGATTTCATGCTGGTGCCGGTGCGTGATGATAAAGGCAAGGTGATCAAGCTGATTCCGTCCGGCATCGATGTCAGTGAGAGAATCCGGATTCTCAAGGACCTCGAGCAGGCCAGGCATGATGCCGAGCAGGCCAACCAGGCAAAATCCATCTTTCTTGCGGCCATGAGCCACGAGATACGCACCCCCATGAATGGTGTGATCGGCATGGCTGACGTCCTGCAGCAGACCAGCCTGAGCGGTTATCAGATGGAGATGGTCGATCTCATCCGTGAATCGGCTTTTGCCCTGCTGGAAATCATTGAGGATATCCTGGATTTTTCAAAAATCGAGGCGGGAAGATTGGAAATCGAGCAGGCGCCGATGTCCGTGGAAAAAGTTGTGGAAAAAGCATGTGCCATGCTCGAAAGCCTGGCTGCCAGGAAGGCAGTGGAACTTACCCTGTTTCTCGACCCGGCGATACCTGATGAAGTTCTCGGTGATGCACTGCGGCTGCGCCAGGTGCTCGTTAATCTTGCCAATAACGCCATCAAGTTTTCCAGTGGATTACAGGAGCCGGGTCAGGTGTCAGTGCGCGCGCTGCTCGTTGACCGCGGCCAGGATACGGTAACGGTGGAGTTCGAGATAACCGATAATGGCATAGGTATGAACGAGGAGGTGCAATCGCGCCTTTTCACCTCTTTTACTCAAGGCGATACATCAACTACCCGGCGATACGGTGGAACCGGGCTGGGTCTGGCGATTACTCATCATCTGGTTCAGTTGATGGGAGGTAGTATCCAGGTGCAGAGCGCCCTGGGTGAAGGTTCGGTTTTCACTGTGCGATTGACGTTTGACCTCGTTCCTTCCTCGCACGTGGAAGATAAGGTTATCGATCTCACCGGCGTCTCCTGCCTTGTAATCGGTGCTGAAAAAGGTTTGGCGGACGATCTGGCGGTATATCTGAGATACAGCGGTGCGACTGCAGAGCGGATGATCGATTTGCCAGCCGCGCTCAAACGGATCGAGACGCTTCCGCCGGGACTATGGCTGCTGGTCATGGACGCCGGACATGAAACACCACCGCTTGAAGAATTGCGTGCTGCCTTCCGTTCCCGCCCCGACCTGGACCCGCATTTCGTAGTCCTCGAGCACGGTCATCACGAGCCTGATATTGAACCCCGCTTTGTCGTCATCCGCCGGGGACGCAGGCGGCATGAGCGTACCGAAGAGGTCGATACTGTTACGCTGGATGGCGATGTCATGCATCGTGACGCCTTCCTGCGGGCGGTCGCACTCGCGGCCGGAAGACTGCAGGAGGAATTACCCCCACCGCCATCCGAGGAAGTAAAGGCGGTGGCATTGCCGTCGCGAGAAAAGGCGCTAAGTGAAGGCCGCCTTATCCTTGTCGCCGAAGATAGCGAAATCAACCAGAAAGTGATCCGGCAGCAGCTTTCTCTGCTGGGTTATGCGGCGGATATTGCGAAGGATGGACGGGAGGCGCTCAAGCGCTGGGAAAGCGGTAACTACGCATTGCTGCTGACAGATTTGCACATGCCGGAAATCGACGGTTATGAATTGACTGCGGCAATTCGCGTCAAAGAGGGGGAGCACGGTGCTGCGCGCAAGCCCATTATTGCCATCACGGCCAATGCGCTCAAGGGTGAGGCTGAACATTGCCGTGCCGTGGGAATGGATGACTATTTGAGCAAGCCCGTGCAGCTATCGCATTTGAAAGCGGTACTACAGAAGTGGTTGCCTTCCCCTGCCAGCACTGAATTGCTCGAACTGGCTCCACCAGGCTCTACTGCGCCGGCGCCTTCCGCCACGGCCACACCTGTTGCTCCCGCTACGCCCGGGGAATCTGCTACTACCGGCGCCTCCGCTCTATCTACGGTTGCGGCAAAACCTGTCGATGTCAGTATCCTTGAACAGCTCGTAGGTAACGACCCCGCCGTGATCAGTGAATTCCTCCAGGATTTCCGGGTGAGCGCACGAAAAACAGCAGATGAGTTGCGAGCAGCGTGGCAGGCAGGTGATGGGAAAACAGCCGGCAGTATCGCACACAAGCTTAAGTCCTCGGCTCGCTCAGTAGGCGCATTGCAATTGGGTGAGTTGTGCGCTCAAATGGAACAGGCGGGCAAGGCGGGTGACATGACCCGGTTGAATGAGCTATTGCCATCTTTCGAATCGGAATCTGCTGCTGTGGATAAGTACATCGGGTCATTGGCATAATGTCGTCGTCTGACAGAAAAGTTGCCTCCAGCGACGTCCGGATTCAGCAACCTGACTGAACAATAACTGAAAAGATAAACGTTATGGTCGAACGATCGGCAGTGAAGATTCTGGTGCTTGATGACGAGTCTTTCATGCTCAAGCTGTTGAATCGCGTTTTATCCAACCTTGGATATGGCTCGATCACACTTTGTGACAGCGGGCGTGCCGCACTGGAAAAAATAGCCAATGCAGACGCTGATACAGTACCCAATGTGATTCTGCTGGATCTCAACATGCCCGAAATGGATGGGATCGAGTTCGTGCGGCATCTCGTGGATCTTCACTATCCCGGCAGCCTCATATTGGTCAGCGGTGAGGATGAGCGCATACTTCAGACGACTGAAAAACTTGTGCGCGCTCACAAGATTCCCATACTGGGTTACCTGCATAAACCAGTGACACCTGACGCTCTGGCCGCCATGTTGGGAAAGTGGGGATCGCCTTCCGCCAGTGTCCCTGGTACAACGAAGAAAGTCTACAGCGCGGATGAGCTTCGTACTGCCATAAAAGGGGGTGAACTGATCAACTATTATCAGCCCAAAGTCGCAGTGGCGAGCGGTGAAGTGGTCGGCGTAGAGACACTTGTAAGATGGCGTCACCCGACAGATGGAATAGTATTTCCGGATCAGTTCATTGGAGTGGCGGAAGCTTCGGGTTTGATCGATGATTTGACTCAGACCGTATTTACTGCCGCTATGATCCAGGCGAAAGCCTGGCAGGAAGCCAGGCTGCCGCTGCGGACTGCCGTTAATATTTCCATGGATAACCTCGCGTCGATCGATTTCCTGAACTTTGTAGCGGAAGCGGCGGCAAAGGAGGGGATAGCGCCCCAAAATGTGGTGCTGGAGGTAACTGAAAGCCGACTGATGCAGGATACACGGGCGCCACTTGAGATTCTGACGCGGCTGCGGTTGAAGCGTTTCCGCCTTTCCATTGATGATTTTGGCACAGGACATTCATCACTGGCCCAGTTACGCGACATTCCCTTCGACGAACTAAAGATAGATCAGGGTTTCGTACACCGCGCATCGATGGATGAAACCCTGCGCGCAATTTACGACGCGAGCTTGTCTTTGGCTCGACAGTTGAATATGGAAGTCGTGGCGGAAGGCGTGCAGGACCGGGAGGACTGGGACCTTCTGCGCCGTACCGGGTGCGATCTTGCACAAGGAACTTTTGTCTCGCGCCCCCTGCTGCCGGAGGAGATACCGGGCTGGATAGAACTGTGGCGGGAGCGGGTTCGAACCGAACTTTTTCCGACGGAAGATGTAAAGGAATAACCGGCAGAGCGGCAGGGCAGGAGCGATCTCTGCGGGACGGGAGTGTCCTCATTGAAGCAGCAACAGGGCGCACGCAGGTTGTGAGCTGTGAGAGGAAGGCAGCGGGAATTACTATGAAGTCCGCTTTCTGGATGAAGCGGGGGGATGAGTTTATTGCATGGAATGTAATCCGATCATATTGCCCTCGGTGTCGAGGACCAGGGCGATGAAACCATATTTACCGATGGACATTTTTTCCTTGAAAAGGCGTCCACCATGCTCGGCAGCACGACCGGCTTCTACCGCACAGTCCTCACACTTGAAATAAACCAGGGTGCTGCTTCCGCCGGACGGGCAACCCTCCATTTTTGCCAGCGCGCCCGCCGCGCCATAGCCTTCCTCTGACATGGGGAATGCCCACAGTTCTATATCAGGGCTTGGTATCCGCTCGAGCTTTCCTTGCAGTACGCCTTCATAGAAGGTTTTTGCACGTTCCATGTCCTGCACATAAATTTCAAACCAGACGACTGGATTGGTTTTCATGGCGTTACTCCTTGATGTTTATCGTCATCCCATATTTGCGGTAAATCCTCACCGGAAGCGCGCGTTGTACATCCAGCGCCGCTGCTTTTTTGCCTGGATTCGCGAAGCCTCCGGGTGAGCGGGATTGACAAGGATGTTTTTTTCTTCCGGCACGATGACAGATGGCACGAGCAGAAGTGCCGAACTTTCGGTCGTGACCCAGCGATCTCCAGCATCAAGGCTTGTTATCCCCGCCGGGATCGCATCCCACCTTATATGATCCTCCGGATTCAGGATGACGGCCGCCTTCCAGACATCGTCAGGCACCTCGATCGACACGAGGTATCGGTTGAGAGGCAGATCGCTCGCGTTGAGATGGGTTTCGGGTGCACAGGCTGAGTGGGCGATCAGCTAAATGAGCAGTGCTGCTGCCACACGCCGTTCTTCCGCCGATAATATGTTGTAAGTGCGGCAGGCGGCGGCGGTATCCATCACTTCTATGCCAATGCCGGACTCGATCAGGCTTCTGGTAAGTTGCGGATGGGGAAAACGCAATGTGACGCCCGTTCCGAAGAGGACCATTTCCGGTTGCAGCGAGAGGATGAACTGAAAGTGTTCGGTGTTGAGTTCCTCGAACGTTTTTGCCTCCCACTCTTCAATCAGGCGATCGGGCAACACGATCAGGCTATGATCGTAGCGTACGTGATTGATCATGACGTAGTCGGTTCCGTAACCAGTAAACAGGTTGTGCCCGGTAGGACCGGAAAGATGCAGTTTCACACAATACTCCATTTGCGGCAGTTTAGCGGGTCGGGTAACATTACATCTTTTTCCCGTCGCGATAAAGGTTTTGCGTCGAATAAAGCCGGAACGACAGAATCTCTTGATTTTCAATGCTCAACACTCGCCGGCGTTCCCGGTCACGGCGTTTTCCATCTGAACCCGGCATTGCAATGATCCTTCGCTGACCTTTGCTGTAACGCTTCTACCACCCATCTCTCCCATATCTGATGCAGCCCATCCTGAAATCCAGCAAGTTGGCCAACGTATGCTATGACATTCGCGGGCCGGTACTTGACCGGGCGCGGCAAATGGAAGAGGAAGGGCACCGCATCATCAAGCTCAATATCGGGAATCCGGCATCATTCGGTTTCGAAGCTCCCGAAGAAATTCTACAGGATGTGATGCATAACCTTTCCGCCGCTTCCGGTTACTGCGATTCGAAAGGACTGTTTGCGGCACGCAAGGCCATCATGCATTACACGCAGGAGAAGCGTATCGAGGATGTCCGGCTGGAGGATATCTACATCGGCAACGGCGTTTCAGAACTGATCGTGATGGCAATGCAGGCGCTGTTGAATACGGGCGATGAGGTTTTGATTCCTTCACCCGATTACCCGTTGTGGACAGCAGCGGTGGTGCTGGCTGGCGGTACTCCGCGCCATTATGTGTGTGACGAGCAATCGGGCTGGTTGCCTGATCTGGAGGATATTCGCTCGAAGATTACCTCGAACACCCGTGCGATCGTTGTCATCAATCCCAATAATCCGACCGGTGCGCTTTATTCAGACGAAGTGTTGCGTGAAATCATCGAGATCGCACGTCAGCATCAACTCATCGTCTATGCGGACGAAATTTACGACAAAGTCTTGTACGATAATGCGACCCACACTTCGATTGCTTCCCTGGCGGATGACGTGCTGTTCGTTACATTGAACGGATTGTCCAAGAATTATCGTGCTGCGGGATTTCGCTCGGGATGGGCAGTGGTTTCCGGAACAAAACACTATGCCAGTGACTATATCGCTGGTCTGACCATGCTGGCCTCCATGCGGCTGTGTGCAAATGTTCCTTCGCAGTTTGGTATTCAAACGGCGTTGGGGGGGCATCAAAGCATCAAGGATCTGGTCATGCCCACTGGGCGGCTTATGCGGCAACGCGATCTCGCTTGGAAACTGTTGACGGAGATTCCGGGTGTATCGTGCTATAAGCCACGGGCCGCAATGTATCTGTTCCCGCGTCTGGACCCCGCAATCTATCCGATCGAGGACGACGAGCAATTTGTACTGGATTTACTGCTGGAAGAGAAGGTGCTGCTGGTGCAGGGTAGCGGTTTCAACTGGCCGTATCCTGATCATTTCCGTGTTGTATTTCTACCTAACAGTGACGACCTGACCGAAGCCATTAGCCGCGTTGGAGGTTTTCTGGCCCGCTACCGCAGGCAGCACGGAACCGGGTGAGGCAAACTCAATCTCTGTAAACGAGAACGCCGCGTACGAATAAAAGTCTCTTTCAGCAAATATGGCAAATATGTCCGAAAAATTCATCATTACCGAAGATATGAAACCTATCAACGTGGGCCTGTTGGGGGCAGGCACTGTCGGTAGCGGCACGTTCGCCGTGCTCAAACGCAACCAGGAAGAGATTACGCGGCGCGCCGGTCGCAGTATCGTCGTTCGCATGATTGCTGATCGAGAGGAAGAGAAAGCCCGCCGGATTGCAGGCGACGATGATGTCATCGTCACGCGCGATGCGAATGAAGTGGTGATGAATCCCGATATCGATATCGTGGTCGAACTGATCGGTGGCTACACCGTGGCCAAGGATTTGATACTGAAGGCCATCGAGAATGGCAAGCATGTCATTACCGCCAACAAGGCATTGCTTGCTTCACATGGGACCGAAATCTTCGCCGCGGCGCAGAAAAAAGGCGTGATGGTGGCATTCGAAGCGGCGGTGGCCGGAGGCATTCCTATCATCAAGGCCCTGCGTGAGGGGTTGACTGCCAACCGCATTGAGTGGATTGCCGGCATCATCAATGGCACGAGCAACTTCATCCTCTCGGAAATGCGGGATAAGGGGTTGACGTTCGAAACCGTATTGAAGCAGGCGCAAAAACTGGGCTATGCCGAGGCCGATCCCACTTTTGACATCGAAGGTATCGATGCGGCGCATAAACTCACGATCATGGCCTCGATTGCCTTTGGCATTCCGATGCAATTTGACAAGGTATATACCGAGGGTATAACGAAATTGACCCGCGAGGATATCCGGTATGCGGAGGAACTGGGCTATCGCATCAAGCTGCTGGGCATTACGAAACGTACGTCCGGAGGAATCGAGTTGCGTGTGCATCCGACACTCATCCCTGCTCGCAGGCTGATCGCCAATGTCGAGGGTGTCATGAATGCCATCGTGGTGAGAGGCGATGCGGTAGGCTCTACTCTCTATTATGGTCCGGGCGCAGGCGCTGAACCTACAGGGAGTTCAGTCGTGGCAGACCTGGTGGATGTAACTCGCATGCACACAGCCGATCCCAAGCATCGCGTTCCTCATCTCGCTTTCCAGCCCGGACGCCTGTCAGATACGCCGATCCTCGCGATGGACGAGGTGGAAACGTCTTATTACCTGCGGCTGCGGGTCATGGACAAACCTGGCGCCCTAGCCGATATCACGCGTGTGCTTGCCGACCTCGGCATTTCCATCGAAGCCATGATGCAGAAAGAGCCAAGCGAAGGCGAAGACCAGGTGGATATCATTATGCTCACCCATTTGGCAGTGGAAAGGAACGTTAACGACGCTATCGCCCGAATAAAGCGATTGCCCATAACAACGGGCAAGGTGACCCGCATCCGACTGGAGCATCTGGGCAGCAAATAATTTCCAGAACTGGTTGCAATCTATACTGCTTCGCGGGTATGACGAGACTTGAGGAGCCTATTGCGAAAATTCCTCATCCCGCTTTCATATTTTATGCATCGCGTCACTTTTACCTTTTTGCGAATTTGTACAAGGCGGATTTAGGATAATGCTCTACATTTCCACTCGTGGCGGCATGCCGCCTAAAAAATTCTCCAGGATTCTTCTCGGCGGCCTTGCTCCGGATGGCGGCCTGACGATGCCGGAAACCTATCCGAGGTTCGATAGCGCCCAACTGCAGGAACTGCGTGGCATGGATTACCGGGAACTCGCATTCGAGATCCTTTCGCGTTTTGCGGATGACATTCCTGCCCCGGACCTGCACGACATCATTGCGCGAACCTATACCGCCCAGTCGTTTCAAAACGATGAGATCACACCGCTTAAAACCCTGGAACCGGGGCTGCACATACTCGGTTTGTCGAATGGGCCGACGCTGGCTTTCAAGGATATCGCCCTGCAATTACTGGGCAACCTGTTCGAGCACGCGTTGGACAAGAGTGGCGAGCAATTGAATATCCTCGGTGCAACTTCCGGCGATACCGGGCCGAGCGCAGAGTATGCCATGCGGGGCAAGCGCAGCATTCGTGTGTTCATGCTTTCGCCGCATGGGAAAATGAGCCCGTTCCAGACAGCTCAAATGTTTTCCCTGCATGATCCGAATATTTTCAATATCGCGATCCGTGGCGTGTTCGACGATTGCCAGGACATTATCAAGGCTGTCAGCAATGATTATGCGTTCAAGCAGAAATACCGTATTGGTACGGTTAATTCCATAAACTGGGCGCGCATTGCCGCTCAGATCGTTTATTACTTCAAAGGTTATTTTGCCGCCACCCGCTCGAATACAGAGCAAGTATCTTTCGCCGTGCCATCGGGAAATTTCGGCAACATTTGCGCTGGGCATGTGGCGCGCATGATGGGTCTGCCCATCAAAAAACTGATACTTGCCACCAATGAAAATGATGTACTGGATGAATTTTTCCGGACGGGACATTATCGCCCGCGCACAACCGTTGAGACTGTCCAGACCAGTAGCCCTTCAATGGATATCTCCAAGGCCTCGAACTTCGAGCGCTTCATTTTCGACCTGGCTGGAAGGGATGCCGCCAAAGTGAAGGAATTATGGCAGGCAGTAGATGAGGGAGGCGCCTTTGATCTCGTCAATACGCCTCTGTGGGAGAAAATCGAAGACTTCGGTCTTGTATCAGGAACCAGCAGTCATGCAGATCGAATCGCAACCATTCGTCGAGTGCATGATCGGTATGGGCTGGTGATAGATCCGCATACAGCTGACGGTGTGAAAGCGGGATTGGAACATCGTGACGCCAATGTGCCGCTGATCTGTCTTGAAACGGCATTGCCCGTCAAATTCTCGGCAAGTATTGTCGAGGCAATCGGACATGAGCCTCTGCGCCCGGCCGGGTATGAGAATATTGAAGAAAAAGCGCAGCGCTATGTAGTCATGGATGCTGATGCGGGGGCGGTCAAGGCATTTATTGTGGAGCAGGCGGGGCAGGCCCAAACCGCGGCTGCGGTATAGGCCAGCGATGAGACGGAAGGTGGAGCGCCAGTAAATATAAGCGCGGGGGGCATTATTCGCGCTGCTTTTCGGCTGCAGCAAGAAAATCATCCAGTATGGGACCGGAATCGAGCAAGTCTGTGGCGGGGCCATGGAATTCGGGATGCCATTGGAATCCCGTCACGTAGTTATCTCCGTGCATGCGTATTGCTTCGATGATGCCGTCAGACTCGGACACTGCCTCGACCATGGAATCCCGTCCCAGTTCCTTGATTGCCTGATGATGTATGCTGTTGACAAGGTGTTGGTAGCGATTGCCGTAGAGCCTCGCCAACCGGGAATTTTCTTCAATCAGCAACGCATGCCGATGCTGGTCATACAACACTGCATCTACGTGAATGAGGCATTCTGGGCGATCCGTCGCGATATCCTGGTACAGGCTTCCACCTAACGCTACATTGATGAGCTGGAGTCCGCGGCAGATACCTAATACCGGTTTTCTTTGTACCACACATTCCCAGAAAAGCTCCATTTCGTAAAGATCACGCACCCGGTCGCCGGACCACTCCGGCCGGTGAGGTGTTTCACCGTAGGAAACGGGAGATACATCCGCCCCGCCTTGCAGCACCAGGCCGTCGATTTCCCGGACGTAGTCGCTTATACGCACATGAGAACGCTCGACGCCGCCGGTTTCTATTGCCGGCAACATGAATGCCAGCGCTCGTCGGCGCATGATCCAGTGGGCGACAGTCTGTTCAAGGTATTGCAGGGTTTTATTGCGAAAACCCAGTTCAGGGGGCGGTTGATGCAGGATACGGGGTGACAGGCCGATACGTAACGGGCGGGGCATCTCAGGTAACGGATGAGTCCTCAGAAATATGAATGTAATTAGATTTTGGAATTTCCGCGGTGTTCTTCGTTACATATAGCTAGCCAGTGTGGTTAATACGCCCTGGATAACTTTGCGCCCTCCTTATAGTGGCCTAGCGGCAATCGAGCCGACGTTGCGCTACTTTGTTCCGCTGGTTTTTCTCATCGATCCGTTATCTAACTGACAGTTTTGACACTCCTCACGAGAATCAGTTTCCCATCCATAATTCGGCTTGCAATTGCATGACGTCGGCAAGGTTGTGCTCGCTCGCATAAGCCCTGCGCTGCCAGCTTGTGCCGTTGCCGACGATGAGTATTTCGCGGATGCGTTCCATCGCTTCCACCGCGCGCAGTTCTCTTGCGTGGTCGGAAATGTGTTCAAGCATCTCCATTATATCTTCCCGGATACTGCGCTGCTGGTGGGTACGAGGATCGATAAAGACGCCTTCCAGGCCAAAGCGGCATGCCTGGAAGCGATTGAACGTATATACCAGATAGTCATCCTCTTCGGGTGCCATACGCTGTTCCACCATGATGTATCTGGACATTGCCTGGATATAGCAGGCAATGGCAGCGGCAATCTCGACTGTAAGGGGCGTGTCGCACACTCTCACCTCGATGGTACCGAATTCGGGCTTTGGCCGTATATCCCAGTAAAAATCTTTCATGGATTCGACCACTCCCGTTCCAGCCATCTTGGCAAAGAATTTTTCGAAATCATTCCAGCGCAATACAAAAGGCGCTCTTCCACTTAACGGAAAGGAAAAAACGGAGTTCAGCCGCGCAGAGGCAAAACCGGTATCATGCCCCTGCACAAACGGCGAACTGGCTGACAGGGCAATAAAATGCGGAATGTAGCGCGAGAGCATATGCATCAGATGCAGCGCTTCGTCCGGACCGGGACAGCCGAGGTGTACGTGCTGTCCGAATATCGTGAATTGTTTAGCCAGATAGCCATACAGTTCCGAGAGGTAATGAAAGCGCGGCGCATCGGAAATCTTCTGCTCGCTCCAATGCTGGAACGGGTGAGTGCCTCCGCCTGCAACAGCAACGTTGAGAAAACGTCCGGCATCGGAAACGACATCCCGCAGGGCGCGCAGCTCCGCCACCAGCCCCGCATATTCCTGCTGCACCGAGGTGTTGATTTCGATCATGCTGCGCGTCATTTCCGGCTTGATTTCCCCGGGATGGGTGCGTTTTGCTACGCGACGCAAAATCTCGGGTGCAGAGGGGGCGAGGTTGTAATCGTTGCAGCCGAGCAGCTGCAGTTCAAGCTCCACTCCTATGCTCAGGGGACGGGAGGGCGCGAAGGGCATCAGGCTCATGGCATCAGGCTCATGTTTTTTTTTCCGGTGTTTCTCCGGCTCTTCGCAGGGCAACTTGCACCAGAATAGGTCCGGCCAATTCAAGTATGACGATCCAGCTCATCAGCACCATTCCAAGGCCGAACGCGAATTCGGGAAAATCGATTGCAGTATCCATTGTCAGCAGAAGCGCCACGCTTGACATGGGGACCAGTGCAATACCGAGTGATATCGCCTGACGCCAGCCAATGCCGCTGTGGGTTGCCAGCGGTAGTACGGCCAACAGCTTTGCAATGATTCGTACGACGATTAGCAGCAGAACCAGTAAAAAGCCATCCCGCAAGCCTCTGAGATCAGCGGCCAGACCATTCGCGATAAACATCAATACCACCAGAACAGCGCCCGCGGAGCCGAAGTGCGGGGGGAACGTGCGGGTGTGTTTGCGCTGGTAGCGGGTGATCAATCCGGCAGCAAGCAGGACAAGGATCGGGCTGAGCCTGAGCGTCGAGGCCATGATGGTGGCAAAGGCGATCATGCCGAACAGGATGAAGGAAAAAGTCTCCTCGTGTTGTCCCAAGTGGTGATGGATGCGTTCGAAGGTAACGCCGAACAACCATGCCAGCAACGCGGATCCCCCGAGGAGATAGAGCGGGGGGAATATGGTATGCACGAAGCTCGTGCCCGCCTGACCGTGCATGACAGCAACCGCCAGCTTGTGGAAAATCACCGCATAGATGGTGTTGAGCGCTGTCATGAGCAAGAGCCGATCGGTTACCTGACCCTGAGCGCGAGATTCCGTTACGGTGCGCACTATGATAGCGGGCGAGGTTGCGATTGCGATGGTTGCAACGACGGCAGCGGCAGTGCTGGTAACATCAAGCCATACCAACACCGAGAAGACAGCCCCAAAAGTAGTGATGGCTTCGAGAAGACTGGTGCCCGCAAGCCACGGGTTGGCTTTCAGCCAGCGCAGATTGACCTTGCTGCCCAACTCAAACAGGAGAATCCCAAGTGCGAGATCAACTACCAGGCGCCATTCGTCCACGGGGAGTTGAGGGATAAGACCCAATCCACCTGGCCCCAATACCGCGCCAATGCCGATATAGCCAACTATCCGGGGGAGCCTCAGATGACGTACCAGTGCTTCGCCCAGAAGTACAGCGACAACGAGTGTGAGCGCCAGCCACAGCGCTGGACTGATTTGAAGCGGCCACGCTGGAAGATAATCAGACCAGGTCATGCGTTTATGATCAAGTACTCCTGAGAATGAAGAACCGGCATGAGATTCATCCGACCGTTGTAAACGTTACTGTAAGACACATCGGTGCCTCCTTCAGACAAATGCGGATATTGGATCTGTTCAAATCCGGTAAAAACCGGCCAGACCCGAAACTGACTCCAGAAAGCGTTGTATTTTTTACTGCTTTTGCGGGATTATGAATGAGGTATTGAGTCAATATTGGGAGAGATGCCCGGATTATAAACCATGAATCGAAACAGGGATAACTCTTCGAAGCTGACGAATATGGGACAGACCGCAGTTTTTCTCATGATAGTGACCCTCAGGGAATTTTCAGTTGCGCAGCAGTCTGGGGTATGTGACGGGACGAACAGACAGGCTCTGATTCAGTGTTCAATAATTTCCAAGCTCTTCTTCAGCGGGCGGAGGTGCAGAAAAGGACCCGGCTCTCAGGAGTGGTTTTGAAACAACGGTCCGAAAATTTCGAAAGTTTTGCTCTCTTTTACACCTTTTTACCTTAACCAGCCTTCTCTTCGAAAATCACAGGCTGCGGGCTACGTGATCTCACCTGCTTCCCCAAATGGGTGAGATAGAGACATGGAAGCCGGGGAATGAAGGTAATCGACAGATCAAGTCAAGTAAATTGTTTCGCTCATACGGAAAAAACTTGGGAAAAACAGTCATCTATCCCCGATTTTTGCGCGCTGCAATTACCAGTGCGTATCGGCGCAACGAGACCGAGAGCGTGAATTGTTTATTGAGCCAGCTCGATTGGCCGCCGCTCAGCCGCGCGCGAACAGAGGAGCTCGCTCGTAAGCTGGTGACCTCGATGCAAGGCAAACACAGCCATAGGGGAAGCGTGGTTGCGTTGATGCACGAATTTTCCCTGTCGAGCCAGGAGGGTATAGCTCTGATGTGCCTGGCCGAGGCGCTGCTGCGCATTCCGGATCGGGAAACTGCCGATCGCCTCATACGGGACAAGATCAGCAAGGGCGACTGGCGCGCGCATGTGGGGCACAGCCCTTCGCTTTTCGTAAATGCAGCAGCCTGGGGCTTGCTGATCTCTCGCAAGCTGGTTTCGACCCACGGGGAGGGCGGGTTGTCGGCTGCATTATCCGGATTGGTGGAGAGGGGGGGCGAGCCACTGATTCGAAAAGGAATGGATCTGGCAATGCGTATGCTGGGCCACCAGTTTGTAATTGGCGAAACCATCGAGGAGGCACTGGAGCGCAGCCGGGAGCGCGAGATGCGGGGGTATCGTTATTCGTACGATATGCTGGGGGAAACAGCAATAACGGAGGCTGACGCCCAGCGCTACTGCGCTTCCTACACCTCGGCCATCCATGCTATCGGCAAGTGGAATGGCGGACGTGGTATTTACGAGGGACCGGGAATTTCAGTAAAGCTCTCCGCGCTGCATCCCCGCTATGTGCGCTCGCAGCGCGAGCGTGTGATGGCTGAGCTGTTGCCACGTCTTAAATCACTGCTGCTGCTTGCTAAGCACTATGACATGGGTCTCAATATGGATGCGGAGGAAGCCGATCGACTCGATCTCTCGCTCGATCTCCTGGAAGCGCTCTTGTTCGACCCGGATCTTGCGGATTGGGATGGCATCGGCTTCGTCGTCCAGGCCTATCAGAAGCGATGCCCGTTCATTGTCGATTGGCTCATCGAGCTTGGGCGCCGCAGTGGTCATCGCATCATGGTTCGACTTGTAAAGGGCGCATACTGGGATGCGGAAATCAAGCGTGCACAGGTAGAGGGGCTGGATGGCTATCCCGTTTATACGCGCAAGATTCATACCGACATATGCTATATGGTTTGCGCGCAGAAGCTTCTTCGCGCGGCGGAGGTGGTCTTTCCCCAGTTCGCCACCCATAATGCGCACACATTATCAGCCGTATGCCAAATAGCGCAGGATGCGGGTATCGAAGATTACGAGTTCCAGTACCTGCATGGGATGGGCGAGACGCTGTACGACCAGGTCGAACTCCTGGAGGAGGATCGGCTCGCAAAGCCGTGCCGCATCTATGCGCCCGTAGGCAGCTATGAGACGCTGCTTGCTTACCTCGTGCGCCGCCTGCTTGAAAATGGCGCAAATTCGTCATTCGTCAACCGCATTCTCGACGACGATATCAGTATAGAAGAGCTGGTTGCGGATCCGATCAGCCAGATCGAGCAGGAGGGGGTGCATCCTCATCCGGCGATTCCCTTACCCCGCGATTTGTACGGTCACAAGCGCAGGAATTCCGCAGGCTTTGATTTCAGCGACGAGCAGGCGCTGGCTACACTGGCTGCTGAATTGACTGAAATGGAAACGCGTGAATGGCGGGCTGAGCCTGTGCTTGCAGATGGTGGGCATGCCGGAAATGCAGGTTCACCGGTTCTCAATCCGGCTGACCACAATGATTCCGTCGGCATGGTGATAGAGGCGACCGAGCATAATATCGAAGTGGCGATCGCTGTCGCGCACGCGTTCGTGGCCGAATGGCAAAGTGTATCGCATGAAGCCCGGGCTGCGATGCTTGAACGGGCAGCGGATGCATTGGAAGCGCACCGTACGGAACTGATGGGGCTGGCGGTACGCGAGGCTGGCAAGTCGTTACCGGATGCAGTCGCGGAAGTGCGTGAAGCGGTTGATTTCTGTCGTTATTACGCGCAACAGATACGCGACCGGTCCAATACGAGTCCACCTTCAGCGCTCGGGCCTGTAGTCTGCATCAGCCCCTGGAATTTCCCCCTGGCAATATTCATTGGCCAGGTAAGTGCTGCACTTGCTGCCGGGAATCCCGTACTCGCGAAGCCAGCTGAGCAGACGCCCTTGATTGCCGCCGTGGCTGTCAGGCTGCTGCACGAGGCTGGCATTCCACGGCCAGCGTTGCAGCTTTTGCCCGGACGGGGTGAGAGGGTTGGAGAGCAGCTTGTCAAAGATGTCCGTGTGCGTGGAGTTATTTTCACCGGCTCCACGGAAGTTGCGCAACTCATTCATCGTGCGCTCGCTCTTCGTTCGCAGAAAGGTGAGATCCTCTTCATCGCCGAAACCGGAGGCCAGAATGCGATGATCGTAGATTCGTCCGCTCGTATCGAACAGGTTGTGCAGGATGCGCTGACGTCGGCGTTCGATAGCGCGGGGCAGCGTTGCTCGGCACTGCGGGTATTGTGCTTGCAGGAAGATATCGCTGAACAGTTGCTGGAGGTTCTGAGAGGCGCAATGATGGAACTCACGGTGGGTGATCCCCGGCGGCTCGCTACCGATGTCGGCCCGGTAATTGATGCAGATGCTCAGCATGCGCTGCTCGATCATATCGAAAAAATGCGCGCGGCAAGTCATGCCGTGTTCCAACCGGCGCTGCCGTCAGTTTGTACGAACGGCACTTTCCTTGCGCCCACTTTGATCGAGATTGATCATATAGATGAGCTGGAGCGCGAGGTGTTCGGGCCGGTGCTGCATATCGTGCGTTTTGCCCGCGAACGGCTGGGCGAGCTTGTTGGCCAGATCAATGCGACTGGTTATGGTCTGACGCATGGCATTCACAGTCGGATCGATGAGACCATTGATTTCATTACCAAGCGTATGCATGCCGGCAACATCTATGTCAATCGCAACATGATCGGTGCCGTGGTCGGCGTGCAACCCTTTGGCGGGGAGGGCAAATCGGGTACCGGACCCAAGGCCGGAGGGCCGCTCTACCTGCATCGGCTGATGCCTCAGACGCCCCTGTTGCTGGCGAATAACGGCGGCCTGCGGGTAAATAATGCGCCTGCTGAGCTGCAAGCTCTTGCCGATTGGGCTCGGCAAGGCGGACGGGACGTGCTCGCCTCGTTGTGCGAGGATTATGCGAGACGCACACCGCTCGCATTCAGCATTCCGCTACCGGGACCGACAGGCGAGAGCAATACATTGAGATTCGCCCCACGGGGAGTGGTAGCCTGTATTGCCATAGACGAAGACGCGCTGCTTGAGCAGATGGCGGCGGCGCTGGCAACCGGCAACCAGATTATATTGGCTGATAACTCGCCTTTGCACGCGTTACTGGATAAGCTGCCGCTCCAGGTGCGGGAGCGATTGCGCGTTGAGCGGAACTGGATCCACGCACCAATTTCTGCGGTACTCTATTCAGGCTCTGAAGACGAGGCGTACCGGCTTCGAAACGAGCTGGCGGAACGCGAAGGTGCTCTAGTCGCATTCATTACTGCCTCCGGTAACGATTTCCCTTTATACCGTTTGACGGCTGAGCGGGTGGTTAGCGTGAATACCGCTGCTGCTGGCGGCAACCCTGGCTTGATGGCACTTGATTTCAATGGTGACCCTATTGATTCTGAAACTTCAAGTGCCCAGAACGCGAACTCCATGTCCAACGCTAAAGTTTTCAACAATTGCTGACGTATTTCAATCTCGAACCTGATCCCGCAATTCTTATTTAAAAGCAGCAACGATTCAGGCGCAATGCATTACCCCGTCTGCGGAACATTTCATACAGCACCATTGTTACACACGACTATTTGTCATGACGACCCGCAATAGCACAATTGACGTGGCAAAAGGGATTGGCATTTTTTTTGTCGTGCTCGGACATAATTGGTTGTCGACACACGAGAAAAGCGAGCTCACCCGAGTTATTTTCTCCTTTCACATGCCTTTGTTTTTCTTCCTGGCAGGAATATTCCTGAGAGCACCGGACGGAATCCTGAGTTTCGCAATAGGCCGGACAGGATCGCTACTGAAACCCTATTTCGTTGTCCTGATAGCCTTGGGCGTACTCAAGATGCTGGGAGCCGCATTGGGTGTGAGTGGCGAAGCTGGCATGAGCGGCACCGGTTATTTTATAGGCTTGCTTTACGGTACCGGCGACACGATCGAGTGGATTGCCCTGTGGTTTTTACCGCATCTTTTTATCTCGCTGATCGCGTCACTGATCATTTTGAGGGCGATTGAAGCTTGCACGGACAACAAGGTATGGATAGTGTCAGTTGCCCTCATGCTCTTAGGGATGGGCATAGGTTCTATCGATGCCTATCGTTACCCTACAGTGGTCGCCGCAAGCGTTATGGGACCGGGGCGGTACCTCGGGCTTCCCTGGGGCGCTGACCTTATTCCAGTAACATCCTCCTTCATTATCTTCGGGTATCTGCTCGCTGAGCCTGCGAAATCGATGAGGTTTAACCTGCCCGGCTTATTTGTATCTGCCGTGGTGTTTGTTCCCTTGCACTTTTATTTTGATGACACCATTGATCTTAATGAAAGGATATACGATAGTGCGGTTGTATCGACCGTGGAGGCGGCGACAGGAATATATATAACGCTCAGTGTCGCTTCGTTACTGCAAAATTTTCCGCCCTTCAGAAAACCGCTGGCATACCTGGGATCAGGTACGCTTTTTATCCTGATCTTTCACGACTTCCTGCAAACACGGGCATTTGACGTGCTGCACTACATAAGCCCTTATGTGTATCTAAACAGCATTGTGAGTCTCGCATGGAGCATCACTGTGTCTTTGCTCCTATGGGAGGTGACTAAGCGTCAGCGGTTCCTGGCAAGATTGCTATTACCCACAAAAGACAACAGTCGTAGCGAGCCACAGTCAGGCGCCAGCCGATCTACAGCCTAAGGGGTTGCCAAGAAGAGCGGAAGTAGCGGAAGAGGAGCGCAACGCCACTCCCGCTATTTTCGCTTATGCACGCGCTGGTTGGCATACTCGGCCTGACTGCACCTGTTGAGGGGGCCATGTCAACTACGGGAAGAAAACCGCATCGACAAGTCTATGGCCTTTATATCCTTGGTAAGGCCGCCAATGGAGATGCGGTCCACACCGGTTTTGGCTACTGCGCGGACATTGTCAAGGGTAATTCCGCCGGAGGCTTCCAGCACTGCGCCTTTATTGGTTAGCCGCGCGTTCAATACTACTGCTTCCCTCAGTTCTTCGAGATCGAAGTTATCCAGCAGAATCAGTGTGGCTCCGGCATTCAAAGCGGTGCGAAGGCCTTCCAGTGTTTCCACTTCGATCTGGATGAATATCCCGCGAGCGGCAATTTTCCTCGCTGCGCGCAGTGCCGGTTCAATACCGCCGGCAGCCATGATATGGTTTTCCTTGATCAGAATGCCATCATATAAACCGATCCGGTGGTTTGTTCCCCCGCCGCATTTAACCGCATATTTTTGTGCCAGCCGTAATCCGGGCAAGGTCTTGCGGGTGTCGACAATGACCGCACCCGTTCCGGATATTGCATTCACGTAACATCGGGTCTGGGTGGCGACAGCCGAGAGCAGTTGCAGAAAGTTGAGGGCTGTCCGTTCACCTGTCAGCAGTGCTCTGGCATCACCCTTCACTTCACAGAGTTTCTGTCCGGCGCCGACTGTTTCGCCGTCCCGCGCATGCCAGCGTACTTCGACTTGCGGTTCCAGTTGCCGAAAGCATTCGTCAAACCATTGGCTTCCACACATCACAGCCTCTTCACGGCTGATCACAGTAGCGGTCGCAGTTTCATCACAAGGAACAAGGCCGGCGGTGAGGTCGCCAGCACCCACATCTTCAAGTAGCGCCTGGCTGACGTTATTCTTGATTTCGGTTTCCAGATACGTGAAATGATCGTAAAACATTTTTATTATGTTTACCGGAACGAATGGAGTATTTTAGCTGAATGCAATACGGAGGCGTCATGTCTGATGCGTTGAAAGTAATCTCATACGGTTTCGGCACGATTGTCGGTCTGATCGTGGTAGGGATAATCGTATTCTGGTTCATTCAGGATGTAACCCAGAAGAAGCATTCCATCCTGCGCAACTATCCAGTAATCGGGCGCTTGCGATTTTTCCTGGAGAAACAGGGAGAGTATTTCCGGCAATACTTCTTTTCCAGTGATCGGAGCGAAATGCCCTTTAATCGCGCTACCCGCTCATGGGTGTACAGGAATGCAAAGAATGAGGGTGGTATCGTCGGTTTCGGCTCGACCAATGATCTGCGCGAGCCAGGCTCTATTTTTTTCGTCAATGTCGCTTTCCCCGTATTGGAGAGCGACCGGTTGCCCACTCCGCCCCTGATGATTGGCGAGGGCTATTGCGAGCATCCTTTCCATGCGAAATCCATTATCAATATCAGTGGAATGAGCTATGGCGCGATCTCGGCGCCCGCAGTCCGCGCATTGTCACTTGGAGCGGCGGAGGCGGGATGCTGGCTGAACACGGGGGAAGGTGGGCTCTCACCTTATCATCTCGAAGGTGGTGGCGATATCGTCATGCAAATCGGTACTGCAAAGTATGGTATTCGCGACCAGGAGGGTAATTTTTCACCGGAGCGGGCAAAGAAACTTGCGAAGGTGGTCAAGGCATTTGAAATAAAGCTCTCTCAGGGTGCGAAGCCGGGTAAGGGGGGATTGCTGCCCGGAACCAAGGTAACCGACGAAATCTCGGCTATCCGCGGTATTCCTGCTCATCTTGATTCAATCAGCCCTAATCGTCATCGCGATATCGGGAACGTGGATGAACTGCTCGACAAGATCGCTCATATCCGCGATCTCACTGGGCGGCCCGTGGGTGTCAAGGCTGCTATCGGCGGGTGGCGCTTCATTAATGAACTGTGCGACGCAGTGAATCGCAGGGGTTCCGAATACGCGCCGGATTTTCTCAACATCGATGGTGGCGAAGGTGGCAGCGGGGCTGCGCCCCAGACTCTGTTCGATCATATGAGCCTGCCCATTGCGGAAGCGTTACCACGGGTGGTGGATGCATTACTGGAATCCGGCTTGAGAGACCGCATACGCGTGGTTGCAGCAGGTAAGCTGGTGACGCCGGCACGGGCGGCGTGGGCGCTGTGCGCGGGTGCGGACTTTGTCAACACCGCGCGTGGCTTCATGTTTTCACTCGGCTGTATCCAGGCCATGCGATGTCACACGAATACCTGTCCTACTGGTATCACCACCCATAATCGGCGTTTGCAGCGTGGCCTGGTGGTACAGGAGAAATACTTGCGCGTTGCCAATTATGCCAAAAACATGAACAGGGAAATCGATATGATTGCCTACTCCTGCGGCTTGCGCCACGCCCGCCAATTGAAGCGCGAGCATGTGCGCATCGTGGAAACGGCGGGCAAAAGTGTGGCTCTCAACATTTTGTATCCATATCCGGAAATACCTTCGCTTTGACTGGCATGCGGTACTGGATCATCCGATACAGCAATGGCTTTGCTTATTGCATCCTCTATCTCGCCGGAGGATTTGGACGCGTGAGGGATATCTTGAAAATTCCACTGTATCCCACATATATAAGAATCATTCACTACCCATAAAGGGCTTCTCATGCGTTTCGACAAATTAACCACAAAATTCCAGCAGGCGTTGTCCGATGCGCAGAGCATTGCCGTGGGCCAGGACAACCCTTATATTGAACCACAGCATTTACTGCTAGCACTCTTGCAACAGCAAGATGCGGGCACGGTTTCATTGTTGCAGCGCGCAGGTGCGAATGTGCCACCCCTGCGGGAAGCACTGAAAAAATCGATTGAGCGTCTTCCCAAAGTGGAGGGTACGGGCGGAGAGATCAACGTCTCGCGTGATTTGGGTAATCTGCTCAACCTGGCCGACAAGGAGGCGCAGAAACGGGGTGATCAATTCATTGCATCGGAAATGTTCCTGGTGGCAGCGCTTCAGGACAAAGGCGAGACTGGCAATCTGCTGAGGCAGAACGGAGCCAGTCGCGATGCGCTGGAACAGGCGATCAACGAGGTGCGCGGTGGCGAGAATGTCAGCAATCCTGAGGCCGAAGCCAGCCGCGAAGCTCTGAAAAAATACACGCTCGATCTGACCGAGCGAGCGCGCGCGGGAAAACTTGATCCGGTTATCGGACGCGACGATGAAATTCGACGTACTGTCCAGGTATTGCAGCGCCGTACCAAGAACAATCCGGTGCTGATCGGCGAACCGGGTGTCGGCAAAACCGCCATTGTCGAAGGTTTGGCTCAGCGTATCGTCAATAATGAGGTGCCGGAAACCCTTAAGGACAAGAAAGTGCTTTCGCTGGATATGGCCGCGCTGCTCGCCGGAGCCAAATACAGGGGCGAATTCGAGGAGCGTCTCAAATCTGTCCTTAAAGAGATTGCGCAGGCCGGCGGGAGCGTTATCGTCTTCATTGACGAACTTCATACCATGGTGGGCGCGGGCAAGGCTGAGGGCGCAATCGATGCGGGCAACATGCTCAAACCCGCGCTGGCGCGTGGCGAGTTGCATTGCGTGGGCGCCACCACTCTCGATGAGTACCGCAAGTACATCGAGAAAGATGCCGCGTTGGAGCGGCGTTTCCAGAAGGTGTTCGTTGAGGAGCCGACGGTCGAGGCAACTATCGCCATCCTGCGTGGCTTGCAGGAAAGATACGAGTTGCATCATGGCGTGGATATCACCGACCCGGCTATCGTTGCAGCGGCTGAACTGTCGCACCGTTATATCACCGACCGCTTTCTGCCCGATAAGGCCATCGATCTGATAGATGAGGCCGGGGCACGTATCCGGATGGAAATCGATTCCAAGCCGGAATCGATGGACAGGCTCGACCGGCGCCTGATCCAGCTCAAGATCGAGCGCGAGGCGGTGAAGAAGGAAAAGGATGAGGCCTCGCAGAAGCGTCTTGCATTACTGGAAGATGAGATAGCCAAACTCGAGCGCGAATACGCCGACCTGGAAGAAATCTGGAAAGCTGAAAAATCCCAGGTGCAGGGTACGCAGCATATCAAGGAAGAGATGGAAAAGGTCAAGCTCGAAATCGAGGCGGCGACGCGCAAAGGAGATTGGCAGAAAGTTTCCGAACTGCAATATGGACGCATCCCGCAACTGGAGGCGCAACTTCAGGCGCAGGATCGGCAGGGTGAAAAGGAGACTGTGGAGCAAAACAAGCCGAAGCTGCTTCGAACCCAGGTTGGAGCGGAAGAAATCGCAGAAGTGGTGTCGCGCGCTACCGGCATTCCTGTTTCCAAGATGATGCAGGGCGAACGGGAAAAACTCCTGAATATGGAACAGAAGCTGCACGAGCGTGTGGTGGGGCAGGATGAGGCGGTACGCCTGGTATCCGATGCTATCCGTCGCTCACGCGCAGGACTGGCGGACCCCAACCGTCCCTATGGTTCCTTTTTGTTCCTCGGACCGACGGGCGTGGGTAAAACAGAGCTATGCAAGGCGCTGGCTGGCTTTTTGTTCGATTCCGAAGAGCATCTGATTCGCATCGATATGTCCGAGTTCATGGAAAAACATTCCGTTGCGCGCTTGATCGGCGCACCGCCCGGATACATCGGATACGAGGAAGGTGGTTATCTGACCGAAGCGGTACGCAGAAAACCTTATTCGGTAATTCTGCTGGATGAGGTGGAAAAGGCACATCCTGACGTGTTCAACGTTCTGCTACAGGTGCTGGATGACGGACGCATGACAGACGGGCAGGGGCGCACGGTGGACTTCAAGAATACCGTTATCGTCATGACTTCAAACCTCGGTTCGCAAATGATCCAGCAGATGGCAGGGGATGATTACCAGGTCATCAAGCTGGCGGTCATGGGCGAGGTGAAGGCCTATTTCCGCCCGGAGTTCATCAACCGGATTGACGAGGTGGTGGTATTCCATGCGCTGGATGAGAAGCATATCAAATCCATCGCGCGGATACAGTTGCAGCAACTGGAAAGGCGTCTGGCAAAACTTGAGATGCACCTCAAGGTGACAGATGCGGCACTTGCAGAAGTGGCTCAGGCGGGATTCGATCCGGTGTTCGGCGCCCGGCCGCTCAAGCGCGCGATACAGGCCCAGATCGAGAACCCGCTGGCAAAGGAAATACTCGAAGGTCACTTCGCTGCGAAGGATACCATCACAGTCGATTCGAAAAATGGCGTGATCACCTTCTCGAAGGCAAGGGAATCCGTACCGGCTTGAGGAAATTTCCGGAAGCCAAGCGCTCTCTCCAACCCTCTCCTTGCCAGGGAGAGGGAGTGGATCGGGTAAGGCTGAAAGGAAATACCTGAATTACAGGACTTTTCCCATAGCCAATTATTGCTCATCTCAAGTTACTTGAGCATTGCGCGCAGCCTCCCCTTCTTATGCTTGGGAGAGCAACGATCCAGCTGCCAGTAGATTCGTCCAGAGTGTTTTGGTTTTCATGACCCTCATAGGATTCATCTAAGGTGCCGGGAACCCGCCTCTCCTGGTGTTGTCTGACAACGCGACCTGTACCGTTGCGAATATGCTTTGCCGGTACCGGATTCAGGTAAAATAGCCGTTTTTTTTCGAATCTACCTTCATGGATAACGTCGCAATAAAAGGCAGTCTGGTCGCCATTGTTACTCCGATGCATGAAAATGGCGAGCTGGATCTGGAGCGTTTCCAATCCTTGATCGACTTTCATGTGACGGAAGGAACTGACGGTATCGTGGTGGCAGGAACCACCGGCGAATCACCGACCGTGGATTTCGAAGAGCACCATCTGCTGATCAAAACCGCGGTGGAGCAGGCAGCCGGACGGGTACCGGTAATTGCGGGAACCGGCGCCAACTCCACGCGCGAGGCAATTGACCTTTCCATCTATGCGAAGAATGCGGGAGCGGATGCAAGCCTGTCAGTCGTGCCATATTACAACAAGCCCACGCAGGAGGGTTTATACCAGCATTTCAGAGCGGTGGCCGAGGCGGTGGATATCCCGCAGATACTATACAACGTGCCCGGCAGGACGGTGGCAGATATCGCCAACGATACAGTTCTTCGTCTCGCGCAAATTCCCAACATTGTCGGAATCAAGGATGCAACGGGTGATATCGGTCGCGGGTTCGATCTGTTGTGCCGTGCTCCCGAAGATTTTGCAATCTATAGCGGCGATGATGCCAGTGCCCTGGCTTTGTTGTTGCTCGGCGGGCATGGCGTTATTTCCGTCACCGCCAACGTGGCGCCGAAGCTCATGCATAAGATGTGCACAGCGGCGTTTGCGGGCGACCTGGCTGCTGCCCGTGCTGCAAACAGAAAGCTTTTGAGGTTGCACCTGGATTTATTCATAGAAGCCAATCCTATTCCTGTGAAATGGGCTGTTGCACAAATGGGATTGATCGGCGAGGGGCTGCGGTTGCCACTGACACCGTTGTCAGATCGATATCATCAGACTGTCAGAAAAGCGATGAGCGAGGCAGGAATCGATGTGGCGATATCTGTTTAAATGACTGCCCGAATTCGAGAGCCTGGGGCAGGATTTTCAGGAATCAAGTATTGCACATGAGATCGCAGATAATGGCTGCGCTGTGTCTGGCAGCGGCCGTTGCAGGATGCAGTGTTTTCTCGGACGTTTTGCCGGAAGCTAAAAAGATCAATTATAAATCGGCGGGCAAACTTCCGCCTCTGGAAATTCCACCTGATCTGACCGCACCGGGTTCGGACGAGCGTTATCATGTTCCGGATATCAGTCCCACCGGGGTTGCGACTTTTTCCTCTTACAACAAGGAGCGCAGCAAGACGGCAGGTATCACCACCGGAGGAGCCTCCATCCTGCCCTCGATGGATGAGGCCGGAGTACGGATGGAACGTTCGGGCACGCAGCGCTGGCTTGTTGTAAATGGCGAACCGGAGGAAATATGGCCGATCGTTAGGGATTTCTGGCAGGAACTGGGCTTTCTCATCAAGATTGAAATGCCTGAAGCCGGCGTGATGGAAACGGATTGGGCGGAAAATCGCGCGAAAATTCCTGAAGATATTCTTAGGAATACCCTCGGCAAGCTTCTGGACAGCATGTATTCAACGGGCGAGCGTGACAAGTTTCGCACGCGTCTGGAGCGCGGTGAGAACGGTACTACGGAGATCTATATCAGCCATCGCGGCATGGACGAGGTGATCGAAGGGGCCAACGTACGGACTGTATGGCAACCGCGTCCCTCTGATCCTGACCTGGAAGCGGAGATGCTTTCCCGCCTGATGATGCGCTTTGGCGTGACGGAGGAGCGCGCCAGAAGCGCAGTGGCGAGCATGGGCGTTCAGGAGCGTGCTCGCCTCAATGGCGAAAAAGGCGGGATACTGACCGTAACCGAAGCTTTCGACCGATCGTGGCGACGCGTCGGACTGGCGCTGGATCGTATCGGATTTACCGTCGAAGACCGAAACCGCTCTCAGGGGGTTTACTTTGTGCGCTATGTAAATCCGGATGCAGAAAACGGCGCAGGAATCGGTTTGCTTTCGAAGCTTGCATTCTGGCGGGGCGAGGATAGCGATAAGCCGGATCAATACCGCATACAGTTAAGCGAAGCGGGAGCCAATACTGACGTCACAGTGTTGAACAAGGATGGCGTGGCGGAGGATTCCGGTGACGCAAAGCGCATATTGAAGCTGCTGTATGAGCAGTTGAAGTAATCACCTTCGGTTGCTATTGCCCATATAGCTGTATGTCTGATTCATACCCGGTGCGACCCGATCCACCCACATGAGAGTTGCAGCGAGCCTCATGCGTTCAGATAGGCTTCGCTCCAACGATCCGGCGGTATTATCGGTGCTGCCGCCAGGTATCTCGGAGCGAAGGTTGATATGCTATCGGCAAGTTCCGGGTAAATCCGGTTATTCGCCGTGTAATATGCCGGCGAATGGCGCTCCGATCGCTTTATCGGGCAATAACTATGTTTTCAGCCTTGCATCCATTGTTATTTTTGCCTTGAATAGTTTGGATACGGGGCAGCCTTCCTTTGCCTTGCTGGCGATCTCTTCGAATTTCGCCTGATCTGCCCCCGGTATTTTGGCGGCAACGTCAAGGTGGATAGTGGTAATCTCGAAGCCTTCTCCAACTTTATCGAGCGTGACAGCAGCGTGCGTCTCGATTTTCTCCGGCGTCAAACCAGCTTCTCCGAGCATCAGGGAGAGCGCCATCGAAAAACAGCCTGCATGCGCGGCGCCGATGAGTTCTTCCGGATTCGTGCCCTTGCCATTTTCAAATCTCGATTTGAAACCGTAAGGTGCTTCGCTCAGCACACCCGTTTCGGTGGAAATCGTTCCGCCCCCGTCCTTGATTCCACCTTTCCAAACTGCCCACGCCTTCTTTGTAGTCATATTTCCTCCTCATATGGAAAAGTTATCGTTTACTTCCATCGTATAGCTTGATTATCAACAGGTGTTTCAGAAAATCGTTTTACCATCCTGGTTCTACCGCCCGGATATCTGCTTCATTTTTACCTTCGCTTCCAGCATGTCCCCTTGCTATTTCGGCCTGGACCGTTTCTATTCACGCTGTTTCTGTTCACGCTCATGGATTTTTTCTTCCTCTGCCTGTGCATTCCAGAGTATGGCGACACCGATGACTGCCGAGAGGATCGACCCGCCGAAAATTGCGATTTTGGCGGCCGCATAATCGCTTACCTCGGAGAAGGCCTGGCTGGCTATGAAAAGCGACATGGTAAAACCGATTCCGGCGAGTGCTCCTGCCCCCCCAAGCTGTCGCCAGGAATAGGCATCTGGTTTGGTGGCAAAGCCCAGTTGAACAGCGGTTACGGTAGCAGTGATAAATCCGAGAGGTTTGCCGATGACCAATGCTATTGCGGTGCCGAGCATTAACGGTACGTGCTCGCTTAATACGCTTGTCTCTACAACCACTCCTGCATTCGCGAACGCAAACACCGGCAATACCAGAAAGCTCGATCTTGGCGCCAGATGCCGGAGCATGCGATCAGCGGGAGATTCCAAACGGTCATGAATGGCATCCAACGCCTCCAGCGCAGGTTCGGAAGGACCGTAATGCATAACCTCCCTCCCGCGCCGGGTTTCGGCGGTCAGAATAGCATCCGCCTGAAGCATGAGTGCGCGAAGATTGGGCGGCGGGCGTGTAGGAATGAACAATGCGAGAATGATGCCCGCCAGCGTAGCATGTATCCCGCTTGCGTACACACAAGCCCACAGGGCGATTCCGAGAATCACATACGGAGACGCCCGATACACGCTGCCCTTATTGAGCAGTGCCAGTAATCCCGCAATCGCGGCTGCGCTGCCCAGATAACCGATATGCAGTTCACCTGAATAAAAAATTGCAACGACAATGATTGCCCCAATATCATCGACAATGGCAGCCGCGGTAAGAAAGACGCGTAGCTCGACAGGAACACGCCTGCCCATCATGGCAATCAGCGCAACCGCAAACGCCGTATCCGTTGCTGTTGGGATACCCCACCCATATGACCATGTGCCATCAGCCCCCTCCGATCCCGGAGCGATTGGCGGTCCTGACGGCACCAGAATCAGATAAAGCAAGGCGGGGGCAACCATGCCTCCAGTCGCTGCGGCGATTGGCAACATTGCGGATTGCCGGCCTGCAAGATGCCCCACGGTGAACTCACGCTTGATTTCGAGCCCGACAACCAGGAAAAAGATCACCAGCAATCCGTCATTTATCCAATGACGCAATGAAAGCTCAAAAGCGCTATGGTTGAACGCAATCCCCAGACGCTGCTCCCACATTTCATTGAAATCCGGGCCAAGGGCGGAGTTGCTCAGAATAACCGCGAGCCCGGTCGCAAGCAGCAGCATGATTCCGGTCGAAGGCGCCCATTTGGCAAAATCCAGCGCGGCAGCATGCACAACGTGGCCAAGCGAGCCAAGCATTGCTTCAGAGAGTGAACGCACATCCCAGGGGCCATCGTAACGTCGATCATTGATGAAGAATGTCGGGGTGACGGTGACGCCGCTGGCGGCTGCGCTGGCTATATCGGCATCTACGCGATCTCTTGCTCTTGCTGTTGCTTCTTGTCCGGCTCCTTTATTCCCATCCAGCTTCAAATCAGAAATAATGGCGTGCAGATCGTCTGCGTTCAGCTTGTCAGATCGGCTCATCAGTGCGACATGTAGGTTCCAGAATCGAGCGGGATCGTCGTATGATTCCACCAGCTCAGCTGCACGGCGCGCAATTTTGCTTCCTGCCAACGGGCGATGGCGAAATACATAGCGCATACGGTTGCCAAACCGACTTCGCAGTTCGGCAACGCGCTCGTGTGCCGAGCGTGAGGACACATCGGCGTAACTACCATACTCGACCAGGGTAATTTCGGCATCCGCTGGTCCCAGTGTATGATCATACGCTTCGTCGACCGGTCTATCGAGGCGATTTGGTGGCGGTTCAGGATTCATCAGATCGAGCGTATCAAATATATTCGCTCACTCCTGGCAATGGCGCCGAGGGTTTACTGCTTTTTGCTATCTATCCTGCTTGATGAATTGGGACTGCAAAGCGAACTGCTGCGCTTCGCTTAATAGATGAGAAACGGGTTGTATGTTTCTGCCAGCATGGGGGTCGCAAGCTCTTGGTCCTCAAGGCGTTCGATTGCTCTCGACAATGCGTCTCGAAGCTCTCGGGCCTGTTCGGCCTGCATTACGTAGGGCCTGCCGGGATCTGCCTCGGCAAGCTTTTGCTGCTCGTGAGATAAAAATGGAAACCGGACCGAGAGCAATCCATCGATAGGTTCTGTTTTTATTTCCCATCCCGTGATTGGGAATTGAAAAAGATCGTCACCCATTACAGCAACTCCTGTCATTCTCTGAAACCCGAAGCCTAGCAAAAGGAACGATTCTTTTTCGTTGGATAGCGCACATACAGGAACATTTGGCGTGCAACATGACCTGTTTCCCGTCTCCTCCGGAATTTACCCCTCAGACTTAGGGCCTCCTTAGATATAAGGCGTCCACCAGCTGCCGCGGTGCCGGGACTTGAATGCGGCGAACCGCCGGCAGATGGGATAGAGCACTGCGGTGACTACCACCCATACCAGGTAAACAATCGGAAGGCTGAATCCCCACCAGGGTGGAAATTCCCACGAAGAAGTCATGAATGAGCTGATATCGGCTCCCATTGCAAACGCAATGAGCAGGGCGAGCCCGTGGATAAAATACAGATGAATGAGATAGAAAAACAGGGGCACGCGCCCAAAGGTGATAAGAAAACGCCCCGCACCGCCATGCGGCCCATGCGCCTCATGCCACCATTCAAATGCAGATATCAATAGGAACATGAGTCCGAGCGTCATCAGGAGATAGAGCAGTGACGGCGGATATTTTGTCGTATTCAGGAAGGATAGCAGGGTAAACACCGAGGTTTCCTGCACAACCCATGGATCCGGATCGCCATAGATATTCAGGGCTCGGAGAATGAGGAAGCCTGCGACAAGAATAACGCCGCATTCAAGCACCGCCTTTATTCTTGCCTTTGATGGCAGTAGCATGATCGGGCCAAATGCGTAACCTGCGGCCATTACCCCGATCCAGGGGATGAGGGGATACACTACCGGGAAGTGGGGGATATGGAGCACACTTAACAGCCATCCTTTCCAGGTGAGCGAGCCGTCCGCTACCTGAAAATCCTCAAGCCGTATGCCGTCGAGCAGGTTGTGAGTCAGGATCATGCCGATACCAAAGCCGGCGATCGCCCATGGCGGCAGATAGACGAGTGCCGCGAGAGCAATCATCGACCAGCCCAGTGCCCAGATCACCTGCAAATCCATCAAGCTGTAATCCAGATTGAAGAACCAGGCAAAACGCACAACCGTCAGCTCAAGAAATACCAGCCACAACCCACGCAGGAGTAACCGTTTCGCCAGTTGTGAGCGCCTCATGCCTCTGGATGCAGACAGATAGGCGCTCGTGCCCGCCAGAAAGATAAATACCGGTGCGCACAGATGGGTGATCCAGCGGGTCAGGAAGATAGCGGGAGTGGTACGCGCAAGATCAGTGGAACTGAAATCCGCATCGGTGAAAAACCCCCGCACATGGTCAAGCGCCATGAACACCATCACCAGCCCACGCATGAGGTCGATGGACGTTATGTAGGGAGCACTGGTAGTGGAATTTACAGGTGAATGCGAGCTTTGCATGGATTTGCTTGAGTCTTTTCCTACTCCTGAATGTGGATTATCTGTAGCAATATCAACCTTCTTGCTTGCCGGATAGACCTGACTACGGGTTTTATAGAGTAATTCACGCTGGACCTCAAGTTTTATTGGAGCGATTGGTCCCGTGCTATTAATTCGGCGAACAAGGAGTACAAAAGTCATACCGGCGGAAGCCGGTATCCAGTGATGTTCAAAGCACGCTATTATTGGTTTGGGGGCTGGATTCCAGTTTACTGGATTCCGGACCAGGCCCGGAATGACGAGATTCATAGTATTTTCTGGCCTCATCAGTAGGATCTAGCAGACTGCCGGACTTAACCGGTGAAGGTTATGAAATGCGATAATCACAATAAGTTCATTCTGATTGCGAGCCCTGCCATGAGCAACTTTCGCCCGATAGGTCGCTCGACTGGATTTCTGCTGCCGCCGTCGGTGACTGGCAATGGCTATTTCAGTGAGGCGAATGTGAGCCGCTGCGAAGCAGCAAAGATTGTGCCGCTGATTTCCTAGGCCGTGAGCAGCATCACCTGGGCTGGAAAGAACGCTTCAAAGAAGCACCGCTGCCGGAAAACCCTCGCCGCTGGAGGCAATGGCGCATCGGCTGGCGACAAGAGAAGGCAAACGGTTGTATGCCCTGCGCAAGCAGATACCGGAATTCCTCGTTAAACTGGTGAATTGCCTGCGACGATCGGCTCAAGTACGGGAGTTTGTCCGATGGGATCAACACCACCACGGCCGGAGGTCAGTTAGTCTTTCATATCAGCCATCGATATAAAACGGGCATTGCTCAACCAGCATATTCTTTGAGCCTGTGAAGTAACACCTGACTTCTCATCCGGACGCAAATCGCTCGGAGCCGGGAACTTCGGCTGATCAGCAAGTTGTACGTTAATCGGTTGGAATAATAAGCGGCCGGAACATTTTTTTCCGGACAAGGCGTCGGTCTAACTTTAGATAATAAAGTCGTACACAGATGATTTTCAGCTCTCCAAAGTTCATCCTGTTATTTCTACCCATCGCGTTTCTCGGGTACTTTTTCCTGAATCGAAATCGGCTCATCCTGGCGGGCAAGGCTTGGCTGGTAATTGTGAGCCTGTTCTTTTACGCGTACTGGAATATCGCTTACCTGCCGCTTCTTCTTGGGTCCATATTATTTAACTTCGCGGTCGGCACGGTGCTTTCGCGGAATTCGGCCTGTTCGACCTCGGGGTGTTTATGGTTTTCTTCTCGTTTTGTTCTGGCGGGGGGTATTGCCGCGAATCTTGCGTTGCTTGGCTATTTCAAGTACGCAGACTTCCTGGTAGATAACATTAATAGCGTTTTTAACGCTGGCCTTATTTCGCCACACATTCTTCTGCCATTGGGCATCAGTTTCTTTACGTTCACCCAGATAGCCTACCTGGTGGACAGTTACCGGGGAGAGACGGGGGAATATGATTTCCTCAACTATGCGCTGTTTGTAACTTTCTTTCCTCACCTGATAGCGGGTCCGATCCTGCATCACCGCGAGATGATGTCGCAATTCAAATCGCGCTGGACCCTGGCGATACGCTATCGGAATATCGCCCTGGGGCTGTTTATTTTCAGTATCGGCCTGTTCAAGAAGGTAGTTATTGCAGATACCTTTGCGATCTGGGCAAATGCCGGCTTCGATATCACGGATGAGGGATCAAGCCTTGATTTTTTCAGTGCCTGGGCAGCGAGCCTTTCATATACCTTTCAGCTTTATTTCGATTTCAGCGGTTACTGTGACATGGCGATCGGTGCCGCGCTTCTGTTCAATATCTGGTTGCCCATCAATTTCAATTCTCCCTATCAGGCGCTGGATATTCAGGATTTCTGGCGAAGGTGGCACATAACACTCAGCCGCTACCTGCGTGATTACCTCTATATTCCGTTGGGCGGCAGCAGGTGTTCTACTCCGCGAGTCTATTTCAATCTCATGGCAACCTTTATATTAGGCGGACTCTGGCATGGCGCAAGCTGGATGTTCGTCATATGGGGCGCGCTGCACGGTATCGCGCTCGTTGCGTATCGGGCATGGAGCGGATCAGGTTTGCGCATGCCCAAAGCTGTGGCATGGCTGCTGACGTTCAACTTCATCAACATTTCCTGGGTTTTCTTTCGCGCCAGCACCCTTGACGATGCGCTGAGAGTGATATGGGGAATGATGGATATCAACTCGGTCATTAATTTGCCGCTGCTTCAGGTGCCAACAAGTAGCCTGGTTTGGGGCGGGTGGTTTTCGGATCATCTCCTGAGATGGCTGCCCGTTGGTCTTGCCGCAAACCTGTTCTGCTTCACCGTGATCCTGCTCACGCTGGGAATCATCGGTCAGAAGAATTCGTTTGAGCTGATGATGGGCGGTCAGGGCGCGATAAAGCTCTCGGGAGCGCTTCTGTTATTCTGCATCGCGATGTATTTCACGATGGTAACAACGAGTTCGATATTCCTTTATTTCAATTTCTGAGCGAACCTGGGCATGAAAAGAACAGTTTTTATGTTTGTTGGCGCGGCCCTGCTTGTATTGGCCGTGGTACCGGCTATCAATCTGAATGCAGGAATCTGGCAAAAGAATGACGGACAGGAATGGTGGAGCGAATCCGTACTCTATAACTTTGACTTTGCATTGCCCTTCCTGAGCCGGTTCTTTTATCCCCATGGGATTTCGACTAACCCCGACCAAGTGTTTATTGGAAAGGAAGACTGGCTCTATCTAGGGGAGGAATATGGAAAAACAATCACTGGTGTACGCCGTGGCGCAACTGTCGAGGATGAAAGAGTTGCCGGGGCAATCGGTCATGCGACTGCATCATGGAGCCGGTGGTTGAATCATAACGGCATTAGTATGTTTCGAGTCATGCTGGGCCCTGATAAGGCTACCATCTATCCCGAATTTCTCCCCGATTGGGCGCAGCCTGCTGCCGCGACAGCAACGGATACGTTACTGGCTAATGTTAAACGGGGACTTTACGTTGACACTCGTCCGGCTCTGAGAACGGCAAAATCTCAATTTTCAGAATCGCTCTACTACAAAACGGATACCCATTGGAATAGTCTTGGAGCCTGGGTGGCTTTTCAGGCTTTTGAAATGGACATTGCCCGCGCTGAACCGGGGCTCCGTCTGCTATCGGAGAAAGACGTGCGTGTTTTGGAGGTTAACCAGCGCCAGGGGGGTGATCTGGCGAAATTTCTGAGATTGAAGGAAACACTGCGAGATAACGAGGTCGTCATCGATATCATCAGCGATCGCCCTATCGAAACGAAGCAGTACGACTTTGAAACAGGCCGGCTCAAGCGATCTGGCGGGAATCCTCAAATTCATACCGCACAACGCCCGTTGCTTGTCAAATCGGAACAGGCCTTGAATCAGAAGCGAGTCCTATGGCTGCGTGACTCTTTTGGAACCGCAATGGCCCCGTTTATGGCTGCCACTTTCAGCGAAACGCTGCAACTTCACTATGACGCAGCAAACCCAGAGTTGTTTGCCTGGTTGGTGAACACCTTCAAGCCAGATTACGTCTTCATCACAGTAGTGGAACGGGGAGCTCGAAGGAAGAGGTTTGGAAGTCTTCCGCCATTGATATCCGCTTCCGGAAAACCGGAAATTTTGTCTCAGCAGCCGTAGCCCGTTATCGTCACGACCTATTCATTAACCTCCTTCCATTTAGCAGCTGCCAAACAAACCGCTTCACGCAGGGTGACGGCGCTGCTTCTGATCTCATCGCAATACAAGGTGAACCCGCCGCGACATTGCTGAGTAGGGCGCGTATAAACCGCCTGGTCGCAGTATTCGCTTAACCAGTCAAGTATCTCGGTATCTGAGAGATCAAGGGGGGCGGGACGATGTTCGGTCCACACTGCCATCCAGCTCATCCATCGTTCCACCCCGTTTCCCATCACGCTCTCCCTCGCTCTACCATAGTTTGCCCTTTCAAATCGGGCTCAAGTTCCGCGCCAGGCACGGCCTGGATATTTCTTTGTGCCTTTCCCTTCCCTGACCGCTTGTCTTTCGACGCCCTGAAGGTCTTACTCGATCGAGGCTATGCCTGAGGCAGGCTGCACGTCTGTTTCACGGATGTTGCAACACCAGGACCGATTAACTGCGGTGTTGCAACATGGAGAGCATGATACAAGTATTACTTGTAATTGTCAAGACCAACTTGTAAACAAGTTTACTTGTTTACAAGTATCGAATGAAAGGAGGGGTCGAGTTTTGAGTTAACGCCCCGGAACCCTGACGAAAGGAATTTCAGCCTGGCGCTCGTGCGTTCTGCCAGGGCCGAACTCCATCACATGATCATCATGAAGGATGACCGAATAATCGACAGTATTCGGATAGGGTCCACTGAATAAGGACCAGGTGTGCCGGCGATCGATATAGAGCAATGCCTCATAATCGCCACTGCGCTGATAGCCATCCGGATTACCCGCAATATTTATCACTTCCGCTTTTGTCATGCCTTCCCGGACGCCTGACATTTTTCCTGTGATAACACACGAAGAAAGCACCAGCATACTGAGCAAGGCAACAATAAGATTTTTCATATGAGCTCCTGATCGATAAAAAAGGCGAAAAAAGGAATAAGATATAAAAAACATAAAAATCAATATGTTATTTCGTGCTAAATTTCGGCCTTCCGGACAAATCAGCTCTCCAGTTCCCGGATAAGCAATGCAACTTCCGCTACTTCACCCAGCACCTCCTTTACTGCCTGCTCAAGTGTATACCTCCTTTTTTCGAGTTCCCGCAACTCCTCGGGGAATTGCATAATATATTTGTCGCGTTTTGCGCGTGCCTTTTCTGATACATGAAAAGCGAGCAGCATCTCCGTGCTGTCATACGGTAGTCTATTTGCTAATGGTCTCATGATGGCAGGAGTGTTACTGGCGTATCACTGGTCCAGGTTATTGTAAGGCGCACCCTCTTCTATTATCCCGATGATATTCACGAGTGAGTGACGCGAATATGTTCCGTATTTCCGTACGTATCTTTCCTTTTTATAAACATACTGATACAACAGAGTCAGCCTCGGCGTCTGTCATTTTTGCGGCGATCCGGTCCGTGCCTGGAAAACTGCCGTCTATCTGATTGCCGTCTTTCCTCTGACCTTCGTTCTACTCTCGGGCATCCGACGCGGAGGAAAAGCTGGAGGTGGATGAGGAGGCAGATCCGGTACCGGCAACGGTTTCAGATCTACCGAAGGAACCGCCTCAACCACTTCGGCAGATGTTTCGCCGACTAGGGCCTTGCTTATTGTTACCAGGCGCGCTGCATCTTCTTTAGACATGCGCCGCATTGCTTCGATAACCTGATTGATAAGTGCATCGTTCTCCGAAGCCGGTTTCTCAGCGACGCGGGGAGAAGTACCTCGAGTTCCACGTGCTGGATTCTCCGGCTGAGGCGATACAGTAGTATCAGGCGCAGCTGGAGAATCCAGTGACATTCCGAAATGCATCATCGCTGGGGGCAGCTTGAGCACTTCCGCGATCCTGTTCAGTCTTTTCCCACGAGGTTGCGTAGCGCCAGATTCCCACTGCTGAACCGCTTGTGGAGATACGCCCACGAGCTCGGCCAGCTCCGACTGGTTCAATTTAAGCTTTTCGCGTCCCTCGCGAATTATCCGCGCAATGTCCATGGCATCATAATACAAGCAATTCTTGCACCCCGGTTACAAGTTTCCCTTGACATATACAAGTAAAACTTGTAATAATATCTCTCATTGGAAATCTTCAAGCAAAAAAGGTTCACCTCACAGGGGACCACAAAGCAATACCACTTATCGTCGAACAAATAGCTCTGCACCCTGAATGACTACAGACGTATCGGGTAACTATCAGCAACAGCCTGTGGCACAGGCATTCACACAAGGACAGCTGCAACCATGGTGGAAAATTTTAAAGAAGGAATCGGAGCGTAGCCAATGAGAACGGGTATCAGAAGATCAGACATCGAAAAGAACGATATGCGCTTGCCTCTTGAGCGTTGGGAGTACGGAAATCCAGAAGCGGTTGCAGAGCGCAGACAGGCTCGATCATGCCACGGCTGTCGGCATGAATCGAAAATCCAGATGGGGTGGAATAACCTGGAGTTCTGTGAAAAAGGGCGAAAACACGGCGTTCGTTGTACATTTTTTTCAAAAAAGGGAATATGACAAATGAAGTTTAATGATCCGCAGCATGCATTGAGCTGGGCGTATGAAACCACTAGCCGCCCGATCGTAAAAATCTCATCCGTTAACGCAATGCGTGGACCTGACAGAGCAGGGGAGGGTGGCGCAAATGGCGAATTGACCGCGCACGATCTTCACGCGCAGGCAGCGCTGATTCTAAGCTTATGCAATCGCATATTATCTGATCTGCATATGGCGTACATAAATGTTCAATTCGGCCGGGAAGCGAGCGGGTTCGATCTGCTCAGTCGGCACCTCGCTGCAAATTTTGGGACGGGAATCCACAACCGTAGAGGTATCGAGCAGATAATTCGCGCCTACTGCGGCCAAAAGATCGGGTTGCGTGAAATCAGGAAAACTATGGCTTGTGGAATGCTCAAGGCGGCCTCATTGCGTAATCGTGGCTATGACGCGCTCGATCTGATTCATGATCAGGCGATGGATATGCTGCAAAGGGAGATGGAAAGCCGCGGTTTACTGCGGAGCCCGGTGGTCAGTGAAATGGCGTAATTAGATCAGACCAGAAGAAGATCGAGCTGATGCGCCGTAAACGTCTTGCCTCGGCTCGATCCTGGTTCCTCGCCGGTTCAGAAGGGTTCTGTAACGATTCTGCTTCTTTTCGGATTGGGTACGCCACCGCACAGAATTAGCCCGCTGATTTATGCAATTCTCAACTTAAGTGGTATGAACGCAAACAGAACGGTGAGTACCGGGTCTGTTTTATCACAGATAATCTACCCTCGAAGAACTTACCTATGAGAGAGAAGACGACTATCGTTTCAGTAGGAGTGAGCGGACTCGTGATAGCAATGCTTGCGGGATGCGGTACCCGCACCGCCCAGGAAGACGTCAGATCCATTAACTGGTATGAATCGCATGCAACGGAACGAACTGCAAAGCTAAAAGATTGCATGACCAACCCGCGCACGTTGGATGCAACGCCCGATTGTGTCAATGCGAGTCGTGCTGAAAATAACATTAAAGCAACGACTAAGTGGGCTACGCCAGACGAAGGTGTCCGAACTGAGCCGTCTATCGGAAATTAAGAGCGAACGGGAGAATGCTGCTGCCTTCGCGCGATGTAAGAAGGATGCTGCCTTTTCACGACGTAAAATAAAACACGAAATAAACGGATGTTGGTCGGGTGCTGCCGCACGGTTGTTGAACTACTGGGAACGTGAAGCCTGGCTCACAGTGCGTTGCACTTTATACATCGACGAGCTTTTCGAGTTTTCTTTGAAGAAAGCGGCTTGCCAACAGAGTGTTTTGATCGTACCAGGGGGAGGAGCCGGTACGATCTTTGAGTTTGAGAACTACTACAGCTAATGTTGTCCGACCGAACCGCGCCATGCTCCGGTTTCCTTTCCGTGGCTTTCGAGAAATTCCTTGAAGCACTGGAGATTTTCGCTCGTACGCGCCTTTACTGCCCCCAGAGCGTCCCCCAGCCCTTCAAGGAAGCCCTGCGGTCCATAATCCATCTTCAGCACCACTCGGGTTTTTGAGTCTGAGATTCCGTAGAAGCTTACAACACCCGAATTTTTGGCACCACTCGTGCTATGCCAGGCGATCCGCTGATCGGGAACCTGTTCCGTAATCTCGGCATCCCATTCTTCTTCCTTGCCTGCGATCTCTGCCCGCCAATGCAAGTGGGTGTCATCGATCTGTCGTACTTCGCGCACACCTTTCATGAACCTGGGAAATTCTTCAAATTGGGTCCATTGATTATATGCAGTACTAACCGGCACATTGATTTCGATAGAGTTTTCCACCGTCGATGTGTATCCGGAGTCCCTCGATTTCCTGAATGTTTTCGATAACATCACTCCCCCTGCAGCAACTGCGGCGAGTGCCACTATTCTTCCTAGCATTTTTACCTCCTGTAGACTTGATCATCGGACGATCCGGATTTTCCAAGGTAACGACGTGTCTCCAGCGACGTATCTTAACTCTATGAAAAATTGCTGATATCACAGGATAATAGGTTTCACGGACCATAGAATTCTGTGCGGTTGTGCACGTAATCGCAATTTCGCGACTCAATCAAGCAACTGCAGAGGCTGCATGTAGCCAAGGACAACGTTATCCAAGGTGCGCTATCGCACTGATGACTGGATATCGGCCAAATATCATTCAACTGTCAACTGAAATATGCAAAAAGCAGATTGCAGGAAAATCATCTCCTCAAAGACGATTGGGCGATTGAAAAATGAATATGCCAGGGTTTACTGCCGAAGCGGCAATATATAGAACGAGTTCACAATATACAGGCAGCCATATAGCCCAACATTTCGGATCAGGCCTCAACAATAGCCTTGTCATTTCCCCTCAAGCATGCGGTTTTGGTAGAAACATTCTTTGTAACGGCTGGATTCTGGGTTGCATCGGATGCACTGCATTTTTTCCGTCGGTTCCCGGCATGATTGCATGCTATGCGGCCTGCATGGGCTCGATGTTCGCCTATTGCCGTGACTGTCTGGACCTTATCGATATACCGGAGAATGGTAATGGTAGCGGTGGTGGTGGGGGAGGAGGATCCCCTGCCGGAGGTACCTGTTTCCCGAATAAATGCTGCGAGTGGGGTGAAAACGGCGAGTGTACGCTGTGCATTCCCCGGAACGCTGCTTGCCCATAATGGGTAAAAGTAACTGAATCAAAAAGACAGTTCTTGGACAGGGAGAGGTCGGCTGCCATAAATCCCGATTGCGCAGATCCTCAAGGAGCGGTCGGTTAGATTTCTATTATGGCTTTCAAGGGCAGGTGATCCGATGCAATCTGCGCGAGGCCGCTGGTATGAGCTTCGAGGCTTTTCAGTCGGCGGCGCGGATGCACCCATAGACGGTCCAGCGCCATGAAAGGTTTTCGCGCGGGAAATGTGGCGCAATGAGGGGGACGCTTGAAGTGAGCGTGCAACCAGCGAAGAGGGCGTCCCCACAGGAACCATTCATTGAGGTCGCCCATTAACACATAGGTCTCCGTAAGACGGATTTCAAACAGCTTAAGCAGGTGGCGCACCTGTTGCCGTCGTTCCCAAGGTCGCAGGCCGAGGTGGGTTGCAACCACATGCACCTGTCGCTCGTTCCAGACAAGAGTGACATCGAGCGCCCCACGCGGCTCCCGCCCCGGCAGGGTGAGATCTATCCGATTTACCGCCACGACCGGAAGCTTCGTTAACAGGGCGTTTCCATAATGGTGTGTTCGGCGCACCAGGGTTGGTCCGGCAATGGCGGTGAGCCCGGTCTTCGCTGCGAAATAATCCAGCAGGTCATAACCTTCAACCTGGTGATGCTCTACTTCCTGCAGAGCAACTACATCCGCATTCATCTCCTGCAGAACGTCTATGATGCGGTCAGGTTTAAAGCGTCCGTCGGCGCCGATACAACCGTGTATATTGTAGGTGGCCAATGTCATCTGCATAGAATTTCATGAATTCCCGTTTTCATGTCCGAACAGGTGTTTAAACTGAAAGCTGCCGGGCTGAAAGCAGAGAGCCAGCGCCTGGCTAAGCTTCAGTCAGATTGAGTAACTGGCGAAGCGTTCATCGTCTCACGCCGGCGGTTCACCCATCTCCAGCCTGTCCATGCGATAACGATTATGATCGCAGCAACGGCAACCAATGCGGCAAACGCGGGCAGATCAGGCTTCTGGATAGTGGCAGCCAGCTGATCCGTAAAAACGGATATGCCGGTTATCCCTGGCAGCAAGCCTACTGCGCTTCCCAGCATGAAATCCCGGAAACGGATCCGCGACGCTCCTGCAACGAGATTGATAACCGTGAATGGAGCGAGCGGTATAATCCTGAGAGCGATGATAGTCATCAGACCGCGTCGGGCCAGGCGTTTGTTCAGTTCCCTGATTTTTTTCCCGGCAAAGCGCCAAACTGTATGGCGCCCTATCAGGTGGCCGATACCGTAGCTGGAGGCCGCACTCAATAGCGCACCCGCCATCGAATAGAGAAAACCGTACCAGGGGCCAAATACCAGCGCACATACCACAATAAGCACAGTGAGGGGAAATGCAACCAGACCAGCCAGAAGGAATATAGCGAGCGTAATGAATGGAGCAGCTGGAGAGCGCTCGAATTCGGCGGCAAGCGTTACCAGGGTACTAACGTCTATCCATTCCTTGAGTGGCGACCAGCGCCATGCGGCTGCGAGCGCCAATACACTGACTAGTATCGAAACGATAAGACCAATGTGACTTCGCGCAGGGGCGCGCTCTCCCTCGGGAATAAGCTTCGCCATCAGCAGGCTCGCATCGAGCGGTTTGTCCGGGTCCACGATATCCTCGTCCGGCACCAGGGCATCCACATCGACATCGACTCGAAACTGCCATGGACGTAAGGTACGGCCATGACCTCGCAACGCTTCAATCGTATGTATCAGCGACCCTTCCTGCGCGAGGCGCTCCTCGATTTTGTCGGCGTCCATGTCTAAATGTTCGGCAAGCAGGCAGGTTCTAAAACCGGCTATTGCCCGGCCTATATCCTCTCTGCCATTCGCTTCAAGCATAAGATCACATTCGGTATCCAGTCCCATGGAGCGATTATTGAGATTGGCTGATCCGATGCGCAGCCGCTCATCGTCAATGATGATGATCTTGGAGTGGACGTTGACGCATTCGTTGACAAGCCCGGGTATGCACGGCTCGTAAAGGGCCAGGCGCTGGTACCGATCTGCGGCGACCAGGCGCTTGAGCAAGCGCTCGCGCAGCACATCCATCGTGTATTGCGATAGCCAGCCGACTGTCTGTTCCGCCAGCAGCATGACGACTTCCGGTCCGTGTTCTTCCTCCAGCCGCCGGACCAGTGCATCCGCTACGATGTGGGTAGTAAAATACTGCGCTTCGATGTAGATGCTATCGCGCGCGGAAGTGATCAGATCCAGTACGAGTCGTTCCACCTCGCGCACTTCTTTCTGGTTTTCATATTCGGGAACAGTGCGAGCGATAGCCACCTCAACGTTCTCGGCGTCCGGCACAATATAGTCGGGCCAATAATTTACCCTGGTCCTGATCCTGGGCGCAGAAAGTTTCTGCCCGGTTGCAAGGAACCAGCGCTCACGCGCCAGCTCACCCAGTGAGGCCGCGATCGGACCGGAGACCATCATCTGAATATCGTGATAGGGCTGCGGTATGGGTTCTGTTAGCAAATCGCGGCGGCGCTCGTCACAAGCCGCGTGCTCGGTGGTGTCCCAGCGACCCAGCGTCAGGTCCAGCCCACCCACAAACGCCACCTGGTCGTCAACTACCACGACTTTCTGGTGATGAGAGGCCCCGGTCGGATGATGATCATCAAGATGAAAATGCAAGCGTCGGTGGCCATTCCATCGTTGTTTATAGAGAGGAAGCCATTCGCGGTCAGTTGCAAACAGCATGACGAAATCCCAGTCGAGGACATGAACATGGAGATTTCTGTTACGCTTGACCAGGCTGTTGAGGAAGTCACCGAGGGTGATGGGCCAACCATCGGGTTCCTCATCCCGTACCAGTTTCAACCTGCTGTCGATGTCCCAGGCCATGATCAATACGGAATGGCGGGCGTGTTTTACCGTTTCCCGGAAAGCACGAAAAAAATCTGCTCCATCAACGATAAAAGCAGCCTTGTCCGCGTGCTTGATGCGCCAGCAGTTATTCCCCGGCTTCAGGATGGATGATCCGTTCATTGCTTTTGAGATTTGCACCGGGAAGTATGATAAAGACTTTTGCAGGGCTTAAAACTTGCACTCTTGCACGAGCGGCGGTTAGAGGCTCTGTGAGCAAGCTGAATTCCTCCAGACCGCTGACGGCTGCAATATGAGCAAGCAATTCCGGCCCACCTGCCGCGTCAATCTCTTCGAGTTGAGCTGGGGGTTCTCCGGAATGGAGCGTTTCAAACAGGGCGTGGTTGTAGTTGGAGGGGAGGGTTACTTCTATTCGCTGCGCCCCTTCCAGTAACAGAGGTATTGATTCAATCGTTTCACGTCCACGCCAGGGCAATTTGATCAGAGGTTCTTTTTCCATTTCAAAGTTATCCTATGGCTGAGAAGCTGCTTCGCCCTTAAAAATAACTCAGCACCAGGCATGACTCGCGGTCTACTGGAGCATCCTGTTATGGCCGTTCGTTGCGCACGGCGAAACTCCGGATGGGGGATTGGAGATGAGTCGGCTCTGAGCTCTGGAATGCCGAGGTTATACATGGGCGATGAAGGCGATAATGCCTGAGCTATCGCTTTGTGTTCCGTTCGTTTTCGTACATACATAAAGGGCACGGGCTTGATAATGGAGGATGAAGCGCTCTCGATGTAAACGGGGAGCGAAGCGCTTGGGCAAACCGGGATGGGGAGAGAGCAACCGTGTCAAGGGGTGATTAAATTCTTCCAGGGGGTTTGAGTTTTTATAATCACATTTACGGTTGTCAGGAGTTTGCGCATGCAGGCTGTCATGGCTACCTTGAAAGGTTTGCCAGAGGCGATCAGGCGTTCAAAGAATTGCCTGATTGCCGGGTTACAGCGTTTGGCCGTCAGAGTCGCCATATACAGCACGCAACGCACGTCGCACCGCCCTCCCCGAATGTATCGCTGTCCACGCCTCTGGCCGCTGTCATCATTGAAGGGGGCTACGCCAGCCAAAGCAGCAATTTGTCCCCGATTGAGGCATCCCAGTTCAGGCAGTCTGGCAAGCAGGGTGAAGATCGTTACCTTGCCCACGCCTGGTATGGAATCCAGCAGTTCCACTTTCTCCTTCCATGCCTCCGAGTTACGCAGCCGCTGATCCAGGTCACGCTCGAATCTTTCAATGCGCCGATCCAGCCAGACAATGTGTTCCTTGATATCACGCTTTGCCACCGGCAATACTGTTCCCAATCGGGCCTTTTCCTGGGCACGCATTACCACCAGTTGCATGCGCCGATCCAGAAGCTCCGCCAGCTCGCGTTGCGCTTCATCAGGCAGAGCACGCACAGGTGGATCAATGACCTGGCCAAATAGCGCCAGCACTCGGGCATCAAGCCGATCTGTCTTGGCTAGAATACCGCTTGCTTTGGCAAAGTCACGCACCCGTTTGGGATTGATCACCACAACCGGCAAACCCGCTGCCGCCAGGCAAGCAGCCAGGTTGGTTTCATATCCGCCGGTTGCTTCCAGCACAATACGCTCCACTCCACTTCCCCTTAACAATTCAACCAGGGCTGCAATGCCTTCCTCATCATTGCTAAACTGCTGGGGCGCACTCTGCGGCAAACAGTCAAAATCAAGCCAAGCCTTGCTAACATCAATTCCCACAAATTTAATTTCCATATTGCTTATCCCTGCCTTGTATTCAATGCGGTTTGTCACCTCACAACCGTTCGGGTTTGGGCAACTGGCAATTAATCAGTTGGGACTGTCGATCTTCGCTCTCTCCCGAACTTGACATGCAGAGCCTGGGCCAGTCGATCTGGCAATCCCTAAATGCTATTTTCTAACATACAAGGGCTACGGGTTTGATGCGTAAAGATGTGGCTGCGATATATCGGGGGATGTGGTTTCGGTATATCGGGGTGGAAGCTCCCACAGCGCGATTCGAGGGTTCGAAAGGTGCAAGCCGGGTAACAGCTACCAGTTATCAAGTACATTCAATCGCATTTGCAAGGTCTCAATTTCATCCAGTAACTGCAGGGCAAGCGCAACTCCCGCAAGATTGATACCAAGATCGCTTTGCAGCCGGAGCGCAATTCTGGCGCGACGCATCTGTGTCCCAGTGAAGCGCCAGCAATGCGGTTCATGCTCTTCCGCCATAATCTGTGGGGTGATCAATCCTTCATCTACCAATTCGATGATATAGCCACTTTGTACCGAGCATGCGTGACTGAACTCCGCCAGTGTCAACGCGTTCTGTTCATCGACAAGAGTTACCGATAGTTCCGGCGGTGGCGAAGGCGCGTTGTTTCGATGCCCGTTTTCGTCGTTCATGCCTGGACTCCCAGTTTGGCTCGCGGGTTGAACGATTTGAATTGCTCCGCCATGCTGCGGTAAAAGGCCTTGTCTCTTTCATCGGTGGCAGGGGGCGGTGCAATGCGCAATACGACGTAGAAATCTCCCGGCGTTTTACCGGGAATACCGCGTCCTCTCAATCGCAGTTTCCGTCCGGTAGTGGAATCGGCAGGTATTTTCAAGTCAACCATTCCTTCCGGAGTAGGAACAGTGACCGTTGCGCCCAGGGCCGCTTCCCACGGTGCTACGGGCAGGTCAAGATAGACGTCGTACTCATCCACTCGATAGATGGGATGGGGGCGAAACTCGATTTCCAGATACAGGTCGCCCGCTTTTCCCTGACCGTGACCCGGAGCACCCTTACCAGCGAGGCGAATGTACTGCCTCGGTCGGATACCACGAGGAATAACTACATTCAACTTATGCTCGCGGGTCGATACATGTCCTTCTGCATCGAGCTCTGGTACTTGCAGCGAGATGGTACGGGTAGCGCCGTGATATGAATCTTCCAGATCGATCATTATCTTGGCGTACCGATCCTCGCCAGGGGCATGAAAGAAAGCTCCACCAGGCCCTCCATGGGTTTCTCCTCCGCGTCTCGCCTGCTCTGCCCGAAAACTGCGTCCAAACAGGGATTCGAAAAATTCGCTGAACTGGGAAGCATCCGCTCCTGTAAATCCCTGTTGCGAAAACTCGAAGCCGGCGTTCCAATCCGGCGGAGGACGAAATTCCTGATCGGCTTTCCAGTTTGTGCCAAGGCGGTCATACGCTACGCGCTTCTCCGGATCTTTGAGCACCTCATAGGCTTCACCCAATTCCTTGAAGCGGGCTTCTGCCTGCGGATCCTTGCTGACATCCGGATGATATTTGCGTGCCAGTTTCCGGTAGGCGCGCTTGATGTCATCCTGAGAGGCATCGCGGGGGACGCCCATGATTTTGTAGTAATCCTTGAATTCCATTGCGATTACAGTGGAAAGAGACCGTTATGGGATTGAGATTCCAAGCATAGCCAATCCCGCCGGAGAATGTAACTACTACCGTACCAAACTTTAACTGAAATGGCTTATTTAATGGCGACCTGAAGCAGGATTACGAGCAAGATCGACGTTGCCGACGCAGTCAAGGAGTAACCAGTCGTAGCGCAGCCTGCTGATGCCACGGGGTATCCGGCACGTTGGAGCAGGCATCTGGAAGCCCATCGTCGTCTTATATCCTCGTTATAAAGACTTATGGGGTCACTCCATGAGGCCATTTCTCATAATCGGTACCCCATTTTTTGGCCCGCCAGGCGAGCGCAAGGAGTAATAATCCCGAAACGATGGCGTACATGGCGATCATCCAAACCAGTGCCAGTGCGCCAGCACCGGGGAAGAAAAACACGAACGCACCGAACGCAATGGAGATGATGCCGTTGAGAATCAGGAATCCTTCTCCATGGATGGTTTTGCGTAATCGGATGGCCATTGCAATATCCACAATCCCGCTTGCCAGTGCGGTTGCCCCTATTACCAGCACGAGCACTACGGCCGTCAGATCAGGAAGCATGAACGCTGTTACACCCGCTCCAATCCCTACCACTCCCCACAACAGCATCAGCCACCAGTCATGATGGGTTTTCCGGCTTTGGAATGCTGCCACAGCGGACACCACGCCCTGAATAAGAGCATAGGCAGCAAACATGATGAGCAGCCACAAGAGCGTGATTCCAGGCCAGAGCGCTGCCAGGATGCCGAACACCAAGGATATGACGCCCCGGAGCGCCAACGAGCGCCATGATTTAGAAAACAGTTCGTTCATGATATCACCTCTCTTTTTTCAAAGTGACGTGTACAAAGAATGAACATGCAGCGCATTCGACGGGCAACCGCAAGGTGCTGGACGGCCAGACCTCTCCGCAATTTTAGAAAATCCATTTATCACTAAAGAAAAAAATGCCCCACAGCGTTCAGTGTTATTGACATCTTCCATTAATTCAGTGACTGGTGCCGTGCGTTAACCGACATAAGACGAATGAGTACAAGAATAAATTTGGGGGTTATGTGCGTTGGGGCACAGCCCGAGGACGGTAGATGCAATAAGGTAAGGATAATTTTATACGGATGCTCCTGGTTTGAAGCGGCGTTTCAATTTCCACCTTTCCTTTCAGTAAGTATCTTTCAATATATTGACGGGTGATATGATGACTACAGAAAACAAGCCCCCTTCCAAACGAATAGAATGCGAGGAAACCGGGGTGCTGACGGAACGGGTGGATCTGCCCAATTCGAAACCGCGTGCCAAAGATAAGGAAGAACATCAGACGTTGCTACCTCATGAGCGCGACGAGACAACGAGGCCGACGGGTACGAGCCGTCCCGGGGATGAACATTCACGTGAGGTAATCGAACAGGCGCATGAAGATACGAAGCAGGGTCTGAAGGATACAGACCGGCGTGGAATACCATCCGATATAGTTGATTCTGATATCCCGGCTGCAGATGATATTCCGGGTGTTTCTCCTGATGATAAAGCAAAGAAGCGTTAATGCGCACACCTATTGTTTACTCACTGAAGAAACTGGGGCAAGCTAATGAGAGCTATTGAACGCATTCTTACAGGTGCAACTGTATTTGCATTTGTCCTGGCAGGTATTACCTCCAGTCCTGGCTTTGCTCAAACAAGATCAGATCCATCCTCTACTCCTGCTGCGCTCCCACCTGTGCAATCACAAGGCCAGACCGAATATTTGACAGGAGGCATCGGAGCGGATGAGTCGGAGGCAATATTGCAGCAGGCACGTTCATGGCCGCTGGTACTCGAGCTTGCCCAGAGTGGGCCCGCTCGTGCTGCCTACATCAGCGATGTTCGCGTTACGATCAAGGACGGGTCTGACAATGTGATTCTGGATACAGTTACCGAAGGTCCCTTTCTGCTTGTCAGGCTCGCACCTGGAAGATATTCGCTCGATGCTTCTTATGAATCGAAGACGCTTCATCGTGATGTGAGTATAGGGAAAGGGGGCAGCAACAAAATAATGTTGCTATGGCCTGCTCCCGGGAACGAGGAAGGCAGGTAATGGTAAGTTCAGAGGATGCCGTTAGAGATTTATCACGAAGGATCCTGGAGAGTACACCCCTTAACCCATGAACGGCAGAAGCTACGGGCAAAGCCTATAACCCAGCTTGTGCAAGCGGTTCTGAATGTCGGTAGAGGCAATGGCGGCATGTGCCGCGGCAACACTGATCTGATTGAGTCCAACCACATCTCCCACCGCATATACACCGGCCACAGTGGTACGCTGGTACCGGTCGACAATCAGCTTCCCCTCTCTATTACAGCGTGCGCCAAACTGAACCGCCAGTTGGGATCGAGGGTTCTCGCCCAGCATCGGGTAGATTACATCGAACTGAAGCTCTTCTCCATTTGAAAGGCGTATCGAAGGTTTCGATTCTCCCGTTATATGGAGGCTGCCGAGCGCGTCCTCAATTACCTCGACATTGACCTTACGAAGCCTTTTTTTTTTCGGCACTCGTCAGTTCGGCCTTGACCTGATAGATCAATGTCACGTTCCGGCTGTATGTTCGCAGAAACATAACCGGATAAGTCCTTTCCTTATACACGTCTTCCAGTCGCTGGTATCCAGTCTCGAGTCAGCAGTTCCCGTTGCCACCAATATCGTAATGGCACGGATTATTGACATTCCACTACCCCCGCCCCCATCCCTACCCCTATGGCGGCTAGTTCCGCTGCCGGCACTATTGCTCACGTGTGCCTCAAAAAAATTTTCAACCTGCTTGAGTCGCATGACCTCACGGCCTGTACTTCAACGCCGTACTGCGCCGCCTGTAAGCGCAGGCGCTTCAGAAATTCCTTTCCCGAGATACCCGTGGGAAAGCCGGGGCAGTTATGGGTGGTAGGGATGAGCGCTGCGCGGCTGAATCCACTGTCAACAATTGCAATATTGCGCCGAAAGCGAGCGAGATAAATTGCTGCGGTAAGTCCACCCGGGCCAGCCCCGATGATCAAGCAGTCGAATACTCCAGTTGATTTCACATTGCTAACTCCATGGCACGCTTTAGCGGAAACTCACACCGCTATTTATTTATTGGTGGAGAAGAAGAACAGCATTTAAATGCTTTCCAAATAATACCGCTGAATTCTTTTCGGTTCGGTTCGTGACAACACATAATCGACCCAAATGAAAGGCCCTTGACCGTTGCTGCAACGCTCTGCAATAGAAGAAAGATTAGCTTATGTATGATGGCGTACTGAAAAAAGCCGGGCGAGGACCTACTCTGCGTTCACGTGGTGCGAAGATTACGACTAATTTCAGGAGGATCGGTGATGGGAACGGCCAAGGAAAAAGATAATAAATCTACCATCGGGGGACCGACTAACCCGACTGGCTCGCCGGCGAACGAATTCACCCGAAAGCTCTCTGCTACTGACGAACTCGCAGCGGCAATACCTCATAATGCCAACAAGGCAGGAGAGCATGGAGAAGCCTCCACTTCTCCCGATGAAGGCCAAACGGTAGCACCTTCCGATCCCTTTGTTACAGGCAGTACATTAACGGAGACCGTTGCTTCGCCAAAGGTCGGTTCAGGCGAACCTCGGCTACGTTTCAACGCCGGCAACGAACCGCTGGACAGGGTTAGGGCCGATGCAAACAGCCAAGCGCTCACAACCAATCAAGGCGTTCCTGTCGGCGATAATCAGAATTCCTTAAAGGCGGGTTACCGTGGTCCGGCATTGCTGGAAGATTTTATTCTGCGGGAAAAGATCACTCATTTCGACCATGAACGCATCCCTGAGCGCGTGGTTCACGCCCGCGGATCTGCTGCGCATGGATATTTCGAATGTTACGAGTCACTGGCCCAGTATACGTGCGCTTCCCTGTTTGCCGAGGCGGGGAAACGCACTCCTGTTTTCGTCCGTTTCTCCACAGTGATCGGGGAGCGGGGATCCGCAGACACTGCGCGCGATGTCCGAGGCTTCGCAACCAAGTTTTATACGGACGAAGGCAACTGGGATCTGGTAGGAAATAACATTCCAGTATTTTTTATACAGGATGCCATCAAGTTTCCCGATCTGGTGCACGCAGCCAAACCCGAACCGCATTTTGCGGTTCCACAAGCTTCCACCGCGCATGACACATTCTGGGATTTTGTCTCACTCATGCCGGAATCAGCGCATATGCTGCTGTGGGTAATGTCTGATCGGGCTATTCCACGTAGTTTCCGAACAATGCAAGGTTTTGGCGTCAATACATTTCGCCTGGTAACAGCGGAGGGTGAGTCGCGATTCGTTAAGTTTCACTGGCAGCCACTCGCAGGAACCCATTCTTTGGATTGGGACGAGGCGGTCAAAATATCGGGAGCCGATCCCGATTTTCACCGACGCGACTTATGGGAAGCAATAGAGTGTGGCATATACCCTGAATACGAGTTGGGCATGCAGATTTTTACCGAAGAACAAGCGGAACAATTCAGCTTTGACGTGCTCGATGCGACGAAGATTGTTCCGGAGGAGTTGGTCCCGGTCAAGCCGGTCGGACGCATGATCCTCAATCGAAATCCGGACAATTTTTTTGCAGAAACCGAGCAGGTGGCCTTTTGCGCGGCGCATGTCGTTCCTGGGTTGGATTTCAGTAATGACCCCCTCCTTGCTGGACGCATTCATTCCTATGTCGACACCCAATTGACACGCTTGGGCGGGCCGAATTTTCACGAGATTCCAATCAATTCGCCCATTGCACAAGTTCACAATAACCAGCGGGACGGGATGCATCGCCAAAGCATCAATAGAGGTCGGGTTTCATACGAGCCGAATTCCCTTGCGGGAGGTTGCCCCTTTCAAGCGGGTGCAGCCGGCTTCAGGTCATTTTCCGAACCTGTGAAGGGCGATAAGGTACGCGGTAAACCTGAGCGGTTTGCGGACCACTACACGCAGGCGGCCCTGTTCTGGAACAGCCAAAGCGCTGTGGAAAAGGCTCATATCATTCGTGCCTTTCGTTTCGAACTCACTCGCGTCCAATCCCCCGCCATAAGGCGGCGGGTGGTGGCAATGCTCGAAAATGTTGCAAGCGATCTGGCTGAGTCTGTTGCTCGCGGTTTGGGTATGGATACTTTGCCGCCACCCCTACCCAAAGCCCTGAAGAAAGATGTCATGCCGGAGGTTTCTTCATCTCCCGCTCTGTCACTTTTTGTTCGTCCCGGCGATGGTGGCATCCGTATGAGAAGAATAGCGATCCTCGTTGCAGATGGCATAGATGGAAGGATTGTGACATTGCGTGCCAGACTGCTGGGAGAACAAGCGGTGCCGCGCTTCGTTGGGGCACGTCTGGGTTCAATCCGGACCACAGAGGGAAAAATCGAGGTGGATGTAACGCTGGAGGCCATGCCATCAGTCCTTTTCGACGCTTTGGTAGTGCCCGGTGGGAGCGAGGGTGTAGACGCGCTCATGCGTCTGGGTCAGGCGCTGGAATTCGTCAAGGAGCAATATCGCCATTGTAAACCCATACTGGTGCTGGGCGATGGCAGGAAACTGATCGAAGCTTCCGGTATAAAATGGACATTGCCGTCAGGCGGACAGGATAGCGGACTTCTCCACTTCGAAGATGAAGATATCGGAAACGCGTCAACCCGCTTCATTGAGGCTATAGCAGCGCATCGTCATTTTGAAAGGGAAATGGACCCTTCGCCTGTTTAGAGCGCTTATTTATTTTATTTTGGCCGGGAAGGCCGAAATCCTTGGATTATTACGGCGAGTCTTGTAGCTTTATAGAATATTGTCGTCGGAACAAGCAATTCGAATTGTTGTTCCTACCTCCCTGCATCACCAATTGTATCCATAGCCGACCAATGTTCGATCGACTTGATCGACCTCGCAAACCAACCGTTTTACCATGTCACTGAACAAAATCCTTACCTTCGTGGCAATCGGCATACTATTGCCGATTATTTCAGTAAGTCAGGCTGGGGCGGAAGAACAAGCAACCCAATCCCCACTTACTCCCGCTCAAGCCAAGCGGACGTTATCGATTCTTCAGGACGATGCAAAGCGTGCGGAGCTCGAACAGACGTTAAGGGCAATCGCCCAAGCGACGGCGGAAGCGCCGTCGGCAAACACGTCAGACGAAGTTTCCGCACCCGCTGCAACTTCTGATTCTGACCAATCTCCTGCTGCCGTACAAACCAATGGAGCCTCGTCATCTGGCACTGCATCAGCAGGGAGTGTTCCTATTGAAATCGCCAAGGGTGGACTTGTCGCCCAGGTATTCGATCTCATCGGCGAGCGGCTGCACATCGTTGTGAATCAGTTACGGGCAGCCGTTCAAACACTTCTCCAGATAAGAACAGTGGGCGATTGGTGGCAGCACAATCTGGGTGTGCCGGAACGCCGTGCGATTGTCCTGGATGCATTATTGGAAGTTGCTCTCATACTTGGCGGAGGACTATTTGCCGAATGGGTCCTGAGACGGGCCCTGCGGCACCCGCGGAGAATGATTGAAGACCGTGCAGCGGTTCGCCAAAACGCGATTGACCAGCAGATTGATCGGCAAAAGGACGACGAGGAAAGGGCGAAAGAAAAAGTAGGGCCGGAGAAGGAGGTGGACCAGGCTGCTCCTCATCTTCAATCTGCGACGAGCATGCATGCTGCCCCTGGCCTTGGTACGGGCAGGGCAACGGCTGTCGACAGGCATTGGAGCCTGTTGCGTCGCTTTCCATTTGCTCTGGGTTACTGGTTGCTCGAATTGGTTCCAGTGGGGGGGTTCGTGGCGGGGGCCACTCTGCTCCTGACTGTGTTCGGGGGAAGATCGTCAATATTCTACACGACTACGATTCCGCTCATCAGCGCTTATGCCACTACACGAATTGCACTGAGTACCGGTCATCTCATGGCGTCACCAATCGGGCAGCGCTTGCGCCTGATGCATATCAGTGACGAGGCGGCAAATTTCCTGAACCTTTGGTTGCGACGCATTGTCATCGTCGCTGTTTTTGGTACTGCCATTGCCGATATCGCCCTTGAAACTGGAGCGACCCTCGACACTCATGACGCGCTTTCCAAACTGGTGGCTCTCATTGTCCATATCATGCTGCTAATAATGATTTTTCGCAGCCGTAAGGAAGTGGCAGCAGCGATCCGTGGTTCCGCCGAAAACAGTCAAGTCCTGGCCGGACTGCGGAGGCTATTGGCTGATAGCTGGCTTTTCGTGGCAACGTTTCTTATCGTAGGCGCCTGGCTGTTGTGGTCGATGGGAGCAGAAAATGGGTTTCAGCAGGTGCTCCACATCTTTGCGCTATCAGCCGTGGTTGTTATCAGCGCGAGCCTTACATCGATTTTTGTTCTGGGCGCAATCGACCGCGCATTCATTGCCGATCGGAAAAATACGCCCGAGCAGCAAGGACAGCAGCTGTTCGAAGGATCAGCCGAAGCTGGAACAAAAAGCCCTTATCACCTGCTGATACATCGTGCGGTCTCGTTGTTGATCGCTGTTGTTACCGGGCTCGTATTGCTTCGGGTTTGGGGCGTGGATACTTTGTCCTGGTTTGAAAGCGGATCAGTTGGCCGGCGGGTGGCTTCGGCTGTTGTTACAATCACGGTTACCTGTACTTTGGCACTGGCGGCATGGGAGTCATTGAATACTGCGATCTCCCGACGCATCGATCAGTGGGGGAAGGCTGGCGATATCGCGCGCGCGGCCCGTCTGCGCACCCTCCTGCCTATGCTGCGCACGACCATATCCGCTGTCTTTATCCTGATAGTGCTGCTTACAGCACTGGATGAGCTTGGCATCACCATTGCGCCCCTGTTGGCCGGCGCCAGTATCATCGGAGTTGCATTGGGTTTTGGTTCACAGAAGCTGGTGCAGGATTTCATCACCGGAATTTTCCTGCTCATGGAAAATGCCATTCAGGTTGGCGATTTCATCACAGTGGCTGATCTTTCAGGATCGGTCGAGCATTTGTCGATCCGCACCGTCCGGCTGCGCGCGCCGGATGGAGCGCTGCACGTGGTTCCGTTCAGTTCGGTTTCAACCGTCACCAATACCAATCGTGGCATCGGGAACGCTTCGATCAGGGTCAGCGTGGCCGCTGATTCGGATGTCGAGAAGGTGTTTGCTGCTATCAGAAGTGTAGTGGATGATATGCGCACCGATCCCTGCTTCAAGGACCTCATCCTGTCAGAAGCTGATATCTGGGGCGTCGACCAGATGGATGGGTTCATGATTACCATCCTTGGACAGATACGCGCGCTGGATAAAGGCCGATGGCCAGTACAGCGCGGCTTCAACTTACGAATTCTTGAATGTTTCCGTGAATCGAACATCCAGTTCGTCAATCCTCAGGAGCGGCAGGTAGTGATGGAGAATAACGAAATCCAAGTTGGCAGCGAGCCATCTAAGCCCAGCATTCAAACCCCATAACATTCGATTGCATCCAATTTTAGACCGGCTGCATGGAAATAAAGAGAACAAAGGGAATCCTTCCAAGGAAGGCATGGCAAGCAAGGTATAGCTCAGCATGAGTGCGTTACCGAACAGAGAGGGATGTTCGTTATTTTTAGAATAAGTTTTATGTGGATTAAGTTGAAAAAGCAGCGCTTCACGGGAGAATGGTATGAGCTATGAACGCTATGAATATAACGTCCATGGATTGGATAAAATTGTCGACGGCACCAGCCCTATGCCCCGGTTCATGGGTGCGACATGGCCAATAGGAGAGGACGTCTACAATAACAAAGGCGAGAAACTGGGTGAGATCAAGGAAGTCATGCTGGACGTGGAAAAGGGAAGAGTGGCCTACGCAGTATTGTCTTTCGGCGGATTTTTCGGGGTTGGCGACAAGCTCTTTGCCGTGCCGTGGAACGCACTTACGTTGAAGCTGGAAACGCTGGACAAGCGTTTCATACTCGACGTAGAGAAGGAACGGTTCGAATCGGCGCCAGGCTTCGATAAGGACAACTGGCCCGATATGGCTGACGAAACCTGGATTAATCACCTCCACGCCCACTATGGCGCCGGGCACTATCTAGACGATAGACGAGAGTAGAAGAGTTTATCTTGCCGGTCTATTGCCAGTCAGTTTGCATCTCTCGCAAGACGGATGCCTGAAAACTGCCAGCATGTATTCGCGGGGAAGAAATTACGAAAACTTGCCCGTATCCGCTCTTTTGGAATCACGCATGAGCCACCGCGCAGCACATACTGGTTCACCATCGACCGGCTGTTATATTCGCCTACCGCCTCATCCCAGACAAAGGACATCGGTTCGTTCTCGTTGGGTTTTGCAGGATTGTAACCCGGATAAGGGGAGTAGCTCGACTGCGTCCATTCCCAGGCATCACCATAGAGTTGAGCAAGGCCTCCGGTATTTGCAGATGGCGTAGCCTCGCCTGCGGAGGAGGGATGAAAACGGTTGTTATCAGCGAAGCAACCTTCTATTTCCTGTTGAGAAGCAGCATTTTCCCATTCAGCTTCCGTGGGGAGCTTGGCGCCTGCCCATCGCCCAAAGGCATCGGCTTCGTAGAAGGACACATGAATGACCGGCAGATTCAGCTCCAGTGGCATGGTACCACTGAGGGTGAATTCCTCCCATCCCTGATCGCTTTCCCGCCAGTAAAGAGGATGCGACCGGCGGTTGGCTTTCATCCAGTCCCATCCTTCGGAAAGCCACAGGCCAGGATTGTCATATCCGCCGGCCTTCATGAATTCGAGGTATTCGCGATTGGTGACAAGCCGGGATGCGAGCTGGTAGGGTTCCAGGTATTGCTTGTGACGGGGCGATTCATTGTCGTAGCTGAACCCGTCTCCCTTATAGCCTATTTCAACGAGACCCCCATCAAAACGACACCATTCTAGGGACGGAGGGGCGGGGGAGCCAGGGAGCGGATGGCTATTATAGGAAGGATTCAAAGGGCTTTGAGAAAACAGATGCTTGACGTCGGCCAGCATAAGTTCCTGGTGCTGCTGCTCATGATGCATTCCTAGCACCGCGAGCATACGCAGCATTTCGTCTTCTTCGGAGCGTTTCAGGACCTGCTCCATACGCTCGTTGACGTTATTGCGGTATTCTCGGGTCAAGGACAAGGACGGGCGGGTGAACAGCCCGCGTTTCGGATCAGGGTGGGTCTGACCCGATTTATTGTACGAACTGAACATCGTGAGAAAAGCCGGGTGAAATGGCGTGAAGGGCTTTTCATAGTGCTGCAGTACAAACTTCTCAAAAAACCATGAAGCATGCCCCAGATGCCACTTTACCGGGCTTGTCTCGGACATGGATTGCACGCAACAGTCCTCGTCGATCAGAGGTTCGATCAGGCTTAAGGTCCGGTCGCGGATCGAGGAATATTTTGCGAATAAAGAAGAGGCCACGCATTACTCCGGTGATATGCCCGCAGTCCCATCTGGAATTACTCTCCGCCCCAGCTTTTATTGTTGATCGAAGAGCGAGAGGATGCCTCATTTTATAGAGGCTGGATATGCGCTAAAAGGAATAGGCATTAAACAAGAGGTCGAATACTAATTGTGCGATTCTCAATTACACCTCAAAAAGTAAAATATGCGGTAAAGGTTTAAAAAAGAGGCGTGAGTCACTATCCAATTTTTTCATACACTGCCAGATGATTCCAGGCAAACCGCCTGGCAATCCATTTACCCACCGGACTACGCTCCGCATAGCTCTTATCCAGTAATGACAAATTGAAAAGGTCCACTGAATCCAAGCAACGAAAACCGTTACGCAAAAACATTTCATCGAATGATTGAGCTGAGTAGCAACGGGATGCTCTACCAATATCTCTCCAGCTTGTCCCACCACCGCCCGACCAGGTCCCTGTCCGGATTAATGCATAGTTAGAATGCAGCCAGGATTTGTAATTTGATTTGTAATTTTTTATTCGAAATAGGTTGAGGAGAAGAGCGCCATATGTGAAAAAACTGACTCTGTTTGTGCAAGTTGCAACAACTAGGCCGCCGTCCCGCAATTTTTCTCGAATACGCCGGGTAAAGAGATCGTGATCCTGAATGTACGGGTAGACGCCCAATATCGAAATAGCATCGAACCTGTCATGAAAAGGAACGTCGTTTTCTTCGTTGACGCAAAAACGGTTTGACGATAACCCGAACTCTTCCCCATTCTTCTGTGCGATTTTAAGCATTTCAGGGGAAAGATCGCATCCAAAGGCTTCGTATCCGCGAGAAGCCATGTTCCCGACCAGAAAACCTTGCCCGCATCCAAAATCCAGATATTTCCCAGTGGGACAGTGCTTTTGTACCAACTGCCCCGCGATTTCTGCTCTCGTCCTATAGTATGATCCCTTTCTGGTCTTATTCTTATACTCGGCAGCCCAGGCCTCGGCCATAGAATCCCACATTTGTCTTAACTCATTCATATTTTTTCAGTTTGTAAGTGTTGGTTAATTGAAGTAACACGCTTCCAAATCGTCCAAACTTGAACAGTTCTCATATCACAATAGGCTCCTTTGCGCAAATTTGTCAAGAAATTTATCCCCGCTATGGTGTCTGATTCTGCTTATCCAATCTCCTTTCCCTACTCCATACACGCTGAACACTGAGGCGATTTGATGCTCTAATATAAAGATAAAGGAATCGGCTTCTTCAAGATATCGGCAAACCTGATTCTGCCTGTCCTAGTCTTCAAGTAGCCAGTCCGCGTGTTCATTCAATCTAGGGGATATATGAGCCAAAGTAATCTTCGGCCGAGTACCCAGGTCACCCCGCTATTAGACCTTTGCGACGCGCAGTTCGATAATCGTTTTGTGCGTGAGCTACCGGGCGATCCAGAAACGCGCAATGTTCCCCGTCAAGTGCTCAATGCCTGTTATACGCTAGTGAAACCTACGCCTGTTCGCTCACCGCGACTCCTCGCATGGGCGGATGCAGTGGGCGAAATGCTGGGTATTGCCCGGCCGGAGTCTCCGGTTTCGCCAGCAGTGGAAGTGCTTGCCGGTAACAGAATTCTGCCAGGCATGCAGCCTTATGCAGCACGTTATGGCGGACACCAGTTCGGACACTGGGCAGGGCAGCTTGGCGATGGGCGCGCCATTACCTTGGGGGAATTGATCAGCCCAAACGGTAAGCGCTACGAACTGCAACTCAAGGGTGCAGGGAAAACGCCCTATTCGCGTACCGCGGATGGACGTGCGGTCCTGCGTTCTTCCGTACGCGAGTTTCTGTGCAGCGAGGCGATGCACTCCCTTGGGGTGCCTACTACGCGGGCATTAAGCCTGGTCGCGACAGGGGAACCGGTGATACGGGATATGTTTTACGATGGGCATCCGGAGGCGGAACTGGGCGCGATCGTTTGCCGCGTCTCGCCTTCGTTCCTGCGTTTTGGCAATTTCGAGATACTTGCCGCGCAGAAGGAGCCGGAACTTCTTAGACAGCTCGCCGATTTCGTGATAGGCGAGCATTTTCCGGAACTGGTCTCGTCCCATCGGGCACCTGAAGTTTATGCGAAATGGTTCGAGGAGGTTTGTCGCCGCACAGGTCTCCTCATCGCGCACTGGATGCGTGTCGGTTTCGTTCACGGCGTGATGAATACGGACAATATGTCCATACTGGGGCTGACGATAGATTATGGTCCTTATGGATGGCTCGAAGGTTTCGACCTGCACTGGACGCCTAATACCACTGACGCACAGGGGCGGCGTTATTGCTATGGTAACCAGCCCAAGATTGCGCAATGGAATCTGACGCGCCTGGCCGGCGCGTTGACGCCACTGATCGAGGATGACGCTGCGCTGGAGCATGGGTTGGCAGTCTTTGGTGAAACATTCAATAACACATGGAGCGGCATGCTGGCCGCCAAGCTGGGGTTGGCCTCTCTTGAGCACTCCGATGACGATTCGCTTTTGAGCGATCTATTCGAAACACTGCAACAGGTTGAGACGGATATGACATTGTTCTTTCGCTGCCTGATGAACATTTCTCTGAATCCGATCCCCGGAAACGGAGCAGCAACTCTCCATGCTCCAGAAAGCCTGGAAAGCGTGGACCAAATGAACGATCGTGGACTGGTCGAGCTATTCCGCCCGGCGTTTTACGACGAGCACCAGGCATTTTCTCATGCGCACCTCACACGACTGGCCGGCTGGTTGCGACGCTATATCGCAAGGGTGCGCCAGGAAGGGGAGCCCGCAGATATGCGTTACCATCGCATGAGCCATGCAAATCCCAAATATGTGCTACGCAACTATCTCGCACAGCAGGCGATAGAAGCACTGGAGCGGGGGGACGACTCGGTGATAACGCGGTTGATGGAAGTGCTGAAGCACCCCTATGACGAACAGCCCGAGCACGAGGATCTTGCGGCAAGACGTCCGGAGTGGGCGCGTAACAAGCCCGGCTGCTCCGCTTTGTCGTGCAGCTCCTGAGCACGTTTATTGGGATAACGACGTGTTTCTGATGTAGGACCAGGAGTTGCAGTGGAAAGAAGGACATTTGCATTTCCGGCATTTGCACTTCTTTTTTGTAAAAAGCACGAAAACCAACGGGAAGCTTGCGATCGGGCTCGGAGATCAGTTTCCATACCTGCTCAACATCCGGCGCTAACGCTCCTCTCATCTGGATGGCGCATGGGTCAAGGATTTTCTACTCAAGCAATCCGCGTTGCTGGTATCGTTTGCCGCCGCAAATGCCAGTCGTGTTGCTGCTGACCTATTTCCTGCTTGCGGCCGGAACACATTTCCGCCGTAAGCTTCTAAAACTGGTTGGGCCATCGCTGACACGCAAGAAGGATGCAGTCCGAATACTGGAGGAAGTGCATTTACAGGTCCAGCGCTACTTGCTTGTCTTGATCATATCGAATACCTTGATCGCCGTACTCACCTGGTGGGCACTCGAATTGTATGGATTGGAACACGCCGGGGTATGGGGGGTCGCTGCCGGGGTATTACGTTTTGTTCCTTATCTCGGGACGATGATTATCCTGTCCGCAAGCGGCATGGCGGGCTTGCTGCAATTTGGTTCCCTTCCGCTTGCGCTCGCGATGGCGGCGACAACAGTTTTCATTTCCGGCTCCATTGGAATGTTGTTCGGCACCTGGTTACAGGGAAGATTCGCGCAGGTGAATGAGGCGGTGCTGTTCATCGCGCTGTTATTTTTTGGCTGGCTGTGGGGCGTGGCCGGTTTGCTTCTGGGGGCGCCGCTATTGGCCGTCGCAAAAGTGGTTTGCGACCGCATCGAATCGCTCAAGCCCGTGGGTGAAATGCTGGGGTGATAGCCTTGGGATACCCCGTTTGGAGTTGTTATGGACGGATGGGGCCCGAAATATATAAAACGATAGTATTGGAGTCTTCCGATATTTTACATCTCGTGCCTGAAATCCTGCTAAAAGGTGCACGGCATTATTGAGTCGGCGAGCAAACAGTACAAACGTCATACCGGCGAAAGCCGGTATACGGTGACGTTCAAAGCACGCCATTACTGGTTTGGGCTGGATTCCGGGTCAAGCCCGGAATGACGAGATTCATAGTGTTTTCTGGCTGAATCAATAGGAGACCGAGTGGAACCAGATCGATTGGAACATACGTCATGACGCCATGGCATCGAACCAAAATTGTTTGTACGCTGGGCCCTGCAACGGATGCATCCGGAGTTATCGAAGGTCTGATTAGCGGAGGAATGGATGTCGCTCGCGTCAATGCCTCGCATAGTGATCACATCACACATTCGCGCCGCATCGAACAAGTTCGCCGGGCGGCAAATGAAGCCGGGCAACCTGTAGCTATTCTTGTCGATCTGCCCGGTCCAAAGTTTCGTCTTGGCAATCTGCCCAATGACTGTTGCAGACTGGCTGAAGGCGCTATCGTTACGCTTGTGGAAGAGGGCAGGGCGGTAGAGGCGGCTACTGATGATACGGACGGCAGTCGGTTGCCGGTGCGCGACCCAGCATTACTTCAGGCGCTGCGTGCAGGGGAGCGGGTGTTCCTGGCTGACGGATCGGTCGAGCTTTGTGTAGAGGCCGGGGCGACGGCTCAGCCTGGATTCGACGCAACCCGGGTCCGATGTGAAGTTCTTATCGGCGGTGTTGTGCGCTCCGGGTCCGGTATCAATGTTCCTGAATCGGCCCTGCTTGAGCTCGTTCCGACTGACGATGACCGTCAACATCTTGCCTTTGCGCTTTCCCGGCAGGTGGAATGGATAGGAATTTCCTTTGTTCAGTCAGCTGATGATATCCACCGTGTGCGTGCGCTGCTTCCTTCCACTGGTGGACCGCTCGTGATGGCAAAGATAGAAAAGCGCAAGGCACTCGTCAATCTGGAGGAGATTGTGGAGGCAGCCGATGGGGTAATGGTGGCGCGGGGAGACCTGGGGGTGGAAACCGATCTCGCCGAAATTGCGCTGATACAGAAGCGGATTATATCGGTGGCGAACGCTCGGGCACGTCCCGTAATTACCGCTACCCAGATGCTCGAATCCATGGTGGCGTACGAGCATCCGACACGTGCAGAGGTAACCGATGTGGCCAATGCGGTGCTGGATGGTACAGACGCCGTGATGCTTTCCGCCGAAACGGCAATCGGGCAGTTTCCCGCTGCGGCTGTGAGGATTCTTAATCGGGTGATTGCCGCTACCGAAGCAAGACATAACAAATCCGGCAAACTCGAGAATGCGGCCTGGTATGACAAGCGCGCGTTGAATGAGATGCAGTCCGTCAGCATATCGGGCTCGAAACAGGATAATCTTGGCTTTTCCGCTTGTGAGCTTGCAGTACGTATGGGCGCCCGGGCTGTGGTTGTTTTCGTTCAATCCTTGGCAGCAGCGCTGGAAGTTGCGCGTTTCCGGCCGCAACTGCCCATCGTTGCGATCACCGGTTCTGCCACGCTATATCGCAGCCTGGCGCTGGCTCATGCGATTGCACCGCTTTTATGCACCGAATGCAACGCTACTGCCGAGCCTCGAAGTTTGATAACGAAGGCAGGGGTCTGGTTGTTGGCACAAGGATTGGCGCGGCCGGGGGACGAAGTCGTTCTTCTGACCGGGTCACAGATGATTGACGGAAAACTGGATACCTTGCAGATCGTTCAGCTGGCTTCCTGATTCAATTCATTCGGCACACTACGCTTTGCTTATTGACGTTCCACCATGTCGTCCGTTGTCACTACACGATTACGGCCTCTTTTTTTCGCCTCATACATTGCCGCATCTGCCCGCTCAAGCAGTGATTCTCTGGATTCCCCAGGTTTCAGCATTGCCACGCCCAGGCTGATGGTAATGTGGATGTTAAGTTTTTTTATGTGAAATGGCGTCCTCATGACTCCCAGGCGTATGCGTTCGGCAATTACCTTCGCCAATTCGAGGTCAGTGTCCGCCATAATGACGACGAACTCCTCCCCGCCGAACCGGCCGATCATGTCGAAGTCGCGGGTCGCGGATTTTATACGCCTCGCCAAATGCCGCAGCACCAGATCACCGACCATGTGGCCGTAGGTATCATTGATTTTCTTGAAGAAATCTAGATCCGACATGATGAGGCACAAAGGGCTGCGTTCGTGGCCTCTACGCACCGCTCGTTTGATGTGGTGTTCGAGAGACTCCATGAGCCTTCTGTAGCTCATCATGCCTGTCAGTTCGTCGGTCCAGGCTCTTTGCTGCAAGCGCGATGCTTCTGCGCGCAGTTTATCCAGCTTTTCTTCCAGCTCGTAGAGCTCCGGAAGGCGGTAACCTTCGGCGGCAAGGTACAAGTCAAGTGCAGTGAGATTGAGGATGACGTTCAGAAGTGCTCTGTTTTTATCCGCATTAAGATCAGATTTGTCCGACAGATTGTCTATCAGCGCCTGCTGTATCAGAAAGGAAGGAAGCTGCAAGGCTCCCAGTGGGATGTTTGCACGCGCGAAAGCAGCAGCCAGCGCCAGCCGCTCTTCAAAATAACCTGGAGTAGCAAAATTTTTGCCAAAGGATCGCAAGCGATATTTCCATTCCTGCTTGAAGGCTTCGGTACCGATATCCCTCTCGATCAGCTCAAAACTATCACTGCCCGCAATTACGGCAAAGCAGGAATTGATTATTTCATCGACCCTTTCAGGGATGATTTCGGTCAGCAGGCTGCTTGCGGCTACTTTTTCATGATCCGCATCCAGTCCCAGCAAGGAAAGCGCCTGCTGGATTCGGTCTTTGTCGAATCCGAGCGTTGCGCAATGCGGCGTTGCTTCGGTATTCACTTATTTGTGGACGATCGTGTGCGAGAAAATCCTGTGGTTGAGCGGTTGCGACGTAAAGGATAACGCATTATTCTCCCTCATTGCTATTCTTACTATTGGTTTCCTTATCTGGCCAGGAGCCAAACGCAGCCCTTCTGGAGTTTTTTATGAATATCAGCCGTAGAATAGTACTCGGCTCTGTTATTGCTTCTTTTGCACTGGCCGGCTGTACTTCGCCAAAAAAGTCTTTTCTGGGGGCATCTTTTCCCAAGGTAACCTATAGGGACATCGCGGAACGAAATGTACCGCTTCGGTTAAAGCTCAGTGTCGAATTTCAGCGCAATGGCAAACATTTTCCCAAAGGCGATATCCCCTTGAAGGACTATGCCAACGCAATACTCAGGGATACGCGGGTAGTGGTACCAGTGCTTGATCGGGCGGAGGGAGAGGTCAGGGTGGTCTTGAATAACATCGCTGACAGCGGAACGGTCGCGTCGGAGGCTGCACGAACGGGATATCCGCTGTGGGTGACTGGCAAGACGATTACGGACGCATATGAATTATCCATGTTCATCACGACCAAGGAGGGGACGATCAGCCGGACAGGAATAAAACAGGCTGTCCATACCGCGATTGGCAATATGAGCATACCGGAGAATGTGCTGAGTTTTCCTCAGGACCAGGCCTTCGGAAAAGTGCTGGAACAGATGATTCTGCAGGCGCTGATGGAGATGCAGCAAAGTGGAGAGCTTACATGGTTGAGTTTACCAGTTATCGTTTTATCGGAAGAAACGACGCATAGGTATTGGCTTAGTGCCCCGGCAGAACATGTCTTCGGAGCGGTTCGGTAGCCGGCCCCTCGATTACCGCGCCATCGGGCGCGAAGCGGCTTCCGTGACAGGGGCAGTCCCAGCTTTTTTCCACTGCGTTCCAATGCACCCTGCACTTCATGTGGGTGCATACAGGCGAAACGGCAAACAATGTACCCTCGGCATCTCTGTAAGCAGCCAGCGATTCGCTCTCGAATTTGACTATCGCGGCCTTGCCCGGCATGAGTTGAGACAGTGGCATAGCCTCCCGGTCGGTGATGTAGTCCTTGATGAAGGACTTCATTACCGTGATATTTTCCTCGACCATGCCCTTTACGCCTTTTACCGGTTCAAAGCGGCTTGCCTTGACAAGCGGAGCAAAGACATTGTCATGCCCCGCAATCTGGTCAGCAATGAGTGAGGCCGCAAGAGTTCCATAGGTCAGGCCATCGGTTTCAAATCCGGTCGCGATGAAACAATCCGTTGCATCGCGGCCGATATATGGCAGACCGTCGGCAGCCCTGTAATTCTGGGCTGACCAGTGGTAATCAATTTCCTTCATGCCAAGATATTCGCTTGCTGCCGTTTCCAGCCGGTCGATGCTGGTCCTGGTATCCTGCTGTCCGGTTTTATGCTCTTCGCCGACACAGATGAGGTATGTCGTATCCCCGGCATCCAGAGTACGAACCGAAAGCCTCTCCAGGCCGCTGCTCCAGAAGATTCCTGCGGGATATGCATCCCTGGGGATGCGCATGGCAAGTCCGTATTCCCGGTTCACTATCATTTCGGTCTGCACGAGATGAATACCCTTGGGCGAGTGAGTTGCAAGCACGATTTCCCTGGCAGTTACTTTGCCGTTAGCGGTACGTACGACACGCTGATCCGCATCCACTTCCAGGACCATCGAATTTTCGAAGATGCGGCAGCCCTGTTTTGCCGCCTGCTGCGCGAGTTCGCGGACATATGTCTGCGGATGGAACTGGGCCTGGTTATCCAGGACCAGCACTCGTCCATGTGGAGCGGGAAAAGGATGCGGAAGCTTGTCTTCCAGACGCACCGATAATCCTGCATTGAGCGAACCTTCGTATTCCTGTTGCACGCGATCCTTTCCCCCTGCGGAGGTAGCGTAGCGGTGCAATGGGCAACGTCGAAATTCGCAGGGGATATTGTATTTTCGCACCCGCTCCTCGATCTGATCCACTGCCTGGTGTCGGGCAGTGGTGACAGCATGAGCAACATCCTTGCCCCATCGCTCGACGATGGGATGAATACCACGGCTTAGGGTTTCGTAAAGGTTGCCAGTGGAGTTTCCTGTGCTGCCGAAACCACAATCACGCGCTTCCAGCAACACCGTTCCGATGCCTTGCTCAGTCAGATTCAAGGCCAGGGATACACCGGTTATGCCGCCGCCCACAATCACGACATCCGTGGTGAGTTCTTCCTGCAACATCGGGAAACCGGCAGAAGGCGCCGTGGCACGCCAGACAGAAGTTGTGTCCATCATGTATTCCTTTTTTATGCGACATTTTCAAGTTACGGGTATCGGCTTACCCGACCCGACCCGACCAGTGCTCAGTGCTCAACTTGCTCACGCATTGGCAAGCGGCTTTTAACAAATTCTCTTCCCGTTGAACAGCGGGATGTGGAAGATTGCTCGTTAGCATTAATGATTCTCCGGGCTCTTTCTGTACGCTACGACACAAAGCACCTGCCAGAAATCAATGGGTCGGAGTACTCCGACCCATTGATTTCTGGCAATCGTTCCGAACCTCTTGATCACTGCTGCCATCGTATCCCGGGAAAAGTCAGCGAGATCGGAAATATCGGGTTCCCCGACAGTTTTCGAGCCATGGCTGCCTGTGCAGCTTCATGCTGCTGCTGATCATGCCGTTTTATGAGATCATCGGGTGTCATGAGAAGCTTGCCGAAGATATTTATTGTGGTTGGGATGGGTCATTATGGAAAAGAACGGTATGAAACTGGAATCTCTGGCATTGCATTACGGATATAAATCAGAAGCCTCGACGAAGGCTGCGGCGGTACCGATTTATCAGACGACTTCCTATACGTTTGATAATACGCAGCATGGAGCTGACCTGTTTGACTTGAAGGTGCCGGGAAATATTTATACCCGGATAATGAACCCTACCAATGCGGTGCTGGAGCAGCGTCTGGCAGAGATGGAGAGTGGAGTGGGTGGATTGGCGGTTGCGTCAGGCATGGCTGCAATTACTTACGCCGTCCAGTGCATCGCCAATGCCGGCGACAACATTGTGAGCACCAGCCAATTGTATGGAGGTACGTACAACCTGTTTGCGCACACTTTTCCCAGGCAGGGAATCGAGGCGCACATGGTATCGCACGATGATTTTGATGGAATCGAGCGATGCATAGACGATAAAACCCGGGCAGTTTTTTGTGAATCCATTGGAAACCCCTCGGGAAATGTTGTCGATATCGAGAAGATCGCCGAGATTGCCCACCGGCACGGTGTGCCCCTCATTGTTGACAGTACGGTTTCCACCCCTTATCTATGTCAGCCTTTCAAGCTCGGAGCGGATATCGTTGTGCATTCGCTGACGAAATATATCGGTGGACATGGTACGACGGTCGGAGGAATGATTATCGATTCGGGGCAATTCGACTGGGTAAAGCATAAGGACCGCTTCCCCTTGCTGAACGAGCCTGACCCTTCATATCATGATGTTGTTTATACAGAAGCATTTGAAGCGGCGGCCTTTATAGGTCGCTGCCGGGTTGTGCCACTGCGCAACACTGGCGCAGCGCTGGCGCCCCACAGCGCATTTTTGATACTACAGGGACTGGAAACGCTGGGTTTGAGAATGGAGCGGCATTGCGAAAATGCCTTGAAGGTGGCGCAGTATCTGGAAGCGCATCCCGTCGTTGAGCGCGTTAATTACGCAGGTTTGCCCAGCAGTAAATATCATGATCTGTGCAACAGGATCAGCAAAGGGAAAGCATCCGGCCTGTTGAGCTTTGAGATCAAGGGGGGAGCGGTTGCCGGCAGCGAGTTTATCGATGCCCTGAAGATGATCCTGCGGCTGGTCAATATCGGCGATGCCAAATCGCTTGCCTGTCATCCTGCAACAACCACTCACAGGCAGTTGAGCCCCAATGAATTGAAGGCTGCGGGAGTTTCACCGGGTCTCGTGAGGATATCGGTTGGAATTGAACATATTGACGATATCATCGAGGATATCGGGCAGGCGCTTGATGCCATTACCTGACTTTACGCTGTGTTCAATCGGTCCGCCAGGACGCCTCCTGAAGCATCGAGATGGAGTGGTCCAGGAAAAGTTCGATTTTGCGCCTGAGATCGGTTGACATCGTGATTTGCCTGGATCGCTGATCTTGAAGGTCCATTCGCTCGATGAGCAAGCCGTGATCAATGGCAGTCTGGATATATTTGATTGCTGTCCGCTGACTGATGTGCGGCATGAGCTTATATAACTCGGATTTGCGGAAGGTGTCCTCTGAACTGTTAATCTTGAGCCACATCTGCGTGAAAAGGTCGTAGTAATTCAGGTCATGGAAAAGTTTGTTTCCAAGAACCTCTATCCAGTACTGATCGAGATCTGTCAGCAGTTGAACGAACTGGCGACGCCGGGCGTTTGACTGTTTATAAAGTCCGGTCATTTTTCCTTTCTTTTCCTTCCCTTTGTTTTGGAACCATGGGTTTTATTATAGCGGCAGAATAATACATATATACATGCACTTTTGCATGTATAATTGCGATATATATAAGATTTGACATGCCTTCCAGGCGGCTTGCGGAGGCGCGAAGGGATAACTGTTGAGAGCTATAAAACCATGTTCACGAAAATCGAGAAAACATACTTTCGCTATAAAGGGAGCTTGCTTCCGAGCGTTTCAGCCCTGCTGTATTGCCACTTGAGCTATCTGGGAGGATTCGCGCTTATCCTGTCCCTGCACCCGGTTCTTATGATGATCGGCACATTTGCCGTGGCTCACGGTATGGTGATTGCCTCGTACCTGATTCACGAGTGTGGCCACAATACGCTGTTCAAATCACCGCAGCATAATGCGCTTCTGGGTAGCATGCTGAACTGGTTGACCGGCGGTTGCTATGGCACCTTCGCAGATTTGCGGGAAAAGCATATGCGGCATCATGTGGATAATGCGGATGTGGTCGAGTTCGACCATAGGGGTTATCTTGCCCGTCATCCCATCCAATGTAAATTTGTGGAAGTGCTGGAGTGGCTGTATGTGCCCGCTATAGAGCTTCTTATGCACGGTGTGCTCGTTTTTGCGCCATTCATCTTCGAGGAGAAAAAAGATCAACGGCTTCGTACAGCACGAATTATTCTTGTCCGATTCAGTCTGCTTGCGGTGCTGTTCCTGTATTCTCCATTTGCCTATCTATGTTACCTGATCGCCTATATCATATTTCTGACAATCCTGCGCTTCATGGATGCGCTTCAGCATAATTATGACATTATTATAGGATTCGATAACGATGTAGAATTGGTGAAATACCGGGGTGACCGGAATTATGAGCAGACTCACACATTCAGCAACCCGGTTTCGATCAGACATTCATGGTTGAATCTCATTACTCTCAACTTTGGCTATCATAACGCCCACCACAGTCGTCCGACCATGCCCTGGCATGAGTTGCCGGAGCTGCACAAGGTGCTGTACGGGGCACAGTATGAGAGCAGGGCGCCATTTATCATCCCGTTCCGGAAACAACTTGCCAGCTTTCATAAGAGCAGGGTTGCGCGCGTAATGGGTGATGACAGGGAAGCCCAAGGGAATCTTTTCGCACATCGGCTCCAAGATGGTTCCGCCGTCGGCGCGAACGGTGTATCTTTCCTGACCCCGTTCTAAAAACTGCTGCTAACGCCGCGAGTTCCTTTGCGGCAATGGGCACTTCTTTTATCGCTTTATCGCTAACGTCATTTGCTATGGACAACCAGGGACGATCGCACGATTAACAGTCAGATCAGAGCATCAGTTTCGCCTTGGCAAGTACCGGTCCAGAAAATCCAGTATGCGATTTTCGTATTCCCTGCCTGCGTAGGTATGCATATTGAAATGTCCTCCGCCCGGAACAATCCATAATTCTTTTGGTTGACGGGCAGCAGTAAACAGCCTTTCGGTTTCCGCTACTGTCGTATGCCGATCGTCAGTCCCCGAGATCAGCAGAAGAGGAGAGTTGAGATTACCGATGCGATCGATCGGATTCAACTCGTCACGATTTGCATCGAGACGAAAGGAGAGCTGCCATAGCAGCAAGGGGGAGAAAACCGGCCCGAAGTTTCCAAGGTGAAGTCTAAGACGGTTGTCCACCGCTTCCTCGATGGTAGGATGAAGGGATTCGAGCACCACGGCATCGAGCCGCAGTGGATTTTTCGAGAGCACAATAGCGGCTGCACCGAGCGAGACGCCAATCGCACCGATCCGTTCGCCGGGAAAGGTATTACGTAGCCAGGCGATAGCCGCTTCCACATCTTCAGCTTCGCGGACGCCGAACGTAATGCGCTCTCCCGGCGTTTCACCATGTGCCCGTAGATCGATGAGGAGGGCGCTATATCCCTGCCTGTTCAAAAATCGGGCGCGGCTCAGCATTTCCACCCGATTGCTCCTGAGAGAATGAACTAGCAGTACCGCACCAAGCCCGCGTACCCCTCGTACCAGCCATCCATGCACGTTCGAGCTTGCCTCGCGGGCATCGGTGTAGACGGGAATCTCCACCGGTTCGACCGGCAGGTCGATCGAGAGAGTATTCACCGCCGTGGGTACTGCTCCAGACAAGAGTTCACCCACCCCAAGCGCTGCCAGCAGGATGACAGCAACGCAGGAGGAAAAGAAAAAAATCCCGATCAGAATCCAGCGACGCATTTTCTACGAAAATAATACTGTAGTGGTGACTGGATACCGGCTTCCGCCGGTATGACGTTTGTACTGCTTGCTCGCAGACTCAATAAAGCATTTAGAGATTGACCGTTTCCGCAGGAGGGGAAGGTTGAGAAGGCCTATTCTGGGCCGGAACGGCGGGAATAAGGAGCAGGCCAGATCCAGCCGCACTGTAAATAACCCACGACTAAAGTTGCAGGCTTTATTGTGAAACATGGATATTGCCAACCACATTCCCAACATAAGGCGTATTTACAACCGCCCTTGGCAAGACAGCGGTCCTGCCAATCCGGGCAAGGTTTCGACTTGCATTCAAGTCGGAGTGCGCCCGGAGACCACACGAACACTCGAAACGATGCCTGGCGCGTTTGCCAATGTCCCCACATTCCGCGCACGTCTGGCTGGTGTAGGCAGGATTGACGTACTCAACCGCCATTCCTGCCGCGCTGGCCTTGTATTCGACAAAGGTTTGCAGTTGGCGGAAAGCCCAGCGGTGCAGCCTCCCGCGCACCCTTTTCCCCGCCTTGATTCTGGCCCGGATGTGAGTCAAGTCTTCCATCGTTATTTTGGCAACGCCCGCTACTACAGCCGCATGGACGATGGCTTTGCTCGTTTCGTGATTAACGTGTTTCACGCGCCGCGCTTCCTTGCCGGAGACCTGCCGGAGCCTTTGTATCGCGCTCTGGCTGCCGTTGGACTGGAGACGGCGGCGCAGGGCAAGGTAACGGTCGCGTCTGTCCCGCAGTTGATCGCCGCCAAATACCTTGCCCAGGCTGATGGCTGCGAGATTATTTTCCCCGACATCCACGCCCATCACGGGACCGGATGCTACTTGTTCCCCATCGCCGGATTCGACGACGAGATTGAAGAACCACTTACCTTTACGGAACACCAACTCAGCTTCCTTCGGCGCTCCGCCCTGAAGGATGCGGCGCTGATGCTCGCCCAGCATCAAAGGGACGACGATACGGCCATTGAGAGTGTTGAGCGAAACAGTGTCGCCTTTGATGGTGTAGGTGCGCTTGTCGTAATGCACGCTGCCTTGATCGAAACGGATTGTGGGCACTGGCGCATCCTTGCTAATGCGTCCAGGTTCCTTTTGTGCCCTGTATGCCTTGCATACCGAGAAGATGGCATTGCAGCACATTTGGCTGCCCAAAGGCGTTGCTTCCCTCAGCATCGCATAGCCACGTTGATGCAGCCCCACGCGATTCCACAGTCGATGTTCCCGCACCAGCGGCACAAGACGGTTGCACGCCTCCGCATAGGCAATGCGCACGGCACAAAGCACTTCCGCCTGCTCAGGCGTTACGTTCAGCCGAATGGAGGCTGTGCGCATCATGGCTTATCGTCTCTTCGTCACGTGTTCGGATCGCTCGATGTAGCGGCGGATGGTTTCGGCGCTGACGTTGCCTGCCGTGCCAACATAATAGGACGGAGACCACAAGTTGCCATCCCACAACCGCTTCTTGAGAACAGGGTACTTCTGAAACAGACGGCGTGCAGTCACGCCCTTGAGTATCTTGACTGCATCGGCCACGGCAATGGCGGGCGGGATGCTGAGGAACAAGTGGATGTGATCCGGCTGGATTTCCCTGGAGATCATCGGCCAGGCACGTTCCGCGCAGATTGCATCCAGCATCGCTCCAGTTTCTTCGGCTACCGTTCCTGTCATCACATCGTGCTGGTACTTCGGACACCAGATCACATGGTATGACGTCTGATAGGCACAATTCCTGTTAGTTACTACTTCAACCATATGGGCAATTCTACACCACATGGTACGCTTTGCGTACCCGCAATTCCTCCCGCGACTGAAGTCACAGGTTTCCTTGCGAGAGTTCTATGAAACCCGCTGCCGCTTCCATCCGACCAGACTGTCGATGGAGGCAATCAGTTCGTTTGATTCGACAGGCTTGGAGAGGTGCATCTGATAACCCGCCATCATTGCACGGGTACGATCTTCCGAATGAGCGAACGCGCTCAGTGCAATCGCTGGTGTCTCCCCTCCGTGGATTGCAGGAAGCCTTCTCACTTCGCGAATAAGCTGGTAGCCGTCTTTTTCCGGCATGCCAATGTCGCTGATCATCACATCCAGCGTCTGGCTTTTCAGTATCAACAGTCCTTCCATGGCGTTTGCTGCGGTGATGACCTCAGCCTGGTGCTGCGCGAGCACCTTATGGATGAGCTCGCGCGCATCCCGATCGTCGTCAATGACGAGAATCCTCATGCCGGATAGGAGGGTATTGCCATCCCTCTTGGTGGAAGGTGTGGCGGCAGACAACTGTTGTTTATCCATGCCGTCCTTGATGGGGGCGGGTGGTAAGGTGACGATAAATGAAGCGCCCTGACCTTCTCCCTTGCTCTCTGCGCGAACCGTTCCACCATGCAGCCCCACAAGCTGCTTCACGATGGCAAGTCCCAAACCCAGGCCTCCATGATTTCGGGTGAGGGAAGAGTCGGCTTGCCGGAAACGATCAAAAACGTATGCGAGGAATTCAGGTTTGATACCCACCCCGGAATCTTTTACGATGACCCTAAGCTGCGATGCGGCGTGTTCCACGACTACCTCTACAGTGCCGCCGTCAGGCGTAAATTTGACAGCATTGGAAAGAAGGTTCCAGATTATCTGCTGAAGGCGATGGTTGTCACCTAGAACCCATCCTGCAGTGGCATCGATCGTTCTTAGGATACATATTCCTTTAGTTTCGGCTGCGGGTGCAACAGATTCGACTGCTGCCTCGGCTATTGCGCCGAGGTCCAGTTCCTGCATATCCAACCGGATCTTGCCAGAAATGATGCTGCTCATTTCAAGGAGATCTTCGATAAGCTTGTTCTGCGCCCGAGCGTTTCGCTCGATGGTTTCCAGACCCCGCTGAATGTCTTCGTTTTTCATTGTTCCCTGCAAGATGAGCTGCGACCACCCGAGAATGGCATTAAGCGGTGTTCTGAGTTCGTGGGACAGGGTTGCCAGGAAATCATCCTTGATGCGGTTCGCGCGTTCGGCTTCGCTTCGCGCAATCCGTTCATTTTCAAGGAGCTGTTTTTTCTCTTCGTTCGCGCGTTTGAGCGTATCGATATCCGTGTTCGAACCGACCCACATGGATATATACCCTTTCGCATCGCGCCGTGCCTGTGACTGAAGCAGGTGCCAGCGGTAAGTGCCATTTGCCTGGCGGAAACGGCACTCCATCTGCAGATGCTCCCCGGTGTTGAGCGAGTGTTGCCAGCGCCGCACGCACTCCGGGATGTCATCGGGGTGGATGAGCTTGGTCCATTCCCAGCCCTGCATTTTCTCAGGGGCAAGACCAGTGTAATCCTTCCATTGCTGATTGAAATAATCCACCGCTCCATCCGCGCGCGCAGTGAATATTTTCTGCGGCATGGCCTCAGCCATGAAGTGTAGGCGCTCGGTACTTTCCTGCAGCGCATCTTCGGCATGTTTACGCGCCGTGATATCTCTAAAGCTCCATACACGGCCTACGCATAACCCTTTTGCATACTGAATCTTCGAAAACCGTTCAAACACCCGGCCATCGGCAAGTTCCAACAAGTCGTACGTTTCAGGCGGCCAGGTAGCATATATTTCCTCTATCCTCTCAAGATATTGCTTCGGGTCGGCCAAGTACCTGCAACTGAGCTTCTGCAGTTGCCTGTGCTGACGCAATTCAACGATATCGGGGAGCTGAATCTGCCACATCTGTAGATACCTTTCGTTGTAGCGAAGCAGGTGGCCATACTCGTCGGTAACCAGAATTCCGTCGGCAGTGGATTCTATGGTTGCTCGCAGGATAGATAGTGACTCATCAAGCTGCTTCGTCTTATCCTGAAGGGCTCTTTTGACCTGCTGGAGCTCATGCTCGACCCGTTGGCCGGCCTGAAGTACGGCGTTTGTATGCAAGGTAACTGACTGCGGCAGGCTTTCATCATTATTATCCATTATCTGTTTTATTCCCCTTTATGAAGTTTGTCCAAGCCAGGGTGGCTTTAAGCGGTAATCACCGGCAGCAGACACACGTGTAAACTGACCTTCAACTGTTCAAGAGTTTTGACAGTCATATATAGAGGAGGTTTTATTTATTGGGTCTCTGCAAACTCAAGACTGCCCCTGACCGCTGGCCGTCATGAATGATTCAAACAGGACTTGAGGGGGATCCTGACTTGTTGATGTCGTGGCTGTGCGCAGAAGGAGGGGAAGTGTGTTCCTCGTGTATGGTGTGGCGAGAATTGGAGCATTTTACCGGACATTCGCATTAGAGCGTCTCCAGATCATATTGAAGTCAGTCATGAATCGGAAATTTGGAGAGCTTCGTTCAGGTTCCGGAGCATGAGTTATGCTAGGCTTTGAACAGGATTCTCAACAATGCGTAATATCAATATTGTGTCAGAAAGAGGAAGGGATGAACGAGCGGGAAACCAAAAGCTCTACAGATCTGCCCGGGTGGCTTCGAGGCAGCGAAATGGGTGAACTGATTTTTGCCCATGATTGGATCGATTCGGGTCTTGGACCTATATCGGTATGGTCGCCTGCTCTTCGATTCGCAGTCAGTATGATGTTGCTGATGCCTTCGGCCGTCCTGTTACTGTGGGGACCGAAACTGATACAAATCTATAACGATGATTATCGCAATCTGATGGCTGCCAAGCATCCGGATGGATTGGGACAACCCGTTTCGGAGTGTTGGCCAGAGGTATGGCATTTTCTTGCGCCCATCTGTGAGGGGGTGATGGAGCGGTGTGAGTCCTTCAGCTTTGATGATCAACCGCTCGTCATTAATCGAACCGGAAACCCTGAAGAGGCTTTTTTCAAACTCACCTACAGCCCCATCCCCGATATCAAGGACAGCTTTTCCAGTGGCGCTTCCCCAGATGCGAAGCAAACTGGAGTGTCGGGTGTGCTGGTGACGGTAACCGAGACAACGGAGCTTGTCCGGGCACGTGCTCATGAAGTGGAGAAAATCAGGTTCAAGGAGGCATTGGCTGAGCAGGCGCTTCATGAGAGCGAGCAGCGCTTCCGCCGGGCACTCGAGATTGAGACGGTCGGAGTTATTTTCTTCAATAGCGAAAATCGGATTACTGAAGCGAACGACGCCTTCCTGGAGATGAGCGGCTTCAGCCGGGAAGATGAGCGAGCAGGGGTGCTGCGATGCGATGAGCTAACCCCGCCGGAGTGGCAAATGACTACTTCCCGGGCTGCAGAGGAACTCAAGGCAATGGGACGCACCGCCCCTCATGAGAAGGAATTATTTCGCAAGGATGGCTCCCGCTGGTGGGCATTAATCGCGATGAAGCAACTCAACGGCAACGAGGCGGTAGCATATGTGGTCAACATAACGGAACGCAAACGCGTCGAACATAGCCTGCGCGAGAGCGAGGCAAGATTCCGTGCGCTGGCCGAGGCTTCCCCAGCATTGATCTGGCAGGTGGATCCACAAGGAAATGCGGTTTATCTTAACCAGCGCTACCACCAGTACATGTTTGGGAAGAGTCTGGAAGAGCTGATGCCGACCGGATGGCGCCGAATTCTCCATCCTGACGATGCACCGGCGTATCTTGCCGCATTTGAGCGGGCGCTGCATGACCGCGCGCATTTGAGACATCGGGTCCGGGCCAGGACAGCCGAGGGAGAGTGGCGCTGGCTGAAATCGTATGCCTTGCCGTGGTTCACCGCCAAGGATGAGTATGCCGGACATGTGGGCATATCGATAGACATTACTGAAGCAGTAGCTGCGGAAACTGCTCTGCTGGAGGCCGACCGTCGCAAGGATGAGTTTCTGGCTACGCTGGCGCATGAGTTGCGTAATCCGCTTGCACCGATTGTCAGCGCGCTGACACTCATTGCACGCCCCGATGGAGCGGCCGAAATACCTCGTCTGTTGCCCGTCATCAGCCGGCAGGTCAACTACATGGTTCGACTGGTGGATGATCTCCTGGAGATATCGCGCATCACCAGCGGAAAGGTTGAATTGCGCCAGAAACCCACTGATCTGGCCATTGCCTTGCACAATGCAGTCGAGGCCAGTATGGATCAGATAAGGGAGAAGGAACTCGAATTGAGCGTATCCATCACCGATACACCTTTGATTGTGTATGGGGACATGGTGCGCCTGGAACAGATCTTCGCGAATCTGCTCAACAATGCTGTGCGTTACACCGGGAGGGGTGGGCAGATCTGGCTTACTGCCCGCCAGGAAGACTATAAAGCTGTCGTATCCGTGAAGGACAATGGTATAGGAATATTACCGGGGATGCTGCCGCGTTTATTCGATATGTTTGCGCAGGAGCGGCGCAGCGGCATGGGCACGCAGGAGGGATTGGGCATCGGTCTCAATCTGGTGGACCGCCTTGTCCAGATGCACGGCGGCAGTGTCGAAGCCTCGAGCGAAGGGAAGGATAAAGGCAGCGAATTTACAGTGCGCCTGCCTTTGTCCGAGATTACTACAGATAGAAGAAGTGGCCAATCCACGAAGGTGACTTTCGCACCGCATGAACTACGCGTGCTGGTAGTCGATGACAATCAGGACGCTGCGGAGGTCCTGTGTATGTTGTTGCAATCAATGGGAGTGGATGTCAAAGCAGTGGATAGCGGACCTGCCGCACTTGCCACGATTCCCCATTACCTGCCTGATGTGGTTCTGATGGATATCGGTATGCCGGGGATGGATGGTAACGAGGTAGCACGACGTATCCGCGCGCAGCCGCAGTTCAACAATATAAAGCTCATCGCGCTGACCGGCTGGGGTCAGGAAAAGGACCGACAGCTGTCGCACGAGAGCGGCTTCGACCATCATCTGACCAAACCGGTAAACTTCAAAGTCCTGACAGAACTGATTGCTTCGATCTAACCGTGCGTTTTGTCTTCCAGGTTGTCCGGCTGGTCTTCGATTCGGGTGAAAGTAATTGCAATTACCGGTGCATCAAGCGGCGTAGGCCTTGCTACAGCAATGCTTGCAGCAGAACGGGGGCAAAGCGCGTTCTTGTTGCCCGTAGCGCTAAAACACTCAAACATCTGGTTGCAAGGATAGCAAACGCGGGAGGGCAGGCTATCGATGTTGTCGCAGATGTTGCCGATCGGGAAAAAATTCGCCTCGCGGTACAAGCCGCTTGATTTTTTGGGTTATGTGGGACTCCGTACATAAAACAGCAGATATGCCAATTAAGATGAAATTCGTCTCTGTACCGGAACCCTTCACAGGTCCTTAAATAGCCAGAGATATAGCAGAGATAAGGCTTCCGAAGACATGACAGAACATCTGGAATGTAGGCAGATGTTCAACGGGAATTCTCAATATTTTGTACAAGGAGGTAAACATGCCTTCATCAAAAAGCGGTGGTGGCAATACCAGCAAGCGGGGTTTCGCTTCCATGGATCAGGAGAAACAACGGGAAATCGCGAGTAAAGGTGGAAAAGCGGCTCATGCAAAAGGCACTGCCCATGAGTTTTCTTCGGAAGAGGCCCGCGAAGCCGGACGGAAAGGTGGCGAAGCATCTCATGGAGGTGGAAGAGGCAGCTCTTCAAGCCGTGGCAGTTCATCCAAGCAGCATGGCAAGGCAGGTAACTGAAACGAACAAAATCATTAGGGAGGGCTTGCTCAGAGATTCCTCAAGTGAAAAAGGTGAGTCCATTTATCTTTTTTCATTCTGAAATAATCAGTCAGGGATTGACCATCGGTTGCAAGCAGTAATCAATAACCGTTTTGATCAGTTGCGGCAAACCTCGCCCTTCAGGGCGGGGAAGGATAGCGCAGACTTTATTGCCCTCCTTGCTTTTGCCGTTCAACGCGGCGTCTGCTGCTGTTCGATGTACTGGCGGATGATCTCAATGGGGGCTCCACCACAACTTCCGGCGAAATAGCCTGGCGACCACAATGCGCTGCCCACAACTTCTTGCGGATGCCCGGGTAGTTCTTCTTGCGGATCATGCGACTGAGACGCCTTTGAGGCTGTTCACCAGGCTGGAGACGGACACCTTCGGTGGATAGTTCACCAGCAGGTGAACGTGGTCACCCTCGCCGTCGAACTCCACAGCTCCGCCTCGAAGTTGGCGCAGACACCTGAGAAGATGCCGCACAGCTCGTCGAGGATTTCCTTGTGAATACTTCGCGGCGGTATCCGGTCACGAAGACCAGGTGAACGTGCATCAGGAAAACGCAGTGCTGCCCGTGCCGCATATCGTTTTCATAGGCCAGGAGTATAATTCCGGCCATGCAACGCCTCCAGGCCTTCAAATATGAACTCATGCCCGATGGCGACCGGCAGCGTCAGATGCGCCGCTTCGCCGGGTCGTGTCGTTTCGTGTTCAACAAGGCGCTGGCGTTGCAGAAGGAGAACCACGAAGCGGGCGGCAAGTTCATCGGCTATGTTGCGATGGCAAAGCAACTGACGGCCTGGCGCAACAGCGCCGAAACATCCTGGCTGAAGGATGCGCCCGTCCATCCGCTGCAACACGCACTCAAAGACCTCGAAAAAGCCTACAAAAACTTCTTCGAGAAGCGCGCCGACTTCCCGCGCTTCAAGCGCAAGGGGCAAGGCGATAGCTTCCGCTACCCCGATCCGGAGCAGATCAGGTTCGATCAGGTCAATGGCCGCATCTTCCTGCCCAAGCTGGGCTGGCTGCGCTACCGCAACAGTCGGAAAACGCTGGGCGAGTTGCGCAACGTCACCGTCAGCCTGAGTGGCGGCAAATGGTTCGTCAGCATCCAGACGCGCCGCGAGGTCGAGCAGCCGCTTCCGCACGGCGGCGCGGTCGGTATCGACATGGGCATTGCCCGCTTCGCTACGCTCTCCGATGGCAGTTATCTTGCTCCACTCAACAGCTTCAAGCGGCACGAGGTTGCATTGCGCAAAGCGCAGCAGGCCATGAACCGCAAACAGAAGTTCAGCAGCAACTGGAAAAAGGCGAAAGCCAGGGTCCAGCGCATCTATACCCGTATCGGCAATTGCCGCCGCGACTATCTGCACAAGGCCACGACCACAATCAGCCAAAACCACGCGATGGTGTGTATCGAGGATTTGCAGGTTCGCAATATGTCCAGGTCAGCGGCAGGCATAAGCGAACAGCCGGGCAAGAACGTTCGGTAATCCCCCCGGAAAATAGCTGTGATCGGAAGTAGAATTTTCTACTGAAGGAGAGCAGCTATGAAGAAAGCGCGTTACACGGAAAGCCAGATATTCAAGATTCTTAAGGAAGCGGAAAGTGGAATTCCGGTACCCGAGTTGTGCCGCAAGCACGGGATGAGCGATGCCAGTTTTTATAAATGGCGCGCCAAATATGGCGGGATGGACTTATCGAACATGACCCGGTTGCGCGAGCTGGAAGAGGAGAACCGGCGGCTGAAAGCAATGTATGCTGAATCCAGGATGGATTGCGAAATCCTGCGTGAGGCGCTGGCAAAAAAGTGATGAGGCCATCTCTGCGCAAAGAGATGGCCGGGCAGGTGGTAAGGAAGGGGGTTGCCATCAAGCGCGCATGCTGGTTATTTTCGATCTCCGAGACCTGTTATCGCTATCGGCTTAAGCTCTCAGATGAGAATGGCAGGATTGCGGAGTGGTTGTTGCGCTTGGCCTATACGCATCGCACTTGGGGATTTGGGCTGTGTTTTCTCTGGTTGCGCAATGTCAAGGGGATGCCCTATAACCACAAACGGGTGTATCGCATCTATCGGCAATTGGAATTGAATTCGCGCATCAAGCCCAAGCGGAGGATGAAGCGAGACAAACCAGAAGCCTTGGCAGTGCCACAGCGGATCAATGAGGTGTGGTCGATGGATTTCATGCACGATGCCTTATCGGATGGTCGCAGCTTTCGCACCTTTAATGTGATCGATGACTTCAACCGCGAGGGGCTAGGCATCGAAGTGGATCTGTCGCTGCCTTCCGCGCGTATCATCCGGGCACTGGAACACATTATCGAATGGCGCGGAAAACCAAAAGCGCTTCGGCTGGATAACGGCCCCGAGCACATCAGTCACGAATTCCGCCAGTGGGCAGAAAGCCAGAGAATCGAGTTGCGGTTTATCCAGCCTGGCAAGCCTGCACAAAACGCCTATGTGGAACGGTTCAATCGCACAGTGCGGCACGAATGGCTGGACCAGACAATCTTCCAGTCAATAGCACATGCACAGCAAACCGCAACACAGTGGCTGTGGCGCTACAACGCTGAAAGACCCAATACCGCCATCGGCGGGGTAACACCTTATCAGAAGTTGGCAATGGTCGCCTGAACACTACTCCTGGGCACAGCTAAAAATGGGGGGAGTACCGTTCGAGCCAAATCCGGCCTGAACAAATCCATCCTCGATCAAGGCTGGTTCGAGTTCCGCCGCCAACTGGATTACAAGCTGGCGTGGAACGGCGGGCATCTCATCGCCGTGCCGCCGCAGAACACGAGCCGCACCTGTCCGTGCTGCGGTCATGTGTCGGCGGACAACCGGCAGACGCAAGCGCGATTTGCGTGTGTCGAATGCGGGCTCACAGAAAACGCCGATATGGTCGGCGCGATCAATATTCTAAGGGCGGGATACGCCCGGTTAGCCTGTGAAGTGAGCGGTGCGGTAATGCCGCCAGCAGCAGGAACCCACCGAAGCGGCTCAGGGGCGGCTCAATGCCTCTCCTGAGCGCCGTAGGAATCCCACGCCTTCAGGCGGGGGAGGGTGTCAAGGTTACAGTACGAACGTGATAGCTGCGTGTCTCAGTATCCACTTCCCTCTCCTCCAAGTGGGGAGGGGCTAAATAATGCTTCCCCAAGTCTTCTCCCATGCAGGAGAAGAGGTAAATGTGCTTCCCAAATCCCCTTGCGCGCGAGAGGAGATAACCGGTATTTCTCCAATTCCTCCACTTCGCCGTCATTCTTCTTGGACACCGGCACTTTCCCGCAGTCGCTCCATCCAGATTGTTCAAAAAAGCCATTTTCCGCGTAAACCTCGAGTGTGATCAGTCGTTATAGCGGCTGAATCAGCCCGAGTGTATCCGAGTGGATAAAGCGCATTCGAACCTGCTGGCTATTGCTGGAACAGGAGCCGAAACGTCCCTGAATTCGATCTATTACGAGATCATCCCTTAAGTTATCTTGCTCGCCGTTACACAACCGGTGAAAAAAGGTTTCCCTGAATTTTTCCCACGATGAATATGTCGATCAAAACCTGCTTCACGCATCGGGTTTGCAGCGAGGCGAAATTCACCCCAGTCAAAATTCATCCCAGGCGAAATTGATTCTCATTTGCATCCCCATTCCTAGTCAGACTCCTGTGTTTTTTCAACCCTGAGGTTCTTTTTACATGTTCGCTTTTTTTGAGCAGCGCGTTCGGCCCACTGTCGTCCCTAAAAAATCCCCGCCCCCGGAGCTGCTGGCATTCTATTGGCACTTTATCAGCCAGACGAAAGGTTTATATGCAGCACTGTTTGCTACCGGATTAGCCGTGGCTCTCATCGACACGCTGATCCCCGTTTTCATCGGCCGGCTTGTAGAGGTGATGGAGGCGACCGCACGTGTTGCCGCATTGCGGGATGCAACTTCAATGTTATTCGGCATGGCACTGCTGGTGCTGATCGCCAAGCCGCTCGCGATTCTGACCGATAGTCTTGTGCGTCATAACGCCGTAGTGCCTGGGGTAACCAGTATGATCCGCTGGCAGAGCCACTGGCATGTCATCCGGCAGAGCTGGTCGCTCTTTCAGAACGATTTTGCCGGACGCATGGCAAACCGTGTGATGCACATGGGCGATGCGGTGCGCGAATGTGTTGTGTCGAGCATTCATGCCATCTGGTACATCGCAGTGTATGGTGTTTCTTCGTTGTGGCTGATGAGCGAGGCGGACTGGCGGCTTGCGATCCCCACGGTATTATGGTTCATCGCATACGTATTTTTCCTGTGGTACTTCGTGCCACGCATGCGTGACCTGGCAAGAAGCAGCAGCGAGCGACGCTCCGCCGTGATGGGGCGTGTGGTGGATAGCTATAGCAACATCCTCACTGTTAAGCTGTTCTCGCGTGCGAGCGACGAAGACGCTTACGTGCGCGAAGCAATCGAACATCATACGATGGCCATTGCCGCTCACATGCGCATGATCACGAAATTCTCCACCACATTATCCCTGCTCAATGCGCTTCTGCTAGCAGGCACGACCGCGATCGGCATCATGTTGTGGTCCCAGGGAAAACTCGACGCGGGTGCAGTGGCTATGGCCGTGCCGTTGGCCTGGACGATCGCCAATGCCGCGGGATGGGTCAGCTGGGAACTGAATCGGGCTTTTGAACACATGGGCGTGGTCCAGGAGGGCATGCAAACCGTTGCCGTGACGAACGCTCTGGCGGACAAGCCCGGTGCGCACGAGCTGGACGCCAGCGAAGTACGTGGAGAAATCCGTTTCGAGAGATTGACCTTCACATTCGGCCGGAGCGACGGCCGCAAGGTGCTTGACAGTCTCAATTGTGTCATTCGACCGGGTGAGCGCGTGGGGCTGGTAGGCAGTTCGGGCGCTGGCAAATCCACGTTGATCAATCTGCTGTTGCGCTTTTACGAGATGGAGTCAGGCAATATCCGCATCGATGGGCAGGATATCCGCGAAGTGACGCAGGAGAGCCTGCGCCGTTGCATCGGCGTTGTAGCGCAGGATGTGTCCCTGCTGAACCGCTCCATTGCCGAAAACATTGCCTATGGTAGTCCGGGAGCAACCCTGGAACAGATTGAGGCGGCTGCCAAGCGAGCCCAAGCGCACGACTTTATCATGAGTCAGAGGGATTGGCTGGGACGCACCGACTACGATGCGCATGTAGGCGAGCGTGGCGTCAAGCTCAGCGGTGGGCAGAAACAGCGTATTGCCATCGCCCGTGTCATGCTCAAGGACGCTCCGATCCTGATACTGGATGAAGCTACCTCGGCCCTCGATAGTGAAGTGGAGCTTGCGATTCAGGATCAGTTGATGGGGCTGATGGAAGGCAAGACAGTGATTGCGATTGCACACCGCTTATCTACCATTGCTTGCCTGGACCGATTGCTGGTGCTCAAGGATGGATGTATCGTCGAGGAGGGCACGCACGAGGAACTTCTCAGGCAGAGTGGCCAGTACGCCATGCTCTGGCGGCATCAGTCGGGAGGGTTTCTTTGATTTGCGGAAACGGGATGGTATTGATGAAAGGCTTTCGCTGCTATCTGCTTTTTCTTGTTATATAGATATATAAACGCGCTTCGCCCCTTGATTCCCTCCTTTCAATTGAAACCCGTTTTCGACAAGAGTTTCGAAGGTTGAAGGGGGGAAGCGCTGAGCAGGCAGATGGTTCGGATTGCTCCCTGTCCTGAACCCCTAATCCATCGGGCCCACAATAGCGTTCGCGCTGCTCCAGAGTTAGTCGTGGGCCATATCCTTCAGTCTTGCCACTCTAAGGGTTTCCCTTAGCATAAAACCAGAGTTTCCCCAATATACGCATAGTGTTGACTGAGATAGGATAAAGTCACTTTCATCCTGTTTGGGTTCATTACTATCATGAAAACGAAATCAGGAAATATCTTCGCAGTGTTATCGATGGCAGCCTTGCTGGGTTCGATGAGCTCCCTGGCGATTGCAGCCGACCCCATTGACACTCCTGAGATTCGTGCGGCTGTCCAGAAAGCCACGACCCGGAGCGATCATGAGGCCGTAGCGAAATATTATGAAAATGCCGCTATGCAAATGCAGGCAAAAGTGAAGGAAGAAAAGGAATTGCTGGAGCAGTATAAGAATAAAAGCTATCTTTATGGCAGGCAAGCTCAGGATCTGCAATCGCATACTGCAGCATTAATACGTCGTCACGAGCAGACCGTCGCGGCCGACATGCAAGAAGCCACCTTGCATCGTCAAATGGCATCGAAACTTGATCAAAACCATGCTGCGTCCGACCCCCAAAGTCCGGCAATGTGAGTAACTGCAACCAGGATATAGGATAAGCCCGGTGTTCAGTAACCTTGAACGTCGGGCTATCCTCCCGGTCGTCGTGTCTTGCGGTGGTCGTATAGGAATTTACCCATGATAAAATACGTTATCATGAGTAAAATTAGAGTTCGTGAGTCTATCTCTCAACAAAAAAAATCCTACGAAATGGGCTATTAGCAGTAGAGGAATTCTTTGGCGTACCCGCTCCTGAATTGCTTGCACTCCTTTCTTCCATGTATAAACTCCTCAAATTGATTTAGTGGCAAAGGTGGACTGAACAGATATCCCTGATACGCGCTGCATCCATGCATAACGAGAAAATCCTTTTGTGCCGGGGTTTCCACCCCCTCGGCAATTACCGATAACCCCATGCTTTTAGCAAGAAGTAGAATCGCACGAATGATCGTAGCGTCGTTATTATCAATTAGAACATCTCTTACAAATGATTTGTCGATTTTTATCCAATCCAACGGCAAGCGTTTAAGGTAGTAGAGTGAGGAATAGCCGACACCGAAATCATCCAAGGCGAAGTCCACGCCCCTGGCTTTCAGTGTCATCATTTTTGCAATGGTATCGTCCATATTTTGCAGCAGGATGCTCTCCGTCAGCTCAAGCTTGAGTTTTTGCGGATTGGCACCACTCCGATCGAGAGCAGAAACTACTTGCTCGACGAAGTCTGACTGACCGAACTGGCAGGGGCTTATATTCACCGCCAGATCAAGTTGGGCTGTCTTCTGATACCTCGACCACATTGCAAGCTGATCACAAGCAGCTTCAAGCAACCATCCACCCAAAGGAAGAATCTGTCCAGTTTCCTCGGCCTGGGGAATGAACTCGGAGGGAAGCAAAAGGCCGCGCCGGGGATGTTGCCATCGCACAAGCGCTTCGGCTCCTATAATCCCGCAGCTATCCATTTGCGGCTGATAGTAGAGAACAAACTCATTTCTCTCCCAGCTTTTGCGTAAATCTGATTCAAGAGCGGCACGGGTATTCATTTCTGCTTGCATGTTCGGATTGAAAAAACATACGGCGTTGCGGCCAGAAGCTTTTGCCTGATGCATCGCCAGATCCGCATGCTTGAGCAACTCATCTGTTGTATCTGCCTCACCGTTAAACAGCGCAATGCCAATACTCGTCGTTATGTGGTGCCTGTATGCACCAAGATTAAAGGGTCGATTGAAAGCACTGCGAATCCTCCCGCAGATCTTTTTTACCTCAGCCTCAGCAACAGCTTCGTCATCACTCGAGTCTGTTGTCAGTATTACCACGAATTCGTCACCGCTCAATCTGGCTACCGTGTCACTTTCACGCACGCATGAGGTCAGGCGCGGAGCGACTTCTTGCAGCAACTGGTCGCCGAAATGATGGCCAAACGTATCATTGAGCAATTTAAAATTATCAAGATCAATGAACAGTAGCGCACCCGTCTGCCGATTACGGGCCCTCACCGCCACCACCTGCCGGAGCCGGTCCAGCAGGAGCTGCTTATTGGGTAACCCGGTCAAGGGATCGTAGAAGGCGAGATATTGAATCTTCTTCTCCGCTGCCTTACGCTGGGTAATATCGGTATTGATCGCAAAGACAAACTCTGGCTGTCCCTCGTCATCTCTAACCAAAGTCCAATGTGCTTCCACGGGCAATATGCTTCCATCTTTCCGGCGCTGCGCGATTTCACCTCTCCATTCCCCCGAGTCCAGTAGCAGGTTTGTTGCTTCATTGAACGGCGAGAGGTCCTCGTACAACACCTCTACCGATCTGCTGGACATCTCCTCGGAAGCCCATCCGTAAAGCCGCTCAGCCCCCTGATTCCAGAACTGGATGCGATGATGAAGATCGCGCACAATGATTGCGTCCCTCGCCTTGTCGAGCAAGGAAGCCTGCTGGCGAATGCGCCTATCGGCTTCCTGGCGCGCCCGCTCAGACTCCTTGCGTGCGGTAATATCGTGAAAATAAATGGCCAAGCCTTCTTCCGATGGATAGGCGTGTACCTCGAACCATTTGCCAAGGGGAGTATAGAACTCGTCAAACGTCACTGCCGTATTTTCCGTGAGCGCTCGATGGAATTTATGATCAAAGGTGGTTCCGATAGCCTCATCAAATTCCTCCCAGACCACTTTGCCCAAAAGATTGCTACGTTCGCGACATAACAGATTTTCTGCTTCCTTATTTACATAGGTAAAGCGCCATTCCCGGTTCAGAGTGTAAAAAGCCCCGGTAATGCTCTCCAGAATCCTCTCCGTGCGAAGCCTTGCATCTGAAAGTTCGCGTGCTGTTGCCTGCTGTTCCTCTATGGCCGAAAGCAGTTTTTTATTGACACGCACCAGTGCTGCTGCTTTCTCTTTGTTCGATGCAAGAACAAAAGAAACCAGGGTGGTCAGAATACTGACTAGAACACTCCCGACTAGGACGAGAAACGGCTCATAACCTTTTACAGCCTTTTCAAATAGAGGGCGTGAAGACGCTTCGATCGCCGCACTTTGCTCCTGTAAACCCTGAGCAAAAGAGCAGCCTATCAGGGTGAGCGATATAAAAATCGTAAATGTTAAAGTAGCGATAGCCCAAGGAGAAAGCAAGAACTCAACAGAAAGTAGACTTACCTTTTTATCCACAGGCCCGATTTCTTTTCTAACCTTCTCCTCATTATCCATAAACAGTTCGCCTCTTAACGTTAAGCAGGTCTAAACATCTTAACGGATTTAATAATTTCCTACCTCTGTTATGTTTAGTAAAACTTGACATCATAATCAAGCTTTACTAATCTTGGAGACAAGCAACACATCTAATAGGGGGAGTACAGCGTGGGTATGGGACCGAGGCTTATACAGCTACGGCATAAATATAACTTGAATCAAACCCAATTAGGAAAATTGTGTGGAGTGACGAAGGCAGCCATATCTCAATGGGAGACGGGAAGTACGATGCCTGACATAGCCAAACTAAAGAAATTGCGTTCCGCACTTGTCTTTTCACTAGATTGGTTAATCACCGGAGAAGAGCCAATTACGCCATTGCTCCTAGCGGACCGGCGACAAGGCAACAGACGTCAATGGGAACGTCGCTTAATCGATAGGGTAGATTAGATTTAAAACCTGATAGCAGCCAGCCCCCCATCGAGATGCGGCAGCAATGCGATTTTGAGCGAAATCTGGGAAGTGCTCAGCTACAGGTTTTGTAAAAGGTGAAATTTTTAAGGGAGGCCGGCAGCGCATTGCAGAAGTATCGCGTCTTGCTGTAATCTCCAGCTACAGAAGGCGTAAAGGCGAAGCTGGCAGATCGCTTGTCATTTCAGACGATGATTTTAAAACCTCCCGATCGCCACGCTTTCTGTACATTCCAATCAGTCTTTATCTCGCTACTTTTGCAATGGCGCGATTGAACAAGATTGATACCGTATTCGTTCTCACTGAGGAACGGCTCGCACATCACTTCGCCAAGCTCGGTTTCGACCAGAAATTTATCGGTGGCCCCGTCGATCATCATGGCCTTCGAGTCCCCTCGATGATGAATGTCGGAAAAACGATCAGCAACATGCGTGCTAACTTGCGCCACTCTACCTGGAGATTGCAATAAACATAGAGAAGCATCTTCAGTTGAGCAAACGACCATTAGGCCACATGGTAGAGTCATAGAAGAACTTCACGACAACTGAAAACGATTTGCGTGAAAACTTGCAGTTGGGAGATTGACGTATATAAGAATCCTGCGCTTCCAGTATCGCAGATCAAGCAGAGCAAACTAAGTTTTATCCATGCTGTTCTGTTCCAACATTGCATACCGCTCCTCGGAATCACGAGGCTTTGCTAAAACCAATTAGTTCGATCGAATCGAAGAAAATTAACAGTCAAGAACGAGTAATGAAATTATGACCAATAGGTAAATTAATCCCTTTGCGATGGATAATAAATCCCAAATCGTCCCATTTAAGGTTAATCGCGGTCATTGCCCATATTATAAATCAGCCTAGATGATTGCCTGATGAGAAAGCACTGTGCAAGTTATTCAATGAACAAGGTATTCACGACCCAGCCAACGATTAATAGCCCCAAAATAAGTGTTTCAGACGCTGTAACTTCGGCTATTAACATCTCCGATTTCGAAGTCTTTCCTATTTTCTGAATGGAACCGAAGGTAATACCAACAGATTTTGGCAAGCTTGTTCTTGATGAAATGCCCGGCGGCGCAATTGTTACCACCGCCGATGGCGTTGTCGTTTACTGGAACAAGGGCGCGCAATCTATATTTGGCTATACAGTGGCGGAAGCCTTGCAAAGCAAGCTTAGTGAACTTGTTGGCGCTTCCGATCATCAGTGGAAGATCGGCCAGAGCCTGAAAGATGCGCTCGAGGTAAGGGCTTCAGTAGGCGAGATGTTATGTCGCAAAAAAGACGGCCTGCTGATCCATGTAAACATTTCATGCAAGGTACTGTCGCAGGAACAGCGACAGTACAGCTACGTCCTGATTACCAGTACAGATATCACGCATATCAAGGCATTACGCGACGCCAAGCTGATCGGCACCAAATTCGGCAATTTACTCGATTCAACACCAGATGGAATAGTCATAGTGAACTCGACAGGGCGGATAGTCCTGGTCAACGCGCAAGCGGAGAAACTGTTTGGATATAATGCAGATGAACTTTGCGGCCAGCCCATGGAAATGCTGCAGCCACCGCGCAAGCGCGACCTCCATTCGGGAGAGCGCGCAGCTTACTTTGCCTACCCCCACATCCGGACGGTGGGCGCCGACTGGGAGCTATACGGGTTTCGCAAGGACGGTACCGAATTTCCAGTGGAAATCAGCTTGAGTCCCATTGAAATGGATGAGGGCAGGTTTAGCGTGAGTGCAATTCGCGATATTAGCGATCGAAAAAAAGCCGAGCAGAAATTTCGTGGCCTGCTGGAAGCCGCGCCGGATGCAATCGTCATTGTGAATCGCAATGGTGAAATTGTGCTGGTGAATTCCCAAACCGAGAAATTGTTTGAATATCAGCGAGAACAGCTGCTCGGTAAAAAGATGGAGATTCTTATTCCGCCTCGTTACCGTTCAAAACATCCCGGATTTAGGGAAAATTTTTTCCGTGCGCCCCGCACGCGCCCAATGGGGATTGGACTCGAACTCTATGGCCTGCGGCGCGATGGTACTGAATTTCCTGTTGAAATCAGTCTTGGCCCCATTGAGACTGAAGAAGGGATCTTGGTATCCAGCGCTATCCGCGATATCACTGAGCGCAAGCGTACTAAGGAAATCCAAACTCAGCTCAGACGCGATCTCACTGAGCGCGAAATAGCGGAAAAGGCGCTTTTTGAAGAAAAGGAACTCCTTCGCGTCACGCTGAGCTGTATTGGTGATGCTGTTATCACAACCGATACGGAAGGAAGGATCACCTATCTGAATCCGGTTGCAGAAGCCATGGCGGACTGTAGTTCTGATAACGCAAAGGGTTTGCCTCTTCAAGATGTATTTCAAATCATCCATGCGGAAACTAACGAACCAGCATCTAACCCGGCCGAAAGGGTTTTAAGGAATAAGGAGACTGTAAACCTTAATTCGCATGCGCTTCTTATACGGCGAGATGGTCAAACCTTCCCGATCGAGGACTCGGCCGCGCCCATTCAAGATCAAAACGGCGCAATTATCGGCGTCGTGCTAGTGTTCCGTGACGTTAGCCATGCACAGAAGTTGGCGATGGAAATGCGACATCAGGCGACGCACGATGCACTGACTGGTCTGATCAATAGGCACGAATTCGAGCGGCGCCTGAAACAGGCACTGGAGAGCGAGGAACAGACTGACGAGCATGCTTTGCTTTATCTTGATCTTGATCAATTCAAGATCGTAAATGACACTTGTGGCCACTTGGCAGGGGACGAGTTATTGAAACAGCTCACCAGCCTCCTGCAAGCAAAGCTGCGGAAGGATGATACTCTGGCGCGCCTTGGAGGAGATGAATTCGGCGTATTGCTTGAGAAATGTTCAAGGGGACCCGCCCTTCGCATAGCTGAAGTGCTGCGGCAAACCGTACAGGAGTTTCGTTTCGTCTGGGAAGAGCGGTTGTTCTCACTCGGGATAAGCATCGGACTGGCCACCTTCTTCAGTGGCGGGCAAACTTTCTCGGACGTTTTACGCATGGCAGACACAGCTTGCTTTCTTGCCAAGGATAATGGTCGCAATCGCGTTCAACTCTATGCTTCTGATGACAAGAACCTCGAGAAACGCCGTGGTGAGATGGGATGGGTGGAACGTCTGCACAAAGCACTTGATAAGCAGCAGTTCGTGCTGTATTCACAGAAAATAATGCCGCTTTCTGACAGATCAACACACTCTAACCACTACGAGATATTGTTGCGAATGAAAGGAGAAAATGAAGAGCTCATACCTCCCATGGCCTTCATCCCCGCCGCGGAGCGCTACGGCCTCATGCCTCAAATCGATAGATGGGTAATCGCTAACGCTTTTGCCCGATATGCTTCCTATCACCTGGGAAACAGCACAAAAGACACTTGCACTATCAATCTCTCAGGTGCATCGATTTGCGATGAGGATTTATACGATTTCGTGGTCGACCAATTCAAGCAATCTCGGGCTGATCCTGCCGGGATCTGTTTCGAGATAACGGAAACCACGGCAATCGCAAATCTTACTCAGGCTGCCGCATTGATCCGCAAGCTAAAGGAGCTCGGCTGCCGCTTCTCCCTGGATGATTTTGGCAGTGGAATGTCCTCGTTTACCTATCTGAAGCATTTACTTGTGGACTATCTAAAAATCGATGGGGCATTCATCAAGGGCATAATCAGTGACCCTATTGACCATGCCATGGTTGAGGCCATTAATCATATAGGCCACGTAATGAAAATAGAGACGATAGCGGAATGGGTAGAGGACCAGTCTTTTCTCGAGGTACTGCGAAGGATAGGTGTCGACTATGCCCAGGGATATGCGATTGAAGAGCCGCGCCTAGCTATGACGCTTTGCCAATGAATCTTGCACGTCCTCAGGTTCAATAGGTTCAACGGAATATACACACCCTGCGCGAGCAGAACCCCCGGCGGTTGCCAGGCACATCTTTCCAAACCCGTCTCATTACAGGTGCTAGTCGAGGCAATTACAGGTATCATAATATGCCTAATAACTTGTCTAATTAAAGGAGACGGAGGCGCAATTTCTACTTTTTTCTTTCTCGTCCTTGTCCCTTTTCTGGCGTTAAAGCGACAACTGCCCCCTTATCGAAGCAGTATAGGAAACCACCGTGAGAGTCACTAACAAACCTATTCTTCTCGTTGAGGACGACCAGGTGGACATGATGAGGATTACTCGTGCTCTCAAGGAAATCGGTGTTACAAATCAGATTGTGCACCGGGAAAACGGGGAGGATGCCCTAAATTACCTGTGGGATGAGGATAGTGAGAAGCCCTGTCTCATCTTGCTGGACTTGAGCATGCCTATCATGAATGGGATCGAATTCCTGCAGGCAGTGAAAAAAGACGAGAGGCTCAGACGTATTCCCGTGGTGGTACTAACCACTTCCGATGACCAACAGGACAAGCTAAACGGCTTCAATTTCGGCGTTGCAGGATATATGGGGAAGCCCGTCGACTACCCGCAATTCGTGGAGGTCATACGGTCAATCGATACGTATTGGACCATTAGCCAGATGCCGTAATCAGGAGCAGAAATTCTCTGATCAATACGAAGTGGAGTACGCAATCCTAAGGAGCTACCAGTGTCAGATGAACGAACGGCAGGAAAGAGTTGGCGAGTTTGTGTCCCCTGTCAATAAAGATGCAACCACGTCTGCACTATTCTTCTTTTGGTCGGCTATTCGTGTACCGAACCGACAGTAGTTGACCTTATCCTCCAGAAGCAGGTTGGGCAGTTGGTAACCAATCGCCAACCTGGACCGGGTCAACGTGTCAGTTTCCCTTCCGTTATTCCTGCTCTTCAGTAAGTTCTTCCTTGCGGGCAGCTATTTCAGTGCCAATTTCTTCAAGATCGATTTTCGCTTTTTCCACCTTGGGAAATATCTCGTTCTGTTCTTCCTCTATATGGTGATTAACGTATTCGCCGAGGACGCTCACCATAGCATCGTACATAGGGTCCGTGCTGTTCATTGATTGGATTTTTTCAATGAGATCCTTAGCAGCTTGATGCTCCACAGCTGCTTCGTTCATCAGATCATCATCATCAATTGCTTCACGCGCGGCAGGATAGAATATTTCCTCCTCCAGTTGCGTATGGATCGTGAGTTCCTTGCAGATCTGCTGCACGAGCTCTTCCTTGCCTTCCTCCTGCTTTTTGTGCAGCTTTTCGAACTCCTTGAACATCTTCTTGACTTTGTTGTGGTCGTCAGTCAGCAATTTGATTGCGTCATGTTTGGACCTTCTCGTGGTTTTGTGCTCTGTGGTTTTATGTGAAGTGGTTTGCGTAGTTGGCATGATGATCTCCAATGGAATGTAGGGTTGAACGACTTGCTGTTTATCGCTAGCTCATGAACACACGAGCATGAACGAAAGATAATCTTAAGGATTGCATAGTTCTGTACGACAACCCACACTGTTCTTTTCCCCGCTTCCGCCGTTTTCGTGATTTGCAGAAATAGAAATGAAAGCCAGCGCAAGAAGCACGACAGTAGCTACGGCATGAAGGACAACCCGACAAGAGGCGGCATGGAAAAGAATCTAAAAGAGTCTAGGTAGCAGCAAGTCCGGTAGCGCGGGGAGCGGGGTGAACGGTTCCGGTGGTTCAAAGTCACCGAAGGGAAGTGCATTGGGTGGATCAACCGGGGATAAGGGGTTCAGCAACGTGAGGGAAAATAGAGGAGGTAAGGGTGCGCGTGGCATCATGGGCGGTAGCACCGATACAAAAGCAGGCCATGCCGGAGAAAGCATAGGCAGTGGCGGTACCGGAAAGGGCGACAAGTCGAAGCTTGACGCGAGCGGGAAGGCTATCCTCCAAAAGTCCGGTCTTGCCGTTTGAACCAGGAAAGTGCCTCATCAAAATGCCGGGGTTCAAAATCTGGCCAGAATTCGTCCCGTATATAAAAGTCCGCGTAGACTGATTGCACAGGCAGGAATCCACTTAAGCGGCGTCCGCCTCCCCACCGCACGATCAGGTCCAGGCGGGATACGGCGCTTGAACGCAGTCCCCCATTTTTAAGCCCGGCGAGGTCCCATTCCCAACCGTAATTGATAAGCAGGTTTACCTTCATGCCATTCCCCCGGCGAATCCTGAATGTTTTCAAAATTTCTGGAAATTGCGCAGAGGTCTCATCTCCCACTACCAGAAGGGCTGCTCCGCGCCGCGCAATTTCAAAAGCAAATGCTACTGATGCATCGGTAAAGGCACGTTTTTGAGCGTCAGGCCGCTTTGTATTGTCTTGTGTAAAGCAATAAATGGACGCTTCAACGATGCCCTGTTCTCTGCAGATTTCGTACAAAGATAGTCCCGGGTCTATGCCGAAGCTGTATCCGTCTTCTTTGCCCATGCCACGGTTTAAGGCCCAGCGGCGGTTGCCGTCAGGGATGAAACCAACGTGGAGCGGAACGTTTTTTCGTGCCATCGTAATTCCCGGTAGCCCACATCCAGTACACACCGATACTCATCATATGTGCTCTTACCCAGCATTGTGGGGCGGCGAATGTATGAAATAGGCCAATACTAGGTCTAATTTTTTATTCCCGGCTGTGCGAGAGCGCACATAGCGACTCTTCGTTTATCCACACACTTCCATTGCCATGCCGGGGCGCTACGGACCGCCCATTGTTGCTAAATTGCTGTCCGAAGTAATGGGTTCCATGCTGGATTTCAGGAGTAAGAGTTCACTGCGCAGTTACAGGATCTACATCAACGGTGACACGATGGTTTTTGAGGATATCAAGGAAATTCCAAAGCACTATCCAGCTGTCGACTTGGTTCTATTGCATCTGGGTGCCACGCGGCTGCTTGGCTTTGTCACCGTAACAATGGATGCCAAAGAGGGTGTCAGAATTATGCAAATCATTGTTCCCAATAAAGCTATTCCTATCCACTACGACGATTATGATGTCTTCAAGTCTCCTTTGAGCGATTTCAAGGAGGAAATAGAGCGCGCGGGTTTACAGGACAAGATCATTTATCTGGAGCACGGTGACACATATGAGTTTCGTCCTACAGAGAAATAACTGCTCTCGTCCGAGGCTTTCAAACCATTATGAGGTGCCCGAGCCCTTGCCCTTGCCCTAAGTCAGCCCCAGAGAATTGGGATGGAGTATGACAGTGCCAGGGGCACAGGGCTTCTTCGATACAACCACTCTTTTCCCTTCCTACATATACCCTTCATTGCCTTATAAGTGGTGTGTGCGTAAGCGTACGGAAAGCCCTCACGATTTGAGTAGCATTTAAGTTCAGCAATTTTGCTGGATTAATCTGGAGGAACTACCATGGAAAATATTTTAATACTGAAAAAATTAGCGCAGTCTGTCGTGATTGCCGGCGCAATCGCTTTTAGCGCCACAAGTGTAGCCCAGGCGGCAGGTACCGGTGAGCAGACCGGAGAATATGGAGACATGTCCGGGCAGGGAAAAGGGAGCAACGCACCCGAGCCACGGGGTTATCAGCAATCGGGCTCTGGTTCAGGGCAAGGTTCCGGCCAGGCCGGGTATGACAAGCCGCATGACAAAAAGCATGATATGCACGATAAATCTTATGAAAAACGCTCCGGACAAGGTGGGGGATCACAGGGGGGAGGATCCTCCGGCCAGTCTGGCGGCGGAGGATACTAGTTTCTTTGATATTATGCATAAGGCGCGGCCAGTGATATAACGCTGAGCCCGCCTTTTCTCCAATATTCCTTTAGAAGTACCTCGGTGCGTATTCGCTGGGTCAGTATCCTTTCCTGTGCCATAGAGTTCTCCTCTTCATATCGTCCTCTACTTCCATTCCATCTTTATTCCATGATGCGGTTCTCCCATCAATGTAGGGAGCAGCTTCCAGCAACAGCACCTCAAATCCGTTGTGGGTTAGGTCAAGCGTTGCAGACAGGTCTGCAAGGCCGCTGCCGATGACAATGGTTTTGGGCTTACGTATGATAAGGACAGGGGATACGGCTGTTGGATCTGGTTTTGGCAAATGAATGTTGCGTCGCGGGGACGCAACATTCTACTTCTCTCATAGCTTCCACAGGAAAGTGCCAGAACGGTGGGGAAGTATTCCGGCGGGATTTTCTATCACTTGAGAGTAGATTTGACTTTTTCTGCGTGCTCGAGGTGCGAGACGAGTATTGGACGTGTTTTAACCAGCAATGCCTTCAGTTCCTCGTTCTTGACGTTGGGCACGAGTTTGTTGTCGGCAACTTCGATCACCTTCTTATGAAGCGCGATTTCGCCGTCAATGTATGCTTTGTCGAATTCCTTCCCGCTCAATCCCTTAAGTTTTTCGAGACCGGCTTTGGCGTCGTCCTTCAAGCTCTGACTGATGGCGTTGTCCTTGGGGGTTACATTGAGTTTTTTCGCAAGCTCAGTCGCTTGCCGGTTGCTGTCCGTATGATCCGCGATCATTCGATGCGCGTATCCGTGAACGTCTTCGTTCGAGGCCTTTTTCTTGGCCAGGTTTCCATTTTCAATATCAGCGGTGTTCGCAGTTACCACAATATGTGCGATTTCCGCATCAGTGAGAGCACCTTGGGCATCTGCCGCTTGTACGCTGACGGTAAACGCAGGAAGCATCAGAGCCATTGCCAGTATGACCGATTTTTTCATAATTCTTCTCCTAAGTATGATGTGTTTGGAATGCTTGCGTTAATAAAAATATGGACTTGATAAGGAATATGTAGCGGAACCGCTACTTGACAATGATGGGGCTGAGCTACGAAAGTTTCTGTGCGCTACCAGACACAACTATATGTAGTGTGGATGTTGTGCGCTATCGCACCGAGTTTTGGCCGCCAGTGAGGGGAGAATAGGACATATGTAGATGTAATTGACCGATAAACCTTGCAGGAGCCATCATGGAAGATCCACGGGAAACCAAAGATGAGGAATTGAGGGAAGACGAGGCAACGGCTCAAATGCCGGATGAAGCGGATGAGGGTGTGCTCGTCGATGAAGAAACCCGCGGAAACAGAGTTCAGGAAAAGATAGGGAACCGTGGAACCAAGAAACAGGAAACTCAGGAGGAAGCGAAAAAATCAATTACCGGAACTGAAGCGCACCACGATCCGAGAAACGAGAACCCGGATTCCGGTCCGGCTCCCCTCAAGCGGTATTAATTTTTCATCCCTTTTGTTCGGTAGAACCGCACATACCACTTTCCGCTTGGCAATTCCCTCCAGAGTGCACGTTCTCGACGGGCCGAAGCACGAGGCTACCAAGAGTGATCGTAGGATAGGAAAAGGATAGCTGATGCGCAGTTTCAAGGCACAAGAAAGGCCGTCTGTCCGGCTGCTGTTGTCAGTGTTGTCATGGCTCACCACCTTGCAGCGGATTCCCGATCCTGCTGTTCAATCTGCAATCGCACAGCATTTCCATCTGCTGATGCTGCACCCAGCAGCCGACAGTATAGATATCCAGGCCGGAATATATATGGCGAGAAGGACGGGCATGGATTCGGCGGGGTTGCTTGCGCGCTATACGGTTATAACTACAAGCCTTCATTGACGAATGCCATACTCTTTGTCCGATAATTGATATTTGCAAGGTCTTATGTTGGATGTAAGCAGCATCGAGATGGGAATGAGCCGTAGTAACGATATCCGGAGCACAACCTCTGCCACTTGGCCTAATGGCATAAGTTTTCAGCCATGGGCCTACAAAACGCAGCTTAGCAGTAACACCGAAGGTACATTTCAGAATAATACGAATAATGTGAATGACTCCTCCCGCCTGATATTCAATCAGCCGGACAGCGTCCACCATGACAGTACGATTTCGGGTTCGGACTTCCTGAATAAAGCCGGCTTGGGTATGCCGGCATTATCGGGAGATTCGGGAGCATTCGGTGAGCATATCATTGCCCAAAGCAGCATCCTGACGGTAAATGGAATGCTGGGCGGAACGCTGCACGTGTTGCCCCATGCTTCCCTAGTCGCTTCACTATCCTGACAGCGAATAGCGGCTTGATCGGAAAATTCGATTCACTCACTCATAGCCTGGTCAACCTGGGTATCTCCTATGATCCTACTCACGTCTACCTCGATGTTTTGCGCTTTTGCGATATCGGCGAGACGCCTAATCAGTGCGCTACAGGAAGCGCAGCCGAGCGGCTAGGCGCCAGCAATCCTATCTATAAAGCGATTGTCCATCAGCCAGATCAGGAGAGCGTGCGCCAGGCTTTTAACAGTCTTTCCGGCGAAGGGCATGCGAGTATTCAGGGCATGATCATTGAAGACAGCCGTTTTATACGGGGAGGCGGTTTCAGACCGGGTCAGGCAAGCTTTCCATCTGGCGGGTGCGCAGTCCTCTGATACTCCTGGACATATTCTTCAACAGAACTCTGCTGCTAATGGGGCATTGTGGGGACGTGTCTTGGGTTCGCAACGGAATAGTCCTCGCCGGAGGCGTGGATGCGCATGTCCTCGGAGCAGCGACTCTGGGTATTTATTACCAGGGACAAATTCTTCACAACATTGCCGATCATGGTGTTCGGGCAAACTTCGGTTGGAAATTCTGAATTTGACGTCTGGCATTTTTTCAATCGGCTATTCCCTCACACTCTGCTTTTCCAGGGGGTTTATATTTCCGTCCTCCTCTCCCCGCAAAGCCATCTGCCGATGCAGGGGATATGTCAGGAAATGCAAGTTGTCAAGCAAACTCAACCTTGATCATTGAATCGTTTTTCTAATGTCATGGGTGTCTGTTATAGTGTTTCCCCAACTCAAACCAGTACGGAAGAGAGCGACGCAACCTATAATAGCTGACGGCGGAACAAGGTAAACTCCACATTTTATCCACGCAAACATAAAGGCTTATCCGTAACCCACCGATAAAGCAATGAAATGTCTTTTCGGCTAAGATTCTGCCTGGAGGAATAATATGAGAAAGACAAAATCCGTAAGGACTGTGACAGCGCTCACGCTCTCAATATCAGTCGCCGCGGCGATGATCGCGGATATCGCGTGCGCAGCTGCGGAAACAAACACGGCCAAAGGATTCCGGTGGAGAGATGCCGCAGAAGTCTATTCCAAGGTTTGTAGTTATTGCCATGAAGGTCAGGTAGGGCCTCGCCTTTTCGGTCGAGAACTTTCGCCGGAATACACCCGTGCCATCGTACGGAACGGGAGCAGGGCGATGCCTCCATTCCGGCCGTCGGAAATCGACGATGAGTCGCTGGCGAAATTGGCCGAATATATTCAGCGCAATTAATCGGCAAGGTGCGGGCTGAGGAGGGAAATCGTGGACGTACGCAGGCGTAATCTCATGAAAGGCTTGGTGGCGGGAGGAGCGCTGTTGGCGCTTGAAATCCCTCTCCGGGTGTTTGCAAGTACAACGGCTGGAAGCGTGCGGAAATTTGGATTACTCCTGGGAAATACTCCAGCAGATGCGGCATTTGCAGCAGGAGTGCGCACTGCTTACGCTCTCAGCAGTAATGTACGGCTAAACGGAATTGCTGAAAGTGAGGCGGCAGGGCGAGCGGAATCGATTGGGAAAGCCTGGTTTTCTCCACCCCGCGTGATAAAACTGAAAGGTGGATTGCTTAACGAGTATGAGGCAGTGGCGAAACTGCTGGAAGGTGCCCGTGGAGTGCGTTGGATTGCCGTCATGGATGATGCCAGTGCGGCGGTTTTCATGGAATTGATGCGCAGTGCCGGTGCGGGGCTGATTCTTCGGGGTTCACACGCATTTTCCGGTCATGGCGCCTTCGGCCGCTCCAGCTTCTCCCGAGATACTCCCGAGCTTCGGCATGTGTGGACTGCCACATCGCCAGAATTCAGTGCGGGTGATGTCCTTGCGGAGAAGCTTCTTCCGGGTTACAACAGTTTTTCTATTGTAGAGGATTTTCTTTCAAGCGAACATTCCGCTGCCGGAATGCATGCTCGCAGAGTAAATAAGCCTAAACCTGGCTTTCTCAGTTACCGATTGGATGGATTTGATGATATTCATCTTCACTGTTCCGGTCTTTCGGCAGCAGACGGCTGTGAATCGGTAGGTTGGAGCAAGGCAGGCACGTGGGTGCCCCTCAAAGGACAGGAGCTGGAATCGGACGAGGGTTCAACGCGACCGAAGCATGCGCAGATGCAATTGACCGGCTGGATTGAATCCGTAGGATATGCCGCCATGACTGCCGCGATGGGATTGCATTCATATCAAATCCCTTGCTCCCAACGCGCATTTGTACATCAGCTACCGCTCGGGCCACATCCTCGACGGAATGTGCGCGCCGAACGATTCGCCTCATTCGTAATAGAGACCTAACCCGGATAGGAGCAGGGGATTCAAAATGTCAAACAAATATATCGCACTGCCGAAAGGAATATCCGAAAAGACTTTCGATTCTGCCATAGCGGATTTTCGCAGTGTACTCGGCGACGCAGCCGTGTTTATCAGCGCACAGCAGCTTGCCCCTTACATCAAAACGATGATGCCCGTGCCTGATTCGGATCACACTCCATCCGCCGCGTTAATGGCGACGACAGTGGAGGAGATCCAGAAAATTGTCGGGATATGCAATCGGTACAGGGTTCCCATCTGGACCATTTCCACTGGAAAAAATCTGGGCTATGGGTCGGCGGCACCGGCTGAACGCGGGCAGGTGGTCCTCGATCTCAAGCGAATGAACCGCATACTGGAAGTCGACAAAGATCTGGCTTATGCCTTGGTTGAGCCGGGAGTGACTTATAAGCAGCTCTATGACTACATCGCGGAGCACAAGCTGGGCTTATGGTTATCCATGCCCGCCCCTTCGGCAATTGCGGGACCCACTGGCCACACACTGGACCGGGGAGTTGGGTATACGCCCTATGGGGAGCAATTTCTTTTTGCCTGCGGTATGGAAGTGGTTCTGGCAAATGGCGAAGTGCTGCGCACCGGAATGGGGTCGATGCCGAATTCCAATACCTGGCAGGTGTTTAAGTGGGGATACGGGCCCTATCTGGACGGAATTTTTACTCAATCCAATTATGGCATTGTCACCAAGTTCGGCTTCTGGCTTATGCCCGCCCCGCCTGCTTTCAAACCTTTCGTCATTCAGTACGAGAATGAGGAAGATATCGTGGAGATCGTGGAAATCATTCGTCCATTGCGCATCAGTGGGGTGATTCCAAATGCAGTTGTCATTGCCCATGCGTTATATGAAGCGCCCGTCAAGGCTCGTCGCAGTGACTATGTGACCGGCCCAGGGTCTATTCCGGATGCGGCGGTGCGCAAGCTCGCGAAGGATCATCATCTGGGTATCTGGAACGTGTATGCCGCACTGTACGGTACGCCGGAACAGATCGAGGTGAACTGGAAGATTGTGACCCAGGCGTTCGGTAGATCCGGCAAAGCGAAGATTCTGACCGAGCGGGAGGTGGGCGACGATCCTGCCTTTAAATATCGCGCATCTCTCATGCGCGGCGACATGACACTTCAGGAGTTTTCATTGTACAACTGGCGCGGGGGCGGCGGCTCCATGTGGTTTGCGCCGGTGTCTCAAGCAAGAGGAAGCGAGACGCTGAAACAGATGGCGTTAACCAAGCAGATTCTTGCCAAGTACGGTCTGGATTATTCCGGGGAATTCATCGTCGGAATGCGCGATATGCATCATATCGTAGACGTGCTCTATGACAAGACCGATCCGGGTCAGGTCAAGGCGGCATACCAGTGTTTCGATGAACTGCTGACAATCTTTTCTGCGCAGGGGTATGGGACCTACCGCGTCAATACGGCGTTTATGGACAAGGTGGCGGAAACATACGGACCGGTACAACGTCAAGTCCACAAGACACTAAAGAAGGCGCTGGATCCGAACGGTATCCTGGCGCCGGGAAAATCCGGTATTCGCTGACCTTTGGCTGACCGATAAATTAAATCGGCCGGCAGGACAATATATTTTCAGTGAAGGAAGGCGGCCTCCATTAGGGAATGGTCGCCTTTTTAATCAGGATTAATCAGGATAGTCCGCGCCGGCTTCTTCTTGTCCCGATCCACCCGATCAATGTAAGCCCGGCAAGCATCATCGCGTAAGTTTCAGGCTCAGGAGCAGGGGACAATGGCCCTTGTTCAATGGCAAGATTCACGCGGGCAGAAGTGGAAGGATTGAACCGAAGATTCTCGACATTAATAAGCAGTTCATCCCCCACCAGACGCACATCCGATGGTTGCAATCCCAATGTTGTCACGTTGTTGTCAATTTCTGCTGCGGCAATGCTCCTCGCGGTCTCGCTGTCAAACTGAAAAACAATTGTATTCTGGAACCCGGCACCCAGTCGTGCGAAAGGGGTTGAGTTGGCAAAGTCGATGGTAATGTGGTCGTTGGCGATATCGATAGCAGCATTAACAAGATTTGACGCGAATTCAGACTGCCCTCCTGTTGCCGGATTGAGGAGGTTCACGATGAACTGCGTCGGGCTGCTATACTCGGGAATCAGCTGGCGGGTCATTATTGCCACGTGGGGGTATTCGACTCCTGGTCCCGCCGTCACTGTCCGCTCAAGAGAGGTAATAACCGGGGAACTGGATGATGTATCCTGAAGAATTGTTCGAAGGGTGACGTCGGCACCGTTCAGTCCCGCATAGGCGGGCATGGTTAACAGGAGAGTTGTTGTCAGAACAAGCTTTTTCATCTATCGCTCCTTGTATTATTAATGTTAGAGAGTTACGAATCAGCTAAAACATTTTGTGAATATGGCACTTGGAATTCAATTCTATACTATAGCTAAAATTGAGGATGAGGTAATTTTTTATATGGGTGAAAATTTCTGTCGCGCTTCTATGTGAAAGAGTGAACGGGGCTTGTGATAGATAAATAGAGGAGGCTGTATAGATGGAAATCCGGGCAGCGACGATTCGACAGAAGGGCGGATCCTTCAGGATCGAGAATTTGACTCTGGATGAGTCACGGCCAGAAGAGATACTGGTTCGTATCTTGGCTACTGGGATGTGCCATACCGACATGGTGGCGCGCGATCAGCTCTATGATGTCCCCCTGCCGATCGTGCTTAGGCATGAAGGGACGGGTGTTGTCGAGCGAGTAGGCAGCAACGTGAAGAAAGTGGCAGCAGGAGATCACGTAGTGCTGACCTATATGTGGTGCGACCACTGCAGGCCGTGTCTCCAGGGTGATTTAACCTATTGCCAGAATTTTTATGCGCTGAATTTTGGCGGCGCCAGGGAAGACGGCAGCAGTTCCACTCGCGATGCGCATGGTTTCGCTTCATGACCATTTCTTCGGCCAGTCGTCGTTCGGGACCTTTGCTCTTACCCACGAACGTAATGCGATCAAGGTGCCGAAAGAAGCTCCGCTGGAACTTCTTGGTCCGCTTGACTGCGTCTATAGCTCCACTTCTTGCGTATACGGGGAGGACAGAGAGAAAACCGCTTCCCGCGAATATCGCACTCAATCCTCATGCAGTAAGCGAAAACGCTGTGCGAGAAAGTCAATGAGCGTTCGCACCGATGGCAGAAGGCCGCGCCGAGATGGAAATACAGCGTGGACAATTTCCCGGTGAGGGGTCCAATCGGGTACGAGTCTGACCAGCGAACCTGCCGCCAAATGATCACGTACCATCAGCACAGGTAGCTGTACTATTCCCACACCCGCCAATGCCGCATTTCTTAAGGTAATCATATCGGTGGTGATTAAACGCGGCATGTGATGAAGCGTTGCCTGGGCGCCATCCGGGCCATGCAGCACCCAGTTGTGGATTTGCTGAGGCATCCCCAGTCCGAGGCTAGGCCAACTGCTCAACTCGCCAGGTGTGCGAGGAAAACTGAAGTGCCGTACAAGCGCCGGACTGCCCACCAGACACTGTCCCCGATCAGCCAGGACCCGCATGACCAGATCACTATCCTGCAACGGTGGGGGTCGCACGCGAATGGCCACATCCACTGCTTCGCTCAGCACATCCACACGCCGGTTGGTGGCCTCGAGATGGAGCGTGATGCGCGGATAACGCACCATAAAGTCGGCCAGCATCACCCCAACATTCACATGCAGCAGCGCCACGGGACATGTCAGACGGACGACACCCCGAGGTTCAGCTTGCATTGCGTCTATTGCTTCCTGAGCGGCCTCCGCTTCCACGAGCATCGCTTTGCAATGCTCGTAATAGGTCTGTCCGACTTCAGTAATCGCAAAGCGCCGTGACGAACGCTGGATCAGGCGCACCCCAAGCCGCTCTTCCAGCGTTGCGATGCGGCGGCTGAGCTTTGATTTGGGCACTCCCAGCGCCCGGCCTGCCTGCGTAAAGCCGCCGTAATCGACTGCCTGAACATAGTAGTAAAGGTCATTCAAATCTTGCACAGCAGTTGCCCATCGTCCTAAAAATAGGACTCTCATAGCTATTTTAGCAGCCTACACACTTACTGGTTTCGAATCTATACTTTCATTACATTCTATTAATCAGGAGTTCGACATGAAAAGAATTCTCGGTATTTATAATGCACCTCGTTCCCATTGGGTGGGAGACGGCTTCCCCGTGCGTTCCATGTTCTCGTACCAAAGTCACGGCAAGCAACTCAGTCCTTTCCTGTTGCTCGATTATGCAGGGCCAGCCGATTTTTCACCTGCTGACAGGCCTCGCGGTGTGGGGAAACATCCGCACCGCGGTTTTGAGACAGTCACTATCGTTTACAAAGGTGAGGTGGCGCACCGCGACTCGACCGGACAAGGTGGAACTATCGGTCCAGGTGATGTGCAGTGGATGACGGCGGGCGGAGGCATCCTGCACGAGGAGTTCCACTCCCCAGCATTCACTGAATCCGGCGGCATACTGGAAATGGTACAGTTGTGGGTGAATCTGCCAGCCAGGGACAAAATGACTGCGCCCGGCTATCAAGCCATCCTCGACCGTGATATCCCAAGGGTAGCACTCCCTGACGAGACGGGAACGGTTCGCGTGATTGCCGGCGAGTATGCTGGTCATGCGGGTCCAGCCAGAACCTTCACGCCAATGCACGTCTGGGACATGCGACTGAAACAGGGGGGGATCACAGAATTGACACTTCCTGAAGGATGGAACACGGCAGTGATTGTTCTGCATGGGACCGTGCTCGTGAATAGCGAAGCAGTTGCTCGTGAGGCGCAGATGGTGGTATTGGATCGGGCGGGTCAAAACCTCTCGATTGAAGCCAACAACGACGCTGTAGTGCTGCTGCTAAGCGGCGAACCCATCGACGAGCCCATTGTCAGCCACGGCCCGTTCGTGATGAACAGTCAGCAGGAAATTATCCAGGCCATGAACGATTTCAACAGCGGTCGCTTCGGGCAAATAACCCATTAGTCCCAGGTTTGCCGTTCCCGGCGGAGCGGCAGCTATGTTCAGTCTGGCAGTGATCATTAATGCTTGATCTTGGGGAGAAAGGTCAGTGGGCGCAGGAAGTCGTGAGGCGAAATCACGAACATCCAGTTTTTATTGCTTCATTCTTCACTGCGCCCTTATCTATACAAAATCACTCACAATAAGGAGTTACTCTATGAATTCAGAAAAGAAGGAGAATTCTTCGTCGCATTACGGTTTCTGTGCAGCACAAGCCGCGGCAGTATGTTTTTAATGCAGATGTGTGGGCAGGACCGAGCGCGGGCGGATAGCAGCAATTCGTTCCTTCGCTTTTAGCTATCACAATGAACGAAAGGAAAAACATGACTCTTAGACTTCACATCATTATCTGCAGTACCCGGCCCGGCCGGGTTGGACCATCCGTTGCCAGATGGTTTCATGAATTTGCTGTACAGCACGGAAAATTTGAGGCAGTCCTGGTCGATCTGGAGGAATTCAATCTGCCGGTATATGATGAGCCCGAACATCCGGTTCGTCAGCACTACCAGCATGAGCATACGAAGAAGTGGGCGGCCAGTGTCGATGCGGCAGATGCTTATGTATTTGTGACGCCAGAATATAATTTCGGGGCCCCGCCTTCTCTCCTGAATGCACTCAACTATGTTTACAAGGAATGGAATTATAAGCCTGCGGCACTGGTAAGCTACGGTGGAGTATCAGGTGGCATGCGCGCAGCACTGGTTGAAAAACTTACTCTTACGACACTGAAAGTGATGCCCATGATGGAGGCGGTTGCGATCCAGAATGTATCGGCAAATCTGGATGATGTCGAAAATTTCGTTCCGAACGACCACCATATGAGTTCAGGCGCATCCTTGCTCAACGAACTCTATAAATGGGCGGTGGCATTGAAGACGATGCGACAATGAACTTTAACCCTGTTTATCGTAGTCAACTTCATTATTACTCTTGAAATGCCCCGGATCGGCGCATTGCTTTCGTTATCCCGTGAACACCATACATCACTGGTAGTGGCGCGGGATGCGCGACGTGCAGCCAGTACCGGCGACCCAGCCACATTATCCGCAGCTATCAAGCGTATCGAGAGCCATTGGGCTACGCTTCTAGTCCGGCATTTCGAGGTGGAGGAACGGCTGCTGGAAACCGTGGGGAGCGCCCTCGATGCAGAAGTGGCAGCACGAATTCGCGTAGAACACGAAGAGTTAGGGAGATTGGCCTGCAATAGCTGCGAGCTTGACCCGATGGAGCGGTTGCGCCGATTCAGTGACCTTCTCGGTTCGCATGTACGTTACGAGGAACGAATCATTTTTCCACAGCTGCAATCACATTCCGGCATTATCAATGCGGATGTATAGCTTGTGCGGCCGCTCAAATTTTTCAGAAAACCTGTTAGTCGAAAGGAGACGTATGAATTTTCCAGATTTCTATGAAAAAGCGCCTGTTGTACGCACTCGCGACCCATTTGCCGCCATGCTGGGTGCCGCCCGTGATGGCGTGCTGGAATACTGTTATGTGGATGCCGTGCGCCTTGCCGGGCATTCCTGCCCTACGGTTGCGGGCGCGTTTCTGGTCGGGCGGGCAGCATTGGCTGCTCTGTACCCTGATGAGCCTGCCGAACGCGGCAGTATTGCCGTGCACATGCCAGCGCCTGAGCACGAGGGTGTGACGGGTGTCATGGCGCAGGTGCTGACCTTGCTCACAGGCGCTGCTTCCGGCAACGGTTTTCATGGTATTCGGGGACAGTTCAGGCGCAAGGGTTTGCTCACTTTCGCGGAGCAACGGGAAGGAGAGGCGATTACCTTCAAACGTCTCGATACGGGCGCAAGCGTAGCGGTGCATCTCAACGTTTCGCCGATGCCGGCGGATCCCGCTCAGGGAGAGCGGTTGACGGCTATCCTGGAAGGTCATGCTAACGACTTGCAGCGCGGGGCGTTTGCACAGGCGTGGCAGGAACGTGTACGCCGCCTGCTATTGGAGTTTGCGGATGATCCCGATGTGATAAGAGTGAGACCTGTATGATAGCTTGCAATAGCATTTGGCACTCCAATCCAGATAGCAGGGGAAATGCTGCGTGACCTGAAAGCTGGCACAATCTGCAGGACAATCAGGCAGCAAGGCAGGCGATATACCGGGTTTCGGATTTTTTCTTCTTTCAAAGGCCTTCATGCCAGTACGGATCATTGAGGCTCCCCTTGTTGTCGCGTAGGTGGTGTTCTACCAGGAGGCAAAATTGTGCTATGGCTTTTCTGCGGCGGAAGCTCGCCATTTATCGTGTAGATGGGGCATGGTCCTGAATGCCCTGGTATTGAGGGGGATCGCGTTGAGGTGATTTTGATTACTCGTTGGGCACCCGTTCCTGCCGTTGCTTCCGCAGCTGCATCTCTGTTCAGATTTGGGGGATTACAAATGATATAGCCGTTGAATTTGTGAAGAGGTGTCCCGGGCGGCATGTAACTGCCGGGGTATTGAAAGCCGGATACCGTATCCATATAAGGCTGCATGGGCAGCACAATGACTGGCCGGCCAAACGAATGCGTGTTGAACACGGCGTCACGGCGGTCATGGAGAGCTTGTGGGGATACACCAGGTTGATTTACGGGTGTCGAGGAAAAGAGGGATGGGTAAAAAGAGCTGCCAGGGACACTTGGCGTCAATTCCGCTGTGGGTCCGGCTACCGGAACAGTGCCTTCTGGTGCACCTATCTCTCCCGACCCCAACTCTTGTGCTGTTGCGTTATTTGAATATGGCAGACCAAATATAAGAAGCGTTACGAGTTTTTTTATCACAGAATTTCGCTTAAAAAGTATGGATAAGGCTTTGGAAGCAGGAGATAGGATGGTATTTAGTGGACGACCCAACAACCTTTAATTTATAACACTGACGGGAGAAAAATCAATTTTGCTGTGGTTGGATAATTCAGGGGAAAAAATCCCTTTCTCTTAAAGGTCAAGTTGAGGGCAACAAATAGCTTGACAATAGCCGGTAACGGTGTATAATTCGTCTCCATATTGTGGATTGTCGTGCACGATCACAAAACTAAAAACTCCGCTGTAGCGGTTGTACATCCACCCGTCTCGTGCGGGTTTTTTATTGCCCGCTTTTTAAGCGGGTTTTTTATTGTCTGTCGAAGCCTGATACCCACGCATAGTATAAAATAAGAAAGATTGGCAAGTAAGCTGTTTTTTACTTGTAATAGCAGGGGTAATAAAACTTCGGCAGAAGATAAAAATGTTTGCAAGAAACTGTACCTTGGCTATGGTGTCAGAAAATAATTGAACTGTATGCCATGCCTGCTTAGACATCTTACAGCTTCATTATTGATGTCAGAAGACGGAGCTGAGACAGTGCGATAGGCTCGGTGCTTCGATAAACATCCCCTGAGTCTCGTTCGTCACCTCGATCCTTGCAACTTAGATCGGAGCGAATGGAAAACAAAGGACGGAGAGCAACTCTAGATCAGCTGTTCACATGTTCAGTTAATTCTATTGAATCAGCGAGCAAACAGTACGAACGTCACTGTTGAGTGTGAGTTGGATTCCGGGCCAAGCCTGGAATGACGAGATTCATAATATTTTCTGGCCGAGTCAATAAGCCTGTATCCGGTATTTGCAGTAACAGCAACCCGCCTCGAGCGGGTTTTTTTATGTCCGCTTCTAGCGGATTTTTCGAGGCAATAATACAAATGTTTACCAGAAAATGATTGCGGCAATCAAATCAATGATTAGTGCCGTCAAACCAGTAATTGAGGCAATCAGACCAAGGATTACAGTAATCCTGGTTGCCATTTTTGCAGCGCTTGCTTTTACCGGTGGATACTTTGTCAGTGATTGGCGATCTGAATCGCAGATGCAGCGCTTGAGTTCACAGAATGCAGTATTGTCGGCAGCAAACGAAAAGTGCGCATTGGATATCCAGTCGGTGAGGACAGCGATGAGTACGTTGACAGAAGTGGCGGCTGAGAGAGAAAAAAATGCAGCCGAGGCAATGCGTCATGCGACTGCTGCTGCGGCAAAGCACACGAGCCATGCAAAGAAAATACGCACCCTTCCATCAGTAGCACCCGGGCATCAGTATGAGGCAATCACGAGAGAGCAGATAGAGTATGTGCAGAGCCGCCATCAGACCGATTAGATTCAACCCCGTGTATCTCCATAGCGCCTCCTCGCGATTCAATCGCTGCCTGCTAGCCCACCTGGCGCTGGTTTTTGCGACCTTATTGGTCGGTTGTGCGGGGAAGCCGGTGATTCAGACTCAGGTGATCGAGAAACCTGTTGCTGTCCCTTGTCTCGTTGATACTCCCTCCGAGTGCAAGTCGGCCTATGCGATTGATCGCGTGTCAATCAAGGACGACCCTCTGACGATCAATAGAGCGCTGCGTACGGAAATAGAAGAAAGATCGGCATGTGAGGTCAAATTACTTGCTGTATTGAGAGGATGCAAGAAGGGTATGAGGAGCCTGTAAAAGGAAATGGAAAGGGAAGCGCTGATAAAGCCGGACATGTGGAAATTCGAGAGTGAAGTATCCAGCGAGGAAACAGAAAAGGGTGCAATAAGCGTAGAGCCTGCGAGTCCGAAAAAGAGCAGTCGAGCCATAAAGAGGCGTGAGGTAGTTGATGCGATCTTTGCTGGCATTTCACTTGGAAAGTCGGCTCGTGCGATGTGCGTGGAGGTCGGTATCAGTCAGAGGGTTTTATGGAACTGGCTGGCTAGTGACGAAGAGCTTATGCGCCAATATCAACGCGCCAAGGAGCTTTGCGTGGATGCCTACGCGGAGGAAATCATCGAAATTTCGGACGAGGGATCAAGAGATACGTATGTCGATGAGAAGGGGCGGGAGGTCATAAACCGGGAGGTTATTGCACGCGCGCAATTGCGCATCGATGCGCGCAAGTGGTATGCCGCACGACTGGCACCAAGGAAATATGGCGACAAATTACCTGTCACACACGAAGGCGGCGATGCCAGGAAATCTACAGTGCATAACATCGCGATAGCTTTTGTCGCTCCGGAAGATAGAGGCAATGAGCCAAATGTATCGTCGTAAATGGCGGCTCGAGTGCTATGACTTCCCATAGAGCTGAATTTCCGTCAAAGCTCAGATTTCTGTTTGAACCGGCACGCTACAAGGTTTTATATGGGGGGAGGGGAGGAGCGAAATGCCTCGGCCTTGGAACGCCTGTCTTGATGTTCGATGGAACAATCAAGGCTGTGGAGGAGGTTGGGGTTAGGGATCTGGTAATGGGGCCTGATTCAACCCCAAGAACGGTTATCTCCACGATTCGTGGAGAGTCTGAACTTTTTAGAGTTTCTCAGACTTCCGCCATGACATACGTTGTTAATGATGAGCATATACTTTCCCTCAGAAAATCGAAATCAAGTTCGATGGATACGGGCGGCACCATGCCAAGTGGAAACCTCAGAAGGCCAAGAGGCAGATATCCAGATTGGCCCGATGTGACAAACATCCGAATTGGGGATTACATAGCGCAATCGAAGCGCTGGAAAGATCACTTTCGCGGATATAAGGCTGGTCTGATTCAATTTGATCAGCGTCCAGTTCCAGTTAATCCTTATCTACTCGGTGTGTGGCTTGGCGACGGTCTTCATCGTGAGTTGATGATTACGTCTGCCGATGAAGAAATTATTGAATGGATGCGCGAGTTTTGCGTTGAGAATGATCTGGTTTTTACCAAAGGCGGCAAGAAAGGAAATCTTGCTTCTGATTACAGGCTAGGCAGGAACCCAGCAAACGGGCGAGAAAATCCAGTATGGCGTGGGTTTAAAGAACTTGGTGTCGTATCGAACAAGCATATTCCGCAAATCTATCTATCAAACAGCGAAGAGATCAGGCTTCAAGTGCTTGCTGGGCTGATTGATACAGATGGATCGATGGCTAGAAATGGTTACAAGATAGCGCTTGCAAACGAGAGGCTTGCTAATGAAGTAAAGCTCTTGGCCGATACACTTGGTTTCCGTACTTCTATTTCCAAAAATAGAACAGTCTGTACAAATAACGGGGTGCACGGAGTTGCTTGGAGAGTTGGAATCAATGGAGATTGCTGGAAGATTCCATGCAAGGTGAAGCGGAAGCAGATAAAGAAGGAAGACTACAATCCAAATAAGGACAAGATGCTGTCCTACCTCAGTATAAAGAGTGTGGGTGTAGGTCCTTACGCCGGGTTTGCTATAGATGGTGATCACTTGTTTTGCCTGGCTGATGGTACGGTGACACATAACTCGTGGGGTGTTGGCAGGGCATTATTGATTCAGGCGGCTGCAACCCCATTGCGCATCTTGTGTGCGAGAGAATTTCAGAATTCTATCGTCGAATCTGTGCATCATTTATTGAAAGCTCAGATAGAGGCCATCGGTTTAAGCTCATTTTACGAAGTGCAAAACAACGTTATCCGTGGAGCAAACGGTTCCGAGTTCATCTTTGCCGGTCTGCATAGCAACGTAACCAGGATCAAGTCGTTCGAGGGTGTGGACAGGGTCTGGGTGGAAGAAGCACAGACAGTGAGCAAGACAAGTTGGGATACGCTTATTCCGACTATTCGTAAAGAGGGGTCGGAAATCTGGGTGACTTACAACCCTGAGCTCAATACCGATGAGACTCATCAGCGGTTTGTAGTCAATCCCCCTGTTGACGCTGTCGTAGTAAAAATCAATTGGAATGACAACCCATGGTTTCCGGAGACCCTGCGACGGGAAAAGGATGAACTGAAAGCGCGTGACCCGGATGCTTACCAGAACGTATGGGAAGGGAATTGTAGGGTAACGTTGGACGGAGCGGTTTATGCGAAGGAGCTTCGATTGGCACAGGAAGAAGGAAGGATACGGAGTGTGCCATATGATGAGGCAAAGCCGGTACACACCTTCTTTGATCTCGGCTGGGCCGACAACACCAGCATCTGGTTTGCGCAGACCGTTGGCAACGAACTCAGGTTGATCGATTACTACAGTAATAGTCAGATGCCAATTCAGCATTATATCGGAGTGCTGCAAAACAAAGGGTATATGTACGGTACAGACTGGTTACCACACGATGCCAAGGCTCGGACGTTGGCAACCGGACGTAGCGTGGAGGAAATTATGCTTGCAGCGGGGCGAAAAGTAAGAATCGTGCCAAATCTCTCCATTCATGATGGTATCAACGCGGCGAGAACCGTCTTTCCACGTTGCTATTTTGATGAGCTGAATTGTGCAGAAGGCCTGCAGAGCCTGAGGCATTATCGATTTGATGTCGATCCCGATTCCGGTCAATTCAGCGCAAGACCCTTACATGATTATCACAGCCATGCAGCCGATGCCTTTCGCTATTTTGCTGTGGCGATCGAGGAGGATAAACCGGCTGTGAGTGCACGAGGCATTAATATGAAAGGTTGGCGGGCATGACTCAGGCAGGTGTTACGGCAGATATTTCAATTGAGGCTTACGACAAAATATGTCGCGATATTCGGGATCAACCGAAGTGGCGAGCGGACTCGGACACGGACTGTGATTATTACGACGGCGCGCAGACCAGCGCGGAGGTGATCGAGCGGCTGAAGATGGCAGGTATTCCCCCTCAGGACTCCAATCTGATCAAGCCGACGATCAATGCAGTGTTGGGGTTGGAAGCGCGTAGCCGAACTGATTACAGGGTAACCGCGGATGATGAGAGTCAGGGGGAGATCACGGAAGGTCTTTCCGCAAAAATCAAGGAGGCCGAGACCGAGTCACGCGCAGACCGGGCCATGTCAGACGCGTATTCCAGCATGATTCGGGCGGGTATCGGGTGGGTGGAAATATCCCGGGAATTTGATGCGCTCAAGTATCCGTATCGTGTCCGGGAGGTGCATCGTAACGAAATTTACTGGGACTGGAGTTCAAGAGAGCCGGATCTGTCCGATGCTCGATATTTGCGACGAGATAAGTGGATAGACCGGCTTCAGGCTGCACTTATGTTCCCGGACCGGGCGGAAATCATTGCAAATAGCTGGAAGGGATGGAACGGCACCGATGTATATGAAGGTTATGACAACGGCTTGGCGAGAGCGTATGAGATCGAGCAGGCATGGAGTCGCAACCAGGAAGACTACCTGAACCGGAACTCGGGTATGGTCAGGCTTTCCGAATTATGGTATCGGCATTTCGAGGATGCATACGTCCTGGTATTGCCTGATGGGAAGATAATCGAATACAGCGAGGATAATCCATATCATCAGGCAGCGGTTGCCCAAGGTCTCGTGCAGGTCCAGAAGTCGGTTCTCACCAGGATGCGGGTTTCAATCTGGTTGGGGCCGCATAAACTCATGGACGTTCCGAGTCCATTACCTCATTCAGATTTTCCATACGTTCCATTCTGGTGCTTTCGCAAGGATAGGAGCCGAGCTCCCTACGGGTTGATTCGTGACATGCGGGGACCCCAGGATCAGATAATCGATCTGGATATTCTTCTCTACGAAGTCCTCAATTCGGTAAAAGTCGAAGTGGACAATGATGCGCTCGATCTCAGCCAGAATTCTTATCAGGAGGTTGCCAATAATATAAGCAGTCTGCGCTCGATGACCATTCTCAACTCTCAGCGAAGGAATGCCAGCGGCTTCAGGGTGATACGTGAGCATCAGCTTGCCGCCCAGGTGTTTCAGCTCGTGCAGGAACGCAAGCGCAGAATCGAAGAAGTGGGGGGAATCTACCGCACTATGCTGGGAGCACACACCTCAGCAAGCAGCGGTGTGGCGATCAACAGTCTGGTGGAGCAGGGTTCGACCGTGTTGGCGGAGCCCAATGATAATTTTCGCCATGCTCGCCGACTTGTTGGCCAGCAACTTCTTGCGCTGATCAAGGAGGACATGATTGGAAAACCAGCGCAAATTACAGTCCAGCAAGGTAATAAACCCAAGGTGGTTTATTTGAATCGCCAGCTGGATGATGGGTTGGTACACAACGACATTGCTTCTGCAATGGTCAAAGTTGTGCTTGAGGATATTCCCGCTACTCCGACATTCCGGGCGCAGCAGTTGCAAGCCATGTCGCAAATCGTACAAGCCGCACCCCCTCAGTTCCAGGCCGTGCTTTATCCGGTAATGCTCGAGCTGTCCAATGTTCCGAACCGGCATGAGCTGGCCTATCAGTTAAGGCAGGTGGCTGGCATCCGTGATAACCCGCAATTGCAGGCCATGCAGCGGATGATGCAGGAGGCGCAAGAGCAGATTGGTGAGTTGCAGCAGAGATTGGGAGAGGCTGAGCAGCAGCTTAAGGACAAATCACGCGAATTTGACTTGAAAGAGCGTGTGCAGGCGCACAAAGAGGATATGGATGACGCAAAACTCCGTCTGGGGGCGGAGAAGATTGCTGATTGTCATATAGGTAACGCATTATCCGCATAAAAGGAGTAACAAAATGATTCGGTTTCTGAATGACGAAACTGTGGCGGGATACAGATACGGTAGGGGTGCAATTTCCAGGTTTGATGATGTGACTGAAGCGATTTTGATTGCTCAAGGTGATGCTGAAGATTATCCAGCAGTTACTAAGCCGGTAGAGGTGCTGTCGAGTTCGGCCGTGGCTGCCTCATGCGCGTTGACGGCGGCGGATGAGGTTCTGGGATCGTTCACTGTTCGCGCGGGAATCATAGGCGTCAACAGCATCATTCAGATCGAACCACTTTGGACATTCACCAACAGCGCGAATAACAAGATTCTGAAAGTCAGGATTGGCGGCGTGACGGTCTACAGTGCCACGCGCACTACGTCTGTCAAAGAAGCGCCGCTGATCGTCCTGGCAAACCGTAATTCGCTGGCATCGCAGATCCAGCCCTATGACAATGCGTACGTGACGGCAGGCGCAGGCGAGCCGGCAACCTACACCATCAATTTCGCCAATCTGGTGACAGTAGACATTACCGGGCAGAGAGCAAACAGCAGCGACACTCTCAAGCTGGAATACTTTCGCGCCCTGCATTTCGTGGGGGACTAAATGGCAAACTGGTTCGTTCGTCCTAACACATCGCACAGCGGGATGCGCAATGGACAATCCTACGCTTCTGCCTGGGGCGGCTGGACTGAAATTGTTTGGGGCGCTGGTGGCATTGTTCCTGGAGATACTCTCTATGTATGCGACTCACATACTTACAGTGCCATTCTCGCAATCGGCAACCACGGGGCGACGGCAGGCAGTCGCGTGACCATTCGAGGGGATTACCCAGGGCATTCCGGATCAATCACGTTCGGAGCCGGGGTCTACTACATTGATGGCAACAGAAACTATACGACCATCACCGCTCTGACAATCAATGCGGGGAGTGACGCCTGCATCTCGCCTGGGGGTCAACCGAATAAAGGTCTTTGGATCACAAACAATACATTTTCCTGTGGCGCTCAAGCCGCAATCAAGTTTAGAGCCTTCAATACGTGGGGCTATGAGGACACCATCATCAGCGGCAACACTTTTAATGGTGGCTCGGGATCGCCAGGGGGGGGATGTATTCAGTGGTACGTGACAGCTGCAGTAACAAGTACGATAAAGCGGCTGACTATCAGCAATAACACGTTTTCCAGAAACTCAGCGCAGCGAGCAACTGTTCAACTTCTTGCTCTATTCGGGACGGCCCTTGAAGGCTGCACAATTGAAGACCTTATCGTTTCTGGCAACACGTTTGAAAACTGCAACAGCGTGGCACTGGAAGTGGAATGCAAAAAAACGGTGGCGGCAGTGACTGTCGGAGCGAATCGTGGAATCAAGGTTTACGACAATATAATCAGGAATCAAGGCCTATCTGGCACATTTGGAGGGGGGTTCGCGGTTAGTGGCTTCGAGCTGTCCGCAACAGCAGACTTTGGAACAAACGACATCTACAACAACTGGTGTTCCGGGCTTCATGGGCTGACAGGCTTCTGTAATCCCCTGTATGGTACATATCGAATCTTCAACAATTATGCCGAAAACATCACAACAATCAGCATAGACGGCTGCGGCGTGCTGCCTGACCACGGTTGTCATGATACTGTTATATTCAACAACGAATTCCGAGATATACACGGTGACGGCGCTTCAACCTATACAGCTACCGGATTTGGGATACTGGTTCTTGATGCCACCAACATTACATGTTACGGCAATCTGATAGTTAACTGTCAGGTTGGGGTCGGATTCGGCAACAAAGGGCCGGGGCAATCCTCCAATATTTTCAACAATACGTTCGTTAATTGCGCACTGCATGCGGCATATCTGGTCGGTGGCGCGAACAATACGACAAATCTTGTGCGCAATAACATCTTCACTACGCGCAATTCCCTTCCAGCCGTCAAAGTTGATTCCACTGCGTGGACTGGGGAATCTAATAACTGCTTTTATGGATTTGGCGTACCAGTCGCGCACACTCTGGCAGCATCGACAATTACAGGCGACCCACAACTGGATAATTCATATCGCCCTCTGGCGGATGCTATAAAGCGCAAGGGCGTCTACCTGGGGGGCAAGGACTTCTACGGAAAACAGTTTTATAACACTCCCAATATTGGGGCAGTGGAAGACGTAACGAACACTCCGCGTTATACGTTGAGATATAGATAGAGCTTACCAGAATCAATCAAGAGCCGCCTCTGGAAACATTGGCGGCTTTTTATTGGTTTTCGCTCACGTGAATGCGCTAGCCGCAATATGTAGTCGTAGTGTTGAAACCCCTGATCAATGCGCTTTTGTGCTTGCTCGGGGGTTTCTTTTTTGAACCCTGCTCAAGACTGCTCACTGGGTTAAGTAGTTTGGAGAAAAGATGGAAGTGGATCAGCTTACGGGTGAGCAAATTCGCAAATCTTGCACCGGAACAAATCGAGATATTGGAAAGCGACCTGGGCAAGCTTGCGGAGATTCTAGGCGCAGGGGAGGTACCGGAGGAAGAGGGAAAGGAGAAATCCAGCACCGATGTGAAGGACCCTATGTTCAGCAAGGAGAGCGACGATGAAGGTGAAGATGAGCCTGTCGTTCTGAACAGGAGCGGCAAGGGAACTATTCCCTATAAGCCTATAAGAAGCACAAGGAACTGCGGGTAGAGAACGATTTGATATTTAAATAAACGGAAAGGGCAAATATGATTCGATTTTTGAATGATACAACTGTAGCAGGATATGTCTACGGAAAAGGAGCTGTTGTGTCCTTTGATAAAAGTGTTGAGAATAATCTGATAGCGCTGGGCTCTGCTAAAGCAAACGATCCCGGCGCATTCCATCCTTATTACCACTTTCATGGCTTCGCCGGAAACCAGGTTGCAGACGACGATAAATTTTACGACCTGACAGGACTAAACCATGCTTCACGTGGCGCAAACTTGTCTGTCGCGCAACTCTGGACAACAAACTCTGGCTATGCGTCTACGATTGACCCGATAAGCGGCGCAACCGATTCCGTATTGCGTATTCCCAATCTAAACTTCGATTATGCGAGTGGCGAGAAGCTGATTATCTGGTGGCTTGGCAAAGTCACAGCCGAGAGTTCGTACGCTCGAATGATGGGCGATGGCTATGGTACAACTGCAGGGCAGCGGGGCATTCGCATCTTTTTGTCTACAACCGGAATCATTAGCTTTGCCCTCACGGGTGCTACCGAAGCCTATTCTTCAAATGCGCACAAGAGCATTTCGGGCGGTCTGCACAGTTTCGCTATAGCCGTGGACGGCGCAGGGGGGCAGCACGGTATATGGGTGGACGAGGAGTATTCTCTCTCTGAAGGTTCATACACTTCCCTAGTCGGCGGGATAGACACACGCAATTCCAACACATTCAACGTAGGTACGTTCTTTCCTGTGTCTGCCAACTCCACTTTTGGTATCGCAATGGCGACGAGGGCTTTGGTAATACTTAGGCTTCCATCGAACTACACAATGCCCTCTGTTGGGACATTGACGAGCGTTTTTCAACAGCTTCGCTCGAATCCGGGCCATCTCATTTTGGAGAGCGCATTCTGATGACTCAGTTATTCAATTTTCCTCTTGACGTTGACTTCTCGGGTACGTACTTACAGGGAAATGGCGTTGCTGGGCCGGGGGATGATATGCGGACCGGAATTTCTGATCGACTTGAGATTATTAACGGAGTGGCCAGGACAACGTTGTACGGGACGGATCAGCAAACAAACTTCGGGTATAGAAGTGAAATACGGTTCGGGTCATTCCCTAATTCTGGCGAGTGCTGGTCCTCGATAGATTTCATGATTGATCCGCTGTGGACAACGAACAACATTGCTACCATCGGTTCCTGGTATCCGACACCGGATGCCGGGGAAGAGTTGCTGGTTAAGCACGTCAATATTGGTTTGCGTCTGGTGGATAGAGATACGCTCTTTGTTAATGTGCCTGCTGCGGTGTTGCCTGCTGTAAGCAATATAGGCAAGACAGTTGTAGTCACAAAACTACAGCAAGGGCGCTGGTACAACATCACGATCAGGATAAATCTACAAACAACTGCTGTGGGCTGGCGTGAGGTTTATCTGGATCGTGTGAAGATTTTCGGAGAGTACAACGTGCCTACAGCTTATGAGGACGCAAATGGTCCCTATTTCAAGATGGGGCCAAGAACGCTCGCCCAGGACTATGACAAGGTGAGAATGTGGGTACGAAATGCTAAACAATGGTCGGGGAATGAAAACTTCTCCACGGCTATGGGCGGGGTGCCAGTATCTCCTTTGAGAATGTTGCGGCAATAACGTTTAATCAGGGTCTATCGAGCCGCCTCTGGAAACACTGGCGGCTTTTTATTGGTTTTCGCTCAGGCGCACGCACTAGCGACAATATGTAGTGGTAGTCCCCGAAACCCTTGGATAACGCAATTCGCAATTCTTGTGCTTGTCCAGGGGTTTCTTTTTTGAACCCTGCTAAGGGCAGGCCCGCTCACTGGGTTAAGTAGTTTGGAGGAAAGATGGAAGTGGATCAGCTTACGGATGAGCAAATCGCAAATCTTACGCCGGAACAAATCGAGATATTGGAAAGCAATCCGGACAAGCTTGCGGAAATTCTAGGCGGGCAGGAAGTACCTGAGGAAGAGGGAACGGAGAAATCCAGCTCTGATGTGAAAGACGACGCGTTCAGCAAAGTGAGCGACGATGAAGGTGAAGATGAACCTGTCGTTCTGAACAAGAGTGGCAAGGGAACTATTCCCTACAAGAAGCACAAGGAACTGCGGGTAGAGAATTCAGCGCTGCGTGAGCAGCTAAAGTCCGCGCAAGGCAAACTTGACGAATTCCTGGCGCGGAAAGAGGAAGCAAAGGAAGTAGAGACCATTGCGCTGGATGAAAAACTCAAGACGCACCTTGAGGCCCTGAAGGAAGAGATGCCTCAACTTCATCAGGTACTCAGTGCACTGCTTGAGGGGAGTCGGAAGCAAGGCGAAAGGCTGGAGCAAACGCTGCTGGAGCTGGAGCGCGAAAAGGAGGAATCCGAGCGCATAAGCCAACTGAGCACTGCAGAGCAAGTCGCTGAGGCAAAAGATAATAACCACGATCTGGTGCATTGGGAAACTAATGACGCTGACGCCTGGGAAGAAGCACTGAAGCAGGACGAAATTCTGAGAACCAATACGAAGTGGGTGGGAAAGCCTTACGCGGAACGGTTCCAGGAGGTTGTCCGGCGTGTCAGGGCGATTATGCCGGAAGCCTCCACTCCAAAAAAGAAGCCCGATCCGGGGATGATGAAAGCGGATGTGCAAGCCAAGCTTGAGGCAGCCCCGGTGAGGAAGCCTGTAACTCTATCGGATATTCAGGGTGGAGCAAATCCAGCCTCTGAACGTGAGCAACTTGAGAATCTGAGTCCTTTTGAACTTGCTCAGAAGTTGATGAAGATGCCCACGCATCAGGCGGCAGCCCTGAGAGCCGAACTTGATTAAGGATTATTGATTAAATGGCTGAAACAAACGTAGCAAGCGGAAGTTCACTGGCAGTCAAACACTATAGCGCGGCGCTCTTCGCCAACACGCTCAAAGGATCCACAGCGATTGACAGTCTTGTCGGTCCGGTCGAGCCTTCGGTAGCAATGCAGAAAATTGCTGGGCAGACAAATCCGGGTATGCCTGTTGTGCGTATCGATAATTTGATGAAGAGTGCTGGCGATGTCGTATCGCTCGATCTGGTCGATACCGTGGGTGGCGAACCGCTGATGGGCGATGTCAATCGTGAAGGACGGGGCAGTGCGCTTTCGTTTTCCTCGATGGAGATCAAAATCGATCTATCCAGTAAGGTCATCGATGCGGGTGGCAGCATGTCGCAGCAGCGCACCAAACATCAGTTGCGTGAAATTGCCCTGGCACAATTGTCAGGTTATTTCCCCCGTCTCGACGCTCAGGAAACACTGGTACATCTCGCCGGCGCGCGCGGATCGCAAACTGGTTCGGACTGGACAGTACCGCTTCAAAGCGCACCGAACTTCGGTGCCATAATGGTGAACCCCGTGAAGGCACCTACCTATAACCGCCATTTTGTAGTGAACGGCGCTAATCTGACTTCAGGGGGGCAGCAGTTGGGATCCATCGTTTCAACGGATGCCCTGCGCTTGTCGCATCTGGATCTGCTGCGCAAGAGGCTCGATGACATGGATCAGCCGCTGCAATCCGTCAAACTGGCAGGGGATCGGGCCGCGCAGACTTCCAAGATGTGGGTATTTCTCGCCACACCCAATCAGTACTCGCTCCTTTTGACCGAAGGTTCGTTACGTGCATTCCAGCAGAACGCTATCAATCGGGCGGCATATTTTGACGAGCGCCACCCGCTGTTTGCCGGTGAGGTTGGAATGTGGAATGGTATTCTGGTGATCAAGAATGAGCGCGCGATCCGCTTTATGCCCGGCGAAAGCACGAAGATAGTTACCGCAGCAAACGCGGCAACTGCAACAGAAACCGATCAAGCTGTCAATGGAGCATTGACTGCCGGCTATGCGATTGAGCGCGGATTATTATTGGGCGCACAAGCACTGGGTGTCGCTTATGGAAAAACCAGGGTCAGCGGAATGCAGTTCGGATGGAAGGAGCATTGGTATAACTTTGAAAGTAACCTGGAAGTGATGGGCGAGAAGGTTTGTGGCAAAGCGAAAACCCGTTTCTCTATCGACGATGGAACAGGTTTCAAGGTGCCCACCGACTTTGGTGTGATTGCGGTTGACTCGGTTGTACCACTTTAATCCGTTTTAACCGGTTTTAACCCGTTTGATACGTGAAAGCGGGACTTTAATGTTCCGCTTCACCCATCATTTCTTCGAGAGATATAGATAAATGGCCACTTTTAGCGCACCAGATCTGAACAGCAAAGCGATGCCTATGGGCAATTATGGCAATGCCGCGGTGGTTTATGGGACAGCAACGCCCTTATCCGGAGTAGTTGGAAGCATCTACCGTCCGGTCAGAATCCCGGCTGGCATGAGTGTTACAGCGTTACGGATAGTAAATGACGATATGGATACAGGGGGCACCACATTTGCTGTAAAAATCGGCTATACCCCAGTCGACCCCGGGCAAGGTCCTGTCGAGGATGATGATTATTTTTCCGCGGCTACAACGATTTTATCCGGTGTGGCTCTTACCGATCTGAGATTTCAACCCATCAAATTCGAAAAAGATGTGTACGTCATCCTGACAGTAACTGTACCGGCCACTGCGTTTGTTTCGGGCAATATTACTGCAATCATTGCGGGCGAGGCGACAGGCGTCAAGTAAAAGCAAGCAGTAATCAGGAAGTCAAAGGCGATTCCCAGAGTCTCTGGGAATCGCCTTTTTATTGAGGATTTCATATGCCAAAAGTCAAATATATTGCCACCGGCATCAAGATTGACAGCATCAATGGCGTGGGGCTGCGCTGGGAACCGGCTCAAGTGCGGAATGTAAGCGCTGAAGTTGCTGAGAGGCTGCTCGTCTACTCCGATACCTGGATGCGCGTCTACGATGAGGCCGTGGATAACGTTGTGCCGATCGGACTGGCGCAGGCAGAGAAACCGGTTGAAGAGCCGCTGCCGGTGATCGACTTTCATTCCATGAGCAAAAAAGCTCTGCTTGAGTTTGCCGAGCGTAAATACAATGAACGGCTGGATAGGCGTCAAAACGAGGGAACCATACGGCATAAAGTGATTACCCTGTTTTCCAAGAACGAGACGCCGGACTGATGTCATTCTCATATCAGTCAATCGTCGAGCTGGCTCGTATCCCGCTGAATGATGAAGACAAAACGCGTTACTCGGATACTGTGTTGCTGTCCTTTGCCAATCAGGGGATGTTGCAGATTCTCAGACGGCGGCCGGATCTGTTCATAGGTGAGTTCAACAACCTGCCCGATGGGGAACGCGCCCTGGATGATGCTTTTCCGCTACCGCCTATATGCCTCCAGACAGTAGCAGATTATGTCACGGCCAGAGCAGAAATGTCTGACGATGAGCATGTCAATTCCGGGCGTGCGGCTCTGTTCATGCAGTTGTTCGGCTCCGAGGCGCAACCATGAAACTCTGGAGCGATTTTTATGATCTGCTGATGCCAGATCTGCCTGGATGCCCATCTGCTGCAGCCGACAGTGCATTGCGTCAATCCTCTATAGCGTTCTGTGAGCAATCCCTGGCCTGGCAAACCGAGCATCTGCCTGTCTTCGTAATGGGGGGCATTGCGGAATATGCCTACTCCCCCCCTGAAGGCGCGGCAGTTCATGCCATCATACATGCAGTGTTGGATGGAGGAGAAATAGAGTCTTTTCCCTGCGAGAAGAACATCACGATCAAAAACTTGCGTCGCCAAACTGGTAAACCACGATATGTTCTTGGCGGTCCATCTTCGCTGACCCTGGTTCCAACTCCGGATAGTAACGGGATATTGACAATAACAGTCGCGTTAAAACCTTCGGCCATCAGTACAGGGATTGACGATGCGCTATTTCACGAATATCGCGAAGCCATCATTCATGGCTCGATGGCGCGGCTAATGCTGTCACCTAAAAAGCCCTATACCAATATCCAGCTAGCCGCCTATCACCAGCAACAGTTCATTATCAAGACGGCGGCGGCAGGCATGAGAGTAGCCAGAGGCTATGCCAGAGCGCCCTTCCAGACAGCAATCCTGAGACGAAGATAAAACATGGGACTCAAGTTCTCGAATTTTGGCAAGGCCATCATCAGTTCCGCTCCCAGTGGGACAACGGGATTGAGCTTCACGGTGGAGGCCGGCAAGGGCGTTCTCTTTCCATCGCCAGGCATCGGCGATTATTTCTATGGCATATTCAAGGATGCTTCCGGCAACCGGGAAATTGTTAAAATCGAGGCACGTACGACCGATAGCTTAATCATCGCGCAAGGAGGACGAGGACTGGATGGTACATCTCCCCGTACCTGGGCAGCAGGCGATTACTTCGTTGCCGGTGTGACCAGCATCGCCTTGCAGGAATCCCTTGCAAATCCAAATCTCCAGGCGCTTGGCGCCCTGGAAACGTCAGCCGATAAGATGGCGTATTTCACTGGAGTGGGCACAGTCGCATTGACGAATCTGAGTTCCTATGTCCGGAGCTTGCTGGATGATGATAATGCGGCGGCTGCGAGAGCGACACTGGGCGCTGCGCCTGCCAGCCTCATTCCCCCCGGAACTGTTATGTCATTTTTTCAGGCGACGGCTCCGGCAGGCTGGACTCAGGTCACGACCCACCATAATAAGGCACTGCGTGTTGTGGGAAGCACCGGTGGCGGTTCGGGCGGTTCAGTCGCCTTTACGTCAGCCTTCACATCGCAGGCGGTTTCCGGCTGGAACAGCGCGACGACATTGACTTCGGCACAGATACCGGCGCATACACACTCGATTTCGACGTATGGAGATGAAACCGGAGCCGGCTTTGTTTGTGCCGGCTCTGGCCCATTCGTCAGTAATATAAATTCGTTCGAAAACACGGGCGGCGGCGGCTCACACAGCCATATTTTTACCGGCACGGCCATCAACCTTGCCGTGCAGTACATCGACATAATCATAGCGAGTAAGGATTGATGGAAATACGTACAGCGAATTGTCCCCTGGGAGCAAAGTGTGAAGAGCTTAAGCTCGAAGACAGCAAACCTGTCCTCTATCGATGTCCATGGTATGTGCAGGTTCGCGGCGTAAATGTCAACACAGGACAGGAAACCGATTCATGGGGATGCGCTATAGGCTGGCTGCCCACACTGATGATCAACGCAGCCAATGAATCCCGCAAGGGCGCTGCGGCGACAGAATCCTTCCGTAATGAGATGGTGAAGCACAGCGAGAAAACCCAACAAGTGCTGCTTGTGGCAGGGCAAGTGGCGAACAGGAAGGTCCAGGGTAACGGTTTATTGGAGCAGAGCGAGATATGCGAGTGACAATCATTCGGGACGACAGCGCGGTTGGAGTAGATGGCGTATTCAGGCGGGTCGATTTATCGTCGTTGAGGGCCAATGTGCGCGCTGTGCAGTGGAACGGTACAAGCGGCCACATAGAGTATGACGATATTGCAAATACGCTGTTCACAAACATAGCAGAGTTTCAGTCATTTGTGGATCTATGGAAAGCCGCGGCGTCAGAACAAATCACCTCGTTGACTGCACCGAGTCCGGATCAAATGAAAGCAGCGGCCGTGGCTCGTATCAACACTGCTTATCAGTCCAAGGTAAGGGAATTGACAGCAGTTTATCCAGAGGAAGAAGTGAAGAGCTGGCCGTTACAGGAAGGGGAAGCAAAGGCATGGTTTTCGAATCCTCAAGCCCATACTCCCTGGCTGGATAGCGCTGCTGAGGCGCGAAGTATGAGTAAGGCAGATCTGGCAGCCAAAATAACTGCCAAGGCCGCTGCATTTGCAGGGGTGCATGGTCAACTGACGGGTAAGAGGCAGAGATTACAGGAGATGATTGCTGCCCTCGGCGATTTTCCCATCCGGCAGCAATTGGATGACATCAAATGGTAAACATATGATCGAAACTTTTTGAACAAGACAGCAAGATGCGGCGTAGCCGCTTTTTTTTTTGCCCGAACGGGCTTTTTTATTCAATACCCAGGAGGAATTATTGTGACCATGTTTCAACGCAAGCGCATCAAAGCCATTCAGGAAGAGGTGGAAAGACAACATGCCGCAGTCGAAGCCCGCGCAGACGGTTTATTGGAAAAGTTGAAGGGGTCGAAATGGACGGCCGCAATATTGCTGGGTGCGGTCGTATTTTCAATCGTGGTTTTGTGGAGTTTGTCCTGATCATGTCGGATGATGAAGGCGACCATGAGATCGCAAACAGGATCGAGAGGCGGCGTGGGCCATCTACCTACACATTATCCTTCAGTGGAATTATTGCAGTGGCGGGTCTTGTTGCATCCGGCGTAGCGACGTACAACGCGCTGCAAAATGATATTGCGACCCTGAAACGGGGTGAACTGTATCAGGAAAGAACCAATGAACGCCTTGATGAGGAAATCAAATCGGTGAGGGCCGAGCAGCGTGAAACGATGAAGGAATTCAACGACAAGCTCGACAGAATCATCGAAAAATGGGCGAGAGGGAGAAAGGCATGAGATATTTGCTTGGAGCCTTGTTTCTGGCGTCGTGCACCATGTTTACGCCCCTGGTGACGAATGAGCCGCTGGTGACGAATGAAACGGCAACGGAGCCATCTGTTCCAGCTGTCCAACCGCAAACATCGATGAGCGTCGCGGAGGTTCCGGAGCCAAAATCCAAGGCAGCATCTCCCGTTTCGGAAATATCCTCCTGCGCCACACTGGATGCAGGCGATCTGAAGGAGACCATAAAGGCGAAGCTGGATTGCATCACAGAAAATACTCCCTGACATATGTACCCGATACGGATAAATGAGCATGGAACACAAGGGGTCATGAGATGAGCAAGCCATTGTTTAACCAGGGAAGGTCTGCTGTAGCGCTATTAGTGTTGGCAGCATCAACGCTGGTTGGGATCGCGGTGCACGAGGGGTATAAGAATGAGGCGTATATCCCTGTGCGTGGGGATGTTCCCACCATCGGGTTTGGTACGACCGCAGGTGTGAAAATGGGAGACAAGACAACGCCGGAGCGGTCTTTAGTCAGGCTGCTGGACGAACTAGAGGGCGTTTATGCCGCTGGAGTGAGGCGCTGTGTGACCGTGCCTCTCTATCAGCACGAGTATGAAGCGTATGTGAGTCTGGCTTATAACATCGGTGTCGGTGCTTTCTGTCGAAAGGCATTACCCGGAAAACCGCCTAATCTTATCGACCTGATCAATGCCGGACGGTATGTGGAAGCGTGTGCGCGCATAGAGGCATTCAAATATGGTCCCGGCAAAAAAATATTACCAGGCCTCGTGAAGAGGCGCGCTGAGGAACGGGCATTATGCGAGGGCCGAAGAACTGGTTTAAGGCATGATAGTTCTTCCGGAATAGGAGATCTGGCGAAGTGAGCGCATTCAGGATTTCCGGATTTTCCGGCCTTGTGCCACGGCTGGCAAAGCATTTGCTCAGCTCGAACCAGGCGCAAACGGCGACCAATTGCAACCTTGCCGGTGGAGATTTGCGACCCAGAAACGCATCGCTACTTGTGTTTTCTCCACAGATAGATGGCGAGATCCGGTCGATGTTCAGGATGGAAAAGGATGGAAACGAGAAGTGGCTAGCCTGGAGCCGGGATGTAGATGTAGCCCGCTCGCCTGTTGCGGGGAATACACCGCAGCGATTCTACTACACGGGTGACGGAGAACCTCGCACCTCTGACTTTGAAATGGCGACTGCCGGCTCCGGGATTTATCCATCCACCTGCTACGTACTTGGCGTTACACCCCCAGTCAACGAACCACTGGTAATGGCGTCAGGTGGAAGCGGAGTAGTGACTTCCCGGGCCTATGTTTACACATTTGTCACGCAATGGGGGGAGGAGTCGCAGCCTTCCCCCGCTTCCATAGTGACCAGTGGAAAGATAGACGCAACCTGGATGATTTCAAATCTGGACGCAGTACCCCCCAACTCCGGGACAATTATTGCTGTTTTCAAGAATTCTCCAGCTGCCGGCCAGGCGGAAATCAACCTTGATACCGTCTTCGGTTTAAGAGCGCATGAGGAAATCAGGTTTGAATCGGTATCAGGCATGACCGACTTGAATGACCGATTTACCCTGATAAGCGTAGACCCGATAACGAAAAAGGTTGTCATATCTCTTTCTACAGACCAGGTCTACGCTGGAGGTGGGGAGTGGAAGCGCCAGGCCCCACACAATACCGGGGGGATGAACAAGCGAATCTATCGGACGCTTACCACTTCGTCAGGGAGCGAGTATCGCTACGTCGCAACACTTTCAGCGGTTACGAAAAGTTATAGTGATACTGTTCCTGATACGGTGATTGCATTAGGAGAAGTATTGTCCTCCACGAACTGGGAAATGCTCCCGGCCAACATGAAAGGCATTGTTATGCTTGCGAATGGAATTGCCGCAGGATTCACGGGTAATGAGGTACTTTTCTCAGAACCGTTCAAACCTTATGCCTGGCCCACCTCGTATCGCCAGACATACGATCAGGAAATTGTGGCGATCGCTGCGATGGGTACCACGCTGGTTGGTATGACCAAGGGCAATCCTTTCACCATTACCGGGGTTGAGCCTGCGACCATGGGGGGAGGAATGGAGAAGCTGGGGGTAGCGTGGCCTTGCATGTCGAAGCGAGGAGTGGCGAATTTTGCATTTGGTGTTGGATATCCTGCTCCGCAAGGGATGGTAATGATTGGGACAAGTAGCGATATTGTCACAAAAGACCTGTTTACCCAGAAGGAGTGGTCCGAACTGAATCCTGACACCTTTATCGCTACCTCTGCCGATAACCGCTATTACTGCGGCTATTCGGCTGGAGATAGCTCCCTCATGTTCGTGATCGATAAGGCAGAGAACGCATCCTTTTCAAAAATCAACCAGAACATCAGTTGCATCTGGACAGATCCCATAACCGGCAAGCTTTACGTCGCCACAAACAAGAAAATCTACGAATGGGAAGGGGATGCGGGGACCAAGCTTTTCTATGAGTGGAAAAGTAAACGGTTCGTTACTGCGCCGCCAGTTAATTATGGTGCGGGGAAGATTGATGCCGATTTTGAAATGACGGAAGAAGAAAGAGCAGCGGCACAATCCTCCTATAACGAGACTATCGCTGCTAACCAGATATTGATCAGTTCTTATTCCATGAACGACGGACTGGCAGATACATGCCTCGGTGAATACGAGATTGGGGGTGATGCGGCACAGGATATTCCTCTCTTATCCATGGATTCCCTGCAATTTCAATTATGGAGCGATGGGGCGCTGAAGTTTACCAAACAGGTCAGGAATAGCCGAGCGTTTCGACTCCCCGGCGGCTATAAGGCTGATAATGTCGAGTTTGTGCTATCTGGCAATGTGAAGGTAAACAGTGTCGTCCTGGCTGAAACAATGGATGGATTGAAGCAGGCATAACTGCCATAAGTTCCCAATTGAACGGCTGGATTGGCACTCTCGGTTAGATCTCTCGAACCGCTCAAGGTATTTCAAGCAGCTTTCTTCTTCCTGATTTTTGTCACTCAAACGTAAGCCGCTCCTATTCGGGCGGCTTTTTTTACTTTAAAAAGGAATTTTGTATGGCGAAATACGTTCATTCCGACGTTCTGGATGGTGGATTGAATTCGATAAAGAACAATGCGAGCCGCATGCTGCTGTTGAAGGCATATTCCTTTGCTGACAGCTATGCAACCGTTAATGCTAATGCAATTTGTGCGGTTGCAATGGCGCCCGGAGACTATGCGCTGTCAGGGGCTGACGGCGTAGCTCGCATTCTGACGGTCGCGGCCCGCAGTGGAACAGCGTCAGCCAATTCTGGCGCCGCTCCCGATCTTCACATTGCCTTCACGGACAACGCGAGCAAAGTTTTGCTGGTGACTGATGAAACCACCGATCAGGTGGTAACGAGCGGCAATACAGTCAATTTCCCGAGCCTGACTTACACGAGCTCCCAGCCCACCTAACCAACTGGCGATATTCCGGAAATTAAACTATGGCAACATTTACCCAAGCACAGGGGGCGCGCACCCTGATATTCGACATCGGCACGCTGGGAAGCGGCTACTTCAACGTATCCCCCGTCATCGACCTTGGCCCCAACATCCCGCTCGATGTCACCCTGGAAGTCGAAGCGGACCCCAGCGGCGCGCCGACAGGCAACAAGCAGCTCGTGCTGTTTGCCAAGCTCTCGCTCGATAACGTCAATTTCAGCAGCGGGCCGGAGATCGTCGGGTCCGATGCTACCAACGAGGCCGACCTGCACTGGATAGGTACGGTACCTTGCTTTGATGCCAACGTGCACCGGAAGATGTTCAGCCTGCAGGGCTTGCCCGCCGCGCGCTACCTGAAGCTCGTGGCAAAGAACGAGACGGGCGTGACCCTGGCCGGGGGCAAGGTCTACCGCGCGGACATCACGGGGGCTACGGCCTGAAGTGGCTGAAATAATCCTGCCTAGCCGGTTCAACGCGCAGCCGCAAGTCTCGGTCGAGCTTGCCCCTTACTGGAAACGAGGCGCGGCCCTTGTCGCGCCCTTGACCGAACAGTTCGCCCGGGATATTGCCACCCGCAACAATTTTTCACCGGGTGCTGCGGCAGCTCCTGCGCTTGTCACGAGGAACCAGGGCAGGGCGCTGTATTTCAACGGATCGACAACCAGGCTCGAAAGCACGCGGACGATAACTCCCGCAACGACTTTCACGGTATTCGCGTGGTGCAGGCCAGCTGCCCTGAGTGCTTATGCGCGCATCGTCGAGACAGATTTTGCCAGCGGATTCTTCCTTGGGCTCAATACCGGCGGCAAATACTGCTGGATCGTCAACAATGGCACCCCCGAGGGGTGCGTAGGCGGGCAGCCGACAGCAGGGCAGCGGGATTTTGTCTGCGGCGTTTTCGACGGCTCGAACCGAATCCTGTATGTGAACGGTGTTCAGGTCGCCATCAATCCGGCTACCGCGCCCACCGCCGGGCGAACGGTGTACGTGGGGGCGTATGGCCTTGGCGGCGCTCCATCCTACGCCTTCAATGGTGACATCGATACGGTCGGGATTTTTGACCGGGCTTTTGCTCCCGCCGAAATATTCGCGCTGCGCGAAAACCCGTGGCAGTTATTCAAGGCTCCTGCAAGAAAGCTGTGGCTTGGTGATACAAGGCTTGGATTAAGCGGTGTAGCTGTAATACAGGTAAATAGCGGCAGGGCGGTAGAAATTACTCAACACCACGTGCTTGCTGTTGCGGGATTAACACAAGTAGATGACATCAGTACGAGCAAGATCGAACAGAATCAAGTTCTTGCGACGGCTGCTCCCGTTCAATCCAACCTTGGTAGCGCTGCTGGCATTACCAGAAGTATTGCCCTGGCGAGTGCCGTAATTGCGCCAGGCAGAACCTTGAGCTCGGGGGAAGTAAGTCAGGCGCATATACTCGGTGGGAAGGGGTGGATACAGGGGAAGACCCTCCCACGCGCGGCAATCACGCAAACTCACACCCTGGTTGAAGCCAACCTGGCGCAGCTTAATGCGGGTGGCGTTCTCCCCATATCCGTCGGCAGTGGGACGCTTGTCGGCACGCCTTCCGCCCAAGCCAATGCTGGTGCAATGGGCGTTGTTACCCAGATACACCTTCTTGTCGCTACCTTTTGCAGCCAGATCAATAAAGCGAGCGCCAAAGCGATAAGTGATGGGGTTGTGATTGAATCCGCGCTTATCAGCAAACCTGCCGAAGCGACCCATATCAAGAAGCCCGGCATTCCGGTTGGAACACCTCCCTGGCTGAAAATCATGCTTGAGATACTGACCGGGCGGCGCGGAAACCGAATAACGCTTCCCGCCTTTCGCACACTTACATTCTCAGCTCCTCCTACCCAGGCTGAATGCGAGGCGTTGTATGCGTACATAAATTCTGTTCGCGATTCTCTCGAACAGCTTATTTCACGTATGGATGGATGATGAATACTGAACTGATTTCGCTGCTCAAGGCAAATGTAGGCTTGACCCTGACATCTGATCTGGCTGCTGATATCTGCGTTGCCGCCAACCGCATGGAGACACTTGCGCATCTGAGAGATATTGCACAGATCAAGCCTCGATATAACGGCCCCCTGGTATTTGCTGTAGAGCGTATTGAGAACATTCCAGAAGAAATAAAGCATTTGCATCGCGCCCATTGGAATGAAACCGAGGGACACAGGCATCGGCTACCGTTTCAGCCGGATTACGAGACTTTTATCCGATATGAGCAGGCAGGCCGCTACCTTCTTTTTACCGTAAGGAGCGAAGGGAAGTTATTGGGCAATTGCGCCATGTATCTGGACAAGAGCGCTCACACGCAAACACTTATTGCCACGGAAGACACACTGTATCTTTTGCCCGAGGCACGACGCGGTACTATTGCCAAGCGTTTTGTAAGGTATGTCGAGAATGCCATGAAATTGCTTGGCGTTCGAGAAATCAATATTACCGTAAAGACAGTTAATAAGGCCGGACGATTTTTCCGATTGCTAGGCTACAGGCACGTAGAAAATGGATTGACCAAAATATTGGAGATTGAAAATGTGTAGTTCAAAGCCACCAAGACCGGATCCGCTCATTGGGCAGGCGGCAAAACAACAGGCTGATATCGCGCAACAACAACTGGATGTAGCAAAACAGCAGCTTGAATGGGAGAAGGACAGAGCCAGGGTGCAGGACCCGCTGATCCAGAAAATTGTTGATCAGCAGATTGCGGCAGGCGAAGTCAATGCAGCGAGGGCCGAATCGCAATGGCAGGCATACCGCAACCTGTTTGCGCCGATAGAAGAGCGCATGGTAAGAGAGGCCAGCGAATTCGACTCAACCGAACGTAAAGAGCGGATGGCGGCCGAGGCGGGCGCGGATATCGCAAAAAATTATGAGAGCGCCTTGGATTTGAGCCAGCGAGCAATGGCACGTATGGGAGTCAATCCCAATTCAGGCAAGTTTCAAGGCCTGGCCCACGAGATCAGCCTTGGGCTTGCCAAAGACACAGCGGGGGCAATGAATAAGGCCCGACGCGAGACGGAATTGCAGGGCATGGCCATGCGGCAAGGCATGGCCCAATTTGGGCGTAATATGCCCACTACGGGAATAGCTACCGATGCGGCAGCACTCAATGCGGGAAACGCCGCCACTGAGAATCTGGCAACGAAAGCCGGGCTGCATACCACTGGCATGAATGCAGCGCAACACTGGTATGACGGCGCTCTCGGCGCGAATAACTCAGCCGGCAATCTGATGCTGAATCAGTATCAGGGCCAACTGAATGCATGGCAGCAACAGCAGCAGAATAAAGTGGGAGGACTCAGCGGGTTAGGCAACCTGATTGGTACTGTGGGCGGAGCTTACCTCATGAGGACACCCGGGTTGCGAACGGGCGGTGTTATCAGAAACTACAATGCCTATGGTTTATCCGCATTGAAACGCGAAGGCTATGCGGATGGTGGCATAGTACAAGGCCCCGGTACCGGCACCAGCGATTCCATTCCAGCTTCGATTGAGGGTATGCAACCCATCCGGTTATCCAACGGCGAAGCGGTACTCAACAGGAAAGCGGTGGAACTGGTAGGAGAGGATTTCATTCACCGGCTCAATGGTGCATCAGAGTTGGCGAAGCGCAAGGCGACAGTGAATAAATACAGCAGGGAGGGAGACTATGCTTGAAAGTTTGGGCGCATTTGCTGGCGGCCTTGCACAAGGTGTGCGCACGGGGCAGGATATGAAGCTGCGGCAGCAGGATGCCAACCGGTTGAAAAAGGCGGATGAGCGCGAGGCGGAGTTACATCGGGCGAGGATCGACAAGGCAGATTTCAACAAGGAAAAACGCGAGCGGCTTCGTGCCGCCAACGATGAGATAGCGATTCCATGGCAACAGGATAAGCAGAAGCCATCTACTCCTGGTTACTCGGCGCCCGGCCTGAGTTCAGGAGTGGCGAAAGTACCTGCTGTCGTAGAAGCTGGTGTTGGGGGGCTTTCCGGCCTGAGCAAACCAGCAATACAGATTCCATCGGATGAAATGATCGCCAAGCGCATGTTGACTGGCAACCTGCTTGAAGACGCGGATGAACTGACGCGCATGGCGAACATTTACAAGAAATACGGCCTTCTGGAAGAAATGGCGCCCTGGATGAACAAAGCTTATGCAGCGAAGAAAAGGGGAATTCCTGATGCCCTGAACTCCCTGTTAACAGGGAACGCGAGGAAAGCCAGGAAAATTCTTGAAGAAGGCGGATTTGCACTTGCAGATGATCCTTTGCGACTGGATTCAGACGAGCAACAAAATGTGTGGAGATTCCGATTCATGGATGGCGGCGAGACGGAAATCGATCTGAAGGAATTTGCGAGAAGGTTTTTTCCTTCACAAATCCAAAAGTAGTCGTCATATTCATATCTAAGTGATTGTGCACGTTCTCCGGTCGAAAGCCGCAGACCTTCTTGCTCCATTGCGCGTCGCGCGAGTTCGATCGGGAACAGTACAAAGTGCGCAGCCTGGTTGAGCGATTCTTCAATCGGCTCAAACAATTTCGTCGCCTCGCAACCCGCTATGACAAATTCGCCAACTGCTTAAATGCTTTCTTGCATCTAGCTTGCGCCTACACCTGGCTACTGTGAACACGCTCTAGTGAGCAGCGCGCTTCGTCCATGGCCAATTTTCACTGCTCGGTCTCGCGCTTTTTTTAATTGCGCTATGACTGCCAGGCTCCAGACGAAGATTAAGGAAGAGGAAAAAACGAAGAATCGGAAGTGATTTGAAGGGAATAGAAGCATATGTGCCGCAGTAAAAACAAAAGGCAGGATAAATAAACAGTAAAAATGTACCTTGCCTCTATTTACCTGATCTCTGTTTAGCCAGAACAAGTAAAGAGCTAGCACGTAGACCACCGTGTGAGAATGGGAAAATAAGCTCTGTAACAATAACGCATAAGGTATTACGTAGTCCCCGACCTGATGAGAAATAACGATATTTGTGGGATATGGGCTAAGCGAGCCGACAAAGGTGAAGTTGAAAAGCGTTAGGTATCCATAGTTTCCAGTTAACTTAGTAACTAAAATATAAATAGCAGCAGCAGACAAAAGTGAAAATAATGAAATAAACCTATCCCCTTGGCGATAGGTAAATATCATTAAAAGCCCCGAAAGTAATATGAAATCCGTCCTGATCACGGGAAGGATGGCCGCAACAAAAAATTCTAGCTTTCCTTTTCTAATTAAACTGTATATTCCTAGAAGCGAAAAGAAACAGGCCATTGCGTCAGGTGTCGAAAGCCCGGCGATCTCCGAATATCCGGTTAGCACAACAATAAACGGAAGTATTGCTATCGAGACTGTGGCTTCTAAAATAATTAAGCCTAGTATCAGGACAGACAACGAAGCGAAGATTGCGCTGATCACGTAGGTTGCTTTCGTGTAACTCAAGCCGAAGTGCTTGAAGAGCCGTATTAATTCGACATATGCAACTCTAGGTGAATAGAATGGGAGTTGCTGCTCTAAAGAAGCGGGATCTCTAAATACCGTTTCTCGATACTCCCCTGTTACCAGTTTCGAAAATCTTTTGGCACTTACCCCCTTCTTTATGTCTCCATACGTTTCCCGCGTCAAGTCCACTCCTCTATAGCCGTCCTCGTAATAAGCAGCGGCGACGTATGCAATCATGTCCCAGTTGCGCTCCGGTTTCATGATCCCATATATCAAGATGGCTGCTCCCGTGGCAATAATGATTAAATACCTGAAAGCCATTAAAAGTTCCGCGGGTTTTATTAATACCTTGGATTAATACAAGAATTAAGGGAGGTACTCCTCGCCACCCGAACTGAGCACGAGAAGTGCAAGCCACTCTACAGTCTTCCAAGAATTGCCACCGTCACCACACTGAGGCAGCCCCTTCTAAGGTTTGACAATTGGAGAAAACTCAGGGGAAGAATTTGGAGATGTATTTTTAAAATACAATCCGAATTTAGCCACTAAACGACTTCCTTAAGATTCACATTAAGCTCAGCTGTTTTGCTAATTCCAAGACTCTTTCTTCTCTTGCCCAAGGTCGTTTTTGACGTGAAAAAATTCTTAACATCAAAGCTATTTCTAAGCGATCAAGTTCGATAAGAAGGGGCCCTTTTTTGGGGACAAAAACTAGGCACTTGATACCTAATTTTGTTAAACCTGTAATAGCTCTAACAGTGCTAGTTCAGCGCCATAGCGGCTACTAGAGTGCGATATAAAACAAATGCGCATCTTAATCTATGCTTGAACGACAACCCTTGGTAGAAAGCAGGGAGGTGGGGATAAACTTTATAAATGGTAAAAAAGGTTACGCAAAGAGCCAGTTAGGTTTTATTCTCTACTACTTTGCTTAAAAGATCGAATACTTCATTCGCATACCGCTCTTGAGTGAATCTCCTCTGAGCCCAAGCGTGGGCAGTCGTACCTAGGCGATATCTTTCATTCGGATTTTCATATAAAAACTGTATTTTATCAGCCAGCTGAATGTGATTTCCCCATTCGTATAGGAAACCATTTTCACCATTTCTAATGAGTTCAATTGTTCCACCTCGCCCACTGCTAATCACAGCCTTGCCTGCAAGCATTGCTTCAATCGTAACGCGAGAAAAAGCTTCCCATTGCGAACATATTAGAACAACATCGGCCATTCGGATAAACCGAATTGGGTCGTTTGAATATCCGATAAAATGCACGCGGCGCTCTAGGCCTAGAGTCTTAACTTGCCGTTCTAACTCCGCACGAAAACATGCCTCGCTATCACCAACCAAGACTAGATGAACATCTATTCCACGTCGAACCACTTCAGCTATTGCTGAGATCGCTCCATCTTGTCCCTTTGCAGGTTGTAAAGAGCCTACGACCACACATTGAAATTTGTTTTTCTTCAAATCTAAATAAGGTTTATTATCACTGCTACCGCTAAGGGATATAGACTGATAAATTACATGCATTCTTTCTAATTTGATATAACGAGAGTAGTCTTTTGCAATAGAGTGCGAAACTACGACTATAAAGGCGGACAAGCGATCTATCAGGAACGCTGCACAACGATTACCCACGTCAAACTTTAAATCTGGATTTCTGTAAGCTGACTCATGCAAGTGCCACACGTGCGGCTTCCGAACTATCCAAGCCGCAAGGGCGCCTGTATTTACAGCGATTGTATTTGTGTAAACTAAATCGCAGTTCCAATTTCGAATTATCCACGCCATTCGAAGGACTGCTATTAATCCTTGCAGAGTTCGTAGAATGCGAAGGGGAAGAGCTCTCCCTTTTGATTTCCACCACCAGCGATAATTCAACTGGCGCCATTTTATGCCTAGCCCATCCAGATCTGAAAGGAGTGGACCTTTCTTTGGTACGAATACAAGGCACTCGACACCGAGCTTATGTAATCCTTGTAGTAATTCGAGAAGAGCCAATTCTGCCCCATTTCGCCGGGCAGTGTGGGATACAAAGCAAACTCGCATTAGATTTGATATCTAGATTTTCGATCAGTTTCTTTTACTGATTCTTGGTTACATATTGTGTGAGCTAGTAAAGACTCGAGTTGAGGTATTTCCTATTCCTTTATACGAGATGAAGATGGCCGTCACTACAATAAGGAGGAAAATAATTTGTCGAAAGAATACAAGATTATCAACCAAACCACACACGAAAATAAAACTGACTAAAGCAGTGGCAAGTGCCGCATGCCCTCGCGTAGCTAGGGTCTGAAACCAACCCCATAAGAGTAAAGCATAAGCCATCAGGCCGAGAAATCCGACGTGCATTCCAATCTCGATCCAATCATTGTGGTAGTGATAAGTAGTACTATGAAACTGCAATACCTTTTTATATAGACTACTCTTATATTTTCCAACTGTATTATTGAAATAAACTGCGGCCATCCCTGTGCCATGACCAAAAAAGGGATGTTCCTTAATTCCTTGGATACCCACATCCCAAAGGGCTAGCCGGTACCCTATGCTGCTATTAAAGTTTTCTTGCTCTAAAAGCTCAATGTCGTGCTTTGCTTGACCCAATCTTTCCCCAAAACTGGAGCTATTGTAGGCAGAGAAGCTTGCAGCAAAGGAGAGAATCGCTATAAAGGTAAAGAGTCCTGTGAGTTTTTTTCTGCAAAGGAAGAAAACTAGAAATACAGAGGAAATGAGAGTGGCTACGAGAATTCCACGCGCATTCTGATTAAACTGAATAAAAAGTAAAAAAAGGGCGAGAGCCCAAAAAAGTGCTTTTCCTGTTTTGTTTTTGCTTGCGCCTGTAAGGTAAAGCGCTAGTATGACTCCTATCCCAAGCATTGATGAAAAATGAAGGTAAGGCATCCCCAAAGCCGGAATACCTTGTACGCCCATTACCAGCCAGTGATATAAGCCGATGAGTAGCGCTCCAAAATAACCGAGGAGCGCTCCATAGATTGCCCAAGGTAGACGTTCCTTATTTAAAAGACCTAGATAAGGAATAAAAACGAGAAAGGCAAAATATCTTCGCCAGACCTTGAAGCCAAGATCAGGGTGATCGCTCCAGAGTATGCCAAGGGCGAGGACAAAGCATAACAGAAGCATGCCGATTACTAGAGGTTCCCTGACTGTTTTTCCAAAGCGACCCAGTCCTCCATCTATCACCCAGGCGAGCGGCAGCAGATAATAGGCATAAAAGCTCAACCCTTTGTACCAGAGCGCTATGCCAAAAAAGAATAGCACGGACTTTGCCAGCACATCGCGCCAGGCGTTTGCAGTGGGTTGCATAAGGCTGATGGGATGAGCGGATGTTGACATGACTCGTTCTTGCCGTTTACAAACCGGCTATATTAAGATGCTGGCGTATGTTCTTCAATCGCCAGCTGATCGCAGCGATATCAGCACGAATATAAGTCGCTCGCTTTACCAAATTTGCGCGGAAAGCCCCTCCATTCATGGGGGAGATGGATAGCGCGAACGCTGGAAGCGTCCATCCAAATTTATAATTTGAGCCATGCAACGACTCCAGGCCTATAAATTCGAGCTAAAGCCCAACGGCGAACAGCAGCGCAGCATGCGCTGCTTCGTCGGTTCGTGCCGGTTCGTCTATAACAAGGCGCTGGCGTTGCAGAAGGAACGACACGAGCAGGGCGAGAAGAAGCTCGGCTATGCCGGGTTATGCGCGCTGCTGGTTGAATGGAAGGCAGAGGCTGCCACGGCGTGGCTGGCAGAAATCCCTTCCCAAGCCCTGCAACAGACACTCAAGGATCTGGAGCGGGCCTACGCCAACTTCTTTGCCAAGCGTGCCGACTTCCCGCGTTTCAAGAAGAAGGGTCGGAGCGACAGCTTCCGCTATCCGCAAGGGGTGAAGCTCGATCAGGCAAACAGCCGCATCTTCCTGCCAAAGCTGGGCTGGCTGCACTATCGCAACAGCCGAGACGTGCTCGGCACGGTGAAGAACGTCACCGTCAGACAGTCCTGCGGCAAGTGGTACGTTTCGATCCAGACCGGGCGGGAAGTCGAGCAACCGATACCGAAAGGCTGCGCTGTCGGCATCGACATGGGCATCGCCCGCTTCGCCACGCTGTCGGATGGCAGTCACCTTGCGCCGCTCAACAGTTAGCCGCAAAACCAGGTTCAGCAACAACTGGAAGAAGGCCAAGGCCAGAGTCCAGAAGATTCATGCCCGTATCGGCAACGCCCGCCGCGACTACTTGCACAAGGCCACGACAGCTATCAGCCAAAACCACGCGATGGTGTATATCGAGGATTTGCAGGTTCGCAATATGTCCAGGTCAGCGGCAGGCAGCACTGAACAACCGGGTAAAAATGTTTGGGCCAAGTCTGGCCTGAACAAAAGCATCCTCGACCAAGGATGGTTCGAGTTCCGTCGTCAGTTGGACTACAAGCTGGCGTGGAATGGTGGCTGGCTCATCGCCGTACCACCACAGAACACCAGCCGCACATGCCCATGCTGCGGCCATGTGTCCAAAGACAACCGCCAAACGCAAGCGCAATTTCTTTGTGTGGAATGCGGCTTCGAGAAAAACGCCGATGTGGTCGGCGCAATCAATGTTTTAAGGGCGGGACACGCCCGGTTCGCCTGTGAAGTGAGCGGTGCGGTAATGCCGCCAGCAGCAGGAACCCACCGAAGCGACCCAGGCATTCGCCTGGGCGCTGTAGGAATCTCCGGCCTTTAGGCCGGGGAGGATGTCAAACATTTCTCTGACTTGCCGCAACCTTTGATCCGTGCGGACGAAAGAAGGAATTATGGCTGAGCTGGTGCAATCACATTCTGTCAATCACGGGAGGCGCTATATGAGTCGAATCATTTATATTTCAGTATCAGTTGCACTACTCATTACCGCGTTTGCCGCAAACGCGGGGATCTTCGAAAAAGGTGCTTGGTCCGCCAGCGGCTGCGGCGCGATGCCTGAAACGCCAGTGGTGGATTCAAGCAGTGTTGATGCCTTCAATCGGAGTGTGGGGAAGATCAATGAGTGGCAGAAACAGATACAGACTTACCACGACTGTATGATCAAGGAGGCTAATGCCGATAACGCCGCCATCAACAGGTCGGCCACTTCCGAGCAGTCCCGTATAAATGAGGCGGTAGAAAAAGTTAATAAAGAAGCAGCGGCGGGAAAGCAGAAGGTGGAACAGACTTCCTCCCGTTCATCGTCAGGTTCTTCTTTTCCCTCTCTGGTTCCTCCTCCTGGGGGTGGGATGGGTGGTCAGCCGGGCTATTAAAAATAAGGAAGGTTCCCGTTTGATTTGGATTTGTTGATTGGAATGCGCGGCAAACCTCGTCCAAGTGATCTGGTTGCGAAGCAACCTTTAGGCGAAGCCGTCGAACCTGGTCGGGGAAGGATAGCGCGGACTTTGTTGCCGTCCTTGTTTTTTACTTGCATTCGTTGTATTTTCCTTTTTGCTACCAGTGGGCAATTGCGCCCTCAATGACGGCATGTATGTAATACATATAAGTTTCCCTCTCACGAGGCTACCGCCGGATAGGCGGAAAGTAACGCTTGCGGAGACATGAGTCGCACAGTAAGGCCCTCAGCCCAAGAACCAACCGAAGCGGCTCAGGAGTGGCTCAATGCCGCGCCTGAGCGCCGTAGGAATCTCCAGCATTCATGCCGGGGAGGATGTCAATAGCAGGAGAGGCTCAGTCAGCCTCTCGCTGCTTCTTCAATTGCCCGATGTCCCGACGGAAAGCAAAAACCGTTGAAAATCCTGAACCTTGCGCTCGTCGCTATCGGGACCGGCTTGCCGAACCTCGTGCTCGCATCGGATTCGCCTTCTGTACGATCCAAGACTCCGACTAATACCGCGGCCGAGGCACAGCCAGTCGAAGCATCAGGGAAGTCTTTGCCAGTTCTCAATCCAGTCGTTATTACCGGCACCCGCACTGAACAATCGAGTTTCTCCTTGCCGATGTCTATCGATGTGGTGGAGACAAAGGTTATTCAGGAGGCTCAGCCCCGGATTAATCTTTCTGAGGCTCTCTCTCGCGTTCCAGGTCTCGTCATTCAGAATCGTCAGAATTACGCACAGGATCTGCAAGTATCCAGCCGTGGCTTTGGCGCGCGTTCCACTTTCGGCATTCGTGGCATACGCATATTCGTCGATGATATTCCCGCCACCATGCCGGATGGTCAAGGCCAGGCGGCGAATATCAACCTCGGTTCAACCAAGCGTATCGAGGTATTGCGCGGGCCATTCTCTGCCATCTATGGCAATGCCTCAGGGGGGGTAATACAGGCATACACGGAGGATGGCCCAAACGAAACCACGTTATCCGGAACCCTCCTGGGCGGCAGCTACGGCACCTCTCGCGGGGAGATCAAGCTGGGGGGGGCATTGGGTGGAACGGATGTTACAGTTGGTCCATTCAACTACGTAGTCGATCTTTCCCGCTTTCAGACAAGCGGCTACCGCGATCACAGTGGGGCAACGCGTTATCAGGCCAGCGCAAAAGCTACGTACAGGTTTGACCACGACGCGACACTCACTCTGGTAGCCAATGAACTGCATCAGGGCAACACGAAGGATCCGCTCGGGCTCACGCATGCTCAGGTTATCGAGAATCCCCGCCAGGCGGATATCAGCGCTCACACCTTCAACACCCGCAAGAGTATCGACAATACTCAGGGCGGTGCGGTTTATGAACACAGATTCTCTGCTTCGAACAAGATCAAGCTGATTGGTTATGCAGGAACCCGGCAGATAGAGCAGTTTCTTGCTGTACCACGCGGCGCGCAGGTTCCTGCAACCAGTTCGGGCGGTGTGGTCGATCTTGATCGGCAATTCGGGGGAGCAGGCTTGCGATGGACGTATCGGAGCAGGGGAGAACGTCCGTTCACGTTGACCGCAGGTATCGAGTACGAAATTTTCAAGGAGCGCCGCAAGGGGTTCGAGAATTTCTCTGGCGCAATCCTTGGTGTGCGTGGAGATTTGCGCCGTAATGAAAATAATACCGTCAGCAGTTTCAGCCAATACGGGCAGGCCGAGTGGCATTTTACGCAGTCATGGACGCTTTCTGCCGCAGTGCGTTACACCGATGTGAAATTCAAGTCCGAGGATTTTTTTGTCCGCCCCGGCAATGGCGATGATAGCGGCAGCTTGGCTTTTCGCAACGTGAATCCAGTGCTGGGTTTGCTATACAAGGCGACACCGACGCTCAACCTGTACGCCAGCGGCGGATGGGGTTTCGAGACACCCACCTTTACAGAACTTGCCTATCGGCCGGATGGTGCCTCCGGCCTCAATTTTTCTCTTCGACCCAGCGTGAGTCGCAATATCGAGGCGGGGGTCAAGTGGCTGGCTACGGATAATACACGCATCAATCTCGCGCTTTTTGAGAGTGTGGTTACCGATGAGATTCTGCCGGCAACCAATATTGGAGGTAGAGCTACTTTTCAGAATGCGACCGATACCAGGAGACGAGGCATAGAGCTTGCCGCTGTCCACCGCTTCGGTGCGGATCTTTCTGCATATTTGTCTTATACCTTTCTTGATGCCAGGTTTCGCGATTCCTATACCTATCAGCCACGAGTGGGCATTCCTTTCGTAACTGTAGCGGATGGCAACTTCGTTCCCGGTATACCGCGCAATACCGCCTATGCCGAACTGGCTTGGCGGCGCGGCCTGCCGGGGTTTTCGGCAGTAATCGAGGCAATCTATCGTGATAGGGTTTACGCCAACGATACCAATACAGAAGCCACAAAACAGTACGCCATGGCAAACATCCGGTTTGCCTATTCACATCAGTTGGGTCGTTTGAAGCTCAGCGAATTCATCCGAATAGACAATGTAAGCGGTGCAAAATATATCGGTGCGGTAATTGTGAATGAAGGCAACGGGCGTTTTTACGAACCGTCGCCGGGGCGGAACATAATAGTGGGTTTGAATGCAAGTTATGTGTTCTAGATAGGCGAAGAGGCGGTGCAGGAATGAATTGCTCTATTCAGCAGGCATTATGATGGGAAGCGAATAACGCTATTTCTACGCTATTTCCTTGAGAGATCCTTGGAGAAGTATATTCAGTAGCATTTTTAGCATATTGCTATAGCTCATTCCTGTGTGCCACCGTACGGACGAGTGTGAGGAAACATGCAATATTCTTAAATGAATACATTCCATTCGAAAGGGACGGTATGAAGGGATTGAGCGGGCATTTTTTAATTATTTCGTGTTTTGCTTTACTGGCAAGCACTGGACTGCTTAACCCTGTGCAAGAGGTGTTCGCACAGGAATCCTCGGAACCCCATGCCAACCCAGGAGGTGAGGCAAAAACGCCCAAAACGAAAATTCTGGAAGCAGGCGCAAAGCTGTTGCAGAGCGGTTCTCCCTTGAAATCATTTGACATTTATCTGGTCGGTTTCCATCCAATGAAGGATTCTCCGGAAGATCAGATGGAGGCTCATCACTATTGCCACCAGGTAAACGAGGATTTTGCGCAGTGCGCGTTATTCGATGGCAACACGGAGGATGCAAATCTGAACGGCATTGAATTCATCATCTCGGAAAAGCTTTTCAACACGCTACCCGAAGGGGAAAAAAAGTACTGGCATCCGCATAACGGCGAAATTCTTTCCGGGCAGCTTGTAGCTCCCAACATCCCCGGCATTGCAGAAAAAGAGTTGATGAAAGGGAAGATGAACAGCTATGGCAAGACCTGGCACGTCTGGAACACGGGCTACGAAGGTAAGCTTGGGGATGCGCTACCCCTCGGTCAACCGATGTTGGGCTGGTCTTTTAATCATGAAGGAGAAGCAGTGCCTGGATTGGTCGAAAAGCGAGACAAGAATATGAAAATAGACAGCGAGGAAAAGCGCAGACAGCGCGCAGATTTAAAACAACTTGCCAAACCGCAGTCGGGCGTTGATGACCTTAAAGGCCGATTAACTCGGCCGATGAAGGATATACCCGGTGTAATCGACAACAAAGCTCAAGAAAAAAATCAATAGGCAGTATTCCTTTCAGAATTCATATTTTTATTGTAACCGCTCCAGTTCCGATTCAGAGGCAATTTCCAATGCGACAAATTGGGTGAATTGCATTCTGGAGAAATTGTTGTCAGCCACCAGCAAGATAGTGCGTTTGCCCTTGAATTCGGGACCAAAGGTGATGCCTTCTATGTTACCAATAGCCAGAGCCGAGCCATCCGTATTTTTCAGGTCTGACATATCGAGCAAGAGAACTTTTCTTATCGGAGAGATGCTCTTGCCCACGATCGATTCCATTCCGGAAATGTTGGTGGCGTTCCTTGCATCGGCATAATAAAGCCGGACGGTATAACCAGTGTTAATGCGAGCGAGTGTGATTGTGCTGGGATTTAGTGCACGCTCGATAGTGATGAATTGGCGATCGCCGATGGCGAGGAAGTCGCTCACTCCGATGATAGCGAAACTGCCGAGCAAGGACGGCGCGGACGTAACAGGCTCAACATCGTAAGCATACTCCGCGACTGATTTCCCGGTGGCAATGTCGAAGGCAAGGATACGTGCGCGTGATCCTCTATAGGCGTTGGCAGGGGGAGAATCCTGAACCAGGCCGTTTTCGGTAGCCGTATACAGGGTTGTACCATCGGTGGAGATTGTCAGGCTCTCAAACCCCAAATTGTCGTGAACGCCCTTACTACCGGTAAATGTCCACACACGGGAGCCGCTGGGAGAGTAGTAAACGGGAACAACGAAATCGCGAGAATGGCTGCCATCAGCATTCATTTCGCGTACCGCAGGGCTGCGGAAACCCGATATCTCCCGGCGGCCTTCTTCGCTCCAATAAACCTTGTTGCGGTTGCCGTCAAAGCGGAGACCTTCCGGATCCACGGAGTTTTTCTCGAACGCACCCCCACCGGGTTGCTGGATCGTGGTTACGGCATGAAAGGTCACGCCTGCCATACCGGGCTCGGCCGAGCGCTGGAATTTGGCGAGATCCAGGGATAATTCGTAAAATCGCGCTGGATTGGTTCTGCTGCGATCATCGCTAATGGACAGGTAACGGGTGGTGCTTGCGTTGTAGTCCAGAGACGACAACCCGCCGACAGTTGTCCCTTTGAATTTTGTCTGAGTGGGTACGATTTGCTGACCAATATAATTGAGAACAAAACTTGCGGAGTCAGCGGCGCGAAGTGGAGGGGCAAAGCTTATTTGCAGGACGGCAAGGGCAGCAAGGAAGATTATTCTCATGAGTATCAGTTACTGGAGGAAGATCGGGGAAACTGCATATTATCCATAGCCGGAAAACACGCTGTCCATGGTGCAACTGCTTTTTGTCGCCAAGCCTTGAAATATAACAAAACTCTCTTTTTTCCCAGCTAAGATAAAGGAATAACACATCGCTTCCGATAGAGCTACAGAATATGTGATGACCCGCGCTCTTGATGTCAACGTGATTGGTATACGCGGAAGCTTCTGGACAGCATTCGGCATATTCCTGCTTGTATCTTTTGTTTCCGGATGCGCCAGTTTCAGGGAAGTGAAAGTTTTTGCCGCTCTTTCTTCAGATGCGGCAAGTTATGATGCCCTCACGAGGGACTATGTGGCCGCACTTGATCGCCGCAAACAATACCAGCCAGAGAAATTCCACGGCGAGCTGGAAGCACAGAAAATACGACGGGAGGCGCAGCGAGCCAGCCTGGATCTGCTCCAGCAAACCGTGACAGACTATATGCAAGGTTTAGGCAACCTGGCCGCCGGTAACACTCATCCCTATGATAAATCACTAAAAGAATTGAGTACAAATCTCAGCAGGGCGACACTGCTGACTTCCGAAGAGAAAGAGGCGGTGGGAGCACTATCTACGCTGCTCGCACGCGCTGTAACTGCGGGTTATCGGCTCCATGAACTCAGGAAACTGGTCCGTGATGCAAATCAGCCGCTTCAGCATGTAATTCAGGCTACGCGAAAAATCGTGGAGAAGGGCATGATTGCCGATTTACAGGTAGAAACGGCGCTGCTCGGCAGGTATTATGACAATTTCATGTATGCGCCGGACAATCCCATGGAACCTGTTGCAATGGCGCTTGCAAGAGAGGCGAAGGCCGAATCGCTGGGCCGTGTAAATACCCGGATCAGGAGTGCGCAGGGTTATATTGCCGTGCTGGATAAAATCGCTAATGCGCATCAGTATCTGTATGAGCACCGCAAAAAGATCGGCAGTAACGAGTTGGACAAGCAATTCAAACCCTATGTCGCAGACCTTCGCATGGCTTACCGGCATTTGCTCGATGTTTCGCATTAAAAGAGACTAACAAAGAAAGAGAATAAACGCATGGACAAGCTTTCGTCCGATGACGCTTTCGAATTGGGCAATCAGTTCCGGGATGCAGCAATTGCGCTCGGGGACTGGCGCATCCAGCATCGTGCCAGCTTGAGCAAGGCAGAGTGGGATGAGCTCGATTGTCAGGAGATTTTACTTCTGAATACAGCCTCCAGCCTTTACACAAGTGCGATAGGGCTGGTATTGGCAGATAGCCAGCTTGCGTTTGAGCGACTGCAGTCGAGCGTCAAGGAGGCAAAAGCAGCAGTAAAGCATATCACCACCCTGAAGCAGGCGCTTGATCTCGCATCCGCACTGGTTCTTCTGGCTGGCGCAGTTTATTCAGGCAACGCGGCGTCACTTCCTTCCGCAATCGTTGCCCTGGAAGATGCGGCTGAGGCTATCGTTGGCGGTACTGATTCGCGAACCGGCTGATCGTCCAAGCAGGAGTTTTGCGTCGGCAACCGTACGGTTTCCATGCAGTCATCCGCTTCAGTAAAGTAGCGTAACCGCATCTGACATCATCGGTGAATAAAAAATTCGTCCTTATAGGAATAGCAGCAGGGCTTGCCCTGATTTCGGTGGGAACGGTAAGCTGGTTTTTAACCCATAAGGAAAGCAATGGCGAGTTCCTGACACTCTTTGGCAATGTGGATATCCGCCAGGTTTCTCTCGCCTTCAACGGAAACGATCGGATCGCTGAAATGCGTGTGGAGGAAGGAGATCGGGTCAAGGCAGGACAAGTTCTCGCAACGTTGGATACCCGGATTCTCACGTTGCAAATTGCGCAAGCCGAAGCCCAGGTTGCCACCCAGGAGCAGGCGCTGTTGCGGCTTGAGAATGGCACCCGCCCCGAGGAAATAGCACAGGCCCGGACTGAGGTTGCTTCCGCTCAGGCCGATGCCGATCTCGCCAAACAGTTTCTGGGCCGCTTGATGGAGATTGAAAGTGACTCGGGTGCTGCCGTCAGCAAGCAGGATCTCGACAATGCCAGGTCTCGCCATCGAGTGGCTGTGGCGCAACTCGAAAATCGCAAAAAGGCACTGCAACTGGCATTGATCGGGCCGCGTAAGGAAGATATTGCGCAGGCGGAGGCGCAGTTGAATGTTTTTCGTGCTGAGCTGGCCTTGCTGCGGCACCAGCTTGATCTGGCCGAATTGAAAGCTCCTATTGATGCTGTCATACGCTCACGTCTGCTCGAACCGGGAGACATGGCTTCGCCACAACGTCCGGTTTATGCGCTTGCAATAACCGATCCGAAATGGGTTCGAGCCTATGTATCCGAGATTGATCTCGGCCGCATCCAGCCCGGCATGAGCGCAGAGGTTGTTACTGACAGTCATCCGGAGGAGCCCATTCATGGTCGTATCGGCTATATCTCGTCGGTTGCCGAGTTTACCCCAAAGCCTGTACAAACCGAGGAACTGCGCACCAGCCTCGTTTATGAGGTACGGGTGTATGTGGAAGACGCGGGAGATAGGCTGCGTCTGGGCATGCCCGCCACCGTACATATCGCTCTCGGAAATAATGGAAATTCCAATGAAGTGAAGCATTGATGGAGCAAACGCAGCCCGCACTGGTAGCAAATGATATTTACAAGCGCTTTCCGGTCAAAAAAACCGGCCAGATCGTGCAGGCTGTCGCAGGCGTTTCCATGGAAGTGTCCGCAGGTTCGCTTACTGCGCTGGTCGGACCGGATGGGGCCGGCAAGACTACTCTCTTGCGCATGTTCGCGGGTTTGATAAAACCGGATGACGGACACCTCCAGGTATTGGATGTGAATGTCGTAACCGACCCGCAGACAGTGCAGGATCGCATAAGTTATATGCCGCAGCGCTTCGGCCTGTATGAGGATCTGAGTGTCCAGGAGAATCTCGATCTTTATGCAGACCTGCATGGCGTGCCGCAGGAAATACGCCGGCAGCGCTATCGCCGACTGTTGGAAATGACTGATCTCACCCGCTTCACCCAGCGTCCGGCGGGAAAACTGTCAGGAGGCATGAAACAGAAGCTGGGTTTGGCATGTACGCTCGTGCGTTCTCCCGAGCTGCTGCTGCTTGATGAGCCGACAGTGGGCGTCGATCCGTTGTCGCGACGGGAGCTATGGGAGATCATCGGACAATTGATCGATGAGGAGCAACTGACGGTGTTGATTACCACAGCCTACCTCGATGAAGCAGAGCGTTGCACCAGGATTCATGTGCTGGAGGAGGGCAAACTGCTTGCCGAAGGCCCACCTGACGAGATACGGCAGTACGCACGCGATCTTTGCTTTGTCGCTGTTCCACCCCAAGGTCAGCCTTCACGAGTTCTGCAGGCACAACTTCTGGATGATTCCAGAAATATCATAGATGCCGTGCCCCAAAGTGGGGCAGTGCGTTTTATCCGCCGCCCTCATGCACGGCAGCAGGATATCGATGCGCTGTTGAGCGGTATTGAAGCCATCCCGATGGAAGCACGTCTTGAAGACGGGTTTATGGTACTGCTGCGTGAACAGCATCAGATGAGTCCGCCAGATACTCTCCTATTCGAGAAGCCGGCACTGTCTGCAACTACCTCGGGAGAAAATCGGCAGTCCGATGAAAAGATCATTGAGGTACGTGATCTGGTACGAAAATTCGGAGATTTTATCGCTGTCGATCATGTGTCCTTCTCGGTGCAGCGCGGCGAAATCTTCGGGTTGCTGGGGCCGAATGGAGCGGGCAAGACCACCACCTTTCGCATGCTTTGCGGCCTTCTACCTGCAAGCAGCGGTTTTCTCCAGGTGGCGGGGGTCAACCTTCGGCATGCGCGTGCTCCCGCGCGCCGAAGGATAGGCTATGTTGCGCAGAAGTTTGCACTTTACGGCGATTTGACCGTGCAGGAAAACCTTGAGTTTTTCGGTGGCGCCTATGGTCTTTTCGGCGAACGGCTGCGCAAGCGTATTCAGACCGTCACTCAGCAATTCGATCTTGCAGGGAGGGAACAATCTCCCAGCGGGATGTTACCGGGAGGTTTCCGCCAAGGGCTTGCCATGGCGGTTGGCCTGCTGCACGAGCCTGAAATCCTGTTTCTGGATGAGCCCACGAGCGGGATCGATCCACTCAGGCGGCGAGAGTTCTGGCGTCGCATTACTGCACTGTCGGAAATGGGCACCACGATCATCATTACAACTCATTTCATGGAGGAGGCGGAGTATTGCGATCGTATCGTAATCCAGGACAACGGCAGGTTAGTGGCCATGGGAACGCCATACGAGGTTCGCGAGCAAGCCGGGGGGAAGGATGCCACGCTGACGATGGAAGAGGCATTCATTCGTATCGTTGCTCGCGAGCGGGAACGAGATAAATCGACTGAAAGAGCACCGAGCTTATGAGTGGAAAAAACAGTCAATCAGGCCAGCGGGGTTATCTCGGCTTTCAGCTACGCCTCATTTCCCTGATTCGAAAGGAAATACGTCAACTGTTGCGAGACAAAAGCAATCTCGCAGTTGGAATTGGCTTGCCCATCATATTGATCCTCATTTTCGGTTACGGCTTGTCACTTGATGTCAGGAATGCGCACATTGCAATCGTACTGGAAGATGCATCACCCACTTCGGTCGACGTTGTCTCAGGCCTGGAACTTTCCTCGTATATTTCACCTGTAAGAGTTCCATCCATGCAGGAGGCAGAGCGCTTGATGCTGGCGCGCGAAGTAGAGGGAATCTTCCGGGTACCCAGCGATTTTTCCCGACGATTGGGGGAAGGCGAGGCACAAGTCCAGTTTCTGGCCTATGGAACAGATTCCACCCGCGCAACAATCATTCGAAACTACATCAACAGTATTGTTGGCCAGTGGACGTTGCGACAGGCTGATCGAAAAGCAGATTCGCCGGTTACGACCGAGGGTAGAATCACGTTGGTGGAACGCTTGTGGTTCAACTCCGCCAACTCCAGTACATGGTATCTGGTGCCGGGCTTGATCGTTCTGATCATGACACTCATCGGAGCCTTTCTCACCGCGATGGTGATGGCGCGAGAGTGGGAACGCGGCACCCTGGAAGCATTGTTCGTCTCGCCCGTGCGCCCCACGGAAATCCTGCTGGCGAAAATTGTCCCCTATTTTCTGGTAGGTATGATGGGTCTCGGGATATGCCTGGCCGCGGCGCATTTTCTGTTCGAGGTGCCTATACGCGGCTCCCTGCTGATCCTGCTGGGCGGCTCGATGCTCTATCTATTGGTGGCGCTGGGTTTCGGCCTGGTCATCTCGTCCATTACCAAAAACCAGTTCACTGCCAGTCAAATCGCAATTATTACCAGCTTCATGCCATCACTCATGCTTTCCGGTTTTCTCTTTGACTTGCGCAACGTGCCTGTTGTCATTCAGCTGGTTGGAAAGATTCTACCGGCCACTTATTTCATGGAATTGATCAGGACGTTGTATCTCGCTGGCGATGTGTGGCCGCTGATAATACGGAATTATGCGATTCTCACAGGCTATGCAGTGTTGCTGCTCGGCCTCGCGCGCTTTGTTACCCGCAAGAAACTGGATTGACCTCATGCTCGACCTCGTGCGCCGCATTATCAGTCTGTGCCGCAAGGAGTTTCTGGCGATCCTGAAAGATCCTGCCAATCGGGTCATTCTTGTCGTCCCGTCGCTGGTGGAAAGCTTTTTATTCGGCTACGCTGCCACTTTTGATCTCATCAACGTGCCTTATGCCTTGCTTGATCAGAGCCGCGGTGGTGCCTCCGTTGAATTGATAGCGCGTCTGGATGGAACCGGTGTTTTTCAGCGTGTCGCAACCTTGCAAACACAGCGGGATATCGCGGGAGTGATCGATTCCCAGCAGGTCCTGATGGTAATACAGATCGGACCACGCTTCGAGCAGCAAGTGAATGCAGGCGAGCTTGCCCCGGTACAACTGATTCTCGATGCGCGCAACTCCAACAGCGCCGGCTCTGCCGCGGGGTATGTCGCTTCAATTATCGAATCATATAACACGACGTTAGGTGGCAACGCGAGGCAGCCCCTTACAGTTGAGACACGCGCTTGGTACAACCCCAATCTGGAGACCCGCTGGAATCTGATGCCGGGCTTGATCGCCTCGCTCAGCATGATACAGACAATGTTGCTGGCTGCGCTCACTGTTGCCCGTGAGCGCGAGAACGGTACGTTCGATCAGTTACTGGTGACACCGTTTTCACCCATGGAAATCATGGTAGGCAAGGTGATTCCAATCGTTGCAATAGGTCTGCTGCAATCCACCATCGTCCTCCTGGTGTCGCTCTACTGGTTCGAGGTGCCGCTTGCCGGCTCGCTGGTAACACTCTATACCGGTTTGGCATTGTTCATGATTGCCAGCATAGGACTGGGTCTGGCGATTTCAGCGGTTTGTACCACTATGCAGCAGGCCATGCTCTATACTTTCATGCTGGTGATGCCGCTCATAATGCTTTCAGGCCTGACCACACCGGTGCGCAACATGCCGGAATTTCTTCAAACTGTTACTCTGGCCAATCCCCTCCGCTTTGCTGTTGACCTGATGCAGCGCGTGTATCTGGAAGGGGCTGACTTGCTCATGGTCGGCTATGATCTGATTCCGCTCCTGATCATGTCGGCAGTTACGCTGCCTTTCGCCGCATGGCTGTTTCGCAACCGGTTGCTGTAACCCGAAATCAAGCGGGCCACAGGCGCTGTGAACAGAACACTTTTGCTGTTTAGCCCTTTCCAGTATGTTCCCCGCTCATCCTTCCGATGACCATTGCTCTGTAAAAGGTTATACAGATAGATAATGCGAATGTGGTTGTTATTTTACTTTCCTTGGCTATAAAGAATGGCAGTAGCACAAACCGAAGCATTGCTATCGCAGAGCGCTCCACTCATTTCAAATGACGGGGGAAGTCAAAAATGGAAAAAATTCTGGAAGTTCTTGATGTTGAGTTATTTGTTCTGGAAAATCATCCGCCTAAATTGCGAATTAGCGCGTCAGGAAATATACCGGGCGAGGGTTGGACAAATCCGCGGTTAGAACCTGTTGTCTTCATTCAGCCGCCGCCAGACGGCATTTATGATTTTGATTTTGTCGCTGATCCACCGCATCAAGAACCTGCCACAGACGCAATTACGCCTATCGGTGTCGTTCACCTCTGGGACCCCCTGCCTCCCGGTGCAAAGGGGGTTCGGATACACGTCAAACACGATTCAAAAAAGGCATTGCTGGGCAATTCCGAACACCTGGAGAGAAATCCCAGCCTGGGCAATTCTGAACACCCGAAGAGAAATCCCAGTCGTTTTACATTTGTTGATCAGGAAGGTGTAAAACGCGTCGTTTTTTTTCCTCAAGCAGTGGGTCCGTTGGGTGCGAAAGAAAAGCCACAAGAGGCCTCCCTAGAATATACAGGCTCGGAAGGCCATTTCGTATTTCGCGGAGCACAGATTACTCAGCAGCAAACAGTAATGGGGACGCTTATCTCAGTAAATTTCAGGTCTGGCGCTGCGGATGAACCTTCTATGGATTTCGCACTGGTTCTGCCACCAGTTGAGCTGGGAGAAGAGTTGCGGCAGACCTTCAAGACAATGGGCATCCTGATTCACGGCCGTGGCTTTGTCGTAGATCGTACTGGAGCCCAGCTCACGTACGAGACCGTGAATCTTGAAGGTATCGCGGAATATATCCCCGTTCTTTGAGTAAACTCGAAAGTCGTGCCAGATGAAGATGAGCGTTTAAACGTTCATCTTCCATCAAATCTGGAGAGTTCCGCATCTCTAAAACCGTCTCTTGTCGGAGAGAAAATCATGAAAATTACTCCTAGGCTCAGGACTCATTAATTGAGATAGAAGATGACGGTAGCGGCGATACAGATGGCGGAGAAGAAGGTGTGGGCGCAACGGTCATAACGCATGGCGATGCGTCGCCAGTCCTTGAGCCTGGCGAACATATTTTCTACCTTGTGGCGTTGCTTGTAGAGTTCCCTGTCGTATTCGATCTGGGTTTTACGGTTCTTCTTCGGGGGAATGCAGGGCGTAATACCCTTTTCTCTGAGGGCTGCCCTGAACCAGTCAGCATCATAGCCGCGATCCCCCAGCAACTCTTTTGCCTTGGGTAGAACAGGCAACAACAGGGCCGCACCCTTGTAATCGCTCATCTGCCCTTCGGAGAGCAGCAGGACAACAGGCTTGCCCATGCTGTCGCACACGGCATGGAGTTTTGAATTCAAGCCGCCCTTGGTGCGACCGATACGGCGGGGAACATCCCCTTTTTTAAAAGGCTGGCTGCCGTACGGTGCGCCTTCAGATGTGTGGCGTCAATCATTAGCCGATCGGGCGTTTCCTCTTTGCCAGCCAGTTCCGCAAAAATGCGGTTGAATATACCCATCCTGCTCCAGCGCATGAAGCGATTGTAGAGCGTCTTGTGCGGGCCGTAGCTTTTGGGAGCGTCCTTCCATTGCAGGCCGTTCTTTATCACGTAAATAATCCCGCTGAGCACCCGCAAATCATCCACACGCGCCACCCCATGGGACAAGGGAAAATAAGGCTTTATGCGGTTGAATTGTTTCTCTGACAGCATAAAAAGATCACTCATGGCAACTCCTCCTGACATAAGTGAATCACATCCGCTCACTTCCGTGAATCCCAAAATTAATAGGTCCTGAGCCTAGCTCTAAAATCCAGAGCCTGATGCTGGTAGCAGCCCTGAGTATCGGACTTTGTTTTGTTTCCCCTGTGTCCGCACGCTCATATATCCTGGACATCAATAGCAAAACACTGACTGATCTCGGGACGCTGGGAGGAGATTCCACTGGTGCCTATGACATCAATGATGCCGAGCAGGTGGTGGGCTACTCCCGCACAGCCGCAGGTGATGAGCACACTTTTATCACCGGCCCCAATGGCGTGGGCATGACAGACCCCAATTCGCTGGTTGAGCTGCCGGCCGGAATTGTTCTAGCGAGCGCTGCCGGTATCAATAACATGGGACAGATTATTGTCTACGCTTCCACTATCCCCACTATCCCCGAGCCTTGCCGTATCATGCTCTTCTCGGGATACGATTGATTTGCTCCTGGGTCTGATGGCTGTTATGTCGCCCCGTCGCATGACTGCTTGAGCAAAGGCTGATCCAGCCCTGTGGAAGAGCGTGCGTCCCTTGTTTTTTTCGGACCTGGGAGTGAGAAGAAGTGTGGAGGCAGCAAAACCATAAGTGAGTCGTGCAGATGGGGCAGAAGCGGAAGACAAATATCATTTCATGTGAAGAGGCTCAAACACTGGCAGGACTTTTTGCCATTCGGGTCAAACGTACCCCGCGATCGATAGCTTACCGGCAGTTTGATGTCGAGAGCGGGAAATGGCGGGAATATAACTGGCAGGAAATCGGTGAGCGCGTGGCGCGCTGGAAGCGTGCGCTGATGCGGGAGAATTTCGAACCGGGTGATCGTGTTGCGATCCTGCTGCGCAATTCTATTGAATGGGTCTGCTTCGATCAGGCTGCACTCGCTGTCGGACTCGTGGTGGTGCCTCTGTACCCCTCTGACGCGTCTGATAACATCGCCTACATTCTCGAGGATTCCGGCACCCGGTTACTCCTGGTAGGCACTCAAAAGCGCTGGGAAACGCTCGCTCCCCGGTGCAAACATCTTACCGAATTGCACAAGATACTATCTGTTGAAAACCCGGTAGCCGATGGTAGCGAGGGCAGGATGTTGCAGGGTGTGGATGAATGGCTGAAGGAAGCAGATGAGCATGCCAGCGATCAGGAGGATGGGGGCAATTCTGGTAGCAAGGGCAAATTTCACGCGTCCGATCCTCACGCGCTTGCCACACTTGTTTATACTTCCGGAACGACCGGCAAGCCTAAGGGTGTCATGCTTTCGCACTTCAATGTGCTTTGGGATGCGGAGGCAACACTTCAGGCTATATCCGGCTATCCGGAGGACGTCTATCTCTCGCTCCTGCCGCTCTCCCATATGCTCGAGCGCACTGTTGGCTATTACGTTCCCCTCATGGCAGGGAGCAGCGTGGCCTATGCCCGTTCTCTGAAAGATTTGCCGGAGGATTTGAAATCCGTGCGGCCTGGTGTATTCGTTGCCGTGCCGCAAATTTATGCGGGTATTCGCAACAAGATGAACCAGCAGGTGCATGAGAGAGGACGGATTGCCAAGTTGTTGTTCGATTGGACTGTTGCACTTGGTTGGGAACACTTTACCGCTGTGCAAAGGCAGGGGAAGGAGCGACTATGGCACCGAATGGCATGGCCCCTTTTACGCCAACTGGTAGCTGACAAAGCGTTGGCCGCATTTGGAGGGAGGCTCCGGCTTGCGGTAAGTGGAGGCGGTCCACTTGCCACGGATGTTTCAAAGCACTTCATTGGGTTGGGCTTGCCGCTTCTGCAAGGTTATGGATTGACTGAAGCCTCCCCGGTTCTGACAGCTAATCGCATGCAAGATATCGTGCCGGAATCAACGGGGAGCGCATTGTCTGGCGTAGAGCTTCGTATCGGTGAGCAGGATGAACTATTGGCTCGCAGTCCGGGCGTCATGCTCGGCTATTGGAACAGGCCCGAAGAAACCCGCGCTGCGATTGATGCAGAGGGTTGGCTGCATACCGGTGATCAGGCACGTATTTCTGACAATCATGTTTTTATCAGCGGGCGGATCAAAGAGATTCTGGTCACCTCCAGCGGCGAAAAAGTACCACCGGCAGATTTGGAGATGTCTATCATTCAGGAACCCTTGTTTGACCAGGTAATGGTGGTAGGCGAGGGAAGACCCTATCTAACGGCCCTGGTGGTAGTGAACAAGGGGGAGTGGCGGAATCTTGCCTCCAGTCTCGACCTGAAAGCGGACGAGGCCAAATCACTGACACATTCGGCTACCCGAGCAGCCGCTTTGAAAAGGATCAAGGCAACCTTGCGGGGTTTCCCCAAATACGCCCGAATTCGGGCAGTACATCTGTCACAGGAACCCTGGAAGGTGGAAGACGGCCTGCTGACACCCACCCTGAAACTGAAACGTTCAGAAATCGAAAAGCGCTTCGCGAGGCAGATTACCGAACTGTACGAAAAAGGATAACCCAGGTTAGCGGCAACTCATTGCCGTTAACCAGGATCAACCGTTATAACCATTATTTCTGCTCGCGCAGGCGATCGGCTTGATCTTCCATCTGGTCGGCACGATTCTCAGCCGATTCCCGCGTAGCTTCCGCAGCTCGCTCCGTGCTGTTGGCATTCATACCCGGATCTTGTTTTTCTATGCTGTCCGCGGTTGCTTCCCCCTCCTTTCGCACCACATCCGCCTTATCTTCCTTTGTATCGGCCTTCTGTTCCAACGATTGTTCCCGCACTGCTTCCTGTTTGGATTTACAGGCGGGAAGCCCGAGCGCCAGCGCCAGCATGGTTGCGGTAAGAACAGGTTTCAGATAGCTCATAATGTTACCCTCCGGTTATTTTCGAGCTACCACTATAGCCGCCACCGCTGTTTTTTTCTGTACGGTAGCACACGCGATTGAGTAAAAAGACAGATTATTTCACTACTCCCCTACTTCATACCGGCATTTGCTTTCTTGAAGAACTCTGTATCACGAACGTAATCAGGCCGAGCCCCGCCAGCAGCAGAGTATAGGATTCGGACTCCGGGATAGAAGGAACTTCAGAGATATAAGAAGCGCCGACTGAGGTGGAGCTGGCATTCAAAATATCCAGTACCCAATGCGAATCACGGCCACCGAAGTTTGTATAGCCGGTACCGTGGAAGCCATCAGCTAACAGGCGTCCATTGGCAAAGCTGATATATTGAGTGACGGTGGCAGTATAATTTCCAGCGGAGAGATCGCGCGTCAGCAAAGAGTCCAAAGCATATCCGCTGACCGAATCGGGGACCAGATGGCTGTCATCATTCTGCCCGACCAAATTTCCCGATCCGTCAAATAATGCAACGATGGGATCGAATCCTCCTCGGGCAACCTCCGCTCCAGCGGCGTTTGTCCCTCCGGCGTAAGACCAGGTACGCAAGGTAACGTCAGACGTCGGCGCGGTCACGGTAAAGTTGAACTCCTGTACCTCGTCATCATGTTCAAAGTTTCCCGTGAAAGAAAAATCGGCCGCGTTTACGCTACCAGTAACGAATCCCAGGGCAAGAATGGCGGCATGAATTTTTTTCATTCTTATTTCTCCTCAAGAAAGCTGCGCTGAATAACCTGATCTGAACCGGCAAGGGCGGTGTTAGCGTCAAAAACCGCTTAATAACCTCATCGGTATTTTAAAACGTATGACAAAATTGAAATTTTTCAAGCTATATGAACCGTTTGGGCTATTGTTATCTTCCGCTCAAAGTCGCAAATAATCCGAGATTTCATAACGAACAGGCTGGCAATTAACCGACCAAATTAAAATACCCCCATCCTCTCCCTGGATACTATGTTCGATAGCGCACCGAGCCACGCAGAGATAGAGTATATTTGTGCGCGTTTATAGTCTCTGATAAGCAATTCGCCAGGTTGCTGGATTGATGGGTTCGTGTCCGCGGCAATCCCAACATCAGGATAAATCCTTCGTCTGGCTTGGGCTGCCACGCTTCCGGGAAGTGTCATTTTTATAACCGGAAGGAACAAACGATTCGTGCCATCTGGCGAGGCAGTGGAATAGAAGTTTTTTTGGATTTTAATTGCAGCAGTGCAGCCGGGCCTATTGGAAGGCTCGTTTTCAGCCCTAGAGGAGGAGCGTATGCCGAAATGTGACGGATGCGGGAACGACTACGATAAAGCCTTTCAGGTAATCGTTTCGAATAAAACCTACACGTTTGACAGCTTCGAATGTGCCATCAACCAGCTTGCGCCTACCTGCACCCACTGTGGTGTTCGAATCATTGGGCACGGCCTGGAGAAAAGCGGGGCAATGTTCTGCTGCAATCATTGTGCAGAAAAAGAAGGTGTGACGGAACTGCGCGACCGCTCATAGAAAACCTCCTTCTTTCAATCTTGCCCTATTTCTATTCGGCCTTTTGGCTCTCCTGGTTTGGCGGCATGCAGCATGCGGTCCTTTGCCAACCTGTCGAAAGAACCTTGCAACGAAACCTTATATTGTTGCAGAAACGGCTCTGGGAGCTTTGAGACGCATCGCTGTCTTCACAGCGCACATCCCGCATGAGGATAAACCCGCCAAGGCCGCAGTCAAAATATGCCTCACACCCTGGTTGCGGTGGAACTTGCCGAAAAAAACTCTTCCACCTCAGCCAGATTGCGTGTGCGCTTCATGGGTGGCAGGCTCTGCCAGATTTTCCTGCCATAGGGCCTGCTGATCAGGCGTGGATCGCAGATCATCAGTACGCCACGGTCGGTTTCATCCCGGATCAATCTGCCGGCTCCCTGTTTCAGATTGATCACTGCGCGCGGCAATTGATACTCCATGAAGGCATTACGGCCTTCCTTGTTGATTTTGTCGATACGTGCGGCAAGCACCGGGTCATCGGGAGGAGCGAAAGGAAGTTTGTCGATCACCACCAGGGATAATGCTTCTCCACGCACATCCACGCCCTCCCAGAAGGATTGGCTGCCGATCAGGATTGCATTGCCCATCTTCCGGAAGCGCTCCAGCATGTGGGAGCGCGAACCCTGGCCTTGCAGCAGCAGAGGATAGTCGAGTCTTTCCTGCTTGAGTGCCTCCAACAGCAGTTCATATGTCTTTTGCATGGCACGCAGGCTGGTGCACAGGAAAAATGCCCTTCCCCGGCTGGCCTTCAATACCGGCAGGGCTGCCTTCACCAATTCTTCGGTATATCTGCTGCTGTTCGGTTCCGGGATGCCTGTGGGAACATAGAGCAAAGCCTGATGGGCAAAATCAAAAGGACTCTCCCAGCACGCGGAATGCGCAGGGATGGTTCCCGTATTCAACCCCATTTGCTCATTGTAATGAGAGAAGTCACCCTTGACTGAAAGGGTTGCGGAAGTAAATATCCACGCGCGCGGAGGCCCGCTTAATTGCTTGTTGAATATCTCCGCAATGGAAAGCGGGGTGGCATTGAGTTGCAGTGCCTGGCTGAATACTTCAACCCACCGCACGAAGCCTTCGGCTTCAGCCTGCTCTTGCCAGCGTTTTATGCGGCTGGCGATTTCCAGCGAACGCTGCCAGCAATTTTCCAGGCCCTCCGAGCGTTCAGCCTGCTTTTCGAGCAGATCGACCAGATTGCCCAGTTTTTCCTGCAAATCACTCAGCGCACCGGCAAATTTTGCGTTTGCCTTGATTGCAGCTACTGGCATGCGCATGTTCTCACCTTCCACAGTCAAGCGGAAATCGCGCGCGGCCTTTTCCATTGCCGCAATAGCGGGGGGTAGGGGAGCAAAATCTTTTGCGCTCCGCAGCGCTTCAGCCTCGCTGTCCCGGGCCAACTCCAGCAATTGGCCGGTGCTGACCGATTCCCCAAAGAATAGACTGGCTGTTTCCGGTAACTGGTGAGCCTCATCAAATATCACTGTATTGCAGGTGGGGAGCAATTCCGACAGCCCTTCATCACGTAGCATGACGTCGGCAAAGAACAAATGGTGGTTTACCACCACCACATCTGCTGACAGGGCCTGTTTGCGTGCTTCCATGACAAAACAGTCCTTGTAGTGCGGGCAATTCGAACCAAGGCAATTATCGCGGGTGGAGGTGACGTACTGCCAGATGGATGCATTTTCTGGTACTTCACTCAAACCGCTCTTGTCTCCGCTCTTGCTGACCTTGGCATAGCGTTCAATCAAGTTCAGATACTTTACCTCTTCGCGGCTGACGAGGGCAGGGCGGCTTTCCTGGAAGGTACGTTCCAGATGATAGTGACAAACATAATTTGCCCGCCCCTTCAATAAAGCCACGGTAACGGGAATCTCAAGCGCGCTGCGCACGGTAGGAATGTCACGGTTGAACAACTGGTCTTGCAGAGTCTTTGTCCCGGTGGAAATAATCACCTTTCCACCTGTCAGCAAGGCAGGTACCAGATAGGCGAAGGTTTTACCTGTGCCCGTCCCGGCCTCGGCAATCAGGATCGTGCTGGAGGCAATGGTATCAGCAATTGTTTGAGCCATTTTCCTCTGCAGTGAACGCACTGTATAACCTGGCACACTACGGGCCAGAGCACCGCCGGCAGAGAAAAAAGAATTGATATCAGGCATGGAAGGTATCGATCAACCTTCCATCATGATATCGCAGTGTCAGGAATAAGGCATCCTGGCTACGGGTGCTGCAAGGGTAGGGGGCTATAGCTGGATTGATTTATGCGGGCTAAGGCAGATCAAGGCAGGCTAAATGAGCCGCTGTAGGAGGCAGGTGCACTCCATCAGCGCTTCCTTATCGATCCGGCCAGAAAACACTATGAATCTCGTCATTCCGGGCCTGACTCGCATCCAGCAAACCGGAATTCAGCCCTAACCAATAATGGCGTGCTTTGAACGTCACTGGATACCGACTTCCGCCGGTATGACGCTTGTACTTTTTGCTCGCCGAATTAATAGGTACGCCGTTTACAGTTATTTTATACTGTTGTTGACCCTGGTTCCGAATGGTTTGGGTTTGGGAAAATATTCAGGTCTGTGCGATAAGAGTCCCGCTTTTCATGAAAGCGCCCTTTCCTGATTACCTCAGATTTTTCCGGTGCTCTTTCATGACGAGCATCCAGAACACCCTGATGGGTTTTGTCCCAAAACGTCCAGCACAACGGATCGCTGTAGAAGTCTCTTTTCTGCGCCATATTGTGCGCCAGCCGGTTAAGCGTTCCAATGCTGAGCAGCGCAAAGATAACCAGAATTATCAGCGGGAACCACCTTTTTAACAATGATACCTCCATGGCCTATGCCGGACTGTTTTTATATCATCGATTAAAGGCCGTTTTGACGATAGGATAGCACACAGGACTTCGTCACCGGGCCTTATTTCCTGCGAGTTACTCGCATACACACAGGCAATGCCAAAAGATGCCTTGCGATACCTCAATTACTCCAGTTATTGGTTTGTTGTGGATTGGAAACCCCACCGGCTGCTTGGTGTGAGGATACAACGTAACCCTCCTGTTCGAGCCTTGCCGCTATTTGATGATGCAAGGCTGCTTTGCCAAGGCTTGCCTTGGCTGCATGCTCGTACCTCTGCATCAACGCCCAGGTATGCGATTGCTGATCCTGCGCCAGCCGTCCGTATAGATAGCTTTTTTCCTGATAATGATCGAGCAGTTTTCGTTGCTCGTTTGCTCTCGCGCGCATTTCTTCAGCCAGACTCTCAAAGTGCTTTGTCAAAGCGTAATGATCCTTATATGTTCTGGCCTCCTCCACCGTTTTCAGGAGAGCAGGACTGTTGACTGCTTCATATGGACTCATGGGGGCGCATGAAGACAATAGCACGAGCATGAATACAATCGCTGGAAAACTTCTTATTGTCATACGGGCGCCTGATCTGAAGCTGGGTTGAACCGGGGAAGTGCGCGATGCGGAGGACGTTCTGCTTATGGATAGGGTATCAATCGGAGGGTACTTTGTCAACTTGTTTATGTTTAAAGTGTCTCAACATTCAAGGAAGAGTAAAGTAGAGGGTGGGACAGGCAAAACAAAAATAAAGATGAACATTAAAACCAGAACCCGACATAGCTTTTGAAAGTCATAACTTGTTTATTGCGCGGGATATGCCTCTATAGAGTGAGGGCAGTCAGATTGCGCAAATGAATGCGGTGGCGTCTCAAGGTCTTGAGAAGGCAGGGAGTGATTCCGCTGGTATTGCATCTGACGGGAGGAGATGCATCCCGGCCCCTTTAGCGGATCATGACGGAGAGACGCCGCCGCTCCCATTTGATGGGCTCCCGGAGGGAGCAGCGCGATTGAAATGAAAGTGTTTCCTGAAAGGCTACGCGTACAATAAAACAGTACGCCTATGCCGCCAGCAGACCTTCCTCTATGAATGAGGCGGTAAATGTTGAGATGATTTGCGGATCCGGCAAAATCAGGTGCTCGTTCTTGTCTTTGTAATCCAGTCGGCTGAGCATGTCCTTGATGACATTCAGCCGGGTCAGCTGCTTGTCGTCCGCATGCACGATGATCCAGGGCATAATCAGATTATGCGTATGCGTCAGCATCTTGTCGCGTGCTAATGTATATTCATCCCATTTTTCGAGAGCATACTCGTCGAGCGCGCTGATTTTCCATTGCGCCAGAGGGTCCTTTCTGCGCTGGCTCAGCCTTTTTTCCTGTTCAGGTTTACTGATATCGAGATAGTACTTGAGGAGTTTGATACCGGAGCGTCTGAGCATGAGCTCGAACTCGACCACTGAATCCATGAATTCTTCATACTCGGTATCGGTACAAAAACCCATTACCTTCTCCACACCCGCCCGGTTGTACCAGCTGCGGTTAAACAGCACGAGCTCCTGCGCTGCGGGAAGGTACTGCACATAACGCTGGAAATACCATGTGTTGCGGTCGCGGTCCGAGGGTTTGCCGAGTGCGACAACGCGCGTTTCACGCGGACTCAGGTGCTCGGTGATCCGCTTGATCGTGCCGTCCTTGCCGGAGGCATCCCGCCCTTCCATGATGATCAGAATCTTGTCATCGCATTCGATGAGGTGCCGTTGAAGCTTGACAAGTTCAATCTGGAGTTTGTATAGCGTGTCCTCGTAGTCTTCCTTGGATATTTCGGGCGCACCTGCTTCCTTTTCCTTCTTGTCTTCCTTTTTGCTCATGGTCAGGTATTTCTCCTTGCAGAATTCCGAAACCGCCAGCAGATGCGAGGCATCCAGTGTCGATAGGATCGAGGCTCTACTTGAATTTATCCAACCCTCTACTATGATAAAACAACAGTTGTTGAAGAATCGAGACGGTTGGATACGGGTTTTCCTTTATAGCACGTAACTCTTGTTCTAAGAGGATAGATACCTCATACTGGATAATATGATGTTGCGCGTGCGCATATTCTTATCGATTCTGATCATATTGTCGCTGCCCCTGCAAGGTGCTCTGGCTGCTATCATGCCGCTATGCGCTCAAGCCAGAAATATATCTGTATCTGGGGGACCTGAAAATCAAATTGATCATGAAGCCCCTTCCGCAGCTTGCTCCTTGCATGACAGTAGCGATCACAAACAACCGGACAGCCAAACGGATGGTGATAACGTAGAGGGTGGGGCGGATTTGACCCTTTCCTGCGATGGGGTCGTTTGCCACATAAGCAGTAATGGTCTGCCATCTGCGGCGTCTGCACTCAATCTTCCTGGCGGATTTTCTTACGCCATCCTGCCTATTTTTCGCCTTTCCTCGTTGGTTCTTCAACAGCCGCAACGGCCTCCTCTAGTTTAATCTCTTACTCGTATTAAACCAGCACAGCCGGACAGCGGGCCTTTTGCTGCTCAGCGTTTTTGTAGGGGTCGTTTCCCCCCTGATGAAAATTCCGCCGGCTATTTTTCTATTGCTGAATTGGTAAATCCCGACGGTTATATATTTTCAAGGAGGTCAGGATGATTACGCCACTCTTTGCTGTACTGCAACTGGCGCCAATATTTGCGTGCCTATCTGCCCAGGCCCTTGAGGTCGGAGCCGCTCAACCGGCTCCGATTGATTCCAGGCAAATTGCCCTTTCAATGATGTATGAGTCCGTATTGTTTAATGATCGGCTATTCCACAAGCAGAACTTTGAACTAGCGAAGGACAAGAAAACAATCGCTGCGAGTGCGTCCGAGACTACAAAACCGGCTACACCTGCAAATCTTATTCCCGGCAAGGGAGTAGTAGTAAAGGTTGATCGCGCCAATGCCCTCGTCAGGATAAACCATGATCCTATCCCTGCTCTGGATTGGCCCAGGATGACAATGGCTTTTCGCCTGAGGGAGAGCGCTTTGGCTGAACAGGTCAAGGAAGGCGATGTAGTGGAATTCTTCCTCGAAAAATCAGGTTCAAATTACATCATCGTCAAATGGCGGAAAAAAGCTCCAACAGGATCGGTGAGCTCGCGATGATTCCCATCGGAATCATCGCCCCCGTGCTTGCCGCCGTCATGGTTTCTACATTTGCCCACGCGGAAGTTTCATCCCGGGCAGGTAGAGGAGAGTCTACACAGGCTGCTCCAGAACAATTTGCGGAAGCCTTTGCGGCGGCAAATCCCCAAAACTCGGCTTCGCTGGCTCCCCTAACCACCCTGATTGCGGAAGCCCTGGAGAATAATCCGGAAATCCAGGCCGCGCTGCGGGAGCGGGAAGCAGCCCAGCAGAGAATATCGCCTGCGGAAGCGCTGGATGACCCTGTTCTGGAAGCAGGAGTGATCAATGCCCCGTTGGCATCTTCCACTTTTAACCGTGAAGACATGACCATGAAAATGATCGGCCTGTCCCAGCGATTCCCTTTTCCAGGGAAACGCGGTTTGCGTAAAGATGTCGCCGCCAAGGATGCAGAGGCTATCGAATATGGTTACCAGGAGACCATAAACCGTGTCGTGCGCGATATCAAGGTCACGTATCTCGATCTGGGCCTCACCCTTGAAATGACCCGCTTGGTCGAAAAAAACAAGCTCATCCTGGAAGAGCTTCTCCACATTGCTGAAGATCACTACGCGGTAGGGCGAGGAAACCAGGCCGATGTGCTAAAGGCCCAGACGCAGGTATCCAGAATGGCGGATGAACTGCTGAAGCTTGCAAGAGAAAGACCGGTAATCGAAGCCGAACTGATACGTGCGCTCGGCTGGAGCGGAAATAAGCCGCTGCCAGTGCCCGCACCCCCGCAATTGCGCGAGGAAACCCTGAACCTGGAATCGTTGCTTGAGACCGCCCTGACCCAGCGCCCGCAATTGCTGGCACTGCAAAGTCTCGTTGCCCGCAACGACAAAGCGCTGGAACTTACGCGCAAAAATTATTATCCCGACTTCGATGTGCGCATGTCTTACGGGCAGCGTGACAACATGCTGGACAATAGCCGGCGGCCGGACATGGTGAGTCTGACAGTGGCGATGAACCTCCCCGTGTGGCGCGGCAACAAACTCCAGCCACGCGAAGCGGAGTCGCTGGCAATGCGTGATCAGGCCCTGAGCACTTATGAAGCGCAACGCAATGAGGTGGCAGCAAGACTGCGCCAGCAGACAGCGCTGGCCGAGCAAAGCCTGAAGTCCGCGCGGCTCTACCAGACAGCCATCCTGCCACAGGCCCGGCTTACCGTGGAATCCACCCTGGCGGCTTATCGGGTTAACCGGGTTGATTTCATGACACTGCTCGACAGCCAGATGACAGTATTCAACTCCGAAATCAGCCTGGCGACGACCATGGCAGGTTACAACAAGGCGCTTGCGGAGATCGATCTGCTCGCTGGTAAATCGCCAGTCAACTTACCACTCACCCCCCGGGAGCCTATGTCAAGGGAGCGCATGTGAAGCTTGCCGTCAAATCAATAGCTTTTGTCGCTCTGGCTGCAGCCTTACTCGTCGCAGGGTACTGGTGGGGTGCAACCCGGCCTTCGACCTCTGCGGCTAATGCCTCGGGTGCGGTTTCAGCCGACGGTAAGCGTGAGAGGAAAATTCTCTATTACCGCAACCCCATGGGTCTGCCGGACACTTCGCCGATACCAAAAAAAGATCCCATGGGCATGGACTATATGCCTGTTTACGAAGGCGAGGAATCCGCTTCCGCCGATGCGGCAGTCAAGATCAGCATCGACAGGATACAAAAACTGGGAGTAAGAACCGAGCAGGTCAGCATGCGCGCACTCACCCGCACCGTAAGGGCAGTAGCGACAGTGCAGGCGGACGAACGGCGGCTGCATATCGTGGCGCCCAGGTTCGAGGGGTGGATCGAGCGGCTCCATGTCAATACGACGGGACAAGCGGTTAGAAAGGGTGATCCGTTGATGGACGTGTACAGCCCCGACCTGATCACGGCACAGCACGAATATCTCATCGCCCGGAGAGGAATAAAGGACGTGGAGGATGGCGGCCTTGAGGTTCAGGCGGGGATGGAACGGCTGACTGAGAGTGCCTTGCAGAGACTGCGCAACTGGAACATATCGGAGGCTGATCTACAGATACTCCGGCAAGAAGGTCATATCAGACAATATCTCACGTTGCGTTCCCCGGTAAACGGCGTTGTGTTGGATAAGTCCGTTATTCAGGGACAGCGCTTCATGGCGGGAGAAACGCTGTATCGGATCGCCGATCTCTCCAGAGTCTGGATGCTCGCAGATGTATTTGAGCAGGAGCTTGCCATGATACACACGGGCCAGACTGCCACCATCCGGATTGAAGCCTATCCGGACGAGATATTCACGGGCGAAGTGACGTTCATATACCCCACGGTCAATCCGGAAACCCGCACCGCCAAGGTGCGCATCGAGTTGCCCAATCCGCAAGAGCTGCTGAAACCAGCGATGTATGGGAAAGTGGAGTTCGTTTCAATCCAGCGTAAAGACAGAGTGCTCGCCGTCCCCGAATCGGCCGTACTCGATGCCGGTACCAGGCAGTCTGTGCTGGTGGATCTGGGGGAGGGCCGTTTTGAAACGAGGCTCGTGAGGCTGGGCAAGCACGCGAATGGCTATGTGGAAGTCCTGGATGGGCTGAAGGCCGGGGAAATGGCTGTGGTAAAAGCCAATTTCCTCATCGACGCCGAAAGCAATCTCAAGGCTGCGCTGAACGGTTTTGACCGCAGCAGTCAGGACTTGGTGCCTGGCGAAGCGAGGGAGAGACGCCAGATCGTCCCTGGCTCATCCGGGACTGTACCAACTGTGCCTTTACCTCCGTCTCCATTTTCACCGATGAGTCATAGCGGCGAGGGTGTCATCGAAGCGATCGACGTGGCCAATACAACGGTAACCCTTGCTCACGGGCCAATCGCAAGCTTAAGCTGGCCGGCTATGGTAATGGATTTCAAGGTTCGGGACCCAGCATTGCTGCGAACAGTGAAACCCGGCCAGGAGATTGTTTTCGAGATAACGGAAGCATCGCTGGGCGAGTATGTCATCGTTCGTATACAAACTCCTGTGGCCGATGCCGCCGGCGATAACAGGAAGAACAACAGGAAGAAGCACTGAGATGGTCGGCAATATCATCGAATGGTCGGTGCGGCACCTCTTCCTGGTGCTGGTCGGGACATTCTTCGTAATAGCCTGGGGCGTATATTCGGTATGGAAGACACCGGTCGATGCGATTCCGGATCTTTCGGATGTGCAGGTCATCATTTATACGGAATATCCAGGCCAAGCGCCCCAGGTAGTCGAGGATCAGGTTACCTATCCGCTCACCACCGCCATGCTGAGCGTGCCCAAATCCAGGGTAGTGCGTGGTCTCTCCAGTTTTGGCGTGTCGTTCGTATACGTCATCTTCGAGGACGGCACAGACATCTATTGGGCACGCTCGCGCGTATTGGAATATTTGAGTTTTGCAGCTGCTCGCCTGCCCAGGAATATAAAGCCTTCACTTGGTCCGGACGCCACCGGAGTAGGCTGGGTTTATCAATATGCCGTAACTGCAAAGAACCATACCCTCGACGAGTTGCGCGCCCTCCAGGACTGGTTCTTGCGTTATCAGCTAACCGCGGCGGAGGGCGTGGCGGAAGTGGCCAGCGTAGGCGGGTTTGTACGAAGCTATCAGGTTACGGTGAATCCGCAGCAGCTACAGGCTTACGGCATCCCGTTAAAGACCGTGTCCCAGGTTATCGCTGCCAGCAATCGCGATGTGGGAGGGCGTGTGATCGAGCTTGCGGAGACAGAATATGTGGTGCGCGGCAAAGGCTATTTGCGCGGGATAGACGATCTCGAAAAACTCGTCGTCAAGGCGGAGAAGGGTACGCCGGTGCTGTTGCGCGACATTGCCCGGGTGGAACTGGTTCCTGAGGAACGTCGCGGCATAGCCGAGCTTGACGGCGAAGGAGAAGCTGTCTCGGGTATTGCAGTGGCGCGGCATGGCGAACATGCTCTCGATATCACACGCAATCTCGAAAAGAAGCTCGCCGAGATCATGCCGGCCCTGCCGGAAGGTGTTTCAATTCGGTCCCTCTACGATCGCTCGGATCTGATCCACCGCGCCATCACGACGCTGCGTGAAGTGTTGATCGAGCAGATCATTATTGTGGCGCTGGTTTGCGCGGTCTTCCTCATGCATGTGCGGAGTGCCCTGGTGGCGATCATCATGCTTCCCATCGGCGTACTCATCGCTTTCATCGCGATGCGGTTCCTCGGCATCAATTCCAACATCATGAGCCTTGCGGGCATCGCTCTCGCAATTGCGGAAATGACCGATGCGGCGATCGTCATGATCGAGAATGCACACAAGCATCTTGCGCGCGTTGGTCCGGAAGTTTCAAGTACAGTACGCAAAGATGCCGTCATTGATGCCTGTAAGGAAGTTGGTCCATCGCTGTTCTTCAGCCTGTTGATTATTACCGTGTCGTTCCTGCCTGTGTTTACCCTTGAAGCGCAGGAAGGGCGCATGTTTCAGCCACTGGCCTATACCAAGACTTTCGCCATGGCGGGTGCCGCCTTGCTTTCGATCACCCTGGTTCCAGCCTTGATCCTGCTTCTGATCCGTGGTCACATTCCGCGTGAGCAGGATAATCTGCTGGGCCGTTTCATGATCCGGGCTTATCATCCGGTAGTGGGCCGGGTGATGCATTGGAAAAAGACAATCGTTCTGGCAGCGCTTGCTGTGCTTGGGATAACCATTTATCCGGCACTCAAGCTGGGCACGGAGTTCATGCCGGCATTGAACGAAGGCACACTTCTTTACATGCCAGTGACCTTGCCGGGCATTTCCGTGACGAAAGCAGCTGAGATATTGCAGACGCAGGACAAGATCATCAAAAGCTTTCCGGAGGTGGCATCAGTGCTCGGTAAAGCGGGGCGAGCCAATACTGCAACCGACCCGGCGCCGCTGGAGATGGCTGAAACCATCATCAACCTGAAACCGGAGGCTGAATGGCGCCCCGGGATGACCGTGGATAAATTGATCGCTGAAATGGACCAGGCGCTCCAGATGCCCGGGGTCAGCAATGCCTGGACCATGCCGATCAAGAACCGGATCGACATGCTTGCCACCGGCATACGCACGCCAATTGGCGTCAAAGTGTTCGGCAAGGATCTGGATGAAATCGAAATCCTTGCCCGACAGATCGAGACAACGGTAAAAACGGTGCCTGGAACAACGAGTGTCTATGCGGAACGCATTACCGGCGGTTATTACCTCGATATCGAGCCGGACCGCATGGCGCTTGCGCGCTATGGGCTGGCCGTAGGGGACTTGCTGGACGTAATCTCGGTGGCACTGGGCGGCGAAACGGTAACCACCACCGTGGAAGGGCGGGAACGCTTCGCTGTCGCCGTGCGCTATCCGCGTGCATTGCGCAGTGATCCGCAGGCAATCGCTACCCAGGTGCTGATACCCACCATGGACCAGGCAATGATCCCGCTCGGGCAACTCGCGCAGGTGAAACTCCTCCAGGGCCCACCGAGTATCCGCACGGAGAACGCGCTGCTGTCGGCTTACATCTTCGTCGATATCCGCGACCGCGACATCGGCAGCTATGTCGCGGAAGCCCAGCAAGCAGTACGTGAGCAGGTGCGGTTTCCGCCGGGGTATTACGCAACCTGGAGCGGTCAGTTCGAATACATGGAACGTGCTGTCGAGAAGCTGAAGCTGGTCGTGCCGCTCACGGTCCTGATCGTATTCCTGCTTGTATATCTGAACTTTCATCGACTTACCGAGACGCTGATTGTCATGCTTTCGGTTCCTTTTTCCTTGGTCGGCGGCATCTGGCTCATGTATCTGCTTGGCTATAATATGAGCATCGCAGCGGCAGTTGGCTTTATCGGGCTCATCGGTATCGCGACTGAAACAGGAATGGTCATGCTCACTTTTCTCGATCGAGCGTTGGCGAATATCACGGCGACGCGACAAGCCGAAGGCAAAAGAGTTACCGTTGAAGATCTTTACGGGGCAGTGATCCAGGGCGCGGTATACCGGATACGTCCGGTGATGATGACCATCGCGGGAAGCGTCGTTGGACTGCTTCCCGTCATGTTCAGCACAGGCACGGGCTCCGAGGTGACACGGCACATAGCCACTCCCATGGTGGGCGGAATGGTTTCCACTACAATACTGACGCTGGTCGTATTTCCGGCCGTCTTCGCTCTGGTCAAGGGAATCGCTGTACGGCAATCATTCCGAGTCTGAGGCCCGGCAGCGTTGTCGGCTTACAGCCGTAGCAATGTTAAAAACCGATAACTTGAAAAGCGCCTGATAAAAGAATATGGCACCTGCAAACCAGTGTTGCAGGATGGAGAACGAAAGGGAACTCGAAGAATATGGGACACGTCCCTATTATTAGGGCAAGCGCACCCAGGACCTCAAGGCGCATGGTCAAAGATTAATGACAACAGCGCATGAAAATCGTCCGAACGATAAGAGCTGGCCTACTCGGGTTCGTTCAACAGGGAGAGATATCATGAAAAAGCCATTCTCGTGCAGCTTGATTGCTTTTGCTTTCCTCGCAGGATGTTCTACGATGGATTATGCTGCGGATGAACATGAGGGTAAGGCTCTCCAGGAATTGACGCTGGCAGTCAGAAGCGCTGAAAATGAGGACGCAGGAGGCATTATCGCCCATACTGAAAAAGCGAAGAAGCACCTGATCGAGGAAAACCGCGAACATCCTTATACCCAACCGTTCATATCGATATATGGACAGTTTCCGAAAGCGGAACATGATATGGAGACATTCGAAGAAATGGATAAGGCGATCGGGGAAGCGAAAAAAGGGCACTTTACAAGAGCCGCGGAGGCAGCCAGAAGAGCTTCTGTTCATCTGAAACAGAAAGCCCGGTCGAAATAGCATGGAACGAGAAGAAGATCCGCTCTGGTACAAGGACGCCATCATCTATGAATTGCACGTCAAGACATTCTTCGACAGTAATGGCGACGGCATAGGAGATTTTTCGGGCCTGATCTCAAAGCTCGACTATCTGGCGGAACTGGGCGTCACCGCGCTCTGGCTTCTTCCATTCTATCCGTCTCCGGGACGGGACGACGGTTACGATATTTCCGATTACCACAGTGTGCACCCGGATGTCGGCACCTTGGAGGATTTCCACCGGTTTATCGCGGAAGCTCATGGCCGGGGTTTGCGCGTAATCACGGAACTGGTGCTCAACCATACTTCCGATCAGCATCCGTGGTTTCAGGCAGCCCGCCGCGCTCCGCCAGGGTCCGTCAAGCGCGACTATTACGTATGGAGCGACGACAACACCCGGTACAGGGGTGCGCGCAGTATTTTCACGGACACAGAGGGATCCAACTGGGAATGGGATGATATTGCCAAAGCCTATTACTGGCACCGCTTTTTTTTCCATCAGCCAGACTTGAATTTTGACAACCCGCATGTCTTTAACGCCATGATGCATGTGATGCGGCTCTGGCTGGATGCGGGTGTCGATGGCATGCGGCTGGATGCCATGCCCTATCTGTGCGAGCGCGAGGGGACCACCTGCGAAAACCTGCCGGAGACTCATGCGGTGATCAAACGCATGCGTTCCGAACTGGATAAGCACTACCGCAACCGGATGTTCCTGGCTGAAGCGAACCAGTGGCCGGAGGATGTACGCGAGTATTTTGGCGATGGCGACGAATGCCATATGGCTTTCCATTTTCCACTCATGCCGCGAATGTACATGGCTATTGCGCGCGAAGATCGTCACCCCATTGTAGAGATCATGGAGCAGACACCAGACATCCCCGAGAACTGTCAGTGGGCTGTGTTTCTGCGCAACCACGACGAACTGACATTGGAGATGGTCACCGATCGCGAGCGGGACTATCTTCACCAGACATATGCAATTGACCCCCAGGCCCGCCTGCATCTCGGTATTCGACGGCGTCTGGCGCCACTGATGGACAATGACCGGCACCGAATTGAATTGATGAATCTGCTGCTCATGACCATGCCGGGGTCGCCCGTGCTTTACTACGGAGATGAGATCGGCATGGGGGATGATCTCCTCCTCGGTGATCGCAACGGTGTGCGCACACCCATGCAGTGGTCAGGAGGGACTAACGGCGGATTTTCCACAGCCGATTCTCAACAGCTTTTCCTGCCGGCTATCGTCGATCCCGTATATGGGTTTGGTGCAGTGAACGTGGATTCACAGGCGCGTAATTCGTCATCCCTGCTCAACTGGATGAAGCGCCTGATTGCGATGCGCAAGGCGCACCGAACCTTTGGCCGGGGCACGCTGCGTTTTTTGCGGCCTGGCAATCGCAAGATTCTTGCCTATCTGCGTGAGCATGAGGATGAAACGATTCTGTGCGTGGCTAATCTGTCCCGAGTCGCGCAGCCCGTAGAACTGGATTTAAGCCAATTCAAGGGAAGGGTACCGGTTGAATTGATGGGTCGCACGGCATTCCCGCCTGTGGGTGAACTGCCGTATCTGCTCACCTTGAGCGCTCATGGCTTTTATGCTTTTCGCCTGGCAGGCGACGTGGCCGCCCCTGCGTGGCATGAGGAGCGCCAGGTATCCCCGGATCTGCCTGTCCTTGTGCTCATGGAGCCGGGTTGGGGCACACTGTTGAACCGGGGCGATGGTGGCGGGGGCATGAAAGATCTGATGGCTCGCCGTGCACGCGAGCAGCTCGAGGGGCAGATCATGCCACGCTTCTTTTATTCCCAACCCTGGTTTTTGATGAGGAACCTTCCCGTCAGAAAATTCGAGCTCGGGGAGATGCACGAGTGGTCGACAGAACAGGGAAGCTGGCTGCTGGTCATCGTTGTTTTAACGCTGGCCAATGGTGAGGCCTATCGTTTTGCCGTGCCTCTGGCGCGCGTCTGGGAGGACGAAGACGAGGCGATTGTGAGCACGCTGCTGCATGCCACACTTGCAAAGGTACGACATCATGCGCGAACAGGCGTGCTGTTCGACGCATTCTGGGATGATAACTTCTGCCGCGCCATGGTCTCCAGCATGCATGATGGCTCAGCACTCGTGTTTGATGATGGGCAAGTGTCTTTCCATGCAACCAGCGCTTTTCCCGGGCCGGTGGTTTCAGGCGCGTCAGCAACGGTGACGCGGACAGTTTCGGAAAGAGGGCGATTGTTCGTGAACATGGGCGACCGACTGATACTGAAAGGATACCGCTGGCTTCTTCCCGGCGTGCACCCCGAACTGGAGATGTCGCGTTTTCTGACGGAGACCGCCAAATTTACTCACATGGCGCAACTGGCGGGTACCGTGGAGTACATGGATGGCGAGGGACGCAATTCCACTCTGGCAATCCTCGAGCACTACGCCGAGAATCAGGGTAGCGGCTGGGCTTATACGCAGGACTATCTGCAACGCTACCTGGATGAGTTCCGCACACAACAAAAGCGTCCCATTGATGCGCGGCATGCTGCCTACATGACCCTTATCAATACGCTGGGATTGCGTACGGCTGAATTTCACCAGGCACTTGCGCAGCCGGATGCAAACGGCGCCTTCGGTGTCGAGCCCATTACCATCGAAGATCTTATGGAGTGGGTGAACATCGTGCGCGCGCAGATGGATGAAATGTACAAATTGCTGGAAGCGAAATGGCCAGATCTGCCCAACTCCGCACCCGGGATTGGTAACGTCGGTAATGATCTTTTATCAGCCCGGCCGAAATTCTACCGTCGTATCACCCGGGTGGCAGCCATACATCCCGAGGCCTTGAAGGCGCGCTGTCACGGAGATTACAGCCTGCGTCAGGTGTGGCTCTCGAACAATGATTTTCTGATTACGAATTACGGCAGTGGACCCGAACGCGCATGGCGTGAGCGCCGCTGGAAACATAGTCCTCTCCGCGATGTGGCAGGCATGCTGTTTTCGTTTTCCGAGGTGGCGGCAGCGGCACTGGAGCATGTTACGGATGAATATCCGGAATCAACCGCTATGCTTGCACAACAAGCTGATAAATGGCAGACGCTTGCCAGCGCCGATTTCCTCAAAAGCTATCGCAGGGCGATGAAGGGAAATTCGCTGTTTCCCGCTGATACCGGAGTAACCGATGCTTTGGTTACGCTCTTCATGGTGGAAAAAGCTGTTGCCAGCGTGAGTAACGCACTCGCGCAACAATCGAAGTCAGTCGGTGGAACCATGCAGCGGCTGATGCGGTTGATGCAACGCAGAAGGTAGAACAGGTGAAGAGGGGAAGACGTGCCGACAAGAATCCATCAGATGCCCCATGAGATGCTCCATGAAATGCCGTATGGCGCGCAAATTACGGATGGGGGAGTACGCTTTCGTCTTTGGGCGCCGGGGTGCAAGCAGGTGGGATTGTATCTCGCGGGCGGACAAATGAAAGAGGGGCGCGAATCGATGCGCGCAATGGATGCACGGGAAGAGGGGTGGTTCGAGTCGATTGTAGCGGAAGCAGGCGCAGGGATGCGCTACGGGTTCGACGTGAACGGTGTCCGTGTTCCCGATCCCGCCTCGCGCTTCAATCCGGATGATGTGCATGGTTTAAGTGAGGTGATCGATCCTTCGGCTTTCGCCTGGCGGGATGCAAAATGGCGTGGACGGCCATGGGAAGAAGCGGTAATTTATGAATTGCACGTAGGCACATTCTCACCCGAAGGTACTTTCAAGGGCGTTTCCCAACGGCTCGACTATCTGGCCGAACTCGGCGTGACCGCCATTGAGCTCATGCCGATTGCCGATTTTCCGGGCTCGCGAAACTGGGGCTATGACGGCGTCCTGCCCTATGCGCCGGATAGCCGTTACGGACGCCCGGAGGATCTCAAGGAACTGGTTCAGGCTGCACATGAACGGGGCATGATGGTTCTGCTCGATGTCGTCTACAATCACTTCGGGCCGGAAGGAAACTATCTTCACCTTTATGCGAAAGAATTCTTTACCGAGCGCCATCACACTCCATGGGGCGCGGCAATAAATTTCGACGGACCTGCAAGCCAGGAGGTACGCGGGTTTTTCATCCACAATGCGTTGTATTGGCTGCAAGAGTATCACTTCGATGGCCTGCGGCTCGATGCAGTACATGCAATCATCGACCATTCCAGTCCGCACATCCTTATCGAGATCGCGGAGCGTGTACGTGCTGAGGTCGATGCAGAGCGCCACGTACATCTGATCCTGGAAAACGATGCCAACAATGCTCGTTACCTGACAAACGGCTGGTACGACGCTCAATGGAACGACGATATTCATCATGCCCTGCATGTGCTCTCCACGCAGGAGAACGATGGATACTATACGGACTATGCCGACAATCCGGTACGTCACCTCGGACGCTGCCTGGCGGAAGGATTTGCCTATCAGGGAGAGATATCCGTTTATCGCGATGATACGGCGCGCGGAGAGGCGAGCATTCATCTGCCGCCCCAGGCTTTCATTTCCTTTCTGCAATCCCACGATCAGGCAGGCAACCGTGCGTTCGGCGAGCGTATTACCCATATTGGCGAGGAAGCATTGACACGTGCGGCCGCAGCCATCTATTTATTGGCGCCCAACATTCCCATGCTGTTCATGGGCGAGGAATTTGCCGCAAAGTCGCCTTTCCTGTTTTTCTGCGACTTCGGAGGGGATCTGCGCGAAGCTGTGACACAGGGACGACGCAGGGAATTCGCCCGCTTTGCGCATTTTGGGCAAGGCATGATCGAGCCAGCGATACCCGATCCGAATGCTGTTCAGACTTTTCTTATCTCGAAAATCGACTGGGATTCACTCAACGATGAAGCGCACCTTGTCTGGCTGGAGTATTACCGCAACCTGATGAAGCTTCGCAGGGAAATTATCGTGCCGCGTCTTCGCGGAATGAAGGGTAATTCAGCACATTTTGAGGTATTCGCGTCGAAGTGCCTGCGGGTCTGCTGGCAGTTGGGGGACGGTTCCACTTTGCGCCTATTGGCGAACTTTTCCGACGCGAGCGTGACGGCTCCCGAGTACGCCGGGCAGATCGTGTTTGCCTCGTCCGGTGCAATACCAGCATCTTCCCGCGCAACGAAAAGTACCCTGGCGAAAAGTATCCTGGCGCCTCGTTCGGTAGTTTGGATGCTCGAACCGGCTGCCGGTAAATCGGCTGCCGGTAAAAGTAAAAGCAGTTTTACCTGATAACAGCCGCCGAGGCTGGAATGAAGGGAAAGCACAAGGGAATTCCAAGGGAGAAGCATGAGCAATCCACTTGACCAGCTGTGCGAATTATATGGCGTGCTATCCTCCTACAGCGATATCTGGGGAAATACCCGCCACACTTCGGAGGAAGCAAAGCGCGCTCTACTCCGGGCAATGGGGGTTGCAGCGGCCACGGAAGAGGAAATTTCAGCCTCCCTGCTCGCATTCTTGAGACGCAAATGGGAGCATGTGTTGCCGCCCGTACAAGTGGTGCGGGAGTGGATGCGACCTTATCGCATTGCAGTCGCGCTACCGGCCACCGAGGGCAAGGGAGCCCATCGCTGGCGCTTGTGCAGGGAATCCGGGGCTGAAGACCATGACGAATTTATTCCTGACGGCTTGGAGGAGGTCGAGCGCTATCGTTTCACCGCTCCCGACGGTTCCGGCAGTTTCGATGCCTTCGATGATCCCGGCGGGCAGGAACTGGTGCGGCGAATCCTGGTGCTGGATCTCCCTGTGGAATCAGGGTATCACCGCCTTTCTATCGAAAGGAGCGATGGCCATGGCCTGGCTGAAATGCCATTTATCGTGGCTCCCGCCATCTGTTATTGGCCGCCAGGCATCGAGGGTGAGAGGCGGGTGTGGGGCCCCGCTCTTCAGCTATACGGTATTCGTTCCCAGCGCAATTATGGCATCGGGGATTTCAGCGATCTTCGGCGCCTGGTCGAATTCTATGCCAGCGCGGGGGGAAGCACGCTGCTGCTCAACCCGCTTCATGCGTTATTTCCCGACGCTCCGGAACACACCAGTCCGTACAGTCCCTCCAGCCGCACCTGGTTCAACCCGCTTTACCTGGATGTGGAAGCCATACCCGAATTTGCGGGATGCGAGGAGGCACGCTCAATAGTGCTCGCGCCGGAATTCCAGGCGCGGCTGCGCGCGCTTCGTGCTACCGAACAGGTGGATTACAGAAGTGTTGCGGAGGCGAAATCGGAAGTCCTCGTCTGCCTGTACCGGTATTTCCGTGGTACCCATCTGGCGCAAAATACTGGTCGCGCGCGTGTTTTTCGTGCTTTCCAGGCCGAGCACGGCGAGACTCTTCGCAAGCAGGCACTGTTCGAGGCGCTTCAGGAATATTTTCGGGCAGAGGACAGCTCTGTATGGGGGTGGCGCGTGTGGCCCGAGGCATACCGTGATCCCGCAGCTCCGGAGGTAGCCGCATTCTGCGAGGCCCATCTCGATCGTGTGGAATATTTCGAATACCTGCAGTGGCAGGTTTCCCTGCAACTGGGAGCGGTCGGTACACGTTCATGGGAAGTGGGTCTCAACATTGGTTTAATGTTCGATCTAGCTATCGGCGTAGCGGAAGGTGGCGGGGCAACGTGGTCCCGCCGTGAACTTTACGCACTTGAAGCCAGTGCAGGGGCGCCACCCGATGACTTCAACCGTCTGGGGCAGAACTGGGGTCTGCCGCCCTGGATTCCTCATCAACTCACTGCATCCGCTTATGCACCTTTCATTGAAGTGCTGCGCGCCAACATGCGGGACAGCGGCTCGCTGCGCATAGATCACGTAATGGGCCTGCGCCGCCTGTTCTGGGTCGTGCGCGGGCTGCCCGCAACGGAGGGCGCGTACATACGCTATCCCTTTGAAGATATGCTGAGCATCCTGGCGCTGGAGAGCCAGCGCAACCGCTGCCTGGTGGTAGGTGAAGATTTAGGGACAGTACCACCGGAAGTACGCGAAGCTTTGTATCCCGCAAACGTGATGTCCACACGGTTATTATATTTCGAGCGGCGCGACGACGGGCAGTTGAAGCCGCCGCAGGAGTACCCGGCAAATGCCGTAGTGGCGGTAACAACCCACGACCTTCCGACCCTGGCGGGATTCTGGCAGGGGCTCGATATTGATCTGCGCGCCCGTCACAATCTGTTTCCCGAGGACGAGATGCGTAACAGGCAAATCGTGGAGCGCGCGGCAGACCGTGCACAGCTCCTGGTGGCATTGGAGGGTGAAGGCGTATTACCGTCGAGAGGCGGGCTTCATCAGGTCGGCTTCCCGGAAATGACGGCGGAACTCGCGGCAGCAGTGTACACCTACCTGGCCCGTGCACCGTCGAAACTTCTGCTGCTGCAACTCGAAGATGGCTTCGGAGTACTTGAGCAACCGAATCTGCCCGGCGCGACAGGAGGCGCTTACCCATCCTGGCGTCTCAAACTACCCCTCAATCTGGAGGAGTGGCAGGAAAGCGTCTGGCTGCAGGGAATAATGCTGGCATTGCGCCGGGAGCGTCCCTTATCGCAGGTGTCCACCTCCTCAGAGGGCGAGGTCGCGCAGGATGTACAGGCACAGATTCCGCGGGCAACTTACCGCTTGCAATTGAATCGGGACTTCAACCTGAGGCAGGCAACGGAACTGATCCCGTACCTGGATGAGCTGGGTATCAGTCATTGCTATCTTTCGCCCCTCCTCAAAGCGCGCCCTGACAGTGCCCATGGCTATGACGTAACCGACCATGGCAGGCTCAATCCAGAGATCACGAGCGCCCGGGACTTCGAACGGTTTGCTGCTGCCTTGAAACGGCATGGAATGAGCCAGATCATGGATGTGGTGCCCAATCACATGTGCATCACTGGCGCTGATAACGAATGGTGGCTGGATGTACTGGAAAATGGCCCCGCGTCCCGGTTTGCCAGCTATTTTGATATTGACTGGTATGTGATGGGAGAGCATCTGCCAGGCCAGGTGCTGCTGCCTGTCCTGGGCGATCACTATGGCGCGATTCTGGAGAACGGCGAACTCAAACTTGTGTTCGACCCCGAACAAGGCTCCTTCAGTGTCTTTTATTACGAGCACAGGTTTCCTGTGGACCCGCGTGAATATCCGCGCATTCTTGGATACGAACTCGAACGTCTCGGGATGCGGCTGGGGGAACAGCACCCGGAGTTTCTGGAACTCCAGTCTCTGATCACGGCGTTTAACCATCTGCCACTGCGCGACCGCATTTCCCCCGATGCAATCACCGAACGAGCGCGCGACAAGGAGATACACAAACGCCATCTGGCTTCACTGCTCGTGATGAGCGCAGACATTGCCCAATTCGTTCAGGAGAATGTGTCTGTTTTCAACGGGGACGCGCCGAAGGAGCGATCCAGGAGCTTCGATCTTCTGCATGAACTGCTGAGCTTCCAGGCCTACCGTCTGGCTTTCTGGCGCGCCGCAGCGGACGAGATCAATTACCGCCGCTTCTTTGATATCAATGATCTGGCGGCGCTGCGCATGGACAACCCGGAAGTGTTCGAAAGCACGCACCACCTGATTCGCGAACTCATCGTGCGCGGGTATGTGAGCGGGTTACGCATCGATCATCCGGATGGCTTGTACGCACCCAAGGAATACTTCGAGCGTCTGCAGGCAATGGCCGCCGCAGCATTGTTTCCGGGAAAGGTGAAGGAGGGCGTCAAGTCGCTCTACATCGTGGCGGAGAAAATACTTGCGTCACATGAACATCTTCCGAAGACCTGGCCCATCCATGGCACTACCGGATACAACTTTGCCGCGGTTTGCTCCGGCCTTTTTGTCGATACTGGCGCTGCCGACCATTTCACTCGTATCTATGAGCGCTTTATTCGGACACGTTTGGATCTCGGCGCAATGATACGAGCGAACAAACACTTGATCATGGAAAGCGCGCTGGTAGGTGAGCTTCAGGTACTGGCTATACAATTGGCGCGTATTGCCAAAGGTGATCGCCGCACGTGCGATTTTACCTTCAACAGCCAGCGCAGTGCTCTCGCCCAGGTTGTCGCCAACTTTCCTGTCTATCGTACCTATGTGTCCGACTGCGAAAGCTCCGCCGAAGATGTCCGGTATGTTGACTGGGCCGTAGAGGTAGCGAAAAAGCGCAGCCAGGTGGTCGACACCACGATCTTCGATTTCGTGCGGGAGGTGTTGCTGGGTCGGCAGGCCAAAGGTCAAGGCGAAGCATACAGGAACGCCATATGCACCTTTGCCATGAAGTTTCAGCAGTACACCAGCCCGGTAATGGCCAAAGCGATGGAGGACACGACCTTCTACCAGTATAACCGCCTGGTATCGCTCAACGAGGTCGGCAACGAGCCGCAGCGATTCGGGGTGTCCCTCGCAGCGTTTCACCGGGAAAATCAGGAGCGTGCAACCCATTGGCCGCATGCCATGCTGTCCACTTCAAGCCATGACAGCAAGCGCTCGGAGGACGTGCGTGCGCGAATAAGTGTTCTCTCCGAAATACCCGATCAGTGGGCGCAGGCTCTCAAGCAATGGAACAGACTCAACCGCAGCAGCCGCCGGGAACTGGACGGCACTTATGCTCCAAGTCGCAACGACGAGTACCTGTTATATCAGATATTGCTAGGGATATGGCCTTTCCACAAACCGGACGATGAGGAATTGGCGGAGTTGTCCGACCGCGTGGTCACCTATATGCGCAAGGCGGCACGAGAGGCGAAGGTGAGCAGCTCCTGGATCAACCCGAATAGCGAATATGAGGCAGCAATGCAGGACTTCGTGCATGCGCTTTTCTCCGAGCAGCCCACCAATCTGTTCCTGCGCGACTTTCTGCCTTTCCAGCAGCGGGTTGCATGGGCGGGAGCCTTCAACAGCTTGTCACAAGTGTTGCTCAAACTTACGTCACCAGGAGTACCCGACATCTACCAGGGCAATGAAACATGGGATTTCAGCCTCGTGGACCCGGACAACAGGCGTCCTGTGGACTATACGGCTCGTCGCAGGGCCTTGCAGGCCATCCGCTCGATGCATGCTGAAGAAGGCTCTGGTGCATGCGCCCAGCATCTGATGGAAAACCTGGGGGACGGCCGGATCAAGCTCTATCTGACCTGGAAAGCGCTCACATTCCGCCGCGAGTACGAACAGCTTTTCCGCGAGGGCGACTACCTGCCGCTAAAAGCGCATGGGGACTGTAGTGAACATGTGTGTGTGTTTGCACGGCGCCACGAAAATGAAATTCTTGTCGTTGCCGTACCGCGATTGCTCGGCCGCCTCCTGGGAGAGCAACACCGATTCCCGATCGGCAAATCCATCTGGACCGACACCTGGGTGGAACTGCCTGCAGACGAGTTGCGCGAGAAGTGGATCAATGTGTTGACTGGCGAGATATTCACCACGCAGAGGGTGGGGAAGGCGTGCAGGGGATTCCGGCTGGCTCAGCTTTTCGGCATGCTTCCTTATGCATTGCTATCCCCTTTCGAGCAGACAACTGGATGAAGCGGGGATATTTGCAGAAAGTCATCCTGGATGAGAGAGCTTCATGTCTGGCGCTGCAAAAGCACCAGTGACCGAGGCATGACTGACAGAGTCGCTCCAGCTTCGAGTCCGGGTTTATCTGCTGCATTCTCTACCCAGCCCTCGTTGGTGTCGAGTATCTTCTGCCAGCGTGGCCCCCATCGGGTCGGAGGCAGAACGAAATCGATCGGCTCAAAATGCGCATTGAAAATCAAGTAGAAGCTGTCATCCTTCACCGGCTCTCCTCGTGCATTGGGATTCGGGAAACTATCCCCGTTGAGGAAAATTCCCAGACTTTGAATCACATCGTCACCCCACAACTCCTCGCTGGCCTGTTCGCCCATATGATTGAACCACGCAATATCGTCCTGACTCCCGCCGTGGATGGGTTGACCCTGAAACCACCGTCGCCGGCGGAAGACCGGGTGATCGTGGCGGAAACGAACAAGACGCCTGGCAAATTCCTGTAAACCGGTATCCACCTTATTCCAATCCACCCAGGAAATTTCATTGTCCTGGCAGTATGCATTGTTGTTCCCCTGCTGGGTGCGACCTGATTCATCCCCCGCGAGCAACATGGGCACGCCCTGTGACAACATCAGGGTAACCAGGAAATTGCGCTGCTGCCGGGCGCGCAGCGTAAGCACTTCTGTGTCATCCGTAGGGCCCTCGACACCGCAATTCCAGGAACGGTTATCGTCCGTGCCGTCCCTGTTGTCCTCGCCATTGGCCAGATTGTGTTTTTCGTTGTAAGACACCAGATCACGCAGCGTGAAACCGTCGTGCGAGGTGACAAAATTGATGCTTGCAAAAGGATGACGCGAATTCCCCTCGTAAAGGTCTGAACTTCCGGTAAAACGGTAGCCGAATTCGCTTAGCGTGGGTTCCTGAGTGCGCCAGAAATTGCGAATAGAGTCCCGGTACTTGCCGTTCCATTCAGACCAGCCTGACGGAAATTTCCCCACCTGGTAACCGCCTTCTCCCAGGTCCCAGGGTTCCGCGATCAGCTTGATTTGGTTCGTAACAGGATCCTGCTGGATAATGTTGAAAAATGCATTAAGCATTTGCACCTCATGCAGTTCGCGTGCGAGCGCAGATGCGAGATCGAAGCGGAAACCATCGACGTGCATTTCCAGCACCCAATAGCGAAGAGAATCCATGATCAATTGCAGCACATGCGGCTGCCTCATATTAAGGCAGTTGCCTGTGCCAGTGTAATCCCTGTAGTAACGCCGATCCTCCATGAGTTGGTAATAGTAGGCGTTGTCGCTCCCCTTCAGGGATAACACTGGCCCAAGATCGTTGCCTTCCGCAGTGTGGTTGTACACCACATCGAGGATAACCTCTATGTCCGCCTGATGCAGAGCCTTGACCATTTGCTTGAATTCGGCACTTGCGGCTCCTGGACGCTTGTCCGCGGCGTAGGCGCTATGGGGGGCAAAATAGGCAATGGAGTTATAACCCCAGTAGTTGCGCAAACCCTGATCCAGAAGATGTTTGTCCTGCACAAAGTAGTGCACTGGCAGCAGCTCGACAGCCGTGACCCCAAGCTGCTTCAGATACTCGATGGAGGCGGAGTGTGCGAGACCTGCATAAGTGCCCCGCAGTTCAGGGGGTATGTCCGGATGTTGTGCCGTGAATCCCTTGACATGCAGCTCATAAATGACAGTTTCGTGCCATGGACGCTGAAGCTGGCGATCCCCTGACCAATCGAAAAACGGTTGATGAACGATGCTGCGGGGCATGAAAGGCGCGCTATCCTTGTCATTCCGTGCATCGTGGTCATCGAAAAGATAGGGGAATACAGCTTCATCCCAGGTAATGTCGCCATCGATCCCTTTTGCATAGGGATCGAGCAACAGCTTCGCGGGATTACAACGATTGCCTTGCTCCGGGGCCCATGGCCCATGCACCCGAAAACCATAACGCTGTCCAGGTTCTACCCCAGGCAGGTAGCCGTGCCAGCAGTATCCTCTCACCTCGGGCAAACCTACCCTGGTTTCGCGACCGGCTTCATCGAACAGGCACAGTTCGACGCGTTCCGCCACCTCGGAAAACAGCGAGAAATTGGTTCCCGCTCCATCGTATGTCGCCCCAAGGGGGTAGGGGGTGCCTGGCCAGATTTTCATTCGGGTACCTGCGTCAAAGTTGCGGAATGCTGCTATAACTTACAGTGCTATATCATTTTAGGAACAGCCAAAAGAGAGATAGCAAATGAAAATTCGCTTATTTTTTGTAATTCTAGCAGCCCTGGCCCTCATATCCTGTGCCCACATCGATCCCCATCCCATGGATATGACAAGCGCCATTCGGAGCGCGAAAACCAGTAAGGATCATTATGCCTTGGCCCGGCACTATCAGGCTGCGGCGGAAGCCATGCAGGCGAGGGCAAATGAGCAGAAAAGGTGCCTGACCGAATATCGGAAACACGGATATTACTATGGCAGAAAAACCATCGATGTGAAAGAACATGCCCAAGCACTCGCTCGCATCTATGAGGAAGCTGCGGAGGAAAACAGGAGGATGGCGGAGTCTCACCGTGAGATGGCGGAGGAAGCGAAGCAGTAGAAGCAGCAGTAAACTGGAGTGCATAACGCCACAATTTTTTACCACTCCCGGGAATTCTATTGACGAATAATACACCTCTTCCGGAATCGGAATTGACGTGTCCTTACTGTAAGCACGTCAAGCGAGAGATCATGCCGGTTGACGCCTGCCAGTTTTATTATGAATGCGAAGACTGCAAGGCACTGTTGCGGCCTCGTTCGGGTGATTGCTGCGTCTTTTGTTCCTTCGGGTCCATTAAATGCCCTCCGGTTCAGATGCAGGCGTGCTGTTCATTCTGCCCTGAGCCTGCCGAAGAGCTTGTTATGGATCATGCCCGAATGAAGTGACGGTTGAATTGCCGCGAAGCGGCTGATCACGCATTCGTACTTCCTGGCTGCTGCCGATTAAAAATCCGCGTCCAGGACTATGCGGTAGCGCGCCTTTCCAGCAGTCAGATGCGCAACCGCTTCATTGACCCTGCTCATGGGAAAGCGCTCTACCTGAGGCTGAATGCCGTGGCGGGCAGCAAAATCCAGCATATCCGATATCATCGCAGGCCCACCGGTCGGTGACCCTGAAACGTTCTTCTGTCCACTCAAAAGCTCGAAAGCGGGGATGGGCAGGGGCTCGAGCACTGCGCCAACGAGATGCATGCGTCCTTTCGGCTTCAGCGTCTGGAGCAGCAATGCCCAGTCAAGCGGAACATTGACGGTCACCAGCAGAAAATCGAGCGAGCGTGCTGCCGAGCGAATTTCGTTGCTGTTACGACTGGAGAGAACACGATGAGCGCCGAGTGCGCGCATTTCTTCCGCCTTTGAAGGATTGGAAGAGAAGGCCGTAACTTCGCAACCCCAGGCATTCGCAAATTGCAGCGCCAGATGACCAAGGCCGCCAATACCGACGACACCTACATGATCGGTCGGCTTTACATGGGCCGCAAGCGGCGCAAATACGGTAATCCCCCCGCAGAGTAACGGGCCTGCGGAGGAACTTTCAAGCTTCTCAGATATAGGAATGGCCCACGCCCAGTGCGCTCGCACTCTGTCGGCAAACCCCCCATAATGCCCGATGATTGTCGCGGTGGCTTTTGCACAAAGGTTGTGATCGCCGGTCATGCATTCATGGCAGTGCATACAGCTGCCTGCATTCCAGCCAACCCCTACCCGCTGCCCGATTTGCAATCCCTTTGCCTGTTTCCCCATCGCGACAATCCGACCGATGGCTTCGTGGCCAGGAATAACGGGATACTGCGTGATACCCCAGTCATTATTCAGTATTGAAAGGTCGGAATGACAAAGACCGCAATGCTCCACCGCAATTTCCACTTCCTCCGGCGCGAGAGGCCCGGCGTCATAGGTGAATGATTCGAGTTTCTGCTTGGGGCCGTGCGCGGCGAATCCGAGAATCTTCGTCATGTTCTTTCCTTTTCTTTTTTGGTAAGCTACGGTGTGATCCCATGGAATTTTTCCATCAGCAACGCTGTCCCGCAAGGGCGGCACATCCATGCAACGCTTCCATCAGTCTTTTGAACTCGGGATCTTCGTTGAGTATTTGTTGCCCGACCACCCGTAGTTTATCTACCGTTTCTCGGGGCAATTCCAGAGTGGTAGGAAGATTTTTGAACCAGTTTCGCTCGTCGGCGGCTTCGATGTATTCAAACGCCACCTCGATCGGAAAGAATTCAATCTGGTGCGGTACGGGAATATCCAACTCGCACCGCGGACCTTTGTTGGCAGCCAACTCCTTGCATCCGGATACCAGTCGCATCGATTCGTTGAACTCGTTTACCGTCTGCCGCAACAATTCAAGGGTATCGAATGAATAATTGCCCAATGGAACCACAGCCGCGGCAGTCAGGGTATCAACGAGCCCGGGAACCTCTGGAATCCGATCCCGGCTTGTGGCGGGGTTTGTGCCGGCATTCACCACGATTACCACCAGTTTATCCACTTTCTTCTGGTTTATCAGGCGAAGCACGCTCCAGGAGTTATTTAAACTGTTAATCGCCGTGAGCGGCTCCCGCAACCCGATATTGTCTGCCACGCCGCCGTCGGTCAGGTGGATGTATTTACGCGGGTTGTGTTCGATATCGGTATACGAAAGCCTGTTTTCCGCACGCGCCGCTCGACGTATATTGATGCGCGACTTATGATCCTGAGCGGCAAGATTCACCCATTCAGGCTGATGGTAGCCGCATTTGCCCGCATAGTTTTGAAAAGTGAGAGGCGTAAGTCCTCCCGGATACGCCGAGGATGCCGCTGCTGCCCGTCCCAGTGAAATTCCTGATAGGTCTGAGCATAAAAGGTCAAACTGGTCTTGAGTAAAGGGAAATTGCGTTCCCGTCGTCATATCCGTGGCATTCAGGATCACGAAAGGTCGTCGCCCCCGGGCAATTACTTCCGCATAGGTGCCTGTTCCAAATACCTCCTGGTCATAAAACTCCGCAGCCAGGTCACTGCGCCCGAAGCTCGCTCCGCCGAGCTTCAATAGCCCCGCTGGAGTCAGCGTCGCGTCAATCAATTCGGATTGGATGGGTCTGTAGAGAAAGCGATTCGGGAATTCGTCAAAAATCCGCAATCCATACAGGGCGTAATAGGCGGCAGGAAAACTTCCCCCGGATATCGATGAAATTACATCAACTTCCTCCAGCAACGATATTCTCCGGTTTTCCCATTGGATCTGGGTGTCGCGGAGAGCTTCCAGCACTCCATAAGATAACGCCGCTGCCCGGGTACCGCCGCCCGAGAAAACCAGAATGACAAACAGTTTATCACTATTGCTTCCTTGCTCCAGTTTTTCGAAACGGTAACCTGAGGAGGGATCGTACCTGGCCAAGGGAGGATTTACCTGAAAGGAGCCACATCCGACCAGCAACAGGGCTCCAGCAAGGGCAGCCATGCATGTGCGAAGTCGGATACTCATACCTACCATTTCTTGATAAAGGCAATTTTCATGGGAAGCAGAACATTGGTTCCCTTAACCATGACTTCGCAAAAGACGGGGTCACAGTCCTCCGGAGGGCCCAGAGTAAATTTGTGCGTGCCTGCATCCATCTGGAGGACTTCATTGGTATAGCCGGTCAGATCGCCGTCGACATATACCTGCCTCCGAGTTGGATAGCTAACTATTACGAACTCCACACGACTTATTCCTTTCAAGTGGATTGGAGTTATGCGGAAATTCAGACCCTCAGGAGTACCTTTATTAACGTATCGAGGAATAAGGAATGTGCAGCAACCAGACCCTTATCGCTAAGCCTTACTTAATTGGCTAAACCTCTGAGTGCCTATGACTCGCGAGAAGATATCCATTGTTTCACCCGCTTGGACTGGATGATCTTGTAACCAAGCAGGGTCAGCAGCAGAGCGGCTATCATTGGGCCGACCGCGGCACGAAAAGTTTTTGCGTAATTTATCATTTCTACGCGCAACGGATATTCGTAGCGCACGGGAGGCACTGCCTCACCGGTTATGAAAACCGTATACTCTCCCTTGTCCAGGGCGGTTTCCCCCTTGATCACTCCATCAGGGTGATAGCTCGGCCTGACATAAGATACCGTTTCATCTTCTGTTTCATTGCTTCCTCTTACAATTCGCATCCCGATGGGGATATCCCGTAATGCGGGATCCACGAGGTCAACCACCAGAAACGTGTTTCCCCCTTTGGGAATTTCGGTGCAGTATTGATCTGCAGGCTCATACTGCGGCTGATAGGCACTTAAATGAACCATGCTGCTGTCGCCAAGCCGTCGCATGCAGCTATCTTCCTCCATCGAGACTTTTCCATGAGCGGTCGCCAAACCGCTGTATAACGTTGCTACCAGGACAAGAATCGATGTACCGGCTTGTATCGCTTGCTTCATCATCTACTCCTCTTGATTTGTATTTGCTTGCCGCTGCCTTTCAGCCTCATATCGTCCATCCAGAAAGGCATAACCTTCGCTGGACAAGCTATAACGCGCTATCTGATCCAGATGAGAAATAAAGTCGTTCCGAGGAAAAAAATTGTATTGGCAATCACCAGATAGAGTCTCAATTCTCGTATTTGGTTGCATATTGAAAGTATAATAAATGAATCGTATCGGAAAAATCAAACATAATGTGAGCATGATTAAAGACCAGAACAAGCGTTCTTCCTGTCCCGTTAGCTGCGCACTGGATATCCTGGGTGACAAATGGACTTTGCTTGTTATTCGCGACATACTGTTCAAGGACAAGCAGCATTTCCGGGATTTTCTCGCTTCACCCGAAAAAATTGCATCCAATATTCTTTCAGATCGTCTGAAAAAGCTGGAGGAGTGCAATATCATTTCAAGGCAGCGCGATCCTCTTAATGCAAGAAGGGTCATTTATACGCTCACGGAAAAAGGAAGGGATTTGTCCCCGGCTCTTCATGCGCTCATACACTGGGGCGCCAAGTATGACCCCGAGAGTAATAAACAGCCATGCTCGCTGGAGCATACCGGGAGAATGTCTGAAACCTGACTGGAGTGGCAGCGCCGGGCGTTTCCTCGGGAAAGCTTTCTTTCTGAAGCTTCTTCAAATGCTATTAAATAGATGGCATGATTGATAAGACCGAAAAGCAGAAAATGCTGAATGGAGAACTATATCGCTCCAGCGATCGACTGCTGGTCGAGGAAAGAAAGCGTGCCAAAAGATTAGCGAAGGCTTTCAATGACAGCCTTCCGGACGAGACTGAAAAACGATCTGCAATTTTGAGGGAACTGCTCGGAACATCGGGGTCAAACCTCCATATCGAGCCGCCGTTTTATTGCGACTACGGTTACAACCTCGTGGTAGGGGATAACTTCTACGCCAACTTCAATTGCATCGTGCTGGATTGCGCGCAAGTCATCATGGGGCATAACGTCTTTCTGGGCCCGGCGGTGCAGATCTATACTGCAACCCACCCCCTTGCAGCGGAGGACCGTGATACCGGCCTGGAAGCCGCTAAACCCATTACGGTGGAAGACAGCGTCTGGATTGGCGGTGGGGCAGTCATCAATCCAGGCGTCACGATCGGACGGGGCACGACTATCGGGCCGGGTAGCATTGTTACCAGAGACATTCCCGCAAACGTTTTCGCTGCAGGAAATCCTTGCAGGGTGATACGTCACCTTTCATAGGAAAAACTCTCCCCGCACAGTTGCAACTTACCCTGACTACCCGTGTCAATGGGTAAATGTAGCACTCATAAAATGCTTGGGAATGGAAAGCTTGGCCGGAGATACCATTGCCATACACTGAAATCCCTGATGATCTCATTTATGCCTATCGCTCGGCTTACTATCGGGCGGGCTTAGGCCATGAGGCAATAACGTTGCATGTGGACCAGTATTCCGAGCCCCTGGCAAGGCTCTTAGCAGCATCTGGCCATCGTTGTGCGGCATTCATCACCGCCTGCAACCCCTTTGGTGCGGCGGAAAGTCATGAAGTGAACATGAAGGCATGTCTGGATCTCCGGAAGAGCCTCGATCGGTATGTTGCCAGGCAGAGCCAGATTATCGAAGGCGAAGGCATCGATCCTGCCGGAGCGTGGTCGTCGGAAAAAAGCTTTCTCGTGCTTGGACTGAATCTGGAGACAACAAAGGCGCTTGGAAAGGAATTCGGGCAAAACGCGGTTGTCTGGATGGAGGCGGAAGCAATTCCAAGGCTCGTTCTGCTTCGCTGATCGGCCTGCGTCAGCAGGTCGATCAGCATAAACAGCTGTTGATGACAAAATGTTCAGGTGCCATTATGATCCTCTTCTACGAGGCATCTCCAGAAGCGAATAAGGAATGAAATGAATATAGAAGAGTTGAATAAAAACCACGGGATCGAGGGGCAGGCCAAATTCATGGAGGGGGCAGGGGGATTCCCCTTTATCATGGTCGATAATGCCAAGGGTAGCGCAGTGATCTCTGTTTATGGGGGGCAGGTATTGTCTTTTCAGCCTGCAAATGAGCAGAACCTGATGTTCCTGAGCGAAGCTGCATATTATGAAGCAGGTAAAGGTATCAAGGGCGGCGCTCCCATCTGCTGGCCCTGGTTCGGCCCGGATCCGGAACAGCAAGGGCGTCCTGTACATGGTTTTGTGCGCAACCGGCTCTGGAACGTCATTAAAACGGAGGCGACTGGAAATGGCGATAGCAAGGTGACGCTCGGTTTGACCGACACAGCCGAAACAAGGGCTATCTGGCCGCATTCGTTCGATCTGGATCTCGAAGTCACAGTGGGAGAATCCCTGAATCTTGAGTTGATCACGCGAAATAAAGATACCGTGCCTTTTTCAATCACGCAGGCGCTGCATACCTACTTCAGGGTCGGGCATATCGATCAGGTTACCATTCTCGGTCTCGAGGGGGTCGCGTATCTCGATAAAGTCGACAATTACGCTCAAAAAACCCAGGCAGGTGCAATAACGATCAATTCCGAAGTCGATCGCATTTACCAGAATGTGCAGAAAGAATTGGTGATCGACGATATTGCTTATGATCGCCGGATTCGCATTCGAGCGAGCGACAGCAGGACTGCTGTCGTATGGAACCCCTGGGCGAAAATTTCTGCACAGATGGGCGACCTGAAGGATGACGACTACGAACGCTTTGTTTGCGTTGAAACCGCGAATGCTGGGTCAGAAGTGGTGGAAATTGCTCCCGGCAGCGAATACAGAGTAGCCGCAAACTACCTGATAGAGCGATATATTCCCGAGCTGAAACCGGCTGCTTAATTGAGCACTGCTTTGTGTACGCGTCGAGGAGAGAGCTCTAACCCGTCAAATATCCGTCAAACTGCTAAAGGCTATAAACCGAGCCGTAACCTATCAGTAGGCCGGCTCCGCCCGACCTACAATTGTCATTGCCATATTATGTTTTTGTCATTCCTGCGAAAGCAGGAATCTACCAGCGGTGCGCAGAGCTTCATCCTGCCTCACATACTGACTTCCTCCCATAATTTCTGCAGTCGTTTGACCGAAACAGGGTAGGGCGTTTTCAATTCCTGGGCAAACAGCGAAATACGGAGCTCCTCGATCTGCCAGCGGAACCCAACGAGCTTGGGATCATCGGTTCCCCCCTTGCGATGTTTTTCAAGGCGCTGTTCATACCGGTTCCATAATCCGGCAATGGCAGCAGCGTGACGCGCGTCGCGCTCAGGATTGGCGCCATACTTATCCAGGCGGAGGATCATGCCTTTCAGGTAGCGCGGTAAATGCTGCAAGCATTCCCAAGGGGTGGCGCTCAAAAATCCCGGATAAATGAGGTTGCGGAGTTGGATCATCAAGTCCGCTCCCGGATTACCAGCGTTACCGCCACCTGCTGCGCCGGTTTTTTGCATGCCAACCTTACCCGTTCCTCCGATTGAAGAAACCCTGGCCATCAACGACTGGTACTCGTCCGCAACGCTTTGCACGATGCGAACCAGACCCTCAGCCACGGCAGGCAGTCGCGCGCGAGCACGCTGGCGCTGGGCGACAAATTCCTTTTCACTGCGGGGCAGCGCATCATCCGCAATAAAGGCGCGATCTGCAACCGCATTCAATATATCTTCCTTGAGCAGATCAGGCTTGATGAGCGTATGCAGTTGAAAAGCCGCCTGCGCCAGGTATCTGCCCTTTCCACCCTTTCCCCCCTTTGTCCCCTGTCCTGACAGATCTTTTTCCAGCTGCTTCATTTGCTCCTTCAGATCGAAGCGCAGCAATTGACGCACGCCGCTACGCATGCTGGTCTCTGCCGTTTCCCGCGTGTCGAACAGGCGAATCGATACTTTTCCATCCCGTTCGGCGAGAGCAGGAAAGCCGGTCATGCTCTTTCCTGCGCGGTTGAAGGTAATTTCTTGCGGCAGATCGCCAAAATCCCAGTGTTTTACATCATCGCGTTCAAGAGGATTATGCTCGCCTGCCTCGGAACGGGAGAATGTCAATTGTGCTGCCTGTCCGAGTTGTGCTTTCAGTTGTCCGAGGTCACGGCTCATTGCCAACTCTTGCCCCGCATCGTCCACAATTCTGTAGTTCATCATCAGATGCAGAGGCGGTTTTTCGTCCCGCCAGACATCCGGCGGGACGGTAATGCCAGTCCTGGTCCGGATAAACCGGGCCAGTGTCTCGGCCAGGGGCAAGGGGAGGGGTGCAGGCGGCGAAGTTGCTGCTGCATGTTCTGCGCTTTCCAGGAACTGCGTTACAAACTCCGGGACGGGTACAACGTAGCGGCGTATCTGTTTGGGAAGCGCTCGCAGGTACCAGGTTATTTTTTCACGAATCAGTCCCGGGACGAGGTTGTCGAATTGCGCCGCATCCAGCTTGTTCAGCAGCGGCAACGGTACGGTAATGGTGACCCCGTCCAACACGTGTCCAGGATCGAAGCGATAGGTGAGCGACAGGTGGAAGCCGTCTACGAGCAGGGTATCGGGAAACCGCTCTTCCGTTACGCTCTGCGCGGTATGGCGCATCAGGTATTCTTTGGTAATGTAGAGCAGGCGGGGATTGTCACGCTCAGCCTGTCTGTGCCATTTCTCGAAAGCTGCGCCGTTGCTGATCCCCTGGGGGATCAATCCATCGTAAAACGCGAAAATTTCCTGTTCATCCACCAGCACATCCGGCCGGCGGGTTTTATGTTCGAGAGCGGCAACATTGGCGATAAGCTCGCGATTGTGCTCAAAAAATGGGGCCTGGGTAATGTATTCCCCTGCTACGAGGGCCGAGCGTATGAAAATCTCGCGTGCTTCTCTCGGGTTGATATTGCCGTAGTAGACACGCCGCTTCGGTATTACTGTCAATCCATACAGGGTCACCCGCTCGAATGCCGATACCTGCGCTGATTTCTTCTCCCAGTGCGGGTCGAAATAGTGCTTCTTGCAAAGCTTTCCACCGATCCTTTCCACCCAGGCAGGATCGATTTTCGCTACACCTCGACCATAAAGCCGGGTGGTTTCCGTCAGCTCTGCAGCGACGATCCATTTGGGTTTAGCCTTTTTCAGCACGGAACCTGGGAAAATCGAAAACTTGACGCCGCGCGCTCCGAGGTATTCGTTATCCTCGTCGATCTTGAAGCCGATATTGCCGAGCAACCCCGCGAGAAGCGCCCGATGCATTTCATCGTAGTTCGCCGGTATCTCGTTGGGTTTCAATCCTGTTTCCACTACCAACGTATGCAATTGACCATGGATCTCACGCCATTCGCGCATTCTGCGATGCGACAAAAAGTTTTCCTGGCATTGCTCGATCAACTTCCGGTTGGATTTTTTATGCTTGATCAGGTCATCAAAAAAATCCCACAGCTTCAGATAACTCAGAAAATCGGAGTGCTCGTCCTGGAAGCTCTGGTGGGCCCGGTCTGCGGCTTCCTGCCGTTCGAATGGACGGTCTCGCGGGTCCTGCACGCTCAGGGCAGAGGCGATGATAAGCACCTCGCTCAGGCAGTTTTCCTCCTTCGCCGCCAGGATCATGCGGGCGATCCTGGGATCGATGGGAAACCTGGCCAACCGCCAGCCGATGCTGGTAAGGGCGTTGTTGTCATCCACCGCGCCGAGCTCAGTCAGTAATTGATAGCCGTCCACAACCATGCGTGGCAGGGGCGGTTCGAGGAAAGGAAAATTCTCGATTGACCCAATTTTGAGAGATTTCATGCGTAAAATCACGGCGGCCAGCGAAGAGCGCAGGATTTCCGGATCGGTGAATTCCGGGCGGGCGAGGTAATCCTGTTCGGAATAAAGTCGGAAACAGATACCGCTCATCACCCGGCCGCAACGCCCTGCGCGCTGGTTAGCGGAGGCGCGTGAAATTTTCTCCACCTGCAACTGTTCCACCTTGTTGCGATAGCTGTAGCGCTTGATGCGTGCCACCCCCGTATCGATCACGTAGCGAATGCCCGGGACGGTCAGCGAGGTCTCGGCCACATTGGTGGCCAGCACGATGCGCCGCAGACTGCTGCCATCAGACTTGAAAACCCGTTCCTGATCGGCATAGGACTGGCGCGCGAACAATGGCAGAATTTCGGCACCAGCGCGGCCCGTGCCAGGACCACCAAAAGCATGCTTGCGCAGCGCCTCGGCCGTATCGCGGATTTCCCGCTCGCCGGGCAGGAACACCAGTACATCACCCGGCCCACGGCGATTGATTTCATCCATCGCATCAAGGATAGCCTGCTCCATGTCGCCCTCATCCCCGTCTCTATCCTTCTGTCTATCCTTTTGTTTATCCTTCTGCCTGTCCTTATCTTTATCCCTGGTCTTGTTCCTGGCTTTATCTTCATTCCGATCTTCCTCGGTAGCGGAAGCAGCGCGAGCCGGGGCCTCGATGGGTCGATAACATACTTCCACCGGATACATGCGGCCGGATACTTCAATCACAGGCGCACTATCGAAATGCGCGGAGAATCGCTCGGCATTGATGGTTGCGGAAGTAACGATCAGCTTGAGATCCGGCCGGCGCGGCAGCAGTTGCTTGAGATATCCGAGCAGGAAATCAATGTTCAGGCTGCGTTCGTGCGCCTCATCAATGATGATCGTGTCGTAGGCAAGAAGATTCGGATCGCCCTGGGTCTCCGCCAGCAGAATGCCGTCCGTCATGAGCTTGACATACGTTTCCGGGCTCACCTTGTCCGAAAAGCGCACCTTGTACCCTACTGCATGCCCCAAGGGACTCTTCAGTTCCGAAGCGATTCGTGCCGCAACGGTCCGTGCCGCGATGCGGCGAGGCTGCGTGTGCCCGATCATTGCATGCACGCCCCGCTCGAGTTCAAGGCAGATTTTCGGCAATTGCGTGGTCTTGCCCGAACCGGTTTCACCGCTGACGATCACTACCTGGTTTTCCCGAATCGCCTGTGCAATCTCCTGTCGCAGAGCTACTACAGGGAGGTCTTCGGGGTAAGCCGGCCTCGGCAGGTTAGCCAGACGCCATTCAAAATTCCTGCTCTTGGCGCTAACGATAGGAGAATTTTTCATAATCTTTCAATAGATCAATCTATCTTCCTGATAGATTTTCATAGGAGGAGTGCAGCAAAGCGTAACCCATCAGCGCGAGGGGGCAATCCATCAATAACGACGGTCATGGCTGATTGCCCTCATTTCATCCACAAATACTACGAATACCGGTAAGACATGTACATGTATAAGCTCCAGTTTTGGATGCACAAGCAACAAAAAGCTTGATTTCTTATGCCCATCAGCTATGTTTAATGGTGGGAAGACTAGTCATTTGATGCGAGAGCATAACCAGCCGCTATGCTTGTTGCAGCAACAGAAGATATTCGGGGCCTTGGATACATAAACTGCTGTACACTGTACTGAACCAGTTTTTACATTGGGCTCTAATAACAATGGCTTGTGAAGAGGTCTTCCATGCCTGGAAATCGTTTCCAGTTAAGTCGCAAAGAACGTCAGAAAGATGCTGCATATGAGTTCTCCCTCCCTTTGCTGCTTTCCTCGAATGGGCTGAACAAGTATTAAAAAAATAACCGATAGCGGACATAGAAACCGACCCAACCATGCGAGCTACCATCCAGTTCAGTCAGCCAGACAAGAAATTCGACATTCTACAAAAGCTGTTCAGCTTCGTTAAAGGTTTCAAAAATCTGCGCCAGCACATTCTGGAGCAGGGCATATTGCTGGAAAGGTTGAATTCAGGCGAAATAGAGAATGTGCAGCGAGCGCTTGCAGGTATGAATTACCTGGAACCCAGGGTCATAGATAACTCGGTGCGTATTTTCGTCACCGACGGGGAACTTCGCGCGCTGTTCGACCTGATGATACCTGTTTCCCGCAAACAGAATGATTTTTCCCGAATCTTGTGGGAACGTGGTTTTACGATTGAAGAACTATCGCAGGATCAGGCGGAAAACCTGAAGAACCAGCTTTCGGCCATCGCCACCGTGACCATCGGTCCGGATGTCCCACGGACCAGGATTTATACTGTTAGCGGGCAGATTTTCCAGGAAGATGGGGCTCCGCTGCGCGCAAGCGGCTTTACCGTTTGCGCATTCGATGCTCTCTCGGGGAATACATTTGTACGGTGTGGCGCAATAGGCGCGGTTCAGGACGATGGATTCTATCGTATCGACTATGCCTGGCGTTCGAATGGACGAAAAGGTCCTGATCTGCTTGTGCAGGTACTCGATCCGGGGGGCGGCATTGTAGCTGAAGCAAGGAAGAATCCAGCTGCGATTCAGGAGTTCCTTGATATCACAGTTAAAACGCTTTGCATCGTTCGGGGCACAATTCGCCAAGTGGATGGCTTCCCACTTCCTCATCTCCTCGTCCGTGCATTTGATCGGGACATGCGATCAGAGACATTGCTGGGCCAGGAAATCACGGATGCGGAAGGAAGCTATCAGATTACATATAGCACAAACAAGCTCCGGATGAAGGACAAAGCGGATCTGATCGTGCGCGTTTTCGAACCGTCCGATAGCGAAGGCAAAGAAACAGGAGACGAGATCGGATTTTCAGAAATCATATTCAATGCTCCACTACAGCAAGTGGTCGATCTGGAGGTCGAATCGGGAAAATTCCGGGGACCATCCGAGTATGAGCGATATATTGCTGCGCTGAAGCTGCTTATTGATGGTGAGCCTGTTCACCAATTGACCGATAAGGATTTAAGTTTCCTCGAAGGTAAAACAGGCATTCCGCTGGAGCACCTGAATTATCTTCGGCTGGATGACCAGTGGTGTTTTCATTACGCCATGGAACCGGCTGTGGTCTATAGTCTCTTACGTCAGGGACTGCCCGCCGACCTGCACCACCTGTTGACCGAAAAACCAACCCGTCTACAAGAGGCGCTCAAGGCATCCCTGGCGCACAACATCGCGCCAGCGACTCTTGCGGATAAAGTTGATCAGGCTATAAAGCCACTTCTTTCCCTTGCTGATTCGATGGTCTTTGAGCTTGAAAGAAGGGCAAAGTAAGCAACTCTCATAAACAGCGGCCTGTTTAACCAGATTCCATCCAGCCGAAATCAATATCGCGTTCCATGCGGCAGGAATCTCCTTCTCCAGCATTTTCGCGACCAGGGTCTATAGTTAGATTGTCTGTATAAGGATATCCGGATATCTGCTTCAGCGGAATCTGCTAAATCTGCTTGCAAAAAGCTGTGTGAAAAGGCTGTGTGCCATGACCCTTCGCGTTCGCACTAAACGGATTTTGTCTATCTCATTTATGATATTAGGCGGAATACTGATGTTCTTCGCGCCGGAAGATATCTGGATCGGCGCACTTCTTTTCATCCTTGGTCTCGGCATCGAAATCGCGGGACTAATGCTCGGACACAACAAATAGCAAGCGGAGTACGAATTATTGCTATCCAGGATTGTGGAAAAGGAGCATCGATCTCGCGCGCTCAGGAGATCCCCTCGCCAACAGGGGCAGATTGATTGGAACAGATCAAGTTCCGCGGGCATAAAAAACCCGAAGACGTTATCGACTTCGGGTTTAAAGTTTCCACTTACAAAGGAGGGATCACTTGTCCAACGGCTTATATGATAAAACTGTTACAAATAAAGTCAAGAATAAAGTGTATGAAATTGAGGCGCAGTGATTCCTCGATTCATCAAAACTTCATCCCAGTGTGCGGCGCCTGACCAGCAGCATCAACGCGCCAAGTCCCCCCAGCATCATTGCATAAGCGGAAGGCTCAGGGACGGGTGTGAGGACACCAAACAAACCGTGGGCTTCCTCATTGGGTCCTGCCGTGAAATACAGCAGATGACTGCTGCCTGCCATGGTATCGTTCCCCGGTGAAATGGACCATAAGCCGTCAATCACTACGGGGTGATTGTTGGCATCGAGCACCTGGCCGAGAAAAGCATGCGTATTGGCATCGTAAATATTGATATGGCCATCACCGAAATTTCCTACCAGCAGATCACCGGCAGCGGAACCAAACGAAGAAGGCGCTACAGCCAAACCCCACGGGGCATTCAAGGTTCCTCCGGATGCAACCCGCGCAACGAAATCACCGTTCAGAGTGTATTGGTCAACGAAACCCAGCCCGGCCCCGGCCACTTCGTCATCCTTGCTTGCATTCTGCAGGGCATAGGTCACATACAGCGATCCGTTGAGATTCTGGACGTTGAAAGGAGCATATCCACTGGGAAGGCCGGGATCGGTAAACGAACCAGCCAGTGATGGCGCCGCTGCATCTCCCTTGTGAACATCCACCGTCCCTGCTTTGAAGTTGGCCGCGTAAAGATAATCGTGTCCCCCGGTGTTGCCGATAGCGGCACCCTTATAACTGTTGCTCGCGGATGCCGGCACCAGCGTGTCTGCCGGTATCAAACCCGTCGTACCCAGAGCGGGACGCCAGCCCGAAACTGTGCCATCTTCGCTTACGAACAGAAAGCGATTGTCCCCAAATGATGATGCACTGTTGAATACCTGCCCGGTCACGCTACCCTCGCCCGGGATGGAAACTGTCAAGGGTCGCTGGGCAGTCGCCTGTGTTGCTGGATTCACACCATACAAACGGACTGTTCCGCCATCAGTCGAAGAGACCCAGAAGGGTCCGCCAGGAGCATAGGACATTCCCCACGCATTCTTGAGACCGGCGTCGGTAATCTGTGCGGCATGAGCAAGCTGATCATCGGTCACAAGATTGGTGGGTGTGAATGTAACCGCCCAGGCAGGAATGGTCAGCAGGGATGCCACGACGCCTGCTGTAAGTGAAGGCAAATAGGATCGAATCTGTCGCATGATATTTCCCCTAAAATATTAATAAGAAAGAATTTCAGTGCCACCTGTCAGCTTCTACCCCTCTTTGCCCCTTATCTGTCTCCTGTTCCTTTTTCCGAATAGAAGTGGCGCGGCGAGCAGCGTACAACAACACAAGCTCACCGCTACGGATCTATCATTTATGGGGCTCGATTGGATTTAACACAAATTGTGTGATGAAATTGTTTCCATTACATAAAGAATTCGTGAAATTGCAGTGTCGATAACTTTTTTATAGGGGCATCCACTTCGGGGGCATCCACTTCGCGCCCGCTTAACCAGGGAGCAATCGGTGAGTTGTTCAGCATGCGGCTAAAACTTGACAAACTGCCAGCCAACCTATAACAACAATTGGAAAAATCCTTTACCTGAAAAGGGAGATTAAGCAAAGGGAAGGGGGAAAGAGAGCAACGATTTTCACGGTACACTATTTTTTAATTACCGGAGATGGTAGTGTCCGTCTTTATGTGCAAAAAGCTTTATTGGATCTTGATGATGCAGTGGTTGTGGTTCGGGATGAAAAGGGTGAGATCAACCTCAAATAAAGCATCAACCTGACCCATTATGATGCATGCGCGGGTCTGCTTTCAGAGAGGATGAGAACCATGAACACCAATGATCCCTCTCAGCGCGTGACCACGGTTTACCTCCTGCGCCACGGACAGACGACATACAACATATCGGATCGCCTGCGCGGTCGCGCTGATCTTGAGCTTACCGCGACGGGACGCGTTCAAGCCGAGGCGCTAGGGCAATTGTTTGCCGGTATCGTCCTGTCGCGCGCAGTGTCAAGCCCACTGCAGCGCGCGCTCAAGACAGCCGAACCCGTGGCACGCGCGGCCGGCCTACGAGTCGAGACGATGGATGGCCTCAACGACCGCGATTACGGCGAGTGGACCGGCGTCGAGCGCAGCGAGGTATTGCAGCGCTTTGGCACCATCGACGCCGCGCCAGGCGTGGAACCCTGGGACGCCCTGTGCCAGCGCGTAAAGCAAGCGTTCGACTCCCTGCTTGCCACTTCGAGCGGCCCAGCCATCGCCATCGTGGGGCACGATGCGACCAACCGCGCGCTGCTGGCTGGGCTGATCCCAAAGCTCAGTAAGGCGCCGGAAGACATACCGCAAGCCAACGGCTGCTGGAACCGCATCGAATGGAACGGCGGCCATTGGACGCTGACCGTGCTCAATGCGACGCCCGGGGACGGGCAGCACCCCTGACACACCGACACCGGAGCAGAGCAAGCAGAGCCAAGTCACCTCGACAAAAAAGCGCAGACACTCCATGGCAGTCACCATTCGAGAACTCAAAACGCGCGAAATTCTTGATTCGCGCGGGCAGCCTACGCTTGAAGTGAGTTGCTCGACCAATCACGGGCAGAAGGTGGTCGCGGGCGTTCCGGCAGGCGCTTCGACCGGCACGCGCGAAGCGGTGGAACTGCGCGATGGCGACCCCAAGCGTTTCGCTGGTGGCGGAGCTCTCAAGGCTGATCAGGAAAAAAGACTGCGGGAAGCACTTGCGGGCCCGACGACCGGAAGCGGGTAGTAAGATGAATGCGCTGACTTCATGGTTGTTCCGTGGCGGGCAGAGAGCTCTCAGATGGTTCAATTTTCGAGCGTCCCTCGCGCCTTGCCCTGACCTCCTTGGTGTCCAGATCCAGGACACGCGGATCCCTGGCTGCTGAATCGGCAACAGGCTGTTCCTCGATGCGGGGTTCCGCCTTTGCATGGCTCCCTGTATCCTTATCTTCCATACTCCTGGCTTTAGCCGATTTACTCACGGCGGATCTCGCCTTCGTACTGTCGGCATCTCGGGCAATCTCTCCCCGGCTCCTTGTGGGCTCATCATACTTTGCCTTCAGGTCGTTGCTGATCGCAGCATAATTGCGATATTCGTTTTGCATCTGTGATTGCAGTTGCAAATATTGAACGCTATAAGCCACGCGGGCACTTTCCAGTTGCTGTAACCGGATTTCCAGTTGGCGCCTGTTATGGGAATTGTCCTTGGCTTCGACGGTTTTTGCTGCCAGAGATACTTCCTGGATTTTTTGATTCAATAGCTTGAACAAATGTGCCATGTTATTTGCAGCAGCACTATAGCGCCGATGGTGCAGTTGCATCTTCTCGAATTCGGTCAATGGCTGCCCCCGCGGACGCGAAGCAGGCTCAGCCGTGTTCGTTGCCGGTCTGTCCTGCCGATTCCGTTCCGCCTGCTGGGCAGCGGCGCTGGAAACGCTGGAAATCGAGGTGCTGAACACCAGTGCAAATAAAACCGCCCAGCGTGCGAATACGCTTCCAATATCATCAGTCATGAATGAACTCCTGATTGCCTTTTGTATTTGCGCCTTTTGTGTGTTTTTGTACGCACTGTGGAACAGTATAACTGTTTACCCTTATGTTTTTACCCTTATCCAGGCTTGCGGCTTGCAGCTTCTTTTTCTCCAGCTCGGTTAAATGGATTTGCAGCTATTACCTTCCACAAGTATAAGTTAAACTCGCCTCGAAGCAGACCAGGCTGCCTGACTGGACACGTTTCCTTCCGGCCCGCAAACAATAGCAAATAGCATTGCCAGTATCGTAATTCTCAGGAATGACATCACACTAATGAGGGGCAAGTTCATCACTCTGGAAGGAATCGACGGCGCAGGCAAGACCACACATCTCCGGTGGCTGGAGCATCTCCTGAAGGAAAAAGGAAATACCGTGATTGTCACACGTGAACCTGGAGGCACTCCTTTGGGCGAATCATTGCGCGGCATCCTGCTCGATGGCCGGCAGGCGATGCACGCGGAAACCGAGGCACTGCTGATGTTCGCCGCTCGGCGCGAGCATCTGGACAAGGTCATCCTGCCTGCTTTGAGCCGCGGCGACTGGGTAATATCGGACCGTTTCACCGATGCCAGCTTTGCCTATCAGGGCGGGGGGAGGGGATTATCCCTGCAGAAATTGAATGAACTCGAACGGTGGGTGCAGGGTAAGTTTCAGCCGGATGTTACCCTTTATCTCGATGTGTCTGTCGCATCGGGAAGGCAGCGAACCAGCAACATCAAGCAGGCGGACCGGTTTGAAAAAGAACAGGATGAATTTTTCCGGAGAGTACGAGAGGCATATCTGGAGCGGGCAAAAAAATTTCCTGAAAGAATACGGGTGATAGACGCCAACCAGTCGCTGGAGGATGTCAGGAGGTCCGTTGAAAAAAGTATTGCAACGATTTGCGTATGAGCAATATTTACGGATGGCAGGACGAAGTATGGCGGAAACTTGTGGGTCCGCTGGGCCACGCCCTGCTGTTACGAGGCAGAAAGGGACTGGGCAAGCTTGCGTTTGCCCGCTATCTGGCGAAGTCCAGGCTCTGTGAAAATCCCTCTGTCGAAGGAAAGGCGTGCGAGGTCTGCGCAAGCTGCCACTGGTTTGAGCAAGGCAGTCACCCGGATTTCTGCCTTGTCGAGCCCGAAGCGATCACGGCAACGTCCGGCTCGGGAGAGGGAGCGGGTGAGGAAGGTGTGGAAACTGGAGATGAGGCAGAAGCTCAATCTTTTTCCAGGGCAGCGAATCAGGCCACCGGCAAGTCCGCAAAAAAACCCAGCAGACAGATAAGTATCTCGCAAATACGGGAGCTGGGCGACTTCGTCAATATTACCAGCCATCAGAACGGCTATAAGATCATCCTGATCCATCCGGCGGAAACCATGAATACGGCTGCTGCCAACGCCCTTCTGAAGAATCTGGAAGAACCGCCGCTCCAAACGTTGTTCATACTGGTAACGCATCAGGCACAGTACTTATTGCCGACCATCCGCAGCCGTTGCCGCCAGATCGTCATGCCAGCCCCCGATGCGGCCTCCGCAGCACTGTGGTTAAAACAGCAGGGTGTCAAAGCGCCTGAAAGATGCCTGGCCTCGGCTGGCTACGCTCCCCTGACCGCACTGGAATTCGCGAACGAAGATTATCTTGTGCGGCACAGCGCCTTCATCCAGCAGATCAGCACTCCATCAAGTTTCGACGTGCTGGCACTGGCAGAGGAAATGCAGAAATCGGACCTTGTCATGGTGGTCAGCTGGCTGCAAAAGTGGTGCTACGATCTGATGAGTTTTCGTATGGCGCAGAAGGTCCGCTATCATCTGGACATGCTCGCGCAAATAAAATCCCTGGCATCCGGGCTTGATCCGTATTCAATGGCAGCTTATTTGCGGGCCCTGGATAAAACGCAGCAGCTTGCCCGGCATCCGCTCAATCCAAGATTATTTCTGGAAGAACTGCTGTTTTCCTATGTGACGGTGTTATCCGGGGAATCCAGGAATCGGAGCAAGGCCGGCTGAAAGGATCTGACAGAGGCCTGCCATGACTGCTTCTGGAATAGATCCATGAATAATCCTTCTTATCCTTCCGCGGAATATCGCAATCAACCTACAGCTCTTGAGTACTGCACGGTAATCGCGAGATCGAATTACGTTATGTCGTGCATCAAGTCTCAAAAAACAAAAGCTGAGCTTTTCTCATAGCCTTTGCTGAGCCTCTGGATCAATCGCAGCAAGACCTCCTAGTGTAGCGAAGTGCTCTTGATGGAACTTATAATCAGGCTATAAACCGCACTTTGTGCAGGCGATTCTTCTCGGACGCCAGTTGGCTGACCAGCTTCTGTCGCTGGCGCGAGATCAGGCGCAGCTCGCGCATCATTGCAGGCGGTATGAACGATCCGCGCAGCAGTCCGGCCCGTGCGAGGGTGGCCAGCCACTGTGCATCGCCGACATCGGTTTTGCGTCCCGGGACATTCCCGTCATGCCGATCTTGCCGACTTTATGCTGTGGTGGCTGAACCGGTAAGAGCGACCAATTTCTGCTCAGCCGACAACAAACGCTGTTCGAGCGCGCCGCGATCCTGCAGCCAAGTGTGCTTTTCCTGCGCCAAATGATCGACGCGCTCTTCGGCACGGCGCACTTGGTCGGTCAGCATACTGGATGCTTGTTCTTGGGCTGCCAGCGCTGCCCGCATGTCGCTTAGCTGCTGTCGTGCGACTGTCAATCGCGCGACCAAGTCGTCTTTCGCTGTCATCAGATCCCGAACCTGGTCAGTAAGACGGTCTCGCGCCGAGCGCACCGCTGTCAATTCCTCTTGTGTCGCATGGAGGGCCTGATCCTGGCGGTCACACTCGGCGGTAAAATTGGCGATGAGCATTTCCTGCTGGCCGATTGTCGTTTGCTGTACAGCGGTCTGTCGGTTTGCGCTGGCCAAATCCTGTTCGAGGCGAGCGATACGTTGCTCGTACGCTTGGCGTTCTTCAGCACGTTGGGCTGCAGTCGCTTCCTGATAGTGCTCAAACTGCGCGCGTGTCTGTGTCAGTTGATGGTCTAGCGTCGTCACCTCGCTGGCGCGGTCGGCCAAGCGCTGTTGGAAGCCGACGTTCTCCGCCTGAGCCGTGGCGAGCGACAGGCTCTGAGCGTGATGCGCCTCCTGTAACTGTGCTAGTGCACAGCGCGTTTGAGCGAGATCCTCTGACAAATTTGCCTTGGTCTTCAAAGCGGCCTGCAGTTCATCATTGAACTGCTGTTCGCGTTCGCCTGCAACGTGAAGCTCTTCGGCGTGCTGCTGCTTGGCTTGATCGAGCTTGCACGTCAGTTCGGCTTGCATATGTTCGTACAGTCCCGTGACCGCCTGGAGAAGCGACGCCGGCAAGCCGGATTCAACGGCCGCCATGGTGTCTTGCTGCTCGGCTTTCCAGCGCTTGAGAAAAGGCGCGATGGTACTTTTGCTGCCGGTGCCGCCCAAGGCTTCGCGGACGCTGTCGACGGTGGGATTTTTGCCTGCCCCTATCAGTTGGGCGGCGGCTTGGGCGACATGAGAATACAGAATACCGGCACGGGCCATAGCGTCTTCCTCAAATAAAGTAATATAATACGTTATACGTAATATTACGATAAATTACGTTAAAAATATATGCATGAATTTAAAAATAATAGTTGCGATAATTTATGTTATCGTGACTTAATGTCGAATTCTGCATCACTCTTGACGTAACGTAACCAAAAACCGCGAAAGTGAGCGACAAAAATGGGTATGGAAGAAAAGAAGCCGGAAAATGTCGTTTTGTCGGGAAATCTGTCAAAACGTAACACGGGTACGCTCATTTCCGAACATGAAATGTGGGAGCGCCACCAGCGTTTTATCTCGGCGGCAACCTCGGAAAACACGCGCCGCACCTACCGCTCGGCGATCCGACATTTCTACGCCTGGGGCGGAGCGCTGCCTTGTGATTCGGGGGCAGTGCTGCGGTATCTGCTGGCTTATTCCGACTCCCTGAACCCGCGCACGCTGGCGCTGCGGCTGACGGCGCTAGCGCAATGGCATGCGTTCCAGAGGTTCCCGGACCCGACCACCGATCCGAGCGTGCGCAAGACCTTGAAGGGCATCACGCGCACCCACGGCAAGCCGAAGAAGAAGGCGAAGGCGCTGCCAATTGAGGACTTGGAAGCGATCGTGGCCAAGCTGGAGCCGGACATCAGCCTGATTGCGATACGGAATAATGCACTCTTGCAGATCGGCTTTTTCGGCGCGCTGCGCCGCAGCGAGTTGGCCGCACTGATGGTGGAGGAATTGGCTTGGGAAACGGACGGTTTAGTGATCACGCTCGCGCGCTCGAAGACCGACCAGGAAGGGGAAGGTGTCAGCAAGGCGATTCCCTACGGCGGTCCGGATGGAATATGCTGCCCGGTTCGCGCCTTGAAGCGCTGGCTGGAAGCGGCGAACATCATTTCGGGGGCAGTGTTCCGGCGCGTCACTCGCTGGGGTGCCATCGGCACTGATCCGCTGAGCGACGGCAGTATCAACGATATTCTGGAGGCGTGTGCCAAAGCGGCGAATCTAGCATACGTCCCGGAACTCAGCAGCCATAGCTTGCGGCGGGGCTTGGCCACCAGCGCACATCGATCCGGGGCTGATTTCAAGGACATCAAGCGGCAAGGTGGCTGGCGACACGACGGCACGGTGCAAGGATACATCGAGGAAGCTGGGCGATTCGAGGCCAATGCCGCCTTGGCGCTGCTGCGCCGAAAGGGGAAAAATGAGGCATCAAAACCTTAGGGTCTGTTGACGTTTCACATTGGTAGCCAGAGGATCATACAGGCCATGGCTACCACACTCTCGTAATTTCTCTTCAGCTTGTCGAATCGTGATGCTACGGCTCGATAATGCTTCAAGCGGGCAAAGGTGTTTTCCACCAAATGCCGATAACGATACAATCCTCTATCCAAATCTGCATTGCCTTTGAGCGAATTACGCTTCCTGGGAATGACTGACTTTGCCCCTTGCGACTCGATGGTTTCGCGGATTCGCTCGCTGTCATAGCCCTTGTCCGCGATGATCGTTTCCACCTGCGGGAGTCTGGCAATCAGCTCCGGTGCCACCGTGCAGTCATTGACTTGTCCCCCGGTGATTTCAAATTCAATCGGGAGACCATGGGCATCCACTGCCAGGTGAATCTTGCTGGTGTTGCCTGCCCGACTTTTCCCGATTGCTTCATCCTCACTACTGGCAGCCCCAGCGCTATGCTGATGTGCCTTGGCATAACTGCCATCGATAAAAGCCCACTCCAGGTCAGGTTCGACCACGAGCGCCTTGAAAATCCCGGTCCACTTGCCTGCGGCAGACCAGGCATTGAAGCGCTTGTAAATTCTGTTCCAGCCGCCAAACGCCTGCGGCAGGTCCCGCCAGGGGCAGCCTGTACGCATCCGGTAGAGCATGGCCTCGACGGTCATGCGCAGATCAGGCTTGTCGTATATGGCCTTCTGCAGCAGAATCTTATGCAGCTTCGACCAATGCTCGTCACTGAGCAGCAATCGGGGCATCGAAAACTCGTGTTGTTACTGTATGAGAGCTTTAACAATACGAGTTTTCTTCCCAATGACAAAACCTTGGATCAAAACGTCAACAGACCCTAGCGTATGATTTTTTCCGAATTCTACGGCGTCCCCAGTATTCAAGAATTAAAAGGTGTTGCAGATTTGAATTCCTGGAAGTCCATTCGTGATCATCTGGAAATAAAAACAGCAGGAGATTCTGCACGGAGAAGGCTTCAAAAATGGGTTGAAAGCAATCGGCTGTTATGGCCGCGAGTACCGGATACGGGTAGTTAGGGCCTGTGACGTCATTTTTGCACCTGGATACTGCTGTTGAGGCAGAGTGAGAGCGATTTACCCACCGGCGGTGGTTGGAGGCGTTAATATACAGAGCCTACTATCGGGATTTTTTTCCGTGTGATATGTTCGATTAAGCGACTATTTGGAATCAATAGCGGCGATAATCAACTGACGCCCATAAGCCAGCATCCCTGGATCAGAGGAATAATTGCTGTTGTCGTCATTTCCTCCTTTCTCCTTTTTGACCGGGTTCCACCATGTTTGTCGATTCCCATTGTCATCTTGATTTTCCCGATCTCGCGAGCAGGCTGGATGAATTGCTGGCACGAATGCGGGAAAATGACGTCAGTCATGCACTCTGCGTGAGTGTCAATCTCCAGGATTTTCCCCGGGTCCGCACTCTTGCCGAGAACTATCCCAATTTATACGCCTCAGTCGGCGTCCACCCCGATTATGAAAATCTCGCCGAACCGCAGGCGGCACAATTGGCGTCTTTGGCTGATCATCCAAAGGTGGTGGCGATAGGTGAAACCGGACTGGATTATTTCCGCCTCAAGGGCGATCTCGAATGGCAGCGGGAGCGTTTCCGTCAGCATATCCGCGCTGCCCGCCAATGCTCGAAACCGCTCATCATCCACACGCGTGAAGCCGCTGCCGATACACTGAGGATCATGGCGGAGGAAGGTGCGGACAAGGTGGGAGGAGTCATGCATTGCTTTACGGAAAGCTGGGAAGTAGCGCGGCAGGCGATGGAAATGAATTTCTATATATCGTTTTCAGGCATTGTCACGTTCAAGAATGCCGTTGCGTTGAAGGATGTAGCCAGAAGAATCAGCCTGGACAGGATATTGATAGAAACGGACTCACCCTATCTTGCTCCCGTGCCGTATCGTGGCAAGACAAACGAACCCGCGTTTGTGAGAAACGTCGCGGAAGAAATAGCGGCGCTGCGCGGCATCCCTATCGAGGAAATCGGCAGGATCACGACCGATAACTTTTTCAACTTGTTCAAAGCGGCCTGAATTATGAGTTCATCCAGAAAATTATTTATGGCTGGTCTGGTGCTTGCTGCCAGTCTCTCTCAGCAGCCTTATGCAATGGGTGGGGTTTATGAAGATTTGCGCTGGGCGGCTGAAGACAATAATACATCCGATATCAGCAAACTGCTCGCAAAGGGCGCTGATCCGAATACACCCGATGAGCAGGGAAATACGCTTTTAATGGCTGCTGTCCGTCATAAAAATGCCGATCTTGTCGATCTGCTCGTTCAGGCCGGTGCCCGGCTCAACCTTCGCAACCGCTATGGCGAAACAGCGATCATGCTCGCAAGCCTGCACGGTCTGGAAGATATTGTCCGAAAACTGTACATCAAGGGAGCGGAAATCAACCATGAGGGATGGAACCCGCTGATTTATGCCGCAACAGGAGGCCACCCCCGGATCATCCAACTCTTGCTGGAAGGAGGTGTGCCGATCAATTCAACATCCGATAATGGAACGACTGCGCTTATGATGGCCGCGAGAGGCGGGCATGTTGAAGCCGCAAGAGTTCTTCTGAAAAACGGCGCCGACCCCAATCTAAGGAATGAATGGGACAAAACCGCGTTGCAGTGGGCATTGAGCAAAAACCACAGTAACGTGGCAGAATTACTGAAAGCGAACGGAGCAAAGGAGTGAGGAGTGGAAGTCATCGACTTCAATCACTATAATCTGCGTGCCCCACGAGAATTGCTTGATAGCCTCAAGGCTTTTTATTGCGATGTAGTAGGACTCGCGCAGGGTTTTCGCCCCCCGTTCGAAAGCTTCGGGTACTGGCTTTATGCTGGTGATAAATGCGTACTTCACCTGAGTGAAGCGGCCGTGGATGAAGTGCGGCATACCCACATATCGACTACTTTCGATCATGCCGCATTCACCTGCACCGGACGCCCTGAAATGGAGGAAAGGTTGAAGCAGCACGGCATCCTGTTCAGAAAAGGCCAGGTACCTGCGCTGGGCATTACTCAGTTATTCTTTAAAGACCCTGCCGGAAATGGCATCGAGCTGAGCTTTACCGATCAACTCGCAGATCAGTCCGCAGAATAGATTCGGAATTTTTTCCCTGCAGCTTGAATTTGCGGAATAAACGAGCAAACGGGAATCAGGCTACCGTTGCAAGAGGAAACAGAAGAAGAGGGACAGCATCGCCTTCATCCGCAACTATTGATCCGGCCAGAAAATACTATGAATCTCGTCATTCCGGGCCTGACTCTGAATCCAGTAACCCGGAATCCAGCCCAAACCAATAATGGCGTGCCTTGAACTTTACTGGATACCGGCTTCCGCCGGTATGACGTTCGTACTTTCGTACTGTTTGCTCGCCGACTCAATAATCAAAGAATGAAATGAACAAACCGCTACACGATAAAGTCGCTATCGTCACCGGCGCATCACGCGGCATTGGTGCCGAAATAGCGCGCACATTAGGAGGTGCGGGCGCAAACGTAGTCGTGAACTATACTAAAAACAGGGAAGCGGCCGAGGCAGTCTGCACCGCAATCCAGCAGGCAGGCGCAGAGGCAATTGCTATCAAAGCGGATGTCAGTAATTCAGCTGAAGTTTGCAGTCTCTTCGATGCCGCAATCGATCGTTTTCAGCGCCTGGATATTCTCGTCAATAACGCGGGCATGCTCCTGTCCAGAAAGATGTCTGACATCAGCGACGACGAGTTCGACCGCGTTCTGGATGTCAATGTGAAAGGCGTTTTTTATGCTCTCCGGGAAGCTGCTGTCCGGCTCGAGGATGGAGGTCGTGTGGTGAATTTATCCAGCACTGTTACACGGCTGATGCTTCCCAATTATGGCGCCTATGCGGCCAGCAAGGGTGCTGTCGAACAACTGACGCGCGTCTTCGCAAGAGAAGTTGGGGATCGCGGCATCACTGCAAATATCGTTTCGCCAGGACCGGTCAATACGGAAATGTTCACTACGGGAAAAAGCGAAGAAACGATAAGACGGATGGCAGCGATGTCTTTCCTGGGGCGCGTAGGAGAGCCGGAAGACATAGCGCGAGTTGTCCTCTTTCTGGTGAGCGAGGAGTCCGGCTGGGTTACCGGACAGAACATCAGCGCCAGTGGAGGCGCGGCATAAAATCTGTTTCGCTGGTTGCAAATTGATTCTTCCCGGGATCGACTCAGAAAACAGAAAAACTTTATGACAGGAGAAAGACATGTCTGAGCTGGTGGTAGTGGGTTTTAAAGATGCCGAAGAAGCCGATCGTGTTTTGCTTAGACTTGCCAAATTGAAAAAGGAACACCTGATAGATCTTGAGGACGCCGTTGTCGTCATCCGCGACGAGGCCGGCAGGGTCCACCTCAAGCAGAGCATTAATCCTACCATTGAGGGAGCGACGACCGGCTTCATGCTCGCTTCCGGCAGCTTATGGGGAGGGCTGATCGGACTGCTATTCATGCATCCGATTGCCGGCTTTGTATTGGGCGGTGCAATCGGCGTCGGGGCAGAGGCGCTGTCCGGCTCTCTCGCCGACTACGGTATCAACGATGATTTCATCAAGTCGTTGAGTGAAACCATCCCCGCCAACTCATCAGCGCTTTTCATTCTCGTGCGCAAGGCGCAACCGGAAAAGGTTCTGGCGGAGCTCACCGGCGTTAAAGGCAAGGTCCTGCGAACGTCCTTGTCTCCCGAGCAGGAGAAAAAACTCCAGGAAGCCCTGGCAAATTCAACACCCCCCACAACATAGCTGAGACGTAGAAAATGTAGGGTGCAATAAGCAAAGATTCATACCGATCGTCGTAAAGGTCAAACCCTGCTGAGTCCCCCGGCATAGCCGGGGGCTTACCTCTATGAGTTATTGCACTGAAAACGAGGGAACCCCCGTCTTATTGCGTTCCTGGATCTGCACGCAAACGCCGCAATGCGGCCATGATAACTAAAAGGCCTGCACCGAACATCGGAACAGTTGAAGGCTCAGGTACAACGGATACGCCATCAATCATTGCACGAACATGAACGTTTTCTCCACCCAGCGGATTTGCCGTGATAAAACCAGTTCCAGGCACAAAGGTGATCGGTGATGTGGAGAAGAGGAAGCCTGGCAATGATGGGTTCGTGCCTCCAGAAATATTAAATGACTCGCCCGTACTCAGTGGAAGTGAGCCTTCGGCACTAAGCCACTGTGTCAGGTCCACAGCCACAAACAGGTCTGATGTATTATCGTTCCTGCTAAACATTGGTACCAGGAACTCATCGGAGCCTTTAAAGAGCATTGTTGCGCTGCCAAGATCAAGCTCGTTTATAGCACCATCCACTTTGCCTGCAAATGCCAGCATTGTTTCAGATTGACCTGAGCCAAACGCCTGGACCTTATAATCGCTTAACCGTCCCAGTGCTCCATTCGCCGGGTTTACCGCAGCCGCCGGGAGAGCGCCTCCATCGGTCCTGCCTGCAGCAAGATTCACGCGATTAATAACGCTGCCATCAAATAGGTTTCCGGTGCCGACTTCGCGGTAGCTGGGTGTGATGGCTACCGCAGTCAGCGGCATGCCGCCGGTATTGGTCAGGGACCACGCGAACGGTGTGCCAGCCGCCACATGTTGTCCCGATGTTATCACTGTCGCCGCAGAAGGAGGCTCCGCTCCGGCACGTATCGACACTGTGGTACGACCCAAGTCCACGGCAGCTCCATGATTAAGCTGCTCTGCCCGTCCCACTACGTCGACAGCTCCGATGACAGGTTGTTTTAGCCCGGGAAACGAAAAATTAAATACCGGTCCTGCGGGCGGTACACCTGCGCCCGCAATGTGCTGGATACCTACGGTCAGATTACGGGCACCAGCGCCCCCTGCAGCATCCGTTAAAGTTGTTCGCCAATTTGTGCCATTGACCAATGGAGTTACACCCCCGACACCAAAAAAATATTGATGGCTCCTGGTAAAGTTGGCCGCATTGTCCACTCCTCCCGGATTTAATACAAAACCAACTGCGTGGGCGGCTGGAGGCACAGCACCAATAACCATCACAAACGCTGCTGCATGTAATACTTTCCATCGATTCTTCGAAGTCTTCATTTTCGTTCTCCTTTTGCTTGGAATAACACGAGGAAATGCGCTTCATGCTCTGTGTTCGGAAATCGAGTTTTCATCCAAAAGCTTGATCGACTGCCTTATCGTGCTTTCATGCAAGATGCCTGCCATAACCGGGATACGTGTTATAAGACAAAATATGTGCCGCATATATTGCCGCATGATGCTATGGTGAAATATGTATGTGGCTGTTAGATCCCATTGACATCCGTATAGGCTAGCGATGCGCAAACTTGAGGTTACCAAAACTAATGTCATTCAGATGGCGCTGAGGCGGGAGATGCAAGGGTGCCCACAATTACGCTTTATGCACCGATTACACTGTATATTGCTGATAGGTGCGGGCGGGAGTTGTTACGAAGTAGCCAAAGTGTTTGGTGATAATCCGCGCAGTGTCGAGCGCTGGGTGCAGCAATTCCAGCAGACGGGTATAACAGGTCTCAAGGAAAAACCTCATCCCGGAAGACATGCGAAACTTGTGCATGAGCAAATGCGCCAGCTCGAATTCATGCTTCGCGATTGTCCGCGCGAACTAGGATATCCAGCAGATGTATGGAGTAGCCAGTTGCTGTGTGGCGAAATACTGCGCCGTTTTCACGTGAGCCTGAGTGTACGGCATTGTCAGCGTCTATTGAGGGCACTTCGGCAACCGGTTCCTCAACAAAATGAGTGACATTGGTAGCAAAAGGGCTGGATTTTCTGTATTCCATCTTTCTCAGGTTACCCGACAGAAATTCTGTCATATCTGTTTATACATTCTCCCCTGCCTTGCAGATTTCGAATTTCTGGATATAACTGTAAAATTCTTCGACAAACGTAAAGATGCTGAATACTTAAATCGCCAATTTGCAATTAGGATTAACCCATCTCTAAAGAGCAATCTACTCAACCCAGTCTCCGCAATTGTTCTTTCAACCCAAATTGTCTATTAGCCGCTTACCGGTCCTGGAGAGGAGAGGGGCGGTTGAAGCGATTTCGGTTTACTATGAAGGGTTAAAAGGAGGAAGGGCTCTGGAAGCTATAAACGCGGGTGATTTCGTCACGATTGCTATTCATCTTTTGGCGGCAGTTCTATCGGGCGGGGCTATCGGTCTTGAACGAAGCCTGCACGGGCATCCCGCCGGTTTCAGAACGCATGCACTGGTTTGCCTTGCATCCAGCCTGCTAATGCTGGTCACGCTCTATCAGTGGAAGTGGCTGCCGCCAAATATATCGATGGAGGCCGTCCGAATGGACCCAACCCGGATGTCGCAGGGCATCATGACCGGTATCGGTTTTCTTGGAGCCGGGGTTATTTTCAAGGAAGGCCTGAGTGTTCGCGGCCTGACCACTGCTGCTTCCATCTGGATTACAGCCGGTATCGGCATACTGATGGGTATAGGCTTTTTCCTTCCCGGTATTTTTGGAACTCTGCTGACCCTCGGGATACTCTCGCTTTTCCGTTTGATCGAAGACCGGATCCCGCGGCAGTCATACGCTCAGTATTACGTAAGCTTTGACCGCCATAAGGTGATGCCGGAAGACCAGGTCCGTGCCCTCGCACTCGACCATGGGTTTGAGATTGCAACCATGAGTTACCGGATTACGCGGGCGGGCTTGTTCGAATACCGCATGGATGTCAGGACGACAAATGCCGGCAGAGCTGCGGGGCTTGCAAAAGCACTGCAAAATATCGAGTCTGTACGTGAGTTTCGTGTCTCGACCACGGGTACCTAACTTAAAATATACGTGTCCCTCCAGCGGGAGAGATATGAATTCAGCTTGAATCGTCAACCAACCGGAGGAGTTTTCCCCATGCAACTGAACCCTTATCTCAATTTCAACGGTCAATGCGAGAGCGCTTTCAAGTTCTATGAAAAATGTCTCGGAGGGAAGATCACAGCAATGCTTACCTTCGGAAGTTCACCCATGGCGGAACAAACACCGCCGGAATGGCATGACAAAATCATGCACGCGCGCCTGACGGTAGGCGATGCTGTCTTGATGGCCTCGGATGCGCCACCCGGACATTATGAAAAAACCAAAGGGATGTCGATAGCCTTGAATACGGAAAAGCCGGAAGAAGCCGAACGTATATTTACGGCATTGTCGGAAAATGGAACCGTGCAGATGCCGATCCAGTCCACCTTCTGGGCTGCCCGGTTTGGCATGCTGGTCGATCAGTTCGGCATACCGTGGATGGTCAATTGTGAGTAAAGACGATGAATTTCAATTACTCCTGTCGTCAAAACGATTTTTCCGATGTGGGCGCCCGATTCCATCAATGCATGCGCCTCGGCAGCTTCCTCCAGTCGGAACGTTTTGAATATTTGCGGCTTTATTTTCCCCTGATGCAATAACGGCCAGACCTGCTGTTCCAGTTCCTGCGCAATCTGAGCCTTTTCAGCCACGGTGCGAGATCGCAGGGTCGAGCCGGTATGCGTTAGCCTTTTTGCCAGCATGGGCATCAGGTTCAGCTCCATGGCAGGCCCATTCTGGATACCGACCTGGAGAATACGGCCATTGAGCGCAGCCGCCTTGTAGTTTCTCGCTACATAGTCCCCGGCGACGATATCGAGAATGACATCGACTCCTTTGCCATCCGTAAACTTTCGGACTTCCTCGACGAAATCCTGCGTGCGGTAATTAATGGCGAAATCAGCGCCCAGGGCAACACATGCCCGGCATTTTTCCTCCGAGCCTGCTGTTGTCAGGACAATGGCGCCGAAAGCCTTGGCCAGCATTGTGGCGGTGGTGCCGATGCCCGAGGTGCCACCATGAATGAGTACAATCTCGCCCGATTTGAGCTTGCCGCGCTGAAACAGGTTGGTCCAGACGGTAAAAAAGGTTTCCGGCAATGCCGCTGCCTCGATCATGTCAAGACCCGATGGTATCGGCAGGGCGTTGCTCTCGTGCACCACGCAATATTCAGCATAGCCACCGCCTGCAACAAGCGCGCAAACCTTTTCGCCCTGCCTGAATCGGGTTGCGCCTTCGCCTGATCCAATGATTTCCCCCGCGACTTCAAGCCCGGGTATTTCCGAGGCACCTGGAGGGGGAGGGTAAAGCCCCCGGCGCTGCAGGATATCGGGACGATTTACCCCGGCCGCTGCCACCTTGATCAGGATTTCACCGCGACCAGGCTTGGAAACCGGACGGGACGCAGGCCTCAGCACCTCCGGTTCTCCCGGATGTTGTATTTCAATTGCCAGCATCGTTGGTCGACTGTTGAGTTTGAAAGCGATGCCAATACCTGCTATAGGTTAACTGTTCCAATTTTCCGTTGGTGTTTCGATGTTTTCCCACAAAGGAGATGAACATGAAAATTCTCATCGTTCTGACATCCCATGATCAACTTGGCGACACTGGTAAGAAAACCGGCTTCTGGCTGGAAGAATTCGTTGCCCCCTATTATGCGTTCAAGGATGCAGGAGCGGAAATCACGCTGGCTTCGCCGAAGGGCAATATGCCACCGATCGATCCGAAAAGCGATCTCCCGGAAAACCAGACTCACCTGACGCGCCGCTTCCGGACAGACAGCGCCGCACAGGCTGAGCTTGCGCATACCAAAGAGCTGACCTACATTTCGGCAGCCGATTACGATGCGGTCTTTTATCCCGGAGGGCATGGCCCGATGTGGGATATGCCGGATAACCGGATATCCATTTCATTGCTGGAGGATTTCATAGAAGCCGATAAACCGATTGCCGCAGTGTGTCATGCCCCCGCTGCGTTGGTCAACGTGCGGGGAAAAGACGGGGAGTATCTGGTCAAAAGGATGCGCGTGACCGGTTTTTCAAATGCCGAGGAAGAAGCGGTTGGCCTGACCTCGGTTGTTCCATTCCTGCTGGAAGATCGTCTGAGGGAGCGCGGCGCCATATACAGCAAGGCAGACAACTGGATACCCTACGTCAAGGTCGACGATAAGCTGATAACCGGTCAGAACCCAGCTTCCTCCAGGCCTGCGGCGGAAGAGTTGCTGCGAATGCTCCATGTCGTCGCCGTCTAGAACTGCGGAACTGCCGGACATCCACCGGCAGGAGTCTATCGAGAGGGCAGGGAGGAGAAGCGCTCCCTACCAACCAGGAAGCAAGATAAACAGGAAAGGAAATGCAGGGCGTGGACAAAAGTGAATGGTATTTTCAGGTCGGCTATGTGGAAATATTGTATGCAGCAATGGTGGTGGGCATTGCGGTTGCATTGTATTTCTTCCGCAAGTCTGGCGAGGTTTCGGGCTTGATCGCAGACAGGATGGAGGAAAGCGGCAAGCTGCTGGGCTTGCTGGGACTGGCGGTGGTGCTTTTCATACTCAACAGGGTGCTCGGGGATCTGTGGTAGGGCCGCAGTGGTTGACTGCACGGAGCTACCAGCCCCACGAGGCTTAACACATGACATAATCCTCGAATCGAAGTTCTCGAAGCTGCTTTGCGTACTGAAAGGAGAATCCCGGATAAATTCCGATGATTTTCCCGGATTCTGTCTTGTACCAACTCCGGCATCCTGCAGCCCATACCGTTGTCGATAAAGTCTTTTGCAATTCCTCGTTATACCGATTCATGGCTTCAGGTTTCACTGAAAGAAAGCGCTTCCGCTGCCTGGCCACCTCCTGGATGCATTTCAGCGCATAGTTCACCTGGGTTTCTATAAAAAGGATTGCGGAGGTGTGTCCTTGCCCCGTATTTGGCCCCAGGAGTATGAAAAGGTTGGGGAAATTAGCCACTGTGACTCCCTGGTAAGCCTTGGGCTCACCCGCCCACGCCTCGTTCAGTGTATCGCCATGCAAACCCCGTATTTCTACCGACAACATATGTTTTACATTGAAGCCGGTCGCACAGATAATCGCGTCCACTTCACGTTTCTGCCCGTCGCACGTGAGGATACTGGTGCGGTTGATTTGCTGGATGGGAGTATCGATCAGCTCCACGTTGGAGCGCATGAGGGTAGGGTAGTAGTCGTTGGAAAGCAGGACACGCTTGCAGCCGAAGGGATAGCTGGGACGTAACGCTTCCCGCAGGCGCGGATCGGTCACCTGCCGCCTAAGATGCCATTCTGCAAGCCCACGCCCGATCCTTGCCATGAAACCGCCGGGATTAAAGGAAAGACGGTTCATTTCATGAAGCCAATAGAGCAGAAAGCGGTTGGCTTTGATAACCGGCTTTAACCGAAACAGGACTTTTTCCCATGGCGCGTAAACATGATTCAGCCTGGGGATGACCCAGTTAGGGGAGCGCTGGCAGACGTAAAGCCTTGCGGCAAGGGGAGCAATGCGGGGAATGATCTGGACCGCGCTCGCCGCCGTGCCGATAACCGCGACCCGCTTGCCATCAAGGGAATAATCGTGATCCCATCGGGCAGAGTGAAACAGGCGGCCTTCATAGATATCCATGCCCGGGATATCGGGGTATCGCGGCTCGCTCAGCGGCCCCGCGCTGCAGATGAAGAAACTTGCCTTCAGTTGCTCCCCGTTTTCAAGCCGTAACAGCCAGAACCCCTGTTCGGGATCAAAGCGCGCGCTCGTCAGCGTGGCATTGAGCCTGATACGAGGCAGGAGATCGAACTTCGTGGCAAATCGCACCAGATATTCACGGATTTCAGGTTGTGGAGCGTAAGCCTGAGACCAGTCGGGGTTGAGGTCGAAGGAGTACGAATAAAGGTGAGAGCGGACATCACACTCGGCTCCGGGATAGGTATTGTCCCCCCATGTGCCTCCAATTCCTCCAGATTTCTCGATAATGAGAAATGAGGTGATACCGGCTTTACGCAAGGCCCTGCCCATGCAGAGGCCCGAAACGCCAGCACCGAGAATTACAGCGCGATAGGTTTCCCCGTCAGCTTGTTCTGGGACAGGAGGTATGTTCGACATTCAGCAGTTTCAGTAGCCAGGGAACAAATTCATATTTAATGTCATTTATTACAATAGCATCCTCTTATTTTGTTTATCAATAATAAAAATTAATTTATTTCTTCATCTATTTTAGAGATATCTGCTCAAAAGTACCGGTACGCATAATGGTGGCTCGCCGACACCAAGAACCGTGCCCGGAAAGCGAAGGTAGCAGAGCTGGACCGCGAAGCCGAGGCGATTCACCACACCTCGCCGCTGTCGGATGATGGAAAGGTCGGACTCGCTGAGCGTGTAGTACCGGATCGGGGTCGGCATGGTTGTCGGGCAACACCAGAAGGCTTTGCCACAGGCGGCGGGACAGGATCGAACAGCGGGCATGCAGGTGCCTTCTTCTTATAAACGAGGGATTTCGAGAAGCTAGGTCAGGACGTTGATACGGGGCGCAAAATTAAGGCATTGCTATTCTCGAAAATAGTTCTTGAAATTCTATTCTTGATTGGCTATCATCTCAACGAGTTTCGATAAGGAAGAATACCGATGCGGCCGTCCGTTGCGCTTGACCTCAAGCGAAGTGCAGTGCGCGAAGCGACAAGTCGCTTTTGTGCGGCAAACCCGCGTGTTTTCGGCTCGGTGCTGCATGGCACCAACCACAGGACGGCAGTGACATCGACCTGCTGGTTGGATGGTATGGGGAAAGACGAAGAGCGCAACGACGACCATCCGGGAGACAAGTCATGTTGATTGGTTATGCGCGTGTCTCGACGCAGGATCAGAACCTTGAGTTGCAGCGGGAAGCCTTGACCAAGGCCGGGTGCCAAAAAATCTTTGAGGACAAGGTGAGCGGCACGAAAACCGATCGTCCTGGCTTGACCAAGGCGTTTGAAATGCTGCGCGAGGGCGACACACTGGTCGTCTGGAAACTGGATCGACTGGGTCGCAGCGTCAAGCAACTGGTCGATCTGGTCGGCGAACTGCGCAAGCAAGGCATTCAGTTCAAGAGCCTCACCGATGCCATCGATACCGGCACGCCTTCCGGCCGGTTCTTCTTCCACGTCATGGCCAGCCTCGCCGAGATGGAACGCGAGTTGACCGTCGAGCGCACCCGGGCCGGATTGGAGATCGCCCAGCAGCTCGGCCGCAAGGGTGGGCGCAAGCCCAAGATGACGGACAGCAAGATCGAGTCGGCCAGGAAGCTGCTGGCCAGCGGTGTCCCGCCCAAGGACGTGGCCAGGAACCTCGGCGTGTCTATTCCGACGCTGTATCGCTGGGTGCCGGCTTCGACACACGCTTAGCATGGCGATTTTTTTCGTTTCGTGAACTGGCCCCAGCCAGCGCAGGATCTTGTCAAAGGGGAGGGGTTAAAACAGTTCAATAAATAGTTGCGTGTTTTTGTTCATTCATATATGTTTTGAACATGTCTCGCAAAATGGTCAGCATTCAGGAAGCCGCTGAGTTCCTGGGCGTAGCAGCCCAAACGCTGCGACGCTGGGAGCGTGAAGGCAGGCTGATTCCTGATGAGCGCACACCGGGCGGGCGCAGGCGCTACGACTTGGCCAGGCTGCGCCCGCAGCAATTTCATACGTCCACAGCAGCGCTGCGCACCGTCGCCTACGCCCGAGTCTCCAGCCAAGACCAGAAAGACGACCTGGAGCGCCAAAAGCAGGTGCTAGAACTCTACTGCGCCCGCCAGGGCTGGACATTTGAGGTGATTGCCGATCTGGGCTCAGGCATGAACTACCACAAGAAAGGCTTGATTTCGCAAAAAAGGAGCGCATGACCGCTTCACGCTCACCAGCGACCAATTCGGTATCGACGCCTGTCGCATACGCATCCCCAATTTGGGCTGGGTGCGTATGCGTGAGGCGTTGCGTTTTGCTGGCAAAGTGATGTCGGCCACCGTCTCCCGTGTGGCTGATCGCTGGTTTGTCAGCATTGCCGTAGATACCCAGGATGATTCGCACCTGCCTCCAGCCAAAAACCAAGGCGCGGCAGGTGTGGATTTGGGTGTCTTGGCACTGGCAACGTTCTCAACGGGGGAAAGCATTGCTGGCCCTAAGCCGCACAAAGCGCTGCTGCATCGCCTGCAAAGGCTCTCGCGTAGCTTGAGCCGCAAGCAAAAAGGCTCGGCCAACCGCAAGAAAGCCAGGGTCCAACTGGCAAGGCTGCACGCTCGCATTGCCCATATCCGCTCGGACGCTTTGCACAAACTCACGACAGACCTCACACGGCGCTTCCATACCATCGGTATTGAGGACTTAAACGTGCGCGGCATGGTGAAAAACCGCCACCTGGCACGCTCGATTGCTGATATGGGATTTTTTGAGTTCCGGCGGCAACTGGAGTACAAGGCCGCGATGCGTAGTGGGCAAGTGGTAGTAGCTGATCGTTTCTTTGCCAGCAGCAAGACCTGCTCAGACTGCAACCATAAACTGGAGTCGTTACCGCTGGCAATGCGGCAATGGACATGCCAGGAGTGCGGCGCAATCCATGACCGCGACGTAAACGCCGCTGTCAATTTAAAGAATATGGCGGTGAGTTCCACCGTCTCAGCCTGTGGAGAGGACGGCTCTGGCTCAGGTCGTAAGACCCGAGTGAAACCAGCTTCGGGGAAGCAGGAAGTCAGTTTTGTTCCTGTTTAAGCAGGAATGAGCAAGTCTGACGGAACGGAATGCGCACTTATTTGGTGTTATCGTCCATGACAAGTCAGCGCCGCCCATCGTACCAGACTGACAGATGCTTTTTGTCTTGCAGAGAGCGGCGAGGGTTCAGTATGACTCGCGCGATCTGGCCAAAAATCTCTCCCGCGGAGTAGAGTTGCACCTTTCGCGGCGAGGACTCCAGCGGATGTTTCGTCAGGATCGGGAATTGCAGGCCGCGCGGCCGTCCCCATTTTTTCAGCTTTTCGCTCAAAGTTATTTCATCAGCGGCATAAAGTTCCTGATCGAAGCCACCCACATCACGAAATGCATCCGCCCGGCTGACGACAAGTGCGCCGGCCGCCCAGCGAAAGAGGACGGATGTTGCAGTCCAGAGTCGCAATACGCCACTGGCCCACCACGGCAGATCCTGCATTTTGATGGCGCTCCCGCAACCTACAATTCTGCCTTCTTCTATCAACCGCAGAATATCGCCAAATAATTCGGGATTCAAAATACTGTCGGCGTCCACAAATAATAGCCAGTCTCCTGTTGCCACGGCAGCTCCGGTATTTCGCGCCCGGCCAATCTGATTGACTGGCTCGAAAACGACCTGCGCACCGGCCTGCCTCGCAAGCTCAGCCGTGTTATCCGTGGAGTTGTTGTCGACTACGATTATTTCCGAGGTAAAACCGGGTGTGGCATTTGCCACGAGCGACGCATGAACAGATTTTAGGCACGCTTCAATCAGAAGCTCTTCGTTAAAAGCCGGAATGATTATCGAAAGATGCATTGAACAGACTCGATCTTATTTGTTGTGACTGAAATCACGATTATCGCGGAAAATATGCAGGGGAAGCCAGATATCGACGATAGGTGAAACATAAGACCTTATGCTACGTTTAGGAGTGGCAGGCAGTAGAAACAAGGCGATAAACAGTTTAAAAGCTTTTTTGAAAAAACTGCCATCAGATATAGGGACAGGTAAAATTGAAAAATAGTGAAAGGATTCTTATGGTTGAAGCCGCAAGAGTCATATTGAGTATTGGGAGGTAAGATGAGTGAATTTGCAATCCTGCAATGGCTGATAGTATCCGCACTCTTTTTCGTCGTTCCATTTTGGAGAATCTTCAAAAGAGCAGGTTTCAAACCGGCATTATCCTGGATTGCCTTGATCCCTGGGGGCATCCTGATTCTTCTATGGATTCTTGCGTTTGCCAAATGGCCGATACTGACGGGAACAGAAATAAAGAAGGAATAACCTTCCGTCTAAAAAGCCAATCTTTGAGCCAGAGGACGATGCAGACTATTCAACGTCCATCCCGCTACCGTGTCACATCTCCTGCAGAGCGCCAAGATGCCCGATGTGCCTTGGCCAGGTTTTACGTTCCATTGCGCACTAAACCAAGCCTCCGGCAAATTGACAATATTCGAGCATGATGAGATTGTTATCGTGCGCGAAACCTGTGACGAAATCCCAGACTCTCTTCTCCAGGTCGCGCAGACGCAGGTCGACGATCACGCAAATGACACCGCTAATGATGGCAGGCCGTACGTGGGAAGAACAATGGAAACCAGGGCGAGCTGCTTGATGCGCACGGATTGGCGCTGTCGCATCTGAGTCCAGTAGCGCCGCGACGCCGCATAATCGTTCGGCCCAGTCGCTTGGGCGAAAGATCGAGCCATCGTACCGGATGCCCTTGATCAGCAGTTCTTTGATGGGTTCGATCGGCCTGGCAAGGATTGCAGGGCAGCTCTTGCGCCCCGCGGGAGGATCGTAACCCACCGAGTACTTCATGTCGGCAAACTGCTCTGATGTTTCATCAGGGTCATTGTGCAGAATGGGATGACTCAGATATTCTACATACCACCTACATACAACCTTAAGACAGGTAATACGGCTGCTTGTTCAACTTTTATATGGCAAAACAGGGTAATTAATCATCGAATTCGAAAGCAAGACCCGGAGTGCGGCGGGCTTGCGGCATTGGTAAATTGGCGGTCGTTATCAATACATAAGCGAATGCGATCATGAGTCCGAATACATCAATGAAAAAAGCACAGCTTGCCGATGCAACGCTCAATGACCCGCGTTGGGCCACTGTCAAGGCGCGCAGCGCTGAAGCGGACGGCAATTTTTATTACGGCGTGCGGACCACTGGGGTTTACTGCCGTCCTACCTGCGCAGCTCGTCCAGCACGACCGGAGAATGTCAGTTTTTACGGGACCCGCGAAGAAGCCGAGCAGGCCGGTTTAAGGCCCTGCAAGCGCTGCCAGCCGGACCGGCCCACGTTGGCCGAGCAATATACGGCCAGAGTCACCCAGGCCTGCCGCATCATCGAGGGAACGGAGAATATCCCAACCCTCGACGTCCTTGCCAGGCAAGCGGGCATGAGCACTTATCACTTCCATCGCGTGTTCAAAAAGGTGACCGGATTGACGCCGAGACAATATGCCGCCGCGCAACGCGAGAAAAAGGTGCGCGATGAACTGGGAGGTGGCGGCGTAGTGACGGATGCCATTTTTGATGCGGGATACAGTTCCAATAGCCGTTTCTATGAAAAGTCGAACAAGATCCTGGGCATGACACCGACTCGCTATCGCGCTGGCGGCATCGATACGAAAATTCGCTTTGCCATCGGGGAGTGCTCCCTGGGATCAATCCTTGTTGCGCAAAGCGATCGTGGCATCTGTGCGATTCTCCTGGGGGAGGATGCGGAAAAGCTGGTGCGCGACCTGCAGGACAATTTTCCTCGTGCCGACCTGATCGGCGGGGATGCGGATTTTGAACAATTGGTGGCGCAGGTTGTCGGCTTTATCGAGGCGCCGGGTATCGGCCTGGATCTGCCACTTGATGTGCGCGGCACTTCGTTCCAGCAGCGTGTGTGGCAAGCCCTGTGCGAAATTCCCGTGGGGCAGACGGCCAGCTACACAGATATTGCAAGACGCATCGGCTCACCCCGTGCAGTGCGGGCAGTGGCGCAGGCCTGCGCGGCCAATCGGCTCGCGGTGGCCATCCCGTGCCATCGGGTAGTGCGCAACGACGGCGCCTTGGCGGGTTACCGCTGGGGGGTGGAGCGCAAGCGTTCTCTTCTGGAAAAAGAAGCGGGCGGGGAGGTGGAGGCATGAACACTCTGGCACGGAAAGTACGGAAAATCATGCCGGACAAGAATATTGACTGCCGTGTGCATGAACTCGATTGGGAACGGATAGAGAACGACCTGGATGCCCAGGGGCCAGTTCAGGGTAAGCGTAGGATTTATCGGGTTAATTTACGCCATGGCGTCAGCCGCTTGCGCTCGGGTCATCGCCACACTGCGGGGATCATTTTTCATGACGCGGCCTGATAAAATTATGTGCCTGACGCATGTCTTGATCTGATTTCGGGGTGCGTATGGAGAATTGGGTCGATGATTTGAACGGGCGCGGCGCCAGGTATAAGCCCCTGCTTGAAGCAGCGGAAAAGCGTTACGGAATACCGTCCGGCATGCTGGCGCGTCTGGCGTGGCAGGAGTCGCGTTTTCGGGATGACATTGTTTCCGGGCGCATAGTATCCAGTGCCGGGGCAATGGGAATAATGCAAATCGTGACGCGCTGGCATCCTGGCGTAGACCCGCTTAACCCGGCGCAAGCCATCGATTATGCGGGGCAGTTTCTGGCGAGGCTGTATAAGAAGTTTGGCACGTGGGAACTCGCGCTTAAAGCCTATAACTGGGGTGAAGGGAATCTGGCCAAGTGGTTACGCGGGGAGAAAATAGAACCATTGGAAACCCGCCTGTATTCCGCGCAGATTTTGAGTGACTTGGGGATGGCATGATGGGTAGGAGGGAATGTCATGATAGCAGGGCTGTGGTTGTTGGCCCAATGCGGCGCATGCTCGCGCTGTCGGATAAGCCCGCGGGTCAGTTGCGTCCGTCAACGCATGATTCAGTCTCCAAACTACCATCCATGATAGCCATGAGCGGGGCCATGCATGCTTTAACGTTTCTTATGCATTGAATTTAACATAATATACATTATACGCAAATGAAGGAAATAGAAATAATGGCGATTGTCATCGTTTTTCGCTGAGACACTGTCAGCAGTACTCAATCAACCGTACATGGCCCCATACTTCGGAAACTGAGTCATATGTTTTGCGAATGGCTCCTGCTTTCGCGCATCAATGGTTGTCTGCCGGAGATCGTCAAGAAATGAGACTGCAAACCCCATCATGGGCAACTGGTCGGGATTAAGCAGATCGGGTGAATGCAAGATTTTTTCCTCTTTCAAAAGCCAGGCGGAATGATCATCGGTATGAGCAGGATGTTCAAAGCGATGCGATTCCACGGTCAGATCCTCGAACCTGAAGGAATCTTTCAAGCCAGCCAGCACAACCGTGGGTACCGGCAGCGGGCTCTTCATGAAAGCCATTTTACCAGGACGGGCATCGTTGCCAGAGCGATGCTGACTGCCAGAACATTTTTCCTGCTTTCTCCTTATAAGCGAATGCCAAAGCAAGAAAATTCATTTTATGTGCGCCTGCGCACAGAAACCATAGTCAGACTAAGGGAAAATGATACTCAGGCATCCGCTTTTTTCTCCCTCTTGTAGTGGATGCCACTGACCCGGTAAAGGCCGACTACTCCTTGCCGGGTCTCTTTTTTGTATCCTTCACTTTCCAATCCTTCCTGATATCTCTCATCTCATGCTCCGCTCAGATGCTCGTGGCCCACCTGTAGAAGAAGCCTGTAAAAGAAAGAAGCGCCGCGGCGTGATAAATGGAAAAGTAAATACCTAAATTGCGGCGGGTTTTTTTTCTGAAATCATCATTCTATAATCCCTCAGAAATTCCATTATCCCTCAAAAATTCCATTCACTGAAAGGAGCTGATATGCGACTCATCGTTGTGGCTATCTCCATGGTGTGGATTACAAGTGCTCTCGCGGAGGAGGTGCCCCTGACATTTCAACAATCCGACCCTCAAAGTAAATTCCGTGATGCACAACTTCATGTAAGAGAATTGATGAAAGCAGGCCGCTACAAGGAAGCCTCGGAATACATGCCAGAATATCAAAAGCTTTCCTGCGAGGCTTCGGAGCAGAAAGCGGGGCGCAGCATAGTAGAAGGCGCTGCTATCTGTGCTCGCAAATACGATCAGGGGGGAATGAGCGCCGGCAATGTGCTGCACCAGCAGGATCGATCCGTGGCAGGATCATTATCCTCAAATACTGTAGCGCCCGGAATTACGGTGATGCAGCGGCCTGTTCCCGGTACCCCCACAGTGCTGGATGGCTCGACACCCTCCCTTTTTCTTTTCGATCCCCGGAATGCTCCCGCAACGGGTAGCCGACATCGCGATGATGCGCCGACAGATCCTTGGACGGGGACACGCTGAAACACGTTCCTGAAAACCCGAAAAGTCTGCACCCGCTTTTTTCCGGAAAATTTTCCGTTGGAACCGGGGAGATTGAGGTGTATTATTGCGCGGCTATTAGCTATTATTTACTGAGGAGAGTCGTTTTGAAGGCAACTTATCCTGCGACAGCTTTTTTTATTGGCATCATGTTTTTCAGCCCCCTGCCCGCCCTTGCGGAAAATGCCAGTGCCAGCACGGGTGCCTCGGCAGCCGGCGCAGCAACAGGAATGCCAGCCAATGAAGGCAAGGTTCTCTCCACGCTGGATGCTCCGGGCTATACCTATATGGAGTTGGCGAATACCGAGAAACGCTTCTGGATCGCGGCACCAACGATGCGGGTTAAAGTGGGTGACCGGGTACGTTTTGATCAAAGTCTTGTCATGAAAAACTTCAACAGCAAGACCCACAATCGTACCTTCAAGGAAATTATTTTCGCGAACTCGGCCACGGTGATCAATTAGCGCAGAGAAAGCGTGTTGACGCTTCCCGGCATTCAATCTGTCGCTATCTCACCGTTCTTCGCAGCCTCCTTCGGGAGGTGGCCGCTTGCGTCCCTTTCTCATCCTCTGGCTCAACAAATCCCACGAAGAGCTTGTTTTTTAATCTTTTTAATTCATCCCGATATTCTGCCGCCTTCTCGAATTCGAGATTTTTTGCTGCCTCGTGCATCTGTTTTTCCAGTGATTTGATTTCTTTTGCCAGCTGCGTCTCGCTCATGGCTTCATACCGCGCCTGCGTTTGCGCTGCCTTAAGCTGCTGCTGGGCTGTTTCCATGCTGTAAACACCGTCAATCAAGTCCTTGACGCGCTTATGCACGCTTCGCGGCGTAATACCATGCGCCTGATTGAACAGGATCTGCTTGTTGCGCCGTCGCTCGGTCTCATCCATTGCAAGCCGCATGGAATCAGTGATCCTGTCCGCATAAAGAAGTGCGGTGCCATTGATGTGACGCGCTGCGCGACCGATAGTCTGTATCAATGAGCGCTCTGAACGAAGAAAGCCCTCCTTGTCCGCATCGAGTATGGCTACCAGTGATACCTCCGGCATATCCAGACCTTCGCGCAACAGATTGATGCCGACCAGTACATCGAACTTCCCCAGTCTCAGGTCACGCACGATTTCCACCCTTTCCACCGTATCGATATCGGAATGCAGATACCGAACTCTGATGCCGTGGTCGGCAAAATAGTCGGTCAGGTCTTCAGCCATGCGTTTGGTGAGCGTCGTTACCAGCACCCGCTCATCCTTAGCCGTGCGTAGCCTTACTTCCGACATCAGATCGTCCACCTGGGTGCTGGCCGGCCTAACTTCGATCTGCGGGTCTACGAGACCTGTGGGCCGCACCACCTGCTCGACAACCTGTCCGCTGTGTATCTTTTCGTACTCCGCCGGCGTCGCGGATACAAACACCGTTTGCGGCATGATTTTCCTGAATTCATCGAACCGGAGGGGACGGTTATCCAGCGCTGAAGGCAGGCGAAACCCGTAATCGACAAGATTTTCCTTACGAGCCCGATCACCCTTGTACATTCCTCCGACTTGTGGAACCGTGACGTGGCTCTCATCGATTACCATCAGCGTTCGGGGCGGCAGGTAATCCATCAAGGTCGGCGGCGGCTCCCCCGGTTTTTTTCCTGACAGATGGCGCGAATAGTTCTCGATGCCTTTGCAGAAACCCAGTTCGTTGAGCATTTCCAGATCGAAACGGGTGCGCTGTTCGATGCGCTGCAGCTCCACCAGCTTGTTGTGCTGCTGGAAAAAATCCATGCGTTCCCTCAACTCCGTCTTGATTGTCTCGATGGCGCGCAAGGTGGTGCTCCTTGGCGTCACGTAATGGCTGGAAGGATAAACGGTATAGCGCGACACCTTTCTCGAGGTGCGACCGGTAAGAGGGTCGAACAGTGTCATGCTCTCCACCTCGTCATCAAACAGGGAAACACGCACGGCGGTTTCCGAGCTTTCCGCCGGAAAGATGTCGAGCACATCTCCCCTCACCCGGAAGGTCCCCCGGCTGAACTCGAATTCGTTGCGTTCGTACTGCATTTCTGTCAGACGCTGTATTGCCTGCCTTTGCGTAATCTTTTCATGCTCCCGCAGATGGAGGATCATGCCGTGATAATCCACAGGGTCACCTATCCCATAGATGCACGACACCGTTGCGACGATGATGGCGTCGTCCCGCTCGAGCAGCGCCTTGGTAGCGGACAGGCGCATCTGCTCGATATGCTCATTGATGGCGGAATCTTTCTCGATAAAAAGGTCCCGCGAAGGGACATATGCTTCCGGCTGATAATAGTCGTAATACGATACAAAGTACTCGACGGCATTTTCCGGGAAAAACTCCCGCATTTCCGCATACAACTGCGCCGCCAGCGTCTTGTTTGGCGCCATGATAATGGCGGGACGTCCGAGCCGCGCAATGACATTGGCCATCGTAAAGGTCTTGCCGGAGCCCGTCACCCCCAGCAGTGTCTGGAATGCCAGTCCGTCCTCTATTCCCTCCATCAGTTTTTCGATCGCTGCAGACTGATCGCCTGCGGGCTGAAATAACTGATTGAGCTTATAAGGGCTATTGGGAAAGGTAATAATCACGGGTATAATCCAAATTCATCGTAGTCTACTGTTTTTCAGTTAATTCCATGACTTGCAGCATTGTTTCTGCTTCGCCTGACTCCTCGTCAAACTGGAAAAGTGGATTGCATATTTTCGCAAGTATGCGCGGTGCAGTCGGTCAGATGGAGCTTTCCGGGAATTGCAGGAAAGAACCGGTTACCCTGCCCCACTTCATCATGTTTCAAATCTCAAGTCTCATCAAAAGGTAGGCCTTTTTCCATCTCCTCCAGCCAGCGCATGTAGCATCACTCGCGACTTGATGGCTGATTTTATCACGCAGCACAAGTGCCATTAGCATAAGGACATTAGTAAGGACATTATTGTGGAACTCTCAAAGCGCGTTCAGGCCATCAAGCCTTCCCCTACTCTGGCTGTCACTGCCCGAGCTGCACGGCTGAAAGCGGAAGGCAAGGATATTATCGGGCTGGGCGCCGGCGAGCCTGATTTCGATACCCCGCAGCACATCAAGGATGCCGCGATTGCAGCCATTGATCGCGGTTTTACGAAATATACGGCTGTTGGTGGAACACCCGGCCTCAAGAATGCAATCATCGCCAAGTTCAAGCGCGAAAATGGCTTCGACTATACCGCGGGACAAATTCTGGTTTCGTGCGGAGGCAAGCAAAGCTTTTTCAATCTCACACTGTCTGTCATCAATCCAGGGGATGAGGTCATCATACCGGCGCCCTACTGGGTCTCTTATCCTGACATCGTCCTGATCGCCGAAGGCAAGCCGGTCATTGTCGAGGCGGGTATCGAGCAGGGTTTCAAAATCACAGCAGAACAACTCGAGCAGGCCATTACCCCAAAAACCAGGATGTTCGTCATCAACAGCCCCAGCAACCCCTCCGGGGGGGTTTATACTTTGGACGAACTCAAGGCATTGGGAGAAGTTCTACTCAGGCATCCCCATATCCTGATTGCCACGGATGACATGTACGAGCACATCCTGCTATCGGATGGCAAGTTCGTCAATATTCTGAATGCATGTCCGGCCCTGTATCCCCGCACGGTGGTGCTCAACGGGGTTTCGAAGGCGTATGCCATGACAGGCTGGCGGATCGGTTATTGCGCGGGTCCCGCTCACATCATCACCGCAATGGAGAATGTCCAGTCGCAGAGCACTTCAAACCCTACCTCTATTTCCCAGGTCGCGGCTGAAACAGCGCTGAATGGCGATCAATCCTGTATCACCCCGATGGTGGAAGCGTTCCGCCAGCGGAACCGTTTCGTGACTGATGCCCTCAATGGTATCGCCGGCATCCATTGCCTGCTGTCCGAGGGAGCGTTCTACGCGTTTGCCGATGCACGGGAAGCAATCGCACGTTTGCACGGTAACGGGATGATCAAGGATCGCAGCGATATCGCATTTAGCGAATATCTGCTGGAACAGGGGGGTGTCGCGGTGGTGCCAGGCTCCGCGTTTGGGAGCGAAGGTTATATCAGGCTCTCCTTTGCCACTGCAAAGTCCAACCTGGAGAGTGCACTGGGCCGCATGGCAAGACTATTGGGCTGAAAAGGGCTGAAAAACGCCTTGCAGCTGATAAACGCGGCAAAAACTTTCCATTTAAACGATTTCTCGCTGAATCGGGAAAGTGAATCGGTAGGGTTGGGTTGAGCGAAGCGGAACCCGGCCTACTATCTCACCTGTTTCGCCTGGAGTTTTCTTACCAATAACCGGGTGGAATCATGTAAAGCCCTGTGTCCCACGCCCACTGTCGAACAGGGTTCTCGGTCATCGCGTCCCTGTCATCCGGCTGCGCCTTCCAGTGGAAATCGCACACGCTCCCGTTATGCCCTACGAAGGTATGCAGACCGCCATTCGCCACTCCTACGAAGAATGGCGCATTTTCCAGTTTTTCCAGTAACACCTCGGTTTTGCCGTCCGGCGTTACCCCACGGTAACCGGAAACGACCGCATCGCAGCGAACGCCGGCAGACCCCGAAACCGGGGACTTCCAGATGCGCGCCCCCGCCTTTGCCATATTCAGCGCACCGAGTTTCTCGCGCTCATCCGCAGCAGAAAGGTCTTCAACTGTCCGCGGGCTATAAAATACGGCGGTCCACCCATCCTTTTGCAGTTCTTCACAAAGGACGGTACCGCGCAAATCTGCCTCCTTTACCCGGGCGTTTATTTCTGCAAAACGCGCTCCCTGGCCAGCTCCCTCATAGGCTGCCTGAACATTCTCCATCACCCATCCGATACACGAACTTTCGCGTAGACGCGTTGCCTCCCCTGAAGTTTTTTCTATCGTGATGTATCCGGGTTCAATCGATCCCATTCGCCAGTTTCCCATGCTCATGGCGTCGATCTGTGTCCGCAGCGCTGCCTGGTTCCCCCTTAGAATGTCGTCATGGAATTGGGAATGATCGCCATAATACAAGCCGATGCCCGTGCGTTCGATCGCCGTTTTATGCGCGTTGCTATTGTTCGTGATACTCCTGTCACCCACTTCCGCAAGCGTCTTCCAGTTTATCGGCTCACCCGTCGCAGGCTCAGCGCCTCCTGTTCGGGTAAACAACCACTCGGCCATCGCCACGGCGGGAGGATCGGAAATGGTATTGACGTTCCCGTCTTGATCGTAGCTATCGATAATCTCCCAGAGTCGCTCGAGGTTTGGAGGGGTACCTTCCATCATCCCCTCGGCCGGCAATCCTCTCAAATTCAAATCCGGGTAGGACTGCCTCAACGCACCGGTGTTGATCGATTTTCCCTTCAGGCGATTAATAAAAGTGGCATGGTCAAGTGTAGGCATTCCTGACTCCCGTTGATTATACTCAAACGAAAAATTGACGGATCGGCAAAGGTATTAGCACATTTCTACAATTTTCCTTATATTCACTTTAGCAGCCACTGCTAAAACTTCAATACATTGAGGTTGTTTATGAAGTATGAATCACAGGAGGTGGATGGACCCGACTATTGAATACGGCAAGTCTTTATCTACCTTCCGCGCATGGTGGAGCCACGCTCCCAAATGTCTCGTCTAAAGACGGTTCGACGCGACCCCATCCTCAAGATTACTGAGTGGACATACAAATCTCACCCTGGAATTTCATGTCAATTGCAAATTGGCAATTCATGGTGCCGTCGATTACGATTCTACCCGCAGTGACCCCCTGAAACATCCCTCGTCCAGTCGCGGGCACGGGCACGGACGTTTCTCGGAATGTCCCATAAGAGCCTCCTAGGGGATTACTGGGATTGCACGCTTGGAATGCACTTGTACCCGTGGTATTCAAGGTAACCTGGGAATGGACAGTTTCCCTCTGGCCGGTCGCAGGGTTTGTTATCAGAAGACCGTCATCACAGACCAGGGTGTGCATGAAGTTGATCGAGCCGTCGGATCCAACGCCACCGTTGCCCATGATGCCGCATTTAACTTTGGTACCGGCCCCAATTTCGAGGTGCGCAGTCCCCAGGGTGATACCGGCGGGGCTGACAGCATTATTAAATATTTTACCCTTGACTGCGGTAGCGGCTGTACCTGCCGGGCATGAAGCAGCGTCTGCTTGTCCGGTAACTGCAATCAAAACCGATATTGCGGCAGAGAACATATAATTGTTTTTAATCAACATGAAAATACCCCTATATCTAATAGTAATAAATGAATTTCTCGCCAAGCGCGAGCGTGAAGAGCGGTCAGGGGGCGGAGATCGCGGTCTGCCATACCATCGTTCCCGGGCCGACACTCCCGCACCGCAGTTTACTGGATTTGTTCGGAGATCGCTTTATACTCCCGATGTAATCAGTCCAAATAACAGTCAGGAATTCGGCGTTAGAGTGACTATTTCCGATCAGAAGGTTGACGCGGAAAGCCGGGCATTATAGATTGGAGGTCGGGTTTTTGATTTTTTTGAGGTGAGATTTGGATAATTGATGCGCCAAAATTATTAAAAGGAACTTAAATTGAAAGCAGCCCATACAATGCTAATAAAGCGCTCGATAGCTTCAATCATCGCAGGCATGGCAGGCATGGCGCCAATCGCTGGCGCACAGGCAGCACTTTTAACTATAAACGCTATCATCCATGAGCAAGTTGGCTATCAGCCTCATCTGGGTTGTTTCGGAGGCACGATCACCGGTAGTGGGATGAGTTCGTTTCTGGGAGCAGTTTCCATTGCAGCCAATGACTGTATTACTCCAACGGGAAATAGCCTCTCATTTGAGGGACAGATGACATTTACCGTGTCAAGTGGAGGCGAAATCTTTGCTGATTATTTTGGACTGTTCGTTCCTACCCGCTACCCATCCATATTCACGCTAAAGGACTCCTTTTTCAGCATAACGGGCGGGACAGGAAAGTTCCTCGGTGCAGAGGGGAACGGAAAATTATTTGGGACGGAAGATATTTTAAGTGGCTGGGGTTTGATGCAGGCTACAGGAGAGATATCCGGTTTCAAAAAAAGCAAGAAAGAGAAAGAATCGAGACTTGATCTTCTCAGTCTTGCAGACCCTGCTAATAGCCCTAGCACTGGGGAGGTGGAGGGCTTCAGTGATTTAAACGGTAATACACCGGTGCTTGGGGATTTCTACAAGAGCGACAGCAATGACGCGATAGTTGCAATCAACGAGCTTCCGGAATCAGGTTCCCTGGCCCTGCTCGGCATAGGCCTTGCCAGCCTTGCCTTCGTTCGCCGTAGGGTAAGCCGCTGAGTTCAGCGGGCGTTTTGCGCCACCTCGAGCATGGTTTGCAACCCTTCGGTGATCAATCGCTCGATCACGGGAGTAAAGTGCGGAAGCGACAGCATGAGCGCTGCCATTCCAACCATCAGGGTAATCGGAAAACCCACTGCAAAGACGTTCAGTTGGGGCGACGCGCGAGTCAGAATGCCCAGCGCCAGATTGACAATCAATAATGCCGCGACCACCGGCAACGCAAGTTGCAGGCCGACACTAAAAATAATACTCCCCCACTCCGCCAGCCTTTTCCATCCCATATTTGAAAAGGGTTCGGTGGAGATCGGGAAGGCGTTGAAGCTGTCGATCAGCGCAGACAGCATCAACAGATGGCCGTTGAATGATAAAAATGCGAGTGTTCCCAGCAGACCCAGGAAACGCCCCAGAACAAGACTGCTGCCATCGCTGTGAGGCGTAAAGAATGTAGCAAACCCCAGACCCATCTGCAAGCCTGCAATTTCTCCCGCCAATTCAATCGCACTGAAGATGATGCGCATGGCAAAGCCCATTGCCAGCCCGATCATGATCTGCTGACCGAGAACCAACAGGCCGGGAGCGGACGCCAGCTCGATCTTTGGCATGGGTTCGAGAGTGGGCGCCACGACCAGCGCGATGAAGATACCCAGCCCCACCTTCACCCTGACAGGAACTGCAAGATTTCCCAATACCGGCGCTACCGAGAGGAGCGCCAGAATACGGGCAGCAGGCCAGAAAAAGGAAATGAGCCACGCATTGAGATCGGCCGAGCTGAGCGTGATCATTTAACAATAATGAAATTCTGCTTTATCTCCCCGGTCCAGCGAGCACTGGAGGGTGGATGTGACAGGCAAGATGCCGCTCTCGCCTGTCTTTTTCCGGGTAGTCCTGACAACTATCCGATCACTCCTGGAATTCCTTCCAGTACCTGCCTCATATAATCGAGCAGCACCGAAAGCATCCACGGTCCTGCAAGCACCAGCATGGCAAACAGGACCACGAGTTTGGGAATGAAAGACAGAGTCATCTCATTGATCTGGCTGGCAGCCTGAAAGATGCTGACCAGCAATCCGGTGACCAGCGCGGCCAGTAACAAGGGAGCGGAAACCATCAAGGTAACTTCCATTGCTTTCTGGCCGAGTGTCATTACGCTTTCAGGTGTCATGGTTCTTTTCCATCATTTCGTCCGGTGAATAAATATGTTGCATCCTCAATAAAAGCTCTCTGCTAGCGAACCGATCAGCATATGCCATCCATCCACCAGCACGAAGAGCATGATCTTGAAAGGCAGTGCGACGAGAGCCGGCGATACCATCATCATCCCCATCGACATGAGCACCGATGCCACGACCATGTCAATGATCAGAAAAGGAATGAATACTGCGAAGCCAATTTGAAATGCGGTTTTCAACTCGCTGGTAACGAAGGCCGGAACGAGCACCCGAAGAGATACTTCTTCCGGCCCGTTCAGCTGGGGCCTGCCCGAGAGTTTGACGAATAGCGCAAGATCGGCCTCCCGGGTTTGTTTCAGCATGAAAGCTTTGAGCGGCACGGCGCCCTTCTCCAATGCCTGCTCCATCGTCATCCTGTTTTCCACATAAGGTTGGTATGCGTCCTGATAAATCTTGTCGAATACCGGACTCATGACGAAAAAAGTCAGGAACAGCGCCAATCCGACGAGCACCTGGTTGGGTGGCGAGGATTGGGTGCCAAGGGCCTGCCGCAGCAGCGAAAGGACAATGATGACGCGGGTAAAACCCGTCATCATCAGGAGCGCTGCTGGCAGAAATGTTAGCGATGTCAGCAGCAGCAGTGTTTGCAGGCTCAATGAATAAGTTTGTCCACCCCGGGGTGCAGGCATGCTGCTAAAGGCAGGAAACCCTCCCTTTGCCTGTGCCAGCGCGACCACAGGCGTGGCCAGCAACAGGGCTGCGACTATAGTTCCGCAGGCAATACGTATGCTGGATCGAGATTTTTTATCTGACATGCTATCCACCATGTTTTTCTGCCAACCGCTTCAGCCAGCCTGAAAAATTCGAATCTTTTTCAGCATGCCCTGGCGTTTCGGAGACATGGAGCATGCTTGCACCCATGTCGCCTTTGGGCATGCTATGCAATACCGTTACATGCCCGGGTGCGACACCAATGACAAGCCAGGTTTCGGCCACTTCGACCACAACGACGCGCTCGCGCTGTCCCACCGCCGATCCCCCGATTATCCTGACCACCCCTGCATGCCCACTGTATGCCCCACCCATGCGCTTGAGCAGCCATGCGCAACCTGCAATCACAGCGAGCACCACTCCCAGGCCGAGCATGACCTGCAAGGGGCTGCCGCTGGAAGTAACTGTGCTGTCGCTCGCCCCAGCCAGGACCGGTGAGGCGAAATGCCAGAGCGCTGCCGCTGAAAGGGGACTGCGGAACACTGCCCGAGGCAAAAACGGGTTCTGATGTTTTCTTTTCACGATTAGCGGTTTAATTTGCGTATCCGTTCACTCGGCTTGATGATATCGGTCAGACGTATACCGAATTTCTCATTGACCACGACAACCTCGCCCTGGGCAATCAGGTAGCCGTTCACCAGAACATCCATCGGCTCCCCTGCTAGGCCATCCAGCTCCACCACGGAACCCTGCGCCAGCTGCAACAGGTTCTTGATGGCGATTTTGGTGCGTCCCAATTGCACTGTGAGTTGAACGGGTATATCCATGATCATGTCAATATCGTTCTGGACCTGCACCTTTTGCGTGCCCTGGAATTGCTCGAATATCTGTCCCGAGCCAGTATCTCCGGCCACAATTGTTTCATCCTGGTCCGTCGGCGTTCGAGCCGCGGAATTGGCTGGTGTTACAGACACTTTCATCTCCTCAATTTTATTCACAAAGGGCCGCCTGGACAGATCGCGGCGTTCAACTTCACTCATTCATTGCTCCCGGAAGCAAGCATTTTTTCCATACGTAAAGCATAGCGGCCATTCGAAATTCCATACTTGCATTCCATGACCGGCACCCCATCCACGGTTGCAGTAACAAATTCCGGAATATCCAGGGGAATAACGTCCCCAACCTTCATATTCAGGATCTGATCGAGCCTGACCTGGGCATGCGTCAGATTTACCAGTAGCGTCACCTCAGCGGACTGTACCTGTTTCGACAGTCGACCAACCCAGCGTTTATCCACTTCCAAGGCTTCGCCTTGCACACTGCTCGACAGGAGATCACGGATCGGTTCGAGAATGGAATAGGGCATGCAGATATGCATTTCTCCAATCACGGAACCAAAATTGACTTCGAAGGTGGTTGCAACCACGATTTCATTGGGCGTGGCCACATTCGCAAACTGGGTATTCGTCTCTGCCCGCACGTATTCGAATTCAATCGGATAAACCGGATGCCACGATTTGCCATAGCTGTCGAAGACCAGGTTGAGCAAGCGCTGGATAATGCGCTGCTCCGTCTGGGTAAAATCGCGGCCTTCTGTCTTGGGAAGAAAACGCCCATCGCCGCCGAACAGGCTGTCAACCACCAGAAATACCAGTGTCGGGTCGAATACAAACAGCGAGGTGCCGCGTAAAGGTTTTATATGCACGAGATTCAGGTTGCTTGGCACTGCGAGATTGCGCACGAATTCACTGAACTTGATAACCCTTACCGGTCCTGCGGTGACATTTGCGCTGCGGCGCATGAAATTGAACAGTCCAAGACGCAGAAGGCGCGCAAAGCGCTCATTGATGATTTCGAGAGTGGGCATGCGCCCCCGTACGATGCGTTCCTGCGTCGCCAGGTTATAGGGACGGAAACCGGGATTAGCCGTACTCTGTTCGATTGCAGTGGATCCACTGCTCACTCCCCTGAGGAGAGCATCCACCTCCTCGCGCGAAAGGAAATCATCTCTCATGAAGCTACTGAATCACAAACGAAGTAAAAAGCACGTTCTCAACCGATTCTGTCACACGCCCCTCGCTGAACTGGCGATTTATCTCGGCAGTGAGTTCAGAGGCGAGCTTCTTTTTTCCCTCGACACTCGAAATTTGCGTGGCTGTCTTGCCCGAAAGCAACAGCAGCACGCGGTTGCGCACTTCCGGCATATGCAATTTGATTAAATCCACCACGCTCTCATCTTCGACCTTCAAGGTAAGATTGGTCTGGAGATGCTGTTCGCTGTGTTCCGGCTGGAGGTTGACAGTAAAGGTTTCCAGATTGAGAAACACAGGAGGTTTAGGCTTCGGCAGCGCGCCTGTCCCGTTGTAGACCTGGCTGAAATACCATCCTGCGCCGCCGCCTCCTGCTCCCAGCAATAGGGCGCACGCCGTGATAATCAGAACGAGTCTGCCTTTCCCGGATTTCTGCTCCAATTTGATTTCCCTCGGGTCTTTACTTTGCTTATTTGGTCTGACTGCCATGTTTGTGCTCTGTTAGCCGTTTTACGCTTACGCAGGAGGCATTATTGAACTGATGCCCTGCCTTCAATGTGAGAAACAAACGGGAAAAAACAGGTTATCTCGAAATTTGGAGATTGCAGCCTCCGACGTCACAAACAGGGATTCTCTATAGCTGGCCCGGCCACAACCCGCTCAAACTATGCAAAGGTATCCACAAGCTGGTGTCCGCGAATATCAGCAGTGCCGCGGCTCATTCCGAGGCTTGTTCCTGCTGAGGCTATCCGGCTTTCTTCCTGCCGATAATGAGACCTTCCATTATTTTGCCTTTCGAAATCTCCTTGCTGCTGGGATCCCTGGTCGCTGACTGTTGCATTGCCCAGATTGATTCCGCTTTCCGCCATCATTTCCTTCAGCCGGGGCAGCGCCGCTTCGAGTGCTTGCCGAACTTCAGGGTTCTGGGATACAAATGCTGCGCTGGCCTGATCGCTGTTTACGGACAGGACGACCTGCAGCGGCCCCAGATCAGGTGGGTTCAGATTGAGTTCAGCGATCTGATGTTGGTGAGATACCATCCAAAGTACTCTCTGACCCAGGGCATTATCCCAGATGCCTGTGCCCACGCGCGGTTCCAGCCTGAACAAAGAAGGATCACGATCTGCGGTGCCAGGCACTGTACCTGGCTCGACTATCAGATGCCCTGGAGATGGAGGCGGAGTCAGGAGTTCGTAGGGCACGACGGGTGCAGTTAATGTGGGGAGCGAAGAAGTATCGCTTCCTGCGGCCGAGCCGGGACGCAGATGTGCAACATCCGGCAGGAAATCACCAATGCTGCTGGGGATTCCCGCCAGTCTGCTCTCTGAGGAGACCAAATCAGAATGAGACATCTCGTGCGCTGCGGCTCCTGTGAACTTCATATCTTGCGGTAGTTTCCCGCCTGCCGCGGGGGCGGATACGATTCTGGAGGAAGCGATTCGAACAGTCGTCTGGCCCTCCTGAGAGCCTCCCGCAATAGCAGAACTCAGGTGCATTCCAGCCTCCATGAGCTGCGCTATGCTGATAACGTTCTCTCCCGGTGCCAGTCCTGAGGGATCGGATAGTTTTGCGTCTCCCCCAGCCCGCGCCTCGCGTCCTACCTCGTATGCTATCGAGGCCGCAGCTGAAGTGATCCGTCCGGCAGCAGACCGATGCGGATCGTTCGCACTCCTTTGACCGAATGCAGCGTCAGGCTGCTGCTGGATCGGCATACCGGCAGGGATTCGGGTTTCAATTCCGGTTACGGTATCCGAGGTTCGGCCGGTACCAGGGAGGTGTAAAGCATCTGTGATACCTGGTATCGCCGTGACCGTGGCAGGGCGAGAGAGCTGGAAACCACCGGCCACCATTTCAGCTGTCATATTCCCTTCTTTGCCGCTGCGATCCTCCTCAGCCTCGGTCTCACCGTCCGTGTGTTCAGAATCTTTCAGGGATGGATTTCCGGGTATGCCAGGACTGTTGCCGATCGCATTCGCCGCCGGGCCCACTTGCGGATCGCTAGCGCCTGTATCCGGTGCTTCACCATCATCGCCCACTTCGGCAGCAAGCAGTTTGCGGAAATCGGACGCGTCCGATTCCTGAGTAGCGCTTCTCGATTCGATCAAAGTATCCTTGACGGGATGCAAAGCGGCGCTCGATGATACAGGTAGCATAGGTTGCTCTCGGAATTCGATTTTTCAGGAGTTTATTACCTTGTATGGCTCAACTATATCGAGCCGGGCCGGATAGCCGCACTGCTCGCCCACTCGTCTGTTTCCCGCTGCTCGCGCTTTGCCTGGTGGGCCAACTGGATCTGCCTGTGACGTTGCGCCAAAGTGTCATAAGAGTTAAGAACACGCCGCTCCGATTGCCATGCGGCTTTACTGGCAGCGACACGCTGCCTCATGTTCGCCAAGGCTTCCTGTTGCTGGGAAATCGCCGCGTCGAGCTTGTCGATGAATTCATGATAATTTCGCCACCCCGACGCCGTGAGGCCTTGTTGCATGGAAGCCCGAAAGCGGGCCCGGTATTCGTCCGAATACTGGGTCAGCAAAACCAGCTTGGCTTCCATGTCCAGGCCTTGAGCGTTCAAAAATCCCAATCTTCGCGCCGCATCATCCGTGCGAGTCTGTGCCAGTTCGATGAGGGTTTCCAGTGCAGAAGTTTTCGACATGATCAGGCGACAGCTAATTAAGATTAATTGAAGTTTGAAGCATTGAAGTTTGAAGCAAGCAGAGCCCCCAGGCTTCGGGTACTCTCTTCATACCCTGCGCGCTCCACCATGGTTTGCTGAAGAAAACGTTCGAGTTTTGGATACAGGGCAATCGCCCGATCCAGCAACGGGTCATTCCCCGGAGAATACGCTCCTACACTGATCAGGTCGCGCGAACGCTGGTAGCGTGAAAAAAGCTGCTTGAAATAACGCACCTGCTCAAAATATTCGGGCGGGATCAGGCTGGTCATGGCGCGACTGATGGAGGCTTCGACATCGATGGCAGGATAATGCCCGCTTTCCGCCAGTTGCCGCGAAAGCACGATGTGTCCGTCCAGAATCGCCCTTGCCGCATCTGCGATGGGATCCTGCTGGTCGTCCCCCTCGGCTAACACTGTATAAAAAGCAGTGATCGAACCACTGCCCTTGACCCCATTCCCTGCCCTCTCCACCAATTGCGGCAGTTTGGCGAATACGGAAGGCGGATACCCTTTGGTCGCGGGAGGCTCCCCGATCGCAAGCGCGATCTCACGCTGCGCCATTGCATAACGGGTGAGTGAGTCCATGATCAATAGAACATTTTTTCCCTGGTCCCGAAAGTATTCGGCGATAGAAGTCGCATAGGACGCACCCTGCAATCTCATCAAGGGCCAGGTATCTGCCGGTGCTGCCACTACCACTGAACGCGCCAATCCTTCAGCACCCAGGATTTGCTCGATGAAATCCTTGACCTCTCTTCCGCGCTCACCGATCAATCCCACGACAATGATATCGGCGCTGGTATAGCGCGCCATCATGCCGAGCAGGACGCTCTTTCCCACGCCGGAACCGGCAAAAAGGCCCATGCGCTGACCGCGCCCCACCGTAAGCAGGGCGTTTATCGCGCGCACCCCTACATCAAGGACCTCGCTGATCGGTTCCCGGTCGAGCGGGTTGATGGGCGAACTTGCGAGCGGAGCCGAACGTTCCACCTCTAACGGGCCAAGGTCATCCAGGGGACGCCCCGTGCCATCCACCACCCTTCCCAGTAGCGCTTCTCCCACTGGAAACCGGCTGATCTGATCAGATGCCCGGCGCCGCTGGCGGGACGCGCTGACTGGATTAGAAAGCACGCCAGTGCGATCCCACGGCACGATCTTGGCGCCGGGAGCCAATCCGAACATGCCGTGGGCCGGCATCAGGTAAAGCCTGTCATCATGAAAACCCACTACCTCAGCCTCCATGCTGTTACCGTTGGGCATCAGTATGGTGCATCCACTGCCCACAGCCAGCTTGAGGCCCGTTGCTTCCATTATCAATCCGGTAACACGCGTGAGACTCCCGGAAACCTGGAAGGGCGGCGACACCACCGCCAGCCCGCCACAGTTTTTGAGAAATCCTTGCCATCGATCGGTATGGGATAAGGCTTCCATCAGTGACGCTCCAGCCAGTCATTATGTTGTCCCAGCGCCTGGGTTATGCGGCGCCAGCGGGTGGACACGGTGGCATCGATATCGCTTGGCCCCACCCTGATCCGGCACCCTCCCCGCTCCAGGCGAGGATCGAGGCTGATGGCGCAATGGTCGAGCTCCTGATTCAGGTGCGTGCGCACCAGGGCAGCATCTTCCGGGTGCAAAAATAGCTGTGCCGGCTGCCCAAGTATCGGTTCAGACTGGATACATTCGCGAACGACCGCGAAAACAAGTTCCGGTTTCACCCGCAACGCCTCACGCACCATCTCTTTGGCGACGTCGAGTGCAAGGGAAAGCAGAGCATTGCAAACCTTCTGATCAGCACTTGTCAAGGCTTCCTGGAGACCGCGAAATGCAGCCGTCAATTGCCCGGCTTCAAGGCTGGCGCGCTCGCGGCCAGCATCGTAACCGGCTTTTATGCCAGCTTCCCGGGCAGTTTCATACCCTGCGTCATAGCCTTCCTGCCGGGCCTCCTGATGTATTTTTTCGATTTCCTCCACTGTAGGCAGCGCAACCTGTATTTGCTCAGGTATTGTCTCGTCTTTGCTATCAGCTGAAGCGTCCACCGGCCCTTCGAGCATTGAACCTTGCTCCAGGATATCCATTTCCCAACGACGACAGGTCGACAAATCTTCCTTGAGAATGATCTGGCTTGCCCGAGACGTCACTCTTGGCCTTTCGCCGCATTTTTTTGCCTGCGCACCAACCTTACTCATACGTAGCTTTCTTCGTTCTTGCTGCCGAACACGATTTGCCCCTCATCTGCGAGTCGCCGGACGATCTGTAATATCTGTTTCTGATGGTTTTCAACTTCGCTTACCCTTACGGGTCCCATCGCTTCGAGGTCTTCACGCAGGATTTCAGATGCGCGTTTCGACATATTCTTGAAAATCCTTTCACGCAGATCCCAGGCTGCACCTTTCAGCGCGATCACCAGGATGTCAGATTGAATTTCCCGCAGCAGCGTCTGAATTCCACGGTCGTCAATATCCATGAGATTCTCGAATACAATCATCTGGTCCATTATTTTTTGCGCCAGATCCGCGTCGAATTCCCGCAAATTATCAAGCACCGAGGTTTCCGCGGTGCTACCCATGAAGTTGATGATTTCCGCTGCGGTACGAATGCCGCCCACCGAGCTTTTGTTGATATTTTCACTGCCGGACAACAAATCGGTCAGCACCGTATTGAGTTCGCGCAATGCGGAAGGCTGAATGCCTTCGAGCGTGGCGATACGCAGCAGGATGTCATTGCGAAGCTGCTCGCTCAGTTGCCCGAGAATTTCACTGGCCTGGTGACGGTCGAGGTGGACGAGAATGGTAGCAATGATCTGCGGGTGCTCCCCCTTGATGAGTTCCGCGACTGACTGCGAATCAATCCACTTGAGTCCCTCGATCCCGCTCGTGTCGTGTCCCTCGAGAATGCGGCTGATGTTGTCTGTCGATTTATCTTCATCCAAAGCTCTTTCGAGCACCGTACGTGCGTAATTTTCCGGATCGACATCCAGAAAAAGCGGCTCACGCATGACCCGGCCGCAGAAATCGCCCAGAACACTATCGACCTGTTCTCGGCTCAGGTTCCGGAGCTTGGCCATCGCAGCGCCGAGTTTTTGTACTTCCAGCTGATTAAGATGCTTCAGTACCTGCACCGCCTCGTCTTCGCCCAATGACAGGAGCAGGACTGCGCTCTTGTAGATGCCCTCCTCATTCATGACCGGCCACCCATTGCTTGACGACGCTTGCCACCAGCTTCGGCTCTTTTTTTGCGAGCTGGCGCGCGAGCGTCAGTCTTTGCTCGTATTCAGAAGGTTGTGGTGCGGGTTTCAGTGCGGGAACAGGTTGCACATGCTGCTCATCGGTCTCAGGTTCGGCTAGAAGTGGAGGTTCCGGCTGGTTGATACGCTTGAGCGAAGGACGTAGCACACCCAGCACCAGATACAGAATCAACCCGCCAATCAGAAGCGTTTTTCCGATCTGCTGAGCCAGTTCAATGGCCTCGGGCTGTTTCCACAATGGGATCTCTGGCGCTGCTTCCCGCTCCACGCCTGTGAAATGACTGTTGACTACGTTCAGTGTATCTCCGCGTTCCCTGCTGAATCCCACAGCCTCTTTCACCAGATCGGTAATCTGGGATTTCTCCACCTCGCTCAGCGGCTTGGCGCTGATGACACCATTCTCGTCCACGACTTTGCGGTGGTTGACCACAACTGCAACAGAAAGTCTTTTTATACCGCCGACTGGTTTGCGCACATGCTGGATTGTTTTATCGACTTCGTAATTGATGGTGGCATCCTTGCGCGTGCTGCTTGGGGCGCGGGATTGGGATGCGGTTGCTCCGGGTGACTGCCCGGAATTTGCGCCGGGAGGTGCTGGCGGCGGCGTGGTAACCGGAGCGGTTGCCGGAACCGGAGGCTGATTGGAAAGCGCGCCCGGAACGCCGCCTTCATTCTGGGTGCCCACAGCCGTGGATTCCGAAGTCTGCTGACTGCGGATCGTGGAGCCTGCAGAGTCCTGGTTGGGTCTGTACGTTTCGCTGGTTTGTTCGGAGTGTGCAAAATCGACCTCGGCCGCGACCTGGGCACGGACATTTTCCTGTCCCACAATGGGAATCAGAATCGCCTCGATCCGCTTGATATAGCTTTGCTCCAGCGCATGCAAGTACTTGAGCTGGGCTGGATCCAGTCCCGTATTGGCGTTCGATTCATCGATCCTGGTCAACAAATCGCCTTGTTGATCCACTACCGTCACATTCTTCACGTGCAGATTGGGGACGCTGCTGGAAACCAGGTGGACGATCGCATTGACCTGCTGGGGATCAAGTGTGCGGCCGGGGTAGAGGTTCACCAGCACGGATGCGCTGGGTTTCTGTTGCTCCCGCATGAATACCGATTGCTTCGGGATTGCCAGATGGACTCTGGCGCTGTCGACAGCTGCCAGCGCCTGGACGGAACGGGCCAGTTCACCTTCCAGCGCGCGCTGGAAATTGACCTGCTCAAGAAACTGGCTGGTACCGAACTTCTGCTTTTCCATCAGTTCGAAGCCCACCAGGCCACCCCTTGGCAACCCCTGGGATGCAAGTTTAAGGCGAGTGTCGTGCACCTGGTTCGATGGGACGAGTATCGCTCCACCGCCTTCGGCAAATTTATAGGGCACATTCATCTGCTGGAGGGATGCGATGATTGCGCCGCCATCACCGTCGGAGACATTGCTGAACAGCACCTTGTAGTCCGGTGCCTGGGTCCACATCCATCCGGCCGCCAGCAATGCAACCACAGAAGAAACGGTCAGCATGAGCGCGATTTTCTGCTGGCTGGATAATCGCGTCAGAAAGCTTTGCAGTCGACCCTGAACGCTGCTTACCGCGCCATTGGCCGAACTGTTTGCGGCACTGTTCATTGCGCTGTTCATTGTTACGGCATCCGTACCCGATGTCACCTGTTTCTCCCCAGTCCTGCACTCCAGATCGAATCGCGTTTATTTTTCTCTGTCATATATGGATAGATGAATAGGCGTATCTTGGCAAACCTCTTGAGAGTCGCCATTATCACCATGGCTGCAGCTTTCAATACGGGAAAAAGAAACCGGTTTTACGGCCTTTTCAAAAAACGGAATACAGGAGAGAGTGCTATCTTGTATGCCTTTCAAAAGTACTTGCCGGAAACCATGGACATTTCAAACATAGATTCGATGCTCGCCCAGCTACGCGCGGGCGCTGCGCTTGCTGGCAGCAAAGCGGGTCCAGCCGGGACAATAGCGAATGGAGACGAAACTGGAAGTGAAGCGGGACGTGTCGATTTCGCAACCGTATTCAGGAGATCGCTGGATCAGGTCAATAACGTTCAGCAGCATGCATCGAAGCTTGCCAGAGATTTTGAATTGGGCGCGCCCGAGGCCAATCTGACTGAAGCCATGATCTCGCTGCAGAAAGCATCCATCTCGTTTCAGTACACGGTGCAAGTACGCAACAAGCTGGTTGCAGCCTACCAGGATATTATGAATATGCCGGTTTAGGAGCTGAACGGGATTGACGGGGACTCCTCGTTGTTCTGATCCCCGGCTTCCATCCTGTAAAGCCATGCGAGCAATTCTGCCACCGCCCGGTAGAGCTGCGGGGGAATGTGCTGATCCAGATCCACCTGCATGAGCAGGGACACCAGTTCCGGGGATTCATGAACGAAAACTCCGTGTCTTCGTGCCTCCCGGATAATATTTTCGGCAACCAGACCGCGTCCCTTGGCAACAACCTGCGGCGCATGATCGCCGGCACGATACGCCAGCGCAACGGCAGCCTCAGACCGATTCAGCCTTTTCATCCGCCTCGATACCCATACTCGATAATCTGATTCCTGCGGAATCCAGTCCTGCGACGAGATGCCCTGCCCCCGCCCGCAGGATCGCGGCGGACGATTCGGTTGCAGCAAGACGAACCTCGACTCCAGACTCACCAAGCCTCAGAACCGCGCTGATAAATCCCAGATTCGGCAGCGTAAGACGTACACTGGTTTTCCATACGGGATATCGAGTGGTGCCGTCACCTTCCGATTCATCCATCTTCTCCCCGACTGTATCCCACCCGATAGTCTGGCCGGGCCAGATTTCGCCTTGCCACTGAAGATGGCCGTTTTCCAGAACATCCAGTTGCTGCCGCAAGAGCGCTTGAGTATCGCGATGCATGGGATTCGAGTAATCCTGATGCGGGTGAGCTGGTAAATGAAGCTCGCCTCCCGGTGAAGCCGGGGGCGAAGCAGTACCGGGCAACTGCGAGAGGTTTTCCGATAAACGCCCCTGCGGTTCCAGCAGCAGGCTTGTCAATGATCTCTTGCCGGCCACCCATTGCGCCAGATGAAACTCATAAAATAGCCCGCTTGAACTGATTGCTTGCATCAGTCCTTGAGAGAGTTGCGTATGCTGGGCCGGCGTACCCTCGCGTGGCGGCGCGGGAAGTAATGGCGCCGTATTTGGCTGATTTGGCTGCGCAGATCGGGTGCCAGAAGAGTCAGAAGGAAGCAGAAGCGGCTGCTGGAGCAGCGTGCTGATGAAACGCCCGGTCACACTCAACTGCGAAGCCACTGTTGGAGAGTCGGGCACGAGCCCGAACGTCGGCTTTGGCACGCGGGACAGGAAAATCAGATTGAAAGTTTCGCCCAGATGCGCGCTCCGGGGCAATTTCATCTGTAACACCTGCCTGTCTCGCCCCTCCCGGTCGTACAGCATTACGATGAATTCGTTATTGGGAAGCAGGGCTTGTACCTGTGCTCTCAGAGAACGTCCGGGCTCCAGTCCGGCGAGGAGCGAAGTAAAATCCTCACGTCCTTGAAGTGAAGACTGAACCGGATGGATTGAAGTTATTGCCGCGATTGTGCCGGATGCATACAGATCGAATTCTCCTGTTCCGATGGTTAGGGGCTGGGAAAACCTGGAATGAAGATGATGCTACGAAAGCTCGTTCCCGGAATTCCTGCTCAGAAATTCCACGCTCCCGACTCATATGCCTGACGGACGCACCGCGAGCGGCTGGCAGTACCGAGCAGAGCTTGAACCTGTTTTATCCATGGCTCCGTATACTCGCGTATCACTGCGTCATCGGCCAGAATCTTGTGAATCAGTTCAACTTTCCGCCGCTGCATATCCGGCGGAAGCCGCACCGGTTCTGCAGCCTCGAGCTGTGCCACCAGGGCTGCGCAGCGTCGCTCCAATCCCGCAAGCTGATCCCATTCACTCGCCTGGGCAGCTTCTCTCATCTCTCCGGTAAGATCGGAAAGAGACTGAAACACAGCAAGGTTTTCTGCACTTGTCATCATCATTACGCTTTTTTCAGATTGGCGATGCCGTCATGAGCGACGGATGAAATCATCTTTCCCTCTTCACCTGGCTGCGTGAACGATCCGATCGCTTCCCATGCTTCGTGCAGCTCGCCAAGAAGACCACTTACCTCTTCGATGTATTCCGGTTTGTCATGAACATTAGCCTGCAACAGCCGGCGCCCCATGTACTCATAAAGTGCATTCAATTGCTGCGCGAGCTCTCCTCCCGCTTTGATGTCCAGGCTGGCTTGCAAGCCGGAGTTGATGATTGCAATGGCTTTGGAAATCGCTTCACCCCTGGCCGCGATCTGGCCGCTTCGCGTATGGGCAAGCGCCGAAGCCAATGCTATCCGTGCTCCTTCGAACAGCATCAGGACGAGCTTATGAGGACTGGCAGCTATTACACCCGTTTCAAGACCAACGCGGGTGTAGGCGTTTACACCGCAGCGAGATGCTGGATACATATATTTACCTCTTCTGTCATTTTTCGTTGAGAGTCGGCAGCGCGGCCAGCTGTTGTTGAAGAAACTGGCTCGTCTGGGTCAAGCTGCCCAGCATGGCATCGAGCGCAGAGAACTGCGCCCGGTAACGCGCCTCAACCATTTCGAGTCGACGGCTAAAATCCTCCTGGCGCCGATCGATATCCTTGATACTGGCGTTCAGCCCATCGACCCGGCTGGCGATCACTCCTTCAGTAGCGAGAAACTCTTCTGCAACCTTGCTCAATCGCTCGGCGTAGCCTCGCGAGAACTCGACTGCCCCCCGAGTACCGAGCGCACCGCCGTGAATGGCGACGCGCAGACCTTCGGCCGTTCCTCCGCCAGTGGCAGTCAGCATCTGTCCCGATCCTGTAGCGGAAACGCCATTGATGGAGCCTGCGACATCCATTCCCGTCACTCCCGCAGGACTGGCCCCGAGCAGATTGCCTGCACCATTACCTCCCATGAGGACGACACTGGAGGCGGATCCGTAGCGCGCCGACACGATACTCAATACGCCGCCGGACTGGGAAACCGATACTGAAATTCCTTCGTTAGTCAGGCCAGAGAAACCATTCAGCTTGCTTTGCACTTCGGCCGCCAGTGCATCCGCGGAAGCATAAATTCCCTCGGCTAGCGTAATACTGGCTGCCACCCCATCCACATTGAAATTGAGCTGATCGTTGACCCCTGCCGTTATCGTTAGCCCTGCCGCCTGGTTTCCACTGAGGCTGCCTTGCGTTGCAAGTTGTGTAACCGTAACGGCATAATTTCCAGCTATTGTCTTGTCCGTTGCGCCGTCGTATGTAATCAGGCTGTCGGTGGAGGTGCCACCTATCGTAAACAGCTTGCCGATCTGTTCAAATTTTGCGTCCATTGACGCTTGCAGCTTTGCCGCATCCACTGCCAGGCTGCCGTCTTTCTGCAAGGTAACGCCAATCTGGGAGAGGGAGATGAAGCCGTCCCCGCCGCCGGTCATGGCCGTTAACGCCGCTCGAATTCCGCGCTGAACCGAGAATGCAGCCGAATCCCCCTGCAATATTGCGCCCCTCTTCGCTGCCGAGTTATAAGAACTGAGGTCGGAAAGCGTTTGATTGATGCTGTTGTACGATTTTACGAATGTTTCGACCGCTGTCTTGACAGTAGCGGTATCTTGCGAGACATTCAGTGTCGTCGGACTGCCTGCATTCGTTTTGAGCAGGCTGAGTGTCACGCCTTCAATTGCGTCTGTAATCGTATTCGATGATTTGGCGATATCGATCCCGTCGATCCGCAGCTTCGCATCCTGGGCGGCCTGCACCTGGGTGAGATTCTTGCCGGAGCCCGCTCCCGCGGCCGGATCGAAGGCAAGACTGGAGAGTCCGGCTGCATCAAGATTGCCGCCATCGTCATCGCTGACGGTAATCTTCAGGCTGTTCGCCGCCCCCGTATCCTTTGCGGTCAGCACAAGTTTGTTGCTGGCACCGTCATTCACAATCGTTGCACTCACGCCGACATTGGCTGCATTAATGGCATCACGCACGCCGGAGAGGGTGTTGCGGGAGGGATCGATCGTTATCGTTTGCGCCGGTTTCGCGTCGTTGAGAGTAAAAGTATTCAGGACGCTATCATAAGTGCCGTACTGTATCGTCAAAGTCCCGCTGCCTACGGTGCTTGACGTGCTGGCAAAACCGTCCGAACGGATTTTCTGCTGTTGGGCAAGCTGCTGTACTTCCACCGAATAATTACCCGGCACCGCCTTGCCGTCACCATTCCCGGTTGCAGTCAACAGGGAGCTATCTGCCGCACTCGCGCTAATAGCCTGATATTTTGCAGGATCAGCCAAGCCCTGCATTGCCGTCTGAAAAGCAGACAAGGCGCCTTTCAGTGTTCCATAAGCGGATAGTTTTGCCTGATAGTCGGATTCGCGCTTCTGAAGCAAAGCAAGCGGTGTGCGTTCTGCTGCCATCAACTGGCTGACTATGCCATTTACATCCAGGTTCGAACCTGCCCCAGCAGCGGTAATCGCCATATTCCTGTCCTCTTCTGTATTCCTGTTTTCGACGGGCGTGCCTGCCCTGCCATCAGGCTTTGGTGCGCAGCAACAAACCCTGCAGCTGATTCATGGCCTTTGCCAGGGCCAGCATTTCTTCCATGGGAATCTGCCTCACCAGTTCCCGGGTTTCGTTGTCTACGACTTTTACCACTATCCTGTTGGTGTCGGTATCAACGCTGAATTCCAGACTCGAGCCAGCGAGTAGCGTTGCTTCCTTTTCCTTTTCCTTTTCAATTTCCTGTTTCACCTGCACGGTCTGCGGCGTGGGTGGATTTCCATCCGCGGCCGACAGGCGAACATCAGCGTGCAGGAATTCACCTTCGGTTGCTCTGGAACCGATCCCTGGTTGAATGATGGCTCCCGATTGTTCGATTTTCATTATTGACATTCGAAATACGGCCACAGCCATGTCAGGTTCGAGTTCAATATCCGACTCGTTGCATGACACTTTACAAGGGATGCCATAGCGTTTTGCAAATTCGCCCGCTTCCCATTCTATTGCCGCAAAAATGCCAAAATCCATGATGCCTGGCCGCAGGTCTCGGGAAATACGTTGTATCGAATGCATGGTGCGATCCACCAGATCGGAAACAGTACGCACTTTCGCAAGTAATGCAGCATTCTCGGCGCTGCTGGCACCTGCATCGATCCGCCTCACCAGCCAGTCGAGATCGATCTTGATGGCAGTGAGGTTTCCCCCCAGATCATCGTGTATTTCTCTGGCAATGCGTATACGCTCGTGCTCCCTCGCCGCCATGACGTGCGCTGATACTTCCTTGAGCCGTTCATGGGATTCCTTGAGTTCTGTCTCCCGGCGCCTGCTCTCGGTGATATTGATGATGATGCCTTCCCAAACCACGCACGCGCCCTTCTCCCGCCTCGGACTCGCTCGCAGGCTGACCCACTTTATATCCCCGTAGGATTCGATCCACAGACGTCCTTCCCAATTCCACGTTGTCAGATTAGCTGCGGATTGTGCCTTCGAATACTGGAGGCTTTCCCGGTCTTCCGGGAGCACCAGATCCAGAAGCAGCGAGGGATTGGCTTTGAGTTCTGCAGCCGAAATACCAAGCACGCTTACGCACTGGTCGCTGATAAAGGGCATGGAGGAAGTACCGTCTTCCTTCTGTATGTATTGAAAAACCATCCCCGGAGAATTGGCGGCAACATCCGGAGGATACGCTTCCCCCATATGGATGGAGTCTGATTTTTCCTTTTTTTGCTTCATGCAGTGCTGATCGTTATTGACTGCGCAAGTTATAATGCGACAGATTCTGTCTGGACGTAGAGGATACGGCGCGATCACCCGCCCTTGAAGATTCACGCATCCTTGCAGATATTTTCAAGAGCGCGCTGAATAAGATCGGAACTCTCAGGCCGGACCAGGCGAGCCATTTCTTTTCCGTCCTTCAAAAAGATCAGGGTCGGCCACAGCTTCACTCCAAACGAGCGTCCCAACCGTCGACCTTTTCCATCCTCTATCCGGATATGGCGCACCGGTGAAGCTCCTGACAAGGCTGAAGCAATCAACGGTCGCGCAACCCGGCAGTATCCGCACCATGCTGCACCGAACTCGACAAGAGTTGGACCCTGGAGCAAATCGATCTCGCCACGGGTTGGCTCACTGCCATGAACAGTATCCATTCCTGTATTATAACCGCTCCAGCGTTCCCGTTTCCCGGCCTTCCGGGGAGGCAAAGTGGAATTCCTTTTCAGGCTGCCTCCCCCGGCAACTCTTGAACCCTCATACGCGGGTGCATCCAGGATGCGGATGAACTTGCCAGGCGGGGGAAAATCAGGACTTCTATAAGGTAGGCAACAAACTATTGCTCCATTCAAATGCTTCCAACTGGAATGGATAAAGCTCTTCAATCGGCAGTCCCAATCTGGCAAGCAGGGGCATGAGCAGTCGGCCGGCTTCGCCAGGTTTTTCGAGATATTCGGCAAGCTTCAGCAAGTCTCCGTAGAACCCTGTCCGGTACAGCAAGGCTTCGGTGATTTCCTCGCTCAGAACGATCTGACGGAGAATTCTTTCCATGTGTTGCCCGAACAAAGCATCCAGCAAGGATAAAATGCCCACGGTAAAGGCAATATCAGCCATGCTTCTGTTTGCGGGCTGAAGTTTTCGGGCGACGAGTTCAAGAAGTTTGGCGCGTGTGGCTGCCAGCAGGAGAAGCGGCGACCCGAACTGGATCTGAGGATCCGGACCGACATAGATCTGAATTTGCAACCATCGCTGCAACTGGCGGCGGCCGAGGACCATCAAAGCCTCACTTAACGAATGTATGCTTTTCGTAACACCCATGCCCGGCGTATTGACCAGTCGTAATAACGACAGGCAGAGCGATACTTCCTTCTTGATGCGTTGCTCGATTTCTATAGTGTCGGCGTCCCTGGCTATCAGAGTCATCAGTTCCATGATCGCCAGCTGCGAAGTTGCAAGTTTCTTGCCTGACAGAAGAGCTGGTTTTGCAAAGTAGTAGCCCTGGTAATAGTCAAATCCGAGTTCAAGGCAATTCTGGAATTGCTCGATCGTCTCTACTTTATCAGCGAGAAGCACCTTGTGCGCCTGTTTGAACTGGCGAACGAGCATGGCCAGATCGGCGCACGTCATGAGGGACGTATCGATCTTGATGATTTCAACAAACGGCAGTAACGGTTTTATGTATTCGGACAGGGTGATGACATCATCCAGCGCAAACCGGTATCCTGCATCCGTCAGCTCGGCAATACGCCGGACGAGTTCGGGAGTGATCTTGTCCGTTTGAGGAAACTCGAACACAACTTTTTCGGGCGGTAGAAAATTAACCAGGTCTCCCATCAACAACATGGAATTCACGTTGAAGAAGCCCAGTGCGCTTCCGGTCACGTTCTCAATGCCCAGTTCGGATGTATGTGCGATGATGGAAGCGGCGCCGCGTGTATCCTCGGCGCTAATCGGCGCCCTGATCCCCGTGCGGCGGAATAATAACTCGTAAGCAATCAGATTCTGGTTACGATCCAGAATAGGTTGACGAGCCAGGAAAAATTCCTTTACCTGCGCGACTGAAGAAATGTGTGGAGTCGTATCTAGAATCATCTGTCAGTCTCTATTCGACTGAAAATTCAGGTAGCGTTACAGCCACGACCCGTAGTCAGAACCGCGGTCGGATAGCTCGCCTCCCTGTGGAACGACTCGGAGCATGGTAACCATCAGCAGGAAATTTTTTTCCGAGTGAAGAATCCGTGCGTGAAATATCCTGCCGCCATCAGCCTATATAATCGAACAGGGAAAGGCTTTGCACTTTCAGAAATGCCTTCTGCGTAGCTTCCAGATAGGTCCGCTGCTGAGTCAGATCACTGATGGCCTCAACGTAGTCCACATCCCGTAATTCCGACAGCTGCTGTTTGTACTGAATATTCAAATCTTCGCCGCGTTCATTCAAGGCATCGATTTCCTTCATGCGCGTTCCTACCGATGCCTGCGTCTTGAGCACATTGTCGAGCGCATTGGACAGGTTTGCTTGCGCGGTATCCAGACCGGTGGCGAGGGCTGCCTTACCCGTCGGGTCGGTTACCGGTGTTTCGAGTAAATCAGCCAGATCCGATAGCGTCTTGAACATGCTGTGGTAGCCGCCTCCCGCAGCGGGAATGCGCTCGAACACCTCTCGTCCTGACTCATTTACTGCAAGCTGCCGGGATGAGCTGGCTTGTATCATGCGCAAGCCTTCATCGCCGACATATTGCACCCCGCTCCCGGTATCCTTAAACGGCATGGTTGAACCCTGATAACCGGAAAAGAGATATTGCCCGTTTACATCCTTTCGGTTGGACAAGCCCAGAAGTTCACCCAGACTCGTGCGCAATTCAGTGGCAATGGCTTCGCGTCCGCTGTCATTCAGCGTACCGTTTCCGGCAGACACGGTAAGCTCCTGCGCCCTTTGCAGCAGGGCTGTAACGCCGCCAAGAGTATCTTCCAACATGCTGAGGCTGGCCATGCCATTTTGCCGGTTCAACGCGTATTGACTGTTGGCGGAGTCTGCCTCGGCAACATTGAGTGCCCGAACATACGCCGCCGGATTTGCAGACGGCGTGAGCGCGCTGCGGCCGGTACTTATCTGCTCAAAGGTCTTCATCTGTGCCGACTGCTGGCGGTGGATGGCGGCAATTCCCGCCTCGTAACTGGTATTACTGCTGACGCGCATTTTGATTCCTTTTTTCTATTTCTATCCCATGCTGATCATGTTCTTGCCATGGCCGGTGCTTGCACTGATCACACGCTTCAAGCGTTGTCAGGCCCCCTTCGTGAGCGGGTGCTACTTTGCAGTGCGCTTTTACCTCATTATCTCGAGCAGCGCATCGAACATCTGATTAGCTGTTTGTATCACCTTGCTCGCCGCCTGGTACGCCTGCTGGTAGCGCAGCAGGTTAGCCGCTTCCTCGTCGAGATTGACACCTCCTTCCGACTGCTGCAAAGCCCTTGTTTGGGTAAGCAGGGCAGCCTGCGCGTCGGCCGTGACCTCCAGTTCGCGCGTCTTGTTACCCATCTGGCTGACCAGTTGCCCGTATGCGCCCTGGTAACTTGCTCCGCCAGCGGCCAATGTATTGCTTGACTGCAATGCTCCCAGCAGCAAGGCATTGCGATTATCAGCCACTCCATCCGTGTTCGGGCTGACACTGAACGTATCGCCCGGCTTGGGCGTTCCGGTAATCTGAACAGTCCAGCCATTGAACGTAATCGGCCCACCCGGATTAAAGGGAACGCTGGTCGGATTTCCTGTGCCGGTACCGCTTACATCAAAAGTGGTGGCGCTGGTAAAAGTAAGCGTGACCGCCTGCCGCAGATTGGGATCAGTGGGAGGCGGCGCGTTCACCGTGCCTGCGCTGATGCGCCCCGTACCGGTATTCGTGGCTGGTGCGCTTGTCCGGATCGGTGCTGCCGCAGCGATCTTGCCAGTATCCTGAATCGCAACCGCGATCTGGCCGGCGCCCTTGACCGTTGGCCGAACAAGGAACTCATCTCCCGCCGCAACTGTTCCGGAAGCAAGGTTCAATCGCACACCATCCACTGTCTGGGGGAAGGCAGCAAAAGTCTGAGCATTTCCTTCTACTCCATTCCTGATGGGTTTCAGGGTATAGTTGGCGCCATCAAAACTCAGGCGATAATCACTGACGTCCAGATCACGATAACTGACGATTTCGGCGTCAATGACTGCGTTGCCGCTATTTTCTGCCGATGCCACTACCACCGGACCCGGTGTAGTAAAAAAGTCGCCTCCCAGGTTACCTTGCGCATCTTGTCCCAACCGGTGCTGTTCATTGAAGGTTCCCGCCAGCCCGATCGCCACCCGGCCCAGCCCGTTGCGTACCGTATCAATGATCTCGTTGCGAAATTGCAGCAACCCGCCGAGTTTGCCTCCATCCAGGTTTGCCTCCTTGAGCGGAATACTGCTGCTGCCAAGAACATGAGCAATCTCGAGGCGGTCCGCATCCATTGCGGACGGTCTGGCAGCAAGCTGAAACGCCTGCGAACCCATTACCAGGGGCTGGCCCGCCCCCAGGAAAACACTATATCCACCGTCACTCTGCACCACCACTGTAGCGCGAACCTCGTCGTTGAGCTGCGTCACCAACTCATCGCGCTGATCCCGCAAGTCGTTCGCCGACTGGCCGTTGGCAGAACTCTCCGCCATACTGATGGTTTCATTCAATTTTGCGATTCGCGCCCCCAGGGTATTGATAAGCGAAGTACTGTTCTCGATTTGCCTGTTTACCCCCTCCTGGATTTCATCCAGCTGGCTGCTCATTGAGTGAAACTGCCGTACCAGCACCTCTGCATTCGACAGCATGGATTGGCGCGATGCCGCTTCAGCGGGATTTGTCGCGATTTCCTGAAGGCTGCCGAAGAAATCCTGCAAGGCGGGCGACAGTCCTGAACCACCGATGGAATCGGCCAGCAGTCCGTCGATCTGCTTCATCTGGGAAAAATATGTTTCCAGCTGGCTGGATTCAGTTCCAGCCTGCGCAACCTGCCTGGAGAGAAACTGGTTATAAGCCCGCTTTACTGTATCGGTCTGCACACCCTGACCAATAAATCCACTGCCCGTAGCCCTGGCGTCGGTCGTCGACTGGATAACCTGCTGACGGGTGTAACCTGGAGTTGCGGTATTGCTGATGTTATGCCCTGTAACGAGCAACCCCCGCTGGGCAGCCTGGAGCGCGCTGAGTCCAATGCCGAAAATACCATTACTCATGGGTATACCCTGTCTCTGCCAGCCTGATCTGAATGTCGTGCATATATTGACGGCATCGGGTTGAAAATATTTAGGGGAGCAGTGAAAATCCTCCGAGGGGTTTATCAGGGATTCTCACCACTTACGACTCAGGACCAAAGGTCGTTTTGATAATCCGGCCTAACTTGTCTCCATAGGCTGGATCCGTAGCATAGCCGGCCCGCTGCAGGGCATGGGCGAATCCTTCGGCATCGAGCCTCTGCACCGCTTGCCTGAGTACTTCCGTGTAACGCGGATTGGTGCTCAAAAGGTTGGCATAGTCGCGGAAAGCTTCGGCGTAGGATGGATAAGCGCGAAATTTCTCCACCCTCTTATGCGCAATGCCATTGATATATTCTGTCGTGACCGCTTCCACCACAGGCCCCTTCCAGCCGGCGCCCGCTTTTATGCCAAACAGGTTGTGGCTGGGAGTTCCATCCGTAGCGCGCAGCTCGCGTTTTCCCCATCCGCTTTCCAGTGCTGCCTGCCCGAGCATGAACTGGACCGGGATGCCTGTTGCCTGGCTCACTTCCTGGGCATATGCACCTACCCTTGCCTTGAACTCGGACACATGCGCAGGTACTTCGCTCGCCTGCGAGCCCTCCTGTTCCAGCCTGGATGGCTCCGACTGTCCCGCTCCAGACCACCCTGGTTGATGCAGTCGTTCCTGCCTCTCCACTGTTGGCGCGTAACCCCGCAAACCCGGATACTTCCCTGCCTCCGCTGGAGAACGTGGCGTTGATTGATCCAAAGTATGGACCTCGGGGTTTTGCGGAGTCTGCGCTCTTTCCGTTGAATCGGGCGGTGCGGCATGGCGCAACTGGCGCACCATGATCTCGGCAAGGCCGATGCCGCGCGCAGCCATAGTCTGGGAAAACTGTTGATCCAGCATCGAGAGATACAGCCGGCTCTGTTCGCTCTCCATCAGATCGTCTTTAGGAGTGGCATCGCGCATGCTTTTCAGCAGCATGTTCAGAAAGAGCGCTTCGAACTGCCTGGCTGCGGCTTCAAGACCAGCCTCGCCGGTTTTTTTTGATTCCACGCGTAGCCCGTTCACCGCCTGGACGTCAAGGGCGAAGCGCGTGGATAGATCGACCGAAGCCGCCATCAGATGATTTCCAGCTCAGCCCGCAGCGCACCGGCCGACTTCATCGCCTGCAAAATTGCCAGCAGATCCTGCGGCGTCGCACCGATTGCGTTCAATGCCTTTACTACTTCGGCCAGCGAGGCGCCTTCAACCATCGTCAACATACCCGACTCCTGCTTGATTTCTATGGTCGAGCGCTGCGCCTGTACGGTCCGCCCCGACGAAAATGGTCCAGGCTGGCTGATCACGGGTTCCGTACTGATGACGACCGTCAGGTTTCCGTGAGCAATCGCGCATTGATCTACCGTTGCCGCCTGATTCATGACCACTGAACCGGTGCGGCTGTTCACGATCACTCGGGCCGGCATTTGTGCGGCATTGATCGCAAGGCTTTCCATCTCCGCCAGAAATGCCACCCTTTGATCGCTTTCTGCAGGTGTCCGTACCTGGATGGCCCGGCCATCCAGTGCAGCGGCCGTACCCATGCCGAAGCGTGTGTTGACCGCATCCACGATCCGTTTCGCCGTGGAGAAATCGGTGGCATTCAGTTCGAGGCGGATCATGCCATCCTGTCCCAGTGCTACCGGTACCGCACGTTCGACTGTCGCCCCACCGGGAATACGACCGGCATTCAGATGATTGACCTGGACTTTACTTCCGCTGGCGGCGGCGCCTATTCCAACGACCAGCAGGTTACCCTGAGCCACTCCGTAGACCTGACCGTCGATTCCCTTGAGCGGAGTCATCAGCAAGGTACCTCCGCGCAAGCTCCTGGCATTACCCATGCTGGATACCGTGACGTCGATCGCCTGGCCCGGCTGGGCAAGCGGCGGAAGCGCAGCTGTGACCATTACAGCCGCCACATTCCTCAACCGCATGTTCGTCCCGGGCGGCACATTGACGCCCAGTTGCATCAGCATATTATTAAGACTTTGAATGGTAAACGGTGTCTGAACGGTCTGATCGCCTGTCCCATCCAGCCCCACTACCAGCCCGTAGCCAACGAGCTGGTTGGTGCGTATGCCCTGAATCGATGCGAGATCCTTGATGCGCTCTGCCTGAACAGGCGCGGAAAAGATCCATAAACCCACCCATGCGCAGAAGAAGCCGAACCAGGCCGGGGCAGCGATTCCTGTTGAAACCGGGTATCTCATGGATTCACCTCAGGTGCGCCCTTCAGAACGGCGCAACGGTCAGAAAGAAGCGTGAAAGCCAGCCCATGGTTTGCGCCTCGTCGATATAGCCGTTCGCCTTATACTCGATGCGCGCATCCGCCACCTGGATCGATGATACGGTATTGTTGATCACGGTTTGCGGGCGCACAACGCCGGAAAAACGGATGTACTCCGAGCCCTGGGTCATTGCCAGCTGTTTTTCGCCACTTACCACCAGATAACCGTTGGGCAGCACATCGATCACAGTAACGGTAATCGTGCCGCTGAAATTATTGGTGGAAGCCGCTTCGCCCTTACCTGCGAAATCATTGGACGAGGACGCCCCGAGATCGATTTTTTTTGTGATAGGCACGCCAAACACGATTGGCGGAATGCCGAAACTCAGATCGCCATTCTTGTTGGCGCTGCTGTTGGAGCGCTTGCTGGCATTGGTTCGCTCGGTGAGGAGAATCACCACGGTATCGCCGATCTGGCGCGCCCGCCGGTCGATGAACAAGGAGTGGTATTGATCGACGTCCTGATAAACCGACCCGTTGCCGGGAGGCGCGGGATGCGGTACCGCGCGCGCAGACATAGGTTGGTGAATGATTGGCGCAGGCGTCGGGAGACTGACGCAACCGGAGAGCGCGAGCAGCACTACTGTCATGAAACCGAGGACTCGTGTGCGTCCCTTCGCTGAGAAACTCAAAACCATTTTGTGCCGCCATGATTCTTGATTGCCATCGACGCTTCAGCCGTGGACATTTGAATGTTCGACCCGATTACTGCCGATCTATAGCTGAGTCAGGCGTTGCAACATCTGGTCCGACGTTTGCACCGACTTGCTATTGATCTCGTACGCCCGTTGCGTCTGAATCATATTGACCAGCTCCTCCACCACGTTGACATTGGAGGTTTCCACATATCCCTGGTTGAGTAGCCCGGCTCCATCCGTGCCGGGATTGGTCACGTTCGGAGTGCCACTCGATGCTGTTTCCACATAAAGATTTTCGCCCACGCTCTGCAAGCCGACAGGATTGACAAATGTGGCAAGCTGCAGATGGCCCACCTGAACGGCCGCGGTGGAATCCGGGGTGGTTACGGAAACGACTCCATCACGGCCCACAGTGATGCTCTGGGCGTTCGGCGGAATGGTGATCGCGGGTTGAACGTAATAGCCGCTGGACGTCACCAGTTGCCCCTCGAAATCAGTCTGGAACGAACCGTCCCGGGTATAGGCCGTCGATCCGTCGGGTCGCAACACCTGGAAAAATCCCTGCCCCTGGATAGCGACGTCCTTGGAATTTCCGGTCTGCTGCAAGTTTCCCTGGGTAAATATACGCTCGGTGGCAACAGGCCTGACGCCGGTTCCGAGCTGCAGGCCGGAAGGCAGCTGGGTTTGCTGTGAGGATTGTGCGCCCGGTTGGCGGAGCGTCTGGTACAGCAGGTCTTCAAAAACGGCACGCGAGCGCTTGAAGCCGTTTGTGCTGACATTCGCCAGGTTATTGGCAATGACATCCATCTGCGTCTGCTGCGCATCAAGCCCGGTCTTGGAAATCCAAAGTGATCGAATCACATCAACTCCATGAAAAATTATTTTCTATTATCTGGTTACAATCACTAATCAAGGTGATATATCAATACGGAAGTGTGCAGGATTCTTCCCTGCCTCACCCACTGATCGACAGGAGCTGGCTTGCCCGTTGGGCATTGCCTTCCGCATTCTGCAACAGCTTCATATGCGTCTCGAACTGGCGGGAAAGGGAAATCATGTCCACCATCGCCTCCACGACATTGACGTTGCTCCCCTCCAGCGCACCGCTGCTCAAGGTAACGTTTCCATCCGCCTCCGCCTCGCCACCGCCGCTGAGCCGGAAGAGTCCATCAGGGCCGCGCACGAGTTGCGCTTCGGGTGGATTAACCAGCTTGATTCGGCCCACAGCAACAGCCAGATTGGGCTCGCTCGTCCCGGCCCCGGCGGGCACCGTGGAAACTGTGCCGTCGTTGCCTATGGTAACTTTCGCATTGGGCTGGATGGAAATCAGCCCGGTATCGCCCAGCACGTTCAACCCGTCGCGGGTCTGCAATACGCCATTGGTACTGACATGAAGATCACCGTTGCGGGTGTAAGCCTCGCTACCGTCCGCCAGTTGCACCGCGATCCACCCCGCCCCCTGTATTGCTACGTCTAGCTCACGTCCGGTGTTCTGCGCAGTGCCCGGACGGAAATCCGCCCCGACACTTGAATCCACCACAAATGCCCTTGTAGCGAGGGTATCGCTGAACACCGGCACAGCGCGCAGCGCATTTATTTCAGCGCGGTATCCGGGAGTGTTCGCGTTCGCCAGATTGTGAGATACCCCAGCGTGCTGTCCCAGCGTGTGCTTGGCGCCCGTCATGGCAACATAAATCATGCGGTCCATATTTACTCCAATGATTGCCTGCTAATCGGATTACTTCAGATTCACTACTGTCTGAAGTATCTGATCCTGAGTCTTGATGGTCTGGGCATTGGCCTGATAAACGCGTTGGGCGGTAATCATATTGACGAGCTCGGAGGTAAGCTCCACGTTCGAATCCTCAACTGCGCCCGCCTGCAGCACACCCAGGCCGCCGGTATTCGGCGCGGCTACCAGCGCCGCGCCTGAAGCGGAAGTTTCTTTCCAGGCATTATCGCCGGCTGCTTGCAAACCCTGGGGGTTGGCAAAATTGGCCAGTGCGATCTGCCCCATGGAGAGAAATTTACCGTTGGAATAACTGCCGCGCACCACCCCATCCTCGCCGATAGAGAAACCAGTGAGCTGGCCGGGTGCGTACCCGTCCTGCGATAACGCATTGATACCGAAACTGGAACCAAATTGAGTCGTGTTTGCGAAATCGATATCGAAAGCGAGGGGATTGGCCCCGGTGGTGACGGGAGCCGTCACACTGAAGCTGCTGGAGCTCAAGGGGTCGAGATTACCGTTGGACAAGAAATTCAATGTGCCAATCGACGAACCACCATTGAGGAGAGTGCCATCGTTGGCAGCGAACACATCCCAGCTGTTGGCTGCCGTCTTGACGAAATATGTCGATAATGGAGTCGAATTGCCCAGACTGTCATAGACCGAAAGCGAGGTTGAGCTTTGATAAGTCGCCGGATCCGTCAGATCGAAGGCGGCCGCACTCAACGGCGTCCCGCGCGAATCGAGATTGACCAGTGCGTTCACCTGCGTCGTGGGGGCAGGTGGCAGGTCCGCAGTGGAAAGCCTTAAATCGGTGGGCGTACCGGAATTGATCTGTCCGGCTGAGTTGGCCATATAGCCGGTAAGGCGAAGGCCACTGCTGTTGACGATATAACCATCCTTGTCCGGATGAAATTGACCGTTGCGCGAATAGCTGATCGTGCCCTGGTCGCTTAAACGGTAGAAACCCGCACCGCTGATTGCGATATCGAACGGATTGTTGGATATGGTAATACTTCCCTGGCTGAACTGCTGAGCAATTCCGGCCACCTTGACGCCGATGCCGGCCTGCGTGCTGCCACCACCGCCCGACAACGAATTGGCGAACATATCCGCAAACTGCGCCTGTGACTGCTTGAAGCCGACAGTATTCGTATTGGCTACATTATTACCAATGACATCGAGGTTTTTCGATGCCGCATTCAAACCACTTAAACCCTGCTGAAAACTCATGTTTTCGCCTCCCCTGCCTGCTCGTTAGTACGGAATACCGTGATAAATGCCAAATGCCCTGTAGCTGAAACGGCTTTCGGCCGTCTTCCTGACTCTTCCTACCCTTGAACAACCTAAAAAATCTGCCGGATATCGGCCAATCCGACCATTCCCAACGTGCCGACATCCAGTTGCACGCCTTGATTTCCCTGGGACACACCTTGAACGGTTGCCGCAGCCAATGCCTGTACTTCCACCTTCTGATCGCCGCGCAGCGCGGCAACGCTTATGCTGTAGTTCCCGTCTGCCGCCTGGCTGCCATCACTCGTCTTGCCATCCCATACCAACTCGAGGGAACCCGCCGCCCGGGGGCCGAGATTCATGACTTGAATCTCGCGGCCGGCCGCGTCATGTATTCTTACTTTCACCTCATCCGCGGGTTGCGTCAGCTCAATGCCGAACCGCGCCGCCCCGCCGGCCAACTGCAAGGTGGAGCCGGGCACAAGCACTTCTCTTCCGATCATGCCGGCGGCTTGCAGCGATTGCCCCGCGGTAAAGTTGTCGGCAATGGCTTGAATGGTTGCATTAAGTCTCTCGACACCGTTCACGGTGCTGATCTGGGCAAGCTGTGTGGTGACTTGCGCATTGTCGAGAGGATTGAGCGGATCCTGGTTTTTCATTTGGGTAACCAGCAGCTTGAGAAACCGGTCCTGCAGGTCTTGTTCTGCCGGTTTGGCAGTGCTTCCGGTTCCATAAGCGGCAAATGGATTACTTGCCGACTGTGTATTCTGAATAGTGCTCATGGAGGTTTCCTATTGTCCGATCGTCAGTGTTTTCAGCAGTAATGTCTTCGCGGTATTCATCATGTCCACATTGTTCTGGTATGAGCGCGAAGCGGAAATCATATCGACCATCTCTTCCACCACATTTACATTCGGCATGGTGACAAATCCCTCCGGATTCGCCATCGGATGCGAAGGTTCGTATACCATCTTCATGGGAGATTGGTCCTCGATTACCCCGGAGACCCTCACGCCATGGGTACCGTTGGAGATACCGTTGTCCCCTGTAGGCGAAGTGCTCATGAACACGACTTGCTTTGCCTTGTACGGCTGTCCATTGGAACTCGCCGCGCTGTCCGCGTTTGCCAGGTTGCTTGCAACCACATTGAGGCGCTGATTCTGGGCTGTCATGGCCGACCCGGCCACGGTAAAGATATTGAAAAGAGACATATTCCGCTTTCTCCCTAACCCTGGATGGCAGTCCGCATCTGCCTGATCTGGTCGCTGATGAATGTGAGATTGGCCTCATAGTGAATGGCGTTATCGGCAAACTGGTTGCGCTCCACATCCATATCGACCGTGTTCCCGTCCACACTGCCTTGTACGGCGGTCCTGTACAGCAATTGCTGCCCCGCCGCCACCCCTGTCCCTGTTGGAGAAGCAATATGATTCGGCGCACTTGTGACGAGGATGACGCCGCGCCTTCCGGTCAATGCGCCTTCCATCACTTCCTTGAAATTAATGTCACGCGCCTTGTATTGGGGCGTATCTGCATTCGCAATGTTTGAAGCAATCAATTGCTGCCTGTGCGCCCGCAGACTGGCCGCGTCCTGATAAAATCGAAATGCATGGTCAAGCTTATCGATCACGGAAATCTCCCCCTTCTCTCAATCTCACTTCCTGTTGATATGGATAAACGAAAACATCTTATTAGGGATGCAAGTTGTCCAAAACCCGGATCAAAAGGGGATAAATCCCCTAAATCCCCTTATCTCGACTTTGAAATCAGATTCCGCAGCCGTTGCAGCTTCTGGATTTCCCATCCCTCCAATTGCCTAGGGACCCACTACGGGTCCATTGCAGCAACAATCACGTAAGGAAGCAGGCAATCGCACAGTGATATCGTATAGGGATAATGCCCTGAATAGCGGAAAAAACACCTCTCATTTCCACCGCTACCCGGAACTCGTGCGCACTAGAATCCTGTAGTTGCTCACCGGAAGCATTTTTTTGAGAGTCCATATGCCTGCCATCCATCTTCGACTACTATCCGGGTTATTGTCCTGTAGCCCGAGCCTGCTCATTCTCCTACCCTTGATTCTCCCCTCGTCCGTCTCCGCAACAGCCTCTGCCCCGGCAATTGCAAGGCAGGATCCGCATGGCGTCCAACAGGCGGTTTTGAGCTTCCTGCAGATGCAGTCGATCGGTCTTCCCGGCGAGGTGGAAATCACGCCGGGGCCGATCGATGCGCGGGTGGCGCTGCCGGCTTGCACGGCGCTTGAACCCTCCTTGCCGCCGGGCACCCGCCCCTGGGGAAATACAACCGTCATGGTGCAGTGTACGGCACCCAACCCTTGGACCATTTACGTGCGCGCTACCGTAAAAGTCGTGGCTGACTATCTGGTAACCACCAGACCACTGAGACAGGGACAGGTAATTGCGGCTTCAGACTTGACCAGCCGGAAAGGCGATCTCACCCAGCTTCCACCAGGTATCGTCACCGACTGGAATCAGGCAATTGGCAGAACCTTGGGAGGCAGCCTCCCTTTCGGAAGTCCGCTGCGCCAGGATATGCTTCGCGCTCAGACAGCCGTAATACAGAATCAGACTGTGAAGCTTGTCTCCAGCGGACGAGGGTTCAGTGTGAGCGCGGAAGGCAAAGCGCTTACCCATGCAACAGAGGGCCAGGTGGTAAAAGTTCGAAGCGCTTCGGGCACGGTTGTAAGCGGCATTGCCCGGGCAGGCGCCATCGTTGAAGTAACTTATTGATCGGAATGCGCGGCAAACCTCGCCCAATAAGTGTGGTTTCGAGGAAAGCGCCGATCTGGTCGGCGCGATCAATATCCTGGCGGCAGGACATGCCGTGTTGGCCTGTGGAGGAACGGCGCAGTCGGGCCGTCCAGCGAAGCAGGAACCCGCCGAAGCGACTATGCAGGAGTTCGCTCTTGTTTAGCGCCGCAGGAATCACCTTCCTTCAGGTGGGCGAGGATGTCAAAAACCTCAAGTTTCCTCCGGGTTCTCCGTTAAACTGTCTACGGTCAAACTGAGGAGACAAGCAATTGAAAATAGAGAACTCAATCAAAACAGAGTCTGTCAAGCCGGTTAACGAGGGACAGCCGTCTCCCGGTAAATCGGGACAGCGCGCTGCAGCAAATGCTGCCACCTCGGGTGCAAGGGGTGCAAGTGGTGCGAGTAGCGCGAATAGCATAAGCACCAATATTCAACTGAGTGGGCAACTGCAAAATATCGAGAAAAATTTGTCGAAGGGCGAGGTTTTTGATGCTGAGCGGGTAGCAGAAATCAAGCAGGCCATCAGTGAAGGCCGTTTTACGGTCAACGCGGACAAAGTGGCTGACGGATTACTTGACACTGTCCATGACCTGATTCGAAGCAGGTAGGGACAAATTGAATAACGCTGTTTTCGATCCCATTGCCGGCATTGCTAACGAGCGCGATGCCGTACGAGTGTTCATCGACGTGCTGCGCAGGGAGCAGCATGCCTTGCACCAGGCGGATGTGTCTGTGCTCTTGCTACTCGCAGCGGAAAAAGCAAGTCATGCCCAGCAGCTTGCCGAGCTTGCCCAGGCCCGCGAGCAGTGGCTTGCAGTGCCTGACTCCCTCGAAGATCAGGGCGATATGGAACGCAGGCTGGCAGATCATCCCACCGCGGCTATGGCCTGGCAGGAACTGCTCCAGTTGACTGAAACCGCCCACCAGATAAACGAAATCAACGGTATTCTCGTGAACCAGCGCCTCCGTTATAACCAGCAAAGACTTTCTGCATTACAGGCTGCTGCCTGTGGCCTCCATGATAGTGGTCTTTATGGCTCCGATGGTCAACCACGGACCTTTTCCGGTGGACGTCGGCTCGGCGAGATCTAAGGAAGTAAAACAGGACGCGGCCCCCTTTATCATAACTGTTACGTGGACGACTTGAGTTTGTCTATTCCAGTTAAAAACTGGCTACTTGGATAATGGGCAATTTCTTTACTGAGCGTATCTACAAGAGCTTTCTCCATAACTTGTACGCCATTCACGCCCCGAAAGTTCGACCTGAATGCCGGAAAGAATTTCGTCCTCATTAGTCCAGTAACGAGATCAAGTGCTTCATCTGAATCAGTGCCCTCATAGAAAATAGAATCGTCCGCTGTATGATCGTAATAAATCTCTGACCCGGATTTTGGTTTTTCTGTTGGCTTCAAACGCCGGAGCGGAGTATCAGACCACTTTAGCCTGGCAAGAAGCTTCAACTTACAATTACCTTCACCAGGCTGCCCTCTCCGCCCCTTCGGAATCATGAATGTCCAGATGTAGCCGGGGTAGCGGTCTTTCAATTTTTCAAGTTGGGGTTTGCTGGAAACGAACCGTCCCAGCATGTCATTTTTGACATTTTCTTCAAATTCTTTCCAGTAATAAAAAACATCCAATATTATTTCTCCTTATTTTTTGCCATAGGTTTTTCTTATTTTCGCATGTCAGGTTGTGAAAAAACTGCATCTCAATCTCGGCCCCCTGTTAAGCGCCCTGCTCTTCGGGCGAACTGGATTCCCCACGTCACAACTCTTGCGGTTATTACACTGACGAGACGTCTATAAACCCAAGGAATATTGTGATCACTTAATCGGACTTTCGCGCCATCAGACCACGCTGTTTCCTGAATCACTGATCACTTGATTACGCAAGATCATCCAGTGCGAGTGATCGACTTCGGCGAGAGCAACAGGAGGGATATATCGGCGAAGCCCGGTGCACTGGTATCTTTGCTTGAAGCGTCCATGCGCTCTCCTCTACAGGGAATTCGACCCTTAAGATTGGAGCAGGCCTTGGACGCCGAGGTCTTGAAATGCGGACGTCTTGAATGGGGAGGCTGCTGAATCCCCGCAGGAAAAACTTATGTTAGTTTCTCTCGCCGAAAAAGGCAAGCGGTTCTCTCAGAATCCGCTGCCGTCGCGGACTCGGTTTCCTGTGACGTGTCCTCAAGGCTATCGGACAATGGATTGTGTTCTGGATTGGAGAGGATCATGACGGTAACGCGTCGATTACGCGTGCGGCCATCTTCGGTATCGTTCGAATCCACGGGCCGGTTCTCGCCATAGCCCACAGCAGTCAGCCGTGCCGCTTCTACTCCGCTGCCGATGAGCAATCGAACCACGCTGCTGGCCCGCACTGCTGATAATTCCCAGTTGGAAGGGAATTTATCGGTGACGATCGGAATACTGTCCGTATGGCCTTCCACCTGGATGGGATAGTCGTTATCTTTCAGCACCTGCGCCACCGCTTCAAGAACCCGCGCGGAGTTTTGTTCCAGAACTGCCTGCCCCGGCGCAAATAATACCCTGGCATTGATTTCCACAGCCAGTCCCCGGCTGCTCGGAATCACCCTCACCTGCCCGTTCTCGATAAGCGAGCTGAATGGCTGAAAGGCCGCCACGACATCCCTTGCGATAACTTCCATTGCTTCCTGCTGCCGGCGCTGCGCCTCGGCCAGACGACGCGCCTTTTTTATTGCCCGATCCTCTTCCGGTGACTCCTGGACAGGCGACAAGGGCGCGGACTCAGGCGTAATGAGTACGCTTCGATCCGGCTGCGCACCGAATGTGCTCACCAGCGAACCGGCCACTCGCTGGTATTTGCCTTCGTTTAACTGTGAAACTGCATACATCATGACAAACAGCGCGAGCAGCAGCGTGATAAAGTCAGCGTAGGATACGAGCCACCGCTCGTGATTTTCACGCTCTTCCAGTTTGCGTTTGCGGGCCATAGGAATTAGCTGGAGGGGATACTCTATCAGCGCTGCTTACGTTATCTTCTTTTATTGGTTGCCGATCTATTCTTTATCGCTCGCCCTGCGCCCGCCTTTGCGCCGGTCCGGATTTCTTCTTTCGCTTGCTCCCCGGCTATTGGGGTCGCGCCGTTCTACGCCTGCACGTCTTTCTCCCTGGCGTCTCTCCACGTACACGCCATCCTTCATCGGTCTTTGCCTGTCATCTCCAGACATATCCGTTTCGTTGGCTTCGTTGGCTTCGTCTTCGTTTGTGATAGCTGTTTTGTCACTGTTTTTCATCATTTCTCCTGAATGGAACGATTGTTCTACTGAGCAAGCTGCACGATTCGACGGAAGGTTTCGTCATACAACATATCCCTTCAGCCGTTCTGCAATAAGCCGTGGATTCTCGCCTTTTGCAATTCCTACCAAGCCATCGACCAGCATATCGCGCAGCAATACCTGACGGGCAATGAGGGTCTTCAGCTTATTTGCAATAGGCAGAAATGCAAGATTTGCCAGGCCGACACCATAAATGGTCGCGACGAATGCGACGGCGATACCCGCGCCAAGGTCGGCAGGATTGGACAGGTTCTCCATTACCTGGATTAATCCCATCACCGCTCCAAGGATGCCGATAGTCGGTGCATAACCTCCGGCTGCTTCCCATACCTTGGCCCCCTGATGGTGGAGATCCTCGAAAGTCTCGATCTCCACTTCCAGCACGCGCTGCAACACCTTGGGTTCGGTTCCGTCCACCACCATCTGCAGTCCTTTTCTCACGAAAGGATCGTCGATGCCTTCAACATGATTATCGAGTGCCAGCAAACCCTCCTTGCGCGCAGCAGCGCTCCAGGTTGCGATATGTTGTACCAACGCCTCGGGGTTGAGCACTGGCGGAACAAATATCCAGCGGCTCATTTTCATGGCAAGTACAAACTGGCGGACTGGACTTTGCAGCAGGACAGCTCCCAGCGTCCCGCCCAGCACGACTACGAGGGAAGTAACCTGAATGAGCGATGCGTGGTGTCCCCCTTCGAGCACTTGCCCGCCAAAAACGGCAACCAGTGCAATACTGATACCGATTATGCTATTGAAGTCCATGCGCTTTCCTTGAGTCGCACACGTAGTCGGGCAACCGCCTGGCTATGTATTTGACATATTCTCGATTCGGAGACGCCTAAAACGGCGCCGATTTCCTTGAAATTCAGTTCCTGCTCGTAGTACAGCCCCATCAGCGTTTTTTCGCGCTCGGGCAGAGCCTCTATCGCGTTGATCAAAATCTGGCGCAAATCGCCGTCGAGCAGCGCCCCCAGCGGATCGGCAGTATTATCGGCACAGTTGCGCTCCAGAAAATCGTCGTCCTCATCGTCCGAAAAATCCTCATAATGGATGAGCTGAGTCCCTCTTGCTTCAAACAGCATCTGCTGGTAATTTTCGATCGACACGCCGAGTTCTTCGGCGATCTGCCGCTCCGAAGGAGAGCGGCCCAGGCGCTGTTGCAACACATTGATAGCGCCCTCGATCTGGCGCATGGCCCTTCGAGCTCCTCGTGGAAGCCAGTCCAGCTGGCGCAGTTCGTCGAGCATGGCGCCGCGGATGCGTTGCTGCGCATAGGTTTCGAATTGTGCGCCGGGCATCTCCTCATACCGGTTCAACGCCTCCATCAGGCCGATCATTCCGACCTGTATCAGGTCGTCTGCTTCCACACTGACAGGCAATCTCGCCATCATGTGATTAGCGATCCGTTTTACAAGCGGGGTAAACTCCACGATCTGCTGCTGTTTATCGATCATGCCGACCGAAGTGTACATGCTGTTCCTCACTATGACTCTGCTGTAACGGCATTCATTCTGGCACCCTGACTGCCGGCACTGCCTTGCAGCAAACATTGCATGAAGCGTTCGAGACCTCGCCCTTCATCCTCCTCGAACGGCCAGTGAGTCAACGATTCCGCCGCATGCTGGAACGCTGCCCCGAAGGACGCAGCCGAAAGAGATTTGGGCAACGGGTTACCAGGACAAAGCTTGTGCTCGTACGGTATATACCCCAGGAACTGGAGCGAAATCCCCAGATAACGCCTGGCAGCGCTCTCCATATTGCTGAAAATGGTATTTGCTTCGATTCCTGTAACTGCTTTATTGATCAGAATGTGGTAGCGCCGTTTATTCTGGCAGTTTCCGTTGATATGCTTGATCAGCGCATAGGCCGCAGTAATGGAAGCGGCTTCGGGCGAAGCAACCACAACGATTTCATGACTTGAAAGAGCAAGCGAAAGCGAGCGGCTGGCCCTGCCCGGCACAGCATCGATCAGGACCACGTCGAATGGCGGCGTTATATGCGCGAAAGATCCGATCAGATGGGCCCGGTCACCGGCGTTGAGTTTTTCAAGGGCGCGCATGCCCTGCCCCGCGGGCAGGATCGAAAATCCGTGGACGCTCCTGACAACCACCTCCTGCACGGTTTTGTCGCGTCGAATGACATCCAGCAGGTCGCGGTGCGCGTTCAACCCCAACAGTCCGCATACATTGCCTGCGCCCGTGTTCTCGTCGATTACCAGCACGCTTTTTCCATTGCGTGTCAGAGCCGCCGCGAGATTGATCACGGCTGTGGTCTTTCCCGCACCCGTTCCGCCGGATGTGAGTGTGACAATGCGCAGGAAATTCTGAACCAGCAATCGGCGCAGGCCCTCTGCCTGGTCATGGATCGGCTCAGTCAAGGAACACCTCGCCCGTATCCGGCCCGATTCCGCTACACTCGCGACTTGTCCCGGCTATCGAGCATGAATGGTCGATAGGGGTAAAAGACGTGGCGTCCTGGAACTGAGGAAAATGAGCAAACTGCGAGAGATCGTCGAACATGCGGTTTACCAGAGACTCGGCATCCGCGAGCTCGATATCCTCGGGGACCCGCTGGCCATGAGCGACGTAGTAGAGAGGCAAGCTGTGGCGCATGGCTATATCAAGCGCACAGCCCGTTACCACCGCTTCATCCAGCTTGCTGATGATGGCGCCCGCCAGACCATCGCCCCAGTAGGCCTGCGCAACTTCATCCAATGTATGCCAGCTCGAGGCAGCGTTGAGCAGCAGCAGGCGCTTGATTTCACTGCCGCAGCCGCTCAGCATGGCAACCTGTTCGGCCACCATCTGGTCGCGCTGCCCCACGCCAACCGTGTCGATCAGCACCATATGCTTACCGCGCAATTCATTCAACGCGAGCGTCAAGTCCTGCGTATCCCTCACCGCATGCACCGTGACCCCGAGAATCTTGCCATAAATCCGTAACTGCTCGTGCCCGCCTATGCGGTAGCTGTCGGTCGTCAGCAAAGCGACCTTGCTCGCGCCGTGGCGGACAACACAACGCGCTGCGAGCTTCGCAGTAGTCGTCGTCTTACCCACACCGGTCGGCCCTACCAGTGCGTAAACACCTCCCTTCTCCAGAATTTCGTTCTCATTCCCGATAGTCTGGAGGCTGTCTGTCAGCGTCGTTCTTACCCAGCTCATGGCTGCGCTTGCGTCCAGATTTCCTGGCAATTGATCCAGCAGCGCCTGCACGGAAGCATCATGGAGTCCTGCCGCCAGCAACTGGCGAAATAATTGCCCGCGCACCGGATCGCGCCTCTCCTGTTCGTTCCGGCTTAGTAAGGCAAGTTGCTGTTCCAATGTTGAATGCATGAAACGGACTTCCTTGAGAACACTCGCCGCAACCTTGTCCGCGACTTGAAGAGAATCCAGCGCAAGCCGCCGCTGCCTGCCGGGATTCATCCCGCCTGCCGTGCGGCGTGTATTCTCCGACCGTTTACGCCAGCTCCGGAAATCTGACACGTCGGTATTCCCCGCCGTGCTGCTCGCTTTGATGCGGGGTGTTCCTCTGCTGCTTTTCTTCGTCAACCCTTCTCCACTCTTCGTGGACTGCACGCGTCCCGTAGTTGCGCGAGGACGTTTGCTGGAAACTTGTGGAATGGTTTTTTTGTTCGTCCTGGCAACGTGACCCGTCTCTTGCGTCTTCTTTCGCGGCGAAGGAAGCGAATCAGCCTGAGGTGAATCTTCCACGGTTCTTTCAATTCTTGCCGCCTGCTCCGCACTCGCAGCAGGATGTACAGCAGGATTTCCGGGCTCGCTCCTGGAGACCGCAGGCGCGGGTGGCGACACTTCGGGTGAATAAAGCCCGTTCCTGTCCTCCTCACGCCGCCTTTGCTGCTGTCCATCTTCTTTCTGACGTTCCGGCGGCGGAAGCAACGCAGACATATCGCTATTGCTCAAGGCCAATATCTCGACACCGTCGTCTACCGCCCGGTTCGACAGAATCACTCCGTCTGACCCGAGCTCATCGCGTACCATGCGCAATGCTTCACTGGTTGTTTTGGCGAAAAATCGTTTGATAGTCATGCTCTGGCTCCAAGGATCGAAGTGACTTTAATATTGCTTGAATCGGGTACTTCCGCATGCGACAGTATTTTCAGTTGAGGTACGGCGCGGCGCAGAAAACGCGCCAGCAAGGTTCGAAGCGACGCCGGCACCAGCAACACGGGAACCAGTCCCACCTGCTCCTGCCGCTGACTGGCTCCAGCTGCCTCCCGAATAAGGGTATCGGCAAGTCCCGGCTCGATTCCCGCCCCCGTCGGACTGGCCTGCAAAGCTTGCGTCAGCAACCTTTCCAGTCCGGAATCAAGCGCCATCACCTGCAACTCGCTGGCTTGCGGCCATATCTGCTGGACGATTGACCGCCCCAACGCGATGCGCACCAGCGCCGTCAGCTCATGCGCATCCTGAACTTTCGAGGCGTGCTCGGCCAGGGCTTCGACGATGCTTCGCATGTCGCGGATATGCACATTCTCTTCGAGCAGATTCTGCAGCACCTTCTGCAGGGTGGAGAGCGGGAGCAGTTTCGGAACCATATCTTCCATCAGCTTGGGAGAATCCTTTGAGAGTCGATCCACTAGTTGCTGCACTTCGGTGCGGCCCAGCAATTCGGCAGCGTGGCTGTGCACTAGATGATTGAGATGGGTGGCAACGACAGTGCCTGCATCGACCACCGTATACCCGAGCGACTGGGCGCGCTCTCGCTGACCTGCTTCTATCCAGACAGCGGGCAGCCCGAAGGCCGGATCGGTGGTGGGAAGACCAGGCACGTTGCCGGATACGATGCCCGGATTGATGGCGAGATACTGCCCCACATTGACTTCACCGGTTCCAATAGCGACACCCTTGAGCGTTATCCGGTAACCGTTAGGGCGCAGTTCCAGATTGTCACGGATATGAACAGTCGGCGGAAGGTACCCGACCTCCTGGGCGAATTTCTTGCGCACGCCTTTGATCCGCCCGAGAAGCTCCCCGTCCTGGGCCTTGTCCACGAGCGAAATCAGCCGATAACCCACCTCCAGCCCCAGTATGTCCACAGGCATGACATCCTCCCAGCTCGCGTCCTGCGTCTCCACCTGGATAACGGGCGCTGTCGGCGCCTGCGATGCAAGCCGCTTGCGGCGCTGTTCCATCAGATAGGCGCCGCCACCGCACAATGCAGCCAGCAGCAGAAAGGCAATGTGGGGCATGCCAGGTATCAGGCCCATGAGGCCGATGATAGCGGCAGTCAAAGCCAATACCTGGGGATTTGAGAAAAGCTGGCCCGCCAGCTGAGTGCTGATATCCTCATCGGTGCCGACGCGGCTAACTATCAGGCCGGCAGCAGTAGAGATAATAAGCGCGGGAATCTGTGCCACCAGTCCGTCACCGATGGCAAGCAGGGTGTAATTTCTGGCGGCGGTCGCAAGATCGAGGTCATGCTGCAGGACGCCGACTATCAATCCGCCAATTACATTAATAAAGAGGATGAGAATTCCCGCTATCGCATCTCCTCTTACGAACTTGCTCGCGCCATCCATGGAACCGTAAAACTCCGCCTCCTGCGCAATGGAGACGCGCCGCCTGCCGGCCTCCTCCTCACCGATGAGGCCCGCGTTGAGGTCCGCATCGATTGCCATCTGCTTACCCGGCATGGCATCCAGCGTAAAGCGCGCGGAAACTTCCGCAATGCGGCCAGCACCCTTGGTGATCACGATAAAGTTGATCACCACCAGAATAACGAACACTACTATGCCGACTGTATAATTTCCGCCGACGAGGTAATGACCGAATGCCTCTATGACCTTTCCTGCCGCATCCGGACCGGTATGGCCTTGCATCAGCACCACGCGGGTAGACGCCACGTTGAGCGACAATCGCAGCAGCGTCGAAAGGAGCAGTACCGTGGGAAACACGGCAAAATCCAGCGGTTTGTGCGTATGGATGCTGACCAGCAGCACCATGATGGAAAGCGCGATGTTGAAGGTGAACATCATGTCCAGTAAAAATGCAGGCAGTGGCAGCACCATCATGCCGAGGATCATGAATATCAGCAGCGGGCCTGCAAGACTGCGCGCCCTCGCACCGCTAAACAGGTAAGTCAGTTTTGTCATCGCAGCCATCGTTATTCAGGTTTTCCAGTTCTTCCCGCTTTCTTGAACGCCTTGTTTTCCGGATCCAGCTCAGCCGGCACGGCAAGTTCCGGCAGGATTGGCGCCTTGCCACCAACCTGGCCATATTGCTGATGACGGCGCAATTGATAGACGTAGGCAAGCACCTCGGCGACGGCGTTATAGAGGGCCTGGGGAATTTCATCTCCCAGCTCAGCATGCTGATAGAGGGCACGGGCCAGCGGTGGGGCTTCCAGCACCGGTACTTTGTGCTGATGTCCTACCTCGCGGATTTTCAGGGCCAACAGATGGACACCCTTGGCGACGACACGGGGCGCGCGCATCTTGCCATCTTCGTATTTGAGCGCGACGGAGTAATGGGTAGGGTTTGTGATAATCACATCCGCCCTGGGAATTTCGGTCATCATGCGCTTTCTTGCCATTTCGCGCTGCTGCGCACGGATACGCCCCTTGATTTGCGGATTACCCTCCGTTTCCTTGTTTTCCTGACGAACTTCTTCCTTCGTCATTCGGAGCTTGCGGTAGTGATCCCACAATCTGAACGGCACATCCACTGTGGCAATCAGTATCATGGTGCCTGCGATGGTAAAAAAACTCAGAGCAACCAGTTCGCCCATATGAGTTAAACCCGGGACGAGTGGCTGGGCGATGAGCGACAACACGGATTCCTTGTAATGCCAGATCGTCCATACCCCTGCGCCACCGATCAGCGCGGCTTTGAGGAGAGCTTTCGCCAATTCGATCAGGCTGTGCAGTGAAAACATCCGGCTTAAGCCGCTTAATGGATTTATCCGCTTGAAATCGGGATTGAGCGACTTCCAGCTGAAAAGCCATCCGGAAAGCAGCATGGGCGCAACCAGTGCGACCAGGATCATCAGTATCAGGAAGGGAGAGAAGGTAATCAGCACATGGAAGGATTGGTCGAACAGGCGCTCAACCAGGCGCGCCGACTCAAATCCGATTTCACGCGGGATATGCATCCCCTCCTTCATCAATCGGGCAAGCTGGCTGCTGAAGTGTCCGCCCACGAGCCAAAGGCCAGTCCCAGCTGTAATAAGGAGGGCAAATGTCGACAGTTCCGTGGAGCGCGGTGCCTGCCCCTCTTCACGAGACTTTTCCAGGCGTCTGGGGGACGCTGGTTCCGTTCGTTCCTGATCGCTCTCTTCGCTCACTGCAGATTCCTGTCACAACCCGAATGACTGATAACTCCACGTGGAATTACTGCGCGTGGATGACATGCGGCATTATTGAGCAGCTTGGGAGTGTGCTATCGGCGAAAAAGAACGCAATTTTCCCCATAATTCTCGCAGCATCGCGGAGGGGATCAACACAGGGGGTTTATTTACTCGGTGCGGAGCGGGATTTCCCGCGTTCGGACAGGATCAGTGAAGTGTTTTCCGCCAGGGGGAAGTGTTGCTGGATTTCCGGAATGGTGGCAACAGTTTCTCAGCTGGCCCTGCTGCGCAAGGTTTCGGGATTGACCGCGCCATTCGTTTTGACTTCCGTTGTTTCCGCGCCTTCCTTGCTTATTGCCTCGGCAGCCTTGTTGCTCATCACAATGATGCTGATACGCCGGTTGACGGGATTCGTCGGATCATTCCTGTCGAACAGGACTGCGGAACTCAAGCCCACCACGCGCATGATCTTTTGCTCATTCATTCCGCCGAGAATGAGCTCCCGGCGGGAAGCATTCGCACGATCGGCGGAGAGCTCCCAATTACTGTAATTTTTCTCGCCACTCGCGTAGGGAGTTGAATCCGTGTGACCGGAAAGGCTCAGCTTGTTGGGCATTTCGTTCAGCGCCCTGGCAAGTTTTTGCAGAATTTCCCGCGTATGCGGCTCCAGTTCAGCCTTGGCAAGCGCAAACATCGGCCGATTCTTGTCATCGATGATCTGAATGCGCAGGCCTTCCGTCGTAATATCCAGCAGTAACTGCTTCCTGAATTCATACATGGTGGGATTGGATTCGATCAGGCGCTCCAGGCGGCGCTTCAAGTCCTCCAGCCGGCGTGCATCACGTCGCTCCAGCTCAAGCTGCGCTGCCCTGAGGCTGAGCGGTTTTTCAGTGTTGTCCACATCCACCTTTTGTACCTGCCCGTCCCGACGCATCACATCTTTTCCGCCCCCCTGGATCAAACTTGTCCGGTCGCCGCTCCCGGGACTTCTTTCCGGTATCGATTCCAGCGGTCTCAGAAAGTATTCGGAAATACCTTGCAATTGAGCCCGTGTCGAAGAACCGAGCAGCCACATAAGCAGAAAGAACGCCATCATCGCAGTTACAAAATCTGCATAGGCAATCTTCCACTGGCCTCCGTGCCCCTGGCTTTGCCTCCTTACTTTCTTTATGACGATACGATGCTGCGTTCCGGCCACGGCTGACCTCTCCCCTCTTTCTTATTTGTCTCTTGCCCGTCTGACGTGATTTTCCAGTTCAGCGAAGCTGGGCCGCTCCGTCGAGTAGAGCACCTTTCGTCCAAATTCGACTGCCAGTGCAGGAGTATAGCCATTGATGCTCGCCAGCAAGGTGACCCGGATGCATTGCAGCATCTTCGTCGATTCATTGAGCCTCTGTTCCAGTATCGAGGCAAAGGGCCCCACAAATCCATACCCGAGAAGAATACCGAGGAAAGTTCCCACAAGCGCCTGGGCGACAAGCACACCCAGTTCCGAGGGCGGCAGTCCCACGGATGCCATCGTATGAATCACGCCCATTACCGCCGCGACTATGCCGAATGCCGGCATGCTGTCCGCCAACCGGATTATGCAATGCACGGGGATTTCGCCTTCCTGATGATGAGTCTCTATCTCGTTGTCCATCAGATTTTCCAGCTCGAATGCGTTGAGATTGCCTGCCGCCATGAGGCGGAGATAGTCGGTCAAGAACTCCAACGCAACGTGCTCAGCGAGAATATCGGGATAATTGGCAAAAATCGCACTTTCATTGGGATAATCGACATCAGGCTCGATCGACATCAATCCTTCCTTGCGAACCTTGACCAGAAGATCATAGAGCAGCCCCATCAGGTCCATATACAAGGCTTTGGTGTACCGGGGACTCTGTACAGCCTTGGGAAGTGACTTGAAGGTGGCCTTGAGGGCTTTTTTCGTATTGCCCAGGGTAAACGCGCCCATGGCCGCACCCCCGATCATGAGAAGCTCAACCGGTTGAAACAGGGCAGCCAGGTGTCCACCGGACAAAGCAAAACCGCCGAACACCGACGCCAGCACGACGAGAGATCCAATAATGACCAACATCTTTTTCTGATATTTCCTGTATCGACTATTGCATTGCTGGAATAGGTAATTTTAGAAGCATGCCGGTAGTCCAGGAGTGCCTGCCGCCGCTCCGCCTCATCATGGTTCTTCCACGATAAAACTGCGGTAAGGCAGACAAAATCCTGGATCGTGTTCTCTATAACGGGTCAAACCCGCCGGACTTTAGTCCATCGACCCGTGTGTTCATTGCCACCGGGAAAGTAAGCGGAAAAAAGCGAAAGGCAGCCGGAAAGAATCCGGCTCAGAAGAGAAAGAGGTTGGATGCTGGCGGAGAACAATGTCCTCCGCGCGGAACAAGGATTGCGCGAGTATGGGAGTGCCGGGTGCTACGGGTTATATAGCTGCCTCTGCCACCATCCCTGTCCGCGCCTTGTTGGTTTTACCGGCTCGGGAAGGCATATTGCACAGTCCGCAAACGTAGCGGTGATGGAGATCGTTCGCGTGCACTACGAAATGCCCGCCGCATTGATTGCATGCAGTGGTCTGCATCAGTTTACTTTCAAAGAAGCGCACCAGCGTCCAGGCCCGGGTCAGGCTGAGTATCGGCTCCATCTCGCTGACCTGGCAGTGCTCCAGATAAAGCTTATAGCTCTTGATAATGGCGCTGATTCCCCGGCAGTCGCCATGAGCAATCAGATAGCGGTAAATGTCAGCGAATACGGAGGAATGTATATTGGGCTGCCACGTAAGAAACCAATCGGTGGAAAACGGCAGCATTCCCTTGGGTGGGGAAACGCCTTTCAGTTCCTTATAAAGCTTGATCAGCCGCTCGCGGCTCAGGGTGGTTTCAGACTCCAGTAACTGAAGACGCGCACCCAGGCGAATCAACTCGATCGCTGTCTTTATCTCGTTGGCTTCCGACACAATGCTTTTCTTGCGCATAACCGTTCCCCCTATCCTTATTCTTGCTCAGGAAGCTCGCTTCCCCAGAAATTCTCGGCAAATATTTCAGGAAATACTCTATGAAATTTCTTCAACCGGCTGCCCTGCAAGCAGGATTGCCGTATGAGATTGCGCCATCAATTTGTCTTTGGTGTAGTTGGCGAGCATGCCGAAGACCAGGTTGTCGTCGAAACGTATCCGGCACAACATCATGTTGGAGTTCGCCAGCTTGAGTATCTGCCCTGGGGTCAGAACTTCCAGGATATCGGCGATGTCCTTGCTTATCCCCAGTCTGAAAATCGCCATATCCTTGTCGGCAATTACCATCTGCTGGGCCAGCATGAGATAAGTGAGATTAAAGTCCTTGATTTCCGTTGTCAGTTCGTTGGCTTTCATTTTTACCTCCATCACAGTGAATGGGTGCATTGTGGAGGTTTGGAAGGAGGGAAAAAACCGGAGGTTGTCTGATTTGGGTGTAGAAAATGACAGCATTTCCGTGTAGGAAATTTTCCTACAGCAGAATACACCAGTTCGGGAGATGCCAGCGGAGCTGTATAACCTGCTCAAACGATGCCTGGAATGCGATACCGATGGCAGGTTACGCCGATTTTGGTTGATCAACGTCAACTTTTCATGAAACTTTAGCGGTCAATACCAAATTTTTAATAATTCTGCAAAAAAATTCTGATCGAAAAGCCGTCTATTTCATAGAATCCTCGCAAGGAAACCTGCGACTTCAGTCGCGGGAGGAATTGCATGATTGTTACAAGGTTCAGGTATTTCTTGTAAAATGCCTGAATGGAAGTTAAACGTGCTTACAAATTCCGGTTTTACCCGACGCCGCAGCAAGCGGAAGTTCTTGCCAGGACGTTCGGCTGCGCGCGTTTCGCCTACAACCACATGCTTCGCCAGCGCACTGACGCATGGTTTCAGCGAATGGAGAAGGTCAACTACAACCAGACTTCTGCGATGCTCACGGCACTCAAGAAAACTCCTGAGCATGCCTGGTTGAATGAGGTTTCCAGCGTCCCGGTACAGCAATCCCTGCGGCATTTGCAAACCGCTTTTTCCAACTTCTTTGCCAGGCGCGCCGGATACCCGGCATTCAAGCACAAGGACGGCGCCCAGGCGGCTGAGTACACGACTAGCGCGTTCAAATGGGACGGCAAAGCACTGAAGCTGGCGAAGATGGACAAATCTCTGAATATCCGCTTCTCGCGCACCCTCCCGAAAGCGGTTGTCGTTTCCACCGTCACAGTCAGCAAGGACACGGCCAACCGCTATTTCGTGTCCATGCTTTGCACGGATCAAGTCACCGCCAGGAACAAAGCAGTCGGAAAGATTGGCATTGATCTGGGCCTGACTCACTTCGCCATCCTCTCGACCGGCGAAAAGGTTGCTTCGCCCAACACATTCCGCAGGAATGAAACCAGACTGGCAAAGCTGCAACGCAGACTGGCGAAAAAACAGAAAGGCTCCGCAAACCGGCGCAAGGCCAGACTGAAAGTAGCCCGGCTGCACGCGAAGATTACCGATTCCCGCAGGGACTTCCTGCACAAACTTTCGACACGGCTGATAAACGAAAACCAAGTGATCGCCATTGAAAGTCTCGCTGTCAGCAACATGCAGAAGAACCGCTGCCTGTCGAAGTCGATCAGCGATGCAGGCTGGTCTGAATTCGCGCGGCAGCTTGAGTACAAGGCGCACTGGTATGGACGCGAACTGATCGGCATTGACAAATGGTATCCCTCGTCAAAACGCTGCTCCGGGTGCGGACATACCGCAAAGGCCATGCCTTTGAAGGTGCGCGAATGGACTTGCTCTGAATGCGGCAGTGTCCACGACCGCGACATCAATGCAGCGCGCAATGTTTTGGCCGCCGGACTGGCGGTGTCAGCCCATGGAGAAACTGTAAGTCCTGTTTGCATGTAAATGTGGATAGGCAAGGTTCTGTGAAGTGGGAATCCTCCGTCTTCAGACGGGGGGATGTCAACATGATCACTTGGCAATCTCCTGCGCTTGCAGACTGAAACTCCCTTATCGTTTGCGGAACTAAGTTTTATCAAACACTTGAAATTGATTCAACAATCATACCTGCAACCATATCCACAACTATAATATGATTGAATGAAGGAGTGTTTAATTTAAACTCTGTTCGCCAGACGATAAAATCGGAGCAACAAAGGATAAATTAATGAGATCGCTGATTCCCATAGTCCTCTTGTTATTACTTACTCAAGTTGCTTCTTGTAGTCGCCAGACGGAATCTAATAACCATCGTGTACCAGAAGCTACTAACTATAATGACTGCATTCTCCAGCATATGAAGGGTATTGGCAGTGATCTTGCTGCACGAGCGATCGATGAAGCCTGTGCTGCCAAATTTGGCGATTCTGAACCTCCGAAACAGACAAGTCTTTAATTTATGCCCAACAGATTTATCTTCAATTTTTTGTCCCACATCTATACTTTTATTTTATAAGCGTTTCTTAAAGACAACCGATTAAGGGAAAAAGTCTTGGGACTATACGAGATTGGTGCTGTTACCTACTGCACAAATGTTACTCCAGGCAAGTCTCTTTCCTCTGAGGAAGCGGAATACGTTGCATCTCAAGTCTCTGGGCTATTCCAATCACGCCTTGCAGAGAGTCCCTATGCGGAAGATGTTGGGGTTATCCGAACTGAATACAAGCTCGGTTGCGTTATCACTACCATTACTATCGGCGCATCGCTCGCGGGCCTTTACAAAATTATTGTCGATTACGAAAAATTCAAATCCGGACTGTCCCAATTAGCGAAAGATCTCAATGGCGTTTATGTTCGTGTTAAGCAATCCTTGCCCAGGAATGGCTCAACATACGTCATGAAAATAAATCTCCCGAATGAAAGAGTTCTAGAAGTCACTCTCAAAAAAGCTGAAAATCAAGAAAATCGGCATAGGGGTCGACTATTATAGGCCGCGCCCCTGCCACATCACGCGGCATGCAGATCCGCATCGGACAGTTCGAGAAATTAAGGTCATGAAAGACGGGGTACGCCCAGCGGTTGAAGTATGCGATGGTGAGCACCTGTTGAGGACTTTTACCTCCAAGACCACGCTCATGCTGGGCGCCCATAAACAAAACCGCCCGAAGGCGGCTGGGTGATCCTGTTTTAGCTGGGCTATCCTTTGCAGGCGTTACCTTTCCAGGTTGATCCGATAACGATACCTTTCTCAACTTCAAAGGTAGTTTGGCATGACTTGGTATTTCCGGTACTTCCCTGCTCAGCCGGAACCGTCCTAGAAAAAGAATAAGTAAGGAACTTTTTTCCTCCTTCCTCATAAACTTGCTGGGGAGTTCCAAGCAACATGATCAAATCAATCTCCGATATGCCGTTATACGGAGCTAATTTCTTTTCGTATCCGCTTGTGGTTGTGGTTGTGGTTGCGCATCCTGATAACGCCACAGCAGCTATTAGAAGTATTAATGTCCTCTTCATAATGAATCCCCAGCTGTTGAGCCCGATATCAGTCTACCGGACTTGATATTACTGCAATCTTCTTTTAACCATTCCCAAGCCTCCAGCACCGCTCTCTTCTGTGTGCACTAAGAACCTAAGAATGATAGTAAAAAACCAGCTTAAATTATTGTTTTTATTGGTGCCCGGAGCCGGAATCGAACCGGCACGGGCGGTTAAGCCCGAGGGATTTTAAGTCCCTTGTGTCTACCAATTTCACCATCCGGGCACATTGATTCTTAAGGCTTTTTATGCAATGTCAGGCAGGATTGTCTATGTTTTTGCTACAGGATCGGCACAAAAACTGAGCGAAAAGTTCAACGACAACGTATCATATTATCTCTCTTTACGTAGCATTTTGCCCATAGCAGTCACATCTTGCTTAAGGTGATTTGTCTCTGGGTGAGAATACAAGTTGCTGCAATCGCATGGCAGGCTGATCCAGCAAATCGCGTAAGGCTACCAGATTTCCATCTGATTGCAAGAATCAGCTTACGGATGCCGCTATCATGAAGGCGTATAGAGGATCGATGTTGCGCTCATCACAATTAAGTAGCCTTCCAAACATTTCCCTCCCAAAACCCGCTTCAGCGGGTTCTTGTTTATTGACTCAGCCTTTAACCTCTGATCTTTTTCTGAGTATGCTTCTTATTCGTGCGCTATTCGCGAAAAATACGAATAAACCAATAGAACTTCCTCCCAAAGCTTGAATAGCGAGGATAAAACTCTTCTTTTTCGCTTATCACCTCCTGTTTCACGCAACCATACTTCCTACCACCCTTCCCAAGCACTGATCCGGATCAGCAGGCTGAGACCTGCGGCTGTATTGCCAGTCATCAGCGATGAGTTCTTCTACCCCCTTTCCGCAAGGAGGTGGTAACAAGGTCGCAGTACCTTCGTGGCGAAGGGCGAATCGAAATCAGCAATTAAAAAACGCAGTGCAACGTACCACCAGACATCCAGCTGATTTGATATCTGACATCAGTCAGTTCAAGCAGTCAGGATGTTTCTAATGTTCGTCAATATTACCCAGGTCCGCGTTGCGAAGGATTGATAGCCGTTGACCCAGTAACGGTCGTATCGGCACATTTCATCGCTCAATCGGCAAAATAATTTATGCAATACGGGTAGCAAGGGCACGACGAGCCTCAAAACATATCGTTCATTAATCTAAAGGGAGATAAAAATTGAAAATCAAGTTCCTATCCTGGATTGGAAGCCTCCTGTCCACACTAGCTTTGCTCGTGCCGCCGGTTTCTTCGGCAGCCGAACAAGTAATCATAGATCAGGGGGCAGAGTGGACAGCTTCTGCCCGAAAGGATTTCTATAGTCGCGATCAGGGCTCTCGTATCATGCCACTGCGCTGGATATCCGCCTTGAAGCAAGCAGACGGCCAACCGTTCATGGCTGAAAGCTTGGGCCGATATGGCTACCTTCCCAATAAGACCAGCAAACCAGCTGGATTACCCGTGGGATTCACCGTTGCAAGTGGAAGCGAAGGACAGGAAATCGGCATGAACTGCTCTGCCTGTCATACGCGTCAGATCGAGGTCAACGGTACCGCATACCTGATCGACGGCGGACCGGGAATCGTCGATTTCCAGAGTTTTCTGGCTGATCTCGATACTGCCGTGAAGCTCGTTTTGACGGACAAGCAAGCGTTCACGGATTTTGCACGCGCCGTCCTTGGCCCGTCAGCAACCCGGAAGGATAAGGAAAAGCTGCAGGGAGCGGTGAAGGCGTGGTATTTACCCTACCATACGCTGATCGAGCGCGCACTTCCCGCAAAACCATGGGGTCCGGCGCGGCTCGATGCGGTATCGATGATCTTCAACCGGCTGACCGGCCTCGATATCGGTTCTCCACCGACATATATGATTCCCGAAAACATCCAACCAGCCATCGCACCGGTACGCTACCCATTTCTCTGGAATGCCTCGATCCAGGATAAGACACAATGGCCCGGCTTCTCCAGCAATGGCAATGATATTCTCGCGCTTTCCCGAAACCTCGGTGAGGTTTACGGCGTATTCGGGGTTTTCCATCCTAAAAAGGATAGATGGCGTTTGCTGGGGATTGATTACCTGTCCAATAATTCAGCCGAATTTCAGGGTCTGGAGACGTTAGAAGACCTGGTAAAAAAAATTGGTCCTCCCAAATGGCCATGGAAGATAGATCAGGCGCTGGCCGATAAAGGCAAGGAAATCTTCGTCCGCAAGACTGAGCAGGGTGGTTGTGCGGATTGCCATGGCATTAAACCAGGGCAAACACGGTTTCGGGATCAAAAAACCTGGGCGACGCCCCTCATGGATGTCGGTACGGATTCCAAAGAGTATGAAATACTTGCACGGACTGTTAAGACAGGTGTGCTTGAAGGTGCGAAGATTCCATTTCTCGCCACACCGCTCAAACCCGTGGATACGGCCTTCAATGTCCTGGGAACATCCGTTCTCGGCTCTATCCTCCAGCACTATGTTCCCGTGCTCATGAAAACTGAAGAGGAAGCTGGGGGGGCGAAGAAGAGCGCGCAATCCCCCTTTCCGCGAGAGACAGAATCTCTTCGAGATGCTTTCATTGCTCGACCGACCGAGGCTAAACCGTCCTATCCGTATGAATCACGCGTCCTCGAAGGTATCTGGGCCGCTGCTCCCTATCTTCATAACGGATCGGTTCCGACATTGGCAGAGCTACTGAAGCCTGCAGCTGAAAGGATCAGCTCGTTCAAAATTGGTCCGGCTTACGATATTGTCAGTGTAGGACTGGCCACCGAGCAGAATAAATTCGACTACACGCTGGAAACTACGGATTGCAGTGATCGAAATTCCGGAAACAGCCGTTGCGGCCATGAATTTGGGACAAAGCTTTCGGCCGAAGAGAAAAAAGCGTTGCTGGAATATCTCAAAACACTTTAGCCCCTCATATCGCTCATTTCCAAATCCATATCATCTTCTCTCTTATATTCTGGGGTTCATCGCACTTTCCTCACAGTGTGATGAACCCTTCTCTTCTTCAGCAAGCTCACCTTATTTGCTGTTCACAAGAACTTTCTCTACTGGGTTATAAAAACGATTGCCAGGAATACCTGGCTCGGTAATAGATGATAAGGAAGACGTACTAATTCTCAAGGTGATGAGCCTCGGGCTGTTGAAAAGTCGCTCTGGGTATTACCCAGCTTCCGGAATATCGATCACCAAAATCCATGATAGAACTTATGTCCGGCACCGTGGGACGAATATCGGGTTTTGCCAAACAGTGTGGAAAATGCCTGGGTGGCGCAATGAGATGTGTACTATCACAGAACACCTGAAGACAGCATCAGGGGAACCGATTTATTACCTCGCTGCTCTGACAGCAATCAATTCCTCGAAACCCTGAATTTCCCCCTGAAGCGATAGCGTTTCGATCTGCTGGGAACATGTACTTAAGTACAATTTATTTCCCACTGATCAAGGACTAGAATGCCATTCGTAAAATTATCTCTCGTTCACATCCTTGGAGGAAAAAATGAAACTTGCGATGGTGCTCCTGACAGGAGGCCTTTTCGCACTCTCATCAGCAGTTCAAGCTCAACATAATGGCATCGGACAGGAGTACAACGGTTTACAGAATTTGGGACGTGCTGGGCACGCAAGGCATGAACAGATGATGCTGGAACAGCAGCAGTTGCGAGTTCTGCAGGAGCAGAACGAGCACCGGCGAAGGGACCACCTCCGTTCCCAGCGGTTACGAGCGGCAAACTCCTGGGGAGGGCACAGGTTTCGACTCCGGGCATGGGCAGCTGCCACCCTTGCCAAGGACTCATAATCCCCTGATCGTAGGTTCAATTCCAGCATAAATACCAATAGATTGGGGAGTTACAAGCATCTATTTGTAACTCCTTTTTAGTTTCCGATAATGACAATGGATATCAAGCTCGCGTATGGAATAATGAGGAATAATGAGGCAGGTGTAAGCAAGATCATTAAAAGGGCAACAGGTAATCTGCGAAATTGGGGTCAGGTGATAGGGAGAATTCGCACTTGGGAGATTCACATGCGCATCATAGTTCGTCCTGATAGCATCGGCAAATGGTGTCGGCAGAAGAAACCTTAAGACTGTAGGCAAGGTTGAAAGTCTGCTTCTGGCCTTGTTAGCTGCGTTAGGGGTATCCTTCCCCGCCTGAGGCACCGTACACCTGTCCGGTTGCGTAGCTTGATTCCTGCGACGCGAGAAAGACATACAGGGGGCCGAGTTCCGCCGGTTGGCCGGGGCGCCCAAGCGGAGTCTCCTTGCCGAACCTGCTGAGGTCCGCCCCTCCAGTCGTCTGCAACGGCGTCCAGAACGGTCCTGGCGCCACCGCGTTCACCCGTATACCCTGCTTGGCGACCTGCTTCGCCAGCGATTTTGTGAAGGCAACGGCGCACGCCTTTGTCTGCACGTAGTCGAGAAACGCATCGGATGGAGTGTAAGCCTCAATGGAGCTTGTGTTGATGATCGCCGCTCCGGGCTCAAGATGCGGCAGAGCGGCCCTGGTAATCCAGAACATGGCATAGACATTGCATTTGAAGGTCGAATCGAACTGTTCAGTCGTAAGATCGACGATAGAGGGCTGCGCAGCAGCCATAGCCGCATTGTTGACAAGGATATCCAGTCCGTCCAGCTCCCGGACGGCGTTGGCGACAAGCCTGGAGCAAAAATCCTCGTCCCGGATATCGCCAGGGATCGCGACCGCCTTTCGCCCTTCCGCCCGAATAAGTTTCACGACCTCACGAGCGTCGGACTCCTCAACAGGTAGATAGTTGATCGCGACATCGGCGCCCTCACGCGCAAAGGCGATGGCGGCGGTGCGACCAATGCCCGAATCGCCACCGGTCACAAGTGCCTTTCTACCCACTAGCCGGCCCGAGCCCTTGTAGGTTGTTTCACCGTGATCAGGCCGCGGTATCATCTTGCTTACAAGGCTGGGAGGATCCTGTTTTTGCGGGGGAAAAGGGGGAATAGGATATTGCGTTCTCGGATCCTGTTTACGGGATTGGCTGGGCCTTTGTAGCGAGCCGGGGCGGCTTTCTTGCTGTCCTTGCTGCGCTTGCTGCCCTTGCTGTGCAAAGGCCGGATAGACAAATGCTGCGGCAAGGCCGGTTGTCATGCCGCCAACAAACTGACGCCGCGCGGTGCCGGTGTCGTCTTCTGGTTTCATATCTGTTCTCCTATGAAAATTGCCGGGACGATTTCCGATCAGTTTTCGCCAAGCCGAGCCTCGGCAATACCGCTAATGGAAGCTTTCCCTGAATGGAAGTTTTCCCTGGTTGGGGTGGATAGGTCTGTTGATCGGAATGCGCGGCAAACCTCGTCCAAGTGATCTGGTTGCGAAGCAACCTTTAGGCGAAGCTGTCGAACCTGGTCGGGTAAGGATAGCACGGAGGCCATCGGCGTTCTTTGTTAGCTAGGCTCAGGACCTATTAATTTTGGGATTCACGGAAGTGAGCGGATGTGATTCACTTATGTCAGGAGGAGTTGCCATGAGTGATCTTTTTATGCTGTCAGAGAAACAATTCAACCGCATAAAGCCTTATTTTCCCTTGTCCCATGGGGTGGCGCGTGTGGATGATTTGCGGGTGCTCAGCGGGATTATTTACGTGATAAAGAACGGCCTGCAATGGAAGGACGCTCCCAAAAGCTACGGCCCGCACAAGACGCTCTACAATCGCTTCATGCGCTGGAGCAGGATGGGTATATTCAACCGCATTTTTGCGGAACTGGCTGGCAAAGAGGAAACGCCCGATCGGCTAATGATTGACGCCACACATCTGAAGGCGCACCGTACGGCAGCCAGCCTTTTAAAAAAGGGGATGTTCCCCGCCGTATCGGTCGCACCAAGGGCGGCTTGAATTCAAAACTCCATGCCGTGTGCGACAGCATGGGCAAGCCTGTTGTCCTGCTGCTCTCCGAAGGGCAGATGAGCGATTATAAGGGTGCGGCCCTGTTGTTGCCTGTTCTACCCAAGGCAAAAGAGTTGCTGGGGGATCGCGGCTATGATGCTGACTGGTTCAGGGCAGCCCTCAGAGAAAAGGGTATTACGCCCTGCATTCCCCCGAAGAAGAACCGTAAAACCCAGATCGAATACGACAGGGAACTCTACAAGCAACGCCACAAGGTAGAAAATATGTTCGCCAGGCTCAAGGACTGGCGACGCATCGCCATGCGTTATGACCGTTGCGCCCACACCTTCTTCTCCGCCATCTGTATCGCCCCTACCGTCATCTTCTATCTCAATTAATGAGTCCTGAGCCTAGTGTGGCGCCTGCTGCTGTTCGATGTACTGGCGAACGATGCCCATAGGTGCTCCGCCGCAAGATGCGGCGAAGTAGGAAGGCGACCAAAGCATGTTTTTCCAATACCGTCCCTTAATGTCTGGCCGCTCGCTACGCAGTCGCCGACTGGATGCCCCTTTGAGGCTATTCACCAGTGCCGATACCGACACCTTCGGCGGATATTCCACCAGCAAGTGCACATGGTCGCTCTCGCCGTCCATCTCGACCAGCGAAGCCTCAAAGTCCGTGCAGACCTTGGCGAACATCCTGCGCAGGCGATCTATTGCATCGTCGTCAAACACTTTGCGCCGATATTTCGCCACAAAGACCAAATGGACATGCATCTTGAAAACGCAATGCCGTCCGTGTCTAATTTCGTTGTCATCGCTCATAGACCAAAGTATAATCGAGTCATGAAACGCCTTCAAGCCTATAAATACGAGCTACAGCCCAACGGGGAACAGCAGCGCCTCATGCTCCGCTTTGCCGGGTCGTGCCGCTTCGTGTTCAACAAGGCGCTGGCATTGCAAAAAGCCAACCACGAAGCGGGCGAAAAGTTCATCGGCTATGTTGCGATGGCAAAGCACCTTACCGCCTGGCGCAATAGCGCGGGGACGGGCTGGCTCGCCGATGTGCCGGTTCATCCCTTGCAGCACGCGCTCAAGGACCTGGAGTGGGCCTACAAGAACTTCTTTGCCAAACGTGCCGACTTTCCGAGTTTCAAAAAGAAAGGCCAAGGCTATAGCTTCCGCTACCCGGACCCCAGGCAATTCAAAATCGATGCTGGCAACTCGCGCATCTTTCTCCCGAAGCTGGGCTGGATTCGCTATCGCAACAGCCGGGGATTGCTCGGGACGGCCAGGAACATCACCGTATTGGGCATGGGTGGCAAATGGTTTGTGTCGATCCAGACCGAACGGGAAGTGGAGACGCCGATTCACTCTTCGACGTCCATCGTGGGCGTCGACGTGGGAATCGCCCGTTTCGCCACGCTCTCGGACGGCACGGTCTTTGAACCGATCAACAGTTTCAAGAAGCAGCAAGCGCGCCTGGCTCATTACCAACGGGCGATGAGTCGCAAAACCAGATTCAGCCGCAACTGGATGAAGGCGAAAACCAAAGTCACGAAGCTCCACCAGAAGATCGGCAATATCCGCCGCGACTTCCTGCACAAGACTACGGCCACGATCAGCCAAAACCACGCGATAGTGTGTATCGAGGATTTGCAGGTGCGCAACATGAGTAAGTCCGCAGCGGGAAGCGTCGAAGCACCGGGGCGGAGCGTCAAGGCCAAGTCTGGCCTCAACAAGTCGATTCTGGATCAGGGTTGGGCCGAGTTCCGCCGGCAACTGGAATACAAGCAGGCCTGGCGAGGCGGCAATGTGTTGGCGGTTCCGCCGAAGAACACCAGCCGGACTTACCCTTGCTGCGGGCATGTGTCGGCGGGGAATCGCCAAACGCAAGTCAGGTTCGCTTGCGTGGACTGTGGCTACGAGAACAACGCCGATCTGGTCGGCGCGATCAATATTTTAGCGGCAGGGCATGCCGTGTTGGCCTGGGGAGGAACGGTGCAGTCGGGCCGTCCAGCGAAGCAGGAACCCGCCGAAGCGACTATGCAGGAGTTCGCTCTTGTTTAGCGCCGCAGGAATCGCCTTCCTTCAGGTGGGCGAGGATGTCAAAACTGCTGGAGCTTGGGTCCCAGCAGGTTTCCTGCACCTGATCAAAATTATGGCATTGAAAGATTTGCTCTCTCGCTAAGGGTCCAAAATGCACCATCTGAGTGAACATAGATTCTTCATTCTTCAGTACGGTAGCGAACATATTTCTCATTCAGGCACCGTCAGAATGCCGTTAGACCTGAAAACCAGGTCTCTTTTTAACTGATATGTTTCCCGGGTTCCTGGCTCGGCTTTTATATAGGAAGTAAAAATGGCAATTGGCACAGTAAAATGGTTCAATGAGGCCAAAGGATTTGGTTTTATTACCCCTGTTGACGGCAGTGAAGATTTATTCGCACACTTCTCCGCAATCAACATGTCCGGCTTCAAAACCCTCAAAGAGGGACAAAAAGTAACGTTTGAGGTTACGCAAGGCGCAAAGGGCAAGCAAGCATCAAACATTCAAGCCGCGTAAGATTGCACGCTGGGCGGAATATTCGTGCCAGCGTGTAATCCTCTTATAGAGTTACCTGATTCGTATGCTATTTCTATTTGACTGATTGGGAATCAGCCAGATCAGCGAGCATGAAATAACTCAAGGCCCAGAGCAGATTGCCGCAATAGGCAAAAGGGAACGAAAACTCAGTTGTTTTTGTGCAATTGCTTTTCAACAGTGAGCAGAAAAAATCCTGTTCTTCCAACTCATTGCTCGAAGAGCGCCCGAATGAGTTAGGGGTTATGGGCAACCACCCCCTCCGGCAAATTTAATAAACCAGAGAAAACGGCACCCCTGCCCTTCGATTCCGGCTTCGATTGCTATCCAGGCAATCCTTGAGGATCAGCAGGTCTCCTTATCTTACCTTGGAAACAAAGAAAGCCTGTTTATAGCCAGAGCTCAAAATCATTCCATTCAATTACTCGGCAGCAGATGTTCAGCTTATCCTAACGCCGCTATCTTCGCAGGAAAGAAGACGACGACGCCATGCCATCATGCTCACCATCGCTAAACCGGCCAATAGCATCGCATAGGTTTCGGGTTCTGGTATGGGAGCCAGGAAACCGCGAATCTCCCCGCTTGGAAATTCGGGCATCGTATGGATATTCGCGTACGCGCGACCATCATTTATTCCCGCAACCAATGCGTCGAAGGCGCCTTGAGCAGTTCCGCCATTCGCGTTCAGGAATGGCAGATTGTAACTCGACGCATCCAACATATTAAAGGTGTGATCGTAATCACCTGCCATGACTCCGGAGGGAAAGCCAGTAAACGTGGGACTTACGGTGGCGACTCCCGCCAGTCCCTCATGCGGCGTGGTTGTGCAGCAGTGGATATGCGAGGCGGAAACATTTCCCGTAAGCCCGCTGAAGCTCTCTTCCACCCGCATCGTCCCGGCATCCTGATTAATAGTGATCATTGCCGTACCAATACCTGGAGAAGAGTTCGGCGGATCCTCGTTGGGACCGGTAAGGTTCGCTGTATAAACCGTGGTCTGGGCAACAGCTGGCATAGCTACTGCCGCCGTGAGCAGACATCCCGCAGCCAAAACGTTGAGTTTCATGATTATCCTCCTTTAAGATTGAATTTCAGCGCATCTCAATCCCCGATTAACAGCTAGAGCGTCACTCGGCGAAATACCACCGATCCGGGAACGCTATCTAAATATAGTACATATCAAGGAGAGCCTCTCAATAGGAATAGGCCATTTGGTTGTGCGAGTACTCTGGAGGCAGCGGATCGCCTGCAACATCTGCTGATCCACATATTCGGGTCATAAATTTCCTGCCATAAATTTCCTGCTCCCGACCGGTGAGCATCAATCAACGTTGTCTTCTTTCCCTGGATGAGCCGTGAACGGGGTTGTCGGATTAAAAGATATTTTTCACTTGAGGTTCACAGAGGTATATTTATAACTTTCTGTGCAATAGAAAACTTTGAATATCACCTTTTCGACTCCTTGCAGGTCACATGTTCAAAAATCTGACATTTAAAAACCTGACGATCAAATCGCGCTTGATCTTTACCCTTTCCTACCTGGTCGCCTTTTTGCTGGGAATGGGAATGATCGGTTTGTTCGGCATGAGCAATGCGATAGACGGACTGAGGACCGTCTACCATGACAGGGCGATTCCGCTGAGCCAGGTTGGATATATTGAATCACTTTTGCTGCAAACCCGGCTCGCCGTCACATCTGCCCTGGTAATGCCGACGCCCGAAATCATCAGGAACAAGACCGCAAAGGTTGAGAAGAATATTGCGGAAATCAACAAAACTTGGGAAGAGTATATAACCACCCGTCTGACCCCCGTGGAAAAAAAGCTTGCTGCCAAATTTGATGCCGACCATCGGAAATATGTGACCGAGGGGCTGCTGCCGGCCACAGCAGCGCTGCGCGCCAATAAAGTCGGCGAAGCAAACAGGATACTTATAGAGAAGATTCGTCCGATGTACCTGCCGGTAGGCGAAAGCATCGACGCGCTTGTTTTGCTGCAGGTCGATGAAGCAAAGAGAGAATATGACCAGGAACAAAGCCGGTACGAGACAATCCGCGCCATTCTCATCGCTTCGATAATTGTTGCCCTGCTGCTGGCGGTGGTGTTCAGCCTCATGTTCATCCGTGCGATTTTTCAGCCTCTCGAGAATGTGGTGCGAATCTCCCGCGGCGTGGCGGCAGGAAACCTGAGACAGGAAATCGAAGTTCGTCCATCGAATGATGAAATCGGCCAACTCATGGAGGCCGTGCGGGAAATGCGCGACAGCCTGGTGGACACAATCGGCCAGGTTCGCGCCAGCGAAGCAAATACGCGCGCCTTGATAAATAACCTGATTGTAGGTGTGGTCTCCGTTGACGAAGAGGGCGCGATCAAGACCGACAACCCGGCAATGGAACGGATCTTCGGTTATTCCGAAAGTGAGTTGATCGGACAAAATATCGGCTTCCTGTTCCCCCGGCCTGAACACGGTCAACTGACGGATTATTTTAAGAATTACCAGGAAAACACAAAACTGCAAGTGCCCGGAAAAACGAATGAGGTTATAGGGGTGCGCAAAAACGGTGCAACGTTTCCCCTGGATATTTCTGTGACTGAGATGCATGGCCAGGAGCATCGGATGTTCGTCGTCATTCTGCGTGACATCAGTGAACGTAAACAGGCAGAGGAACAGAAGGCGATACTGATGGCTGACCTGGAAAGCGCCAATGAAGAGTTGAAAAGTTTCGCATATGTGGTATCGCACGATTTGAAAGCACCGTTGCGCGCAATTGGCGCACTTGCAGACTGGCTCTCTACTGACTACCTCGATAAGTTCGATGATGAAGGTAGAGAGCATATGCGCCTCCTTGTCAGCAGAGTCCATCGTATGGGAAACCTGATCGACGGTATCCTGCAATATTCACGTGTGGGGCGGGTCAGAGAAGCACCTGTGGAGGTGAAGGTGGATGAAGTCCTGCGCGATGTAATAGATTTCATTGCCCCTTCGCCAAATGTTACCATTACCGTCGAAAATACATTACCAAGCATAGTGATAGAGCCAACGCGCATCCAACAGATATTTCAGAATCTGCTTTCAAATGCCATCAAATACATGGATAAGTCTCAATGCGAAATTCGTATTGGCTGCATTGCAGAGGGCGAACATTGGAGGTTCAGCGTCAGTGATAACGGTCCTGGTATCGAATCACGCCATTTTGAAAAAATCTTTCAGCTTTTCCAGACGCTTGCCCCAAGAGACCGGGTAGAAAGCACCGGTGTTGGACTCACCCTGGTAAAAAAGATCGTGGAAATGTATGGTGGCAATATCTGGGTAGAATCCACACCTGGGGAGGGTACAGCTTTTTTCTTTACTCTCCCTAAAACAGTAGCAGTCGCAAATTTAACCAAAGGAACAGCAGCGTGAAAATAACTAATAGACCCATCCTCCTGGTGGAAGATGATCAAGTAGATAAAATGACGGTCGTTCGTGCTCTAAAAGAGATTCACGTAACGAACCCGCTCGTCCACCGGGAAAATGGTGAGGAGGCTGTTCATTATCTCCAGGACCCGGCAAGCGAAAAACCGTGCATCGTTTTGCTAGACTTGAACATGCCCATCATGAACGGTCTCGAATTCCTGAAAGCGGTTAAAAATGATGACAAGCTGAAGCGTATTCCCATAGTAGTTCTGACTACATCAGAGGAACAGCAGGATAAGATAAACAGCTTCGACCTCGGTGTGGCGGGGTATATGGCCAAGCCGGTGGATTATCGTCAATTCGTCGAAGTCATGCGTTCCATCGATGCTTACTGGACCATCAGCGAGATGCCATGATAAAGGCTCAATCAACTCCCTGATTTTACGAAAGCTCATCCACTTATGACCAAACCCCTGATTCGCGTTCTACTCGTCGAAGACGATGCCGTGGATCGTATGGCGTGTCGACGTGCCCTTGCCCGGGACCCGGACTATGAGTTCGTGCTTTCCGAAGCCGAATCAGGCCGGGAGGGATTGCAACTTGCCTATGAGCAAAAGCCGGACTGCGTCCTGCTCGATTACCACTTGCCGGATGTGAATGGTCTTGAGTTTCTGGCGGCGCTGACCGACGAGAGTGGCGATGTCTCCATCCCGGTCATGATGCTGACAGGTACGGACAACGCTGCCATTGCCGTAGAAGCAATGAAGCGCGGGGCGAAGGATTACCTGATCAAGGATCTGGAACACCAATACCTTGAATTACTGCCTGCCGTTATCCAGCGCGTGCTGAGCGACCGGCGGATACGGCTGGAAAAAAAGCAGGCGGAAGAGAAACTCGCCCAGGCGGAGGCCAAATATCGCTCCCTGGTCGAAACCATTCCGGCAATCGTTTACATTGCTGCACTGGATGGGAGCAACCGTTTCCTCTACGTCAGCTCGCGTATCAATATGCTTGGTTTTTCAGCAGAACAATGGTTGAACGATCCGGCCATCCTGCTTGCACAGATTCATCCGGACGACCGGGCGCACGCACTCGAGGGGCGGGCAAAAAGCCGCGCAACGGGCGCCCCTCTGCGTTGTGAGTATCGTTTGCTTGCTCAGGATGAAAGAGTCTTGTGGTTCCGCGACGAGGCGAATGTGGTGCGGGATGAATCGGGACGCTCGCTGTTTCTGCAAGGTATCCTGGTTGATATCACTGAAAGCAAACAGGCAGAAGAAGAGTTGAAGCAGCACCGTTTTCGCCTCGAAGAACTCGTCGCCAAGCGCACCGATGAACTGGCGCGGGTGAACGAGGAGTTGCGGCGCGATATTGCCCAGCGCAAACTGATCGAAGAAGAACTGATCAAAGCCAAGACAGAGGCGGAAAAAGCCAATCTTGCAAAATCAGATTTTCTTTCCAGCATGAGCCATGAATTGCGCTCACCGCTGAATGTCATGCTTGGTTTTGCCCAATTGATGGAATCGAGTTCTCCCCCGCCGACATTCACGCAAATGACCATGCTCAAGGAGATCAATTCTGCAGGATGGTATCTGCTTGAACTGATAAACAAAATCCTAGATCTCGCCGCAATCGAATCCGGCAAGCTGGTTGTTGCGCAGGAACCGATGTGCATCGGAGAGGTCATGGTCGAGTCCCGGACCATGGTCGAACCGCAGGCCCAGGAGCAAAACATACAACTGATCTTTCCGCCATCATCGGACATGGGCTTCTTCGTTCGGGCCGACCGAACGCGGGTGAAGCAGGTTCTGATCAATCTTCTTTCCAACGCAATCAAATACAACCGCGAGGGTGGCACGGTCGAAGTGAGTTGCTCCATGACCGTGCCCGGACGCCTCCGCGTAAGTGTGCGCGATACCGGGACGGGATTGCCGCCGGAAAAACTGACACAGCTTTTTCAGCAATTCAACCGGCTCGGACAGGAAGCGGGGTCTGTGGAAGGCACAGGCATTGGCCTGGTGGTGACAAAACAACTGGTTGAACTGATGGGCGGGGCAATCGGCGTGGAAAGCACTGTCGATGTCGGCAGTGTGTTCTGGTTTGAACTAACAGCCGATGGAGCTTCCGAGGCTGCCCCCGATGCAGATAAAAACGAAGAATTCAGTACTGAAGGTTAAGAAAACACCTCTGTCTCCTGTCTCCTGACCCTGTCCATCCTTCAGCAGATGAAAACGCCTCAACCGGACACTTCACATCCTGCTGAACATGCTGGAAACACCATCGATTCCCTGCGTAAAGCAGCCACGAATTGCCGCGCCTGTCACCTCTGGGAACATGCTACCCGGACTGTCTTCGGAGAAGGTTCCCCGCGCGCATCGGTCATGCTCGTTGGCGAGCAGCCTGGAGACCGTGAAGATATCGCAGGCCATCCCTTCGTCGGACCGGCGGGATCGATTCTGTCGCATGCGCTGGCAGCAGTCGGTGTATCGCGAGAAGAACTCTATGTTACCAATGCAGTCAAGCACTTCAAATTCGAACTGCGTGGCAAGCGACGTATGCACAAGAAACCGGTCGATGCGGAAATCGTGGCGTGCCATGCCTGGCTCCAACGCGAAATTGAACTGATAGCGCCCCGTCTGATCATTGCCTTGGGCGCCACTGCGGCTCGCTCACTGCTGGGCCGCGCCACCCCTGTCAAAGTCAACCGGGGGAAATTGCTCGAATACGCAGCCGGCGTATCATTGCTGATTACGGTCCATCCCTCATTCCTGCTGCGTGTACCGGAGGAAAACAAGGACGAAGAGTACGAGCGCTTCGTGAATGATCTCAAGCTGGCAAAGCCCTTTCTCGGCTGATTTACACTGAGGTAATGGCCCCTGTTCGGTCGGCCATTCTGCTTAAACCCTTCCCCGTCTCCCCTTGTCTCCCCCTATTGATCCGGTCAGAAAATATTATGAATCTCGTCATTCCGGGCCTGACCTGGAATCCAGCAAACCGAAATCCAGCCCAAACCAATAATGGCGTGCTTTGAACGCGGCTGGATACCGGCTTCCGCCGATATGACGTTCGTCCTGCTTACTCGCTGACTCAATAGCTCCTCCCCTTCTCGCGAAACGGCGTTGTTTTTCTGCTGTCAAATTTCTGTAATGGATGAGATGGGAGAAATGGATGAAACGGAAAAATCTGCAGTTCGAAATCGGATTTCGCATCGTTCTTGGTAACCCGAGTTCGCAGGCGGCTGAAATGGTTTTACTTCCAGGGAAGGCAGAAGGAGAGCCACATAATCGCCACCGCGGTGCTGACCAGTGGCTGTATGTCGTTTCGGGAATGGGTATTGCAACCATAAATGATAAGCGCTATCGCCTGGGTGAGGGTTCCCTTTTGCTCATTGAGCGTGGCGATGAGCATGAAATCCGCAATACGGGAGAAGACCTGCTCCGAACACTCAACTTTTATGTTCCCCCTGCATATACGACTGAAGGGGAAGAACTGTCGCACGGACGGAGTTGAGAGCGGGTGAGCGAGACGCGTATCGGCATTTCCGGCTGGCGTTATCCGCCTTGGCGCGGCATATTTTATCCTTCCGGACTTCCCCAGCATAGCGAGCTTAAGTATGCTGCCAGGATATTACCGACTATCGAGATAAACGGAACTTTCTACTCCCTGCAGACACCGGACAACTTCCAGCACTGGTATGATGACACGCCCCTCGGGTTTGTTTTCAGCGTTAAAGGATCGCGCTACATCACGCATATCCGGCGCCTGAGCGACATCGACATTCCACTCGCCAATTTCTTCGCTTCGGGAATATTCAATCTCCGGGAAAAACTTGGCCCCATCTTGTGGCAATTTCCACCCAGTTTTCGCTATGATCAGGACAGAATGAGGGGGTTTTTCGACCTCCTGCCGCGAGATACAGAGCAGGCTCTGCATCTGGCCCGCCACCGGGATAAGCGCATGACGGGCCGCGCACGCCTGGCGATCGGCGCAAAACGTCCTCTACGGTATGCCGTCGAAATACGGCACGACAGCTTCCTCGATGAAACCTTCGTAGAACTCCTGCGCGCACATAATATCGCACTGGTCATTGCAGATACCGCAAGAAAATGGCCCTACCGTGAAGACGTAACGGCAGATTTCCTCTATCTCCGCCTGCATGGTGATCAGGAAATTTATGCGAGCGGATATACCGAGGAGGCATTGGTACGTTGGGCGCAACGAATTCGCCTGTGGCGCGAGGGTTTACAACCCGACGACGCGCATCTCATTTCACCGCATCAGCCGCCGCGTATACCGCGCGATATCTACTGTTACTTCGATAACGATATCAAAGTGAGAGCGCCTTTCGACGCGCAATCATTGATCTCCAAGCTTTAGCACTCAAGGCGGATACGGAAAAGACCGCCCACTCAGGCAACGGTGTAGAAGGCTCTACCGGTTAGTGTGATTTGAGCTGTTACCCTTGTCGTGCTGCCCGGATTTCCCACTTCGCGACGAGTATGGAGCCTCCTTCTCATGCTCAGCATGTGAACCGACTTTTCCACGTGATTCCCCGCCTTTGCGCCCTGCTTCGCGCGCCTCCTGGGAATCAAACTCATGCGCCGTACCCTTCTCGTGTGCGGCCTTGCCCCCTTTTCTGCCCGCCTCGCGTGCCTCTTCCGAATCAAACTCGTGCGCCGTGCCCTTCAGATGAGCCGCCCGGCCCCCTTTCCTGCCCGCCTCGCGTGCTTCCTCAGAATCGAACTCATGGGCAGTACCTTTCAAATGGGCCGCCTTGCCGCCTTTACTGGCGATTTCACGCTGCTTGTTTGCATCCATTGAAGCAAAACCGCGCTTGTCACCGCTTTTTCCTCGCTCTTTATCTGCAACCATGCCATGCCTCCAAATTATCAAATACTTTTAAAACCTCGCTCTGACAAGCCACCCGGGAAACTCCCAGGCATCATGAGGATGAGGATTTCTTATCTCAATTTGTTAAAGTTAAAAGCAGAGAATGATTTATCCTAGCCTGTAAAACACATTTGCTCTGTTCGGAAGCATACATAGTCCAGCTTATTCAAGTTGTTGCAATGATTCCTGTTTCTTCACTCCGGCAGTATCGATTGGCGGGGGAGAGTCGCTGGCATGACCAAACTGGCGTTGCTCGATGCGCGTCGTGCCGTCCGCTTCTTCGATGATCGCGCAAGCCGTAATTTGCGCCTGATGCACATCGAGTCCGATGATGCGTTTGTGAAGTGCTATCAGTTCCACCTCACCTCCATTCCGGTTAAACTTCAGGATGGAAAGTGGCGGGTGCCAGAACTGAATATGCCTGAAGGCGACAAGTCGCCAATGGCCTGTTTAACGGGCGCTCTCCAAGGGAGCAATCCGGGGTACGAGTCAGTTCAGCGGGTCACGTTAGATTCAGGGTGCCACCGCCAAAAAATTGCGGGACCTCCTCCCGCCACCTCCCACCCCATAGTTTCTTTCATCATCTGGGGTGGCGCCAGCCGCAATGAACGTTAGAGAAAAAAGTGAAAGATCTCAAAAAAGGCTTGATTTGGAGGAGTACGAAGCTGCACGATGGAAACACCAGGCAGAGAAGGTGCTAGAGCAACTTGAGCGGGAATAAATATACATGAAAATATTCTCGCTTATATTTGCCCTCATATTCTCCCTCGCGGCACTACCGACATATGCCAAACTTGCGGATGACCTTAATGATTTGGTCGGTTATACAATTACTGCAAGCAAAACTATAAACCGGTGGTATGACGACGAAAAAGGTAATGACACGTTCGAAGGGTGTGACCGCGGTCGCGTGATCGTGTTTGACGACAACACATCCCTTACTTGTGCGGAATATGGTTATCAATATGTTTATAGACCGACAGCTATAATTCTTACCAGGAAAATCACTGCTAAAGGAAAATCATTTTACGATGTTAAGATGGTTGTGGGAGACGAGATTTATGATATGCGCAGATACGCTTTCTGGTACGCATCATCGGATTCGCAACAATTATGCTATTCAAGCTCGGGAGGATGGTAGCGGGAAAGCAGGGGAAGTAACAAACTACTGGATTGATGCTGAGATACCGGCAGCTGAAATAAGGGAAATCAATGGCTATGCCTTGGCAACCCTCCCCAAAAGTTTGATTTCCTGTTTCGCCGCTTCAGGTTTCTGCCAGTCATCAACAGTAACTAGCATTTCTTTCCGAGCTTCTCCAGAATTTTTATAACCTATTGATTTTATGGAGGCGGGGGTCGGAATCGAACCGGCGTCCACGGCTTTGCAGGCCGCTGCATAACCACTCTGCCACCCCGCCTTACTACGACCTACGGCGACCGTATTGCTACTTTGGCACCATTGCGGTGCGAGAACAAAAAGCAAAAAGGGAAAACGGATATTTTTAGCCTGAGTCCCTCAAGTCCAATCCGACAGAGACCGCAGCAATGATCCATTTTCCCAGTAACTGGAGCGGGAAACGAGGCTCGAACTCGCGACCCCAACCTTGGCAAGGTTGTGCTCTACCACTGAGCTATTCCCGCGAAAAACAGCCTGCCATTATAAGGGCGGCGCTATCTTTGTCAAGAAAGCAGTAACCCAAAAGTATTCGCCTGAAGGTTAAAAAACATGTAACTCCGGGTGTTTGCCCCCATTATGCATAAAGGAATAGCAATCTTGGAGTACTTATAACAGCGTGATAAGTCGGGGCCGGAGCGCCGGCATTGTGCAAGATAGATTCAGATAGCTGTTTCCCGCCGGTTCCTTCCGGTCGAAGCTCGTCTGTTTTTTGTGAACCCCTAAAATATCTACACCTCTGGCGGCTCCGGGTTCAGGCCCGACATCACGATAATTTCCATCGGCGCGAGATGGCTCAGGTTTGATGCTCTTGCGATCACATCCTGTTCCTGCAAGAGTTGATACTGAAACGCGCCCTCGTACATATCCTCCACCAACAGTTTCACCACTCTCTTCGGCCATCCTGTCATCCACCGGTTGGCAATCCCGATTCCCATTTCTCCCGATTCGCATATCATTTCCCGCACCTGGTCGGGGTATATATCCGGGTTGTACAGTGATTGCATTTTTTTCTCCTCCCTTTATCGCAGCTTGCTCAGCCGTGCTTCACCACCTGCGGAATCGCGATCTTGAGATAATAGGCCATCGACCACAGCGTCAGTATTGCCGCAAGATAGATCAGCCAGGTGCCTATCTCATGCGAATCGAAGCTTTCACCTATTTTTTCGTGATATAGCAGCAGCGGAATGGCCGTCATTTGCGACACGGTTTTCAATTTCCCCAGAAAGGAAACGGCCACGCTCTTGCCTTTGCCGATCTGGGCCATCCATTCGCGCAAGGCCGAAATGGCGATCTCCCGTCCTATGATGATGAAAGCAATGAGCGCATCCAGCCTGCTCAGGTAAACCAGCACGATGAGTGCGGCAGCAACCATGAGCTTGTCAGCAACGGGATCGAGGAACGCACCGAAGGCCGAGGTTTGCCGCAGCACACGCGCAAGATAACCGTCCAGCCAGTCGGTAATGGCAGCGCCAGTAAAGATAATGGTTGCGATCAGGTTCTGGTCGGCGTGCGATAACCAGGTCGAGGGAAAATAGAATATACCCACGAACAACGGAATCGCCACGATGCGCAGCCAGGTGAGAACGTTGGGCAGATTAAAAGGCATAAGGGTCGGGAATATGCCATTAAAAAACGAATCCGGAAAGCGTCCCCCTGCAGGCCACTGAGCCTGCGGGCCGGGTAAGATTCAATGCAGTTCCCTGTAAATTTTCTCTGCCAGCGCGCGACTGATACCGTCGGCCTGCTGCAATTCTTCGATGCTCGCGGTGCGCACGCCTTTCAGCCCGCCAAACCTTGCCAGCAGACTTTGCCGGCGCTTGGCGCCGATACCGGCGATCTGCTCCAGGCTTGAACTGACGCGGGACTTGCCGAGCTTTGCGCGATGGCCATAAATTGCAAAGCGATGCGCTTCATCCCGAATCTGCTGGATGAGATGCAACCCGGGATGATCCTTTGACAATTGTAATGGTTTTTCCACCTCCGGGAAAATCAATTGCTCCAACCCCGGCTTGCGCTCCTCGCCTTTTGCCACGCCTACCAGGTTCGCATCGCTCAACCCCAGCTCTACCATAACCTCGTGAGCAGCATTGATCTGCCCTCTTCCCCCGTCGATCAGGATCAGATCGGGTAGATTGCCCTCGCCCTCGGCAATTTTATGGTAGCGCCGCGAGAGCACGTCGCGCATGGCGGCATAATCGTCTCCCGGCGTGATATCAGTAATATTGTAGCGACGGTACTCGCTGTTGCGCATGGCGAAGTTGTCATAAACCACGCAGGAGGCAACGGTGGCTTCACCCATTGTATGACTGATATCGAAACATTCAATCCGGCTCAACCCACTCATATCCAAAGCCTGCTGCAAGGCTTGCAGCCGCTCCTCCTGGCTTGCCTGGCGGCCCAGCATTTGTTCCAGCGCAAGGGTGGCATTTTCTGTCGCCATATCCAGCCACACGCGTCTGCTGCCTATCGGGTTCACATTGATGATCACCTTATGGCCAGCCTGCTGCGTGAGCAGAGCCTGGAGTGATTCCCGCGGAATTTTCTCTCCCACGATGATCATATCCGGAACGCTGCGATTGAGGTAGTGCTGGGTCAGGAAAGCTTCCACTACCGCGGCTAGATCATATCCTTCTGCATTTTGCGGAAAAAAACTCTTGTCCCCGAGGTGACGCCCTCCCCTGACCATCGCAAGGTTGACGCACACCCGACCGCCACCGTTGTTCTCTGCCACGCAGGCAACGATATCGGCATCCAGCGCTCGCCCACTATCCACGAATTGCTTTTCACAAATCTTTCGCAGGGATTGGATCTGGTCGCGAAACAACGCCGCTTGCTCGTATTCCTGTTCATCGGCGGCCTCATGCATTTTTCTGGTAATGCTTTTCAAAACCTCCGTTTGCTTGCCCTGCAGAAAAAGCTCCGCATCCCTTGCGTCTTCCGCGTAGGCTTCTTCGCTGACCAGATCGACACAGGGTCCGCTACAGCGTTTGATCTGATAGAGCAGGCAGGGACGCGTGCGATTGCTGAAAACACTGTCTTCGCAAGTACGGATGCGGAATACCTTTTGCAGCAAATGGATGCTCTCCCGCACCATTCTCGCATCGGGGAAGGGGCCAAAATAGCGGTGTTTCTTGTCGAGCGGGCCACGATGAAAGCCAAGCCGGGGAAACCTGTGTCCGCTCAAGACCACATAGGGATAAGATTTATCGTCCCTGAAAAGTATGTTATAGCGAGGATTTAAGCTTTTTATTAAATTGTTTTCGAGTAACAGCGCCTCTGCTTCAGATCGCGTAACAGTAGTCTCGATTCCCGCAATCTGGGAAACCATGAGTTGCGTGCGGGGACCAAGGCCATTCTTCTGAAAATAGGAAGAAACACGCTTCTTGAGGTCAATCGCCTTGCCGACATAAATCACCTGCCCGGCTGAATTCATCATGCGATAGACTCCAGGCTGGGATGGAAGACTGGCGCAAAACACCTTGGCATCGAAAACCGCTTCTGCCTGCAAGGCGATCAGTCCTCCTCACCCAGCAGGCTGCCCGCGATGGCCCAGCTTTCATGGGGCATTTCATCGAAAGCGATATAAGTATAGGATTTGGGCTTATGCGCGATGCGCTCCAGCGTATCGGTTATTTCCTGAGCGATCTGCTTCTTCTGCTCGCGACTGAGCGAGCCGGCAATACGGATATTGACATAGGGCATGGTTAATCTCCAGTTAGGCCAGGTCAGAGCGGATTTTTGCAAACACCTCTTCGAACATTTCTGTAGTCAGGCGATGGGTCTGAGTATTGTAACGGCTGCAATGATAGCTGTCATATAGCATCAACCCGTTGCGTTTCGAATCATCAGGCCCGAAGTTTCCAGCAAGCGCATGAACAGCGCCATGACGGAAGGCATGAGACTTCGGCTTGAGTCCCAATGCCATCAGCACAGCCTGATGAGCGACAGCGCCAAGAGCCAGCAGCGCGCTACCGCCTCCTTCAGCAAAAGCCGAAATCTCATACGCGAGATACCTGTTGCACTGCCTGATCTCGCTTGCCTCCGGTTTGTTCTCCGGCGGGAGACATTTGACCGCATTGGTGATGCGGCATTGCATCAGTTCCAGATTGTCATTGATGGAAGCAGAACCTTCATGGTTGGCAAAACCGAATTTGAAAAGCGTTCCATACAAGAGAACGCCCGCAAAATCGCCTGTAAAAGGCCTGCCTGTTCGGTTCGCACCGTGCATTCCCGGGGCCAGGCCGATGATCAGAAGTCTGGGCCTGGCATCGCCAAAAGGAGGCACTGGCCGGGCGTAATAATCGGGGTAGCGCGCTCTTACCTCATCCAGAAATCCGGCCAACCGGGGGCAGCGGCGGCAGCCTGCTGAAAACTCAGCCGGGGGAGAATTATCGGGGGTTTTTTGTAGTAAGATGCGCGCTTCTTGATTCAAAGGAAATCACTAAAAAATATGGCTAAAGTTCTTGCTACCGAAATTCGCGTAGGCAATCTGATTGAATGGGACAAGCGAATCTGGCGCGTACTGAAATGTTACCACGTCCATGTTGGCGGTCGCGGCGGGGCCTTCATGCAAGTGGAAATGAAGGATATCGAAGCAGGCACAAAGACCAACCAGCGTATCCGGACCGAGGACAAGGTGGAGCGCGCTTTCGTCGAGCCGCGGGAAATGACCTTTCTCTACCAGGAAGGCGACAATTATATCTTCATGGATAAGGAAAACTATGAGCAATTGAGCCTGTCGCGTGATTTCCTCGAAGGCCAGTATGAATATCTGCTGCCGAATACGGATATCCAGGTCAATTTCCACAATGATCGGGCGATTGGCGTGCAGCTTCCTGCCAGCGTGGTGCTAACCATCACTGACACCGAGCCCAATCTGAAAGGCGCCACCGCCACCAGTTCCTACAAGCCCGCCACGCTGGAAACCGGGCTGGTCGTCATGGTCCCGCCGTTTGTATTGCAAGGCGAGAAGATCAAGGTCAATACCGATAGCGGCGAATATATCGAGCGCATGTAGAGCGGTCAGCGCGTTAACCGACGCATTCCGCCGTTCTCGACCCGATGTCGGGTTTTAAAAATTCAACTGAGTCCGGAAAGAAATGGCCGAGGGCGTGTCCGTACGATTCGGCGTGCCTGGCCCGGCATTTCCAATGGCGTTTTTGGTAAGGTAATAATTGAGCATGAGCCGGACTCCTTTCCGCACATACCAGTTGAGGCCCAGCGTCAATACCTGGGTCCGGCATTTCGATGTCCCGGTGCCACAAGGATCCGCAACCAGGCTTTGATCCCTGTTCTCCATTGCGTCATAACGCGCGGCGATCTCGACCGCTCCCCACTTTCCGAGCGGATTGGGCTTGCTGAAAATACCAAGCTCTTTCCGGTAAATTGTCCGTTCACCGGTTACAAACCAGCTGGCCTGAATGTAGTATGCCCACACGTGGGAGGCTCTCTGCGCGCCTGCCAGGAGATGGGTATTGTCGAGTTTTACCACAGCGTATTCGCCTTGCAGGGTGACAGGCCCCAGCGCATAAGCTGCTTCCAGCGACAATGTAGACTGGCTTCTGTTGTCGGATGGCCCCATTGCTGCACCAGCGACGCCATAAGATTGGATAAAACCCCGGCGGCCACCATAAACGTCGACCGCCTTGACAGCCAATGACTGGTCGGTTGGCGTATCTCTGCTGTAAGATAAGCCGAAATGGAGCGTATCACCTTCCTTCGCGCGCGGCACCCAGTATAGCCGGCCGCCATAGCTTGAACCCGCTATGGGCATGCCGATACGTGTGAGACTCATGACATCCACCGCATAACCGAGCTGGTCTGCGAAGACACCCTGGTAACCCACACCCATGAGCCATTGACGCCCTGCAAAAATGCCGGAGGATGAATTCGAAGGGCGCTCCATCATGGTTATATCATTTGATGAGGTCAGTTCCTCCATGCTGCGATGAGCCTTGAACTGACCGACTGTCAATCGGCCCGGGCCGAGCCCGATCGAAGCCCAGACTCGGAGGAGGCCGTTGGGAGTAAGCCCGTTAGTGAAATTGTTCTGCACTATGTAAGTCAGATCATAATATTTGCCCGAGACATCAAGCCAACCCCGGCGAAAATCGAAGCCGTTTCGTGAACCATCGCCGGATATCTGGCTGCCAAAAGCCGGGTACGCGGGATCGGGTTTATCGTCGTTGAACGAATTCACGTCAAGATGGGCGCGACCGCCGAGAACCATTTCAAAGTTGCCATCATCGCTCCTGATTTTAGGTTTTCCGAATATGTTGCTCGAGTACGTATCGGCCATTTCAACGTTGCGATCATCGCTCCTGATTTTAGGGCTACCTTTAATATCGAGGGTAAACGGATGAGCCCAGCCGACGTTCGCGCCTATCGATACAACCAGAGCGCAACATTTCAAGATGTTATTTATCGACATGGAATTGGATTATTACCGCTTTATTGAATGAATTGGAAATTGAATTACTTTGTCATGACTGATCCCTCCATCGAGTAATGCCGCCAAACCAGTCGCCGTCGTCGCCCTAAAACGGCTAGTCAGATAATCTGTATATAAATCAAATTCATGAGTTTTCATCTCGTAAGCATAGCAATTGCTGGCCGTGCGTAACATCAGTTATTAACAAAATCATCGGTACTGGCTGCCGCGCTCGTCTTTTTCGGAGCGGATGCAGTATTGCGCAGGGCTTAATAATAGCGAAGCAATGCAAGGCGTTACGTAAGAAGAAACACAAAACGAGCCTGCTGCGGTAAGGTTTCCATGTATTCCCCTCCAGTTTACGTTCGGGACCTGATTGCACCCCAAAGGGCAGCTTCGTGTGTTACCGCACTGACCCGCAAGTGCGCGCTACGTAATCTTTCAGACACAGCAATATCGCTGTATCGACAAGAAGGAATAACCATGAAATCATCTTCGACATCAATTAACCGAGGACTGGCGTCGATATTGGCGCTGACGGGCGCAGCGGTTTTCAGCATTGCAGGTGTGGCGTATGCCCAATACGGCGGCGGGGCGAGTTCCGGCCAGGGAGGTTCTGGCGGTCAAAGTGGCTACACCGGACAAGGTTCGCAAAAAGGACCTGACGGAGGGCCCACTCCGTACGACACTCTTGAAGAACCTATGGATTCAGGTTATGTAGACCAGGAGAAAAGAGTTGACCGCGCCAAAGATCCGCGCTCACCCAGTCCGGAAGGTCATGTCCCAAACTTCCCCGTGGACAAAGAGGGAAGACCCATAAAGGATCCGAAGTATGAACAAGGTGGACCGATCGGACCGAACTGATCGAGGAATGTTGCCGCGGTATTGAACGTTTACCGCGGCAACTCTTCCTTTCAGCCCCCATCCTTGGCAGTACTCACCCTTCCATGCATCTGCCTGCCCTTCCAGAATTCCAGAATCCCTTTCAACGTCCGTTTCAAAGCCCTTCTGGCGTTTCCATTTCGCCAGGAGAAGCAAGAGGTTCACGTAATGCTGTGGCCGCAATTCCCGCCAGCGCGATCAGTCCCATCCCGAGCAGTGATATGCCGGTAATCCGGTCGTCGAATAGCAATACTCCATACAGGTAGGACCAGGCAATGCCGAGGTATTGAAGGCTGCCATTGACGAGCAGTTTTCCGATCGCATAGGCGCGGGTAAGCAGTAGCTGGGCCAATGTCGCAAGCAAGCCCATGGCCAGTAGCAATCCCAGGCCATGCAGCGTGTGAGCATGCCATCCATCTGCAAGGAATGTTACCAAGGCTCCCCCTCCCATGCTGGCAATGGAGAAAAAAAATACAACGCGCGTATCCGGCTCACCTGCTCTGCCGAGTGCAGCCACATGGAGGTATGCCAGTGCAGTGAGCAGGCCGGAGAGCAGGCCTAAGAAACCACCCCATGTCTGATCATTCTGGATCGCAGGCCGAAGAATACAGATGGCGCCAGCGAACCCGGCAAAAATTGGACCGATCAGCCGCGCATCGGCTCGTCCCCGCTTCAGAAAAACTGAACCTCCGATGAGCAGGACAGCCATCCAGATAGGAGCCGTGTAATTCAGTGTTACGGCAGTAGAAAGTGGCAACGCTTCTATGGCGTAAAACCAGAGCCCAAGTGCGCACACACCCGTCAGACTTCGCCAGAAGTGCAACGCCGGAACGGAGGTGCGCAGCGTGATGCTCCGCCTTCGCGCCAGCGTAGACACGATCACGGCTCCAATGAAGCCTCGATAAAATACCATTTCACCCGTACCATACTCTGCCGAAGCAAGCTTGACGCACATGCTCATGGTGGCAAAAAGCAAGGTTGCGGCAATCATGAGCACGGGCGCTGATATTTCCCCCTTCCCTTTCCTTCTCGAAGTTTCGTCAATCAACATTCAGTTTAAGTTTAACCTTCAAAAGATCCACCAAAACCTGCCAGGATAAATATCCTATCCGCTTATTGAATGAAGCAGCAGAATGAAGCAGCAGAATGAAGCAGCAAAAGCCGTATAGGGTAAGGGCCGGCATAGCAAGTCACAGCAAGGAGCAGGCAGTTGGTTTTTTGAGACGCTCTGTATAAAATCTGTGCCATGAGCATGATTCAGCCACCTATCGATTTTTCCGCCTCTTCCGTTGACGTGGCGCGCTCCCTCATAGGCGCCACCTTGCTTATAAACGGAGTTGGCGGGCGGATTGTAGAGACAGAAGCTTATGACCACGATGATCCCGCCTCACACAGCTTTTCGGGTCCTACTAGGCGTAACCAGGTGATGTTCGGCCCTCCCTGCCATGCCTACATCTACCGCTCGTACGGCATTCACTGGTGCCTGAATTTTGTCTGCCGTCCGGTGGGACATGGAGCTGGCGTATTGATTCGCGCGATCGAACCGCTTGCCGGCCTGGATATCATGCGTAAGCGGCGAGGGCTGAGCGATGAGAGGCTTCTCTGTTCCGGCCCTGGCCGGGTATGTCAGGCGCTGGGCATCACACACGAGCATAGCGGAATGCCGATCGATACTCCTCCGTTTCAGCTTACCCCTCCCCCTGATCCTGTTCCAGTTGTAACAGGCCCGCGTATAGGGATTTCCAAAGCAAAGGATGTCCCCTGGCGCTTCGGACTTGCCGGCTCCCCTTTTCTGAGTCGTCCATTCCGCTAGCCTTGATCCGGCCAGAAAATACTATGAATCTCGTCATTCCGGGCTATCCGGGATAGGATTCCAACCTGCGCGTAAACCCCCATTCTCCGAGCAGATCGCGATCTCGGGAATGCATAGCGCAAGCGCAGTATCAGCTTCAATTTCTTCACTCAGGATTCGAAAATCGGGAAAAAAATGAATACCATTATCAGCAAACTCGGCTGGTTTGCATTTGCCGCCACCGGTGCGTTCGCCTTTGCAGTCGTCGCCCTGAATCGCGGCGAACCGATTGGCGCCCTCTGGATCGTCATCGCAACAGTCTGTGTCTTCACCATCGGCTACCGCTTCTACAGCCGGTTCATCGCCAGCAAAGTGCTGGGACTCGATCCCACTCGCATGACACCGGCTTACAAGCACAACGATGGGCTGGATTATGTGCCAACCAACAAGTATGTGCTATTTGGCCATCATTTCGCCGCCATTGCCGGTGCTGGCCCCCTGGTCGGACCGATATTGGCTGCGCAGATGGGCTACCTGCCCAGCATGCTCTGGCTCCTCGCAGGTGTCGTGCTCGCCGGCGCGGTGCAGGACTTCATCGTGCTGTTCATTTCAATCCGGCGTGACGGCCGCTCGCTCGGCGATCTCATCAAGTCCGAGATGGGGCAGTTGCCGGGCATGATCGCCCTCTTCGGCACATTCTTCATCATGCTGGTCCTCCTTGCGGTGCTCGCCCTGATCGTGGTCAAGGCGCTGGCGGAATCGCCCTGGGGAACGTTTACCGTCGCCGCCACCATTCCTATTGCGCTCTTCATGGGCGTTTTTACACGCTACATACGTCCCGGTTCCATTGGCGAAGTGTCGCTGATCGGCTTTGTGCTGTTGATACTCTCGATTGTCGGCGGTCAGTACGTGCAGGAGATTCCCTCGCTCGCTGCGCTGTTCACGCTGACAGGCGAGCAACTCACATGGCTCCTGATCGGTTACGGATTCATTGCCTCCGTGATGCCGGTATGGCTGCTGCTGGCGCCACGCGATTATCTCTCGACATTCCTCAAAATTGGTACCGTGGTCAGCCTGGCAATCGGCGTCCTCATCATCTCACCGGAGCTGAAGATGCCGGCATTGACACAGTTCGTGGATGGCTCGGGGCCGGTCTGGTCAGGCAGCCTGTTTCCCTTCCTGTTCATTACGGTAGCGTGTGGGGCGATATCCGGCTTTCATTCCCTCATATCTTCCGGAACCACGCCCAAGATGATCCGCAATGAGCGCGATGCACGCTTCATCGGCTACGGCGCCATGCTGATGGAATCATTCGTCGCCATCATGGCGCTGGTTGCCGCCTCCACTATCGAGCCCGGGATTTACTTCGCCATGAACAGCCCGGCAGCAATCATCGGAACCACAGCGGAATCGGCAGCTCAGACCATATCTCAATGGGGTTTCCATGTCACGCCCGAGATGATCACGCAAACAGCACGGGATGTGGGGGAGCATACCGTCATTTCCCGCACCGGCGGCGCGCCCACCCTGGCGGTGGGCATGGCGCAAATCCTCTCCGATGTGCTGGGCGGCCAAGCGATGATGGCCTTCTGGTATCACTTCGCCATTCTGTTCGAGGCGCTTTTCATCCTCACCGCAGTCGATGCGGGTACCCGCGCCGGACGCTTCATGTTGCAGGATTTGCTGGGCTCATTCATTCCTTTCATGAAGCGCACCGATTCCATAACCGCCAACCTGATTGCCACTTCTGTCTGTGTCGCGGGCTGGGGTTACTTTCTCTATCAAGGAGTGGTTGATCCTCTGGGTGGCATCAATACCCTGTGGCCGCTATTTGGCATCTCCAACCAGATGCTGGCAGGCATCGCCCTGGTATTGTGCAGTTGTGTCCTGTTCAAGATGAAGCAGGATCGTTTCGCGTGGGTGACAATTCTTCCTGCCGTCTGGGTTTTTGTCTGCACCCTGACCGCAGCCTGGCAGAAGATATTCGATGCCAATCCACGCATCGGTTTTCTGGCGCATGCAAACAAATACAAGGAAGCCGTCACGGAAGGCACGGTGCTTGCACCGGCCAAGTCCATCGGACAGATGCAGCAGGTGATTTTCAACGACTATATCAATGCGTCGCTGGCGGCATTGTTCATGCTGGTACTCATCAGCATGCTGGCATTCGGCATCCGTACGGTGTTGCGCGCCCGCGCCCTCAACACTCCCACCACCAGGGAAGCGCCATTCGAGTTATTGCCGGTTGAAGCCGTATCAAGAACGTGATGACAGACTGAGGGTGATTTCGGGAAAATTATCGAGGAGAAGCAAACGATGTTAATCAGAATTGTGAGTGGATTGCGTTATCTCGGGCAGGGCATGCGGCTGATGGTGGGCATGCCCGAATACGACACTTATGTCGCACACATGCACCATGCGCATCCCGGTCGGCCCGTCATGTCATATGAGGAATTCTTTCGTGAGCGCCAGGAGGCAAGGTATGGCGGCAATGGCAAAGTGACGCGATGCTGTTAGTGCGTTTCCCATAAGCCAAGTGCCTGGCAATCCATCCACCCCACCGTCTACGAACGGAAAATGGCAGCAACACCATCTATCCCAGTGTCCGAAATTACTTGACCACTACACATTCACGTTATTACTCCCTCTTTCCTATTCCCTCTCCTGCTTGCGGGTGAGGGAACGGAGGGAAGGATATTTGGTCGAGCTTATTAGCCTAAAAATTGGCAACCACCGTCAGACGATAAATACGCGGCGCACCGGGAAGGATGTTGTTATTGCTATTCGCGGCGGCGTTTTCGATATTTGCCCCCCGTACCCGCTATCGTGGGCGTAATCTCGGCATATCGGTATAGGCGTACCCCCCATCATGCTCCACTGTGGAGTGATTCGTCCCATCAGTCCCACCTCTGCTCCACGCGCCCGCTGTCCATCAACCAGCATTGACCTTGTGGGATCATTTGGAACGGGAGCGATGACGTTGCTGCGCTCGAGCTAATACAAGGCTGCGGTAAAGGAAAGATCGGGCCGAATATCCCATTTGGCACCCAACTCCAGGTTCATGAACTGCTCAGGTTTAAGCGCGACGTTACTCAGGCTGAGGGAACTCAACTGGTCACCCGCACGCGGCACATAGGCCAGGCTGTAGTTGCCGTATATGGAAACCGGCTCAATCGCTTGTAGATCAAGCCGATCCGCAGTGAAAGTAGACGTCATTGGCATGAAATCTCTGGCCGTACGATTATTCACGAAATTCGCGTCGAAATTATCGTAGCGCAGGCCGAAAACGGCTTTTACCTGTGGAAGCAGGGTAATTTGATCCTGACAGTAGGAAATGAGAATTTGAAATAATTTTTATGATCTCATTAAATGAGAATTGTTTTTATTTTAACAGTGGTCAAAAAGCAACAGGCTGAACGTATTTCAATACAAAGGCATTATTCTGGGACATCACAAAGACTTGAATATCATTGCTTTTAATCGAACAAATCCGGCTGTGTCTCTGCCAAGCGACAATATAGTTTCTAGAATTTCAAATACTTATCTGATGAGGTTGATTTCGGGTCGGTCTGGGGAGACGTTTCCATAATATCGTTTCGACCGGATATCTACTTAACCCTTTGTTACATAAAGAATTTAAAGAGCATTTTGCCCGGCACAATTAATGCTAATATGATAAGGCTATGGGCTTTCTTTCCCCGATTCTGCAACATTCAAGCGATCGGAACCTATAGCGATTCGGACGTAATATTTCCAATAAAACGCAGTGATTATAATAAGGAGATACAACAATGAATAATTTTTCCAAGGTAGTTATAGCTGCTTTAGCGTTCGGAGGTTCAATTTCCATCGCATCTGCCGCAGGCGTTATTACCAACATAACTGAAAGCGGAGCAGGTCTCGGGTCGTTTGACTTTACCATTGACGAGGCTAACAGGACACTCGACCTGACCAAAGCTTTTGGTAGCGTTAATCCAATCGTCCTGACTTTTACTGTGGAGCACAGCCCGGGCCCGGGCAATCCCTACACTGTGGCTGAAGCCGTTACCAACAATACCGGCCAGGACTGGGCCGACTTTCACTACACTATCGGGGAGCCGGACCAGGGTCAGGGAGTCGTATTCACCGCACACAACAGCTCGACACTTTCCGGCTTCGCGCTTGATCAATCGAGCGGCCCGCGCAACCTTGACTTTACTGGTTTTCAAACAGCTGGCACTACGTCTGACGCGGCCTTCACGATCAGCCCCTTCGATCCGGGTCAAGGCAACACGATGACCTTTACAGTCACTCAGGTTCCCACCATTCCCGAACCGGAAACCTACGCGCTGCTGCTGGCGGGACTCGGTTTGATGAGTGTTATGGCGAAACGCCGGAGCGGTAAACAAAACACTTGAACAGTTTCCGACTGTCGCAAACCCCGCCCGCGCTTGGGCGGGTTTATAACCCTGCCATCTCTGTCACTCTATTTACGCACTTTCACCTTGCTTCTGTTCCTCCACATGATATAACCGGTAGCAAACAGAATAAGAGGTGAAAAACCGACAAGCAGCTGGAGGACACGCGTAGTTAACCCTCCTGCCTCCCCGATATGGAGGGGATAGAGATTATTATAAATCCGCGTGCCCGCAGGAGCAGTCAGCGCATTCTCCACAAACAGCACTTTCCCGGTGTATTGATCGAAATAGATGAAACTCCTGCCGTTGGGATGCAGTTCTTCCGGCAGCTTCTTCCGTACTACCAGCGGCGCGTTTGGCGTTTGAGGGAAATTAATCCATGTAGTCGGAGCCGGCAGGATGCGGTCAGCTTCACGCAATAAGTCGTCGATTGAGAGGTTCACCTGCCCTCTTCCACCAGGATCGGAGGGAGGTGGTGTCGAACGGGGTGGACTGGCTGTCAAGAAATTCACAAATACAGCCACCGGTTTGTTGAACACCAGCGAGATGCCGGTAAAGGCAATGATCAGAAGAAAAAGAACCGCGTAGATACCCAATGCATGATGAATGTCAAAAACGAGCTTTTTGGTTGGCGCAGACCAACTGATTTTCAGGCCGCGGGAAATCTTCCCGTTTCGCGGCCACCACAAAATGAGACCGGTAACGCTCATGCAAAGCAGCAGCAGGGCACTGACACCCAGAACAGTCTTGCCGCGTTCGCCAATCAGGAGTTCCGTATGAACGAGCGCGAGCCATCCCATAAACGTCTCATCCTGCCGGTGCCCGCCCAGCAACTCGCCACTATACGGATCCGCATACACGAACAATCCGTGCGCATCGTTCATCTTCAGCAGATAGGTTTGGTGTGGCTCGCGGGGCATACGCACGGAAAGGAGCTTGTCTTGTGGATAGGTGCGTTTGACTGTATCCAGCACTATCTGCAGGGGGGCAGCATTCGAGCTATTGCTGACCACATCTGCCTGCATCCATTCAGGATGGATAAGCGTCTCGATCTCTTCCCGAAACACGATCATACTTCCGGTCAGGCCGCTCAATACCAGAAATAACCCGACTGCCAGCCCCATGTACAGATGGATGTTGAAGATGACTCTCCGGATTTTCATGGACGATTATCTGGCGCAAATATCAGGCAGAGCGCGTTTCGAACCCTGGGAATTCAGGGTTTTCGGTTCTCTCTTAGCCATCCGGGATAATCAGAATTCGACCCGAGCCACGGTTTTGGCCATGATAGGAGCCCCTACGCCAAGCAAGCCATTGCCTGCGGTACTCCAGTAATTGCTGTTGGTTACGTTATCCACCACCGCCTGGATCGTGGCACGCTTACCTGCTATGCGAGTCGCATAGCGCGCGTTAAGAGACAATATAGCGTAGTCATCCACGAAAGCCTGATTTGCATTGTTGACTGGACGTCTGCCCACATAGTACACCCCCCCGCCAAGGGCCAGCCCAGGCACGCTCTGCAAGCGGTACTCCGCAAAGAGGCTTGCCGTGCGCTCCGGCGTGTTATCCGGTATCCGGCCAAACGTCGCAGGATTATCCCTATTTAGTCGTCCCTGAAAAACCTGTTTTTAGCGGACAAGCATCAGGAACTGATGGGTGTGTTCACTTTGTTTATGTTCCAGGCATTGCAGAATGTAGGCGTACAAAAGCGGCCACTCGGCGCAGAATCTTACGCAGATTGTGCCCAGCACCGCACAAGAGAGCATTCATGGCATCACCTGCTGTACCTTTGAGGAAGTTTCTTGCCAGGCGCCCATCGGCTTTCATATGCCCAATTACGGGCTCCACGGCATTACGGCGCTTTAGCTTCTTCCTGATGGGTACCGTGACACCTCGTTTGGCGCCGGCAACCCATACCTTTATCCGATCTGAAGCAATGCCATGACCGCGATAACCCCGATCCACGTACACTTGCCTGGGCACCCGTCCAGTCAGCCGCCGTGCCTGCGCCAAAGATGCTTTAAGCGTGTGTCCGTCATAGGGATTGCCGGGTAAGGCTTGCATGCCGATGACGAAGCTCTCCTTGCTGGTGGTGACCACTCCTACCTTGACGCCGAATTCATAAGGCTTGTGGGCTTTGCCTTTGGCAATGCATTCGACTTCGGGTGCATGCACGCTGTACACCTTGCCTTTGTCGTGGCGTTGTTGTGCCTGGATACGCTGGCTAACCTCCAGCAATCGCTTGAGCTTGGACTGTTCCTGTTCCCCTGGTATTTGCCCAGCCGCCACTTTGCGTTCGATGTCACGGATCACTCGCCCAAGATAGGTCTTGAGCCGCTTCTGTTCACGTTTGGCGCGCTGCATCTGCCGGGCATGAGCATAGCGCCCATGTTTGGCTAGCGCTACTTTGGATAAGCGCTCATAGCTCTGACGAAGCCCAATGCCCATACCTTTGGCCATTCTCACCAACGCGCCTCTGGCTTTGTGGTAGAGCCTGGCATCGGTCGGAAATGCAATGGCTTTGTCTTGCACTGTGGTGTCCACATTTACCACGGCCAGCGAGGCTCTGGATACGGTCCTGGTTTCAAGTCCGGCCTTAACCGTAAGAGCAAGCATGAATTCACAACCCTGCTTGCCGATCCGCTGCCGAAACCGCGTCATCTGGCTCGGATCAATCGGCAAGGTGTGACGGAAGTATTCTTCCCCGCAGAAGTATTGCCAATAAGGATTTTCTACCCAGCGTGCCACTACGCTTTCATCCGATTCGTTAAAGGCGTGTTTGAGGTAGTGCAATCCCACCATGAGCCGGATCGCAATACCAGGACGCCCTTCCTCGGCATACAGCCTGCCAAAGCGCGCTTCTGCTGCATTCCAGTCAATCTTCTCCGCCAGCCGATACAACGCATGCCGTTGATCGAGTATGTGTTGCAAACGCAGGCGAAACATGTCATCACACGCAGGCCTCTCTTGCTTCTTCGGCTTCATGAATTCACCAGAAATCCAGGGAAAATATTCCCAATTCTGGCAATTCCATCAGCCGTTGTATACCCCTCAATGCTAATATCTATAAGGATTAGGCCGTATTTCAGGAGCGACTATTTAACTGCTTGGCCTCCATGAACAGGGCTGATCCGATAAGGGACAGTTGCTTGGTTATCTCCCCTGAAGCCGCCAGTTCGAAGCCGCTGTACTGCGCCATCCCGTTCAAAACAAAGCGGTTGGCTGCATCAACAGTAGTCGAGGCGCGCTTGATATCGAAGTAGGCTACTTGCAGCAATATTCCTTCCGCGATCATCGCCTTTATGCCTGCTTCCTTTTGCTTTGATACCGCCGGAGCCAGAATCTCGCCGCTGTTTGCGCGATTAGCCGGCGCCTGCCCGCTCTCTTCGACTCCCTCAATATAACTTGCATAGAGAGATACATTGGGAATGATCTTGTACAGCAGTGACAGCGATGGATTAACGTTGGTTGCCTTAAAGTGAGTGTTGGTCCCGACACTCTCATAGAAGCTGCCGCGCACTCCCAACATTACCTGCAGTCTGTCCGCAATCAAAATGCGATCGGATAGATACACACCCAGATCCGTTATCTTCGAAAAGTTAGAGCGAAATGGAGCGGTGGGGGATAATTGCGCGATGTCATTCGGATGGAACAGATTCTGCGCCACATCGGCAGTAGATGAAGTGCGCGGATCCTGGCTCCGTTCGTTACCGACAAAACCCAGGGATACTTCATGCGTGATGAACTGGCCCGGCAAGCGGCCGGAAACTTCTGCCCGAAGATTTTCGTTATCCCAAACCTGATTCCGATTAAAGAAGATGCGCAGCGTACCCTGGCCCGTGGCAAGATTGTAATTCTGGAACTGGGAAAAATTCCGATCGCGCATGGTGCGCGCCTTACCGGCTTCAAGTAACAGTGCCCAGTTATCGCTCAGCGCATAATCGGCGCGAAGCAGCAGGTTGGTTGCCTCGGCATCATATTTCTGCCACTCCCCTGCAAGGTTGCGGCGGGCATTTGGAACAGGCGGCAGCGTTATCACACCATTTACCGCTGCAGGCGCCTGAATTGCCGCCTGCTCCGAAACCTCCTTCCGATAATGTTCCACATCGAACTTGAGGGACAGTTGATCGGTGACCCGCCAGTCGAAGGCGCCTGACATCAGCGCCCGATATCCGGAAAAATTATGAATACCGATATCTTCCCTCCCGGCGAGAAGATTGATACGCGCTCCGAATTGCTGCGCATCCCCGAAGCGCCGGCCAAGGTCAATGTGGGTGTTGGCGCCACCATAGATATTCGCCATCAACGAAACATTAGCGATGGGATCCTTGCCAGCGCGCTTGGTGACCATGTTGACAATGCCAGAGGGAGGCACAAACCCATAATATAGAGAAGAGACGCCTTTAAGTACTTCGACGCGCTCCTTGTTCTCCATCGGAATATCGATCAGGTTGATGATCGGCATGAATCCATTGAGCCGATAATTGCTGCGGTTCTCCACGAGAATCCCGCGGATCGAGAGATTGTCGTATGTCGAACCGTTCAGTTGCGCGCGAGTCACGCCGGCTGTATTGCGCAAAGCGCCGAACAAACTGGTGGTTGCCTGCGCATCGAGCACCGCTCGCGTGATGACGTTGCTGGTCTGGGGCACATCAATAGGCGCCATGTCGCGGAATGTGCCCACCTGCACGGTATCCGACTTGAAGCTCCCTACCCGTTCGCTCATGACGGTCACAGTGGGAAGCTGCTTACCGGGCTCAGCCTGAGCCGGATTCTGAGCAGACTGGGTTTGGCTCGAAGCCTGAGCTTGGTTTGAAGTCTGAGCCTGGCTGCTGCTCCTCTGCGCATACTGATTTGGAGTCTGAGCATTTGCATGCATTGCCCAGGGAGCCAAAAAAAGCGCAACGAGAGCGGATAAATCCACTTTCAATGCCTGGAGTCGGAAGATCGTCTTGTGAGACAGGTTGCGCTGAAACCGGTGAAATGACGCAGTGTATTTGTTCTTATTTGCCATGACTTAGCCATAAAAAAGCCGGCCAGCGATCAACTGGCAGGCTCTGGAATAAAAATATGGCTGGCTTGCCCGGAAGTGGGCTGGCGGGCTAAAAGCTGCCGGGAAAGGAGGACCCGGCAGCAACGGATAACTTGTTCGGTTTTTTTAACTTTTCTCGCTATTCCTGTTTTTCTTGTTTTGCGGGTTACTGAAAAAACCGAGAAAAAATCCGAGGCAAAACCTTCTTATGCTAACACTAACCTTTTCCCCTATCGGTAACGCTGCGACATCCCCTTGGATATTACTGTAGCTCTGCAAAACCAAATTTAATACGAATGATTCTCATTATACGCAATAAAGAGAGAAAAACAAGCGCTTTATTCGTGCACCGGAAGACTGATGCATTTTGAATAAAACTGGAAATGAAGACTGCGCCCTCATTCAGTAACAGTCGAATTTCTTATCTTAAATAGAAATTATTCTCAGAATCATTAGAAAAAAGCAAACCATAATCGTTATCTTCAGGGGAGCAGTAGAAAGTATTCCCTGTCCAAGCCAATACCTGCGTATTTGCCACAGAAACCCCGAAATAAGAAGGACTAACAATCTAGAGGGAGGTGATATCTGCGAATCGACAATTTGTGCCGCAATAAAAACAGATGGACCTCAAAAATTAATAACCTGATTGGAGATGACAAATGAAGTTGAATGCGACCTATTTCAAAAAAATAGCCGTTTCCGTGCCATTATTTATACTGGCTCTTCTCGCTAATCCAGCACACGCCGTTGACTGGACTGAGATCGGTGATGCAGGGCAGTTGGTGAATACGGCACAAATGCCGACAGGTGATGAAGGTCGACTGAGAAACATCTACGGAACCATTTCGACCAATAATGATGTGGATCTGTTCAGGATCTACATTTCCAATCCCACTACATTCTCCGCGGGTGTCAGCTCTACCAGTGGCAACCTTGATTCGGGACTCATCCTGTTTAACGAGGGAGGGTACGCGCTATATGGAAATGATGATGCCATGCTTGGTACGCGTACCTCAGGCTTGCCGGCAGGCCATCTGAATGGGCCCCAGGCACCAGGCTGGTATAATCTGGCAATATTTGCCCTTGGCACCCCACCCGTCAGCGGCGATGGCTTCACGCCCGACCACTATATGTTTCCCGATGTAAGCTCTCCCTATACCCAGATCCTTACCGCGACGGGGCCTGGAGGAGCATCGCCCCTGACAGGATGGGCACAGTTGGAGGACACGGTTGCGCTCAACGAGGAGTACCGCATAAGACTTTCAGGAGTGACAGTCTCTCCGGTTCCCGAACCGGAAACCTACGCCATGCTGCTCGCTGGCCTGGGATTGATGGGAACGATGATCCGGCGGAGAAAGGGATTTATTGCGCGATAGATTGCTTTCCCATCCGGGATTTCTGGAGATTGTCTTGACGAGAAGGAAGGGCAGCCAAAAATAGACACCTTCAAGGCTGAAGGCTTTACCAGGAAGATTTGTTTGTATAGACAAATCATGTATGAAAACCTTGTGGACAGTATTATTCGTCCACAAGGTTCTTCATTTGAATTGACTTATGACTGACAGCAGTCCGTGTGAAGTCAAAAGCAGAATTGCAAAAACCGCCGATCAATCTTTGTCAATCTCGATAAGCTTCCCATCCTCGCCAACCTTGATCTCGATCATCTTTCCGTCAGGCAGCCTGACATCAGCCTCATAAATTTTTATCTTCTTGCCACTTATCGTTTCAGTTTCTTTCTCGATCTCCTCGATTATGCCCCCGCTCGTGTTTTCAGTTATCGTTTTCTGAACCGCAGGGGGAACATCGGACCATTGAACTTTTTCATCGGCAAAAGCCGATGTCGAAAGTGTCAGGGCAACGGGCAAGAAAATCGCAACAAACGGTTTTTTATTCATGAAGTGGATCTCCTTATAAGGAACAGGTGGCTACGGGTGAGCGCCCCGTGATGTGAGAAAAGGAACCATGACAGAAAACATGACCTTTGATTATTAGATCAGGACGATCGCGAATCGTCCGTACGTTATCGAACAGTACGATGCCGGCATATTGCGAATTTGCAAATTCCCCCCCGGTTCAGCAGTCGGGGTATCATCAGGACTCTTGAAAACAGTGTGAGAAACCTATCGTCGAAGTCTGTGAGTTTCACTTACTCAAGTAAGTCGCTACCCACGTCCTGACCCTCGAAGTGGCCCGCCGCAGAGGGCTTCAGCTACACACAGCCGCTACACACAGTCCTTTTACAGGTGATTTACAGCGTGAAAGAAAATAATCTTATCGTGGTATTTGATCTCGGGGGTGTGCTGATCGACTGGAATCCCAGGCACCTTTATCGCAAGCTTTATATGGGCGATGAGGCAGCAATGGAGAAATTCCTGTCGGAAATATGCACGCAAGAATGGAATATGCAACAGGATGCCGGGCGGACCTGGGCCGAAGCGGTGGCAGTTCTGAAAACTGAACATCCTCGTCATGCGGATATGATCGACGCCTTTCATCTTCGCTGGCATGAGATGATCGGCGGGCAGATCGACGATACAGTTGCAATTCTTCATGAACTGCGCAAGCGCGATGTACCGCTTTATGCGTTAACGAATTGGTCTCAGGAAACTTTTTTTGACACTGCAAACCGCTTTGATTTCCTAAGCTGGTTCAAGGGCATTGTGGTTTCAGGTGTGGAAAAGCTCGTCAAGCCGGACCCTCGCATCTTCCAGTTGTTGCTTGACCGATACGGTCTTGCCGCGGAACATGTCGTTTATATTGATGATAGCCCCTCGAACGTGGAAGCTGCCGCCGCGTTAGGCATGTATGGGATTCATTTTGTCTGTGCGGATACACTTGGCGCCGAATTGGCAAACCTGGGTTTGTTGCCGAACCGAACCGGAAAAGCACCCTCCAGTGAAAACAGCATGCCGTAAAAGACCACAAGCCTCATTCAACGCAGGATTTGCCACAGAAGCCTTAAATTACTGCTCGTCTATCCACGCACGGGCTTCTGCATTAGCCGCCCGGTATGCTTCCTCTTCATCCCGCAGGGGCTTGACGAAGCTTTCGTAGACTACTATGCCTTTGTCATTCAACACCCTGTAACGCCCATTCCATAAACCGCTTGCATCTTCCCACTCCGATGCGGTAATGATCGTGTATCCCTTGTAATCAGTATTCATATCGCCTCCACAGGTAAACTGATGATGATAGTTGCCAATCGTCGTATATCCATGTTCTCTGTCCTCACTCAGTTGGAGACAGGCGTGATGGCAAACGTTCGATACGAGGAAGCACTCCGGGATATGACGCAGCCTTCTGCAAACCCGCGGCGCAGCGCGAATCTTTCTCGTCGTCCGCAAGCCCGGGAAAAAACTCCCGATGAGGATGACGAGACGCAAGGGATGTGGATGGTGCAGAAGGATGATCCGCAGCAGCACGTCGAAGACTGACCAAACGGGGTGATCCTTTCTGCATTTATGCCTTTTCGGGAGAAAGCGCCCGAAACGTCTCATTATGGCCCTTGAAGAATTTTGAAGAGAACGACCGGATGCTTGTCCAGCCGCATTGCAGCAGGCGGAAACGCTCCCTGTTGTCCTGGCCGACGTGCTCAGGAGATTGATCAGGCGATGAGCTTCGCTCCTCCACCGAGCCACGAATTGCCGCCGCCCCACGCATTCCTGCGATAATTCTTCCTCATTCAAGCCGCTTTCCCTGCAGCATTTTGGTTTGCAGCGGCCTGCTGGTTTAAAATAACGATCTTGCCCGTAACCGCCGAGCTTGAGCGAACCCGGTCAAAATCCAACTGAAATCCTTTGCGTTTATTACTGGAGAAGCATTGTGCTGTTTGAGCGTGTCAAACCTGTGGCTCACATCCTGGAATCGGCTGAAACCCGAGGGCTCAAACGACAGCTTGGCGCATTTGATCTGACCATGCTGGGAATCGGCGCCGTCATCGGCACCGGCATCTTTGTGTTGACTTCGGTTGCCGCGGACAAGGCAGGCCCGGGCATGATGTTTTCCTTCCTCATAGCCGGATTCGTCTGCGCGCTGGCCGCCCTCGTCTATTCCGAAATTGCAGCCATCGTTCCGGTAGCAGGATCCGCCTATACCTATTCTTATGCGATATTCGGCGAACTCGCTGCATGGATGGTCGGCTGGGCGCTGATTCTGGAGTATGCGATCGCCGCAGCGGCGGTAGCCGTGGGCTGGTCCGGTTATATCAATGGCTTCCTGAACGAAATAGGCTACGGGCTGCCACTGGCACTGACGGCAGGACCGGCGGACATGATTGTCGGGCTGGATGGCACAACATCGGCAGGAGGATTCAACCTGCTGGCATTTCTGGTGTCGTTGTTCGTTACCGTGCTGCTGGTCATGGGCACAACAAAAAGCGCGAGGTTTACCGCAGTTCTGGTTATCATAAAGATGATCGCACTTACCGCATTTATCGTTCTCACCCTGCCGGCAGTAAATTCCATAAACTTCCAACCCATGCTGCCCAACGGATGGGGCACACCGCTTTCAGGAGTGGGAATCCTGGGGGCTGCTGCATCCATCTTCTTTGCCTATGTCGGATTCGATGCCGTTTCGACCGCAGCCGAAGAAACGAGCAACCCAAACCGTAATGTGCCGATAGGATTGATAGCTTCATTGACAATTTGCACCATCATTTATCTTGTCGTCGCCTACGCCGCGGTGGGAGCAGTGGGAGCCCAACCGGGAGGTGATTTGTCCCTCTCCAAAGAACCGCTGGCATTTGTGCTGCGCGAGGTCGGTTACCCAACCATAGGCAACTGGGTGGCTTCGGCGGCAATTGTCGCACTGCCCTCTGTCGTGCTCATGATGCTCTATGGACAGACCCGCGTCCTCTTCACCATGTCTCATGACGGATTGATGCCCGGCATTTTTTCTCATGTACACGAACGCTTTCACACCCCCCATATTGTCACCCTGGTCACCGGAACGGCTGTCGCGCTGTTCGCTGCCATGTTCCCGGTAGGCATGCTGGCCGATATTTCCAATTCCGGGACACTCTTCGCTTTCTTCATGGTTGCTCTGGGCGTGATGGTCCTGCGACGCCGTGCACCCGATCTCCATCGGCCTTTCAAGACCCCTATGCTGTGGATGGTGGGTCCCTTAGCGATGGGTGGCTGCGGTCTGCTGTTCGTGAGCCTGGGGTGGGAGACAATCAGGCTATTCCTTGCATGGGCAGGTATCGGCCTGATTATCTATTTCGCTTATGCCCGCAAGCATAGCCACCTTGGAAAACAGCAGTCAAATTAATGCTTTCAGATTAAAATGACCAGCATGCGTTTCAAGCCCGCTACCACAATTTCCGGTCCACCCGCCAATTCCATGAGTCGCCCTGCCCTTGACAATTTGAATGCCGAAGGCGAATGGTGGAAGAAAACCACCGTTTACCATGTCTATGTGCGTTCTTTTTACGACTCCAATGGCGATGGAATCGGAGATATCCAGGGCCTCATCGAAAAACTGGATTATCTGGATGATCTCGGATATGAAACAATCTGGGTGTCGCCCTTCACACAAAGCCCACAAAAAGACTACGGCTACGACACCAGCGATTACCTCTCCATCTCTCCCGAATATGGCGATATGCCGCTCTTTGAGAAACTGGTTGAAGAGGTGCACCGCCGCAACATGAAACTGGTATTCGACCTGGTGCTGAATCACACTTCGAGCGAGCATTCCTGGTTCACCGAATCCGCAAGCTCGCACGACAACCCTAAAGCCGACTGGTACGTCTGGAAAGATGGGAAAGGCAGAAAGGGTTTGAGGCCCCCGAATAACTGGCGCGCCATGGCGGGTAACAAAGCCTGGACTTACCACCCGCAACGGAAGCAATTCTATTACACCGCTTTCCTCCCTTTTCAGCCCGACCTGAACTACCACAATCCGGAAGTCAAACAGGCGATGTTCGACGTCATCAGATTCTGGCTGAACAAAGGGGTGGATGGATTTCGTCTCGATATCATCAGCGCGATCTACGAGGACTCCGAGTTGCGCAGCAACCCTCCCAGTCCCCGTTTGACCCCATCGGATAAATCGCTGTCCATCTTTTTCCAGAACCTGAAAAACAATTTTCTCCACGAAAAGAGCTTTGAATTCGCTATCGAGTTGCGGCGCGTTGTGGATGAGTTCGATAATCCCAAAAGGGTGCTTATCGGGGAATCGCATGGAGATGAAGCGCTGATCCATCGCTTCTGTCAAAACGACGGACAGCATGGGTTGCACGCTGTTTTCCTTTTCAAGGCCATTTCCACACCTTTCAAGGCGGAAAAATACCGTGAAATGCTGATGACATTCGAGAAGCATTTTCCCGAACCGCTGATACCTACTCTCGTCTTTGCCAACCACGACCGTAACCGTGTCATCAGCCGCCTGGGAGGGAGTATAGAAAAGGCAAAACTGCTGGCGCTGTTCCAGTTTACCTGCCGGGGGATTCCCTTCACCTATTTCGGTGATGAGATTGGCATACCTCGGGTAAGAATTCCCCTGAAAGACGGAAAAGATGCGATTGCCATCCAGCATAAATGGGTACCGCAGTTTTTGGTGGATCGCAGCAGTGAGATTCTCAATCGCGACGAGTGCCGTACTCCGATGCTATGGAATGAAAGGGCCAGGGCAGGCTTTTGTGAGAGCTCAGCAGAGCCATGGTTGCCGGTAGCAGACAGCTTCAGGGAAATAAATGTGGAAAAACAGATTTCGGAACCGCATTCCCTTCTCAATTTTTACAGGAAAATCATCCGACTCCGCAACAGGACACCAAGCTTGCATGCCGGAAGCCTCGAAATCCTGCACGACCTCTGCGACCGGAAAATTCTCGCTTACCGCCGGATATTCAATGAAGAGAAGCACACGGTGCTCCTCAACATGTCCCGCCAGCAGGTTAAAGCTCCCTTGAATAAACCAGTGTTGCTTTCCACGCATCCGCAAAGCCCCGTGCATCAATTACAACCTTTCGAAGGACGCATCATCAACGAATCGCATTGACAACACGCAGGAATCTTTCTTTCTCGCTGAGAAGGATGCGGACGAGTCCTGTCGATTCCATTTGAATGATTATTTTCAATATCTACCAGGAAGGAGTATGACTTGTGGTAACTTTTCAAGCTTTAACGCGCAACATCATTTCTGCAATCCTGCCTGCAATCCTCATGCTGCCGGCAGTGCTGCTGGCCGATGCAACCAGCAGGCCCCTCAAGGCAAGTGTCGAGACTCACGAACAACCGGGATTCAGGGCGGATTGTCCTTCCAAATTCGGCGGTACTACTACGGGTACCGGCAAAAGTACTCACATGGGCAAGGTTTCGCTCAAGGCCGATGATTGCATTACTCCGATGGAGGATCATTTTATTTTTGAAGGCGCATTCACCCTGACAGCGGCAAACGGCGATACCGTTACCGGCCTCTATAAAGGTGCATTTGTACCGGCCGATGATCAATCCAGGTACAACCTGACGGATGCGAAATTTGAAATAAGCGGCGGAACGGGGCGTTTTCGCGGGGCAAAGGGAATTGCGGAATTGAAAGGAGATCAGGATATCGCGACCGGCAAAGGAAAAATTGAAGTTGAGGGAACGATTTCATACTGAACCGGGATAACGGTGAAGGAGGAATCCTGCCCAAGTTCCCGGCGGCGGATGAATACTTACCATATGTCCCGAGATTCAGAAAATCCTCGCTGCCCCTCGTCGAAGGTTTTGGAATATAAAAAAACCCGCGTAGTGCGGGTTTCTTCGCTACTTCACGCTGATTGTTTTTGTTTTCGGCGTGCCATAAAGCCCATCAGGCCAAGGCCTGCCAGGAACATTGCATATGTTTCAGGTTCCGGGACTACTCCAGCCACAGGGGTCTGGGTCAGGGAAAACGTATAAGAATTCCCCGCGCCAGGGTCGAAAATGCTCAGATTGAAATATCCAGATTCTGTTGTTGCCCCTGCTGCTAAATTCCCAGTGAAATTTAAGCTTTGTGAGCCCGTCGGCTCGAAGGGAACAGGCTGACTAAAAGAGGGTGAATCCAACGTAAATTCAGGAGAGAATTCTGGCCCAATATCCTCGTTAGATGCGTCAAAGCTAGTAAACACAATCCCGTTAGCAGGGGCATTCTCTGGTCCTGCTAACTGCAAATGAAGGCCAGTAAATGGTGTATTTGTCCCATTTTTTATATCCTCCACTACGTTATAGGAGGAAAAACCGTTATCGGAGTATCCTACCGTAAACGTGTATGTTATGGCGCCAGCATTAGCAAATGTTGAAGAAAAATCAATTAGTTCAAAACTATCATCTATACTATTGAAAGAAAATGACCCAAGACCTGGGCCACTTGCCGTGACATCGGTAATGACAGGAGCAGCAGTTACGGTGGCAACTGATCCTCCAAAAATCATAGCAGTGATTAGAGATTTTGTTGTTACATTCATTATCTTCCTCCTAAAAATTAAACTTCCCTTCTTCTCTTGTTACTTACGCCGATCGTTAAATGCTAAAGCCTATTCGTCGACGTCCGAATGGCATCTTAGATAATCTGCATATATATTGAGAAAAGCAGGCGATGAGGCCACTTACAGCTCCTCGTTCTGTCGCTGTTCTCTCATGCACAAAATTTGTCGGTACAGCCTGAAATCGGACTGATTAATCCGCAAATCTTTTGCGTTCTGCTCGCTACTCCTGGCTTTAACGTATGGCGGAATCAACAAAATGAACGCCTATCCCGCCATGGTTGAGCTCATTGTCCGACCGATTATTTTCCTGGTTTTAATTTACGGCAATCATCAGACAGGATAATGATTGCCGGGATTTCTATCTTCTCCGCAACTTATTATTGAGAGACTTTGACCATCCTGCTGCGCAAGGAGGGGGGGACATCTTCTAAAAGAACAATGCGAGTTGTATTTTCTACTGCTTCACCGTGCCTTGGAGACTGCAATTTGACATCTATTTCATTTGTATCCAGTTTCCACATGGCTCCCGTTGCAGGATCAACGATGAGCCAGCCGATAACTCCTCCAAATACCAGATTGCCTGCCACATACCAGCCATTAACTTTTGTATCCACGGTAATGTTTTGTTCTGCAAAACCTTCTTTTTTGATGTTTACCGAGTACTTTTTACCGCTGAAATAACCCTTTTTCTTCTCGAGGGGCAAGGAGGTAGGCGTTTTGCCCTCGAATATTTTGGTGCCGGATTCATCCACAATCACGACAGTCGCCCGGTCAGGTGCGCTTCGAACATTCAGGGTTTCATGAGCACTGTTCCCCATGATGGTGGCGCAACCAGCCAGTACAGTCGAAGCGAATAAAACCGGTATTCCTTTCCACATCTTCATATTTCCCTCTTCTTCCTAACAATTGGTAAAATGTAATGCTTGAGCATGAGTTTGAGAATGTCATCCCATCCCGATAGAAAAGCAGGCAACATTCTCGGCTCTGCTCTGAGGCAGTTATTGATTATGGATAACAAGACAAGCAACGCTGCAACCTGCAGCAGACGTATCGAACTCGTCTGACGCAAGGTGAAAAGACAGCTTCTCCAGCTGATCCTCTTCCGAGGACCCGCTCACGCCGAACATGTCTATCAGATTTGCTTTCTTCATCACCGCTTCTCTTGATTATCCGAACTAGGATCGTGGAATTGAAAGGAAAAATCATAAAAATTCGGTTAAATATCGGTTAAATATTGCTCAGCTTATTTTTCTCAACCTCCTCCATAAGGCTTAAGATGTGCCAGGAGCAATGGAATGCAGACAACTTCCCTGGAATTCCATCCTTTCAGGCTGGATAAGACCAACGCGATCCTATGGCGCAACGATCAGGTAGTGCCGTTACGTCCGAAAAATTTCGCCATGTTGTGTTATCTGGCGGAGCGGACCGGCACCCTGGTGACCAAGGATGAGTTGCTTGACGCGGTATGGCAGCGCCGCTTCGTTGGAGAAGCAGTGCTGAAAGTATGTATCAACGAAGTGCGCCGGGCTCTCGGGGACAATGTTTCCGCTCCACGCTACCTTTTAACCGTCCCCAGGTGGGGCTATCGTTTCATTGCACCGGTTACTGAAGTCAAGTCGCAAGAGAAAGCGGAAGAAGTAATCTGCGCTGTTTTCCCCAAAAACCAGCGATCTGACAAGGCCACATACTGGATAGATCGCGCGTCTCCACAAGCTCGTTTGCTGGCAATCTGGCAGAAATCACTGGAGGGTTCGCGCCAGGTCGTTTTTGTCACCGGGGAAAGTGGAATCGGCAAGAGCACGCTGATCGAGATATTTCTCTCCGCAATATCCAATCAAAACCCGGGAGTCTTGCGCATGCGTTGCATAGAGCGCTTTGGCCAGGGTGAAGCTCTGCTCCCGATGATCGAGGCAATTGAAAAACGTTGCAATGCACCAGAGGGAAGAAAACTGGTTGAACTGTTATATCGTCACGCACCGGTTTGGCTTGCGCAATTGCCGTCCGTGCTTCGACCTGAGGAGCGTGTGGCGCTCCAGCAGGAGATTTTTGGCGCAAGCCGGGAACGCATGGTGCGGGAAGGTTGTGAACTGCTGGAAACCTTGAGCAAAGCACCCCTGATTCTCGTGCTTGAGGATCTCCATTGGAGTGATCATGCGACTCTTGATTTTTTAAGCTTGCTTGCGCAGCGCCATGTGACGGCATACCTGATGGTGCTCGCCACCTATCGCCCCGTCGATGCAAGCCAGCAGGTGCACCCGGTTACAGAAGTCCATCGGGATTTGCAGTTGAGGGGATTCTGTTCTGAAGTCGCCCTTGAACCGTTTTCCCGCAATGAAGTCAAGCATTACCTCACTCGACGTTCTCCAGGCATAAACATTCCCGATTCGATCAGCCAGTCACTTTTCATAAGAACCGGTGGACATCCCTTGTTCATATCCAATCTGATCGAATATTTGATAGACCAGCATCAATGGTCACCGTTATCACAGCAGATCGTGATCGATACAGCGCTGCCGGAAACGATTCGCCGCGTCATCGAACGTGAAATCGAACGGCTCAGTCCTGATGAACAGCGGGTGCTGACCGTGGCAAGTGTGGCGGGAATGCGGTTTAGTGTGAACCTGCTTTGCAATGTTCTGGGTATGGAAATCGCTGAAGCAGACCGTTGCTGTAACGGCCTGGCTAGACGAGGCCAGATATTGGTGTTCGATGGAATGGAGCAAAGCGCGAAAGGAGTTGTCGGAGGCTACTATGCATTCCGCCATGCCTTGTACCTCGAAGTCTTTTACCAACGGCTTTCTCCCTCTGAAACGATACGAATGCACCTTCGCATTGGAGAATGCCTTGAAGAAGCATACGGCGAGCAAAACGTGGAGCATGCAGGGGAACTTGCCCTGCACTTTGAAAACGGATGGGATTGGCTTCGCGCCATCCGCTATCTCGTGCAGGCCGCTGACAACAGCACCAGGCGCTTTGCCAATCGGCAGGCGCATGACTATCTGGTGCGCGCCGTTCGGATGATAGAACGCTTGCCTGATGAGCAACAGGCGAAAACAAGCATAAGCCTCCTCAAGCAATCAGCGGCTGTAAGGCGCTCAATGGGGGATATGGCGGGAGCAAAAACTGATCTGGAGAAAATGCTGGCGGTTGCCAAGGCTCTGGGAGACGGCCGGGAACAGGCTGTGGGACTCCTCGAATTAAGCCGCGTCCTTGTTTTGTTGAACCGTCTTGAATGTCTCGAGTTCGCGGAGCAGGCGGTCTCTGCTTCCACAGCGCTTGAAGACAAGGTTTTTCATTCAATTGTCAAGGGCATGTGGGGTGGCCTGAATCTGTTGCTCCGGCCATGGCGGGAGGATTATTCTGCCGCCTGTCACGAGTCTATGGATGTGGTGCGCGCAACGGGAAACCCCCTGGCTCTTCACTCGCGTTTGACTCAGCATATTTACGTTGAACTGCTCGCCTCGAATTACCAGGCTGCTGCGACGACAGCAGTCGAAGCTCTGGCGCTATCACGCGTAATGGGAGATGGCTACATGTTCATCGCGGGCCATTATTACTATGGCCTGACGCTGCTGCATAAGGGTGAATGGGGCAGATTGCGCGAGACCGCAGAGCAAAGCAGGCGCGCATTCGAAGGGCATGACGCTGGCTTGCTGCTTCGGTTGCATCGTCACATCCTGATGGGATGGTTGCATGTGGTAAGTGGTGATTTTTCGCGTGCTAAAGCGTATTGCGAGGAAGCGCTGTCAGAAGGCGTTGGTGCCTGGGCTGACTTTGTTTCGGTTCATTGTTCCGCAATCCTGGGAAAGGCCTTGTACGGACTGAAAGATTATGCTGGGGCCATTCGATGCTTCGACGCTTTTTTTCAGGCGGAAAAGAACAATGCTCTCCCGATATTCTCCAATTATTTCTTCCCTGCCTGCTTTGGAGTGGGAGAAACATGGCTTGCGCTGGGAAAATTGGATAAGGCGCGTCGCTATGCGCAGCGCTTATATGATCTTTCCAGTCGTCCGTCTGAACGCACCTATCTTGCACTCAGCCATCGCCTGTTTGCCGAGATTGCGATAGTGGAAGAGAGCTGGGACGAAGCGCATTCGCATATCACGGAGGCGCTCGAAATCGTGGAAAATGCGGAAATTCCCCTTGCCGCCTGGAGAGTGTACGCGACTGGAGAAAAACTGCATTATCGGCGGGATGACGTGAAAAGGATGGGTTACTACCGATCAAAAAAACAGGATGAAATCGATCAACTTCTCAACTCTCTTCAACCATCGGATCCTTTACGGAAACATTTGCTGAATCTTGCTGGAACCGATGGATCAGATTCTCTTTCATCGGTCAGATACAGCCCGCTCCAGGGAACCTAAGGTCCCTCACGGCCTCCGGCTTCCCATGTTCACAGCAAACCGATTGCCAATGGGCAATGGGCAATGGCGACAATCCGAGTCAATTCGGAACAGCAACGGCAGAAGCGGGCAAAAGTTTATTTTTCCGGACTATCAACTCCGGACTGTCAACTATAAGCGGGCCGACACTCTCCTCCGCTCACTCTTCTTCAGCATCCGGGTCGATCCAGTATTTCGACATTCCCGCGGCGAACAGGAACATCCACATGACCAGAACAAACGGAAACGTGAGAGTCGGCAGGCCTATGGGGGTAAGGAAGCTGGCAAGGCCTGCCTGGCATACAACCGTCATCACACCCGCCAGCACCGCGAGAGCGGCACTTTTCCCGCTGGGCTTGAGAAATACCCAGCCAATGGCCATCATCGTCAAAACCGGATTGAATGCGTACAGGCCCATTTCGATCGCATTCGGGTTTGCGTTCAGAAGGGTCGGGAAGATGATCCCGACGAAGGCGCCGCTTATTGCCATGAGGGCACCGCGCAGGGAAACAATGGCGATGCCAGCCAGAAACAGAATGCCGACTGTCACGCTGTCCGCGAACATGACTTCGCCCACTCCCTTGAACAGCGCGACGGGCCAGTTTTCGACGGACAGGCCGTCCGCGCCCGGAACAGCAGCAGGAATACCGGCAGCCGGCAAAACGGGACTGCGGGTGAAGCTTTCAAAACCATAGACCGCGACCAGGAACATCCACGAGGTCAGGACAAACGGGGCGGTCGAGGCTGGAACCTGGTAGGGGCGAAGGATTCGCATGAGAGCGGCCAGCACGACGCTCGATAATATCGATGCGAGGATGACGTACAACCATAACTGCGGAGAATGCTCCAGAAACAGGAACAGACAGGGGCCTACCAGCGTCCCATTGAAACCATACAGGCCGGCGTCGATATCCTTTTTCGAGAATCCCAGCAGATGGGCAGTCACCGTACTCGTGACTACTCCTGCGGTTGCCGCTGCCCCGGCAACCACTCCGCCGATGAAGAGAGCTATCAGGAAAATAAGGCCTGTCAAGGCGTTGCAGCAAAAAAATACCTGTCCAACACCTCTCAGAATCACCTGCAGGGGCTGTGGGAACGCGCTGTCGACACGGGATGCCCAAGTCATGATATGTGAAACCCTTGCAAAACTCTGGATGAAAGATGCAGTAACGCGCTTTTGCCGAGCCGCCGTAAGAGGGAATCAGGCGCGGTGCTGCTGCGACCGGACCTCATCCAGCAACCCCTGTTTCACGATGAAGTCGATTACCTGATCCACCCCCTCTCCCGTATGCAGATTGGTAAACACGAAAGGGCGGTCTCCGCGCATTCTCCTGGCGTCACGCGCCATGATCTCCAGATTTGCGCCGACATGAGGAGCGAGATCGATCTTGTTGATGATGAGCAATGCAGCGCGGGTAATGCCGGGGCCGCCCTTGCGCGGCACTTTTTCGCCTCCGGCCACGTCGATGACATAGATCGTGAGATCGGAGAGCTCGGGACTGAAAGTGGAAGCGAGATTATCACCACCTGATTCGATGAGAATAAGATCGAGTTCCGGGAAGTCGGCAGTCATGCGCGCTACGGCCTCGAGGTTGATGGAAGCATCCTCCCTGATGGCTGTATGGGGGCATCCGCCCGTTTCTACCCCCATCAGGCGCTCTGGAGGCAGCGCATCGGCGCGCAGGAGGATTTCCATGTCTTCCTTGGTATAGATGTCATTGGTGATGACAGCCATTTCATAATGATCGCGCATTCTCTTGCTGAGCGCTTCGCATAAGGCGGTTTTTCCGGAACCCACGGGACCGCCGATTCCGACACGAAGAGGATTAGGTTGTTCGTTCATTTTTCTGTTCCCATCAAGAACTATGATCGGTAGATGCGGCTGTATTGCACCTCGTGCTGCATCGACAGCAGCGACAAACCGGGTGACCAGCTGGATAATTCATCGTCCGCCAGCTCACGACTGCGGTGTGAGGCGGTCTCGATAGCGCCATGGAGCGACAGGAGCAGGCGCTGTCCGGAAAGCTGGCCGAGCGGAACGGACTTGACGCATACCAGCACCTGATTTTCGACCATGGAAAACAGCATCCCCAGCAAGGCATCGTCGTGCGTCACAGCCAGTGCTTCTGCTGCGCAGGCAAATGCGGTAGGAAGCGGTATCTCCGGCTGGCTCTCCAGTATCGCGCGCAGCGAAGAGTCCCCGATCTTGAGATCAGCAACGAGCTTTGCCAGCGAATAACCCATTTGAATCGTTTCCGCACGGAACTCCGCAGTATCGCGTGAAGCAATGAAACGTTCGGTCCAGTCAGCCACCTCGATTCCGTCCCTCGCCGAAAATGCCTTCAGCAAGCGCCACAGGATCGGCAATTCGAAGTCTGCAACGATACCGATCGCCTCGAGGATCCACTCGCGTGCGGAAGCCTCGTCCCGAACCAGACCTTGCTCGATGGCCGATTCCAGTCCCTGGGAATATGTATAAGCTCCGATCGGAAGCGAAGGGCTGGCGAGTTGCAGCAGGGACAGCAGAGCGCGGTATTCCTTCATCGCTGGGAAGGAGTATCGGAGGGACGATGGATCTTCTGGTGCACAGGGATCGGAGCGAGAGGACCATGAGCATGCCCATGGCCCGACTCCCCATGCTGGTGGTGCCCTCCGCTGCTATAGGCCCCCGCCTCCGGCTCGAACTGCGCGTCTTCCTCGACGACTGTCGCCCCGAGCCCCTCCAGCATTTCCTTCAGCACCTTATCCCGGGCAATGCGCAGAAATCCTTCACCCACTTGAGTCTGGGTATGGCGATTGCCCAGATGGAAGGCGCAGCGAAGCAGGTCATGCGGGTTCGTGCACGTGATACAGTAGGTGGCTTCCCGTGCGGCCACGATCTGGACCACGCGCCCGTCATCACCGGTGAGCAAATCGTTGTTCCGTAGCACTGTACCCCGCGGCGTGAAAATGGCCACTTCCTCTCCTGAGGCAAGCGTGGTGCGCAGACGGCTGTTCTCGCGCAACTCGTACGGTAACACGAGCTGCGCGGAAATCTTGTCCGCGGTGCTTATCCTGGTGTTCAAGGTGAGCATGTGTGACCCCTAAAAAAGGAAATACCGTTGCGCCATGGGCAGAACATCCTCCGCCCCGCAAGTCAGCAGTTGTCCATCAGCACGCACTTCGTAGGTTTCCGGATCGACTTCCATTTTAGGTGTCGCCGAGTTATGGATCATGTCCTTCTTGCGCAGGTTGCGCGTGTCTTTGACTCCGATCAGGTTCTTGTCCAGCTTCAGTTGATCGACCAGGCCTGCAGCCAGCGCTGCCTGTGAGACAAAGGTAAAGCACGAGGTCTTGATACCGCCGCCATATCCTCCGAACATGTAACGGTAATGGACAGGTTGCGGGGTGGGAATGGAGGCGTTCGGATCGCCCATTAAAGATGCCGCAATCATTCCACCTTTCAGAATCACTGATGGCTTGACACCGAAGAAAGCAGGCCGCCACAACACCAGGTCTGCATATTTGCCCACCTCTACTGAACCAAGGACATGCGAGATGCCATGTGTGATCGCCGGATTGATAGTGTATTTGGCGATGTAGCGTTTGACGCGGAAATTATCATTCTTCGATGTATCTTCCTGCAAAGTCCCGCGTTGTATTTTCATCTTGTGCGCGGTTTGCCAAGTACGCAGAACCACCTCTCCAACCCGCCCCATCGCCTGTGAATCAGAGGACATCATGGAGATTGCGCCCATATCCTGCAGTATATCCTCCGCAGCTATGGTCTCCTTACGAATGCGCGACTCAGCAAACGCGAGATCTTCCGGGATGTTGGCATGGAGGTGATGGCATACCATAAGCATGTCGAGGTGTTCGTCCAGGGTGTTGATCGTATAGGGCCGGGTAGGATTGGTGGATGAGGGCAATACGTTTTCCTGGCCCACCACGGCGATGATGTCGGGCGCGTGCCCGCCTCCAGCCCCTTCCGTGTGGAAAGTGTGTATGGTCCGGTCCTTCATGGCAGCAATGGTATTTTCCAGATACCCACCCTCATTGATGGTATCGGTATGAATTGCAACCTGGACGTCATACTTGTCCGCCACGTTCAGGCAGTTGTCGATGGCTGCATAGGTCGAGCCCCAGTCTTCATGCAGCTTCATGCCGCATGCGCCAGCAAGAACCTGCTCCTCGAGCGGGGTCGGAAGACTTACATTCCCCTTGCCATAAAAACCGGTATTCATCACCAGGCCGTCCGACGCCCGCAGCATTGAATGGATGTGCCATGGACCGGGCGTGCAGGTCGTAGCTGCTGTTCCCGCCGCCGGGCCAGTGCCTCCTCCCAGCATCGTAGTGATGCCATTCATCATCGCATCTTCCGCCTGCTGCGGTGAAATGAAGTGGATATGGGCATCGATTCCGCCCGCAGTCAGAATCATATTCTCACCGGCTATGATTTCCGTCGCCGCACCGATCGACATCGTGACATTTGGCTGGATGTCGGGATTGCCTGCTTTGCCGATCTCGGCGATCTTCCCATCCTTTAAACCAACGTCAGCCTTGACGATACCCCAGTAGTCGACGATTACCGCGTTGGTGATGACCGTATCCATCACCTGATCGTGATTGTGCTGCGACTGCCCCATGCCGTCACGTATCACCTTGCCGCCCCCGAATTTCACTTCCTCGCCATAAGTGGTGAAATCCTTCTCGATTTCGATCATCAATTCCGTGTCGGCCAGGCGAATACGGTCCCCGGTGGTGGGGCCTATCAATTCGGCGTAAGTCTGGCGGGAAACCTTTAAACTCATTCTTTAGCTCCTTTCTTGTTCGATCCGGAGGGTCTCTATTTAAGCTTGCCCATCACTTTCTGATTGAACCCATACACAGTCCGATTGCCGGCCAGCTCCACCAGTTCGACCGTCCGTTCCTGCCCTGGCTCGAAGCGCACCGCTGTGCCGGCCATGATGTTCAAGCGCATGCCGTAAGCCGCTTCGCGATCGAACTTCATCGCGGAATTCACCTCGTAAAAATGAAAATGGGAACCGATTTGAATCGGGCGGTCTCCCCCATTTGCAACCTTCAACGTTGTCGTTCTTCTGCCGGCATTGAGCTCGATCTCGCCAGGTTGTACAAACACTTCACCTGGCACCATAGGTGTTCTTGCCATCATTGATCTCCCATATTCTTTCAGACAATCGGATTATGGACGGTCACGAGCTTGGTGCCATCCGGAAAAGTCGCCTCAACCTGAATATCGGGAATCATTTCCGGCACGCCTTCCATCACATCGGCACGTGTTAGAACCTTGCGGCCCTCTGACATCAGTTCCGCCACCGTATTGCCGTCGCGCGCGCCCTCCAGGATCGCACAGGTAATCAGGGCAACCGCTTCGGGATAATTGAGCCGCAGACCTCGCGCCTTGCGTCGTTCCGCGAGCAATCCAGCAGTGAATATCTGGAGTTTGTCTTTCTCTCTCGGTGTCAGATCCATTATGTCTCCTCAATAAAAAATCCAGTCCGTTGCCCCAAAATGAATTTGGCGATCCTTCTTTCAAATCCTTTTCCCAAAAATCTTACGGGATAAGACGACATCAAGTATTCCAGCTGCGCGGCACGATCGCAGGCCTACCGAGCATGGCCGGACGAACAGTACGCCAGACGGAAAGCATCACATGTCTCGCCACTTCGCTCGAATCCCCCAGAAAACGTGCTACCAACAGCGATTTGAATTGGGAAATACCCACCTGGCCCGATTCTCCGCCGATGCGCACCGCCTCTTCCCGTACAAGATCGATCGTCTGCGCTGGAAGGGGCTTGCCACTCATGATAAAAGTGGCGCAAACGGTACGGCCGGCAAGCGCAAGTCTCCCATTCATCGCCCTGCTTCCGCCCGCCAGGCGGAGCTGCTCAAACCACGCCAGCTTCCCTTCGCGGCGGATACTCGTGCGCTGCCTCACCTCGCCGCTATCGAACGATTCCCCGAATGCCGTACGGCCAAAGCATAAAATCTCGCAGCCCATGTAAACCGAATCCTTCTCCAGCACGACCTGATGGTCGAGCATGACTTTTGCATTATTGAAAAAAATCGTTTCCTGCGGCATCCACTCCAGCGCGCCGCCCGCTTCCACATGCAGATGAACGTCCTGGCGCGCAGTACGACCGGTGGACTTGTACCATTTTGTCGCGCCAGGAGAGGTGATCTGGCCATGAGCAGACGGACCGGCATGCACTCGTATTTCCAGCTCATCCCCTGCGACCACGCCCCCCGGCGGATGCATGACAACAGCCTGGCATACCCCATGCCCCTCGGGATAAAGAGGTTTTTGCACCACCAGGGGGCCATGATGATCCCGCTCCACCATGCGCGTGGTTCCGGAATTCTCCGCAAACTTCAGCCACAGACGCGCCCTCGATGCGGAATCGGGAGCCTGATTCATCTTCAGATCCAGCGGGTTGTCAGGAGCGGATAGCCGGTGGAGGGCAGCGATACTGGCAGGCGAAGATATCGAATCCTCGTCACATGCGCCCGGATGCGTTTTTGCACCTGATTTCAAAGCTGGGCTCCCGGAATAATCCAAACGGGTCTCCTCCCCCTTACCTCAAGCCTCATCCTGGAAAAACCGAATACAGCCGATTGCCTGAACCAACCTGCAATGCCTACATTTGCAACTGGAACGACAGCTTGAACACATCGACCTTCTCCCCACTTGCGTCAGGCGCATAATTCAGCCGTTTAGTGAAAAGATCGCCGTGCTGGTAGTATGCGGAGATTCGAGCGTTGAAACCGTCGATGATATAGTTGACGCCCGCCTCGATCTCTTCCCGATTGCTGCTGTTGTTTGGCTGAACACTCGTAAATCGGCCATACGGTTGAAACTGCCCGATCCCGATCCTCATGGGCAAAAGATAAAGTCCGGTAATAGTCCATGATTTGCCATCGAACATACAGAAACAGTCCGGATCACGAAATGCTGCGGGCGAATAATTGGCATAAAACTGTTTGTATTCGCCATTTGCGGTAAGGACGCCCATGTTTCGCGGTAGCACTTTTTCAAAAAGTGCATCACCGACCAGCCCCAGGAAATCACTTCGGTGAGCAAAGGAGCCGGCGCCATTCTTCTGATACGAAGCGCCAAAAGCAAGCGCGAGAATATCCCCTGCCTTGCCAAAATATGTGCTGCTGGTATAGTAACCTGGATTCTTTTCTGGATTCAGGAAGTTATAAGTGAAGCGGCCGGCCCATAACACGTCGTCGCCCTGGTTGGGGCCGGCGCTACGGGACGACTGGACTCCGCGGTAGACACCGACGGCATATCCCAGGGTACCCCTGATGAAGCCCGGTTCAAGGCTTCCCCAGAATGTACCTCCATCGTCGCGTCCATAGCGCCCAGCTCCACCGCTGCCGAATTTGGTGCTGAAATCCTGGGAAAAAAACGGTGTCTTGAAAGCGTCATGTGTTGATTGAAAAAAAGGACCGCTCAGTTCGCCCCGTTCGGTCGGCACCAGCATACGGCCACCCCAGATGTTGAAATAACGGTTGAGCTCAAATTTCCCAATCGCATCGAGTATGTTGTACGACATCTTCGGATTATCGCTGGGATGGGTGTTGTTGCAGAAAAAACATTCCGTATTGACTTCGAACTTGAGGTACTGATGTATCTGCCCATTCAAGTAGAAACGAGCATTATCGATGCTGAAATCGCCGCTCCTGAGATTACCCGTGGCGGGATTTTCCACCCATAGGCCGGTTCCGCGGAACCCCATTCCAAGTGTCACCCATCTGGTTTCATCGATTGCATACTTTGGCCCTTTTGGAAGCGTGACTTCTGCTGCCTGCGCCAACGAGGATAGAAACAGGAAATCTGTAATCAATACCGATGCTGCAAGCAATACCCCACAAGCAAGAATGAAAAACTTCCGTTGCTTGCGGGGGGTTTTGCCCGAGCACTCCCTGACGGACGCCGATTCATCGCTCCGTACCCTGTCTGTTCTTTCCTTCAAGTTCCCCATTACCAAAAATTTCTTTTTATGATCTTCACTCGATAAGAATCGAGTTGCACAATCATGCGCGAATTTTTAGTATTGATCATTAGAAAATATCCACAGTTCTCCAATTTCGTGTATGAAGATTTCCTGATATTTATTACAGCCCGAAGCTGGCTGCAAGCGCAGCAGTGCGGGCAGGCTTCGAAGCAGATCAGGACTGACGAGAGGTGAGAGAGGAAAAAACTCGATTTGATAAGCCAGGACATATAGAAAAAACATGAGGATCGGCCTTTTCACGAATTTTTATCTCGCCTCCATCCTGTTCGTGCTCACCGTCCTCATACTTCTTTCTTCTCGGGCGTTAAACACGCTGGATGACGTTACCGAGGCAGAGCGCCAGAAGCACCGGTCGCTACAACTGGCAAATGAGCTGTTTCGAAGTTCCGAGGATTTGACCAGGATGGCTCGCACCTACGCGGTAACGGGTGATCCCGCCTACGAACACAATTTTTTTGCAATACTCGACATCCGGAATGGCATACGACCGCGCCCCCGGGATTACCCGATCGCCTATGCGCATCTGGAAAATGCCGATGCCACGGGTGCAAAGGGAAATAAGGGAAATGCGATTTCCCTCATGGAACTGATGCGCCGCGAAGGTTTCAGTGAACGGGAACTCAATCTGCTGCGGCAGTCCCAGGAAAGCTCGGACAACCTCGTCAACCTGGAAAAACAGGCATTCGCTGCCGTGAAAGGGCTGTGCGAAGATCAGCAGGGGAATTTCAATGTGCCATGTCCTCCCCGGCGCAATTTTGCAATCGATCTCTTGTTCGGCAAGCGTTATGAGGCTGAGAAAATCAGAATCATGGCGCCCATCAACCAGTTCATGCTCGAACTGGACACGCGCACCCGTGCCACGCTCAGCAATCTGCAGCTCAGGTTCGAGCAGCAAATCCTGCTGATACTGGTCGTACTATGCATTGCGCTGTTCTTTGCGGCTCTTGCAACTTTTTATACACGCCGCAATATTCTGCGCCCGCTCGATTCTCTCAGGTGCCAGGTAAGCGGCATTGCGCAAGGCAATTATTCAACCCGTTGTGATATTTCCACCCACAACGAAATCGCCGAGCTGGGGACGGGCTTCAATTCCATGGCAGAAGCCATTGAACACGAGGTTACCAAGCTCAGACAAGTCGAGGGATCGCTGCGCGAGCGTCTGAAGGAAATAAACTGCTTTTATTCGATCAGGCGAGGTATGGAATCCTCATCGGTGAAGGAAGTATGCAGCACAATCTCGACTGAACTCATCACGGCAATGCAGTTTCCGCATCTTGCCAGCGTCAAGATCGAACTGGATGGCAAGGAATTTATATCCGATCCATGCCCCGGAAGTCACAAGCATGAATTGCAGAAGGAGATCACAGTCTACGGTGAGGGACGCGGCTGGATAAAACTGTTTTATCGCGAGGACCGTTTTTTTCTGCTGCCGGAGGAACAGAATCTGATCAACGTGATCGGGGATGACCTGGGACGCTGGCTGGAGCATCAGCAGTCCGAGGCACGGGTTCTGGTAGAGCAGGAACTTCGGGTGCGCGACGCAGCAATACGAGAGTTTGCTGCTCACCTCGAGCGGATGCGGGAGGAAGATCGCAAATATATTGCCCGCGAGATCCATGATGAGCTTGGTCAGCTTCTGGCAGCGCTGCACCTGGAAATCTCGCTGCTGAAGAACGCGAAAGATCATGGCAACGAACGACTGGAAACCATCAGGCGCAATATGGCCGAACTTGTCGAGAGAGCGAACCAGAGTGTACGCGATGTGGCGCAACATTTGCGTCCCGCTTCGCCCGGATTGGGAATCGAGTCGACTCTTGCAAAACTGACCAGCGAATTCAGGAAACATACCGGCATAAGTTGTGAGTTGCGAATGACCCAGGAACCGGTGAATCTGGATGAAGACCAAATCGTTGCGATATTCCGTATTGTCCAGGAATCGCTGACGAATGTGACGCGGCATTCGGGCGCAAGACGTGTGGAGATCCGGGTATCCCGGAGAGAAGGCAATGTCATTGTTGAAGTTTGCGACAATGGCAGAGGATTTGACCTTGAGAGTGCAAAAAGAAAGAAGTCGTTTGGATTGGTCGGAATGCGCGAACGGGCAGCAGGACTTGCGGGCGATATCAATATCACAAGTGTGCCGGGTCAGGGAACTTCTGTTTGCGTATCCATCCCGATGAGGCGAAACGAGCGCTTGAATGATTGCACTGCCTCTGACATTGCACGCGCAGTCCTTTGTGACTCCATGGCTGGGGAGAGCCTCGAGCCAGGTGCAGATATCTTTCCAAAGTTTTCAGGAGAGCGTGCTTGATCATTAAGACTTTTCTGGCGGACGACCATCGGCTTTTCCGCGACGGACTGAGGCGCATTCTTGCCGAAACAGCCGATATCGTGGTTGTGGGTGAAGCTACCGATGGGCTTGATGCTTTGAAAAAAATGCGTCTGGGGGGATGGGATGTCGCCTTGCTTGACGTCAGCATGCCCGAAATGAGCGGGCTCGAAGTGCTCAAACGGATCATGGACGAGGATCCGAAGCATCGCGTACTGATGCTCAGCACATATCATGAGGACGAGTACGCCATTCGTGCGATACGCGCCGGCACTTCCGCCTATCTGACAAAAAACAGTCCGACTGACCTGCTGATATCGGTAATCCGCCGGCTGGCACACGGGGGAAGATACATAGATCCGAAACTGGCCGAGAAACTTCTGTTCGGCCTGGGCCCCTCCTCCACCATGCCACGCCACTCCACCCTTTCCAATCGCGAGTTTGACGTCCTCAAGCTCATCGCAGTTGGAATATCCTTGACCGAAATCTCCCAGAAACTGAAACTGAGCGCAAAAACGATCAGTACTTACCGTGCTCGCGTCCTCGAAAAAATGGGCATGCAGAACAACGCGCAACTGATCCGCTACGTGGCGGAGCATAAGCTGCTCGAATAGGAATTCATGCAGATCAATCCGCCTTCATGCAGTGGCCGGGTACGGGTTCCCGAAATCTCTTCGGCACTCGCCTGAGGCTCCCACCATCAGCAGTGCCTATGAAGCCTTACCATCAATCCATTTGTGATGATGTAGGGAAATCCTGACAGAGGTCTCACTTATTTCCTACTGACCATTTCGGCATTCCCCGACAGACATACGCATTATTTGCATGTACTTTTAGCCGGACAGCAGGTTTCCCTGATTTTTATCTGGAGGTATTACAAATTTGCAATATTTCCTACCATTTTCTTTATGGCGGCTTGAACTCCATTAATAAGGAAATCAAGCAAAAAACCTGGGTAGGTGTCCAAATCCAGAGCGATATTCTCAAATAATAATGAAAACAGAAAATATTGGGCAATTCCTGCTTATAAGAAATGAAATGTGTCTCTGAACAGAATATCGCGAATATCCTGGCGTAACACCGGGATATCAACCCTGCCTATCCTCGTACCATTGCTGTTTTTTTCCCCGAGCGGAATCAACGTTTATGCGCAAGAAGTTCCAGATGCATCGGTAAAACTCAACATGCCGCCTGAGCGCGTTGATCCAGTAGAGAAACAGGATTCATCTGCTACCGTTCAACTCGCCGATACCGTCTCGCAGGATGCCGTGCATCCGGGTAAACCGCGCAACAACCAGACAACTGCGGAACCTGTGGTCAAACTCAAGGAAGTGGTGGTATTAGGCAAAGGGCGCGGGACCAGCCTTGTTGGCGAAACTCAATCTGCCTCTCAAGGATTCATTGGTCAGGCTCAGATTAAGAATCGTGCACTGTCACGCGTCGCCGAAGTAGTAGAGTTCATTCCCGGCATGATTGCCACTCAGCATAGCGGCGATGGAAAAGCCAACCAATATTTTCTGCGTGGATTCAACCTCGATCATGGTACCGATTTCGCCACATTTATTGACGGGGTACCAATCAATCTGCCCAGCCATGCTCATGGTCAAGGTTACATGGATCTCAATGGCTTGATCCCGGAATTGATAGATAATGTTCAATATGGAAAGGGACCCTATTATGCAGATCAGGGAGATTTTTCCGCGGCTGGCCATGCCAAGATTACTACCTTCAACTCGCTTCCCCAAGGTTTTGCCAAGTTCACCGGCGGTTCTTTCGGCTTTTACCGAGGGGTGGCGGCAAATTCAAATAGGATAGGAGGTGGCGATGTGCTCTACGCCATCGACGTGAATACGTATAACGGTCCTTGGGTGGTGCCTGAACATGCTCTCAAATTCAACGGCATGCTCAAGTACAGTGTCGACAAAGGTAACTGGGGCGCAAGCATCGGACTTCATGCGTATCACGCAAAATGGCGCCCGACCAATCAGATTCCGCTATTTGCGGTAAATGAAGGTCTTATTAATCGCTTTGGGAACATAGATCCCACCGACAATGGCGAAACCGGACGCTATACGCTTCATGGTAAGTGGTGGCAAAAAGAAAAGAACTATCGTCGAGAGGCTTCATTTTATCTGGTCAAGTACAGTCTCAATCTCACGTCCGATTTCAGCGGCTTCATCAATTCGGTCGCCGACAACATAGTGCTTCCTGGCGGAATAATTCCCAGTGACCAAGTGAATCAAACGGATTCCCGCATCTATTTTGGCGGCAGAGCGCAGCAAAGCTGGCTAAGCAACATAGCTGGTTTCGACATGGAGAATACGCTTGGTATTCAGGTCCGCAATGATTTGAACCGTGTATTGCTGAACAATTCCAATCGGGGAGTCGTTTATCACAATGTAAGCAGGGATCAGGTCACAGAAACCAGTATCGGTTTGTATCTGCAAAATCAGACATTCTGGTTGCCCAAACTCAGGACTATTGTGGGTCTACGTGGCGACATCTTCAATTTCAATGTACATGCCTATACCGTTCCCCAAAATTCCGGCAACAAGACGGATGGGCTAGTGAGCCCCAAACTCAGCATTATTCTAGGACCTTGGCATAACAGCGAGATTTACTTTAATGTCGGTGAAGGTTACCATTCCAACGATGCCCGGGGCGTCACCGCGACTGTAAATACCAATCAAATCGGCAACAATAATTTTGCGCCTCAATTGGCCGCCAACGGACTTGTGCGCGCGAAAGGCGCGGAGGTGGGTTTCCGTACTGAAGCTATCGAAGGTTTAAAGTCTACTCTGGCAATCTGGTATTTGCATTCTGCGTCGGAACTTGTATTTAGCGGAGACGCTGGCACCACGGAAACGAGTGGCGCCAGTACCCGCTATGGTATTGAGTGGGCCAATTTTTACAGACCCTCCAAATGGCTGATCCTCGACGCCGATTTCTCATTTACTCATGCACGCTACGATCAGGCTCAACTGAATCAAGCTAGCGATCCTGCAAATCAGGCGTATGGATTTCACATCCCCAATGCCGTGGGACGCACTATAAGCGCAGGCGCCACCTTGAATCTGCCGCATAACCTGTTTGCCACGCTTCGTTTGCGCCATTTCGGCAATGTATCGGTGGATACCAACAATCCTGTCAAACCCTACAGCACAACGATCGTCAATCTCTCAACCGGATATGAGTTGGCCAGAAGATTCAAAATCCAACTCGATGTATTGAATCTGCTCAATGCTAAAAACTTCGATATCGCATACTACTACGGATACCAAACGAGCCCATTGGCCATGGCGAGGGATGGCCTTGTCTTCCACCCGATTGAATCGCGCATGTATCGTGTCAATCTGACATATCAGTTTTAAAAGTTATGAAAGAGACGAGTTGATCTTGCGTGTTTTGCTCGATCCGGTGACTAATCGTTCTGGCTCCCATCAAGCAATACCCTTCTATCTCAATCAATGAGCCCTGAGCCTAGCCCAACAACTCATCCCGTCAGGTAAGAGGACTGCTATGAACATGCGGCTCGGATTCATGAAAATCGTGCTCCTGCACGATTTCTATTGGTAGAAGATGCAACTTGCCATGCCGCACTCCGGGTGTAGCGGTAACGAGATTGGCAAAATTTTTCACACTCCTGATCGTACCCCTCAGAATGGTCACTTCCAGGCAATTATCATGATCCATATGCACGTGCATGGTGGACAGGGTAAGGTTGTGATGATTATGCAGTGTTGAAGTAACACAGCGCGCCAGCTCGCGTTCGTGGTGATTATAAATATAGCTGAGCGTTGCAATACAGTATCCATCAGCATGTTCTTCCTGCCGCGTGGTTTCGATCATGTTCCGTATCAAATCGCGAACAGCTTCGGATCGGTTGAAGTAACCCAGCTTGTGCATTGCGGATTCGAATTGCTTGGCAAGCTGATCATTCAGTGAGATGGTAAGACGTTCCATTGCCTGGGCTCCAGATATTCAGTAGTTCGATAGTTCTTCAGCAGTATGCTGATCTTTAAAAATTTCCGACCAGATTCATTCGGAAAGAGCGGCTTTCGATAGGATGGAAGTGCTTGGCGGCAATACCGCATCGGGACTCACCGGATTTTTCCAGCCAGTGAACACTGTTTTAGTAATAGAGACCAACACTGTTTTCAGCACATGGTCTTTACTCGTGACCGACAATACCCAGCGCTGCTTTGTGCTTAGCAGGCCATTGTCCCACTCGAAATGCCCGGTTTCCTTATGGGGAAGCTCGAGCCGCAACAGAAAAATGGTAAGAAATATTGCAGATTTGTAATACCCTCAGACGAAAGCCAGGGAAACCGCCATTCGGTTAAAAATACGTGCGGATAACGCGCATGTCTGTCAGGGGATGTGGAAATAACCCGTAGGAATAAATGAAGTCTTTGTCAGGATTTCCCTACATCACCGGAACTGGATTGATGATAGCCTCTACAGGCACATTCAAGGATGGTCGATTTCCGGCAGAAGCGGAAATATCCATCGCCATTTGCCATTTCCCCTTGACAGAAAAAAACGGCCGTGCAGCTTCGTCAGATCGCCCTCCCATTTCTACTGCTTCTGTTGGCACAACCGTTATCTGCTCATTCCGGAGATGCGACCAAAAGGCTCTTCATTGTAACCACCGTGGCTCCCATCACGAATATTGTCCGGAATGTGAGCGGCGATTATGCAAATGTGACTGGAATCGTTCCCGATGGGACCGATTCTCATACCTTCGAGCCGGTTCCCCGGGATGCAAAGCTACTGGAAACAGCCGATATCATTATTGCCAATGGCCTCGATCTCGAGTTGCCCACCCTGAAGCTGGCGGAAAAGATAACGAAAGGAAGAGTACGGATTCTCGAGCTCGGAAATCGTATCTTGCGCAAGGAAGACTGGCAGTATGATTTTAGCTTTCCCCGCGAGCGTGGCCATCCCAATCCTCACCTCTGGCCCAACATCGCGCTGGCGATGCGTTATGTTGAGGTCGTGCGGGATGAACTCATTGCGCTCGATCCCATGCACAAGGAAGGATACATTGCAAATGCATCGGTGTATCTGGGCAAGCTGCGTAAACTGGATAAGGCAATCTTCGATTGCGTAAAGACTATTCCGGAGAAAAATCGCAAGCTCGTGACTTACCATGATTCTTTCGCGTATTTCGCTCCCCGTTATGGGATGAAAATCATTGCAGCGGTTCAGCCCTCCGATTTTTCGGAACCCGGACCGCGAGAGGTAATCCGCATCATAAAGCAGATCAGGAACGAGAACGTGCCCGCTATTTTTGGCTCTGAAGTTTTCCCCAGCAAGATCATGGAACAGATCGCCCGCGAGACGGGCGTCAAGTTCATAGATCAGCTTTCCGATGATGCGCTGCCTCCGCCTCCGGAAAACTCTTTCATCGGCATGATGGCGAACAACATGACGATAATGACGACAGCGCTCGACGGGAATCCGGGTTGCATGACAGATGTCGACACGAGCAATATCAAGTACTGAGTCGCATATACATCCCGCAATCAGTCTCAGCGATGTGACGGCTGGCTACGGACGTCATATCGTCTTCAAACGCCTGTCGTTGAAAATTGACAGAGGTCAATTCGCTGGAATAGTAGGCCCAACCGCATGCGGCAAAACGACGCTGCTTAAAACCATTCTGGGCACACAATCGCCCCTTTCCGGCACCGTGCTCCTGGGGGGGCAGGCATTGAACGACATTCCGCGCGGCATCATCGGCTATGTGCCACAATTGGAAAGCGTGGATTGGCGTTTTCCCGTTACCGTGGAAGAGGTCATCCTGATGGGCTTCTATACCGGAAAGCGGATATGGCCATGGCCAAGCAGGGAAGAGCGGGAGCGTGTCCATGATCTGGCACACAGGCTGGGCATTTACCGCTGCCTGCGGCAGCAGATATCAAATACCTCCGGAGGGCAGCGGCAGCGCGCATTTCTCGCCCGTGCACTGGTCAACAACCCGGCGCTGCTGGTGCTGGATGAGCCTACCTCAGGGGTCGATATCAAGGCTCAACATGAAGTGCTCCATCTGCTGGGTGATATCAATAGCGAAGGTATTACCATTTTGCTCACCACGCATGACCTTAACGCCGTTGCTTCACACCTGCCCTGGGTAATATGTTTCAGGAACGGCTTGATAGCACAGGGAAGGCCTCACGACATCTTTACCAATGACATTCTGACCAGGACATACGGTGGCGATATCACCATAGTGAGGCATGAAGACTATTTCCTGATTGCCACTGGCACACCCATTCACTTTTCAGATGGCGACCCCAGTGATCGAATTTCTTCTTGAGCCGCTGGAGTATGAATTTTTCTGGCATGGCCTGCTGGCAACACTGATGGTGGGGGCTTCCTGCGGCTTGATTGGAGCCCTGGTGATACTGCGCGGGATGAGCTACGTAGGTCACGGACTATCACACGCGGCGTTCGGCGGAGCAGTGGTTGGATTCATATTGAATCTCAATTTTTATGCCGGTGCCGGGGCGATGGGCTTGCTTGCATTGCTATTGATCAACCGGATTAGCAGGAGCGGCACGATCAAGCTGGATGCAGCTATCGGCATAGTCACGAATGCCATGTTCGCGCTGGGTGTTGCCATTATCAGCCAGGTGCGAGCCTTCAGCCAGAGTTTCGAAGCAGCTCTGTTCGGAAATATCCTTGGAATCACCGAAGGGGACCTGCTGCTCATCGGGTTCGTTGCTCTATCCACCTTGACAACAATGTTTTTGATGTATAGGCCGCTGCTCTTCTCTACGTTCGATCAGGAAGCAGCACAAGTGTTCGGCATCAGGACAGCCAGAGTTCAACTGGTATTCTCGCTGCTCCTCACGCTAACCATCATTGCCTCCATGAACATTGTTGGTGTCACCATGATCGCTGCCACACTCATCACTCCCGCAGCCACAGCCCGCCTCATGACTGACTGCTTCAGCCGCATGCTGATCTATGCATTGATCATCGGTGGGATAACCGGTGTCGCGGGTATGTATCTGAGCTACATTTTCAACACGGCGTCGGGGGCAACCATTGTTTTATTTGGAGCTTCGTTATACTGTCTGGGGTGGCTTACCAACTTCCTTCATGACAGATATATTCTGCAAAACCATCTTGATGGAAAATCCGATTTCGTTCAAACGGCACAGCATCAGGCACAGCATCAAAGCGTTGAACGAAACGAGGCTGGACTTTAAGTCAGATTTGGATCAATGGGCTTGTCACAGAAAATGGCTGAACCTTTGCTCACAAAATCCTAATCATTCTTATCGTTCACCGTACGGAAGAAAATCTCACCCTCCTTGATCATGCCGAGTTCATTGCGCGCGCGCTCTTCGACAGCATCATACCCCTGCTTGAGGTCCCGCACTTCCGCATCCAGTGTGGAATTGCGAGTTTTGAGTTTTTCGTTGGTTTCAGACTGAGTTGCAAGCTGCTGATCGACCTCCCATACTTTCAGCCAACTACCCTTACCCAGCCATAGGGGATATTGCAGCAGAACAATCAATGCCACGAGTATAAGAGTCAATACTTTCACTTCGGCTTCTCCCAGGATTCCTCGTTATGAGGAACTCCTGACCTGTCCGCTCGGATTTGAAAAGGCTTATTTCAGCTGGTAGAAGGCGTCGCGACCGGGATAACTGGCGGTGTCGCCCAGATCTTCCTCGATGCGCAGGAGTTGGTTGTATTTTGCAAGGCGGTCGGAACGGGAAAGCGAGCCAGTCTTGATCTGCAATGCATTGCTCGCCACAGCGATGTCCGCGATCGTGGTATCTTCGGTTTCCCCCGAACGGTGCGAGACCACTGCTGTGTAGCCGGCACGCTTTGCACTTTCAATCGCATAAAGAGCTTCGGTAAGCGTCCCGATCTGATTGAGCTTGATCAATATGGAATTTGCGATGCCCTGGGAGACACCTTCTTTCAGAATGCCCGCGTTTGTAACAAAAATATCATCGCCCACCAGTTGCACGGATTTCCCAAGCCTGCTGGTCAGCAGCTTCCAGCCATCCCAGTCATGTTCGCTCATCCCGTCTTCAATGCTGATAATGGGATACTTATCGATCCAGGTGGCAAGATAATCGGCAAACTGGGTTGAATCGAGCACCAGGCCATCCGACTCCAGATGGTATTTGCCGTCACGGTAAAACTCCGAAGCAGCGCAATCCAGGCCAATGGCGACATCCGGCCCCGGAAGATAGCCCGCGTTCTCGATCGCTTCCACGATCAGTTGCAATGCCGCTTCATTATTGGGCAGATCAGGTGCAAAGCCGCCTTCGTCACCCACCGCCGTATGCATGCCTCTCTTGTCGAGCAAGCCTTTCAAGGTATGAAATATTTCCGCGCCGCAACGCAGGGCTTCGCGAAAACTCTGGGCGCCCAGAGGAATGATTACGAACTCCTGCATGTCAATATTGTTATTGGCATGGGCGCCGCCATTGATGACGTTCATCATGGGAACAGGCATGGCCATCGGTCCCGCGCCGCCGACATACCGGTACAGCGGCAGTCCGCATTCTTCCGCCGCCGCCTTGGCTACTGCGAGCGATACGGAAAGAATTGCGTTGGCGCCAAGCCTTGATTTGTTGCCGCTGCCATCGAGATCGATCAGCGTGCGATCGATAAAAGCTTGGTCCATTGCATCCAGCCCCATGATTGCTTCTGAAATTTCGGTGTTCACATTTTCCACCGCTTTCAGTACGCCTTTACCGAAATAGCGCTGAGTGTCCTCATCGCGCAATTCGACAGCCTCCCGGGTGCCAACCGATGCGCCGGAAGGAACAGCCGCCCGACCCAATACTCCGGATTCAAGCAAAACATCCGCTTCCACGGTTGGATTCCCGCGCGAGTCAAGAATTTCGCGGGCGATGACATCTACAATTGCACTCATGCTATTTTTCCCTGATCATTTATCTGTAAGTTATTAAAAAACGGTTCTGCTACTTTCCGAGGGCTACCGGGGATCTGCTTGAGGACTAGAGGCTGAAACGGCCTTAAACGGTCTTAAACGGTCTTGAAAGGCGCCTCCAACAATACAGTTATTGGATATAGGCGCCCATTGTGGTGCGTTCAGGTTTATCGGCCGGTACCACCCCTTCGCTGGAAAGGCTCTTGTCCGCGGACACAGCCGCTGCTTCGATGAATGCCGCAAAGAGAGGGTGTCCGGTCCGGGGGGTCGAGGTGAACTCGGGGTGAAACTGGGAGGCAACAAACCATGGATGCTCGGTTTGCGGCAATTCGACCATTTCGCACAATCCCTCTCCGGCCGATACTGCGCTGATACTCAGGCCTGCCTGTTCCAGACGGGAGATGTACTGATTATTAACCTCGTAACGATGCCGATGCCTTTCGATAATTTTGTCGGACCCGTAAATTTTACGGGCAAGAGACCCCTCTTTGAGCAAACACTCCTGACCACCCAGACGCATGGTCCCTCCGAGATCGGAAGCCGTAGTCCGGGTTTCCAATTGCCCCTCGCGCGTGCGCCATTCCGTGGTAAGCGCAATGACCGGATATGGTGTTTCAGGATGAAACTCGGTACTGTGCGCGCCTTGCATGCCAGCCTTGTTACGCGCATATTCGATGACAGCCAACTGCATGCCAAGGCAGATGCCAAGGTAGGGAATGCGGTTGGTGCGTGCGAAATGGATGGCCATGATCTTGCCCTCTACCCCGCGTTTTCCAAAACCACCAGGCACCAGGATAGCATCCATGCCTTCCAGGCACCCGATCCCATCCTTTTCGATGCTCTCCGAATCCACATAATGAATGTTGATTTGGCTGCGAGTGTGAATTCCCGCGTGAATCAATGCTTCCGACAGAGACTTGTAGGACTCTGTCAGATCGACATATTTTCCAACCAGCGCGATTTCTATCGTCCGCTCGGGATGCTCCAGCGCATGAACCAGTTTTTTCCAGATGCGCAGATCCGCTGCCTTGGCGAGCAGGTTCAGTTTGTGGCAGACGATTTCATCCAGCATCTGGTCGTGCAGCAGCGAGGGGATTTTATAGATGCTGTCCACATCCAGCGCCAGGATCACCGCCTCTTCCCGAACGTTGGTGAATAGCGCAATCTTGCGCCGTTCATCCCCAGGCAATGCACGATCGGCACGGCACAACAACACATCCGGCTGAATGCCGATTTCGCGCAACTCCTTTACCGAGTGCTGCGTTGGCTTGGTTTTCAGTTCTCCCGCTGAGGCAATGTAGGGCAGCAATGTGAGGTGAATGAAACAGGTATCTTCGCGCGGAAGTTGAACCGCCATTTGCCGGATAGCTTCCAGAAATGGAAGGGATTCGATATCGCCTACGGTTCCACCGATTTCAACGATGGCTACCTGAGCGTCCCCGGCCCCCACCCTGATGTAATGCTTGATTTCGTCCGTAATATGCGGAATGACTTGCACGGTACCGCCCAGATAGTCGCCGCGCCGCTCCTTCTTTATCACGCTCTCATAAATCTGACCCGTGGTAAAGTTGTTGCGCCGGTTCATCTTGCCACTGATGAAGCGCTCGTAGTGCCCGAGGTCGAGGTCCGTTTCCGCGCCATCCTCGGTGACGAAGACCTCGCCATGCTGAAAGGGACTCATGGTGCCCGGATCGACGTTGATATAAGGATCCAGCTTGAGCAGGGTAACTTTGATGCCGCGGGTTTCGAGAATGGCTGCGAGAGAAGCGGCGGCGATACCTTTCCCCAGAGAAGAAACCACTCCTCCGGTCACGAACACGTACTTTGTCTTTGTCATTGGACGCCGATCATAAATACGCCCTTTGCCCCAACCAGCGACGCACCTCTTCTGGTCGATTCGACTCGTCATAAGGAAGCAGCCCACAACATGTACTTTGCGCGTACTTTGTCATGGACGAATATGATACCGGAAAAGACACCCGGGCTCAAATTGGGCTGGCGTAGCAAGCTGTGTTTATATGGATGCCAAAATCGCTGCCCTTGAAGCGTACAGTGAAAAAAACCGTTGTACTACGCGTTCCTGATATCCACCTCCGTTCCCGCCTCCACCAGGTCGAACAGTTCCAGCAAATCCTGATTCTGCATGCGAATGCAGCCGATGGAGCCCGGTTTGCCCATCTCCACGCTATCGGGAGTGCCATGAATGTAGATATACCTGCGCATGGTGTCCACCTTTCCCAGGCGATTGAAGCCGGGCTCACAACCGGAAAGCCATAAAATGCGGGTCAGTATCCAGTCGCGGCGGGGGAAATTCGCGGCAAATTCTGGCGTATAAATTTCGCCGGTGGGACGACGTTTCACGAATACCGTGTTGACCGGTTGTCCGGTCCCGATCTTGGCGCGAATGATATGCCTGCCTAATGGCGTACAAAAGCTGCCGTTTTCCTGCCCCACCCCGTTTTTCGCCGAGGAGATACGGTAACGCCTGACGACATCATTTTTATCATGTAAATCAAGTGTTTGAGAAGGAATACCAACCTCAATTCTCATCAATCTCTTCCCTGTTTGTTGTTCTTGCCTCACGTCGCTTCGCAAAGAATTGCTTCAGTTTGTATCCCCCCTCCTCCGCTAGCACCCCTCTCGTCACCTGCAAGTGATGGTTGAGCCGAAGCTCAGCGGAGAGATTAATCACGCTTCCACATGCACCCGTCTTCGGATCCGCCGCGCCATACACCAGCCGGGCGATACGTGCATGAAAAACCGCCCCCATGCACATGGTGCAGGGCTCCAGAGTCACGTAAAGCGTACAGTCCGCCAGACGGTAATTGCCGAGATAACGACCTGCATCCCGCAAGGCCATCACCTCTGCATGCGCTGTGGGGTCTGATGTCGAGATGGGGCAATTATAACCGCGCCCAATGATTATTCCATTCCTGACCATGACCGCCCCAACCGGCACCTCGCCCGCTTTTTCCGCCTGAGCAGCAAGCTCCAATGCAGCATGCATGAAGCCAGCATCTGACCTATTCAAATCCAACTTTCTCATCCAATTGAGCTTGAGTCGATATTGTATATCGCCCACCTGTCACTACAGAAAGCTTGTCCGATCCGGTCAAATCCCTCACTTTCAGGTAACGAATTTATTGATCTGAGTTTCTCCATGATTTCTTGTGTCGCAGGAGGTCTTTCAAGCTTTCTTGCTATTTGAAACAACATGAACTAGAAAAAATTGTAAGGCCAGTAGACTTCCGCAAGCGAAGCTTTCAATCAAACCATTTCAGGGAGAATTGGAAATGCCCGAATCCGCGCAGGAAAAATTGAAGTCTCTCGAACCACTGAAGGGCGATGACCGGCAGCGTATGGGCCGTCTGTTTGAAGAGATTACAGGGAAAGTGCAAGAGATGAGTGCAATAATGAATCGCCTGCATGGCACCCCCGTTCGCTGGTCGAGTTTTCGGATCTCTTCGTCAGCAGGTGCGGATACGGGTGCGGATACGGAGGGACCGGGCATAATTACCGTTGTGTGCAATGAGGAAACCGGCGAATGCGGATGCTACGATCACGAAGCCGGAACATGCGGTCCATGCCCTGAGCTTCCTTCGGATTTCCCCTGATCTGAACGAGAAATTCTATCCACCCCGCTCGATCTGGTTCCGACAATAACATGCCAGATGAATGGAATGGCAAGCAGGCGCTGAATTATGCGATTTCTCCATTTTCCCACGTCTTCGTATACCTATGACAAATAAACATATAGCGGATATCGAGACTGGCTGGCCGAAACTGCCTCCCCTGGAAGCCTGGCAGGACACTTGCACCACGCTTAATATGTGGGCGCAAGTAGTCGGGAAGGTGCGGCTCATGCTCTCGCCGGATATCAATCACTGCTGGGGCTCCACGCTTTATGTCACCGTCCGTGGCCTCACCACTTCGCCCATTCCTTACGGGATATTTACTTTCGCCATCGACTTCGATTTTATCGCGCACACGCTTCATATCACCACATCAAAGGGTGCCGATCGCACCTTCGCGCTGGAGCCCATGTCGGTTGCTGATTTCTATCACAAGACCATGCAGGCGCTTCGAGAACTCGGGATCGAGGTAAAAATCCTTGCCAGGCCGGTGGAGGTGGAAGTGGCTATTCCTTTCGAGAAGGATGACCGGCATGCGAGCTATGATAAAGACGCGGTTTCCCTCTTCTGGCGCGCCCTGGTACAGGTGGACTGTGTCTTGAAGGATTTCCGCGCCCGCTTCATAGGCAAAGTGAGCCCGGTGCATTTTTTCTGGGGGGCGTTCGATCTCGCGGTAACCCGCTTTTCGGGACGAACCGCGCCGAAGCATCCGGGGGGTGCACCCAACGTTGCCGCCCGTGTAATGGAAGAAGCGTATTCACATGAGGTATCGAGTGCGGGCTTCTGGCCGGGGACGGGCTTGGGAGAGGCTGCCTTTTATGCTTATGCCTACCCCAGCCCTGCGGGTTTCAACGAGTACAAGGTTCAGCCGGAGGCAGCTTATTTTCATGACAAGCTCGGCGAATTCATCCTGCCGTACGAGGCCGTTCGAACAACCGGGAACCCTGCACAGACACTGCTCTCGTTTCTTCAAACCACTTATGAAGCAGCTGCCACTCTCGCACACTGGGATAGGGACGCGCTCGAACGTAGGACCGTGAAAGCTTGAGATGATCTCAGCGAACTTGTCAGGCAAGCAGGAATGGGCAGGGTGCAGGCAAATGTGAACAGGAGCAGGCATCAGGATTAGAGCCAGCGAACCGAGTTCAACGCATCATCCCCCGCGAGCTATATCGTCCTACCCACAGGAGAAAGCATGCCAAATTCGGATCAATCCCGACGGCTCGACCCCAATCTGCGCAGAACGCTGAGGCTCACATTCCGGATTGCAGATGGAGCGGTTCACCTTATCTCGTACGAGCGCCTTCCCATGATTTGTCCGCCTTCGGTGGGGGAAGCGCCTCAGGCCAGGAAAAATGGTGGTTTCTGGATGGAACTCCGGGACAGGAACGACCAAGTCCTGTTTCACCGGCTTATCCATTCACCGCTCGTCGGCTCCGTTGAGGTGCATTCACCCGATGGCAAGATTGAACGAAAATTTGGGAAGGTCAAGGAGAGTATTTTTGAAGTGCTTCTTCCGGATAATCCCGCTGCCGAATCCATTGCCCTGATGGGTGAGTCACTGGATGTTTCTGCTCTTTCCGCTACAGGCGCGCAGCAGCGTGCCACCTCAACCGAGTTGGCCCGGTTTGAAATACCGAGGGGAGAGAAAGGGGGCATGCAATGAGTGCGAGTGACGGGTATGTCGTGGGCACCACAAAGATCATTGATCACGGGTCCGATAGTGTGCGATGGAACCTGGTCATTCTGGGTGATGGATACCGTGCGACCGAGCTGGCGCAGTACCATACAGACGTACAGAATTTTGTCACGGCCCTGCGCACTACCCCGCCCCTGGACGAACTCTTCTGCGGAATCAATGTGCACCGCGTCGATGTGGTGTCGAATGAAAGCGGCGCAGATGATCCTGGATGCGCCGGGGGAACTCCAACCGCAGCCAATACCTACTTTGACGCGACATTTTGCAGCATCTTTGCCGGAACACCGCTCGATCGCCTGCTCACCGTGGATACCGCGCTCGCGTTGTCTGTTGCGTCCGCCCAGGTCCCGCTCAGGCATCAGGTGCTTTGCATAGTCAATTCGAGCAAGTATGGGGGATCAGGCGGAACCATTGCCACGTGCTCCACCCATGCCCAGGCAGCGCAGATAGCGATCCACGAAATGGGGCACAGCGCTTTTGGACTGGCCGATGAGTATGGGGGGAATGGCGCAGGTACGCCGGCGGGAGAACCCTCTCAGCCGAATGTAACGCGCGACACGAACCGGACCACCAACAAGTGGCGCGACCTCATCGCGGCCAGCACTCCCATGCCTTCGCAATGCGACCCTGGTTGTGCGGCATCCGCCTGCATTCCACCCGCGATGCCTCCCGCGCCTGGTGCGGTAGGCACCTATGAAGGCGCGATTTACTCGGACTGCGACACCTATCGCCCTCTGCCAAGCTGTTATATGCGGGATTATGCGCCCTTCTGCCCCGTCTGCGCAGGCGTAATACGGCAAACGCTGCAACCGTTTCTTCCCCCTGAATCGATTACCCTGACCACTCCGAGTATAAATTTCCTGAATGTTCCCGCCGGGATGGGCGGGGTCGGCGTAACGACATACCGGGCAATCATATGGGAAGTAGTGTCCTGCCGAAGCCTCACATTTGAGATTACCGCAGGCCCTACCGGCGGATTCGGTACACCGAACGGCACCTCCATTGCGGTGGCGAGCGACCCGATTCTGCCGGTCGCCTACGCGCGGCTGTGGCTGTCCTACACCTCCACGAATCCAGGCGATATTGCGAGCGGTAACGTTACCGTGCGCTGCGTCCAGACCGGGGAAAGCTGGGTAATCAACATCGCTGCCAACACGATTGCCCGTCCGCGCTCCGCGGTGGCGCTTGTGCTCGACCGCTCCGGCAGCATGAATGAGGATGCCGGCGATGGCATTCCCAAGGTGCAGAAACTGCGTGAAGCCGCCAATGTTTTTATCAGTGTCATGCAACCGGCGGACGGTATCGGCCTGGTCCGCTTCAACGAAGCGGCACAGCGTCTGATGGAAATCCAGGAGGCCGGTGCTACTCCGGGCGGTGCGGGGCGAACCATCGCCATTGGACATATTGCGGGAAGCGATATCGATCCCGCTGGCGCCACTTCCATCGGTGACGGTGTCGTGAATGGAAAGCAGATGCTGGATGATGCGCAGGCGGCGGCAGCCACGCCTTATGACATTACCGCCATGGTAGTGCTCACCGACGGAATGTGGAACCGTCCCCCGCCTCTTGCCGACGTCACGGGCAGCATCACGGCAAATACCTACGCGGTTGGCCTGGGGCTGCCCTCCAATATCAGCATTCCCGCACTGACGACACTATGTCAGGGGCATAACGGGTATCTTCTGGTGACCGGCGCACTTTCAAGCGACCAGCCCATGCGGCTCAGCAAGTATTTCCTGCAAATTCTCGCAGGCGTATCGAATGCCCAGATCACCGCCGATCCGCGGGGTATTCTCAGCAGGGAATCGGAGCATCGTGTCCCGGTTTCGATCTGTGAAGCGGACTATGGAATGGACCTGATCGTATTGAGCCCTTTCCCGCGAGCGATCGATTTTCAGCTTGAGGCGCCGGACGGTTCCAGTATTACGCCGGCTTCACCGCCGGGGACAACCAATTCACAATTCATCCTGAGCCCGTATGCATCTTATTACCGGTGCGCGTTGCCGGTGCTTCCGGCCCAGGCTTCCGGAAGCCATGCCGGGCAATGGCATGCAATACTGAAGTTACAGGGCGGAACATCGGTATCTGCTGCGCAGCACGCGGCGCTGTCTTATGAGTTTGTCGCACACATCTATTCCAGCTTGACCTTCACGGCGTACGTCAAGCAAGCGAGTTTCGAGGTGGATGCCATTATTCACCTGATCGCTGCACTGTACGAATATGATGCGCCGCTTCAGGGAAATGCAAGTGTCTGGGCCGAGATAGTGCAACCGGATGGAGCTTCTGAGCTTATCCCACTCAGCCGCGATCCACAGGGGCAATTTACCGCTGCCTATCCACTCAAGGTGCAGGGCGTCTTCCACATCCGGGTGCGTACACGCGGTGAAACAGCACGGGGAACACCTTTTGAACGGGAACGCACGCTTACTGCGGTTGCGACCCCAGGTGGCGATGTATGGAATCCGAATGAACCAAAAGCCAACGATTTCTGCAACCTGCTGCACTGCCTTCAGGAGAAAGACGTGATCAGCGACGAACTCATACACAGGCTGAAGGAACAGGGAATCGATCTGCCGACGCTGTTGAAATGCCTGGATGAACGGTGTGGCCGGGGATAAAGGGATAAAACCCCAATAATGTCGAAGGAGGAATCGGTCGGGAGTCCTGACCTTGAGCCTTTCACCCGCCCACTTTCCACTCTTTCCCATTCGCGGGCAGTTGGAAGCTCATCGGGAAGCTCACGGTTTCCCACCCTAAATCATCCTGGCCTCTTCAGGAGTTCATCAATCAACCAAAGGAACCGCACATGATCGTTAAACCCATACCCGATGGCTACCACAGCATAACTCCCTACCTCATCATCGATGGAGCAGCCGAGGCAATCGCATTCTACAAACGCGCTTTCAGCGCAATGGAATTGTTCAGGATGGATATGCCGGATGGAAAAGTCGGCCATGCGGAGATTCAGATCGGTGATTCACGCATCATGATGGCGGATGACTGCGGTGAAGAAAGCCCTTTCCGTAATCCGCAATCATCCGGCAGTTCTGCCGTCGGCCTGCATTTATATGTGAACGATGTGGATGCGGTGTTTGCCCAGGCCATGGAGGAAGGAGCAAGGATCATCAAGCCGCTGGAAGACCAGTTTTACGGCGACCGGTCAGGCGCACTGCAAGACCCTTTCGGGCATATCTGGTTCATCGCAACGCACAAGGAAGACCTGTCGCTGGAGCAGATCAGGCAGCGCGCCGAGGTAAAGTTCAAGCAATAAGTACTTTTGGTGCCCCACGCGCTGCCAGGCTCACCCATAGAAACTGGAAGATCAATCCAAAGGCCCTCGGCCTTATCGTTACGCTATAATGCTGACTTTTTTGGCGAGCGATAATGCCCACGCTGCAAGGAATTGACCTGACATGCATCCGCGGTGACCGCAAGCTGTTTAGTGGCGTCAATTTTTTGCTCGAATCCGGGGAGTTGATGCAGGTTCAGGGCCCGAACGGCAGTGGTAAAACGAGTCTTCTGCGTATGTTGTGCGGATTGGCTTCGCCGGCCGAGGGCGAAATCCGCTGGGACGGCACCCAGATTCGCTCTCTTGGCGGAGACTATTTTGGCGCAATGACCTACCTCGGCCATTTAGGCGGGGTAAAAGACGATCTGACTGCCATCGAGAATTTGCGCATCTCCAGCGCGCTCGGGGGGGTTGACCTCGATGAACGCAAGGCCCATGCTGCCTTGCAGCATATGGGATTGGGTGGACGCGAACTGTTGCCTGCCAAGGTATTGTCCCAGGGACAGCGCCGCCGGGTGACGCTGGCGCGCCTGCTGGTATGCGGTACCGTGCTCTGGATACTGGATGAGCCCTTGACCGCACTCGATACGAGCGCAGTCAAACTGGTACAAGGTTTGATAGAGCGGCACCTGGAACACGGCGGCATGATCGTGATGACGACCCATCAGGAAATCGAAATAGCCGGCGCCGCCATCCAGCGGCTGCAGCTCACCTGACATGTTTTTCTGGATCATCCGGCGCGATCTTCTGCTCGCGGCAAGGCGCCGCTCGGATGTCCTGACGACGCTGTTTTTTTTCATCATCGTCGTTAGTCTTTTCCCGCTTGGAGTGGGACCAGAGATGAACATGCTCCGCGTCATGGCCCCCGGCGTGGTCTGGGTGGCTGCCCTGCTGGCCTCGATGTTGTCACTGGGGCGCATGTTTTCCAGCGACTACCTGGATGGCACATTGGAGCAGATGCTGCTTTCGCCCCAGTCGCTGCCCCTGCTCGTATTGGGCAAGGCACTGGCGCATTGGCTCGTGACCGGCGTCCCGCTTGTACTGATGGCGCCGGTATTGGGCATTCAGTACGATTTGACAGGTGATGCGCTTCTTGTGCTGACCGCTTCCCTGCTGCTCGGAACACCCGTGCTGAGCCTGATCGGCGCGATCGGCGCAGCGCTTACTCTGGGCCTGCGCGGCGGGGGCGTACTGGTCTCCCTGCTGGTGTTGCCGCTGTACATTCCCGTACTGATTTTCGGTGCGGGTGCGGTGGAGGCCAGCACCGCCGGGTTAGGTGCGGGAGCGCACATGTCGTTGCTGGGCGCTTTCCTGCTGGCATCTCTCGTATTGGCACCGTGGAGTACCGCGGTATCGCTGCGCATCTCCCTGGAATAAAGAAGGTCAAAGAATTCCCCCGCACGCTGGCGTCACGCATCGGCGAATAAATGCGGAACTCAGAGCATTCCTCGTTTAGTTGGATATCGATGGAGACGTGCTGCCTCCGACTGGAAAGAGGCCATGAATCAATTCGCCGTTCTCTTTGAAGATCGTTTCAGGCCGATGCGACAAAATGAGATCGACTTTTCCACGCGCACGCTCGTGCCCTATACAAAGGACAAAGGGGCTGCGAGCGTCGCCGTGGAAAAGTCTATGAGGGCTTCACACCCAAAATTCTGACGCTCCTGTGACGGCTATTCATGACCTGCCCGAGAGCAACCGACGCCATCAACACGCCATTTTAGCGGCTCAAGCCTTAGTCAATCAGACTTAAAACGTCCGCAAACGCAATCCACGACAAACTTAATATCTTGGTACAGATGAGCGCTCCCTTCCCGAGGGGGCGTTCAATCCAGAGGCAGAGCCCGCTCCTCGTGGCTCGCCAGAGCTTCCTAGCCCGGGAACGCCCTGCTCACGCATAGGTGAGTTCTGCTCCAAGCCAGGCAGCGCTCTACTCATGCCAGACATTTCGCTGCCAGCCTGGCCTGAAGCAGCGCCAGTAGTAGCGGGACCAGCCTGGCCTGCAATGCCACCAATGCCAGCACCCCCTCCTGCTGCACCGCCTTCTACACCGCCTGCTACACCGCCTGCACCTGCTGCTGCACCGCCTGCTACACCTTGTGCATACGCCGCACCTGTTATTCCCAATACCAAGCCCGCAATGAGCATTGATCGCGCCATCTTTGTCAAGAGAATAGTGTTTTTCATGTCGTCATACCTCATGCTAACCCAGCGAATTTGCTGTAGGGAAATGATAAGCAGCGCTGTAAATCATTCCGTGCGTTAAGCCACGTATAGCTAAACGAACTTGACAAATTGCTGGTTTTGAAGTCCAGTTGTGGAAGGCCGATAAAGCTGCAAAAAAGATTAGCATTCTTTTTCTGATCAAGTTCTCATCAGGCAATCGTAGTCTGGGCTGACCAGAGGTGGGCGCCGACCAGGGCCCGCCAGGGTGAAAACTGTGCGAGCCAGGCCTTCGTATTCTCCTCGCTGATTTTGTCCTGCGCACCGAGCAAGGTTTGCAGGCCTCGCCGAACCGCTGCATCGCCATGCAGCGAGCCGTCGAGCCAGCCGAAGCCGCGCAACAGTCCATAATTCACCGTCCAGGGACCGATGCCGCGGACTGCTTCCAGTTTTTCGCGAATGACATCGACCGGAAGCGTTTCAACCCATGCATCCAGTGGAAGCTCGTTGTCAGCCACGAGGGCGGAGAGTGTAAGCAAGGTTCTGGTTTTGGTTGTCGAAAAACCCGCTTGCCGCAACGTCTCTTCGGGCAATTCGAGAATCTGGCGCGCGTCCGGGTAGCAGAGCAGATCACAGGAGTGACGGATATTCGCTGCGACGATCAATTTCCGGCGCACGGAAACGGCAGCGCTGACGCTGATTTGCTGGCCGGTGACTGCCCAGGTCAGGGCCTCGAACGGCGTAGCAGTAACCGGGACACGCATGCCCGGCTGTTGCGCGATCAGGAGGCCCAATTGCGGGTGATCGCGATACTGTTCCTCGAAGATCTCGACCCCCTGGGTCAGACCCAGCATGCGCCGGACCATACGCTCGAAGACGGGCTGGCAATCCTCGGCCACTTTGCCATCGATGACCAGTGAAGCCTTCGCCAATCCCGACTCGAAGTTGATGGACAGGTACGCCGGGGCTTCGCACCAGATCATGGCTTTTTGCAAGCAGGTATTGCTGACTCGCTCTGCGATCTCTTGCCGGTCGCGCCGATGAAAGGCCAGGATATCGCCGGGACGAAAGGTCGCAGGCAAGGGAATGGAACAGGAAAGTTGCATGATCGCTTTCGGATCTCCGGAACAGAAAGAAGTGTCTGCGGGATTATTCGGCTAAATGAAATGATTATGGTGCCAGAATACCTTGCGCGAAATCCTGTTTTCCTGCTTTTGCACGTATTTTTTCATGTATATCGGCTGTAGCCGATCCACACTCCCCCGCTCTTCCCCGCAGCATTCACCTCCCGGCTACATACAGTCAGGCGATAGCCTTTTAACAGTTTTTAACAAACCAATTCTGAATTTGAGGTTTTTAGGTTAAAATTTGGAGTTACGCGCACGGGGCGTAAGGAGGATGGGTAGATGGGTTGCAACGGCGCCGACAGGTGTCCTGTGGGATTGCCCGATACGGAGCAATCTATCCAAGCCTCATCAATGCCTCAATTATGGAATCTGTTATCTACTTTGCTACATGGCGATAAACTGGTTTAAATATTCCTCCCCGGCAAGCTTCTATTTCCTCGCCGGCAAAATGATTCCCCTGTTTTCCATTGCCGCAATTGTATTGGGTGCGGTGGGACTTTATATCGGCTTTTTCGTGGCTCCCACCGATTTTCAGCAGGGTGAAGCCTATCGTATCATTTTCATCCATGTTCCTGCGGCCTGGCTATCCATGTTTCTCTACGTCATCATGGCGCTATGGTCAGGTATCGGTCTTGCATTCAATACTCGCCTTTCCGCCATGGTGGCAACCGCCATTGCACCCACTGGCGCAATGTTCACCTTTATTGCGCTGTGGACCGGCGCCTTGTGGGGCAAGCCCATGTGGGGCACCTGGTGGGTATGGGATGCGCGCCTTACCTCTGAACTGATTCTTCTGTTCCTCTATATTGGCTTCATGTCTTTGCAGGCAGCCATAGACGATCCGCGCCGTGCCGACAAAGCGGGAGCAGTGATTGCTCTGGTAGGCGTGGTGAACGTCCCTATCATCTATTTTTCCGTGAAGTGGTGGAATACATTGCATCAAGGCGCCTCCGTCAGTCTCACGCAGTCGCCGAAGATGGCCACCACCATGCTTACAGGGATGCTGATTATGTCAATCGCGTGTTGGATGTATGCCATCGCGGTGATATTGATACGCACGCGCGCCATTATCCTGGAACGTGAACGTCATACCGCGTGGGTGGGTCAGTTGCAGGAGGCAGCGCAATGAGCTGGAACAGCCTGTCTGAATTTCTGGATATGGGTGGGTACGGGTTCTACGTATGGGGGTCCTACCTCGTTACCCTGATCTGCATTGCAGGGGAAATCGTTCTGGTTTCCAACCGCAGGCGAACTTTGCTCAGGCATCTCAGTCTGATTCATCAGTCAACAAAACAAGAGAAGGGAAATGAAACCACGTCATAAAAAATTGGCAATCATCGCTTCGAGCGTGACCGCGTTGGGTGTTGCTTCGGTGCTGGTTTTAAACGCATTTCAGAGCAACCTGGTATTTTTCTTCAGCCCTACCCAGGTCGCCAATAATGAGGCGCCCGTTGGCAAGAGCTTCCGTATCGGCGGGCTCGTGGAAGAAGGCAGCGTCAAACGCCAGGCCGACGGCGTGACGGTCAATTTCCAGGTGACGGATACCGCAAAGGTTATTCCAGTCGTATATACCGGCATCCTCCCCGACCTGTTCAAGGAAGGCAAAGGTGTGGTAGCCCAGGGCAAGCTGGCTTCGGATGGCGTTTTCCGGGCGGACGAAGTACTCGCGAAGCACGATGAAAATTATATGCCGCCGGAAGCCGCGGGCGCGCTTGATCAAGCCGACAAGGCGCGCAAGACAGTGATGCAGTAGCAAACAGTTTCAGCCCCGAGCCCTTCCAGAATCGAAAGGGCTCTGCCATTCCTGTTCGTATCTATTCATATTTTTCCATAACCCACAGCCTCAGCCATGATTCCAGAACTCGGTAACTTCGCCCTGATCCTCGCCTTGCTGCTGGCACTCATACAAGGCACCCTGCCCATCATCGGCGCCGCGCGCGGCATCCCTTCCTGGATCGCCCTGGCGCGGCCGGTGGTTCAGGGGCAGTTTGTGTTTGTAGCCATTGCCTTCTTCTGCCTGGCCTACTCATTCGTAAACAGCGATTTTTCGGTAGTCAACGTTGCGCAGAATTCGAATTCGAAGCTGCCGCTGCAATACCGCTTTGCCGCCACCTGGGGCTCGCACGAAGGTTCCCTGCTGCTCTGGACGTTCATGCTGGCATGCTGGTCGATCGCTGTAAGCGTATTCAGCAAGCATTTGCCGAATGAAATGGTGGCGCGCGTGCTGGGTGTCATGGGCCTGGTCAGCGTGGGTTTCCTGATATTCATGCTTTTTACTTCCAATCCTTTCGACCGGATGCTGCCGGGGGCGATGGAAGGAAGCGACCTCAACCCGTTGCTGCAGGACCCTGGCATGGTTTGCCATCCGCCCATGCTCTACATGGGTTATGTCGGCTTCTCCGTCGCGTTTGCATTCGCCATTTCCGCCCTGCTGAGCGGCCAGATGGACGCGACCTGGGCACGTTGGTCGCGGCCGTGGACGACAGTTGCCTGGATGTTCCTCACCATCGGCATCATGATGGGAAGCTGGTGGGCCTATTATGAACTGGGCTGGGGCGGATGGTGGTTCTGGGACCCGGTTGAAAATGCCTCTTTCATGCCCTGGCTGGTGGGGACTGCTCTGGTTCATTCCCTTGCAGTGACGGAAAAGCGCGGCAGCTTCAAGAGCTGGACCGTACTGCTGGCAATCTGTGCGTTTTCCCTGAGCCTGCTCGGCACGTTCCTGGTTCGCTCAGGCGTGCTGACCTCCGTTCACGCTTTTGCAACCGACCCAACGCGCGGTATATTCATCCTGGCCTTCCTGGTGACCATCACTGGAGGCTCCCTGCTGCTGTTTGCCTGGCGGGCGCCGAAAATCGGATTGGGTGGAAAGTTCGAACTGGTTTCACGCGAATCCATGCTGCTCGCCAACAACTTGTTGATGATGGTTGCAGCGGGAAGCATCCTGCTGGGCACGCTCTATCCCCTGTTCATGGATGCGCTTGAACTCGGCAAGATTTCGGTCGGCCCCCCCTACTTCGAAGCGGTATTCGTCCCGTTGATGACCCCTGCCGTCTTTCTGATCGGCCTTGGCCCCCTTGCGCGCTGGAAGCAGGCAAGCCTGCCTGAACTTGCGGTACGCCTGCGCTGGGCATTCGGGGTAAGCGTAGTTACTGCTCTCGTAATGCCCTTTGTCATGGGCGAATGGAAGCTAATGGTGAGCTTCAGTTTGCTGATGGCTTTCTGGGTCATTACGAGCGTGATCGTCAACGTAATTCATCGCCTCCGAAGCACCGGCAAGCAGGGATTGTTTGCCAAGCTGGCCGCGCAATCGCGCAGCTACTATGGCATGCACGCTGCCCACCTTGGCATTGCCTTCTTTATTATCGGTGTGGCGCTCGTGGGTGGTTATGAAACGGAAAAAGATGTGCGCATGGAAATTGGCGACACGGTCGAGGTAGGAGGCTATACCTTCCGCTTCAACGGTGTGAAAAAAGCGCCGGGACCAAACTACATGTCCGACATCGGCAATGTCGATGTATTGCGCGATGGAAAGAAAATCAATGTGCTGGAACCCGAAAAACGAACCTATAATGCATCCGGGATGCCGATGACCGAAGCGGCAATCGATGCTGGTATTCTGCGCGATCTGTATGTTGCCCTGGGTGAACCCCTGGAAAACGGAGCATGGGTCGTGCGTGTTTATCATAAGCCCTTCGTGGACTGGATATGGTTCGGCTGTATGTTGATGGCATTCGGAGGCTTCCTTGCCGTCACTGACAGGCGTTACCGGCTGTCCTCACGCAAACAGCGTGAGACTGTCGAGGCCGAGGAAAGGAAGGCTGCTAAAGCCAGCAAGGCCGGCAGGAAAGCCACCGCGCCCATGATTGCCAGGAGCAAAAAGGCATGACGCGTTTCCTGTTGCCGCTCGCTGTTTTCGTCGTACTGGTGGGTTTTCTGCTCGTCGGCCTGGGCCTCAATCCGCGTCAGGTCCCCTCTCCCCTGGTGGGGAAACCAGCTCCCGAATTCCAGTTGCAACAACTGCACGAACCGGAAAAAACGCTGACCTCGAAGGAAAACCTGGGCAAGGTATGGCTATTGAATGTGTGGGCCTCGTGGTGCGTCTCCTGCCGACAGGAACATCCAGTATTGGTGGAACTCTCGAAGTCGGGAATTGTCCCTGTCTACGGACTCAATTACAAGGACCAGCGAGACGACGCGTTAAGATGGCTTCAACAGTTCGGTGACCCCTACGCGGTCAGCGCGGTTGATCCTGAAGGTCGGACCGGCATAGAGTTCGGCGTCTACGGTGTGCCGGAGACTTATGTCATCGACAAGAATGGAGTGATCCGCTACAAGCAGATCGGTCCCGTAACAGTGGAAGCACTGCAGAATAAAATTCTGCCTCTGGTGAGAGAATTACAAGGATGAGATTGAAACTTTTATCCCGGTCGTCTTTGGCGGCTTATGGCAGCCGTATAGGCAGCCCCACAGGCAACCCCAGAAGCGCCCTGGAAGGCATGAGGACAAATGAAGGCGGTTTCGCGCTGCTAAAAACGGCGCTGCTGCTCTGTCTGTTGCTTCTCGCTCCGTTTACAGGGGCAAAGGAAGCTGCTCCTGTTGCCGAAGACCCGGAAATAGAGAGACGCATGGTTGCGCTATCCGAAGACCTGCGATGTCTGGTCTGTCAGAATGAGACGATAGCCGCTTCTCGTGCCGATTTTGCCAACGACTTGCGGCGCGAAATCCGCGAACAGATGCAAGCCGACAAGAGTGACAAGGAAATTGTCGACTTTCTGGTGGCGCGCTACGGCGATTTCGTGCTTTATCGTCCACCGATGAAAAGTACTACTTTGTTCCTATGGTTCGGTCCTTTCATCTTCCTTTTGGCCGGCGCAGTCTTCCTGGTATTTTATCTCAAGCGCCGCCGCAAACACATCGAAGAACCCGCCCTATCCGAACAGCAACTCAAGCAGGCGGAAGCTCTGCTGAAGGAAGGCAAGGGGTAATAAGCGCATGACTTCATTCTGGATTGTGGCCGGCATATTTATTGTCGGCGCCCTGCTGTTCGTGTTGCCAACGTTGTGGAGCAAGAAGGATCGCGACGCCGGCGTCGAACGGGATGCTACCAATATCGACGTTTATCGGGATCAGTTGGCAGAGCTCGATAGTGATCTGCGCAGCGACATCCTGACGCGGGAACAATACGAGCAAAGCAAGCGCGAGCTGCAGCAAAGAATGCTGCAGGATATTCCCGAAGACGGCAGTACGACGACCCCGGTAATGGGTGGAAGACACAACGTGGCAACCATGACTGTCACCGCGCTCGCCCTGCCTGTCCTCGCGGTTTCCCTTTACCTGGCGATAGGCAACACCAAGGCACTGCTGCCGCAGCCCGCTGCGGAACATCCATCGATGTCGGCTGGGGAAGAGCAAGGAGGCCACCCCGATTTTTCCTCGGTGATGGAAAATCTCATTGCGAAGCTTGAGGACAATCCTGACAACGTCGAAGGATGGCTTATGCTTGGCCGGACCTACGCCATGATGCAGCGGTTCAACGAGGCGAAGGAAGCTTATGAAAAGGCGCTTGCCCTGGCGCCCGAGGACTCCGCCATTATTACCGATTACGCCGATATTGTGGCGATGACGAATAATGGCAGCCTGGTCGGAAAACCGACGGAACTGATCAAAAAGGCGTTGAGCCTGGATCCCGATAATCCCAAGGCGCTGGCTCTGGCAGGTACAGCCGAATTCGAGGAGAAGAGATACAAGGAGGCTGCCAGATATTGGGAAAAACTGGCAGCACTGATTCCGCCATCAGAGGCTGAGCTGGTGCAATCCGTTAATGACAGCATCGCAGAAGCAAAATCGCTGGCCGCAGGAAAAGGCAGCCTGGTGGCTAGAGCGCCAGACCAGCCGGGTACTCAGACACCTCCTCCTGCAAACAAACAGGGATCAGCCTCGGGCGCGGGAGGCGCTACCTCCGGTACGCTTTCCGGCAAAGTAACGCTGAGCCCTGCCCTCGCAAGCAAGGCATCTCCTGGTGACAGCCTGTATATTTTTGCCCGCGCCAAAGTGGGACCAAAGGCCCCGCTTGCGACCTTGCGCCTGCAAGTCAAGGATCTGCCGGCAAACTTTTCGCTGAACGACTCCATGGCGAGATCGGGCGTGCAGTTATCCACTTTCCCCGCTGAAGTGGTAGTAGGTGCCAGAATCTCGAAATCAGGGTCTCCCATGCCACAAAGCGGCGACCTGCAAGGTTTCAGCCAGGGAGTGATGATCGGCACCAGCGGGATCAGCGTCGTTATCGATCAGCAGCTGCCCTAGTAGTAGCTAGTAGTCAGCACTAACTACCCTAGACAGCATATCTATCTCTGGAGTATGCCCCTTGGGGGTGCAAAGGTTTTGCCTTTGCGCCCCCTTCTTTCTCTGGAAACCTCCCTTGAGATGATTCCCGGATAAACAGTACGAACGTCATATCGACTGAAGCCCGGTATCAAGTGGCCCGGTATCAAGTGACGTTCAAAGCACCATTGTTGGCATGGGTGAATTCCGGTTCGCTGGATTCGAGTCAGACCCGGAATGACGAGATTCATAGTATTTTCTGGCCGGATCAATAAGAGTTGAAATCTCAACTACTGACGTATTGACGCCGTAGCTCATGATTTACCCAAAGGGCAGCGGTCAATAGCAGTAGTGCGCCTGCCTGATGCGCTGCCGCGAGGGTTAGAGGAACAACCAGCAGCAGCGTGGAAATCCCCAGGGTTATCTGCACTGCCAGCATGATCAACAGCAGGCTGCATGCAAGACGAGCCGAGCCGGAAAGTGGCACTGCTCTGGATTTGAGCCAGAAAATCGGAACAAGAATTGCCAGCGTCCATGCAATCAGGCGATGGTCGAATTGCACAGTGATCATGTTATCGAAGAAATTCCGGTACCAGGGTTCCAGCATGAACAGTTCCGGGGGGATAAAATGGCCATCCATGAGTGGAAAAGTATTGTAAGCCAGCCCTGCCCGAATGCCTGCCACGAAACCTCCCGACAAAACCATTATGAATATCAGGATAGACAGCGTGGTCGAGAAATTGAGCAAACCGCGTACTCGGCCGTTTGCAAGCGTACCGCGACCAGGATTGAGCAGATCGAGCGCTACCCAGAACATTGCGGCATAAATCGCAAAAGCGAGGCCCAAGTGCGCGGTCAGGCGATACTGGCTGACGTGGGGGTTATCCACCAATCCGCTCTTTACCATGTACCACCCCATCCCCCCCTGCAAGGCGCCCAGCAGGAAAATTCCTGACAACTTCAGACCCAGCGGCCGATCGACTGCCTTTTTTGCCAGAAAATACAGGAATGGTATGAAAAATGCCAACCCGATGACGCGGCCCAATAAGCGGTGGAAATATTCCCACCAGAAGATTGTCTTGAACTCTTCCAGGCTCATGCCAAGATTCACCTTTTTATACTGAGGCGTCTGGTGATATTTCTCGAAGAGCTCATCCCAGTCATTCTGACTGAGTGGGGGAACCGTGCCGACAAGGGGCTGCCATTCGACGATGGAAAGCCCTGAATCGGTAAGGCGGGTTACGCCGCCTACAACCACCATGGCGAATACCAGAGCGCAGCAAACGAGCAACCAGATAGCGATAGGTTTTTGCACAGCAAACTCTTGATCGGTTCTTTGTGGAATTGTTGATGTTTGGACAAACTGCATGGCTAGGAATTTTATCTAAGGTTATAAAATATCGAGGTTATTTTGCGCGCATCAACCGCTGCTTGTCGCGCTCCCACTCTTTCTGTTTCTCGGATTCGCGCTTGTCATGCTGCTTCTTGCCCTTTGCAAGTCCGATTTCGAGCTTGATTTTCCCTGATTTATAATGCATATCCAGTGGAACCAGGGTGTACCCTGCCCGCTCCACTTTGCCGATAAGCCGTTTGATTTCCTCAGCATGCAACAACAGCTTGCGCGTACGAACGGGGTCAGGCTGGATGTGAGTGGAAGCTGCCAGCAACGGACTGATATGACAGCCGATGAGAAACAGTTCACCGCTCCGGATAATGACATATGCTTCCTTCAGCTGTGCCCGTCCCGCGCGAATCGCCTTCACTTCCCATCCTTCCAGAACCGCCCCCGCTTCATGTTTCTCTTCGATAAAATAGTCATGAAAAGCTTTCTTATTCTGGACGATGCTCATTCAGGGATTCTCAAGACAAGGTGTTCGCTGCTCATAAAGAGCGCAAAGGGTGCAAAGGGCGCAAGGATAAAGGGATACGATATAAGGGGATACGATGTTCAAGGAATCTCTGGATAAGTCTTCGAGGGAAGAAAAAGGGTGAGTTCAACGCGGGTTTCGTGTATTTTAACAGCTTTCGCCCTGAATTCGGCAGATGGACAAGCCGGAGTACTGGGCTGCTCAGACCGCAGTTCAGGCTCCCGGCAGGTTCATAGGCTGGAAACCCTCAGGTAATTAAAACAATGCATATGTACCAATTTTACAAGTCAAAAAACGAGCAGTCCGCCAGCAAGTTGAGGTTCCATACTGTCTCGCTGAAGCGGGGCAATTCATTGCATGGCTGACATCGAAAAATCGGTTCTGATTGGTTATTCCGCAAGCCGCATGTTCGAACTGGTGGATGCGGTGGAGGATTATCCGAAATTTTTACCCTGGTGCGGGGGATCTTCCGTTGTGCATCAAAGCGAGATGGTCACCCATGCTACCATCATGATCGATTATCATCATATCAAGCACAGTTTTACGACCGAGAACGTACGCAAGCCGCCAGAGCTGATTACAATGACATTATTGAACGGACCGTTTCAGAACCTCGACGGGCACTGGCGCTTCATTCCCTTGGCGGAAAATGCATGCAAGATTGAGTTTCGCCTGCACTACACGTTCTCGCACATATTTCTGGAAAAACTGGTAGGCCCTGTTTTCTTCGTCATTGCCAACAGCTTCGTGGAAGCATTCATCGAGCGCGCAGAAGAAGTTTATGGGAATTCCTGATCGGGTATTGACGTCGGGAAGTCTATGGAAGTTCCTGGTCTGAATATTGACATCGAAGTGGTGTATGCATTGCCGGAGAAACAGATTGTACGGCAGATGAATTTGCCGGAGGGCACCACTGCGGAACAAGCCGTAAAACTGTCCGGCATCCTCTCACAGTTTCCCGAGATTGATCTCCTGAAAAACAGGCTCGGTATATATGGCAAGCTGGTCCCGCGAGCCACGGTTCTGTGCAATCGCGACCGGGTAGAAATTTATCGTCCTCTGAGGATTGATCCCAAGGAAAACCGCAGGAAGCGTGCAAAAAGCCGGTGATTGTGCATCAACCCCGGAACGAAAATAAAAATCAGGCTTATAAATGGAGGTGCGCCGTGAACAATTGCGGCAAGGGGTCTACGGCAAACAGATAGGAAAGCTTCGAATCGTTCCTGCGCTTCGTCTTCGTATGGATGATTCCCCATAGCATCCATGTTCGCTATAATGCCGCTTTGTGAAGGATCACTATCATGCGACTGGTTGAGAAAGCTCTAACCTTTGACGATGTCCTGCTGCTTCCCGCCCACTCCGTCGTTTTACCGCGCAACGTCAATCTGACAACGCGACTCACGCGCGAAATCTCCCTCAATATTCCTCTTGTATCAGCCGCCATGGATACCGTTACCGAAGCGCGGCTCGCGATCGCACTCGCCCAGGAAGGGGGAATCGGCATCATACACAAGAATATGCCGGCAGAATCCCAGGCCGCCCAGGTTTCCAACGTCAAGCGCTTCGAAAGCGGCGTGGTAAAAGATCCCATTACCATTCCACCTGACATGACTGTGCGGGAAGTGCTCAACCTGATCCACAAATTCAGGATTTCAGGCTTACCGGTGGTGGAAGGTTCGAAAGTGGTGGGGATTGTGACAAACCGCGATCTTCGCTTCGAAACCAACCTGGATCAGCCGATCAGGAATATCATGACCTTGAAGGAGCGGCTGGTAACGGTGAATGAAGGCGCCAGCCGCGAAGAAGCAATGGCCCTGTTGCACAAATACCGGCTGGAGCGCGTGCTCGTCGTGAATAACGACTTCGAGCTGCGCGGACTGATCACCGTGAAAGATATCATCAAGACATCCGAACACCCCAACGCCTGCAAGGACGAGCAGGGCAGACTGCGTGTTGGCGCTGCGATAGGGGTTGGCGAAGGCAGTGAAGAGCGCGCCGAGGCGCTGGTCGATGCAGGTGTGGACGTGATTGTCGTGGACACTGCGCATGGACACTCGCAGAGCGTGCTTGAACGGGTACAGTGGGTAAAGAAACGGTTCCCCAAAATCCAGGTTATTGGCGGCAATGTAGGTACTGCCGCCGCCGCCAAGGCTCTGGTGGATCACGGCGCCGATGCGGTAAAGGTGGGCATCGGTCCGGGTTCGATATGCACCACTCGCGTTGTGGCGGGAGTGGGAATACCTCAGATTACGGCCATCAAGAACGTTTCTGCGGAACTGACGGGCAGCGGCGTGCCGCTGATCTCCGATGGCGGCATCCGCTATTCGGGGGACATTGTAAAGGCGCTGGCCGCCGGGGCGAGCTCAATCATGCTGGGAGGATTGTTCGCCGGTACGGAAGAATCACCGGGAGAAATCGAACTCTTCCAGGGGCGCTCATACAAGACCTACCGTGGAATGGGTTCACTTTCAGCGATGCAACAGGGTTCAAGCGACCGCTATTTCCAGCAGCCCGAGCAGGACTCCAGGAAGCTCGTGCCGGAAGGCGTGGAGGGCCGCGTTCCCTTCAAGGGAAGCGTCATTGCGGTCATCCATCAGTTGATTGGCGGCGTACGCTCGGGTATGGGCTATCTGGGCTGCGAAACTATCGATGACATGCATGCCAAGGCGGAGTTTATCGAGATTACTGCCGCTGGGATTCGTGAATCACACGTCCACAACGTGCAGATTACCAAAGAGGCCCCGAACTACCATATCGATTAGCCGGAAATGGCGTGGCATGACAACAGTATATTGTCTCAACCTGCTGTTGCACCTTACGGTCTGTCCCGCTACTTTTCTCCCCTCTTCACTGACAGCGATATTCTTTTTATTTTAGACGGATTTCCGCTCTCTCGAACGCTCGGATGAACGGGTCCGAGAGCTTTGCTCATGCATCAAAAAATACTCATCCTTGACTTTGGTTCCCAATATACGCAGTTGATTGCCCGCCGTGTGCGGGAAAGCAACGTCTACTGCGAAATTCATCCTTTTGACGTAAGCCCTGAATTCATCAGCAATTTTGCTCCGGCAGGCATTATCCTTTCCGGGGGACCGGCCTCTGTCGCCGAGGATGAAACGCCGCGTGCTCAACAAATCGTCTTTGAACTGGGAGTGCCGGTAATGGGCATCTGCTATGGCATGCAAACCATGGCAGCGCAGTTGGGTGGTTCAGTTGAAAACTCGAAAGTGCGTGAATTCGGTTATGCCGAATTGCAGGTAAAAGACCTTGCGGGCCTGCTTCAGGATATCCATGATCGTACTGATGCATCGGGCCAAAAGCTTCTGGATGTATGGATGAGCCATGGCGACAGCGTGAACATTCTTCCTCCCGGTTTCCAGGTCATGGCAAGCAACCCTGCCACTCCCCTGGCTGCCATAGCGGATGGAGCGCGCAGGTTCTACGGAATGCAATTCCATCCGGAGGTCACTCATACCCCGCAGGGCAAAGCCATTATAGACAGGTTTGTCCATGAAATTTGCGGACTCGCTTATGACTGGAACATGCCCGACTATCTGGAGGAAGCGGTTGGCAGAATCCGTTCCGAAGTGGGGCCGGACGAGGTTATTCTGGGACTGTCCGGCGGCGTGGATTCTTCCGTTGCAGCGGCCCTCATTCATCGTGCTATCGGCAAGCAGCTTACCTGTGTTTTCGTGGACAACGGCCTGCTGCGCCTGAATGAAGCCGAACAGGTAATGGACACCTTCAGCCAAAATCTCGGTGTAAAAGTCATTCATGTCGATGCCAGCGAAGAATTTCTAGGCCATTTGCAAGGTATCACGGATCCAGAGGCGAAGCGTCGCATTATCGGACGCGAATTCGTCGAGGTATTCCAGCGGGAAGCGGCAAAAATCGCGAATGCGCGCTGGCTTGCCCAAGGCACGATTTATCCGGACGTCATCGAATCCGCCGGCGCCGGAACAAAAAAGGCAAACACGATCAAATCCCACCACAATGTCGGCGGCCTGCCGAAAACATTGCATCTGAAGCTTCTGGAGCCGTTACGGGAATTGTTCAAGGATGAAGCACGCGAGCTTGGACTGGCACTGGGCCTGCCGCACGATATGGTCTTTCGGCACCCTTTTCCTGGACCCGGGCTTGGAGTGCGCATTCTCGGTGAAGTCAAGCGCGAGTACGCCTTGCTATTGCGACGTGCCGATGCAATCTTTATCGAGGAATTACGCAATGCGGGCTGGTATGAAAAAACTTCTCAGGCGTTTGCGGTCTTTCTGCCGGTGAAATCGGTGGGGGTCATGGGTGACGGCCGCACCTATGATTTTGTCGTAGCGCTGCGCGCCGTTCAGACCGAGGATTTCATGACAGCGCGCTGGGCCGAACTTCCCTACGCCCTGCTCGCGAGAATATCCAACCGCATCGTTAACGAAGTACGTGGAATAAACCGCGTGGTTTACGACATCTCCGGAAAGCCGCCGGCCACGATAGAGTGGGAGTGAAAGCACCCGGAAGAAACCCGAATGCTTTTCCTGAATAAACTCAGGGCGGATTGGAAATTTCGGTAAGCGCATCCGCAACCGGTCCGATATCGGAGGCATCCACTGCAAAATCCCCGAGAGAGACGATTCCTACCAGTCGTTGTTCGGCGTTCACGACCGGCAGGCGGCGGATCTGGTTGTCGCTCATGATCTCGGCTGCTTCCTCTATCGAATCACCCTCATGAGCCCATATCACATCTTCGGACATGATTTCACTGACCGGAGTGCTTGGCCCCCTGCCCTCTGCCACCGCTCTGACGGCGATGTCGCGATCAGTGATGACACCCAGCAACTGCTCTTCATCTCCCACGGGCAAAAGCCCGAAGTCGCCGTCGCGCATTTCCTGGGCCGCCTCCTCGATGGTTGCGTCCGGGCTGATGGTCTGCACATCCGAACTCATCACTTCGCTTATCCTTTGCATGTCATTCTCCTCATCGACTCGCCTGTGCGTCACGGCCGCAAATAATCAAAGCGGTTTGCGGCCGCTGATTACGCGAAGCAGAATCACCACGATGGCTATTACCAGAAGAAGGTGTATGAAGCCGCCCATCGTATAGGAACTGACCAATCCCAGTAGCCACAGGATGATCAAAACAACAGCGATTGTGTAAAGCATGATAGCCTCCTTTTCATTATCATGAAGTTAGCAGCAAGCGCATCACTCGGGTCTTGCCCGCGCTTCATGACGCTTGCTCTACTTGCCAGGGGTATATTCCTCAAGTCCGCTATTCTGAGTATTGTGCTGATGGAAAACCTCTCGCAAGCGGAACCTCTTCAGAGATTCCTAATCCTCCCCTAATCCTCCCCCTAGTCCTCTCTCTTGGCATCCGCTATCGCAGCTGCTTGCGCAGCTTTTGCTTCTTCTAGACATACATCCTTTACATTGCCTGACAGGTCATCACATCGCTCTTTCGCCACCCGATAGTCAGCTTTCGCTCTTGCAACCTTCACTTCATACTGGCTTTCTCTCGAAGGCCTGTACTTATCTTCCAGTTGGGCCTTTGCAACTTCTTCCCGGCCCTTTGCTTCCGCCTCGCATATATCCTCGGCATTGCCATCGAAGGAATCACAGCGCGCCTTGTCTGCCTTGTATTCCCGCTCGATGCGCTCCTTGTCGGCCACATATACTTCGTATACATCGGACGGCAGCCGCTGTTGCTGCGCTGTCACAACAGAGCTGACTGAGAAGCCGAGTGCGATAAGAATGACATTTGATTTACGCATGATTCCCTCGCTTTGATGGTTTGACTTTGTGGTTCGGATAGAGAAACAGTTCTCCCTTCCCCGCTTTTCCCTTTAATAGGATCGATGATGTGTGTCCTGCCGTTTTTCCCATTCATCGATCTGTTTCTCGGCTTCTTCTTTCGTGACCCCGTATGATTTCTGGATCTGGCCGGAGAGTTGATCCTTCCGTCCGGCGATCTGATCGATATGATCATCGGTGAGCTTGCCCCACTGCTCTTTCACTTTACCCTTGAATTGCTTCCAGTTGCCTTCCACTTGATCCCAGTTCATTTTTGGCTCCTTTATTAAGTCTGATCCAGTTTGAAAAACTCTTAAGTATCCGTGCTCATTGATACCGATCTACTGACGATAATCTACAATTCCTATCGCTTAATACTTATTTTATTGGCGACATTCTTGACACCTTCAACACCACGCGCAACCTCGACAGCGCGATTCATCTGCGCTTTGTCGTTTGCATACCCGCTGAGTTGAACTTTCCCTTCGTGCGTTTCCACCGCGATGTCAGTACTGTTCTTGATGCTGTCATCACCCGCCAGTGCAGCCTTGACCTTAGTGCTGATAATACTGTCATCTATCTTCTCGCCGACCGAGGCCTCACCCCCCTTTACCATCATTTTGTTGTCAACGTTTTTTACCCCGTTGATACCCTTTGTAATCGCAACGGCCTTGTCAATCTGCTTCTGGCTATCCACATATCCGCTGAGCTGGACCACCCCTTTGCGCGTCTCCACCTTGATGTCCAGTCCCTTGACGTAATCGTCCGCCAGAAGCGCCGTTTTTACTTTAGTGGTAATCGCGGTATCGTCGATCTCGGTGCCTATCGTCGTTTTCGCCTCCGACTTAGGTTCTCCGAAGGCAGGTTGCTGGGTCATCAGGGCAAAACTGACTGAGAAGCCGAGCGCGGCAAGAATGACATTTGATTTACGCATGATTCCCTCGTTTTGATGGTTTTATTTTTACCTACGTGGGCAAACAAGCCTCCTATCCGCCCCACTTTTCCCTTTAACAGGAACGATGATGTGTGTCCTGCCGTTTTTCCCATTCATCGATCTGTTTCTCGGCTTCTTCCTTCGTGATCCCGTATGTTTCCTGGATCTGACCGGAGAGTTGATCCTTCCGCCCAGCGATCTGGTCGATATGATCATCAGTGAGCTTGCCCCACTGCTCTTTCACTTTACCCTTGAATTGCTTCCAGTTGCCTTCTACTTGATCCCAGTTCATTTTTCGCTCCTTTCTGGTCTGATTCAGTTAAAAATCCTGAAATTGGCGCCTGCGGTGCAGACGCTCCTGATTCCTATTCCTTGATGCTCATTTTATTGATGACATTCTTGACACCTTCAACACCACGTGCGATCTCGACAGCGCGATCCATCTGGGCTTGATCGTTCGCATGACCGCTAAGCTGAACCTCCCCCTCCTGGGTTTCTACTGCGATATCAGTACTGTTCTTGATACTGTCATCCCCTGTCAGCCCAGCCTTGACCTTCGTAGTGATGATAGTGTCATCGATCTTTTCGCCAACCGAGGCTTCGCCCCCTTTTACCATCATTTCATTGTCAACATTTTTAACGCCCTTGATACCCTTCGCAATTGCAACGGCCTTATCAATCTGCTCCTGGCTATCCACATATCCGCTGAGCTGGACTTCCCCTTTGCGAGTCTCCACCTTGATATCCAGTCCCTTGACGTAATCGTCCCCCAGAAGCGCGGTTTTTACTTTAGTGGTAATCGCAGTATCGTCAATTTCGGTGCCAATCGTCGTTGGAGCCGTTTGAGCCTCCGACTTCGGCTCCCCAGGAGCAGGTGCTTTCTCTTCCTTCTTTCCGCAACCCGCGATAGCAAGCGCACCAATGAGCGTAATAGTCAGAACAAGCGATTTATTTTGAATACTCATGCCGTTTTTCTCCCGAGTAGATTTGAATTAAGGGTCGCCAATGACTCGCAGCTAAGGCCAATTCATGCCCTGCTCCACACCGGCTTCGTTTCTGATCCTGCGATTCAATCATCCCGCGCTATCGCTTATAGCTCAGTGCGCTGGCGCACATAAATTGGAAAAAGTCAATTAGCCGTATTTCGAAGAGTGCCGTAAGCCTCTGGTGCAAAAAGTATAGTTGCGCAAAAGCCTGCTCTTGCTCGCAGCCGCCTTCCCGCTCAAAGGGAACTGAGGAGGCTGAGGGTGGCTGAGAGTGACTGAAGCAAAAAGCAGTCAGCAGCAAAGAAAAAGGCGAGAAACCCGGAAAGAATTTTTATTTCGATGAAACTGCGGGTTTGAAAGAGAGAGAAAACTGCAGCCGGAAAGATAGCAGGAATTTATAGAAGATTGTAGTAAGCATGAATGTCAGTTTTCTGGAAAACTGCCACATTGCCAAGGCGGCTGCAATCTCAGTGAAGCGCGCTTGAATGCGTTTGAATTCGATCGAAAATGCCATCGTCCGCAAAATGGATGTTTAGGGCCTCCTTCCAGCCGCCAAACACGTCATCGACAGTAAACAATTCGAGGGATGGAAATTGCATCGAATACCTGGCGGCTATCCTCTCATCACGCGGGCGATAATAGTGTCTGGCTGCTATTTCCTGTGCCTTCAGTGTGTAGAGATAATCGATGTAAGCCCTGGTCACTTCACGCGTTCCATTCCGTGAAGCAACATCACTTACTATGCTCACAGCGGGTTCGGCCAGGATAGAGAGGGAGGGGGTAACAATCTCAAACTTGTCTCCGCCGTGCTCTTTGACGATCAGGTGGGCTTCATTTTCCCAAATCAGCAGCACATCCCCTCTGCCGCGTTCGACGAAAGTCGTTACTGAACTACGCGTTCCAGTTCCTAGAGTCTTTACGTTGCCAAATATTTTTTTTATGAATTCAATCGCTGTTACGTCACTTCCTCCATGCTGCTTGAGCGCATACCCCCAGGCAGCCAGGTAACTCCAGCGCGCATCCCCCGAAGTCTTTGGATTGGAAGTTACAATCTCGATACCCGGGTTCGCGAGATCATTCCAATCCCGCACCTTCTTCGGGTTGCCATTGCGCACCAGAAAGACAATGGTTGAGGTATATGGTGACTTTTGTGGTAAGGGTTTTTGCCAGTCAGGTAACGAAAATTTACTGGCTTTTTGCAGTGTCTCCGGATCATAGGATAGAGCAAGTGACGTGACATCAAGTCCATCTACATTCGCCCGGAGAGGTATACCCGGCTTGCTTTCTGCATGCCGGATCGTAACCTCCACACCTGTTCGCGTTTTCCAGTGCTTGATAAACGCCTTGTTGAAATCATCAAACATTTTGTGACTTGCATCGGAACTGTAGCTCGCAGACATGCTACGCAGCGCGGCAACTGCTGCGCTGAAGCTGAGCAGAATTGCCAGAACCGCAAAAACCAGCCGGAAGCGATATGAACGCATCTTTTTTCCTCCTATGTATTGATACCGGGAAATTTACCATCGGTTTATTTCAACAGCATTGCATAGAAGAAATGAAGAAATAGAGCGGGTTGCCGTTCTTTTAGAAAAGCGGGAAGGAAACCGTTTGCTGTATATCACCCTCGGCTCGGTACAGGAGCCTGTAAATAAATCGCGCTCGGGAGTCCGGACGTATAAAATTAAAACAGGCAATTGATGCGATAGGTAACGATAATTGGCGGGCAATTGCAGCGAGATGCATTCATGAATATCAGAAACTTTATCAGTTTTTCCAATGTTACCCTTGCACTGCTGCTTGCGGCGATCGGTGCGCTCGTCTTTCATTCGATGAGTATTCGTGAAGAGATCAATATCGCCGAGCGTCACCGATTCCAGGCGCTTCTGCTTGGGGATGAGCTGCTTCACACCTCCAATGACCTCACACGCATGGCGCGTACCTATGTTGTCACGGGAGACCCCATCTACAAACGTTATTTCAACGAGATACTCGAGATTCGCGATGGCCGGCATCCGCGACCGTTGAACTATTCCCCGACATACTGGGACCTCATGATGGCAGGCAAGACTTCCGTCGTCAGGCAAAACGGCGCTGTCCCGCTACTGGAGAAGTTTCAGCAAGGAGGCCTGAACAATGAGGAATATGCCTTGCTGAAAGAATCGCTGGAACGCTCCAACAACCTGGTCAAACTCGAGCGGCGCGCCTTTGCCGCAATGGAAGGCTTATACGCCGATGGTGACGGCAATTTTACCGTGCGCGGCGAGCCCGATCGTGATCTGGCGATAAAGCTCCTGTTCAGTGAACAGTATATTGCGGAAAAAGCCGCCATCATGAAGCCGATCCAGACATTCATTGATTTATTCAGTGAACGGATGCAAACCCAATCAAATCTCGGCGTGGCGCGGCTCGAACGCCAGATCATCTTCGAGATGGCGCTTATCTTTGTCGCCCTGGTGGCCACGATGGGCATCATTTTTTATACCCGGTTCAACATACTACGGCCGTTGGCCGATCTCGGCCGACAGGTCGCGGGAGTCAGCCGGGGCATTCTTCCCAACCGCTATGGGGAAGAGACGAGTAATGAGGTCGCCAAGCTCGGCGAAGCATTAGCTCTGGCAGATGCGGAAAAGCAGCAACTTCTCGAGAATGAACGAATCGCCCGAAATGAAGCTGAGCGCGCAAGTCGCCTCAAGGACGAGTTTCTCGCAACCCTTTCCCATGAATTGAGAACTCCGTTAAATGCAATCCTGGGATGGTCCCAACTCATCCTGAGCGGAAACCTTAAAAAAGAGAACATCCACATGGGACTGGAAACGATCGAGCGAAATGCACGTGCCCAGAACAAGCTGATTGAAGACCTCCTCGAGATGAGCAGCATCATATCCGGAAAAGTCAGACTGGATATGCGTCAGCAGGATATCGCCAACCTGGTCGAGACATCGGTCGAATCAGTAAGGCCGACAGCGCAGGCCAAAGGGGTCATTCTGCAAAAAACGTTGGGCAAAAAAGTCGGTTCCATCATTGGAGATTCCAACCGACTCCAGCAGATACTCTGGAATCTGCTCTCCAATTCGATAAAATTTACGCCCAAGGGCGGGAAAATAGAAGTTACAGTAGAACAGCGGGACTTGTTCCTCGAAATCAGGATAAGCGACTCCGGGCTGGGAATCACTCCCGAATTCATGCCCTATGTCTTTGACCGCTTCCGGCAGGGAGATGCTTCGCTTACGCGGCAGTACGGCGGACTCGGTCTTGGTCTCGCCATTGTGAAGCAACTGGTGGAACTTCACGGTGGAACGGTGCATGCAGAAAGTCAAGGTGAGGGACAAGGATCATCCTTTATCATCAAACTGCCGGTCGCTCCTCCTGTTCCCGAGACAAAAAGTGAACCGCTCCCGTCGCAGAAATGCATCGAACCGCAGTCGTTGTTCAAGGGATTGAAAGTGCTGGTTATCGATGATGAACTGGATGCGCGCGAACTCATCAGGCGGATTCTGGCGCAGCAGGAAGCAAGCGTGATTACGGCTGCGCGTGCGGCAGATGGCCTGGAACTCTTGAAGACCGAGAAGCCGGATATTGTTATCAGTGATATCAGCATGCCCGAAAAAAACGGGTATCAGTTCATCACCGAGGTGAGAAGCCTTTCGGCAGAAAATGGAGGGACAACTCCCGCTATCGCCCTCACGGCATTCGCCCATCCGGAGGACAGAGCCAAAATGATGAGCGCAGGCTACCAGAAACACCTGCCCAAGCCTGTGGATTCCGTTGCATTGATTACGGCCATCGATAACCTCGTCGGATCAAAAAAGCTGACCCATACCAGCACTAGCGCTACCTGACCAGCCGTATCTTCAGGCGCCGCAACAATATCATTCTGTCATCCCGGCACCCAGGATTCTCCTCCACAACGACCTCCATCCACAACGCATCTTTCAGTTCTCAGGTTCTCGGCGCCCTCTCCCTATTTATTCACGTCATATCTTACTAGAGCATTGCTTCTTTCGGTCCAGCCCGCGCTCCCCGCAGCATTCCGGCAGGAATGCTGCGACAAATTGCCGCATGCGACAATATGTCACATTGATTTATCGGTATGAATAATAAATACTCCCCAACATCGGCACATAAGCATCAATATGCCGATATCTTAAAAATACGGAAAAACACATACCTTCAATAGACAATCAACGAGGGAGCAATATGAAAAAAGCATTCAGGTATCTGCCCGCTGTCACCGCCACTGTCACCGCCATCATCTCGCTGCCCGCGATGGCGCATGTGGGTTATACGGACCGCAATTTCGGTACTTTCGACAACACTTATAGCACAGCAAGGTTGTCCGATCAGGCGGTTACAGGCAATTACGGCTGGATCGATGGGACCGACTCAGACAATGGCGATAGCCACAAACTGCGTCCCTACCGTTTTACCCTTGCTGAGGAAACGAACGTGACACTCACATTCGAACAGGCAACTTCCCAGGTGAGTGACCATCTGGGCAACGTCTTGACTTCCCAGCTGGGCCTGAAACCTGGTTTCTCTCTCTATGAGGGCCTGGCGCACCTGGCCCCCGTGAAGGCCGATTATGATTCTGCCGAAATATCGGTTGCCAATCGTGACCCCGGTACAGAGGGATCATTCAAAGCTCTGGCGGATTGGTCGATCGGTAACGACCCGGGCGAGTTGAACGGAACCCCCATCCCCGCAAGCCTGAGTTTCTTCAAGTATATCGGTCATGCCTATGATGGTACTGGCTTCGGCTCCGACGGTACGCCCGACGGCAAGGTTTCGCATACATTCATGAATCTCAAGCCCGGCGACTACTCTGTGTTCGTCGGCGGCACGGACTATTTTGCCCAGGAAGGCAGCAATCCCGACCTCTCAACAAAGTACGGCGTTACAGCAACGCTAGTGGCAGGCGTGGTCCCCGAACCCGAAGTTTATGCAATGTTGTTGGCGGGCCTTGGGTTGATGGGTGCAATGGTGCGCCGAAGAAGCATGCATTAATCTCCGCTGCTGAATATTGCCGTCCTGATCGGGGCGGCTCCACGCAACGCCGCTGCTTCCGCCGCGCCTGTCCAGTTTCGACATTCAATCAAAATCTAGGTTTTATCCCACATCACATCGCAGTGCTTCCGGGCTGCTGCGGAGAGCAGTTCAATCAGCGGTAATGCGCGATACTTCAGGCTGACACTCTGGTCATCCGCCTGTTCGGCATTGTCTTGCGACTTCTGTGCCTCGTCCGCTCTTTCCGCCTCGACAGCATGCCTCAGGCGGTCGAGCGCTGCAGGCACTTCATCTGCTACCATCGCACTGGGCACGGTCCCGCTATGCCCCATCATCTTCAGCAACTGTTTTGCAATGTCACCGAACATGATGATGTCAGCATGGGCAGAAGTCTTGAATGTCACCAGCATAGGGATGGAAATAGCGGGGAAGTCGTTACAGGTAATATCGTCACCTCTACCACCTCGACATGTGGGCTTGCAGCTGTCGCCGCCCTGACATGGTTTTTTGTCTCCTGCTTACTGCCGAGGCAAGCACCAGCAGGCCAAGCATGAACATAAAGATTGCCGCTGGCTCCGGTATCGCAGAGGCGAAGCCTGCCGCCAGAATGGCATGAGCGTTAGTGGTGGGATGAAAATCATCCCAGAAGAGACGTACCTCGGGATTGTCGCATGTAATCCCCAGTAGAGTGAAACACGGATTGGTCACATCGGTGAGCCCGTAATTGGCCGGATTCTGTGCGACATCATTCAATAACGCGAATGTGTCGAAGCTGTGGATGCTTACCCCTGGAAGAGTTCCGTCGAGACTTCCAAGCTGGCTCGCCAATTCCGTATTGAACACAACGGAATAGTCGTGCGCCTGCGAGACTTCACCTTCCCTCCTCGCGAAAGGCGTAAGACCGAGATCAGGCAGGTTTGGCACAAGAAAATTCCGCGCTCCCGCCGCTGCAAGCACGTTCACGTAACTTCCTATGTTTCGGGCGGCCTGGACGGGAGAGTCGTGGATAAGATAATCATTGCTCCCGCCCCAAACGAAGTACAAGGCGTTCGGATCTGCTGCTCCGCGGGCATTACTCATGTAGAGATTCACCTCCTGCTGCATGCCCGGCAGGTTCAATATGCCTGTTGGATCAGCATCATTACCGACGTTGTGATTACCCGACGTAGCGCCGGCGACGGCATAGCCTTGAAAATTAGCCGTATTTACTCCGGCGGGAAAGAGGTTTTTCGCCAGATACTCTGAGGCGACGGGCCCATTGGAGAAGCGGCCCCCATCATATGACGCCTCAAGTTGTGATGGCAGGCAGGGATGCAAAGGATCGCAATGCCCGCCCAGATTCTTGTAAAGACTGGTGACGGCGGAAGGATTGTCTCCTGCATCGGACAGGCTGTCCCCGAATACGATAAGACTGCTGAAAGGGGTGGCAGCACTGGCGCTTCCCCCAGACAGCAATACGACAAGCGCGACAACTGTTGTTGATATTTTCATTGCCAGTCCTCCTTCGCACAGAGATCGTTTTTTTAAGGGGCATCAAATGTCTTCCGCGGACAGCAGGATGATTTTCAAGACCGGCTTCTCCTTGCGAATATCATCGATCCTTTTCCCTCACCCCGCTTCTCCATCTCAATCGGGCTAATCGCGCGGGCTTATCAAATATCCGACCAGAATACCCACCGCAATCGCCAGCCCGACCGTCTGCCATGCATTCTCATGTACGTATTCATCAGTAGCACGTGCGGCGACTCTGGATTTATCCACCACCACATCCTCAAAATTGCGTAAATATTCCTTGGCCACACTCAGGTTCTGGTTAAGCTTGTCCCGCAGCACTTGCGCCTTTCCTTCGCCCTCGTTGCTTACGAACTTCATTAATTCCTCTGTATCAGCAATAACCGAACGGAAATCTTTGATGAGTTTTTCTTTGCTTCCCCTGGTGGTTCTACCCATTACATCCTCCTGTAAAAGTAACTATATTGAATTCAAACCCAACCTTTCCTTATCTCGTACACGAGCATAACTGATTTTTTCTTTTTTCAAAGCGAATGTCTGTCTGGCACCGCACATACGCCTGTGTAAATTAACAGGTAATCTCTTCCAAAGAATAAAGGAAAATTTTTTATCGCACCGGCGAATAGTGAGGAACACATGTCACACATTCTTACTCCCCCACAAAGCACTCCCCCGCACAACCTTTCTCACAAGCAAAATCTTTTGTTAGGGGCTCTCCCCCAAAAGGATTATGAGCGTTTGCAACCTTCCCTTGAACTTGTCGCACTATCACAGGGCTGGTCGGTCTATGAAAACGGGGGCGAACTGGACCTGGTGTATTTCCCTATCAGCAGCGTCATCTCCCTGCTTACTGTTTCCGATAAAGGAGAGACAGTAAAAATTGCCGCTATCGGCAAGGAGGGAGTATTCGGTATTTCCATGCTGATGGGGAGAAAGATCGCGCCGACTCAGGCCCTGGTGGCAACCGCGGGCTACGCCTATCGTCTCAGTGCCGCGAGCCTGAGAAGCGAGTTTGAGTTGGGAAGCCCTCTGCGTTATCTGCTCCAGCGCTATACCCACGCCTTGACGAGCGGGTTTATCCCCTCCCCCATGCCTGGAGCGCATCCGTCAGCAAGACGAGGCACACCAACGAAAGCGCCTCCTACCCCGGCTGGGGTTTCCCCACACATATTTACACATTCCACTCCTGGCGAGCCCCCTTGTCGGCTTCCGTCTCGTTCCGCCCACGCTCCTGGTCATTCCCTATAACCTGGGTTTGAGCAAGATTGGCGCTTCTGTGAAGGAAACTCCTCCTCGCTCAATCCGGCTTATCGCCTGATCATCTATACGAGGAGCAAAGCGTGGCATAAATCGACAATAACATTGCTGAGCGGGGGAGAAAGTGAGTAAGGGAGAAAGTAAGGGAGAAAGTGAGTGAGCATTGGTCCCACCATTAAAGAAGGGGTGATTTGTCATGAAAACGACCTGCGGTTCCAAGGTGCGGATCTTGGTCCTTGCCGTCTCGCTGAGCGCAAGTGCAGGCTTTCTTTCCCCTGCCTTCGGGCAGGATGCCTCGTACCTTATCGACCTGAATACGAAAGAATGGACCAAATTGGAAGCTTTGGGGGATTCCACTTACGCATCGGCCATCAATGATTCCGGACGGGTGGTCGGTACGGCTAGCACAAGTCCTCCTTCTATTCCTGTTCAATTTTTTATTCCTAGGCTCAGGACCTATTAATTTTGGGATTCACGGAAGTGAGCGGATGTGATTCACTTATGTCAGGAGGAGTTGCCATGAGTGATCTTTTTATGCTGTCAGAGAAACAATTCAACCGCATAAAGCCTTATTTTCCCTTGTCCCATGGGGTGGCGCGTGTGGATGATTTGCGGGTGCTCAGCGGGATTATTTACGTGATAAAGAACGGCCTGCAATGGAAGGACGCTCCCAAAAGCTACGGCCCGCACAAGACGCTCTACAATCGCTTCATGCGCTGGAGCAGGATGGGTATATTCAACCGCATTTTTGCGGAACTGGCTGGCAAAGAGGAAACGCCCGATCGGCTAATGATTGACGCCACACATCTGAAGGCGCACCGTACGGCAGCCAGCCTTTTAAAAAAGGGGATGTTCCCCGCCGTATCGGTCGCACCAAGGGCGGCTTGAATTCAAAACTCCATGCCGTGTGCGACAGCATGGGCAAGCCTGTTGTCCTGCTGCTCTCCGAAGGGCAGATGAGCGATTACAAGGGTGCGGCCCTGTTGTTGCCTGTTCTACCCAAGGCAAAAGAGTTGCTGGGGGATCGCGGCTATGATGCTGACTGGTTCAGGGCAGCCCTCAGAGAAAAGGGTATTACGCCCTGCATTCCCCCGAAGAAGAACCGTAAAACCCAGATCGAATACGACAGGGAACTCTACAAGCAACGCCACAAGGTAGAAAATATGTTCGCCAGGCTCAAGGACTGGCGACGCATCGCCATGCGTTATGACCGTTGCGCCCACACCTTCTTCTCCGCCATCTGTATCGCCGCTACCGTCATCTTCTATCTCAATTAATGAGTCCTGAGCCTAGTTTTACCAGGTTTATTACTGGCCCCAATGGAGTCGGCATTACCGAGCTGAGCTTGAATCCCAGCGATATCAACAATGCCGGACAGGTAGTGGGAGGTCTTCAGGAACCTCCAGACGTACCCCTTTTTTTCCATGCGTATATCACTGGACCTAATGGGGAGGGAAGGACTTCGATAGAGTCTTTAGCTAAAGATGGATCTGACTTCACTAGAGCTTACGGTATCAATGATGCCGGGCGGGTGGCAGGGGGATCATGGACAGGCGAAAATGGCGGTTCGGAGCATGCTTTCATAACCGGTCCAAATGGTGCAGGCACAATAGATCTAGGTCTTTTCGGCGGAACTTCCAGTAGGGCCATCGACATTAATAATACCGGCCAGGTAGCGGTCGAGGCAGAGATGGCCGATTATTCGACGCACGCTTTCATCACCGGTCCGAATGGCATGGGCATGACTGACCTCGGTACTCTTGGTGGAGCCAGCAGTTTTGTTTCCGGAATCAATGACAGCGGGCAGGTAGTGGGACGTTCTGAAACTGCCGCAGGTTCCGAACATGCTTTCATCACCGGGCCGAATGGCCAGGGTATGATCGACCTTGGTACTCTCGGCGGAAGCTTCAGTGACGCGATGGATATCAATAAAGCCGGACAGGTAGTGGGAAGTTCTGAAACCGCAACAGGTTCCGAGCATGCTTTTGTCACCGGCCCGCATGGAACCGGCATGATGGATTTAAACGCGCTGGTGCATTTGCCTGAAGGCGTTATCCTCACCACCGCAACCGGGATCAATAACGTCGGCCAGGTTGTTGCGATCGCCATGGTCCCGGAACCCTCATCCTACGCCCTGATGCTCGCGGGTCTGGCTCTCGTCGGGATGGTGATTCGACGCATGGGGGCTGTTTAAAGAACAGTAGTTCGGGTAGCAACAATGTAGCAAAAGGAAATCCTTGTGTAGTAAGGTAAGCTCCTCCAGCAACACGCCAAGCCTTGCCTGCCCCTATAGCAGCCGCGACGAGCCCTTCCCGGTAAAATCAGAAATCCTCAATGCCTAACTAGCTTGGCCGGCTGGTAAAAGTGGATTTACCCCTCATCTTATGAATCCAAAGGCGACTCAGTTCGGATTCAACAGTTCCGGATTCATTGTTTGAGCGTATCGCGAGAACGGCTCACCCGCACTTCTACATTGTGGGGTACCCTGTCATCGACAAGGCTGAGAGTCAGCTCACGCTGCTCGGCACCGTCTACGATAACGACCTCCTTATCCGGATCGATAGCTACCTGATTAACAATGATCGGATAGACGGTTTCCCCATAGCGGTATTTCACCGTAAAACTGGCCCAGTCTTCTGGCAGGCAGGGGTTGAAATGAAGTTTCGCCCCTTCCCTGGTAAGACCCAACAGTGTTTCCAGCATCAGGCGGTACAACCAGCCTGCGGAACCTGTGTACCACGACCACCCACCTCGGCCCGTATGGGGAGCCACCGCATAAACATCGGCTGAGACGACATAGGGCTCGGTCTTGTAGACCGATACAGCCTGTGAGGACCGCCCGTGGTTTACTGGATTGATCATGGAAAGCAGTTCCCATGCCCGCTTGTGATCCCGCAGGACTGCAAAGGCCATTGTTGCCCATATCGCCGCGTGCGTATATTGCCCCCCGTTCTCCCGCACGCCCGGCACGTAGCCCTTGATATAGCCTGGATTAAGGTCGGATTGATCGAAAGGAGGATCGAGAAGCTGAATCAGGCGAGCATCCCGCCGGACAAGCTGTTCATCCACCGCTTGCATCGCCTGCCGCTGGCGCTCAGGAGAGCCTCTGTCAGATAAAACCGACCAGCTTTGCGCGATCGAGTCGATGCGGCATTCGGTATTGCTGGAAGAACCCAGTGGAGAACCATCGTCGAAATAGGCGCGGAGATACCACTTTCCATCCCAGCCATGCTGTTCAATATTCTTGCCCAGCTTGTCTGCTTCCTTCCTGCATCGTTCGGCAAAGGCCGCATCACCATGCCCGGCAGCAAGATCGGAAAATTTAATGAGAATGTCATACAGGAAAAAAGCGAGCCAGATGCTTTCGCCCCGGCCATGGAAACCGACGAGATTCATCCCATCGTTCCAGTCACCCGTACCCATCAAAGGAAGTCCATGTTCGCCAAACCGCAATCCATGCACGATTGCACGGACACAATGGTCATACAAACTGGACACCTGAGCGGAATGAGCAGGCAGATCGTAGTATGATTCCTCGTCTGAAGCGACAGGCCGGTCTTCGAGAAAAGATACTGTTTCGTTCAGCACTCCGGTATCCCCGGTCGTCACGACATAGTGACAAGCGACCAGGGGCAGCCAGAGGTAATCATCCGAGCAGCGGCTCCTGATACCGCGTCCCACGGGGGGATGCCACCAGTGCTGAACATCCCCTTCGATAAACTGGCGGCCCGCAGCTCGCAACAGGTGCTCACGCACCAGAGCGGGTTCGACGTGAACCAGTGCCATCACATCCTGCAATTGATCGCGGAATCCGAAAGCGCCACCGGATTGGTAGTATCCGCTGCGCCCCCACAGGCGGCAGGCAATTACCTGATACACCAGCCAGCCATTGACCATCACGTTGACGGATGGATCGGAGGTTTCCACCTGCACGCCCCCGAGCGTTCGGTCCCAGTAGCGGCGCACCTTTTCAAGTTCATCATGTGCAACCTGTAGTCCGCGCATCCTTTGGACGGTTTCCAGCGCATCTTCACGGTGAAGCCCCGCGCCCAGGCGAAAAACAACCTCTCGCGTCGCGCCCGCGGGCAAATCAAAAGGAACACGGATAGCGCCGCAGGGATCCAGTCCTGCTCCTACCCGGCCCGAAAGATCCTGAGCAGCCATACCTGCGGGATTTCGCATTCGTCCATTTCGGCCGATAAATTCCGTCCGGTCGCCAGTCACACTTTGCGTTCTGTCATCGACATCGAAAAATGCCACGCGGCTTGAAAACTCGTTATTGTAGGGGTTGCGCGCAAGCAGCACCCCGCTTGCAGGATCGATCTCCGTGACCACATGCATTCGCGTCTTCTCGGGAAGGTCCCCCAACACCCACTCCACGTACCCTGTTGCGGAAAGTCTCCGGGGCCGTCCGGAATCATTGCGAATCCGCAATACAACGAATTTGATCGGAATGTCACGAGCAACATAAACCCACAGTTCGGAAAAAACACCCTTTCCTGCATGCTCGAATACGCTGTAGCCGAATCCGTGGCGGGTAACGTAGGAGGCGGCTCCAGGACTCGGAAGAGGAGCAGGCGACCAGAAATCCCCACTTTCTTCGTCTCGCAGATAGTAGGCCTCTCCACTGGAATCGCAGACCGGGTCGTTATGCCACGGAGTCAGCCGGTATTCATGGGCATTCTCACACCAGGTATAAACGTTTCCGCTTTCGGAGATAACCGTACCGAAATGCGGATTCGCCAGAATATTTGACCATGGAACTGGTGTTCTCCGATCCTGCCCAACAGCGATGACGTATTCGCGCGCATCGGAAGCAAAACCGCCAAAACCGTTATCAAACAATAGATTCCGCTGCGGCAATGCCCCGGTTTCTTCGGCGTTGGAGCGCTGCACCGGTTTCAGGGGGTGTGGCCGCAGCGGAAGGTCGGCCGGAAGGCGGTTCGTCAACTGTTCGACCAGTTTCCCATTCGTGTCGAAAATAATCACGCGCGCCACCGCCTGCATCAGGATCCGGTCTTCCGGAGCAATCTGCTCCCCACGGCGGATGAAAATACCGCCTGGCCGATCGAGCACATGGGCTTCCGCACTGCCAGCCAGAAGCCCCATGATGTGATCATGCAGTTGCTGGCGGTAACTTGAATGATCCTCGTTCCAGATGACCAGATCGACCGCCACCCCTTTCACGCGCCAATAGGCATGTGCCTGCACCAGTTGGCGTACCAGGTCGATATTGGCCATATCGTTGATCTGCAGCAACACAATAGGCAGGTCACCGGAGATGGCATAACCCCATAAACCCGATTGTCCCTGCCGGTTCTTGCTCAGCAGTGCCTCGTCGGCGCGCAGATAAGGACTTGCATACAGGATGGAACCCGCCATGCGCCCAAACAGCTGTGCATCAGCTTCAGTTGCATTGAGTTGGCGCAGGACAACGAGGCTATGAGTCCAGGCGAGATCGAAAACGCGGTTTTTCAGATGCTGGTCCTGGTATTTTTCTACCAGATGCATGACCGCGTGACGTGAATCTCCCGCGCCCGTGACAATATCCACGATTGCCGACTCCCCCGGCTCGAGCATCATCCGCTTGCGGATGGCAACGACCGGGTCGAGCACTGAACCCGAACTGCCGGACAGCGGTCCCGCTTCCATCATTGCCACCGGCGCAGACACATCGTTTCCCCGCCCAATGAATGCCATGCGATCAGTCTCGTAGGAAACCGCTTCAGGAGTGGCCCCATCTGCCGTCATCAAGTGGAACATCCATGGCACCGGGTCACTTTGGGAACGAGGACGCCTGCTGCATAAAATGGCGTGCCGGTCCGCTAATATTTCCGTTTGCACGAAGAGATTGCTGAAGGCGGGCGCCTGAGCATCGGCCATCGCGGGCGCCAGCACGACCTCAGCATAAGACGTGACCTCGATTTCCCGCCGCGTCCAGGCGCGATTGGTGATACGAATCCGCCGCAGCTCGATATCATCCTCGGGCGATACGGTAATCTCGGTATGAGTATCGAAATCCAGATCCCGCCGGCGGAACTCGACCCGTCCTTCGGAAAAAACCACTCCGTAACGCTTTGGCTCTTTCAGCACGGGCTGATAGGTATTCGACCAGAACTCGCCGCTCGCAACGTCGCGCAAATAACAGAAAGTCCCCCAGTAGTCGCAGGTTCCATCTTCCCGCCAGCGCGTAATGGCCAGATCCTTCCAGCGGCTGCTCCCCGCTCCGCTGTTGGTCACCATGACATGATACCGGCCATTGGAGAGAAGCTGCACCTCCGGAATCGGCGTGTTGGCGGTTGAAAGCAGCCGGATCGGCATTTCCGGAAGCTCCTTGATCACCCGTACATCGGGGAGCTCGGCGATGGGGGAACGTATGACAGTAGCTTTGGGAATTCTCTCCTGCAGCAGGAGCATGGTTGCCTGGAATATGGGTTCGGAATCGAACCGCCGCTGCATGGGCCGGTCAAGCAGCAGGTATGCGAGCGAAAGAAAACTCATTCCCTGATGGTGAGCCATGAATGAGCGCACGATCGCGGACGTCTCGCCCCGGCGCAGTCGCGAGGGCGTATAATCCAGCGCTTCGTAAAAGCCGAATTTTCCCATCATATCCAGAGCAGCCAGCTCCTCCAGATTACGGCAGGCGGCTTCCGGTGCAACCATCAATGCCAGAGCGGATGCATAAGGTGCAATGACCAGGTCTTCTCCCAGGCCGCGCTTGATGCCCAGGCCGGGCACACCGAACGCCCGATACTGATAATTGAACTGAACGTCTACAGCGTTGTAGCCGGATTCCGAAATACCCCAGGGCACCCCCCGCTCCCGCCCATAGGCAATCTGCCTGTTGACAGCTGCCTTGCAGGTCTGGTCAAGAAGCGTGTTTTCAAAGGTGGGCATTACCAGTAGCGGCATGAGGTATTCGAACATCGAGCCGCTCCAGGAGAGCAAAGCGGTCTCTCCATTGTAAGCTGTAAGCATCCGTCCCAGCGCAAACCAGCTTTCCTGCGGCAACTCGCCTTGTGCAATGGCGACAAAATTGGTAAACCGCGCCTCTGATGCCAACAGATCATAGTAGCTGGCGTCCCGTCGCTGCTCACCCACGTTGTACCCGATCGCAAGCTGCCGCTGCGCGGGGTTGAACAGGAAGCCATACTCCATTTTCGCCATTTCTCCCGCCTGAAAGACCAGGCGTTCGAGAACAGCCAGATGTTCACGCGCTGCTTCCCCACCCTGGTTTGCAAGTTGTCGCAAGGAGGGGATCTCCGTGGCTGCATCGGAGTTCTCCAGTGCGGCAGAGGGTATGAGGCTGCCAAGTTCAGCAAGAGCGCGCTCACATTGCCGATTTAATGCCATTGCCCATTCATGCGCTTCCTGCCCGGCTGAAGCACGGCGCGCTTTCTCGATCTCATGCACGATTTCCCTGGAAAGTGCAGCCAGTCGATCCAGTTCGACATGCAGGCTGAAAGGAGTATGCGGAGAGCTTTCCCTTACGAGCGCCAGCGCCTTCCCGAACCCGGATAAAGGAGCACTGGCAGCCTCGGAACCAGGAGTTCTCTCGAGAATCTGCAGAGTATCGGCAAGAGCCGGAAATAACTCTTCATGGACGACCAGCCTATCCGCTATTGCCATCAGCGCGGCACGCAATGTCAATAGGTGACCTGCAAGATTACCGCTGTCCACGCTCGATACGTAACGCGTCAAGGGAGTTCTTGTCTGCGTATCGTACCAATTGTAAAAATGGCCGGCATGCCGTTCCAGGGTTTCCATCGATTCAAGCGTGTTTTCGGTCCTCTCGATGAGCTGCAATGGGCCAATGTAGCCGAAGTCATAGGCAGTCACATTTGCGAGCAGCGCCAATCCCATGTTGGTTGGCGATGTCCTGTGCGCGACAGTCGCCACCGGGTGCTCCTGAAAATTATCAGGCGGCAGCCAGTTATTCTCAGGACCGACGAAAGTTTCGAAGAAATACCACGTGCGGCGCGAAGTCTGACGTAAAAAGTGGAGTTGCCCCTTGCTTAACTCCGTGCTGCGCAGCGGAAGAGGCTGGCTTATCCACCAGGCAATAAATGGCGCTGCCGCCCACAAAAGCAGTATGGGCAAGGCCGGAATCAGCGCCACGGGAGCAACCACTATCATTCCCGCGCCTGCTGCTACCGCGGTCGCCGGCGCTATCCACATCGCCCTGAAGGAAGTGCCGAGGCCGCCCCATCTATTCGTCGAATCATATTCGTGTTCCGCAAGATGGGAAGGAGTCCATTCAAGAAGCCGGCGGTGTGTGAGGAAGAGTCGCACATGGGTGCGCAGTATCGCATCGAGGCTGAAATAAGCCTCGTACGGGAGACAGGCCAGCCCAAACAGGTTTTGCGCGAAATGCCGTCCGGCAGTGCGTATCGTAGTGACGATGTGAGAGCGTAGAGGCACTTCGGCCTGTCTCTTCAGCAGATCGGAGGTCATGGTAATAGCGCTCGGGATAACGACCGTGCCGACCACAACCAGTGTCCAGAACCATGCATTGTCGAGCGCCAGCCAGCCCACCAGTAGAAGCAGCAGCAGGGCTACCGGTACAAGACTGCGCCGGAGGTTATCCATCAGCTTCCATCTCGACAGGATGGAAAGCGGGTTTGGCTGATAACTTCCGCCGGGGCCGGGAACCCGGGCGAGCAACCAGCTCGCCAGTTGCCAATCCCCCCGTATCCACCGGTGACGGCGGCTTACGTCCGCGCTGTAACGCGATGGGAATTTCTCATACAGCTGTACATCGCTCAACAGGCCGGCGCGAGCGTAGCAGCCTTCCAGGAGATCATGGCTTAAAATCCTGTTCTCGGGAAAACGCCGGCAGACCGATTGCTCGAACGCATCCACGTCGTAGATCCCTTTTCCGACAAAGGAGCCTTCGTAGAATAAATCCTGGTATACGTCAGAAACAACCCGGGTATATGGATCGATGCCTGCTTCACCACCAAACAGCCATGCATACCGGGACCGGTTGGTGCTCGATAATGTCACCGCCACCCGGGGCTGCAGAATGCCGTAGCCTTCCGTTACCACAGCCTTCCCGCCGGTCCCCTTGAGGCGTGGCCGGTTCAAGGGATGCACCATCGCTCCGACAAACTGGTGGGCGATCTCCCGGGGTAATTGGGTATCGGTATCGAGGGTGATGACGTACTTGATATTGGCAAGCAAATCCGTATTGCCCACCACGATGGAAAATGCTTCCCTTCCTTCGCCACGCAAGAGCGTATTCAAGTCCGCCAGTTTTCCGCGCTTGCGCTCATGACCCATCCACACCCCCTCTTGCGGATTCCAGCGGCGAGGGCGATGGAACAAAAAAAACCGGGTTTCCTGTTTCTGCGCTGACGCTTCCGGGGCACCATTCGTACCACCGATCATGTCACCTGCAATATGGCTCCCATACTTCCGGTTGAGATCCTCGATGCCCGTGCGGGCGATTCTCAATAAGGAGTCATCTTCGGGAAGCGTTTCCTGATTCGCATCCATGAAGTCGGTGAGCAAACCGAAATAGACATTCTCGTCCTGATTTGCCAAGAACCGGACTTCAAGCGCTTCCACCAGGGCCGCGACTTCCGATTCCCGCGACAACATGGTTGGAACCACGACCAGCGTTTGAAATGTGGAGGGAATGCCGTTGGAGAAATCCATTCGCGGCAGCAGATGAGGTTTCACCAGAAAAGGACTCGCCCAGTTGACCAGTGCCACAGCCAGCTGACTCATCGCAAACAGCGCGAGTACGCCAACAAGACCTGATAGCCACCCACTTGCACCATCCTCGAGCGCTTCAGCCAGCAGGGCGCCCGTCAGACCCAGCGTGACTAATGCGATACTGCTGAGATACCAGAAAAGCGGGTATTTGCGGGTTGCGCGCCAGAATTGTTCACGCAGCGACCAGTGGACCTTTATCGCTTCCTCAAGATCAGCGAGGCCATCGTCCGTCAGGTAAAATCCGACATGCTCCCTAACGTTCTCCTCGACGGTACTTGTCGTTGCCTCACGGGCCAGGCGAAGCGCTGTCCGGGCCACGTCAACTTCCGACAGAGGGCTTGCCTTGGCCAATCGCTCCACCGCATGCCGGTAGTGGTCGCGGCTGGCGAAATCCATTTCCGCATAGATTCCGCCTGGATCTTCCCGGAGGGTCTGTTCCACAACACTGGTGGTTTCGACGAATTCGCGCCAGTCTATGGCGCCCAGCGTCCGCAAGCTGTTGATACTGTTCGAGATGGAAACCTGATCGGCAGCCTGCTGCTGGTTTCCCAATTGCACCAGCTGGTCGATCGTCTGGTTTGATTCGGCCAGTCGCTGCTCGATCCAGGTCAACGGAAACGCCAGAGCTGGTCCCTGTCCCTGCAATCGGCGCACCAGCTCCGAAATGAACGGGGTTGTCATGGGGGGGTTCGATCGCGCCATATCTGCAATGACGAGAACAAGACTTTTCGGGTCTTTTGCTGCCACCCGGATGATTTCATCGGCCCAGGTATCAGCGAGATTGCGGTCTGTTCGGCCCGCTGCCACATGCACGCCGACACGCCGGAGATTTTCGATCAGCGATAGCCGCAGCATGATCGGTATCGCCCATAGTTCGCCCAGTTGCAGATTGACGACCGACTGGTACGCGGTTACGAAGCGTCTGAGGCTCTCTGTATCCACTCTCCCGTCCCCGTGCGATATGGCTTGCAATGCTATATCGTATACACGGGGGAGATTGGCGGATGTTCCCTTGGCAAGGAGAGGTAATTCGCGGCTATAGCTTTTGGGAAGGTGACGCTTGGCAGTGCGGATCTGATCCTCGATGAGGTAAAAGTTGTCGTAGAGCCACTCCCCTGCCGGAGTGAGCAGCTTATCCGCCATGACTGCCTCGGTCAGCACACGGCAGATATTGAATAGCGTCGCCTCATTCTCATCCAGCCTGGCCAGTAACTGATCGGTCCCGCGCGCCGACGATAACTCGTGTGAAGCCGCAAGTATGCCCCCGTAAAGCTCCATCTGATCCGCACCGAACAGTTCGGACCGCAGGGGAAGTTCTTCACTCAGTGGAATACGCGGTTTTCCGATATTGCGAAGCCGCGCGGTAACCGAACTCAAAAGTTCAGAAACAGGGGTGCCTTTAGCGTTCAATTGGGATATTCTCCAGGCTGTGTCCGGTCAGCAGCGAAATTAAAATCGCCTGCCCTTCAGATAGAAGGGCTGCGCCACATGACATTCTGCTCCCGTCCTGTTCTTTGGGTACCGGAAGTTCATGCCCCAGAGCTCCTGGAGTTGGCAGCGCTTTCCGGAACCCGCATGGTTAAAAGAAAAGCGAAAGAGCGATTCTGGAAGTATTGCCTGACACCTTCTCTATCGGGTGTCTTCACAGGGCCTGTTACCTCACTGGGGTGGGCCGCATGAAATTATTACCGGGATTTCACAGGGAACATCGTTACAATTTCCAATCCCAAGTCCTCTTGCAATTCTCTCTGGATATCGGGTCGATGTATAAAGAAACCGGCTTGAACGATGCAAACGTCTTTCCGACGCAGATCACAACCATCTTTGCAGGCATTTTTTTCAAGCAGGAAAATGATAAACGAATAGCTCATCCGTAGTATGTACGCTAGCGCACAATATGGCAACCGGTAAGATGGAATACTCAAAACCTCGCCGCGCACATCGGGATCTCCTGGAAAGAAATGCTATCATAGGTCTGAACGGGTATCTTGCAGCCGGCAAACTTGTGAAATCCTTTTAATGCATTCACATTTCTTTCAGTATACCCAGGCCACGCCCGACTTCATGAGACTTTCTCTCTTCTACTAGCCTACTAGCGGATGCAAAGTCCCCCGCCACAGTTCAACCAAAACCACCTTCTAGCCGCTCTGCCCCCGGCTGAACTCGAACGTCTGAAATCCCATCTGGAACTGATTCATATGCCACTTGGCGATGTGCTGTGCGAATCCGGTGGGCGCCTCTCCCATGTCTATTTTCCTACGTCGGCCATCATTTCTCTGCACTATATTCTGGAAAATGGTTCATCGTCAGAAGTTGCTGGCGTAGGGAATGAGGGTATGTTGGGCATTTCGTTGTTCATGGGCGGTGAGAACACGCCTACCTGGGCAACGGTTCAGACGGCTGGCTACTGTTACCGCCTGAAGGGCGCTCTCCTGCTGCAGGAGTTCAATCAGGGAGGCCCGCTGCAGCGCGTATTGCTGCGCTATACCCAGGCGCTCATTACACAGATCTCCCAGACCGCTGTATGCAATCGACATCACACGATCGAACAGCAGTTGTGCCGCTGGTTGCTGCTGACGCTCGATCGATTGAACTCCCAGGAACTGGTCATGACTCAGGAACTCATTGCCAGTATGCTGGGCGTGCGCCGTGAGGGCATTACCGAGGCTGCTGGCAAGTTGCAACACGCCGAAATCATCCGCTACCGTCGAGGACATATTACCGTCCTCAACCGCGTAGGGCTGCAGGAACATGTCTGCGAATGCTATGACGTCGTCAAGAAGGAGTTTGATCGCCTCTTTCGTGACGTGCGAAAGCCCTAACTGTCGGCCTTTTCTCCCCCTTCGCCCCTGAGTTCTGCATCCCCCTACCGCATTTATCTCAGTTTATTTCAGTTCAGGCGGCACCCAAATCCGCACTCGGTTGCAGGTACTCGCTGCAGCCCTCCCAGTGTGCGCTGACGTACCGAACCGTGGTATGGGCAGAAGTATCATGAATCTGTCTTCTTCTGCTGCAGAACCAGGAACTCGTCTTCCCATGAAAGTCCGTACCAGACAAATACTATCGGTCTCCGGCGTTGCATTGCTGCTGCTTGTCATAGCATTCGTCCTATGGTTCGACTGGAATATGCTAAAACCCTATATCGAACGGCAGGTTACGGAGAAGACAGGCCGTGAATTTACAATTCGCGGCGATCTCGATGTAAACCTTTCGCTCAATCCCCTCGTCAGCGTTGAAGGACTCTCGCTTGCAAATGCCGAGTGGGGAACCGAACAACCCATGGTTGCCGTGGATAAGGTTGCTGTGCGAATCAGTCTATGGGACCTCCTGTCCGGCGACATCGTGTTGCCCGAGCTATCCATCACGCGGCCCCGGGTACTCCTGGAAAAAAGTATGGATGGGAAGCGAAATTGGGACCTGAAAAAAGAAGAAAAAAAGATGGAACTGCCTCAAATTGGCCAATTCACTTTGGATCAGGGAAAAGTCCTCTTCCGTGATCCGAAGACCAAGACAGATATAGCAGCCGATGTATTCACGGATTCAGCGATGGATGCCAGAGAACTGCCCCTTCATGTGGCAGCGGAAGGTAAATTTACCGACCTGAAATTCACAATGAGAGCCCAAGGTGGCAAGATAATGTCACTTGCGGATAAGGCTGTTCCCTATCCGATCAAAGCAAGTGCCGAGGTCGGAACAACGCGCGCAAGTGCAGACGGGACGATCAAAGGGCTGGCCGAGATGGCGGAAGTGGACTTGAAGCTGGATTTACACGGAGAGGATTTATCGGCGCTCTACCCGGTAACCGGCATCGTCATTTTCCCCTCGCCGCCATACCATATTTCCGGGAGAGTATTGCACCATGACACCGAGTGGTCCATGAAGGGACTTTCCGGAAAAGTGGGCAACAGCGATCTTGGCGGCAACATCCTGTTCGAAATGGGTGGCGAACGTCCCCTGCTTCGCGGCGACTTGGTATCGAAAGTTCTCGACCTGGGTGATCTTCAGGGTTTTATTGGGGCGCGGCGAGGCCCCCAACCACAGGATACGCCCGCGGAAAAGAAGGAAAAAAAGGAATCAATAAAGGAACAGCGGCATCGTCTTCTACCGGACCAGGAGTTCCGGGTGGATCGCCTGAAAGCAATGGACGCCGACGTAAAGTTCAGTGGAGAATCGATCCGCAACAAGGAACTGCCGGTGGAGCATCTCGTAAGTCGCCTGAAAATCGACGATGGGTTGTTGACGCTGGATCCTGTCAACTTTGCTGTTGCCGGCGGGAATATCGTTTCCAATATCAAGATAAATGCGCGCAAGGAGGTGCCTGACGGCGAAGTCAAAATTGAAGTCAAGCGCCTGCAACTGCCGAAGCTCTTTCCCAAGCTCGAAATCACGAAGAGCAGCACGGGTCTGATCGGCGGTGCAATGGATATCAAAAGTCACGGCAAGTCCGTCGGTGCATTGCTGGGTTCGGCCGATGGTGATTTTGGGCTGATCATGTCTGGCGGTCAGATCAGCAAGCTGTTGCTGGAAGTGATCGGACTTGATGGGGGCCAGATCATCAAGCTCCTGTTTGCCGGAGACAAAAACGTGCCGGTAAGGTGCGGGGTAATCGACTTTGATATCAAGAAAGGCATCATGAGCAGCAAAGCTTTCGTTATTGACACCACCGATACCAAAATTGTCGGTGAAGGACAGATAAGCCTAGCTGAAGAAACGATTGACATGAAACTATCTCCCCAAGCCAAAGATGTCAGCATCCTGAGCCTTCGCACCCCTATTCACATAGAAGGCACCTTCAAGGATCCCACAATCCTTCCCGACAAGATACTGGCCATACGCGCGGGGGCAGCGGTCTTACTGGGAGTTCTTGCGACACCTTTAGCAGCACTCATCCCGACCATTGAAACCGGACTGGCCGAGGACGCCAATTGCAGGGCGTTGATCGCTTCAGTGGAAACGCCAGCGAAGCGCGCGGCTGGAGTCAAAGATAAGAAAGGCGAGGATCATTCCAAAGCGTCCAGGTCAAAGTAATACCAGGGAATATTTCTGATATGGCTGCCTCCCCTGCTTATCTTGCTTGCTCGCCTCCCACTCAGGGAGCGCACTTTCGGTCTTGGTGTGCAAGCGAACGGAGTAAAAATTACAACTGTAGAAAATTGACTATTTTCTGCGAAATGATAGGCAATGGTAAGAAAGCGCTTCAATGACCTGGTCTTGTCTCCTACTCATTAACCAGATTATCGAAAAGAACCGCAAATCTTCCAACAATTGGGGAAGACAATATGCCCGGATACGGGCTTAACCAGATCAGCGAGAGAGCCATGACCAATGATACCGAGAAGGACGAGAAAAAAGGCAATGACATTCCAAAGCAGCATCAACCACGCCAACCCGGGCTGCAAACTGAAATGCACCCTCAACCTGATTCCAGCATGGCCGAGTATCATGGAAGCGGTAAACTGGAGTCAAAAGTTGCGATCATTACCGGGGGGGATAGTGGCATTGGACGATCTATTGCCATTGCTTTCGCAAAGGAGGGAGCAGATATTGCAATCGCATATCTCGAAGAGCATGAGGACGCTCGACATACTAAAGAAGAAATCGAGAAATGTGGAAGAAAATGCATTTTAGTAGCGGGTGATGTGGGGGACGAAAAATTCTGTGCTGAGGTAGTGAAAAAAACGCTTTCCACCTTTCATCATGTCGAGATACTCGTGAATAACTCCGCCGAGCAGCATGTTCAGGAAAGCATTCTCGATATCGATAAGGCGCAACTCGAGAAAACCTTCGGCACGAACATATTTTCCATGTTCCATATGGTGAAAGCCGTGCTTCCGCACCTGAAAAAAGGAGCACGCATCATCAATACCACCTCTGTCACCGCCTACAAGGGAAGTCCCCATCTGGTTGATTACTCCGCCACCAAGGGTGCCATTGTCGCGTTTACCCGCTCCCTGTCGCTCCAGTTGATCGAGCAGGGAATACACGTAAATGCGGTTGCGCCCGGTCCCATATGGACTCCGTTGATACCTGCCACTTTTCCTCCGGATAAAGTCGACGATTTTGGAAAGAACGTTCCGATGAAACGCCCTGGACAGCCTGATGAAGTCGCCCCCTGTTATGTCTTTCTGGCCTCTCAGGACTGCTCCTACATGTCCGGACAGGTGCTGCATCCTAATGGCGGCAATATCGTAAACGGCTAGAAAATAACTGCGAAACGTGGGAAGTTTCTCCTGATATGATAGGCGTCGCAGGAATAGTACTATTCAACAGGATATATAAATTCCGTCTCGAGATGGAAGGAAGGAGCCGAGATGTTCAATTTAGGGTCGATGTTCAACCTGGGCCCCTCCGAGCCAGTAGTGGGCAAGGCGAGCATTCTTCTTGAATGTCCGGCCAGACAGGCGTTCAAATTTATTGGTGAAAATCTCTTTTTGAACTACCCCAGATGGTCACCGGAGGTGAAAGAACTCGAGCAACTCACCGGTGGTCCGGTCTGCCTCGGAACTATCGCGCGGCAGGTGCGAGTTGACCAGGGACATCGTTCGGAATCAAAGTTCAGGATTACGATTTATGAGCCCGATCGCCGTCTGGCATTCGCAGGCATCTCCGACCCCTTTCGCTGCATCTACGAGTTGCAGGACGAGCATCATCCAGGCTCAGCCAAGCTTTTTTTTAAGTTCGAATTACTCGAGATCCAGATGGTAATGCGCCCATTTGAACCAATGATCAGGACCGCGGTGCAGAGCGGCGCGGAACGAACAGTACAAAATATAAAGCGCCTGGTAGAAAGCGAACCAGTCGCGTGAGCTAACGTGTCTCCATCATTCCCGCCCGAGGAATCCGCAATGGTCCAAAATTCCATGAACACACCCAAGCAGATAGAAGACGACCGGCCCCTCTGGGATGTCGTGCTTGGAGTCTATGGCTACCCTGCATTACTGCTGGCGCACAAGCTGAAAATATTTCCCCTGCTCGCCGACGGGCCGCTGCCGCTCACCGCAATCTGCGACAAGTTGAATATCAAGGCGCGGCCCGCTGAAGCCATTTTAACCACTGCAACCGCAGCCGGTTTCTTATCCTTTCAGAATGGCCGCTACTCCCTCACGCCAATTGCGGAGCACTATCTGCTGGAAACCAGTCCAAACTATTTCGGCTATTTCTGGGATCTGATGATCGACGACGATCAGGTACACTCCTTTGCCAGCCTGAAAAAAGCAATTCTTTCGGATAGTCCCCAGGTTTATGGAGGGGCAGGCATATATCATCAATCTCCCGAGGAGCAGGCGGAGCAAGTACGCAGGTTTAGCCGCGGCATGTACAGTTTCAGTATTACCTCGGCCCTCTACTGGCCAGGTATCCTTGATCTGTCCAACCACCAGACAATGCTCGATATCGGAGGAAGCTCAGGCGCTCATTCAATTGGAGCCGTATCAAAATGGCCGCAGTTGCAGGCCATCGTTTTTGATTTCCCGCTTGTCTGCGAGATCGCCCAGGAATTCATCGCCCGCCATGGTCTGCAGGATCGTATCCGGACACAGGAAGGAAACATGTGGAGCGACACGTTGCCTGCAGCCGATCTTCACTTTTATTCCACGGTCTACAATGACTGGCCTCCGGAAAAATGTAATTTCCTCACCGCTAAAAGCTTCAACAGTCTTCCTTCCGGAGGCCGCATCATCATCCATGGCATGCTTTACAACGATGAAAAGACTGGACCGTTTGCGGCCGGGGCCTTCAGCATGCTGATGATGGGATGGACGGAAGGCAGATCATATTCTGGCAGGGAGCTTTCAACAATGCTGACGGACGCGGGATTTCAGGACATCGAAGTGCATCCTGCCTTCGGTTACTACAGCCTGGTTACAGGAGTGAAGCCCTGAGATCTGTCCTGATAGCGCCCTTCATGCCTTGGATGAAGGGTTGAATTCCAGCTTTTTCATGGCAGGAACTATCGACTGATTCATCTCTGCGTAGTCGGCCCAGGGGTCATTACCCTTATCCAGGCGTTCATGAATATTGGAGGCGGACCAGCGCGCACTGCTTTTCAGCGAGGAGAGTTCTTCCCATGCCAATGGTACAGAAACGCCCAATCCGGGCCGTGCGCGTACTGACCAGGCAGATACGGTGGTGGCTCCGAACCCATTGCGCAGGTAATCGATGAAGATCTTTCCCACCCGGTTGCGCGGGCCGCTTTTTGCGGCGAAACGTGTCGGAATGGTTTTGGCCAGATGCTGTACGATGGCTTGGGAGAAACCTTTCACCGTATCCCAATCGTGCAGCCTCCTGATCGGCACGATGATGTGCAAGCCTTTACCCCCGCTCGTTTTCAGGAAAGATTTCAACCCCAGTTCCTTGAGAAAGACATTGACGAGCTGTGCTGCCTCCTGGATGAGTGGCCATTCGACTCCGCTGCCGGGATCCAGATCGAACGTGATTCTGTCAGGCTTGCCAATGGCATTCCTGGTGGCGTTCCACGTATGGAACTCGATCACGTTCATTTGCGCTGCGGAAAGAAGGCCTTCAGCGGTTGAGATTTCGAGCAGCGGAGGGTGGTCAGGGTCGAGCGACGGATCAAGCTGCTCGACCCCCGGCATGTTCTCTTTCTCCCAATGCTTCTGAAAAAAGAGCTCGCGCGATACACCTTCGGGGGCGCGCACGAGCGAGACCGGGCGCTGTGCGAGGTGGGGCAACATCAAAGGCGCTACCAGTGAGTAGTAGCGTATGAGATCGATCTTTGTAAACCCGGTGGAGGGATCGATGACGCGGTCCGGGTTCGTCACTTTCAGGGATTTTGGAATGGCGCTTGCAGACGCGGATTTCGCGACAGGATGCACGGGCTTCTCGCGAACAATGACGTCCGCCTTTTTGTCCGATCTCAAACCGTGGAATACCGAGTGGCGAATGTGACCTCCTCGCGTCCATTCACCGAAGGAGACTTCTGCGATCAGCCGGGGCTCGACCCAGTGCGCGTTTTTATCGATGCCACTCGCTTTCACAAAGGGGCAATCTTCCGAAGCAATCCTGTCCAGCTTTGACTTGAGGTCCTGCAGCGTCTTATCGCTGAATCCCGCGCCCACATTTCCCGCATATCTGAGTTTTCGGTCTTCATCATAAAAGCCGAGCAGCAAAGATCCGATACCCTTTCGCGTACCTTTAGGATCTGTATACCCGCCGATAACGAATTCCTGGCGGTTTTTACATTTGAGCTTTATCCAGTCCTGAGAGCGGCGCGAGACATAAACGGAGGTTTTGCGTTTGCCGATCACGCCCTCCAGTCCAAGCTGGCAAGCGGAATCGAGAATTTCTGCTGGAGAGGCATTGAAAACATCGCTGAAGCGTATTTCGTCAGGAATGGGTGCCTCAAACAGCTTTTGCAGTAACGTGCGGCGTTCGACAAGGGAAGCATCCCGCAAATCGTACCCATCATAGAAGGGCACATCGAAGAGGTAATAAATGATGCGCTCGGTATGCGCACTGTCGAAGGCATTCTGCAACGACTGGAAATCGGGAAGGCCATTTGCGTCCAGCACCGCAATTTCCCCATCGAGCCACCCCGACTTCAATCTCATCTTCCCTATTGCTTTTACCAGATGCGGCAGCTTGCGGGACCAGTCGTTTCCGTTCCGCGTTATGAGGCGAACTTCTCCTCCCTCTATTCTGCTCAACATCCGGTACCCGTCGAACTTGATTTCGTAAATCCATTCTTCCGGATCGACAGGAGGTTCATCCACAAGCGTGGCGAGCTCCGGCGTTAAGGTGCGCGGAAGCTCGGCCTTGCGCGCATTGTCCGGCAAGGCCGTTTTCGTTCCCTTCCGCGATATCGAGCTGCCTTTGAATGATCCGCTTTCCAACGTTGCGGGAGCTTTGGAAGGCTCTGGCAGGTCGAGTTCGGCCACACTGTCCGGCATTTCGTCCACCACGCTGTACTCCCGCGACGAACGGACATATTCATCTTTTTCTTTTATCAACAGCCAGGGTTCCTGCTTTTTGTTTTCCTCCTTTCTCATGCGCACCAGGGCCCAGTGCCCTTTCAGCTTGAACCCGCGCAGCTCGAATTTCAGCTTGCCGTCACGATACCCCTTGTGGGGATCTTCGAGAGGAAGCCAGGTTCCCTTATCCCAAATAATGACTTTACCGGCGCCATACTGACCTGAGGGTATCTCGCCTTCAAAACTGTTATAGGAAACGGGATGGTCTTCGACGTGGACCGCCATGCGTTTGTCGTTAGGGTCGAAACTGGGGCCTTTGGGGACGGCCCAGCTCTTCATCGTTCCCTCCAGTTCCAGCCTGAAGTCGTAGTGCAGACGCGTTGCCCAGTGCTTCTGGACAACAAAGGACAAAACCTTGGCAGTGCTCTTGATGGCTGTCTTGCCGCTGGCAATCCCGCTCGGCTCGGGTGTTATCGAGAAATCACGTTTGGCACGGTAAGTTTTAAGCGAGTCCTCATTTCTCATTCTATGGAATCCGCCCTATACTGCCCGGCGCTTATGCGCGCCGCGGGCAGGTGCAGATGAGGCAGTCGTCGACCTGACGGGCTTTCTGGCAGGTCTCCGGTCACGGTCTTCGTTATCTGTGTGCTTCTTCAAGCTGCGCTGGAGCAATTCAGTGAGATCGAGTATTTGCGCGCCGCCACGCTGTAACTCGACTTCTTCCGGCTGAGCCACGGTCTGTATATCACCCGTTTCGACCTTCTCCTTCACGAGTTTCATGATTTCGTCCTTGAACGAATCATGAAATTCATCCGGGTCCCATTTGCCGCTCATATCCATCACCAACTGCTCAGCCATTTTCAATTCTTTATCGGTAATGCCGGCCTCCTTGGCGCCCTCGGCCGGAAAACTCAGGTTTTCCCAACTGCGGATTTCATTCCCCCACCGCAACAGATTAAGAACCAATGCGCGGCCGGACGGAATAAGAGCGGCAAGGTGCTGTTTTGTCTGGATAATCACTCGAGCAATGCCGACGCGCTCGGTCCTGGACAGGGTTTCACGCAAAAGCGCATAAACCTTTTCGCCTTTATTGGCGGGTGTGACATAGTAGGGACGCTCCAGATAGATGAAGGGAATATCGGCTGCCGGTACGAACATTTCGATCGCAATCGTCTGCGTGGCCTTGGGATAAGCGGAGGCAATCTCCTCCTGGCTCAAAACCACGTAATGATCATCCTCGTACTCGATTCCCTTGACGATATCTTCCTTATCGATCTCTTTCCCGGTCCTCTTGTTGATGCGTTTATAGCCGACGGGATCCATGCTGCGCTTGTCCAGCCAGTCGAAATTCAAACCCTGCTCTGCCGTTGCAGCATGAAGGGCTACGGGAATATGCACCAGTCCAAAACTGATGGCGCCCTTCCATAAAGCCCGGGTTGAAGCAGATGCAACCATGATTGATCGGAGAAGTGAACCCCTTTTCAGAGGCAAATATCCAAATATAGATCATGCTCTTCCCTCCTCCATTTGTATGTGCGATTGCGCACCCTGGAAAATACAAGCCTTTTCCACTCTGCCACTCTGATTTGTGTTCTTTCGAACGGAACTGCTGGTCTATGGATGAGATGATCGGAACTGGAGGCGAACCCCTGATCGCGGGGTGCGAAAAAGCTGTGTCGGGCAGCATATCGGCCTTCATGCCCTTTAACGCTCTTTAACGCTCTTTAACGCTCTTTAACGCTCTTTAACGCTCTTTAACGCTCTTTAACGCTTTTTAACGCTCTTTAACGCTTTTTATGCATTTAATTTAACATAATACATAATCTACATAATATCGACTGGAGCACAGCTTGTTTTCAGGAGCATCAGAGGAATATGGATTACTTCAATTTGCTACAGTGGCCTGCCATGGTGATCAATATTCTTTCGGTCTGGCTCCTGACCTACCAGACCAGGCGGATGCGTCATGCCGGTTTTCTGCTTTCTCTCATCAGCAATGTGTTATGGGTAATCTGGGGATGGCACATCGAAGCATTCGCGGTTCTCGGTCTCCAGCTTGCCCTGGCAACAATCAATATCCGCGGAGCTCGAAAGACCGACTGAATAATCCGGAACAAGCGCACAAGCACATCCTGTTCGCAATTCCGCCCGATCCGTTGCTTCAGAATACGTAACCCACTTTCACTGTCTGTCCTTTCCCCTGCAATAACCCTCCATCACACCCAGCTTTGGGGTCGAATTCCCCCATTGAATTCCTCGTTAATATAAGGGTTTTTTCAAGACCGTGTCCGTAATTTAGGTTATGATAACCTCGTAGTCTGTGGCCCAATTTATGCGAACTCTCTTTGCCTATTGCATGCTTTCCCCGAGGCGTACTGCATACGTCCTGGTTGCGCTTCTGGCGGCAGGCATTGCAGAAGGCTTGAGCCTCACTGCCCTCCTTCCACTCCTTTCGATCGCTGTCGGCGATTCCGCCAGTTCGGACATGGGTCGGCACATCGCCGAAGTTCTCCAGAACATCGGGATTTCTCCCACCATAGGCGCCATGCTGCTGATCATCGTGGGAGGAATGATCCTCAAAAGCCTCATATTATTGATGGCGAATAGGCAGGTCGGTTATGCGGTCGCCCATGTGGCAACCGTCCTCCGCCTCGAACTGATCGACGCGCTGCTTGCCAGCCGCTGGCAGTATTACCTGCGCCAGCCGATGGGTTCCCTGGCTAATTCCGTCGCCACCGAAGCCTACCGGGCAGCCAATGGCTTTGAGCACAGCGTTACTGTACTCGCGCTGGCCGTACAGGTTGTCGTCTACGGAACCGTGGCCATGTTTATTTCATGGGAGGCCACCCTTACTTCCATTCTGGCGGGCATCATCATGATGCAGGTGCTGCACCGGTTGATTCGTGCGACACGCAAGGCGGGAACCAGGCAGACTCACCTGCTGCGAAACCTGCTGACGTATCTTTCGGATGTGCTCGTTTCAGTAAAATCGCTCAAGGCCATGGCGAGAGACAATGTAGCCGAAGCGATCCTGCGCGACCAGACCCAGCAACTGGAAAAGGCTACCCGGCGGGAAATCATCGCGCGTGAAGCCCTGATGGCCCTGCAGGAGCCTATCCTCGCCACACTGATGGCAATCGGCCTTTATCTGGCCTTGGAAGTATGGGGGCTCTCGTTGCCCTCGGTGATGGTGATGGTCTTTCTTCTGACTCGGCTCCTCAGTTTGCTCAATAAAACGCAGAGGAAATACCAGAATCTGATGGCGCAGGAAAGCGCCTACTGGGCCTTGCGTACCGCTGTTGCAGAAGCGCGCGCCGCAGCGGAAAGAACATCAGGCACGCGCGAACCGACGCTTGAAAAAGGCATCAGCCTGCGCCACGTCAATTTCGATTACGACACCAAGCCGATTTTTCAGGACCTGAATCTCGAAATCCCGGTCAGGTCGTTCACCACCATAGCCGGACCGTCGGGAGTCGGCAAAAGCACCATGCTGGATCTCCTGTGCGGCCTGGCGGACCCCAAATCAGGCGAAATCCTGGTGGATGACGTGCCCATGCGTGACATCAATCCACGTGTCTGGCGCCGCATGATCGGATATGTCGCCCAGGAGAACGTCCTGCTGCATGACAGTATTCTCAATAATATTCTCGTCGGCGCCCCCGAACTGACTGAAGCGGATGCGGAAAGAGCCCTGCGCCAGGCTGGCGCATGGGAGTTCGTCAGTGGATTGCCGGATGGCCTCTATACCATCGTCGGTGAGCGTGGCGGCCTGTTATCCGGAGGGCAGCGCCAACGCATTGCGATTGCCCGGGCGCTGGCTCATCGGCCTCTCTTTCTGGTACTGGATGAACCGACGAGTGCACTCGATCCGGAAAGTGAACGACTTGTCTGTGAAACACTGCGAAACCTCACACAGGAACTCACGATTGTTGCCGTCTCCCACCAGCCAGCGCTGATCAGCGCAGCGGATGTGATTTTTGCGCTTTCCAAGGGAAAAGCGGAACGGATGCAGCCGGCGGAGGCAGCTCGTTACGCACCCGCGGGACGGGATACTTCCTCCCTGTCTCACAGGGAAGCGGCTTTCGTTTCGCGTTAAGCGATCAACGGCTGCTTACCTGAGTCTTCGTCTCCATCTGTCCCAATCTTTGTCCTCCCCTGTTCACCCTGAACCCTTCGTCTCCGTTCGCCCTGATCCCGAGTCTGTCGAAGGATCGAAGGCGCGAACAGTGCCCAGAACAAGCCCCTTACAGGCTCAGGACAGGCCCTCTGGCAGGCTCAGGACAAGTGAATCGACGAGTCGGCAAAGAGAAGTTGATCAATCCTATTTTGCGAACACGAAGCAGGTTTCACCCCAATTTCGGGTGGTTTTGAGTCTGACTTTCAAACCCGCCTGTTCCATCAGCGCTACCGCTTCCTGCTGCTCCTCGACTGTCCCCAGCTCGACGATGACGGACCTCAGTGCCGGATTCCTGAGCACATTCCCGGCGCCCCGGATGATGGCTATCTCGATGCCATCCACATCGATTTTGATGTAATTGGGATAGGGGAATCCCCATTTTGAACATAAGTCATCGAGTGTCACGCCGAACATGCCCTGAATATGCGCGGCGGGTTTTTTCATATTCTTCAAATCTTCTTTTCCGAACTGGGAACGGTTTCCGCCGCCTATGAATTTGGGAATATAAAGTTTCGAAAAGCCTTCCTCTCCGGAAACAGCCACGCAATAGGAGGTAATATTTTTCTCGAGCTTGTTGAGGTAAATGTTTTTATTCAATAAATAATAATTGGCGCATTGGGGCTCGAACGAATATACATGGATGTCCTTCCCGTATTTCTTTGCTGGATACAGGGAATACTGGCCGATATTCGCGCCCAGATCGAAGAAGCAGGAACCGGGTTCAAAACTGTCAAGCCAGTCCAGGGTATCAGGTTCTTTCATGGAATACGTTTTTGCCCGCTGGAGTGTCCGAAAGTTATCCACCCCGATACGTATGGGTTGACCCTTGACATTGACTTTCGTGTAGCCCCCCTTCAATCTGTACAGCGCTACCGCGCATCCGGATAAAACATCCATGAAAAATGAAGACATCTACGCCGACCGTAATTTGTTAGTAGAGATGAAAACAGAAAACAGGTGAAGGGCGAAGGATATCCGGTTTATGGTCCCTGACGTTTCCCCTGAAAATCGGTACAGGTTAAAACTGGAGGTAGGATTGCTTCCAAGGCCTCATGAGAGGCAAAGGAGAAGCGATGAAGAAGTCGAGATTCACAGAGGAGCAAATCATTTATGCGCTGCGACTGGCCGATAGCGGCACAGCGGTGGTCGATGTGTGCCGGCAGATCGGTGTGTCTGAGGCCACGTTCTACACGTGGAAGAAGAAGTACGCGGATTTGGGTGTGAGCGAGCTGCGCAGGCTCAAGCAGATCGAGGATGAGAATGTTCGGCTGCGACGTATCGTGGCGGACCTGACGCTGGACAAGCAGATTCTGCAGGAGGTGGTGCGAAAAAAGCTCTGAAGGCTGCCAAGCGGCGCGAGCTGGCAGCCTGGATGCAGGAGCGCTTCAAAATCAGTGTGCAGAGATCATGCCGCCTGGCGCAGCTAGCGCGTTCGGTTTGGTATGCCAGGAGCAGGGCGCGTGATCAAAGTGCGCTATGCCAGCGCATTCGCGATATCGCCATGAGCCGTCCCAGGTTCGGCTACCTGCGGGTGCTGGTGATGCTCAAGCGCGAAGGCTGGCAAGTGGGGAAGAAGCGTGTATATCGGCTCTATCGCCAGCAAGGCCTGCAACTGCGCATGAAGGTCAAGCGCCGCAAGCGCATTGCGCTGCTGCGCGGCAGGCCTCAGGCACCCACCGGCCCGAATCAGCATTGGAGCATGGATTTCGTCCACGACCAGATGCTCGATGGCCGGGCATTTCGCATCCTCACCGTCATTGATCAGTGGAGTCGCGAGAGTGTGTGCCTGGAGGCCAACTTCAGGCTGTCCGGGCGATGCGTGGGTCAAGCCCTGGACCGGCTTGCAGCACAGCGTGGATGGCCCAAAGCAATCACCGTGGACAACGGCACGGAGTTCACGTCCAAGGCCCTGGACGAGTGGGCATATCGCCGGGGGATCAAACTCGATTACACGCGGCCGGGCAAACCCACGGATAATGGGCTGATCGAATCCTTCAACGGCCGATTGCGCGATGAGTTCCTCAATGTCCACGAATTCGTTACATTGCACGATGCCCGTGAGAAACTGAAGGCTTGGCAGGACGATTACAATCACCACCGTCCCCATGGCTCACTCGGCCACCTGACCCCGAGCGAGTTCGTCAAAAAGAGGTCAGATCAAACCAACGAAGCGGTCCGCCTGTAGTTTTAAACCGTCCGGTTTTCGGGGATGACGTCATCCCGGAGCCCAGATATTTTTGCTGCAACTCCCTGGTGCGGATTATCAACAGGGTGAGCGGCTCCGCCTACAGGTTGCTCAATCATCACTTCAGCGAAAGCGGAAATCATATGCGATAGTTCTGGATTCCCTCTTTCGAGGCTTTCAAGGGAATGACGAAGGGGAACCGCCATCGAGCAAAATCACGTCTTATCCGCGGGGCGACATCCAGTCGTTGAGAATTTCTGTCTCGTAGGAAGAACCGGCTTCTGCGAGGATCGCTGAAACTTCCCCCAGACTCACACCCTTTCTTGTCAGCACACTTTTTTTGAGGAACGGGAATCGAAACTCGGTAATAAGCGGCTTCCGCAGATGAAAGGTCGACTCGACCCATTGCAGGGGTCTATGATTGTAATCAGTTTGAGCAAGAACCTGTTCCAGACTGTAGAGCGCTGAAAGACGAAAGCGACGGCTGAGAAAGCGGGAAAAACCGACTTCATATCTGCGAACAATGGCCGGCTTGAATTCCAGAACCTCGATTTCCGCGAAGAAACGAAGAAATTCATCGGAGGACACAGCTTTTTTCTTGCAGTAGAGGAAATAGGACTGCAGGTGGGGATAAAAACGAAAAGAATCCGTCATTCCCACGATATCAGCCTCGCTGCCTTCGAGTCTGGCAATGATATTGTCAATACTGAAAAGTGGGCCGAGAACGCTGTCGTTGGCTAACAGAAGGCCGCTGTGTTCGCGATATTCGGGATATTTTTCCAGCGCCGTTTTCCACCCATAGAAATCGTATCCCTTATTCTCACGGTTTATTATTGCGATACAGCATCGGGACAGCTTTTCCAGATCGCTTCCTGAAATCATGCTGCTCGAACTGATGAATACGATATCGAAGCCGGCCAGCATCAAAGCGTTGAGGTAGTAATACACGTTCTCCCTGACAACGCTATCTTTGTCGAAGCTGCAAAAAAGGCAAACAGGACGATCATAACGGGGAGATATAGCCTTTTCATACAACCTCACGAGCGGCTTTTCACCCTCCTTCTCCCGTTTAAGCAGATGAAAGGATAGGTCTCGCGCATACTTCAAGTCTTTGACTACGCCCTTCACCGCCCACTTTATGGGTAAAGCGCAATTGGGTTTGTGCCGCAATTCAGACAGCTCCTCAGATGGGACTTTCATGACCGACCCATGCATTGCGCGTTTATCTTCTTGAGTGTACAGAACCGCGCTGGATAAACCGGAGCGTAAAAAAGAAAAAAGACAGTAGCAGCCTATTGCTTCTGATACAGCCCCACGAGTTCCGATTGCGCGATGACATGTCCCTGCATCTCCTGCTCGAGGATTGCCTTGGTGGGATGTTTCAGATCGGGAAGCATGATATCCAGCGCGTAGAGTTTATGAAAGTATCGATGCTTGCCGACAGGGGGACAGGGCCCGCCATACCCTGTGCGCTGCCAGTCATTGAGTCCGCCGAGCGTTCCAATGGGAAGATCGGCTTCCGCCACTCCCTCAGGCAAACCTTGAGCCGCAGGAGGAATGTTATATAGCACCCAGTGCACCCAGGTCAGCTTGGGAGCGGCAGGATCGGGCGCATCCGGATCATCCACAATCAAAACCAGGCTTTTCGCATTTTCCGGTATATTTTCCCAGAACAGCTCGGGTGAAGTATCATGTCCCTGACAGGTATGACGAATAGGAATCTCTCCGTGATTAGCAAAGGATGAAGATATTATTGTCATAGACATGCGAGACTCCTCCTTCTTTGGTTTTCTTTCTTTCTGACTCAAGAGAATATCTGGCTCAGCCGCCATAGAGATCGAAGCTGCCAGCATAGCCGTCATTGCGCCTGCGAGCAGGCAGATAAGCGTAATCTTTGGTAGGGCGCGCCGGCGCTGAAAAGCAAAATGCCACCTTATCATGATATGGAAATGAGCCTGCCCTTTTCAATGTTCAGCTTGGGAAGACGAACGGTCAGCACGCCGTTCTTGTAGTCCGCTCCCGCTTTGTCTGCATCCACCTCCGCCGGCAACGGCAGGCTTCGTTGGAAAACGCCGTAGGCACGTTCCATGACATGATATCTGCTGTCATTTGTATCACGCTCAAAGTGTTTTTCCCCTCTCAGAGAAAGCATGTTGCCCTCTATGCTGATCTCAAAGTCTTTTTTTTCCATGCCAGGCACTTCTATCCGTACCACGATTTCCTTGTCCGTTTCTTCCATATCTCCTGCCAGAATACTCCAGTGAGGAAAAGCTGGCGTGCTGGCAGTAGATGCCTGCCTTTTGCCTTCCTCATCCTTGCGGTGTACAAAGTACGTAAGGGCATCGCTGCCATGGTGGACGAGTTCACGCCAGCCGTCTGAAATGTGATCCCATGTCCGGCTGAGTCTCCGGCTGATATTTTCACCTGCATTCTTCACGGAATCCATCATGATCGTGCTCCTTCCGATTATGGGAAAAGCCGGCAGTGACCAGGTGGTCGCAAACTCCGCTCGCGTATTCCCGGTCGCCCCTTGATCCTGCCGGTCTTTTAATGCCGTTGTCTTGCTTCCCTCTGTCGTTGATAACTTGTCAGCCGGGAAATCGCCAGCAGTTCTTCCGATAGCAGTTCCAGCAAGTCATCCAGTGTAAGAATTCCCACCAGGGCGCCATTCTCGCCCACTACCGGCAAGCGCCGTACCGTCTTGCTGCGCATGTATTGAATCGCCTCGAATACCCCCACGCTTTCTTTCACGGTAACGAGTTCCTGCTCCATGATGTCGCCCACGGTGATGACAGCAGCGTCCAACTCGGTTGCCATGATTTCCACCACCAGGTCGCGATCGGTGACAATTCCGACGGGAATATTGAGGCCGTCCCGCTCTTCGATAACGACCACATCGCCTACGTGGTGCTGACGCATGAGTTTGGCTGCCTCCACAATCGTCTCATCCCGTTTCACGATTACAGTATCACGGTTACAAATTTCACCCACAGACATCCTGTGCTCCACTTAGATCACATTCTCATTGTAGGGACGGTGAGGTATGTTGCAATTGGGAATACGTATCGGGTTTGTCCGAAATGCTGCCCCAAAGTTTTTTCTAACGCATCCAGTGTACGCGTAATAGATACTCGTCAGGGTTATAGTGAAATTCCAGATCGCCCTGATATGCGTCGTGTACAGCTTCGCCAATGCCTCTCGCCAAATGGATATCAGTGGTCGTCACCAGGGTTCCCCCGTCTTTTTCTTCAATGGCCATAATGCGATTGAACGGATGCTCGACCTTTTCACGCTTTTCCACATTGTGAACGATGTGCATGATTTCACTGTGATGCGCGGCATAGAAATCGCCACTCAGCGTAACGAAGCCGGCAGGGAAATCGTCCCGGATACGCTGGCAGGCAGCGCACATTTCCTGGTGAGCCCCTGCGGGCGCTTCGCCCCATTGCCAGCGCCCTTCATGGAATACGGCCCCGCAACTGGGACAGACGGTGGGTTCCGACAGTTTGTGCCGTGCCCTGTAAGGATCGTGGATACGCTCCTTGAAGAGCTTGTCGTGTCGGGAAATCTGGCGAAAGCCGACAAATGGAGGGTGCGTCATGGCGGAGCTCCTGTTAGGTGGAGCGGAACGATCAGTCTGATGACCCGAAGAGCACTGTCCGGATTATTTCACCTCGATCCGTTTGGCGGTTTTTCCTTCCTTCTTCGGTAACGTCAGTTCCAATGTACCGTTTTCATATTTTGCCTCGGCCCTGGTCTCATCCACTTCGCTTCCCAGCGTGAAACTCCTGTAGCTCGATCCCTGATGGCATTCCCGGCAAATCACCCTCTCACCTTCTTTTTCCTCTTTTTCCTGCTTTGTTTCGCAGCTGATGGATACGCGGTTACCCTCTACCTGAACCTTGACATCCTCCTTTTTTACTCCAGGTATCTCTGCACGAACCGTATAGGCGGTGTCATTTTCGGTAAGATCGATCTTGATCTGGGGTACGCTTTCCATATCCATTGAAAATGGACGCATTCCCCAATTCTTGAACCAGTCATCCAGATTGTAAAACGGGTCATAGCGCGCGATATCGCCAAAAGAGGGGGAGCGACGAGCAATATTTGCCATGATTTTCTCCTTTCGAATTAAATGAAGGTAAATTAAATGAGTGACCTTTTGACCTTTTCTATCCTTGCTGCCTCATTTCTGTCTCATTCGACCTTGCCGACCTTGCCGGCATTACGCATTACATGCCTTGAATCTTTTGCCTGAATCTCTGCGTCTCCTGCTGTCACAAATTCCTGCCCGAATAAGGCTAAGGCGCTCCATCCGATTCCGGATCCGGGTCCGACCAGTCCTGTGTTTCCCCATAACCATAGCGGGCGCCACCGCGCCGCTCGACCTGGTAATAACTTGCGGTAGAAATCACCTGGTGACCTTTCCTCCGTTCCTGCCTGTATGGTCCATAAGACCCGGTTGCTGCCGGGCTGTCGGTAATCGCTTCTTCTGTATTCCCGACCGGGTTTTCGATCCCACTCTTGTTGATCCTTGCATTGCCTCTGTCAGATGATGTGCTCAAGACTTTCCCTCTGGAACTGTTGATCGGTTGTGCGACCGTATCGCTGTGACTGTGCCACTGTGACATTGTGATTAAGCGGCTTAGCTCTTTCTAACGGCCGGACCTTTCGATTTTTAACACCTGATCGAGGAACCGCTCTGTACGTTGCCTAACATTCGGGTGACAAACCCTGGATAAGCTGTCCGGCAACCGGTAACAAGACCTGCTTATCCAGAGTAGTCATAAGGCTTCCAACGATTAACCCGTATTCCCGTTGCTGCTATTTTTTACTCTTGCAGATTCCCGGACAATCCGCGCCGCCCCGTGTGGGATCGCAATCATCCTTGGGATCATCCACACAGGTTTGGCCTTCAGGGCAGGGGATGCCGGCAATTCCGCCGCAGGCTTGCGGCCCGGACTTCTTGCACTCCCCTTCATGTTCGACGGAAACACCGGCAGCTGCTGCAGTGCATGAGTTGCTGTAAGTCTTGCCATCACACCCGCAAACAGGCTTGAAGATTTGCGGACAAATGGTGGGCTTGGGCTTGCATTGACCTTGCGCGTCCGGCATCTTGCATTTGGCCCCAAAGTCACAATACTGCTTTGCATCGGGACAACGTGTCCCCGCAATACCTCCACAGACCGTCCCCCCGCCCCCACCTTCAATAGGTTTGCACTGATCGGTGAGTTCCACATTGAGGAACGTTCCCGCCCTGGGACGAATGTCACGCAAGCGCTTGACGAAAGCTTTAAAGTCACCCGGCTTCGAATTGAAGCCTGCTTCCGCGCATGCGCTCAGTCCTCCCTCTATTTGAATGGGACCTCCCACTCTTGGACTATAAACAGCAAAAGTGTCCACCATCTCTTCGCTGATAGCCTTCCCCACCGTCTTTCGCACTGATATCACCGCCGCACTGTCCAGCGCCCCTCCCGTACTGCCAAGGTTGATGTTAACGGCACGGTTTGCAGTATCTCCGCTTCCGCCGCCGCCTTCACCTTGGGCTGCGAAAGTCGGCGTTATACCAAGCACGGCTGCTCCAATCAGAAAAACAACAAAGCCCAATTTACTCATTGCTTCCTCCATCAACAGGTAGTGTGGTTATATCATTTGCCCTTTCCCTTTTGATGAACTATCGCACCCGGAAGCCCATCCCGGTGCGATATCTATGCTTTGTATTTTTTATCCAGATCACGGTCAATTCGATAAGAGCGGCAAGAATGTCATCCCCGGGTATGATTCCTCCGCCGGCGCGCCATCATACCCATCAGACCCAGGCCGGCAAGAAACAAAGCGTATTGCTCCGGTTCGGGAACTGCGGTGACTTGTAGCGTGACGTCGTGCGCATGGTAAATGACAGCGAAGTTCACACCTGAACCGAACCCATGCTCGGTGACATGCGTGAATGTGGAATTTGCCAGTCGCTCATCGAAAGTAGCCACCACAAAGCTGTCGCCGACGACGGGCGCATACCCGAGGTTCCACACCCCGATATCGCCACCCAGCGTCACATCATCTGTCACTGTGAGTTGGTCAAAGCTGCTCAAGCTGGCCAATTCGAAGTTGACTACTCCGCTTGCTGCCTGATGCAGATCACCGTCTATAGTAAGATGACCGATACCATCCCCAGGATTGATTGCACCGCTATTGGATAAACCAGACGTTGGTGTGATAACTGTACCGTTGCCTTGTATAATTCCCGCGTTAACGAAACAATCCGCACCTCCACAAGAAGACTGGAAGCTTGCACCGGCGCTGATATTTACCGTTCCAGCGTTATTCATGGCGTGGGCTACATTAAACACACCCGCCTGCACATTCACCGTTCCCGTGTTATTGAACCCCACGCCTCCGCCAATGTTGGTAAGCGTGTTGGCCTGCTTGTTGTAAGTCCCGCTGTTGTTGAATGTCCCATTGCCCGTCATCTGATCATTAAAGGCGTTGGTGTCCGTATAGGTCCCGGTGTTGTTGAAGGTGCCGTTGTTGAAGAAGAGATCATTGGCCCCGTTGCCTGTATTGCCGCTCCAGGTGGTATTGCCGGCATTCACTGTGCGCCCACCTGAAATAACCTTGGCACCGTTGCCACTTAGCTCCAATGTGCTGTTAAAGGTCGTGGTGGCCCCACCAGTAATGGAACCACCCGTCCAGGTAGCAGCACCACCAATGGGTGTGCTGGTACCTGCCAATGCTCCGCCTGAAAGCAGAAATTTCGAAGTGTGGCTGCCTCCATTGAGATTAGCTGTGCCTCCACTTATCTCAAAGGTGCCGCCACCGCTGGTTGTTGCACCATTCAGGTTATGGGTACCAAAGTTGAGATCCAGCGTTGCACCATTAGCAATGGCAAAACTGCCGCTGTGAGTCCCACTCCCTTGCAGGCGCAAGGTCCCCGCATTGACATTCACCGTTCCCGTGTTATTGAACCCCACGCCTCCGCCAATGTTGGTAAGCGTGTTGGCCTGCTTGTTGTAAGTCCCGCTGTTGTTGAATGTCCCATTGCCCGTCATCTGATCATTAAAGGCATTGGTGTCCGTATAGGTCCCGGTGTTGTTGAAGGTGCCATTGTTGAAGAAGAGATCGTTGGCCCCGTTGCCTGTATTGTTGCTCCAGGTGGTATTGCCGGCATTCACTGTGCGCCCACCTGAAATAACCTTGGCACCGTTGCCACTTAGCTCCAATGTGCTGTTAAAGGTCGTGGTGGCCCCACCAGTAATGGAACCACCCGTCCAGGTAGCAGCACCACCAATGGGTGTGCTGGTACCTGCCAATGCTCCGCCTGAAAGCAGAAATTTCGAAGTGTGGCTGCCTCCATTGAGATTAGCTGTGCCTCCACTTATCTCAAAGGTGCCGCCACCGCTGGTTGTTGCACCATTCAGGTTATGGGTACCAAAGTTGAGATCCAGCGTTGCACCATTAGCAATGGCAAAACTGCCGCTGTGAGTCCCACTCCCTTGCAGGCGCAAGGTCCCCGCATTGACATTCACCGTTCCCGTGTTATTGAACCCCACGCCTCCGCCAATGTTGGTAAGCGTGTTGGCCTGCTTGTTGTAAGTCCCGCTGTTGTTGAATGTCCCATTGCCCGTCATCTGATCATTAAAGGCATTGGTGTCCGTATAGGTCCCGGTGTTGTTGAAGGTGCCATTGTTGAAGAAGAGATCGTTGGCCCCGTTGCCTGTATTGCCGCTCCAGGTGGTATTGCCGGCATTCACTGTGCGCCCACCTGAAATAACCTTGGCACCGTTGCCACTTAGCTCCAATGTGCTGTTAAAGGTCGTGGTGGCCCCACCAGTAATGGAACCACCCGTCCAGGTAGCAGCACCACCAATGGGTGTGCTGGTACCTGCCAATGCTCCGCCTGAAAGCAGAAATTTCGAAGTGTGGCTGCCTCCATTGAGATTAGCTGTGCCTCCACTTATCTCAAAGGTGCCGCCACCGCTGGTTGTTGCACCATTCAGGTTATGGGTACCAAAGTTGAGATCCAGCGTTGCACCATTAGCAATGGCAAAACTGCCGCTGTGAGTCCCACTCCCTTGCAGGCGCAAGGTCCCCGCATTGACATTCACCGTTCCCGTGTTATTGAACCCCACGCCTCCGCCAATGTTGGTAAGCGTGTTGGCCTGCTTGTTGTAAGTCCCGCTGTTGTTGAATGTCCCATTGCCCGTCATCTGATCATTAAAGGCATTGGTGTCCGTATAGGTCCCGGTGTTGTTGAAGGTGCCATTGTTGAAGAAGAGATCGTTGGCCCCGTTGCCTGTATTGTTGCTCCAGGTGGTATTGCCGGCATTCACTATGCGCCCACCTGAAATAACCTTGGCACCGTTGCCACTTAGCTCCAATGTGCTGTTAAAGGTCGTGGTGGCCCCACCAGTAATGGAACCACCCGTCCAGGTACTCAAACCGCTGAGCGTAAGGTTGCCTGTACCTCCAAGGGCGCCTCCTGATAAATCAAGACTCGTTATCGATGTGTTGGACGACAGAGTGGAGTTCCCGCTGTCGATAATTGCCTTATCACCGCTGCCCGGCACACCCGTGGGCGACCAGTTCGTATCGACTCCAAACTCTCCCGTGCCGCCAAACCATGTGCGATCGACAGCAAAAGCGGGCTGAATAACGCCGGATGCAGCCATTGCTGCTGCGATCGGCAGTATCTGAAAAACGTTGCGACCCACGGACTCAATTTTTATACCCTGATGATTATTCTTCGTAGTTTTCATTTTATGCCTCCTCCGAGTTCATTTGATTTTTATCTGTTCACGGCTTCTTTTTATCTACAAGGGCAACATTTTTAAAAATAGACTGCATTTTTCAAAAAGCAAGGAAATCGAGGCATTGAGTATGAATTCATATCGAAGATAACGGAGGCGGATTTCCGCGCAGCTGGAATCAGAGCGGCCCGTCAGATAGAAACTTCGCGAACGTCGCCAACTATTCGCAAACAGGAGAAAGGAGAAGACTTATTCGGTTCCCGACAGGATGAAGATGCCGAAATTCAAGGCAAAGCCGGTCCTATTCATGCATTGACCCCTTCCCGTGTTTCTCAGGCGGAATTTCGGTGATGGATTGTAGAGAAAGGACGGGTTGAGGCAGCAGGTATAGGTAGGAAAGCGTGATGGGGAATATGATTCAGGGAAGACTAGGGAATCGGAGATACAGGAAATACCCCTAAAAACACGCCAGGGACATTAATTCCAAAATCACCCTTGTAGAAATCTATCTCTTGAAAGCTAGGTTGGCATCCCATTTGGAGAAACGAGCCTTTTACCCCGACCACGAAAATGAGGGTATAGCCAGCGGGAAGATAGAATTGACTATTATCAAACAGTGTAGACTGGTCATTTAGATATCCATACTTAAAAGTCCCCGAAAAATCGAACGGGCCAGCTTCTGTGCAATAATCATATTGATCAGAAGTCTGACTGACTGTATTAGCAAGGTTACTGATAAGATAGCCTTCTGAATTTTGATGCAGATCGAAATTAGGCGGCGGAATGAAATACCTGAGGCTTGAGGAATAAGTGACGCATTCCTTGTTAGAAAAAAAGGGATCCCATCCCGAGTTTACATAATAGGTTCCATTTGGTTGCACAAATGTGACCACATTTACGTAAACATCTACGTTAGCGGTCCAGTGGAAATAGAAATCCCCAGTAAATTCAGCATAGCCAGGGATGCAGAATCGGGGCCCAGGATGGAATGGTGTATCACTGTACATATAAGCTTTTATAAAATTGTGATTACTAGCAGGGGGATCACTCTTTATGTCAATCTCAAAATCATCAGATCTTTGGCTGACGGGAGGATTTAAGACAATAGCGTCTGCTGCATCTAATGTAACCAGGAGTTGAGGTTTAGCAAAAGTTCCTAAATGGGAGAGTATTCCTTGGCTTTGGCGATTGAGTTGATCATATTGCTGGGCAATAATGCTAGATTGGTCGATGAACGACTGCTTCTTTTTGTTAAAGATTGCTCGCATTTCATTGGCATTGCGCTCACTACATTGCTCTATTTCAATTTGGTCGATTCCGGCTACTGCGAGCATTCGTTCACGAAGATTCTGACAATCAGCACTTACAGCTGAGAATTGTTCATGCTTCCTGTTTTTTTCGATAACTGATGGACGGGAATGTGCTGCATTTACCGCCTTGATAGCTGCATCCAATATATCTTTTTCAAGGGGAGAAACTTTTCCCATTTCATTTTTCATTTTCGAATCTCCATTCAGTAGATATGTGGCATATCCAGACTGGCAGTGCGCTTCGCTTCCTGCGCTGCCACCTTAAGAATTGAGAAACACGATCTCCTACAAGCCTGAAGGATAGGTCTCATCCACTTCGCCCGCCCGGGGGTGGACGAATGCGGGCAACGGTTGCAGCGCTTCCGTCTTGTCAATGTGGATGATGAAATCGAACTGGCGCGGGAGACAGGCATAGAAGTAATGGCTCATGCGCTCGGTTTCAGGCCGGTAGATCACGCCAATCGCACGCTGCAGCCGCTCCTCCCCCAAGAATCCCACAGCTTCGCCTCCAGCGGTGAGGTCGAAAAAGAAGCGTTTCTTTTCGAGTTGCGAAAAAATTTCTTCGTAACTGCCTGCAAGCGGTTCGCGGACAGTTTTCGTTTCGGCGGGTCCGTCCCAGTCGGTTGCTGCTGTCACTGTTCCCCGGCTGGTCGAAAACCCCACGCGCAGCGACTTGTCCCGATATTTCTCGGTAACGAGCTGGCCGATGTTGAATTCGCCGCGCCGCCCCATCTCGGTGGCCGCCGCATTGCCAAGATGAGAATTGTGGGCCCAGACAACAATGCGCGCTTCCCGCTTCAGTTGGTCTTCCAGATGGCTCGCGAGCTTTTCGAGCGTCTCGAACATATGCTGGTCTCTCAGGTTCCAGGTATTGGGTCTTCCCCTGAACATGGCGCGATAATATTCCTCCGCATTTTTTACCAGCTCAGCATTCTGCTGCGCCGAAAAATATTCGTTTCCGGCAAACGCGCCATCCTTTTCAACGTAAAGCCGCCCTTTTCGCTGAAGCTGCATGAGCTGTGCGATCACTTCCTGCTCGCACGAATCCCACCGCCCAGACGCAATGGCATAACCGTACGCCTGCGGATTTTCGATGAATTGGCCGAAGCAACCGTAGCGCGCCCGAGCGGCGAGAGCTTCTTCCGGATCGACCTTATCCAGATATGCCAGCACGGCCTGCATCGAGGTTGTCATGCTGTATAAATCGAGTCCATAAAACCCCACTGACCCCACCGGTGCCTGCTGCTCGCGCTTGTATTTCCCCGTCTCCTGGTTATAGTTGCGCAGCCATGTGATGAAAGCGAATACTTCGGTATTCCTCCACATCCACGTGGGAAACCGTTCGAAATTGGACAAGGCCGCATCCGCATCCTTGTCTTCCGACCGGCCCGCAACAAAGCGGTTGACCCGATAGGCATCCGGCCAGTCCGCCTCGACCGCAACAGCGTCGAATCCATCCTCGACAATGAGGTGTTGAGTAATTTCAGCACGCAGGCGATAAAATTCGGCTGTACCGTGGCTCGCTTCACCGATCAGGACAAACTTTTTTCCCTGCACATGCTCGCGTACCGCGCGTATCAACTCACGGCCAGCATCGTATTCCGCCACAGGGCGAGCGCCCTGCTCCAGCACATCGATCAAATGGTAATCAAAATCGATATCAGCCATAATGAAATCCTCCTGGACCCTCAGGCGAGGGAGTCCTGCAATTCCCTCAGTCTCCCTTGAATCCTCCCTTAAGCCGCTCCCTTTGGAGCTTCGGTTGTTCGCCGATGGGTTGTTTCCTGTCCCAGGAGCGCCAGTACCTCCTCATCCGGAGTCTGCATGAAATTGTCATACCATTGCCCTACCCCGAAAAAAGGTTCGGGTGTATACAGGCACACGAGATCGTCCGCCTCCTGGCGTATTTTTCGACATGCCGATGTTGTGCCGACGGGTACAGCCACAACGATTCTTGCAGCACCGGCGTCGCGTAAAGAAACAATAGCAACACGCATGGTCGCACCCGTAGCCAGGCCGTCATCGACGAGAATGATTGTTTTCCCCTGAATGTCCGGGGCAGGCATGCCTCTGCGATAAAGTTTGTTGCGCCGTTCCAGTTCAGTCCGCTCCCTGGTTATGGCAGCATCGATGGAAGCCTCATCGATATTCAGAAGCTTGATGATTTCCTTGTTGAGGACAAGAGTGCCTGTCCCTGCCATCGCTCCCATTGCCAGTTCCTCCTGGCCTGGCGCACCCAGTTTCCGTACAAGCCATACATCCAGCGGTACAGCCAGCATCTGCGCAATCTCGTAGGCAACCGGCACCCCACCGCGTGGAAGCGCCAGAACAAGCACGTCGGTTCTTCCCGCGTAGACCGACAACGCTTCCCCCAGCATCCTCCCTGCTTCGGCTCTGTCTGCGAAGTGATACTCGGCGCCCGACATGGCTTTATTGCCTGTCTATTACTTGTCTAGCAATGGCCCTGAAACCATTCGGCGGCAAGACCGGCAGCTGCCTCCAGCGTTCCCGGTTCTTCAAACAGGTGAGAGGCGTTCGGCACGATTTCCAGTTTCGATTCGGTATTGAGGCGGGCGAGCGCTTCCTTGTTGAGCTCCAGAACCTGCGGGTCGTTTTCCCCTACGATGAGAAGTACAGGCGCTACAACCTCCGGTAAATAAGCACCCGCGAGATCGGGACGTCCACCTCGTGAAACCACGGCCATGATATTTTCCGGACGCTGCGCCGCTGCAATCAGCGCTGCCCCAGCGCCGGTGCTCGCTCCAAACCAGCCTATTTTCAAATCTCTCGTCTGCGGCTCCTGCTGGAGCCAGGCAGCGATATCGATCAACCTGTCCGCCAGCATCGGGATATCGAACCGCAGATGCCGCGTGCGCATGTCAACAACTTCCTCCTCTTCAGTCAGGAGATCAGCAAGGAGAGTGGCGAAGTTATATGCGTTCAACATTTCGGCCACGTAACGATTGCGAATGCTGTGCCGGCTGCTGCCGCTGCCATGAGCAAAGGCGACAATGGCCCGCGCGTGGGGCGGCATCGTCAGATCGGCATTCAGCACGACCTCGCTTGCCGGGATGCGAACAGCCCGGGCTTCAGAAACATCATCATACAAGGAACTCATAGCGCATATCCCTAGTGATTAAACGCAGGTACTTAACAACAAAAGCAAAAGGAGCAATGCGACAAAATAACCCGTTATCTGGACAGTCTGTAGAACGCTGGCTTCCTTTTCCGTTCGTTGCCGAACATAGTCAACTCCCGGATATTTCACCAAACCAGCCTGAGAATTATGGAAAGCGGCAGCAACAAAGAAAGTATGGAAATATTTGTGGCAGCAGCTATGATTTGGAGTAACTGATATTCGCCGCACAATCAACGGAAAGGGAAGCGACTCGAATGAAAACGGTCTATCGCATTTATCCGGCAGTAGGAATTGCGCGCATAGGAAACAGCGAGAGCGCGTATTTTTTTGGTCCCGAATCTCCCGGAATCGTTCCCCCTGGACCCTATCGCGACAATTCCGGAAAAATAAAGCCGCAGGCAGCCCGATTCAGGATTTATAAATTCATCAGGGATGATTTCGGCAAGGAAACCATCGACAGCGAGATCGTTGCGAATGAAAAAACAACGATTACATGGAGTGTTCACCTTGTCAATCGAAAAGCAGCGGGGGGAAATTTTCCTCCGGGCGGTCCTGGAGGTTCGCCGCGGAATCCAGGATATGATCGAGCGGGACTAGTCGTGGATGCTACGTTGCGGTCAATCTCGGGAAAGAGCAAACCCGCTGTCCCCTTGAACGGAGAAATAGATTTCATAAGGAATGGCAACATCGAAGGCAGCGCAAAAATCGATCTCGGACGGCTGCTTACCGATGAAAACGGGCGGCTGATCATTATTGGCGGCCCAGGCAAGTCAGGCTCTCCCCTTGACAGGGGATTGAACAGTTTTGCCAACAATGATGGCTGGTACGATGGGGTTTCCGATGGTCCGGTGAATGCCGTGGTGGAGGTCGAGGGAGAAGCGCCCGTCACTGCCGAAGAAGGCGCCTGGGTTGTCGTCGCCCCGCCTTCCTATGCACCAGGCATCGAAAACGTAACCACCTGGTACGATCAGGCCGTCAATGTTGCCTCCAGAAATTTCTCTCCTCTCCTGATAAAAAATGTGCCTTCGTTCACTCGCCATATCTACCCGATACTGAAGCGCGTAGTCCTGATTCACTGGGTAGCCGAGGAGAGAAACCGGCATCACGGGGGTGCCGGCAATTTTCTGAATCCGGCTCGATTGAGCAGACTCGCGGACAAGACCGAGAATGGAAGGTCCGCGCGCGAGACGGTCTTAAGCTGGCTGACAAAACCCAACACGCGTGTCGATCCCAATACCCCGCCGCGCCAGACGCCACCCAGCATGCCTAAAGTGAACAGCGGACTGGATCCGGACAACCCCGAGCAAGGAGAATACACCGCACTCACGGAGTATCAGTACACCCTCATGGAGAGATGGGCGCAGGGTGATTTCGAAGCGGACTGGACGAGTGAACCAGCGCCGGTTGCTTTCGACGAATTGCCATTGAATCAGCAGCCGGACGCTTTGACCCGTGCTGCCCTGGAAGGATGTATCGGAGCGCCGTTCTTTCCGGGTATCGAGGTCACATATGTGATCGCGCAGGCAGCAACTTACCAGGCACCCTTTCGGATCAGGCAGACGCTTCCTCCGGGTTTTCTGACGGAACGGATGGCGTTACCCTGGCAGGCGGATTTTCTCGCTTGCGGAGAGCTGTGGTGGCCGGCTCAACGCCCTGTCGATGTCATCACCGCCTCCGGACTGCAGCCGTTCTCTCGCGGCATAGATGACTATGTTGATATGGTCCGGTGGTGGACCGAACTGGGCTTTATCGTGAAGAAAGGCGACCAATATGTCGAGGATGAGCGCAGATCCATCGCGGGTCAGACCTGATCCCGTCAGGAAGGGAAAAAGGAGGACGCCAGTAGAACTTGTACCGCTTAGTCCAGTTCCTCCTTTTCTCAGACCTGCGCCTGCTTGAAGACGGATGGATCGAGCTGGTATCGCTGCAGCAGCTTGTAGAACTCCGTGCGATTGCGCTTGGCGAGGCGTGCTGCCTGGGTGACGTTTCCTCCCGTGATTTTAAGTACGCGCACGAGATAATCCCGTTCAAAACTTCTGCGCGCATCCTCGAAAGACACGAGTTGCTCTTCTTCCCGGTGCATCGCATCGTAGACCAGCAACGGCGAGATAAGGGGTGCAGTACTCAAGGCAACGCATCTCTCGACGACATTCATGAGTTGGCGCACATTGCCGGGCCAGGATGCGGCAACCAGTGTTTCCATGGCTTCGGGAGAGAAACCATTGATATTTTTCTGGTATTTCTCTGAAAACGTGCTGAGAAAGTAATTTATCAGTAAGGGAATATCTTCGCGCCTCTGCGCCAGAACCGGGATGGTAAGTGACACTACGTCCAGCCTGTAATACAGATCTTCCCGAAATGTTCCAGCAGCGATTTCTGTTTTCAAATCGCGGTGAGTGGCCGAAATAATACGCACATCCACCGGGATCGATTGCGTCGATCCAACCGGTCGAACTTGCCTTTCCTGCAGAACACGCAACAGCTTGACCTGAAGCAAAACCGGCATATCGCCGATTTCGTCGAGGAAGAGAGTGCCTCCCTCAGCCAGCTGGAATAAACCCTTATGATCCCTGACAGCTCCGGTAAATGCCCCTTTGACATGCCCGAACAGCTCGGATTCCAGCAACTGTTCCGGAATGGCCGCGCAATTGATGGCGACAAACGGATGGTCAGACCGTTTGGATGCATCATGTATGGCATGCGCGAACAGCTCCTTGCCCACGCCGCTTTCTCCATAGATCAGCACGCTGGCGTCACCTTCCGCAACCAGTCCCGCCCGAGTGAGAATATCCTCCATGACAGCGCTCTGGGTGATGATATTCTTGCGCCACGATGCCTGCGACAGTTCTTTCTGCGATACGGCGCCCGGAACGAACTTGAGCGCCTGACTGATATTGGCCAGCAACGTCTTGCTGTCAAAAGGTTTGGCAAGATAACCGAATACCCCTCGCTGGACAGCCGTGACGGCATCGGGAATCGTTCCGTGCGCCGTGAGTATGATCACCGGCAAGGTTGGTAAGGTGCGATGGATTTGTTCAAATAATGCCATGCCATCCATGCCGCTCATCTGCATATCGCTGATGACAAGTTGCGGACGGGACACATCCAGATAGTTCAGGGCCGCCTCTGCGCTTGGGACGGCGTCCACTTTGTATCCCGCCGCCGTAAGGCGCATGGTCAGCAGCTCAAGCAGATCGGTGTCGTCGTCAACGATCAGAATTTTGGGTTTTGCATCGGACATGATTTTACGTTTCTTTACAATTCTTTAAGCAGATTCTTTTCCATGCTTTTTATGGCATCGATCTGACTCTGCAGGGTTTCTGCACGCTTCTGCTCATCTTTCAGTTTCTGCGAAAGTTCCTCGATGCTGTGGCTTAGCCGTTGTTGCTCTGCGAGCAAGCCGGCCAGCAGGTTTCTGAAACTCTGCAAATTATTTGCTGATTTCGAGTCTTTCGGCCATTCGTTGAGCAGATGCGTTGCAGAGGTAACGTCTCGAAAGGAAGTATTCGGCAGGATGAGGAGCAATACCAGACGGGCGCGGTTGGTGTCGCTTTTGTTCCGCATGAAGCTCTGTTTCGCCTTGTCGTATACCCGGCTCAACTCCGCCGGCGACTGCTTGCGGATGGAATCATAAAACTCCATCATATCATCCATCTGCCCGGTCACAACCAGTTCAGTCGGCGGCGGCTCGACAGCCCGCGGGCTTTCAACGCTTTCAATGGCTGCGCACGCGGCCAGAAACATCAACGCCGCTACCAGCGGAACCAGCCATAATCCTCCTATGCGCAGCACGCTCCTCATGCTGATCCCTCAGGGACATCGTGAACGGGGAGGGTAAGCCGGAAGTGGGCGCCGCGATTAGCCAGCGGCACAAGCTCGATGTTCCCGCCGTGCGCAAGCGCGTACTCCCGGGCGATCGACAATCCCAAGCCCGTTCCCCTTACGTGGCTGTCGAGCACTTTTCGTCCCTGATAGAACGGTTCGAATACTTTCTCCCGATCGACATCATCCACTCCGGGTCCGGCGTCCACTATATCCAGTTGCGCAATCCCCGCTGTCTCACTTGTCCAGATGCGGATGCATCCTCTCCTGGGTGAGAATTTCACGGCATTCGATAAAAGATTGTCCACGATCACTTTGACTTTTTGCGGTTCGCACTCCAGCATTACTTCCGGGCAAGACAAATCCATTCTCAGGCCTTTGTTCATAATGATGAGATTCTGATCGTGCAATACCGCATCCAGAATCTTCTTCAAACTCACCTCCTGTTTCACCAGCGCGGCTTTCTCGGTCTGGAGGGCGCTATAACTCAGCAAGTCCTCGATGCGCCGCTGCAACTGCAGGCTATTGCTGTGAAGGATGCTGGCAACACGTTGCTGCTCTTCCGTCAGCTTTCCAGCCACACCTTCCACGAGCAAATCCGCCCCTTCCCGTATGGCCGTCAGCGGGGTCTTGAGTTCGTGAGAAACATGCTGCAGAAACCGCGTCTTCTGCTCTTCGAGCTTTAGCAGGCGCTGCCTCATCCAGTCCAGTCTCTCGCCAAAATAAACCAGGTCCTGGGGACCATCCACCCGAATCGCCTTATGCAGCTTCCCCTGCCCCATGCTGCGAATGGCCTCTTCAATCTGGCGGATCGGGCGGGCGATCCGGAAGGAAAAAAAGAAGGCGAGCAATATGGCAAATGGAATCAGTGCAAGCAGTTGCCAGCCAACCGTAAAGCGCGCGGATCCTGCCATATCCTGCATTTCATCCACCTCGCGCTCTATGAGCGCGTATCCGAGCGAGAAAAAGAAGCGTGCGGAATCCCGCAGGTGACCGAAGTTGCCGATCAGTTTACGCAGCTCTTCCGGTGATTCCTTGACGGCAGAAACCCTTTCGAAAATGACAGCTTCCTCTGATTTCAACTGCACCAGCAATCGTCTCTGCTCGTCGCTGAGAGAAAGCTCGGCAAGGCCCGCAGCGATTTTCTCGAATCCGGCATGCCCGCGGAAATAACCCTCCAGCAGGGCAGTATCACCCAGAATGTGAGTCTGGCGCACCGCCCGCTCCATATTCGCGATTTCATCCGCAAGAGCGCGGCTGCTGTGCGCAATCTCCGCCGCCTGATATACAGCCTTCCGGCTCTGGTTCGCCAACCGATCAATGGAAAAAGCGCTATTGATGAGCGCAACGATCAGTGGCAAGCCGACCAGAGCAAAGCCCAGCAGAATGAGTTTGACAAAGGATTTGGGCTTACGCCGCAGTCTTACCCACGAACCGCTTGCGCTATCCTGTCTTCCGGCCTCCCCGGGGGCAATCATTTCTCTTCTTTGGTTCCTTTGAGGAATCGGAGCAATTTTATTTGCACTTGCCTCATACTGACCCTGCCACTCAGGCCTGGAAAACTCCATTGAGGCAGTTCAAACAATCGGAAGTGCCGGGATCCGGCAGCGCTGATGCAGGATGCTTACTGTTCTATCCAGTACGCTATCCAGTCCGGGCATGCGGCCTTTTCTGATTTCTATTTTTTCGTCCCGGACGAATTCGCTGCGGCACTGGAGGTGCCGGGAGCAAGATAAGGTTTGCAATAATGCTTGGAAGGAAACTCCTTGTTCCGTCGTGAATTCATGACAACGTCACCACCATTTCTTACACATTCCATGATCGATTTATCCAGGCTCGCGTAATGCTCGTCCGGGTCGGTATTTGCGGAAACCGGCGGCACTTTTTCCCTGATCTTGCGGCAGGCATCCAGCTCGTCCTGCACCGCAGGAGCATTCTTTGATGTAGGTGGCAACGGACACAACCGGCAGGGATTTCCAGGGCAAAGGCATCCGGAACATTCGGCTTCCGCAGCAGTAGCGGTAGCGGTAGCGATCGCTCCCGCCAGGGCAACGGGAATAAGGCAGGCAATTATCCTTAACGCTTTGATTAACCTGAAATTCATTATCGCTTTCCGTACATGGTTAGCATATCACAGATTGATTCGCGAGTTTCCCCGGCTCCAGGACAGCATCCCTTTCATGGGCGCACGACGTATCAATGGAGCTGGCTTTGAAGAGGATATGTTACAACAACTTCGTTACATTCTCCGGCGGACGGCACAGCACCGCCTGATTGCCCCTTACAACGATCGGACGCTGAATCAGATCCGGGTTCTCCACCATGATTTTCATCAATTCCTCATCGGATAACTGCCCCGACTGGTGCCGCTCGACAAGCTTGAGGTCGCGTGCGAGCGATTCCTCGCGACGCAATACCTCCATTACCGGAATACCAAGCTTGTCAATCAGTTCACGCAGCCGTTCAACGGTCAGCCGTGCGTCATAATAGTTGACTGCATCGAATTCTTCCCCGCTTTCTTTCAGCAGAGCGAGCGTAGCCCTGCATTTACTGCATGTCGGTTTCTGATAAATGATGATCTTGTCGGTCATTGAATTCTCCTTCCTATCTCCTTCCTATATCCCGAACCTCGACCGGGATCCGGTAATTCACCCTGCGAAACGATGAAAACGCATTCAAGTCAAACCTAAGTCAAACCCTAAGTCAAACCTTGAGGCCGCTTTATCTGTTCGTGTACCTCATGCTCGGCATCCATGTCGGCTTTGGGGAAGTTCGCCAGCACATGCCGGACCATGCTGAAAGCAAGTTCGTGTTCCCCGAGAAATACCATTCCTCCGCTTTCCTTTCTCAGTAGCGCTGCCTCTTCTTCGTTATGCGTACGCACAATAATCCCGACTGCTGGGTTAAGTATACGTGCAGTTTCGATCATTCGGCGAGCACGTAGTGTATCGGGAACCGCGATCACCAGCATCGCGGCCCGCGCGATATGCGCCTGGATAAGCACCGCGGGCTCCGCGGCGTCTCCAGCGACAGCGTGAATGCCGCGCTTGCGCAATCCTTCGACGGTCTCCCGATTTTGCTCGGCCACAACCAGGGGAATACCCTGTTTCGTGAGCGTCTCACCGATGTGCCCGCCTACGCGCCCATATCCCACCAGCACGACGTGGCTCGTAACATAACTTGATGTGACAGTGGTCGGCAACTCCGCCAGGGGATCGTCCGGGCGTTCAAGAATGCGGGCAACTCGGGAACGGGAACGTATCCATGCCTGCACCGGCTCAATCAGCTTGAATATCAGCGGATTCAGTGTGATCGAGATGAAGGCTCCTGCGAGTATAAGATTCTGCGCTTCAAGCGGCAGGAGTCCGAGCGACACTCCCAGCCCGGCAAGGATAAACGAGAATTCGCCGATCTGCGCAAGACTGGCTGATACAGTAAGCGCCGTATTCAGGGGATAACGAAAGGCGAGTACCAGCAGGAAGGCAGCGAGCGATTTGACAATGATAATGATGCCGAGTGTGGCGACAAGGTGAAGAGGCTGCTCTATCAGCACATCGGGATCGAACAGCATTCCCACGGAGACAAAAAACAAAACGGAGAACGCATCCCGGAGAGGCAGCGATTCATGAGCGGCGCGATGGCTGAGTTCTGATTCCCTCATGACCATGCCGGCAAAGAACGCGCCCAGCGCAAACGAAACGCCAAAGAGCATGGCTGAGCCATACGCAATGCCTATTGCAACAGCGATTACGCTGAGGATGAAGAGCTCGTGAGAGTTGGTGCTGGCGACATACCAAAGCAATCTGGGAAAAACACGCTTCCCCACGACGAGCATCAGCGCAATGAAAACGGCCACCTTGCCAAAGGTAAACAGCACTGTCGTCAGCAAATCCAGGCTGGATACACTTGTTGTGGAACCGCTCACGTCGCTGCGCAACCAGTCCGCAAGTGGGGGCAGCAATACAAGAACAAGAACCATCGCCACATCTTCAACGATCAGCCATCCCACCGCAATCGAACCATTGACCGATTTGAGCAAGCCCCGTTGCTCTAGGGCTCTCAGCAATACAACGGTGCTCGCGGTCGAAAGCGATACGCCATATACGATACTGACACCCGGATTCCAGCCCCAGGAAAGAGCAACAGCGGCGCCGAAGGCCGTAGCGACGCCAATCTGAACAAGGGCGCCAGGCAAAGCGATACGGCGCACCGCCAACAGATCCTTGAGCGAGAAATGCAATCCCACTCCGAACATCAGCAAAATGACACCGATTTCCGCCAGTTGGCCGGAAAGCTCCATATCAGCCACGAATCCCGGCGTGTTGGCACTCATGATGACGCCTGCGGTCAGATAGCCGACGAGTACCGGTAACTTCAGCCGGTTGGCAATCACCCCCATGAGCAACGCAAGACCGAAGCTCACGGCAATGGTGGTGATCAGGGTAAAACTATGAGGCATGGAATTTGCCGATGGAGATAGTGATCACGCCATGATAAACCTCTTTTCCTGCCGGGTTTATCAGGAATTCGCCTGAACAGGGTCAAGAACCGATACAGGAACGCGATCAGCGGTATGGATTCGGCGTGCGCCGACATGAAAAGACGATGGTTTATTTTATTATTATGGGCGCCTGAAAATGTCTGGACTGAATAATCCGGGTGTGCCGGGACCAAACTGACGAGAGCCTCTGCGTCGGGGCGCGCTTGACCAGCCAGGCAATCCCAATCCGACAAGCATCATGGCCCGGATCTCCGTCTCCGGTATCGGAGAAGCATCTCAGCCATTCATGGCTGCATGATCCATTCCATAAAATATTTGCGCAGGTTAGGGTTTTATTCAGACATTCTCCAGCGCCTGCAAGGGATCGACATATCGCATATCAAATTCCTGCGCAATAGCGGGATAAGTGATCGATCCACGATGCGTGTTCATTCCGTATTTCAATGCCGGATTTTTTTTGACCGCATCCAGGCCTTCATCCGCTAACTGTATGGTATAGATCGCCGTCTGGATATTAAGCGCGAAGGTGCTGGTACGAGGAACGGCGCTGGGCATGTTTGCGACACAATAATGTACCACCCCGTCGATCTCATAGGTTGGATTGCTGTGGGTAGTGGGTCGGCTTGTTTCAATGCATCCCCCCTGATCCACCGCCACATCGACGATGACTGATCCTCTTCGCATTTTCGGCAACATATCCGCCGTTACCAGCCAGGGGGTTCGTCCCCCTGGGATCAAAACCGCACCGATGACAAGATCGGCATTGTAGACCGCTTCCTCTATATTGTATTCATCGCTGAAGCGCGTCTGCAACTGCCCGCGATATATGTCATCCAGGTATTTCAGACGGTCGTGGCTCACATCCAGCACGGTGACCAGAGCGCCACATCCCGCAGCGACGCGGGCAGCATTCGTTCCCACGATGCCCGCACCGAGAATGGCGACGTTGGCCGCGGCCACACCAGGAACACCGCCCATCAACACGCCTCGCCCCCCTTGTGTTTTTTGCAGATAGGTCGCGCCGATTTGAGTAGCCATGCGTCCCGCCACCTCGCTCATGGGCGCCAGCAGCGGCAATTTCCCATCTGCGGTTTGCACTGTTTCGTAAGCCACAGCCGTAACGCCGCTCTCGAGCAAAGCCTCGACAAGAGGACGGTCCGAGGCCAGATGAAGATAAGTGAAAAGCATCATGTCCCGATGCAGATAACCGTACTCCGCAGGAGTCGGTTCCTTGACCTTGACCACGAGCTGAGCTGCCCACGCATCTTCCGCCCGGGGGACAACTGTAGCCCCTGCCAGGCGATATTCATCGTCCGAAAGAAAACTGCCTTCTCCCGCCCCGCTTTGCACAAGCACGCGGTGGCCACGCCGCGTCAATGCTTTGACGTTGCTTGGAGTCATGCCGACTCTGTTTTCATGGTCTTTCGTTTCTTTGGGCAATCCGATCAGCATAGGCATATATAACTGGGGTAACCAGGAAATGAGGAGAACATTTTTTTATTGTACGACTGAACCTCGGAAGGTTGGCAGAGATGGCGCATAAATGGCCGCAGCTGCCGGGAAGCGCCTCCCATCATTCTCGCAAGTATACAACCGACGTGAAATCACTCGAAAAAATATTCGGAGGGGCATTGCAACGGGTAGAACTAGCCCGGATATTTCACCGGATCACGGGATAATGGCGAGGTGTTTTGGGAGTAGATTTGCGTATCCCGCGCCAAGCCAATAGCCGGCCTATTGGCGCGAAGTGGGGGCGCAAAGATGCCGCAAAACACCCGTCAGTGCCCGTGAAGGCCATGGTATAAACCGGATTTCAGCCTTAGCTGATCAGATATCGTGTTCATACCGCTTTTCTACAATTCTCAGGCCGGTTTGGTGAAATATCCGGGCTGGGGAGAACCGAGCAATTGTTTGCGCAAGTGCTGAAGCACAGCCTTTCGCGTATCGACTCCACCTTTGAGAGCTGTCGGATAATCCAGCGTGAGGGTGGAATGCGCTTTTCCGGGCACGGTAACAGACCGAAAGCGCGGAACGGATGATCCCGGGGCAGATTGAAGTGAGGCCTCCAGCTGCCTGAATCGAGCTGCGGGACAACGCGCATCATCCTCGAAACGGAGTCCGAGCAACGACATCGTATCCCTGCGGCTGGAAGCGAAGGACAGCACTTCGGGTTCGATATCGAGCCCTTCGGGCTGACAGAGCGGCAAACTCGGCTGTGCGGTGACGGGCGCGAGGAGTGATGCTTCCAGCATCATGGCCAAAACGAATCGCCCGTGTAACACATGCCAATGGCGCCCACACCGGGACCCCCGCACTCGGCATGTATTTTTCGGCACAAGGCCCGAAGCGGTATGGTGATGGTGCTCGATTTACCGGTCGCAAGTGTGTTGAATTCCTTCCGTATGCATACGAAAGGCGCTTTCAGCAGGCCAAGCGCCACAGACTGGAGTGGCCTGCCGAACAGAAGTGGCATAACGACGTGAAATCCCCGATCTGCCAACCATTCCGCAAACTCGACAGTCTCTGAAGTGAGACCCGGCAGTTCGTGCAGGAGGATGACGCCGTACCCTCCACCTTTCCGGAAAATCGGGAATGTATGACCGTCCGCAGTGAACAGTTCTTCCGAAAAGCCCTTGATTGCGCTCACTGCGTCATTACATCCGGCATCATCCGGTGCTGCAGGCAATGTTCGACGTTATAGGGCCTTGACCATGTCTTCGACGACCTTCTTGGCGTCCCCGAATATCATCATGGTCTTGTCCATATAGAAGAGATCGTTGTCCAGGCCGGCATAACCGGCAGCCATGCTGCGTTTGACCACCATTACCGTACGCGCTTTATGCGCGTCCAGAATGGGCATGCCGTAGATCGGGCTGCCCGGCACATTTGCCGCCGGATTCACCACGTCGTTGGCGCCAAGCACAAGCACTACGTCGGTATTGGAAAAATCGCTGTTGATCTCATCCATCTCCAGCACCTGCTCATACGGTATCTCGGCTTCCGCCAGCAGCACGTTCATATGCCCCGGCATGCGACCCGCAACAGGATGGATGGCAAAACGCACATTTACGCCTTTCTTGTGCAGCACTTCCGCCAGTTCCTTCACCGCATGCTGCGCCCTGGCCACGGCCAGCCCGTAGCCCGGCACGATGATGACGCTATCAGCATTTCCCATGATGAAAGCGGCATCGTCCGCGCTGCCGCTGCGGTAGGTTTTCTGCGTCCCATCACCGGCTACGGCGGCTCCTCCCTCGCTGCCGAACCCGCCCAGTATGACGGAGAGGAATGGACGGTTCATCGCCTTGCACATGATATAGGACAGGATCGCGCCCGAACTGCCCACCAGCGATCCCGCGATGATCAACATGGGATTGCCAAGCGAGAATCCGATGCCCGCAGCCGCCCATCCCGAATAGGAATTGAGCATGGAAATGACAACAGGCATATCGGCACCGCCAATCGGAATGATGATGAGAAAGCCGAGCACAAACGCAATCGCGGTCATGGTGGCGAAGGCAGTCCAGTTCGTAGTGGCGCTGAAGAAAAACCACAAGCCGAATCCAACCATGATGATCGCCATGACCAGGTTGACCCTGTGCTGCCCGTTGAAGGTGATGGGTGCACCACTCATCCGGCCTGACAATTTGAGGAAGGCTATCACCGAACCCGACCAGGTCATGGCGCCGATGAATGTGCCGAGGAACAGTTCCAGCTTGCTGCCCATCGGCAATGTCTCGGGCAGGCCAAAGGAAGCGGGATTATTGACTGCGGCGATGGCGATGAATACCGCCGCCAGACCGACGAGGGAGTGCATGAACGCGACCAGTTCTGGCATCGCGGTCATCTGCACACGCCGGGCCACAACAGCACCAATGGCGCCTCCCAGTGCGATACAGACAATGATCAGCGCCCAGTTCCTGGTGATGGTAAGCGTGGTAATGACCGCGATTACCATTCCGATGATTCCGAACATATTCCCGCGCCGGGCGGAAAGCGGCGAGCTTAAACCTTTTAGCGCCAGGATGAAGAAAACCGAGGCGATAAGATACGCGAGAGCGACCGTATTTGCCGACATTGACTAGCTTCCTTTTTTATCTTTTTTTCTGAACATTTCCAGCATCCGCTGGGTAACAAGAAATCCGCCGAATACGTTGATCGCAGCCAGCGTTACCGCAGCAGCCCCCAGCCATACGCCCCAGTCGGTTTCCGCCGGCCCGGCCGCGAGCATGGCGCCGACGAGAATAATGCCGGAAATCGCGTTGGTCACCGACATCAATGGCGTGTGCAGGGCCGGAGTCACATTCCAGACCACGTGATAACCCACGAACACGGCCAGCACGAATACCGTGAGATTAATAATGGTTGGGTCAATTTCACCAATCATGATCGCTCCTTCTAATCTGTTAACTTTTTACCAGGACACGAACCAGGGAAGGAAAAGCAACGGTAAAAGCACAGGTGCTGCTTTTCAGTCCGGGTCTGTGTTCTTTCAGGTTTTTCCGATAACTTCCCCATTGGCGCACACCAGGGTTCCGGCGATGATTTCGTCTTCACGATTTATGTTGAGTTCGCCCGTCTTTGCATCGAGCATCAGGTTGAGGAAATTCATCAGATTGCGTGCATACAGAGCGCTGGAATCAGCAGCTACCAGTCCGGGCAGATTGGCAATGCCGACGAGATGCACGCCATGTTTCACGACGACCTTGTTCAATTCAGACAAAGGGCAGTTGCCACCGGCTTCAACCGCCAGATCGACAATGACGGAACCTGGTTTCATCGCCTCCACCGTTTCTTCCCGGATCAGCACGGGGGCCGGACGGCCAGGAATCAGCGCCGTCGTAATGATGATGTCGGCTGCAGCGGCGCGCTGGTGCACCAACTCGCCCTGGCGGCGTTTGTAATCCTCCGACATTTCGCGCGCGTATCCGCCTGCGGTTTCCGCTTGCGCCTTTTCCTCCTCGCTCAGCGGAACCTCGACGAACTTGGCGCCCAGGCTTTCCACCTGCTCCTTGGCTGCGGGGCGCACATCGAATGCTTCGATTACCGCACCCAGCCGTTTGGCAGTCGCAACGGCCTGCAATCCCGCCACCCCTGCGCCCAGAACCAATACTCTCGCCGCCTTTACCGTACCGGCGGCTGTCATCAGCATAGGAAAAAATTTCTGGTAGATATTGGCTGCCATGATCACCGCCTTATATCCGGCGATGTTAGCCTGTGACGACAGTACGTCCATGCTCTGGGCACGCGAGATGCGCGGCAGTTTCTCCATCGAAAAAGCGGTTATGCCGTGAGCGGCGAGCGCCTCGATGCCCTCGGCCTGATGCGGAGAAAGCAGTCCAACCAATACGGCATCCTTGCGCATCAATGCGAGTTCAGACGCTTCGGGCGCGCGCACCTTGAGCACGATCTGAGACTGACCATACAGCTCGCCGGGATCGGTCACAATACTTGCGCCGGCAGCCTGGTATTCCTCGTCCGGTATGCTCGCACCCGCACCCGCACCAGACTGCACCAGAACGACATGCAAACCTTTGGCGGTTAATTTCTTGACCGTCTCCGGCGTGGCGGCAACCCGGGTCTCTTCCCCACGGGTCTCTGCCGGTATTCCTATATGCATGAATATCTCCCTTTATCTTTCTTGTATGCGCCACGTTCGGTGGCGAGGTGAAGAGCCTCTTGCAACTGTCGCGGAGGCCTGTTCCAACAAAAACTTTGAATTATAAATGAACCTGGGCATGATGCAGTGCTTCATCAAATGAAAACAGATTCTTTTCTACAACTTTCCGGCAGCCATTCCTGCAGAGGAGATCAGCGCGGGCATGAAATGATTCCGATTCCCCGATCCGAGCACTTCTGACTGTAACAATTCATGGAAGTGCAGAAGCGTAGGTGGGGAACTCTGCCCGATAACGTTTTCATCGTCCGGCAGAGCCGACCTACACTTATGCTGGTTTGGAAAAGGCCTGGATTCCCGCTTTCTTGAAAGGCGATGTTCCTTATTTAAGGACCGGCTCCGCAGAAGCTTCGAGTTCTGGCTGGCCCGTCTCTTTCAGGCAATGGCTGATCCAGCGGGTGGTCAGTTTCTCCTGCACGCTGTTCTGGCGTAAACGCGACGCCAGTCCACCGAAATCGACCTGATCGAGAGGTTGATCCTGGTTGAAGCACGAAAACACATACGTAATTTCTCCGGTCTTCGGATCCTTATGCGGTTGCAGGCATTGGGCACAGATTTCTTTCATCATGCACTGCATCGGCGAATTGATGGAGCCGATGGCGAAATGGTCCGTTTTCAGATAGGGTTTCAGCTTGGTATGGCGGGCAGCACCCACAGCCGCCATCATCCTGTCGGAACCAATGGCAATGATGCGGTCAGCGTCCGCCAGCCGGATTTTCTGCAGTCCCAGCGCACCCCTTCCATAAGCGGCCATTGCCTCGACGATATTCCCCACAAAACTGTAATCGCCCGGCCTGGAAGGCGTGAAGCCGGGTGCTTCGTCACAGCACCAGATCACCACGTCGGCCGCAGCCTCGATTTCGGCCACCTTGTAACGGTCGATCAGCTTCTTGTAACCGGCAAAATACAAAATTTTTGATCCCGCAGCGCGTGCTGCGGCGCCGATGGAGAACAGCACGGCGTTACCTAACCCTCCACCGACCAATACCACGGTCTCATCCGGCAGAATCTCTGTGGGCGTGCCGGTCGGGCCCATCAGAACGACAGGATCTCCCGGATTGAGCCTTGCGCATAAATCCGCGGACCCGCCCATCTCCAGTGCGATGAGCGAAACCAGGCCGCGGGAAACATCCACCGAAGCGCCGGTAAGCGCAATGCCCTCCATCGCCAGTTTGGTATCGCCTGCGGTTGTGGCAAGCGTTGCAAAATTCTGGAAGCGATAGAATTGCCCCGGATGAAAACGTTCCACTGCCATCGGCGCATGCACGACGACCTCCACGATGTTGGGCGTAAGGCGTTCGACCTTATGCACGGTTGCGCGCAGCCTGCCATTGATCTCTGCAAAAAACAGCCAGGCGGGCTTCGTCGAAGCGGGCGCCAGGCGTTCGAGCACGTGGCTGACCACGGGATAACCCTGCTTGGCACTGGACATCGCTTTCACCACGTTCCCCGAATAGGACGGATGCAGGTCGCCGAAGAAGCTGATGAAACGCCCATCCTCGTTACGGCTCAGCAGTACGGTGGGATGCTCAGGCTTGGGATTCCCGCGTGCCGGACTGGCCGGATCGCCGTTTTCATCGCATGCGGCAAAATAACGTCCATGCAGCTTGAAATGTTTATCGTCCTCCCGCGCAAGCACCGTATTGGGCTGCGTTCCCGCTGCGACCAGAACAGCGCGGGCAGGCAATACGGCTTGCCCGGTTTTCTGCCAGGAACCGGTTTCGTCGAGTGCCTGGACCGCAAAATGCACGGCCTTTGCATGCTCCCATCTATCGGTATCCACACGGAGGGGAGTGAGTCCTTCGGCAAACCATATACCCTCCTCCATGGCTTTTTCGACTTCTTCATGATTGAGCGTGTAGGAAGGGCTGTCGATGAGGCGTTTTCGATAGGCGATAGTCGCGCCTCCCCAGGATTGCAGTAGCTCCAGTATCCGCGGGACGCGTCCTTCCCTTTCCGCTTCCTTGCGCTCTGCCCGAATGGCGCGGGCATGGCTGAGAAACTCCTCGGCAATTTCGCTTTCTTCCTCATCCCAGGCTCCACGGATCGCTGCTTCGCCCTGGACGGCCGCAAGAATTTCATAGCGACGGAGGAACTTGTCCACTTGCACGGGATAGTATGCCAGTGCTTCGGTCGCAGTATCGATTGCCGTCAGCCCACCCCCGATGACTACCACCGGCAGGCGCAACTGCATGTTGGCAACCGAGTTGTTCTGAGCCGCCCCGGTCAGCTGCAATGCCATCAGGAAATCGGACGCGGCGCGAACGCCACGGGCCAGACCATTGGGCAAATCGAGCACGGTAGGACGACCTGCCCCCGCGGCGAGCGCCACATGATCGAATCCCATGGCGAAGGCATCGTCCGCAGTGAGGGTTCCGCCGAAGCGGACACCGCCAAAAAGCGCAAACTCCTCCCGCCGCTCCAGAAGCAGGCGGATCAGTTTGAGAAAGTTCTTGTCCCAGCGAACGGTGATGCCGTATTCCGCGACACCGCCGAAACCGCCAGGCATGCGCTCATCCAGATTCTCCGCCAGCTCATCGGTATTGTGGATGGCCCTGAACGGAACGTGCTCTCCCTGTTTGTTCACGCCGGAGAGTTCCGGTTCCAAAGGCTCGATCTTGAGACCATCGATTCCAACCACGGTATGGCCGTCATTCATCAAATGATGCGCCAGAGTATATCCTGCTGGCCCCATGCCCACCACCAGCACCTTGCGGCCCGTCGGTGCCTTCGGCACAGGGCGACGCAGATTGAGCGGATTCCAGCGAGTCAGGAGGCTGTAGATCTCGAATCCCCAGGGCAGTTCCAGGACATCCTTGAGGGTGCGCGTCTCGGCTTGCGGAATATCGACCGGTTCCTGCTTTTGGTAAATGCAGGATTTCATGCAGTCGTTGCAGATACGATGACCCGTGCCGGCACACATGGGATTATCGATGACAATCATCGCGAGGCCGCCTATCGCCACTCCCTGCGTCTTGAGTTTGTGAAATTCCGAGATGCGCTCTTCCAGAGGGCATCCTGTCAGCAGCACGCCAAGCTGGCTTTTTTTGAAGGTAACAGGCTCATCGGGTGCTTTTTGTTTTTCTTTCATTCCCTTGGAGCAGGAATCCTTCCCCTGTTCATGGCACCAGATGCAGTAATTTGCCTCATCCAGGGCTCCCACCAGGTCGGTTCCCCGGTCGGTGAGGGAAAATCCTTCCCGGCGGCGTATATGATGAAGCTTGTGAACGGTATAACCTGCCGACGTGTCCGTTTCCGTTGACAGCAGATGCAGGAAATCGAGCTTGGCCGGGGCCTTGAACAATACGCCAGTTGCGTTGCGCTCCCGTCCCGCAGGAGTCTTCAACGCCCAGGCGGCATACAGCAAGGCATCCTTGAGGCGGTCTTCATTCGCGCTCTCGTCCAGCAGCCACTCCGTCACTTTTGTTGCAAAAAGCAGCTCTGAGAAAGGAGTGCCGAATTCGGCCGCCAGTTTTGCTTCCAGTGCAACGCCATCCACTGCGGCAGCATCCGTCTCACTGACTTTGTTCATGGCGCGCCGCTGCACGAACAGCCTCTTGCAGGAATAAAGGGGTGCGAGCTGATGATGACGTGCGGCAAGCACTCCAGCTTCTTTCTCTATGCCGAACAGTTTGGCAATGAAATCCTCCATCCAGGGCGCGACTTCAATCAGCAACGCAGCTTCTTCCTTGCGATCGAGATGATCGGGTTGGATTCGCGCATGCTCCAGGCGAACACGTAGTCCCGGCTCTCCTTCGGAGAGAAAATCAAGGAATGCCTGATCCAGTCTCACCAGCCCTTCCCGACGATACAGGTCGGCAAAAGCCATGCCAAACCCCAGCGCCGGAGACGGAAGGTCATATGCCTGTGCCGGGTGAAGCGCCGATTGTAAACTTGTCATGATAAAGTCATTCAAAAGTTATAAGTGAATCAAAAAGAGGCAAAAATCATCAGCTATCAGAACTGATTATGTATGAAAAGTTTTATATCCCTTTTCAGTTTGTGTTTTTTCCCGCTTTAAAAACACAAAAGCGGCAAGGTCCTGTTCCCCTTATCCGCCCCTTGTCTGTCCCTGTCTGCCCACAGACCCTGTTGAGCTTTCCGGAATGCGTATTGCTGCCAGCCCTGCAGCACTAAACCGCCCGACTACTACCTGACAGCCCTCGGGCTTACCGTCAGCCCTAGCCTTTTGAAGGACAGATCATCCCTGCGGCCACAGTATTGTTCGTAACCTCATCAATCACGATGAAGCTCCCGGTCGCATGGTTACGCTGGTATGCATCCCATACCAGAGGTTGATGGACCTTGAGCGATACCCGCGCAATGTCATTCATTTTGAGAATATCGGTGGCTTCATGTTTCAGGGTATTGATATTCAGCCGATAATCTATGCGGGATATGACGGCTTTTACCAACCGTGTAGTGTGCTTGATCAGGTATTTGCGCCGGGAGTCGAGGCTCTGCTCAGACAACCAGCACAGCATCGCATCAAATTCTTTTGTAACCTGGGGAAGCTGGGAGGTTTTTACCAGCATGTCTCCCCTTGATATATCCAGATGATCTTCAATCGTCAGCGTTACTGACTGGGGCGCAATCGCATCCTCGACATTTCCTTCATAGGTAACAATCTCCCTGATGCGCGAAGTCAAGCCGGAAGGCAGAACCTGCACCTCGTCACCCACACTGATGGAACCGGATTCGATACGACCCATGTAGCCCCGGAAGTCATGCCATTCCCCCGTTTGCGGGCGGCACACCAATTGCACGGGAAAGCGAAAATCTTCAAGGTTGATGTCATGGTCAACCGGAACCTTTTCCAATAAATCCATCAACGTCATGCCTTCGTACCAGCCGAGGTTATTGCCGCGCTCGACCACCATATCGCCGTTCAGGGCAGACATCGGAATATAGGCGATGTTTTTCAGATTGAGTCCGGCAACGAAACGGTGAAATTCCTGGCAGATTCGTTCAAATACGTCTTTGGAGTAAGCCACCAGATCCATCTTGTTGACCGCCACCACCAGATGAGGAATACCGACGAGGCTGGCGAGGTAGGCATGACGGCGGGATTGCGTGAGCACACCCTTGCGCGCATCGATCAGGATAATGGCGAGGTTGGCGGTGGAAGCGCCGGTCACCATGTTGCGGGTATATTGCTCATGCCCCGGCGTGTCAGCAATGATGAACTTACGCTTGGGAGTGGCGAAGTAACGATAGGCCACATCGATGGTAATGCCTTGTTCGCGTTCTGCCTGGAGGCCATCGGTGAGCAGCGACAGATCGACAGCTTCCATCCCGCGCTTGCGCGAAGTATGAGTGATCGCACTCAACTGATCTTCAAAAATCGATTTTGAGTCGTGCAGCAAGCGGCCGATCAGTGTGCTTTTGCCGTCATCCACACTACCGGCGGTAATGAAACGCAACAACTCCGAATGATCGAAAGAAATATTTTCAATAGCTGACATTTAACACTCGTCTTGAAATTCTGCTTCTCCGTTACTTTATAAACTGAAACAAAGACGGAACAAGATTGGAGATTATCTGCTTTCCGAAGCTGTCATCTTAAAAAAGGAAAACCGGAGGCGCTCGGGAAATGGCAAAGCCGTCTCAGAAATATCCTTCTCTCTTGCGCAACTCCATGGAAGCCTCCGATGTCTGGTCGTCCATGCGCGTTGCACCCCGCTCAGTAATTCGCGTAATCGCCGTCTCTGCAATGATTTCCCCAATACCGACCGCTGCCGACTCCACCGGGCAGGTGCAGCTCATGTCACCCACCGTCCGGAAGCGCACCATGAGATTTTCAACCTTTTCCCCTTCCTTCGGCTGAACCAGGTGCGATATCGGCAAAAGACCACTGCCGCGCCGGATGACATCGCGCCTGTGGGCGAAATAGATGTGCGGCACCTCCAGTCCCTCGCGGGAAATGTATTCCCACACATCGAGTTCCGTCCAGTTGCTGATGGGAAATACGCGGATATTTTCTCCCGGATGAACTCTTGCGTTGTAAAGATCCCATAATTCCGGGCGCTGATTCTTCGGGTCCCATTGGCCGAATTCATCCCGGAAGGAAAATATGCGTTCCTTGGCCCGCGCTTTCTCCTCGTCGCGTCGCGCGCCGCCAATACAGGCATCGAAACCGTGTTCAGCGATGGCATCCAGCAGCGTTACGGATTGAAAGGGATTACGGCTCTGATTTTCAGAGCGCAGCACCACCCTTCCCTGCTTGATCGAGTCTTCCATGCTGGCAACAATTAAACGCTCACCGAGTTGTTTGACACGGCGGTCACGAAACTCGATCACTTCCGGAAAGTTATGGCCGGTATCGACATGCATCAAAGGAAATGGAAAACGTCCTGGACGGAAAGCCTTTTCCGCCAGACGCAGAAGAACAATCGAGTCCTTGCCACCGGAAAAGAGTAGAGCTGGATTGGCACACTCGGCCGCGACCTCGCGCATGATATGGATTGCTTCACTTTCCAGTGCTTCAAGGTGGCCAAGTTGCCGCGCAACACGCCGCTTGATGACCACCGGTTCATTCTTCATCACAAGACCTGCAACCGGCCCTGCAACAGGTGCAAACTCATCCATTTGATTCAAAATAACGTCCATCAAACAATCCCCATTCAGTTCAGGAGGCGCTCCATGCGATTCCCTTGTCTCTACTACTATCTGCTGTGCCCGCTGATGTCTTTTATTCCCGCTCTCCGGGCCCGCATTCAGTCTGAAACAGCCAGATCCTTTACTGCCGCGCCTGAACCGGCAATGGGGCGCTGGCGACATTATAGGTGCCGCGTTTTTTGCCGGGGTGCAAGCCACATTCCTTGATTTCCGGATCCTCCCACCACCAGCGGCCGGCGCGAACATCCTCACCAGGGGTAATAGCGCGAGTGCAAGGAGCGCAGCCGATGCTCGTGTAACCTTTGTCGTGCAGAGCGTTGTATGGCACATCGAACTGCTTGAGATACGCCCACACGTCAGCCTGGCTCCAGTCCAGCAAAGGACTGAATTTTTGCAGGCCATTCTCGGTATCGAACTCCGATTCGGCCAGATCCTGCCGGGTGGGCGCCTGATCCCGGCGCAAGCCGGTAATCCATGCGCGCTTGCCCCTCAAGGCGCGTTTCAACGGTTCGACCTTTCGGATGTGGCAGCATTTCTTGCGCAAATCCACGCTGTCGTAAAACGCATTGGGGCCGTTCTGCGCCACGTGCGCTTCCACTGCGGCAGCGTCCGGAAAATAGACTGGAATCCGGATGCCATATCGCTCGGTAACCTGCTGCATGAGGTCATAGGTTTCCTGCGGAAGCCGTCCGGTATCCAATGTGAACATTTCGATATCCGGATAATGCCGCGCAATGAGATCGGTCAGCACCATGTCCTCAGCGCCGAAACTGTTGGCGAAAGTGGCAGGCAAATAATCTTTCTGCACCTTTTCCAGCAATGTTCGCGCCTCTGCAATTTTTTGATCCAGGCTCATGTCCCCAACCAGTTATTCCCAGTCAATCATTCATCGAGTTAATCAGACAGTCGCCGATGACGGCGTCCGTCCCAGCGCGGCCTTGGCGGGAAGCGGCCTCGGCAGCGCACCCTCCAGATCGAGCCCGCGGTCGAAATCCAGGCAGAATTGCGCGATCTCCATCGTCCACGTATCCAGCTCGGCAAACCACTCGGTCAGGCGAGCATCATTCAACTCTTCCACCGGGCTCGCGAAATCCTCTGCAAATTTGGCCAATTGCCGACCCAACCGCGGCTTGGTAGGCAGCAAACGACGAAACTCCTCCGCTAAACCCGACAGGGCGTCGCGCTTCTCGCCGCCAATCAATTCCAGCGTGCCTTGTGCGAGCAAGCGTGCGATCTCCTCGGCGCACGCGACAGAATCGGCAAATTTCAGTTGAAACTTGAGCGCATCCCGATAATTGCGCTCGTGCGCCGCTTCGAAAAAGCTCGTACCGGTCCTTGTCTGGACCACGCCGGCACACTCGCCCCCGCCCAATTGCAACACCTTGAAATCAGCCTTCTGGCCATGATCGCGTAGAACAGATTCCACTTGTTCGGGTTTGACCTCCACCAGATCCGCCAGCAGATCATTGAAATAGGCTTTATCCTTCCGATGTGCCCAGGAAAAGAATGTCTCATCCGCTTCACGCGTGGCGGAAAAAGCCGATTGCACCCGTTTCACCGCCTCCTCGACGCGTGCCGTTGGCACCGATGGACCTTTGAACGCCAGCCCGCCACGCGCCATCCCGTTACCACCGAAATACATCTGGTAATGCGGCACGAGCTTGCCGTGCATGCGCTTGCCTTCACCGTAGATGCCGATATCCCCTGCCTCCGGCTGCGCGCAGCCGTTATGACATCCTGATACCCGTATCTTCAGGTCGTGTTCGCCCCCGCTCAGCTTGGGCCCCAGGATCGTGCTGGAAGTAATCCCCAAACGGCAGGTCGATGTTCCTGGACAGGCCACCACATCATCCCCTGCCTTCGGCACTCCCAGACCCAATGCAGCAAGGGCGGCGCGCAGGGGCTCGATTTTGGCTTCGGGCACGTCTGACAGGAACATGTTCTGATCCTGGCTGGTGCGGATATCGGGCAACTCGAAGGTGTCGCAGATATCGGCGAGGCCGCGCAATTGGCTTGCAGCCAGGTTGCCCATCGGCACACTGATGGGGAAAACAAAGTAGCCTGCCTGTTTCTGCGGGAAAATACAGCGCGGGGCGCCAATGCCCGGCGCTTCCCCATCCTTGCCGGGGCTCCATTCGCCTTTCGGGTAATCAATGTTTGCCAGTGCCGATTTGGTACGCACCAACTCTTCGCGATATTTTTCGACAAACCCTTCCGGACCGAATTTGTCCACCAGAAACTTGATTCGCGATTTCGCCCGTTTGGCACGATCCGAATAGCGGTTGTGCAATTGGATTACCGCTTCCATCACCGCCAGCAGGTCCTTCTCCTCGATGAATTCTTCTACGACGATAGCTTCGTGCGGCTTATGTCCGAGACCGCCACCCGCGACCACCTTGAAGCCGAAGCGGTCGCCATTGCGTACCGCGATGGCGCCGAGATCATGCATCATCCCCTGCGCGCAATCGGCCTCGCATGCCGACAGGCTGATCTTGAATTTGCGCGGCATCTGCTGCGTCAGGGGATTGCGCAGCATATGCCGCACCGTTCCCTCCAGGTGATGGGTGACGTCGGTATGCTGGCGAGGGCACACCCCGGAAAGCGGACAAGTCGTTATATTCCTTATCGTATTGCCGCAGGCTTCGCGGGTGGTCAAACCACCCTCCGCCAGGTGGCGCAAGGTTGCCGGCGTCTGCTCCAGGGGCACGTAATGCATCTGGATATCCTGGCGCGTGGTGATATGGACTACATCATGCCGGGAGAATTTCTCCAGGGCAGAGGCGATTGTTCGCAGTTTCGGAGCGGATACCCGTCCGCCGGGCAGCTTGATACGCACCATGTTGACTCCTTCCTGCCGCTGGCCGTAAATCCCCATCTGAAGGCGACCGGCAGTAAAGCGCGTAACATCCATTTTCAGATCGCGGTACTCCTGTACCGACTGATCGTACAAAGCTATTTCCCCGTCATTTGCGAGGTTATCCAGATAACCCATTTACATCCTCCACTATTCCACTATGTATGTCACATCCCATCACCTCTCCCCGCTTCGCCCACGCATGCGAGGAACAGGAAACCGCGCATAATGCATCGAAAACGCGATAATAGCAATGAACATATATATCGCGAAAGAATATTATGTTAGATTAACATAACCAAACATTATTTAGATCACGACTCATGAAATTGCAGCAATTGCGTTATCTATGCGAAGTCGCCAACCAGGGCTTGAACTTATCCAAGGCGGCGGAAATTCTCCATACCTCCCAGCCTGGCATCAGCAAGCAGATCCGCCTGCTGGAAAACGAACTGGGGGTGGATATTTTTGTACGGAACGGCAAGCGGGTGGTTGAAACCACCCCTCCCGGCCGGGCGATTCTCGAAATTGCCGAAAGAATGTTAAAAGACGCAAAAAACCTGAAGCAGGTGGGACAGGAATTTGCCAATGAAGCCAGCGGCTCTCTGACTATCGCTACGACCCATACACAGGCTCGGTATGCGCTGCCTTCCGCAATCCAGCATTTTACCGCACGCTACCCCAAGGTGCGACTGGTTTTACGCCAGGGCAATCCGACACAGATCGCTGAACTGGTCACGTCCGGAGTGGCCGATATAGCGATTGCCACGGAAGCGATCGAGCTGTTCAGCGAACTTGTCATGCTGCCCTGCTACCAGTGGAACCGCTGCATAATTGTTCCACCCAGGCATCCGCTGCTCAAACTCAAGGAATTGACACTGGAAGCGATCGCCGAGCACCCGATCATCACTTATGATTTTGCATTTACCGGCCGCTCGAAGATCAACCAGGCATTCGATGCTAAAGGCCTGGTTCCCAATGTCGTGCTCACGGCGATTGATGCAGATGTCATTAAAACTTATGTGGAACTGGGACTGGGAATCGGGATACTGGCGCAGATGGCGTTTGAGCCTTCACGCGACAGGCATTTGAGAGCCATCGACGCCAGCCACCTGTTCGAACCCAGCACGACACGCATTGGTATCAGCCGCAACAGTTATCTGCGCAAATACGTGTATGATTTCATCGAAATGTTTGCCCCACATCTTGATCGGGCAACAGTTGCGGCGGCCATGACGGAGCGGCCATGAATGCGATCCAACCCCTGCCCGATCTTCTCATCAGCCAGATTGCAGCGGGAGAAGTCGTCGAACGTCCCGCTTCGGCACTCAAGGAACTGCTGGAAAACAGCCTCGATGCAGGGGCAACCGAAGTAACGGTGCAGCTTTGCCAGGGCGGCGTCAAACTTGTGCGGGTGGCAGACAATGGAGCGGGAATTTCCGGAGAAGACCTACCCCTTGCACTTGCCCGCCATGCCACCAGCAAGATAAGGACTCTGGAGGATTTGCAGAATGTGCCAAGTCTGGGTTTTCGCGGCGAAGCGCTTGCAAGCATAGCTTCCGTTTCCCGGCTGGCTCTGGTAAGCCGCAGTGCGGGAGACAAGCACGCCTGGCGGATAGAGGCGGAAGCAGGACGACTCACCCTGCCTGAGCCTGCTGCATTCGCCAAGGGAACAGCCGTGGAAATGCGCGATCTCTACTTCAATACCCCTGCCCGGCGAAAATTTCTGAAAACAGAAGCCACCGAATTTGCGCATTGCGAGAGCGTGTTCAAGCGTATTGCCCTATCACGGCCGAGCATCGGTTTCACCTTGCAACATAACAATGTAGTACGCAGCCATTTGCGGACAACGGATGCAAGGTTGCGCATTGCGGCAGTGTTAGGAGATGAATTCAGTCAGGCCTCGGTATTCCTCGATGATCAGGCAGCAGATCTACGGTTATGGGGCATGGCCGCACTTCCTGCCTACAGCCGATCTTCCGGTGATGCCCAATATTTCTTCGTCAATGGGCGTTTCGTGCGTGACAAACTCGTTGCTCACGCCCTGCGCGAAGCCTATCGCGACATCCTCCATCTGGATCGGCATCCGGCATTTGTACTATTCCTGGAAATAAATGGCGGCGGTGTGGATGTTAACGTGCATCCAGGCAAAACAGAGGTGAGATTCCGCGATCCGCGTGCGCTCCATCAATTCATCTTCCACACGGTGGACAAGGCTCTGGCCATGCCGCACCTAACGAGTGGAGCGGCAGTAACTGTAGCCGGAAAACTTCCTGAATTCCCCCGGAAGGTAGCCGAAGAAGTGTCCGGTGCGCCTCCCGCTTATTCCCGGCAGGACGCGATTCCTTTTGCCTCGGCGCTGCCTCAGACAAAAGCGGCTCAACCGCAGGCGTTCTACCAGGTACTTTTCGGTTCCGGTTCCGAGGCCAGCGCTCGTCAAACGGGATATCAAGCTGGGTTCAATGAGCAATCTGCCTCCATGGAGCCGGAAGGGGCTATTCGGGAGCCGGAAATCCCACCATTGGGGTTCGCGCTGGCGCAGCTTCTCGGCGTCTACATCCTGTCGCAGAATGAAAGAGGCCTGCTTATCGTGGATATGCACGCTGCGCACGAGCGCATTCTGTACGAGAAACTCAAGTCGGCGCTCGACAACCATACACTCTCGATGCAGCCCTTGCTGATTCCGGCCACATTTCGGGCAGATAGCCAGGATATCGCCACGGCGGAAGAAAACAGCGCTGTTCTGCATGAGATCGGATTCGATATCTCCCCGTTCTCACCCGCAATGCTCGCTGTACGAGCTGTGCCTGCCGCGCTCAAGGATGCCGATGTGGTCACGCTCGCGCGTGACGTGTTGAACGAAATCCGGGAATTTGGAGGGAGCCATGTACTCACCGGCAGGCGAAACGAACTCCTCGCCACCATGGCCTGCCACGGAGCGGTTCGAGCCAACCGTACTCTGACCATTCCGGAAATGAATGCACTGCTGCGGGAAATGGAAATAACCGAACGTTCCGGTCAATGTAATCACGGCAGGCCGACATGGTTCGAGATCAGCCGTGTTGATCTGGACAAGATGTTCATGCGTGGCAGGTAAGAGAATGGCTTGCCTCCCGTTATCGCCTGGAAAACCGGGAAGCGTTGCACCCCATATCCCGCTGCACCTGCCTCTGCCTGTCGTGCAGTCATTGTCACCTTTACCCAGACGCTCACATCCGATCGCTCACACCCGATGATCCCATGACGAAAATCCAGCTTTTAGGCGGCCTCTTGCCAGGCGACTTCCTGCGGGATCATTGGCAGAAAAAACCTTTGCTGATACGCGAAGCCTTGCCGGATTTCAGAGGGCTGCTGGATGCGAATGAGCTTATCGACCTGGCCTGTCAGGAAGATGCGCAGTCGCGTCTGGTTACCCGCAGAAATGGCCGGTGGGAGGTGAGGCATGGCCCCTTCGCGACTCGCGCTTTTGCACGCTTGCCGAAGAAAGGCTGGACTCTGCTGGTACAGGACGTTAATCACTTCCTTCCGGCGGCGCGTGAACTGCTGCTGAAATTCAACTTCATTCCGCATTCCCGGCTCGACGATCTGATGGTCAGCTATGCCCCCGAAGACGGAGGCGTGGGACCGCACTTTGACTCCTACGACGTTTTTCTGCTGCAAGGGACAGGCCGCAGACGCTGGCGGATATCGGGCCAGAAGGACAGAACGCTGGTGGCCGCCGCGCCGCTCAAGATTCTGCAGGATTTCAGACCGGAGCAGGAATGGGTGCTGGAACCGGGCGATATGCTGTATCTGCCGCCCGGCTACGCGCACGACGGGGTGGCAGTAGAATCCTGCATGACCTACTCCATCGGCTTTCGCGCGCCAACCTATCAGGAGCTCGCGACACAGTTTCTCGTTCATCTCCAGGATAGCTGCGAAATAGCGGGTATGTACGAAGATCCGGATCTCAGAATTCAAACCCATCCGGGGCGAATCAGTTCCGCGATGCTGGACCAGGTCAGCGCGGCGCTCGACAAAATCGAGTGGGACAACGTTGAAGTGGAACGTTTTATCGGCATGTATTTAACCGAGCCCAAACCTCACGTTTTCTTTACACCTCCCCTGGAACCGATATCCGAACGGGAATTCGCGCGCCGGATGAGAAAGGGGAAACTGCAACTGGATCTGAAAAGCCGCATGCTCTTCAGGGAAAACAGGATTTTCCTGAACGGAGACGTATATGAAGTTGGAAAAACTGCACGACGGATATTAGGAGAGCTGGCCGATCGCCTTGCCTTATCCCCTGTGAGGGATATCGATGCCGAAGCACAGGCGCTGCTTTATCAGTGGTACCTCGATGGTTACGTTTATGTTGAAGATATCGAAGCAGATTGATCAGTACTGCCCTGCTGCTCTTCATTATCGGTGTTCTGTCTTTCGAGCGCCTGCCGCATTGATCGTGCCTTTTTCTCCGATTGGAGAGCTGGCGTTGCTGTTGACAGGCACTTAAGTGTATCGGCAGCGATTGGATTCATCGCTCTTTTCGGCATTGCCGTGCAAAATGGTGTTATTCCCCTATGGCAAATCAATCTGCTGGGACAGGAAGACGTTCCCATGCGGGATGCAATCCTGCAAGGTTCCCTCAGGCGGCTGCGCCCTGTGAGGATGACAGCCCTGATGGCGATGCTGGGTTTGTTGCCGGCGGCCCTGTCGACAGGCGTCGGTTCGGAGACGATCAAACCTTTTGCGGTGGTGATCATCGAGGGGACTGGTTACTGTGACACTTCTAACCTTGACCATGCTTCCCGCCCTTTATCGCACGATCGGGGAATGGCGTACGAATTGGTAAAAATTATATTTGATACCCTGATACAAGCAGCAAATACTCATCACTCCGATGCAGGAAAGGTCTATCTTATCGAGGTCAGCAAAAACGGGAGGATAAACGACGGGGCAAGCGGGAACTCGAGTTAATGCAAGAGCGGAGTCAAACGACTTTCACATCATCCGCATCATCTATGCGACCACCTCTGCCATGGATGCGGCTACCTCTGGGCATGGGGCATTTCTCCCAGGACAAAGAAATGCAATCTGCGGGCTCTCTGAGTTCCGTTCCAGTTAAAAATGGATATCTCAGCCAATCCCTTCAGTGAGAACCAAAACCATTACAGGGGAATGACGTAAGCACAACGACTAGACAATATTTCCTAATTCTGCTATTAAAGTAATGGCAATTCTGCTATTACGATAGGTGCTGCTAGATGGTGGTCCGCTCAGATTTGAATGGCCGAAACGCTCTTGTAACTTACCCATGATTTGTTATAAACCTTATAAGGAGATTAAAAAAATGAAGTACTCGCTCCTCGCTGCCGCGTTGGTAACACTGACATTTTCCGCATGTGATCAAATGAAGGAGCACAAAGCGGGAGAAGGAAAACCCGGCCAATATCCACCCAGCCTCTGGGAGAAACGTGAAGGGCAACTTAGCGATGCGGATATTGAAGCGGCCCAGAAAGAAGGTGCCGGGACGGAGACAAAGAAAGATGAACCACCGAAAGACGAGGCAAAGTAACAATACGCCTAACCAAGCGTTAAAAAAGGCCGTCCCCCGGGACGGCCTTTTTTTAATGACCTAGATCCAGGTTTCGTTGTATTTCCGTTCCAGGGAGAAAAGGATCGGAACAAGGGGATTTGAATCCTCAAACGCTTCTGTTAAACTATCGTTTTTGTACTCTATAGGATGATTGAATAATGAAATACTCACTCCTTGCCATTGTCTTGGCGGCAGTTATGCTGTCCGCTTGCGAATACAAAAAACATCCTATGGATAAACCGCCTCCCTCGGCAATGGCCGAACGCGACTCAGCGCCCGATTTCAGCGAACTTGATAAAGAAGAACCTGCTGGCAATGCACCAGCACCTGCCGGTGGTGATACCAAGCAGGAAGCTCCGGCACAATAACGGAAAATAAAAAGGCAATTTTCATCAGTCGTCGATAAGTGCAACCTGCGAACTCAGTGCTTCAAGAGGTAGGAAATTTCGATTGAATGGAAATTTTTTACTATATAATACGATTCTCGTCATACCTATTTCATTTTATTAAGGACGCTCGACAATGAAACTTTCACTTCTCGCCGCCGCTTTGATGGCAGCACTTGCTCTTTCTGCATGCAAAAGACCGGAACAGGCTTTGCCTGCGAATTCGACATCGTATGGAACCCGGACTCAAGAGGGTACTACTCTGGATCAAGAGCGTGGCGCTGGTGGCGACAAGACTTCAGCAGCTCCAGCCGGTGAGTCAACCGCTTCGGCCGCTGGCACAAGTCCGGATGATGAATATTCCGGCGAGGCTGTTCTCCCTGGGCATAAACTCGACGGCAACGGCAATCCTTTGCCAGAGGGACAAAGCGCAATACCGGCAGGGCACTAAGCCTAGATACCAGGCAAAAAAAACCATCCTTTCGGGTGGTTTTTTTTGCCCCAAATAGTCTATATCCCCGGATGACAGGAGCAGGCGAACAGCACTTGCCTGATGACCTGCTACCTCCCCGCACCGCTCATCAGCGATCCTATCCTCCTTATTCTCCTTGTCTCTTGAAGCACAAAAGCATTCCGATGTAGAATGTTGATTTCATAATCGACTATCAAGAAGGAATAAATGATAAGACTCTCGCTCCTGGCTGCCACAGTAGTGCTGACAATGACTGCTTGTGGCAAGCCGAACCAGGCGCTTCCTGAGCAGGAAAAGGAAAACCACGCGAAAATCATGTCGCAAGAATCCTCAACCCCGGATCAGCCTGTTGCCGGATCCGATACTTCTTCCGGCGAAGCTGACAAGTAAAGTAAAACGCTTTTTAACGTAATGAACAAAGCCGTCCCAGGACGGCTTTTTATTGTATTATTGGTTTTATTTTTGTTGTTTTGCTGCTTCTGATTTTTGCTGTTCCTGTCAGAACAACTGGCGCCATCCAAAGCCCTCGCTCTGGGTGGCTACGCCAATCCAGGCTGCTTCGCAGTTTAAAGCATCGCTCAGTATTCCCTGCACAAGCATAGGTGTATTGTTCTTCTGGCTCAAATGGGCTGCTATGATATGCTGCAGGCGGTTGCAATTGAGTCTGGCGAGAAGACTTGCCGAAGCAGCATTCTCAAGATGACCGAAACGCCCTCCCACCCTTCGCTTCAGGCTTTCCGGATAGTCGCTGTTTGCCAGCATCCGGGCATCATGGTTGCATTCCAGCACAAGAGCGTCACAGTCACTCAGGACCGCTTCGATATGGGGAGTCGAGCAACCTGTATCAGTCAATACGCCCAATCGCAGCGAACCGTTTCCAAACACGAATTGCGCAGGTTCCTGTGCATCATGGGGGACCGGGTAAGGTTCTACCCCAATGTCCCCGATGGAAAAACGCTGGTAACCCTCTATGATATTGACTCCTGGCAGTTTCCCGAACGCTTTCCCCGCACTGCGCAACGTGCCATGTGTCAACCAGACAGGGATGCCAAACTTGCGTGCAAACCGGGCAACACCGCAAATATGATCGCCATGCTCATGGGTTACGACAACCGCATCTATCGTGTCCGGTTCGAGACCAAGCCGGGCGAGGCGAATAACGGTTTCCCGGAGCGTAAAACCACAATCCAGCAACAACCGGGTGTTCCCTGCTTCGATTATCAGAGCGTTGCCCTGCGAACCACTTCCCAAGCAGGCAAAGCGCATGCTCATGAACAAGAGAAATTATGAGAGACAAAAAAAGTGACAGGAAGCAACAGGTACATATTTTACCCGTTCCAGAGTCCCAACAGTAATGCTCTCCGTCCTGATCCTGAATTTATTACTCCCCTTCTTCTTTTCTCCTTGCGCTCGGCTTGGGGGTGGCGGCGATCAGCGATCGTCACAGCACATTCAATGCAGATGAAGGAACTACTGAACAAATCATTTCAGGGGGAAGTGGTGGAAGAATCTGCCAGCCGCCCAGGTGTGGAGATCAAGGATTACAGGCAGATTCGCCGGCATTGGGCCGGCATGGAGCTGGTTTAAGCCGACGATTTCCGCTCAACAACAATTGGGATATTTCGTTTGCCGGGAGCGGAGGTGAAAAGTAGAAACCCTGCACTTCGTCGCAGCCTCTTTCTTTCAGAAAATCAAATTGTTCGGCAGTTTCCACACCCTCCGCTACCACTCTCACATGAAGGCTATGCGCCATATCGATGATTGCAGTCGTAATGGCGGCATCGGCGGAATTTGTAGTGATCTCCTGGATAAAAGAACGGTCGATCTTCAGCACATCTATTGGAAACCGTTTTACATATGACAGGCTTGAATAACCGGTTCCGAAATCGTCGATCGAGATCTGGATTCCGAGCACCTTCAACCTCTGCAGAATACTTACTGTCTTTTTTGCATGCGTCATCAAAGAGCTTTCCGTCAGTTCCAGTTCCAGCAGATCGGAATCGATGCTGTTTTCCCGCAATGCTCTTTCCGTCTGCAATTCGAATTCGAGCAATGCGGGCTGGATGCCGTTGGCCTGAGTTGCCCGAATAACATCCTGATTCAAGGTGCTCCGCGAAAATTGTCTTCCCGAGACATTAACCGAAACCGGGATTTCTCCTATCCCCGCATGCCGCCACTCCGCAATCTGCCTGCATACGCTCTCGATAACCCAGGCGCCCACCTGGGTTATCAACCCGGTCTGTTCGAGTGCCGGAATGAATTCCAGCGGCCCCACCACGCCATGTTCGGGCCGTTTCCATCTCAGGAGGGCTTCCATGCCGGTGACCCATCCGCTGGAAAGATCCACCTTCGGCTGATAATGCAAGACAAACTCATCCCGATCGAGCGCCTTCCGCAAAGCATTTTCCTGGTCGAGTTTCTCGATTGCGCGGACATTCATTTCCGGCGTAAAGAAGCGGTAGGTGTCTCTGCCTGCCGTCTTCGACCGGTACATCGCAGTATCTCCATTTTTTACGAGCGTATCGGCATCGATCGAATCTATCGGGTACACACTGATTCCAATGCTCGCTGTTACCGTGACCTGGTGACCCTGTAAATCGAAGGGTTGGCGCAATGCTTCCCTGATCTTGCTTGCAACCACGCCCGCATTCCCCAAACCGTCAGCGCTGACAAGAATGCAACCGAATTCATCTCCTCCGATGCGCGCGATGATATCAGTTACACGCAAGCATTCCAGCAAGCGAAGACTGAACTCACGCAGCAGTTCATCTCCCAGCACGAAACCCAGCGTGTCATTTATATTTTTGAAGTTATCAATATCGAGAAACAGTACTGAAACGATCCGGTGATTCATTTCAGATTGTTTGATTACCTTGCGGAGTGACTCATAGAACAGGACGCGGTTGGGAAGATGCGTGAGCGCGTCATAATGGGAAACCTGCAGCAACTGCTGATCAGTCTGCTTGCGCTGGGTGATGTCATCCATTACACCCACGATTCGATGCACGCCGGTTGAATCCTTGATCGGGAAAGTGCGCGAGTGGACCCAGCGTATCGACATGTCTGGTAATAGCAAGCGGTAATCATGGTCCACGCCCCCGAGCGGCAGATCTGCCGCTTCGCGCAGGACACGTTCCATGTCTTCCGGATGCACAGGTTCGAAAATCGTTTCCAGCTTATCTCCCTGGCTAACCTGCTGCCCCGTCATTTTCTCCCACTCAGGATTAATATAGCGAAAGGTTTTGTCATGGACATCCCAGATCCAGAAGACCTGGGGAAGATTGCCCGCAAGCTGATCAAACAAATCTCCAGTTTCCCAGGGAAAAATTTTCTCTCCTGGCACGACTTCACTGCGCACAGCAAATTTCTGCAGCTTTTTCTGCAATTGCCTGATTTCAAGCACGTCGTGAATATGGGTCAGCATTTGCAGACGGTCAAAAGGCTTGGTAATAAAACCTTTTGCGCCTGCCTGCAAGGCTCTCTCCTTATGCTGCGGCTGGGCAGTGATTACCAGGACGGGAAGAGCAGAACGCTCACCTTGAGATTCAACCTGAAACCCGCTTTCATATCCTGCTTCCGATTCTATTTGCGCTTCTATTTCTCTCAAACATTCCATCACCTGGAATCCATCCATTCCCGGCATCATCAGATCGAGGAGAATGAGATCGTACCGATTGGCGCGATGAAGATCGCACACTTCCCAGGGGTTCATGGTGCAGGCGATTGAAGTGTAGCCCGCGCTCGAAAGCATGCCGTGAAGGAGATCGACATTACCTTTCCGGTCGTCGACCACTAAAATCCGGGCATTAAGAATATCGGCAGAAGACGTCATCGAATTTTCCGTTTTAATACTTGTTTAACGCTGGCGCCGTCCATGGCTAATAAATTTTTGTTCCGATTCTCAACCCGATCTGTTGCTTTGCATATAGCATCGCTCGTCCGCTTGCACGCCGGATTGATTGCCCGGATTTAGCCCTTATGTGGGGCGAAGACGCCGCATCATAGTCCTGTTCACGCCACCCTACAACATCTGTGGAAGCTGGACCACAGGACAAATACCGCAGGACTCGCAATACATCAGAACCGACACCGAAATGCCGCACTTTAAAAATAAGCAGAATCTGTGCCATCCCCTTGGCCTCGCCTGACGAGCCGTTCTTTCCAAACGACAGTCAAATCGCTGTAAAATTTACCGATACCCCTGAAGGCAAATGTACTATCATGCCAAACTCCCTGCGCTCACCTGGCGGTAGCTGCTAATATACCAATTAAATATGACCCCGGAAATCAGGACTGAAAAATGCTGGATAACATGATGGCATTTCTGGCTCATTGGGGCGTCACATCGCTCTCGCTATGGATAGCGAGCCTGATGTTTCATGGGATTTCATTCAGCAGTAAAAAATCTCTGTTCATATCCGCTTTGCTGCTGGGCCTGGTCAATGCTGTCGTGAAACCAGTCATCATCATTCTGACCATCCCGCTGACATTGATCACCTTTGGCTTTTTTTTGCTGGTTATCAATGCCCTTATGATGATGCTGGTATCGGCACTCGTGTCCGGATTCAGGATTTCTGGATTCTGGACTGCCTTTTTTGCAAGTATCGTTGTCACGGTTGTCAGCCTGTTCATCGGCACGATGGTATTTCAATCCGAAAAGAATTATTTTGAGATGCCCACTCAGCAAAAAGGCGTGATGATCTGAGGGCAATAAACCAAAGTTCGCGCCTCACTCTCGTATATTGATAAAGACTCTGCGCAGATCCTCGTGGGATGCATTTTTGTATTAGTCAGGAGCCCATCATCCCGATTCTTGCAATATCCAGCAAGAGCGACAAATCCCTGGCATCATGACTCTGATCGTAAGGCAATACACCAAGCAATGGACAATCAAGCCGTCGCTCCAGGGCCAGTACGTTCTCCTCGAAAACCGCCATTTCGGGATCAATCCGGTTTGCCACCCATCCCGCCAGCGGAACTTGGGCTGCTCGAACGGCATGGGCCGTCAACAGTGCGTGGTTGATACAGCCAAGCCGCATCCCGACCACCAGCAGGACCGGTAGACCCAAAGCCTGCACCAGCGCGGCGCTGTCCTCATGGTCGTTCAATGGGACGAGAAATCCTCCTGCTCCTTCCACGATCACGACATCCGCTTTTTTTCTCAGCTCAAGGTGTGCCTGACGAATGACTTCGAGATCGATTTCAACGCCTGCCCTGCCTGCAGCAATGTGTGGAGCAATCGGAGGAACAAGCGCATAAGGATTGATATGCTCGCGTTCCACGGAAACGCTGCTTGCCGCAGCCAGTAATTCGACATCAGGCCACGTCCCGTTTTCGCATCCGGCTGCAACAGGCTTCATGCCCACCGCAGTTTTTCCCGCGGCAGCAAAGGCATGCAGCAGGGCGCAGCTCACGCGCGTTTTACCCACGCCGGTATCTGTCCCGGTGACGAAATACCCGTTTCCCATTCCCATAAAACGAAATATCCTTATTCCAAACCGATGTGGTGGCGTGTTTCCGGTGTAAGAATGGATGTTCGAGGGGCTGGCTTCCAAGCATGCCCATATACCACTTCAAAAGTCGCTGGCAATTTTCCCCCTGTACGTAGTGTCTCGTAATGGCCGATAGCTTTTTGCCACGCATTTTTTCCGGTCAGGCCGCGGAGCCGCGCTCCAGTGGCGTTATGGGCGCCGATGGCTTTGAGATCGCGCATCACATCGATTACTTCATCATAGGTCAGCGTAATATATTCCATATCCATAACCGGAGTTGCAAAGCCGCTATGCACCAGCATGTCGCCAATGTCGTGCATGTCCGTAAAGCGATTGACGTGACTGTAATCATCCGCCTGGCGAAAAGCCTGCCGCAACTCTTTCAGCGTATCGGGCCCGAAAGTGCTGAACATGAACAAGCCGCCGGTTTGCAGGATACGCCGTATCTCGTCAAAGGTTTTTTTGAGATCATTGCACCATTGCAGTGCCAGGTTGGACCAAGCGAGACCGGTGCAGGAATCTTTCAACGGTAGTTGTTCGATATCACCTGCGACATAGCGGATCCGGTTTGTCCCCTGTTTATGGCCCATCCCGAGCAGCTGGCGCCAGCGCGGGATTGTGGAATTCACTCGATGTCGAGCCTGCCAGTGCATTCCCGGTGCAATATCGATGGCAAGCATGGATGCATCCGGATAGCGTTCAAGCAGTTTACGCGTGCCATAGCCGGTGCCGCTTCCCGCATCGAGAACAACATCAGGCGTATATTTGATGTATTCAAGGCGGGACAACATCCGGTCGCACACTTCGCGCTGGAGAATTGCGGCCTGATCATATAAGGGTGCAGCCCGTTCGAACGCCTTACGCACCCGGCGCTTATCGATGAAATGGTCGTGATTCACTGCGGACTCATTTGAACTCATCTGTGAAGCGAACGATATTCGCAACGAATTTATCGGGATAGGACAGGAACGGCACATGACTGCAATCCGGTAGCATGACTAGCTCCGCATCCTGAAACTGCTGCTTCATCCATCCCGCTGCCTCGGGATAGGCAATGACGTCGTTCTCACCGTGTATCAGCAAAGCGGGTTGAACGACGTTTCGCAGCTTTCGGCGAAGGTCGTTCGCAAGCACGATCTGTAACCCCGCTTCCAATGCTTCCGGCTCCGGCACACTGCGCTCGAACAAAAGTCTTCGCATCTCGGGCAATACCTTCCCGGCATCTCCCCCTCCATTCACCTGCAGGGTAAGAAATCGCTTCATGGTGGTGCTGAAGTCTCGTTTGAGATTTTCTGCAAACGCCTTCAATGTCAATTCCTCCATTCCCCATTGCCAGTCCTCGCGTTTGACGAAGCTGGGCGTGGTGGAAGTTAATACGATTTTCTTCACGCGCGCCGGCTCGCGCAATGCGAGTTCGATTGCGAGTTGGCCGCCCAGCGACCATCCACAAATTACACAGTCGGGAGGCAGAACCTCCACCACCCTCTCGACCATGCACTCGCCGACATCGGTTTTTTCTCCCGTTTCATAAAGGGAGGCGGGCCGACTGAACCCATGGCCTGGCAAGTCGATGAGATGCACGCGGAAATGCTGCGCCAGAAATTGCGGGACTTCCCCCCACATTCCGCTATGCATGGCCCACCCATGCAGCAGAACGAGATCGGGGCCTTCACCAAGACATTCAACGTAAAGGCTCACCTGGCCCATCCACCATTCTGCACTGTATCCGCGAGCTCCGCCCTTACAAGGCGAGTGCCATATCCGGTGTAAAGGTGCTCAGTCATTCCATAGTCATTCCATATCCCGGTCGATTTCCCGCAATGCTGCGCCCAGTTGCACGACATCCTCTATATCATGTGAACTGGATAACGAGATGCGCAAGCGCGCTGTCCCCTCGGGCACGGTAGGCGGTCGAATGGCGGTTACCAGAATACCTTTCTGGCGCAACGCTTCGCTGACCTGCAGAGCCTTGGCATTCTCTCCCATGATCAGCGGCTGGATGGGAGTATCCGACGGAAGCAGTTTCCAGGGCAGGGAACGGCATTCCTGCTTGAGCAGCCTGATGAGCCGCGCCAGTTTTTCACGTCGCCACGCACCGCCTGCAATCAGTTCCAGGCTTTTCAGCAAGGCATGAGACAGGAACGGCGGAGTGGCAGTGGTATAGATGTAGCTTCGCGCACACTGAATGAGCATTTCGATGATTTCTCCCTGGGCGGCTACGAAAGCCCCAAATACACCTGCCGCTTTGCCGAGTGTTCCCATGTAGATAATGCGCGGCGAACTGATATTGAAGTGCGCCAGGATCCCCTTCCCCTGGTCGCCCAACACCCCGAACCCATGCGCATCATCGAGCAACAGCCAGGCGTCGTATCTTTCACACAACCCCAGCAAGCCTGGAAGCGGCACGACATCTCCATCCATGCTGAATACCGCATCCGATACCACGAGTTTCCGCCTGGCCTGAGATGCAGCAAGCTGCCGCTCCAGAACAGCCAGATCCAGATGTGGATAACGACTCAACCTCGCGTGCGAGAGAAGCGCCGCATCGTTGAGCGATGCATGATTGAGTTTGTCTGCGAATATGGCGTCACCCCGGTCGGTCAACGCTGTTACTACGCCTGCGTTTGCCATGTATCCCGTGGAAAACAACAATGCCCGGGGTAGCCGGGTAAAGGAGGCCAGCGCTTCCTCCAGCAGATGATGTGCCCGCGAATGGCCGCTGACGAGATGTGATGCACCTGCTCCAACACCATACTGCGTCGCGCCTTCGCAAAGCGCTGCAATCAGTTCGGGATGATTGGCAAGGCCGAGATAATCGTTACTGCAAAATGCCAGGTATTCACGACCGCTTACCGTAACCCGAGGGGCCTGAGGGCTCTCAAGTGTCAGGCGGTAACGATACAGGCTCCGGTTTTCACGGCTGCGCAGGTATTCGCGCAGGTCTTCACCCGGTTGATAGATTGAATCCGAGTCGTTGAGCATACGAGCAGAGGTTGCCCGATAAGATCATTTGCCACAGGATAGTGGAAAATAAAGGAGATCGAGGTGAAAAGCCGCTATATGGAATGCAGCCCCAGCTTGTCAAATAACGCTTTATCCCGTTCCGCTTCAGGATTGCCGGTAGTAAGCAGTTTATCGCCGTAAAAAATGGAATTGGCGCCAGCGAGAAAACACAGCGCCTGCACTACATCCGGCATTTCTCTCCTTCCGGCTGATAGCCTTACCATTGCCTTCGGCATTGTAATGCGCGCAGCTGCAATCGTGCGCACGAATTCCAGAGGATCCAGAGCTTCTGTCCCGTGAAGGGGCGTGCCTTCGACCTGCACCAGATGGTTGATGGGAACGGATTCCGGATAAGGATCGAGATTGGCCAACTGGGCGATTAGTCCGGCGCGGGCGCGGCGTGATTCACCCATGCCCACAATGCCTCCACAACACACATTGATACCCGCATGACGAACCTTTTGCAAGGTGTCGAGCCGGTCCTCGTAATCGCGGGTGGTAATGATCTCCCCGTAAAATTCGGGTGATGTATCGAGATTATGGTTGTAATAGTCCAGACCCGCCTCTTGAAGCTGTTCCGCCTGCCCTGGCTTCAACATGCCTAACGTCGTGCACGCCTCGAGTCCCAACGCTTTTACAGCCCTCACCATTTCCACCACGCTTTTCATATCCCGCTCCCTGGGACCGCGCCATGCTGCGCCCATGCAAAACCGCGTAGCCCCCTGCGCTTTGGCGGCTGCCGCTGCTGCTACCACATCTTCAACCGTTAGCATGTCCTGATTTTCCACATTCGTATGATAGCGCGCTGCCTGCGGACAATATCCGCAATCCTCGGGACAACCCCCGGTCTTGACAGAAATCAGTGTGGAAAGCTGGACCGCATTGGGATCGTGATGTTGACGGTGAACCTGTTGCGCCCGATGAATCAGATCGCTGAACGGCAGATCGAGCAGCGCTTCGATGCGACGAACGTCCCAGCGCCGAAAATCAGTGCCGATGCTGGAAAGTTTGTCAGCGAAATTGTCGACCGCTTCGCCCGAGGGCGTTTCCATGTCAACGACACCGGAAGCTGATTGGCTCATACCCTATCCTTCAATGTTTGGCAATCGATTTGTCTGAACCCCTGTTCACGACAGACGAAATGAAAGCCAAATGGCTCTCATTTTCCCGCCTCGTCTTCAGTAGCGAATGGCATAATCACAAATTGCGCCATTGTTGTCAATTTTTTCCTGGGTTTTTTTGAACTATCGATCAAAAATAGTGCAGTCGTTATTCGGGAGAAACTGCCTCCTCTGTGGAAGTGTCGCTACTGAAGACCTTTGCGCGCCTTGCCGGAACAGCCTGCCTCATCTTTCATCGCAGCATTGCCCGGCCTGTGCGTTACCGACGGAGAAAGCCCTCGTCTGCGGTGCTTGCCTTGCTCATCCTCCGGCCTTTGATCGTACGCTCGCCGCCGTGAATTATGCCTTTCCGATCGATGCGCTTCTCCACTCGCTCAAATACCGGACTAATCTTGCCCTGGCGCCGGTACTGGCAGATTTGCTTTTGGCGCAGATCGACAAGGCTGTATTACCGGATTTCATCATTCCGATGCCATTACACCCGGCACGATTGCGGGAACGCGGTTTCAACCAGGCCATTGAGATCGCCCGGCGGATATCGAAAAAATCGGGCGTTCCCCTGCTGCCCGCGCTATGCCGTCGCGTCAGGGATACAGCTTCCCAGACTGGACTTCCATGGAAGGAGCGGGAAAAAAATATTCGAGACGCATTTGACTGCGAGGGAAAATTAAACGGAAAGCGTATTGCCATCGTCGATGATGTAATGACCACGGGCGCAACGTTGAACGAACTGGCGAGGGTATTGCGTAAATGCGGCGCGGTTCATATCAGCGCGTGGGTAGTCGCACGCACGCTTCCCGGCACTCCATAAAAACATGTAAGACAGAATCGATATGTTCGATGTAATTCTGTATCAGCCCGAGATTCCACCCAATACCGGCAATATCATTCGCCTGTGCGCCAATACAGGCGCTCGCTTACATCTGGTCAAGCCCCTCGGCTTTACGCTGGAAGACAAACAACTGCTTCGTGCCGGACTGGATTACCACGAATTTGCCAGTATCAGCGTGCATGCAGACTGGGTGGAATGTATGGACGAACTCGGGGACAGGAGCAGACGCTTTTTTGCGATTTCCACCAAAGGAAAACAACGCTATGACCTTGTTACCTATTCGCCTGGCGATGCCTTTCTTTTCGGCCCTGAAAGCCGCGGCCTGCCAGCTGATCTGCTGGAAAATTTCCCTGAGCAGCACCGCCTTCGCGTACCGATGGCAGCGGGAAGCCGCAGTCTCAACCTGTCGAATGCCGTTGCGGTGATAGTCTATGAGGCGTGGCGCCAGATGGAATTCGCATAGTGCTGGATGAGTTGGGTGTACTGTCTTCTCTATTGGCTTTTGATCCGCTCAATAGATTTCTGATTTCGGTTCACGATTGAGCAGCGCTTCTACCGCCTGTCCAGCCGGAACACCGTCATCCAATATACTGCACACACCCTTTGTGATCGGCATTTCAATGCCCATCAGGTGACTTAATCGCAATACTTCCCGGGCTGTGTGGACGCCTTCGGCGATATGCCCCAGTTCCTGCAGAATGTCGGGCAGGGAGCGGCCCGCTGCAAGTGCCAGTCCAACCCGGCGATTGCGCGACAAATCCCCTGTGCAGGTCAGTATCAGATCACCCACCCCGGTCAAACCCAGGAAGGTTTCCATACGTCCCCCCAGTTTTAAACCCAATCGGGTAATTTCCGCCAGGCCCCGGGTGATCAAGGCCGCGCGGGCGTTGTACCCGAACCCCATACCGTCGCAAATACCTGCGGCAATCGATATGACGTTCTTGACTGCGCCACCCGTTTCCACACCCACTACATCGGTACAGGAATAAACGCGCAGCCGCGGAGCGTGCAATTGCGCGGCAACCTCTCGTGCGAATTCCTCATCCTCGGAGGCCAGAGTCAGGGCCGCGGGCAAGCCTTTCGCGACTTCAAGTGCAAAACTCGGTCCTGATAGGACGCCATATGGCGCTTCTCCGGCATATTCCTCCTCGGCCACCTGGTGAGGTAGCTTTGCCGATTGCGATTCAAATCCCTTGCATCCCCAAATTACAGGGACCTTTTTGCCGCTTGCTGCAATTTCCCGTAAAGTCTCGCGCAAACCCGAAACCGGCACAACGATCAGGGCGAGGTCGGCGTCCTCGACAGCCTCTTCGAGCCCTGCGGTCAACCGTAACGATGCCGGTAAAGGAAAAGCGGGAAAATAGCGGCGATTGATACGCTGTGAAACGAGATCAGCCAGATGCTGGCGCCTGCGGGTCCACAATGTCACCTGGTGGGAAGAGGCGGTGCTTGCACAAAGGCTGAGAGCCAGCGCGGTGCCCCATGCGCCGGCTCCCATCACCGCTATTCTCATGAGCCCCAGACCTGGCTGGTCCTGACGTACCCGGTTTGACCGTCACGGTGTCGCACCCTCACCCATCCGTTGGCCGGGGGCTCAAGCCACTCCAGGATTACACCTTGCTGTACCTGGAACATCAGGGGCGAATTGGTAGTTGCCACCTGATAGACGTCTGCCAGCGGCGAAGTAACGATGATATAGCGCTTCTCACTCAGGGCTTTTTCTTCTACCCAGGCAAGCGCTCCCTCACTGTCGCGAACCTTTACCCATCCGTCGACTTTTACAATAGCCTCAACTGGCAGATTCCGGCTGGCCACATATAACTTCCCCGCCTTGAGTGACGGCGCGTCATACATTATTGCGACGGTGTCATTGATCGAATAAAACTCCAGCGCCGCAATGGCGAGCGATGGAAACATCGACATCGCCATTCCGAGAATGACCAGCCCCCGGCCCAGCGAGGATGATATTTTCAGCGATGAAACGCGCACAAGCCCCATTTTTATTTTAATGCGTGATTTGCTGTGTCTCTGGAGTCTGCGGCGCTGCCGAATTCTCCGCCTGCTGCTTTCTCTGATAGTAAAGTGCCTCGAAGTTCACTGGATTCAAAATGACCGGATGAAATCCCGCGCGCGTCACAGTATCCGAAACCGCCTCGCGCAGGTAGGGGAAGAGAATATTTGGGCATGCAATACCGAGCACAAGCTCCATTTCAGCTTCCGGGACATGACGAATCTGAAAAACACCACCTTGCTGTATCTCCACCAGAAACATCGTCTTGTCCTTGACCTTTGCGGTGACGGTCGTTGTCAACACGACTTCATACAAGGTTTCATCGATGCGCTCGCTCTTGCTGTGCAGCTGGATGTTCACTTCAGGCGTCTCGCGCTCCAGGTATATTCTGGGCGCGTTTGGTATTTCAACAGAAAGATCCTTGACATAGACCTTTTCGATGCTGAAAACCGGTTGCTGCTGCTCGTTGCTCATGTCGAATTCCAAAGAATGATAAAACTGTGAATCAGGTGAACATTAATCCGAATCATAACCCCCGGAAATAAAAACTGTTCACAAAAAGGTGTTCCCATCCTGCTCAAACTTGCTGCACTCCTCCTCACTGCCCCGCCCTTTTCGAGAGGCAACTCACGTTGCGAGGAGCTTTGCCAGCCCTTCACTGCGGTCGAGCTTCGCCAGATCGTCGTAACCGCCTACATGCGTATCACCAATATAGATCTGGGGAACCGTGCGGCGTCCGGTTTTCTCCATCATCTCCACCCGGCGTGCGGGTTCAAGATCCACCCGTATCTTTTCTATTTCCTCCACGCCCCTGGCTCGCAACAACCGTTCCGCCATGACGCAATACGGGCAGAAACCGGTGGAGTACATCAATACCTTTGCAGGCCCCTCGCTCATTTTTTTACTACCGGCAAATTGGCCTGCTGCCAGGCATCGAAACCACCCGCAAGGTTGTACACGTGCTGAAAACCCTGGCCTCGCAGAAGGAAACCCGCCTTGCCGGTGGTATTAGCCCCCCCACGATGGATTAATATCACCGGCTTGTCCTTGAACTTATCCAACTCCTGCAATCGCTGCTCGAGCTTGTCGGCCGGAATATGCTTTGAATTGGAAACGTGCCCCGACTCATACTCACTGCCTTCGCGCACATCCAGGACCAGCGCGTCCTTATAATTGATGAGCTGCACCGCTGCCATCGTATCCACTTCTTTGCCGCGACGCGAAACCAGCGGCCATAACAGCAGGATACCGCTCGCCACCGCAGCAACAATCAACGTAATGTTATTCTGAAAAAATGCAATGTTATTCTGAAAGAATGATGACACACCAAGTCTCCTAAAAATCCCTTTAGTCTCTGGTTTCCGTCTCTGGTTTCCTTGACTTTCGTAACCGATTATTCTATCAGAGACAGAAGGTGTGCGGAATTCTCGCGCTTCACTCCTTTTTCAGTCTTTGTTTCGCGCGGCGGCTGCGCCCCAGAGCATGTGTGAAAGAATCCCGGGCAAGGCAAAGATGCGGGCGTCCTATAAAGCATCCTGCCGGTGGCCTGAATCAAGATATTCCGATGCGCCAACTACTTGCCCCAACCACTGCCCTAACCACTCCTTGTGGGATCTGGTCAGTTGGTCTGGCTGCTGCGGTAGTGTCGAAAATACGGTAAAATTTAAAGTTTTCCCATCGCGGAAAATATTATCTGCTCAAGAACATGAAAAAACTCGTTCTCCTGCGACATGGAGAAAGCACCTGGAACAAGGAGAATCGCTTTACGGGCTGGACGGACGTGGACTTGACTCCAAAAGGAGTGGAGGAGGCCCGCAATTCCGGACGCCTGTTGCGGGAAGCCGGATTCACTTTCGATATCGCCTACACTTCGGTACTGAAACGTGCCATTCGCACATTATGGATCGTGCTGGATGAAATGGATCAGATGTGGATTCCCGTCGAATTATCATGGCGGCTGAATGAACGTCATTATGGCGCGTTGCAAGGCCTGAACAAACTTGAAACAGCAGTTGAATATGGTGAAGAACAGGTATTGATCTGGCGGCGAAGTTACGATATTCGCCCGCCTGCGCTCACTCCCGATGATCCCCGTTATCCCGGATCCGACCCTCGCTACCGGAATTTGCCAAAGCAGGATATTCCCCTTACCGAGTGCCTGCAGGATACCGTGTCACGGTTTTTGCCCTACTGGTGTGAAAGCATTGCCCCCCAAGTCAAAAGTGACAAAAGCGTGCTCATCACCGCGCACGGAAATTCGCTGCGAGCCCTGGTCATGTATCTTGACAACCTTTCCGAACAGGAAATCATGGAGCTCAATATTCCGACCGGCATTCCGCTCGTATATGAGCTTGACGATAGCCTGAAACCGATCCGCAGCTATTACCTCGGAGACCAGGCAAAAATCGAGCAGGCCATGCAGGTTGTCGCAAATCAGGGAAAAATTCTGCCCAACCCTTAACTTTTGGTTTAATCTCTGTTTTTCCTGTTGTCGTGCTTGCCGTGCCCGTTCTTTATACGCATACTCTCTGACTTCTGATCCGGCTGCCTTTTCCTTCTCCTCCCACTGCTCGATGGCGTAGGATCTGCTCACGCTCGATACGTTTGAAAATTTCAGCCTCAATCCGTATTCATCCCTGGCTCAAGGTCTGCCGCACGCTTATCCCTGTCTGCGCGCTGTTAATCTGGCAAGCCCCTGTGGCTGCGGAGACATCCGATAGTGAAGAACTGAAACAACTGAGAAACAAGATCGAGACGCTGGAAAAGGAACTCACGGATACGGAAGGATACCGATCCGAAGCGGCGGGTGCGCTGCGTGAATCGGAAAAAGCGATCGACGCCGCTAACCGGCGGCTTACGGAACTCGCCAGGCAGCGGCGTGCGGCGAACAGCAAGCTTGGCCAACTGAAAGCACAGTCCGCCCAGATCAAGAAGGAAATAGCAGCGCAGCAATTGCAGTTGAGGAACCTGCTTTACGGGCTCTATATCGCCGGAGGTGGACGAAAAGAGTACTTGAGTCTCTTGCTGAGTCAGCGGAATCCCAATGAAATAGCCCGCAATCTCCACTACTACGAATATTTCTCACGCGCTCGCAAGGAAGGTATCGATGACCTGCGTGCGAATCTTCAGAGGCTCGAAACGCTCAGCCACGCCAGCCGGGAAAAAAGTGCGGAGATCTCGGGTGTGCACGCACGGCACGCCGAGCAGAAAGTACAGCTCGAACAACAAAAAGACGGTCATGCGAAGCTTCTGGCAGAAATATCACTGCAAGCCGAAGAGCAGCGGCGCGAAATCAACCGGCTCAGGCGCAATGAAGACCGTCTCACCAGGCTGGTGGAAAAACTTACCAGGATGCTTGCGAAGAAAAAGAAATTCGAAGCATCTGAAAAACCTTCCGAGCCAGGCGCCCCCCCTGCTCCTGCCAGCAACAGCAGTTCCCCCGATTCATCGGAGAATGCGATGCCATTCACGAATGGAACGTCCTTCTCCTCCCTCCGCGGCCACCTGAATTCACCAGTGCGCGGGGAACTTGCAAACCGCTTCGGGAGTCCACGTGCAGATGGTGGCGTTACCTGGAAAGGGTTGTTCATCCGCGCCGCTGGTGGCGAGAGTGTGAAGGCGGTTGCAAATGGACGCGTCGTATTCGCCGACTGGCTCAGAGGGTTCGGCAATCTGATGATTCTGGACCACGGCGACAGCTATATGAGTCTTTATGGAAATAATGAAGCGGTTCATAAGCGGGTGGGAGACGTGATCAATGCCGGAGAGACGATAGCCACAGTAGGCAATAGCAGTGGAAATTCCGATACCGGCCTATACTTTGAATTGCGCCATCAGGGCAAACCGTTTGACCCTTTGAACTGGGTCAGAATAAAATGATCTAAGCAACAATTTGACTTGTTTGGAGAATATTTAATGGGCGACAAAATGCGGCAGTTCGGCCTCGTCATTTTCGGTGCAATCGCCGGCGTGATGCTGAGCCTCAATTTTTCTGCTGTTGCCGATAAGGAACCGCAGGGGGTCCTGCATCCCCTTCCGGTGGAGGAACTTCGCGCCTTCACAGAAGTGTTCGGCCGGATAAAAAATGATTACGTCGAACCGGTAGAAGACAAGAAGCTCATCACCGAAGCCATCAATGGCATGCTGACAGGCCTTGATCCCCATTCCGCCTATCTGGATGCAGATGCGTTCAAGGAGCTGCAGATTGGCACGCAGGGTGAGTTCGGTGGTCTGGGCATCGAAGTGAGCATGGAAGACGGGTTTGTCAAGGTCATTTCTCCTATAGAGGATACACCTGCTTTCCGCGCCGGGATAAAACCGGGAGATCTTATCATCAAGCTGGACGATACGGCAGTCAAGGGGCTCTCGCTTACCGATGCCATCAAGCGCATGCGCGGCAAGCCTGATACTCCTATTACCCTTACCGTCGCACGCAAGGGTGAGACCAAGCCGATTGTGTTCCCGCTGGTTCGCGCCGTCATCAGGATACAAAGCGTGAAGTCGAAAATGATCGAGCCCGGCTATGGGTATATTCGTATCACCCAGTTTCAGGAACAGACAGGGGAAAATCTGGCAAAAGCGATAGATAAGCTTTTCAAGGAAAGCGCCGGATCGATGAAGGGACTGGTGCTGGACCTGCGTAATGACCCGGGCGGCCTGCTGAACGGAGCAGTGGCAGTATCTGCGGCCTTTTTACCGGAGGATTCTCTGGTTGTCTATACGGATGGCCGTAGCGAAGATGCGAAGATGAAACTCAAGGCCAGTCCTGAGTTCTATCTGCGCGATACGAAGAACAACTATGTCAAGCGGCTCCCACCGGGTATCAAGACAGTACCGATGGTGACACTCGTAAATGGCGGCTCGGCTTCAGCCTCGGAAATCGTCGCCGGCGCATTGCAGGATCATAAACGGTCGATCGTGATGGGAACGCAAACCTTCGGTAAAGGTTCGGTGCAAACCATTTTACCGCTGGGGAACAACACAGCCATCAAATTGACCACGGCGCGGTACTATACGCCAAATGGGCAATCCATCCAGGCCAAGGGAATTACGCCTGATGTCATGGACGAGTTGGCAAAGGATGAAGTCGAGCGCCTGCGTGAAGCTGATCTCGATCGTCATCTATCCAATGGCAAGGCGGAGGAGTCGAAACGGGAGACGGAAGCGAAGGTAGCGCCGGAAGCGAAGGTAGTGCCGGAAGCGAAGGTGGCGCCGAAGCCGGGAGTCAAGCCGGCCAAGCCCGAGAACGAAGAAGACAAGAGCAAGAAGCGTGAGTCACCTGCTGAATTCGGCTCCAGCGATGATCTGCTGCTGGTTCAGGCGATCAGCTATATTAAGGAAAACTCAGGCAAGCGGGCAACTGCAAAAGTAGAAAACTGAGGTAACTGCCTGAACATAAGGCAGCGAAAGAATCGAGGCGAAATGCCATAATTCTTCCGCTGCCTGCCTCCCTGCAAAGCCCACAGATGCTGTGCATAAAGTCGAGCGCGCTTCGTTTAGTGCATCGCCTCGCTTATTTGTTACGCTCCCCACCTTTCCCCTATCTCCGGGAAGTTCATATCGATACCCGCCCATCTGATTGTCTCGCATCAGTGTCCTTATGCCCCCGTATGCCTCATTTATGCCCGCTACTCCCATCTTCTGAAAAAGGGTGATATCCAGTAGCGCTCCCGGACGGCGGCGAACCATTTTCCAAATGAATGACGATCAGTTGCTGCGTTACAGCCGTCACATCCTGTTGCCAGAGATAGGAATACAGGGTCAGGAAGCCTTGATCCGGTCGCATGTACTGGTAGTCGGCGCAGGCGGCCTCGGCTCCCCTGCCGCCATGTACCTTGCTTCGAGCGGGGTGGGAAGACTCACCATCTGTGACAATGACAGAGTTGACCTGACGAACCTCCAGCGCCAGATCATTCATGGTACAGACGACATCGGCGCACCGAAAACACACTCTGCCAGAAAGACCCTTGCGAAAATTAATCCTGAAGTCGAAGTGATCGAACTGACCGAGCACATGGATGAAAAAAGATTGCTGCAACTGGTTGAGAACGCCGATGTGGTCGTGGACGCGAGCGATAACTTTCCCACCCGTTATGCCATCAACCATTCTTGCGTCCTTCGCCACAAGCCGCTCGTATCAGGCGCGGCCGTGCGTTTTGAGGGGCAAGTCGCAGTATTCGATCGCAGGCATTCGAACAGTCCGTGCTATCACTGCCTGTTTCCAGCAGGTGGCGAAGATCAGGACATGCGCTGTGCGGTGATGGGCGTGTTTGCGCCGTTGGTAGGAATCATTGGCTGCATGCAGGCTGCAGAAACACTGAAAATTCTCACCAACACCGGCCAAACCTTGAACGGCCGCCTGCTTACGCTGGACGGTCTTGCCATGAAATGGAAATCGTCCGAACTGAGAAAGGATCCAGCATGCGAGGTTTGCGGAAACCTGTAATCAGGTGTTTAGTCCCACAGTGTGATCATGGAAGCCAGCCCTGCCCGCTAGACTAGCATTCGCCTGAGCACTGGCATCTGGAGCAGCCAACCAGCCTGCACGATATCACCAGAGGGGGGAGTATCTTCCCTGCTGTGATTCCGGTTGGCTTGCTGATGCTGCCGTTTCAAACGATATTGGTAAGGGATGCGCTCTTACCGACTCGCTGTGTTGACCATGCAATAAAGGGAAGGGTAAATGGAAAGGGTACCGCGTACTGTCACATAAAACCCGACATGGTGCTCATTTACCGCAAGCGGGATGTTGATATTCTGGAACTGGTGCGTCTTGGTTCGCACAGTGAACTTGAAATTTGATGGGCTCTCCGAAAATCGAGCGTGAGCATGCTGCAGCGCTACGAAACCACCTGCCCGAAGGAATTGCTGGAAACTATCTCTCTGAACTGTGCTTCCCAATATTCCATCGGATCACGTTTGAAGCCGCTTTTGGCAAACTGGTGCCAGCGGCCCACAACATAGCATAGCAGCATATTTGCGTGAGCGGATACGTCCAGGTCCTCTACTATTTCCCGCTCGCTTACTGCAAAACGCAATGCCTGCTTGAGCGTCGCTTCCAGCCGGTCGTGCAGTTGGTTGACGCGATTTTGCAAACGCTCATTCTCGTTTATCAAGGCATCGCCGATCAACACCCTGGTCATTCCAGGATTTTTCTTTGCAAAACCAAGCAATAGGGCAAGGATGCATTCAATCTGCCTGATGCCACTTTTTTCTTCCGCTATCATCTTATTGATGAAGGTGAGCAGGGTTTTTTCTATGAATTCGATCAAATTGTCAAACATTTGTGCTTTGCTGGCAAAATGACGGTAAAGCGCGGCCTCGGAAACATCCAGTTTTGCCGCCAGCGCCGCTGTGGTAATTTTACCTGCCCTAGGCTCCTCCAGCATCTCTGCCAGAACCTGCAGAATCTGATCTTTTCTTTCACCAAGCCTGCCCGTCATTGATCCCTCGCTTCAATCCCGAATTTCAAGCTTTGCCACTTAATAACTAGCGCACGCGGCATACCAGGGGAGGCCGCAGCGCCTGAGATCATTCTGTAGAACAAGTGTATCTCCGGGATTACACTTGCTTCGTTCCGTGTACCTTGTCGGCATCTATTGATCCGGCCAGAAAACACTATGTATCTCGTCATTCAGGCCTGACCCGTCAGTTCGCCTTTATGAGTGTTCCAACTCCCTCATCCGTCAGCACTTCGAGCAATAATCCGTGCTCTACACGTCCATCGATGATGTGACACGATTTAACACCGCTTTTGACTGCATCCAGCGCAGAACTGATCTTGGGAATCATTCCTCCTGAGATGGTACCATCGGCAATTAATTCATCCACCCTCTGTGCAGTCAATCCTGTCAGCAGATTCTCTTCCCTATCCAGTACGCCTGGCGTGTTGGTAAGCAGTATGAGTTTTTCCGCGTTCAAAACCAGCGCCAGTTCCCCGGCGACCAGGTCGGCATTGATGTTATAGGATTCGCCGCGGCTGCCGACGCCGACCGGCGCGATTACCGGGATGAAATCCCGGGTTTCGAGCAACTCGATCAGGGCGGGATCGATGTCCTCTATTTCTCCAACCTGACCGAGATCGACCCATTCGTGCGCTTTCTCTTTGTCGCGCATCAGCATTTTTTTTGCGCGGATAAAGCTGCCGTCCTTGCCTGTCAGGCCGACTGCGCGGCCACCGTGCTGATTGATGAGATTGACGATTTCCTTATTGATCAACCCCAGCACCATCTCTACGACATCCATGGTTTCCGCATCGGTCACGCGCATTCCCTGAATGAAGGCGCCCTGCTTGCCGACCCGCTTCAACATATCGTTGATCTGAGGGCCTCCTCCATGAACGATTACCGGGTTCATGCCGACCACTTTCAGCAGCGCTACGTCATGAGCGAAACACTTTTTGAGATTCTCCTCAGTCATGGCGTTGCCACCATATTTGATGACAATGGTTTTCCCGTGAAAGCGCTGAATATAAGGCAACGCCTCAGCCAGAATTTTTGCTTTGTCTTTTGAGGAGGGTTGAGATGACAGCATGTCCCTATTTGAGAAAATTTTCTGCGCTATTTTACCTTGAGTAGCGTGTTGCCGGGCTTCAAAATTAGACATTCTCCGGCGACATGACAGGGCAAGAGGCCATGTCATCAGCAACAAGGGTCTTGATCCCTCCTCAGATTTCTACCGGTTTCTCGTCAAACCAGCGGTATAACGTCGGCAATACAACCAGTGTCAGCAGAGTTGAGGTGATCAATCCACCAATGACCACCACGGCGAGGGGACGCTGCACTTCCGAACCGGGACCGGTCGCGAAGAGAAACGGTATCAGGCCAAGCATCGCAACTGTTGCCGTCATCAGCACTGGACGGAAGCGTTGCTCACAGCCCTTGATGACAGATTCCGCAACGCTTGCTCCCTGCTCGCGCAGCTTCCGGATATAGGAAATCAGCACGACTCCATTGAGAACCGCAATACCCCATAACGCAATAAAACCGACGGAGGCCGGCACTGAAAGATATTCGCCGGTGACAAAAAGTCCAATGACTCCGCCGATGGAAGCAAATGGCAGCACGAGGATGATGAGCCCGGCGAGTTTGATCGAATTGAACAGCACAAACAGTAAGAAGAAAATCACAGCGATGGTAAGCGGGACTATTATTGAAAGTGTTTCCATTGCGCGTTCCATGTTCTCGAACTGCCCCCCCCAGACAAAGTAATAACCTGTCGGAAGCTGCACTTCCTTTGCGATGCGCTGCTGCACTTCTTCAACGAAGCCCCCGAGGTCGCGTTCATGCACGTTGACACCTACCACCACCCGCCGTTTCGCATATTCGCGCGATACCTGCGCCGGCCCATCGACAACGCGAATATCCGCAACGGCACTCAGCGGCACCAGGAGGCCTCCATTTGCCAGGACGCCATCCGGACCACGTACGCCCGGACGCCGCAGCAGAAGATCGCGAATCGACTCGACGTCGTCGCGAAACCGCTCCGGAAAGCGCAGAACGAGCGAGATGCGTCGTTCACGCTCGAATACGGTCGTCACCGCCTTTCCCCCGATGGCCGTCTGGATCAGTTCATTCACATCGGCAACGTTGAGGCCATGACGCGCAATCGCGTACCGGTTGATATCGATGGTCAGGGATTGCTGTCCCGACAAGCGCTCGATGCGAAGGTCGCGCGCGCCCCGTACAGACTTCAGGATGCGCGCCACCTGTTCAGACAGTTCGCGCAACTTTTCCAGATCATCGCCAAAAATTTTGACGGCAACCTCCGAACGTACACCGGTCACCATCTCGTCAACACGTTGCGCGATAGGTTGGGACAACACGATGGATACACCGGGTAAGACAGCCAGTGCCTTGCGAATGTCCTCCTCGACTTCCGCCTGGGTTCGACCGGATTCCGGATCCAGCGCAGCAATGGGATCAGACTCGTTCTGCGAAGCCGGGTCAGCAGGAGACTCCCCACGACCGAGCTTCGATACCACGGTCTTGACACCCGGCACTGCCGCAATCAGCGCCATTGCCTCCGATTCGATTTCGATAGCCTCATCCAGCGAGATCGAAGGCACCCGGATGATGACAGGCGTAATGGAGCCCTCCTGCATGGTCGGGATGAAGGATTTTCCGAGGAGCGGGAACAACGAAAACGATAATGCGAGCAGACCAATGGCAGTGACGATCGTGGTTTTCTCGTGCGCCAAGGCCGAATTCAGCAACCGATGATAAGTCGATTTGAGGAAGGCTATAATTCGAGTATCTTTATCGGCGCCCCCCTTGAGAATATAGGCACAGAGCACGGGTGAAAGCGTCAACGATACGACCAGCGACACCGCCAACGCGATCGCGATGGTGAATGCAAGCGGGCTGAAGGTCTTGCCCTCCATGCCCTGCAATGCCATGAGCGGAAGAAATACCAGAATGATAATACAGATACCGAAAATCACCGGAGTTCCTACCTCGACGACCGCATCGAGGATGGTTTGCAGTCTGGATTCGCGCGTGCCGCTCGCATGCCCGAGGCGATGATAGACATTTTCCACCACTACCACGGTAGAATCGACCATCAAACCAATGGCGATGGCAAGCCCTCCGAGCGACATCAGGTTGGCAGAAATCTCCTGCTGGTTCATCACCATAAAGGTGACCAGCGGTGTAATGATCAGCGTCGCGACAACGATCAGGCTGGAGCGGACATCTCCCAGAAAGATGAACAATACGACCACAACCAGAAAAATACCTTCCATCAGGACTTTGCTTACCGTCCACAATGCAGCATCTACCAGGTCGGTACGATCATAGAATGGAACGATCTGAAGACCGCCTGGTAACAGCTTGCGATCGTTGATTTCGGCAACTTTTGCCTTTACTCGCCCGACAATTTCCTTCGCGTTCCCACCGCGCAGCATCATCACAATACCTGCGACGGACTCGGTATATCCGCCCTTGATGCTTGCGCCCTGTCGTACTTCCGCCCCGAATTTAACCTCGGCAACGTCCCGTACGAACACAGGAACGCCGTCGACTTCTTTCATAACAATGTTTCTGATATCGTCCAGCGACTGGATCAGTCCGACGCCCCTGATCAGGTACTGCTCGGCATGAAGAGGCAATATGTTGCCACTCGAGTTGGCGTTATTGCTCGCAATCGCCCGATCCACCTGCGCCAAGGTCAGATCGTAGTGGCGCAGCCGGTTAGGGTTGACCAGCACATGGTATTGCTTGACGTAACCCCCCATCGAATTGATTTCGGCCACGCCCTGCACGGAACGCAACAATGGCCGTACTACCCAGTCCTGTATGGTGCGGCGCCGCGTCAATTCCTCCACTGAAAGCGCTTGCTTGCCGTCATCGGGATGCTCCAGGGTATATTGATAGACCTCCCCCAGGCCGGTAGTGACAGGTCCAAGTACCGGTGTAATACCAGGCGGCATCTTGCTTGCAACCCCAAGCAACCGCTCCATCACCAACTGGCGCGCAAAATAGACGTCCGTCTGGTCGGTGAAAACCAGCGTGATAAGCGATATTCCGCTTTTGTTCAGGGCACGCATTTCCACCAGTCCGGGCAGCCCGGTCATCGCAATTTCCACCGGTACAGTTACAATCCGCTCGATTTCTTCCGGGCTGCGGCCTGGCGCTTCCGTCGCGACAATTACCTGGACATTGGTCACGTCTGGAAAGGCATCCACCGACAACTTGGTTGAAGCACGCATGCCGGCAGCCACCAAACCGAGTGCCACTACCACCACTATCAGGCGTTGCTTGAGCATTGCACGAATGATTGATGCCAGCACGGGACTATTCCAGTTCGCCGAGCTTGCGCTCGTTTTCCAGGTGAAATGCGCCATCGACGACGACAGTCTGGTCGATGGAAAGTCCCTTCAGCACAGGACGCATATCGCCTACCTCCGCACCCAGTTCGACGGGAACGCGAAGGAACCGGTTGTCACCCTGGACAAGAAATACATAATCCCGATTGTTTTCGCGCACCACCCCTGTCTCCGGCACCACCAGGCTTTCAACCGGATTGTCGAGAATATGCATGCTCGCGAGCATGGCTGGCTTGAGCTTCCTCCGCGGGTTTTCTACAACGGTCCGCACCATCACTGTTCTTGTCAACGGATTCACGGTATCGGCGACAAAGATGATCAAACCGTCGAAGCTGATATTTCCCAGCGCTGGAACGTGAATCTCCACGTGCTGGCCAACCTGCACATGGCGCGCAATCTGCTCCGGTACGTCACCCACGACCCATACAGAAGAGAGATCGGCAACCTGAAACAACAGGTCAGAGGGTTGGACTACCTGCCCCATGGCGACATTCCGCTCGATAACGATACCCGGTTTGGAGCTCTTGATCGCCACTGAGGGCATGATGGTTCCGTCTTTTCCAAGCTTGTTCAGGGCTCTGCTGTCCATGCCCAACAGGCGCAATTGATCCGCCGCTGCGCCCAACTCTGCCCGCGAAACCTGCAGTTCGGACTCGCGCCGCTGCATTTCCGCAACACTGATGACGTCTGCGGCGAGCAAGTGGCGCGCACGCTCGGCCGCTTTTTCCGCCAGGGTTTCAAGGGAGAACGCCCGCAGGTAAGCCAGTTGCGCCTGAGTCAGTTCCGGACTGGAAATACGGGCGAGCTCGGCGCCCGCCTCGACGTTGTCGCCCAGCATGGCGTACACATCGATAATCCGGCCAGTGACGTTAGCCCCGACACGGACCAGCCTGTGCTCATCCACCTCGACCTGGCTCGGCGCCTGCAGCTTGTCGGCGATATTGATCAAGGTGGGTTTCCCAACCTTGACGTGATGCATCTTTTCGGGCTCCAGTGTGACGAGATTCACGTTTTCTGGCTCTTTTGCCACAACCTCCTCTTTGACTGCCGGCTTGCCGCCCCCGCACCCGGAAACAGACAATACAAGCAGGATGCCGATTAACGGCATGGTGATTTTCATTCTAAGTCTTCCTTGGGGTAATATGCCCGGAGGCGGTCAATCTCGGTAACCGCGGCCTGCAAATCGAATCGGGCCTGCAAGAAGTCCGAAAGCACTCCGCGCAGCATGCGCTGCGTATCGAGCACTTCGATCAGGCCACGTTCGCCAAAGCGGTAGGCTGCCTGCGCGATTTCCAGCGCCTTTTCAGCTTCCTTGACCAATCCGCCGTCGAACATGTCCACTCGGCGCTGGGCGATCTGCTTGGCTTGCCAGGCGGATTCCAGCAGCTGTCCTATTTCAAAGCGCCGAAACTCCAATATTCCGCGCGCCCGCTCCGAGTCCGCGACAGCCGCATTGATTTCGCCGCGTCGCTGATAGAACAATGGGATAGTCACATTCAGGCCGGCGAGATTCGAGGTGTACTGCGCCTCCTGGAAATTACTGAGCAATACCGTTAATGATGGCAGCACCGCGGCGCGTTCCTGGTCGATCCGCAGCCGCGCCCGCTTCCATTCGGCCTCCAGGCGCGTAATTTCCGGATTGACTGCCGGCACAGTTTCGCGCAACTCTTCCAGGGGAGGAAGGCTCACGGGCTGTGCGAGCGACCCCTGTATCTGGAAATCAGGCTGCAAGGCGCCAGCAGTGAGTTGCATCAGGGCAATACGCGCTCTTTGGGCATTCAAGTGCGCGGCTTCCCTACGCGAAGCCGCGGCCAGAACTTCCGTTTCGGCCCTGATCAGTTCGAAGCGTGGCGCCTCGCCCACATCCACACGCACCTTGACGCGGCGACGTATTTCCTCCATCAGATCGGAAACGCTTGCCTCCACTCGCGCCACTTCCTGACGCAGGATCAGTTCATAGGCAGCGACACGCAACTGCGCCGCTAAATCCGCCCTCACCTGTTCCAGGCCTGCATGACTGGCATTCACCCCTGCTTCTGCCGAGCCGATGCGCGCACTCCGGAGGAACGGATTCTCGATCGTCTGAGATATGGTAAATTGACGGTGGCTGTTTGAAGGTTGAGCCTGAGGAATACGGGCATGCTGGGGCCCAGCCATGAAGGTCAATTGCGGATTGGGAAAAGCGGACGCGCCAATGACGCCCGCTTCCGCAGCTTTTATTTGAAAATTCGCTGCCTGCACCAGACCATTGGCCTTCAATCCGAGCCGCTGCAACTCCTCAATGGTAAGGATCTGGGAAGGCGGTGTAGCTGACGTAGGCATGGTTGGACCAGGTGCAGCAGGAGCCAGCAAGCCAGGTAACCGTCCCGTTGCCGATCCCGGTACGGTTGGGCCGGGCGTAGTGGCCGGCGGCAGAGCGGGTGACCGGGGCGCAGGCATGACAGGTGGCGCAGGAGCAGGTGCTGGAGCCGGCGGAAGCGCCGGAGGTGCGGTAATGGCAGGAATCGTTGAAGGGTCCAAAGCCAAAGCCGGCAAAAGTGGCGAAACAAGGATCAGGGCCGGCAGAATACGGCAAAGACGTGATATAGGCATGTACTACCCGTTGATTTCTTCGAGGCGATGCCTGAGCGATCGCACCGGACGCATTAAGACTGCGGAAAAGAAGGTCTCAACAACAGCGACGGCAGCAGCTTTGCTGCCAGTTGGAACGGCGAAAGGAACAGCATATAAATATGAACGCGCGATACGCGAGACGGATGACACGGCAAAGCTCATCTAATTTAGTCTAGATGAGAAATTGCATCAAGAAAAGTAGTATCTCGCTGATGATATAATCGGTTTTCACGAAGTATCGAGTTTGTCTGCACACTGATGCTTAATTACAAGCAATTGCACTATTTTTGGGCAGTAGCCAAAGCGGGCAGCATTGTCCGCGCCAGCGAACGCTTGAACCTTACGCCCCAGACTCTGAGCGGCCAGATCGGATTGCTAGAAGATGCGCTGGGGGTAGCCCTTTTTTTACGGGTAGGAAGACGCCTCGAACTGACCGAGACGGGTCGCCACGCCCTATCGTATGCCGATGAAATCTTTCAGATTGGAAACGAACTGGAAGAAGCGCTGCGGACTCGTCCGGAACGTCACGCCCTTCCATTCCGGGTGGGCGTCGATGATGCGGTCCCCAAATCCATCGCCTACCGGTTGTTAACGCCTGCCATGGAGCTTGCTTCGCCGGTACGCATTGTCTGCCGCGAGGACAAACTGGTGCGGTTGCTGGTGGAACTGGCGATCCAGCGAGTCGATTTGATACTGGCCGACCGCCCCATGCCGGATGAAGCAAATGTGAAAGGCTACAGTCATAAGCTGGGAAACTGCGGCATTACATTTTTTGCCGCATCACGCCTTGCAAAAACGTTCAAAAAAAAGTGGCCCCATGTTCTCGATGCGGCCCCCTTGCTCATTCCCGGTAAAGACGCCGCCATACGGATACCATTGATGCGATGGTTCGACGTCCACCAACTCCGCCCCCACATCGTGGGAGAGTTCGACGACAGCGCACTGATGCAGGCATTCGGCCAGGCAGGTATCGGCATTTTCATTGCCCCATCCGTAATAGCCGACGAGGTGCGGCGTGAACATGGCGTTGTTGTTGTCGGCCGCACTGACGAGGTTACCGAACAGTTTTATGCCATCTCCCTGGAACGCCGTCTTACGCACCCTGCCGTCGTCGCCATCAACGATACAGCCCACCGGGAGCTATTCGCGACCCTGGTTGCTTCCTAGCGGGCTTCAAAGGCGTAGTCCACGCCACACATCGGATTTAAGCTGCCGGCCGTGTCATGCCGTGTTCCCGGTGCTCAGGAACAACTGATTGATACGCTTGACGAAACCAGCGGGATCATCCAGTTGCCCGCCCTCCGCCAACAGCGCCTGATCGAACAAAATGTGGCTCCAGTCGGCGAAATGAGTTTCCTCCGATTTCAGGCGCTCTACCATGGGATGATACGGATTGATTTCCAGGATAGGTTTGGTATGCGTGACCTTCTGCCCGGCAGACTTGAGCAAGCGCTCCAGGTTTCCGCTCATGTCATGGGTTTCCGCCACCAGGCAGGCGGGAGATTCGGTCAGACGCAAGGTGATCCGCACATCCTTTACCTGCTCACCGAGCACTTCTTTTATTTTCTCGGTAAGTTCCTTGTATTCACCCGCTTCTTTTTCCTGTTCCTTTTTCTCCGCCTCGTCCTCCAGTTTACCCAGATCGAGACTGCCCTTTGCTACGGACTGCAGGTGTTTGCCCTCGAACTCAGGCAGATTCGCAACCAGCCACTCGTCCACGCGATCGAACAGCAGAATGACTTCAATATCTTTCTTGCGGAAAATTTCGAGGTGCGGACTGCTTTTAGCCGCCGTGAGACTGTCGGCCGTGACATAGTAGATCTTTTCCTGCCCATCCTTCATGCGTCCTACATAATCGCTCAAGGAGACGTCCTGCTCTTCCGAATCGGAATGGGTAGAAACAAAGCGCAGCAGCTTGGCGATGCGCTCGCGGTTGGCATAGTCTTCCGCTACCCCCTCTTTCATCACCTGTCCGAATTCCTTCCAGAAGGTCTTGAATCTGGTCTTCTCGTCGTCGGTTTCGCTTTGGGCCAGGTCGTCGAGTAATCCCAGCACCTTTTTCACCGAGCCGGCGCGCATGGCTTCAATGTCCTTCGATTCCTGCAATATCTCGCGGGAAACATTCAGCGGCAGATCATTCGAATCTATTATTCCTCGTACGAAACGCAGGTAATTGGGCAGCAACTGTTTGGCATCATCCATGATGAATACTCTTCTGACATACAGTTTGATGCCGTGGCGGGATTCGCGATCATACAGATCGAACGGGGCACGGGAGGGGATATAAAGCAGTTGCGTATATTCCTGCTTGCCTTCTACCCTGGCGTGAACATACGCCAGCGGAGGTTCGAAGTCGTGCGCGACATGCTTGTAGAATTCGTTGTACTGCTCTTCGCTGATCTCGTTTTTCGGCCGCGCCCACAAGGCACTTGCCTGGTTGATGGTTTCGTCTTCCTCCGTGACGATGTTTTCATTTTTTTCCTGCGACCATTCCTCTTTTTTCATCACGATGGGAAGGGTGATATGGTCCGAGTACTTGCGGATGATGGAGCGCAGGCGCCAACCATTGAGCAGTTCATCCTCTCCTTCGCGCAAATGCAAGGTCACCTCGGTGCCGCGGCCGGGTTTCTCGACTGTCTCAAGAGTGTAATCCCCCTCACCGCCCGATTCCCAGCGCACACCATGTTCGTGCGTCAGGCCAGCGCGCCGCGTGGTAAGCGTCACTTTGTCAGCAACAATGAATGCGGAATAAAAACCCACCCCGAACTGGCCGATCAGGTGCGCATCCTTGGCCTGGTCGCCAGTTAGCGCGTCGAAGAATTCGCGTGTGCCGGACTTGGCGATAGTGCCGATATGGTCTATCACCTCCTGCCGCGACATGCCGATGCCATTGTCGGCAACAGTAATGGTGCGTTCCGCCTTATCGTAACTTACACGTATTTTCAGGTCCGAATCGGATTCGTACAGGGCCCCATCGGTCAAAGCTTCGAACCGCAGCTTGTCGGCAGCATCCGACGCGTTGGAAATCAGTTCGCGCAAGAAAATTTCCTTGTTACTATACAAGGAATGGATCATCAGCTTGAGGAGTTGCTTGACCTCGGTCTGAAAATTCAAATGTTCTTTTGTAGCTGTTGCTTCCATTGTTTTCCTCCAAAAAAATGCAATAAAGTAAATAAGGGCAAATCCGGGATTTTCAAGTTGAAAAGCTTCATACCGATAATTTTCCGCGCCATCTCTCTGTCTCTGTCCTACTCCTTCATTTGCCGCACACGCACCCGATTTGATTTCTGAATATCGTTAAACCGGAGTCTGACCATGCACATCACAAAAATTCTCATACGTTTCATGGCCGCTTACCTGCTCTTTTATGGCTTACCTGCGATGGCGGAAAGCAAAACCGGCAAGCTGCCCCTGGACAAGATCAAATTACCGGCTGGATTTTCGATCGAAGTGTGGGCCGAAGCGCCGAACGCGCGCGGACTGGCGCTGGGAAAAAACGGTACGGTGTTCGCAGGCTCGATGGATGAGGGCAATATCTACGCCATCAGGGACAAGGGGGGGGAACGTGAGGTAAAAACCATCGCCAGAGGGCTTAATCTTCCCATAGGTGTCGCCTTTCGCGATGGCGCGTTATATGCTTCATCGGTCGACCGCATCCTGCGTTTTGACGATATTGAGGAAAAACTCGATCAGCCCGGAAAACCCTACGTTGTCACCGAACGATTTCCCAACGAGAGACACCATGGGGGCAGATATATAGGTTTTGGCCCGGATGGTCTTCTGTATGTCGCGGTGGGCGCCCCATGCAATATCTGCGAAACGGAGCCGGAGAAGTTTTCGCTGATTTCCCGCATCAATCCGGATGGCTCAAATTATGAGGTCTTCGCGTACGGGGTACGAAACTCGGTAGGATTCGATTGGCATCCCGAAACAAAGGAACTGTGGTTTACCGATAACGGCCGGGACTGGATGGGCGACAACTTGCCGCCGGACGAGCTCAACCGTGCACCAAAAAAGGGAATGCATTTCGGCTACCCTTACTGCCATTCCGACGACATCCTTGACCCGAAGTACGGTGCAAAGCGGGATTGCCGCAAGCTCGTTTCACCCGCAGCAAAACTTCCCCCGCACGCAGGCACCCTGGGGATGCGCTTCTATACAGGGACCATGTTTCCTCCTCAATATCGCAATAGCGTCTTTATAGCCGAACATGGCTCATGGAACCGGCGCAATAAAATCGGCTACCGCATCGAACTCGCGAAGATAAAGAACAACAAGGTGGTAAAGCAGGAAGTGTTTGCCGAAGGTTGGCTGGAAAATGAAAAAAATTGGGGAAGGCCCGTGGATGTGCTGGTGATGCCGGACGGGGCACTGCTCGTGTCGGATGATTTTGCCGGGGTAATTTATCGGATCAGTTATAAGAAACCTTGAGCAGACTGAGCGATGCAAAACGAGCGCAACCAACAATTCAGGAGCAGCCTTCATTTAAGTGACCGGTGTGGGAACAGCGATAATTTGACTTCAATTGATTTTTCCACGCTTTCCCCTGAACGCGTGTTGGACGCTCTGGAAAGCTTGGGTTTCCGCAGCGACGGCCGGCTGCTGGCACTCAACAGCTACGAGAACCGCGTCTACCAAATCGGCCTCGAAAACGGTGCGCCAGTCGTAGCAAAATTCTACCGCCCGGAACGCTGGACGAACAATGCCATTCTTGAGGAACACGCGTTCGTGCAGGAACTGGCCAAACACGAAATTCCTGTCGTACCCCCGTTGGTGCTGCAAGGAACATCGCTGCATTATTTTGAGGGATTTCGTTTCACTGTTTTTCCAAGGCACGGCGGCCGCGCGCCGGAACTGGAAGATCACCACACGCTGGAATGGATGGGTCGCTTCCTTGCACGTATCCATGCTGTTGGTGCGCTCAACCCCTTTCATGAACGCCCCGAACTGAATATCGCCAGCTTCGGCGAACAACCGCGCGACTATCTGCTGGGGCATGGATTCGTTCCACCTGATCTTGAGGCTGCTTATCGCAGCGCTGTGAATCAGGCATTGGAGGGTGCGCGGCACTGTTTTGCGCGTGCAGGGGAAGTGCGCGCGTTACGCCTGCACGGCGACTGCCATGCAGGCAATGTTTTGTGGACTGACGATGGTCCGCATTTCGTCGATTTTGACGACAGCCGCATGGGACCAGCAGTACAGGACTTGTGGATGCTGTTATCCGGCGAACGGGCCGACATGAGGAAGCAGTTGGACAGCGTGCTGGCCGGGTATGAGAACTTCTTCGATTTCGACGAGAGGGAATTGCATCTGGTCGAGGCATTACGCACTCTGCGCTTGATCCACTACGCGGCATGGCTTGCGCAGCGGTGGGACGATCCTGCTTTCAGGCGAGCCTTTCCCTGGTTCAACACCCAACGCTACTGGCAGGATCGCGTTCTCGAATTGCGGGAACAGATCGCCCTCATGGATGAACCGCCGCTATGACAGGATTAACAGGCATATTGATATCCTCCCCGGCATGAATGCCGGAGATTCCTACGGCGCTCAGGCGCGGCATTGGGCCACTCCTGAATCGCTTCGGTGAGTTCTTGGGCTGAGTGCCTTACTGTGCGACTCATGTCTCCGCAAGCGTTACTTTCCGCCTATCCTCTTCCTGCGGAAGAGACTGCTCCGCCCTTTGCCCGGCGCCCCATAGCACTACAATAAAGCCTGAGCAGGTAGACAACAGTGTCGGTGGTATCAACAAGAGGTGGGCGCCGTCAGCCTGCTTCGGGGTCGCATCTTCCTGCGGAAGAAACTGCTCCGCCCTTTGCCCGGCGCCCCATAGCGCTACAATAAAGCCTGAGCAGGTAGACAACAGTGTCGGTGGTATCAACAAGAGGTGGGCGCCGTCAGCCTGCTTCGGGGTCGCATCTTCCTGCGGAAGAGACTGCTCCGCCCTTTGCAGGCTAAGTCGAGTGTTGTATCGCGTAGGAGCAGAGGGCGATAAGTGATTGGGGGAAGATGCCGAATGCGAGTATTGCGATTCCGTTGGCGCTCAACAATACTTTTACGTCGCCTTTCGGCGCGATGACCACATCGGTTTCAGATTCGTCGAAATACATGAGCTTGACGATACGCAGGTAATAGAATACCCCGATCAGCGAAAGGAGCACAGCCAGCACGGCGAGCCAGGTGTACCCTGCGTTCAGCACGGCCTGAAGCACTGACAGCTTGGCATAAATGCCCACAGTGGGTGGTATGCCGGCCATGGAGAACATCAGCAGCAGCATGATAAAAGCATACCATGGATTGCGCCGGTTGAGCCCTTTGTAATCATCCAGTCTATCCGCTTCAAAGCCCGCGCGTGAGAGAAGCATGATAATGCCGAATGTACCCATTGTCATGAGTACGTAGACCACCACGTAAAACATTGCGGCACTGTAGCCGTTTTCATTCGCGCCGATAATGCCAAGCAGCATGAACCCCATGTGCGAGATGGTGGAATAGGCCAGCATGCGCTTGATGTTGCTCTGGGCGATAGCGGCAATATTGCCGATCACCATTGACGTGATTGCAAGTATGATCAGCATGCCCTGCCAATCGCCGGACATCGCACCCAGACCCTCCACCAGCAGGCGCATGACAAAACCGAATGCCGCGAGTTTCGGCGCCGAACCGATAAACAGCACCACTGCTGAAGACGCCCCTTCATAAACATCGGGCGCCCACATATGGAAAGGCGCCGCACTCAGCTTGAAACTGATGCCGGCCACAATGAAAACCAGGCCGACAACCAGCACACCCTGGCTGATTACTCCACCTTCGATCACTTCCGTCACACTGGCGATATGGAGCGAGCCGGTGGCGCCATAAATCATTGACATGCCATACAGCAGAAAGCCGGACGCCAGGGCACCCAGGACAAAAAACTTTATTGCCGCCTCGGTGGCTCCTGCCGAGTCGCGCCTCAACGCAACCATCGCATAGAGGGACAAGGAAAGGAGTTCCAGCCCCAGGTAGAGTGTCATGAAGTGGCTGGCGGAAATCATGACCATCATTCCGAGGGTCGCGAACAGCGCGAGGCTGAAGAATTCTCCGCTGAGTATTCCCCGATCCGAAATATAAGTACGGGAATAAACCAGCACTACGGATACGGTGACATAAACCAGCATCTTGAGAATGTCGGCTAGCGTGTCATCGACAAACATGCCGGAAAACGTATGGACGGCGTCAGGCCCCGCGGTACCGAAGGTGATCAGCATACAGCCGAACAGCGTCAGTTGGGCTAAAAGATAGGCAGTGCCGGGCTTCTTGTCGCCCCATGCAAGATCAGCCATTAATACTCCGCACACCATTACCAGAAGGAATATTTCCGGATAGGCTGGCGCGAAATCAGGCAGCATAAAATTCATTTATCATCCTTAGCCGAGTCGGGGCGCGCTTCGCTCACTGCAATTCACTGCAATTTGCTGCGAGCAACATGCGCAAGTAAATCATCAACGGTGGTATGCATGACTTCCGTCAAGGGGAGCGGATACAGCCCCATCCCCAATACTGCCGCCGCGAGTACGGCCAATACAAGAATCTCGCGTACGCCGATATCTTTCATTTCCTCCACTGCCGGGTGCACAACGGCACCGAATATCACGCGCTTATACATCCAGAGGGTATAAGCGGCGCCTGTGATGAGTGTCGTGGCGGCCAGAAACGCGTACCAGAAATTCACCTTCATTGAGGCCATGATGACCATGAATTCGCCGACGAAACCGCTGGTTCCGGGCAATCCGGAGTTGGCCATGGCAAACAGCATGAAAAAAGCGGCAAAGACAGGCATACGGTGCGCCACCCCCCCATAGTCCACGATCTGACGGGAATGCAGTCTGTCATACATGACGCCGATGCAAAGAAACATTGCAGCCGAAATAAAGCCATGTGAAATCATCTGGACCATGGCGCCTTCAAGGCCGTAATTATTGAACAGGAAAAAACCGAGGGTGACAAAACCCATATGCGCCACCGATGAGTAGGCAATCAGCTTTTTCATGTCCGCCTGCACCAGAGCAACCAGGCCGATATAGACGACCGCGATCAGCGACAATGCGATCATCATGCCCGCGAGCTGATGGCTTGCGTCCGGCAGGATCGGCAGCGAAAACCGCAGGAACCCGTAGCCTCCCATTTTCAGCAGGATGGCGGCAAGTACTACGGAACCCCCGGTCGGCGCTTCCACGTGTGCGTCGGGCAGCCACGTATGGACGGGCCACATGGGAACCTTGACTGCGAAAGCCAGCAGGAAGGCGATGAATATCAGGACCTGCGATGCCATCGACAAAGGCAGTTTATGATATTCAAGTATCGAGAAGCTGCCTTCGGAAACCTGGTAAAGATAGATGAATGCCACCAGCATCAGCAGTGAACCGAGCAGCGTATAAAGGAAAAACTTGATTGCCGCATAAACCCGGTTGGGTCCACCCCAGATGCCAATGATGAGAAACATCGGAATGAGCGAAGCTTCCCAGAAGACATAGAAGAGAATTGCATCCAGCGACGAAAAAACACCGTTGACGATGCCGGACATGATGAGAAAGGCGCCCATGTACTGCGATACGCGCCTGGTAATCACTTCCCATCCCGCGATCACTACCAGGGGGGTGGTAAAAGCATTCAGCAGTATCAGGGGCATGGCGATTCCATCCACCCCGAGGTGATAGTGAACGTTGAAGCGTTCGATCCACACATGTTTCTCGACGAACTGCATGGTGCTCGCCAACGGATCGAAGCTGGTATAAAGCGGAATCGCCACCAGAAAACCCGCAACCGATCCGACGAGTGCGATCATGCGCGCCAGCGGAGCATTACGATCGCCACCGGTAGCGAGTACAGCAACACCGGCAAGAATAGGCAGCCAGATAACCAGACTTAACAGGGGGAAACCAAACAACATGTCTATTCCATTTTTTTCATTAGCGTGCAGCGGATGCGGGATAGTCCCACAACTAACATTTTTATTATATTTTTCGTTGTCCCATTACCAGAACAACCACAAACTCATCAATATAAACACGCCAACGATCATGGTGAACGCGTAGTGATAGATGTAGCCCGTCTGGAAGCGGCGCATCAATGTGGAGGCTCCGGCTACTAACCCCGCCGTGCCATTCACAAAGAATCCGTCAATTACCTTGACATCCCCGAACTTCCACAATACCCGGCCAAGCAGGCGTGCGCCGCCCGCAAACAGCCAGGAATAGAGTTCGTCTATGAAGTATTTGCGCTCGAGCAGCGTTGCAAACGGTCCGGCCGCCCACTTGATTTTTGCGGGCAGATCGGGTTTTGCGATATAGAGATACCAGGCGGCAAAGATACTGGCAACGGATAACCAGAAAGGAACAGTGGAAAGCGCATGGCTCATCATTCCTGGGATGCCGTGAAACTCCGCTGCCATTTTCGCCATTGCTTCGTGTTGAGGCGCAATCTGTATCGTATTGGCAAAGTAATCGCCAAACAGCATCGGACCTATCAGCCAGCCTGCGCCAATGCTCGGTATGGCGAGGGCAACCAGGGGCAGGGTCACTACCCAGGGAGATTCATGCAAATGCTCTTCGGTGTGATGATCCATGCGCGGCTGGCCGTGGAACGTCATGAACAACAGGCGAAAGGTATAAAACCCTGTTACCAGGACAGTAGCCACGGTACAGAAATAGGCAAAGCCGGCACCGGGAATATCGGCAAAATGCACCGCTTCTATGATCGCATCCTTCGAGAAGAAACCTGAAAAGCCGAGGACGCCGGCATTGGCGAGTGCTGCAACAAACATGGTCCAGTAGGTAATGGGCATGTACTTCTTGAGTCCACCCATCTTGCGCATGTCCTGTTCATGATGCATGGCAATAATCACGGAACCTGCGCCAAGGAACAGCACTGCCTTGAAAAAGGCATGCGTCATGAGGTGAAAAATTGCGGCCGGATAAGCGGATGCGCCGAGCGCCACCGTCATGTAGCCGAGTTGCGACAGGGTCGAGTATGCCACGACGCGCTTGATGTCGTACTGGACGATCGCCACCAGCGCCATGAACAGGGTCGTGATGCTGCCTATCACCAGAACCACGGAGAGCGCGGTCTCGGTCAGTTCGAACAGGGGTGACATGCGCGCCACCATGAAAATACCGGCAGTGACCATGGTTGCAGCATGGATCAGTGCTGAAATGGGCGTGGGGCCTTCCATCGAATCCGGCAGCCATACATGTAGCGGAAACTGGGCCGATTTACCCATGGCGCCGACGAAAAGCAGGATACAGATGACGGTCAGCACTGCCCAGGGCGAACCGGAAGTGATTTCGATCGTCTCAGCCGCGACGTTGGGGGCCTGGGCGAACACGGCAGCATAATCCAGCGTGCCGAAATACGCCAATACCAGACCAATGCCGAGGAGAAAACCGAAGTCACCGACGCGATTGACCATGAACGCCTTCAGGTTCGCGTAAATGGCCGTCGGACGCGTGTACCAGAAGCCGATCAGGAGATATGAAACCAGCCCTACCGCCTCCCATCCGAAGAACAACTGGAGAAAATTGTTGGACATCACCAGCATCAGCATGGAGAAGGTAAAAAGCGAGATATAGCTGAAAAAACGCTGGTAACCAGGGTCGTCATGCATATAGCCGATGGTATAGATATGCACCATCAGCGATACGAAACTCACCACGACCATCGTGGTCGCGGAAAGCTGATCGATCAGAAATCCTACTTCGAAACGCACGCCACCCGATGTCAGCCAGGTATAAACCGTGCCGTTGTATACGTTCCCTTTCAGCACATCGAGGAACACGGCAATCGACGCTGCCACGCAGACGAACATAAGGGCAATGGTGACGCGATGGCTTGCTGCAGCACCAATCACACGTCCAAGCAGGCCGGCTATAAGCGCCCCCGCCAGCGGTGCCAGGGGCACCAACAGGTATAGATTTTGCATCTCAGTCATGAAATTCAGCTTTTTGTTTTTGAACCAGCGATACCGACTCCGAACTATTGAACCTGGCGATTAGCCTCAGCCTTTGAGCCTGTCCAGGTCATCGACATCGATGGTGCGCAGGCTGCGAAACAGCACAACCAGTATCGCAAGCCCGATGGCAGACTCCGCTGCAGCAACGGTAAGGATGAAAAACACGAACACTTGACCGGATGCGTCCTGGAGATAATGCGAAAAAGCAACAAAATTCATGTTTACCGCCAATAGCATCAGCTCAATGGCCATCAACAGGATGATCACGTTCTTTCTGTTGAGGAAGATACCGACAATGCTGATGGCAAACAGAATCGCACCGATAACAAGATAATGGGATAACGAAACCACTACGCCCCCTTTCATGGCGGCGTAAAAACGCCGCAATATATTACTTTTATTCTTTCTTCTCGGATGCCATCGACACGATGCGGATGCGGTCTTCACGCTTCACCGCTACCTGCTTGGCGACGTCCATGGATTTGCTCCCGCTGCGCTGGCGCAAGGTCAGCGCGATTGCAGCCACAATCGCGACCAGCAGAATCACCGCAGCGAGTTCAAAGGCATAAACGTATTCGGTGTAGATCAGGCGCCCCAGTTCCTTGGTGTTGCTGTAGTCGGCCGCCCGCGCCGCCGGGGCGGGGAGCTCGCCGGCACCGAACTGCTTGCCCGTCAGGACCATGGCCATCTCGATCGACATCAGCAGGCCGAGCAGTAATCCGAATGGAAACCATTTCCAGAAGCCTTCCCTGAGCCGGGCAAGATTGATGTCGAGCATCATCACGACGAACAGGAACAGCACCATCACTGCTCCCACGTAGACCAGCACCAGGGTAATGGCAAGAAATTCCGCCTCCAGCAGCAGCCATAATCCGGCGGAGGCAAAAAAGGCCAGCACCAGCAACAATGCCGAGTGCACCGGATTGCGCGCGGTGATGACCCCGAGGGCCGAGGCTACCAGTACCGCGGAAAAAAAGTAGAAGATTATATCTGCAAAACTCATATGGGTACTTCTAGAAATCCGGGAGTCTGGAAGGGTTCACGTAAGATAAAAATGAGCTCATGAAAATGTCTTCCGCTTGTTTCTGCGGGTAAGCGTGACGAGCGCGATAATCCAGCGCTCCCGTAACGAAGGCAGTGGATGCCTCGACCTGATGAAAATATCCACTGCCAATATTGACGAGCCAGGCGCGATTCATCGGTAACCTGCATCGGCTGCCCGATCCTGTGCTATCTGTTCCTCATACCGATCCCCCACCGCCAGCAGCATCTGCTTGGTATAGATGAGGTCGCCACGCTTCTCCCCGTGGTATTCCAGGATGCGGGTCTCCACAATCGAGTCCACCGGACAGGATTCCTCGCAAAAACCGCAAAATATGCACTTTGTCAGATCGATGTCATATCGCGTGGTACGCCGCGTTCCATCCTCGCGCTGCTCGGATTCGATGGTAATCGCCAATGCCGGACATACCGCTTCGCACAGCTTGCAGGCTATGCAGCGCTCTTCTCCGTTAGGGTATCTGCGCAAGGCATGCAAACCTCTGAAGCGAGGAGATTGCGGCGTCTTTTCTTCAGGAAAATACACCGTGATCTTCCGAGCGAACATATTTCTCCCCGTGAGCATCATTCCTTTGATGAGCTCGAACAGCAGGAAAGTGCGGAAAAAATCCTTGATTCGGTTCATGGCTTCCTCCTGTGTCAGTGAAACCACAAGTTAAGCGGGAATGCGCTCCGAATCGACGCCGGAAGCTGCATCACCAGGCCGAGCACCACTATCCAGACGAGCGTGATCGGAATGAACACCTTCCAGCCAAGACGCATGATCTGGTCGTAGCGATAACGTGGAAACGTGGCGCGGAACCAGAGAAAACAGAACAATAGAAATGATGCTTTCAGGACCAGCCAGATGAAGCCGGGAACCAGGGTAAACGGCGCAACGTTGACAGGAGGCAGCCATCCACCCAGGAATATGATGCTTGCAAGCATGGCCACCAAGATCATGTTGGAATATTCCGCCAGGAAAAACACCGTGAACGCCATGCCCGAATACTCGACATGAAAGCCCGCCACGATTTCGGATTCACCCTCGGCGACATCGAATGGAGCACGATTGGTTTCCGCGACGCCGGAAATAAAATAAACCAGGAACATGGGAAACAGCGGTATCAGATACCAGTTCAGCATGCTGGCGCCTTGCTGGCCCTTGACGATGTCACCCAGGTTCAGGCTCTGGGACATCATGAGAACGCACACCAGCGCAAAACCCATGGCCAGTTCGTAAGAAACTACTTGAGCCGCCGAACGCATTGCTCCCAGGAATGCGTATTTGGAGTTGGAAGCCCACCCCGCAATGATGATGCCATAGACCCCCATCGAGGTCATGGCCAGAATATAAAGCAGGCCGGCGTTGATGTCCGCCAGGACCACATCCGGAGAAAAGGGAATGACTGCCCAGGCCGCCAGCGCCGGTGCGAACGTCAGTATGGGCGCAAGCACGAACAGGACTTTGTTCGCTCCACTCGGGATGATGATTTCTTTCATCACCGCCTTTACCGCATCGGCAATGGGTTGCGCCCATCCCCCCAGCCAGGGGATGCCAAAGAAGGTTACCCGATTGGGACCCACGCGCAGTTGCATATAGCCAATGATTTTGCGTTCGGCGAATGTGAGATAGGCGACTGCCAGCATCAGTGGCAGCACGATGGCCACAATCAGAAGGACATTCTTCGCCAGCAGGAAAAGAGCAGGTCCCCACTCAGGACCAAAAAAATCCCCGAACAGTTGTTGCGCGTATCCCATCAGATAATCCGAGTACCGTTCGTCACGATTTTTCTACCGTGATCTGATCAAACATTCCGCCCAGGGCCGCAGTCGAAGGGTGGGCGGAGGCAATCCTTATGCAGTTGGCTGGCAAGCTGTCATCCTGCGCGACAGGCAGCCGCACCTCACCTTCTCCCTGCTTCAGCCGTATGACTTCGTCGGTCTGCAGGCCCAATTGCGCCATGAGGCTCCCCGGCATCCACGCTAAAGGGGCAGCCGCATCGCGCGTGCGCTGCAACGACTCCGCCCGGCGCACGATGAGGTCGGCCTGATAAATCGGAACCTCACCGATACGTTGCAACCCTTCGCCTCCCTTATTTTCCTTACTGGCTTCAATGGGACTCACAGCAAGACTTCCCAGACTGTTATTCAACCAGGCGCTGACGTCGTTTCCGACCGGAAGAACGTCCGCTCGCACCTGCTCCGGCGTTTCATAATCAAAGCCATCGAGTTGCAGAATATTACCCAGCACCCGCAATACCTTCCATGTGGGACGCGCTTCCCCGAGCGGCGCAACCACACCGTTGAAGCTTTGCACCCGCCCTTCCGTGCTGATGAAAGTACCCGAGGTTTCTGTGAAGGGCGCAATCGGCAGCAATACATCCGCATAATTGTCCTGAATGGCGGCGTGGCTCTTGTATGCATTCATCATTACAACCAGATCAGCTGCTGCCAGTGTTTTGACTGCGCGCTGGGGGTTGTAGCCGTCCAGCTCCGGCTCCAGGTTCAACAGGACGTATGCCTTGCATCCGGTCCCGCTCGCCGGGCCGTCCATGCCGAGCATTTGTGAGGCATTGGCGCCCTGCCCTCCATGCCTGCCTCCAGCAGTATCTGCGTTACGGTTACCAAAGGGAACCGCACCGGCAATATAAGCTCCGACGCTGTTGGCAGCCTCTCCCAGCACTCCGAAGCGAACATCGGAAATTTGTGCGATATGCTGGGCCAGCTTGCAGATATCCGCGTAGCGGGGATGATGTTGCGCGAGATTTCCGATGAAAACCGCAGCGGGTTTGTTGTCGTTGAGACTGGCCGCCATCGCACGGGCAGTATCGCCCGCACTGATAGTGCTCAGGGCGTTTTTAGCGTCATCGGGAATCTCCACGCCCTTCAACTCGGCAATGGCTTTCAACACCTCTGCCAGCATGGATACCATTTTGTCGGGCGCAACAATAGCACGATTTCTTACCTTGGTCAGCAGGTCATCGTCGATCGGGTTGATCACATTCAATTGCGCGCCATGCTTCACGGCCTGGCGGATACGATGCGCAAGGAGAGGATGGTCCTTTCGCAAGGTGCTGCCTATGACGAGCAGTGACTTCAACTGCGAAATTTCGGCAATGGGCATTCCCAGCCAGGGAGCGCCCTGCATCTGCGAGTCCGCACGGAAATCGCTCTGGCGCACGCGATGATCCACACTTGCGCTGCCTAATCCCCTTACAAGTTTCTGCAACAGGTAAAGTTCTTCAAGCGTGCTGTGAGCAGAACCCAGCGCCCCGATGCTTTCCGCTCCATACTTTTCTTTTACATCTTTGAGGCCATTGGCCACAAACTCCAGCGCAGTTTGCCAGTCGCATTCCTGCCACACGCCTCCCTGCTTTATCATCGGCCTGGTAAGACGCTCCTCGGAGTTCAATCCCTCGTAGGAAAAACGGTCTTTGTCCGATAGCCAGCACTCATTGATTTCCTCATTCTCGCGGGGCAGCACGCGCATCACGCGATTCTGCTTTATCTGGACGATGAGATTGGAGCCAAGACCGCAATGCGGGCTTATGGATTTTCGGCGTGACAGTTCCCAAGTGCGCGCGGAATAGCGAAAGGGCTTGCTGACAAGAGCGCCCACCGGGCACAGATCGATCACGTTACCGGATAACTCCGAATCCACGGTTTTACCGACAAACGCGAGGATTTCCGCGTGCTCGCCACGTCCCGCCATGCCCAATTCCATGATCCCTGCGATTTCCTGCCCGAAGCGCACGCAACGCGTGCAATGAATACAACGGGTCATGTCGGTGGAAATCAGCGGACCGAGATTCTTGTTAGCCACCACACGCTTGGCTTCGGTATAACGCGACGAACTCGCTCCGTAGCCCACGGCCAGATCCTGCAACTGGCACTCCCCACCCTGATCGCAAATCGGACAGTCCAGCGGATGATTGATGAGCAGAAATTCCATCACACCTTTCTGGGCTGTTACTGCCTGCCCGGAATGGGTGAAAACTTTCATGCCCTCCATCGCAGGCGTGGCACACGCAGGCAGCGGCTTGGGCGCTTTCTCCACCTGCACGAGGCACATGCGGCAGTTGGCGGCAATGGAGAGTTTCTTGTGATAGCAGAAATGAGGGATGTATATGCCGAGCTGATTGGCACCATCCATGACCGTGCCATTCTTGGGCACGGACACCGGTTTACCATCGATTTCGAAATTGATCATTACGTATTTGCTCCGGGGCAACAAGCAGCCGCAAACAAGAAAAGACTCATGACTTCATCCGTTTTACACCAGGCATTTCTTGTGTTCGACGTGGTACGCAAATTCATCACGGAAATGCTGAATCATGGCGCGCACCGGCATGGCGGCCGCGTCACCCAATGCGCAGATCGTGCGTCCCTGAATGTTGTCAGCGAGATTATTGAGCAGATCCAGGTCTTCCAGGCGACCTTTTCCTGTTTCGATCCGATGAACGATACGGTAAAGCCATCCCGTGCCTTCACGGCAGGGCGTGCACTGGCCGCAGGATTCTTCATAGTAAAAATAGGATAAACGTTCCAGTGCCCTGACCATGCAGGTCGTATCATCCATGATAATGACCGCGCCTGAACCGAGAAATGATCCCGCCTTGGCAATCGAGTCATAGTCCATATCGGTCTGCATCATGACATCGCCCGGCAATACCGGCATGGATGAACCACCCGGAATGCAGCCTTTCAGCTTGCGCCCGCCGCGCATGCCGCCAGCCATCTCCAACAGGGTTGCAAACGGTGTACCCAGCGGCACTTCATAATTACCAGGCTTGTTCACATGGCCAGAAACGGAAAAAATCTTGGTTCCACCGTTGTTTGGCTTACCCAGTTGCAGAAACTTGTCACCGCCATGGCGGATAATCCACGGTACCGCCGCAAATGTCTCCGTGTTGTTGATGGTAGTCGGTTTACCATAGAGACCGAAGCTTGCCGGAAAAGGCGGCTTGAAGCGCGGTTGACCTTTTTTACCTTCCAGCGACTCAAGCAGCGCTGTTTCCTCGCCGCAGATATAGGCGCCATAGCCATGATGGTTGTATAACTGGAAGCTGAAATCGGAACCGAGGATGTTATCCCCGAGATAGCCTGCCGCGCGGGCTTCATCCACTGCCTCTTCCATGCGCTCGTAGACGTCCCAGATTTCGCCGTGCACGTAGTTGTAGCCCGCCCTGATACCCATCGCATAGGCTCCGATCAGCATGCCCTCGATCAGCATATGCGGGTTGTGACGCATGATGTCGCGATCCTTGAAGGTACCAGGTTCACCTTCATCCGAATTGCATACCAGGTATTTGTCGCCTTCGTACTGCTTGGGCATGAAGCTCCATTTCAGTCCGGTCGGAAAACCGGCGCCCCCGCGACCCCGCAAGGCGGATTTCTTTACCTCCTCGATGACCTTTTCCGGGGGAATTCTCTCGCTCAGGATTTTTCTGAGCGCAACATATCCTTCACGCTGTTCATAATTCTTCAGCCGCCAATCGTTGGGGTCCGATGGATTCAAGCCGGCCAGCAGTATTTGCGCAGACTGGTTCATTTGCTTAAATCCTCCAGTAACTGGTCGATCTTGTCATTGGACATGAAGCTGCACATGCGTTTGTTATTGACCAGGAGAACCGGGGCATCTCCACATGCACCCATACATTCCCCTTCTTTCAAGGTAAATTTTCCGTCCGCAGTGGTCTCGTTGAAGCCTATTCCCAACCTTTCCCTGAAATGGGCGACTGCCTCGTTCGCGCCGGACAGCGCACATGGAAGATTCGTGCAGACCGTGATCTTGTATTTTCCGATTGGCTGCAAATTGTACATGTTGTAGAAAGTAGCCACTTCGTATACGGCGATCGACGGCATGTCCAGGTACTCCGCCACAAAATCCATCGTTTCGGTGGTCAGCCACCCTTTCTCATCCTGGGCGATGGCGAGCGCCGACATTACCGCGGATTGTTTCTGGTCTGCGGGATATTTGGTCAACTCGTAGTCGATTTTTTTCAGAGACTCTGTGCTTAGCATGTTGATAGCCGTTTCACCTTCAGTGCGTCATCTGTCTATTTCACCAAACACAATGTCCTGGGTACCAATGATGGCAACCACATCGGCAATCATATGGCCGCGCGACATTTCGTCCAGCGCTGCCAGATGGGCAAAGCCCGGAGCGCGAATTTTCATGCGGTAAGGCATGTTGGCGCCATCCGATATCAGATAAATGCCGAATTCCCCTTTCGGGTGCTCGACTGCCGCGTAGGTTTCACCAGGCGGCACGTGAAATCCTTCAGTGAAAAGCTTGAAATGATGGATCAGTTCCTCCATGTTCTGCTTCATGTTCACACGGGAAGGCGGCGCGACCTTGTGGTTATCCGTTATGACCGGACCCGGATTCTTGCGCAACCAATCGATACATTGCCTGATGATGCGATTGGATTGCCGGAATTCTTCGATCCGGACCAGATACCGGTCGTAGCAATCTCCATTGACGCCGACAGGTATATCGAAATCGAGTTGATCGTAGACCTCATAGGGCTGCTTCTTCCGCAGATCCCACTCGACGCCGGATCCGCGCAGCATGGGACCTGTGAATCCCAGGGCCATTGCCCGTTCGGGAGAAACCGTTCCGATGCCTACCAGCCGCTGTTTCCAGATACGATTGTCGGTAAGCAAGGTCTCGTACTCATCGACGTACGTTGGAAACCGGTTGGTGAAGTCTTCGATGAAATCGAGCAGCGAACCCTGGCGGTTCTCGTTGCGCGCCTTGATTGTTTTTTCGTCGTGAATTTTTGACGCCTTGTATTGCGGTATCGAATCCGGCAAATCCCGGTAAACGCCGCCCGGCCGGTAGTAGGCTGCGTGCATCCTTGAGCCCGAAACCGCTTCATAGACATCCATCAGGTCTTCCCGGTCGCGGAATGCGTAAAGGAATACCGTCATCGCGCCCACGTCCAGCGCGTGTGCTCCCAGCCACAGAAGATGATTGAGTATCCGCGTGATTTCGTCGAACATCACCCGGATATACTGCGCGCGTATTGGCACTTCGAGCTGAAGCAGCTTCTCGATCGCCATTACATACGCGTGCTCGTTGGACATCATGGAGACGTAGTCCAATCTGTCCATGTAAGGGACTGACTGGATATATGTCTTGTATTCGGCAAGCTTTTCCGTTGCACGATGCAGCAGCCCGATGTGCGGATCGGCGCGTTGTATGACTTCTCCGTCGAGCTCCAGCACCAGTCGCAAGACACCATGGGCGGCCGGATGCTGCGGGCCGAAGTTCATCGTGTAGTTACGTATCTCAGCCATCGTTGACAGACCACAAAAATCTCATTCAGAGTCTCCATAATGCTCTTCCCGGATAACACGAGGCGTGATCTGGCGCGGTTCTATGGTGACCGGCTGATAGATGACCCGCTGTTGGTCGGGATCGTAGCGCATCTCCACATTGCCGCTGAGCGGAAAATCCTTGCGGAATGGACTGCCGATAAATCCGTAATCCGTGAGGATACGGCGCAGGTCGGGGTGACCGGTGAACACGATGCCAAAAAGATCGAATGCTTCGCGTTCAAACCAGTTGGCGGAGGGCCATATATCTATTACCGAATCCACGACCGGAAATTGGTCATCCTCGGGGAATGCCTTTACACGCACTCTGCGGTTATGCCGGATCGAAAGCAGGTGATAAACGACAGCGAAGCGTTGGCCCTCACGTCCTTGCTCCGAAGTGGGCTCTACCCCATAGATGGAGTAATCCACTCCACACAGGTCGATGAGCATCTCGAAACCCAGTTCGGGATGGTCGCGCAAGGCTCTCATTACCGGCACCAGGTTAGCCGGAGGCACCGTAATGATGAGCTGATCCAGTTGCTGATTGATGTTGGCAAGTTTATCCGCCAACACATTCTGAAGGCAAAGCGCGAGCGTTTCCAGACGAGTGGACGACATAGATGAGCCTAGCGAGCGATGGTATTGGTGCGGTGGATCTTGTTCTGGAGCTGGATAATGCCGTACAGAAGAGCTTCCGCGGTAGGCGGGCAACCGGGGACATAAATATCGACCGGGACGATACGATCACATCCGCGCACCACCGAGTAGGAGTAATGATAATAACCGCCGCCATTGGCGCAGGAGCCCATGGATATCACCCAGCGCGGCTCTGCCATCTGGTCATATACCTTGCGGAGTGCAGGCGCCATTTTATTGCAAAGGGTTCCGGCAACAATCATGACGTCCGACTGACGCGGACTGGGACGAAACACAATTCCAAAGCGGTCAAGATCGTAACGGGATGCGCCTGCCTGCATCATTTCGACGGCGCAGCACGCCAGGCCAAAAGTCATCGGCCACATCGAACCGGTACGCCCCCAGTTGATGACCGAGTCGAGGCTTGTAGTGACAAAGCCTTTTTCCATTACTCCGTTCGTACTCATGGCCTCAATCCCACTCCAGAGCGCCCTTCGTCCACTCGTAAATGAAGCCGACGACAAGGATGCCGAGAAAAACCATCATGGCAATAAAACCGAACAGGCCGATTTCATTCAATACCACTGCCCATGGGAACAGGAACGCTATCTCCAGATCGAACAGAATAAACAGAATGGCTACCAGATAGTAGCGCACGTCGAATTTCATGCGGGCGTCTTCAAACGCCTCAAACCCGCATTCATATGGAGACAGTTTCTCGCTATCTGGACGATTGGGACCGAACAGCCAGCCAAATCCCATTGCCAGAGCCCCTATGACAAGGCCAAGCAGGATAAACAACAGAATAGGAAAATAGTTTTCGAGCATGTGATGTGTTAGCTATCGAACAAATATAAGGACTCGTTTCCAGATAACATTTATACCTTATCGGTATCTCCGTTGGCCTGATGCTCGGTCCTACAAATGGTGCCGACGGCGAGACTCGAACTCGCACAGCTTTCGCCACCGCCCCCTCAAGACGGCGTGTCTACCAATTCCACCACGTCGGCAGTTTAATTTGAACGCCGATCCGGAACGTAATCTGGTTAGAACACAATTCCAGTCGGTTGTTCAATTAACTCAGCATTAACTTACTCAGGTATTTCTGTTGCCTTGGAAGGCCCCTCTTCTGCCGCAGGCGCTGCCGGAGCGGGCTCTGCGGGTTTGATAGATTGGATCGGCACAGCTTTGTCCATCACTCCTCCACTCTCGTTCCTGTTGGTGGAAAGATAGGTCAGGCCAAGGCTGGTCATGAAAAATACGGCAGCCAGCACGCCCGTCGTTCGGCTGAGGAAGTTCGCGGAACCACTGGCGCCAAACAAACTTCCTGACGAGCCACTGCCAAAAGCCGCGCCCATATCCGCACCTTTGCCGTGCTGCAGCAGAACCAGGACGATTACGCCCGCTGCGGACAAGACATGTAGTATCCAAATCAGTGTTTCCAAAGTTGCTCCAATAAGAATTAATCTTTCGCGGCCCGGGCAATGGCGATAAATTCTTCAGCAACGAGCGAAGCGCCGCCAATCAATCCGCCGTCGATGTCTGGCATAGCGAATAGTTCAGTGGCGTTGGCCCCTTTGACACTGCCGCCATAAAGAATTTTCAATCCCTCAGCCACTTCCGCTGCGTCGGCAGCAATTCTGCCGCGAATAAACGAATGCACCTCCTGAGCCTGATCGGGGCTCGCGGTCTTGCCGGTGCCAATGGCCCACACCGGTTCATAAGCCAGCACCGCCGTATTCAAGGCATTTATTCCCGCCGACTTCACCACCGCATCCAGTTGCTCTGCCACAACCTGCTCCGTAATCCCGGCCTCCCGCTGCTCGAGAGTTTCACCAACACATAAAACAGGGACCAGGCCAGCGCCTTGAGCCGCCTTGAATTTGAGCGCTACGGTATGGCTATCCTCCCCATAGAGCGCCCGCCGCTCGGAGTGGCCGACAATCACGTAGCGACAGCCAAAATCCAGCAGCATGGATGCTGAAATTTCACCGGTATAGGCGCCTTTTTCGTGCTGACTTACGTTCTGGGCACCCCAGGAAACGTGCGTACCTTCCAAAATCGATTGCGCTTGGGGTAAGTAAGGATAAGGTACACATACCGCCAACTCGACTCCGCTCAGGTCTGCCGTGGCAGCAAGAACTGCATTCAGCAAATCCCGGTTCTGCAGCGTTCCGCCGTGCATTTTCCAGTTACCCGCAACCAGCTTGGAACGTATAGCCATGAAGGATTCGCCTTTTAACTTGAAAGCTGCGAATGTTACCTGTGAATGGATACCGGGTCAATCGGGGGCTGCGTCGAAGCTTTGAACCGCTGACAAGGCAAGTATTATTACCTGCAGCCAGGATCTTTCAGGCAGCAAAGCCTTACGGCTGAATGAATAACAATTTCCTGGCAACCGAAAAGGGGAAAGAGGGAAAAGTTGGCTGAAGCACTCCTTATCCGAAGCGCCCGGTAATGTAATCTTCCGTCTGTTTGTTTTTAGGTTTGATGAAAATCGTATCCGTCACCCCAAACTCGATCACTTCGCCCAGATACATGTAGGCGGTGTAATCCGACACACGGGCAGCTTGCTGCATGTTATGTGTGACGATCAGGATTGTTACCTTGTCTTTCAGATCGGCTATAAGTTCCTCTATGCTGGCTGTGGCAATGGGGTCGAGTGCAGAAGTGGGTTCATCGAACAGGAGAATCTCAGGGTCGGTTGCAAGTGCGCGCGCGATGCACAACCGCTGTTGCTGTCCGCCCGAAAGATTGTAAGCAAGCTGATGCAGGCGATCCTTCACTTCATCCCACAGGGCGGCACCCCTGAGTGCGTCTTCCACTTTTTCATCCAGTATCGCGCGGCGTCTGACACCCCGGACCCGTAAACCATAAGCAACGTTCTCATAAATGGATTTCGGAAAAGGATTGGGTTTCTGAAACACCATGCTGATGCGCATGCGTACTTCAATGGGATCCACGCTCCGGGAAAGAATATTGACATTATCCGGGTGAAGGATAATGTCCCCCATGTAGCGATTCCCCGGATAGAGATCATGCATGCGGTTGAAGCAGCGCAGGAACGTCGATTTGCCGCATCCCGAGGGGCCGATCAAGGCGGTCACCTTTTTTTCATGCAGCATCATGTTGATGTTCTTGAGCGCCGAAAATGAACCGTAGTAGAAACTCAGATTCCTGACTTCGGACTTGTATTGGGACGACGAAAAATCTTCTACCATTTGAGGTTCTTGCGCATCCGGTAGCGGAGATAGATCGCGAGCGCATTCATGGTGAGAGTCATTACCACCAGTACCAGGCCAGCCGCGGCTGCGTTCACCTGAAACGCTTCTTCCGGCCGCGATACCCAGTTGAACATCTGGATAGGCATGACAGTAAATGGCGCCATCAGCCATTCGAAGGAAATATAAGGAAACTCCTCCTTGAAGGGAGATGGCGGTAGAAAAGCAATAAAGGTCAAGGCACCGATGGTGATAATCGGAGCCGTTTCTCCAATTGCACGCGCAAGGCCGATTATGATGCCGGTGAGAATCCCGGCTGCGGAATAAGGCAGAAGATGGTCAGAAACAGTTTGCCATTTGGTTGCACCCAGCGCATAGGCGCCTTCACGTATGGTGACCGGAATGGCGCGTATTGCCTCCCGGGTGGCAACGATAACGATCGGAAGAATGAGCAAAGCCAGCGCAAGTCCCGCGGAGAGAATGCTCTGGCCGAATCCAAGTTGGTGAACAAACAGGCTCAGCGCCAGAAGCCCGTAGATGATTGATGGCACGCCGGCAAGGTTGGTCACATTGATCTCGATGATCTCGGTAAGAATATTTTTAGGGGCATATTCTTCCAGATAGATGCCTGCTCCAACCCCCAGAGGCACCGCTGCCGCGGCTGTCACTATCATTACAAGAGTGGTCCCCACCCAGGCGGAGAGTATGCCTGCCGATCCTGGACGCCGCGAGGGGAAGGATGTAAAGAAATCCCAGGACAAGCGAGGAAGGCCGTCAATGAGCATGTGCGAGAACAAGGCGATGAACGTAAGTACGGCAATCATCAGCACAAGCAAACCGGTAACAAGGAAAATCAGGTCCCCCAGCTTGTGCCGGGCGATGATAGCGCGAATCTCCCTCAGATTTCGAGCGTCACTCATGGGTACCTTCTCGCAAAGGGAATGGAAACCGGGGAGCTTGATTCAACAGGAACCACCTACGGAATTTTAGAAATGAAACGAGCTGGTCATGGAAACAGGGTTCGAAACATGCTTCAATATACCTCGCGGAAGCGCTTGCGCAGAAGATGCCCGATAATATTGAATACCAGCGTTATAAGCAGCAGGGTCAATCCCGCTGCAAAGATAGTCTGGTATCCGATACTGCCATGCGGCAGATCGCCCAGGCTTACCTGAACGATATAAGCGGTGATGGTAGCGGCAGGTTCCATCGGATTCCACGTGAGGTTTGGCTGCATTCCCGCTGCTATCGCAACCACCATCGTTTCCCCCACTGCCCGGGAAATACCCAGAATATAAGCTGCGGCAATGCCGGAGAATGCTCCTGGCATTACCACGCGAACAGCCGTCTGGAACCGGGTCGCACCCATTGCATAAGAACCTTCCCGCAGATGCATGGGTACCGCGCGCATCGCATCTTCCGCCATGGAGCTTACGTAGGGAATGATCATGATACCCATCACCAGCCCTGCCGAAAGAAGACTGAAACCGGGCAATTCCGGAAAAATTTTCTGCAATAGAGGCGTAACAAACAGCAATGCAAAGTAACCGTATACGACTGTTGGAACACCCCCCAGCAGTTCGAGAAAGGGCTTGGCCACCTCACGGACGGTAAAAGGCGCGAACTCGGATAGATAAATGGCAGTGATGGTGCCCATCGGGATAGCAACGAGCAAGGCCACAGCAGAGCTTACTACGGTACCGGAAACGAGTGGAAGTATACCGTAATGCGCATTATCGAAAAGGGGTGTCCACTGCGTGTCGGTAAGAAATTCCCAGAGAGATACATGCTCGAAAAATGAAAGGGATTCCGTGACCAGCATCACGACGATCGCAAGGGTAATGGCGACGGAAACGAATGCCGTCAAAAAAAGCAAGGCCTCAATAAAACGCTCACTCAGATGACGGCGATAGTTATATCCAAGTGCACTGGAGTCGGAAGTATTATCGGAGCGGCGCGCTGTCACCGGGAACTGCACCTTGAAGTGAGACCATTGGGAGGGCCTAAATAGTATGATGGAAATATTACAGTTTCGTGACAACCATTCACACAAAAGAAATCCGGCTCTCCCTACGGCGAGCCAGAAGATCATTCAGTGATTAGGCTATCGAGGGTAAATCCCGGACACTCTCACATGCAATATAAGTGCAGCGTCCTGAGAATAAACCGTAACGACAGAAATCGAATTCTCGATCAGGAAATTCAGGCTGAACTGATTAAGCGTGAAGCATAGCAGACAGCAGGGTGTTTTCGCTGGATTCAGCCTGGAATCCAGCGAAAACAGCAGAAGCAAGGAGATAGTATAAACCGGATCGGTAATTACAGTAGCAAAGAACGTACTGCAGTTCTTTCTGCCGATTCCGGCTTACTCCTCGTCTTCCTCTTCCTCGTCGTCCTCATCCTTCTTTTCGGGCTTGAGCACCATCTTGCCCTGCTTGATGCTCTCGTTCAGGTCGGTTTCTGCAACCTCCTTGTGCACCAGGTTCTGGTGACAGTCGATGCAGGTGGCCCCTTCCGTCTCCATCTTCTTGTGCGCAGCCTTGGCATCCGCTCCGGGAGGCTGCGGATTCCGGTGGCAGGCGCGGCAGGTGCGGCTGTCCCACTTCTTGAGATTCATGCGCGCATCGTGCGCCATGATCAATCGACGCTCGTTGAATTTCTCCAGCGTGGAGTAGTCATTGACCGTCTCGAGATAGAGCTCGCGCGCCCCATCCACCACGTGGGTCGCCACCGCCAGATGGAAGTTCTGCAATCCCTGCGGGATGTGGCAATCCTTGCAGCCAGGGTTGGCGCCAAGAGCGCCATAGTGCGAGGATTCCTTCAACTCCTCGGCCGGATAAGTCATGGAGTGGCAACTGGTGCAGAATTCGGTGGTGGAGACGGCCGCTTCGCCGCCCAATACCACCGCCACCATCACCACCCCCAAGAGTGTGCCTACCAGGAGGGCACTGCCTGTCTTCATCGCCATGTCAGTCGTCCGAACCTTTCTCGCCTACCTTGGCGCTGGCCTGGAATTCATCGTGGTACTTGAACTTCGGATCGCCAGTGAAGACGCCATCGAGCTTGAAGTGTTCGTGCATGGCCTTGGTGTCCTTCACGTACTTGTCAAAGTCGAAGGTGTATTTCTTGTCCACTTCCGGGGTGAAGGGGGTGTAGGGTTCCTTCGCGCCCTTCCACGGGCTGCCCTTGTAGTTCATGTGGCAGGCATTGCAGCTTTCCTCGAAGCTGAAGTCCTGACCGGCATCGGCCAGTACCTGGCGGGAGGCGGTCTTCTTCGATTTCTCGAAAGCGGCACCGGCTTTGCGGTGGATGCCGCGATACTTGGAGCCGGGTCCATGGCAGGATTCGCAGCCTACTCCGGTTAAGAACTTGCTCGGGTCTTCAATCGTATAGCCGCCTTCCTTGCCCCAGCCATCCACATGACAGCCGACACAGTCCTTGTCCTTGGTGTAGTCCTTGGCAGGATCGAGCTTGGCCTTCTTCTTGGCTTCGGCCTTGTTGTTGGGCTTCAACGAGTCCATGGCCTTGGCGTGCGCCGTGCTGCCGAAGGATTCGGCCTGGCTCTTGTGACAGGAACTGCATTTCTTGCGGCCTTCAAACGATTGGGCAGACGCGCTGCCTGCCATGACCGCAAACAGCGCTGCCGCGGTCAGGGCGAGTGTCATGCGATGGTTCATCCTTCCTCCTTTTTTCTTTCGGCAAGTATATCCGTTGTTTCCGTTATATCCCTGGATTTTTGTATCTCTTCCAGCTTCATGCGACTACAACTGATCCGTATTTTGTTATTCCCTGTTCTTGTTCTTCTGTTTGTCTTCCCTGTCATTGTAATGATAGCGCAATGATCGCAACTTCAGGACACACCTTTTATTGTACCCATACTGTATCTCCCGTTTATAGGGACGGGTAGCACCAGTACTATCACTCTTTCTGGTACCACTGGTACCGGTAGCGCACGGAGCGCAGCACGGGGGACCCGCGAAGCGGGGTCGGGCAGCGGAGGGGCGCTGCGACCGTGCTTTAATGCAGGTGTACTGAGTAAAGTGATGTATCAGCAACCGGAGTGTTTTTTTTCCATGCACGGTCGCTTTGCAGGTTACACCAATAATGGTATTGAGACTTACTCCTTGGAGGAAATGATACCGAAGCGCAGCACGGGGGACCCGCGTAGCGGGGTCGGGCAGCGGAGGGGCGCTGCGACCCGACCGTGCTGAATACAAGGTACAAGGTGTACGCTCCAGAGCAGTTTATCACGCTTAGAATACTTGCTCCCGTGCACGGTCGCCTTGGAAGTTCAATCGCGTAGAGGTGTACGCGACCGTGCTGAATATAGGTGTATGCACAGGGCCGATTCGCTACAGCGAAAATCCCTGGTCCCGTGCACGGTCGCTTTGTGGATTTACATCGATACTGATGCTCAAAGGCTCAAAGACACATAGGTCAGACGGAGCATCCGAAGTCAAGCTCAGGAATCAATAGTCTGTCAGGCAGAGCCTGACCTGCTTCAGGTAAAGAAGGCATGCCCGGGCTTTGCCCGGGCTACCTTACTTCTTGCTTTATAGCTGATTTGACAGGTGGTGCGGTTAGCAATGCGGCTGCCGGCAGAAGTGGGTGGTTATTAACTTCTGCTGCCGGCTGCCAGATATCGGTTTACTCAGAGGCTGGAGGCAGACTGGGAGCTGGGAAAGATGCGGCATCCTCCGGGGTTGCGCCGGAAGATGCAGGCTCCCGCCCGCCCGGTAGCCTGTACACCCAGTAGCCCCCGGTCTGGTAGATGAGTTGCACCGCAGCCAGGTCAAGCGGCATCGATTCGGTGAACGGCAGCATCTGCGCAATCAGCGTCCGGTCGCTTTTGTCATCCTTGAGGAAGTAGCCGCGCATCAGCCTGTCCGACAGGGATTGCAGGGTATAGGTCTTGTAGTTGTTGTCCTGTACCCATCTCTTGAGATAGTCGACCATGCCATGCATGTTGCCTTCCATCGGGAAGTTGCGATAGGCAACGTCGAACTGGCCCGGACGCATGATGCCAAGCTTGTACAGGTCGGTGACATGAATGGCGACATAGGCTTCGCGATCGCCCGCCAGTTCGCGCAGGATGGCAGCACCCGCTTCAGGTTCGGCCAGCAGAGCATCGGCAAAGCGCTCGAATCTCTGCTCCTCTTCCCGTCCTGCCTTGCCGCCCCAGAAGTCGTCTTCGTATTTGCGGATGGCGTCAGCCTGCTTCTGCCACGGAGCGGGTATGACCAGGTACTCGGAGAACTGCCCGCTAAACAGGGTGTCGCGCTTCGAGAGAAGCTTCAGCTGGCGCGAGGTGTCCCACCAGCCAAGCACCAGCGCATCCTTGCCGGCGTACTTGTCGATGGCGGCAGCCAGGGTGGCCAGTTCATTGAGTTTGAGATCGGTGGTGAGCAGCAGCTCACTCGTGCGGTTTTCCCAGTCGAGCCTCACCGGGGCGTCATTGCCGCGCCTAGCCGCATGCAGCACCGCCAGCGGCTGGGGAATGTCTTCGGCAAAGACTTCGTACCGGGCAATGGAAAGGTCCGGCCACTTGCCCAGTCCAAGTTGCGGGAATTTGTCTGCGCTGCCTTCTTCCACCAGCTGGTAGCGGTAGGGGGCAGGCCCGGGATTGAACCACGCCCAGGCAAACCACAGGAGTAAAAGAATTCCTCCCGCCACCAGGAGAATGCCCAGTGAGGGGAGGAGTTTGGAGCCAGGCCGCGCCAGGATGGCGCGGCTAGAGGTACTTGCGGTCAAAACAGGATATCAGTCCTTGCGGACGCCCTCGTTCTTCTCGCGCCGGCGCCAGCCTGCCAGGGCAAGCGTGCCAGCAAGCAGCATGCCGCCACCCAGACCGCCAAGCGAGAGCTTCTCGCTGCTGTCAAGGTCGAACAGGCTTGTCTTGCGCTTGGCATCGAGCTTGGCTACTTTCGCCTGCAACGCCGCCATTTCACGGATCTTGGTGTTCTCGTCCATGACTTCGACGTAGTCGCGGTTCATCGGGCCCCAGCCTTCGGTATAGGTCCAGCCACCCGGATTGACGTGCGCCAACCCTACGTGCAGTTTGGGAAGGTTGTTCTCTCCCATTTCCAGCACCTTGAGCTCGATTGCAGCAGGGTTGTTGTCCTTGCTCCAGTAGAGCTGGGTGAAGCCTGCGAACATTTCCTTGTCAGGCGGCAGCGGGGTCGGACGGTTGGTCTTCTGCCCGGTCAGCATCCCTTCCTTGTAGAGCTTCTCGGCCACGGCGTGCGCTTCCTTGTACTTGGCTATGCCGTGCAGCGTGCCCTTGTCCATGAATTCAAGATAGGAGCGGGCAAAACGCTCGGAGTGGCATTGCGTGCAGGTCTTGACCCAGGAGTCAAGCCGCGCTTCCGACCATTCGCTGTTGATGTTCTCGGCAATGCCGGGAACCGCGGGGTAGTTGGCCCAGCGTATCTTGCGCACGACGTTGTGGCTGTACTTGCCTTCATATTCGAAGTGGCAGCCGGCACAGGTGGGCGCTGTCTGCCCGCCCTTGGTGTAGGCGTCCTTCAGGGGTGCGTTCCAGTTCCACTTGTCGCCCATGATCGATACCGTCTTGCCGTGCTTGCTCATGGAGTAGGCTTCCCAGTTGTTGTGGTCTACTCCGCTGTGGCAGGTGGCGCAGGCTTCAGGATGACGCGATTCGGCAGCAGAGAATTCGTGCCGCGTGTGGCAGGAGTCGCATTTGTTCTGGTTGGTGTGGCACATGCTGCAGCCTTCGGCAATCTCGCGCTGTGGCATGGAGGCAAATACCGCTACTTCGACGTTGGCCTTCCAGTCCAGTGCGTGCGAGGGGCGCCCCTGCGGCCATTGCTTGTTCGGCCATATCAGGGTGTCACGCTCGGATTCGCGTTCGGCAAATTCCTGCAGGTGGCAGGTGCCGCACACGTCCGCCGTCGGCATGCGCAAATCCTTCATGTGGTCTGCCTTGTCTTTCTTGTTGATGTCGACGTGGCAGTCGATACACCCTACTTCCTTGAGCTTGTCGTTGGCCCCAAGCTTGCCCATCGAGCGAAGATTCTTCTCCACATCTTCAAGCTTCGCCTTCTTGTAGTACGTCGGGTCTTCAGGCTTCAGGTTCCGGACCTTGTCCAGGTTCGCGTGCGTGCTCCTCTTCCAGGCACTCACCCATACCGGCGATTCGTCCGTGTGGCATTTGACGCATTCCTCACGCGCCGCAACTTCCTTCATCGAGGTCGGCGGCTTGTAATACGAGGCAGGGTCAAAGTACATGCTCATCGGGATCGGCTCCCAGTACTTCGCCAGCGTGCCACGTCCCGCTCCCTGCGCAGGATCCTTGTAACGCTTCACCAGCGCTGAATGCAGATCCTTCGGCGAGGCCGACTGCTCCAGCTTCAGTGCCTTATACGTCTCTTTGGGAACGCTGGGAAAGTTAGCCCACGTGGCGCCCGCAAACAGCACCCCACACGCAAGCGTAACCAGCCTCAGCCAAGGCTTCATTAACATCTGCTTCTCTCCTTTACTCCGTAATGATGTTGTTGTTTATCAGGAACGTTGAACAAGTCCTTGCAAAGGACGTTGCAGAGTAAAATTAAAATCGGGATAACCGGAAGACGCAAGAAATGCTGCAATCCCGTGAAATCATTCAACGTTCCCCGGATATCTGCATCACCGCATCCATATTGAATACGGCCTCCCCTGCACATATCCGCTGCGCCGGAAAAACCCGCGTCACCGGGCCAGACCAAAACAGCGCGTAGCCTAACCGGACACACATCCCCTGTCAAGAAAATTGAGATCAGACCACGAACCTGAATATGACAGCTGCAAGTCCTCCCAGCAGCAGGATACAAACAGTAAGCAGCATTTTCACACGAACCCGAAAAACCTCGATCGCTTCGACCATCAGGGCGTTCTGCTCAGCAAGCGATTTTATCAATTCGGCAGAAGACCTCTGCTCATCGCTCAACTCGATGAGTTTCGCCTCCAGGAAACGAACACGTTTGTCCAGGCTGCCCGAGGTATCTCCTGTCTGCCAATCTGTCGAGAAATCGGCTGTTTCCTTCTTTGTGGCAGAAAAAAGGTGCTTGGCTGCCTTTACGATATGCGGTGCGGATTCCACCACATTCCCCCAGGGAATGATTTTTAACGCTGTCATCCAGATTGACATATCCAAGCCTCCACGTTCATTCATCGCCATTAAAAAGTGTGTGGCAAAATCTCTTGCGCGCTTACATCCTGGCCAAGACCTTTGCGACTGTCTCCCCTATGGCCGAAGGGGTGGGGGAAATGGTGACGCCCAGTTCTTTCAAGATGGCAACTTTTTCCGCAGCACTTTCACCCACCGCGGAGATAATCGCACCCGCATGTCCCATGCGGCGGCCTTCCGGCGCTGTCAGGCCTGCAATATACGCCACGAGGGGTTTACTCATGTGGTCTCTGGAGAAAATGCCTGCCTCGACTTCCTGAGGTCCTCCGATTTCTCCAATCATGACCACTACTTTTGTTTCCGGGTCCTCTTCGAATCTCTCCAGAATATCGCGATGCGAACTGCCGATAATCGGGTCCCCGCCAATACCAACCGATGTCGATATGCCGATGCCCAGCGTCCGCATTTGATCCGCGGCTTCGTACCCCAGCGTTCCGGAACGGCCAACGACGCCCACATCTCCCTGCATGTAGATATGGCCCGGCATGATTCCCAGCATCGACCTGCCCGGGCTGATCGTACCAGCACAATTCGGGCCGGTAAGCACCATGCGTTCTTCGATAGGAAAGCGGCGTAAAAAGTTCTTGACCGTCATCATATCCTGCGTAGGAATACCGTCAGTAATGGCAACGCAGTATTTGATGCCTGCGTCGGCTGCTTCCATGATTGAATCCGCTGCAAATGCCGGAGGCACAAACACGATGCTTGCATTCGCACCGACTTGCTGAACAGCCTCTTTCACCGTATTGAAAACCGGTCGCCCCAGATGCTGCTGCTCCCCTTTGCCAGGGGTTACGCCGCCGACAATGTTGGAACCGTAATTGATCATATCCTGTGCATGAAAAGTACCGATCTTGCCGGTGAAGCCCTGAACTATGATCCGTGTGCTCTCATCAATTAAAATCGCCATTTATATCCCTTTGCACTCTTCTGCAACCGCACCATTGCGCGCCTGCACAACCTTCTCGGCCGCCTCCGCCAGCGTTCCCGCTGTGATGATCGGCAAGCCGCTTTCAGCAATGATCCGCTGGCCCTCCTCGACATTGGTACCGGACAAGCGCACGACCAGCGGGATTTTCATATCGATATTTCTTACCGCCTGCACGACGCCTTGCGCAATCCAGTCGCAGCGGTTAATACCTGCAAAGATATTGACCAGCATCGCCTTGACTCCTTTATCAGCCAGCACCAGGCGAAATGCCTTTTCCGTACGTTCAGCCGACGCGCCACCTCCCACGTCAAGGAAATTTGCCGGCTCCCCGCCCGCGAGCTTGATCATATCCATCGTTGCCATGGCGAGTCCGGCACCGTTTATCATGCATCCGATATCACCGTTCAATCCGATGTAGCTCAACCCATGATCGGAGGCTGCCATCTCCCGAGGATCGGCTTGTGTTTTATCACGCAGTTCGGCAACCTCGTGCCGGCGAAACAAGGCGTTTTCGTCGAAGCTCATTTTCGCGTCAAGAGCAATGAGTTCACCGCTCCCGGTGATCACGAGGGGGTTGATTTCCACCATGTTCGCATCCAGATCACGCAAGGCGCGATAGCAGCCCCGGATGGTTTTAACGGCATGAGGCAGTTGTGCCGCTTCCACGCCTAGCGCAAAAGCCATCTCTCTCGCCTGAAAATCCTGCAACCCAACTGCGGGTTCGATAAAAATCTTCTTGATGGCCTGGGGATTTGTGTGAGCCAACTCTTCGATTTCCATCCCACCCTGCCCCGAGCCTATCATGACGATGCGCTCCGAACTTCTGTCTATCAGAAAGCAGAGATACATCTCTCTGGCAATGTGCGTACCCGCTTCCACATATACCCGTGTACACACCTTTCCCACAGATCCGGTCTGACGAGTCACCAGAATCTTTCCCAGCAACTCCTCAGCGGCCGCCCGGACTTCGTCATGAGTCCTGCATACCTTGATGCCGCCCGCCTTGCCGCGCCCTCCCGAATGGATCTGCGCCTTCACCACCCATACATTGCCATCGATTTCCCTGGCACGCTGCACACTTTCTTCTATCGTGTATGCCAATCCCCCTTCCGCTGTCTTGACCCCATATCTCATTAAAATTTCTTTTGCCTGATACTCATGTATATCCAATGCGTCACCTTATTTACTTATTTATCAACAATAATTTTCACTATTCTCCGGGGTCACAGCTCTCGCAATCCAGGAAGCTTCATGGATTCCTTGAATTGCTCAAGCACAAAGCGAACCTGCCTGATGGAAACGGCGTCACACTTCACAGTAATGTATCCGTCAACTTGAGTATCCCCACCGGCAGGATCAGGAGAAAAAGAAAGACCGCTTGATGCGGTCGGAAGTACGCTATGTCGCGGTTGCGCCTATCGCCTCTGCCATTTTTACCACGTTATTGGCCATTCTTGCCGATGCGGCATCGATCAGTCGCCCGTCCAGCGCAGCCGCCCCTTTCCCTTGAGCTGCCGCCTCCTGCAATGCCGCGAGGATACGTTGTGCTTTTTCAACTTCGGATGGAGGTGGTGTGAAAACCTCATTGGCAAGATCGATTTGCGACGGATGGATAGCCCATTTACCTTCACAGCCCAAAGCGGCAGCTCGTCTTGCCGCCGCTTTATAGCCTTCCGGATCCTTGATATCGCCGAAAGGACCGTCTATCGGCCTCAAGCCATAAGCACGGCAGGCGACAGTCATCCGACTGATGGCAGCGTGCCACTGGTCTCCCGGATAGTCGGGATTGAGGCCGCCGATGTTTGTCGTTCTGGCGCGATTGCTGGCGGCGTAATCCGCTACGCCGAAATGGAGCGCCTCGAGCCGTCCACGCACGCCATTGCGTGCAATGTCTTCCACATTCGCCATACCCAGGGCCGTTTCAATCAATGCTTCAATGCCTATCCGGTTTTTCAGTCCCTGCTGCATCTCCAGCTGGTTGAGCATGGCTTCAACCATATAGACATCCGAATATATCCCCACCTTCGGGATCAGTATGGTATCCAGTTTGTGACCTGCTTTTTCGACCACGTCAACCACATCACGAACCATGAACTGGGTATCCAGACCGTTTATCCGTACCGAAACAGTCACCCCGTGACCTTTCCAATCCAGGTCATTGAGTGCCTCGATAACGTTTTTTCGTGCAGTCAGCTTGTCATCCGGGGCAACGGCGTCTTCGAGATCGAGAAAAACAAAATCCACACCGCTTTTCAGGGCTTTCTCGAACATGCCAGGATTCGAACCGGGAACAGCCAGTTCGCATCGTTGCACACGAATGACAGAGGCTTCATATAGTGTATGGCTCATTTGCTCCTTCCTGATTGAGTTATTTAATTTTGGAGACGTGATTGGGAGGGGAATTGGCGTGGCCCGGATTGCTGAAGTGCATCCTGGCTCAGTTCTGCTTATCGTTGTGATAAATAACGCACTATTTTACTTTTGAAGCAGGTAATGTTCAATTTAACTTTTGTGAAGGGATCGAAATCAGGATCAAACAGTGGAAAAAGCGCGCCCTTTGCGCGGGTGCCCAAGTACACATGTCATGGGGCGGATGCTACCGTTTCTGGTATTTGGAAACGGCCTGGTTATGGTCAGACAGATTGCTGGAAAAATGAGACTCTCCGTTCCCCTTCGCAACAAAATACAGCGCATCGGTCGTTGCGGGATTGAGCGCGGCGCGGATTGAAGCCAGACCAGGCAAGGCAATGGGAGTTGGCGGCAGGCCAGGACGTGTGTAAGTATTATATTCCTGGTCGCTCAAGAGATCTTTTTTACGCAGGTTGCCATCGAATTTATCGCCCAGACCATAAATGACTGTCGGATCTGTCTGTAGCAACATGCGTGACCGCAGGCGGTTGATAAACACGGCGGCAACCATTCTGCGATCATCCTCCCGACCTGTTTCCTTTTCAATGATCGATGCCAGGATCAGGGCCTCGTACGGATCTTTCAGAGGAAGGTTTACTGCCCGCTGTGCCCAGGCGATATCCATGTGGTTGCGCATGGCGCGGTAGGCGCGTTTCAATACTGCCACATCGCTGCTCCCGCGCGCAAAGAAATAGGTATCCGGAAAAAACAACCCCTCTGCCGCAGTCTCGGTTGCTCCGATCAGCCGCAGAATCTCCCCGTTGCTCAGGTGAGTGGTCTGGTGGCGGAGAGCGGGATGCTCATCCAGCATTCGCCTGAGCTGGGAAAAAGTCCAGCCCTCGATGAATCTGATTTCACTCTGGCTGCTATCACCCCTGGTTATCCGCTGTAGCAACTGAAATGGCGAAATGCTCGCAGTGATCTCATAGTCTCCCGCCTTGAGTGATGTAGCGACACCCATCAAGCGCGACAACAGGACAAAAGACCAGGCATCAGGCAAAACACCGGCATTCGCCAGTTGACTGGCGATGGTTTTTACACTGCTGCCTTGCTCGATCGAAAACTCATAAGGAACAATGGGAAGCTCAACGGGTTTGCTGACCCTATACCCCACCCATGCGGAAAAGAGCGCCCCTCCCAGAAAAACGACGCGGATGAAGCGCTTCAGTAGTTTCGCCACAAAGCAGAAATCAGGTTCTTCGGAAAATCAAGGTGCCATTCGTACCGCCAAAACCAAATGAGTTCGACATTGCAACATCGATCTTCATTTCTCGCGCATGGTTGGGAACATAATCCAGATCGCACTCCGGGTCCTGATCGAAAATATTGATCGTGGGAGGTGAAACCTGGTGGTGTACGGCCAGCGCGCTGAATATTGCTTCTACCCCGCCTGCTGCGCCGAGCAGATGACCCGTCATGGATTTTGTAGAATTCACCACGAGCTGCTTTGCATGCTCTCCAAAGCATCGCTTTACTGCAACGGTTTCTGCAACATCCCCTAGCGGTGTCGATGTACCGTGGGCATTGATGTAGTCGACGTCATCCGCGTTCAGTCCGGCATTTCGGAGCGCATTCGTCATGCAACGCGCAGCGCCCTCTCCGTCTTCAGAGGGTGCAGTCATGTGGTACGCATCGGCGCTCATGCCAAAACCGGCAAGCTCAGCATAGATCCTGGCTCCGCGGCGCATGGCATGCTCCATCTCTTCCAGCACCAGAACACCAGCCCCCTCGCCCAAGACGAAACCATCGCGGCCCTTATCCCATGGGCGACTGGCAGTGGCAGGGTCGTCATTGCGGGTGGAAAGCGCTCGCGCTGCCGCAAATCCACCTATTGCAAGGGGTGTTACGCAGGATTCGGCTCCACCCGCGATCATCACATCCACATCGCCATATTCTATCAGCCGGGCTGAATCCCCCACACAGTGGGTAGCGGTGGTGCAAGCGGTAACAATGGCCAGATTCGGCCCTTGAAAACCATACATGATGGACAGATTACCTGCGATCATGTTGATGATGGTGCTGGGAATGAAAAATGGGGAAATCTTGCGCACGCCACCGGCGTGATAGGCGTCGTACGTTCCCTCGATCATGGACAGCCCCCCAATACCGGAGCCGATATTGACGCCGATTCGTTCAGGATCGAGATTGCTGGCGGCTATGTCTTCAATACCCGCATCCTTTACCGCCTGAATTCCTGCAGCCATGCCGTAATGAATGAACACATCCATTCGACGCGCGTCCCTGGCGGTAAGATAATTCGTGATATCAAAACCTTTCACTTCTCCGGCTATCTGAGAAGCGAATGCGGAAGAGTCGAAACGGTTGATTCGAGTAACCCCGGATTTTCCGGCAAGAATATTGGCCCAGGCATCTGAAACCGAATTACCGACCGGCGAAATTATGCCTAGTCCGGTGATCACTACCCTACGTTTCGACAAAATGACTCCGATATGGATTTACTGGAAACAAAATCAGTTGCTGTGAGAATTGATATAGTCGATTGCCTGTTGAACAGTATTTATTTTCTCAGCCTGTTCGTCAGGAATTTCGCACTCGAACTCCTCTTCCAGCGCCATAACAAGCTCCACCGTATCGAGCGAATCGGCGCCCAGATCATCCACAAAGGAAGATTCGTTTTTGACATCAGCCTCGTTCACGCCCAACTGCTCCGCTACAATTTTTTTTATACGTTGTTCCACGTTTTCCATCTAGATAACCTCTCTCCGTAAGAAAAAACGCCGCCATTCTAGCAAGTTTTCCATATTAGTAAAATCGACGCATTCCAGACACCAAAACCCCATCTCCCATTCTGACAGCCATACAGCCACCTGCCGCGACTGGATGAGGCGGAATCCATTTTTGGCGCGCCGTTCCCATTGCTAATCCATATACATTCCGCCATTCACGTGAAGGGTGGCGCCCGTTATGTATGCGGCAGCGGGTGAGGCAATAAAAGCCACTGCTGTCGCCACATCCTCGGGACATCCAAGCCTTCCGACTGGAATCTGCTGAAATAATACCTGCTGTTGTTTTTCTGTAAGGGATTGAGTCATGTCTGTTGCAATGAACCCGGGCGCGATACAATTAACCGTGATATTGCGACTGGCTACCTCCCGGGCAAGGGACTTGCTGAAACCGAATATTCCAGCCTTTGCAGCGGCATAATTGGCCTGCCCGATATTTCCGGTAGCGCCGACTATCGAGGAAATATTGATTATGCGCCCGTAACGCACTCTCATCATTGACCTCAGCACGGCGCGGCTCAAGCGAAACACCGATTTGAGATCCGTTTCCATGATCTCATCCCATTCCTCATCCTTCATGCGGAGAAGCAGGTTGTCGCGGGTGATGCCGGCATTGTTCACCAGGATTGCGATCTCGCCAAATTCCTCTTGTACTCTCTTGATAACGCTTTCGACCTGTGCGGGGTTATTCACGTTCAATGCCATCCCCGTGCCCCTGAAGCCTGCTTCTTTCAGGAAGTGATCGATATTTCGGGCGCCATCCTCTGTTGTCGCTGTACCGATAACGGTAATCCCCTGTTTGCCGAGTTCAAGGGCAATGGCTTGTCCGATTCCCCGGCTGGCGCCGGTTACAAGTGCTATCTGATTTTGCAGCATGATCTTCCAATACGTCGTTCAATGATGAGCAATGCTGCCACGCTGAATATGTCCGCTTGACCTTTATCCTGCCAAAGCTGCCGCATGGCCAAGCGCCGCATCATCGGTCAATGCGAGGCTCTGCAAATTTGCATCTATACGTTTGTTGAGTCCTGACAGAACCTTGCCCGGCCCGCATTCCACCACATGATGGATCCCGGCGCCAGAAATAAAACGTACGATCTCCGTCCAGCGGACAGGATTGAACAACTGTCGGACCAGAATTTCCTTGATGCTCTCAGCATTCTCGTGCTGTTCCACATCCGCATTGTGCAATAATGGGATCTTGGGTGAACGAAGCATGACTTGCGCCAGTTGCTGGCGCATTTTTTCCGCTGCGGGTTTCATCAGGGAGCAGTGCGAAGGAATGCTCATGGGCAATATGACGGTCCGCTTTGCGCCTTTAGACCTTGCCGCTTCCATGCCGCGAACCACCGCGTCTTTGTGACCCGCAACCACGACCTGCCCGGGTGAATTGAAATTTGCCGGTTCCAGCGATTCCCCATCCGATGCTTCTGTAACCTCCTGGCAGATCGACCGCACAACGTCATCATCGAGTCCGAGAATCGCCGCCATCGCGCCCACTCCCTCAGGCACAGCCTGCTGCATTATCTCCGCGCGAAAGCGTACCAATGGCAAGGCATCAGCAAAAGACAATGCCTCGGACGCTACTAACGCTGTATATTCCCCGAGGCTGTGGCCCGCCATGAAGGCCGGCCTGACTTCACCCAAGGTCTGCCACGCCCGATAAACCGCTACTCCAGCAGCCAGCATCAGCGGCTGGGTATTAATGGTCAGGTTGAGGGTATCGGCCGGACCGTCGCACACCATCCCCCACAAATCCTGCTTCAATACATCGGATGCTTCAGCAAAAGTCTGCCGTACCACCGGAAAATTGCCGTATCCGGTCATCATCCCTATGGACTGAGACCCCTGACCCGGGAAAACACATGCAAATTTAACCTGTGCGCTCATCAGTATCAGTACCAACCCTTGGACAGTTCCATCTGCGGCAGGCAACGAAAAAAGCCTTCGAGCCGAGGAAAGAAAAGTTTTTAAAACCCCTCTGAAAAGGGAACTGAAACAAGAACAATTAAAATACGGAAGTCCAGCAGCAGGAGCTGGCTTACCAGCGGATCAATGCCGCTCCCCAGGTAAAACCTCCCCCCACGCCTTCCAGAAGCACATGCTGGCCAGATTTGATGCGCCCATCGCGGGCAGCGATATCGATGGCCAATGGAATTGAGGCAGCGGAAGTGTTACCGTGCTTATCCACGGTGGCGACGACCTTATCCATGGGAATACCGAGTTTTTTTGCGGTCGAAGCAATAATACGGATATTGGCCTGATGCGGAATCAGCCAATCGATATCCGACGACTCCAGATTGTTTTCAGTCAAAGCCTCGTGTACGACTTCTTCCAGAACCTTTACCGCAAACTTGAAAACTGTATTACCCTCCATCACAACAAAGGGTTTACCTTGCACTTTGCCGCCACAGATATTAGCCGGCGCGGAAAGAATCTTGCTCTGGCTCCCGTCCGCATGCAAATGCGTTGAAAGGATTCCGGGCTGTTCATCGCCCGTCAACAGCACAGCGCCCGCGCCGTCACCGAACAGTACGCAAGTGCTGCGGTCGCTCCAGTCCAGTATGCGTGAATAGACTTCTGCGCCGACAACCAGCGCCGTCCGGCATTTCCCGGTTCGAATGAACATATCTGCAGTGGCAAGTGCGTAGATAAAACCGCTGCATACCGCCTGTACATCAAATGCGGCGCAATCCCCGATACCGAGCTTATCCTGCAGGATGCACGCCGTGCTGGGAAATATCATGTCGGGTGTGGTGGTGGCGACAATCACCAGTTCGATCTCCCGCGCATCGATCCCACCCGCCTTTATTGCTTCACGGCTCGCATTCAAAGCGAGATCGCTTGCCATTTCCGAGTCGGCGGCGATATGCCGTTGCGCAATGCCGGTACGAGTCCGGATCCACTCGTCGCTCGTGTCGACCATGCGCTCCAGGTCATGATTGGTGAGAATTTTATCGGGCAAATAACTGCCGGTTCCAATGACTCTGGCGTACTTCATACCGGACTCTCTTCCGGCAGCGACCGGCTGTATGAGGAGGATTGCATGGCTTGATGCGGTAATTGCGCCACCCGCTCGCTTATATGGCGCAACATCCCGCCCCGTACTTCATCCACGGCGCGCGCAATCGCAAAGCCGAATGCGCGCCTGTCAGCCGAACCATGGCTCTTGATGACGATGCCGCGGAGTCCGAGCAGACTAGCCCCGTTGTAGCGCCGGTGATCGACGCGGCGCTTGAAGGCTCTGATCACAGGCATGGCGATAAGCCCCGCAAGTTTAGTGAGAAGGTTCCGCCTGAATTCTTCGCGCAGGTAATGCGAGAGCATTTGCGCTACGCCTTCCGAGGTTTTCAGCGCAACATTGCCGACGAAGCCATCGCACACAACCACATCGGTCGTTCCTTTATAGATGTCGTTTCCCTCGATATTTCCGTAGAAATTAAGCCCACTGTCACGTAGCAGTTCCGCCGCGCGCTTCACCACATCATTTCCTTTGATCTCTTCCTCGCCGATATTCAACAAACCGATGCTCGGTTTTTCCTTGTTCTCGATACTCGAGACAAGGGTGGCGCCCATCACACCGAATTGAAGCAGATGCTCCGCAGTGCAATCCACGTTTGCGCCGAGATCAAGCACATAGGTGTGCCCTTTCATGGTGGGCAATACCACGGCAAGAGCCGGCCGATCGATGCCGGGGAGCGTCTTCAACACAAACCGGGAAGTCGCTAACAATGCTCCAGTGTTACCGGCGCTGATGCAGGCCTGCGCTTCACCGCTCTTGACCAGGTCGAGCGCAACGCGCATCGAAGAATTTTTTTTACCCCGCAACGCCGTGGCTGGAGATTCATCCATGCCGACGACCTCACTTGCAGCATGAATCCTGAGCCGAGGGCTCTGCATACACCTCATGGCACGCAACTCGGATTCGATAACATCGGACAATCCTACCAGAACCACGTCGATCGCAGGGTTGCGCTGGAGATAGTCGACGACTGCGGGAACCGTCACATGAGGGCCGTGATCGCCGCCCATGCAGTCTACAGCTACGGTTATAGTCAATTTCTGCCCTTGAGGCCGGAATAAACTTCGGACCGAAAAATCAACGGGCGAAATTCAATCTTCTTTTGTTTTGACGACCTTTTTACCGCGATAATAGCCGGTGGGACTGATGTGATGACGCAAATGCACCTCACCCGTGCCGGAGTCAACCGACAGGGAGGTCGTCCTCAGAAAATCATGCGACCGGTGCATGCCCCGCTTGGAGGGGGACTTCTTGTTTTGTTGCACTGCCATAAATTCAACTCCTCAATAAATTCAATGCGTTTTTTTCAGTGCCGCCAGAGCGGCAAAGGGAGACACTTCCCTTGTTGCCTTCCCGTCCTCCCGTCCGCCAGACGTGCATTCGCCCTGTTCGTGGCGTGGAGATACGGGCAGACCCAGAATGATTTCATCCTCGATAAGCAACAGAACATCCATATCAGGCTGAGCCAGAATGCAGTCCACGGACTCGTCCTCATCAAAGCTCTGGAACTCTTGCTCATTTTGCGCCAGTAGCAACTCTGTATGGATGTCGAGCACATGTTCGAGTTCCTCCAGGCAACGCTGGCATTGGAGGGTTACGACACCTTGAATGTCTAAGCGCAAAACTGGCCTTCCGTTTGCATTCAGCATTCCAATAATCGCATATCCCAACTCACCGGAGTTGTTAACCAGATAATCCTGCAGACGCTGAAATCCGGAAATCGCGATCTTACCACGGCGCACTTCCGCCTTACACACGAAATCCAGGGAATCTATGACGAGCGGGACAGCCATAACGTTGCGCTCTTGTCTTCTACCGGCTTCAAAATCTCGCTGCTTTTCGGGAAATGCCCCATATTGCGGTTACCCGGACATAAGACATAACTTCTTATATGCTTTATATCCGCAAGCCGCGCCTGGTACTCAATTGATGTCGGCGCGCACTTGGTATTACAATCCTGGTCAATTTGCAGCGTTACACGGCGCGCATGATATATTTTTTACCCTTGAGTGTCAAAAAAGCTCCTTCCCCTCCAAAATAATAAACATTGAAAACAAAGCAGATTGCGCAACAGCTTATATTAGGGTCCAGTTCCATTTATCGCCGGGATCTTCTCCAGCGCCTGCAGATCCCCTTCGACGTCAGTAATCCGGATATCGATGAAACGCCTCTGCCCGGTGAAAGTCCGGACGCTACTGCCGTTCGCCTGGCTGCTGCGAAAACCCGTGCAGTTGCAGCAACTCATCCCGGCGCTTTAATTATTGGCGCCGACCAGGTGGCGGTTTTAGAAGGTATCCAGCTCGGAAAACCACTGAACCATCACAACGCAATCCAGCAGTTGCAGCTTGTCCGTGGAAAAGAAGTTCTGTTTTATACTGCACTTTGCCTTTTCAACAGCGATCAAGGCAACATGCAGGCACGCCTCGTGCCCTCTCGCATCAAATTCCGTCTGTTAAGCGACCATCAGATAGAAAATTATCTCGATAAGGAACAACCGTATCACTGTGCCGGCAGTGCGAAGCTCGAAGGACTGGGGATCGCGCTGATAGAGCATATGGAAAGCGAGGATCCCACCGCATTAATCGGTTTACCGCTCATTGCGCTTGTTGAAATGCTGACGCTTGAAGGTGTCGAGATAGTTTGAGTACAGGAACGCTCTATCTCATCCCTGCACTATTAGGCAACAGCGATATTGGCTGGATATTGCCTCCCGCGGTTCGTGAATGTATTGCCCGGCTCGATCATTATATTGTCGAGCATCCGAAAACAGCCAGGCAATTCCTGAAACAGGTGGGCAGCGCGCTCCCTCTGCAGCAGATTACCATGGAGGTATTGGACGAACACACTCAGGCCAGGGAATTTGAGAACCTGCTTGCGCCGTTGCTCACGGGAATAGATACAGGATTGTTATCGGAAGCTGGCTGCCCTGCAATAGCCGATCCGGGAACTGGATTGGTACGTCTGGCTCACCAGAAAAACATCCCGGTAGTTCCTCTCGTCGGCCCCTCCTCCATTCTTCTCGCGCTGATGTCCTCCGGATTGAATGGCCAGCGCTTTGCGTTTCATGGCTACCTGCCGGTTGAAAATAGCAAGCGTATAAAAAAAATCATTGAACTGGAAAAGAGTTCAATAACCAGCGATCAAACGCAAATATTCATCGAAACGCCTTATCGCAATCAGAAGCTGCTGGAGGCGATCATTGCCACCTGCCGCGAAAGAACAGCTCTCTGCGTTGCCTGCAACCTTACTCTTCCCGGCGAATTCATCGCAACCAGGACCATCGAGGAATGGAAACTCGCCTTGCCCGATCTTGTTAACAAACCCACAGTCTTTTTGTTGCATGGGGGACGCCCGAGAGCGTAGCCCGAGGGGCCCCGCAAAGCGGGGATCGGGCAGCGAAGGGCGCCGCGACCGCGCCCTATGTCAGGGTGTACGCTCAGGGGAGGCGTATCGTCATACAGAGTACTTTTTCCCCGCGCGGTCGCTTTTGCGGTCCAGACCCAACCGGTAATGATGTTTGAGCATGCTTGGTAATCGGGAACCCTCGAAAGCGTAGCCCGAGGGGCCCCGCAAAGCGGGGATCGGGCAGCGAAGGGCGCCGCGACCGCGCCCTATGTCAGGGTGTACGCTTAGGGGAAGCGTATCGTCATACAGAGTACTTTTCCCCGCGCGGTCGCTTTTGCGGTCCAGATCCAGCCGATAATGATGTTTGGGCATGCTAGTAATCGGGAACGCCGAGAGCGTAGCCCGAGGGGCCCCGCAAAGCGGGGATCGGGCAGCGAAGGGCGCCGCGACTGCACCCTATGTCAGGTGTACGCTTAGGGGAAGCGTATCGTCACCCAGAGTACTTTTCCCCCGCGCGGTCGCTTTGCAGTTCAATCGCGGGGGAGGAGTATCGCTACTATGCTCTAACGCGAAAGTCGCTTTGCACTTTCCCGTTTCGGGGTCGCATCTTCCTTAGGAAGACACTACTCCACCCGCCACGGTCGCCCTGAGAGTGATCCGGCGAAATATCCAGATTAGTGGAGTCCCGCACTCATTCCCAAACCACTCAGCGTTTCCGCCAGCACTCCCCCAAAGCGCTTGGCGAGGCGTTCGGCAACTCCTTCCCGGGTTGTATAGTCGACAATGTGTTCCGCCTTGATAATTTCGCGCGCCACGTACTCGGCGCTGCCCATTCCGTCAGCAAGCCCCAGTTCGACACTTTTTTGACCTGTCCACACCTTGCCGCTGAATATTTCCGGCCTTTCTTTCAGTCGTTCGCCCCGGCCTTGCTGAACTACCTGAATGAATTGCTCATGGATATCACCCAGCATTTTCTTTGCATATTCCTCCTGCTCGCGATTGTTGGGAGAAAATGGATCGAGAAAGGCCTTGCTTTCCCCTGCCGTGATCAACCGCCGTTCGATGCCAAGCTTTTCCATTGCTTTCGTGAAACCGAACCCGTTTATCAGGACGCCGATGGAACCAATGATACTTGCCTTGTCCACATATATCTTGTCGGCGGCAACCGCTACATAATAGCCACCCGAAGCGCAGATATCTTCCACGACCGCGTAGAGGGGTATTTCAGGATATTCTGCCCGCAGGCGGCGTATCTCATCGTTGATGTACCCTGCCTGGACGGGACTTCCTCCAGGACTGTTGATGCGCAGGATCACACCCTGCGTTTTTGCGTCCTTGAATGCCTGCTGTAAACCGGCGGTAATGTTTTCCGCGCTGCTGATGCTGTCGGGAGAGATTACACCGCGCAAATCGACGAGAGCGGTATGCTTGCCGGAAATGGACATACTGCTGTCCTCAAACCAGCCAAGACCGAAAAATAGCAGGATAAACAGCCAGGTAAAAGTAATAGACTTGAAAAATATCCCCCACTGCCGCGTGCGGCGCTGTTCCTGCAAAGTAGAGAACACCAGCTTTTCCAGCACCTGCCTGTCCCAATCTTCATTTCGATTCTGTGAATCAGACATAATTATTTCGATCCTTCAAGTCAAATAAAGCGCCCTGCCGCAGCGACAGGCCACAAACATAAAACTGCCAAAACTGCTCATTGGCTTCCCTCCGGCTACCGTACCTGTAGCGGTCTCTATTGAATAAGATACTTGAGCTGCTGCGAGGGAAGAAAGTCAGGAGAACGTCCTTTCCGCCGGAAGCTTCGGTGGTTTATCGTGGCTATCCATCGCATCCAGAAATTTTTGCAGATCGTCCGGCAGCGGCGCTTCGAGACGAAGTTTTTCATGCGTAACGGGATGCATGAATTCAACCGCCCAGGCATGGAGAAACATGCGTCCCAAACCAGGAACACGCCGGGCAATATCCTTATTCAAGGCAAAATTACCGTACTTGTCATCTCCCGCTATAGGAAACCCGAGATAAGCAAGATGCACACGAATCTGATGGGTGCGCCCGGTTTTCAGTTCAGCCTCCAGCAGACTGAAGCTCTGCCACGATTTTCGCAGGATGAAAACAGTATGGGCGCTCATTCCGCCTTTTTTCTCATCTCCACCTTTTTTTTCATCTGCACCCTTTTCCACCGCTACACGCCGCTCGCCGGCGGGTGTCAGATATTTTCTGAGCGACAGCCTGACACTCTGTCGCGCATTACGCCACCGCCCCTTGACCAGGGTCAGGTAGTGCTTTTCCACCTCTCCAACACGAAGTTGCCGATGCAACTCTACAAGTGCCGGCCGGTTCTTGGCAAGGAGCAATACGCCGGAAGTTTCCCTGTCCAGTCGATGCACGAGTTCCAGAAATCTCCAGTCAGGATGCTGAGCGCGCAATTGCTCTATCACTCCGAAACTTATGCCGCTTCCTCCATGCACGGCAACTCCAGGAGGCTTGTTGACGGCAATCAATGCATCATCCTCGAACAAAACCTGGAATGCAATAAAACCCGGTTTGCTCAATCTCTTCAGGGGCGGCACCGATTTTTCCCCCATTCTCACCGGAGGTATGCGAACGGTATCTCCGGCCTGGAGATGGTAGTCCGGAGCGGCTCGCTTGCTGTTAATCCGCACCTGCCCGCTACGCAACAACTGGTAGATGTGACTTTTGGGCACGTTTTTCAAGCGTTTGATTAAAAAATTATCAATACGCTGCCCTTTGCTGTCCTCCCCTATGATTTCCTTCACCGCAGGACTTGGAGGAAATTCTTTGCGTAAATCTTTAACTCTACTTATACTTGTCAAGTCAGGGTTCCAGCCTATCCTTTATCCGGTGCACGAGGTGGTACTGTTGATGGGATTTTATCCGAGGGAAAAGAGCTGACCCCAAGATATGGTTAATGTCGCTCACCAATAAAGTAGCGATAGTAATGGATTTACGCGCTCAAAGCACACGTCGATTTCAGTTTTCAGTTTCGAAGCGCCTGGTTACGGGCAGCCCTAGTCGAAGCCTGATTGAACTAATTTCCCGGTTCTGCTTGCAAAATAAAGCAGGGCCAAAGTGACAAGCCAGAGAATAAGCCAGAGAAGTGGCCATTTTTGACAAGCAGCTACCTAGCTACCTAGCTATCTAATAAGCAGCTACCACGCCATGATCAAGTTGTCTGACTAAAAGCTCTCGTATACGCCGCGCAGGACATGTTTTCCTGCGCGCGTAGGCTGTCTGCCCGTGACTAGAGCGCGGGAGGCATAAAAATGAAACGCATGTTATTTAATGCGACACAGCCGGAGGAATTGCGTGTCGCTATTGTCGACGGTCAAAAACTCATCGATCTCGACATTGAATCTGCCGGCAAGGAACAACGCAAGAGCAATATCTACAAGGCTGTTATCACCCGTCTTGAACCAAGCCTCGAAGCCGCCTTCGTCGAGTACGGCGGTGAACGGCATGGTTTTCTGCCGTTCAAGGAAATTTCCCGCTCTTATTTGAAAGAGAGCCCGGACCCAGGCCGGGTTCGAGTCCAGGACGCGCTTCATGAAGGCCAGGAGCTCATCGTCCAAGTGGACAAGGACGAACGGGGAACAAAAGGAGCCGCACTTACCACCTATATCTCACTCGCGGGTCGTTATCTGGTGCTGATGCCCAATAACCCGCGCGGAGGAGGTGTCTCGCGTCGCATAGAGGGCGAAGATCGCGCTGAATTGCGCGATGTCATGTCGCATTTGAATATTCCCCAGGGCATGAGCATCATAGCCCGGACGGCAGGGATAGGACGCAGCGAAGAAGAGTTGCAGTGGGACCTCAACTACCTGCTGCAGTTGTGGCGCGCTATTGAAGATGCTTCCAAAGGCCAGAGCGGCGCTTTCCTGATTTATCAGGAAAGCAGCCTCGTCATCAGAGCAATCCGGGATTACTTCAATCAGGAAATCGGTGAAATCCTGATTGACACGGAAAGCATCTATGAGCAGGCATGCCAGTTCATGGGGCATGTCATGCCAGGCAATGTAGCGCGAGTCAAGCTCTATCGGGACGACGTGCCCCTGTTTTCCCGCTTTCAAATCGAACACCAGATCGAAACCGCATATTCGCGGCAGGTTACCCTTCCTTCAGGTGGAGCGATCGTGATCGATCATACGGAAGCTCTGGTATCGGTGGACGTAAATTCAGCTCGTGCCACCCGTGGTTCCGACATCGAACAGACGGCCCTGGCTACCAATCTGGAGGCGGCAGACGAAATTGCGCGGCAACTGCGCCTGCGGGACCTCGGCGGCCTTGTGGTCATCGACTTTATCGACATGGAAGTCTCGCGCAACCAGCGCGAGGTGGAAAACCGGTTGCACGACGCGTTGCGCTACGATCGGGCACGCGTGCAGATGGGCAAGATTTCCCGATTCGGTTTGCTCGAATTATCGCGCCAGCGGCTGCGGCCTTCCCTGGGTGAAAGCAGCTACATTTCCTGTCCGCGCTGCCACGGCACCGGTCACATCCGGGGCACCGATTCCTCGGCGTTGCATATCCTCAGAATCATTCAGGAAGAAGCGATGAAGGAAAATACGGCAGTGCTGCATGCTCAGGTGCCGGTAGATGTAGCAACCTACCTGCTGAACGAAAAACGCGCGGAAATTCATGCAATCGAAGCACGCCTGAAAGTAAGTGTCGTTCTGATTCCCAACATCCATCTCGAGACGCCCAATTACAGCATCACGCGCCTGCGTCATGACGACGTAAAACTCGGTGAAGTTCAGACGAGTTACCAACTGGTGGAAAAACCGCCCCAGGAGATCCCCCTGCCTTCTAGCGGACAGGAAGCCAAGCCTGTGCGGCAACAGGCAGCAGTAAGAGGCATTACCCCGTCCCAACCTGCGCCGGTGCGCGAGCAAAAACCGCAGCATGAACCGGAACCGCTTTCCCTGCTCGATAAAATATTCGGCTGGTTTAAACAGGTGGGGGTCGGCGAAAAGACCGTTCGGCACGAACCGGCTGCCGCTGCTGCACATCGTGAGGAACGGGGCCAGGGACGCCGCGACCGCCGGGAAGAGCGCAACGGTGAAAGTGAAAAGACAGCACGAACCCCCCAACGTCCGCGTGACGAGCGCGCGGCGCGCGGGAGCGAAGTCGGCGCAGGCGGCGCCTCAGGGTCGATGCGCGAAGCTGTGCCGCAGCGCCAGGAACGCAGCGAAGCAAAAACCCAGGGCGAAAAAGCTGCTGCAAAAAAGCATCCCCGGTCGCAGCGTGAAGAAAAACCGCAGACCGAACTCAAGCCCTCTTCCGAGCAACCGCCTGCCGCGGAAGAAGTCGTACAGCCGAGTGAGGAAGGCAGCCGCCGCAGACGACGTGGTGGGAGGCAACGCGACCGGAGCGAGCGCCTGGATCGCGCAGCGCGTGAAGCCAGGCAGACAATTGCAAAGGATTCTCCTCTCCAGCAATCTGCCGATCAGGTAGCGCATGAGGAAAATCCTGCGGCAGATATCATTTCGAGCCCGATAAATGGAACACCGTCGCTTGTCCTGGCTTCTACCCTCCCGGACGAAAAAGAGGCATTGATGGAATCCCCTGCAGGAGCAAGGGATGACATCCATTCCGAACCTGTGCGTGCGGATAGAACTCTGCCGGTAATTGTGCCCGAAGCTGTGCCTAAAGTGGCTGCTGTGGAATCTGCCCCTGCTCCGACAGCTACGATAACCGAAAAAGTGGCTCCAGCGAATGAACAGCAGATTGCTTATGAGCCATCCAACAAACTTTCTGAGGACCGGAGGGAGGCAGCAACCGAAGCAGCGGTTATGGGTGCGTCGATTTTAATGGCATCAGAACCGCCGGCATCAGAACCGCCGGTATCAGAGCCGCCGGTTGAAGTTGAAGCAGCAAGGGGCGTTCCCCAGGACGACACCTCCAGGGTTTCCGTGAGCGCCCTGGAAATGGCCATGCCCCGTGCAGAAACCGCAGAAATCGAACAGGAAGAAGTTCCTGCACAAGAGGGACAGCAGGCTGAGCCTCCTCAGCAACCAGGGGCTACGCAATCCCTCGATTTAAGTGCAGCCGGTCTGATCATGATCGAGACCCTTCCTGAAAAGATAAGACCTGCTGAAACCGAAGCAGAAGGAGAAGCAATGAAAGCGCAGCCTCGACGTAAAAGAACGCCTCCTCCACCGGTAATCGAGCAGCACGAATCGTTGGTACAGGTCGAGACCCATAAGTAAAAGAACGGTTCAACCTGATTCACAAAAAAAGGCGGGATAGACTCTCCCGCCTTTATACACATCACTATCGCGGCATCGACACTCATTTGGCCGCACTGCGCGCCACCTCATCCAACAGCTTGATGAAATTCCGCTTGGGCTTGAACTGCATGCGCAACTCCGCCAAGTAGTCACCAAATTGCCGTGACAGGCCTTGCGCTTTCATCAATTCACCCGCCTTGCGAATCAGACTGATAGCCTCATTGTAGGCGGCATTGCCGGTCTGCTCGACGATAGGCGGAACCACACGGCAATAAAGGCTGACGGCGTCACTGGGACGTGAAGACTCGAGCTTCCCAGCCAATGTGATCAGCAGGTTTCGATCGCAAGCGCCTTCGTGAGCGGACTCCCAGGCAGCATCAAGATCCTTCTCCCACAACGCGATTTCAACGCGCAGGGAGTGATCCGGTACTGATGGTTTCGGCTTCCAGCGACTCGTTGTGCCCGTCTCGCAAGCAATTACTTCGGCCACCTTGGCCAGCGCCCGGCTACGCTGCTCAGGCCAGATGCCGAGCTTCCCGGCGACATCATGCAACTTCTTGTAGCATTCGAGAACTGGCATCTCCTCGAACTGTATCCACGTCAGCTGCAGTGCTTCACTGTTACGCTTGCGCTTGAGGTAGGCCTCCACCAGAAAATCCCGTAATCGATTGTCCAGTCGATCAGGAAAAGCCTTCAGGCCGCGTTCGGCCCACTCTAACGCCTTGTCCGGCTGTTCAGCCTTGATCCATATCTCGGCAATATCGAGGTAACGATAGCTGGATGAAAGATCCTGTGACTTGATCGCCACCAGTTCCTCGACATCTCCGCTGGCCTCTGCCAGGCCCTCCATGATACGGGTGATAGATGCGCGGTGAGCATCATAGACGTCGTTCACATCCCGCGGCTTGAGCTTGCGCCATTCAGCTTCCGCCAGTTCCCGATAGCGGCGCAGGCCTTCCTCACCGAGAGCATTGCGATAGATGGTGGCATCGAAACTGTACAGACCAACCGGCAGCGTCGTCTCGAGCCAAAATAAACGCTCGGCCAGCCCTACCGGATCCGGCTGCGCCATCGTGCAAGCCTTCAAATGCAACTCACCCAGGCGATAGACGATATCGCCCATCTCGCCGTCCGAGTCGTCAACGTGCTCCAGCGAATTCTCGACTCGCTCGATAGCATACTCGGCCAGATCAATCAACATCGCCGCAGTATCAGGCTTGAGCAGCTCAGTCAATTGATCCACCACCTGGTCGATATTGCCGGCGAAGAAGCCCGCCTCCCGCCAATCGACAAAGCCGTGAATCCTGGTCGTACTGTCGATCGCACGGCGAAATGCAGCGGCTGTGTCCCCGCCACCGCTAGCCCGCCCTGAGTTGAGCACTAGCGACTGGTAGAGCCGATCGTCGTACTGAGCTGTGTTGAGCAAGAGATCGATGAGGACTTCTGATGGTTGTGTGATCAGATACTCCTTGATATCGCGCCATGGATCACGCCGCTTTCGCTCGCCAGACATGACACTACCTCGTCTTGATCAAGAAACCCTTTACAGTCCTCTGTCGGTTATTCAGCGCAACCCATTTCCAATTTTCCGTTACGAATCCGGTTGAGCAACCCCCGCCCGGCATCCTCCACCAGGTTGAGTACATGCTCGAAGCCCTGGCTCCCCCCAAAATAAGGGTCCGGCACTTCCTGTACTCCTTCGGAGAACTTTTCACTGTACTGCATCAGTAATCCGAGTTTATGACTGTATTCCGCTGGACATTCTCTCTGAAGGACAGCCAGGTTCGATCTGTCCATCGCCAGAATATAGTGAAAAAACTCGAAATCCTTTTCATCTACCATGCGAGCACGCAATGCTTTTGTGTCATAGCCCCTTCTTCCCGCTGCTCTTTGCGCCCTTTCATCCGGCGGCTCGCCGATGTGGTAATCATGTGTACCGGCAGAGTCGATGTAGATTTCTTCCTCCACACCAGCCGCGATGACCTGGTGCCGAAAAACTGCCTCAGCAGTGGGCGAGCGGCAGATGTTGCCCATGCAAACGAACAAAACGTTGGTCCTGGCGCTCTCTCTCCTGTTCATCATATTCAGTTATATCTCAGTTTGACTTCCCGCTCGGGACATTTCCATTCCTGTAACTTGCTGGCAACGTCCTTCAGAACATTCCAGCAGCTCATCAGCATGTAGCGGAAAGAAGATTTCCCCTCAGTTGATGAGGCAGTTCCGCGTCCGGTTTGATTTTCAAGATCGCTCTGCAAAAATCGTTCTGGATACGCCTCAAAGCTACCTCGCTGTCTGCCTCGAAGCGCAGCACGATTACTGGCATGGTATTGGATGAGCGCGCGAGGCCGAAACCATCTTCATATTCGACTCGCATTCCATCGGTAGTAATGATGCGTTCAGCCCGGTCAAAGCGGGCTGTTTTCTGCAGTTGCGCGATAATCGCGTAGTTTTCCCCTTCCTTCAACCTGATCTGCAACTCTGGCGTGCTAACCGCGTCCGGAATCGAGTTGAATGCAGCATCAATATCCACCCTGGAACTGAGCAACTCCAGCAAACGCGCTCCGGCATAGAGCCCGTCGTCGAAGCCATACCAGCGCTCCTTGAAAAAGATATGGCCACTCATCTCTCCCGCCAGCAGCGCCCCGGTTTCCTTCAGTTTACCCTTGATGAAGGAGTGACCAGTTTTCCACATGATCGGCTCGCCTCCGTGCTGCACGATCCACGGCGCCAGATTACGCGTACATTTCACATCGAAAATGACCCGACCACCCGGATTCCGCGACAACACATCTGCTGCAAACAGCATTAATTGCCGATCCGGATAAATGATCGTTCCACTTTTGGTAACCACGCCCACCCGGTCACCATCTCCATCGAACGCCAGCCCTATCTCGGCGTCGGTCGTTTCAAGCGCCTGCACTACATCCCGCAGATTCTCGGGTACCGAGGGATCCGGATGATGATTGGGAAAATTGCCGTCGACCTCGCAAAACAGCTCCGTTACGTCGCATCCGAGCCTGCGGTACAACTCTGGAGCGTATAAACCGGGTATCCCATTGCCACAATCGATAATAATCTTCATGGGCCGCGCCAGCTTTATGTCCGCGGTTATGCGTCGGAGATATCCTTCCGCAATGTCCTGCTTGTGGTAGCTGCCATTGCCGTGAGCAAGGTCTTCATTTTCGATGCGCGCACGCAAGGCCTGTATTGATTCCGCAGCAAGCGTTTCTCCCCCCAGTACCATTTTAAAGCCGTTGTATTCCGGCGGATTATGACTCCCGGTTACCATCACGCCGGAATAACCGGACAACTCATGCGCCGCGTAGTAGAGCATCGGGGTCGCGACAGCACCGACATCGATTACGTTGACGCCGCTTTTTTGCAGACCCCTGGCCAGGGCTTGCACCAAATCGGGACCCGACAACCTTCCGTCGCGCCCTATGGTGATGGCAGCAAGTCCGCGTGCACGCCCCTCAGAGCCGATGGCGTGACCAATCGCTTCGGCACCTTCAACGGTCAGTGTTTTTCCGAAAATCCCTCGGATGTCATAGGCTTTGAAGATTTCTGGTGGAAGTTGGCGCATGGATGATGGTGGATAGTAGATGAACTTCAGCTGTATCAATGGTCTCAATGGTATCTTCAGTGCAGTATTCACACTGTTTACGGCTGTGCTGCTCGTATTCGGGTTTTAAGATGTGTTCCGATCAATGGTGGCCTGCAACTGCGCCGCCCTTGAGTACATAATGGGTGCCGCAGTAGGGACACAGCGCTTCCCCTGTATCTTCTATGGGCAGAAAAACGCGGGGATGCGAATTCCATAACAGCATGGAAGGCGTGGGACAATGAAGCGGCAGATCATCGGACGTCACCTCGATCTGGCGCTGGGTATTGGAGGCAAGCTTCTGCATCAGATTTTCCTAAGACGTATCGCTTAAATGGATCGATGAGGATATAAAGTTTTATCAGACATAAGTGAGCCAGTCGGCATGTTTGCCATTTCCCCTGGCGCATTCAAAAAAGAGGGTCTGGAGCTTTTCCGTGACAGGGCCGCGCCTGCCGCTGCCGATCGTGCGATTATCCAGTTCCCTGATCGGCGTTACCTCGGCTGCCGTGCCGGTAAAAAAGGCTTCATCCGCACAATAGACTTCATCGCGGGTGATACGCTTCTCGATAACCGGAATTCCGATTTCTCCAGCAAGCTCTATGAGAGACGCGCGCGTAATGCCTTCCAGGCAGGAAGTCATGTCGGGGGTATACAATTTGCCCCGTTTCACGATGAATATGTTTTCACCAGCCCCTTCGGCAACATAGCCGTCCACATCGAGAAGCAGTGCCTCATCATAGCCGTCATGCGCTACCTCCTGATGAGCGAGGATAGAATTTGCATAGGTGGTGACCGATTTGGCGCGGCACATATTGATATTCACATGATGCCGCGTAAATGACGAAGTCTTGACACGAATACCTTTTTCGAGACCATCAGGGCCGAGATACGTGCCCCATGCCCAGGCTGCAATAGCCACATGCACGGAAAGTGTTTTGGCTGAGATGCCCATTGCTTCCGAACCATAAAATACGATGGGGCGGATATAGCCCGACTTGAGATCGTTCTGCCTTACGACATCGCACTGCGCCTGCATCAATGTAGCCTTGTCATAGGGCATCTTCATCATGAAGATGTGCGCGGAATTGAATAAACGATCGGTGTGTTCTTTCAGACGGAAAATTGCAGGTCCGCGGGGCGTTTCGTAGGCACGCAATCCTTCGAATACCCCCATCCCGTAGTGCAGGGTGTGGGTGAGTACATGGGTGGTAGCCTCACGCCACGGGATCATCTTTCCATCACTCCAGATCACACCGTCGCGATCAGCTATTGACATTCATAGACTCCGGAGAGAATTTAAGTTCGTATATTCTAACGTATTTCCTGATCCTCCGGATTCCCTTTCAAGAGAAGGGATGCAGGAAAGCAAACTGTTTGCACCGGACTTGCAACCGTTCCACATCCCTATCCCGGCTCGTCCGTTAGTGCCTGGAATTATTCTGGAATTGCTATCAAAGGGGAATTTATCCTGAATGCCAGACGCGTAGGCATTCATTCGTATCGAACCGCTGATCAGATGTGCATGAATCCAGGGAGGGCTAAACCGCGGATGCGCCGAAGACTTCGCTCCACAACCCGGAAACTGCGGCGATTTCATTCTCAAAATAATCTGCTTCAACACGCGCAAACTTTTGCGATTTGCCGTTCGCGGAAGACGAACCAGCGAGGTCGGAGTAACCGCTCAATCTCAGCCAGTGTTGCGTCCGCCGGAATTCCCGATAGGCATTAAGGGCCGGCTCTGCGACTTCATTCCTGATCAATCCCAGTTTTGCCGCCAGCTTCAACAACGCGATATTACCGATATTGCCGGTCAGCTCCTTGTGATGGCAGGCGTGTCCAAGGACCAGGTACTGCACGATGAACTCGACATCGATAAGGCCTCCACGATCATGCTTGATATCGAACAACCCGCTGGTATTGGGGTGAGCGTTGAGCATTTTTTGTCGCATTACCAATACTTCCCGTTTCAGATCCGGCAATTCCCGCGGGTGACGCAGCACTTCCCTTCGAATACGCTCGAATGCCTCTCCTATCTGTGCATCTCCGGCTACGAATCGGGCTCGGGTCAACGCCTGATGCTCCCAGACCCACGCATGATGATGCTGGTATTCAGCAAATGCCTGAATCGAACTCACCAGCAGGCCGCTGCTGCCATTGGGGCGCAAACGCAGGTCTGTCTGGTAGAGCAATCCCGCGGAAGTGTAACTGGTGAGCCATGAGTTGATACGCTGGCTCAGCCGGGCATAGCTTTCTGGAGCGTCGGCATGGGGATCGTCATAGAGAAAAATGATATCGAGGTCAGAGGCATAACCTAGTTCCTTGCCGCCGAGCTTGCCATAGCCGATGATGGCAAAAGCGGGTATATCTCTATGCCTCCTCCTCAACCCCGACCAGGCAAGGTGCAATACGGTATCGAGCAACAAGTCGGCAAGATCGGAAAGATGATCACTCAAGGTCTCAAGGGGCAGCAATCCTTCCACATCCCGCGCCAGCAACTGAAATACCTGGGCATGGTGGAAATGCCGCAATATATCCATTTGCTGTTCGACATCAGTGCCGCCGGAACCCTCCGCATCCTGCAATTGGCGCATCAGCCTTTCCCCGGCACGAGACCAATCGAGCGGATTTCGAAACTGCCCCGGGAGCAGTTCGTCCAGCAGGATCGGATGCCTGTTCAGGTATTCACTGGCCCAGTGGCTCGCGCTGACGAGCTTGGCTACCCGTCCCAACGCGTGAGGATGCTCGCGCAGCAGGGCCAGATAAGCTGAACGCCTGCTGACGGTCTCCAGCAACTGTATCAGTCGTTCCAGCGTGAGGTCTGCGGAAGGAAACCTTGCAGCCACTTCGATCAGGGCAGGAACAAGCGCATCGATGCGTTTTTTGCTCGTTTGCGGCAGTTGCCTGTAGCGGGTGCCCGAGCGAAATTCCTCCACACACTCAAGAACTTTCTCCGGATTGGAAAACCCCAGTTTAGCGAGTTGCGTCTGTGCGCCTTCGGCTTGAACGCCGTCTTCTCCAGCCTTCCACAGGTCGGCAAGCGCATTGGAGGCCTCCGAAGTGCGCGGCGTGGCGAAGATAGCCTCAAAATGTCGTGTTACATTCGAGCGATGATCGTTGAGCTTCTTTAAAAATCCGTCATAGGACGCAAAACCCATCGAAGCTGCAATCAGCGACTGGTCCGGTGAGCTTTCAGGCAGAACGTGGGTCTGTTGATCGTCAAGATACTGCAGGCGATGCTCAAGGTTGCGTAAAAAAGCGTATGCCTCTACCAGTTCTGCCACCGTTTCCCCCGGTAACTGCTGCTTTTCCCCCAGCAAGCGCAGTACAGCGAGCGTGGGCCGGATGCGGAAATCTGGATCGCGTCCGCCCCGGATCAGTTGGAATACCTGGGCAATGAACTCGATTTCGCGAATACCGCCCGACCCAAGCTTGATATTTCCGTACATTTCCCGGCGCTGAACCTCCCGGCGAATTTGGGCATGAAGCGCGCGCATGGATTCATAGGCGCCAAAGTCCAGGTACTTGCGAAACACGAAGGGTTGCGTGATCTGTTCTACAAGTGCCGATTTTTCTTCGCGCGGACCTGCTACGACCCGGCTTTTGATCCATGCATAACGCTCCCATTCCCGTCCCTGGGTGATCAGATATTCTTCCAGCATGGTAAAGCTCATCGTCAAGGGCCCGCTTTCCCCATACGGCCGCAACCGCATATCCACTCGGAAAACGAAACCGTCTGCGGTAATGTCATTAAGACTTGTAATCAGTTTCCGCCCCAGCCGAACGAAAAAATCCTGATTGGAAATTGACCGGTGCCCATCGGTCTCGCCATCTTCCGGATATACGAAAATAAGATCCACGTCAGAGGAAACATTGAGTTCGCCACCGCCAAGCTTTCCCATCCCGATGACCAGCATCTGCTGAACCCGGTTATCGGCGCTTTTCGGTTGACCATAACGCCCTGGCTCAGACAGCCAGGTGTACAAGCGCTCCAGCGCGAAACCGATGGTAAGCTCCGCCAGAGCTGTCATGGATGACATCACTTCGGCCAGATCAGCCAGTCCTGCCAAGTCCCGCGACGCTACCCGCAGCAGCACCTGTTTACGCAAGCCGCGCAGGACCGCGTGCAGTCCTTCCTCATCATTTATTCCTTGGGCGGATGCCTGCAGAAATGCCTGCATTTCCTCTCCCACAAAAGGGCGCTCCAGGTTTTGCTCCAGCTCAGCCAGCAGGCCGGCGTTGCTTGCCAGCTGACCCTGGACGTAACGGCTCAGCGGCAGGATAGATTGCACTAGTTCTCTGGCGGGACTATCGGAAGGCATGGTTGAATTCAGGTTAAAATAAAACGGGAGGATAATGAGTGGAGTAGATAATTCCTGCACAACCTGTGCCCCAGCTTCTATTGAAGGATTGAACAAAGAACCTGTTGCGGCATCTAATCCGCTTTGTCACGTCTCCCCTCGGCATTCACCTCCGGATCAGGTTCCTTCCCGTGAGTATGATTTAACGAATAATCAACAACGGTCCGAATGTTCCTGAGTCCTTCCCCCAGTACCCGTACCGGAACAATTTATTGAACCTGTCAGCAATTTCACCTTTTGTGCTACGGAGCTTCCTGTTCCGGCTTTCCATGTGGGTGCTGATCGCAGTTGCAGCCGTCTTTTCGGTTCTGCTGTTGTCTCTCCGCTATTGGCTGTTGCCGAATATCGAACAGTACCGTGAAAACATCGCTTCCGCCATCAGCCATGCTTCCGGCCAATATGTAACGCTGGGCGAGATCAGCGCGAATTGGGACGGGTTCCGTCCTCACATGATGCTGCGTGATGTGCGTGTGCATGATAACGAGGGTGTCACCTTGCTGCTGAACCGCCTTGAAGGCACGTTTTCATGGCGTTCGATATTGCATGGCGAATTGCTTTTTCGTGAAATCGCAATCGATCAGCCTGATTTGATCGTACGTCGAGACGCTGCCGGCGTCATTCATGTCGCCGGATTCGCACTGAAGCAGGAATTTGCCGGAAGTGAAGATGGCTTTTTCGACTGGCTCCTTAACCAGAGGCAAGTCATCATAAACAATGCCAATATCCTCTGGCAGGATGACCAGCGCGCTGCCCCGCAACTGGAACTGCTGGTCAATCTGCGCCTTGAGAACCGAGGCAGACATCATCGCTTCGGCATCCGTGCCGTACCCCCCGCGCGGCTTGCCTCCCACCTCGATATGCGCGGAGATTTCATGGGAGAGTCGCTCGCAAATCCCGGATTGTGGCGGGGCCGGCTTTTCATGCAGATAACCCGCGCCGATATAGCGGCCTGGCGTGCCTGGCTGCCCTTCCCCGAGGAAATAAAGTTGAATCGGGGTGTTGGGGCGCTGCGTATCTGGGCGGGTATCGACGGAGCAGATATGAACAAAGTTACGGCAGACATGCGCCTGCAGAATGTAAAGGCGCGGCTCGCGCCGACTCTGCCCGAATTGAACCTGACCAGGCTGGCAGGCAGGATCGGGTGGCACAAGATAGATGATAAAGGCAGCAACGGCAGTCAACTTTTCGCACGTCGGCTCACCGCTGCGTTTTATGGCAAACCGCCCTTGCCTTTGCTGAATTTTTCGTTGCAGCAGCTTCACCACGATGCCGGCAAACCGGATAGCAACACATTAAGCGTCCAGAATCTGAGACTGGATAAACTGGAGGAGTTGACGAAATACCTGCCGATGAGCGAGCCGCTCCGGACTAAAATCCGCGCCGTTTCCCCCCGCGGTAAACTGCATTCGATGTTGATAAAATGGACGGGCGAATGGCCGACACCCTCTTCTTTCCATGCCATGGGGAGATTTACCAGACTGGGAATGAAAAGGTCCAATAGCATGCCTGCCTTCACTGGTGTCAGCGGGAATATTGACATTACCGAACAGGGGGGCACGCTGAATCTGGATTCCCAAAACACCGTGCTGCAACCGCCGGATACACCCGTTGAACCGATAACGCTGAATATACTTACCGGACAGATAAGATGGAACCTGACCAGCAACGGTTCAAAGTCGATAAAGTTCAGCAATATCTCCTTCTCCAGTGCATATGCAGCCGGGTCAGCCTATGGAAATTACCAGACAGTGCTTGGCAGCCCGGGTATCCTCGACTTGACAACTCATCTCACCCGCGCTGACGTGCCTTCTCTGCTGCGTCTCCTGCCTGCCAAGGGGAGGGTGAAAGGGAGCGAGTATTTTCCTGACTGGCTGGGCGAATCCATTGTTGCGGGGAATATTTCGAATGCCCGGCTTCACCTAAAGGGGAATCTGGCTCGATCCCTCTTCGCCTCAAGCAATCCCGGCGTCTTCGAATTTGCCGCAAAGATATCGGGCGTGTTGCTCGATCATCTTCCCGGCTGGCCCCGGATAGAGAATCTCGCAGGCAACGTGCACCTTAACGATAATCGCATGGAGATCAATGTTTCTAAAGGAGATATTCTTGGGGCACGCCTGGGGAAGGCAAGATTGATCATTCCTGACATGACTGCCGCCGAGGCGAGACTCAAAACCGAACTGGAAGCGACCGGCGCCACCCATCAGTTTCTGGCATTCGCTGCCGCAAAAACACTGGACACCTACGATAACTGGCTGGTGGACAATACCCGTATTTCTGGCGACGGAAGATTGCTGCTCAAACTTGATACTCCTCTGCGCGGTTCAGGGGAAATCAAACTGTGGGGCAACTACCGATTCATGAACAACCGGATCGATCCGGGTCCACATATTCCCGAGCTGGAGCAATTGAACGGCGCACTGACCTTTACTGGTTCTGAAATAAGAACGAAAAACCTGAGCGGCCGTCTTCTCGGCGGTCCCGTGCTGATCACTTCCTCTGATATGCCAGGCGGTGGCGTACGTTTTTCCGCTATCGGCAAGGTCAATTTCGACAACCTGAATGAAGCCTCCCAAGCCAGCACGTCACGCAGCGCCCCTTTCTGGACTCGGCACGTACATGGCAGCAGCGATTGGCAAGCAGCGGTGCTCGTAGACAACCGGTCCACAGATGTGATCGTTGAATCATCCTTGAAGGGAATTTCATCGGATCTGCCCGAGCCGTTGTCGAAGGCCGCGCATGATGCAATACCAGTGAAATTCGAAAGAAAGGCAACGGATATGCAGAGCGAGGAACTGCACCTGAGCTATGGCGAGCGCATCAAGGCAAAGATCAGCCGCGGCCGGGACGATGCCGGTCATTTTTACATGGAGCGCGGTTCCGTCGTTTTCGGTCCCTCAACCGTTTTTCTTCCTGAAGAGCCCGGTATCGTGATAAAGGGTGCATTGCCCGTATTGAATCTCGACCGCTGGCGCCTCTTGCTCAAGCAACTCGAAATCCAATCTGCCGCCCCTTCCAGTTTGAGCGGCTTAAACCTGGATATAGGATCGCTTGGCTTTCTAGGCAGGCAGTTCGATGATGTCAGGCTGGATGCTAACAAAAAAGACGGTCTGTGGTATTGCATGATTGCAAGTGAGGAGGTCAATGGAGGCATCACCTGGAATCCATCCGGCATCGGCAAGATAGTGGCGCGACTGAACAGGCTGATCATTCCTGCAATCCCTCCTTCCGGGCCAGGTACCGTATCCAGGAGCAGGCAACAGGAAAAGGATCTGCCGGCGCTCGATGTAATCGCGGACGACTTTGTTTTTGGCGAGAAACAACTGGGTAAGCTGGAATTGGTTGCAAATCAGGAAGAACGGAACTGGTATATCGACAAACTGCACATTGTCAACCCGGACAGCTCGATAACAATGCGAGGTCTATGGAAAAACCGGGCCGCAACTTCGCAGACGCAGGCTACGGTCAGGCTGGAAGCAAATGACATTGGGAGATTTCTGGAGCGGCTCGGCCTTCCTGATCGCGTAACCAGTGGAAGCGGCACGCTTGAGGGCATCCTGTCCTGGCAGGGGGATCCCCTGTCGATAGATTACTCCACCTTGTATGGCAAGTTTAAGCTTGGCGCAAGACGTGGACAGTTTCCCGGGTTTGAGCCAGGAATTGGCAGGCTCTTTGGCATTTTCAATCTCCGTTCTCTGCCGCGGCGAATCACCCTGGACTTTCGCGATGTGTTCAGTGAAGGTTTCGGATTTGACGACATCTCCGGCAACATATATATCGCGAGTGGTATTGCATCGACGGATGAGCTTAATATAAACGGGCCGGCTGCAAGGGTTACTATGAATGGACAGATGAATCTCGAGGCGGAAACACAAAAACTTCACATCAAGGTTACCCCTTCCTATGGGCTCGCGTCTCCCGTAGTCGGGATGGCATCGGTAATTGCAAACACAGCCATGCAGAAAACACCTGCTCCATCAAGAGACTACAATATTACCGGCACCTGGGCAGATCCTGTCGTAATCCAAATAGGGCAACCCGCTCCGGAACTGGCGGGACCTCAACCATGACCAGAGTCTGCTCACGCAAGGTTATACGACACCCGCCAAACCAGTCCGTGCATTAAATCCAGACATGGTAGCCCGCGGGCGATCTGTGGACAATGCCGGAAGCGGTATCAGTCCCAATACTTTATAAAGACAATCTTTTAAGTTACTCTGTATTCCCCGCTGCCCGGAAAATACACTTTAAATATGCAAGACTCCGTAGCCTGTAACTCACTTCCTCCTGAAACAGCCCACAGGGGGCCGATTCGTGTTGCCGCCATTCAAATGGCGGCAGGTCCAAATATCTACGCCAATCTGGAAGAAGCCGGGCGGCTTCTGGAGATGGCTGCATCACGCGGCGCGAAGCTGGCGGCGCTCCCCGAGTATTTCTGTCTGATGGGAATGGAGGATGCTGATAGAGTAGCGGCACGTGAGCAGGATAATCAGGGGCCGATACAGGAATTCCTGGGCAATACTGCCAGGCGTCTCGGCCTGTGGCTCGTAGGCGGCTCGGTACCCCTGGTTTCTTCCCGCCCTGACAAGGTGCGAAACAGTTGCCTGGTATACAACGACAACGGTGAGCAGGTCGCACGGTACGACAAAATACATTTGTTCGGTCTGGAGCTGGGGGCTGAACGCTATGCCGAAGAAGAAACCATTGAGGCAGGCCAGGGTGTCGTTGCCCTGGAATCCCCCTTTGGCCGCATCGGCCTTTCCATCTGCTACGATATCCGCTTTCCCGAGCTTTACCGTTCCATGGGACAGGTAGACATTATCTTCGCCCCGGCGGCTTTTACCGCCACCACGGGCAAGGCGCACTGGGAAACCTTGATTCGCGCCCGCGCCATCGAAAATCTGGCATACGTCGTTGCGCCTGCTCAGGGGGGATACCATATCAATGGGCGGGAAACCCATGGGGACAGCATGATAGTCGATCCCTGGGGCGTGGTGCTGGACCGCCTCCCGCGCGGACCAGGAGTCGTCATCGCGGATATCGATCCGGAATACCAGGCGAGCTTGCGCAGCAGCCTGCCTGCCTTGAATCACCGCACGCTGCGTCACTGCTGAATTCCATTGAACCTTGTTCTCCTTCTCCACCACTAACTACCATGATTACAGAACAGACTATCCAGGTTAACGATCTTTTCGCGACAGCCAACAGTTGTCTGCTTGCACCTCATGAATTGGATGCAACCGGGTTGCAGAACGTGTTCGGCCAGATGCTTGCGCACCGCGTTGATTATGCCGACCTGTATTTTCAGTATAGCCGGGCCGAGGGCTGGGCTCTGGAAGAAGGCATAGTCAAATCCGGCAGCTTTAATATCGATCAGGGCGTGGGTGTACGGGCAGTCAGCGGAGACAAGACCGCTTTTGCGTATTCGGACGACATCAGCATGCCTGCGCTGGTGTCCGCTGCACAGGCCACGCGAGCCATCGCCCGCCATGGCGTCACGCAATCGGTGCAGGCCGTCAAGCGCAGCAAGGGGCGCGAGCTTTATCTGCCGGAGGATCCGATTGCCAGCCTCAAGGATACGGACAAGGTGGCTTTGCTCGAAAAGCTCGAGAGTTATGCGCGGGCGCTGGACAAACGTGTTATCCAGGTCATGGCCTCCCTCTCAGGGGAATACGAAGTGGTTCTCGTTGCCCGCAGTGATGGTCTTCTGGCAGCTGATGTGCGCCCGCTTGTACGTCTCTCGCTGCAGGTTATCGCCGAGGAAAACGGCAACCGTGAGCAAGGAGTTGCAGGAGGAGGAGGACGCTTCGACTATGCATACTTCACGGATGACGTGCTGCGCGACTATGCTGCAAAAGCGGTTCACCAGGCGGTCGTGAACCTGCATGCAAAACCGGCGCCTGCCGGAACCATGACCGTGGTGCTCGGTGCGGGCTGGCCGGGAATACTGTTGCATGAGGCCATCGGCCACGGGCTGGAAGGAGACTTCAACCGCAAGGGGAGTTCCGCGTTTGCGGGCCGAATCGGCGAACGCGTGGCTGCACCGGGAGTGACGGTGGTGGATGACGGCACTATTGCACGCCGGCGGGGCTCGCTCAATGTCGATGATGAAGGGAATCCCACGCAGTGCACAGTGCTGATCGAAAACGGAATACTCAAGGGTTATTTGCAGGACAGCCTGAATGCACGACTGATGAACGTTCCCGTCACTGGAAATGCAAGACGCGAATCGTTTGCGCACATTCCCATGCCGCGCATGACGAATACGTATATGCTGAATGGGAACAAAACCCCGGAAGAAATCATCGCTTCCGTGAAGCACGGATTATATGCGGTCAATTTCGGCGGGGGACAGGTGGATATCACCAGCGGGAAATTCGTATTTTCGGCTGCGGAAGCCTACATGATCGAAAACGGAAAAATTTCGTATCCGGTGAAAGGCGCCACCCTGATCGGCAACGGTCCCGATATACTCACCCGCGTTTCGATGATCGGTAACGATCTGTCGCTTGATCCCGGTGTGGGCACCTGTGGCAAGGAAGGCCAGAGCGTGCCGGTAGGCGTGGGTCAGCCAACCCTTCGCATAGATGGGTTGACAGTGGGAGGAACGGCGTAGCCTCAATGCCTGATCCAGATATGCCGCAGTTCCAGGTCTGATCGGGGACGACCCTGGAACTGCGACTTCGGTCGCGTCCCAGCCCCAGCCCCATAATACGTTCGATCCTGCCAGGTATTCTCACTGCTCGATCCTCACGATCCGGGTACCCGCAAGCCGGTCATGCAGGAACAATCCATCCCGGTCGAATAACGCCCACAATATCCCGCAACCGAACAAAAAGATGCCGATGACGGCAAAGAGATAGCGTGCGAGCGCCTGCTTCAGATTAAGGTGACCTCCGTCGGCACTGACTACACGCAACTTCCAGGTTTGCATGGGTAATGTTTGTCCACCGTGGGTCCAGAACCAGGTGAAATAAATACCTGCAACCACGAGCAGGTAAAGCTGGAATGCGGGTCGGAAAAAAACGGAACTGGTATCCCGGAAGACAAGATGAAAAACGAAACTGGCGATAAACAGAACCGCAACCAGAATCAGCGATTCATACAGCATACTCAGTAATCTCCGCCCCAGTCCCGGCGCGGAAATTTTCATGGTGTCGGGAAATCCATTCAGGAAGGCTTTCGTATTGGTCTTATTACAGTGCAATATTGAGAAAAAACAGAAAACAACTCAGAAAACCGGGAGACGCCTCTGCCTGTCTGCCTGTGTTGAATCGCCTGCCACAGTGGGATGCTTCATTGCTGATGCTCATGCTCACGCCATTTGCGCTTTATTTCCTGGCGCTTTTCCGGCGGTAATTTCTTGATGGTTTTATACTTCTCACGTACCAGTTCCCGCTGTTCAGGGGTCAGCGAATACCAATCCCGCATCTGCAACTGGGTTCGGTGCTGCTCTTCGGGTGTCATATGCGGATAGCGTCTGGCAATGCCCAGCCATTTCTTCTTCTTTACAGGGTCCATCCCGTTCCACTCCTGTGCGAGCGGAGCCAACGCCTCCTTTTGCTGCGGCTTCAATTCTTCCCAGACAGGTTGACCTGCTTCAACCGGGACCGAAAGTAACAGGCACAGCGCCGATGTGATGGCTATGACTGATTTAACCATTCACCCAACTCATCGTCCAGATAGGCATCTATCGGCAGATCATCCACGAGCAGCATTATCTCGATTTCCTCATTCTCATCACTCTGCTGCAAATTCTGCCAATAAATGGCCCCCGCCAAAGCCAGCAACAATGTTATCACCGATAACAATTTGCCAACCCGTGAATGACCATGGTGCCCCCCTCGCGATGAAGCGACCTGCCCGCTCTGGCCAAGCCGGACGACTGTTTCCGCCACATGGTAATTTTCCAGAGAAGCCCGGCGCGCAGACTGGAGACGATTCAATGTGCCCTGCTTGATGTCATCGAGTCCGCGATCCAGCAACCGCGCCACTTCCCTCCCTATATCAGTTTCACTCATAGTCCGATTCCATGTTTTTTCAACATTGCGGCAAGTGCATGGGCTGCACGGGAACAGTGCGTTTTTACGCTCCCTTCAGAGCACCCCATGATTTTCGCAGTTTCCATAACATCCATTTCCTCCCAGTAACGCAGTAGAAAAGCCTCGCGTTGACGTGCCGGCAGGGTTTCAATAGCCCTCTCGAGCAGATTGATAAGTTGCGACTGCTCGAGCTGTTGGTGGGGATCATTAACCTTAGATGATGACGCATCGGATTGCAAAGTTTCCAGCAGATCGAAATCTTCACTTTCCTTTTCATGATCGGAAGGAATGAATGCTGAAAACAGCGTCGTCCACAGTGAGCGCGTTTTCTGTCGACGATAAAAATCCCGGATGGTATTTTGCAGGATGCGTTGAAACAGGAGAGGTAATTCTTCCAGGGGTTTGGCCGAATATTTCTCGACAAGCTTCATCATCGAGTCCTGAACAATATCCAGGGCAAGATGTTCATCGCGTATGGCAAACAAAGCTTGCTTATAGGCGCGCCGTTCGATTTCAGCCAGAAAATTCGAAAATTCCTGTTTTGTAGCCAGGACGATTCGCCTCTCGGAAGATGACAGAACAGGAGCAAACTCCTCACCGGCGGCAATGTTAGCAAACTTTTGGCGGGTTACTATAGCTGTTTTAACAAAGCAGGTAATGCCAGGTGAAGTTTATTCGTATGCCTCTCCAGGGTCGGGCTTGAGCAAGGTATGAAGAAATACAGTCTTCATGATCCCATGCCCGATATTCGAAAAGCGCGAGAGCGGGACAGTCGCATTTGAGTCCCAATGAGGTTTTTTCGAAGGAGGCTGTTCTGCTCCTGCGACAATTTGTCGCATTGTAGTAATCCTTTTTCTTGCCTATCATGGACGCGGGGTCGTCGGAGATATCTAAAATTCCTTCCCAAAGTTGCCTAAATTTACCCAGAAAAAACCGAAACTGCATCCCGAATATTTGTGCAGTCGCCTGTTAGTGGTACAATTCCGCCTTGAATTGCAAGTGATTCTTAATTAGATTTACATTACCAATGTCAGGTACTCTGAAATTCCGATTCACCTCATCGCCCCGCGGTTTGATCGGTAGCTCTGGCAGTTCCCTGCTTCGGATGGCATTCGTACTGATGTTCTTCATCAATGCTGTCGGCGTTGCCAGTGCGGTGGAAAGCATTCGTCCCTTTACATCGGGAAGCCTCGAGCAAGTGCTTGCATCCCGACCGAACAAACCTTTCATTCTCGTCCTCTGGTCCCTCGATTGCCAGTATTGCCCCACTGAACTCAAAATGCTGAGCGAGCTTGAAAAGAGTCACCCCGGACTGGATGTGGTACTGATTGCTACCGATACGATCGATGATATGCCTCAACTCGCTGACCGGGCGGCAAACTATGGAACCGCCAAGTTCGAACAATGGGTTTTCGCAGAGGATATGCCGGAACGCCTGCGCCAGGAAATCGACGGTCGTTGGTACGGCGAAGTACCGCGGACTTATTTCTATGATCAGAAACATCAGCGCACGGTCAGGATGGGCCTGATCAACAAGTCGCTCGTCGAGGAATGGCTGGCGCGAAATACTGTCGATACCGCCAATGGAAAGCAGAATGGAAAGCATTGAGATGACAGGGCAGGCAATGAACTTGAAGCACAACAGCATATCCTTGTCTGGCTTGATGTTCGTCGTTGTGATCCACGCCGGTTTGCTTTATTTCCTGTTCAAACAACAGCTGATTCCCCCACCGGAACAACTAGCGACACTGATAGTAAATTTCATTCCTTCGCCCCAACCGAAGGAAGAGGCCAAGCCTGAAACGCCACCTCCTCCGCCGAAGCCTAAACCTAAACCTGTAAAGAAACCGCAACCTCAGCAACTCGTTGCAAAGGCGCCGCCACTGACTGAAAGCGAGCCGGTCGCGCCACCTCCTCCACCGGAACCGGCACCCGAAGCCGAGCCTGAAGCCGAACCCGAGCCGGTAGTGGAAGCAGCCCCTGCGCCGCAAATGCCGGCTGGCCCGGTTTCGCTTTCCTCGGAATTATCGGTCGCGTGCCCTCACTTGAATGCGCCGACTTATCCGGCGCTTTCGAAACGGCTCGGCGAGGAAGGAAAGCTCGTATTAAGAGTGGAACTGGATGAAAAAGGATACGTCAATGTGGCACACGTAGTGAACAGCAGTGGTTTCAAACGGCTGGACGAAGCTGCCATGACCGCTGTCAAAACCTGGCGCTGCACACCCACCGTACGCAATGGTCAACCGGTGCGGGCTGTTGCCCTGCAACCCTTCAACTTTGTACTCCAAGGAGATTAACCTAATGCAAACAGGTCTCGGATTTTCAAATTTTCTGGCGCAGCTCGACGGCGTCGGTATGACGGTGCTCATACTGCTGCTTGCGCTCTCTGTAGCAAGCTGGTATCTCATACTGACCAAGGGTATCTCCAATATCATGGCGGGAAAGCAGGCTGATACCTTTCTCAAGCGTTTCTGGAGCGCGGGTTCGTTGCAGGAAGTAAATTCGACGCTGAAAGAGGATTCGGATGACAACGCCTTTGCGCAACTTGCCAGGTTGGCAATGAACGCAGCCGCCGATTCGGAGAAACATGGATTGCAAAATCTCGCGGCAGCGGGCGGCGCGAGCGAATTCATCACCCGCATACTGCGCAATGGCCTCGACCAGGAAGCAGCGCAGGTGGAAAATGGTCTCACCGTGATTGCATCCGCAGGTTCGGCTGCCCCCTATATCGGCTTGTTTGGCACGGTATGGGGCATCTATCACGCCTTGATCCAAATCGGATTATCCGGCCAGGGTACGCTGGACAAGGTAGCAGGTCCCGTGGGAGAAGCGTTGATCATGACAGCGCTCGGGCTGGCGGTGGCAATTCCCGCGGTTTTGGCCTATAACACGTTTGTACGGCGCAATCGCATCTGGCTGGCGCGACTCGATGCCTTTGCCCATGATCTTTTCGTCCTGATCACGGTTGGAACAAAAACAGGCGGATCTCCCGGCGATGAGCGTTCCTTGCGGGTGGTTACTCCGTTGGTTTCCCCCGCGGCGGCACCCGGCGAAAGGAGGTTGTAATGGCATTCGGCAGCATGAACAGCAGTAACCGGCAGCTACCGATGGCTGAAATCAACGTCGTACCATTGGTGGACGTGATGCTGGTACTGCTGGTGATTTTTATCATTACGGCGCCGCTGCTTACGCATTCCGTTAAAATCGATCTGCCGAAGGCATCGAGCAGCCCAAACATCACTCAACCGGAACACGTGGAATTCGCACTGCGTGACGACTCCAGTCTTTACTGGAACGGTGAATCGGTTACAATGGATCAACTGGCGCCGCGGTTCACTGAGGCGGTAGGACAAAATCCAAATATCGAGCTTCATATCCGCGCCGACAAACATGTCCACTACGAGCAGGTAGCGCAGGTGATGTCCATTGCAGCAAAGGCGGGACTGGTGCGAATAGGTTTCGTTACCGACCCTTCAAAAAAATAACAGTTGCCGAAGCACGACTGCAGAAGGAATATCAATCACGGTCAATTCAAGCACTGACAGACACACCGGCAAACGCTTCGTCATTGCGAGGATATAGTTGCATGCCTGACATAATCCGCGACCGGTGGTGGCTACCGTTCGTGGTGCATGGCTCCATCGTAACCACCGCCGTGGGGCTCGGCCTGTTATCCTGGTTCATTGCCGCGCCGATAAAGACGCGTCTCCATGAAACCATTCCCGGCCAGCGGCTCACTGTTCTTGCAACGCCCGATATCGCGATCAGTCTCGATGCCGACAGCAGTGTTGCTGTCACCAATACGGAACCCAGCGGGATTGAACTGTTGCGGGGCAACGCCTTTTTTGATGTCAGGGGTAACCAGCCCGGAAAACTGAATCTGAAGGTGGGAACCACCTACATCAGGGACATTGGCACCCGTTTCAGTGTCAGCAAGCGCATCGGTGGCGGTAGCGTCGCAGTGGCGAATGGACAGGTGGAGATCCTGGTTAAGACCGGAACTTACCTCGTGGGCGCACACGAACGCGCAGATTTTGATGGCATCCAGGTTACCGGCCAGAGGGTGATTGCGGATACCGAGATAGCCCCTTGGCGCCACGCTGACCGGTACTAAATATCTGGATTCCCTTTCCTCCCATTCCTACTCGCCAGCGAGCGGAGTGCAAACCTGTCCATGAAGCCGGTCGCAATCTTCAGGCATTTTCCAATCGAAGGGCCGGGCTATTTCGCCACGTTTCTCGATCGCCATGCCATTCCCTGGCAACTCATAAAAATCGATGCCGGTGAAAGTGTACCTGCCGACGCGGGTCAATTTAGCGGCTTGGTATTCATGGGTGGCCCGATGAGCGTAAATGATGATTTGCCCTGGATCAGAAATGAACTCTCGTTGATCCGCCAGGCAGTGACAAACGATATTCCTGTATTGGGGCACTGTCTCGGCGGTCAATTAATGGCGAAGGCGCTGGGAGGAGTGGTTTCCAAAAGCCCGATCAAGGAAATCGGCTGGGGTGAGGCGAGCACTGCCGATAATCAGTCAGCCCGGGAGTGGTTCGGGAATCTGTCAAAGTGCGAGGTGTTCCACTGGCATGGCGAGATTTTTACTATCCCGGATAACACCACACTGTTGCTTTCCAGCCCCTGGTGTAAAAATCAGGCATTCGCACTGGATAAACACTTGGGATTGCAGTGCCATGTGGAAATGACCGAAGAAATGGTGAAAGACTGGTGCAGCCACGGTGCGGAGGAAATTGCTTCGAGCCCAGGCCCTGCGGTGCAACCTGCAGAGGCAATGCAAGCGGATTTGTCCAGCCGGATATTGGCGTTAAATCAGGTGGCCGAGCGCTTGTATGCAAAATGGATCAACGGAATCGCTCGTTGATCAATCGCGGAAATTCTGAAATTGCAGGGGAAAATCCGTGACCGATTTCTTGACCAGCTGGATGGCGTCTTGCAAAGTGTCCCGCTTTGCGCCTGAAACACGCACGGTATCCCCCTGAATGCTGCCTTGCACCTTGAGTTTGCTGTCCTTGATGAGCCTGATAATTTTTTTAGCCAGCTCGCTTTCCACGCCGGTTTTAACCGTGACGAGCTGCTTCACCTTGTTGCCGCTGATTTTTTCCACCTGACCTTTGTCCAGGGAGCGCACATCGACATTCCGCTTGGCCAGTTTGGCAGTCAGGATGTCGAACACCTGGTCCAGCTTGAATTCATCGTCGGCAAAAACAGTAAGCGTGTAATCCGCCTGCTCCACGCGGGCGTCAGAACCCTTGAAGTCGAAGCGCGTGCCCACTTCCTTATTCACCTGGTCAACTGCGTTTCTAACTTCCTGCTTGTCGACTTCGGAAACGATATCGAATGATGGCATATCAATCTTCTCAAAAGAATCTCATGCAGCTTTCATAAAGCGGGCCTTCCACCTCACGCTGGCGCTGCTCTGTTCATGCATCATCAGAGATGTACAGGTTTCGCCCTCGATTGCATGATACTTGCATCACTTTCAACACCTTTGGTTCCATTGCTGCTGGTAATTCCAGCGCTATTATTTGCGATTTCTCAAATTGGCGGCAATCCGCATCCTGAGTGCATTCAACTTGATGAAACCGGCAGCGTCCGTCTGATTGTACGCACCCTGGTCATCCTCGAAGGTCGCAATATGAGGATCAAACAGCGAATCTGTTTTCGAATCTCTCCCCACGACAATCACATTACCCTTGTAGAGCTTCACCCGCACCCAGCCGTTCACATGGGCCTGTGACGCATCGATCATCGTCTGCATCATTCTGCGTTCGGGGCTCCACCAATAGCCGTTGTAAATCAGTTCGGCATAGCGCGGCATAAGCTCGTCTTTCAAATGTGCGACTTCACGGTCCAGTGTAATGGACTCCATGGCCCGGTGCGCACGCAGCATGATCGTGCCGCCGGGGGTCTCGTAGCACCCGCGGGATTTCATACCGACATACCGGTTTTCGACCAGATCCAGGCGTCCTATCCCGTGCTTGCCCCCCAGTTCATTGAGTCTGGCGAGCAGGCGCGCCGGCGAAAGCTCTTCCCCATTCAATGCAACGATATCGCCCTGCCTGAATTCGAGATCGATATATTCCGGACTGTCCGGTGCTTTTTCGGGCGAAACACTCCAGCGCCACATCGACTCTTCCGGCTCCTGCGCAGGGTCTTCGAGAATACGTCCCTCATACGAAATATGCAGAAGGTTGGCATCCATACTGTAGGGAGAGCCTTCCTTTTTCTTCATTTCCACCGGAATTCCGTGCTGCTCCGCATATTTCAGAAGCTTTTCCCGGGACGTAAGATCCCATTCGCGCCACGGCGCAATCACCTGGATATCCGGTTGAAGCGCATAGTAACCGAGTTCAAAACGCACCTGGTCATTACCTTTCCCGGTCGCGCCATGCGACACGGCGTCCGCACCGGTTTCCCGTGCGATTTCGATCTGGCGCTTGGCAATCAGCGGGCGCGCTATGCTGGTGCCGAGCAGGTACTCTCCTTCATAAATGGTATTGGCGCGAAACATGGGAAAGACGAAATCGCGCACGAATTCTTCGCGCAGGTCATCGATAAAAATTTCCCTCACCCCAAGCTGCTTCGCCTTTGCGCGGGCAGGTTCCACCTCCTCCCCCTGGCCAATGTCCGCGGTGAAGGTGACAACTTCGCACCGATAGGTATCCTGCAGCCACTTCAGGATTACCGATGTATCCAGACCTCCGGAAAATGCCAGGATTACTTTTTTAATCTCAGCGGCATTCGCCTTGTTTTCTTTTCCCATGCTTGTCTCATTGATAAAAAAATGCCGGCTGGACTTCGCCGAATAACCCATATTGAAAATCCTGCTCTATCAGGCGTTATCCAGTCTTCCCAGCAACAGGTATTCAATCAGCGCCTTTTGCGTATGCAGACGGTTCTCCGCCTCGTCCCATACCACCGATTGCGGTCCGTCTATCACTTCCGCCGCCACCTCCTCGCCGCGATGAGCAGGCAGGCAATGCATAAACAACGCATCCTTGCGGGTGTGCGACATCATTTCCTCATCCACCCGAAAATCCGCAAAGTCCCTTTTTCTCTCCTCGGTTTCGGCCTCGAATCCCATGCTGGTCCAGACGTCGGTGGTAACGAGATCTGCGCCTTTTACTGCCTCATGTGGATCGGCGAACTCCTCATAGTGGCTCGTCCCGTAAAGACCTGCCCGTTCCGGCTCCACTTCGTAGCCCCGCGGAGTGGAGACATGCACGTTGAAATCGAATACTTCCGCTGCCTGAAGCCACGTATTGCAAACGTTGTTGGAGTCCCCTATCCACGCCACTGTCTTGCCGGCAATGCTGCCATGGTGCTCGATGAACGTAAAAATATCCCCGATGATCTGACAGGGGTGATATTCATCGGTCAGTCCGTTAATGACCGGGACGCGTGAATGCGCCGCAAACCGCCTGACAATATCATGCTCATGGGTGCGGATCATGACGATATCCACCATCCGCGAAATCACGCGCGCCGCATCTTCAACCGGCTCGCCACGCCCCAACTGGGTGTCACGAGTGGAAAGATAGATTGCCGCCCCGCCCAGCTGGTGCATGCCCGCTTCAAACGAGAGCCTGGTGCGGGTGGAATGCTTGTCGAAGATCATGGCCAGAGTACGGTCTTCCAGCGGCCAGTAGCGCCGGTATTGCTTGAACTCCTGCTTGATCCAGCGTGTGCGCTCGAACAGATACTCGAATTCCTCCCGGGAAAAATCGTTGAACTGTAGGAAATGCTTGATCTGCATATTTTTGGTGTCAGGGGCGAGTCCATTGCGAAAACCATTGCGAAGACTTAAGCCCGGATGACTTCAACCGTTCACTTTTCACGATCGCAAAAAACTCAAGCTGCCAGAAATTCCTTCACAATGGGAGATAAAGTGTTAACTACCTGCTCAGCCTCGCTTCGTTGAATCACGAGCGGCGGTAGCAGACGCACTACCTTGTCGGAGGTTACATTGATGAGAAGGCCTTTTTTCAAAGCTTCCTTCACCAGTTCACCGCACGATCTCGAAAGCTCGATGCCTATCATCAGGCCCTGGCCGCGAATTTCAGTCACATCCGGCAAGTCCCCCAACTGCGCCTTGAACAGGCTGCGCATGAAATCGCCCACTTCCATTGCATTGCGCAGCAGGTCTTCTTCCTCGATTACTTCGAGCGTGACGAGCGCAGCACTGCAGGCGAGCGGGTTTCCACCGAAAGTGGAGGCATGATTGCCTGGCTTGAAGACATTTGCTGCAATACCTTTCGCCAGGCATGCGCCAATGGGCACGCCCGATCCCAGACCTTTGGCGAGCGTAACGACATCCGGTGTGATGCCGCTGTATTGAAAAGCGAACCAGTTGCCGGTTCGGCCAATTCCACACTGCACTTCATCCAGCATCAGCAGCCAGCCGTTCTGGTCACAGAGGTGGCGAAGACCTTGCAGGTAACTTGCCTGCGGCACGTTGACCCCCCCCTCCCCCTGGTAAGGTTCAACCAGGATAGCGACGACGTTCTTGTTGTGTTCCGCAACCTGCGCCACTGCCTCGAGATCATTATAGGGAACCCGTGCAAAACCAGTGAGGAGCGGCTCGAAGCCAGCCTGCACCTTGCGGTTGCCACTTGCAGTCAGAGTCGCCATGGTACGTCCGTGGAAGGATTTTTCCATGACGATAATAGTCGGCAAATCAATATTCTTCCCATGTCCATACAACCTTGCAAGCTTGATGGCTGCCTCATTGGCCTCGGCCCCTGAGTTGCAGAAAAATGCATTCTCCATGCCCGAGAGCGCAGTCAATCTCGTCGCCAGCTGTTCCTGCTTCCTGATATGGTAGAGATTGGAAGTATGGATAAGGGTATTTGCCTGTTCGCAAAGCGCCTTTGCCAGCGCAGGGTGGCAATGCCCCAGCCCGCATACCGCTACTCCGGCAAGCGCATCGAGATAGCGCTTGCCCTCCTCGTCCCATAACCACACTCCCTCCCCCCTCGCAAATGTAACGGGCAGGCGCAGGTAGGTATTCATCAAATTCGACATAGGTAAATTTGCCAGATCAGAATGCAACACGGCGGCATGAGCCGCCGTGCGACGTGGTGAAATTTATTGTGGTTTATTCTGTAGAATCCTTTAGTTTTACCTATTTCGCAAGCTTTTTCAAGCTCTTTTCCTCGACGTCGCTCAACAGCCTCAAACACGGCAGATAGCCGTCATAAACGATCCCGTGCACTTCCACCCGTTTCTGCGACCGGAGCATGCCGATTAGATATTGCACCACCTCGGGCGTGATGGTCTGGCCTGGCACCAGCACGGGAATACCCGGCGGGTAAGGCGTGATCTGGTCCGCGCAAACCTTCCCTTTCAGGCTATCGTTTACCCGTTCCTGCTCGTCGAGCAACGGGACGATCTCGCCACCACAGTAAAAAGCATCCCGCGGCAGATACTTCAATTCGGTAAATCCCGGAAGCTCCGGGATCTGGTAGAGTCTGCGAGGCGCCCTGCCTTCGCGTGCAATGCGCATGAGAGCATCATAAAGACGTGACACCTTGCTGCGCGTGGTACCGATGGTCAGCAGCAGAGTGAGCGTATTGAAAGTGGATTTTTCCACCTGAATGTTATATCGCTCGAACAGTTCCCGGATCAGATCTTCCACGGTAAAGCCGCAGCGGGAGATATCAACCGTCACCTTGGTCGAATCGAGCTGGATATTGTCGTTCTTCACCTCGTCAGGCAACAGATCCGCCAGTTCCAGTACGCGAAACACGCCGGTCGAATTAATCTGCTCGCGCACTTCCTTCGCCAGCTCCAGCGTGCGCGACAGCAACTTGTATCCTTCCATCACCACCTGTTTGCGCGCCACGTCGAGGCTTGCAATCATGCTGTACTGCGGGCTGGTGGAAGTATGCATGTTGAAATTTTCCCGAAACAGATGCTCATTGAATTCGGGATCATTGATATGAATCATGCTGGACTGGGAAAAAGCCGACAGCACCTTGTGTGTACTTTGAGTAGCATAATCAGCGCCTGCTTCCAGGGCAGTGGGACGGAAAGCCGGATGAAAGCGGGCGAAGCCATACCAGGCTTCATCGATGATCACCTTGATGCCTTTGGCATGCGCGGCCTCGATGATCGGAGGCAGGTCATAGCGGAAACCATCGTAGGTACAACTCGTGAGTATGAGCGCCTGGGCATCGGGATGTTCTTCGATTGCCCTGAACAGTGTCTGTTTGGGCACCGGCCCATAAACCCCGAATTTCTTGTTTACAGAGGAGTTGAGATAGATTGGATGGGCGCCGGATAAGACGACCCCGTGATGAACCGATTTATGACAGTTCCGATCCAGCAGCAGCTTTTCGCCGGGGGCGAGCAACGTCTGGAATATTACCTTATTGGCGGTGGAGGTGCCGTTTGTGGCAAAAAAAGTGCGGCGGGCGCCAAACGCCTTTGCCGCAATCTTCTGTGCTTCCGCAATGACACCGGAAGGTTCCATGAGCGAATCGAGCATGGGCACTGATACCGACAGATCCGCCCTAAAAATATGCTCGCCGATAAACTGATAGAAATCACTAGCCCAGGGACTGTCCCGCAACGAATCGCCCGAAGAATGCCCCGGCGTATGCCAGGCATCCTTTGCCATCAATACATAATTTTTGAGCTGATCGTAAAAAGGCGTGCGCGCTTTTTCCTGAAGCTGCGCGTTCAAAATCCGGTACATGCCCCGGTAATCGCGCTCTTCCCGGTAGAAATAACCATCCACGGTTTCAGAAAACAGCGCATCCACCACCTCATCCTCTTTCTCCTGCGCGATCAGGATGTAGATATCCAGCTCGGGGCGAAAACGGGTTATTTCCTGCACCAGTTTCAGCGCCGTCATTTGCAGGATGCGGGAACCCTTCTCGCCATTTTTCAGCGTGTAGAGCGTGTCGTCCACCAGCACGGACTGAATGTCGCCATCATCCTGGATAGCCTGAAGTGCCTCACGCGCAGTAGTGACTCCTGAAAACATAATGCCCAGAGGGTTTTCAAGGGATTTGGCCGCGGCGTTCAATCCCTTTATCAGCTCCTTGAGTATCAGTTTTTCATCATTGATAACGAGAATCCTGCTTACCGGTCTCTTCATGAAATAAATGCTTTTGATATGGAAGTCGCTTTATGCGCCAAAATAAAGGGCATTGCAAGCATCTGCCAAGCTTTTTTGGCGAATTTGTAACGGATGAAACGGTCTATATTGAACAAATGAAACTGCTCATTCGAACTCTTTCTGCCGGTATCCTGGCGATACTGCTTCTGCTGCCGTCGGTTGTTCGAGCTTCCCCTGTCGTGGTGTTGAAAGTCGATGGTCCCATTGCTCCGGTCAGCGCCGATTTCATCCAGCGAGGCCTGGAACGCGCAGCGAACGAGAGCGCGCTGCTTGTGGTGTTACAACTGGACACGCCGGGAGGGCTCGACACTTCCATGCGGCGTATCATACGCGGTATCCTGGCTTCGCCCGTGCCCGTGGCAACCTTCGTGGCGCCGAGCGGGGCTCGGGCAGCCAGTGCCGGCACTTATATCCTTTATGCAAGCCATATCGCCGCGATGGCGCCGGGCACCAACCTGGGTGCCGCAACGCCAATAGAAATTGGCGGCTTGCCAGGATCAGAACCTGAACCCAGGGCCAAACCGAAATCAGGCGAGAACCGCGAGCAAAATCCGGAGAAAGAGGACAAGCTTCCCATAAAGGATGAAATGTCCCGCAAAATAGTTCATGACGCTGCGGCGTACATACGTGGCCTTGCGCAGATGCGCGGGCGTAATGTGGAATGGGCGGAAAGAGCCGTCCGCGAAGCAGTCAGCCTGTCGGCCTCCGAAGCGCTGAACCTCAAAGTCATCGATTATGTCGCTGCCGATATTGCGGATCTGTTAAAGCAGCTCGATGACAGGCAAGTGAACGTACTCGGCCAGGACCGTACACTCGATACCAGCTCCACCATCGTGGAAGTCGTAGAACCCGACTGGCACACGCAACTGCTCGCCATCATCACCAATCCAAGCGTTGCCTATGTCCTGATGCTTATCGGCATTTATGGACTGTTCTTCGAGTTTGCCAATCCCGGTTTTGTGCTGCCCGGTGTAGCAGGCGCCATCTGTCTGCTTATCGCCATGTATGCCTTCCAGTTACTGCCGGTAAGTTATGCCGGACTTGCCTTGATCCTGCTCGGTATCGGATTCATGGTAGCCGAAATGTTCTTGCCCAGCTTCGGCGCTCTCGGTATCGGCGGAATTATCGCTTTCGTCGTGGGCTCCCTGATGCTGATTGACAGCGATGTGCCCGGGTTCGGTATCCCCTGGCCGATCGTCGGCGGAGTAGCCTTCGCCAGCGCCCTCTTCCTGGTTTCCGTAATTGGCATGGCGCTCAAGACCCGCCAGAAACCGTTGGTGAGTGGCCAGGAGCATATAGTCGGCGCAGTGGGAGAAATGCTGGAAGACACTTCTGGCGAGGGCATGGCACGTATTCGCGGTGAGTTGTGGACCGTGCATTCCGCCCAACCACTGGTTCGGGGCCAGAAGGTGCGCGTGACAGGAATCGAAGGCCTCGTCCTGCACGTAATCGCAGCAGAAAAATAACCAGGAGACACTTATGCTCGCCAATTCGGTATTCGGCACGCTCGCCCTCATTCTTATCCTCGCGCTATTCTCGATATTCCGGATTTTGCGAGAATATGAACGCGGTGTCGTGTTCCTGCTCGGACGCTTCTATAAGGTGAAAGGCCCGGGTCTGATCATCATCATTCCCGGTATCCAGAAAATGGTGAAAGTTGACCTGCGTACCATAGTGATGGACGTACCGAGCCAGGATGTCATTTCACGCGACAACGTTTCGGTGAAAGTCAGTGCCGTGGTATATTTTCGTGTGGTGGATCCGCAAAAGTCCATCATCCAGGTGGAGAACTTTCTTGCCGCTACCGGTCAGTTCGCACAAACCACGTTGCGATCGGTATTAGGCAAGCACGAACTCGATGAAATGCTGGCTGAACGCGAGAAGCTCAACATGGATATCCAGAAGGTGCTGGATATTCAGACCGATGCCTGGGGTATCAAGGTCTCGAATGTCGAGATCAAGCATGTGGACATCGATGAATCAATGATACGGGCTATTGCCCGGCAGGCGGAGGCAGAACGCGAGCGCCGTGCCAAGGTGATTCACGCCGAGGGCGAGTTGCAGGCATCCGAGCAACTGATGCAGGCGGCAGAAACGCTGTCGCGGCAGGCTGGCGCTATGCAATTGCGCTACCTCCAGACACTCACGACAATCGCGGGCGACAAATCCAATACCGTTATTTTTCCAGTGCCGATGGACCTGGTATCGACGCTGACAGAGGCGACTAGGAACCGGAAGGCGAAAGCTCCTGACACCGAGGGACCAGAAGATGCCCCGATGCATGATTCCGCTGAATCTATGTAAGCGCCGCTAATGCCGACGCCAATGCGAACTCATCCAACCGAAACTCTTTCCTGCTCAAGCCGAAGACTTTTGCGTACCCATGTCATGGATCGGATTGTGCTAAACCATTGACAAAAGGAGCGCCAACAAAAAAGCCCGGGTGATTCCCGGGCTTTTTTGTTGGATCTGAACGATCAGGCCATCGCCTTGATGGCTGCCGAGAGACGGCTTTTATGACGGGCTGCTTTGTTCTTGTGAATGATTCCCTTGTCCGCAATCGAATCTATGGTACCGACAGACGCCTGATACGCGGCCTGGGCAGTATTTTTGTCGGCCGATCCGATCACCTTTCTTACATGCTTGATCGCTGTGCGCAACTCCGAGCGCAGACTCATGTTGCGGTTACGATGACTGATATTCTGTCTAGCACGTTTTCTTGCTTGTGCGCTGTTGGCCATGAAAATTCCTCGGATTACCCTTTACGGAAAATTTTCGAATGATACGGGTGTTTACGCCTGATTGCAAGAAAACTGCAACTCTATCTGTTGTTGCTAACCATTGCGGCATTTGTACCGATTTGCATCTGTCGAAGAGCGGCAGTGAAGAACGACTCATGGTGAAGCAACCCTAAACCTCAAGTATTCAGTTAACATACGCACCCATGAACCTGCTCAAAGCCCTTGTCACCGTCAGCGGGATGACGTTCATATCCCGCATTCTGGGATTTGCACGGGATGTCATCATTGCCCGCATTTTTGGGGCAGGCGTCGAAACCGACGCTTTTTTTGTGGCATTCCGCATCCCCAACCTGTTGCGCCGTCTGTTCGCCGAGGGCGCGTTTTCGCAGGCATTCGTACCCATACTTGGCGAATACAAGAATCGCCGCACAGCCGAAGATACGCGCGAACTGGTAAGTCATGTCGCAACACTGCTGTTCATTGCGTTATTTGCGGTCACGCTGGCAGGCGTTATTGCGGCGCCGCTGGTCATCTATGTAAGTGCGCCAGGATTCACGGCAAGCCCCGAGAAATTCGAGCTTACGGTGGAACTGCTGCGGATCACGTTTCCCTACATCCTGTTCATCTCGCTCGTGTCGCTGGCCGGCGGCATACTCAACACCTGGGGCAGATTTTCGGTGCCTGCGCTGACTCCGGCCCTGCTCAACCTGTCGTTTATCGGCTGTTCGCTATGGCTTGCGCCACTCATGGACCCGCCAGTGCTGGCGCTCGCGTGGGCGGTATTCATCGGGGGATTGCTCCAGCTTGCCTTCCAGGTACCGTTCCTCATGCGCCTCAAATTGATGCCGCGTCCGCGCCTGAAATCCCACGACAATGGCGCATGGCGCGTTCTCAAGCAAATGGGACCGGCGGTTTTCGGCATGTCCATCGGCCAGATCAGTCTGCTGATCAATACGATATTTGCTTCCTTTCTTGTCACAGGGAGCGTTTCCTGGCTTTATTACGCGGATCGGTTAATGGAGTTTCCCGCCGGTCTGCTGGGTGTTGCACTAGGTACAATCCTGCTGCCGTCCTTATCGCGGCACTACGCCGACAACAGCACGGATGAATATTCCCGCCTGCTCGACTGGGGTTTGCGCCTGACCATGCTGCTGACATTGCCCGCAGCGGTGGCGCTGGCGCTGCTTGCCACACCGCTTATCACGACACTGTTTCATCATGGCGAATTCTCGGCCAACGATGTCTGGATGACACGCAATGCCCTCATCGCGTACAGCGTGGGTCTGCTGGGGTTGATTCTGGTGAAAGTGCTGGCGCCCGGCTTCTACGCAAGGCAAAACATCAAGACCCCCGTAAAAATAGCCCTTATCACGCTTGTCGCGACCCAGTTGATGAATCTCGCCTTCATCATACCGCTGCAACACGCCGGGCTGGCGCTTGCCATTGGATTAGGCGCCTGTATCAATGCGAGCATGCTCTATTACAAATTACGGCGCCACCAGATTTATCAGCCTCAACCGGGATGGGGTATTTTTATGACAAAGATAGCGGTAGCCCTGGCGACGATGGGAACCATATTATGGTTTGCTTCAGGCAGCGATGTTTCGTGGCTGACGGATACGGCGGCGGTGCGAGGAGTACGGTTGGCAGGAGTCGTCATAATCGGTGCGGCAAGCTACTTTGTCACCTTATGGCTGCTCGGTTTTCGCCTTAAGGATTTCTCCCGGCGCGCTGCATAGGAAAAACAGCAGACTCTCAGACTTCATCCGGGAGTCCCGCTCTTTGGTCCGTAGGCAAGTTCAATTCAGCAGGATTCCGTGCGCCGCATGAACAGCGATGGAAATGCGAGTTCTTCGGATGTCAGATCGAACGACTGCCACTGATGGGATGTTCTAACGTACAAATTCCCAGGTCCGCAGCGAGTACGCCAAAAACTTTGCTTGTAAGGAACTCACAGATAGAGGCGTAATACTACTTGCCACATCAGCTCAAGTGAACCCCTTGCACGCGTTTCAGTTTGTCGCGCTGCACAAGCTCGATTTCTGTCATTTCATTTTCCTTGACCTTCAAGGCATTGGAAACATTGTGAACATCTCGTACCAGCTTGCGCAAACCATCCGGTTCCAGTGAAGCCGCATGGTCAGTTCCTTTCCATGTGCGATCCAAAGTGAAATGCCGTTCAACCCAGGATGCCCCCAAAACCACGGCAGCAATGTCAACGGCAATGCCGAGATGATGACCGGAAAATCCAATTTCCTTGACACGCGAGCCAAATCTCTCAATGAGAGTTCGTATCTCCAGCAGGCAGACTTGCTCAAAGGGGACGGGATATCCCGATGTGCATGCGTACAACACTACCCGGTCGGCAGCGCGGTACTTCTCCATCAAACGAACGATCTGTTCTTGTTCGGCAGGGGTAGTCATACCCACGGATATATGAATGTCTCCAGCATAATGGATCGCGAGATACTGGAGCATGGGAAAATTAAGATTGCACGCCGAGGGTATCTTGATGAACTTGGGATTGAGGCTGGCGATTCCTTTCGCCGAGGTAAGATCCCAGACAGATGTCGAATAGCCGATCTTGAACTCCTGGCACCATTGTTGTAATTGTTGGTGCTGGTCTATATCAAATTCCAGAAATTCGCGATGGGCACCATAACTTTCACCATAACTGTTTTGAGGATTTGGATGGCGTGCATTATATTCTTCAGGGGTAAGCAATTCCCTATTCGAACGCTTTTGAAACTTTACGATATCGCATTTTGCAAATGTGGCTGCAATCCCTATCATTTTTCGTGCAATCTCAATATCCCCTTTATGATTACAGCCTATTTCAGCAATGACTCTTGGTATCTTCATAAATAATATGATTTTATCCCTGACTCAAATCAATAAATATCAAGTCCCCGCGCTCATCGGCTGGGATCAGTATCCTAATCATGGAGGTTAGAAAAGTTTTTTGAAAAAAGACTTCAGAGAGCCGCTAACCCTGGATTTTGAACAGATGTTTTGAATATTGCTTAACGCGAATATTGTCGAAACGGTTCAATAAGCGGCCAAACTGTGCAATTTTCTTCTCAATCTCCGTGACAGAGATCTGGGGGAAGCGATGATCGTGATATGAAAGTCTGTTGGGGCCAGGGCGTCGCATATTCAGTTTCGTGACAGAAGCCTTTAATTTCGCGAACGCCCATCCTTGAGCATATGTTCCCACGGATGGCGCGGGTGGCTGGTTTTCAGCATAACCGCTATCCTCGAGGATATCGACAATACGCTCGCAAGCCAAACGCCCATTCCGGGCCGCCAGATAGTAATCGATGAGCGTCTTGCGTTCCTCGCCTCCAGGGGGACCGAGCTTACCCTCAAGAATTCGAGTCAAAGTGTTCTGTAATTCTTCAAAATTGAAGGACTGATAACTTAGCTTGGTGGGAAGACCCTGGAAGTCATGGTCGTAGAATTCATTGAATGTGGAAAGGTATGATATGGCCGGCACCCCCAGCGCATACGCCTCCAATCCCGTCGTACATCCGTTATGTACCATTGTCTTCGAAGCCAGAAGCCAGGGAATGACGTTACCTTCATTGATGACTTTGACCCGCTTGCATTTTGCGGCAATATCGTTGTACACCTTGAAATTTTCACTTGGATGCGGCCGGACCACGATCATCAGATGGGGGAAAGCCTGCTCGAGGGCCGGAATGAGCTGCTTGAAATCTTCGAGTATTGCTTGCTTATGATTCCAAAGTCCTTCGGCAAATTCGCAGCTCACTCCAATTCCGGCTTGGCCGCGTCGGGATGTCTTATGCCCGTCTTTTGTTGGCACGAATAGGCCAATACTGGGAATAAAGGGATTTACCTCAGTAAAATTGGTATTAACAAGAATGAAATCTCCGTAAAGTTTACGTAGTTTTTCTACCTCCGTATCGAAGTAGGGCCGCATTTCTGGCCGCAATATATCTCCGCGTGGATTTCCAGTAATGTGAATAGGTAGTCTTTTAGGCAGTTGCGGGTATTGCTGGAGCAAATCGAAGTTCTCCTGACCCCAAGCAAATATGTGGGACACATTACTGATCGTCGTCGGGGACAACCGCAGGTTGAAATAGGTTTCGGCCGGAGGATGAACCAATGCCTCTTCTTCCCATGCCACAATCTGATGCCCAAGCATGCGCAGAATCCTGAACATCGAATTGCTCAGGCTACGCATGCTTTTCGCTAAGTACACACCCCGTGGAAACGATGCCACTTCGAAATGAATGAACGCACGTGAGCCAATAATTACCGGAAAACCGCGCTCCGCAGCTACACAGGACAGCAGGAGCTTTCCGTCCAGCTCGCGAACCTGATTTTCGACAGGGATAATGAGAGTTGAAGCGAAATTTCTCATAGTGGATGATTTAGCTGATAAGCCAGTTTCCATTTAAGCAGAATTCAAGCTTCAACTTATTAAAGGGTCCAAGCGGTTCTTCCTGCAGCTCAAAATAATGAATATCTCCGAGCGGGTCATGCAGATAGGCCCAGTTTCGACGTAGATATGATTTCAAAAAACGAGCGTTAGCAGTTCTGCCGTCCACCAGAATAAGCGTGCCCGGTTCGAAAAAAAACTCAATTCTCAGAATATCTGCGGACATTGGCATTCTTGCTTTGCTATTCAACGAGAAACCATTTATTTCCTGTGTAGTAGCAAACTGGGAAGGGCCATCGAGATAAACAAAATCGGGGGATATGTTGGGTAGTTTTGAATATACGCTTGCAATTCTATTGTCATGAATCAGAACATCGACAGAGCTACGCGAAACGGTGGCAAATGTTTTAAGTTTTGATCCGAGTCTTAATTTGGTGATTTCTAGAAAACGCTGCTCTTCTTCCACGGCATACACATGAAAGGGATTATCGCTACGTATAGATTTCTTAGCCCAATTACCGAAGTATTTTTTAAGTATACGCATCGCATCAGCAAGGACCACTGTACTATAACCGCTGCCAAGCTCGAGAATGTTAATGACTTTACGATTTAACGCAATCCAGTGAAGGCGACACAAATCATCATATTCGGGTTCAAAGGGCGCTTCCTCAAACGGAGAGACCGATTTTTCAAGCGCAGAGTTTTTGCTCTCTGTTCGACCTGCTTCTAATGCTTTACACAACGTTCGCAGAGAGAATAAATCAACATATTCCTCGACTCGTTCGGGATCGTGAAAACATGGCAGTGAAAATCTTTTTAATGAATCCTCAACAACCTGAAACGACGGTGATAGAACAATATCGGAAACATTGGCTTGGTTAGCGGAAGGAGCCATAGCTACTTTATATTTGTTTACCCGTGGGATGGAAATGGTGCGGTTGATCGACACAATTTTTCTGTGAGTCAAGCCAAGAATTAGGTCTCGGCCAAGCTATTTTCAGGCATATATACTCGATCTTCTCAAGCAGAAAAATCTAATCGCATGAGATAGCGATCAGCGCATTCAAGAAGTCAAACTGCTTCAAAGCTCGGGACACCGTTACATAACTCCTTCCATTACAATTCCGATTCCAATGCCTACGTCCGATATCGGTTATCGGTGTTTTTAATAGCCATCAAAAGTATAAGGAGGGGATTCTGACATAACGATGTCGTAAGGATTACAAATCTGTAATGTTAGAGGGCCGATAAGGTACTCTTTCGAGCGCCGTCTGCAAGTGCATGCTGCGCCTCGACGGTACGCATCAGATTGAATGCCAGAAGTTTTCCCAGTCGCTGATTGCCCAGAGGCATGCCTTCCACCCGCTGGATAATGTCCAGATCGGGCGCCTTGTTGGCTTCCATGATGCACGGACCACTGTCGAGCAGAGCAACATCCCATCCAATGACAACCTGGTCGGAAAACGCGGCGCCATGCGCATATCGCACCAACTCGACCAACTCAAACCAGCACGGCAGCTTGCGACCCAGGATCTGCGCCCCGGTTTCTGAATGTTGCTCATACCATCCGTCGGCTGTAGCTCCCCAGGCCCCGCGCGTGCCCCTTCCCAGCGTACCGGTGGAAATGTCGACATTGGCTGCAATACCTCCAGCGTGAAAGTTATCGACGACGACCAGCTTGCTTCGCGCCATGCGAAAAGCCGCATTGGTCACTTCGAACTCCCCCTTTTCGTTACGGCATGTCATCACGCGAACGGTGGAAAGTGTTCCATTGGCCAGATCGGCAATCTCACGGTGATTCACGAGCCGCGGCTGTACCAGGAAAGCCCCATGCCGCGATGCGTGCCGCAGCCGCTCCAACACTTGCCTTCCGGTAGCAACCTCGCCGTCATTGCGCCGGAATTGCCCTGAACCGAGATAATCCCAGCGCGTGGCCTTTTTCCCGCCCTGACCGTGCACCGGCTTTATGAAGAGATCGCGCTCGGGTAATTCGGGCAGTGCCGGTAGTTCCGGCAAACCCCAATCAACCGCCGTAATCTTTTTCTGCGCCACATTAAAAAAAACGGGGGCAGTTGTGATCCCATGCTCGCGGCAGCGGGCCCGGAAGTGCGCCTTATCCTTTATGGAGCCGGTGCTGCGTTCCGTGGGAATAGGGAGACCACCGTTGTTATCGCGCAGGAAGCGATAGAGCCCCCCTTTCGTCTCAAGCCGGTTCAGATACTCCCCTGCATGCAGTCTCTTGTCATCGTCATGCAGTTCGAAGATGTAATACCATGGGGGTAGAATCGCAAAGCGTATCGCAAGCCCGATCTGCTCCCGGATCTGCCGGATCAACCCTTTCCCCGTCCGCTTCTTGATAGCGCGACCATTAATCGCTGTGAAAACCGCTACCAGCACAGCAAGTATGAACGGCACGAACGGCAGCGCCACGCGCATGATGATCCGATCGCCGAGTGCCTCCTTGCTCCAGACCTCGCGCTGAATGCAGCGGTGGATATACATTGCTGGCGAACCGTCATTCGGCAACCGGTCGAAGATCCATGCCGCACCGCTCAAATCCCGGGTTATTCTGTCAATAATCAAAGTCACTGGCGATTTTCACCGCCCTCCATAATGCGTTGCGGTAATCGGCTGCCTCGCTTCGGGTGCCAGAGCAAAAGTAGGATCTTGAAGCTCATGCAGTCAGATCAGCACGAAAATCTGCCGCACAGTCCTTGCGGGATAAAACCTTGGAGATGTTCCGTTTAAGTTGCTCTTGAGAAACATATCTCGAGCTTGACATTCCCCTTCTTTCCTTTCCAAAGCTTGCATCTAGTGCCGTGATCAACGTTGGTACGCCGACCAGATGTGCTTCTTCCCCGGCAGGCGCAATTATCTCATACAAGTGAATTGAGGTCTCGATAGCGCCAATCTTCGCTTCTCTGAAAGGAGCCTTGGCACGTGTAGCCGCAACCGTCTGCAATTTATGATCCGTGTTCATCATTGTTGGCTCTCTGTATCCAAATAAGGCTAACAGCACGAGTCGGTATTCTTGTCGCCAATAAACCCACTGAAGAATTCGAAGATTTGAATTTGAATCAGTACTGACCCTCGTCCTTCATGACAGCTGATCTAAATCAGAAGGTTAAAGGATCGATTAAATTCGTGAATTGTATCTATTGAGAAAATAAAGAGTGCCTTGCATCATACCTCCATTAAAAATTCAAGCTCATTTTTGTTCATGAATTTTTACCTCTTTACAATCTTCAAGTTCCTGCATCTTGCCACTACTGTTTTCAGGCTTTGCAGTATGAGGGAACCCAACTGCGCTGAATTATATGTGCAGGCAATTGATTAAAATCAAAGGTAATACTGTCCTTGATCATCCGGTTGACATTGAGCAACTGCCTGATTTCAGGAATATCATTAAAAAACAGCCTATAAAACGGCTCAAGCAATCCTTTCGATATTTTCATACCTATCGGCCCGATAAAATTTCTGCGCTGCCCCACATGCGCTACCTCATCAATGGTAATTTCATCCAACAGCTCTTTTACCACGGCAGCACCTAGCAGTGCTTTGATGGACAACAATGTCACTTCGACTTCCTCCATTGGGTTTCCGTGTTCAAGGAGCCATCGGCGGAGATTATAAAAAGGAAATCCTGACGAAATGATGTCGACGGCATTACAAATCTGTAATGTTCAGAAAACGTCTGAGGGTTAAAGACGGCAGGGATTGATGATGCAAAATCCCCTGTGGACAAGCCTGATTACAGCGGGATTACCGAAGGCTATGACATACGTTATGTTGGAATGAAAAGCCGTATGGAAGTGCCTTGGCCAATAGTGCTTTGTACACCGATCTTGCCGCTATGAAGACCGACGATAGATTTTACGATAGCCAATCCGAGCCCTGCGCCTTCTTTTTTGGTATTACGAGAAGGATTGACCCGATAAAAGCGATCAAATATTTTCGATAAATGTTCCTGCGCAATTCCTGCTCCACTGTCGCAGCAGACAACCTCAATCCCGCCGTCGACACATTGGATGGAAAAGGTAACTTCTCCACCACTTGGAGTGTAATGCAAGGCATTTGAAAGCAGGTTACTGATGATTCTTCGAAAAAGAATCGGATCAGCATCCATCGTCCCATCGCCCATGCATGTTACTCTAACCTTCTGTTCCGCAGCCAATGCTTCGTAAAAATTGATGACTTTCGTGACTTCCGTGCGTACATCGATCCGGCTGCGGGTAACCATGGCCTGCGCATTATCAGCCCTGGCCAAGAATAGCAAGCTGTCCATCATGCGCGACAGGCGATCGTATTCCTCAAGACTCGACGCAAGTATCTCGCGGTATTCATGAGCCTCCCGGGGCCTGGAAAGCGCCACTTCGGCTTCTCCCCGCAGGTTGTTGATCGGGGTGCGCAGTTCATGCGCCAGATCAGCCGAAAACTGAAAAAGGCGATCAAACGAATCTTCCAGCCGATCAAGCATCGCATCGAATGCGCGTGCCAGCGATACCAGTTCCTGAGGCCACGGCACGACATCGATGCGCTCGTGCAGTTGGCTTGCCGTGATGCGTTCAGCAACTCCGGTAATATCTGCCAGGGGCTTCATGCCGCGCCGCGCGATGATGGCTCCAATGGCTGCGGACACCAGAATGCCGGTTAACAGCACACCGGCCAAATAGCGCTCGTATCGGCTGATTAGCACCTCTTCGTCTGTCTCATCCAGTGCCATCTGGATTTGCCAGCCGAAACCATCGCTTCCTATCCGGGTGGCAATCAGCAAATAGGTTTTATTGTCAGCAGAATGCCATTTCTTTATCTTGCCTTTCGATTCTCGCGAGTCGGGAAATACAGCGGAGGGAGTCTCTTGATCCATTCCGGGAGTCTCATGAAGAGTGATCCCGGATTCATTAAGAATACGGCTGTAGGTACTATACTGAGAGTTGGTAAATCCGACATTTTCCTGGGAGATTTCACGTTCCAGGGCTTCCCGATCATCTGCCCGCAAGAGGCGCTCGAGAAACTTGATCCGTCTGTCGAAAAACTGCTCATCTTCTTTTTCCAGTGTCGTAATGAGAATCCAATAAAGGAATCCTGAAGCGAAGATGAGCATGATGGAGGCCGATAACGCATAAAGCCAGGTCAATTGCCTGGTGATCGACCAGCGTGAATGATTGGAGGTGGATGCAATCCACCGCAGGCTATCGATCTTCAAACACGTATCCTACGCCGCGCACTGTATGGATCAGTTTTTTTTCGAATGGATCATCTATCTTGCTGCGTAGCCGGCGTATCGCCACATCAATGACGTTGGTATCGCTGTCGAAATTGATATCCCAGACTTGCTCCGCGATCAAGGTCCGGGATAGAACCTCTCCCGCGCGCCGCATGAGCAGTGATAGAAGCGCGAATTCCTTGGATGTCAGATCGAGGCGATTGCCGCCGCGGGCGGCCTTCTGGCGGGCAAATTCAATCTCCAGATCGGCAATTTGCAGGGTTTCATGATGTCTTTGGGGAGTACGCCGCAACAGCAGGCGAACTCTGGCCAGCAATTCTGAAAATGCGAAAGGCTTGATCAGATAGTCATCTGCCCCGAGCTCCAGCCCCCTGACTCGGTCTTGCACCATATCCCTGGCGGTGAGGAAAAGCACTGGCATCTCTTTTCCCGCCTGGCGCAGCGTCGAGAGAATGGACCAGCCATTGCGGCCGGGCAGCATTACATCCAGGATGATCAAATCATAATCGATGTCGAGAGCCAGAAGCAGTCCCTCATCGCCATTCATCGAGGCATCGACAATATAACTCGATTCGGTTAATCCCTTTTTGAGAAAGGAAACGGTCTTGTCCTCATCTTCGATAATCAGGATACGCATAATATTGTGGTCGAACACAGGTGCTTTTCGGTCTGCCCAATACGCCCCAAACGAATTTACCCGACCTTTGGCTCGGTTGCTCTTCCGCCAGGCCGGAGAAAGAGTGGAGAAGACAGCCTTAAGATCACGAAAATTGCGCCGTAAAGCGGAGAAGCAGGAACATACCAGAAAAAGCCGCAGGATTGAGCGAGAAAAAAAGTGTTTTCTTGCTTGAAATTAGCCATATAATGGCGAAAAAACATTCACTGTCAACTTCAGGATTTACCTTGATTATGGCACGCTCTGTCAAACCTTCTCCTCTATTATTACCGTTACTTCTTGGATCTCTCCTTAACAGTTGGGTCTTGGCTAAGGACAGTGCGGCTGATGGAAGCACTCCTGAAGAGAAGAATGCTTCGACCGCCAAAACCGCTTCTGTTGATGACAACAGGCAAACAGAAGCGATTGAGGGACCCGTATTCAAAAATGCGGCTCCGCCTGCCACTTACCCGCCCTACAGTAAAAAAGACCCGTGGGAATCCGTCAACCGCAAGATATTTTCATTCAATGAATCGGTTGATGACTATGTAATGAGGCCGGTCGCAAAGGGTTATAGATGGATAATGCCGGACCCCCTCGAAACAGCGGTGGGAAATGTGTTCTCCAACCTCGGTGACATACCGATCACCCTGAATAACCTTCTGCAGCTCAAATTCAGTAACGCGCTCACCAGTAGCACTCGGTTCGTAGTGAATAGCACTTTAGGCCTAGCCGGGATCGTGGATCTGGCGAGCGGCATTGGATTTGAAAAGCACGATGAAGATTTTGGGCAAACCTTGGGCTATTATGGAGTCGCAAGCGGGCCTTATGTCGTATTGCCCTTCCTCGGACCAAGTTCGGCGCGGGACGCAGGCGGACGCGTCATCGACACCGTGACCGACCCTGTTTTTGTGGGCAGCTTCTTCGTGGCACCCTTTATAGGCCCGATAGTGGGCTCGACCAAGGTTACAGACATGCGCGCCGGATTGCTCAAATCCGAGAAAACTCTCGAAGAAGCTTCGCTCGATAAATACGAGTTTATCCGCGATGCCTACCTCCAGAGACGGCAGAATCTGGTGCATGACGGGAATCCGCCGAAGGATACGGAAGATGAAGAAGAAATTTGAACTGCGCAAGGAACAAGAAAGTAAAAGCCTGTCAAACCTGATGCGTCAATTCTGACGGGACGCAAAAAGGGCGGAAGCATGTCTATGCTCCCGCCCTTTTTATTTCATGGCTGATCAGGTCATCGCGCGAAGCGCTGCAATACGCACTTCAAGTGGCGGATGAGACATGAACAGGGTTCTGAGACCCCCTTCGCCTCCAGAAATACCGAATGCTTCCAACCGCTCCGGCAACTGGGAGGGCTCGTGCCGGCGTTGCAGGCGTTCAAGCGCTGCGATCATTTTGTTGCGTCCGGCCAACTGCGCTCCACCCGCGTCTGCGCGAAATTCGCGCTGCCGGCTGAACCACATCACGATGATGCTTGCCAATATCCCAAGTACCATTTGAGCGATCAGCGTGGTAACCATGAAGGCGGGACCGTACTCCCGCTCGGTTCTGAATACGACCCTATCCACAAAATGGCCGATGACTCTTGATAAAAAAATCACGAAGGTATTGACGACACCCTGAATCAGCGCAAGCGTCACCATATCGCCGTTGGCAACATGACTTATTTCATGTGCCAGCACCCCCTCGATTTCATCTTTTGTCATGGCCTGAAGCAAGCCGGTACTTACCGCCACCAATGCCTCGTTGCGGTTCATGCCGGTAGCAAAGGCATTCATGTCTGGGGCATCGTAGATCGCCACTTCCGGCATACCGATACCAACGCGCTCAGCCTGGCGCCGGACAGTTTCCACCAGCCAGCGCTCGGTCGGATCGGAAGGCTGCTCGATCACGACTGCGCCCGTCATGCGTTTCGCAGTCCACTTGGACATGGCAAGCGAAATCAGCGAACCGCCAAAACCGATCACTGCCGCCATGACAAGCAATGAATTGTAATTGATGCCCACACCCTGCTCATCAAGCATGCGATCAACGCCCAACAAGCGTAGCGTGATGCTCAGCACCAGCAAGATGGCCAGGTTGGTAACTACAAATAGAAAAATTCGCTTCATGGGCAGTTCCGTTTCCTTGTGTCAAAGATGGATCATATATAGGGATGGGAGTTCAATTTTTCAAGGAGACGCTGTAGGTAGAACCGTGCTCCTCGCAATATTCTTGGTCTACCCTGATCGACTCAGTCCCTCTTCAACGACCCTCTCCTGAGCCTCTCTAAGAGACTCAGGAGAGGGGCAGGGCGAACGGTGGACGAAGGGGTCCAGGGTGGCTGTCTGTTAGTGTATCACTAGCGCTGATTCTCGCGGATGAGCAGGACATAAATCGAGAGAGCGACAAGGATCATGAAAAAAATTGCCGACCAATCCGGAAGAGTAAGGGAAGCAAATTTCCACGTGACATCGGCGCAATCGCCATTTGCCTCGAACATGACGGGCCACCATCGTGCCAGCGGCAGCGCGTTCAGAAACTCTTCTTCAGGGCTGATACCGCATTCGAATGCCTCCGGGTAGCGGATGAGCCAGGCCTGACGCAAGGCAACCAACCCGCCGGTGAACGCAAAGACTGTCATCAGGCCGGCATAGATGCGGCGACCTGTTGTTCCCGGAATATGAAAAAAACCAGCCAGCGCGGTTAAGCCTGTCAACCAGTAGGCAATGCGCTGCACGACACAAAGCGGGCATGGCAAAAGATTTTCCATGAGTTGCAGATAAAGCGCGTAGCTGATCAGGGCCGCGCAACCCAGAAATATCGCCAGCAATATGCTTCGTACCGGCGCCATGGGGTTACTCATGCCCGACTCCTGTTACCCGCCCTGGCTCACCGATGGCGGTTTTCTTCGTTTTGCGCATCCCGCCCGATACAATTTTATATTCCAGTAAGCGGCACTCCAGTGCACCGTTGAAGAGCGGAATACGGCGCGAGGCCGTCAAACGTATGAGCTTGGGAAGCTGTGGATCAGCAGTCAGTATGTAGGCGTTCCATCCACTGAATTTCTTCTTGAGCACGTCTCCGAGTTTCGGATAAAACTCCATGAGCTGGTTCTGCTCCCCCAACCTTACGCCGTAGGGCGGGTTGGTGACAAGAAAGCCGGAGGACGCCGGCGCGGACAGTTCCAGCACGTTCGCCTGCTTGAGAGTAACTGCTTCAGAAAGCCCGGCAGCGGATAGATTGGCTTGGGCAACAGCAATCGCACTGCCATACAAATCGCTGCCGTATATCGGTTGCTGCGATTTCGTCTTTTGCCTTGCAATTGCCGCCTTTCTGATCTGTTCCCATCGTTTTTTGTCAAATATCCTGAGCTTTTCGAAAGCAAAACCCCGTTCCAGCCCTGGGGGTATATTCAGTGCAATTTGTGCCGCTTCGAGCAGAAAGGTTCCGCTCCCGCACATAGGATCAAGCAGTGGAATCCCTGGGCGCCAGTCTGCCAGCGATAAAATTCCTGCGGCAAGATTTTCCCGTAGCGGAGCCTCGCCGGTACTCTTTCGAAGGCTGCGCTTGAATAACGCATCACCCGAGGTATCCAGATACAAGGAAATCCTGCGGGCATCGAGAAAGCCGTGAATCCGGATGTCCGGTTGTGCGGTATCGACACTTGGCCGGTTGCCGACAACTTCGCGGAATCTGTCGCAGACCCCATCCTTGATCTTGAGCGTAACGAAATCCAGGCTCTGCAACGGACACTTGATAGCAGCCACGTTGACCTTGATTGTAAGCGCCGGAGCGAACCAATCGTGCCAGGGCAACTGGCGCGCAACTTTATATACGTCAATTTCGGTAGCGTAAGGTTCGCTGGCAACGCGCCAGAGAACGCGGCTGGCAATACGGCTTTCCAGGTTGGTTCGGTAGCAGGTATCCCAGTCCCCCTGAAATTCCACGCCCCCGTCCTGACGATTTATGGCAGATGCACCGAGGCGCTCCAACTCGGCAACGAGCGCGGATTCCACGCCACGGGGACAAGGAGCAAAAAAATGATGAAGCGTCACAGGATGACAGAATGCAGGCGGGTCACGATATCAGAGGAACCCCTCCGATACTCCCAGAAATGGTTTTATCTCGCTGCCCACGAGCCGTAGGCAAGCAAGGCCCATGCTGTGAGGAATGACACACCGCCAAATGGAGTGATGACGCCAAGTCCGCGTATACCCGTGAGGCTCAGCGCATAAAGACTGGCAGAAAACAGAACGATTCCCGCAAGCATCAGCCATCCGGATAACATCACCCATCTGGAGGCGGGAAACTGAAACAGCACGAGACCCACTGCGATAAGGCCGAGCGCATGATAAAAGTGATACTGCACACCGGTCTGGTATACGGCCAGCATATCAGCGGAGAGCGTCTGCTTCAGGCCGTGTGCACCGAACGCGCCCAAAGCGACACAGAGAAATGCATTGACTGCGCCCAGCGTGAGAAAGATTTTTGGAGACATATTTTTGTGGAAAGAGCTGATAGGATTCAGTGGCAGAGACCAGTGGCAGAAACATATGAGCGGAATTGAATGGCAACGATCTCCATAGCATCTCTTTATCCGGGAAAAGACTTATCTCTCCCCTGCGGAAGAACGGGAGTTCGATGTGGATTCGGCACAATTCCACCAACGGTCAAAGTCTGCACCACCCTTGGCTGAATGTCCAGACTCGACAGAAAGTTAAGGAATGCGATCCTGGATGCCGCATTCCTGCTAATCGCCCTTCTCCATCACGGACGCCTTGCTCCATCCTTTCGAAAACGTCACGCGGATGACATCGCCAACGTCAACCTGATCATTTCTTCTCAATACCGTGCCATCGGAGGCATAAGCAATACTGTAGCCCCGCGCCAGAACGGAATCCGGATTCAGATGAGAAAGATTTGCTTCTTGGCGTTGCAAGTGCATGCCGAGAGTTTCAATCCGGGATGCGATCGCCCGCTGAAGGCGTAGACGGAGTTCCTGCTGGCGCTCTTCCAGCCGTGGGATGTCGGGCTTGGCAATCTTCATGCGCTGCTGGAGCTCGCGCAAGCGCCAATACCGTTCTTTCGCATGACGTTGCCATGCGCTTTCCAGGCGTTCGCGCAAACGCGCAAGCTGTACCAGTTGCGCTTCGATGCGCTTTCCCGGATGTACCAGGCGGCATCCCAACATATCGGTATGCTGCATCCGGCTTTCTATGCGTCGCTGCATCGCGCGATGCATGCGTCCACAAAGAATTTCTCCATGTCTCGCCAGTTCTGCGCGATCCGGACACACGAGCTGTGATGCGCCGGTCGGCGTGGGCGCCCGGACATCCGCGACAAAATCCGCAATGGTAAAATCGGTTTCGTGACCTACTCCGCTGACAATGGGAATGGAACAAGCCGCAATTGCGCGTGCCACAACCTCCTCGTTGAAAGCCCACAGATCTTCCAGAGAACCACCGCCCCGGCACAGTATCAGTACATCACACTCAGCCCGGCTTGCAGCGGCTTGAATGGCGCCTGCGATCTTGATTGAAGCGCCGGCGCCCTGAACAGGTGTTGGATAAACGATTATGGGCATGGAAGGCATGCGCCGCTGCAAGGTGGACAGCACATCATGCAGCGCGGCGGCGGCAGGAGACGTGATGATCCCGATCTGCTTTGGAAACCCGGGCAATGATTTCTTGCGCTCGGAATCGAACAATCCCTCTTTTCCAAGCCTCGCCTTGAGTTGCCCGAAAGCTTCAAACAGCGAACCGAGTCCGGCATGACGGATAGTCTCGATGTTCAGTTGGAAATCGCCGCGCGCATGATATAGCGTTACCAGCGCACGCACTTCCACCCGCATGCCATCCCGGGGCTGCCAATCCAGGTACTGGTTTTTTTCCCGGAACATGACACAGCGCACCTGGGCAATCTCATCCTTCAGGGAAAAGTACCAGTGGCCGGAGCCATAACACTTGATATTGGAGATCTCGCCAGCCACCCAGGACAATGGAAAAGCCTGCTCCAGCAACTCCTTGGCGTTGCGGTTCAATTCGCTCACGCTCATGACCGTCCGCTCGAAACCCATTTCCAGAACGTGATTCATCTTGACATTTTACAATAATCCACACTTGTCAGGAAAATAGCATATTATGCAGCGCCAACCCGCGCGAAATCTGGATATAATGTAACACCATGTTTTTAAATAAATATATGATAAGTTCAAAAATTAGTCTAATCAGAAAAAGTTGTTATGGAAGGGCGACTTAAAAGCTCTATCTGCATATTACCCACAAACTTATCCACAGCAATTGTGGACAATAAAAAACCTTTCATTCTTGCTGAAATCACAGCAGCACGCTACATTAAGACGATTCCTGAAGCCCTGATTCGCTCTGATTCGGGCTCTATTTCTGTATTTTTGCCAAGGAGACTCCTGCGTGTTCGCGTTGATTCAAGCCGCCGGCTGGCCGATCTGGCCGATCATTCTGGCATCCATCGTCGCGGTAGCCATCATCGGCGAGCGCATCTGGGCGCTGCGCCTCAGCGTGGTCGCACCGCGGAATCTCTTGCCTCTGGTAGTGCGTGAGTACCGCGAAGCGGGCGTGTCTTCCGAGATGCTCGGCCGTCTCCAGAAGCATTCTCCCCTCGGTCAGATTTTTTCTGCCGCGCTGAAAAATGACACCAGTACGCGGGAAGTCATGAAAGAATCCATAGAAGAAGCCGGTCGTGCCGTTGCCCATCAGCTGGAACGCTATCTCACCACCCTGGGAACGATCGGTTCCATAAGTCCATTGATGGGCCTGTTCGGGACACTGGTCGGCATGATCGAAATATTCGGCGCAAGCACTCCTGCCAGCGGCAACAACCCGGCGCAATTGGCGCATGGCATCTCCGTAGCGCTTTATAATGCCGCTTTTGGCATACTTGTCGCCATTCCCAGTATCATGTTTTATCGGTATTTCCGTGCGAAGGTGGATGAACTGGTAATTGAGATGGAATTGCAGGCATTGAAACTGGTGGAAATCATCCATGGCGAAAGAAAGGGCTGATTACTGGGAACAGCCATGCTTGATCCGTCATAACCCGCGCACCTGAAACTGCTCTTATCTGCTCTTATCCACTGCTTCCGTATTCCATCGAATCCTGATCATGAATTTTCAGCGTGGCAGACACAAAGAAGAACCTGAAATCAATCTGGTCCCGATGATCGATGTGCTGCTTGTCATCCTGATTTTTCTGATGATAACCACCACCTACTCCCGGTTTTCGGAACTGGAAATCACTTTGCCGCAAGCCTCCTCCGAAAAATCCGGCGAGCGGTCGAATGTCATCGATATCTCGATCAGCGCGACCGGGAACTACATGATCAATCGGACGCCTATCCAGTTTCGGAATGTTGCCCAGTTCCAGGATGAATTGCGAACTGCGGCAGGGAACCGCGTGGATCCGGTGATAGTCATCAATGCGGACGCCAGGGCGACGCATCAGTCGGTTATCACGGTGATGGAGGCGGCGCGGATGGCGGGATACAATCGCATCACTTTCACCACTCAGAATCGGGAATAGTACTGGAGCCCGATGAAAAATTCGGCTTCGCCTTATTATCCGGCCAGAAAATTATTATGAATCTCGTCATTCCGGGCTTGCCCGGAATCCAGCCAAGCCAACAATGGCGTGCTTTGAACGCGGCTTCCGCTGGTATGACGTTCGTACTGTTTGCTCGCCGAATTAATAGGTTGAGAAAAAGTTGAGAAAACGAAGAGACGAAACAAGAGGCGTAGCCGAAAGACTTGGCTAATCGAACGTCTCTGGAAAACAGCTGTTAAAGCAGAGTGCCTGGAAAATGGAACGCTCGGCTGACTGGAAGCAACTGATTGAGGTAAAACCTTAAAATTGAGGCTGAATTATGGATCCGAAATTGCTCGACATTCTGGTATGCCCGTTATGCAAATCGCCGCTGCTGTACCGGAAGCCTGAAAACGAACTCATCTGCAAAGCCGACAGGCTGGCCTTCCCCATCAGGGATGGAATTCCCATCATGCTGGAAGATGAAGCCCGAAGGCTGCCGGTGGAGGAAGAGATCAGCTGATAGAATGTCCAGCGGTATTGGATTTCTGGTCTCAGGCAGCCTGAAAGGATGTGAAGAATGAAGAGTCTGAATAGTGAGGTGATTCTTGGCGCTCTGGTAGCGGATAGCGCCGCCCTGGGGCTGCATTGGATTTATGATTCTGCCCGCATCGCAGAGATCGAAGCAGCGCGTGGCCTTGTATTTCTGCAACCGGAGGAGGCAAATTATGCCGGGGTAAAGGGATACTTTGCGCATGGCGAAAAGACGTCCGGCGAGTCAAGCTCCTATGGAGAGATTTGCCTGCTGATGCTGAAGCATCTTGCAAAGCACGGACGGTTCAACCGGGTCGAGTATCAGAGCGAATATCGCGCCTGCTTCGGGCCGGGCGGGAAATACATGGGGTATATTGATTCCCCTACTCGCCTCACACTGCGCACATTGTTACCGTTGGAACCGGCGGAATTTCCGGCGGCCTCCGGCGCGGACGACGACCAGCATCCATCCCTGTCAGCGATCCCACCGCTGGTGGCCGCACACACAGGAACACTGGATGAGCTCATGCCGCGGGTCGATGAAGTGGTGCGCATAACAAATAATAACGAAACGGCCATCGCCGCCGCGCGATGTTCTGCCGCAGCGTTATTCAACCTTTTGCATGGCATGTCAATGCCACAAGCCCTGGCAGATGCTTTGCCGCTTGCAGGCAGCGTGCTCCGGCCGCTGCTTGAAGAAGCACTCTCAATGCCCAAGCCGGATGGTATCGGTGCAACTCAACGCTTCGGTCCCGCCTGTCACGTCACGGAAGGGCTGCCTGTCGTCTTCCACATTGCGCAAACTGCGAGCGATTACCGGAGCGCAGTCGAAACCAACATACGCGCAGGGGGAGACAGCTGCGGCCGGTCGATCATGCTGGGCGCCCTCGTGGCGATACATGCGGCAAGACAGAATACTTACGAATTCCCTATTCCGTTTCAGTGGCTGGCGCGATATCGGAAGTTCATGGAGGCTGCGGACGCCTGCGCAGCCATTCAATGACAAAAACGAGGGCGGGCGACGAGACGGATGGTGAGGCAGGCAGCAAGGCAGGGACAAATAGACGAAGCACCGGTAATCAGGTCAAATCCACTCCCGTTCCTTCAAGCACATCAATAAGCTGAGCCGGAAAGATGCCCAGCCATACAAGCAACAACACCAGCGCTGCCAGCGTCGCACTTTCCGCAAAGGAGGGTGCTGCAACACGCAGCATGATTGCTTCACCGGCTGCCTCCGAGCCTGACGCATACATCACTGCGATAATGCGCATGTAATAGAACAGCCCGATGATGCTGCCGACAACCAGCGCAATCACAGGTATCCATAACGATGCTTCCACCCCGGCTGTCACTATATAGAACTTCCCGATAAAGCCCATTGTCAGGGGAATTCCGGCCAGCGACAGCAGCATGGCGGTAAACACTCCCGCCAGCCACGGTCTGTGCCAGAACAGACCCGCATAATCTGCAAGCCTGTCACTATCCCGTTCCACTACGCCACTGGATCCATCATTGCCCCCGTCATTGAACCCCTCGGACAATACCGTTACCACACCGAAGGCGCCCAGCATGGTGACGAAATAGGCTGTCAGAAAATAAGCTACCGCCTCGATCGCCAGCTGATCAAAGGCCAGGAACCCGACCAGCAGATAGCCAAGCTGTGCAATCGAGGAATAGGCGAGAATCCGCTTGATGTTATCCTGTAACAGGGCGAGCAGGTTGCCAACCAGGATCGTCATGACGGCAATCAGGCTCAATGCCAGCGTAATCGAATGCGACTGGTGCGCGCCTGCCATGAGGAAGTAGCGCAGCAGCAGGGCAAGCATGGCGCCCTTTGAAACAGTGGCGATGAATGCGGTAATCGGCGCAGGCGCACCTTCATAGACATCCGGAGTCCACATATGGAAGGGCACCAGCGCCAGTTTGAATCCGACGCCTGTCACAATCAACGCGAGTCCCGCCAACCCATAGAGTTCCAACGCCCCGTCAGGCGCAGCAAGCATTGTCCCGATTTTCACAAACTGCATCGTCCCGAGCTGCGCATAGACCAGCGCCATGCCAAACAAAAGCAACCCGGATGAGAACCCGGCGAGAATCAGGTACTTGATTCCTGCTTCGAGAGGATGCTCTGTGAATCGCGGATAGGCGATCAATGCAAACAACGAAATGCTGAGCAGTTCCAGACCCAGGAGAAACGAAGCAAAATGGCTGCTTGCCACGAGAACCCCACCGCCAAGGGCGGCCAGCAGTAACAGGATGTAAAGCGCTTCATGCCGGCTTTCGTCTCCGCCGAAGTAGCGGTAACACAACACCACGACGACAAAGGTTGCGACAACGATGAGTCCGATAAAAAACAGTGCATACTGATCCAGTACCAGCAGAGCTGTGACCTGAGGAGACGCGATGCCTCGGAGCAGGAACGGCAGGAACAATGCCGTAAATGACAGAACCAGTCCGGCGAGCGTCAATATCATGACCGGCCGGGGATGACGGTAAAAGGCTGCGGCCAGCATCACCACTACCGCAGCTGCGGCAAGGAGAATGAGCGGTGACAGGGTCACGAGGTCCAAGTGCAGGGAATCGGAGTGTAGCGCGGAGGACATCGGGTTCATTCCACATTGACCTCATGGTGGGCGACAGCAATCGCAGGCGGACTGTTTGCGGTGTTTGGCGCGGCATTCAGGACCGGCTGCGGATACAACCCCAGCCATAGGGTAATGGCTGCCATTGAAAACAGGGTTGTCATTTCACGGCCTGACAGATCATGTAGTTGCCAACCATGCTTATTCTCGCCATGAAAAGTTTTCTGCACCAGCGCAAGCGCATATACGACACTGGCGACAAATACCACGGTCGCGACGGACGCAAGCACGCTGCTGCTGCTGGATAATCCCATCAGTACCAGGAATTCCCCGACGAAATTACCCATTCCCGGCAGCCCAAGCGCGGCAATGGCAAAAAACAATCCCATTGCCGCCAGGCGTGGCATGACGCTCCAGAGACCTTCAAAGCGCTGCATATCGCGTGTGTGGGTCCGCTCCTGCAAAATGCCTGCGATTACAAACAGGGCTCCCGTACTGATGCCGTGCGCAATCATCTGCATCACGGCTCCCCCAAGCGCCCAGGGATTCCAGGCGAATATCCCGAGTACAGCAAAGCCCAGGTGACTCACGCTGGTGTAGGCCACGAGACGCTTGAAATCCGTCTGGGCGAACGCCAGGAAAGCGCCATAGAGAACTCCGGTTGCTCCCAGCACCATCGCCACCGGAGCAAACTGCGCCGCGGCCTCGGGAAATAGCGGAACAATAAAGCGCAATAGTCCGTAGGCTCCTGTTTTCAGCAGCACTCCTGCAAGAATCACGCTTCCTGCTGTCGGCGCCTCGGTATGTGCATCCGGCAGCCAGGTATGAAATGGCACGATGGGCGTCTTGACTGCGAACGCAATGAAAAAACCGAGCATGATCCACATCTCGGTGGAGGGAGACAGGGTGGCATTCAACAGATCGAAATAATCGAATGTCAGGACTCCAGTACTGCGGTAATGGACGAATACCAGCGCAAGAATTGCTACCAGCATGAACATACCGCTTCCCTGCGCGAAAATGAAAAACTTGATCGAGGCATACTGACGATTCTCATGGCCCCAGATCCCGATCAGGAAATACATCGGCACCAGCATCAACTCCCAGAAGAAGAAAAACAGAAACAGGTCCAGCGCAAGGAATACGCCAACTGACCCTGCCACAGTCCATAGCAGGTTGAAGTAAAAGAACCCGACACGCTTCTGGATTTCCGTCCAGGAACATGCCACCGATACTATTCCCAGAAAAGCGGTCAGCACGACCAGAATGAGACTTATTCCATCCACGGCCAGATGAAAGCTCACTCCGAAACGCGGAATCCATTCCGCCCTGGTCTCGGCAAGCCACCCCCCATGAGCGGGAAGAGCCATAGCGCTGGCAGACTGCAGCCAAAGCCATATCGCCAATACGAACTCGATGCCCGCCGTGACCAATGCGAGCCACTTTGCCGCGCCCGGATACCAGCGATCCACCATCCATGACAGCAAACCGCCCGCTATCGGAATGAAAATCAATGCAGCGAGGATCATGCGAATACTCCCATGAATATAATGCCGATCGAGCCGGCGGCAATCGCTGCCGCGTAGCGGCGTACCTGTCCGCTTTGCGTTGCACTCAAGGCGCGATGGAGAAACAGACAAAGCCCGGCCAGGCCGCTATAGATATTGTCGATCAGGTCGTGCCCATTGATCTTCTGGAGCCACCTGAGCGTGCATGAAAACGCCATGCGGTAGATATCGTCGATCACGTCCCGCTGATCAGCGTGGGCAAGCCAGAGATAGGGCCGGACGAACAGGAACTCATAAAGATGGTCGAAACCCCAGCCAAAATGCCAGAACTTCCGGATACTTGCCAATGCCGGAACCAGCATCAGTCCATGGAGAAAGGCGGGATATCTCAAAAACAACAGGTACGCCAACGCAATGCTGCCAAGAGAGGCAGCAACTGCGAGCAGTTCCAGAATGGTTTCATCATTTTTACTGTCATGAACGACCTGAGTCGGCGGCAAGGCATGCTGAACAAAATCGGAAAACAGTGTTAAATTTCCGAGAAAAGATGGGGTTTCAATCCATCCGCCAACCACAGAGAAGGCTGCAAGAACGATGAGCGGTATAGTTATGCGCAGCCCTGGCCGGCGGGTTTCGGGGGGCGCCACAGTCCTCGCTTCGCCAAAAAAGACGAGAAACACCACGCGAAAGATGTAGAGGCCCGTCAATATCGCACCTCCCCATCCCGCGGCCCATAACCATGGATTCCCTCCTGTCGACGACCAGGCCTGCCAAAGAATCAGATCCTTGCTGTAGAAGCCCGCGGTAACGAGCGGCAGTGCCGCAAGCGATGCGCTGCCGATCAGAAAAGTCCAGAATGTGACGGGGAGTTTTTTCCTCAGTGCACCCATCCGGAAAATATCATGTTCCTCGTGCAGGCTCATGATGACCACGCCTGCGCTCAGGAACAGCAGAGACTTGAAGAAAGCGTGCGTCACCAGGTGAAAGATGGCGGCTGACCAGGCCCCTACTCCCAGGGCAAGGAACATATAACCAAGCTGGCTGATGGTCGAATAGGCCAGCACCCGCTTGATGTCGTTTTGCGCGAGCGCACTGAATCCCGCCAGCAGCAGGGTAAGGGCGCCGACCACTGCTACCGCAAGCTGCACTGCTGGCGCGAGCACAAAGAGCGCGTGCGTGCGAGCGATCAGATATACGCCTGCCGTTACCATGGTCGCTGCATGCATCAGCGCGCTCACCGGCGTGGGTCCGGCCATTGCATCTGGCAGCCACGTCTGTAGCGGGAGCTGGGCAGATTTGCCCACCGCACCGCCAAGCAGAAGCGCTGCAGCGAGAATAGCGAGTTCCGACCCCTCCGGCCACTGCTGCGTCGCGCGCTCCATCAACGGCTGAATATCAAGGGTTCCCAGATGAGTGAACAGCAGAAAAAAGCCGATCGCCATGGCGGTATCGCCGATCCGGGTCACGATAAATGCTTTGCGCGCCGCGCGCCCGTTGGCAGGATCGCGATACCAGAATCCGATCAGCAGGTAGCTGCAAAGTCCCACTCCTTCCCAGCCCAGGTAAAGAAACAGCAGATTGTCGGCAAGAACCAGGATGCACATCGAGCCGACGAAGAGATTCATATAGGCGAAAAAGCGGGCATAGCCCCCATCACCGCTCATGAACTCTGTGGAATAGAGGTGTATCAGGAAACTGATGACAGTCACCACCAGGACCATCACCAGTGATAACGCGTCAAGATAAAAAACAATTCCTGGCGAGAAACCGGCCACAGCGATCCAGGTCCATGCTTCCTGCCGGAAAACAAAACCCGGTGGCGGCGCAGCGATGAAATCGATCCCGATCAGGATGGCAACGAGTGCCGAGAGCGCCACCGATCCCGTCCCGATTACCGCAATACTGCGATGCCCCAGATAGTTTCCGCCCAGCACCAACAGCAGGAAGCCGGCTAGAGGCAGTGTGGGAATAAGCCAGAGCAGAGGCAGCATATTATTATCCCCGCATCTTGCTTACCGCATCGGCGTCCAGTGTCTGGAAGCGGCGGTGCAACAGCAGCAGCAATGCCAGGCCGACAGAGACTTCGGCCGCCGCCACTGACAGGATAAAGATGAACATCACCTGCCCGTCGGCCTGCATCCAGTGTGAACCGGCCACCACGAAGGCAAGCCCGGCAGCATTCAGCATGATCTCGATCGACATCAGGATAAAAATCAGGTTGCGCCGCACAAGGATGCCGCTCATTCCCAACACGAAGAGGATTGCGGCGAGCAGCAGGCCATGATGCATGGGAACAGCGGCCGCAACTGTGGTAGCAGCGGACGCAGCAGCCTCAGCCGTCGTCATGACCGCGCTCCATCCGAACGGGATGCTGAATTCGAACCGAAACGTAGCTCGGTGTACCAGCCGAGATGACAGGCCCCGACCAATCCCGCCAGCAGCAGCAGCGATGCCAGCTCGACACCGAGGAGATAGGGTCCGAAGAGCGCGATGCCGACTTCCTTCGAATCGACCACGACCCCGCTGGAGATTGTGGCGCCCCTATATGCGCCCTGCACACCCTGTACATCCTGAACGAGGATATAAATCAGTTCTGCCAGGAGCAATGCCGACAGTATGGAGGGTCCCACCCACATGGCAGGACTCAACCATTCCCGCTCCTTGACCGCGGCGGCTTTGCCGAGGTTGAGCATCATGATCACGAACACGAACAGCACCATGACAGCGCCTGCGTAAATGATGACCTCCAGTGCGGCGACAAACGGCGCCCCCAGCACAAAAAAGACGATCGCCACCGCAAGCAGGGACACGATCAGGTAGAGCAATGCATGTACGGCGCTCGCCCGTGTAACGACCATCAGCGTGGCTGCGATGGCAACCGCTCCGGACAAGTAGAATGTCGCTTCCATAATCTCCTCCTGAATCAGTAATCAAAGGCACGGATCAAGGCAACAGCGAATGCGGGTCCACCGGAGGCGCTTCATTCTCGGCCTCGCCCTTGTTTTTTCCTCCGATTGCGACTCCCGCCACCCGGTAGAAGTTATAGCCGGGGTATTTGCCGGTGCCATCGATCAGCAGGTCCTCTTTTTCATACACCAGGTTTTTCCGGTTGTATTCGCCCATTTCAAAGTCCGGCGTAAGCTGGATCGCGTCGGTAGGACAGGCCTCTTCGCAATATCCGCAAAAAATGCAGCGCGAAAAATTGATGCGGAAGAACTCAGGGTAGCGGCGTTCGTGCTCATCTTCGATGGCCTGAAGCGCGATGCAATCCACTGGGCAGGCTGCCGCGCAGAGGTAGCAGGCGACACAGCGTTCCTGACCATCCGGATCGCGGCTTAGAATGATGCGTCCGCGCCAGCGTGGCGGGATGTTGGGCTTCTCGTCCGGGTATTGAATGGTTACCCGGCGGTGGAACATATGCAGAAAAACGATCCACATTGTCTTCAGAGAATTCCACATGATCTTCTCCCGAAGCTATATGAGCAGTTATGCCGTTGACAATACGACTGCGCCGGTGATCAACAAATTGACAAGCGTGACTGGCAGCATGACTTTCCAGCCGTAGGCCATCAGCTGATCGTAACGGGGGCGTGGCAATGCCGCCCGCAGCAGGACGAAGCAGGCGACGACGATAAAAGTCTTGAGCAGAAACCAGACCAGTGGGGGCAGCAGTGGGCCCAGCCACCCGCCGAAGAATAATGTGACGATCATTGCCGAGATAAGAGTGATACCGACGTATTCGCCAATGAAAAACAGACCGAACTTCATGCTGGAATATTCGGTATGAAAGCCTGCGACCAACTCGTTCTCAGCTTCGGGCAAATCGAAAGGAAGCCTGCGCGTCTCAGCAATGCCTGCTACGGCAAAAGTTGCCAGGCCCAGGATCTGCGGCACACAGAACCAGAGATTTTCCTGCGCGGCAACGATATCGCGCAGGTTGAATGAACCGGCAAGCATGACAACACCCATGAGCGCCAGACCCATGAAAACCTCATAGCTCAACATCTGTGCCGCTGCGCGCAAGCCTCCGAGCAGCGAATATTTGCTGTTGGATGCCCATCCCCCCAGCACGATGCTATAGACGCCAAGCGAAGACAGGGCGAGAAAAAACAATAATCCGATGTTCAGATCGACCACGCCGATGCCTGGCGCGATTGGCACGACGGCAAACGCAAGCAGCGTGGCGACGGCAACGATTGCCGGCGCCAGCACGAACACCGCCCTATCCGCAAAGGGAGGTATCCAGTCCTCCTTGGTAAGAAGCTTGATCGAATCGGCGACGATTTGCAGAACCCCGAACGGCCCTACCCGATTGGGTCCATAGCGATCCTGCCACAGGCCAAGCAGGCGGCGCTCGATCCAGGACAGCATCGCCGAGAAAGCAAACACGACGGCCAGGATCAAAATCAGGTTCGCCCAGATGGCGGCCCATTCATTCATGGCTGAATCCACTATTCATGGCTGAATCCATTCGCGGCTTCTTTCCTCTATCTATCCTTCCATTTGCTTTCCCTTCTCCACCTTTCCCCTTTACACCTTTCCCCTTTGCACCTTCTTGAGCTCGCCCCATGCTGGCAAGGCGACTCCCGCAAGATTACCCATGTCTGCCAGGCCGAGAGGGAGCCCTGCAGTACCGTGCAGCAGCTCAGGCTTGAAGCGCAGCGGCAGCCGGAAAATTTCAGCGGTGGTTATGGCGGCATTCGCCGAGCCATCTGCGGTAACATTCACCTGCGCATCCGCCTGCGCTCTCAAGCACAACTGCACCTCATCCCCGGCAGCCAATCCAAGATCACTTGCATCCTCCGGGTTGAGCGCGAGATAGGGCTGGGCACTGAGCTCGGCGATGCCGGGCGCGAGGATGCTCAACTCCTCCGAACCAAAGATGTGGTGCAACGGCAACAGCAGCCATTCGCCCGGGCGCGGCTCGAAGCCTGCCGGTATATTTTCAAAATAAGCAGCTTTTTTCCTCAGCGTCGGTTCGATCAGGCGCTCGCCTGGATCCCCTCCGGAGAGCTGGCCACCTACTTCGTCCTGGAACTTGTTTAACGACTGTACCGAATTCCAGCCGGGCGCCCAAAACCGGGGAATAAGCGACGGCGGCGGATGACCCGGGTAGCCTTCCATCGAAAATGCCAAGGGTGTATCGGGATCATGCGGCTGTTCGGGTTCGTGGATGTTTACATTGGCGTGCATGGCGGTGCGTCCGCTATAACGATGAGGCTCACGCGGAATCTTCTGTCCGTCCATACGGAAAGCCGCCGGGGGGGCGGCGCGTAAAATGGGTTCCAGAAAGGGAATCGCTGTGGCGCAGGCGGCAGTGACATCGTCCAGGCTTGACCATTGCCCTTCATCCCCGCGGCCCGCAGCCATGATGTCCTGCATCCAGCGCCAGCTTTCCTGGATATCGCCGGGAATATCGCGTGGAGTATCGCTCCTGATATCACCTTCGATCTCACCCTTGGGCACAAATACCTGAAAGAACCGCTGCGCCCGGCCTTCGTTATTCACAAGGGTGCCATCGGCCTCGGCAAAGGTCGCTGCCGGCAGCACCACGTCAGTCTTCGCGCTGGTCGCATGCTCGATATGGTCGATCATCACGATGTGCCGCGCAGCGGCGAGAAGCCGATCAACCATGGCGGCATCTGCCCGCCGATAAAGATCATTTTCGAGAATGATGAGAATATCCGCAGCAACATCGTTCATCGCTTCCAGTGCGGTTTCGAGACTGCCGCCGTCCAGCAGCATGGCGCCAAGGCTGTTACATTCGGGAACTACATAGCAGAGCTCGGCAGGGCGGCCCATGTTGCAAAGCGCCCATGTCACATTGGCCGCTGCCTCAACAACGGCTTTGTCCCCGCAATCCATGCCGGAAATGATCAGTGGACGCCCTGCTGCCTTCAGCTTTTCGGCAATTGCACCTGCCAAGGCCTGTGCCGTCTCGGATAAATCCGGTACCTTCGGCGCGGCCGGATCGAGTGCGTGCGCTATTGCGAGCCCCAGACGGGCTAATTCAGCGGGAGGTCCCCGGAAGGTGCAGGTGGCGATATCATCGATTCGGGTATTCGCCATGGTGGCGATAAACAATGGCCCATGCTCTTCCTGCATCGCCGCACGCACCGCATGATCATTCCAGAGCGGAATATCCATTTTTTTCGCCATCTTTTCCGGCTGCCGGCGCACCGACTGCCGCAGGGCCAGCCCGAGCCGCGGCGCGGTATTCGCCACATCCTCACCCAATACCAGCACCGCATCCGCCAATTCCACTTCATGCAATGACGGGGTGCGGGCAGGGCCTTTTTTTAAAATATCCAGAACGGAAGCAAGCAGGCGGGAATCCCTTTCAGAGATTCCGAGATAAAACTGGTCGCGTCCAACGAGGGTGCGCAACGCAAAATTGGCTTCGAGTGACGCGCGCGGAGAACCGATACCGATTGCCCGGGCCCCGCTCGATAGCATTTCGCCTAGATGCTGAAGTGCATCGCGTTTGCTGGCAAGTTGCAGTGGTTCGGTTCTGTTTTTTCGCAGCAGAGGTTGCCTGATCCGGCGCTCGCTATTGACAAATTCGTAGCCGTAGCGGCCGCGGTCACACAGGAAATAACCATTTACCGCACCATTGAAGCGGTTGCGGATGCGCCGCAACGCGCCGTAACGCTCGCCGGGAATGGTGTTGCAACCCAGCCCGCAGTGCACACACACCGACGGCGCCGTTTGCAAATCCCACTTGCGCGTATAGTGCCGCTTCAGTGTCTTATCAGTAAAAACGCCGGTAGGGCAAACCTCCACCAGGTTCCCACTGAACTCGCTTTCGAGAACGCCATCCTGATGACGGCCGAAGTAGACCTGATTGCGCAGCACCAGCGCATCCAGGTCCCGACCGCCGGCATACTCACGATAAAACCGCGTGCAGCGATAGCATTGAATGCAGCGATTCATCTCGTGGTTGACCAGCGGGCCGAGGTCCTGGTTGTGGAAGGTGCGCTTGCGGCCATGGTAGCGGCGATAGACATGCCCATTCATGACCGTCATATCCTGCAGATGGCATTCGCCGCCCTCGTCACACACCGGACAATCGTGCGGGTGATTCACCATCAGCCATTCCGCCACACTCGCGCGAAATTCCTGGGCTTCGGGATCGTCGATGGAAATCCGGATTCCGTCTTTAGCGGCAGTCATGCACGCCATGACAATCTTGCCGCGCTTGTCTTCCTCGTTCTTGAACTGCTTGATCGCGCACTGGCGGCACGCGCCTACCGAGCCGAGGGCAGGATGCCAGCAGAAATAAGGCAGGTTGAATCCCAGCGAAAGGCATTCCTGCAATAAATTCTCACCATCCTTGGCAGGATAGGGACGATTGTCGATATGGATAGTCGTCATCACATTCGCCTTGCTAATCTCGCTATATTTCCGGTTTCAACTCTCACGTCTGGCTCCAGGGGCAGCATTTCTCATGGATATGGCGCTCGAAATCATCGCGGAAATACTTGAGGCCGCTTTGTAGCGGCTCGGCTGCGCCCGGCGCCAGGGCGCAGAAGGTATGTCCGGGACCCAGGAGGCGCGTATGGGATTCCAGCAGTTCAAGGTCGGAAGCCCGGCCGCGACCCTCCTCCATGTCCTGCAATATCTGTTCGATCCAGGAAAGCCCCGACCAGCATGGGGTGCACCAGCCGCATGACTCCTGGGCGAAAAAATGCTCCAGATTGAGCAGCATCCCAACGGGGCAGGTCTTGTCATCAAGGACAATCATGGTGCCGGTGCCGAGGCGGCTGTCGGCTTTTTTCATCGAATCGAAATCCATCGCCAGGTCGAGGTGCTCGGCAGTAACAAAATCCGTCGAAGCGCCACCCGGCAGCAACCCGCGGAACTGATAGCCGTCACACATGCCGCCCGCATGCTCTTCCAGAATCTCCCGCATGGAAGTGCCCATGGGCAATTCCCATAGCCCAGGATTCTTCACTCTCCCGCTTACCCCGTACAGCTTGGTTCCGCCGTCGTCGCTGCGGCTCAGGCTCTTGAACCATTCGGCGCCCTGGTTCACGATGTGCGGAATGTTGCACAGGGTTTCCACGTTATTGACAATGGTAGGCTTGCCCCACAGACCGCTCACCTGGGGATAGGGAGGCTTGGCGCGTGGATTGGCGCGCTTGCCTTCGAGGGCATTGAGCAGCGCAGTCTCCTCCCCGCACATGTAGCGCCCGGCACTGACATGCAGGTGCATCTCCAGGCTGTATGCCGAGCCCAGGATATTTTTACCCAGGTAGCCGTGGCGATATGCTTCAGCGATTGCCTCCTCCATGCGCCGGGCCGCCAGTTTGTAGGCCCAGCGCAGAAATACGTAAGCTACATCTGCCTGGATCGCATAGGCGCTGACGATAATGCCCTCGATCAACTGATGGGGGTCGCCTTCGAGCAACATGCGATCCTTGAATGTCCCCGGCTCCATCTCGTCGGCATTGCAAACGAGATACTTGGGCCGCGGCGCATCATCGCCCATCGGCACAAAACTCCATTTCTGTGCAGTTGGGAACCCCGCCCCGCCTCGCCCGCGCAGGTTTGATTCCTTCACCGCTGCCTGAACTTCCGCCGGCGACATGCCGAGCGCCTTGCGCAGTGCGGCATAACCGCCGGTCTTCTCGTACTGCGCAAGATCCGGCGGCTCCCTGCCCGGTGAAATGTTATGAGTCAGCGGCGTTTCCATCGGTCGATTTTTCTTCTTCCTGTTGATAACTTGCCAGAATTTCATCGATCCTGGCGGGATCCAGGTCCTGGTAATGCGCATCATCCACCATCATGACAGGAGCATGATCACAGGCGCCCAGGCACACATTCGGCAACAGCGTGAAGCGCCCGTCGGCGGTGGTCTGACCCGGCCTGATACCCAGCCTGTCTCCCAGGTGCTCACGCAGGCGTTCATAGCCCATGATCCAGCAACTGACGCTGTCGCATAGCAAAATGACATGCTTGCCTACCTGCTTGCGGAAAATCATGTTGTAGAAGGTTGCAACGCTCTCCAGTTCAGCCGGCTTCATCTGCAGTGCCTCGGCCACGTCGGCAATCCCCTCGTTCGATACCCAGCCGCGATGCTGCTGCACGATCTTGAGCGCCTCGATGCATACCGCCCGATTATTCGGGTAGTGCCGCGCATGCGCTTCTATTTCTCTCCTCTCCTGTTCACTCAGCATTGTTTCCCCTCGGTATCCCCCTCAGCAATCCACGTCAGCGATCCAGCCGGCGGTCCACGTCAGCGGTCCACGTCGGCCATGACAAAATCGATGCTGCCCAGAATGGCGATCAAATCCGAAATCATCAGCCCACGGCTGATCAAAGGAATCATTTGCAGGTGCGGAAAGGAAGGCGTGCGGATACGCACCCGATAAGCCATGGTATTGCCGTCACTAACCAGGTAATAGCCGTTGTTTCCTTTGGTAGCCTCGATGCCTACAAATGCTTCCCCCGGAGGAATGACAGGCCCCCAGCTCACACCCAGGAAATGATCGATGAGCGTTTCGATGTCATGCAAGGTATGCTTCTTAAGCGGCGGCGTGGTGAGCGGATGATCCGCTTTATGCAAGCCGGCCGGCATGTTTTCCAGGCACTGCTCGATGATGCGCAGGCTCTGGCGGATTTCCTGCACGCGAACGGCACAGCGATCATAGCAATCGCCATGCTGCCCGGTTGGTACATCGAACTCGAACTGGTCGTAGCCCGAATACGGCCGTGCCTTGCGGAAATCCCATTCGAAGCCGCAGGCGCGCAGATTGGGCCCCGTCACGCCCCATTCGATCGCCTCCTCTGTTGAGTAACTGCCGACACCCCGCGTCCGGGCTTTCAGGATACGGTTGCCTACAGCAATCTTGTCGTACTCATCCAATCTTGCAGGCATATAATCCAGGAAATCCCGCACCATCCGATCCCATCCATTGGGCAAGTCCTGAGCTACACCGCCGATGCGATACCAGCTCGGGTGCATTCGCCCCCCACAGATGGCTTCGACGACATCGAACACCCGCTCGCGGTCGGTGAACATGAAAAACACTGGGGAAAGCGCGCCCAGGTCCTGGGTAAAAGTTCCATAGAACACCAGATGGCTTGCAATGCGAAAAAATTCAGCCATCATCACGCGCATCACCTTTACCCGATCAGGCACTTCAATGCCTGCCAGTTTTTCCACGGCCAGCACATAGGGAAGGTTGTTCATGACCCCTCCCAGGTAATCGATGCGGTCGGTGTAGGGAATGTAGGTATGCCAGGATTGGCGCTCACCCATCTTTTCCGCTCCGCGATGGTGAAAGCCAATCTCTGGCACAGCGTCGATGATTTCCTCGCCGTCGAGCTGCAACACAATGCGAAATACGCCATGCACGCTTGGATGGTTCGGCCCCAGGTTGAGGAACATGAAATCGGTGCCGTCGTGTGCGCGGCGCATTCCCCAGTCTTCAGGATGAAAACGCAGCGTTTCCTGCTCAGCCTCCTCCTTCTCCGCGGACAAATGGAACGGTTCCATCTCCGTCGCGCGAGCCGGATGATCCTTGCGCAGGGCGTGACCCTGCCACCAGGGAGGTAACAAAATTCGATGCAGGTGCGGGTGCCCATCGAAGACGATCCCGAACATGTCCCATATCTCACGCTCGTACCAGTTGGCCGCAGGCCAGATATCGGTAATGGTGGGCATGCGAAGATCAGTATCGGTGAGCGCGACCTTGAGGCACATATCCGCATTACGCTCGAACGACAGCAGGTGATAGATGACAGTGAATTGGCTTGCCGGCTGGTCTTCGCGGTGTACGCGTGTACGCTCGTCAATCGCGGTCAGGTCGTACAGCATGCGGTAAGGCCGCTCCGCTTCCAGTTTCAGGTAGTGCAGGACCTCATGCACTCCGTTCCTGGAGACCCATTGCGTGGGAAGGTCATCGCTGGTTTTTTGCACTAAACCCATTGGCCCTCCTGGATCGGCAGTGTCAGGGGGGCCAAAGCGGCTCTTCAGTTCTTCCAGCACCTCTGAAGCGTTCGATGCATGGGGCATATTCGGCATATCCTGCATATACCGCGGTGGGGCAAGGCTGGAGGCTGCGCTCACTTTTGTACCTCGTCGGGACTGCGGAGCGTCGTGGCGCGCATTCGCTCGGACCGCTTAAGATCCCGCTGCGATCCCTCAGCCGGTCGCTCGATCCCCTGCGGACCGATCACCCAACTCAACGGGCGCTTTTCCTTGCCGATTGCGTCCTGAAGCAGATTCAGCCCTTGCATGAATGCGTCGGGCCGAGGCGGGCAACCCGGAACATAAACATCCACGGGAAGGAATCGGTCTACACCCTGCACCACGCTGTAAATGTCATACATTCCACCTGAATTCGCGCATGAACCCATCGAAATAACCCAGCGCGGTTCAAGCATTTGATCGTAAAGCCGCTGAAGCACGGGCGCCATCTTGATAAAAACCGTACCGGAAATAACGATCAGATCGGCCTGGCGAGGAGAGGCGCGGATAACTTCGGAGCCAAACCGGGCAAGGTCATACTTGCTGGTGAAGCTGGTCGCCATTTCCACATAACAACACGACAGCCCAAAGTTGTAAGGCCAGACCGAATTCTTGCGGCCCCAGGCGACAAGGTCTTGCAATCGCGTCAGCAATACGCTGCGGCGCCCGTCTTCCTCAAAACCGTTATCGCGAATTATCGAAGATCCGGACGTTGCTGCCTCAGATGGTTTGTCGGAGGGCTTACTTAGAGACCACCGCATGGTTTGGACTCCTTGAATCTTTGGCAAACTTGCCAGCCGAATGCCTGGCCGGCCCCCAATCCAGCGCACCCAGCCGCCATAAATAAGCGAGGGCCGCTACCAGAATAGATATGAAGATGATCGCCTCGATATAACCAAGCCAACCCAATTCACGAAAAGCAACGGCCCAGGCAAAAAGGAATACGGCTTCCACATCGAAGATCACAAAGAACACGCCGATCAGATAGAATTTGGCGGACAGGCGCAAGCGCGCAAGGCCGACAGTGACAATACCGCTTTCAAATGGCTCGTCCGCAGCCTTCGATCTATGACGCTCGCCAATGACGTACGAAAGCGCCATGATGCCCGCAACCAGCGCGACGACGAGGAAGAAGTATGCAACCAGGGGCCAGATTTCTGTTGCTTGTGTCGCGGAAGCATTCAAGGATTAGGCTCCTTTGGGCTTGGTCCTTTGATTGATTCACCAGACTAACCAGACTAAACAGGGCGGTCCACACAAAAAACTGCGGGCCCAGAGAGGGATGCTTCAAGTGAAAGGCCAGTATTTCCCATCGAGCAGCAGACTTCTGTGCGATAGCCAACACAAAAGTGGTATGCGTAATGTCGTCGTTATCCGGCATGAAACCACGCTTACCAAATTTGCGCGGAAAGTTGCCCATTCATGGGGGAGATGGATAGCGCGGACGCTGGAAGCGTCCATCCAGGTTTATAATTTGAGCCATGCAACGACTCCAGGCCTATAAATTCGAGCTAAAGCCCAACGGCGAACAGCAGCGCATGTTGCGCTGCTTCGTCGGTTCGTGCCGGTTCGTCTATAACAAGGCGCTGGCGTTGCAGAAGAAACGACACGAGCAGGGCGAGAAGAGGCTCGGCTATGCCGGGTTATGCGCGCTGCTGGTTGAATGGAAGGCAGAGGCTGCCACGGCGTGGCTGGCAGAAATCCCTTCCCAAGCCCTGCAACAGACACTCAAGGATCTGGAGCGAGCCTACGCCAACTTCTTTGCCAAGCGTGCCGACTTCCCGCGTTTCAAGAAGAAGGGTCAGAGCGACAGCTTCCGCTATCCGCAAGGGGTGAAGCTCGATCAGGCAAACAGCCGCATCTTCCTGCCAAAGCTGGGCTGGCTGCACTATCGCAACAGCCGAGACGTGTTCGGCACGATGAAGAACGTCACCGTCAGCCAGTCCTGCGGCAAGTGGTACGTTTCGATCCAGACCGGGCGGGAAGTCGAGCAACCGATACCGAAAGGCTGCGCTGTCGGCATCGACATGGGCATCGCCCGCTTCGCCACGCTGTCGGATGGCAGTCACCTTGCGCCGCTCAACAGTTTCAAGCGACACGAAGCCGCGCTGCGCAAAGCGCAGCAGGCCATGAGCCGCAAAACCAGGTTCAGCAACAACTGGAAGAAGGCCAAGGCCAGAGTCCAGAAGATTCATGCCCGCATCGGCAACGCCCGCCGCGACTACTTGCACAAGGCCACGACAGCTATCAGCCAAAACCACGCGATGGTGTGTATCGAGGATTTGCGGGTGCGGAACCTGTCCAGGTCGGCAGCAGGCACAACCGGGAATCCGGGGAGAAATGTTCGTGCCAAGTCTGGCCTGAACAAGTCCATCCTCGATCAGGGCTGGTTTGAATTCCGCCGCCAGCTGGACTACAAGCTGGCGTGGAATGGTGGCTGGCTCATCGCCGTACCACCACAGAACACCAGCCGTACCTGCCCGTGCTGCGGCCATGTGTCCAAAGACAATCGCCAAACGCAAGCGCAATTTCTTTGTGTGGAATGCGGCTTCGAGAAAAACGCCGATGTGGTCGGCGCAATCAACATTTTAAGGGCGGGACACGCCCGGTTCGCCTGTGAAGTGAGCGGTGCAGTAATGCCGCCAGCAGCAGGAACCCACCGAAGCGACCTAGGCATTCGCCTGGGTGCTGTAGGAATCTCCGGCCTTTAGGCCGGGGAGGATGTCAACTGTACGTGAGCCTCATTGCGATCCAACTTCCCACCTTACTCTGCCTGGTTTGATCATTTGAGATTCACCGGGAACGATCAAAACGGCAAAGACCGTGCAGTCAGTTTTTTCGCTGGGCTGCTATTGCTGCTTCTATTACCGGAACGGATGGCTTTGGCCGGCAATGACTCATTTAAAGCGGACTGCGAGAAACTGATGGGTGCCGGCAAGGTGGCGGTTGTGTACACCGATATCACGCCGGCCGAGGACAGTTCGCGCACGGCCAAGGCGCTTCAATCGGTATCAGGAAAGATCAGCGACGCGTATCACAACGTGTACGGACTGACGCATGCCGAACCGGAATTCAGATACGAATTCCGGGCAAGGTGGTGGACAAGCACGGACGGGCGGACGTGCATGGTGCCGGATGTCTCGGTCAAACTGGGATTTGCGGCAATGCGGGTATATCTTGCCAGGGAACTTCAGGACAGCTGCAAAAGAAATATCGTGCGCGAACATGAACTGGAACATGTCTCAGCATGGCGGTCGCATTTTCGTATTGGCGCGAGAATGCTGGAGGAACCGTTGCGCGCGGCATTTTCCCAACCGCGTTATTATGCTTCGCAAAACCAGGCTTGGGCTGACTCAAGGCCCTGGGTGGAGGGGATACTGAAACCTTTGCATCGGCAACTGATGAACGGTGCCGTCGCCGCTCAACGCGCGATCGATTCACCAGTAGCCTACCAGCGCGTAACTCAACGGTTGCACGCGTGTCCGGAAAGGCCAATGGCATACCGTGAATTCTGATGGTTCAGATTTTCCTTAAGCTACTCCTGCTCCTTGCTGCCTCTTGCTGCTTCTTCTTTGCTACCTCTTCTTCATATAAAACGTGAATTCACCCGCTGCTTCCGACAACGACAGCAGCTCATTTCCCGTCTGCTCGGCAAAAACCTGGAAGTCGATTACAGCACCGGGATCCGTGGCCATAATTTTCAATATCTGACCGGATATCATATCCACAAGGGATTTTTTTGTGCGCAATATGGGCAGCGGACAATTCAGCCCGCGCACATCCAGTTCTTTATCACAATTCATACATCTTCTCCTTCATTCCTGGTCCGCTCCCGGTCCACCTTCATCGCATCAAGCGGCACACGGGTAAAGCGGGAACCTGGCAAACGAAGTTCGTTCGCCGATAACAATATTTCTATCAGTTACAAAAATTCTAATTATTCTAATTTCTGTTCGTCAGGTTAATGCCGGGCTATTCGGCATTATCAGCGGCTGAAAAGATGAGATGGAGAAGAACCTGAAGATGGGTTAGCATTGCGTTTTTCACAATCTGCTCTTTCGAATTCAAAAAACAACGGTGGACGATAATACCACTGTCTTCTTTTACCCGAGTATCGATTGCGCTTCATTCGCCAATTACCTCGCCTATCTATTATGCCTGTCAACTTTACACCTGCCCTGCCCGAACAACTCCTGGCCATAAAAGGCGTCACCTTGGGCATAGCGGAAGCCAACATCAGGAAACCGGGGCGCAAGGACCTGCTGGTCATCGTTCTGGATGACAGTGCGACGGTGGCGGGAGTGTTTACACAGAATGATTTTTGCGCAGCGCCGGTCATAGTCGCTCGGGAACATCTTTCGACCCTTGATTCAAATGGTTCTATTCGTGCCCTTGTCATCAATACGGGGTGCGCCAACGCCGGCACCGGCGAAAGGGGCATTGAAGACGCTCGCACGACCTGCGCCGAGACTGCCCGGCTGCTCGGGTGTGCCACCAAACAGGTACTGCCTTTTTCAACCGGCGTGATCATGGAACCCTTGCCGCTCCCGAAAATCGTTACAGGGTTGCCACGGGCAATAAACGATCTTGGAGCCGATACCTGGTTTGCCGCCTCTGAGGCGATCATGACGACCGATATTGTCCCCAAGGCAGCGTCCCGGCAGATTTCCCTCAATGGTACAACCGTGACAATTACCGGAATTGCCAAGGGTTCGGGGATGATTCGTCCGAATATGGCAACGATGCTGGGTTTTATCGCAACCGATGCCGCCGTAAGCGACCCATTGCTGGAACACATGGTCCAGCATGCCGCTGCCAATTCATTCAACTCCATCACCGTGGACGGCGATACTTCCACCAATGACGCATTCATTCTGATGGCCACCGGACGCGCCGCTCACTCACCCATCGTGGATAAGGAGAGTCCGGAGTTTGCGCAATTGCAGGATGCGATAACCGGTGTCGCAGTGGAGCTTGCGCAGGCAATCGTGCGCGACGGCGAAGGCGCGACCAAGTTCATCACAATCCAGGTAGAAAGTGGCAAAACCGTGGCGGAATGCCGCAAGGTTGCTTATGCGATTGCACACTCACCCCTGATCAAAACAGCGTTCTTCGCTTCAGATCCTAATCTCGGGCGAATACTGGCCGCCATCGGCTATGCAGGCATAGAGGGTCTTGACATCAACAAACTGCAACTTTATCTCGACGATGTACTGGTTGCGGAAAATGGGGGGAGAGCCTTCGCTTACGCGGAGAAGGAGGGACAGCGGGTGATGAAACAACCGGAAATTACCGTGCGCGTCGCACTGAATAGAGGACGGGCCGCAGCCACCGTCTGGACCTGCGATCTGTCTTACGATTATGTAAAGATCAACGCGGAGTATCGGAGCTGATACAGTATACGTATGTCGCTGGTCCGCAACACTGCAATCGGTAGAAATATATAAGATATAAGCACCGATGCCCTATCATTCTGCAACAGGACAACCTTGCCGATAACCGGTTTAATCGGTTATCGGCAAGGCCGGAAGTCATCACTGACGAACAGTGCTTTACTCGCCCATGGGCCTCATGTGGGGTAAATCACGGGGAACCGTCTCGCCCGCACCATATTCGCGGTAACGATGCACATCGACGCCGCCATCGCGATCACTGCGGTACTGATCGCCTGATCCACGATACTGGTCGCCTGATCCCCGATATTGGTCGCCGGACCGGGAGCCGTGGCCATGGCCGCGGTATTTTTTCCTCATCGCGCTGGCCTCATCCTTATCGATATACCCATCCCTGTTGGTATCCGCCTTGTCAAACATCTTTTCCGCATGGCGGGCGTGCTCTTCCCTGCTTACCCTGCCATCATTATCGGTGTCCGCCATGGACATCCCACAGCGGCCCTCTCCATACTTCTTGTCACCGTAGGTATCCTTCTTGTCACCGTAGGTATCCTTCTTGTCACCGTAGGTATCCTTCCTATCCGTGTCACCGTAGGTATCCTTCCTGTCGCCATATCCGCCGCCCGTGTCACCATATCCGCTTTTGTCATCATAGTGACTGCCCGCTACCATGAAGCCTTTCTGAAGGGATTGTGCAGCGAAAGGGTTGTCGGCCGCAGAAGCAACGGAAGCAGTACCGAGCGTTGCAGCGAAAGCAGATCCGAGCGCGAGAGAAATGATTGACTTTTTGCTGGGCATATTATTCATAGTGAATTCTCCTGAGTGGTTGCTCAATTTAAAGGAAGTTTCCCGGAAAGCGTACGCTTGCCAATTGCTGAAACCCATCAAAGATTTTTATCTTCTTGGTTTTTACGGTTCGATGGGAACCGGAAACCGGGAATCCGGCACTGTACAACTGCCTGACGTACTGCGCTAAATCATGGCGTTTTTAGCTGAGCGGTTCCGTTCGTTAGCGCACATAAATCATGCGCTTGTCCCAGCTTTCGGTGGCAGATACCGCCCCGGTACTGCCCGAAGCTTACACTGGTCTTTCTCGATGTACCTCCAGCTACCGGGAGCGAGTTCCGTGGCGAGTTCCGTGGTCAGCCCCTGGATTTGTTACAGGTATAATTGAGCAATTTCAGGACTGCTCATGAACGATTGGGACAAGTTATATGATCGGGCGGAAACCCTGCTATCCCGCCTGGAGGGGCTGCTGTACGCTGACGCACCCGATCCGGACTGGAATGCCGCAGCTTTCCGCTGGCGAAAAACAGGACGCACCGGGGCCATCGAACCGGTGCGCTATCCCGATCGCATCACGTTCGAGGCATTGCAGGGCATAGAGCGGCAAAAAAATCTTGTAGACCAGAATACAGGGCAATTCGTGCGGCATCATCCTGCCAATAACGTGCTGCTTACGGGAGCCCGCGGCACGGGCAAGTCGTCGCTGGTAAAAGCAATGCTGAATAAATACGCGGACGACGGATTGCGTCTCATCGAGGTAGAGAAGCACGATCTCATTGATCTGCCTGAAATCGTGGAGAAGATATATCGGCGCCCCGAACGCTTCATTCTCTATTGCGACGACCTGTCGTTTGAATCCGGCGAGCCAGGCTACAAGGCACTGAAAGTGGTTCTCGATGGCTCCATTGCCACTGCGTCCGAGAATGTGCTTGTCTACGCCACCTCCAATCGGCGCCACCTGATGCCCGAATATATGGTGGACAATCAGGACACGCGACATATCGGCGGCGAGATTCACCCGAGTGAAACGGTCGAGGAAAAGACGTCGCTATCGGAACGTTTTGGCTTATGGGTATCTTTTTATCCTTTCGACCAGGAACAGTACCTGGACATTGTGGCGCACTGGCTTGCCTACTTCAGCATAGAGAAAATGGACGACAGCATACGGGAAGAGGCGCTACGCTGGGCTCTGGGACGAGGTTCCCGCAATGGCCGGGTGGCGTGGCAGTTCGCGCGCGACCGGGCAGGTAGAGAGAAAGCTGGGCAGAAAACTGCGGACAAAACAGAGTTTCACCAGGAGCGATAAACCTCTTCATACTCTTCATGCTTCCTGCTCCCTCTATCGTTGAAGTTGTTGCCGCCATCATCACCCGGAGCGACGGTTCCTTTCTTTTAGCCCGCCGGCCAGAAGGGAAGCCCTATGCCGGCTACTGGGAGTTTCCGGGTGGCAAGGTCGATCCGGGCGAGCCACTGCTGCACGCACTCAAGCGCGAACTGCTGGAAGAATTGGGCATACATGTCAAGCATGCGTACCCCTGGATAGTCCGCACATTTACCTACCCTCACGCGACCGTACGGCTTCACTTTTATCGTCTGCTGGAGTGGCATGGCGAGCCTCATCCGTATGAAGACCAGGAGCTGTCGTGGCAGTTTGCGGGCAATGTCTCTGTAGAACCGTTGCTTCCTGCCAATGCACCCGTATTGCGTGCACTTGACCTGCCGCCCGTTTATGGAGTTACGAATGCCGCGGAGTGGGGACCAAAGGTTGCAGCAGCCCGAATCGAACACGCTCTCCAGAAAGGACTGCGGCTGGTGCAGCTACGCGAAAAAGGAATGCAGGGTAAAGCGCTGGATGCCTTTACCCGTGAAGTGACTGCACTGGCTCATCATTACGGCGCCCGCATCCTCGTGAACAGCGGTACGGGTAACGCCAGCCTCTGCCATGAATTCGGCATGGATGGAATCCACTTTACATCGGCTGATCTGATGAATCTTTCGAAGCGACCCGATGTGGAATGGTGCGGAGCCTCCTGCCATAATGCCGAGGAGCTTTTCCGGGCCGGGCAACTGGAAATGGATTTCGCCGTTCTGGCTCCCGTACTGCTGACATCGAGCCATCCTGATTCTCCCCCGCTGGGTTGGCGGAAGTTTGCCAGGCTCATCCACGGCAGCTCCATCCCTGTATATGCGCTGGGTGGACTACGGAGCGAAGATCTCGCCATTGCCTGGGAACATGGCGCCCACGGCATCGCCCTGATGCGCCGCATTGGGTAGAAGGCCTGAAGAAGCTGAACTGCTCCCGCGGGCACGATGATGTTTTTCAGGACGAGGTGCGAAAGGCAGTCGCCTTTAACACCTTGACGACGTGATCGCACCTATTTCTCGCCTTCTGAGGAATTATCTTCCTGTTTTTCCGAATTCTTTTCGGTATCCGGGATACGATAGGATTCCGTAGCCCACTGCCCCAGGTCGATCAGCTTGCAGCGTTCCGAACAAAACGGGCGAAAAGGATTGCTGTTATCCCAGACGATACTCTTGCCGCACTGCGGACAATTGACAACAGGTCGTTTCATACAGGCCTCGTAGTCATCCCATGATATCCAGTTGTTCTGTTATGGCTGGCCGCCTCTTTTCCGCTCCAGTCATCCTTGTAACGGTCCTGCCCCCTCGCATCCATTATCTCGCACAGATCGGCTGAAGCGTCACTTTGCGCCACAGGTTTTCCATAATCAAAACATTATAGTTGCAAGGCTGCCTGTTTGGCCCGCCTGTTTGACCTTTCGAAGGCTTCAAATTTGGGACTATTTCACTTGGAACCATTTCAACCGGCGGAGAGATGCATCGGTAACAAGCCTATCATATCTAATTGATTGTAAATATATAATATTTCATATCCCCTCGCTTTGCCCACTTAAGTTATCTTGCAATCAATATTTATTTTCCAATACGTATCATGGTAAAATGGTTAAGTTTTTTTATAAATTTTTCTGGAAGTCCAAATCGGAAAACGGGACTGCAAATATGGCGGATATTGAAAAAAAAGAAGGTATGAACAGCAGGAGGCGTTTTCTCCTGGCCGCGACTTCTGTTGCCGGCGGGATCGCGACTGTTGCGGTAGCGACTCCCTTCGTAATGAGTATGATGCCCAGCGAACGCGCCAAGGCGGCCGGGGCGCCAGTTGAAGTGGATATCAGCAAGGTCGAGCCGGGCATGCTGCTTCTGGTGGAATGGCGCGGCAAGGTGGTGTGGGTTCTGAACCGCACTCAGGATATGTTGGCCACATTGCCGAAGCTCGACAACCAGGTGGCCGACCCCAAATCTGAAAAGGATCAGCAACCGAAATACGCCCAGAATGAAACCCGTTCGATCAAGCCCGCCATTCTCGTGGTTGAGGGAGTCTGCACCCACCTGGGCTGCTCTCCGGTATTCCGAAAGGACGTTGCGCCCGCAGACCTCGGCCCCGACTGGCTTGGCGGTTTTTTCTGCCCATGCCACGGCTCCAAGTTCGACCTTGCAGGACGTGTGTACAAGGCAGTTCCGGCGCCCACTAACCTGGTTGTCCCACCCCACATGTATTTGAGCGATACGCGCCTGCTGGTCGGGTCTGATAAGGAGTCTGCATAAAATGAGCAAGCGATTGGAGGCAATGATCGGCTGGATCGACGCCCGATTTCCACTGACAGCCAACTGGAGGGCGCATCTCAGCGAATACTACGCGCCGAAGAACTTCAATTTCTGGTACTACTTCGGTTCACTTGCCATGCTCGTGCTGGTGAACCAGCTTCTCACCGGTATTTTCCTCACGATGAACTACAAGCCGGATGCCAGCATGGCATTCGCCTCGGTGGAATATATCATGCGTGACGTGAATTACGGCTGGATTATCCGCTACATGCATTCCACCGGCGCCTCGATGTTCTTCGTGGTCGTCTACCTGCACATGTTCCGCGGGATGATGTATGGCTCCTATCGCAAACCGCGCGAGCTTCTCTGGCTCATCGGCATGGGCATCTTTTTCGTCCTCATGATGCTGGCATTCACCGGCTATATTCTGCCCTGGGGGCAGATGTCATACTGGGGCGCGCAGGTGATCATCAGCATGATCGGCGCGATTCCTGTGATCGGCCAGACGCTGTCGAACTGGATTCTGGGCGACTTCATGCTCTCGGATGCAGCGCTCAACCGCTTCTTTGCCTACCACGTGGTGACCCTGCCCGGCCTACTGGTGGTGCTGGTGGTCGCCCATATTCTGGCGCTGCATGAAGTAGGTTCGAACAATCCGGACGGGATCGAGATCAAGGCCAACAAGGACCCCGTGACGCATATCCCCGTGGACGGCATTCCCTTCCATCCCTATTATTCGGTAAAGGATATTTTCGGCGTCGTCGTGTTCCTGATCGTGTTCACCGGCATCATATTTTTCATGCCGGAAATGGGCGGTTACTTCCTCGAATACAATAATTTCATTCCCGCCAACACGCTGCAGACTCCCGACCACATCGCACCGGTATGGTATTTCACGCCATACTATTCGATGCTGAGGGCAGTTACAGTCAACTTTCTCTGGATAGATGCCAAGCTCTGGGGCATTCTGCTGATGGGTGGCTCCGTCGCGATCTTTGCCCTGTTGCCGTGGCTTGATCGCAGTCCGGTGAAATCCATCCGGTATAAGGGGCCAATTTTCAAGTTCGCCCTTACACTTTTTGTCATCAGCGTCCTTGTGCTTGGCTACCTGGGCACGAAGTCGCCCACACCCCTCTACACGTTGCTCGCGCAGATATTCACGGTAATCTATTTCGCTTTTTTCATTCTCATGCCGTGGTACAGCAAGATCGATAAAACCAAGCCTGAACCGACCAGGGTGAGATAATGAGAAACCTTAAAAGCATCGTATTTGTTTTTTGTCTGGCTCCGCTTGTCGCATTTGCAAGCGAGTCGGCAGTACCGCTTGATACGGCGCCCATCAAGCCGAGGGACATGGCTTCCCTGCAGCGGGGTGCAAAGACTTTTGTCAATTATTGCCTGTCCTGCCACAGTGCCGATTTCATGCGTTATAACCGCCTGCGCGATCTCGGCCTTACCGAGTCGCAGATCAGTGAAAATCTCATATTCACAGGTCAGAAAGTGGGCGATCTCATGACAGTGGCGATGCCAAAGAAGGAAGCAAAACAATGGTTCGGAGTAGCTCCGCCTGATCTCTCCGTCATTGCCCGCTCACGCGGTTCTGACTGGCTTTATACCTACCTGCGGAAATTTTATCGAGATGACAGCACTGCAACTGGCTGGAATAACCTTGTATTCGACAAGGCCGCCATGCCTCATGTGCTGTACGAGTTGCAGGGAGAGCAAATCCTCGACGTAAAATCAGAGGATGACGGCCACGGAGGTGCGCACGAAATAAAGGAATTGAAACTCGCGAAACCGGGGTCGCTTTCCAGGACGGAATACGACGCATACGTTGCCGATCTGGTGAATTTCCTGGTTTACCTGGGTGAGCCTGCGGCCAATAAGCGCGTGCAGATCGGAATCATCGTGATGCTCTTCCTGTTCCTCATGCTGGTACTGACTTACGCCCTCAAGAAGGAATACTGGAAGGACGTTCATTGAGATTGATCATTATCCGGAAAGCCGCCGATTTGATATCGTTGGGAAATAATTGGTCATGATGACCTTGTACTCAGCCACTACCTGCCCGTACAGCCATCGCTGCCGGATCGTGCTGTACGAAAAAGGTATGGATTTTCAGATCATCGATGTCGATCTGCACAACAGGCCTGAAGATCTGGCAGTGATGAGCCCTTATGGTCGCGTGCCCGTCCTGGTAGAGCGCGACCTCGTCCTGTACGAGTCCAATATCATCAACGAGTATATTGACGACCGCTTCCCTCACCCGCAACTGATGCCCGCAGACCCCGTGATGCGCGCACGGGCGCGCCTGTTTCTGCACCGCTTTGAACAGGAACTTTTCTGTCATCTCGAAGCAGTAGAGAACGGCAACCCGAAAGCAGCGGAAAAAGCTCGCGCAACGATTCGCGACAACCTGACGCTGATCGCTCCTGTCTTTGCCAAACAGAAACATATGCTGGGGGACGAATTTTCCATGCTCGATGTCGCCATTGCACCACTGCTGTGGCGGCTCGATTATTATGGCATTCAGCTACCCAAGCAAGCTGCGCCCCTGCTGAAATTTGCCGAGCGCCTGTTCAGCAGACCGGCATTCATCGATGCGCTCACAGCCTCTGAAAAGGCTATGCGCAAATGAGAGAGCTTTCCACCAAGCCTTATCTGATTCGCGCCATTTATGAATGGTGCTCGGACTGCGGCTATACGCCCTACATCTCGGTTAAAGTGGATGACAACACCCGCGTACCGGACGAACATATAAAGAATGGCGAGATTATTCTCAACATCAGCCACGACGCTGCGCACCACCTTACGCTTGGAAATGAAGTGATACAGTTCTCGGCGCGGTTTGCCGGTGTCTCGCGTGAAATCTCCATCCCCGTGACGGCAGTCCAGGGAATATTCGCCAAAGAAACTGCACGCGGCATGATTTTTCCACCCGAAGTGGAATCAGATACCTCGCAGGATGAGGCTGCCGGAAAAGAACCCGATGAGCCCCAACCCTCATCGCACCGGCCGCCTGTCAGGGCAACCAAGAATCGCCGGCTTCAGGTAGTCAAGTAAGTTCGACCTGTCGCCCCGTATCGCCGGTTTGCTCCCCTCCTTCCCAATCTCTATAATTGCATCCACGCCGGCATAGCTCAGTTGGTAGAGCAGCTGATTTGTAATCAGAAGGTCCCGAGTTCGAATCTTGGTGTCGGCACCATTAAAAACAATTGCTTATGAATTGCCTTATAGGCGACTCATTTTAGTGTAGGCGTGCTTACAAGTCATCTCGGCAAGATTCACCTTCAGATCTAACTGCAACCGAAGGTGAACCAGGAGAATAATATGACGATCGCTTCCGATCTCTTGCAACAACATATCCAGACACTCGTCGAGGATAACGCGCGATGGCAGACACTCATAGCCGATGATCTTTTGTGGGAACTTCCCTACGCACCCGCCATCGGCCATCCGGCGCGGCTATCGGGGCGGAAAGAGGTCGTGAATCACGCAACCTGGTTCCTGGGAGCGGTGGAAAATTTCCGCTTCTTCGACATCAAAGTGTATGCCTTAGCCGATCCGGAAGCGGCGGCCGCCGAATTCAAGGCAGAGGGGCTTATCAAGCCAACGGGGCGTATCTATGTTCAGGATTATGTACTGTTCCTGCGTGCTTCAGGTGGAAAGATTGCGTTTCTGCGCGAATATTTCGATCCTGTGCGTGCGGCCAAGGCGCTGGACACGCCGATTCTTGGTTTCGAGTCCTGAGGATAAGTAGACGGTGGTACGCGCTTTGTCTATCCGCGTCATCGCGTCCTATATCGCTAGAAAATATTCCGCAAAATCATCACGCATAGCAGAGGAATCTGGTAAGCCTCGATGGGTAAACTGCTGACGTAACCGCCCTTGTTTAACTTCGTCGCGCTGCCATCTGCTTGATTTCCTCCAACTCCTGCTGAATCTGCTCCACTGATGCAACCAGATAAATAAGGCCGAGATAAAGATTGTATTTTTCCGGTTGAGTTTCCTTATCGCCAAACGCGTTCAGATTTTCCACAAACATTCTTTTCGCATCCGAAGTTACCGACATCTCTTATCTCCTTCACCAAAGGTACTGTTGCAATGAATCTCTGAATACAAGAATTTGCTACATCTTTAGCCACATCCCTCATCTCATCGAAAGTTGGTCGCTATATCACTTCATTTCACCCCTCCTCTTTGCAATTAGTGGAATGTCATATCATGGAAAAGAAAAAAGCCCAGAACGGGGAAGCTAACCGTAGCTGGGCCTGGGTCGTAAGGGAGAGGATAGACCCGAGGGTGTTCACATAAGGGGTAAATGCAAACACCGGCATCAATGCTCTCATAACGATGTGTCGAATCTATGACAGTGAAAGTCGCCCGCCTGAAAGTCGCCAACCGGCAAATGATTGACAAACTTGTCGAGCCCCACGGGATTCTTTGACTATAGCTGTTTTTTTGTCTCCTCCGCCAGATATAGCCAGGTATCCACGACGGTATCGGGATTAAGCGACAGGCTTTCAATACCCTCTTCCATCAGCCACCGTGCGAGATCAGGATGATCGGAAGGTCCCTGTCCACAGATTCCGACATATTTACCGGTTTTACGGCATGCCTGAATAGCCATGCTCAGAAGCATTTTTACCGCCGGATCGCGTTCGTCGAAGGCTTCTGCAACGAGGCTGGAATCACGGTCCAGCCCGAGGGTGAGCTGGGTAAGATCGTTGGATCCGATCGAGAAACCGTCAAAATATTCCAGAAACTGTTCGGCCAACAATGCGTTGGATGGAATCTCGCACATCATGATCAGGCGCAGTCCATTCTCACCGCGCTTCAAGCCGTTTTCCGATAGCAGTTCCACCACGCGTTTGGCCTCGGTCAGTGTCCGCACAAACGGAATCATGATTTCCAGGTTGGTCAGCCCCATTTCGTCGCGTGCTTTCTTCAGCGCCCGGCATTCCAGCTCGAAACAATCCCGGAATTCGTTAGCCACGTAGCGTGAAGCGCCGCGAAAGCCGAGCATCGGGTTTTCCTCTCTGGGCTCATAGTGATGGCCACCGATGAGGCTGGAGTATTCGTTGGATTTGAAATCGGACATCCGCACAATTACCGGTTTTGGAAAAAAGGCAGCGCCCAGAGTGGCGATCCCCTCGGTAAGCTTTTCCACGTAAAAACTGACGGGGTCAGCGTAACCGCTGCTTTGGGCTTCGACCTGCTGCTTCACGTCTTGCGGAAGCCTGGCAAATTGCAGCACCGCTTTTGGATGCAGGCCAATCATGCGCGCAATGATGAACTCAAGCCGCGCCAGCCCCACCCCATCGTTGGGAATGCGTTGAAACCCGAAGGCAAGTTCGGGGTTGCCGACATTCATGCTGATCTTGACCGGAGCCTTCGGCATACTTTCGAGCGCAAGATCGCTCACCTCGACTTCCAGCTTTCCCTGATAGATATTGCCGGTATCTCCTTCAGTGCAGGATACGGTGACGATCTCATTCTCCGTCAACAAGTCGGTGGCGTTGCCGCAGCCGACCACAGCGGGAATCCCCAGTTCACGCGCAACAATTGCCGCATGGCAGGTTCGCCCTCCGCGATTGGTGACGATAGCAGCGGCCCGTTTCATTACCGGCTCCCAATCAGGATCGGTCATATCGGTTACCAGCACGTCACCCTCGCGTACCCGCGACATTTCCCGCGCGTCTGGAACCAGGCGCACCGAACCACTCCCTATTTTCTGGCCGATGGCGCGACCTGACACGAGTATCGCGGATTTGCCCTTCAGGCGATAACGCCGCAATGTGTCCATTCCGGCGCGGGCCTGCACTGTCTCCGGCCGGGCCTGCAGAATATAGAGTTTGCCATCTGCACCATCCTTGCCCCACTCGATATCCATCGGCCTTTGATAATGCCGCTCGATCACGAGAGCGTGACGCGCCAGCTCTTCCACATCCGCATCGGTAATGGAAAACCGTTTGCGATCCCCCTCTTCCACATCCACTGTTTCGACCGCCCGGGCAGTCCCATGGCCTTCAGCAAACCGCATCTTGATGAGTTTCGAGCCCAGGTTACGCCGCAGAATGGCTGGCCTTCCCTGCGTCAATGCCAGTTTATAGACGTAGAACTCGTCGGGATTGACCGCACCCTGGACGACGGTTTCGCCCAGCCCATAGGAAGCGGTGATAAAAACCACCTTGTCAAAACCGGATTCGGTATCCAGAGTAAAAATCACTCCCGCGGCACCGATGTCGCTGCGCACCATCCGCTGTATCCCGGCCGAAAGCGCAACTTCGGAATGAATGAAACCTTTATGCACGCGATAAGAGATGGCCCGGTCGTTGTAGAGGGAAGCAAAGACATCCTTGACCGCTTTCAGGAGATTATCCAATCCCTGGACATTGAGATAGGTTTCCTGCTGCCCGGCAAACGAGGCATCCGCCAGGTCCTCGGCAGTGGCCGAAGAGCGTACCGCCACCGAAATTTCCCCTTCCGCCTCGCGCAGCATTTTCTCATAGGCAACAGAAATTTCAGTTTCCAGGCGAGAGGGGAACGATGCTTGCACTATCCAGGAGCGAATTTGTGCGCCTGCCCCAGCCAGCGCTTGAACATCTTCTATGTCAAGCTCAGCAAGGGTCTGCTCGATACGCCGGGCGAGGCCATCCTGAACCAGGAAATCGCGATAGGCATCGGCAGTGGTTGCGAAACCGCCGGGGACCCGCACTCCCATCCCGGTCAGCTGGCTGATCATCTCGCCAAGAGACGCGTTCTTGCCGCCGACACGACTCACATCCGTCATGCGCAGCGTGTCAAACCAGGCTATATAGGGCGACTCGTCCATTTTGACTCCTGATTGTGCGAATGCTAGCCAAAGAAGAATTGTGCTACATTTTGAAGCGGGATTTCCACCCGGAAATCATCCATAGTTTCTCATAACCATGCCGATCACTGCCAAACCAATTCATCGAACTGCCTTCTTTCTTTCAGACCGTACCGGGATTACGGTGGAAATGCTGGGGCATAGCCTGCTCAGTCAATTCGAAAATATTCTCCTGGATGAGATCACTCTACCCTACATTGACAACAGGGCAAAAGCCACTTCGGTCGTCTGGACGATCAATGAGCGGTGCATCGCGGACGGCGCGCGCCCGGTGGTGTTCAGTACGTTGGTGAATCCCGAAATCAGGCTTATTATCAATTCCGCCGACGCTCTGCATCTCGATTGCTTCAGCATTTTTATTGCTCCACTGGAGGCTGAGCTGGGCGTGCGTTCGTCGGAAAACATGGGGCGTTCTCACCGTGTTTCCGATCCAACCGGGTACCGGAAACGCATCGATGCAATAAATTACGCTCTGGAGCATGACGATGGCTTGTCGCAAAAAGACTGGAACCGGGCCGATGTTACCCTGGTAGGTGTTTCCCGTACCGGCAAGACACCGACTTGTCTCTATCTTGCCTTGCAATATGGAATTTACGCGGCAAACTACCCGTTTATTCCCGAGGATTTCCAGCACGGAGAGCTTCCTGCCCAGATCAGGAATGTGCGAAGCAAGCTGTTCGGTTTTACCATTCACCCTGAGCGGCTCCATGAGATACGCAGCGAACGCAAACCAGAGAGCGTGTACGCTTCCCTCGGGAACTGCAAGTATGAGATACAGAGCGCGGAAAAGCTGATGCGCCGCGCAGGAATCCCCTATCTCGACGTAACCAGCAAATCTATCGAAGAATTGGCGACCGCGGTACTGCACGAAGCAAAACTCGAAAGGAAGATTTATTAACCGAAGAAACCATAAGGGGAAATCAGGCAGCGAAGGTACATACTTATTTACCCCTACGGTATGAAGCCCGAAATCCGGATGACGACTTCATGCGTAGGCAGAGCCGCTTGTGAAAGAATCCGAATTCTGATTCTCATCCCATCAAAAGGTCCGCGGTGAGTGAATGATCGAGGCCTGGTTTTGGGGATGGAAATGAGGGAATTCATGAGATGCTTACCAAATTTGCGTGGAAAGCTCCCCCATTCATGGGGGAGATGGATAGCGCGGACGCTGGAAGCGTCCATCCAAATTTATAATTTGAGCCATGCAACGACTCCAGGCCTATAAATTCGAGCTAAAGCCTAACGGCGAACAGCAGCGCATGTTGCGCTGCTTCGTCGGTTCGTGCCGCTTCGTCTATAACAAGGCGCTGGCGTTGCAGAAGGAACGACACGAGCAGGGCGAGAAGAAGCTCGGCTATGCCGGGTTATGCGCGCTGCTGGTTGAATGGAAGGCAGAGGCTGCCACGGCGTGGCTGGCAGAAATCCCTTCCCAAGCCCTGCAACAGACACTCAAGGATCTGGAGCGAGCCTACGCCAACTTCTTTGCCAAGCGTGCCGACTTCCCGCGTTTCAAGAAGAAGGGCCAGAGCGACAGCTTCCGCTATCCGCAAGGGGTGAAGCTCGATCAGGCAAACAGCCGCATCTTCCTGCCAAAGCTGGGCTGGCTGCGCTATCGCAACAGCCGAGACGTGTTCGGCACGATGAAGAACGTCACCGTCAGCCAGTCCTGCGGCAAGTGGTACGTTTCGATCCAGACCGGGCGGGAAGTCGAGCAAGCGATACCGAAAGGCTGCGCTGTCGGCATCGACATGGGCATCGCCCGCTTCGCTACGCTCTCGGACGGTACGTTCTACGCGCCGATCAACAGTTTCAAGCGACACGAAGCCGCGCTGCGCAAAGCGCAGCAGGCCATGAGCCGCAAAACCAGGTTCAGCAATAACTGGAAGAAGGCCAAGGCCAGAGTCCAGAAGATTCATGCCCGCATCGGCAACGCCCGCCGCGACTACTTGCACAAGGCCACGACAGCTATCAGCCAAAACCACGCGATGGTGTGTATCGAGGATTTGCAGGTGCGCAACATGTCCAGGTCAGCGGCAGGCAGCACTGAACGACCGGGTAAAAACGTTCGGGCCAAGTCTGGCCTGAACAAAAGCATCCTCGACCAGGGATGGTTCGAGTTCCGTCGTCAGTTGGACTACAAGCTGGCGTGGAATGGTGGCTGGCTCATCGCCGTACCACCACAGAACACCAGCCGTACCTGCCCATGCTGCGGCCATGTGTCCAAAGACAACCGTCAAACACAAGCGCAATTTCTTTGTGTGGAATGCGGCTTCGAGGGAAACGCCGATGTGGTTGGTGCGATCAACATTTTAAGGGCGGGACACGCCCGGTTCGACTGTGAAGTGAGCGGCGCGGTAATGCCGCCAGCAGCAGGAACCCACCGAAGCGACCTAGGCATTCGCCTGGGCGCTGTAGGAATCTCCGGCCTTTAGGCCGGGGAGGATGTCAACAGGCAGTCATGGGCCTCGAGAAGCTGGCAGCAGAGGCCGTTGCTTCCGCAAGCATCCCGGATGGCTTTACACATCTGTTGCGCCTTCGTGCATCCCAACTCAACCAGTGCGCATTCTGTATCAGGATGCATACTCACGACGCTCTATCCAGTGGCGAGTCGAGCGATCGCATAAGTGTCCTACCAGCCTGGCGGGAAACCGGGTATTTCACTGAAAAGGAACGTTCATCGTTGGCGCTGGTAGAAGCAATCACATTGATCTCTGAGGGCCAAGTGCCGAATGCCGTCTATGAGCAAGCAGCAGCCAATCTGTCAAAAGATGAAATATCGGCTGTCGAGTGGCTTTCGGTAGTCATCAATGCCTGGAATCGCATTGCCATTTCCAGCCGTTATCCTGTGAAGCCATGAGTATGGCTAACAATTCTCCACTCATTTCTATCAACGAAAGGAGACATAATGTTTACCAGATTTCTCTGCGGGGTTGCCTTCGCAGCTCTCTCCGTAAGTCCGGCTTCAGCCGATAACCTGCCGGCTGATAAATCCAAAGTAACACTGGCCTTTGATCATGCCCTTCCGAACGTGCCTGGCAAAAGCATGAAAGGCGTGCTTGTCGAATACGAGCCGGGAGGTTCATCGCCCGCCCATACCCATCCAAAGTCGGCTTTCATCTATGCAACAGTCCTGGAGGGAGAAATTCGTAGCAAAGTCAATGACGGTCCGGAAAAGGTTTATCGCGCCGGCGAGAGCTCGCCGAGCTGCCGGGCGATCATCATGCCGTCAGTGCAAATAACAGCAAGACTCAGCCCGCACGCCTGCTGGCGGTCTTTGTCGTCGATACCAGCGAAAAAAACCTCGTCACGTACGACAAATAGTGAGTTGACTGCTCCCCCGTCTGAAGGCAGAGGATTCCCACTTCACAGAACCTTGCCGTTCGATAGGCGCAATTCCTCCCGCGACTAAAGTCGCAGGTTTCCTTGCGAGGATTCTATGAAAAGGGTTGGGTATTCGACAGAGCAGCCGTAGGGCAGGTTCTACCCGCCATCCTGTTGAGACGGCGGGTAGAACCTGCCCTACGAACTAAACTTCGAGGGGAATCTGGAAAGAAAGGGACGCCAAAAGCAAAGCCACTGGCAGAGAATGCCTCTGTGGTGAGAACTACGCAACGTTCAGCCAGCTTGCACCATAATCATAGCGATATTTCGTCAGCATCGATTTCACATCGTTATCTTCCAGCACCTCATCAGCTGCATTCTTGAATGCCTTGTCGTCTGGATATAGCTCCGAAAACGCGATGATGGACATTGCAGCCAGCTCCCATTCTTTCCTGGCAAATTCATTGTCAGTGCCGTCCCTGAAATCAGGATTGCCAAGCACCGCTCGCGGTCTGTCCACCCGAACGCTCATCTGATACAGGACATACCCGACTACGAACATCACCACCCCTGCGGCGAGCAACTCCTTGAGAATGTAAACCACGCCCAGGAAGAACGATGTCAGGGATAAAACGAGGCTGTTGCGCTGCTTTTTCCACGAAGTGACCGGATATGCCAAAGCCATCCAGTATTTCACAATGTAAGCGGTCAGTTCCTCAGCATTGTTCCACTTCACCGCGAGAACTTTCGTTATCGTCAATTGAGGGATATCCGATCTGCCGATCAAGGCGTGCGGTGCAATAACAAGGGCATATAGCACCGGCAGCACGGCACCCCAGTAAATGGCGAGCATGTGATTGAGTGAAAACGAGGCATACAGTGCAATGAAATTGATGATCAGTATCATCCATGCTCCTATCCAATCCGATAGTTGGATATTTCGAATAATGAACGATATACGATTCCAATCAATATCGATATGAATTTCGTAGGATTCAGAGCGGTCCGGAAAGAAGCTTCTTATGCGAATATACAGTCCGTTTGAACGGCCGCTCCAGAAGACACTGGAGTTACTGGAGTTACATTTCAATATAGCATGCACGGTGATAAGAACATTTTTAATCCGCAGTTTTCCGGGGGCAGGCAGTGGCTACGAACCGTGTGAAGGCCAATGCCAATCCCGTATCTCCGGCATGTCCTCGCCGTATTGCCTGATATAGCGTTTATGGTCGATCAGCTTGTCGCGCATCAGTTGCTTGAGGTAGGCGCCTTTGGATCTCAGCTTGGGTACACGGTCAACCACATCCATTACCAGGTGAAACCTGTCCAGATCGTTTAGCACTGTCATATCGAACGGCGTAGTCGTGGTGCCTTCCTCCTTGTAGCCGCGCACATGCAGGTTGGGATGATTGGTACGACGGTAAGTCAGGCGATGGATCAGCCAGGGGTAGCCGTGATAGGCGAAAATGATGGGCTTGTGGGTTGTGAACAGCGTATCGAAGTCCCAGTCTGAAAGCCCGGCCGGATGTTCCGATTGGGGCTGCAAGGTCATCAGGTCGACGATATTGACAACACGAATCTTCAACTCCGGGACATGGCGCCGCAGCAGGTCCACGGCCGCCAGCGTCTCCAGGGTGGGAATGTCGCCGGCGCAAGCCAGGACCACGTCCGGCTCGCCCCCCTGATCATTGCTCGCCCATCCCCATATACCGATACCCGCGCTGCTATGTCTGATGGCCGCATCCATATCCAGCCACTGGAGCGCGGGCTGTTTTCCCGCGACGATGACGTTGATGAAATTTTGAGAACGAAGGCACTTGTCAGTAATATAAAGAAGAGTATTCGCATCCGGCGGAAGATAAACACGAATGATACTTGCCTTCTTGTTGACGACATGGTCGATAAAACCGGGATCCTGATGGGAAAAGCCGTTATGGTCCTGGCGCCACACATGCGATGTCAGCAGGTAATTGAGGGAGGCGATGGGTCGCCGCCAGGGAATTTCCTTGCTGACCTTGAGCCATTTGGCATGCTGGTTGAACATGGAATCAACGATGTGGATGAAGGCTTCATAGCAGGAAAAAAGCCCGTGGCGGCCCGTAAGCAAATAACCTTCCAGCCAGCCCTGGCATATGTGTTCGGACAATATCTCCATCACCCGCCCGTCGGGAGAGAGGCGCTCATCCTCGGGCAGCCGCTGGGCAACCCAGGTTCGAGCTGTTACATCGAAGAGGGCGTCAAGTCGGTTCGAGCTGGTCTCATCCGGTCCCATTACCCGAAAGTTGCAGCTATCCAGATTGAGTTTCATGACATCGCGAAGAAACTTACCCATTTCCCGCGTGGCTTCGCCCACTTCTGCCCCCGGCACAGGTACGTCAACGGCATAGCTGCGAAAATCGGGCATTTCCAGCTCTTTCAGTAGCAGACCACCATTGGCATGGGGATTGGCGCCCATGCGCCGATCGCCTTCGGGCGCAAGTGCCGCCAGTTCCGGCATGAGACAACCGTTCTCATCGAATAACTCTTCGGGTTTGTAGCTCTTCATCCAGTCTTCCAGCTGCTTCAGGTGATCCGGCTTGGAGCCGAGTTCCGCCAGGGGTACCTGGTGTGAGCGCCAGTAATCTTCCAGCTTTTTCCCATCCACTTCTTTCGGCCCGGTCCAGCCCTTGGGGCTGCGCAGGACAATCAGGGGCCAGCGGGGATAGGTGATTGCTTCCCGGCTCTTCCCCGGATTTGGTCCGCGGCTGCGCGCCTCCCGCTGTATTCTTCGTATACTTTCGATCGCGGTATCCAGCACGGCAGCCATCGCCTGATGCATGGGCTCGGAGTCGGACCCTTCCACGAAATAGGGCTGATAGCCATAACCCGCAAACAGGCTTTCCAGTTCCTCATGGCTGATGCGCGCGAGTATCGTCGGATTTGCGATCTTGTAGCCATTGAGATGCAGGATAGGCAGCACCGCTCCATCGTGGGCCGGATTGAGGAATTTGTTCGAGTGCCAGGAGGCGGCAAGCGGTCCGGTTTCAGCTTCCCCGTCGCCCACCACGCACGCCACGATGAGATCCGGATTGTCAAAAGCCGCTCCAAAAGCATGCGAAAGCGAGTAACCCAGTTCCCCGCCTTCGTTTATCGAGCCCGGCGTTTCCGGGGCAACATGACTCGGAATCCCTCCGGGAAAGGAAAACTGCCGAAACAGCCTCTTCATTCCCGCCTCATCCCTTGAAATGCAGGGATAGAATTCACTGTAGCTGCCCTCCAGCCATGTATTCGCCACCATTGCCGGTCCACCATGACCTGGCCCGCATACGTAGAACATATCCAGATCGAATTTCTTTATCACCCGGTTCAGATGCGCGTAAATAAAACTGAGGCCGGGACATGTGCCCCAATGTCCCAGCAACCGCGGCTTGACGTGCCCAAGCGTGAGCGGTTCCCGGAGCAACGGGTTGTCCAGCAGATAGATCTGTCCTACCGAGAGATAATTGGCGGCCCGCCAATACGCATCGATCTTGCGCAGTTCGTCCGGCGAGAGCGGATTGCTTTCGGTTTGTGCTGCAGGCGAAGCACGATTCATGTTGAATCCTCCTTTTTTCCAGACACTGGTTGCTGCCGAAGAATCCCGGCACTGACGCAAAGGCTAACGGCGGCTGGAAATGGCTGCCTCTGCTTCCTGTGCGAGAATTGCCGCCTCATTCACGGGAGTTACCCACACCTCAACCCGGCTTGTTTCGCTGCTGATGCATGACATCCCGCTCGCATCGCTGTTCTTTTTTGCATCGAGATGGATTCCGCACCATTCCATTCCTGCCAGAATCTTTTCCCGCACGACTGGAACGTTCTCCCCTACGCCTCCGCCAAAAACCACTGCATTTGTCCCGCCCAGCACAGCAAGATAGGCCCCCAGATATTTACGCGCCCGGTAACAGTACAGCTCGACCGCCAGGCCAGCGTATCGGTCTTTCGATTTCAGCAGTTCCCGGATATCTGCGCTGATTCCTGATACTCCAGATAAACCGGACTGCTCATTCAGCAACCGATCCATCTCCTCCGGCGTCAAGCTCTCCTGCCGCTGCAAAAACGTCATCAGACCCGGGTCCAGGTCGCCCGAGCGCGTCGCCATCATGAGCCCCTCCAGAGGTGAGAATCCCATGGAAGTGTCGCGAGGCAGTCCCTTATCTGTCGCCGTGATCGAGCAACCGGCGCCGAGCTGCATCGAGATGATTTTTCCATTTTGCAGAAAGTCCGGATGTTGGTCGCGCCAATCCTGCCACATGGCCTGATGCGCCAGTCCGTGAAAGCCATACCGGCGCAACCTGTATTTTTCGGTCAGCTCGTGCGGGATGGCGTAAGTTTGCGCAGCTGCCGGCAGATGGGTAAAAAACGCGGTGTCGAATACCGCAACTTGCGGTGTATGAGCGCCGAATACTCCAGTCGCCGCACGTATCCATTTCAATGCCACAGGATTGTGCAAGGGCGCCAGCGGCACGAGACACTCGATTTCCCGTTCCACATCGCGATCGATCAGACAAGGGGAAGTAAGACGCATGCCTCCATGCACCACGCGATGCACCACGACGTTTACCTTGGCAAGTTTGTGGGTCTGCACGAATTCCTGGAGCGTGTCTTCCGGTTCACCGCCGGAATCTTCCCTGACACTCGCAAGCTCCGTCAGTTTTTCCTCATGGCGAACGAATGCTGCCAGGCGTACCGATGAGCTGCCTGTGTTGACCGTCAAAATTTTCATGGCAAGGACTTGATCGGAACGCATAAGGATTCAGCGCTCCGCCAGCATCTGAGAATTACAGCATCATATTAAGACAATCATATTACGGGTTGACTACAAGCACATCGCAAGGGGTTTCATAGAGGACATGCTTTGTGACTGACCCGAATAGCGCTTCATCCAGTTCTGTCTGACCACGCTTGCCTATCACGATGAGATCAATATCGAGTGCCTGCGCTTTCTCGCGGATCACAACCGGTGCATGGCCGTATTCGATAATGGATGCAACGCGCCTGTCTCCGTGGGCGTAATCGCTCACTATCTTCTCCATGCCTTCACGGGCATGGATCAATATTTCGCTGCGAAAGTGTTCAACCCGCTCTGCATCGAACCCCGCCTGCTTCATTTTCTGCCCGAGCGGCATTTCCACCGCATGCAATACGTGAATGGAAGCATCCCTCACGGCTTTCAATGCCATCTCCAGCGCACTGAGGGAGTTTTTCGAAAAATCGACCGGTACGAGCACGTGTTTGTACTTATCCCTGGGCTCCTGCCTGACGATCAGCAAGGGATGATGACCGGTACGGAGCGTTTTCGATGCGGTCGTCCCCAAAAAGAATTCGCGCGCGAAGCTTTCCCCCTGATCCCCGATCACAATGAGATCGGCATGATGGGACTGGGCATAGCGGTTAATCTCGAGGTGCGCCCTGCCGATGGCAACGTGATGCTTTACCCGTATGCCTTTCGATGCCAGTATTTCCGCCCTGTTCTGCAGCGCCACCTTTGCCCGGTTGTAGAGTCTCTGCTCGGTTTCCAGCGGCGTTTCGGCTATCAGACGCTTGAATACTTCGAGCGGCAACGCGGGAAGGACATGCAACAGATACAGCTCCGCCGCATGCTCCGACGCAAGTTGCGCGGCGCGCTGCACCGCTCTTTCGCCGCGCGGGGAGAAATCGGTGGCGATAAGTATGCGTTGAATCTTCTCCACGTATGTTCCTCGCAATAGCACCTGTCGCACCTGTCGAATACGGTCCCTTGAAATCAGGCTAAAAGATATTCTGTCGAAAGATGCTGCGATAGCCGGACAGGATAAACCGAATGATTTTTCCAGCCCCCTACGATCCTTCAGCCCTTCGGTCCTCGGTCTTGTACAGCAGGCTCAGCACTGCAGAAAATATCGATCCTGTAGTATCTCGATCCTTGTAGTATGTAGTATCCAGGCGCAACCTACGATTAGAAACATGATCTTCGGCTGCGTCTGTACGTCAACCGTCATATGACAGATGTTTTGCCATCCCTTGCTGCCGGACTGCTGTGGCCGCTGCTATAGCCGGCTGCTCCCGAACTCATCCGTTTTCCCTCCAGCACTCGTTCATCCCTGAAAGGATTCCTCAAAGACGTGAGCGATTCTGATCTTAGACGACATTTCCTTGAATTGATGGTGCTATACTCTTTACTTTAACCGTATCCCGGGAGACCTTCATGAAGAAAATATTGACTCTGTTGACCCTGGCCGTTTTCAGCTTCGGATTGGCGGCCTTCGATGCCGAGGCGAAACGCTTCGGTGGCGGTCAAAGTATCGGCAAGCAACGGGAATCCATGAGCCAGCAGGCAGCGCCCCAACCTGGAACGGCACCCAACGCCGCGCCGGGAGCGGCCGCGCGCCCAGGCGGCAATAAGTGGTTGGGACCCCTGGCTGGGCTGGCTGCGGGAGGATTGCTGGCTGCGCTTTTCATGGGCGGCGCATTCGAAGGAATTAATATGATGGACATGCTGATGCTCGCAGCGTTGATCGGCGCGGTCTTCTTTGTCATGCGCATGCTGCGCAAACCAAAGCAGGAACATTCGGCTCGCCCGATGCAGTATTCGGGCATGCAGGAAACCGCAACGGATCACAGTACCGCACCCGGAGCAACAACCTCGACAGGCTCAGGGCCGGAGACAACCTCGAGAGCAGGCACCGTGGCACCGGTTTCCGGCACAGCCAATATTCCCGCTGATTTTCAGGTGGAACCTTTCCTGCGTAACGCGAAGACTTCATTCATACGCTTGCAGGCAGCAAATGATGCGCGCGACCTGAACGATATCCGGGAATATACTACCCCCGAGATGTATGCGGAGATCAGCATGCAGATCAACGAGCGCGGTAACGAGCCCCAGCGGACCGACGTGCTGGCGATCAATGCGCAACTGCTTGAAGTGATCACGGAAAAAGATATGGCAATTGCCAGTGTCCGCTTCAATGGTCAGTTGCGCGAATCGCCCCAGTCAGCGCCGGAAGCGTTCGATGAAATCTGGCATGTGCAGAAGGATCTCAAAGATCCTGATGCCGTCTGGCTGCTCGCTGGAATTCAACAAGTCTCCTAGGGACCGGATTCCATGCTGGCATCGGTGGCGATAGCTCCGCTCAACCATGTGCTGCGTGGAGAAAGCTGGGCGCGCAAACGGCTGCAGCCGTGCGCCGGGAAGACTGCCCGTTTTCGCGTCCCACCTTTTTTTGATCTTGCCGTCGTCATCCAGCCTACCGGCGAGGTGGCGGCAGCCTCCACCGCCGCTGGCAACGACGCCATCCTGACCATCATGCCGACGTTGCTGCCGCGCCTGCTCGTTCGTGATGAAGCCGCATACCGTGAGATCCGGATTTCCGGGGATAACGTGTTCGGCCAGGAAATCCTCGAAATCGGGCAGAATCTGCGCTGGGACGTGGAGCAGGATTTAAGCGATGTGATGGGGGATATCCTCGCTCACCGGGTGGTCCGGGCGGGGGAAAACCTGGTCCACTGGCATAACGAAACCCTTCATAATTTGTCACAGGCGTTGACGGAGTACCTCACCGAAGAGCAACCGGTACTTGCCAAGCCGACCGACATGCGCACATTCGCTGATGAAGTGAGCGGATTGCAGGACCATGTATCAAGACTGGAACTGCGTGTGGAAAGCCTCATAAACAAGCCTTTATAAGCGAACTGAGAAGATCAAGGAACATCTGAGCAAGTCCCTGGGAGAACCGGGGTAGCAGAATAGAATAAATGCGTTTCTTCCGTCTTCTCAAAATACTCGCCGTCTCATTCCGCTTCGGCCTCGATGAATTCTTCCTGAGCCACGAGCGCCTGCGTCTGCTGCGACCTGTCGTCAAAGCGGCAACGTTCTGGCGTAAACTGGACCGTGCGCGTGGCGAACGTCTCCGCCTCGCCCTGGAGGCTCTGGGCCCCATCTTCGTCAAGTTCGGCCAGATGCTCTCCACCCGGCGGGATCTTCTGCCGCCCGATATCGCCGACGAACTGGCGAAACTACAGGACCAGGTTCCACCCTTTCCCTCCAGCATTGCCCTCAAGACACTGGAAGAGGTTTATGGAAAATCCGTCAACGAAGTTTTTCTGCTATTCGATGCGGAACCGGTAGCAAGCGCATCCATTGCCCAGGTTCATCTGGCAGTGCTGCATGATGGTACGGAAGTGGCAGTCAAGGTACTGCGTCCCGGCATCGCGCCTGTAATCGCCCATGATATCGCGCTGATGGACTCAGGCGCCCTTCTGCTCGAAATAGTCTGGCCGGATGCCAAGCGGCTCAAGGTACGGGAAGTCGTGACTGAATTCGCTCGTCATCTCGACGATGAACTGGATCTCATGCGCGAAGCATCCAATTGCAGTCAGTTGCGGCGCAATTTCCTGGACTCTCCCCTGCTTCTCGTACCGGAAGTCTACTGGGATTACTGCTATTCGAACGTCATGGTGATGCAGCGCGTCAAAGGCACGCCCATCAGTCATGTCACAGCCTTGCGTGAGCAGGGAGTGGATATTCCGCGGCTTGCCCGCGTCGGGGTGGAAATCTTTTTCACCCAGGTGTTCCGCGACGGCTATTTCCATGCCGATATGCATCCAGGAAACATTTTTGTCGGAAGTGACGGACGATATATCGCAGTCGACTTCGGCATAATGGGAACCCTTACCGACGAGGACAAGAATTATCTCGCGCAAAATTTCCTGGCTTTCTTCCGCCGTGACTACAAACGTGTGGCGGAAGCGCACGTGGAAGCGGGATGGGCCCCGAAAAACACGCGCGTCAATGATTTCGAAACCGCTATCCGGGCAGTGTGCGAGCCCATTTTCGACAAGCCCTTGAGCGAGATTTCATTTGGGCGGGTATTGCTGCGACTGTTTCAAACATCGCGCCAGTTCAATGTCGAAATCCAGCCGCAACTGGTGATGCTGCAAAAAACCCTGCTCAATATCGAGGGACTGGGACGGGACCTCGACCCTAATCTCGACCTGTGGACGACGGCCAAGCCATACCTGGAAAACTGGATGGCGGAGCAATTGGGCTGGAGGGGGTTCAGTCACCGCCTGCGCAAGGAAGCCACGAGCTGGGCGGTAATCATGCCCCAGTTTCCCCGCCTGATGCATCATGCCCTGACGGAGATACGCACCAGCGCCCTGGAAGAAAAGATGGACCGGTTTATCCTGGAAAAAAAACGTGAGAGCCGGCGACTCACCATCTTCATCGTATTGCTGATCGTAGTGATACTGTGGCATCTGGGGAAATAAGGGCGGAGATTTTTTGCGCACGCAAAAAATCTTGCCCATCCTCGTTTTCCGCTAAGTCATAGGCCACGCAAGCCGCCCATTACTTGAGGCGGTGCTTCACCTGTTATGGCCTGTCATGCCCCGTGATCCGCAAGCGCTGCTTGCGGGAGCGCCTTTGAATTCCCCTTTGAATTCCCTTTGTCAGGCACGCTCCAGTGCTCCCCACGCAATCCCTGCAACACCCAGCGTTCTGTAAAGGGAACTCACGTCCTGAGTTGATTCGCTCGGTTGATCCATCTAGCCCGTCGTCCGAAACCTTTCGTCGGCCATCCTTCATGAGAAATCCTTGAAGGGGAATTGGTTGACCAGGGAGTATTTTCACAGTAAGATAACAAAAACTTCACAAAAAGATAACAACTTCTTAACAAGTCGCGGTATCGGTAAAGGCGAGGCTTTGATAAGGAGAAGGATGATGAAAGTAGGAAAACTCGTTGCCCTCTCATATTTTACGGGCATGACGGTAGCACTGTTGGCGATTGCGCTCTTCTGATCCATTGAGGCTGCCAAGGGGACCTTCCCTCAACCCCCTGGATGTTGCGGCAGCACTCTTTTGATCCGTGGAGACGCCAGGGGAAGTACTCCTCCTGCACTTCCCCTGAATCTTTGTTCTTGATTTCCAGATTCCTTCGGGGATTCTGGATTATTTGCAAAAGGAGCTGGTGATGGCTACTGCAGTTGAAAATAGAGTAGTAGTAGATAAGGCAGTGAAGGCAAGCAGTCCTGCCTACGACATGTCGGAATGGTATGACTCCAGGTTCTACAAGCTGGGTCTGCTGCCGATACTGGGGATGGCGGTTTTCTGGATCTGGTTTCAACGCACCTATGCCTATTCCCACGGGATGGACTCCATGGAACCGGAGTTCGATCAAATCTGGATGGGGCTGTGGCGCTTCCAGATGATACTCTGGCCCACCATGGCCGCCTTATACTGGGGGTGGCTGTGGAAGACCCGCAGCACCAGGGAGGAATTGGCCAGCCTGACGATCAAGCAGGAGATCAAGCGGTACTTCTATTTCCTGATGTGGCTGGGGGTATACCTGTTCGGCGTCTACTGGGGATCGAGCTTCTTCACCGAGCAGGACGCTTCATGGCACCAGGTGATCATTCGTGACACCAGTTTCACTCCCAGCCATATTCCCTTGTTCTATGGCTCGTTCCCGATGTACATCATCATGGGCGTATCGATGTACATCTATGCCAGCACGCGCCTGCCACTCTACAACAAGACGACCTCGTTTCCGCTGGTGATGGTCATTGCCGGTCCGATCATGAGTCTCCCGAACGTCGGCCTGAACGAATGGGGCCATGCCTTCTGGTTCATGGAGGAACTCTTCAGCGCACCGCTGCACTGGGGCTTCGTGATACTGGCTTGGGCCGGTCTGTTCCAAGGGGGCCTCGCCGTCCAGATCATTGCACGTTTCTCCAACCTCCTGGACGTGCAATGGAACAAGCAAAGCCGCGTAATCTTGGATGACGTTGTCAACCCGGGTAATTCTGGATAACGTTGTTTAAGTTTTAATCCAGTTGTAACTCCTGCAGCACACCCCATCCGCTTTCACAGGGATGGGGTTTTTTGTAAGCGGATCAATGAGCTGCCGTCGGACGGGTTACATGAAACTGCGCTGCCTGGGAACCTCAATGTGCCAGCTTCAGTATGACAACCCCGGAGACGATGAGCGCAACCCTGCCAAGACAAGATAGGCCAACTCATGATGACTCTCCTTCGAAATTGAATGTGAAAGCTGCGGCCAGGTCAGCAGCCTCGCACTGCAGCACCAGAAATTCTCTGTTTCTTAGCAGAGGCCCTCACTGCCTGCAAGCCCTCGCTTTATCATAGCGTTCGAAGTTCCTTAAGAGAATGGCGGGAGCAGCAGTTGCTTCATAAATTTTGGTAAAATGTCGAGTTTTACCTTGATTTGCCCCGACTATGGCGCTCCTGGAAATCCGTAATGTTACGCGGCGTTTCGGCAGTTACACTGCGGTCGACAACGTCAGCATCGATGTGGAAGCCGGCGAGTTCTTCACGCTGCTGGGCCCCTCCGGTTGCGGCAAGACAACGCTGCTGCGGATGATAGCCGGCTTCGATCTGCCGGACTCCGGTCAAATCCTGCTGGATGGCAAGGACATGGTAGGCATTCCACCGGAAAAACGCCCTGTCCATACCGTGTTCCAGACCTATGCTTTATTTCCGCATATGACAGTGGCGGACAATATCGCCTTTCCCCTCAAGATGGCAGGGAAAGCGCCACAGGAAATAAAAAAAAGGGTGAATGGACTGCTGGAGCGGGTTCACCTGCCGAACTTCGGCAATCGCTTTCCACACGAACTCTCTGGCGGGCAGAAACAGCGCGTGGCTTTCGCCAGAGGATTGGTGAATCGACCGCGACTGCTCCTGCTCGATGAGCCATTGGGGGCACTCGACGCAAAGTTGCGCGAAGAGATGCAGATCGAACTCATCAATCTCCAGAAAGAAATCGGTATTACCTTTATTTTTGTCACTCATGCACAGGATGAAGCGCTGGCGCTATCGCATCGCATCGCGGTGATGAACCGGGGGAATGTCGAGCAGATAGACGAACCCTCCAAAATCTACAGTGCTCCGAGAAATCATTTCGTTGCAGATTTTATCGGCAAAATCAGTGTGATGAATGCAGCGGTTATGGAAGCTGTTCCGTCGCATCTGAAACTCGTGATAGAAGGACTGGGGGAGGTAACGGCGCCGGCCAGGGAAGGTGTAGAGGTGGGCGACAAGGGTGTACTGGCCATCCGGCCGGAGCAAGTACGAATTTCTCACCCGTCCAATGAATCGCAGCTAAAAAACCATTTCCTCGGCAAAGTGCACGACTTCCTGTATGTCGGCGACGTAACCACTTATATTGTGGAACTCGTCAACGGTGCTTATATTGAAGCTTTACTGCCAAATTCCGCTCCTGGCCGGGCCAAGTTTTTCGAGGTGGATGACGAGGTAACGATCTCCTGGCGCCACGACGCGGGCATTTTTCTCAATGATCCCCAATGATTAAGGGCGAAATGAAAGAAAAGCAGCTTGCCCGGCTGCTGGTGAGCGGGCCGCCCCTATTGTTTCTGATAGTGTTCTTTGTTGCACCCAGCCTGATCATGATTCTCACCTCGTTTCGCTTTCCGGGTGAATTCGGCGGTCTGGCGCCCGTTACGCCGCCGTCGGACAAAGCGATTGGCGACTATGGATTCACCTCGGACGCTTATCAGTTCTTTTTCAGTGACTTTATCTACACGGAGATTTTTCTCAAATCGTTCGCGGTTGCGTTCGGCACCACCTTGATCTGCCTCATCCTGGCTTATCCATTGGCAGTACTGATTGCCCGCAGCAGAAAACACTTGCGCAACCTGATGGTCCTGTTGGTGATACTTCCATTCGCGAGCAATTTCCTCATCCGCATCTACGCCTGGATGATCATTCTCGGCCCGGAATCCGCGCTCAGCCACTTTGTCAATACTGTTCTCGGCGCGTTCGGAATCGCCCCGGTCACATTATTATTCTCGCCTTTTGCAGTATTGGTTGGCATGGTGTACGTACATCTGCCGTTCATGGTGCTGCCTCTCTATACCAATCTGGAGAAGCACGACCCCTCGCTTCTGGATGCGGCACAGGATCTGGGTGCGAATGCCTGGCAACGCTTCTGGCAGGTTACTTGGCCGCTATCCCTGCCGGGCGTATTTTCAGGTTCTGCGCTGGTATTCATTCCGGTGCTGGGCATGTTCGCCGTGCCGGATATATTAGGCGGCACAGGCGATATCCTGATTGGAAACCTGATCAAGGATCAGTTCCTGGGCACGCGCGACTGGCCTTTCGGTTCTGCGTTATCGATCATGCTGACACTGGCGGTACTGTCCGTAGCAGGCTTGACGACATGGTTTGCCCGTTCCGCAACCGGCCAGCGGGCGATATAGCATGAAGCGCGGCAATCCCTGGTTGTGGTTCGCGGCCGTGCTGGTTTACGCCTTTCTTTATATCCCGCTGATCATCGTAGTGCTGTACTCGTTCAACGATTCCAGGCTGAACGCTGAATGGGTCGGCTTTACCTTGTTCTGGTACAAGGCGCTGTTCAACAATACCGAGATGCTGCTGGCGGCACGCAACTCGCTCATCATCGCGCTGTGCGCGAGCTTCTGCGCAACCCTGCTGGGCACGATGTCCGGCCTGGCGATACACCGGTACAAGCTCAAGGTATTGCCAGTGCTGGTATTCACTCCAGTGGCAATGCCCGAAATCCTGCTTGGGGTATCGATCCTGCTATTCTTTTTGCAAGTCCTGAATTTCACGCTCGGAATGGTGTCCATCATCATTGCGCACACTACCTTCTGCATTGGTTTTGTTGCCATCATCGTGCGGGCGCGGCTGCAGGGAATGGATGAAAGCATCTTCGAAGCGGCGCGGGACCTGGGCGCATCGCCGTGGCAGACTTTCCGGCTCGTCACCTTGCCGCTCATCATGCCGGCCGTGGTCGCAGGCGCCCTGATGTCGTTCACCCTGTCCATCGATGATTTTGTCATCACATTCTTTACCAAGGGTGTAGGCGAACCGATTCTGCCGATCCAGATTTATACGATGATAAAAGTTGCAGTAACGCCTGAAGTGAACGCCATCTCCACATTATTGATGCTGCTGACATTGGTCATGATCATCATTGCCGCCCGGCTTGAATCAAACGACTCCTCGGAAGGGAGCGCGAAACCTCGCACGGCAAAATAAGCGGCGAAATGATGAACTCTCCACGACTCCTTTTTTTTCTGCTGGTGCCACTGCTCACGTTCGCTGCGGGGTGCGCTCCACAGAATCCGGATGCGGCCAACAGCGGCAAAAATGTCCTGCACCTGTTCAACTGGAATAACTACATCGCGCCGGAAACCGTTGCGCGCTTCGAGAAATCCTGCAAGTGCGACCTGTCGCAGGATTATTATGCCGATAACGAGGAAATGCTGGCGAAGCTCGCAGCAGGCGCCACCGGTTATGATGTTATCGTTCCCACGGGCAATGCGCTCGACACCCTCATCCGCCAGGGAGTACTGAGTCCGCTGGACAAATCGCTGCTGCCCAATTTCAGGAATATCAACCCCGCCTATCTCGATACGGCCTTCGATCCCGGTAATATATACTCGGTCCCCTACGCCTACACGCTCTCTCTGCTCGGTTTCAACAAGGAGAAGATCGAGCGGCTTGGCCTGCCGACTGATACCTGGGCAATTATTTTCGAGCCAAGATACCTGGAAAAAATCAGGGGACGGGTGACCGTGCTCGACAGCCAGCGTGAGTTGATGGCTGCCGCGCTCAAGTATCTGGGCTATTCCGTGAACGACACGGATGAGAGGCATTGGCAGGAGGCCGCCGATCTGATCGTGCGTGCCAAACCCTATTGGGCGGCCTTCAGCAATACCAGCTACATCAAGGAACTGGCAGTGGGAAATCTGTGGGTGGCGCACGGTTATTCCAACGACATGTTCCAGGCGGCGCTCGACGCCCAGAAAACCGGGCGAAAATTCACGATCAGCTATTCGACGCCCAAAGAGGGAGCGGTGCTGGCAGTGGATAGCATGGTGCTGCACAAGAGCGGGAAACGCCCCGATCTTGCTCACCAATTCATCAATTTCATGCTGGATGGAAAGAATTCTGCCGAACTTACCAACCTCATCGGTTCAGGCAATCCCAATCTCGATGCTTTGCAATACATCCAGCCCGAGATTGCAAGCAACAAGGCCATTTTTCCCGATCCGGAACTGATTGCCCGGCTTGAAATGCTGCGCGATCTCGACCGCAAGCAGCGACGACTGCTGAGCCGCTTGTGGACAGAAATTAAATTGCGATAATCGTTATAATTTCTGCTCATCCATTCAAGACAAAAACCATGAGCTACTACCATCGGCATGTATTTTTCTGCGTGAACCAGCGTGAACCCGGAACCTTGTGCTGCAATAACTTTGGCGCCCAGGCAATGCGCGACTATGCCAAAGAGCGTGTAAAGACACTCAAGCTGGACACTAAAAACAAGAGGATAAGGATTAATAATGCAGGCTGCCTGGACCGTTGCAATGAAGGTCCTGTCATCGTCGTGTATCCCGAAGATGTCTGGTATACCTACGTGGACAAGGAGGATATCGATGAAATCATTGAAGAACACCTGAAAAACGGCCGTGTGGTCGAGCGGCTGCGGATCTGATCTCAGTGTATGATATTGCTCATTCGACTCGCGGCTATACGTACATCCATTGACTGTGCATAATTCCCAAAACTTATTCAGAAACCTGTTCATTGATGGCCCGACGGGAAAGCTGGAAGCGGTTCTGGCGGAGCCGGCTTCGCCTTCCCCCCGAGGTATTGCCGTTATCGCACACCCTCATCCGCTCTATGGCGGAACCATGAATAACAAGGTAGTGCATACCTTGTTCAAATCCTTTCTGGAGCTTGAATTTATCACGGTCAAATTCAATTTCCGGGGTGTGGAGCAGAGCGAAGGTCCTCTCTATTCAGGCAACGATGATGGCATGGGAGAAGTCGAGGATGTGGTGGCGGTGGCGGAAGCTGTAACAGCGGAATATGCCTCCCGCTTCGATTCTTCCCCGCCATTGTGCCTGGCGGGATTTTCATTCGGGGGCGCAATCCAGATCTTCGCCGCGCAACGGCTCAAGCCGCAGCAGGTCGTCCTGGTCGCCCCAGCGGTGGAACGCTTGAGCGCCCCTCCCCTCTCCTTTCCGCAGGATACGCAGGATGTCCGATCTCTATCCCGCGTGCTGATCATTCACGGCGCTCAGGATGACGTCGTTCCGCTTAAAACCGTTCTGGATTGGGCTGCCCCGCAGGAATTACCCATTGTCGTTGTACCCGGCGCAGAGCATTTCTTTCATCGGCGCCTGCATATACTCAAACGCATTGTCCTCGATTCCTGCCGCCCCTAATGAGCCGATAGCCGTAGGGCGGGTTCTCTACCCGCCATCCTGTTGCGACGACAGATAGAACCTGCCCTACGATCTGCTGCACCGCCTCCCACGCTCTATATTCCTAAAAACCCATGCCCAACTATCGACGTTGTAGAACTCCGGGAGGTGTTTATTTCTTTACCGTGGTAGCGGCTGGACGAGAACCGGTTTTTACTCGGGAAGTTACACGTGCGGCACTAAGGACAGCAATACAAACGGTAAAGAGGGAGCAACCGTTTCATATTGAGGCATGGGTACTGTTGCCCGACCACTTGCATTGCCTCTGGCGCTTACCACAAGGAGATGCTGATTTCCCGTTACGATGGGCAAAGATAAAACGCCTGACCCGGCACAATCTGGAATTGAGCTCCGGGGTCAAACTCTGGCAACCTCGATATTGGGAGCACTTCATCCGTGACGAGAATGACTTTGCATGCCATCTGGATTACATTCATTGGAACCCGGTTAAACATGGCCTCGTCCACCGCGCAGCAGATTGGCCTTATTCCACCTTCCATCGTTTTGTGACGGCTGGTGTTTATTCTGTTGATTGGGGTATTGCCCAAAAAGAAATTGAGGGGAAACCTTTCGGCGAATGATATACAGATCAAAGTTGTCAGGCAAAGCCTGACCTACAAATTAAATCCGTCAAGCTATAGTTGGTAACTCGTAGCTCGTAGGGCGGGTTCTACCCGCCATCCTGTTGCGACGGCAGATAGAATCTGCCCTACGATCTGCTGCACCGCACCGCTGCTATCTCTAAAAATCCATCCAAATAGCGCTACAGAGGTAAAACTGCCGAGGAAACAGCGATGCCCAAGTACCTGGCGCGATTCCTTAAGCTGACTGGCCGTGCGGAACCCACTGACGAATTCCAGGTCTCCTTGAATCGATCAGATCAACGAAGCGGACGGCAAATCAAATACAATTCAGTACCATTGAACGGAAGTTGTCAAAAAAACCCATTTCCTTCGACAGCTTAGCGACTTCCGCACCGGCATCGAGAAACTTATCCTCGTCCCGATAATTGTGATTGTCAAAAATGGTGAGATTGGCCTTGGGACCGACTTTGACGCTGCGCACCTTGTTCTCCCAATCGTTGCCAAACGGACCAATCAGTCGAGGCAAATTGACGGGACCGCTGAGAAAGAGGCTATCGCCTTGAAAATTCTTCTTGTCAAAAAATTTCACCCAACACCCTTTGTTTTCCAGTTCGGCGGAAACCTGGACTGGAACGAACATCAATACGGGAACTTCGATAGTCGTCTTGCCGCCCCTGGCCCCGGGATGTTTGCTCTCGACCGGTGCAGGCTTCTTATTCATTGCCGGCTTCTCAGGATACTCCTGCGCGCTGAGACCGACCGAAACAGACATACCGAACGCCAATGCAACTATGGTCAGTAAACTACGGGAGTTCTTCTTTACCAGAATATTCATGTTATCCTCCTTGAGAACAGAAATCTGAGGACTGCAATCAGATTCGATTAACGAAGATAGAAGACAAACCAGCCCGGAAGCCCTCTTCATAAAAAAGGAACGGTGCAGGTCATCTATTAATCCTAGTGACAGACCCCCACGCGTTCCGTTCGCTTTCACACATAATCGACTACCGGTGGGATGAACAACAGGAGAAAGCGACTGAAGATGTTCCAGTCATTCCTTTTATTCACCCTGATGCGCAACTGTCTCGCGTTGGAGGTCTGCAAGCCTCATTCGCTCAGGTGAGGAAATAACTTCTAACCTTCCAGCCAGCCTCCCTTAAATCCTGCACGTCGTAAGCCCGTTGCAAGATAAGAACATTTTCGCATCAGTGACCACAACAATCCTGTGCGATAGTTTTCAATCATCAATACGATGGGCCCCTGGTTCAAACCAAAGTGATAAGGCGAAACCCAGCCAAATTCCTGGTAAGGCTCCACTGGAAAGGTGGGATTGAATGTAGCCTTGTAACCATATTTCTCGGCTTTTCTCAGATTCATGCCTTCACATTTTTTAATCGTTGGAAGTACGACATCCGGCGCAAACGGTAGCGAAGCAACCACGGCCCAAGGCGCGAGAGTGCCGTCATCAGGACCATAAGGTGCACCTCGACCAATATAGGCATAAAAAACGCGAAGGATGCCGTCCACCTGTCGGGTAACGGGCCCAGGGCCGTCACTGGAAGTTATGCCCCAGCAATATTCACTGTAATGCTTGAACTCGAGCGGATTACGTACTGCATATCGCTGCTGGACAAGTGCTGCGCAACGGGAATTTTCGAAGTAATCAGTATTGTGCTCGCGCATGAAGGAATCCTGAATACTGCGAAAATCGATCCATATATGTGACAACTGATGAACGAATAACGGTCCCGCATAAAGGAATTCGATATCGTAGATCTTCTTCCATTTATAGGTCGAAGTCCACGCAGCGTAACTTTCTTCCGACAACGAGTGTGTAGGAGACCCCAGTCCAAGAAGGTAAATAATCAGGGCTTCATCATAACCCGTCCATTGATATGTCAGAAAGCCCCTTTCAGGGGTCCAGCCATGGCTTACCGCCGCCTGCCCATTCTGCATCCAGTGCCAATCAACTCGTCGGTAGAGATCATCGGCAAGGTTCCGGATTTGCTCCTCCTCCTTCGTCTCATGCTGGTAATATGCGGCGGCTGCCAGCATGCCGGCAATCAGAAATGCAGTATCCACACTTGAAAGCTCGCAATTCCAGACACGCCTTCCCGTTTCCATATCAAGGAAGTGATAATAAAAACCTTTGTAGCCGGTAGCGTCACGCTGGGGTCCATGAGGAGCGCTGGCAAAGAATTTCAGGACGGTAAGCGTGCGCTTCACTGCCTCTGCCCGGGTCATCAACCCCCGTTCGACTCCGATCACATAAGCGGCAAGCCCGAGGCCTACGGCAGCAATACTGGCCGGCCAATGCGGATGTGATTTGTCGCGGATAAGGCCGTTGGTGGGATTGATCTCGTGGATAAAATAGGAAAATGAATCCTGCTGCAAGCTTGCCAGCATTTCATCATCGGATTGCTCCCTCGAAGAAACGGTTTCAGTTTGCATGGTCGATCTATGTAGGAAACGACAGGTCCTGTCAGTAAACAATAAGACAGTGGTTCGTTTTCATTTTTTCCTCGCCATAGGAACCAAAAATCCATATTAGCCGAGGCAATAGCATAGCTTCGGTGGGTTAGCACACTTAGGAGGAGGGAGTTGGCGAATAAGGTGGCGGAAGGAATCCTGCTATCAACCGGGAAGAGCGAATTGATCTTTCCGGAAAAACAGGTTTACACTTGCTGGAACATGTTCGCAGAAAATGACGAGTCGGGAATTCTTATGCAGCGTCTGCTCATCCTATTCGGCATTGTGCTGGTATTGGCGGGATTATTGTGGCCCTGGTTGTCGAAATTGCCTTTTGGCCGTCTTCCCGGAGATATTTTCATCGAGCGCGAGAATTTCAGGCTCTACTTCCCGCTCACCACGGGGCTGCTGGTGTCGCTGGTTCTGTCGTTTCTGCTGTGGTGGTGGACCCGAAAATAAATCAGGAGAGAAAATGTGAATTTATATGAATCAATGGTGTTCTGGTTTGTGAAGGAATTTGCCAAGGCTATTCTCGGCCTCGCACTTGTGCTGGGGATAGTCGTCTTCCTGTGGTGGATCAACACAGAGGACTGAATCCGGACGCTGCCGGGTACTACTGATCCGACCAGAAAATACTATGAATCTCTAGCTGGAAGCCGGTTCCAGCTTTTCCTTTTCTTCCGGTAAGGTTTTCCTGATCGCATCCTCCGCCAGGGTGGATTCCGGCCAGGATGGAGGTCTGTCAATGATGGGTTTGAGGACCGGTACCAGTTTCTTCATCACCTGTGTGGAAAGTGCCGAGGTAAACGTGTAGTTTGCTGCATCCACTCCCGGCACGAATGCAGTCATGGTCCCGAAAAAACGGTCACCGATAAAGAAGACAAAAGTAGCAGAACGATTCACCACACGCGATTCCTTGATGACTCCGGGTGAAGAAAACGTGATATGACGATGATCTCCCGTCCCCGTTTTCCCGCCAATCAGGATTTCCGAGCCATCCTCTTCCACAATTGCATGCGCCAGCCGCGAAGCCGTACCCGCTGTCACCACCTTGGTCAGGACACTGCGCACCGTTGCCGCCAGTTCGGGTGAAAATACTCTTTCGCCCTTGACAGGTTTCTTCTCGACGATTGTCTCGAAAGGTGTATCGGCTGCAAAGCGAAGGCGTTCGATCAGCAGTGCGGGCACCCGGACGCCATCGTTGAGGATGACGCCCATAAGCTCGGCAAGGGCAGCAGGATGATCTGCGGAGCTTCCTATAGCCGTGGCGAGCGATGGCACGAGGGAGTCGAAAGGATACCCGAGGCGTTTCCAGCTGCGGTGGATTTCGAGAAATGCTTCGACCTCCAGAAGACCGCGGATACGCACATCCTGGGAGTTTTTATGGATGGTATTGAACAGCCAGTGATAAACGGCAATGCGCTCGCCAGCGCTCGCGTCGATCACCTCCTTGTAGTCGGCTGCCGGATGCAGGATGAGGTAACGTGCCAGCCATAATTCCAGAGGATGAACCGTGACAATGTGGCCCTGATCCGCCAGTGAATATTTTCCCGGGCCGTAAGCTTCATACAGATCCTCGAGTCTATAGGTATCCAGGTTTTTGAATCTGGGCAAATGCGGCGTCATGAAGGCCACGAATTCGACGAGACTGGAGGCTGGATAAATATAGCGGTAAGCTGCCGCGAGACGCCGGGGCGTGTGCCGGAAACTCGAAAAGAATATATCGTTCACCTCCCGCGGATCAGCAGCCTTGTCTTTGTACTTCAAGTAAAAGCGGTTGATGAACTGCCTGCCTTCCTTGTCGGCAAAGCGCCGAAGATATTCCTCCCGATCGGAATTACTCGCATCCCTGAGTATTTTGGCGGACGACCCTCCCACCTGGAACATGTAATAACGCACGATATCCCGCATCAACCGGATATAAACGAGATTGACCGAGTTGGTCGTAGCCTCGCGCACGCTCATGATTCTGTAGTTGTCTTCGGGCTTGAAATTATGGAAGACATGCTGGCCTCCGCCGGTAAAGAAGCGCTCATACGGGCTGGCGGAATACTTGCGTTCCATGGCCGCGTTCAGCATGGATTTCAGGCTCTTGTCCCTGCTATGCAAAAGATAGTCGATTGCCCAGCGGCTGAGTGCATCGCTCGGATCGACCTCTTCCGCGCGTAACGCTTTCGGTTCCCGGGCTGCATATTTCCCATGCAGCGCCTCGACAATTTCGAGATAACTCACGAGTGTTCTCAACTTGGCCGTGGAACCCAGATCCAGCTTGGTCCCCTTGTTGATATCGAGAGGCTGGTCGAAATTATCAGCGAGAATACGGAATTTGGCCCCGTCAGGAGTCAATTCTGAAAGCGTGAAGCTATAGATGATTTTGGATGGATCTTCTTTCCCCAACAGACGATGGCCATACAGTCCCGCCGCTACCGCATTTATCGGGTCCCGCAACTGGCGCAGCATTTCGGTGGTTTTTTTCTGCAGATCAATGTCGAGCGTGCTCTGCACGGACAGATCCAGCCGATCCAGGTCATACAGCCCCTGTAACCCGAGCTGTGACGCAAGGCGTACCCGTGCCGCGTTGACCGCCTTCTGGGCGGAAAAGTCCTTGATCTCCTCCGGCTTGAAGGCATCCTGAAACCGCAGAGGTTGCCTAAGTGCGGCATCCCTGAGCCTGGGTGGAATCACTTTCACCTGGGTGAGCACGCGCAGATAGGCATTGGTGAGTTCGCCCAACTCCTGGCGGCCGACCAGCAGATAATAGGAAGGCCTCCGCTGCGCGATCATGAGGCTCAGTACGTGCTTGTAGCGCCCTGCGGCTTCGACAAATTCGGCTTCGTTCCGGTATTGCCAGTTCAGGATACGGTTGGTTTCGTCGAAATCGAGCCCATACCAGGCCCAGAGAGCGTCCCCGATTCCATTCGTTTCTCCGAATCCGAGAGCGCCCGCAAGCGGAACGGTATTAAGGTAATCCACCACGATTTGTTTGCGGACCGCCAGCGTGCCGTCCCCCTGCAGGTACGCACGCACGGAGGCGGAAGCAATCTGCTGGAACTTGTCGCCGCTGGTAAGCGTCAGCCCGTTGGGAGAATGACGGTACTTCTCGATCTGCGTTGCAAGCGTACTGCCGCCGGGAACGTCATGATCGGAGTTGAAAACCTGAATCCCTTTGTCCAGGATCGCCCTGCCTAGCCGGGTCCAGTCTATGGCAGGATTTTTTTTCGGCTGGGCCTCATCCAGCAATTCTCGGTTTTCGATAAACAGAAGACTGCTCGTGATCACCGACGGAACGGATTCGAATTTGTCGTAAATCCGCCTTGGAAACGACACGCGGTATAGCGACTGCCCGTTGCTTCCGGTTATTTCGAGGCCCGCCTGGGATTTTTCGCGATACGGCACGAACACGCCCCTCCGGACCAGATCCTTCATCTGCCTGGAAGCATGCGCCTGCGCCTGCACCTCGAAACCATGTTTTTCCAGGTTCTGAAGCAACCGGGGCAAGCGGCTGTAGCCCAGACGGATGTCGTACGGTCCAGTCTGGGAAAGAGCAAGCCGCGTGAAGTCTTCATCCGGACCGCTTCTCATCTCCCACTTCAGGTCACCAGCCAGCTTCGACAGACGCCATGCCTGATACCAGGATGTTTCTATTTCCCGGTGAGCAAGAAAGACTGCGACTGAAAGCGCAGCAAAAAGCAGGATCAATACGCGGAGAGTGAAAAACCTGAGCGCACGCTGCACAGTAGGAATCAGCAAGGGTAAAAATACAACATTACTGTTTTATGGGTATCAACCAAACCATGAAATGCAGCATTTTCCTCGACTTATTCGCTTTTTTGAATTCGAGTCGAATCTCTGATCAAAAGGGTCGTTAAATTTTTTCGCCGTTTATTTCGTTTCCGGGGGCAAACTGCCTCGGGCATTCTAGACATGATAAATAAGCAGATATCGAACTGCAATGTTTAAGACACTCAACAGCAAGGCTGGATTCCGCAATGCCGGATATATACCGGAAATATAGTCCGTCGAGAGGATGAAACATTCTCCGTCAAACCTGGTGCGAGTGCCGCAATATGACATGCGACAATTTGTCACATGCGGCAATATGCCACATTCCTAATTTCTACGATTTGCTTTACATTCCACCTCAGCAGCAATACAGGGTTTATCAATATTCTCCTGGCTGCGAGTGACAAGCTCTTCCCGGTTTTTCCCGGCACAGGCTTTACTTCGGGCTTTACTTCGATATGCATTCCGCCTTCGAGAAAATGACTTCGTCATTTACGGCATTGATGGCTGTTTTGGCCCTGTTGAGTAGCCCTGCTTGCAGCGATTCACAGGAATTCGATGAAAACAAGAAAAATGATAAGAAGAAAAAACACGGTATCCGCACTATCTGCGGTCTTGACGATAATCTGCTCCGGTTTTGCCATGGCGCATGAAACTGAACTCACTCCGATCGTGGTAACCGCCAATCCGATCATAGATCGCGTTCGTATCGACGGTTTTTCCAGCACATCGGCAGTCGTTACCGAAAGCCAGTTGCACGATCAGAATGCATTCGATCTGGCTAACGCGCTGCGGCGCACGCCTGGCGTCCAGATATCGCGCTACAACCCCGTGGGTGCCTTTGGCGGGGATCAGGGCGGCGCGGTTTATATCCGTGGGATGGGCGTCAGCCGGCCCGGCAGCGAAATCAAAACCTACATCGATGGCGTCCCGTTTTACATGGGGGTCTGGAACCATCCCTTGCTCGATCTTCTGCCGGTCAACGGCATGCAGTCGATCACAGTATATAAAAGCCCGCAGCCACAAATCAACGGGAACAACTTTGCCTCGATCAATCTGGAAACCAAGCGCGCCATTGAAGACGGCCTGCATGCCAGCGGCAGAATATCCGGAGGCTACTTCAGCACCTTCATAGAGCAGGCGGATCTGGTAGGCCGTTATGGAAACGTGGATTTCATGCTGGCGCAAGGCCATGCCCAATCGAATGGACATCGGCCTAATGCGAACGGCGAGCTGAACAATGTAATGGGACGCATCGGGATGCGCCTGAACGCCAATTGGTCAATGGGCACGAGTTTTCTCTTTGTGGACAATCAGGCACGCGATCCCGGAGACAACCGTCACCCCCTTCCCGCTGTAGCGCCTCGGTACAACACCCAGGCGGGAATGGTGACTGCCTTCGTATCGCATCAGCATGATGCGTGGCGTGGCGACCTGCGTTTTTACTACAACAAGGGAGAAGGCAACTGGCTGCATCAAGCAGGGCTGGATGGGGATACGCTCACCAATTTCGAGATGATCGGCATGCGCTGGAAAGAAGAATTCTCCCTATGGAAGGGAGGCGCTATTGTCGCCGGTCTCGACAGCAACTGGGTTTCGGGCGACGTACGATTCAACCGGCTACCGCCAGCTCCCCGAGACAGTTTCGATGCGCCGACTTTCCGTGTTACATCGCCTTATGTGGCATTAAGCCAGAAGATCGATCTCAATGAAAACTGGTCGCTGGTGCCGTCGGTCGGAATACGTGTCTACGATCACAGCATGTTCCGCACGAGAACCTCGCCCCATGCGGGCCTCTCCCTGGTTTCCGAAAAGCTGACTCTCTTCGGCAATGTTTCACGCGGTATCAACTATCCGGGTCTGGAGGCACCTGTTCTCTCCTTCGTGATTCCACCACTGGGGCAGACATGGAAACAGCTGTCCGCGGAAGAACTCAATCATGCGGAGATCGGTTTGAAACTGACGCCTGTCGAGGCGACGCAAATCGATGTCAGCCTCTTTATCGATCAGGTAAAAAACCGGTACATCTTCGGCTTTCCGCCGAATGTTCCGCCGCCGCCTCAGTTTCTGAATCTCGGCACCTATTCGATCCGGGGGGCCGAGATTGCGATCAGACAGAATATCGGGCGTCATTGGACAGTATTCGGCGGGCTGACCTTGCTCGATCCCACCATCGACAGCCTGCCTTATACCCCGGCAAGAGCAGTCACAGCCGGTCTCAACGGGCAATTCGGAATGATTCGCGTGACGATCGATACCCAGTATCAATCCAGCGTACTGGCACTCAGCCGTTCCCGCGCAGCCGGGGCAGCGAATACCGAGCAGGTCGATTCATTTGTAATCATGAATGCGCGTGTCTCCCACCCATTGCCTTTCCTGGGCAAGAAAGGAGAAATTTTCGTGGCCATGGAAAACCTTCTGGATGCCAATTATGCCTACCGTCCGGGTTATCCCATGCCGGGCCGGTGGGGGCAGATCGGCATAGCCGCAAGCTTCTAAAAAATGATGATCCTTTGACTTGAACATGGAGGTTTCGAATGCAGTTATCACCGCTGGTACATCCCTCGGAAGAATTGAGTAAAAAAGAAATTTCGCGCTACAGCCGCCACCTGCTGATTCCTGATGTCGGTCTGGAAGGGCAGCAGCGTCTCAAGAACAGCAAGGTCCTGATAATCGGCGCCGGAGGCCTGGGATCACCCGTACTCCTCTATCTGGCAGCAGCCGGCGTGGGAACTCTCGGGATTATCGATTTCGATGTCGTCGATGAATCCAACCTGCAGCGGCAGGTCATTCATCGGCAGGAGGATATCGGCAGACCCAAATGCAGGAGCGCGCAGGATTCTGTCAATGCCCTGAATCCCTATGTGCAGGTTCGGATTCACGATGAACGCCTCGAAACAACAAATGCTATTCACATTATCTCGGGGTATGACCTGGTAGTGGACGGAACGGATAATTTCTCCACCCGCTATCTCGTCAACGATGCCTGTGTGCTGGCTGGAAAGCCCTATGTCTGGGGATCCATTTTCCGCTTCGAAGGGCAGGCCTCAGTCTTCTGGGAAGATGCGCCAGGGGAACGCGGCTTGAACTACCGCGACCTTTATCCCGAACCCCCGCCGCCCGAAATGGCCCCATCGTGTGCGGAAGGTGGCGTGCTGGGCATACTGTGCGCATCCATCGGCGCGATCATGGCTACCGAGGCCATCAAATTGATTACCGGCCTGGGCAATACGTTGCTCGGCAGGCTTGCTGTTTACGATGCCCTGGATATGACCTTCAGGTTCATCCCGCTACGGCGGACTCCGGTAAGAACGCCGATTACGAAACTGATCGACTACCAGGCATTTTGCGGGCTCCCGCGGTCGGCGGCGGACAGTAAACCGAACGTTCCCACGATCAGCGCGCTGGAACTGAAAGAGATGCGGGAAAGCAGCGTACCCATGCAGCTTATCGATGTTCGCGGAATCCAGGAATGGAACATCGTGCATATCGAAGGAGCAAATCATATTCCCAAGGACAGGATGATGTCCGAGGAAGTTTTATCCCGATTGAACAAGGAAGACCTCATCGTGCTCCACTGCAAGATGGGCGTTCGGTCCCGGGATGTTCTCATGGAGATGCGCAAACGGGGCTTTACGAACGTCAAAAGCCTGGAGGGCGGAATCCTGGCGTGGATCAGGGACGTAGATCAGACGCTGCCAGGTTATTGAGCTGTCGTCATACCGAACAGTTTATTTTTTTATTTCATTGGTTGACTCATATTGGTTGACTCATTGCAGGTCGGGCTCTGCCCGGCAACTAATTCATTGTAGGTCGGGCTCTGCCCGACAACACTTGACGTCGGGCAGAGCCCGACCTACTTGAAATGATATTGTTATGTCATACATTTTGGAGGACGCCCTGTCAAACAACACCTGGGGGTCAGGCGGAACCCGACCTACCCTGTCAACCAGTATGGAAAACCTTTGGATTCCGGATCAGGTCCGGAATGACGAAATTATATTTTTCTCGACCGGGAATATGCCGATTAATGTCAACATCATGGAGGATAAGAATCATGCTGACCATACACGCCAAGCTTGTTGAAGCAATGCTTGCTCAGGCACATAAAGATCATCCTTTCGAAACCTGCGGCGTCATTGCCGGTCCGGAAAAATCGAATCTTCCCCTGCGCCTCATCCCGATGCGCAATGCGGCCCGGTCGGAAACATTTTTCAAGTTCGATCCGCAAGAGCAGCTACAGGTCTGGAGAGAGATGGAGGCACGCGGCGAAGAGTCCATCGTGATTTATCACTCCCATACCCATACGTCAGCCTATCCAAGCCGTACCGACGTGCAATACGCATCCCAGCCCCAATCCCATTATGTCATTGTTCCAACCGACCCCGCATATGGAGAAGAAATCCGCAGCTTCCGCATTCTCGATGGAATGGTCACCGAAGAGAGAATCAGAGTGATGAATTCATATAAGACGGAATGGGAATTATCGATGGGCGCGATGGTAGCCTAGGGGCTTTCTGGAAGGACCTTCTGAAAGAACCTTTTAAAAGGACCTTCTGAACAGGTTTCTTCGCAAGCAGGTCGATCAGGAATATTGGCAGTGGCAACGGGATTCAGGCACGCTTGAAAGCGCCTGAATCCGCAAAGAATCGGATGAACTCATACGCCTTTTATTTGAATGAGGGCGTTAACGCAAATCGGAATTCTTATTAATACTTTTCGTGTTTAAAACCAGCTACGGAGAAATAAATATGCCGATAACCATAAGTATCCCAACCATACTCAGACCACTCACCGATAACCAGAAGCGTATCGAAGTGGATGGTTCCAATGTGCTCGATGCCATCGAACGAATGGAACAGCAGTACCCCGGCGTCAAGGAAAAACTGATCACCGGGGGCCAGGCGCACCGCTTCGTCAATATCTATGTGAACGACAACGATATTCGCTTTAGCGAGGGTCTCTCAACCAGACTCGCTGACGGCGACTTGTTAACCATCCTGCCTGCCGTTGCAGGGGGTTGAGCCCGAAATTACTCCTATCCCGGGGAAACATGAGCATGAATCAACCATTGACGGGTTGTGTGATGAAGGGTCCGAAAAGCATAACTCCTGATTTTGCCCCCATAGCCGCCTCGTTTCTTTATCAGTCCGAAGTGTTGGGGATGAATATCGCGGCAAATGAGAATTATGCAGGTAATGAAGCATTGTGCTTCGAATTCGAAACACCCCACACTGCCCCTGTCATATGCGAGATCACCCGGTGGGAAGATCCTTCCCGGCAGGCAACTGTGAGCGAAAACATCATGCAGGCGGCATGCGGGCTGATGTCGGTACACGGGCGAACCCACCGGCAGCCGAAACCTCTAGGGCTGAACTACGTTTCGACCTTGACCGCGGCCCTGGCGCTTCAGGGAAGCATCGCCGCTTCCATTGCCCAGCTGCGAGGGTTGCCTGTCTCCGGCAGCACTGTCTCGATGGCAGCCGCAGGCTTGTTGAGCATGAGCCAGTATATCGCCGGGGCAACAGCTTCGGAGTCCCCTGAAACCACCGAGGCCGCTGAAGCCACCCGCCCGCTCCCTGCTTCACCCCCGGCTTGCCCTCCTTTTGTTTCCCTGGACGGAGTTATTTTTGAACTCGAAACACTTGATGCCGGCCCCTGGCAAAAATTCTGGACGGAACTGGCTGTAAGTTCAGCAGCGGCGGGAAAAGGATGGAGAGCTTTTCTGCTGCGGTACGCGAGAGCGGCATCGCCATTGCCGGATGAACTGTCCCTCGCTATCTCGAAGCTGACTTATCACCGTATCTCACAGATATGTGCGAGAACCGGCATGGCTATCTGCCCTGTCCGCTCGATCGATGACAGGGCGCAGGACGACGATGCCAGACAAATCTGGCAGCAGGGCCCGTGGTCGTTTTCGTCGTTCTCATCTGGACCAAAGCCGAATGGCGAATACCTGCGCCCCGCTGGTGCATTGCCGGGGAATGATCTGCCGTTAAGCGGATTCACGGTGATCGAATCATGCCGGCGCATACAAGGTCCTCTCGCCGGGCACTTGCTCGCACTCCTCGGAGCAACGGTTATCAGGATAGAGCCGCCGGGCGGCGATCCGCTGCGAGGAATGCCCCCCATGGCTGAAGGTTGCTCTGCGCGTTTCCAGGCGCTCAACCGTCTCAAGACAGTGCGCGAAATCGATATCAAATCCGCGGCTGGAAAAACAGAAATCAGGGAACTGGCACGGCACGCCGACGTTTTTCTGCATAACTGGGCGCCTGGCAAGGCGGTACTGCTCAATCTCGATCATGGCGATCTGGCGGCAATCAACCCATCCCTGGTTTATGCCTATGCGGGTGGATGGGCCACCGATTGTGCCGAGCACGTCTCTTCAAATTCAATGCCCGGAACGGACTTCATGGCCCAAGCCTATTCGGGAGTGGCTGGAAAGGTCGCAGGAGCCGGGAGCAGCCGTGGCGGCTCCTTGTTCACCGTCCTGGATGTGCTCGGAGGCGTGGTAGCGGCTCAAGGCATCACGATAGCGCTGCTTAACCGGTGTATGAACAATGTGGGCGCAAAGGTCACTTCCTCGCTCATGAGCGCAGCAACACTTTTGTGTGCAGAGGATTTCCGGGATATATACAGCTTGCCGGCTTCCGGTTCAAAACCTTCGGCAAGCATCATCAATGAAGTCAATGACGTTTACGCCACAAGACAGGGCAGGATTACAGTCGAATGCCCTGATATGGATGCGGTATTACGGCTCGCGGAAGTCCTCGACATTACTGCCGGCATTGAAAGCAAAGGCTTCCAGCGATGCCTGAGCGAAGTGTTCCCCTTGAGAACGGCCGATGAATGGGTTGAACTCTTCCAGCACGCAGGCATTCCCTCCGCCGTTGTCATCGAAGATCTTGCCGACCTGCAAACCCTGGCGCATCTGCAACCAGGGCTGACTCCCGGCTCTTACACCCAAGTCAATTCTCCCTGGAGATTTAAATGAACCATTCCGGCATCCTGGATAGGGTCCCCACCGAGGTGCGCGCTCAATGGGCCCGGCAGGGAATCTATCCGAATAAATCCCTGTACGAGTTGTTTTGCGAGCAAGTGCGGCAACACCCGGATAGTCCGGCGGTAATATCGCTCGACCACACCATCAGTTACGCAGCGTTGCTGGACAAGATTCATCGCCTGGCTGCCAGTTTCCAGGAATTGGGCATTGTTGCGGGTGATGTAATTTCATACCAGCTTCATAACGGCTGGCGCAGCTGCGCGATCGATCTGGCGGCAGCCGCGCTTGGAGCCATCGTGGCGCCTTTTCCGCCGGGACGGGGCCGCCTCGATATCCAGTCCCTGCTCAGACGCTGTGACGCCCGTGCAATTATTGTCGAGCGCGAATATGGAAAAACCGACCTTTGCGAATTGATCGAATCCATACGGCCCACCTTGCTTTCACTGCGCATCCTCGTTGTCGATGGAGCAGCCGGAGACGATTGGCACGCACTGGATGATTTGTTCCGGACCGGCCCCATTGAACGAGACCTGCTGCCGACAGTCTGCCCGGATTCACCTGTCCGCTTCCTGATCTCATCGGGCACGGAATCCGAGCCCAAATGGGTTGCCTATTCTCACAATGCGCTGGCGGGCGGGCGAGGCCGTTTTCTGCAACGAATTCATCCTGAAGGAAAGACTTTCAGAGGGCTTTATCTGATGCCGCTCGGCACAGCGTTCGGCTCCACGGCGACATTCGGGGTTTTATCCTGGCTTGGCGGATCCCTCATTGTCCTGCGGCAATTCGACGTTGCAGCCGCTGTTCAAGCCATTGGGGAACTGAAGCCTACGCATATATTGGGCGTTCCCACGATGTTTCAGCGCATTGCCGCGGACCCTGCGTTGGCGCAGGCGGATACGTCCAGCCTGCTTGCCATTATCAGCGGCGGCGCGAAAATCGATGAGGCCTCGATTCGCCGGTGTACCGAGGCGTTCCGATGCGGATTCATCGGCTTGTATGGCTCCGCCGATGGCGTCAATTGTCATACGACCCTGGATGATGACCTGGAAACCATTATCAGGACGGCGGGAAGGCCCAATCCGGAAATCTGTTCCATCCGCATAATCGATGGCCAGAAGCAGGAAGTGCCGCAAGGCTGTATAGGAGAAATAGCGGCCAGGGGCCCGATAAGTCCCATGCAGTACGTCAACGCGCCGGACCTCGATGCTCTGTATCGTGACCAGGAGGGATGGGTGTATACCGGTGACCTCGGCCTGATTGATGAAGAGGGGCATCTGGTGCTATCCGGGCGCAAGAAAGACATCATCATTCGGGGCGGCGTCAATATCAGTCCCGCTCAAATTGAAAACATTGCCGTTTCCCACCCGGCTGTCGTCAGCGCAGCCTGCGTTCCGGTGGCCGATGCGGATCTGGGACACAGGGTTTGCCTCTGTCTCGTCATGAGAGAGGGAGCGGAACGTCCTTCGCTTTCCCAGTTCACCCGTTTTCTCCATGAAAAGGGACTGGAGAAAAGCAAGCTTCCCGAATACCTGCGCTATTACCGCCAACTGCCCCTCAGCCCGGCGGGAAAAATCGATAAGAAGCGGCTGACTGCCGAAGTCGAGTTCACGCAGTATCCTGGTGAACGGAATCATCCCGAATGGGCACATTGATGCTGCAAGCATATCAGGAGCATCGGGAGCATCTGGCATCCTCCCACACGGAAGCAGCCCGATCTCTTTCGCGCGAGGTAAGAAAGTTCGTCGACAAGGTGATCATCCCCTGCGAGCCGCGCCTGGCGGAGGGAGGAGATTCGGCAGCGCAACTGCAATCGGAATTGACCGAAAAAGCGCGGCGTGCCGGGCTCTGGGGCCTGTTTTATCCGCCCTCCCACGGCGGAAAAATTGCTTCTCTCGAAGATTACCTGATCGTGGCCGAACAGGAAGGGCGCTCAGAGTTCTCATCCGCGATCTTCGGCACCCATTCAGCCCTGGATGCGCACATGCTCCTGAAGTTCGGCAGCGATGAAATCCGCAAAAATTTCCTGGAGCCTATGATTGCCGGGGAAGCCATTCCCAGTTACGGCATGACCGAGCCCGATCATGGCGGTTCGTTTCCCACCCTGATAACGACTTGCGCCCATCTATCGAACGGGAACTGGACAATCAATGGCAGAAAATGGTTTGTCGGCAATGCGGACCGCGCCACTTTTGTCACCGTCCTGGCGCGCACTGGCAAAGAAGAAATCAACATACGCCAGACACTTTCAATGATCCTTGTTCCCGCGAATTCGCCTGGATTCAGTATCGAGCGCCAGATTCCCATACTGGGGCGCTTTCTGGGCCAGGGTGAAATGTCTTTCACCGATGTGCAGGTCCCCGAATATAACCGGTTGGGCGAAAATGGCAATGGCATCGAGCTGATGAGTCAACGGCTCCGTCTCGGCCGTCTGCTTCGCGCGATGAACTGGGTAGGATTGGCGCAACGATGTTTTGACCTGATGGGTGCGCGCATCAATTCCCGCCGCGGCCTTTCAGCCCGGCTGCCGCACAAGCAGCTCGTACGGCAGCACATCGCCAACACCTATCAGGCCATTGCAAGTGCGCGCGAATTGATTCGCATAGCTGCGCGCGGAATTGATATTCAATGCCCCAGCGACGTGCGGATCAATGTCGCGAAAATGGCCGCGTCACAAGCGCTCTGCATTGCCTCGGATTCGGCGGTGCAGCTTTACGGCGCCGAAGGCATCAGCGACCTCACGCCCCTTTCCGGAATTTACAGGATAGCCCGCACGTCGCGAATTCTCGACGGCACCGACGAGTCGCTTATCAGTTCGACAGGCCGCCGGCTCATCGACTTCTTCAAGGAAGAGGACGTTTATCACTTTGACTAAATCACTATTGGCAGCCATCTGGTTCAGGATTGTCCTGGTATTTGCCATGGCCCTGCCCATGCTGGTCTTGTATGCCATCAGCACGCTGGGACCATTCCTTGTGCGTGATCTGCGCTTCGAGGCCGGGTTGCTCGGTTATCTGGTGATGAGTGCATTCGGCATCGCGGCCATTCTATCGCTCTGGGCAGGCGCATTCGTGGATCGGATCGGGGCACGCTGGGCGCTTGCAGCGCTTTTCTTCGCCGTAGCGCTTGCTTTTGCGCTGATTGCAACGGTTGAAGATTATTACTCCCTCGTTGCAGCCGCTGCCATTTGCGGAATCGCCCAGGCACTGGCAAACCCGGTCACCAATCTCCTGATTGCACAGCAGGTTTCACCGGAGAAAAAGGCGACAGTCGTAGGACTCAAGCAATCCGGTGTTCAGCTCGCAGCGCTTTTTGCAGGTCTGGTTCTTCCCGCCATCGCAACTCAATACGGATGGCATGCGGCATTCGGCATCGTTGTTCCGGTAGCGATACTGTTCGGAATTACGACACCATACATCGCTCCGCGAAAACCCTCGGGAACGCGTAAAACTCTCACGGTTCCGCCGCCGAATGTACTGCTGCTGCGTTTGATGGCTATCCAGTTCTGCGTGGGTATAGCGCTCTCCGCTTTCGTTACGTTCCTGCCGACCTTTGCCGTCCGACAAGGCATGCCGCTCTCGGTGGCGGGAAGCTTGATCGCCGTCTTCGGCGTGATGGGGATACTCTCGCGGATAACATTGACACCCGTTGGCGCCAGAATGAAAGACGAGTCGCTGCTTCTGCTTGTGCTCATCGCCCTTGCAGCTTGCGCAATCGCAGTGACGATGAACGCCAATGCGGACAGTCATTGGCATCTCTGGGCAGGGACTGTGGGAATGGGCCTCACCGCCGTCGGCACCAATGCAATCGCAATGAGCATGCTGATCAGGGATGCCGGATTTGGCCCGGTAGCAACGGCATCGGGTTTTGTTTCCGTCGCTTTCTTCGGTGGCTTCGCATCAGGCCCGCCCCTTTATGGTGCGTTTTCGAATTATTCCGGCAGTTCCCAGTCCGCTTGGGGCTTGCTGATCGGCGTGCTTTTATGCGGGTGCCTGATGGCCCTGGGACTGGCTTCCGCCCGACGCCGCAAGGCGCAAATATTGACGTCAACTGGCGCGGTTCAGCGCGCAACCACCGCAAAGATGTAAGAACCTGAGATGTAAGACCTGAGTTGTAAAAATCGATGAATCCATGAAGCTGATAATCCTCATGACCTTGCGCAAGAGTAATTCAGGCAGCGGAAGAAGACAGTTCAGTGTTTGTAACTAAACGATCAGGGTGGGCAGTTCTTTGCACCTTGATCTGCCTCATGTTTCAGGTCACCGGTGCATGGGCTGCCGACGGCATCAAACCCATAGGTCAGATCAACGAATATCTGCGGCTGATAGGCGAACTGTATGGCAGCCACGAGACATGGAATTTTTTTCGACCAGAGCCGGCAATCAATAACAACAATGATTATGGCTTGTGGGCGGCGCGGGCAAGACTGGGCGCCCTGCTCACCACGCCCTATATCGATGGCTATGCGCAAGCCCAATATATAGGTTTATACAGTCTTCCGGACGATGCGGTTGCATCTCCCGGCGGCCCACTGGGACTGGGCGGAGCTTATTTCCTTGCCAACCAGTCAACGAATGCCAGCAATATTTTCCTGAAACAGGCTTATCTCGACTTCAAGTTCAGCTCATTGGGACTGCCGGGAGCATTGCTTAGAATCGGCCGGTTCGAGTTCATGGATGGCATGGAATATACAACGGGTATCGGCAAGTTCGACGGGCTTAAACGGGCGCGTATCGCCCAACGCCTCCTTGCCTCCAACGTCGTCCATGTAGGCCGAAGCTTCGATGGCTTTACCGCCGTTTATGACCAGCCCGGTTTCAATATAACGGCAACCGGAATTCGTCCCACCCAGGGCGGGTTCACTGTCCAGGGGCAAAAAGAAATCGGTGACATCAATCTGTTCTATGCGGCACTCACCAGCAAGAAGGATGCGCTGCTGCCGGGAACCGAGGGCCGCCTCTTCTACCTCAATTACGATGACAAGCGCAACACGCAGGCGGTGGACAACCGTCCTGCCGCAGAACGGCCCAGGCTTGATAACCGGAACCTGAATCTCCATACCATCGGCGCGCACCTGCTCACTCTCCAGCCGTTGGGTTCGGGCAGCATCGATGCCTTGTTGTGGGGCGCCTATCAGTTCGGTGACTGGACCAACCAGGACCACCAGGCGTGGGCGATTGCGGCAGAAGCCGGATATCAATGGACAGATCTTCCCTTCCAGCCATGGCTGCGCGCGCTCTATTTCAGAAGTTCGGGCGACGGCAACGCCAATGACGGCACGCATAAGACCTACTTTACCGCCCTTCCCAGCGGACGCGCCTACGCCAAGCTCCCCTTCTACAACCTCATAAATATGCAGGACGCATTTCTTCAGATGATTGTCTCGCCCACTCCGAAAACCAGGGTAACAATCGATCTGCACCATCTGTCCCTCAGCAATTCGAGTGACCTGTTCTACTCGGGGCTGGGACCGACATCCCGCTCGGGCGCATTTGGCTACTCGGGTCGCCCCTCCGGCGGCAAAAGCGATGTAGGTCAACTGGTGGACATCAGCTTCACGCACACGCTCAACAAGCACTTGTCATGGCGGTTCTATTATGGCCATGCATTCGGCGGCAGCGTCGTCAGGAATTTTTATCAGGGCAAGAAAGATGCGGACATGGTCTACATCGACTTCAGCCTGATTTTTTGAAGCGGCCTTTTTTACTTGAGCCCTTATGCACATGCTTGAAAAGACCCGATACAGCATCGAGGAGCAGTCGCCAGGCATCCTGTTGAGTCATGCAGAAATGAAGCAGGCACTGGAGTCGCTGGTACAGCGCCTGGAGGCCATTCATTCGAGCTGCGCGAACAGTTTTCCCCTTTATTCGCCGGGAGTTGCCGATCAATGGATCTTATCGTCAGGCGGTTCCTGGGTCGGGGGATACTGGAGCGCTTGCTGGTGGCTTCGATCACGAATAACAGGCGCCCTGTCCGATCGGCGTAATGCCGTGGACATCTGCCAGCGGCTATCACCGAAAATCACAATCGACTCCATTAACCGAAACCCCATATTCTGGTATGGGGCAACGCTTGGCGATCTCTGGTTCCGTGACGCAAAGGCGTGTGGCCTTACCTCGGCATCCATTTCCGCGATTGCCGCTTCCTATGATCCGGAAATGCATTGCGTTCCACTCGGTAGAGATATGGGGGGCGGAAGGGAAGGCAATCAACTCATCTCCGTGGACTCGCTGGCTCCCCTGATCCAACTTCTGAGTCGAAGTGAAGATAGTGCTCATCATCAAATCGCGCGTACTCACGCAAGTACCGTATCAGCGACGTGTAGTAGCGGGAACGGCGCATTTCACCCCGGCGCACGCTTCGCTGACGGGCACTTTCAACCAATGGAGCAGGCAGGCGTATGGTCTCGCGGTCAAGCGTGGGCCATGCTGGGATTAAGCCGCGCAGCAGCACTGTGGGGAGAACCTTACCTGACCTGCACATTGCGCGCGTGTGAATACTGGAAGCGATCGCGGCCGGAGCCCCTGCCCCTGAATCGGCTGGATAATCCATCAGGCCTTGCCGACCCTTCGTCCTCAATCATCGCGTCCCTCGCCATGCTCGCCCTCGCTGAACTGCTGGCGGATGGAACGCAATGGCGTACTTCTGCGCATCGGGAGATTGCCGCAATCGTTCGAAGCGATTACTTCACCGGTTTTCATGAAAGCGGCAACCGTGCAAAAAGTGGAGATCCGCCTTCCGGAATATTCTGGGGCTGCTGTTATAAGACCAGCGACAACAAAGAGGAAATGGTCGAGTCTGCCTGGGGCAGTTTTTTTCTCATGGCCGCTCTCTGCGTTCTGCTGGGTATGCTGAAGCCGGACAGGTTTTAAAAACGCTGCTGAATCGAGCAGCATCTGAAACGCAATCAAGGATAAAAGGAAAAAGGAGAAAAGGCTATGGAAAACATCTGCCTGAAAATCACCAGCCTCACCAGCATTACCAGCCGAATCACGGCGGGTTTATCGCTGATGTCGATCATGCTGGCTTCCCCTCTGGTTGTTGCCCAGACAACAGGGAAGCACGAAGCGCTTCTCCTGCATGCCGCACGGGTTTTCGACGGCCTCAAGATGAGGACGAACACATCGGTACAGGTAATAAACGGAAAGGTAACGCAAATCGGTCCCCGCGGCTCATTCACCTCCGATAATGCGAAAGTCATCGATCTGGGAGATGCGACGATACTGCCCGGTTTTATCGAGTTGCACGCGCACCTTTCGTTCCAGCGTGTTCCTGCTGATACGGTATTGAAGCATGGGATTACCACCATCCGGGACGTAGGCGGACCGGTACACAAGCCCTACGGGGGAAATGGCGCCTTGCGTGTGCTTACCTCGGGACCCATCATCACCGCCCCTGGCGGTTATCCTATTCCGCTGACAGGGGAAAAGAATATCGCAACACCGGTATCCACGGAAAAAGAAGCACGAGAAACGGTTCGCAACCTGATCGATGCGGGCGCGGTCGTGATCAAGATCGCCCTGGAACCCGGCGGCGAGCCCGGCGCGCCATGGTCGGGCGGCCATGGGCACGGGCATCATCATAACGCTCCCGCGCCTGCCCATGGTCACGCTCATCATGCACTGCCCAACCACGAACCGCCCAGTCATGAACCGACAAGTAACAAACCGGCAAAGCACGCCCATTCCTCTCACCCACATCCCAATACTTCCAATACTGGTCTCAACACTGCCTGGCCCCTGCTGCCTGAAAGCATCGTAAAGGCGATAGTGGATGAAGCCCATGCGAACAAACGTAAGGTAACGGCCCATATTGCCGAGACAAAAGGCGCGGAGACTGCCATCAATGCGGGGATCGATGAATGGGCGCATATTCCCTGTGACACCATCCCCGAGCCCCTGTTAAAAAAGGCCGTGTCACAGGGCGTCAAAATAGTTACGACACTCGATACCCTGTCGAAATGCCCCGGTGTTGCGCACAACGCCCGCGTCTGGCGGGAGCAGGGTGGCGAACTGCTGTATGGCGCTGAAATCGCACACCCGGATGTTCCCAGGGGAATCGACGCCCAGGAGCTTATGTTCATGATGCAGATGGGAAATATGGAAACCCTGGAAGTCCTCCGCGCAGCCACGTCGAAAGCGGGAGAGCACCTCGGCTTGCCCCTTCTCGGTACTCTCCAACCCGGCGCGCCTGCCGACCTGATCGCTGTCAAGGACGATCCCACCCATAACCTGAAAAACCTGGAATACCCGGACCTGGTTATTTCGGGCGGAGAAATTATTTTGAATAATTTTCCAGCCATTTTCCGGCAAGGCAGCGGCAGGTGACAGATAACAGAACAGGCAACAGGGCCAACTCCGCTCAATGATCAGGGATTGTTGAACGAAGCCTCAAAGTGCAATGTAACTTGCACTGAATAGCGCGCTATAATCTCCCTCCCTGCGGTATAAAAACAATTCCTCTTTAATCAGGAGCAAAAATGAAGAAGACAACTTTGATATTGACGTTTGCCGCACTGGCAGGCTTGATGGGCTGTTCGAAAACAGATCCTTACACTCCGCCCTCGGATGCCACTGGAGAAGATATATTCAGCACAAACTGCACAAAATGCCACAAACCCGAAGCTGGCGCGGCTATGATATTGAGCGAGAAGATGGCCAATAAGGATGCCATCATTCAGAAGGTCCAGAAGGGAAGCATGGGCATGACCGCTTTCCCCAATATTCAGGGCGAACCGGCCCAGCGTCTCGCAGAATACGTTCTGGCGAACAGCAAGACGAAATAGCGGCCGCGCCAGGGTTCTGACAGGAAATGACAACAGGATATGAGACCGCAGCCGGCTGTTGCCTGCATCCGGCTGGATGGCGAAAAATGACGGTAGAATCCCTCCGGGAAAAGCTTTTGAACTCCTGAAAACGCCTTGCATATCCCCTCCTGTTGGCATAATCCGTACCCGATAGTCGTTCCGCACACTATCAGTGGCTGTTTCGCCGTAGCGAATCCGCCTACATGACTTCTCGGGCGCCTTATCGTCTGGCCCGTTTTGCCTGCGCGCTTGTTATCCTGGCGTTGCTGTCCGTTGGCATTCTCTGGCTGGTATTGCATGGAAGCCTGCCGCAATACGAAGGAACAGTGCAAACGGACGCCCTGTCTGCACCTGTGGCTGTCGAACGCGATACCCTCGGTACCGCTACGTTGCGCGCTCAAAACCGGCATGACCTGGTTTGGGCACTGGGTTATGTTCACGCGCAGGAACGCTTCTTTGAAATGGACCTGATGCGCCGCCAGCCTGCGGGCGAACTGGCTGAGTTGTTCGGATCACGCGTCCTGCCCGCCGATCGGGAAGCACGCAAGCATCGGATGCGGGCACGCGCGTCCTCGATGCTGAAAGAGTTGCCGGTTGAACAGCGCGAACTGCTCGACGCGTATCGCGATGGGGTAAATGAAGGTCTCGATGCGCTGGCGACAAACTCCTTTCCCTATCTTCTGCTGGGCTTACAGCCCCTGGCATGGCGCAGCGAAGACAGCTTGCTGGTCATTGGGGCGATGTATTTCACGTTGAAAGAGGCAAGCGACGTGCGCGAAATTGCCTTCTCTACCCTGCGGGATGCGCTTTCCCCGGCTGTCTTCCGGTTTCTTAGCGCCAAGGGTGGCAAATGGGATGCCCCGTTGCTGGGCCCTCCCCTTGCCTGGCCGGATATCCCGTCTGCGAGCGAACTCGATCTCCGCAAGCTCGATCCCGGCCTTATGCCTCCCGTGGATACGCACAGCCCCGACGAATACATCGACGATGTGCTTGGGAGCAATAGCTTTGCCGTGACTGGCTCGCTGGCCGGGGGCGCGGCGCTGATTGCCAATGACATGCACCTGGAACTGCGCGTCCCCAATATCTGGTTTCGCACACGCTTCATCTATCCCCACCCGCAACGACCAGAGGAAACAAGCGACATCACAGGCGCCAGCCTGCCGGGCACACCGGCAATCACGGTCGGTTCCAACCGGCACATTGCGTGGAGTTTTACAAACAGCTATGGTGACCTGATTGACTGGGTGCGGATAACGCGCGATCCGGATGATCCCCTGCGCTACCGGACTGCGGATGGATGGAAGCGCATCGAGGTGCATCGCGAAGTGCTGCGTGTACGCGGATCGGCAGATGAAACACTGGAGGTCCAGGAAACAGAATGGGGACCCATTGCGGCAACCGATCATGACGGAACGCCGCTCGCATTTGCCTGGACTGCGCACCAACCGGGCTCCATGGATATCAAGCTTACCGATCTGGAACAGGCCGAAAGCGTGGACCAGGCGATCGCCATCGTACGGAACTCCGGTATCCCCGCGCAGAACTTTATCGTCGGCGACCGGACAGGCAGAACCGCATGGACCATTGCCGGAAGGCTTCCGGCACGGGACAAGAAGGGGTATGACCCGCGGCTCCCGGCAGACTGGAGCGCACCGGATACCGGCTGGAACGGATGGCTGGATCCCGCACTCTATCCAACCATCATCGATCCCGCCGACCAGCGCCTGTGGACCGCGAACGCGCGCACCGTGGACGGCCTGATGCTGGAGAGGCTCGGAGATGGCGGCTTTGATCTCGGCGCACGGGCAAAGCAGATCCGCGACACCCTTTATCAACATGATCATTTCACGCCCGCCACCATGCTGACCATTCAACTGGACGATCGGGCGCTGTTCCTCGCGCAATGGCGGCAGCTTCTCGAACAGACCCTGGAAAGAACCGAAGCGGCACCCTGGCGCACCGAAATGCAACAAGCGCTCAAGGATTGGGATGGACATGCATCCACAAAATCCGTGGCCTACCGGGTGGTGCGCGCCTTTCGCCAGGAAGTTGTAAGCGGCGTGCTTCGCGGCTTCGAAGCAGCCGTGCGGGAGAAATATCCGGAATTCGTGCTGCCGCCGTTGAACCAGGCGGAATATGCGGTATGGAAATTGATAGAGGAACGCCCCCCGCACCTTTTACTCCCTGTCCATTCTGACTGGGACGATCTCCTCGGCAAGTGCGCGCACCGGGTTGCCGAACGTTTCCGGCGCCAGCCTGGCGGTATCGCGGCGAGAACCTGGGGTGAACGCAACACGGCGAACATCCGGCATCCTTTCAGCCAGGCTTTACCATTATTTATCGGAAAGTGGCTGGATATGCCCAAGGATGAACTTGCCGGAGACAGCAAGATGCCACGCGTGCAGGGTCCAGCGTTCGGTGCGTCGAATCGTCTCGCCGTTGCCCCGGGCGATGAGGAGAATGGATATTTCGAGATGCCCGGCGGCCAGAGCGGACATCCCCTGTCACCTTATTACGGCAGCGGACACGAAGACTGGGTGACAGGCAGGCGCACTCCCTTCCTTCCCGGCCCCTCCGAGCAAATGTTGCATCTGCTACCCGCCCGCAAAAATCCCTCCTGATCTCCCGGTCCTGGAACCGGACCCAAGAATCGTCAGGCGTCAGGCTCATTGCTTGCGGGAAGCGTCCGGTCTCCTGTCGAGACCGCCATGGCGGCTTAACCCCGGCTCTATGGCCTGAACGCCTTCCTCATATTGAGTATAAATGTAAATAGGCAGGTCCAGGTTTCCAAGATGCCGCTCGATCAAGGGCTCCACCACCTTCCAATCCAGGCCGCCCGCGCCCGTAGCAAGACGCGGCAGCGCAATATGGGTAAACCTCTTGCTCTCCAGCAGATTGCGAAGTTCGCGCAACGACAGTTCTAAAACTTCCTTTCTGGCCGGGAGCGCCTTGCCCCCGGTGCCGGACGGCGCTTCATTCGTCAGCAGGCTGATCACCCGCTTGCCCATCGCACCCGACCAGACCCATACATCGCCGGCCTTGGGGTGCATGGCATGGCAGAAGTGGTGAAAATCCTTGACCAAGGCGGGCCACCGCTGGCTCAAACTCAAAGCCAGTCCCTGGTTGAAATGATCATGGGGAGCAACGGCATGAGCAATGACCTGAGCATGGCTCAGCAGGATATCGCCCCTTACTTCGTGAATCATGCGCCTCCCTCCGCAATGGATGACAATGAATAAGACAACCTATGCACCCTATGATTCAGTATAGCAAGCTGTGCCGCTTTAGCTTGCCCCTGTGATTCCTCTGCAATTCCTGCGACTTCAGCCAGATTCCTTACTACATGCCACCTTTATTTCCATTGGAACAAGTTGTCGCAACAAACACCGTAGCGCGCCTGGGGCCCAGCGTATCTCACTCAGTCATTAGGATCATTCCATGGAATCACTCGATATCATCCCTCGTGTACAGTATTCGCTCGAAGAAACAGAGCAAATCCTTCCTCATCCAGTGTTCCTGCCGCTAGTGAGAGCACGACTTGCGCCGCTTCTTCCTCGCTGGCCGTAAACCGATAGCCATTGAGTTCCAGAAAGAGGATGCCAATGACAAAGCCTGTGCGTTTGTTACCGTCTACAGAAGGATGATTACCCACAATTCCCACAGTGTAAGCGGCAGACATGCTAATGATATCTACATTGCTGGAATAAGCCAGATATTGACGAGGCCGCGCCAGAGCCGATGATAAAAGCGTTTTGTCGCGAACTCCGGGCGGTCCCCCATGCAGCGCGAGCAGGCGGTTATGGATTATGAGCGCGTCTCGCTCGTCTATCCATGATAGCTCTTTCACTTGGCCAGTATATGGAGCGTGTTGCGATAGCGGTTACAGATATCCTCGACCTTTGCCATTTTTTCCTCGAAGGTGGGGTCATAGGATGTAATCAAGTACCCCCCTTCCGGGGTCTCTATAAGATAGAGCGGCTGCCCATCGCCAGTATGAAGGCGATTAATGACCTCTTTGGGTAGGACGACCCCGAGTGAGTTTCCAAATTTACGGACTTTAAGTTCGAGCATGTGGGCTCCTGGAAGTTATTACAAAAGTAATAACTGATTATACAAGATCACTCATGCTTCAAACATCAGTTAAGGAAAGATGGGGCAAGCAGGCGGATATCATAGATAACGAGTTCTAGTTCGCACATATTGACGCGGCTTGCCGCCCTCCTTCTTCGCGATGGCGAGAAGGATATTTGTCGGGACTTCATACTTAACCGCCGCTTGAACTGAACAAAGCGATGTGCTCCGGCAAATCAGGGGGCAGATCCAGCATCCCCTACCCTCTTTGCGAAGTGCGAACCGACAAGGCGTTAATCGTGCCTAGCATGGTTTTCGCTGTTGGAATCCCCTGCTTTTAGGCAGAGGAGGATGTCAACTTCAAATCTCAAGCCGGGTTGACAGCGAACTTTGCCTTTTCTATACATAAGTTGGCCTTCGCATTATTTCCGCTATTGACTCTATTAACTCCAACTCTAATCGGTCCGAGGAGCTGACATGATCAAACCCTTTTCTGCCCTGCTCACTTTGGTCTTCGCCACTGGCCTTGGAGTGCCAGCGGCTTTTGCACAGCTGCAAACCCGAATCGTTGCAAGCGGCCTTGATCGCCCTTTGTTCGCAACATCGCCCGCAGGAGACTCACGCCTGTTCATTGTCGAACAGGGCGGCTTGATCAAAATCCTCCAGAATGGAGCTGTGCAGCCAACACCATTTCTCGATCTGTCAGGCTCGGTCAATACCGAGGGTGAGCGCGGCCTGCTGGGCATGGCATTCGATCCAAACTTTGCTAGCAACCGTCGATTTTATGTCGATTACATAGACAGGACCTCGCTCAACACCGTAGTCGCCACGTATCAGGTAAGCGCGACGCAGCCAAACGTTGCCGACATCGCAAGCCGACAAACAGTGCTCACTGTGCAGCAACCTGAATTCAACAATCACAAGGCTGGTTGGCTGGGCTTCAGGCCCGGTGAATCAAGGAATCTTTACATAGCCACAGGAGACGGCGGCTTCCATGATGATCCTGGTAATCGCGCACAAAACCTGTCCAGCAATCTCGGCAAAATTCTGCGGGTCGATGTTTCATCTGATCGCCTGCCCAATGATCCCACGCAGTATGGTTATGCGATACCTGATGGAAATATCACGGGGGGTAATCCGGAGATATATGCGTATGGGCTGCGCAACCCGTTTCGCGACAGTTTTGACCGGGAAAACGGCACTTTCTATATAGGCGATGTGGGACAAAACGCCCGCGAAGAAATCGATATAGGCGCCGCCGGAGCAAATTATGGATGGCGCAGATTCGAGGGCACGCTGGTGAATTTTCCCAATGATCCCCAGATTCCCAACCACACGCCGCCTATCTTTGAATATAACCATACCGCAGACGGCGGTTCAGTCATTGGCGGCTATGTCTACCGAGGCTCAGAAATCCCCGGTCTGGATGGCACCTACTTCTTTGCTGACTTCGTGAACGACAAAGTAATGTCCTTCCGCTTCACCGGCTCAGGCATTACCGACCTCACCGACCGCACTGCCGAACTGCTCTCCCCAACCGGCATTTCGGGGAATATCTCCTCATTCGGCGAGGACGCTTCCGGCAACCTTTATCTGATAAGCCTCAATGGACAGGTCGGGAGAATAACCCTTATACCTGAACCTGCAAGCTACGCGATGATGCTCGCGGGGATGGGTTTGATTGGAGTGTGGGCGAGGCGAAGGGGAAAAGCGGATGAAATGTCAGAATCGGACTCTACTACGTTATGTAGCTAGACTAATGATTTTGCCTGCTTCTTGTCGGGTTCCGCTTCGCTCAACCCTATTTACTCATCATGCCCATACCATGCATCAACAAGCTCTCCGATCTGGATATCAACTACCATAGGATGCGCAGATAACCAGCTTTTTACCCGCTCTCTATGCTCTTCAGTAGCGCTTTTTCGTTCTAATGTTACAAAACCTCCGCTATTTCCCCCGATTCCACCCCCAAACCACAAATCGTTGTTCTCAATGGCTTCCGTGATAAATTGATCAAAAAAATCGTTCAGTTTCTCGCTATCAAGATTTTCAGGTAATGAAAATGAAATCTCGAAGCCAAATTGCTGGAATTCATCCAGATGGAGTTTTTTTCTGAGGCGCCTGCTTCTGCTTTTGGACATGTTATGAAGTGATTAATGGTGCGAATAAAAGGATGAGTAGCCCGAGGTATCTCAGATCATAAAGGCTGGTCAGAGGTTCAAAAGGTGAGTATTAAACCGATAGCAAGAAGTTTATACCGACCAAGAAGTCAGATACAAAGTGTAGTAGTTTTAGATTATTCGAAATTCGAAATTGAAAGCTTTTTTATTTTATATAGGCGAGTAAATTCGATTCAGAATGGGCTTGCACCCTTCGTGCTGAATGTGAATATTCGTCCATGTCCGTTCCACTTTGTTGAGTTGGTCAGTCTCTATCCAATAGAACCAAACTGCCCGACCTTTTGCTGTCTCGGCTGTTTTCGCTGGTATATCAAGATGGTTGCCCATACGTTTACGCAGATTTGCAGTCAACCCAACATATAGGACTATGCCGGAGAAGGTAACAAAGGCGTAGCAGCCTGCACGGGGTGGTAGGAATTTTTGGTGACTGCGGTGAAACCAGCGCTTGTTTTGTTAGTGGGGCATGGTACAAGTTCTTCTACCTTCATAGCTCGATAGGTTGGCTCATTGCTCCTTTATTGAGAGCCTTCGACAAATGCTGTGATACTACATTTATGGCGCCAGCGTTTAGACAGTTAGCCTTCGATCCGCTGGCCCACCAGCTAGGATGCCCCACTCCAGCATATTCCCCTTCCATATTATCAAAGCATGTCTTCAGCAAAGCTTTCATGGTGCTAACGGTGTAGCTCCCCTTATTTTGGAGTTTCATGAAAAACGGGATCGAGAATTTGCAAAGGAGCTCCACACCGTTGTACTTGTAGAGCACCGTCGAATGACCGTCGTCCAGTAATTCAGTAATGGCCTTCCAGTAGTTCAAGAAAATCTTCTTTTCTTTCTCCGTATCACCGATTGCTGGATTGTGGACAGTAAGGACGTATTTAACGATAGCCTTGACGAATGTCTTTTGGTTCACAGATATTTGTTTTGCTGCATCTAGTGAATTATTCGCCATCTCTATCTTTTGATGCCAAGGGGAATCCTCGACCAAGTTCAGAAAGTCTACAAAGCGGATGCTATCGCTCGCTACCCGCTACCGCTGCGGTTCATTCCCACCCGCGTGGGGAACACTTGAGCGAAACCCACCAGCCCTCTCCGGAGGGCGGTTCATCCCCACCCGTGTGGGGAACACGAGGAGCTGCGGCCAGATTTTGACTGGCAGTACGGTTCATCCACCCGTGTGGGGAACACCCCCCTTTCGTGTTTCCAACTGTTACTATCATCGGTTCATCCCCACCCGTGTGGGGAACACGCTGAGAAGCGGATAAACGGATTTGTCTACCTCGGTTCATCCCCACCCGTGTGGGGAACACCAAACATCTCGGCAATTTCTCTGCGGTCGATCCGGTTCATCCCCACCCGCGTGGGGAACACGGAAGAAATGCCCCACATGCGGCGGAATGTTTCGGTTCATCCCCACCCGCGTGGGGAACACACAAGCTGTCTCCTGACCTGCAGGAGAAGTTGCGGTTCATCCCCACCCGCGTGGGGAACACTGCAAGACGCTGGAAGAAGTGACGAACTACCACGGTTCATCCCCACCCGCGTGGGGAACACGTAAAACCTGTATCAGCGCCGTCCACAAATGCCGGTTCATCCCCACCCGCGTGGGGAACACCATCTACCAAAACATCGCGTGTATGTGGAACCCGGTTCATCCCCACCCGCGTGGGGAACACCATCCAAGCCGTGCTGCTGAGGCCAACTCGGATGGTTCATCCCCACCCGCGTGGGGAACACCACTGCTTCTGTATGTCGGTGAGCTTTAATTCCGGTTCATCCCCACCCGCGTGGGGAACACAGATAGGCGGCTTCGTAAGAGATTTTCGGCGGCGGTTCATCCCCACCCGCGTGGGGAACACCGTAGAGGGCTGGTTAAATAATCGCTAATATGCGGTTCATCCCCACCCGCGTGGGGAACACTTCGAGGATTTCAGGGAATTTCACGGCAAATCCGGTTCATCCCCACCCGCGTGGGGAACACAGCGTTCATCACGTAACTGTGCCGGCTGATGACGGTTCATCCCCACCCGCGTGGGGAACACTCAGTGGGCAACCGATACTGACGCAGGAATGTCGGTTCATCCCCACCCGCGTGGGGAACACACCATTGGAATCATCGCTGTTCCGGGAAATTGCGGTTCATCCCCACCCGCGTGGGGAACACACTTGCAGATCAACATCCACTTCAAGTTTTAGCGGTTCATCCCCACCCGCGTGGGGAACACACCTATCTGGTCGCTCACGTCCTCGCCCTGGCCGGTTCATCCCCACCCGCGTGGGGAACACTTTATCGAGACCCAGTTGCAATGCCATAGTGCCGGTTCATCCCCACCCGCGTGGGGAACACTAGATCTTGCGCACCTCACGCCCCGCCTCAGTCGGTTCATCCCCACCCGCGTGGGGAACACATAGTTATTTTGATCATAGGACTCATCTACCTCGGTTCATCCCCACCCGCGTGGGGAACACGATGGTCGGTTTATCAAGGGTAGCGCGAAAACCGGTTCATCCCCACCCGCGTGGGGAACACTCAGTCTTAACGGTGGTGGTTCTCTTGCTGCCCGGTTCATCCCCACCCGCGTGGGGAACACATCATCATCGGTCTGGTCACTGTCGCAATTCCCGGTTCATCCCCACCCGCGTGGGGAACACCACCCTGTTGATCAGGCCGGTATTGGCATTGGCGGTTCATCCCCACCCGCGTGGGGAACACTGCAAATGCTCCGGCGAACGCTGCTGATGTAACGGTTCATCCCCACCCGCGTGGGGAACACCTCATATAGCTGGGGAAACGTTGGCTATGTGGCGGTTCATCCCCACCCGCGTGGGGAACACCTGTGATCTACGGCGGCGCTTTTTATAGTTTGCGGTTCATCCCCACCCGCGTGGGGAACACTTCAGGCTGTCCCTGCATCGTGGAACCGAACTGCGGTTCATCCCCACCCGCGTGGGGAACACCCCGATGATATTCCCTCTGGTGAGGTATATGTCGGTTCATCCCCACCCGCGTGGGGAACACGTTATTCCATCCCTCGGAACCACGAAACAGACCGGTTCATCCCCACCCGCGTGGGGAACACTTCAGGCTGTCCCTGCATCGTGGAACCGAACTGCGGTTCATCCCCACCCGCGTGGGGAACACCCCGATGATATTCCCTCTGGTGAGGTATATGTCGGTTCATCCCCACCCGCGTGGGGAACACGTTATTCCATCCCTCGGAACCACGAAACAGACCGGTTCATCCCCACCCGCGTGGGGAACACTGCTTCTCGTCTGCTGTCTGGCCGGGATAATGCGGTTCATCCCCACCCGCGTGGGGAACACGCGCGCCAGTAAAACCGATTGGCTTGTCGCTGCGGTTCATCCCCACCCGCGTGGGGAACACTGCAAAACGCAAAACAAATGACGGTAACCCTGCGGTTCATCCCCACCCGCGTGGGGAACACTAGGTTGACTACGGGCATACCCGTTCTGCTGTCGGTTCATCCCCACCCGCGTGGGGAACACAATAGGCGCGGAATGGTGCCATAGGGGTATCCCGGTTCATCCCCACCCGCGTGGGGAACACCGAATTCTTCTCTGTCTTTTTCCATGGTTAACCGGTTCATCCCCACCCGCGTGGGGAACACTCCGGTCGAACCGTCTCTCTTCTCGTAGAATTCCGGTTCATCCCCACCCGCGTGGGGAACACGCATTCATACGGCCCTGGAACGCACTCAGCGTCGGTTCATCCCCACCCGCGTGGGGAACACACTGCCTCTGCCCTGGTGAACATTCCAGAGTACGGTTCATCCCCACCCGCGTGGGGAACACTCATCCATGCTGGCTATGTCGCTTGAATATTGCGGTTCATCCCCACCCGCGTGGGGAACACGAAGGATGGGAGATTAAACAATCCGAATCTGGCGGTTCATCCCCACCCGCGTGGGGAACACTGCTTCAGCAATCCTGGCAATATTTGCGTTCGCGGTTCATCCCCACCCGCGTGGGGAACACGCCAGATCGGTTATGTCATCAGGCGACTCGGACGGTTCATCCCCACCCGCGTGGGGAACACACGCTTGAACATGTGGCCAGCATTGCCGACGCCGGTTCATCCCCACCCGCGTGGGGAACACATCGGCCTCGGCCCCACTATTTCGCCCGTTTCCGGTTCATCCCCACCCGCGTGGGGAACACTGCTGCCGTGCTGTTGAACTGGTCGCCGCCCGGCGGTTCATCCCCACCCGCGTGGGGAACACGTTTGATGCAGGCGGCGCTGCTGTCGATGTGTCGGTTCATCCCCACCCGCGTGGGGAACACGAAGGGAATTGTGGCACAAAGGTCACAGGACGCGGTTCATCCCCACCCGCGTGGGGAACACATGCAACTCTGCCTTGCGCTTATCCTCTTTTTCGGTTCATCCCCACCCGCGTGGGGAACACAAATCCCCATTCAAGCCTGGCACGACCTCCTGCGGTTCATCCCCACCCGCGTGGGGAACACAATGTCACCCAAGAAGGGGATCACCATATCCCCGGTTCATCCCCACCCGCGTGGGGAACACTCGCCGCGTGCAAGGAAAAGACTCCGAAAGCGCGGTTCATCCCCACCCGCGTGGGGAACACAGCTTGCGAAGGATGGCAGCGTCCTCGATGGACGGTTCATCCCCACCCGCGTGGGGAACACCCGGCAGTCCGCGAATAATCGCATCTATCGATCGGTTCATCCCCACCCGCGTGGGGAACACACTTCTTTCATCTCTTTGAATCTACATCAAAAATCAATACATCAAAATTGTACCAACTTTTTTACTACGTTTTGTCCTGTTCGGGGAGAAATGATACGAGTTTCGCTCCATCCAACTCTACGGGAATCCGCCGATTATTCCCCACCGTCACAAAATCAAAACCGGCCTCTGAATTGGTGCGCCACGCCATCACGGCATTGCCATCTTCAATACCTTTTTCTACTTGATTCCAGATATTATCGCGAACTTTTGCGGAATAATTGCCGACATAAACACCCGCACGGATCTCCAGTAACCAGATGGCGAGCCGTCCGCGCAGACGCGGTGGAGAATTTTCAAGTACGATGACCAACATCGCCTAAACCTTCTTCATTGGGAATTGCGGGCAGCACCGCTTCCTCATGAGATGCCGGCGGAGTAATTTCGCCGGCCGATAGCATTTCCTCTATTCCTGGAATGATGCGCTCAAGCAATCTACTTTCCCTGAATACATCGCGGCAAGCGAGGCGAACCTGCTGTTCCGGATTTTGCGGGAATCTGGCAGCAATCTTGAACGCCACCGGCACAACCGTTTCAAACTTATAAATATCCGCCACATCGTAAACGAAGGATAATGGCTTGCCTGTATGAATAAAGCCCACTGCGGGTGCATACCCTGCTGCCAGTACTGCGGCCTCAGCCACTCCATACAAACATGACGTCGCGGATGAGAGGCAACGATTGGGCAAATCGCCCCTGTCCCATTCGCTGGTGTCGTAATTACGCGACTTCCATTCCACACCATATTTTTTTGCGATCAGCTTATATGTCTCGCGCACCCGCGCCCCTTCGAGGCCACGCAGCTGCTCCACGCTGCGCCTCGCCGGGGGCTCCTCGCCGAAGCGGATGGCATACATTTTACGCACCACCTTGAGCCGCAAGGTATCATCCAACGCCAGTTTGGCTTGATAGAGCAAGCGATCAGCCCTCGCCCCGCCTGGCTGGCCCGAAGAATACAAACGCACCCCCGCCTCGCCCACCCACACCAGCAGTGTGCCCACTCGCGCGGCCAACGCTACAGCGGCATGGGAAGTCCTTGTACCAGGTTCCAACATGAGACAGGCAACACCGCCGACAGGAATATGCGTGCGGACACCACTCTTATCCAGCACAACGAACGCGCCATCCAGCACGTCCAGTTGGCCCTTTTCGATAAACAGGATGGAAAGCCGTTCCTTTATGGCAATCGGTTTCAGGGACGGCAGGAGATCGGCCATATAATCGGTGCAATCAGCCCGGGAAGGGGCGCAGCAAGAGATGACCGCAATAAAACTTCATGCCCCTATTTTCCCAACTCATTTTTGCCTTTCCCCTCTGCATATAGTCAAAGATGCCAAACCGCTCAATTCCGCACCAGCAACAAGCCGCAACCGAAGGCCTTCGCGTGGCCGAGTCCGTTATATAAAGCCAGATTAAATAACTGGGGATTTGTCACAAGTAGCTCGCCTGAAAAATCCACCGTGCTAAAACGGATATCGCGAGGGTGCTTAGCCGCTATGCTTTGCTCATAGGCATCCACTTGCAGCTTGCGTTGCGGCGCCTCTTCATTCGTCAGCGCAACCTCAAATCCATTTCTTTTCGCCACCCTGTCGAGCCATTCAGCACAATGCTTTTGTACCAATTCATACAGCAGTGGCTTTTTGCTTTCGTCATTCCAATACGCCCATTTTGCTCCATTGCTGAATCCGTGTTCCGTCAGCAACTGCTTCTTGGCTTCCATCACAACATCATGGCGCCGGGATTTCCCGTCGGCATTTTTTTTGGTAATCACCGGATTAGCACGGAGCTGGAAGGATAAACGCTGGCCTTCCTTCAATTGGGGAGCATAGAGGCGGCTTTCCACCTGCCACGCATCGCTGAATGCGGTGGGCTGCCGCTGCGAAACCACGTAAAAACGCGGCATCTGTTCCTGCTCATGGCGCCGGAAAATAAAATCGCGCCGTTGATCCGCACTGCTCGGGAAAAATTTCCACACCCATTGATGGACGTCATAAGACGATTTCGACAGTTCATGCGCGGCTCGTCGCAACAAGCGTTCCTCTGGCGTAATAACGCTAAAATACATGACGTTTATCCTTTCACCAGTAAAGCGATATGTTCGCTGCGGCCTGCAAACTGCCAGCCTTGGCGGGTAATCACTTGGTCCTTGCGGGTGATGCTCAAGTCGCGCTTCACCCCCACGACCGACAGGTCGTCAGCGCCGAAATCGTCACCCCAAGCGATTTTATGAACTGATAAATCATGTGGCTCAGCATGTTTTGGCAATTGCTGCTGCCGCAGATCAGCCAGTTGCTGCCGGTAACCCGTAAAGGCCGCACAAATGGTTTCAGCATCCAGGACGCAGGGATGCAAAGGTGCGGCAAGGGGACAGGATTTGCGTCCCAGATACATCACGAACTTCGGCATTTTTAATGCCCCAGCCAATTGCGCTAATGAATAAGGTGCATTCGTCATCCTTTGCACCGCCACTAAAGCGGCGGCATCCTGCCGGTAATCACGGCTGGATAAAATAGTATTGAGATCCGTTTTGGGCAATGACAATTCATCCCGCCGCGTGACGTGCGGCCGCTTTTTCAGATCAGCGCGGCCAGGCACTTGCGCAGTATGGTAATCGCGCAGCAATCTTCCCTGGCTCAGTACACCTACTGCCAGGCGATAGCCTGTGCGCAAGGCTGCCTGCGCCGCATCATCGGCGCGATCAACGCCCAATGCCGCACCCAGCAGACCGTGTATGGCGGACTGGCTGGGGTATTCCGCGCTCGGGCGATATTCACCTACGGCCGCTTCGCCCCACGAGGATAGCGGAGCATGAAGTTGAAAAACCAGGGTTTCCATAGGAATTAGTTCGCAACAAATTCGGCTAATGCATTCAGGCTCCCCTCACCCGTTTCAACATTAAACTGCGCGCAGGCATCGGTGCAATCGCCATACACCGCGTTGAAGTTGTCGCGGCGCCTGCTTAATTCCTTAATGGCACGGCTCAAGGTATCTTCGCCTTTTTCATCTTCGCCTTTTTCCTGCTTGGGCTTTATGGGTTTGAGAAAGGCTTGCGACAAACTGCGTGGCTGTTGATCACCTTTCTCCGCCAGCACAAAACCTGCATAGGCTCGCGAAGCAAAACTGTTTTGCTTGCCGATGGGCGACACCTTTGTGACCGCCTGCATGAAGGCATTCAAGGCATTTCGTGTCAACTCCGCATCGCCCCCCAGGTTTTCCTCCAGCAATTCACGGTTAATGCAGATATACAAATAGAACACGCCTGCACCAAAACCCAGTTCGCCGATATGTGCGGCGCCCCGGTCTTCTTCGCCGGCATTGAGATCATCAACAGCAATAAAATAATCATCTTCGACCGCAGCCTTGTGCACGGTGATAGCGTGCGCTACCTGTATGGCGGCTTCGGTATTAAAAGCCGGCGATGAAGCCAGCATGCGGCCAAACATCGCAATGTCCACGGCAGTGTGCTGCTTGCGCAGCAGATTCAAATCTTCCTCGGTTGGCGCAGTCGCTGTCGACACCAGTTGTGTCACTAAATCGGCAATCGCTTTTTCCTCTTCGGGACTGAAATGCACCAGTTGCTCAACGTGCAGATCTTCGTTTTTTTCGGCCTTTTTGTCGGACTTCAATTTGCCGAACTGACTGGCAATTGTTTTTGCCCATTCACGCGCATTTTTTTCGCTGACACCTTGCCGGGTCAGCGATTGATAAACGCTCACGCCCATTTCCTTGGTGCGCGTACCGATATGCCCTTTCAGCGCGCTCTCGAAAATATCGGAGGTACGCCAGGCCCGTTTAAGACTTTGCGAAGAAATACGCAAACGGGTGCAATCGCCAATCACTGCGGTTTTTGGACGGCCGGTGTCATCGCGGTTGAGGTTTGAAGGAGGGTAGCTGGTCAGGATATGCAGCTGAATAAAACGGGACATAGTTTTTCCTTTGATAGTTTTTATAAAGGGTTTTTAAAAAATCAGGCAGACTTTTTGCTCGGCCATCGATAGCTATAAGCCCATTGTTTTTTTATGTCGTCATTCCACCAATAGACATCGTGTGCCAGTTGCTCAATGTTGGCTTGATGACCTCCCAAGGGTAAAATTCGACGCAGACTGGTAAACAAATCATCAGTGGTTTCAACCTTGAGCAGGCCCCGAAAACGGATTTCCGACACCAAGAGCCTGTCGCCTTTTGATTCATACATTCTGATAGGCAAGCGTTGCGTATCGTCGAAATCACCTTGATTACCATCTTTCATTTTGACGTGTGCCACTAATCCAGCAATTGCGGCGAGCTTATCCCTTTGCCACTCACTGGAACTTTCTGGCCAGCCACAAGCCAGCATATAGCGGTAAAAGCGCTGGTAAGCATCGCTTAATGTCACTGCGTCGAGCGTTGCGCATCGCCGCAACATGGCGCGGCTGGCGCGATCGTCTTCCAACTTTTCCCACCAATCGGTTAACGGTTGGGCAAAAAGGATTTTGATGGGGATCGATTTTTTTTCTTCCATTATTTATTTCTCTACAGTGTCAATTGGGCTTGGGCATCGGCGGATGATCCGCTTTCCTGCCTTCTTTAGCAGACTTGCTTTTCTTCTGATCCACAGGCAAACGCAAGATGGTTTTTATCGCATCGCCCTGCAAATTATTTTTCAGATTGTTATAGGCTTCTGCAATTCGGCGTGGGTCCTGCTGACCGACGGGACCGGAGCCGACAATATCCTCATCAAACAGCTTGATGGCACATTTGATCAAAACGTTGCGCCATGTTTCGCCCAGGTCAATAATGAACCTGGCGTCATCCATGTTAATGCCCGATTCGGTGCGCGCCTGTTTCATTAAATCCTGCAGCTGCCGATAAAAACCCGCCTCTGTGCTGTCCCAGAATGCCTTATCGATAAAACTCAAATCGCCACGTAATTCGCTCTCGCCAAACCACGCATGCTTGACCGCTTTGCGCAAATAAAAGACGGCTTGTTCTGCGGCCTCAATTCTATTGGCGACAAGAGCGACAAGATTTTGAATCTGCGTCTGGGTAGACCGCGTAGCCTCTGCCAGGCTGTATAAAGGGAAAGTCGTTTCGTACCAGCAGCGGGATTTCATGTTATCCATGTCATAGCCAAACACCCACAGCCTGAACTGAGCCGACTTTTGATATTTTTTGCGCTCCTGAAAAAAATAATTAACGATCTCGGCGGCTTGAACGGGTTTCTTCCCTTGGTTAACCCCCAGCACCCACGCCAGCCAGTGCTTGTAACTAAAACCACCGGGTTGCGGATGCACAGGCAGCCAGCCTTCTTTGGTTTCGTAATAAGGCGAAAACGGATGCCGCCACACACCCTTGTAATTCAGGCCCTGCGGTTTGGTGGCATATCGATGCACCAGTTGGCTCGAATCGCGTTTGCAGACATCGCACGCTCCGTTTTTCACATCTGCAAAATCAACACGAATCCGACGTGGCATGGCCCAGAACGAATGATGGGGATGGACTTGCAATGGCTGTGTCTCCCCGCCGGTACGCTGAATCTGACTGATGTCTGCCAGCCACGGAAAAGTAAAGTGCCTTGCCGTTTTTTGTGCATCCCCCCCTTGCTGCAGGAAAGCGCGTTGCGGTTTGACGTTGAGCCATAAGTCTTGCCACAAGCTCTGCGATGGGGTGGCTACCAGCAGCGTAGTGAGAGGGCCGCCGCCGCGCAGACTGGTGCGATGTCCCGCGCCACCCGCAGGAGCATTCGTTTGCAAGGTAAACAAGGCCGCCGCCACACAATGCGGACACATCGCGTTGACAGTGCCACGCTTGACGAAATGGTCGGTATTTTTATCAACCGACGAGCTTCCGGCAGCCTCGATCAATAACGCATCAATTGTGCATTCCGCCCCTTCGTTAGTGGTTAAGCTGAAATCCTGCATAAACCGCGCGCCATCCCCATCCAGAATGAATGCGTCAGCATTGACGCCAAACCATTTATCCAGAATTTCAGCAGAAGGCGGCTTATCCAGCAAATGCTCCCAGCTGTCTTCGTCATCAATCGGCGTAGTCGTTTGCAACAAGCCAATCATCATTTGTGCGAGTGCACCGTTGAAATCGGCGCGATTGGCCGCAAACGCAACAATATCCGCCTCGGCAATCTGGTGCGGTGCAATCCAGTCGACTTGCCCTGTGCTGCGGCGGACAGGTAGCCATTTTTCTTCGAGTAAATTCAAATGAAATCTCACTTTTTTTATATTTACTAAAACAAATTATGCTAACTTATGAATAAGTGTATACTATACTTTGATTTTCAGATTTAAGAAAGTTTTTGATGAAAACAGGCCTCCAAATCTGAATTCATTTCTTTCTTCAGTTCCTCCAAAAAACTGATCTGTGAATCTTTGTTCCCTTGCAGAGGGATGAACCATTAGCTTAATTGGTTAGGGCATGTTTATTTGTATGTTCCCCACATCTGCGGGGCTTAGTCCGATGCAATAATTGCATCGGACTCCTTTACTCGCAAACCAAAATCCGCATCGTAAATCCAGGTCAGAAGTTCCGGCCTCTTCCCTGATTTTTCATTACCAGCAGTCCAGGCCCGGCCTTCCCACGTGCCATCCGAACGCTGCGATAACGGCAACAACCTGCACCATTTACCCTGGCTGGGCAAGGTCTGTTGCAAATGTACATAAGCCGCTTTTTGCAGCGGGTCGAATGGGGCGTCGACGCTTGCCAACCATCGGGCTGGCACTTTTACCATGCTATAAGTCCACATCCCCTCCGCCCATCCCTCCAGAAGGCCATCAACCCATTTTGCCAGCATGAGTTCCACTGTCTCTTCGCCCAGGCGGGAAGGCGTTTTTGCATCGCTCCACCAATCGTCGATCTCGCCACGCCTGTAACCACCGTCTATTTTCAGGGTGTTTAGCTGCGCCATACTCGCTTCTGCCATTTCTTGCCCTTCTGCTTTTATGGCGTTTCTGGCGAGCGATTCAGGCAGAATCTCTTTTTCAGAAAACACGGTTTCAATCATTTCTCTCGCATCCATTGGCATAGTGAAACTGCCTTTCTGTAACACCTTTGCCGTTAGCCAAAGCTGCCCATGATGCACATAAACATATTGAGCTTTCCTGAATACAGCAGCGTACCAGTCGGCCTTCGGCTGTTCTGTCCAGGCCGGTGCATATACCCACAGGCACGGTGCCGGTCGCTGATCCTTGGCGTCAGTTGCAGGCAAACGGTTGCCTTGGGCATCGCGCACATGCCGCTGCAACCGGCCCGCCCGTTGCAGGACGCGATCTACCGGTGCAAGATCGGTAATCAGCACATCGAAATCCAGATCCAGTGATTGCTCTGCGACCTGGGTGGCAATCATCAAGCGTCCTTGCCGATCTTGTTGATTGCTGCCTTCGCCAAATGCGCCCAATACCTGCGCCTCCTTTTCCAGTCTGTCCCGCAGGGCAAAGCGTGCATGAAATAGCGTTATTTTTTCGCGGGGAGTGGTTTGAGATATGCGCTCGTAAGCAGCCATCGCATCTGCAACGGTATTGCGAATCCATCCCACACATTGGCCTTGTTGCAATGCAGCACCAATATGCGAGAAGACTTTTTCAAGATCGGCTTCGTAATGTACCTGCACCGTGCGCGAAACACAGTGCCGTGAGGCTAGTGCATTTTCCACCGGGACGCATTGGTTCTCATGCCAGTGGGTTGCCAGTGGGTAGGCATCCGAATACAACGTCGGTGCGTGGTCTCGATTGCGCCCTTTGGCATAGGCGTTGAGCAAGGCCTGTTTCATGTGGATAGGCAATGTGGCCGATAACAAAATCACCGGACCGCCAGTGCACGCATGGAACTTCAGCAGCACTTCCAGCACGCCCTGCATATAGGCATCGCATGCATGCACCTCATCAACAATCAACACCTTGTTGAACAAGCCCAGTAACCGGAGAGATTGGTGCTTGCTGTGCAAAACAGCTAGCAAGGCTTGGTCTATCGTTCCGATTCCGGCGGAGGCCAATAATGCACGTTTGCTATGGTCAGCCAGCCATGCACTGCAACGTGCCGAAGCGGTTTCATCCACTTGGGCAACGTCCTGTTCGGGTGACCCAGGAGGCAGGATGGAAGTGGCAAACTTCTCCACCAACTTTTTATGACCGTGAGCCAGCACCAAATTGGCATTCCCGACAAAAAGCTTTCGATAAACTTCTGCCATGCGCTCATACATGGCATTGGCTGTTGCCATGGTCGGCAAGCCAATAAAAAAACCTTCCGCCAACCCCTGCTCCATCAAACGATAAGCCAGCATTATTGCGGCTTCGGTTTTTCCGGATCCTGTCACATCCTCCAGTAAATAAATTTGCGGTGCCTGCGGAATGTCCACTGATACCGCCCATTGTTGCAATGGCGACGCCTCCTGGATATTCTGGAATAAGTCCTTGAGAGAGCGTCCTTTCTGAATGTCGGCCGACGAAATGCCTGAATGGCCCAATGCGATAGCGACCCGACCTTTTGTGTATTCCCAGTATTCCTCCAAATCCATTGACGGATTTTTATATGGAAAATACTGGGTATTCGAACCGAGCCAGTCTGCCAGCACTGTAGTTCCTGCAAACCACCAAGACAGCATTTCGCCAGCATCCTTAAAATTCTGATTGGCAGGAAGGCGCCTGGCGTCTTTTGTAAGCAACAGTTCGGCCATCGCCTGCACAAACTCGGCAGCGATTTGCTTGTCTTCCCTACGAAAGAAACTATCGACATTGCCACTTGGTCGGGGCGGCATCCCATGATGCCCGGTCACAGCCGATAGCCAACACTTAAGGCTGCGTTGAGTGGCGCGAGAAGCTTCGATTCCGATTTCAAGCAGCGCCTCATCCACAAGATAGTCATCCAATAACCAGAAACCCAGTGAGTCATGGCGTTCACTGTATATTTTGTTTGGGTGCGGTTGTCGTTTCTGCAACGCTAAAATCAGATCGGGCCGCTGTGCCTGGAATGCCTCGCTGAACTTGCCCAGGTCATGCAATGCAAGCAAAAACCCCGACCAGGACAAAAAATCCTGTTCATGACAGTTCAACAACCTACAGCACAATTTAAGCAAAGAAGACCGCTCAAGATAAGCCACACCCACCGCCGCTACATCCAGGCTGTGATAGGCGAGCGGATGCCACTTTTGTTCGTGCGGGTAGACGGGATCGGCCTTACCCCAGTAGTTGAAAATCGTGCCCTCTAGTCGCTTTAGCATAATTTGTTTTTTGGTTGCCAACTTATGGGAGGCGCAAGAGGTAGCTCATAAGTTAGCCTGCGATTTATTATTTAGCAGGGTTGTATCCTGAATTTTGCTTGATCTTTCCACTTGTTGTTTTGATGCTTATTTTTATGGCGCTACCCAGGAAATAAGATGATCTTTCATTCCATTCCCAAACTGGTCTATTCAGATATTATTGCCTTGAAACGGGCTCAGCAATTGGACCAAAGTACTACGTCCAAGACCTGATAGTCTTTGTGTCTTGTTTCCGCTCAGGAAGGTTTCAGGGTAAAGCTTTGATGGGCTGCACTGCGCTTCACCTATCCTACGGCAGATAAGCGAACAGCATAAATAATTAATCTGTTGTCATTTTATCTGCATCCAAAAGATCGCATCTTTTCGGAGGCTTCGTTAACCCCATCCGTTAAAATGCAAGGCTCCTCTCGTCCCTGAAAATACCAATCCGAAAAACGCACGCCTTGACCTTAAGGTCCGGCAACAGGTAATGTTGCGGCCTTGTTCATCGAGTTGTTTTCAATTTCCATCTTTGACTACCCCCTCCACCAAACACGAGCTGCTGCATGACATCCTGAAGCAGGTTTCCCGTTCGTTTTATCTCACGCTCAATGTGCTGCCGATTGGTGTGCGTGACCAGATGGGCCTGGCGTATCTGTTTGCGCGTGCTGCCGATACCATTGCGGATACGGATCTGATCGATCGATCGGAGCGCCTGAAATACCTGAAGCAGTTCCGTGATCAATTCACGACGGCAGGGGTCGATCGGGAAGCGGTTCAGGGGATTCAGAGCGCGCTGGTCCCTCATCAGAAAGACTCGGGAGAGAGCATTCTTCTGCAGCGGCTGGAGGATTGTTTCAGGCTGTACGAGGAGTGCTCGCTCGACGACCGGAAGCGCATCCAGTGGGTCATAAAGGTGCTGACTGAAGGGATGGAGATGGACTTGAACCGCTTCCCCGGCCAGTCAAGTGACCGGCTTGCGGCGCTATCCACTCTGGACGACCTGGATCAGTACACCTACTATGTCGCAGGTTGTGTCGGGGATTTCTGGACCAGGATGATTTGTGCTCACCGGCCGACGATGGGGCGATGGGATGTAGAGGAGATGGCGGCCATCGGGGTAAGGTTCGGAAAAGGACTGCAACTCACGAACATTCTGAAGGATATCGGCCGGGATCTGCACAATGGGCGCTGTTATATTCCCGAATCGCTTCTCGATGAGGTGGGCCTGAAGCCAGCGGACCTGTTGAATGACAACAATTTGCCAAAATTCAAACCGGTTCTCGATCGGCTCATCAGGATGGCCATCGAACACCTGGATCAAGGCTGGGTTTATACCATGGCGATTCCCGTCTCGGAGATTCGTCAACGGCTGGCCTGCATCTGGCCTATACTGCTAGCCGGGGAAACCCTGAGGCGTGTCGCGGTGGCACCCGATCTGCTCGATCCCGCCGTCAATGTCAAAGCGCCTCGAAGCGAGGTATACCTGATAATGACGTTGACAACCCTGACCTGCGCCAACGGCTTTGTTGCAACCAGTTACTGGAACCGAGTCCGGGAGCAGGTTGTCTCAGCCGTAGAGCAATAACCGCAGAGCCGGCTGGCGCAATATAACTACCGCTGCCGCGTTTCACCCTTAAAGCCGGAAAAATCGAAAACGTTTTCGTGCCAGATACTCCCGACAATCTTTCTTTCCTTCCCCAGCAATGAACCAGTCTTCCGATAAAAGCGCGGTGGCTACAACCGTACGGCCAGCCGCGGGTTTCCTCGCTACCGTCGGCAGCTGGCTGGACGAGAATATTTTCGCGCTAGGCCGCGAAATGCGGTTGTCCTATCTGCCTCCGCTCATGGTTTACATGGCGGCGGGTATTTCCGGGCTGACGGCAATCGTCGGCACATTTTACGTCAAGGAGCGGCTGGGGCTTTCGGCCGAATTTCTTGCGGCGCTCGGGTTCTGGATGATGCTGCCATGGGCGTTGAAGATGCCGCTCGGGCATCTCGTCGACCTCGTATGGCGGTGGAAGAGCCTTCTGGTGTATCTGGGCGCGGGCTTGATCACGTTGAGCCTGCTCATCATGATCGGGTTGCTCGGATACCTGGACGAGATGCGCGCTATCGCTACTGTGGAGGCGTGGTACGTTACCGCGGCATTGCTCGCGCCCATTGGCTACGTCCTTCAGGATGTGGTGGCGGATGCGATGACGGTCGAAGCCGTGCCGCGAGTCGACAAGGACGGAAAGCCGTTAATGCTCGAAAGCCGCAAATCCATGCATGTCACGATGCAGACGCTGGGCCGGGTCGCCATCATCAGCGGGGGGGTTCTGGTTTCGGTGGTGAACGTTTATGTCTTGCAAGGCGTGGGTGAGTTACCCGAGGCGGGCAAGGCCGCGGCGTACCTGTTCGTCTATGAGCTTGCCTTGATCATCCCGCTGGTTTCCGTTACCGGTGTCCTGTTCGCTTCATGGCTGCATCGGCGGGATATTGCGCGTCTTGTAGCCCAGGGTCATAGTCGGAGGGAATCGGAGACACTGCTTGGGGTTAACCCCGAGCCTCCTCCGGTGAACTGGTGGATACTCGGCGGCGGCTTGGCTTTCACGGCAGTCTCCCTGAGTGTTGGCCTGAGCCAGATACCGGGGGGTGAGGAAATCATCTTCCTGGTTTCCATGGGCATCGTCTTATTCCTGATGTGGCGGCTGACGGGCGAACTGGAGCCCGAGGCGCGCAATGTGCTGGTGGGCACGGCAATCCTGATATTCGTGTTCCGCGCCATACCGGGGCCAGGGGCTGGTTCAACCTGGTGGATGATCGACCACCTTGGCTTTGATCAGCAGTTTCTGGCGACATTATCCCTGATCGGTGCGACCTTGACCCTGGCGGGAATGTTCATCTTTCGGCGATTCATGGCTGAACGCTCGATTGCCTACATTATCGGCTGGCTTACCATCGTTGGCACTTTCTTGTCCCTGCCCATAATCGGGATGTATTACGGTTTGCATGAATGGACGGCGTCTTTGACGAACGGTGTGGTGGATGCGCGCTTTATCGCGGTGATCGATACGGCGCTGGAATCACCCCTGGGACAGATTGCAATGATCCCGATGCTGGCGTGGATTGCCAACTCCGCACCGAAGGCACTCAAGGCCACCTTCTTCGCGGTGATGGCCTCCTTCACCAATCTTGCCCTGTCCGCGTCGCAGCTTGGGACAAAATACATGAACCGGATTTTCATGGTAACGCGCGAAGTGACGGACCCCGAGACCGGGAAGATCACTGTTCCCGCGGACTACAGCGAACTTGGTCCGCTGCTGGTTTCAGTGACTGTAATTGGCCTCGTATTGCCGCTACTGGCTATCTTCCTGCTCAGGCATTCGCGCTTCCGCAATGCGTGAGGTGTTGGAGTGAAAAGGTTCTGGATGCCGCATAAAGGAGAAGGAGAAACAAAGGAGAGACAATAGTACTCTCCAGGTAAATCCGCTCTGCCCTGACAGCATTTAGGTCGTCGGGCAAAGCCCGGCCTACTGGTTATCCAGCAGCCATTTTTCAAAGCGTGCTTGCTTTCCTCGGAAGCATTATCTATGGAGTGGAGAAAAAAATGAGTCCCATGCGACAAGAAGGCCGGGTAAACTGGCTTGTCCTTATGCTGATCGTTTTTGCCGCATCAATGGCTTACTGGTTGTGGCGCGCTCATGTCCAGGTTTCTTACGAAATCGACCTCGCCTGTCGCCTTCCGGATGCCAGCGCCTGCTCCACGGCCAAGGCGAGCTATATGAATAGCTTCTATGCCGCCTGGTTTTCGCAGATGTTCCCGTGGATTCTCCCGTTTGTTCCGGCCTTTATTTATATTTTCTTTTTTCGGTGGCTGCGCAGGAACAAACAGGCTTCTCGCGATTAAAAAGCTCCTTATTTTTTATTCCGGAAAATCTATTCGGCCCGCAGCGCTTCAATCGGATTCAACCGTGCCGCTCGCATGGCAGGAATAACACCGGCGGCGAGACCGATCAGCACAGAAATTCCGAGTGCGCTGGCGGTGTAATTCCATGGGATCTGCACGGGCAGGCCGATTGACAAGGATTTCAGCAGCCAGGCTATTCCCACGCCTGTAGCCAGACCACCCAAACCGCCCAATGTGGCAAGCACTGTGGATTCCGTCAGAAACAGAATGCGAACACGGGCACGGGTCGCCCCTAGGGCGGTGAGCAAGCCGATTTCGGCAACGCGTTCAGTCACGGCAATATGCATGAGCGTGACCATGCCAACAGCCCCTACCAGCAGGGAAATACTGCCCAGCGCTGCAACCGCGAAAATCAATACGTCCAGAACGGTATTCAACGTATTCAGCATTTGCTGTTGGGGCGTGATGGTGAAATCTTCCCGCCCATGCCTTGAAACGAGGATGCGGCGTATATCCTCCACCACGGCTTCCAGTGGCGCGCTTGGCCGATAGGCAATATTGATTTCCATTACACCTTCACGATTGAAAATTTCCAGTGCGCGGGTAGTGGGAAGGAAGACCGTATCGTCCAGATCGAAGCCGAGTACCTGCCCCTTCGATTCCATGACGCCTATCACGCGAAAGCGCGACAGGCCGACTTGCAGCGTAGCGCCTAGAGGATTCGCACTGCCGAACAATTCCGTGCGCACTTTGGAACCCAGCACCACATAGGCGCGAGGATTGCGAGGATCATCCTCCGGCAGAAACCGTCCGCTTGCGACCTTCATGTTGAAGGTATGCGCGAAATCCGGGCTTTCACCATAGACCGTCACCCGCCGGCTCCGTCCACGGGCACGTATTTCCGCATTGCCCATCACGCCTGGGTTGACGTGCTGAACATAGCGGGATTCCTTCAACGCCAGCGCATCCTCGATCGTGAGGAGCCGCGCGCTCCCGATCGCGCCCAGCGACCTGCCGTGGGTCCTGATTTTTCCCGGCGTAACCGTAATGATATTGGTGCCGAACTGGGTGAACTCCGAAATCACGAACTGATGAATTCCTTCCCCAATGGAAGTCAGGAGGATAACCGCCGCAATCCCGATGCCGATTCCGGTTGCGGACAACAAGGTGCGCAGGCGATGTGCGGTGAGCGAGCGCAGGGCGAAACGCAGCGTATCGATACCACTCATGCCGCTCCTTTCATGCCTCTTTCATATCCATTCCCTGTTTGCCCCTCATTTCCGCTTATTTTCCACTCAGTGCGCGCACGGGGTCGAGCCTGGCGGCACGCGCTGCCGGTATAAGGCTGGCCAGCAGGCCTGTTACAAAAGCCACTCCCACCCCGGCAATATTGGCCCATACGGGTGGCCACGCAGGAAGCTGCGGATAAGCCAACCGGATCAGCAGGCTTCCAAATTGCCCCAATGCGAACCCCGCTATCCCGCCCGCCAATGACAGCCACAACGCCTCGGCAAGAAACAAACGATGGATTTCGGCGGAAGGCGCGCCAAGGGCTTTCAACAAGCCGACTTCGGAGGTGCGCTGACTCACCGACACCAGCATGACATTCATTACCAATATGCCGGCTACCGCCAGGCTGATGGCGGCGATTCCCGCTACACCGAGTGTCAGCGCCCGCAGAATGCGGTCAAAAGTGGCAAGCACTGCGTCGTGTGTAATTACCGTGACGTCCTCTTCCCCATCGTGTCGCCGCTTTAAAATGTGGCGAATTGCTTCTTTGGCGGGCAAAAGGTCGCTGCGGCTTCTGGTTTCGACCAGAATACGAAAAAGGGACGATGTGTTGAACAGGGCCTGGGCATAATCGATAGGAATGATGACGATTTCATCGGTATTGAAGCCCATCGTTTCGCCTTGCGGCGCAAACACGCCGGAAACGAGGAAGCGCCTGTCACCCAGCCTTACCCGCTGACCGATAGCGCTGCTTTGGGGGAAGAACTCCTGCGCGAGCTGTGCACCCAGAACGATTTGCGCGCTGCGCTCGCTTCCTTTTTCCCGCGCAAGAAAACCGCCCTGCGCGAGATTCATGTGCCTTATCGGCAGTATATCCGCTGTGCTTCCCAGCACCGTCACTTCGCGCAGGCGCCCGGCGGAGGCAAGCTCGGCAACACCGACGTTGAGCGGCGCATACCGCCTGATCTGCGGCAGGTGGACAAGCGATCGCGCATCTTCCAGCGTCAGGTCGCGTGGGGTCTGTCCCAACGCTGCACCGGGGAAGCTGCCGGAAGTTTCGGCCCGGCCGGGCAAGACGATGATGAGATTGGTTCCGACGGATGAAAACTGGCGAACCACGTAGCCACGGGCGCCATCCCCCAGGGCGGTCAGCACGACCACTGCTGCCACCCCCAATGACATTGCCAGAATGATGAGCAACGAACGGGTGCGGTAGCTGGCAACGGTTCTGATGGAGAGACTCAACGTGTCGCGAAGCTTCACATCAAATCTTCATTCCTGCCACACCTCGCGCCATTTCCACGGCGGCTTTGAATAGGGATCAGCCCACAATCCACGCTTTGCAGCCTTCGCATCGGCCTGAAGGGGCTTGAGGTCATTGTCTTTTACATAGTGATCATAAACCCAGGCCATGCCGCGCCGCACCTGCTCTGCCCCGGCATCGACATCACCACACAGGACTTGGGCAAACATGCGGCCATACTGGTCTTTTCCTTTCGGAATAACCGTAACCTGCTGCCAGAAACAGAGATCGGAGAGAGATTCCCGGGAAAGCTTGCCAAAAGGCTGATTCGCTTCAGGCGCATCGATGCCCGCAAGGCGTGCCCTTACCCATTCCTTGTTTATTACAAGGGTAAGAGTGTCTCCATCCGCAACATGAATTACCTGACCGGTGAGGTCAGCATAAGCCAGGCAAGGAAGAAAACTGAAAAACCCGATTGCCAGAGCAACCAGAATATGCGGCATTGCAGGCGCCTCGATCCATCTCCCCGAAAGAACCGAACCTGTGAATGCTCGCAACTGACAGGACAGGGAGCTGTGATAGTACAAAATCTGCCAAGCTCATTATAAACACTTTTATGGTTACCATAGGATTTATTGCAGGCCCGTGAAGTCCTGAAAACGACAGTTGATGCAGATCATGCAAGACTGTTCCCACCTGGAAATTTACCCTGCCTCTCGTCGGATACAATTTCTCCATCACGCATCGCGATATGGCGCTGTGCCCTCGCCCCCAATTCGCGATCATGCGTCACCACGATCAATGTTGTCCCCGCCTTGTGCAAGCCTTCGAGCAGCACCATGACTTCCGCGCCAATACGGTGATCGAGATTACCCGTTGGCTCATCCGCCAGCAAGGCAGTAGGCCGCAGGATGGTAGCACGCGCGATGGCGACGCGCTGGCGCTGGCCGCCTGACAGCTCGGGAGGCCGGTGCGCCGCCCGATCCTGCAGATTGAACCCCCGCAGCGCCTCATCCACACGCGACTTTCGTTCCGCCGGCGCAATTCCCTCCAGCATCAGCGGTAGCTCAATGTTTTCCGCGGCAGTCAATCGTGGCACAAGATGAAACGACTGGAACACGAAACCGATTTTTTCCCTGCGAACACGCGCCTTCTCGATCTCCGACAGATCGGTTACATCCCTTCCGTCGAGTTCATAGCGTCCGCCGTCTGGCTGGTCGAGCAAGCCAATAACGTTGAGCAGAGTCGATTTGCCCGACCCCGAAGGGCCCATGATGGAAACATACTCTCCGGTACCGATTTCAAGATCGACTCCATCGAGCGCTCGCACCTCCTGGTCTCCCATATGGAAAACGCGTGAAATGTCAGTAAGATGAATCATTCTATTCTGGCGAAGTGAATCAATGGGTCACCTCCATTGATTCACTGCTCGGCAACCTTCTCCCGGACTTGCATGCCGGCTTTGATTTCCTTTGCCTCTGATGATAGCAACACGCGATCGCCTTCCTTCAGGCCACCGGTGACTTCTGTAAATGCCCAGTTGGCAAGTCCTGTTTCCAGTTTATGTTCAACCAATCTTTTCTCCTCGTTCACCAGCAACACTTTGCCGCCCTGACGAATCGCCTGGGTGGGCACGCGCAACACATTCTCATGCCGGTCGATCACCACTTCGACATCGGCGCTATATCCCACCAGCAACGGCCGTTCCGGTATCTCTTCGAAATCCACTTCGATATCCACCGTGCGCGCCTGCTTCTCTACCTCCGTGACATAGGGTGCTATCCGCCGCACCTTGCCGGGGAAGGTCTGGCCCGGCAAGGCATCGATCGTAATGCGGGCGAATTGCCCGATCCTCAGCTTGGGCGCATCCACCTCATCCATTGGAGCGGTAACATACAGACAGCTATCGTCGATCAGATCAATAGCCGGTGGAGTAGGAATCCCCGGGGGTGATGGGGTGGTATATTCGCCCAGTTCCCCGGTGACAAGCGCCACGATGCCATCAAATGGAGCAGCCAGAACGGTGCGCTCCAATCCCGCCTCCGTTACTTCGAGCTGTGCTCGCGCCCGCTTCACATCGGCAGTAGTCGCATCGCAGCTTGCCTGGCGGGCGCGTGCATCGGCATCGGCATTCTCCCGGTTCTGTGCGCTGACGAAGCCTCTCTCGGCAAGCTGACGCGAACGCTCAGCCTCACGGCTGGCATGGGCTGCAATGATGCAAGCTTCACGGCGCCGTTCTTCCGCAGTGGTGAGCTGGCGCCGTACGAGATCGCGCTGGGCGGTCAGGTCCGTATTCCATAGTTCCAGCAATACCTGCCCCTTTTTGACCCTGTCACCCTCTTTGACCTGCAACTTGACAATCTGTCCCCCCGCCGCTGGCGCAAGCTTGGCACGCCGGCACGCGGTTACTGTTCCGGCACGTGTATTCACCACGGTGGCTTCCACCGTACTCCGCTTGATGGTCGCAAGTTCAACCTCTATGGGCGCCGGACGCGTTGCAAACCATATTGCATAACCCGCTACCGTGAGAATTACGATGATGATGGCGAGGCGAGCCAGTGTTTTTGTTGTTGGCATGGCGAATGGGGTAAAGACAATTAGATACTTCAGGCAGCTAATGGGGCCGCCCATGCTGCTCAATGAAGAGAAAAGGAGGAATTATCGCCCATATTTGACCGAGCTACGTGCGCACGAGCAATCCGTATGCACACTTCTTTATTGAAGATCCAGGGCAGCCAGGGGGAGTTCCCTTTGCTGGCTCATGCCCGGGCTTTGCAATGCAGTATCGGAGCACAACCCGCTGGCGCGAACGCCGAGCAGCCGCATTTTCTGCTCAAGAGAGACGCGCCGCAGGCATTCCTGGGCTGCTTTGCGAATGGCAGCGGCATTCGCCGTGGGGACTGGGAGCGTGATATCACGGGTTACGGTGCGAAAATCTTCATACCGCAATTTGATGCCAATGGTACGGGCGGCATAGCCCTTGTGCTGGAGATCCTCGGCGACACCCGCGCATAGACCGGTGAAAATTTCCGAAAGAACGGGACGATCGCGACGCGCATGCAGATCCCGCTCGAAAGTCGTCTCGCGGCTGATCGATCTGGGCTCCGCATGAGTTACGACGGGACGCTCGTCAATGCCGCGGGAAGCCTCGTACAGCCAGGAACCGTTGCTGCGCCCAAACTGTGCCTGCAGGAAAGCGATGTCAGCCTGTGCCAGATCGCCGATGGTGAAAATACCTGACGCTGCAAGTTTCTGGTTTGCTTTGGGGCCGATGCCATTGATTTTACGGACGGGAAGAGGCCAGATTCTGGCTGGAACATCCGCCATGCTCAGGAGAGTGAGTCCATCCGGCTTTTCGAGGTCTGAACAGATTTTTGCCAGAAGCTTGTTTGGTGCCACGCCAATAGAACAGGACAATCCGGTGCTTTCCCGCACAGCCTGCTTGATGCGCCGGGCAAGAGTCACGATGTCCTCAGCCGAGTCACTGAAGTCGATGTAAATCTCATCGATACCGCGATCCTCTATATGAGGCGCAGCCAAGGCAACGGCTGTTTTGAACAGATTCGAATAGCGGCGGTAAGCGCTGAAGTCGGCGGGCAGCAGGATAGCCTCCGGGGCCAACTGTGCCGCTTTCATCAAGCCCATGCCGGAGGAAACGCCGAAAGCGCGAGCCTCATAAGTGGCGGTGGTTACCACTCCCCGCCCCGCATAACCTTTCAGTTTTGCAAAACGCGGCTTACCGTTGAAAAGTTCTGGCTGCTGCTCCGCGCTTCCGCCGATTACCACCGGTAACCCGTGCAATTGCGGATATCGCTTCAACTCGACTGAGGCGTAAAAAGCATCCATATCAAGATGGGCAATGCGGCGGAGCGCTGGGGTCATAAGTGACAAAAAGCGATTACGGTCGATTGGAATGCCATGACCAGTCAGACTCCGAATATTCAGGGTGGACAGGTGGTATCCGGTAACTACATGATGCAGTTGCTGCATCTTTCCCATGGCCAATTGTATGGGTCTTTAACACGCTTGCATTTGTTACCGCTGATTAAAAAGTAACCATATTGATATTGATGCGACCTACAACGAGTTGCCTGGGCGTCATTCGGAAAAATTAACCGTTACTCCTAGAAAATTCTCGAAGCGTGGTCTAGGATTTTAATAAAAGGTACAAGCAGTCACATAAGGCGACGACAAAACATTAAGATAGATGAATCAATCCAGGCGGCGCTTCTTTTGAGCGTCATTTTTATCCGAGCTACACCTTTCTCCTTCGTAACCAGTTTACTTAATGTTGGCATATTTAAGGATGGAGGGAACTACGATGTCAAAAGATAATGGACTTATCCTGGGGGAAGATGAATCAATAGCAACTGATACAGATGTGAAGACCGAGTCGGACGAAATCCAAAATAAGATGATCGTATTGCTGCAGACAGCGGCCTTTAGTATGCAAACACAAAATGTTCCCGCAGTTGATATGGCTGTCGGTACCGCAACAGCACTATATGAAATGTCTAAACAAAGGGTTTCAACAGACCAAAGCTTTCTTCTAGGTATGCTCAAGAATATGATTTCGCTCTTTGATCCTCTCACAAGAGCTATCGTATTCCAAATGGAAGGAAGGTTCTCTAGAGCCCTTGAGGAAGCCGAGAAAGGATTATCAAGGGTCAACGAGAGCCTTCTCGCCATAGAGGATTATGCACAGCAATCCAACTCCGATGAGAATGAGGTGCGGAATTTTAAATCAATCTTCTCGCTCTTTCCCATTCTCTTCAGAGGCGCCGCTGCCGCCATGCGAGCAGAAATAGTTGGTTACCAAGGTAATATTCCTCAATATAGAAAATTACTTCGGGAAGCAGCAGCTGAATATCGCCGGGCAAAGTCTCTTCCGCCCTCCCTCGACCCAATGTTTTTAGCACTTGTCAGTTTTTGCACAAGTACAGCAGAACGTGTGGAAACACGGGTTGAGGTATTCGGTTCGGAACTCAAGCAACGCTACCTGATCCCGACGGGAGACAGAGTATTCATCATCCACGGACATGATGAAGCAAAATGGCGGGAACTACGCGACATCCTGGAGGATAAACTTGATCAAAAAGTAATCGTACTGCAGGAGGAACCGAGTGAAGGCGAAACAGTCATTGGGAAATTTGAGAAGCTAGCAGATGATTGTTGCTATGCCTTCGCGCTGCTAACTCCTGACGATTTCGTTGAAAAAGAGGGCAAAAGTTACTTCCAGGCTCGGCCCAATGTTCTGCTCGAGCTTGGCTGGTTTTACGGGCGCTTCGGGCGAGACCGCGTCTGCATCGTCAAGAAATCGAAAACAGAGATACCGTCTGATCTGGCTGGAATTTTGACCATCAACTTCCACAGTGACATCTCTGAGACCTTTGCCAAAATCGAGGCCGAGCTACGGCGCGTCGGTGTTATTGCCGACGCGCGAGGTCTAGCGCGGCGCTCCGGTGGACGTGGCAAAAAGCGGATTGCCAGTGAAGTCTGATATCTTGTTCAGGGCAATTTTATTTTTAATCAGATCCTGCGCAAAGTCATGAGTGGTGGCGTTGAAAGCGCGGCACGCGTACCGATCAGTCCCGCCAGGGTCACGCCTGCGGCTCCTGCGCCTATGCCGATGAGCCAAATCCACGAATTGAAGGTATAAGTGAGATTCAGCGCATATTCCGCAACGACATAACCCAGCGCGCTTGCTCCCGCCGCCGCAAAAAAGCCGGCAAGGCCTCCCAATATAGCAAATTCAGCCGCCCAGGCACGCGCCAGTTGCCTGCGCCTTGCGCCCAGCGTGCGGAATATGGCGGCCTCCTGAATGCGTTCATCCTGGGTGGAGACGATGGCGGCATAGAGTACCGCCAACCCTGCCAGCAGCGTAAACAGGAACACGAATTCGACCGCCTTGGTCACCTGTTCGATCATTCTTTGAACCTGGGTGAGGATGGCAGCCACATCCAGCACGAGCAGGTTGGGAAATTCCTTGACCAGCTGGTTCGTCAGTTCCACATGCATGGAAGGAAGATAAAAACTCGTCACATAGCTTGCCGCATATTGCTCCAGCACGCCGGGCGGCGTCACGACAAAGAAATTCACCCGGAATGAATCCCAGTTCACCTTGCGCAGACTCGTGACCTTGGCGGAAAACACTCTGCCCGCTATATCATAAGTCAGTGTGTCGCCCACGTGGATCCCGATGGTCTTGGCAATATCCTCTTCGATCGAGATTTCCTCTTTTCCCCGGTCCTCAGGTTTCCACCAGCGGCCTTTGACGATCTGGTTATCGCTTTGCATCTCGCTCGCCCACGAGAGGTTGAATTCCCGCTCCACCAGCCGCTTTGCCCGGATATCGGCATAATCCTCGGAAGTGACCGTCTTGCCATTGATCTCGGTGAGGCGTCCCCGCACCATGGGGAAAACTCTCGGCGGCTGCATCCTGTGCTCTTTGAAAAACACAGCCAACGGCTCCAGCTGGTCCTCCTGGATATTTACCAGAAAATGGTTGGGGGCATCGGGAGGCAGGCTGGTGCGCCAGTTTCTCAGCAGATCGTCCCGGATCAGTGTCAGCGCCAATAGCGCCATCAATCCCAATCCGAGGGCCACGGCCTGCAGCACGCTCGCGGCGGCGCGACGGCGAATGCTTGCCAGGCCATAGCGCCACGCGCCACCCGCCTGGTTGCGGATATGGGTCAGCATTCTCATCAGCAGGAATCCAAGCACGCCAAAAACTGCTATTGCTACGATGAAACCACCAATGACGGAGGCACCGAGCCGCATGTCGCCCGCTTTCCACAGGAACAGCAGCGCCAGCACGCCCAGTCCCAGCCCATAGCCGGCGAGTCCCTGCGGTGGCAGGCCGATATCCCGGCGCATGACGCGCAGCGCCGAGACGCTGCGCAGGCTTAGCAGCGGAGGTAGCGCGAAGCCAAGCAACAGCACCATTCCAGTCAGCACTCCATGCACGCCCGGCCATACCGTGGGCCATGGCAATTCGGCTTCAACCAATCCCGAAAGCCAATAGGTAAGAACCTGCTGGGCGACAAAACCGAGAAGACAGCCCAGGCTGCTGGCAACGAAACCCAGGGTGAGAAAATGATACAGATAGAGGCGCAGCATGGCGCCCTGGCTTGCGCCGAGGCAGCGCATCACTGCACAGCCGTCCAGGTGGCGCTGGGTGAAACGGCGCACCGCCAGTGCCGCAGCGGCGGCCGCCAGCACCACGCTCGCCAGCGCAGTCAGGCTCAGGAATTTTTCCGCCCGCTCCAGCGCCGACCTTATTTCGGGCCGGGCGTCACGGATGCCCTCGATTTTCTCCCCCAGCATCAGGCGTTGTTCGGCCCACTTGCGGAACCCCTCCACTTCGCCCGAATCGCCGGAAACAAGCAGGCGGTAGCCAATACGGCTGCCCTGCTGGATCAGCCCGGTTGCCGGCAGGTCAACTTCGTTGATCAGCACGCGCGGCCTCAGGTTGAGAAAACCGATCGAATAATCCGGTTCCTGCGTGATCAGTGCATCCACAGCAAAGCGGGATGCGCCCACCTCGATCCTGTCTCCCCGTTTGAGAGACAAGCCGATCATGAGCTTCTCGTCCACCCAGGCCGTGCCTGGGGACGGAATCCTGTCGGCAATATGGGTCACACGCTCAGCAGGCGGGGCTCCGTTGCCGAAATCCTCACTGATGCGCAATTCGCCACGCAGTGGATAGCCTTCCGCCACGGCCTTGATTTCCGTCAGCAGACTTTCCTCTCCTTCCGCTGTCATGCTCGGGAACTTGATGGCAGAGGAAACCGACAGGTTTCGGCGTTTTGCCTCCTCGGCATAATGCGGCGCCAAAGGATGGTCCGAAAAAATGATCAGATCCGCGCCCAGCAACTGGTTGCCCTGGCGGGAAAGCGCCACCTGCACCCGGTCGGCAAAAAAACCGACAGTGGTCATCCCACCCACTGCAATGACCAGCGCAAATACCAGCACGCGCAACTCGCCCGCGCGCCAGTCGCGCCCAAGCATGCGAAGAGATAGCTTTAGAATGTTCATTCAATCATTAAAATCGCTGTTTGTACTTCCTGTTTTTGAAACCCGTAATGTGGGCTGATCGACAGGGCGAAACACGTCGGTACCAGGACAGTGCTTCTTACCCCATCCGCTTATTGCTTCCAGAATGGGCTTGAGATCGTTGCCCTTATCTGTAAGAACGTATTCGTAGCGAACGGGTTTCTGTTGATATACCCGCCGGGAGACAAGGCCTGCTGCCTCCAATCTTTTCAGGCGATCGGAAAGAATGTTCGAAGCGATATTTTCCGGCGACGAGATAAAATCGGCATAACGGCGCTTACCAAGCACCAGGTCGCGAATAACCAGAAGCGTCCATTTGTCGCCAAAGATATTCAATCCATTGGTAATGGGACATGAGGAACGCTTGAATATTGCGTCATCATGCGCTTCCGCACCACCTGTCACAGCTTCCTCCTTCATCAACCCATAACTTATAACACTTGTGGGGGTTATAACATTTGCGAGTGAGCTTTATTATAGTCACTTGCAATTCGCAATATAGTAGGCTAGGCTGCTGTCTCTTGCCACGCCAAGCTTATGAGTGGAAAGCTGATTGACAGGATGGAGAACAGCCGTGCTGATACTGTACCAGTTTGAGCGTACCTGGGGTAATCCGAATTTAAGTCATTTCTGTTGCAAAACAGAAACGTATTTGCGTATGGCAGGGATTGAATATGCAATCAGGACAACGCTTCCACTGTTTGCGCCAAAAGGTAAACTGCCTTATATAAAAGATGGAAACATCAAATTAGCGGATTCCCGCTTCATCATCCGGCATCTCAAAGACAAGTATAAAGACCTCGACGAAGGGTTGAATCCCGCAGAAGCCGCGCTGTCCCTGGCAATGCAGCGCCTGGTCGAAGAGCATCTTTTCTGGGCAACCATGTATACCCGCTGGCAGTATACGGATACGAACTGGCAGGTCAACAAGAAAGCCATCTTTGGCGTCTTGCCCCCAGCTATTCGGGATGTCGCAGCTGTTATCTACCGCTACAGGATTCGGCGTCAAATTTATGGGCACGGCATGGGGCGGCATAAATCCGAAGAGATTTTTGAACTCGGGATGCAGGATATAGACGCACTCGCCGCATGCCTCGGCGACAACAAATATTTTCTGGGAGATAAGCCCACCACGCTGGATGCAAGCGCCTTCGGTTTCCTGATCAATACCTTTGGTTGCCCTATCGAATCCCCTCTGAAGGAATATGGCTTATCGAAGGAAAATCTCAGAAACTATATTGACCGCATCAAAACGCAATATTATTCAGACTTGCAGTAGGCACTAACTGGAAGAGACCCTGACGCTTGGATCAATCGTCGATTGCGACTGTCAATTGCCGATTGTTGAACCGGATCAAAGCAGAATACTATGCAAGTTAGACTAGCTCAAAGTAGACGCCGCCTAACTCCATTGTGACTTAAACAACCTCAACGTACACTGAAACATTCAGAGCATCGAACAGGAAAGAACGGCATGGATTTTTGGCATAAATTGCCGCCGGGTATGCGGCTTCTGGTTGTAACAGGATTTGTGGCGCTGATGGTGGCGGTGGGAGCACAGTTTCACGTGAGCTCTCAGGGCGATCGGTCGTCAACATATCCAAAAGGCTATCGCGGCGGGACCTGCACCATTGAAACCGAGACCCTGCTTGTGGGCTATTCTGCCTACTTCATCCCCAGCGACTACGAAATACCGGATGACCCAACCAGCGCCAAGGCGGTTCCCGTCCTCTGCGGTAAAGTGCCAAGTCCTGGCACACTCAATGTAACGCTGGATCTGCTTTATCCTGAATCTGCCCGCTATGCTCCCCTGGCGCTTCGGTTAGTCAAACTGTCGGACAAAAATGGGGAGCAGGAATTGCTGTCAATACCACCGCAGGTGTATGAATCCGGTACTCTCACTCAGGCATTCAAGTTCGATTCGGTTGGACAATACGCCCTCTATCTCGACGGTAAACGTCCCGCTGGTACCGAGTTCAAGTTACAGATACCGATCAAAGTCGGAACGGACTGGAAAGATTATGCGTCCAAGTACTGGCTCCAGGCACTGGTGTTTCTTTTTATCGTGATTGTTCTCTCAAACTGGAAGAGAATATTTGGGTGATAGCGTGGAGAACGGGACACGAAGAACAATGAGTAGATCTTCCGGTAAGCGCTCAACTCTCGACCTTATGCCAAGGATACTCGTTTGGCTTAATGGCATAATCTTTTTCAAGAGAATGCTTGAATCCATCTGGAATGCCTAGCGCCAAGTCAAGTGCAAATAGAAAGGGTAGCCGTGAAGGGTACGATGAATTTATTCCTTCAAAATGACAAACTTCCTCAAACAACATTCTCATATCTAAGTCAATTGGTTCAGAAAGCTCCTTCGCGCCAGGGGAATACCCAAGGGATTTTCCTAATCCTTTCTCGCAGAATTCTGTATAAGCTGAAGTCAACAGAGTAAATTCTTGCCAAGCAATATCAATAGCTCTGGAAGGCAGACTCCCAGATCCATCGCTTCTTAGTTTAAGATACTGTCGCAAGCCCTCCAAAATCCATAACAAGTGCTCGTCGGATAGGCTTGGGTAATGCTTTATGATTGCTTTTTTAAGTTCTGATGGAAATTCATATTTATCAAGGAAGGCAGCTCTCCTGCGTAATGAAGGCGCAGAAATAGCGGTAAACAGAAATATAAGAAGAGCAAAGCCTAATAAAGAGTTTATTGTTGTATCTACTTGTTTACTGCCCGTTGTCAGCTCGGATGCGCAGCAGATTAAGAAGCCGTAAAATCCAACATTTAATAAAACTGAAAGTATCAGGTTTATAGTTTCTTCGAGAGTTACTTGTTTCGGGGGTTCTAAGGGTCGACTATTTAATATTCTTCCGCTTATAAATTCTTTACATGTATTTATAGCCTGTTCTACTGGTACCTCCTCAAATATCTCCGCAGTCATATCTTCATAATACGTAACCCCGTTAGCTCCTCTACTTTTATTCCATAGCACTTTCGAGTAAGGTAATCTTGTCATATCATCTCATCCTCCGAAAAGGATTCACGGCAGGGAAAGTGCTCCCTTGTTTTTTACTTACAGAATCCAAGGAAATATAGATTTTCATCAGCTTGCTATTAGAATTAGAATAAACGACTCTCTGGGATTTTGCAGTAATCATTTTTATCGTTTATTTGGATAATGTGCGAACAAAATAAGCAAAATCCGAATGGCGCTATCAAGCTATCAGTGACCCGCTTGGGTTTCCAGAGCCATTCCAAGAGTTATTTTTCAGCGTTGTGATCGGCCCAGCTTGCCTGAGTCATCTGAAATAACGCTGCAATAAATCTGAGCAGTCTGGATAGCTTAAGCTGAAACAGAGGCTTAAGAACTTATCCACAACCCTATCCCCGCTTTATCCCCGATAACTGGGGAAACCTCATCCTGACGCAGGATAACAAGGTTCTTACGTGGAGGGCGTGGCACCCATCACCTCGTCGCTCTTAATAGAGAATAGAGGCATCCGCTGATTCCAGATAACCCCGCCATCCCCCGAACTGGCTGATATCCGTTGCATCCGCTACCGCGTAGCCCTCGCATATCGCCCAAGAGACCAGGCTTGCTCATATTTACTCCTCTTGAACGATAAGCAACATCTGCCCGGCGGATACATGGCTCCCCTCCTTGCAGAATAGCTGTCTTACCGTACCGCTGACCGGCGCCTCCACGGAGAATTCCATTTTCATGGACTCCACCACTACCAAGGGATTTCCCATTTCGACATGCTGCCCTTCCTTGACGAGCAGTTTCCATACCGTGCCGGTTACATGCGCACTGACAGCCTGGGAACCGGAGGGCAAATCCAGTTCGCTCTGCGCATCCGCTTCCTCAAGCGTAACCTCGCTCACGTACTCAGCCTTGCCTTCGGCCTTCCAGCGTTCACGCTCGGCTTCAAACGCAGCCTGCTGCTTTGCTTTGAAAGCGCTGATGGATGCTGCGTTTTCTTTCAGGAAAGCGTTGTACTGTTTCAAACTGAATGTTGTCTCCTCGATCTTCAGCTTGAAGTGTCCGGTAATGAAATCCTTGCGCAGCTTGAGCAGTTCGCTTTCGCTAACCGGATAGAAACGGATCTGGTCAAAGAAACGCAGCAGCCAGGGTTTTCCTTCCTTGAAATCGGCTGTCTGGCGGTAGCGGTTCCACATCTGCACCGTGCGGCCCACAAACTGATAGCCTCCGGGACCTTCCATTCCGTATATGCACAAATAGGCCCCGCCTATGCCAACCGCATTCTCGGGCGTCCAGGTGCGCGCAGGATTGTATTTCGTGGTCACCAGGCGATGACGTGGGTCCACGGGTGTGGCAACCGGTGCGCCCAGATAAACGTCACCCAGCCCCATGACAAGATAATTCGCGGAAAATACGATGTGCTGCACTTCCTCGATACTATCGAGGCCGTTGATCCGGCGTATGAACTCGATATTGCTCGGGCACCAGGGCGCATCACTGCGCACGGACTGCATGTATTTTTCGATCGCCAGCCGCGTCACTGCGTCAGCCCATGACAACGGCAGATGCACGATCCTCGCCGGCACTTCCATATGCTCGATATCCGGCAATTCCTGTTCCGCAGCAATCAGGCCATCCAGCAATTCATTGCGCTGCAACAAGCGTGAATCGTAGTGAATCTGAAGCGAACGGATACCGGGCGTAAGATCCAAGATGCCCTTCAGCCTGCCTCCCCCAACCGCCTGCCGCACCCATTCCATCAGGGCATGTGCGCGAAAGCGCAGATTGAGATCGAGCTCGAGCGGGCCATACTCGATCAGGATATTCTTGTCGCCTGCCTGGCGATAGACGACCTGCACCTGACCGTCGCTTTGCGGGATGAAGTGGAGCACAGGGGTGGGTTCGGTGGATTCGGTGGTTGCGCCCTGCTCCACCTCCGATGAAACGTTTTGTGGAACCCGAAGGCCTTTTATCCTTGAATCCTGTTGTAGCTCCAGCGCCAGCGCCTGCTCCATCGACATCCTGTGAAAGCGCACGCGATCTCCCGGCTTAAGCTGTCCCATCTTCCACAATTCGGCCTGGATAATGGTAACCGGGCAGACGAAGCCGCCGAGGCTGGGGCCATCCGGGCCGAGTATCACAGGCATGTCACCCGTAAAATCCACAGTGCCTACGGCATAGGCGTTGTCGTGAATATTGGAGGGATGCAGCCCTGCTTCACCGCCGTCACTGCGCGCCCACTGGGGCTTGGGGCCGATCAATCGCACTCCAGTGCGATTGGAATTGTAGTGCACTTCCCAATCAGTGGCGAAGAGGGTTTCGATATCCTCTTCAGTGAAAAAATCCGGTGCACCGTGCGGCCCGTACAACACCCCTATTTCCCAGCTGTCGGTGTAGCGCGGTACCAATTCCTCCGGCAGCCCCTGCTCAAATCCGCCATCACCGTCTTTTCCGGCTTCAAAGATATGCAGCACGTCGCCGCTAAGGAGCGTGCGGCCTGCGTGTCCGCCGAAGTGGCCGAGGGTGAAGGTGGATTTACTGTCCAGGTAATCGGGAACCCGGATTCCTCCCTGCACCGCCAGATAAGCGCGGCACCCATGATTTGCGAGCTTACCGAACTGCAACAACGAACCGGCCTTGACGCGATGCGCCCGCCAATAGGCAAGCGGTTCACCATCCAGGCGCACCTCCATCGGCGCGCCACATACAGCAATAACGCTGTCACAGTTGAAGCGCAACACCGGGCCCGAAAGCGTAATCTCCAGCCCGGCCTTATTCTCGGCATCCTCGCTGTTATTGACGAGCCGATTGGCTAGACGAAACGCCAGACCATCCATCGGTCCCGATGGCGGCACGCCGATGCTCCAGTATCCTGTCCGTCCGGGATAATCCTGCACTGTAGTCTGCACCCCGGGACTGAGCACATCGACCGTATGAGCGATGTAATGGAAGCCGTTCAGGAAGCTCGTCGTGTGTCGCCCGCTGCGAAAAGCCTCGCTGCGCAGTATCTGCCTGAGATAACCGACGTTGGTTTCTACCCCATGCAATGCTGTCACGTCCAGGGCTTCCAACAGTCGCGCAATGGTCTGCTCCCTGTCCGGCGCGTACACGATGATTTTTGCCAGCATGGGATCATAAAATGGGGTGACATCGACACCGCGTTCCACCCAGGTTTCCACGCGCGCGGCAGAGGGAGACGGAAACTCCGCCGCCGTGAGGATACCGCAGGAGGGTTGAAAATCCTTGGCCGCATTCTCGGCGTACACGCGTACCTGGAGGGAGGCCCCATGCGGCTGGATATCGAATGAATCCAGAGGCGGCAAATCTCCAGCGGCTTGCCGAACCATCCATTCCACAAGGTCGATGCCGGTCACTTCTTCAGTTATCCCATGCTCGACCTGCAGCCGCGTATTCACCTCCAGGAAATAAAATTCTGCGGTGGAAGCATCGAAAATGTACTCCACCGTACCCGCGGACTGGTAGTTGACTGACTGGCCCAAACGCACCGCCGCCTCCAGCAACGCCTGGCGCACGCGCGGCGGCAGATTAGCCGCTGGCGTTTCTTCGATCACCTTCTGGTTGCGCCGCTGCATCGAGCAGTCACGCTCACCCAGCGCAATCACCCCGCCCTTGCCGTCGCCGAATATCTGCACCTCGATATGGCGTGCCTTCTCGACATATTTTTCGAGAAACAGGCCGGCGTCCTTGAAATTGTTCTGCGCCAGGTATTTCACCGATTCGTAGTTTCCGCTTAACTCTTCCTTGTTCCAGCACAGACGCATGCCGATGCCGCCACCCCCTGCCGTGCTTTTCAGCATGACCGGGTAACCGATATGGGCGGCCTGGCGCAAGGCATCATCCAGGCCTTCGAGCAATCCTGTGCCCGGCAGCAGCGGTACGTGGTTCTGCAGCGCCAGTTCGCGCGCCGTGTGCTTCAAGCCGAATTCACGCATCTGGTGGGGAGTGGGGCCAATGAAGGAAATGCCATGGTCAGCGCATTGCTCGGCGAATTCAGCTTTTTCACTGAGGAAGCCATATCCTGGATGAATGGCATTTGCCCCCGCGTGGCTCGCAACCTCCAGGATCTTTTCGGCACGCAGATAGCTTTCGGTGGCCGCGCCGCTACCGATGCAATATGCCTCATCCGCTTCGATCACATGGCGGGACATCGCATCGGCATCGGTATACACCGCCACGCTTTTGACTCCCATGCGCCGCAGTGTACGGATGATGCGGCAGGCAATGGCGCCGCGATTGGCTATCAGCACTTTTTCAAACATGCCCTATTCTCCGATACGCCTAAAAACGATTATCCGGAACAGCCTTGTTTTATCTACCGAAGCATTCTATATAAACTCTACTTCCACGCATGCCCGTAGATTACCTCAAAGGTTACTGGCAGCGTTCCGCTGATACGCAATTTTTCATAGGCGCTTACGGCCTTATACCACGACAGTTTCCCGCGTCGTCTGCCATGTGTGACGTTATGAGCCCCGATGGCCTTGAGGTCACGCATGAGTTTGATTGCGTTGTCATATTGTGAGGTAATATATTCTTTCTCTATGACGGGGGAAGAAAAACCGCTATCCAGTAGCCCCTCCCTGATATCGCGAACAGCGGCAAAGTTATTGACATGGCTATAATCATCCGCGCCACGAAACGCATGACGCAATTCCTTCAAGGTATCAGGACCGAAAGTGCTGAATATGAACAAGCCATCGACCTGCATCAGACGGTATATTTCCGCGAACGTCTGCCTGATATCATTGCACCATTGCAGCATCAGGCTCGAGCATACCAGTCCGGCACAACCGCGATCAAAAGGCATCTCCTCCACATCTGCCACTACGTATGCAATCTGACTCCCGCTTTGACTCCAAGGGACTATCGATGATCGCGATATGCAACAGCTCACCAGCTGCGACTCGACATGCATTGCTATAGCAATGTCAACCGCCAATATTTTCGCGGTGGGATAACGTAAACACAATTTACGTGTGCCATACCCGGTTCCGCTACCTACATCGAAAACAACCTCAGGGATACAAGGGATATTATCCAGGCGAGCCAACATCTGGTCGCATACATCACGCTGCAAAACCGCCGCAGCGTCATAGCTCGGTGCAGCACGTCCAAATGCGTTTCGTAGCTGACGCTTATCGATTATATGGCTGTCATTCATTTAGGTAATACTGCGGGGATGAGTCAAATTGCATGCAGACCCAGCTTGTTGAGCAGGATACTGTCTCGCTCGACCTCTGGATTTCCCGTCGTAAGTAATTTATCCCCATAGAAAATCGAATTGGCTCCAGCCATAAAACACAGTGCTTGCACCGCATCCGGCATTTCACGTCGCCCTGCGGATAATCGTACCATGGCCTTGGGCATTGTAATGCGGGCTACTGCGATCGTTCGAACGAATTCCAGGGGATCCATGATCTCGGTGCCGTGAAGGGGTGTGCCTTCTACCTGCACCAGATGGTTGATGGGCACCGATTCCGGATAAGGATCAAGATTTGCCAGTTGTGCGATCAGACCTGCCCGCACATGGCGTGATTCTCCCATGCCGACGATACCGCCGCAGCATACATTGATGCCTGCATCACGGACTTTCTGCAGGGTATCGAGCCGATCCTGATAGTTGCGAGTGGTGATGATTTCCCCGTAGAATTCCGGAGCAGTGTCCAGGTTGTGATTGTAGTAGTCGAGCCCCGCTTCCTTAAGCTGTTCAGCCTGTCCAGGTTTCAGCATTCCCAGCGTAGCGCAGGTTTCGAGTCCCAAGGCTTTTACCGTACTCACCATTTCCGTCATCTTCTCGATGTCGCGTTGCTTGGGTCCACGCCAGGCAGCTCCCATACAGAAACGCGAAGCTCCCTGGGCCTTCGCCGCTACAGCTGCCTCCACCACTTCCTCTAGTGACAGCATGCTCTGATTCTCTACTCCGGAATGGTAACGTGCGGCCTGGGGGCAGTAGCCACAATCCTCAGGGCAACCACCGGTCTTGACCGAGACAAGCGTCGATAGCTGCACTGCATTGGGATCGTGATGCTGGCGATGAACCAATTGCGCCCGATGAATCAGTTCGTTGAATGGCAAGTCCAGTACTTCCTTGACTTGCGAAACACTCCAGCGTCCTGGTTCGGCAACCATTCCTGGTATGTCGTCTGCTTGCCTCTCCAACAACTCCTTGGACACTTTTCTGTTGATCGTTATATTGGAAATAAGCTGGTTCATTAGCACGTCCCTTAATCAATATATGATGGCGAATACTTCCGAGCGGCGGCTGAACAATCGGCATTTCGCAGCACAACCTGCTCACCTCGCCGAGCTCTCATCTCAATCCTCCTTGATCACCAGGAGAATCTGTCTGGCGGAAACGCGTCCGCCCTCCTTGCACAGCACTCGCCGCACAGTACCGCTAACTGGAGCGGCCAACGTAAATTCCATCTTCATCGATTCCAACACCGCAACGGGGCTGCCCGCGCTGACGCGTTGCCCCTCCCCGACGTGAAGCTTCCATACCGTGCCGGTTACGTGTGTACGCACAGGCTGGGTTCCCGCCGGAAGGTCCATTTCATCCGGAACAGCATCGTCTTCCAGAATTTCACTAGTACTGTAATTTTCCTGGCCTTGTGCCTTCCATCGCTCGCGTTCAGCTATATAAGCCGCCTTCTGCTTCGTCTTGAACGCATCAATGGAGGCAGCGTTCTCTTTCAAGAAATCATTATATTGCTTCAGTCGAAAGGTGCTTTCCTCAATACGCAGGTTGAACTTTCCTTTCGGAAAGTCCTCGCGCAATTCCATCAACTCGCTCTCGGTCACCGGATAGAAGCGCACCTGATCGAAGAACCGAAGCAGCCACGGCTTGCCCTCCTTGAAGTCTTTTGTCTGAACATGGCTATTCCATATCTGCACCGTCCGTCCCACCAACTGATAACCTCCAGGACTTTCCATGCCATATATGCACATGTAGGCACCGCCAATTCCCACCGCATTCTCCGGCGTCCAGGTGCGCGCGGGATTGTACTTGGTGGTGACCAGGCGATGCCGCGGATCCAACGGCGCGCCCAAGGGGGCGCCAAGATATACGTCCCCCAAACCCATGATCAGGTAACTCGCATCAAAGATGATCCGTTTGACTTCTTCGATACTGTCCAAGCCATTGATACGGCGAATGAACTCGATATTGTCGGGATTCCACGGCGCATCTTTTCGTACCGATTGCATGTACTTCTTCATCGCCAATTGCACCGACGAGTCATTCCATGATAAAGGCATATGTACGATACGTGTGGGTACCTCCATGTCCTCAATCGCCGGCAGATCGTTCTCTGCAGAAACAAGGATATCCAGGAGCTTATCTCGTGGCAGGAGTTTCGATTCGAAATGGATATGAAGCGAACGGATACCGGGTGTCAAATCCACGATCCCTTGCAGCCGCCCCTCCTCCGCAGCCTTCTGGAGCCATCCCATCAGTGCATGAACGCGAAAGCGCAGGTTGAAGTCGAGCACCAGCGGCCCATATTCGACCAGCAGATTTTTGTCACCCCCCTGTCGATACAGCACCCGCGGTTGCTGCCCGCTTTCGGGAATGGCATGAAGGACGGAAGTGTCCTCTTTTCTTGCCGCCGGGATGGTGGGTGCGGACGGGGTGCGCAGGTTCCGGATGAGGGCGTCCTGTGCGGTCTCGAGCACCTGAGCATCGGTCACCGATATCTGGCGAAAGGAGATGCTGTCGCCCGGACGCAGCTGCCCCATCTTCCATAATTCGGCATGAGCCATGGTTGCCAGGCAAACGAAGCCACCCAGGCTGGGGCCATCCGGACCAAGAATCACAGGAAGATCGCCGGTAAAATCGATGGCTCCGATGGAATAGGCCACGTCGTGGACATTGGACGGATGCAAGCCCGCTTCTCCCCCATCGGTTCGTGCCCATTTGGGCTTGGGCCCAATGAGACGCACCCCTGTCCGGTCGGAGTTATGATGCACCTTCCATTCGGCAGCGAAGAAATTGCTGACATCCGTCTCTGTAAAGAAGTCCGGAGCCCCATGGGGACCGTAGAGTACGCCGATCTCCCAGTGATTGACATAGCTGGGAATGGATGCTGCGGGGATTTCGCGCGGAGTATGACTGCTCGCTGGAACGATGCCAAGCACGTCTCCTGTTTGCAGCGTACGTCCTTCATAGCCACCGAATTTGCCCAGCATGAAAGTAGCCTTGCTACCAAGATAGTCGGGCACCTGTATGCCTCCCTGTACTGCCAGATAGGCACGACAACCCCGATCCAGGACATCGCCGAAGGTAAGCAACGCCCCAGCTTCAACTTTTTGCGATTTCCACCGTGACAGCGGCTTGCCGTTCAGGTTCACCTCGATTGGCGCGCCCGTAACCGCGATTACACTGTCGCAGTTGATGCGCAATGCGGGTCCTGCGAACGTGATTTCCATCGCAGCCTGCCCTTCCTCGTTGCCGACCAACCGGTTGGCTAAGCGGAATGCCAGGCTGTCCATCGGTCCGGAAGGCGGCACGCCGATATTCCAATAGCCCAGCCGTCCAGGATAATCCTGTATCGTGGTCTGCACACCGGGGGGATCAAGCACGTCGATAGTGGAAGTGACAGGTTTATCCGCATACTGGGTTTTTTCAGACATTTTTATCTCCATATTCATTGGTAGCGTATTGCGCACGGTCGAGGCAGCAGGGCTGTCATAGAGTTATCCCCGATTCCGCTGTGTTGATGCTTTTTCGCAAAAGGGATCGCATGCCTATCCCGCAAGGCTCAGTCCCACACGAGCAGGCGGATGGGGTAGGGTTATAGGATTGCAGGGATTATTCAGTTGCGGACAGTTCGAAATCAGTACCACAACGTCCATTTCGGCCTTCATTTCCACGTACTTGCCGGGAGCCGAAACACTGTCTGCGAAATCCAGCTCGCCACTCTCCATTACAGGCACGTTCATAACAAAGTTGATATTGCTGGAATATCACGCTTGCTCATCCCGAGATGCGTGCATACCGGATCATGCGCGAGCGCACGCAGAAAACTGTGCGGTAGCTGTGCATCGGATACTTCTCAAGGGCATAATGCGTGGTGTTGCTTTCAGCCGAACAGGCGCCGCCGACGGTATCATGACGTCCGCAGGTATCGGGGCGATAGTGAGCATGACATTGCCGAAGTTGGAATACAGCTGACTTCCGGCGGTCAAATACAACATATTCTGGCGGCGAATCATGTCGGTTGCGCTATAGCTTTCCGCGGCGACGCCGCTGCCTATGCAGTACGCTTCATCCGCTTCGATCACATGCCGCAATAGCGCATCTGCCTCGGTATAGACTGCAACGCTCTTCACCCCCATGCGCCGCAAGTTGCGGATAATCCGACAGGCAATGGCGCCGTGGTTGGCTATCAATACTTTTTCAAACATGATTTATTCTCGGTTGAGTGAAAAACAGCCGGGATAGAAACTGGACTATGTAAAGCTCATCTCACTGGAATCGTCCCAGACCAGCAATCGAATGGGCGTGGGATTGTAGGCGTTGCATGGATTGTTCAGTTGCGGGCAGTTCGAAATCAGTACCACCACGTCCATTTCGGCCTTCATTTCCACGTATTTGCCAGGCGCGGAGACGCCATCCACGAATTCCAGGCCCCCCTCTTCCGTCACCGGCACGTTCATGAAGAAATTGATATTGCTGGGAATATCGCGCTTGCTGATGCCGAGCTGCTGGCACTCCGGCTCGTGCGCCAGCGCGTGCAGAAAGTTATCGCGGCAACTGTGCATGGGGAATTTTTCCAGCGCATACCGCACGGTATTGCTCTCCGCCGCGCATGCCCCTCCCAGGGTGTCATGCCGTCCGCATGTATCCGCAACGATGGTAAGCATTACGTTGCCATAATTCGAGTACAGCTTGCTGCCGGTAGTCAGATAGACCTTCTTCTGCCGGCGTACGGTATCGGTTGCGCTATAGCGCTCCACCGCGTGTGAGGCGTTGTAAAACAGGGTATCGACGGCCTGATTGCCTTCCAGGTCCACGATCCGGAAAATCTGCCCTTCCCTGACGATCTTGACCCAGGGCTCGCCTGCGGGGCAGATTTCATCCACCACCGCCGCATCCGGATCCAACCTGCTTTCAACAAAATTCTTGCTCTTTGAATTCGCATTCATGCCGCACCTCCATGACAAGCATATAAACATTCGGTGTTTTGCCGGGCACGCTGGTTTTCGGAAATATGCGCGCATTCGGCAATCACCGAAGATGGGGTTGCAAAAGCAGTGAGATTGACTGCACCGGGCTGGTAAGTCGTGGAGGGGTCGAGAGGATGCGGCGCAGCGGATAACACGACAAGCGTGTCCATTTCGAAACTCAAATCCACATGATCTCCCGCTTTGCTGTTGCCGGAATGGAAGGTGAGTTCGCCGGCTGAATTGGCGGTTACCTTGCTGAAGAAATTGATATTGGATACCACGTCCCGCATGCCCAAACCCCATTTGCCAAGCTCGATCAGCATGCCGTCCAGTCCATTGCGGAACATCTGGTTGCGGTGCTCCTGATACCGCGCGGTGCCGTATTTCCGGCGTATCAGTTCGGCGTCGCTCAGGCCGCAAACTGTATCGTGCCAACCCACGCTATCGGCGGTAATACAGCAGAATATCCTTCCCATGTCCGAATGGCAGGCATGTCCCCTAGTCAGGCGGAAGGTGTGCTGGGATTTAAGCGTATCGGCCATGTTGTAGCGCTCCAGTTTTTCTTCCTGATTGAAGAACAATACCGAGGCATTGGCGCCGCCGTTGACATCCGTCATGCGCAGGGTGGTGCCGCGCCGCAGAATGCCAGACCAGTGGCAACCGCCGGGAATATGTTGTTCCCACAAATGGGCATCCGGTTGGTTCATGTCTTTCTCCTCATCACGATAGTTTTTTCAGGTGTACCCAATTCAATTTGTAGATTGAGGCGGTGTTTTCGCATCCCTCTGCTTGCTGGGTGAAGTGGATTTTTTACGCATCTTATTTATCAGGATATATAGCGCTGTAATGCCGAGAATGCTGCCCAGCACCAGCGGTACCGCCCAAAGCTGCCACCACGGCGCGTCGGGAGCCGTGGCATAGGGACGCGGCCAGGCAATATTGACAAGTTCGAATACAGACCAGATAAAAGCGAGCGTGTTGATCAGCAACCCCCAGACGCCAAGCTTCAGCTCACCCAAGGCCGGATTCCAGCGCCCGGTGAGCCGGGTGAATAAACCCACGCCGGTCGTCATGGAAAACATGGCGTAAAGCCCTCCGGTGCCGAAGGCAATCACGGTGGCCACGGCGCCGTCGTTCAGCCCGAACAGCAATCCCAGTCCTGCCAGCGATACAGTACAGATAACGGCGTTGCGTGGCGTCTTGTCAGGCGCCAATTGGCTGAGAACAGCCGGCATATTGCCTTCGCGCGCCATGGAATATACGATGCGTGAGGTATATTTCACCACCGAGGCGCCACAGGCCAGGAATGCGACCATGACGATCGCTAGAAACGGCTTTTCCGCCCACTCGCCAAAACTGCCAGTAATTACAGGCGTAATTGGATCGGAAGTGGCACTCGCAGCAATCAACGCCTCGCGATCGAACGCGAGTGTCAGGGCGGCGGAGTTGAAAAGCACCACCGATCCCACCATGCATAAAGAGAAGAAGACGGCACGCGGCACCATCCGCTTGGGTTCGTGCGTTTCCTCCGCAATGGTGGAGCAGGCATCAAAACCGATGAATGCCCAGCCGGCGATCGCCAGTGCTGCCAAAAACGCGGATGCCTGGTCTGGCGCCGTGCCTGTGCCGAGATGCTGGAACAGTTCTGAAAAAGAATGCTGCCGGAAAAACAGGAACAGCAGCAGCGCCACGCCAAGGGAGCCGACAACTTCCGCATAGACTCCCATTGTGATGACCAGCTTGAAGATATTGACGTGGACCACGTTGATAATGGTGCACAGGAGGAGGAATACCGCGCCCCAGATCACGAATGCAGAGCCCGTTTCGCTCTCGGCTCCAAAAAACAGGGCAAGCCAGACGCCACCCGTATAGGCAGTGGTGGTAAGCATGGCGATAGTGGAACTGACGTAGATGACGCCGGCAAATTGCCCGGTGATCACGCCTCCGAGTTGACGCGACCATTTGTATGCACCGCCCGCAATCGGGAATTGTGAAGACAGTTCGGCGTAAACCGTGGCTACGAGCAACTGCATGACGAGACAAGTGACCAGCGCGCCGAACCATCCCCCTCCTGTCACAGTGGTCTGGACGCTGATGGTGGCGTAAAGCCCTACCACGGGGGAAACAACGGCGAACCCGAGCGTAAAGCTGTTCCATACGCTCATGCTGCGATGAAGCTTGTCGTCGGTGACGGGGGCGGCAGCAGGACGGGAAAATGTATTCGGGGTTTCTTCTATGGACATGATATCCCTTTCGAGACACACGGAATGATTCCACCTGGCTGACCATTTGTCGGCCTCTTCATGCTGCCCGAAGCGATGAGCAGGGAGGCGCACAGCCATGGCGGACTGAGATCGCAGGTGTCGCGGTTATTTGTATCGCGGCTATCGCAGCTATTTATGCGGCGAAAAAATACTACGAGCTTCGTCATTCCAGGGCACAATCCGGAATCCCGTCCGAACCCACAATGGTGTGCTTCGCACACCATTGGATACCGGCTTTCGTCGGTATGACTTATAAACTGCTTGCCACACAGTTCTATCGTAACCGGGCTGGCAACTGAAAAAGCGGGGAAAAGTACAGGAGGGAGATGCACGACCAAGTCTCCTTTTCGGCGGTTAAACTCCGGGAATCAATGTAATAACTACATGATCTCCCGGGCTTTTATCCCTCCGTGGAGCCTCGTCATGACGAAGCCGGAAACTCTCGGACCAGACACTTCGAGAAAAGAAGCCGGAACCCTAGTTTCGCGCTACAACTTTACTGGAAAACAGTTTTACACATCCCCTTCAGAAATACAACAAAAAATTATAAAAATTTTCTTTCGATTTGAGCTGCTGGATTTGAGCTCTCGATATTTTATTTCGATATTTTTTAGCAGCCCTGCTCCCTCCAGAGATCGGGCCTGGCGGGTTTGGCGTTAGGAATGAATTACAAATAGTGTCATTGTGCCTTTCTTCGCGCCACGACAACGCCGTCCCGCGTTGGATTTATGAAAGCGTCAAAATCGGGATCACCAAAAATCAGCCGGTTGTGCTCAAGAATGGCTTCTGTCCATCCGGGAACAATATCGACATAATGTTCCACCGCCACCCGCCCATGCCAGAGCACGTTGTCCGCAACGTACAACCCGCCTGGACGAATCCTTTCTTTTGCCATACGCCAGATTTCCGGATAATCCCCCTTGTCCGCATCGTTGTAGCAGATATCGAATACTCCTTCGATCTGCCCGAATATCTCCTGTGCGATGCCGGTGCGAAAATCGATCCTCTCCAGCAGATCGGCAGACTTGAGATACTGCTCGGCTTTTTCCTTGTTCTGAGGATCGCCATCGGTACAGATCACCTTTCCATTCGCTCCGGCTGCTTTTGCGAACCAGTAAGCTGAATAGCCGTAGCCGCTGCCGAACTCGAAAATACGTTTGGCATCGATCGTTTTCGCCAGTGTCTCCAGAAAAACGCCGACCAGGCGGCCAACGATCGGAAAATTGTTTTTGGCAGCCACCGCTTCCATTTCGGTCAGCACCGGATGATCAGTCTGTCCCACCAGACTGCGAATATACTTTTCGATTGCCGGATTGACCGGGTCTAATTGGGAGGGATTTACAATAGTTGGAGATTGCATGGCCACCGCTCCTCAAAAAAAGAAATTATGTGCTCGTCGTATGCTCATTATTCGACTCTACGCTCAATACGATGAGGGGTCAAAGACGAACTGTACTTGATTCGTTAATCCTGACGAACGGGAATGCCCATAAAAGCAGCATATGAACTCCTGCTGCTCCGGTAATATCATGACATTTGATGATAGAATCAGTGGCATCCTATCCGATCGGCCCGATCAAAACTTCCGACGAGGAACCGGCACTGGAGGTCAGGAAGACAGCAGCAGTAAGTGCTTGGCGGCGTAGCAAAGGGCGATAACAGAACTTGAAACGAGGTTGAAATGAACAGCAGACCGCACATCGTATTGACATCCCAGGACCTGGACAGGCTTGAGACCTTGCTCGAGTCGCTTCCAGCCAATGCGGTTCCTGGCAATGCGGAACTGCAAGCCGAGCTTGAACGCGCCGAAATCGTCGAGCCCGAGCAAATACCGCCCGCGGTGGTAACCATGAACTCCACAGTACGGTTCAGCATCGATTCCTCAGGTCAGGACTTCCGTCTGACGCTGGTCTATCCAAAAGATGTCGATGGGTCCGGCGATAAAATTTCCGTGCTTGCGCCGGTTGGCAGTGCGCTGCTTGGGCTTTCCACCGGCGACGAGATAGAGTGGCCGCGTCCAGGCGGAGGCACAATCAAGGTACGGATAGAGGAAATCATCTACCAGCCGGAGCGCGAGGGGAAGTTTTACAGGTAGGCCCGAGCATCTATCCGGAGTCTATCCATCAGAAGCCGTTGATTCGCTACCGCTCTGCCCCACAGTCTCCCCGACAAGCGCAATAAGCAAAGCGTATTACAGTATCCTGCCCTGAGGATATGCAATTCAAATACGCGGAGCACCTGAACACGCTTTGCTCATCAGTTCAAAATAGACGCTGATTTTGCTATAGTTGCGGGCATTTTTTTATCCGAGGTCCCTGAAATCCCGCTATGCGTCTGCCTGATTGCCTGCCTGCTTCATTCACGCCTGCCAAAAACCCCAACTCCTTTTCAAGCCCTACACAACGTACACCGGGATTATTTGTGAGATTCAGCCTGGCAGGCGTGCTGAGTATGGCGCTCCAGGCTTCTGCGGCAGATCCTGCTCCCGCCGGCAGCATCACGGTAGTCCCGACAACATCGGAGGCATCGCCACCTGCAACGAGCAGTGACGGAAGCAGCCGACGGTTCGACTGGTCGAAGGTACCTCCTGTAACCGCCCCATCCCACCCGGGCATGTTTATCATTGCCCCCTCAGGGCCGAGGTACTACTCCCTTTGGGATCATATAACCGGCAACAAGCGTGAAGGCCCACCCGTTTCCCCCTATGCGCTCTATGCCCTCATGACCACGCCGGCTTTCGATATCGATTTCCGCTATCTCGAAAAGCCCGAACATGAGAAGGATATTTTCGACCCCGTCAAGCGCATCCATCTTGGCGATGACTTCCTTTTGTCATTTGGCGGCAACTTCTGGTACCGGTATATGCGGGAATCCGACGCCCGGCTGACCAATACCAGCGACAACTACCATATGATCCGCAGCCGCTTCCATGCCGACTTCTGGTATCAGGATCGGATCCGGCTGTTCGCGGAGTTTCTGGACGCGCGCACTTTCAGCCAGGCATTGGCGCCGTTAGTCACCGATGTCAACCACACGGATATGCTGAATGTTTTTGCGGACATCAAGATCGCCAACGTCAAGGACGGCCCGGCTTATCTGCGCGTGGGGCGGCAGGAATTGCTTTATGGCTCGCAGCGACTGATTTCCACGCTCGATTGGGTCAACGCCCGCCGCACTTTCCAGGGTGTGAAGGGATTCTGGCGCACGCCCACGTTCGACCTGGATGCATTCTGGGTGCGCCCGATGGTAACGGAAAGAAACAATTTCGATAACTGGGATGAGAAGCGCGAATTCTTCGGCTTGTGGGGAACATACAAGCCCATGAAGGGGCACCTGGCCGATTTCTATTTTCTGAGCCTGGATGACAACCGCAACCTTGCCGCGGGCAGAGCCGGGGTCAGGGGCGATTCGATCACGCATACTCTTGGCAGCCGCGTGGCCGGAGATTACAACCAGTTCCTGTACGAACTGGAAGGCATGTACCAGTTCGGCCAGAATTCCAACCAGGATATCTCGGCCTTTGCCGTTGCCTCCGGCGCTGGCTACCACTTCAAGGGAAAGCCGCTGAACCCGCAATTCTGGCTGCGCTACGACTTTGCCTCGGGCGACAATAATCTGACCGATGGCAGCCGCACCACCTTCAACCAGCTTTTCCCCTTCGGCAATTATTACCTCGGATGGATCGATCGCGTGGGCAGGCAGAACATCCACGACTTCAACGCCCAACTCAATCTGCATCCCCTGACCTGGGCCCATTTCACCGCCCAGTACCACCGCTTCTATCTGGCGAACAAACGCGATTTCCTGTACAACGCCGCAGGCACCGCCACCCTTAGAGACGCAACCGGACAATCCGGCAGCTATGTCGGGGATGAGATCGATTTCCGCTTCAACATACACGTCGACCGGCACGAAGACGTGCTGATAGGATATTCGAAACTATTTGCCGGCGATTTCCTGAAAGCGCAGGCGCCACGCGTCTCGCCTGATCTGTTCTACGTTCAGTACAACTTCAGGTTCTAAAACGTGAACGGCTGACAGCGGTAATGCCGCCTATCCCAAAAGCATCAAACAACGCCGCCGGGCCGGGCAAGGAATTCATTCAGCCCTTCCGGCAGAATGACAAATTTCTGGTGAAACTCGATATTGCAGGCAGGCGGCCATTTTTTTCCTGGAGCACAGCCCAATAGCGTCCCCCACCCCTGGTTTTTTTATTCCCCTTATAAGAGGCTATTACGCGGTCAGCACTGACCCATGTAGACAATATTTTTACCGCACATGGGAGATGAATGGCGGGATCGTACAGATGTTTTGCCTTCTTGATGCCACAGCTATAGCCCGGCTGGTTTGCGCTTTCTTTTGATATTTGCAGCAGCCCTCGATTCACACCCCCCCTTCTGCTGAATACGTCTTTGGAGGGCCCTCTGGCAGCCGCTTCAGGATTAAAGGTACTTTCGAATTCCGCCATGGACGAAAGCAGACCCACCCAGAACTGAATCCTTTTTTTGCGTGGCAAATGCTTATAGGCTGGGCAAAATTTGCCGATATCCTTGGGTACCACAGAGGGCAGAGACGAGGTGGCAACAGCAATTTCCGTAATCCGCGTCCACGAGCCATCAAGGTTCTTTTTTGACCACGCCGCATAATCGTGAGCCTGAGCGGCCAAGGATGCGACCGGTGCCAGCATGAAGATCAATAACAGGACAACACACACTTTGACATCCTCCCCTCCCTAAAGGAAAGAGATTCCCACTTCACAGAACCTTGCCTATTCACATTTACATGCAGACAGGACTTACAGTTTCTCCATGGGCTGACACCGCCAGTCCGGCGGCCAAAACGTTACGCGCCGCGTTGATGTCGCGGTCGTGGATAGTCCCGCATTCCGGGCATGTCCATTCGCGTACTTTCAAAGGCATTGCCTTGACGGTATGTCCGCAGTCCGCACATCGCTTGCTGCTTGGATACCAGCGGTCAATACCAATCAGTTCCCGGCCATGCCAACTGGCCTTGTACTCAAGTTGCCGCACGAACTCAGACCAGCTTGCATCGCTGATCGACTTCGATAGACAGCGGTTCTTTTGCATGTTGCTGACAGCGAGACTTTCAATGGCGATCACTTGGTTTTCGTTTATCAGCCGTGTCGAAAGTTTGTGCAGGAAATCCCTGCGCGAATCTGCAATCCTGGCGTGCAACCGGACTACTTTCAACCTTGCCTTGCGCCGGTTTGCGGAGCCTTTCTGCTTCTTTGCCAGCCTGCGTTGCAGTCTGGCGAGCCTGGCTTCGTTCTTGCGGAACGTGTTGGGAGAAGCAACCTTTTTGCCTGTTGAAAGGATTGCGAAGTGAGTCAGTCCCAGATCAATACCAACCTTGCCGGCTGCTTTGGACTTTGCTCCGACCTCATCAGTGCAGAGCATGGACACAAAGAAGCGGTTCGCGATGTCCTTGCTGACCGTGACAGTTGTCACGGTAGCAGCCTTCGGGATGGTGCGCGAAAAACGGATATTCAGCGGGGCATCCATCTTCGCAATGCGAAGCTTCTTTCCGTCCCACTTGAACGCGCTGGTCGTGTATTCAGCCGACTGATTGCCGTCCTTACACTTGAACGCAGGATACCTGGCACGGCGAGCAAGGAAGTTGCTGAAAGCCGTTTGCAGATGGCGAAGGGATTGCTGAACCGGAACGCTGGAAACCTCATTCAGCCACACGTGCTCCGGTGTTTTCTTGAGCGCCGTGAGCATCGCGGAAGTGTCAGCGTATCCGACTCTTTCCTGACGCTGAAACCATGCATCAGTTCTCTGGCGCAGCATGTAGTTGTAGGCAAAACGAGCGCACCCGAACGTCCTGGAAAGATTTTCTTCTTGCTCGGACGTTGGGTAAAAGCGGAATTTGTATGCACGCTTGACTTCCATTTACAGAATATATCATTTAAGAATATCAATGGAGGCAGGATGCAAACTGCAAAATCGCCTCCTTATCTCCCCGGCCTGAAGGCCGGGGTTTCATGGAGACTTTGATGAGTATCCTTCTTGACCATAGATAATGCGTTTATATAAACCATTATAGGCTCTATCCAGCCAGAGCTCAGTTTCCTTCAAACTCGCACAGCGCAAACACCTTGAGCCCCTGATCTTCCAGCCGGGCCCTGCCCCCGATATCCGGCAGATCGATGACAAAGCCACACTCCACCACCTCGCCGCCCATCTCCTGTATCAACCCAGCGGCGGCCTCCGCCGTCCCACCGGTAGCGATCAGATCATCCACCAGCAGCACCCGGTCGCCCTTCTGAATCGCATCCACATGAATCTCGATGCGGTCGCTGCCGTATTCCAGCTGATAATCGCGCCCGCGCGTTTCGGCAGGCAGCTTTCCCTTCTTGCGCACTGGCACAAAACCCACGCCAAGCTCGTAGGCAACCGGCGCGCCAATAATGAAGCCGCGTGATTCAATCCCCGCCACTTTATCGATTTTCATGCTCTTGTAGCGACTGGCGATCTCCTGAACCGTCGCGCGCAACCCCACCGGGTCTTTCAACAGCGTAGTGATATCCCGAAACATGATACCTTCATGGGGATAATGCGCGATGGTGCGGATGCGGGATTTGATCTGCATGCTACTTCCTGTTTCTGGTTTTTCTGGGATCAAAGGATTCGAGGCCCCTCCGTACGGATGAGCCGCTTTCGGCTATACTACCGCAAAGTTGCCGGGGATGGCGTTCTGGTGTATCCTTTGCGCCCTTTGCCGGGTTCCTTTCCTGGAACCCTCAACAGGAGAGATGGCCGAGTGGTTTAAGGTACACGCCTGGAAAGCGTGCGTACGGGTCAAACCGTACCGAGGGTTCGAATCCCTCTCTCTCCGCCAGTTCCGTATAAAACCGGGAACGCCGATTCCCGCCGACTTCCCTCCTTTCGCAGCCACCAGCGTCCGCAACATGGCCGCGGGGAATGACTTTCCCGAGGTTACTCTCGGTGATTATCAAGCAACCCTGGTGTTCGACGATGCAGCGCCTGTAGTCTCACTCTGCCGACTGGTCAGGCAGTACGAAGCCCATCTCTTTCAGGAAACGAGAAGGCTGTTTTGCCCACCCGCGATAAGAGTCAGCATAGGACAGGCAAAGCCATTCCCGCGCGCGTGTGATGGCCACAAAGCAGTTGCGCCTTTCTTCTTCCATCTCCGGGCTGTTCTCCCCCGCTTTCAGGCTCTGAAAGCTCGGAAGAATATCCTCTGCAAGGCCAACGACGTATACATGGTCGAATTCTTTCCCCTTGGCGCCGTGAATGGTCATGAGTGTGACAGTATGGCTCCCGACCGGGGCCTCCTTCGAGCGGATAGCGAGTTCCTGAAGGAACTGCTCCAATGGGGCATCACGACCGATGGACTTGCCGATGCTTCTCGCCAGAGCGGACCAGGCTGCCCGATCTTCGGCGATATCGCTGGATTCGTCATCCTGAGCGGGGATTTTGGCGAGCACGGCGTCGACAAAGGGCCTGAATCGTGTAGGTTCCTTTCCAAACTTTGCTGCAAGGTCGACTAAGGTGACAGCATCCGGATTCTCGGTTAGCGAATCTCTCACCGCTACGGCCCATTCATCGAGCAAGGAACGTTCGGTGAGTTCGGTAGTCGTGATGATCAGATCGACCCGCGTATCGGTGCCAAACCAGCGATTAAACGCGCCGGTTAGAATTTCTAGAGCACGGCGATCAAGGGGCCGAAGGGCTTGGCGCAGGACTGCTGCCAGCCACAGAAATTGAGGCGACCTAAAATCATCGCGGCGTTGGGCAATCACCGCAGTGACTTGTTTCTGTGTTAGCGTTGCCTGCAACTTTTCAAGCATGTAACGCGTACGCGCAAGAACGGCCACCTCACCCCAGCAGCTACGGTCGATCTTAGAAATCCCATCGGCGATCGACGCCGCTTCTACCTCGTCGGTGGAGTAGCGCAGAACACGGATGTGCTGCTCGTTTGGATAGCGAAGCGATGTCTTGCCTGCCTCAAGCGGCCGCTTGGCGGTGGTTCGCTGAAGGTTATGGACTACAAGATGATTGGCAGCCGCAACGATCGCAGGTGGACACCGGTAGTTCGTAGGAAGCTGTAATTCCTGCGGCGAAAAATCGGCTCGAAACCGCTGAATCTGCTGATAGCTTGCGCCATTCCACTGATAGATGATCTGATCGTCGTCGGCGACGGCAAAGACATTTTTGAAATCGTCGGCCGCCAGCGCACGGATCAACCGATACTGCCCGTCTGTTGTGTCTTGGAATTCATCGAACATCCAGTAGGCGTAAGTTTTGCGATAGCGTGCGGCGATACCGGGGAAGCTCGTAACAAGCCGATGGGCTTGGGCGATGAGCGAACCAAAATCCAGAGCGTTGGCCTGCGTTAGGGCGGCCTCATAAGCGGTATAGACTTGCTCGACGCGCGCTCCATCGGACGGGTCGCGGAAATACCGCGCTGATCCCGCTGGCTGCACCAGCTGCGACTTGAGTTTGTCTATGGTCGAGAGGAGCCGGACATCGTCCGCACCCAAACCAGCGTGTTTGATCGCACCTCGCAGAATCTCCTGACGATCGACGTCGAGGGAATAGATCGCGAAATCGGGATTGATCCCGATATGTGAACCATGCTGTTGCAGCATCTGCATGCAGAAGGAATGAAACGTTCCGATCAGTGCGCGCCGTTCCTGTTCCGGTACGAGAGCGGTAACCCGACCTGACATCTCGTCGGCGGCCTTGTTGGTGAATGTCAGGGCGAGGACACGAAACGAGCGGTCCGGGGTATCGGCAAGCAACTTGGCGACACGCCTGGTCAGCACGCGCGTCTTGCCGGAGCCGGGACCTGCCAGAACAAACATTGGTCCATCGCGCCAGTCGACGGCGATGGCCTGTGCTTCGGTCAGTTCGGACAGCGCTACGCTGAGGGCAGATTCCATCATGTCAGGCCTCTCAGAGACAGGATTGCATTGCGGAACGGTTCCGGCATGCGCTGGGCCAATGCCGGATTTTCAGCGCATTGCTTAGCCAGTACGGCAGCATAGCCGCTTTTGTCTTTCTTGAGCGTTGTAATCAAATCGGCATCATTGAGATTTGCCGCAGCCGCGTTGCCGAGTGAAACAAGGATTGCCTTCAGCTCCGCTTGCAGTCCGTCTGTGACGAGTTGCTGCTCTAGATAACCCGCCGGCAGCGAGAAGGCGCGTCTAGCCATTTCCTGTGGGGAGAAGCTTCGACCCGCGATTTTGGCGAGGTATCCTTGCCCAGCAGGGTCTCCGTCCACGATGATCAGCCATGGATAGCGCAACGCGCGAGCAAGGACGGCAAAGATTTCGGGGTTACCGCAATTCTGGAAGTCGATGACGGCCACACCATGCTCGTCAAGGTCATAGCCCAGACCTTTAGCTATGCCGTGGACCAGGTGATAGTCCGACTGCCCTTCGACCAAGAGCCACCTGTGGGCGAAAAAGATCTCGCCGCGGATACGCCGGGCGAAGGTCTCGAGCTGATTGAGTTCTGCGTCGGAGATAAATTCCTTGGACGCATCGGAGACCTGACGCAGCGCCGCGTGAAGGGCGACAGTGTCTGGCCGCCCGTTGTAGGCGATTATGAGCTGTTGGTATTGATACTGCGGCAACGTGCCGGAAAGCACCAGCTCATTGAGACCGCGATCATAGGTAATCAGGCCCCCCGACGCGTTAATGATCGCGTCGATTACTGGAATATAAGGAATGGACGCTCGATACTGGCGTGGCAGCGAGCTTACTGTTGTACCGTTCGCCTCGACCCGGACCACGCGAATGTTACGAAACGGAACGTGCTGGAGGAAGTATGGCGAATGGGTCGTGACGATCTTTTGGCCAGGAAGCTCACTGATATGACGCCAGAGGCTTCGCGCTGCCTGGGGGTGGAGATGGGTTTCAGGCTCCTCCAGTGCGAGAACGGCCGAGCTTTCGGGCCTGTATAAGTCGCTGAGGATCAGCTCGACGAAGGCCTTGAACAGGAACATTACCGAGAGGCTTTGGACGCCTTGTCCATGCTTTGCCAACGGCAACCAAGGTTTGCCGCCCTCGGTCTGATAGATGACCTCGGCTTTGGAGAGGATATCCCATGTATTCAGCGGCAGAAGGCGCAAATCGGCTTGGCCGGGGACATCGGTAGCAGCGACACGGCTGATGTGCGAAAGGCCAGTCGCGAGGTTAGCGAGAAGCGGATCGGCATCGAGAAGCCGCCGGTTCAGCAAATCGAAAATGCGCTTCGATTTTTGCTCGAGGTTCTCAGGAATCTGTACAGTCCGGAGCAGCTTGCCCCAGAACTGGCTTCGCGATGAAAACTCATCCGCGACGTCGCGAAGCGCCTCCAGATAGAAGACGGGAAGAAACTGAAAAAATTCCTGAAGGTTGACTGCGCGGGCGCCGCGGCCGGCTAGCGGATTTCGGTCGACGTTCAGAAACTCCCACCGCGGAACGAAACTTTCTTCGGCTGCGTCCCATGAGCAGCTCACACGCATGATGATGGAGGCCCGGCCGGAAACGGGGTCTAGCTGGATTATATCTTCCAGTTCACCATGGAGATCCTCGGGCCACTCGTTGGCGACCTCCTCCTGAAGTTCGACTTCAATGACGACGGGATCGCCGAGCTTGGGATCTGATCTGCCATCGCATAAATGAACGTCATATTCAGTAAATCCAGTTCCTCGCTGCCCCCACCTTCTGGTTAGCGCGATACGGATAGCCTCCAATATAGCCGATTTACCAGCATTATTTGTTCCGATGAGAACAGTGACGGGGCCAAATTCAATGTCTGCCTGCTGAATAGAACGGAAGTTAGATATTCTTAATCGTTTTATTTGCACTGCTGAATAACCCCTCCCGCTTCTTTGTTCATAATATCGCGAGTCACGATGCTTGCAGATTGAATCCCACGTATGCGGCATGCGCGGGGGCAAAGGCGTCGTAGGCTGATCCTCTTCTGGCTAGCCCACCCATATGCCCGAAAGCGCAAGCCCCCTTGTGGCTCTAGCTGCAAGGGACATGGAGGCTATGGAGTAGACGTAGTTCTCCGTTTCGTCGTTCTCGGCCCACTTGAATTTGCTTACTTGAAAGTCTCCCTAGCACCCTGAAGGTAGCAGCGTTTCAGCGGTTCTAAGTCCTGCATTTCTATGGTATTGAAACCCGTCTGGAAAAGCCAATCTCAGCACCGCGCGACGATTGCACAATCACCCGGAATTCCAGAATTTGTGGGACAGTATGTTACCGATTAAACGTATATTTTGGATATAGAAATTCTGGTAAAAGTCATTGCCAAATATATTTGGCAATGATATGGTCAAAAGAGAAGGAAATGGTGCAGGCCACAGAACTAAAAACAGTCATCATCTATCAGGATGATAAAGGTAAAGAGCCTTTTACAGAGTGGCTCAATGGCTTGCGTGACCAAAAAGGCCGTCGCCTTATTTTGAGGCGCATCCGCAGGCTGGAACAAGGGCTATATGGCGATTGCTGCCCTGTCGGCGAAGGTGTGTTGGAGCTTCGGATATTTTTCGGCCCCGGCTATCGAGTATATTTTGGTGAGGAGGCTGGTCGCATGGTTATCCTATTATATGGCGGCGACAAAGATAGCCAAGACAGAGATATACAAGCCGCGAAAGAATACTGGAAGGAGTACAAGGATCATGGCTAAGCGAACATACCGGCAATTCAGAGAGGTTGAAGAAGAATATTTTCGTAATCACCTGGAAGAAATCGATGCTTACCTCGACGAGATTTTCGATGAGTATGCGGAAGATCATAACTCGGCTTCCTTGCTGGCATCATTGCGCGTTATCGCAAAGGTAAAAGGCATAAGCCATATCGCTGAAAAGACAGGGCTGACGCGACAAGGAATTCAAAACGCTTTGTCTAGCAAAGGCAACCCGCGGTTCGATAATGTCAATTCAATTATGAATGCGCTTGGCTATCGCCTTGTGCCGGAAAAACTCGATAGCAATAATCAGCGCATGTAAATCTGGACTGATGAGCTTCTTGCAAAAGTCCCTATTACCCCACGTTTATCGGCACAAGCGTCATGGTATCGTTGCCGAAGATGTCGATCACCTTGACGGCTACGATGTAGCGCCCGGCTCTATCGTAGGTATGCTCAGCAGTTATCAGTTCCAGGGTACGATTCTGGCGTGTGCGAAAACTCTGCCATTCATTCTCGAAGATGTATCCTCCAGTCCAGCGTTCCTCGAAAGCAGGCAAGGTTAATTCCCCTGTGGCGGTTCAAAGCCGGGTACCTTTGACATCCTCGCCGCCTGAAGGACGACGATTCTTACGGCGCTCAGGCTGCGATAGCCTGAGTCGCTTCGGTGGGTTCCTGCTTCATCGAGCGGCCTGACTGCACCGGCTCTCCACAGGCTAAAACGCAATGCCCTCGCGCTAAAATATTGATCGCGCCGACCAGATCGGCGTTTTCTTCAAAGCCGCACTCGATACACTCGAATTTCGCTTGCATCTGGCGATTGCCTTTCGATACATGGCCGCAGCATGGGCAAGTCTGGCTGGTGTATTGCGGTGGAACGGCAACGACAAAGCCGCCATTCCATACCGCCTTGTATTCCAGTTGCCGAGCTTCCAGCGTCCGCGCTATCCATCTCCCCCCATGAATGGAGGAGCTTTCCGCGCTACCTGTAAGATTTTACAGCTACTCCTGACTTCCATTCGGTTATCTAATCTGGTTCTTTGCGGCCATATGTCAAATGCCTGAGCCGGGTGAGGCATGAGGCTGAAACGCATAGCTGAAAGAAAAGTTCTTTGGAAAGATTCTTTTAACCTCCCGTCGCGTCGCGTTTCCGTAAAATTGCGTGCCCCTGCTTGCCATCCCGTCAAGCTTTACCCATTTAATTTTATCCGTTCAGCTTTATCCAGAATCAATAACCATAAACAAGGTTTAACCATGCAGCCAAAATTACTCTCATCCACCATGTCCCGGCGTACATTCCTGAAAGCAGCGGCGGCGACGACTGCCACCATCGGCGCTTCTGCCCTGCCCTTCGGAGCCCAGGCGCAAGGGAAAGCGAAGTATCGGCGTTTGAACGTTCTGAACCCGGAGGCAAAGCGCGCCATCGAAAGCTACAAGAGGGCTATCGCCAGGATGCTCAAGCTCCCGCCGGAGGATCCGCGCAACTGGTATCGCATCGCGCTCACTCACACGATGGATTGCCCGCATGGCAACTGGTGGTTTCTGGTCTGGCACCGCGGCTATATCGGCTGGTTCGAGCAGATTTGCCGTGAGCTCAGCGGCGACCCAGGGTTTGCCCTTCCCTATTGGGATTGGACGGAGAATACGGACCCCAGCAATCCCTTTCGTGCACGCGTGCCCGCCGTCATGTTCGAGAATGTGCTCACCCCTACTCACCCGGCCTATATTGCGACCTCGCGCGAGTTTCAGAACCGTTTTCGCGGGGTGATCGCCAGGGCGGATTACTGGAAGCGCATTTATGGGCCCAACGGTGAATTCGACGATAGGACTCAGTATGGTCAGCTTCTCGCCCGGGGAATCCGTTCCCCGGAGGATTTGTGGTTCGATATGCTCAACGACCCGCGAGGCCGGTTCTTTTTCGACCTCGCGCAGGCACGCGGCGCGACCCGGGAAAAGCCGGAGCTCGACGAAAAAACGACGAAGGCCGTCTCCCTGCAAACGTTGCTGGACGCACTGGCGCCTCGCGATTTTCTCACGTTTGCCAGCCCGAAGACCCTCGGTCACAGTGCCCTGACAGGATTTGGCGTGCTGGAAGGGCAGCCGCACAACCGGGTGCACAACTGCGTCGGCGGCATCTTCACCGACCCCAAGGGCAACACCACCAACAGCGGCGGCTTCATGCAGGCCAACCTTTCGCCTGTCGATCCGCTTTTTTTCCTGCACCATGCGAATATCGACCGGCTTTGGGACGTATGGACCCGCAAGCAGTTGGCGAGGGGATACCCTGCCCTGCCCGAAGGCGCGGACTGCGATGCCTGGTCGAGGGAGCCGTTTCTGTTCTTTGTCGATGCAAAGGGAAAGCCGGTGAAGAAAAGAATCGCTGGGGACTACGCGACTATCGGGGATTTCAATTACGATTACGAGCCCGGCTCCGGCGAGGAAGTGGTTGCACCTCCTATGCTGGCCTCGCTGATGGGCGCCGCCGTGCCCGCTGAGAGCATCAGGGCTCAGATCAGCCGTTCCGTGGTGAGCGGGGAGCGGGCAGCAAGCGCTGTCGTGACACTTCCGTCCCCGCTGCTTGGCCTGCGTGCGCAGACGGAAGCACCGCGATTGTATGCGAAGATCACCCTGGCGCTGCCGCCGCTGGCGCATCATCATGATTTTGCCGTGATGGTGGATGATGGGAGCAGTCGAACGGACCCATCAAGTCCTCACTATGTCGGCACGCTCTCGATGTTCGGTCATCACACCATACAGGCCCCGGTTACCTTTACCGTGCCTTTATCGGGCACGATCGAGGCAATGCGGCAGAAGGCGCAGCTTGCAGCCAGTGGGGCATTGAATATCCGGATTGTTTCGGAGCGAATGGCAAAACCGGGAGTACTGACGGCAAGACATGGCGCGGAACCGAAGGCCGAGGTACTTTCCATTGTCGTGGAGGCGCATTGACCGCGTCGAAATACAGACGGCAGTTACACTTCACCGCGATAATTGCTGTTCTGATATTCTCGGCCATATGGGAGAACAGCGCTTCTGCCCAGGTCGAGGTGCAACAGGGCGTGATCGAGCTTACGCTTCCGCGCCCGGTTTCGAGCAATGAAAGAGTCTGGGTTGAAGTGCGCACGCGTACTTTATCCCAGGGAGCGGAAATTCGCGTCACCGCACCGGATGGAACACTGTTCGGCACCGTATCGCCGTATGCCGCACCAGGAACACTACGCCATGAAGCAGCGACTGTAACCTACACCATCCCTCTTCCCAGGAACGCGATCGTGGACGACCACGTAGAGTTGTGCCTGGAAGTGGATGAGCCGGGCAAACCGCCACGCGCCCCATGGCCGGTTGAGGTGGAAAGCCTCAATCTGGTTTATGTGCCGGTCAGTGACTGAATCAACTATTCCTGCATCGACCACGCACCGAATAATATCCCTTATTCACCTTGCTCCGGATAAATTCCGTAGTAGCCGTAGATCGCTCTTGAGGCTTTCCGGTTGGCCTATTCGGATTCTGCGGAAATCGGGATGCGCCGGGTTGAGCAGAAGGTTTCGCTCGGCAGGAATTACAACACTGGGAACGTCCAGCACGCAGTATCTGGCGTCACGCAGCCACCGGCTGCCAATCTCCTCGAGATTTCTACGGCTCTCGAGGGTTCGCCAGTTCTCAGGGAGCTGTTCGATATCGATTTCCAGTCTGGGGATATCGCCAGGAATTTCCGCGGGTATCAGCAGATAATGGGCGCGCAGGGGCTCGTCCTGGACGAGCATTTCGAGAAAGGCCAGTGACCTGCTCTGTGCCGTGTACACTACGGGCTCGCCCTTGCGGTTCCAGCGCCCACCGAACAGCCGTGCGCCTTCGCCGGAAAATGCAGAAGTGGCGAAGCGGTGTGTGACGATACGCCACACCATCAACTTCAAGTGAAAATACCGTGCTCGATCCGACCAAGAATAGTCATCACTGAATCGGCGCCAAGATCAGTATCCAGCATGGAAAGGGGTGTGGCGCCGCCCAGGCTGGCGTTGGACGACTTGATCCAGTCCAACGCCAGGGAACCATCCTCAAACACCTCGCCGGCACGTTCAACAACCCGCGCTAGGCGCAGCAACTTGCCGGATTCCTCACAGTTGAGCACTCCCTCCTTTTTTCGCCGCACCAGCGTGCGCTCAGGGATATCCAGCGCGCGGGAGAGTTCACCCTGACGCAAGTCCACAAGCCCAAGAACTGCATCGATCGCCGGGGCGGGAATGCCCCTGCGCACAAGCTCTATCCACTCGACCGCCGAACTTGGATCAGCGTGGAGTACCTGCTTGCCTCCCAGAATGTTCGAGGCGGAAAACGGCTTATGGGCCACTGATGAGGAGAAAGACGTCATGAAAATGATGATAAAGCGGCATCGAGAAGAAGGCAAGCCATCTGGCGTTTAATATATGCAAAATTGGCTATTTTAAATTTCTTATGACCCAGGTAGTCAGTCTTCGAATATTGGCACGAGTTTATATTCCCCTGTACCTTTGGTCACTCGATATTCTGCGCTTGAGAGTCGTTGAATGAATTGGAAATCGTCCGGGTCCTGGTTCGGAGTTCGCTCACCGTTCGACCGACCCTGCGGCGAAGAAGGGTGCGCAAGGTTGCACCATCTGCATAACCCACCTGGGCAGCAATCGCGTCTACATTGTCGTTGCTCGTCCCCAGGAGATATACAGCACGTTCAATACGAAGATCCTGAAAATAAGAAAGCGGGGATTTTCCCAGGACGGCCTTTAGCCGGCGCGAAAGCGTTCTCTCGCTTGTACCTGTCACACTGGCTGCTTCGCTCAGCGAAAAACGTTCACCCAGCCTGCGCCGAGCCCAGCGCTCGAATCGCTGGACCAGTGGATCGGTATGTGCAAGATGATCAGGAATTGCAAAAGCTGCCTGTGACGCTCGTGGTTCTATCAACAGATAACGCGCTGTCATTTCTGCGAGTGTGGGACTGCTTTGGCGTATAAGCCAAAGCGCAAGATCAATATGCGCGAGTGCAGCGCCAGCAGTAACAAATCCGGGCGAGCTTACCACCATGCGTGATTCCTCCAGACGCACACGAGGATAACGTTCGCGAAACAAGGGAGTAAGCCACCATGATGTGGTAGCACTTCGGTCATTGAGAAGCAAAGTATCGGCGAGAACGAAGGTTCCAGTGCAGGCGGCGCCGACAAGAACGTCATCTTTGGACCACTGTCGCAAAAGATCGCCCGCCTCGCATACATCCGGCCGCTTAAGCGCCAATCGCAGTGTTTCCGGCATTTTTGCCCCAAGCGCGGGAATCAATACCACATCCGGAGGGCCGCATCGCGTCGCTGACACTACCGGGACAGAAAATCCCTGACCGGTACGAATACTCCGGCGCATACCCACGATAGTTAGGTCAAATCGCGTCAATGCGTTGGCAGAAACTGCGAGATCGTTCGCGATACTCAGTGTGTCCAGGAGCGTTGATAATCCAGTGTCAAAAACCTGGTCGAGCGCAAGAATATGAATACGCATGGCGTGAATTATATCAAAATTGTCAATATCGCCACTTGGCAGAAATCTTCCTGATATCTAGAGTCTGAGTCTTATTGTTCAATATGAGGAAGGAAATCAAAATGGTAACAGTTGCACTGTTTGTGCGGTTACAAGCTAAACCCGGAAGGGAAGCGGACGTGGAAAGCTTTCTCAAGCAGGGGCTTTCAATGGCAAATCAGGAAACCACTACACCGATCTGGTTTGCGCTGCGGCTCGGCCCATCGACTTTTGGTATTTTTGATGCATTTGTGGACGAGGCTGGAAGATCAGCGCATTTGTCCGGCCCGATCGCTGTCGCATTGATGGCAAATGCAGCCGATTTGCTGGCTGAGCCACCGCAAATCGAGCATGTGGATATCCTTGGCGTCAAACTCCCGAGCTGAACCTGGAGGATGAAAAAATAAAAAGAAAGCGTGAACGCGCTCCGCGTTCACCGCTGGGACGCTGGAAAGGAGGCAGGGCAGATTCTGCAGTCAAAGCCTTTGTACTCCTTCATGGGCGCCTGGCGCTTTCGAGCAGCATTAAGACCGGACTTACAAACGGCTTCGTCAGCTCCGGGCCCTGCCTGGATACCTGAAGTACGCAAATATCCTGATTGCCAATAATTCCTGCATTCCTGCAAGTCGGTGCAGGCTGTTTTCAGCCCTTGTATGTTAGAAAATAGCATTTAGGGATTGCCAGATCGACTGGCCCAGGCTCTGCATGTCAAGTTCGGGAGAGAGCGAAGATCGACAGTCCCAACTGATTAATTGCCAGTTGCCCAAACCCGAACGGTTGTGAGGTGACAAACCGCATTGAATACAAGGCAGGGATAAGCAATATGGAAATTAAATTTGTGGGAATTGATGTTAGCAAGGCTTGGCTTGATTTTGACTGTTTGCCGCAGAGTGCGCCCCAGCAGTTTAGCAATGATGAGGAAGGCATTGCAGCCCTGGTTGAATTGTTAAGGGGAAGTGGAGTGGAGCGTATTGTGCTGGAAGCAACCGGCGGATATGAAACCAACCTGGCTGCTTGCCTGGCGGCAGCGGGTTTGCCGGTTGTGGTGATCAATCCCAAACGGGTGCGTGACTTTGCCAAAGCAAGCGGTATTCTAGCCAAGACAGATCGGCTTGATGCCCGAGTGCTGGCGCTATTTGGCCAGGTCATTGATCCACCTGTGCGTGCTCTGCCTGATGAAGCGCAACGCGAGCTGGCGGAGCTTCTGGATCGGCGCATGCAACTGGTGGTAATGCGTGCCCAGGAAAAGGCCCGATTGGGAACAGTATTGCCGGTGGCAAAGCGTGATATCAAGGAACACATTGTCTGGCTGGATCGGCGCATTGAAAGATTCGAGCGTGACCTGGATCAGCGGCTGCGTAACTCGGAGGCATGGAAGGAGAAAGTGGAACTGCTGGATTCCATACCAGGCGTGGGCAAGGTAACGATCTTCACCCTGCTTGCCAGACTGCCTGAACTGGGATGCCTCAATCGGGGACAAATTGCTGCTTTGGCTGGCGTAGCCCCCTTCAATGATGACAGCGGCCAGAGGCGTGGACAGCGATACATTCGGGGAGGGCGGTGCGACGTGCGTTGCGTGCTGTATATGGCGACTCTGACGGCCAAACGCTGTAACCCGGCAATCAGGCAATTCTTTGAACGCCTGATCGCCTCTGGCAAACCTTTCAAGGTAGCCATGACAGCCTGCATGCGCAAACTCCTGACAACCGTAAATGTGATTATAAAAACTCAAACCCCCTGGAAGAATTTAATCACCCCTTGACACGGTTGCTCTCTCATTCGAGACTACAAAAACCATCAGGGTTCGGCACGCCATCACCTTGCCTTGAATATCTCGGCCAGGAAACGTCCCGTCTCCTTCCATGATGCCTTGTCAGCTTGCGCATCGTAAGCAAGCGGCAAATTGAATTTGCGGCCGTATTCATCGGCCTCGGGATTGGTAAAACTGTGGCTGGCACCGGGGAATGTGACCACCTTGTAATTTACCCCGGCGTTTTCCATTTCCCGCTTGAATGCCGCTACCTGCTCGGCCGGTATCATGGGATCAGCAGTGCCGGTAAAAGAGATAATCTGCGCCTTCACCTTGCCCCTTTGAGCAGGGTGCTCGGTCGCCAGACCGCCATGAAAGCTGGCCACACCTTTTAAATCTTCACCCTGGCGAGCCATTTCCAGAGCGACGCTGCCGCCAAAACAATAGCCCAGCGCCGCAATGTTCTTCGGATCGACATTCTCCTGCTTCTGCAGGAAATTCAGGGCAGCTTCAAAACGTTTTTTCGCCAACGGTAGATTCTTCTTCAGTTCTCCAGAATACCTGGAGGCCTCATCCGGATGGTGAGCCTGCCTGCCCTCGCCGTACATGTCCACGGCCAGCGCGGTGTAGCCCAGTTCCGCCAGCATCTTTGCGCGTTTCCGCGCGTAATCGTCGAGGCCCCACCATTCATGCACCACCAGTACGGCGGGGTGGTTATGTGTTATTGCATCATCATATGCAAGATAACCTTTGAGTGTCGTGCCATTGGCGGTGTAGGTGACTTCCTTCCCCTGTATGGCAGCCTGGGCCAGGGAACTCAAGAAAAACAATGCAGCGGCTAATATGATTTTTTTCATAATGAGCTCATTGTGTGGGTGGGTTGATTAAACTGATTGATGGTGTGAGTATAGTCGAGGCCTGCGAGCCACCCAAATCGAAAAATAACGAACGATGGAATCCTATCCAGGTACAGTGCGATAGGCTTTGTTATTGAAGGCAGTTAAGGTAAGCGGGCCAATAAGGTGAGCAGATCATGGGACCATCCAGCTGTTGGACATTTAAAAATTCAATATGAATTATCACGTTTTTAATGGAGATGCAGACGGTCTTTGTGCCGTCCATCAGCTTCTGCTGGACAATCCTGTTCGAACAGAATTGGTGACAGGGTTAAAGCGCGATATCCGGCTGCTGGAGCAGGTCAAGGCTCACGCAGGCGAACGGGTCACTGTGCTCGACATCTCTCTGAACAGCAATCGTGCTGCCCTCGTGCAACTGCTGGAGGGCGGCGTGGCTGTCGAGTATTTCGACCATCATTATGCCGGGGAGATACCCGTCCATCCCAATTTGACCGCGCACATCGATACATCTGCCGGTGTATGCACAAGCCTGCTGGTCGACCGGCATCTGGAAGGGAAATACTGTTTTTGGGCGATTGCCGCAGCCTTTGGGGATAACATCAGCGAAAGCGCCAATAGACTCGCGCTACAGAACGGACTTGTCCAACCGCAGATAGCAAAGCTCGCGCACCTGGGTGAATGCCTTAATTACAACAGCTACGGCGAGACTCTGGAAGACCTGCATTTTCATCCCCTTGCGCTGTATGAGGCAATGGCGCCCTACCCCGATCCATTCGATTTTATCGCCGAATCGGCTGCCTTCAAGGAGCTTGCAGCAGGGTTTCTGGAGGATATCCGCATGACTGCATCGTTGCGCCCCCTGCTCCAGCATGCGCATCACGCTGCTTATCTCCTTCCGGATGCGGCATGGGCAAGACGGGTAAGCGGTGTCTTTGCAAACAAACTTGCGAACGACCACCCGGCATGCGCGCATGCGGTCATTACGATCGACCGGGCGGGTGGCTACAAGGTCAGCGTGCGAGCACCATTGGCGAACCCCGAGGGCGCCGACATGCTCTGCATGAAGTTTGAAACAGGGGGAGGACGCAAGGCAGCGGGCGGAATCAACAATTTGCCCGAAAACGCGCTCGATATCTTCCTTGCCCGCTTCGCAGAGCAGTTCAACTGATACGGCGGGGCTGATATTAGCCGTTACCCCCAAACCTGCCGGCCAAGCTGCCAATCATCGTCATGAAAGATTCGATCAATCAAGCGAAGAGGCCGCCTGATATCCCGCAGGCTGATGGAGACGTTCAAGGCAGGTTAATCACTGCCTTATTGGATCCTCGCCCCTATCCCCACCCGGTAAAACGGGTGCGAGTAATGGAAACACACATTTCCTGGGTACTGCTGGCGGGACGCTATGCCTACAAAATAAAAAAGTCGGTCGACCTGGGCTTCCTCGACTTTACAGATTTGTCATCACGCCGCCATTACTGTGAAGAAGAATTACGCCTCAACCGGCGTCTTGCACCCCAACTCTATCTGGATGTCATTCCTCTCGGCGGCACGGCTGAAACGCCGGAAATCGGCGCTGAACCGGCTATCGAATATGCAGTGAAAATGCGCCGCTTCGCTGCTTCTCAACAACTGGACAGGCTTGCCGAGCACGGTAGGATTCTGCCGGAGCATATGGATAGCCTGGCGGCAACAATCGCGCATTTTCATAACGATCTGCCCTCGGCTGAGCCTACAGCCGGGTTTGGTTCAGCCACTGCGACACAGGCGACAGTATTGCAGACTTTCAAGCAATTACAGGTTGCGCTGGCTGGCACTGAAAATGAGGCCCGCGTGACCGGGTTGCGCCAGGCCATCGAGACTGAGTATGGCGTACGCAAGGAGCATCTGGAGCGGCGGCTTGCGGAGGGTTTTGTGCGTGAATGTCATGGCGACCTGCACCTGAGCAACATTGCGCTCATTCGCGGACAACCCGTTCCCTTCGATTGTATCGAGTTCAGCCCCTCGCTACGCTGGATCGATGTAATGAATGAGATCGCCTTTACCGTCATGGACCTGCTGCATCGCCAGCGGTCTGAACTTGCCTACCGCTTCCTCAATGCCTATCTGAAAGCTACGGGTGATTATGGCGGCCTGCCCTTGCTGCGTTTCTATCTCGCCTATCGCGCCGCAGTGCGCGCGATGGTTGGCGCCATTCGCGCCGGTCAGAGCAACCTCCCCAAACGGGAGAAGGCAGCCGCGCTGGCATCCTGCAGCAGTTTTCTTGATCTCGCCGCGGCATGCCTTGCCCAACAGCGCCCCTCCCTGATGATTACCCACGGTTTGCCGGGGTCGGGCAAAACGACTTTCTCGCAGGCAGCACTGGAACGGCTGCAAGCCATACGCATACGCTCGGATGTGGAGCGCAAGCGTTTATTCGGATTGGCCGCGTTGGCAGACAGCCGCTCCCATACGGGCGGCATTTACCATGCGGAGGCTACGGTGCGAACTTATGCGCGACTGCATGATTTGGCGCGAGAACTGCTGGCCGCAGGCTTTCCGGTAATCGTGGATGCCGCCTTTCTGAAACGGGAAGAGCGCGAGCATTTCCGAATGCTGGCAAATGAACTGTCGGTACCGTTTGCGATTGCATCGCTGAAAGCGTCCTCCGAGACAATGCAAAGCCGTATCGTAAAACGGCAAAGCGAATCAAGCGATGCCTCCGAGGCTGATCTGGGAGTATTGAAACTGTTACAGGAAAAAGAGGAAATGCTGGCGCCTCAGGAACAGGCCTACACAGTAGAGTTCGTCAATGAGAAAGAAGGCTTTGGCAGCGGGGATAGCACCTGGAAGAGACTGGAGCGGTTGCTGGATGGAAGATGACCCCAACTGCTGTTTCAGCAAATCAGGCAGATCTCGTTGATCTTGTTCGCCCCACTTCGGGGCAGGGACAGGATGCTAAAGCTTAACTGGCTAAAAACTTGAAAGCATGAAAAAGATTGGACGGAATGAGCTATGCCCGTGTGGGAGTGGAAAGAAATACAAGCACTGCTGCGAAAGGAACGCGGAAGCGGACCCGGCAGGCTCGCTGACCCATACGCCTCCACGACAATTCATCCCGCAGCACCTTCAAGTCGCAGTCGAGCATCACAAGAGGGGAAATTTGTCTCAAGCGGAAGCAATTTATCAACGCATACTTCAGCTTGATCCGAATCATCCCGATGCACTGCATTTCCTGGGGCTCCTGGCTCGGGATGCAGGTAGGATCGATATCGGTATCGAACTCATCAGGAGAGCCTTGAAGTTCAAGCCCAACTATGTGGAGGCGCATAACAACCTTGGTAACACGCTTAGGCAACAAGGAAAATTGAATGATGCAATCACCTCTTACCGGACTGCCGTGAAACTTGAGCCTCGTTTTGCCGAGGCCTATGGCAATCTTGGAAACGCTCTTAGGGAGCAGGGTAGGCTGGATGACGCGATGATCAATTATCGAAAGGCTCTCAGTATCCAGCCTCAGCTTGCGGAGATTCACTGTAATATCGGTATCGTACATAGAGAACAGGGGAATCTCGAAGATGCCGTATCAAGCTTCCGCAGGGCACTCCTGTTGAAGCCAGATTCTGCGGAGGCATTCAGCAATCTGGGAAATGTCCTTATGGAACAAGGTAAATTTGAAGAGGCAGTATCAAGTTTTAAAAAAGCCATCCTGTATAAACCGCGGTTTCCGGAGGCATACAACAATCTGGGAAATGTGCTGCGTGAGCTGGGGAGATTGGATGAAGCAGTAGCCGGTTATAGCCGGGCTATTGAGCTGAACCTTGGATATGCGCGGGCCTATAGCAATCGTGCATACGTGCTGTGGCAACAGCATAAGGCTGACGATGCCGTAATCGATTACTGGCACGCACTTGAACTTTGCGATGACTCCGATATAAAGAGGAGTTTTACAGATTGCATCGCGAATGTTTACTGTGATCATGACATCCCTCGCCTTCATGCTCTCCTTGTTCGAGCCATATCTGAAACATGGGGCCGGCCAGATGATTTTGGAAATCCTGCTGTTTCGCTGATCAAGAGCGACTGTGCCATACGTGAGCATCTCGACGGAATGAAGACAGCCCATGCTGTCGGGATGTCGTGCCAGGAGTTGTTTGGTAAATTTGAATCAAATAAAGCCGGCTTTGCTGCAGTGTTCAATAATGAGCTGTTGCGGGTTTTGATGGAAAATACTCCTGTTTGCGATGTTGAACTTGAACAGTTTTTGACGTCGCTGCGCTATTGCCTGCTGCAAATAGCCATAGCCGAAGAAAATGTGGCCGGCAAGGTACGAGGAGATGGTCGGGAGTGGCAGGAGGAAGAGGGCTTATTTTGGTGCGCACTGGCGCGGCAATGCTTCATCAATGAATATGTTTTCGCATATTCGGCAGAGGAATATGCGCAGGCGCTGAGGTTGAAGGCACAAGTCGCTGCTGCACTGCAAGCCAACAGAACCATCCATCCACTATCGCTTGCAGGGGCGGCTGCTTATTTTCCGCTCCGTTCGTTGCCATTTGCTGAGCGGCTTCTCGACCATTCCTGGCCTGACTCGATAGCAGCATTGCTCTTGCAACAGATACAGGAGCCGCTGAAGGAAGAGCGGAACCTGTCCCACCTTCCTTCCTTGACAGCCATCGTAGACGATACTTCATGCCGTGTGCGTAATCAGTATGAAGAGAATCCTTATCCGAGGTGGATCAAGATTCCGTTACGACCTGGTAGCGAATCAGTGGACCGCTACCTGAGCGGCCGCTTCCCTTACGCGCGATTTGAACCGCCTGCCAGTCCGTCTGCCAGCCGTGGACATCGGAATGAAAGTGTCAAAGACGCGATTGAGGTTCTGGTCGCGGGATGCGGAACCGGTCGGCACGCGATTGCCGCCGCACAGCGATTCAAGAACGCAAATGTTCTTGCTGTCGATCTTAGTTCAAGATCGCTCTGTTATGCCAAAAGGAAGACTGATGAGTTGTGCGTACGGAATATCGAATATGCGCAGGCAGACATCCTGAACCTCGATTCCGAAAGCATTGCGACGAGGGGTGGCAAACTCTTCGACGTGATCGAAGCGGTTGGCGTACTGCATCATCTTTCCGACCCTCTCCTCGGGTGGCGTAAGCTGCTTTCCTTACTCCGCCCCGGCGGCTTCATGCGTATCGGCCTGTATAGCGAGTATGGAAGGTCGAACCTGGCTTTTGCCCAACGTTTTATTGCTCAAAGAGGATATAAGCCCACTGTCGAGGACATCAGGACGTGCCGCCAGGAGATGATGTCGCCAGAAAATGCCGATACATTTCGTCAGGTTTTGTCCGCGCGGGATTTCTATACTTTGAGCGAGTGTCGCGACATGCTATTCCATGTCCAGGAGCATCGTTATACTCTTCCCCACCTCAAGGAAGATCTTCGGGAGCTTGGTTTGATATTCCTCGGATTTTCGATTGGGCGAAGCACGGCTACTCAGTATCGGCGGCGCTTTCCGGATGATCTCCCTCAAACCGATCTAGATCGCTGGCATATATTCGAAACCGAGAACCCTGACACGTTCAATACCATGTATCTGTTCTGGGTTCAGAAGCAGGCGGCAGCCGCCTAACTGATACGCAAGCGAGGTCCTCTGGAGAAGTGGCAAGGCAAAATGACTGAAGATCATCTTTTTATTATCGGCTCTGTCGTTCTGTTCTGTGTTGTCTCGCCGGGCGTCCAGCTTGCCGAAGTATTTTGATAGCATGCTTCCAGCCACGGAGGCGCCCTTCATGACAGAGGCCGGGCAGACCCCCCGGTTATCTGGCCAAGCTGGGACTGATATCGGTAGCGTGTTCATCGGGCATCTTCATTTTGATCCGCCGGTGGCCTTGTCGATTTGCCCAGCTGTGAGGTGCACGTCCAGGAAGAGGAATTGGCTGCGGCACGAAGGGCTCAGGGCGAACGTAAATTGTAGGTCGGGCTCCGCCTGACAGATTCTTCACCGCGTGGAGCCCGGCTTGCTACTGTATTAAGCAGCATTCGATTCTTCGATGGCCGCCCTCTCCCCATCCCTCTCCCTCCCAGGAAGAGGGAGCCGGACGAGCATGCTCCCAAGAACTGGATTTCTTCCAGCGCATCGCCTAACCTTTATAGAGGGACTTCGAACAAGCCCTACCACGGAGCAAGCACCGGGAGCAGATCTACGAGGCTGTCCCATGCTCCCTACGCTCCAGCCATGCTGTCTTGACATGCGCCTTTGCCGTTCATTTGCCGCCTGTTGCCATGCTCAGAACAACACTGCGCTTACCTGTCAAAACACTGCCGCAACCCGACGAAACGACATGCGGTCCGACGTGCCTGCATGCCATATACAGCTATCTCGGCAAGACGGAACTGCTGGACACCATCATTGACCGCACCCACAAGCTTGAAAACGGAGGAGGAACCTTTGCCGTTTTTTTAGGGTGCGACGCGCTGCGAAACGGTTTCCATGCCACCATCTATACATACAACCTGATGGTTTTCGATCCAACCTGGTTCACATCAGACGTGGATATCGCGGAACGTCTACAACGGCAATGCGAGATCAAGTCGGACTCAAGATTGCGACGAGCCACGGAGGGTTATCTGGAGTTTCTGCGTCTGGGTGGCCAATTGCGTCTCACAGACCTCTCACAATCCCTCATCCATGGCCTTTTACGTCGCGGTCTACCTATCCTGACCGGCCTGAGCTCCACCTTCCTTTACCGCGCGCCGCGGGAATACGGGCCAAATGACATACCGGACGATGTGCGTGGTTTTCCGGCCGGGCATTTTGTCATACTCACCGGTTATGACCGTGAGAAGCGTACTGTTCTGGTCGCCGATCCATACGGCCCGGCCCAGGAGTACTGGAGCAACATAGACCGGGTGCTGTGCTCCGTGCTGCTGGGGATCGTGACCCATGACGCCAATCTGCTCGTCATCCGAACACGCGATGGATCGGGTGAGGCAACATGATGGCGGCATTGCCGGCCTTTGCGGGTTACGGCATCGAGCTGGAGTACATGATAGTCGATCGAAAGACGCTCTCGGTCATTCCCATCGCCGACGAGTTGCTGCGAAAGCTTACCGGTACGTTTGCATCCGAGGCCAGGCATGGCCAGTTGGGATGGTCAAACGAGCTGGTGCTGCATCTGCTCGAACTGAAAAACATCGACCCGCAGCCAGACATTTCCTCCCTGTCTGTCGCGTTTCAGGGCGAAATCCGGCGGATCAGCAAGATGCTCGAACCGATGGACGCGCGGCTCATGCCAACTGCAATGCACCCCTGGATGAATCCACGCGCTGAAACCCGCCTTTGGCCGCGCGAGCAGGCGGAAATCTATTTGGCCTACGACCATATCTTCGACTGCAGAAGGCACGGCTGGGCCAACCTGCAAAGCATGCATCTCAACATGCCTTTCGCAAACGACGAGGAATTTGCGCGGCTTCACGCCGCAGTGCGGCTGTTGCTGCCCATTCTTCCAGCGATAGCGGCAAGCTCCCCGATCGCCGAAGGCTGCTACTCGGATTTTCTGGATTTCCGGATGGCAAATTACTGCGAGCACCAACTGAAGATACCCTCGACCATCGGTCGGGTGATCCCCGAAACAGTCTCCAGTGCCGCCGAATACCAAGCGAAAATCCTGGCGCCGATGTACCAGGAAATTGCAGCACTCGATCCGGAAGGGACGCTACAGCATGAGTGGCTCAATGCGCGCGGCGAAATTCCCCGTTTTGACCGCAACACTATCGAGATTCGTGTAATCGATACCCAGGAATGCTCCTGGGCTGACTTTGCCATCGCCGCTGCCGCGCTCGATATCGTGCATGCACTCTACAGCGAAGCTTACGCGCCGCTGACCGAGCAGCAATCCATCGCCACGGATGCATTGATCAGAATCATGCATGCCTGCATCCGTGATGCAGAGCAGGCCGTAATCGATGATGCGGAATACCTTCGACTGATGGGTTTTTCGGGTGCAGACTGCAAGGCTGTCGTTCTGTGGCAACGTCTCATCGAGTCTGAGATGCCGGTAGAGCTTGGGCAGGGAAAAAGCTGCCGGGAAGCGCTGCAAACCATTTTAAGGGAGGGCCCGCTTGCGCGCCGCATCCTGAATGCGATCGGTTCCGACTTCAGCAGGAGGCAGCTGGAGAGTGTCTATCGCGAGCTGTGTGATTGCCTGGACGAAAACCGCATGTTTCTGGAATAAGTTGCGTATTGCTTCAATGATTACTCAATGAAATGCAGGCGACGAATATTCATTTTTTAATCAGTTGTGAACATGGTGGTAACCGCATTCCACTGCGCTACCAGCCGCTGTTTGAGGGCTACGAGCATTTGTTGCACAGCCACCGTGGCTATGACAGCGGCGCTTTGAGCATGGCGAAAAAACTTGCCATGGCGCTGCACTCACCATTGTTCGCCGCCACAACAAGCCGCCTGCTGATCGACCTCAACCGCTCGATCGGTCACCCCCGGCTCTACTCGGAAGCCACTCGTCCCACACCTGCCGCTATCCGCCATGAGATTCTTAAATATCACTACTTGCCCTATCGCACCCTGGTGGAGGCGAACATTGCGGATGCCATTCGCTCCGGCCTGAGGGTAATCCACATCTCCTCACACAGCTTCACCCCGGAACTGAATGGGGAGATTCGCAATACCGATATCGGGCTGCTTTATGATCCCTCGCGCAACCTCGAGCAAGACCTGTGCAACCGCTGGCGGGCACGACTCGGCACACGCGCACCTAACCTGAGGGTGCGCCGCAACTATCCCTACATGGGGTCGGCAAATGGTTTCCCCACTTACCTGCGCCGCCGGTTTCCTGCCAATGCTTACGTCGGCATAGAGCTGGAAGTCAACCAGAAACATATTCTCAAGGGCGGCTGGCGATGGCATGCGTTACGCAGCCTGCTGGCTGGCACACTCAACGAGGCAGTTGCATGAGCCAACCCATACTCATCTGAGGTATCCTCGAGCACCAGCAGAGGGAATATGCGAAGATGAGGCCTATACCCGCTCAGCCCACTCAGGCATCGAGGTTCGGGGCAGAGGTGATAGCGCTGGGTTCGTCATCCACCTGTTTTGCCAATGCTCGCAGCGGGGCGGAGATTTCTACCGGGTAAGCGGGTGCCGTTTCAAGCGATCTGAGAGATTCCGGCAGGCGGGCATAGTTCGCCAGTGTTTGCTGGCGGATGGCCTCCAGCTTCCTTTTCCCGTTGATCCCATTGATCCCACTGATGCGCCGACCACTCCGCATCACAGGGACGATCAGGGGCTCGCCCTCATGCGGATCATCCTTTTCCAGCGCAACGACATCGCGCACCATGCGACCATTCGGGCGGTCATATTTGCGATATACCTGCTTGCGGCCCGGCCATGTCGCTTTTCCCTCGGAGCGCTTGCGGCGGGCCGTGCCGGCATACTCCTGCAGCTTATAAGCGCAATCCAGTGCCGGCGCGTCGCTCGACACGTCTAATGCGGTGCCCAGGCCAAAGCCGTCGATGGGAGCGCCGGAGGAAATCAGTTCATGCACCCGATCTTCGTTCAGGTTACCACTGGCAAAGATGCGGGTTTTTTCAAGCCTCCCCTCGTCGAGTATCCGGCGCACGCGACGTGCATGCATCCCCAGGTCGCCGCTGTCCAACCGGACGCCACTCACCTCGATGCCATCCTGCGCAAGTTTGCGGGCCAGGGTAACGACCTTGGTGGCAGCTGCCTCGGTGTCGTAGGTATCGATCAGCAGCGTCGAGTTTTCCGGATGGCAACGTACGAGGTGTTCAAAAGCGGCTGCCTCATCCGCATGCGCCTGAATGTAGGAATGAGCAACGGTGCCGAACGAAGGCATGCCATATATTGCCGCGGCAAGTACTGTTGATGTGCCGGAAAAACCGGCAAGATAACTTGCCCGGGCAGCCAGCAACGCGGCTTCCGCTCCATGCGCCCGGCGCATGCCGAAATCCACCAGGAGTTTGCCGGGCGCAACCAGCACTGAGCGCGCCGCCTTTGAGGCGATCAGGGTTTCGAAATGCAGCAGGTTGATGAGGCGCGATTCGACGAACTGGGCTTGCGGCAACGGCGCCGTGATCCGGAGGATGGGCTCATCCGGAAAAAAAAGAGTACCTTCCGGCATTGCATGTACATCGCCGGTAAAGCGGAATTGTTCAAGGTAGTTTATAAGGGCTGGTCCAAACCGGGACTTGAGCCATGCCAACTCCTCGGCTGAAAAGCGCAGGTTCTCAAGGAATTCCAGCGCCTGTTCCAGACCGGCCGCCACCAGGAAATTCCGGGTTGGGGGAAGCTTGCGAAAAAACAGCTCGAATACGGCAGTTTCCTGCATTCCCTGCTGAAGGTAGCTCTCCAGCATGGTCAACTGGTAATGGTCGGTCAGCAGCGGGCTGGAGAGTGGGTTCACTCAGGGACGATAGCTTCGAAATCGATGAGTTTTGCGCCCAGACGGGCCATTTCCTCCAGCGCCGCGTTGCTCGCGTCTGCATCCATCCCCCGCACTGCATCCTTGAGAACAAAGGTGTCATACCCATGATTCAAGGCATCCCGTACGGTACTGAGGATGCAATGATCCGTCGCCAGGCCACCGATGAAAACGCGGGAAATTCCCGCAGATTTCAGCATGGCATTCAGTTCTGTCTCCGAAAAACCGGAATAGGCATCTTTCTCCCTGGAGGTGGCCTTGGAAGCAATATGCGTGTCGCAGGGGATTTCAAGATTCGCCGGAAATGCCGCGCCCTGTGTGCCGGCAATACAATGCGCAGGCCAGAGCCCTCCTTGCTGATGAAAGGAGCAGTGATCAGGCGGATGCCAGTCGCGGGTAGCGAAAATGGGCAATTCGTGAAAAAGAAAAGCTGCGATATACCGGTTAAGGCTTGGGATGACCTCATCTCCAGCCGGTACAGGAAGGCTTCCGCCGGGCAGAAAGTCGTTTTGCACATCCACTATGATAAGGGCATCACCGGTGCCGATGTCTATTTTCATGGCAGTCTCCTATCCTCTTTGATGCTTTGCTCCTCGCACTTTACATTCTTTGGGCGAGTACGCTGGATTTAGTCTAATCCCCCGAACCTGTCAAGCGCGGCTCTGGTTCTTCGGGTTCTTCTACCTGACGCCTGCCGGTGCTGACGCGTTTTGCCTGAAAACCTTCGCTGCCAATATCTTCGAGGAACTGCACCTCGCTTCCTTCTTCCAATTGCTCAAAGTTATTGTTGGCAAGATTCTCGCGATGAAAGTACAACTCCTGCCCACCCGGAGTTTCGACGAAACCATAACCTTCCTCGGGCATCAGCCGCACCACCTTTCCGTACAAGACCGGAGCATGCGCCTTGACTTCGCCGCGCTGGCGCCGCCCGTAGTCTTCGAGCTGGCGCTTTGCGGCGTCGAACGCATCGCGCAGCGCAACATACACATCCTCGTTCGGTTCGCGGGTCACCACAAGCTCCTTTCCCGGCACTGTAATGTCCAGCCGCACATTGAACAGGTTGCCCTGGTGTTTGTGTTTGTGAGGAACCTCGACAACTATCCTGCATCCCATGATCTGGGGATAAAAAGTCTCGAGCTTTTCCGATTTTTGCCGAATATGGCTTTCCAGTGCCTCAGAATGGGGGATATCGCGTGTGGTGATCTGAAGTTGCAATTTCATGACTTATGTCCTCTCGATGATAAAATCATATTGCACCCAGGCGTAACGTAACGTATAAGACAAGCCTGAAAGACCGGAGCCCGCACCAGGCTGCCAGTCCTATATCCGCTCCATTTCACGCAACTGGCTTTTGTCGCCGCGGATGAGCAGTACGGGAATATGCGCCATACGAACCATCCCTTCCGCAACGCTCCCAAACAGGACGCGACTGAAACCAGAACGGCCATGTGTGCCGATTACGATCAGCTCGGCTGACCAGCGCCTTGCTTCTTCGAGTATTACGCCGGCAATGCGCTCGCCCCCCGCTTCCAGTAATTTCACTTCGGCTGCAACCCCTGCCTGCTGCATCAATGTTTGCGCCTCCGTCAATATCCTTCTGCCGGTTCTCTCCAGGGATTCCTTCATTTCATCGTAATTGATGTAGCTGTTGGCATCCATCAAATGAATATCAGTCATGACATATACCAGTTCCACCTGGGTACTGTGCTGCTTTGCAAGTTTCGAGACTTCCTGGAGCGCAAGAGTGGAGGTTGCGCTGCCGTCTATTGGAACCAGGATACGTTGATACATGTCACTCCCTTGAAAAAAGTTTTTATACTGCCAAGGAACCGCCGGACAAATCCATCGCGCCTGCAAGGAATTTGTTCAGTACTCCTTAACCCTTAACCTTTAACGCAGACTTTCGGCCGGAGAAATGCGACTCGCCGGGCGAGTCCGGCTTCTTCCGTGGCCTCCGCCACCAGATCGACATCCTTATAGGCGCCCGGAGCCTCTTCTGCCACGCCGCGCATGGAGCGGGTATGGATCAGAATGCCTTGTTGCGCCAGCTCGTCCACCAGGGCGCGTCCTTTCCACCGCGCGAGTGCCTGATGCCGGCTCATGGCGCGACCTGCGCCGTGGCTCGAAGAGGCGAAGGCCGGGTTTTCGCTGGCGCCTACGAGAATGTAGGATCCTGTTCCCATGCTTCCGCCGATAACGACGGGTTGTCCTACCTGGCGGTAGCGTTCCGGCAACATGGGGTGCCCCGGCCCGAATGCGCGTGTGGCGCCCTTGCGGTGCACGTAGAGTAGCCGTGATTCACCGTCGATCTGGTGAGTTTCGGCCTTGCAGGTATTGTGCGAAACATCGAACAAGGTTTCAAGCGCGGCCTGGGGATAAATTTCCGTAAATACAGAACGCGCAAGGTGCGTCAGGATTTGCCGATTGGCAAGCGCGCAATTGATCGCGGCATTCATGGCGCCGATATATCGCTGGCCTTCGGGGGACTTGACAGGCGCACAGGCGAGTTCACGATCGGGTAAATGAATACCCAAGCGGCTGGCTGCTTTTGCCAATAGCACCAGATAATCGGTACCGATCTGGTGCCCCAGCCCCCGCGAACCGCAATGTATCGAAATCAGGATTTGTCCTTCATGCAGGCCAAACGCCAGCGCGACAGCAGGATCGAAGATGCGGTCCACCACCTGTACTTCCAGGTAATGATTGCCTGAGCCGAGCGTGCCCATCTCGCCGCGCTGGCGCTTTTTGGCAAGTTCGGATACGTTATCCGGGATCGCCCCTGCAACCCGCCCATGTTCTTCAATATAGTCCAGATCTGCCGCGGTGCCGTAGCCTTGTTGCACTGCCCAGTATGCACCGCCGTGCATCACCTGGTCGAGCTGCTCCGGGTTCAACTTGATCTCGCCCTCCTCGCCCACACCGGCAGGGATGGCGCGGAACAAGGCGTTCCCGAGGTCAGGAAAATGCTCTACTGCTTCCTCCAGATGGAGATTGCTGCGCAGACAGCGTATACCGCACGAAATATCGAAGCCGACTCCGCCCGCGGAAATCACGCCCCCCTGCTCAGCATCGAAAGCCGCAACGCCCCCTATGGGAAAACCATATCCCCAATGGGCATCCGGCATGGTCATTGCCGCTCCGACCAGACCCGGCAGGGAAGCAACGTTGGCGATCTGCTCGAGTACCTTGTCGTCCATGCTGACGAGCAAGGGCGCACCGCCGTACAGGAGAACCTCTGCCCGTTCTTCGCCTGGTGTGCGCGGCAGCGTCCACAGGTAGGGTTGCAGTTGGCGTAGGCGTTCCAGATTCATGTCATCAGGACGGCGGGTAGAAAAACTTTTCACCCTCTAAAGTGTTGCAGTTGGCGTAGGCGTTCCAGATTCATGTCATCTCCTGCCGTTACTGTCGTTCATTTCATCGTTTCATCTGGAAGCGGATTCACACATCCACTATGCAGCGCGCTTCCCACATTGCTCCGGTTTGTTTGACTGAAAGCATGGTCAGCGTCGCACCTTTGACTTCGACCCCCCGCTCCAGACCTTCACGCCACTTTTCACCCAGCGCTTCGGCAGACCACAGATTTTCCCGGCGCTGCACATGGAAGCGGCTGAATACCATGCCCAGTTCACGCGCCTTCCCCAGCAACAGATTCAGCCATGTCACCAGCGCCAGTTCCTCATCTGATTCTTCGAACTCTATCTTGACCGAAGTCTGCGGCTGTACCTTATCCAGAGGAGTAACAATGCCGAACACTGCTTGAGCAGCTGTCTCGAATGCCTGCTCAAGCGTATTGCCGCGTCCGATAATGCCGATATCGGCATCATGCTCGAAGTAGGATGAAGTCTCTGGCATGCACGAATTATCCTTTGATCCATCACTCGGTCTGACCCAAGCGGCTTCTCCAAAATTTCCCCTTTGCTTTTCCATTGACCCTCCCATCTGCGCTCTTCCGTTTGCTTTTTATCGCGCTAAAAACGGCGCTAAAACCGGAGTACCCACTACAAGCTATAGGAGAACCGCTTTGCCGTGTCAAGGGTAATCGGATGCACCCCAAATCCTTGCCGCCCCGGCTGAGCCTGCATATCCCCATGAATATACTAAACTGACCATGTGAATCCTCGGCCAGCAACTTTCCCGGCAAAATCAGCAAAGTGCTTGTCGACGGGAGCAAACGGGAAAACGCATGCCCAGCCATAATGCCGATATCGCAGCTGTCTTCGAAGAGATTGCCAATCTGCTCGAGATCGAAGGCGCAAACCCTTTTCGGATACGCGCCTACCGTAACGCAGCCCAGGCAATAGGCGCCCTTTCCACCGAAGCGTACGTGCTGCTCGAAAACAAGGAAGACCTGACGGAGCTTCCCGGCATAGGGCGCGATCTTGCAGGCAAGATAGAAGAAATTGTTGCCACCGGCCACTGCGCCTTGCTGGACCGGCTGCAAACCGAACTTCCCCCCGCGGTTACAGAGCTTCTGAAAGTGCCCGGCCTTGGGCCGAAGCGGGTCCGGCATCTTTATCACGACCTCGATGTCCAGACTGTCGAGCAGCTCTATGGCGCGGCGCGCGACGGACGCATTCGTGCACTGCCCGGTTTTGGCGAGAAAACCGAGCTCAACATCCTTCAGGCGATCGAGGCGCATGCCGATCAGAAAGGGCGTTTCAAGCTGGCGGTGGCGGCACAATACGCGGAGCCGCTACGCGCGTTTCTGGCGGACGTTCCCGGAGTCAAGGAAGCAACCGTGGCCGGCAGCTACAGGCGCATGCGCGAAACAGTGGGCGACCTCGATATCGTTGTCACAGCCGCACCGGGCAGTGCTGTCATGGAGCGCTTCACGGGGTACGAAGAGGTCGCCGAAATACTTGCTGCCGGAGGCACTCGCGCTAGCGTGGTCCTGAAATGCGGCTTGCAGGTGGACCTCCGCGTAGTCGCAGACGAAAGCTACGGCGCTGCCCTGCACTACTTTACCGGATCAAAAGCCCATAATGTTGCGATACGGTATATCGCCCAGAAAAAAGGGCTGAAAATCAACGAATACGGCGTGTTTCGGGGTAAAAAACGTATGGCGGGCGAGACCGAGGAATCGGTCTATCGTGCTGTCGGGCTATCCTTTATTCCACCCGAGTTGCGCGAGAACAGGGGTGAAATAGACGTGGCGCGGGCTCGGAAATTGCCGCGGCTGGTCGAGTTGTGCGACTTGCAGGGGGACCTGCATACTCACACAAAAGCTACGGACGGCCATAACACATTGCGCGAAATGGCGCTGGCGGGCAAATCACATGGCCTGGAATACATTGCTGTCACGGATCATTCACGCGAACTGAGAGTCGCACGCGGCCTCGATCCTCTGCGGCTGAAGCGCCAGTGCGATGAAATCGACATGCTGAATGAAGAACTGGAAGGGATTACCCTGCTCAAGGGAATCGAGGTGGACATCCTGGAGGATGGCACCCTGGACCTGCCAAATCACGTTCTGGCGCAACTCGATCTGGTTATAGGCGCAGTCCATAGCAAGTTCGAACTTTCGCGCGTGAGGCAGACCGAGCGGATACTGCGTGCAATGGAACATCCCCATTTCACCATGCTTGCGCATCCCAACGGCCGCCTCATCCCGCAACGCCCGCCTTATGATATCGACATGCCCCGCATTATCCGTGAGGCGGGACGCCGCGGATGCTTCCTCGAACTCAATGCCCAGCCCGAGCGGCTGGATTTGTTCGATATCTACTGTCAGATGGCCAGGGAGGAAGGGGTGCTGGTCAGCATCAATTCCGATGCCCACAGCACATTTGATTTTGCGAACCTGCGCTTTGGTATCGGTCAGGCAAGGCGCGGCTGGCTGGAAAAACAGAATGTGCTCAACACCCGCTCTCTTGAGGAATTGCGGATACTCATTGCCCGCACGATGCAGTACCCCAACACCTACGGCCCATATAAACGGCAAATCAAGCGTCAAATCCGACCGGGTAAAAATGCCCGGTAAAAAATTCACTATACTGAAAATAAACACGGGAGCGGGGGCAGCCATGTATTTTGAAAATCGTGCGGCGGCAGCCAGGAAGCTTGCGGAAGCGCTTTCCGAATACCGCGGTAAAAATCCGCTGGTTCTGGCTATTCCCAGAGGCGCAGTGCCAATGGCCAGAATTATTGCCGATGAGCTGAAAGGTGAACTGGACGTGGTGCTGGTGCGTAAAGTACGGGCGCCAGGCAATCCCGAATTCGCGATCGGTTCCGTCGACGAAACCGGCTGGGTTTATCTTACGAGTTACGCCAGCGATGTGGGCGCGGACGAGAAATACATCAAGGATGAAGTTTCCACGCAACTGGAAACGATACGGCAGCGCCGCGCTCAATATACCCCGGTACGGCCGCCGATCGATCCCGCCGGACGAATAGTGATCGTAGTCGATGATGGGCTGGCTACCGGTTCGACCATGATAGCCGCGTTGCATGCGCTCCGGGCGAAGAAGCCGGTGGAATTGATCTGTGCGGTACCCGTGGCCCCGCCCGATACAGTGGAGAAAGTGCGCAACAGTGCTGACCGCGTAGTATGTCTTTCCAGTCCCATCAACTTCTACGCTGTGGCGCAGTTTTACATGGATTTTCCGCAGATAACGGATGAAGAGGTTATCGCCGTGCTTGCAGCTGCTTGACTTTCCAACATGAATCCAGGATAAGACCATGATACGTTATCCAGTAGATGTTGACACCCGCGTCAGTCCCAATCTCTCGCTGCTTATCGACAGCCGGGTCAACGATCCCGATGTGGAGCAGCCTGTTACGCTTGCCAAAGTGCGAGCTTTCATCGCCGGTCTGCTGCCTTCTGCATTAGATGAGACTGAGCGATTGCACCATTTCGACATGGATGCCTCACTCCTTGACGAACTCGATGTGCTGATCGAGGAATATGGAGGAGATGCGCTTGCCATTGATTTTGTGAGAAGCGATGCGAGCGAAGCGCTTACACGGGCAATAGAAGCCGTAGTCGATGACGAAAATCGTGAAAATCCCCCCACGCTCGGCGCAGTGCGAGACGCCATCACCGGTGGCCTTACTGCAAAACTGGTTGGCGACGGTGTTCTGGAGGATGATGAGGATGACACCTTGCTTGCGGAGATCGATGCGCTGATCAGACGTAATGGTCCCGACGCCCTGGCGGAAGAATTTATCCGTTACGAATAGTCGTTTCCTCCCCCTGCCCGCGACAAACAGGTCGGACACCATTAAGGATCCGAGTCTGATCCATATTCTCCATATTCCCGGTCCGAGGTTCTTTCGGTCAAACAAAAGGTTACAATAACAGTTCTTGAATAGCATGGACGCGCCGTCCGCCCGCGGCGTGGAGGAGCCAGCCCTTGGAAAAACCTTCGACACAACGACAGGACGCGCTTGACCTGAAACCGGCGATACTGGAGTTACGTCATATCGGCAAAGCATACTCCAGCGCCGGGGATGGACGACAGGTGCTGACGGATCTGTCCTATACCTTGAGGGCGGGTGAATATGTGGCGATCATGGGTGAGTCCGGCGTTGGAAAATCCACGCTGCTGAATCTGATCGCCGGCCTGGATATGCCCGATACAGGCGAGATACTGATTGACAATATTACTCTGTCATCACTGGACGATGATGCCGCCACTCGCTTGCGGCGCAGGGAATTCGGCTTCATTTTCCAGGCATTTCACGTCCTGCCGCACCTGACCCTGAGCCAGAACATAGCCCTGCCCCTGCTTCTGAATGATCTTCCTGTCGAAGGTACGGAACACATGCTGGATTCAGTAGGCCTGGCTGGCCGAGGCCACCATTTTCCCCGCCACCTGTCGGGCGGAGAATTACAGCGCGTCGCAATCGCCCGTGCGCTGGTACATCGACCGAAATTGATTCTCGCTGATGAACCCACAGGCAACCTGGACCCCGATACGGCGCACGATATCCTCATGCTCATGCGTCGGGAGATCAAGGCGAATAGCGCTTCCGGCATTATTGTCACCCATTCGCATGCCGCCGCGGCAACAGCAGACTGCGTTCTCGTGCTGACAAAGGATGGGCTGCATCCCTTTGTAGCGGAAAAGGCTGCGGACTTGCCGAAGCAAATAAAATGAGGTGGCGCAATAAGGCCATGCTCGCTCGTTGGCTGCTATCAGGCGAATGGCAGGCTCACAAGGTTCAGTCAGGCGTCGCCGTGATCGCAATCGCGCTCGGGGTGGCACTCGGGTTTGCCATTCACCTCATCAATACAGCCGCCTTCAACGAATTTTCCGCTGCCGCGCACAGCCTTTCCGGCGAGTCGGATCTTGAAGTGCGTGGGCCGCAAGCCACAATCGACGAATCGATTTATCCACTGCTGGCAGAACACGAGGATGTCGAGCTGGCAAATCCCGTACTGGAACTCGACGTCGCCCTCCCCCACCAGTCCGAGGAACGAAAAGACGCCACCCTGAAAATTCTCGGGCTGGATATTTTTCGCGCTTCGGTCATGGCGCCCGACCTGATCGGGATTCCGGCGGAAGACAAGCTGTTCGATGTCCTTGCGGATGACGCCATTTTCCTCTCTCCTGCCGCCATGGAATGGCTAGGGGTAAAGCAAGGCGACATCCTGAACCTGAGTGTAGGCACCCAGACGGTTGCGCTGCGGGTTGCCGGGGGTTTGCGCAGGGCGCGGGCGGGACAACGCATTGGCGTAATGGATATTGCCACGGCGCAATGGCGATTTCATCGTCTCGGCCAGCTATCGCGCATCGAATTGAAATTGCTTCCAGGCATTGATAAAGCTGCGTTCAAGGCGGAACTCGAGCAGGAACTGGAGCCCCAAAACCAATACCTTGTTGCCGAACCCACCACCCGGGAAGCCCGGGTGGCAAACATGTCGCGTGCCTATCGGGTGAACCTGAACGTGCTCGCGATGGTAGCGCTGTTTACCGGCACCTTTCTGGTATTCTCCACCCAGGCGCTATCCATTGTCCGGCGAAGACATCAGTTCGCCCTGTTGCGGGTGCTCGGCTTTACGCGCAAACAAATGCTGGGACAGGTTTTATGGGAGGGGGCCATTCTTGGCTTCGTCGGGTCGCTGCTCGGCCTTGCTCTCGGCTATGCCACGGCCACCGGTGCGCTGCATTATTTTGGCGGAGACCTCGGAGGCGGTTTTTTCCCGGGAATAAAACCCGTCATGCATTTCGACCCTGTGGCTGCAATAGTCTTTTTCATTCTGGGAGTGGGCATTACCTTGCTTGGCAGTGCCGCTCCCGCCTGGGAAGCAGCCAATACCCTTCCAGCGCCCGCACTGAAATCCGGAAGCGAAGATACGGCGCTCGCCAGGCTGGGGAATCCCTGGCCGGGGTTGCTTTTCCTTGCTTCGGGCATCCTGTTTACCCAATTGCCGCCGATTTTCGATTTGCCGATTTTCGGTTATCTTGCCGTAGCGCAACTGCTGACGGGCGGCATTATTCTCATGCCGCGCCTTTCCGCACTCATTTTCACTGCCATATTCCGTATGGTGCAGCATGCGAGCCATGCGAGGCCGGTGCTGAGAACGGCATTGGCACGGCTCGCCAACGCACCCAACCAGGCCGCGATCGCCCTCGGCGGCATACTGGCAAGCTTTACCCTGATGGTCGCCATGGCGATCATGGTTGCAAGTTTTCGCGTATCGGTCGATGACTGGTTGAGGCACATTCTGCCCGCAGATCTGTATGTCAAAACCGCAGCGAGCGGAGATACGCGCGGACTCACGCCGGATGAGATGAAAGCACTGGCCGAAACGCCCGGTCTCGTGCGAGTGGACTTTTTCCGTTCTTCCAAGCTGATGCTCGATCCAAGCCGGCCCAATATCATGCTGATCGCACGTCCCATCGATATATCCGAGCCCGGCAATACGCTGCCGTTGACAGGCGAATCGATTCCAGCCGCCCAGCTTCCGAAAGGTGCGATTCCGATATGGGTTTCCGAACCCATGGTGGATTTATACGGTTATACGCCCGGCAAGCAAGTCACTCTACCCATCGCTATTCCCGCGCGCACGTTTATCGTGGCAGGAGTGTGGCGCGACTATGGGCGGCAATTCGGCGCGATACAGATGCGCCTGGCGGATTATCAGGCACTGACGGACGACCGGCTCGTGAATGATGCCGCGCTTTGGCTGGAGCAAGGGGTGGCCCCGGAACAGGTAATCGAGTCGATGAGGCGGCTCCCGTTTGGCAATGCCCTGGAGTTTTCCGATCCGGGTCAGATACGCGCGCTGAGCCTGAATATTTTTGACCGCAGCTTTGCCGTAACCTATCTGCTGGAGGGTGTGGCAATCATCATTGGCCTGCTTGGTGTTGCGGCCAGCTTTTCGGCGCAGGCCCTGGCGCGCATCAAAGAATTCGGAATGCTGCGTCACATCGGCATGACACGGCGCCAGATACTCGGCATGCTGGCAATAGAAGGGGGTCTGCTGACAGCGCTCGGCGTGCTGCTCGGCTTTGTGCTTGGAGGATGTATCAGCCTGATCCTGGTCTTTATCGTGAATCCCCAATCGTTCCATTGGACCATGCAATTGAGTCTTCCCTGGAGGAGCCTCTTGAGCGTGGCACTGGCGCTGATGTTTCTGGCGGCGTTCACGGCGGTGGCATCGGGACGCCATGCAGTCTCGGGCAATGCAGTACGCGCCGTAAGGGAGGACTGGTAATGCGAGCCATAAAGCGTAATGCCGGATATTTTGCCTGTTCCTGCAACCAAGGGTGGCGCTGCGCCGGATTCAAATGGCTGAGTATGACCGCTTTCCTTGTTGCGGCTTTGTTCCTTGCTTTCTTTACCGCCAGCCACGTTCTGGCGGAACGGCCACAGCTATCGTCGGTAGTTCGAAACGTGCCCCTTGTGTTCCCGCGCGACTTCGGGGCGCATCCTGGCTTCAGAAACGAGTGGTGGTATGTAACCGGCTGGCTGGAAACACCCGAAAAAGAACCGCTAGGCTTCCAGATCACCTTTTTCCGGGTGGCAACCGAACATGACCGCGCCAACCCGAGCCGCTTCGCCCCTAAGGACCTTATCATTGCCCACGCCGCGCTGTCTGATCCCGCAGTGGGTAAACTCCTGCATGACCAGAAAAGCGCACGGGACGGTTTTGGCCTGGCGTATACGACGGAGGGCAACACGAACGTCAAACTGGACGACTGGTTTATGCTGCGCGAGGAAAACGGGCGCTACCAGACCCGCATAAAGGCAGACCATTTCAGCCTCGATTTTTCGCTGACACCCACGCAACCCCCCATGCTGCAAGACCTCAACGGTTTTTCCAGGAAGGGGCCGCAACCTGAGCAGGCCAGCTATTACTACAGCGAGCCTCACCTGCAGGTGAGCGGGAAGATAACGCGCGATGGCAAGGAGATCGCTGTGAAAGGCATCGCCTGGCTCGACCACGAGTGGTCTACCGCCTACCTCGATCCGAAAGCGGTAGGATGGGACTGGGTTGGCGCCAATCTTGATGACGGGTCAGCCCTGATGGCGTTTCAGATCCGCGGCAAGGACGGCAGCAAGGTCTGGGCATATGCCGGCATTCGGGAGCCGTCAGGGCAGTTCACGCGCTTTGAACCTGATCAGGTAAACTTTGAGCCGCAACGCACCTGGCATTCAACACGCACCAACACCACCTATCCAGTCAAAATACGAATCCAAACCGGCACTACTGTCTGGGTCCTCACACCCCTGATGGATGACCAGGAACTTGACTCGCGGCAATCCACCGGTGCAGTTTATTGGGAAGGCGCGGTGACCGTTACCCGCGATGGTGAACCCGCGGGGCGCGGCTATCTCGAACTGACCGGTTATGTTGAACCGTTGAGTCTTTAAGCATTCAAAAATGAGCTAAAGGCTACATCGCCTTCAAGCTTTGCCTTGGCATTGGCAAGGATCTATCTCCCTCTGTACATCGAATCAACCGTTCGCCTTGAGCCTGTCGAAGGGGCGAACACGCTACACGAACTCAAGTTTTAGTGTATCTTCTCGGGTTTCGAGAACCTCGACTTGGCCTTCATCACAGTTTCGCTTGTTAGACTTTGTGCGGGAATATGCAGGTCTCGATGCAAGCGCCGGATCATTGGCAGCGTAAGTGCGCGCTTGTAGCCGAGAATTTCATATACCCGGTTCAGATTGCCGATCATGGGCGTCAGGTCCTTGGGTTTCAGATCGGACTGTTCCATACGGTACCTGATTGCCTCCACTGGGTCAGGCGCTTCTACCGGCCAATAGTTTCCTGGCGCGCTCCACAATCCGCTCGCGATTGAACTCAGTGAGCCGTCCGGTCGCAACCTCAGCCAAGGCCTGATCGATATCCGCCTTGAGTGCCGCGAGCTCCTCCTGCCGGATTTCCCGCTTGGTCTTCCAGTCGCGTAAAGCGTCCCGCACGTTTTATTGATCGAACCATTAACCCATGATAAGCTGGATGTCTAGTCTAGCTTGTCATGGAGATCAAATGCGCGAAATTGGAGCCTTCGAGGCAAAGAACAAACTAGGGACGTTGCTCGATTGGGTGGAGAACGGTGAAGAAGTGATTATCACCCGCCATGGCAAAGCCGTGGCCCGGTTAATTCCGAATACTCCTCTTCATGATTCCAGTAAGGCGGTCGCGGCTGCCAAGCGCATCCGTAGCCGAGCCATTGCCCTAAAGCGCAGTGCCTTTGACTGGCAGGAATGGAAAGTCTATCGCGATGAAGGCCGTACGTGAGCTTGATACTTGATAGTTCAGTCACCTTGGCATGGCTCTACAGTGACGAGTTGACCCCTGCCACTCAGGAAGTTTTCGATCAGGTTGTCGCTGCTGGTGCACGAGTGCCATCGCTCTGGCGCCTTGAAGTAGCCAACAGTCTGCAAGGGGGCGTCCGGCGAGGACGCATCAGTGAAGAGTTTCGAAATGCGGCCCTAACAGACTTGGGACTGTTGGATATCGATATCGATTCGGATACAGACACCTTTGCTTGGTCAACCACGCTGCGTTTGGCTGAGCGGTGCGGCCTCACCCTCTATGATGCCGCCTATCTCGAACTGGCCCAGCGACTCGAACTTCCTTTGGCAACACTGGATCAGGAGCTGCGTACCGCGGGGAGCGCGCTCGGTCTTACCTTGCTTGGTCATTGACATCCTCCCCGGCCTAAAGGCCGGAGATTCCTACAGCACCCAGGCGAATGCCTGAGTCGCTTCGGTGGGTTCCTGCTGCTGGCGGCATTACCGCACCGCTCACTTCACAGTCGAACCGGGCGTGTTCCGCCCTTAAAACATTGATTGCGCCGACCACATCGGCGTTTTTCTCGAAGCCGCATTCCACACAAAGAAATTGCGCTTGCGTTTGGCGGTTGTCTTTGGACACATGGCCGCAGCATGGGCATGTGCGGCTGGTGTTCTGTGGTGGTACGGCGATGAGCCAGCCACCATTCCACGCCAGCTTGTAGTCCAACTGACGACGGAACTCGAACCATCCCTGGTCGAGGATGCTTTTGTTCAGGGATGCTTTTGTTCAGGCCAGACTTGGCCCGAACGTTTTTACCCGGTTGTTCAGTGCTGCCTGCCGCTGACCTGGACATATTGCGCACCTGCAAATCCTCGATATACACCATCGCGTGGTTTTGGCTGATAGCTGTCGTGGCCTTGTGCAAGTAGTCGCGGCGGGCGTTGCCGATACGGGCATGAATCTTCTGGACTCTGGCCTTGGCCTTCTTCCAGTTGTTGCTGAACCTGGTTTTGCGGCTCATGGCCTGCTGCGCTTTGCGCAGCGCGGCTTCGTGTCGCTTGAAACTGTTGAGCGGCGCAAGGTGACTGCCGTCCGAGAGCGTGGCGAACCGGATCACGCCCATGTCGATGCCGACTGCCCCGCCTTGCGAGATCGACTGTTTGACCTCACGTTCGGTCTGGATCGATACGAACCACTTGCCGCAAGACTGGCTCACGGTGATGTTTTTTACCGTGCCGGGAATATCACGACTGTTGCGGTAGCGAATCCAGCCGAGCTTGGGCAGGAAGATGCGGCTGTTGCTCTGATCAAGCCTGAAGCCCTGCGGATAGCGGAAACTATCTGACTGACCTTTTTTCTTGAAGCGAGGGAAATCCGCTCGTTTGTCGAAGAAGTTCTTGTAGGCTCGTTCCAGGTTCTTCAACGCCTGCTGCAAGGCCTGGCCAGGGGTATCAGACAGCCATAGCGTTTCCTGTTGCGCTTTCCATTCGGTCAGCCTCCTGCACAGCGCAGCATAGCCGAGCTTCTTTTCTCCTTGCTCGTGGCGTTCCTTCTGCAACGCCAGCGCCTTGTTGAACACGAAGCGGCATGAGGCAGCAAAGCAGCGCATGTTGCGCTGCTGTTCGCCGTTGGGCTTTAGCTCGAATTTATAGGCCTGGAGTCGTTGCATGGCTCAAATTATAAATTTGGATGGAACGCTTCCAGCGTTCGCGCTATCCATCTCCCCCATGAATGGGGGAGCTTTCCGCGCAAATTTGGTAAGTGAACGCTTGAAATGGTTTCCCGAATCGCAGTGCCTCAATCTGGCGTCACGGCGAGAGTGACGCGCTCAACTGCGCTTGCCAGCCAAAACACCCTCAGCCAGGTATGCAATTCTCATCTGCCCGAAATCCCACGGCGCGACAGGCGTCGCATCACTCCACAATCCAATGCCCTTGAGACTGCCTGCCTTTTGAGCCTCGGCATCAGATCTTTGTCATACTGTTTGTAATGCCATGCCAGTCCCGCCTTGATCTGCTTAAGGTTTACGGTTACCTTGATGGCAGCCAACGCCTGCATCAGGTGTTCGAGCGAGATGTTCTGCAGCTTGATCAGCTTATTCCGTCCTCTTGATGCTGAAGGATTCCCAAAAGGCTAACAATCCAGCTTGTTTTGCCCCAGCCAAATCAACTCGTGCAGCTTACATATTCCGGCTCTTCCTGATCACATCATAGGCAGCCTGCACTTCCTGGGATTTTGCAGTGGCCATTGCAATCATATCTTCCGGCATGCCCTGCCCCATCAATTTATCGGGGTGATACTGGCTCATCAGCTTGCGATAAGCGCGCTTGACTTCCTGGTCGCTGCTTTCCCTGGTCACCCCCAGCGCTTTATATGCATCCTCCAGAGTGGTAGCCGAGGGTGGCTGACCCCTCGCAAAATGCGACTGGCTCAGCACCATGTCCAGTAGTTGGCGGAATGCGGATGAATCATAGCCAAGATAGCGCGCCACGTCTCTTAACAGGCTCTCCTCGGCCGCGTCCATGCGCCCGTCCGCCACTGCCATGACGATAAGATAAACCAGAAGCATCTGCGCAAGGTTATGGGTGTGCCCGCAAACAATCATGAATTCATTCAGCTTGGGCGCGTGATCAAAACCAGGCGCTGTGCCCTGTTTGAAAAGCGCAATCGCCCTCTGCCGATGCTCCGCCGACATTCCCAGCTTCTGCATGAAGCCTTCAACATGGTTAATCTCCTCCTGGGAAATATGTCCGTCTGCCTTGGCAAGTTTTCCCATGAGTATGAAAACGGTTTCGAGAAAAACCGTCTGCCGCTGGGCACTTGTAAACGGATTGATCGCACCGGCGCCGTAGGCACGATAACGATCGATGAAGCTGCCGGCGATGTATCCGAGAAATGCGCCGAAAATGCCGAAGAAGTAAAGGCCCAACAGGGCTAAAATTATTTTGAACAAGCGAGCTTCCTTTGACGAACATGAAAACGGCAAAAAAGTGATCCGGTGCGCCGTTATTCTGGGAAAAGAGCAATGATGAGTGAAATAATATCAGTAAATGCCTCTGCGCCATCTGAACCTTTTTTTCTTGTCGAACAGTACCGGTTCGTTACAACCGCCCTGACACAACAATGAACAATGAGCACAACAATGAGGCAACAAGACAAGCCAGACGATGGATGGGCTGCGCTCTGCCATCCGGGAGTAAATGACGGAAAGAACCCGCCCCCATGAAACTGACACAGGAGGAATCATGATCGAACTGCATTCCAGTCCAACCCCGAACGGCCAGAAAGTGATGATCATGCTGGAAGAAATCGGAATCGAATGGAAACACATCGACGTCGATATCAATGTAGGGGAGCAATTCCAGGCCGAACACCTGAAACTCAATCCCAATAACAAGATTCCCGCAATCGTCGATACGGAGGGTCCAGGGGGCGGTTCATACACAATGATGGAATCGGGCGCGATTCTCCTTTATCTCGCGGAGAAAACAGGCAGATTCCTGCCTGTGGATGTGCGTAAGCGTTATGACACGCTGCAATGGCTGTTCTTCCAGGTTGCGCATATCGGCCCCATGTTCGGGCAGGCGAACCATTTCAATCGGCAGGCCAGGGACAATCAATATGCGCGGGACAGGTACAACAATGAGTCGCTTCGCCTCTATCGAGTGCTGGAAAACCGGCTGGGCACCTCCGCGTGGCTCGGGTGCGATGAATATTCAATTGCCGATATCGCCACCTACCCCTGGTGTAAGGGGCATGCGGAGCGCGGCGTCGATGGAGAGACCTTCCCGAGCTTCATGCGCTGGTTTACTGCAATGGAAGCACGTCCCGCAGTGCAGCGCAATAATGAAATGACTGTCGAAATTCGGGCCCGAATGGAAAAGACGGCAAAGGACAAGCCCGTTATCAATATGTACGACACCAGGGATAATGCCGAGCGGCTCGCCCGGGCGACGTCGCGCAAGCCATGAGAAAGGCATGAGAAATTTTATCTGGCGCTGCGCAATTTGCAGCCCTAACGCTTGCCCCTTTCAGAGCAAGCGGTTCAAACAGGCCAGGCGACGGCTTACTGGCAATTTTTGTTGTTATAGATAGTCGTAAGCGCACTCCTCCTGTCACTGATCAATCGGGTTGCCTCCCCGGCATCGTAATAGGTATAGGCCAGACCCGGAAGCCACAAAAGGGCCGCTGCAACATTGGTTCCAGTAACCCCTTTCTTTGAATCTATGTCAGCTTGTGCTTTGTCAAGCCTCGCAAATTCCCCCTTGATTGCATTGCAGGACAGGTTCTGGTCACCGGGCTGCACCACTTGTACTTTTTCCGAGGTCGCGCAACCGACCAATAAACTACTCGCGGCAACGGTAACAAGCACCGCGCTTCTCAAAGAGAACAGCATTTATTTCACTCCAATCAACCGCCAAACGTGCGTAATCGAAGCCGGGGCGGAATCCGGCCACGCGCAAAAAATCAGTAGTCCATGGATTCAGATAAAGAAATCTTTCTACTGCCGAGGGCGGGAGAAATTATAAAGAAATAACTCTAACTCAGCATTTATTGCGTGATTTTCGATAAATGAAACAGCAGAAGAATATTCTGCTCGTATAGTGCTTCATGCTGGCGCTCTCATGCGTTAAACTCGAATTTTTTCAATTTTTCATTCAGTTATGGCCCAATACGTACTTACCATGAACCGGGTGGGCAAGGTAGTTCCACCGCGGCGCACAATACTCAAGGATATTTCCATCAGTTTTTTTCCCGGCGCAAAGATAGGTTTGCTTGGACTCAACGGTTCGGGCAAATCAACCGTTCTGAAAATCATGGCGGGCGTGGACAAGGATATCGAGGGCGAGGTCACCGCCATGCCCAACCTCAATATCGGCTATCTTCCGCAGGAGCCGCAGCTCAATGCCGAGCACACGGTACGCGAAGCTGTGCAGGAAGGGCTTGGCGAGGTATTCAGCGCGCAGCAGAAACTGGAGGAGGTTTACGCTGCCTATGCCGAGCCGGATGCGGATTTCGATGCCCTGGCATCCGAGCAAAGCCGGCTCGAAGCCATCATTGCCGCCAGCGGCGGAAACGTCGATCAGCAGATGGAAGTTGCCGCTGATGCGCTGCGCTTGCCGGAATGGGATGCTATCGTGAAAAATCTCTCGGGTGGCGAGAAACGGCGCGTCGCCTTATGCAAATTGCTGCTGTCCAAACCGGACATGCTATTGCTGGACGAACCTACCAATCACCTGGATGCGGAGTCAGTGGAATGGCTGGAGCAATTCCTCACGCGGTTTCCGGGCACCGTGGTGGCAGTGACGCACGATCGCTATTTTCTCGACAATGCCGCGGAATGGATCCTGGAGCTCGACCGCGGGCACGGCATCCCATGGAAGGGCAATTACAGTTCCTGGCTGGAGCAGAAGGAAACCCGGCTGAAACAGGAAGAATCAGCCGAATCGGCACGCCAGAAGGCACTGAAAAAAGAGCTGGAATGGGTACGACAGAACCCCAAGGGACGCCAGGCAAAATCCAAGGCGCGTATCGCGCGTTTTGATGAACTCAATTCGCAGGAGTACCAGAAACGCAACGAGACGCAGGAGATATTCATTCCCGTGGCCGAAAGGCTGGGTAACGAAGTCATCGAGTTCACGAACGTATCGAAGGCATATGGCGATCGCCTGCTGATCGACAACCTGAGTTTCAAGGTGCCCCCTGGCGCTATTGTCGGCATCATCGGCCCGAATGGAGCCGGAAAATCCACTCTTTTCCGGATGATTACAGGAAAGGAGCAGCCGGATTCCGGCAATATAGAAATAGGCGCAACCGTCAAAATTGCTCATGTGGATCAATCACGCGCCGCCCTGGAAGGCAGCAAAACCGTATTTGATGCGATCTCGGATGGGCATGACATCCTGACCGTTGGCAGATACGAAACTCCTGCGCGCGCCTATCTTGGCCGCTTCAATTTCAAGGGCTCGGACCAGCAGAAGATCGTCAGCAACTTGTCCGGCGGTGAACGCGGAAGGCTTCACCTTGCTAAAACGCTTATCGCCGGGGGCAACGTGCTATTGCTGGATGAGCCTTCCAACGACCTCGATGTGGAAACGCTGCGCGCCCTGGAAGATGCGCTGCTCGAGTTTGCAGGATGCGTGATGGTCATCTCGCATGACCGCTGGTTCCTCGATCGTATCGCTACTCATATCCTGTCGTTCGAAGGCAATTCGCAGGTGGCATTCTTCGATGGCAATTACCAGGAATATGAAGCCGACAAGCGCAAACGCCTCGGGGAGGAAGGCGCAAAGCCCAAGCGGATCAGGTATAAGCCGATCAATCGGTGAACGTTGAGCGATCGTCCGGTAATCTGTCCCCAGCCCCTTCGATCCTCGACAGGCGCGGTAACTCCCTCTCCCCAATGGGGAAAGGGAGCCTTGCAATGGAAGAGAGAAGGAGCAGAATTCAAGGTTTCAAAGCCAAACCTGAGCGCATAGCCTGCCGCAGCCATGCAAGATAGGGCAGTGGTTCGAGGAGAATGACGGGCGCCTGTCCTTCAATAGCGGCCTGCGGGCTTCGGCCCGGTGCCGCTGTAATTCTCCTGCTGCTCATATCTTTCAGTACCATCGGTACGGTATCTGGAATTATCCTGACCTCTTTTCATCGAGGTGCCTTCCTTTATGTGCAATCTTTCCTTGATGCTCTCATCCCCGCCTTTATCATCCGTATCGCGAACAGCCGGAGAATCGGCCGGCCCGATCTCGTCCGATATATCGTTGTCGCTCGGTGCAGACAAGACATATGAATCCTCACCCGCATAGACTCCACCCGATGTACTGACACCGAGAACAAATGCCGCGACAATTGGAAGCAATGTGGGCCCAGATATCAAAGAAGAACGTTTCATGATTACTCTCCTTATCAGCTCAACGATTGACCGAAATCGCACAGTACGCCTGATTCCAACGTCATTCCGTGCGCTAACATACATATTGCCTGCATTAATCTGATTCTTCGTGAGATTTTGGATATCAACGGCTTTTCTATACAATTATCAAATTTGCTGATCAGTCTTTTTACTTGTTTAGATGCAACTCTTGACTGCTCCCCTTCCTAAAGGGAGGGGATTCCCACTTCACAGAACCTTGCCTATTCACATTTACATGCAAACAGGACTTACAGCTTCTCCATGGGCTGACACCGCCAGTCCGGCGGCCAAAACATTACGCGCTGCGTTGATGTCGCGGTCGTGGATAGCCCCACACTCCGGGCACGTCCACTCGCGCACCTTCAAAGGCATGGCCTTGACGGTATGCCCGCAATCCGAGCAACGCCTGGACGACGGAAACCATTTGTCTATGCCGATCAGTTCTCGCCCATACCATTGGGCTTTGTATTCCAACTGTCGCACGAATTCAGACCAGCTTGCATCGCTGATTGACTTCGAGAGACAGCGATTCTTCTGCATGTTGCTGACAGCAAGACTTTCGATGGCGATCACTTGGTTTTCGTTTATCAGTCGTGTCGAAAGTTTGTGCAGGAAATCCCTGCGGGAGTCCGCTATCCTGGCATGCAGTCTTGCAACCTTCAGTTTTGCTCTTCCTCGACGGTTAGAGCCTTTCTGTTTCTTGAAAAGCCTACGTTGCAGTTTTGCAAGTTTTGTTTCGTTCTTGCGGAAAGTATTCGGCGAAACAACCTTTTCTCCGGTCGAGAGAATGGCAAAGTGAGTCAAGCCGAGGTCAATACCCACCTTGCTTTGCACTGCTGGCTTGGCACTCACGGTGTCATCGCACAACAGACTGACGAAGTACCGGCCAGCAGTGTCTTTGCTGACTGTAACGGTCGTTACCTTGGCAGCCTTGGGAATTTGTCTCGACCACCGGATGTTCAGAGATTCGGTCATCTTCGCCAGCTTCAGTGTCTTGCCGTCCCACTTGAAGGCGCTGGTCGTGTATTCCGCCGACTGTTTTCCATCCTTGCGCTTGAACTGCGGATAGCGGGCGCGCCTGGCAAAGAAGTTGGCGAACGCGGTTTGCAGATGGCGCAAAGCTTGTTGAACCGGCACGCTCGAAACCTCATTGAGCCATGCGTACTCAGGCTGTTTTTTCAATGCCGTGAGCACCGCAGAGGACTCATGGTAGCCGACCCGTTCCTGCCGCTGGAACCATGCATCGGTTCGCAATCGAAGCATGTGGTTATAGGCGAAGCGCGCACATCCGAACGTCCGTGCAAGGATCGCTTCCTGCTCGGGCGTCGGGTAGAACCGGAATCGGTATGCACGCTTGATGTCCATGTCTCACATTATATAGTATCGCCGTGTGAGAGACTGCATTCCTAATCACTAGTGCAGCCTGTTGGCTGCGCTCCTTTCCTCCCCCGGGTGAACACCCGGGTTTCTCAGAGCAATTGAGATGAAATTGGTATATCTTCGCTCCCTGTACCCCTCGGTTTTCGCGTTATTCATAAGCATTGGCGCGCTCTTTTGCAATCCGGTGACGGCGAGCGAAAATAATACCTTGAACTCCGCAAAAGCGTGTCCTGCCTGTCCTGAAATGGTACCCATTCCAGGCAAGAAATTTGCTATGGGTAAATACGCTGTAACGTTCGACGACTGGGAGGCGTGTGTTGCAGGAGGCGGCTGCGGTGGATATGTTCCCCCCGATAATAGCTGGGGACGCGGTAAAAGACCGGTTGTGAATGTAAGCTGGGACGATGCGCAGGCTTATCTGCGATGGTTATCGGATAAGTCGGGCAAGACTTATCGGCTGCCCACGGAAGAGGAATGGGAAGTCGCCGCCCTGGCGGGCGCGACTACCGAATACTATTGGAGCAACGACGTCGGGCGCAATAACGCCAATTGTGATGGATGCGGAAGCGAGTGGGATAACAGGAGAACCGCTCCCGTCGGCAGTTTTAAACCCAATGCCTTTGGTCTGTACGATATGATGGGTAATGTCTGGCAGTGGACGGATACCTGCCGGAAAGGGAATTGTGCAAAACGCCTCCTGTGCGGAGGCTCCTGGAATCACCGGCCGCAGGATATGCGGGCAGGTATGTGCAACTGGTTCGATACCAACAAACGCATGCGCTACCTGGGATTTCGACCTGCAATGACGTTGCCCTGAAGCGCTCTTTTTTCCCTCTCCCCCGACCCCTCTCCTACAAGTGGGAGAGGGGAGCGAGGACAGCCGGGGGAGAAGGTAAGCGCCGCTTGATGACTAGAGCATTTCTCGTTTAGTTGGATGCATATCCGGAGTTGGCGAAGTAGTTGCGGCATTCCTTGGGCCGGATGGCATGGGGTATCCAGACACCACGGCGCAACCAGGCCGTCAAGATGCAGGCCGGCAACGAAAGTCATGGTTTTCCAGTGACCGCCGGGAGCGTGGTCATGGCATCGCTCTCCCACAGGGCAGCGGCCATGCTGCCTCGTCCGCGAAACTGGCGTCCGTGCAGATTTCCGAGGCCGAACCACAATATTTCTGATCATCAGGACCACGTCGAGCAACTGGGTTGTCACCTTGATTATCATTATGGAATCTCCTCAAATGCATCTTCGTTTTCCGTTATATGTGTTGACACGTTTCATATATTTGATGCCTCAGATTAAGTGTGATTATGCTAATCGTCTGAATTCAGCAAATTTGACAGTCAGTACCTGAAATGAGGGGGACCTATTTTCCATTTTTCCATTTGCGGGTCGTTTTATGCTGCAATCTTCTTCCTCCTCCACCAAGCCAATCCCGCGATGCCCGAAGCAAACAAGATGAAAGAGGATGGCTCCGGAACCACGGAGATTTGCAGCGTGGAGAGCGTCCCTCCGATCTCCCCAGTCGGATTGTTATGAGTCAGGACATTTACGAAGGTATTCCCAGCCTCGATCGCGCCGCGATCCGCCAAGGGTATGAGAACGTCACCCCCAAAGGCCACGCCATTTAATCCATCCACGAGGGCGGAGGTTTCCAGATCCAAGGTTTCGAAGCCAGGGCTATTTGAGGTGATCTGGATGCCCGTAATGTCCGATTTCTCTAGACCCACCAAGCCGATCTCCAGGTTGAGTTGGCTCGTATCTGGATGGAAGAAGCCAGCCAGGGAGCCGAAAGCCGACGTGGAAACCTGGGACGATTCATCGGTGGCTGAGAGCGATGATCGCAGGGCAACTGGTGCCGCTGCATTTGCTACGTGGTCGCCAAGTACCACGAAGTTGTATGCATCGATATCCGCTCCACCCAAATTGGTACTGTGCCACTTGAAGGTCCCGGTCACTTCCACGTAATCAGTGGCGGTCCCGTGTGCAGCGCTTGACGAGTACGTGATGAGCGGAGAAGTGATGCTTCCAATATTATTCGGAGCGCCGGCGACGGTGACGTTGGGAACTGCGAATACGAGGCCTGCGCCGGGATTGACCCGGTGCTGTACTGTCAATCCCGTGATGGTGACCGTGTCTATCCCGCGTGAGAATAGGCCGGCATTGCTGTCTGTGATAGTACCCTTGACGTCCCACTTAGTTATGGGTGGCTTCAGCGTAAAGGTGTTGCTGCCGAAGGTCGAATCGGGGTGGTTTACGGTGAGCCTCAACGTGGTGGGCGTATCTGCTGACACGATATAGCTGATCGACCCCGCATAGACACCTTGAGTTGGAATCGCGAGCGCCGCGAGCGTGAGGGTCGCGATACCTTTCGTTACGTTCATGTTTTTTCTCCTCTCGAAGTGGAAAGAACCATTGTTCCAAAATGACCCGCAATTTGTCGCCAGATGCTGTTGACAAGGATTCCCAAAGCCACCGTTGCAGCCTCAACTCAGAACTCCGGATATTCGTCGTCAGTCTCATGCAATCCTCCTGTCCGGTTCCATGCTATACCCCCTCCCCGAACTATACTAAAGACCAATTGCTCGATTTCCCTGTATATTTCTAGTGCAATAACCATGCCCAATCGCCACAATGCCGAAGGCGACAAAATTTCCGCCGTATGATCCGGCAACTGGTCATCAAGGGGTGACACCTTGCGCAAGCTTAGCCTCAGTAGTGGGAAGTGGCTTCGTGAGTTGATCCACGCCTCGGTCAAAACGTCCTGCGAGCCGCGTTTCCTGCACCGGTTGCACTGCGTATTGCTGATCACCGAAGGTCGCAGTTGTTACGAGGTCGCACGGTGGTTCGGCGAGGACCCGCGCACGATCGAGCGCTGGGTGCATGCGCTCAATGGGTACGGCATAGAGGGGTTACGCGAGCATCATGCGGGAGGGCGCCCTACCAAGCTGACTGACGAGCAATTGCAGCACCTTGCGCTCGAATTGCAGAAGTCGCCGCGCGTATGCGGATATTCGGAGCGGAGATGGAGCGGAAAGCTTCTGACGCAGTACTTGGAGAATCGCTACGGGGTCAAGTTGAGCGCACGCCAGTGCCAGCGGATCATGCGCCGATTGGTCGGCGCCAAAGGGTCCGGGGTGGCTTGATGCCTCATGCGGCAGTGATTTTGACGCTAATCTAAGTGCGCACCCGCATCAACATGCTCAGGGATCTAATGGCGTATCAAGTGTAATATTTATCGACACTTTTTTGCTATATGAAATTCGATAAATGACCCATCATGGATTAGCTAGAGAGCGATTTCTATTCATACTCAATCGGATAGCACTATTCCTCGGAGTTTAAAGAAATTCGACACCGAGCGAACGGCGTGGTGTGCCGGGTGGGTTGTCTCCAAGCTAATTCATAGTCCGCGGCCTCGTAGAATTTTTCAATAGGCCCATCGCTTTCATCAATTCATCTCCGGGTCGTCTCAGAGTTGCGGCTTGGCAATGCTGCATAACTAGCGGGTGTGAATCCCCTCCGGGTAATCACTAGCCACGAGCCTGGTATTGAGCCTTGCAGGCATATTAGTAATGATATGCTTGATGCGTAGGTACGAAAGAAAGCGAGGTGCAAAGGTAGCAGGTCATGCTGACCCTGAAGGATCGAGTCCCGAAATGACCGCATTGGAATTTGGCCGATAGCTTTCTGAGGCTAGACTAGAGCATTTTTCTTCTAATTGGAATCGGGGGGATTCCCCTGTGCGTCAAAACAGGGGAAGATTGACGTGGAGGTGAGACATGCCGAGAGCTTATTGGATTGAAGAGACTTTGGAGGTTCGTGTCCACATCTCCTCCGTTGACCGGTTTATCCGCTCGCTGGGATACAGTTATAAAAAACACTGCGGGCCAGCGAACAAGAGCGTGCTGACGTGGCGGAGGCAAGGCTCGCCTGGCGGGACTGGCAAAAGACCTGCGACCCCGGGCGCCTGATCTTTCTCGATGAAACGGGAGCAGGCACGAACATGACGAGGCAGCATGGCCGCTCCCCTGTGGGAGAGCGATGCCATGACCACGCTCCCGGCGGTCACTGGAAAACCATGACTTTCGTTGCCGGCCTGCATCTTGACGGCCTGGTTGCGCCGTGTTGTCTGGATGCTCCCATGAACGGCGCAGCTTTCCTGGCTTATGTGGAAACCCGGCTCTGCCCCGCGCTCAAGCCCGGCGATATTGTCGTCTGTGACAACCTGGGCAGCCACAAGGTCGCAGGTGTCCGGGAAATGATCGAGGACAAAGGCGCAAAAATCCCTTATCTGCCGCCCTATTCTCCCGACTTCAACCCTATCGAGCAGGCCTTCTCCAAAATCAAAACCCTCCTGCGTAAAGCCGCCGAACGATCCTTCGATGCACTCTGGGTCGCCATCGGCCGCATTATTGAAACCATCCGGCCCCAGGAATGCCGCAACTACTTCGCCAACTCCGGATATGTATCTAACTAAACGAGAAATGCTCTAGGCTCTCATACTGCTCCAGGACATCCCGATCTGAGTTGAGGGTCGCCGTCTGGTCAGATCACAGATTAGGCTGCTTCAACCCTCGCGCCTGATTCGCGCACCCAGCGCCGACAGCTTCTCTTCGATCCGTTCATAACCGCGGTCAAGATGATAAATACGGTCGACGATCGTTTCACCCCGGGCGATCAGCCCGGCCAGAACCAGACAGGCCGAAGCACGCAGATCGGTCGCCATGACATTCGCCCCATCGAGCCCGGTCACACCGCATACCACTGCGGTATTGCCTTCGACTTTGATGTCAGCATTCATGCGCTCCAACTCCTGCACATGCATGAAGCGATTCTCGAATATGGTTTCGGTAATGATCGCGGTTCCGGTAGCGATGGTATTCAATACCATGAATTGCGCCTGCATATCGGTAGGAAAGGCGGGATAAGGCGCTGTCCGCAGGTTTACCGATTTCAGCGGGTTATTCATTTTCAGGTGTATCCAGTCTTCCCCTGACTCGATGGCAGCCCCCGCTTCCATCAGCTTGTCGAGCACCGCGTCCATCGTATCGGTGCGCGTCTGCCTGAGATATATTTCGCCACCACTCGCTGCGGCTGCTACCAGGAATGTGCCGCTTTCGATACGATCAGGCATGACGCGATAATTGGTACCATGCAGGCTTTCCACACCTTCAATGGTGATGATGTCCGTCCCGACTCCCTGGATTCTAGCGCCCATGGCGATAAGGCAGCTCGCGAGATCCATCACTTCCGGTTCCCGCGCCGCATTTTCCAGCACAGTCGTCCCTTCCGCCAGCGTGGCCGCCATCATCAGATTTTCAGTGCCGGTAACGGTGACGATATCCATCACGATATGCGCGCCATTAAGGCGTTTCGCCTTCGCATGAATATAACCGTGCTCGATCTCGATCTCCGCACCCATTGCCTGCAATCCTTTTATATGCTGATCAACGGGACGCAGGCCAATGGCACACCCACCCGGCAGCGATACTTTTGCCGCTCCTGCCCGCGCAAGCATCGGGCCCAGCACCAGAATTGCGGCCCGCATGGTTTTCACCATTTCGTACGGCGCAACGAGATTGGAAAGATGTGCCGCGGTCAGTTCGGTCCTGCGGGTGCTGTCGACATTGGTTTGAACCCCCATCTGCTGGAGCAGGTCCAGCATGGTGGTTATGTCATTCAGATGCGGAACGTTTTCGACGGCGAGAGTTTCCCCGGTAAGCAGGGAGGCGCACAGGATAGGCAGCGCCGCGTTCTTGGCTCCGGAAATGGTTACATCGCCGGAAAGCCGCACGCCTCCCTGAATGATCAGTTTCTGCATGGTTGAAATGTGCTGAGGTTCCCGTCATCATATCGCAAACACGGTACCCGTAGTTTCAAATTTCGACTTATTATGTCAACGTATTATCAACCAAAGGAGATCAGATGGAAAAAAAGACAATACATACAACGGATGCGCCGCAGGCTATCGGCACTTATTCCCAAGGGATACGCGTCAGCGGAGGCGATACCATCTACATTTCCGGTCAGATCGGTCTCGAACCCTCTACCATGCACATGGTGGAAGGCATCGAGAATCAAATCCATCGGGTATTCCAGAACCTGACAGCGGTTGCAGCGGCCGGTGGAGGCAGTCTCGGCGATATCGTCAAATTGAACGTCTATCTCACGGACCTTTCCAACTTCCAGAAGGTGAATGAAATCATGGTGCAATATTTCAGCGCTCCCTACCCTGCGCGCGCTGCCATCGGCGTCTCCGCGCTACCGCGGAATGCGCTGGTGGAGATCGATGCGGTGCTGGTGGTACCAGCGTAAGGATTCGATGGACTGATATAGGGAAACCTCGCGATAAGCCAGGGGATAATCGCGCTTCCACGACGGATGCAGTCACTCGCCACCTCTCCCGCCAGCGGGACAATCAGGGACAAGCTCATCAAACTCGGCATTACCGATGCTTCGAGCCTGATACTGCATTTGCCGTTTCGCTACGAGGACGAGACGCACCTCTACCCCATCAATGACGTGCCTGCCGATCGAACAGTGCAGGTCGAGGGCATGATCACCCGCAGCGAAGTTATGTACCGACCCCGGCGACAATTGGTGTGCCAGGTGGAGGATGGAACAGGTGTTTTGTTCATGCGCTTTCTAAATTTTTACGGCAGTCAGGTAAAAGCGTATTCAGTGGGTACGCGGGTGCGCCTGCTGGGAGAGGTCCGTCCCGGCTTTTTCGGTGTTGAAATGGTTCATCCCAAATGCCGGATTTTGCGCGGGGACGAACCTCTGCCGGAGGCGCTCACTCCGATTTACCCCTCTACAGCCGGACTTCCTTCCGAAGCACTGCGCAAACTGATTTCCCGGGTGCTGCAAACAGGAGATGGCGGAAGCCATGAGGCTGCTCTCTCCGAAACGCTGCCCGATGCGGTACGCGAACGCTGTCAGCTTCAGGGTTTCAAGGACAGTGTGCTATTCCTGCACCAACCCCCACCGGATGCATCGCCCGCTCTATTGCAGGAACGCACTCACCCTGCCTGGCAGCGGATCAAGTTCGATGAACTGCTGGCGCAGCAATTGTCAATGCGGGTGCACTATCAGCAGCGGCGTAACGGCAGCGCCCCTGTTCTAACGGCAAAAAACGATTTGACCAGGGCGTTGCTGAAGTTGCTGCCTTTCGATCTCACTCAAGCCCAGAAGAAGGCTTTCGCCGAAATCAGCCGCGATCTGGCGGAGCCCCACCCCATGCAGCGCCTGTTGCAGGGTGACGTGGGAAGCGGCAAAACGATCGTTGCCGCGCTGGCTGTGCTGCAATCGATTGAAAATAATTTTCAGGCGGCCCTGATGGCGCCGACCGAGATTCTTGCGGAGCAGCATTATCAGAAACTCTCGGCATGGCTTGCCCCCCTGCTGGGGCCGCGCGGGCTGCGGATCGCGTGGCTCGGCGGCAATCAGAAAAGGAAGGAACGGGAAACCACGCTTGCCGATATTGCTGCCGGCAGCGCCCTGCTTGCCATCGGGACACACGCATTGTTCCAGAACCAGGTGGAATTTGACAGGCTGGGACTTGTGGTTATTGACGAACAACATCGCTTTGGTGTTCACCAGCGGCTGGCATTGCGAGAAAAAGGAGCCGGAGCGTACTCCATGCCGCACCAGTTGATGATGAGTGCAACGCCCATCCCGCGCACTCTTTCGATGAGCTATTACGCTGATCTGGATGTGTCCGTAATAGATGAAATGCCTCCCGGACGCGCACCGGTGGTGACCAAGCTTATCGCCGACGCCCGGCGCGACGAGGTAACGGCGCGCGTGCGGGAAGCCTGCCGCGAGGGGAAGCAGGCTTACTGGGTATGCCCGCTGATCGAAGAGTCCGAAGCGTTGCAGCTCAAGACCGCTCTGGAAACCCATCAGGGACTGACCGGGACTTTTCCGGAATTGAGAATCGGTCTGGTGCATGGCCGGCTTCCATTTCAGGAGAAATCCCATGTAATGGAAGCATTTGCGCGAGGTGAAATCCATCTCCTCGTAGCGACAACAGTAATCGAAGTGGGTGTGGATGTGCCCAATGCATCGCTGATGGTGATCGAGCATGCAGAACGCATGGGCCTTGCACAATTGCACCAGCTGCGCGGACGGATCGGACGAGGTACGGCCGGTGGTGTATGCATACTGATGTATCAGCAACCTCTCTCCACAACCGCACGCGAGCGGCTCAAGATAATTTTTGAGCACACCGATGGCTTTGAAGTAGCGCGCCGCGATCTGCAGCTGCGCGGTCCCGGCGAATTCCTGGGCGCGCGCCAGAGCGGCCTGCCCATGCTGCGCTTCGCTGACCTGGAACGGGATGAAGACCTGCTCGACGCGGCGCGGAGGGTGGCCGAAGAATTGCTGCGTGATTATCCGGAAGCGGCAAAACGCCATCTCCATCGCTGGTTGGGAAGGAAAAGCGAATATCTGAGGGCATAGTAAGCAATCTCGATGCGGTTCTTCGTCGCGGATTTTTCGTACTCGTGAATGATTCTACAAACCAAAAACCTGACCTTGCAGCATCCCGGCAAATTGCTGTGCCGCAATCTGAACCTCACCGTCAATCCCGGGGAATGCTGGGCGATTCTGGGCCGGAACGGCTGCGGCAAGACGACTTTGATATCCGCACTGGCTGGGCTGAACCAGGCGAAGGCGGAACAGGATTCATCCATAACCGTCGGGGGGATAGCGTTACGGCGGTGGTCCCGGCGAGAACTCGCCCGCAATCTCGGCATTCTATTGCAGGATGAACCCGGCGAGTTCTGGGGTACGGTGCACGAATACGTGCTGCTCGGACGGCATCCTCATGCAATGAGCATGTTCGGCTGGCAGGCGGACGACCTCGATATGACATCTCGCGCTATCGAGCAGATGGAACTGGCCGGCCTTGCCGATCGTCTACTGGTTACGCTTTCCGGCGGCGAGCGCCAGCGCGCGCGTATCGCCTTGCTGCTTGCCCAGTCGCCCCAATGCTATCTGCTGGACGAACCCTTGCAACACCTCGATCTGCGCCATCAACTCGGGACCATGATCCTGTTCAGTGAATTGGCGAAGCGGGGCAGTTCCATCGTAATGGTGCTGCACGATATCGGCTGGGCAGTCAGATTCTGCGACCACGCATTGCTGCTGTTCGACGACGGCCATGCCATGAGTGGCAGCATAGACGAAGTGCTCAAGCGTGATAATCTTGAAGCACTTTATCACTGTAATCTGGGGGAGTTCATCGCAGGCCGGCAGCACCATTTCTTCCCGCAAACGGTGCCGAGTGTATAATCTGGAATTTCAGGCATACTTTTTCTCAGCAGCAATTCTTCAGCGCTTTTTCCAGCAAGGGCCGTGGATGGCAGTGGCTGTTTGCCCTCACTTGATCTTCTCCTTTTGGATGAGTTCGCCCCGCGGGATGACGAAGTCCCGGAGCTTGTTCATCAGTATTCGCAATGATTCGTAAACTTATCGAACGCGTCTTCAACCGCAATACATCCGCTCCCATCCCTTCCGCCCGCACTTCCTCCAAGAAGCCGCATATCATCACACGCGACCAGCACGGCATTACGCGCGATCACATCAGCTCGGGTGCGCTTAAAGTGACCTCAGGTCTGCAGGAAGCGGGATATTCCGCCTTCATTGTGGGCGGCGCCGCGCGCGACCTGGTGCTGGGACTGGAGCCGAAGGATTTTGACGTCGCCACGAATGCCACACCCGAGGAAGTACGCGCTGTTTTCCGCCGCTCGCGTATCATTGGCCGCCGTTTCCGGCTGGTGCATGTCATGTGGGGAGCGGAAACGGTGGAGGTTTCGACTTTCCGCGGCGGCACATCCGGAGAGATAGGCGGACTGAGTGCTGGCGAGCATGCTGACGAGCACGGACGCCTATTGCGCGATAATGTATTCGGCAGCCAGGAGGAGGATGCCAGACGGCGCGATTTCACCGTGAATGCGCTGTTCTTCGATCCCGTCCACGAGGAAATTTGGGACTATCTGAACGGCTATGAGGACCTGAAGGCACGACGCTTGCGCATCATTGGAGATCCGGTGCGGAGATACCGCGAAGATCCCGTGCGAATGCTGCGGGTGGTACGGCTGGCCGCCAAGCTCGGCATGGAAATCGATGCCGATACGGCCGCACCTATCACCGAACTGGCCCCCCTGTTGCTGCATGTGCCGCCCTCGCGGCTGTTCGATGAAATGCTGAAATTGCTGCTATCCGGCCACGCGCTGGCCTGCGTGACGGATTTGCAGAAGCGCGGATTGCACCACGGGCTGCTTCCCATGCTGGATGTGATACGGGAACAACCGCTGGGCGAGCGCTTTATCACGCTCGCGCTCAAAAATACCGATGAGCGCGTGCGGCAGGAAAAGCCAGTATCGCCGGGATTCCTGTTTGCCGCCCTGTTGTGGCACGAAGTACTCGCATCCTGGAATGCTTACCAGGCGACAGGTGAAAGACCGGTTCCCGCCTTGCATCTGGCGATGAATGACGTGCTGGCGGTACAAGACAAGAACCTGGCAATTCCGCGCAGGTACGATGCCATCATGAAGGAAATCTGGATGATGCAGCCGCGCTTTGCCCACCGCTCAGGGAGCAGACCGTTTCGACTCCTTGAAAACCCCCGCTTTCGCGCTGCCTACGACTTCATGTTATTGCGTTGCGAAAACGGCGAAGTGGATGAAGAACTGGGCAAATGGTGGGAAGCATTCCAGCATGCAGGTTCCCGCGAACGTGAAACCATGCTGATCAGCGATGAGAGCCAGAAGAAACGCAGGAGAAGCCGTAGCCGTAAAAAATCCGGCGTTGCCCATACTGGAGAGAGCGGCCGTGAAGCATCCGAGAAGCCGGAAGGTTTTACCCCATGAATGCGGCTGACGATGGCCAGATCGCCTTGCACGCGTATATCGGACTCGGCAGCAACCTGAACGATCCCGTAGCGCATGTGCAAAAAGCGTTTGAAGAACTGGGTGAGCTTCCTTTTACGCGCTTGCTGACGCATTCTTCGCTCTACCGCAGCGCACCCATTGGGAGACTGGATCAGCCTGATTTCATCAACGCGGTCGCGTATATCGAAACCGCTCTGCCGCCCCAGGATCTGCTGCGAGCCCTGCTCGGGATCGAGCAAAAGCATGGGCGGATGCGCGAGTATCTCAATGCTCCGCGTACACTTGATCTCGACTTGCTGCTGTATGATGATCTGCAACTGGATGAGAATGGCTTGACTCTGCCTCATCCGAGAATGCACGAACGGGCGTTCGTATTGCAGCCCCTGCTCGAAATTGCGTCGATCAGCAGCATACCCGGACGCGGCAACATAAGGGAATTGCTTGCCGCCTGTGAAGGACAGCGGCTGGAACGCGGACTGGACACGTGAAGCTTGAGGAATATCGCCACATCGCGGTGGAAGGCCCGATCGGCGTGGGAAAAACCAGCCTGGCGCGACGAATGGCGGAGTATACCAGTGGACATCTCCTGCTGGAAAAGCCAGAGGAAAATCCGTTTCTCGGCAAGTTCTACGAGGATATCCGCCGATATGCGCTCCCTACCCAACTGTTTTTTCTGTTTCAGCGCGCCAACCAGTTGCAGGACCTGGCGCAGATCGACCTGTTTACGAAAACGACCATAAGCGACTTTCTGCTGGATAAGGATCCGCTGTTTGCGGGGCTGACGCTCAACAATGAAGAATACAGTCTGTACCAGAAAATCTATCACCATCTGCAACCCGAAGCTTTTACCCCCGACCTCGTGATCTATCTGCAAGCGTCACCCGCCACGCTGGTGGAGCGGGTGAAGCGCCGCGGCAGTCCCTATGAACAAAACATTTCCGAAACGTATTTGTGGCGGTTAGCTGACAGCTATGCGCGCTTCTTCCATCACTATGAGGACGCGCCACTTCTGATCATCAACAGCGAGCATCTCAATTTCGTTGATAGCGAGAAAGATTTTGCATTACTGCTGAGACAGGTCGAACAAATGCACGGCCCCAGGGCATATTTCAATTTCGGAAGATGAGGAAACCGGAGAGCAGGAACCTGAAAATGGGTTGGATGACCTATCCCGATACACGCAACCAGGAGCTGAACCATGCGTATCACACAAGATGTTTTTCAAAAAATGCGGGATGATGGGGAGAAAATTGCCATCGTCACCTGCTATGACGCAAGTTTCGCGGCATTGCTGGAAAGAGCAGGCGTCGATATCCTGCTGGTGGGGGATTCACTGGGGAATGTGATCCAGGGTGAAGAGACTACCCTTCCGGTTACCCTGGATGACATGATCTACCATACATTTTGCGTAAAGCGCGGCTCAAGCACGGCCTTCATTATGACGGATATGCCTTTCGGCACCTCGCAGGTGAGTCCGGAAGAAACCTTCCGCAATGCGGCCGAGCTCATGGCGGCAGGCGCCAACATGGTCAAGATCGAAGGCGGTTCCGTCATGGCCGAAACCGTGGAGTTCCTGACGCAGCGCGGCATCCCCGTCTGCGCGCACATCGGCCTCACGCCGCAATCGGTAAACCAGTTGGGGGGCTATAAGGTGCAGGGAAAGACCGACAATGAAGCCGGGCAGTTGCTGGAGGATGCGGTAGCGCTCGAACAGGCCGGAGCAGGAATGCTTTTGATGGAAGTCGTGCCTGCCGCCCTTGCAGCGCAGGTTACCCGAACGCTCTCCATTCCCACCATCGGTATCGGCGCCGGGAAGGATTGCTCGGCGCAGGTACTGGTGCTGTATGACATGCTGGGCATTTATTCAGGTAAAAAGGCCAGGTTCATGAAGAATTTCCTCACGGGCGCCGGCAGCATCGAGGAGGCCGTGCAAAACTATATCAGGGCGGTCAAAACCGGGGAGTTCCCTGGCTCCGAGCATACATTCTGACTATCTGATCCGAGTTGGACGTCATCACGGATATTTCACCGTTACGAACACGCCTCAGGCGCGAATCCTCCATTGCCTTCGTGCCGACGATGGGCGGGTTGCATGAGGGGCACTTGTCCCTGATCCGCGTCGCCCGGCAGCATCGGAAATGCGTAGTCGCAAGCATTTTTGTAAATCGCCTGCAGTTTGCCCCCACCGAGGATTTTGACCGATATCCCCGCACGCTGGAGCAGGACTGCGCGCTTTTCGAAGAGCAGGGCGTTCAGGTCGTGTTCACGCCGGAAGAAAGAACGCTTTATCCCGCGCCGCAAGAATTCACGGTGGACCCCTCCTCCATCGCGAATATGCTGGAAGGGAAGTACCGCTCCGGCTTTTTTCGGGGGGTGGCAACTGTCGTGCTGAAGCTCTTCAATATCGTGCAGCCGCAGACAGCGGTGTTCGGAAAAAAAGATTATCAGCAATTGCATATCGTACGCGAACTGGTGCGGCAGTTTAATCTGCCCATAGAGATCGTTGCCGGGGAAACAGTTCGCGCCCCGGACAACCTGGCATTGAGCTCGCGTAACCGCTATCTCAGCAATGAGGAGCGCGCCGAGGCAACCCGGCTGTATCAGGTGCTATCGCAAGTGAAGCGGGAGATAGAAGGCGGCAATCACAATTTTGCCGGACTGGAGGAAAACGCGATGAAAACTCTTGCCTCCCACGGCTGGAACGCCGATTACGTCTCGATACGCGAGAGAGATACTCTGGCGCCAGCCCAGCCCAGGGATGGGAATATGGTGGTGCTGGGAGCAGGCCGCCTGGGTAAAACCCGGCTCATCGATAATCTCGAAATCACCCCGAAAAAGGAATAGAGGCGCTGAAAGCCGACTTCAGCGGTTGGGCACGCTGCTGCTCCCAGTTCTTCCCGCTATACTCTGCTTTACCAACCCTTGAAACCTTGAAGCTGTTCCACCCGAGGCAGTTTTTCACTTCGGACAGTTTGCTATACATCTCTCTTCTATGATTTTCCTGCCGCCGCAGCCCAGAAAGCAGGCATCCTGCACCGACTGACACCCGCATTCCACTTCACACTGCTGGTAGCGCAGCCGATCAAATTCCCGCATGCGATTCGGTCTGAGGGGAGGCTGCTGGTAGAAAAAAGGAGACGAGTAGCCCAGGCCATAGTAAGGCCCTCCTCCCCAGCCCCACGGCGAACCCCACCCCCAGGGATAGCCACCCCAACCCCATGGGTACCCCCCCATCCCCCAGCCCAGTGTGGCGCGTCCCCAGCCAGAGTATCCGAACTGCATCCGCCGGCGGTATGTATCAAGCTCATCGTCATAACGCTCGACGGCTTTTCTATATCTCTCTTCAGCCAGGGGTTCGATGCGCTTCAGGCAGGCCTGATATGCCGATTGACAGCTTTGCTGGCACATCTCCAGCTTTTGGGTGCATTTTTCAAGGCAAACGATGCCTGCCGGATCGGTTGGCGGTTCGTACCGATGGATGACCTGATAGCGGGGAGAGAAAACGGTGCAGCCAGCCAAACCCCCCACCAGGTTGATCAGGACTATTGCGCGCTTGACCGGATTCGTACCCATAAACTTCATTGCTGATGTTCGTCAATATCGGAGATAAGCACCCATATCATACTCTTACTATACTACTTCACACTCTCGTGCACCGTTGATTCGTCATAGATAAGTGCGCGAAAAAGTAATTGATTGAAAACATCTTTTTCACGTCTCTGTTTGGAGACATCAAATAATCCTGAAAAATCAGGTGATTACTGCCAGGCAATAGAGGCCTGTTGCCAGCAAGCAACAATGCGATAAGGGTTTTATTCTTCAGCTTTCCACACAAGCCTTTGTTTTAATGCTCATTCTTATACTGGCACGATAACTGCTTGTATTCACGTTGATACCGTATATCGGCTTGCGTCTGCTGAAAATGAGCCAGGCGCTGTTACCGATCCAGCTCGAAAAGAGAAATCCGCAAGGAATACCGATAACGGTTCGCCCAGCGCCGGACGTGTTTCAGCAGAGACATGAGTAAGGCATATTCTGGCGATACAGCCTGACATGAGGAGGAATATTGTGATGCTTTCACCGCATAGCCCGAAGCAAAACCGACTTCTTGCCGCCCTGCCACCGGAGGACTACGCGAGGCTGCTCCCTTATCTTGAATTCATGCCTATGCCAGTGGGACAAACAATCTATGAACCGGGAGCGATTATTACTCATTCATATTTTCCCACCACAAGCATCGTCGCACCGCTTTACAGTGTGGAAAGCGGCGCATCGGTACGTCTTTCAATCATTGGCAACGAGGGCCTGACAGGTATCTCGTCATTGCTGGGAGGCACCAGTACGCCCGCTGGAGTCGTGGTACAAAGTGCGGGCAGTGGCTACCGCATGAAAACCAGTGTGCTGAAAAAAGAATTCGATCGGCAGGGGAAATTACAATATCTGATACTGCGCTTCACCCAGGCCCTGATGACCCAGACGGCGCAGAATGCGGTTTGCAACCGGCACCATAACATAGAGCAGCAGCTGTGCCGCTTCCTTTTGATGAACCTCGACCGGTTGCCCGGCCATGAACTGCAAATGACACACGAGCAGATTGCCGTCATGCTGGGGGTGCGGCGGGAGAGCGTGACGCAGGCCGCGCTCAAGCTGCAGACGATCGGTGCAATACAGTATAGCCGCGGACATATAGCCGTAATGGACCGTGAAGAACTGAAAGATTCCGTATGTGAATGCTATTCCGTAGTAAATGACGAGTATGACCGGCTGCTATGGAACCACTCCATGGCCGAGTCTGTTCAAACTTCTGCAAGGAAGGATACAAGGAAGGATACAAGCAAGGAGTTGTGGCCGGTAAGCTGAGGAGAGCCCCGGGTTGCTCGGCAAGAACCGGTTTTCCTCCCCGACCCAAGTTCGAGCCGAGTCACCCGGCCTTGCCGCCGCATCTTTGCATTCACGCCTTCATGAGTTCACGAAGAACATAAGGCAATATACCCCCATGCTGGTAGTAGTCGATCTCTATGCCGGTATCTATCCTGCACAGCAGGTCGATTTCCCGGCGGGAGCCGGTATTGTCACGTACGACAAGCGTTACATCCTGCTGGGGGCGGATGCTGCTCAGTCCCTCGATGTCGAACGCTTCATTTCCCTGAATACCGAGCGATTCCACGCTGTCGTCGCCTTTGAACTGTAGCGGCAGCACGCCCATGCCGATCAGGTTGCTGCGATGGATGCGCTCGAAGCTTTTGGCAATGACTGCCTTGACCCCCAGTAGCTGTGTTCCCTTTGCCGCCCAGTCGCGACTCGATCCGCTGCCATATTCTTCTCCCCCGAATACCACCGTAGGGATGCCATCCGCAACGTAGCGCATGGCGGCATCGTAGATGCTCATCTGCTCGCCATCCGGCTGATGCAGTGTTATACCTCCTTCGCTGCCAGGAATCATCAGGTTTTTGATGCGCACGTTGGCGAATGTCCCGCGCATCATGACTTCATGATTGCCGCGACGTGCTCCATAGCTATTGAAATCAGCCCTGGATACACCACTTGCAAGCAGGTATTTTCCCGCGGGAGAGGTATCCTTGATACTGCCGGCAGGACTGATGTGGTCAGTGGTCACCGAATCGCCGAAGATGGCGAGCGCCCGCGCGCCCCGGATCTCACTATGCGGCTGCGGCTGCGGCGAGAAATCCTGGAAAAATGGAGGTTCTGCTATATAGGTCGATTTCGGCCAATCATAGACCTCCCCTGAAACAGACGCTATATCGTTCCATAGCGGATGATCCTGTGTAAGGTTGCTGTAGAGCCTTCGGAATGTTTCCCCGTTTGCTGCAAATTTCATCAGGCTCTGGATTTCATCATCTCGCGGCCAGATATCAGCCAGCCATACCGGCTGACCATTCTCGCCACATCCGAGCGGCTCAGCTGTCAGATCCTTGAGCATGGTTCCCGCGAGAGCATAAGCAACCACCAGAGGTGGCGAAGCAAGGAAGTTCGCACGAATGTTCGGATGAATTCTAGCCTCGAAATTGCGATTGCCGGAGAGGACCGCGGCGCAAACCAGATCATTGGATACCACCGTCTCTTCAATCGGCACGGACAACGGGCCCGAGTTGCCAATGCATGTGGTACAGCCATAACCGGCAAGATTGAAGCCAAGCTTATCGAGATAGGGCAAGAGGCCTGTTTCCCGGAGATACTCCGTTACGACACGTGACCCGGGTGCAAGCGATGTCTTGATGTGACACTTTACCGCCAACCCTTTTTCCACCGCTTTCTTTGCCAGCAGACCGGCGGCAAGCAGCACGCTGGGGTTGGAGGTGTTGGTGCAGGATGTAATGGCCGCAATCAGGATATCCGCGTGCGCCAGATCGAAGAGGCCGTTTGTGCCATACACAGGAGCTTCAGCCGGAGTCAGGATAGGCCTGTTATTGACCATTTCCGTGATGTTTCTTTCAGTCCCCGGCCTCACGGCTGCCGTGTTCCGCTCTGCGCTGGCGCTGTCGGCCGTCTCTGCGCCGGTGCCAGACTCTTCGCTGCCATGTATCTTGTAGCGAAGTTTCAGTGCAGCAGCATCCCTGCCGTAACCTCCCTGCATGACAGGCCGTGAAAAGAGTTCTGTAAAACGGGTCTTGACATCGGCAAGCTCGATACGATCCTGGGGGCGCCTCGGTCCGGCGAGAGAAGGCTTGACAGTGGAGAGATCAAGCTCCAGCTCGCGCGTGTAGTCGATCTCGCCCTTGCGGGGAACCCCGTACAACTCCTGAGCCTTGAAATAAGACTGGAAGGCCGCGATCTCTTCTTCGCTTCGCCCGGTTCCGCGGAAATATTCCACAGTAGCGTCATCGACCGGGAAAAAACCCATGGTGGCGCCATATTCAGGCGACATATTTCCGATGGTGGCGCGGTCGGGAACCGTAAGCGACGCGGTCCCCTCGCCAAAAAACTCCACGAATTTGCCCACCACACCGGATTTACGCAGGAGTTCAGTAACCGTCAGCACCAGATCCGTTGCCGTGACACCCGTGGAAAGCTTGCCCGTGAGGTTCACGCCGACAACATCGGGAGTCAGAAAATAGACCGGCTGCCCCAGCATGCCGGCCTCAGCCTCGATTCCGCCAACACCCCAACCCACTACGCCTATTCCGTTGATCATGGTGGTATGTGAATCCGTACCTACCAGGGTGTCGGGATAAAGAATACCCTCTTTTTCATGCACTCCCCGCGCGAGATACTCGAGATTGACCTGATGCACGATACCGATGCCGGGCGGAACAACCTTGAAAGTATCGAAAGCCTGCATGCCCCATTTTATGAACTGGTAACGCTCCCGATTACGGTGAAACTCCATTTCCATGTTGAGCTTGAGCGCGTCATCGGTGCCGTAGTAATCGACCTGCACCGAATGATCGACCACCAGATCAACCGGCACCAGGGGTTCGACCATCTCGGGGTCCTTGCCCATTTTTTTTGCGGTGCTGCGCATTGCAGCCAGATCGACCAACAGGGGCACCCCGGTAAAATCCTGCAGCACGATACGGGATACAACAAATGGAATCTCATCCAGCCGGGGTGCGGTCGGTTGCCAATCGGCCAATCTTTTTACGTGCGCCTCGGTCACTTTCCTGTTGTCACAATTGCGCAGGACGGACTCCAGCACGATGCGAATGGAGACAGGCAGCCGGGAGATTCGGCCGAGTCCCGCTGCCTCCAGAGCGGGCAGCGAATAATACTTTGCCTTTTTGCCCGCAGGCAGCGAAAGCTCTTTCAGGGTATTGAACAGGTTATGGGCCATAAATGTACTCCTTGAAAAATTTCTGCATCTTCATGATGCCGCCCTCATGGATATCGATCTTGCCGGACAGATGCTGCCCGGATTGCGTCCGCCGGCACTTATTGCTTTTCCGCCCTGTATTCTTCAATGTCCGCTTCAATGACATTTTCAGAAAAACTCCGATACGCATTTCCGATACGCTGAGCCATAGGGTCGGGGAAAAGGTGAAAACCCCCTGATCGCAACGCAGCGATTATACCTTCTGCAACGACAGAGGGAGGCGCGGCGGTACCTGCCAATCCGGCAGTGCTGCTCATGTCGGTTGCGATCAGACCCGGATGTACACTCAGCACCGTCGTACCCTGCCGTGCCAGCAGCTCACGCAATGCCTGGGTAATGGAGTAGGCAGCGGCCTTGGATGCCGAATGCGTCGCAAAATTTGAAGCGCACTTCAAGGATGCAACTGAATTGAGCTGGATGAATGCGCCTCCTCCGTTTTTTGCGAGAATGGGGGCGAAGGTTTGAGCCATGCGAATAAGTCCGTACACATTGATCTTCATTGCCATCTCAAGCGCATCTATCGCACCGGCATCCAGCGGGGTTGAGGTCTTGAAAATCGCCGCGCTGTTGACCACCACCTGAACATCCGGGGCTCTGTCAGCCAATGTTGCAATGCTTTCCGGCACGGTCAAATCCAGATGAACTGGAATCACCATGTCGCCAAAGCGCTCCAGCAGCGGATTGGCGGAATCGAGGTTGCGCACCGCTGCATAGACTTTCATCACGCCATGATGCAGCAGCGCATCGACAATCGCCTTGCCTATGCCACGATTCGCCCCTGTCACAAGAGCGGTCTTTCCGCTGATATCGTATGCCATTTTCATTCTGCAGCTCCTCGCTCAACACGGTTGCTCAGAGCGGATAAACAGCACGGCGGTCGAAATCACGTTCAGACTCCAAGGTACGATCCGGGACCAGTCCTCCCCGACCCGGTTACCGATCCGGCTTCCGATTAGAGCTTAATTCCCTTATCAAATTATATTCCCCTTAGGAAGTCACTGAACAAGTCATTGTGGATTTACTTGCACCGGCAAAAGCCTATCTCCGGGTCAGACTTGGCAGGCATGTCAACAAAATATTCAGGGTCGATGATACCGGTGAGATCACGTCATGTTGGTTGCATAAACACGGCCCGATGCAGAATGCGGAATATCCTATAATATGAAATAAGGTAGCAGGGTATCGTTGCCACGTATCGTGGCGTGATGAGTTGACAGGCGCAGGCAGCAGTGCGACTGCAAGTTTCATTGGATGCGTTCATTTATTGCGGGCATGTTCATGGCAACTCCAACGGTGGTGCTGTTGCACGGTTTTCTGGGCTTCTCGCGGTGGGGTCCCATCGAACAATTTCGCGGCGTGGAAAAGGCATTAGGCCGCAAAGATATCAGGCCCCTTATACCGGAAGTACCGGGGGCTGGAACCATAGCGGAACGCGCGGAAATACTCGCAAGCAAACTCTTCCGCGGACGCGCGCCGGTTTTTGCCCTGGTTGCGCATAGTATGGGCGGGCTCGATGCCCGGTATCTCATCAGCCACCTCGACCCGGACCGGCGCGTAAAAAGCCTGCTTACTGTTTCCACTCCGCATCGCGGTTCGCCCCTGGCACAATGGTTCCTCGAAGCCAAAGGACCTGTTCCCGCCTGGATTCGACACATTGGCCATCCGGCGCTCGCTGAACTGACTCCCGTCGCGTGTGAAACAATGCAGATCCCGGATCGGCCGGATGTCGCCTATTCCTCCTATGCAAGCCGCCGCCCTTTAGAGGAGCTTCCTTTCTGGCTTAGGCCCTATGGCAAGGTAATGCCGGAAGACAACGATGGCATGGTTCCCGTGGCCTCTGCCAGATGGGGAAAATTTCGGGGAACGCTGCGTGCCGACCATATCGAGCTGCTGGGCTGGAGTCTGGCTCTGCCGGATAGGCAATCTGCACGGCCTTTCAATCATCGCCAATTCTGGATCGAGGCTGCGAATCAAGCAATAGCTGCGGCAGAAGGTAAGGAAAGTTGAAAAGACGTGTATGGATCCGAACGAGAGCAAAAAATGGAACATGCACTGGTACGATTGGCTGGTATTTGCGGTACCGACGATCTTCATCGTGAGCTTGGGACTGGAGTCCGCGTTTGGAGCAACGCCGGGACCCGGTACAGCTGCCCATCGCGATTTCCGTGCAGTCGCACACTGGTTTGACCCGGTCTTCTTTCAGTACAACCTTATCATGACCCTGGTGGCGGTTCTGGTTGTGCCATCGCTCGCCTTGAGTTACACGATGAAGATGGCGAACCGCAAGGAACGCCGTTTGTACCGCGACGTTCCGGCCGAGCGGCGCGGTGAAATCCGCCAGCGGATGGGACACCGGGCTTCCTTTGGCACTTATAGGGGAAGCGTCTGGCTGACTACTGTCGTCGTGCTGCTCGGCAGTTCGATTCTGCTGCTGTTCAAGCCCGTTTCCTCCTCCGCGGAACTTGGCGTGGATTTCAGTCTCGGGGCGAACATGCTGACCATGGGTCCCTTCATGGAGCTGTATGAAACAAATCGCGATTCCTATTATCCCCACCTCGTCCGCAACCTGACGGCTTTCCAGTTCGGATTCCTCGGTGCTTACGTCTATTTCATCGGCTCCGTAGTCCGCGCCTACTTCACGATGGACCTCACTTCCAATACGTTCGTCGATGGCGCTATCCGCATGATCGTCGCAAGCCTGCTGGCGCTGGTGCTCTCCTTTGCGTTCGATCTGCTGCTGCCACACGAACTCGAACACGAACCCGATGTGATTGCGCCTTCCACTGCTGCGCCCTCAACTGCTACGCCTTCCGACATGAATGCCGCGGCGCCAACGCCTCCTGCCGGTGAGGAGCCCAGAGAAGCCACATCTCCTGAAGGATCAGGCAATGGCGAAAAACTGCTTTCGAAACAGGAAATCCCCTTCCCTGCCAGATTGAGCCTGCTGCCCCTTGTTGCTTTTTTTCTGGGTTTCTATCCAAAGCGGGCTGCACTCGGAATTGAGCGGATCGTCGTTAAACTGACCAGAGATATCATCCCCGCCATGAGCTATCGCGCGCTGCCGCTTTCCATGCTGGCGGGAATGAGCTACTCGCACGAATTGAGACTGGAGCGGGAAGGATTCGATAACATCGAAAACCTCAGCAATGCTGATCCGGTGGACCTTGCGATACGCACCTGCTTCAGCTATAGCCAGTTGAAGCAATGGATCGATCAGGCCTGGCTGGCCTCTCATCTGCGTGAAGATTATCCCGTTTTCGCGCAGCGGACAGGAATCACGAACAGTGAGGAGCTTCACTGTTTCTTCTCCACCTGCGACGCCTCACATACCGACGGGGTGGAACAATTGCTGGCCGCCCTGTCAGCAGACACGGCAATCGTCGCTTCGTGGAGATTGAGGCTCAATACTCTCCGGATACTGCTGAATACAAACTCTTCCCCGCAGGAGAACGAGCACGATCTCACCGAAAGGGAGCTCATCCCGCCTCATGTTGCGCATCCTGAAGCAGGAACCGGTTCACCTAAATCACAAACAAATCAATAAACTCGTGAACTGGCATCGCTTCCAGCCTGCTTTGATCATGACAGGCATTCATGATTGCCCCGCACCGGTGGGCCGGGAAACGGCGTGCAAGATTGATTCTGAACTTTTCTTCCAGTAGCGGAATGCCTTCGCTTCTGCGCAGCCTGTGGCCGATGGGATACTCCACCACCACTTCCTCCAGTTTACTGCCGTCCTTGAATTCCAGGGTAAGGCCATTTGCGATGGAGCGTTTTTCGGGATCGTAATAATCCTTTGTGAACTGCGGGTCCTCGACGCAGATTATCTTGTCCCGCAACTCATCGATGCGCGGGTCGGCGGCCACGGCATCCTCATAATCGGCAGACGTAAGCCTGCCGAAAATAAGCGGTACTGCAACAATATACTGCATGCAATGATCCCGGTCGGCTGGGCTGCTGAGCGGCCCCTTCTTGTCGATGATACGGATTGCGGCTTCATGGGTGCGGATCGTTATTTTCCGGATATCGGCAATCCGGTCCTTCATTCGCGGGTATAGTTGCATCGCACACTCCGCCGCCGTCTGGGAGTGGAATTCGGCGGGGAACGAAATCTTGAGCAGCACATTTTCCATCACATAGGAATGCCATCGTTCGATGGGCCTCTGGAATTTGAAAGGCTCTCCCTTGAACAGCACGTCGTAGAACCCCCAGGTTTTCGCAGTAAGTGCTGAAGGGTAGCCTGTCTCCCCCTTGAGTGTGATCAGCGCGAGCCATACTGCGCGGCTGGTGGCATCCCCCGCGGCCCAGGATTTGCGCGAGCCGGTGTTGGGCACATGACGATACGTGCGCAGCGCCTGCCCATCCACCCACGCCTGGGAAAGCGCATTGATGATCTGGTCGCGGCTGCCGCCCAGCAGATGCGTTACAACGGCAGTGGATGCGGCTTTAACCAGCACCACATGATCCAGTCCCACCTTGTTGAAGCTGTTTTCCAAAGCGAGGCAACCCTGAATCTCGTATGCCTTTATCATCGCGGTCAACACATCCCGCATGAGCGGTTGCTGCCTCCCGCTCGTGGCACTGCGTGAGAGCCAGTCGGCTACACCCAGTATGGCGCCAAGATTATCCGATGGATGGCCCCATTCCGCAGCCAGCCAGGTATCGTTGAAATCGAGCCAACGAATCATCGTGCCGATATTGAAGGCTGCTTCCACCGGATCGAGCTGAAACCGTGTACCCGGAATCCTCGCGCCGCCCCCAGATTCGGCAGCGCCGGGCACAAGCGGCCCAAGCAGTTTGGTGCAGGCCGGATACGCAAGTGCTTCCATGGCGCACCCCAGAGAATCCATCAGGCAGTGGCGCGCGGTAGCGTAAGCCAGATCGCTCTGAATATCCCGCCCTACGACGTAATCTGCAATGTCGACCAGAACCTGGTCAGGTTGGGGACGAACGTTGAAGGACGCGGATGACATGGGCACATATTATAGAGCCTGCGCCTTCAACAAGGAGAGTCTGTGCGGCGAAAGAAGGAGTTGCTCTTCCTTCTTGACGTTGAATTATTCAAGTATGACAACCAAAGCGTCGGTGATACGTTATATCCGCATTAACATCGATCCAGCCAGAATTTTTTTTGCTCGCGGAACGGTCCAAATCATACGTGGAAAGAGAGGAGTGATTTCAATGGCTGGAATCGCAAAGTGGAGACTGGCTTGACTGCTCCCCGTCTAAAGACGGCGATAGGTGCAATTCCTTCCGCGACTAAAGTCTCAGGTTTCCTTGCGAGGATTCTATGAAAAAAATGGGATTCATGTATGCTTTCCTCATTTTACTCGGATCGTTTTCGGCAACGACTTCGGTATCGACGGCATGGGCACGCGGGGGAGGTCATCATGGAGGCCACCACCACGGGGGTCATTGGGGCAGCCCTGGATTGGCCTTCGGACTGGGGGTATTGGGCGGTTACGGCCTGGGTTACTACGGCAGAGGACCCTACTATTCGCCTTATTACCGCTACGGGCCGGCGTATGGTTACGCACCCTACGGCTACCCTGCTTACGGGTTCTCCCCCTGGTATGGCTACACCCCCGGCTACGCGTATCCACCTGTGGCGCCCATGGTTGTAACGCCGGCACAGCCTCCTGTTTACATCCAGCAGCCACCGGTGATCCAATCCCAACCCCAAACACAGCCGCCGACAACCGGTTACTGGCATTATTGCCGCAATCCCGACGGCTATTATCCCTATGTCAAAAATTGTCCTGAAGGCTGGCTGCAGGTAGCGCCCCAACCCAGTCAATGAGTGGAACCGTCATGATTCAATCCGTATTCAGGAAATCCCTGGTCTCATATAAAGTCCGCTGGCCGGAGTTATTCCCGAAGTTGTCCCCGAGGTTGTCCCTCCCGCTGCTCGTGCTCACTTCGCTCACTGCCTGTGTCAGTATGCCAACAGGTCCCAGCATGATGGCCCTGCCGGGCACAGGAAGAAGCTTCGACGAGTTCCGCTACGACGACTACCTCTGCCGGCAGTTTGCTTATGACCAGATTGGAGGAAATACGCCGAGCCGCGCTTCGATAAGCAGCGGAGTGGGAAGCGCCGCCGTAGGTGCTGGAGTAGGGGCTGCAGCCGGTGCTGCCCTCGGCGGTGGAGGCGGCGCAGCGATTGGAGCCGGTACCGGCGCGTTGGCAGGCAGCCTGGCTGGCATCGGTACTGCGGGGGCCTCGGGTTCGATTTCCCAAGAGCGTTATGATGCCGCCTACGTGCAGTGCATGTACGCCAAGGGACATCAGGTGCCGGTATACGGCCAGGTCACGAACAGCTATCCAGGAGGTCGTTACACCTCTCCTTCTTATCCACCTTATTCCTCTTCCTACCCCCCTCCGCCGCCCGGGCCCCAGGGAACAGTGAGCATACCTCCGCCACCGCCCGGCGTTCCTCCCCCGCCACCGCCAGGCAAGATACTGAACCAACCGCCCGGGCGTTAATATGGCGGAAAGCCGGGAAACTGTATAAGGCAAGCGATAGGTCAGCTTAATTCGTTTCTCATTGACGAACTGTATCCTTAAGGATACACTGAGCCGTGACAGAAATTATCCAAAGCGAAACGTTTAAGCAATGGCTGTTCGGATTAAAAGATCGAACCGCTCGCGCTCGCATTCATATTCGTATAAAACGAATTGAGACGGGTAATCTTGGAGATGTTAAGCCGGTTGGCGAAGGCATCTCGGAATTGCGTATCGATCACGGTCCAGGTTACCGGTTGTATTTTATGCAACGAGAACAACGCATCGTTATTCTTCTCTGTGGTGGGGACAAATCGACCCAAACGCGTGATATTGATCGTGCAAGGATGATTGCAAAGGATTGGGAGATTAGATCATGAGTGAAAAATTTTTTCGTTATGATGTAGCGGAATACCTCGAGACACCAGAGGAAATGGCGGCTTACCTTGAAGCCGCGATGGAGGAAGCTGATGGTGACGCAGCCTTTATCGCAAGAGCTCTTGGCGATATCGCCCGTGCCAAAGGGATGACACAGATCGCGCGTGAATCGGGCCTCTCCCGCGAGAGTCTGTATAAAGCTCTGTCAGGGGATAGAAGCCCTGAATTCGAAACCATACTGAAAGTAATCAATGCACTGGGATTGAAATTGCACGCTACGGTAGCTTGACTTCTCTTGTCTAAAACTGAACCCTCTGTCTCCTATTCTCGCTCCAGTTCTCGCGATTCTCAGAAGCGGCTAGATATTTCGACTGAGTGCTTGTCTTAATTCTAACTTTACGAAGTCAATTACAGTATCGGCTAACGGCGATTCCACTACTGTTAAGCCCTGCCAATGATCTGTAAGTTTTCTGCCGATAAGTCCGTTAATTTGTGATGCAGGAATAAAAGGTTTTTTCACGTCTTTTAAGAAGCAGACAAAACTCCACGTTTCGTTGTCACTATCCAAACCCCACAGAGACTCGGCCAACTCCGGATTAAATATCCATTTAGTGATGGTTCCGCACTTGTATACCGTTTGACCTCGGCGAAACAGGGCTACCGAGTAGCCCGACGGTATTTTACCGAATTGATGTGCCCTTTCAGACTTGGCACCCCATATAAAAACTTTTTGTTCAGCACACTTTGACTCGAGTTCTTGAAACTGATCCGCGGTAAGCCACTTTTGAATATGCTTCAGCGCTATCGGCTTCTCCAAGGTTCTATTAGCGTTCGTTATTGCGGACTTATTGGTTACCTGCAGAAGAACGATACTTGTCATCTTGCCCCTTCAAATAAGAGATCTACCTTTAAAGCAATACGCGATCTTTTGTCCAAGTAATTGCTAATACGCTGCCTAATAACCTGTCCCGACCATCCTGCAAGAAAATTTTTAATTTCTCTTCCCAATCGGCACAAACTTCCGCTCTTCCGGCCCGATGTAATTCGCCGAGGGGCGGATAATTTTTTGGTCTATACGCTGCTCAATGATGTGCCCAGCCCAGCCGCTGGTGCGGGCAATCGCAAACAGCGGGGTGAACATGGCAGTGGGAATGCCCATCATGTGATAACCCACAGCGGAGTACCAGTCCAGGTTGGGAAACATTTTCTTGATGCTCCACATCACCGTTTCCAGTCGCTCGGCCACGTTGAACATCGGCATGTCTCCTGCCTCGGCCGACAGTTTCCTTGCCACCTCGCGGATTATCCGGTTGCGCGGGTCGCCGGTGGTATACACGGGATGGCCGAAACCAGTGATGATCTCCTTGTTGGCTACCCGGCGGCGGATGTCCGCCTCGGCCTCATCCGGGCTGCTGTAGCGTGTCTGGATGTCAAACGCGGCCTCGTTGGCGCCTCCGTGTTTGCGCCCCCGCAGAGCGCCGATAGCACCAGTTATGGAGGAATAGAAATCCGACTCCGTTCCGGCAATCACGCGCGCGGTAAAGGTGGATGCATTGAACTCATGCTCGGCATACAGGATCAGGGAGGTATGCATCGCCTTTACCCAGGATTCGGGGGGTGCCTTGCCATGCAATAGGTGCAAAAAATGGCCACCAATGGAATCGTCATCTGACTCCAGTTCGATGCGGCGGTTGTGATGCGAATAGTGGTACCAGTACAGCAGCATGGAGCCCATCGAGGCCAGCAGGCGATCCGCGATATCCCGAGCGCCCTCTACCGTGTGTATCTCTGCTTCCGGCAGCACCGTACCCAGTGCGGAAACCCCGGTTCGCAACACATCCATGGGATGAGCGCTTGCCGGTATCGTCTCCAGCAGGGTTTTTACCCTGGCCGGCAGATCGCGCAGCTTTTCCAGCTTCTCCTTATAAGCAGCGAGCTCAGCCACCGTGGGCAGTCTTTCGTACACCAGCAGGTAGGCAATTTCTTCAAATTCGCTGCTTTCCGCGATATCCAGAATGTCATAACCGCGATAATGCAGATCGTTCCCTGTTCGCCCGACGCTGCAAATGGCCGTATTGCCGGCCAGCACACCGGACAACACGACAGACTTCTTCGCCTTCGGCGCAGTGCTCACAGTGCTTTTACCAGGTTTATTCATTTTCAGGTTCTTCGGGTTTTTCGGACTTGAACAGGAGATTCACTTTCTCGTCATAGGCATGGTAGTCGAGAAATTCGTACAGCTCGGCACGGGTCTGCATGCTCGGAAGCGCACTTTTTTGCGAGCCTTCCGCGCGTATTGTTCGATATACATTCAACGCAGCAGCACTCATGGCGCGAAATGCGGAAAGTGGATAAAGCACCAGGGAAACATCTGCCTGGGCTAATTCCTCGACTGTGTAAAGGGGGGTTGCGCCGAATTCCGTGATGTTGGCCAGGATGGGCACCTTGACCGCTGCCGCGAACTGCCGGTAGGTTTCCAGATCAGTCACAGCCTCGGGGAAGATCATGTCCGCCCCCGCCTCCACATAAGCACAGGCCCGGTCAATGGCAGCTTGCAGCCCTTCCACCGCGAGTGCATCCGTACGCGCCATGATGACGAAAGCGGGATCGGTTCTTGCATCCACCGCGGCGCCAATCCGTTCCACCATCTCCATTTCACTGACCACAGCCTTGCCTGGAAGGTGACCGCAACGCTTGACCTGCACCTGATCTTCGATATGGAGCGCGCCTGCCCCGGCTTTTATCAATGATTTCACAGTACGGCCGATATTGAGAACGCCGCCAAAACCGGTATCCGCGTCCACCAGCAACGGCAGGTCGGTGATGTCGGTGATACGTCGCACATCGACCAGCACATCGTCAATGGTGGAAATGGCAAGATCGGGTACTCCGAGGGATGCCGCAGCCACCCCCCCACCCGAGAGATACAGCGCCTTGAAACCGGTACGCTCCGCCATGCGGCCCGCATATGCATTGATGCAGCCCGCGATCTGGAGGGGCTTTTCCGCATCAAGCGCTGCGCGAAAACGGGAACCGGCAGAAGCGGGCATGAAAGCGGGGAGAAACGAAGATGAGAATCGGCCTTATCCAAGCAGATGCTTTATCGAATCGCGCTCTCCCATTAATTCCCGGTAGCTCGCCTGCATCTTCATCCTGCTGAAATCGCTTATTTCCAGGTCGGGCACGATCTTGTACTCGCCGCCCTGACAGGTCACCGGATAACCATAGATAACCCCTTCCGGAATGCCGTAGCTTTCATCCGAAGGAATGCCCATGGACACCCAGTCACCTTCAGGAGTGCCGGAAACCCAGTCGCGCATGTGGCAGAGTGCAGCGTTCGCCGCGCTGGCCGCACTCGAAGAACCGCGCGCCTCGATCACCTCCATGCCGCGCTTCTGTATTACAGGAATGAAACCGTTTTCCACCCATGCCATGTCATTCACGAGGTCGGCGGCATTATGGCCGTCAACCTCGGCATGACTCAAATCGGGATACTGGGCTGAGGAGTGATTGCCCCATACGATCATCTTTCTCACGCTGGAAACCGGCTGCCCGACCTTGGCAGCAAGCTGGAACACCGCGCGGTTGTGGTCCAGCCGCATCATCGATGAGAAATTGGCCGGCTTCAGGCTCGGCGCATTTTTCATCGTGATATAGGCATTGGTATTGGCAGGATTCCCCACCACCAGGACTTTCACATCGCGCCGGGCAACCTCGTCGAGCGCCCTCCCCTGCGCACGGAATATCGTACCGTTTGCCTCCAGCAGATCCTTGCGTTCCATACCCTTGGTGCGCGGACGGGCGCCAACCAGAATGGCGATATTTGTGTCTCGAAAAGCCGTTTTGGAGTCGTCGGTAACTGTGACGCCCGTCAGTAATGGAAAGGCGCAGTCGTCCAGTTCCATGACAACGCCTTTCAGGGAAGACAACGATTGTGGAATATCCAGCAATTGCAGAATGACAGGCTGATCCTCGCCAAGCATGTCGCCCGCCGCGATACGAAACAACAGGCTGTAAGCTATCTGGCCGGCGGCGCCAGTTATGGCGACACGAATGGGAGTCTTCATTTTTTCTTATGCTCCTGTAGATATACTACCGGGTAGTAATTTTCCATTGCGTCCTTCAGGCTGTAACGAGCCGGACCAGACAGAGGAGCGGAAAAATGAATCGCACCTCTCAGATGGATAAGTTCGGCGGACAATACTTCGGGAACCACCCCTGCTCCAGGTGCATTGAGGACATTGAACGGGAGCAAAGAAACCGGGACTATAAAAACATTCCCCATGGGTTGTCAATTTCAGTTTGTCAATTTCGGTTCAGCATTCGAAGTATCTTCCGCCTGACCGGAAAGCGGAAAGCGCAGTATGCTCCTTGATGGTCGCATGGTTGTATCCCCTGCAATAACGGTCTAAACTTAATCCCAGCCTCAACTTGATCACCTTCCGGTAACAATAACAACGGCGACGACAGCGGGATCGAAATTGCCAGAAAAGCGCCCCAAATATCTTGACCTGCTGAAAATCCGGCAGCCCCTGCCCGCAGTGATATCGATCCTGCACCGCATCAGCGGAGCGTTGCTGTTCTTTCCCGGTATTCCTCTCGTCCTTTGTGGTCTCGACATGGCGCTGGGTTCCCCGGAAGGCTACACCCAGTTTCAATCCTTCCTGAACAATCCGGTGGCAAAGCTCGGACTGATACTGGCGCTCTGGTTCTTCGTGCATCATTTCTGCGCCGGAATCCGTTATCTTGCGCTGGACCTGCATTACGGCGCAAAACTTGAACAGGCGCGGCTGAGCAGTAAAGTGGTTGTGGGAGCGGGAATCGTTCTCACTGTGTTGATCGGGGCTGCGATATGGTAAAGATATGGTAAAGCGGCCAGTGCGGGTGTTAACCGGCGCACATTATGGGCTTCGCGACTGGCTTGCGCAACGCGTCACCGCCGCGGTAATGGCTATCTATACCCTGATGCTGGCAGGGGTATTGCTGGTTTCCCCCCCGCAGGACTACGCGTCCTTCAAGACGCTGTTCGATAACCAGTGGATGCGGATAGCATCCTTCCTGTTTCTTCTGAGCCTGTTCTGGCATGCATGGATCGGAATGCGCAATATCCTGATGGATTACGTTCATGCTGCTGGTATTCGCCTTATTCTGGAAATACTGGTCATACTGTCACTGCTGTCTTATGCCATCTGGTCCGTAGAAATTCTCTGGATAGGTGAAGGGTAGCGTGACAATAGCACGGCGAAAATTCGATGCGGTCATCGTTGGAGCAGGCGGCGGCGGGATGCGCGCAGCGCTGCAATTGTCGGAAGCGGGGCTCAAGGTAGCCGTACTCTCCAAGGTTTTCCCTACCCGCTCTCATACGGTTGCCGCCCAGGGCGGCATCGCCGCGGCGCTAGGAAATGTCACCGAAGACAACTGGCACTGGCATATGTACGACACGGTCAAAGGTTCCGATTATCTCGGCGATCAGGATGCGATCGAATTCATGTGCCGCCAGGCAAGCGAAGTGGTATATGAACTCGAACATTACGGCATGCCCTTCGACCGGCTGGAAAATGGAAAAATTTACCAGCGTCCTTTCGGGGGACAATCGCAGAATTTCGGAGGCGCCCAGGCAACGCGTTCATGCGCCGTTGCTGACCGCACTGGCCATGCCATGCTGCACACGCTCTATCAGCGCAACGTGCGGGCAAATACTCAGTTTTTTGTCGAATGGATGGGACTCGATCTTATTCGTGACGAGCATGGTGATGTGTTAGGCGTCTCCGCACTCGATATCGAAACCGGCGAGGTGATGATCCTGCAGGCGAGAGCGACACTGTTTGCAACCGGCGGGGGAGCACGGATATTCAGCGCCAGCACCAATGCTTTCATCAACACCGGCGATGGCTTGGCGATGGCGGCGCGCGCGGGCGTACCGTTGCAGGACATGGAATTCTGGCAGTTTCACCCGACGGGAGTATATGGTGTAGGAATCCTTATCAGCGAGGCGGTGCGCGGGGAAGGCGGCTACCTGCTCAATAAGAACGGGGAGCGTTTCATGGAGCGCTATGCCCCGCATGCGAAAGACCTTGCCAGCCGCGACGTCGTCTCGCGCGCAATGACGACAGAAATCAAGGAAGGGCGCGGATGCGGCAGGGACACTGATCATCTGCTGCTAAAGCTGGATCATCTGGGTGCGGACGTCATCAAGGCGCGGCTGCCCGGCATACGTGAAATTGCCATAAAGTTTGCTCACGCAGACCCGGTTCGTGAGCCCATCCCGGTAGTACCCACCGCGCATTACATGATGGGAGGAATTCCGACCAATTTTCATGGTCAGGTAGTAGCGCCCTACAAAACGGGACCCGAGGAAGTCGTGCAGGGATTCTATGCCGTGGGTGAATGTGCGTGCGTTTCCGTGCATGGCGCCAATCGCCTTGGAACCAATTCACTGCTCGATATACTCGTATTCGGTCGCGCTGCGGGCAACCAGATCATCGAAGACTTGAAAAGGAATCCCCATCATAAACATTTACCCGGAGACGCGGCAGACAAAGCACTCGCGCGCCTGGCGCGGCTGGATTCTCAAAAGGATGGTGAGAACGTGTCGCAAGTAGGGGATACGCTGCGTAAAACCATGCAGGCGCATTGCGGCGTATTCCGTTTTGCGGATTTGCTCAAGCAAGGGGTGGATAAAATTTCGGAAGTGGCGGAGCGCGCCAGAAACACCGAGATCAAGGATAAAAGCCGAGTGTTCAATACCGCGCGCGTGGAGGCGCTGGAACTCGATAATCTGGCCGAAGTGGCCGTCGCGACGATGATCTCAGCTGAGGCCCGTACGGAGAGCCGGGGTGCACATGCGAGGGATGACTTCCCCCATCGCGATGACAACAAGTGGCTCAAACACACATTGTATTTCAGCGAAGGCCGGCGGCTCGATTACAAGCCCGTCCGGTTAAAACCATTGACAGTGGAATCATTTACGCCCAAGGCGAGGACATACTGACGAGATAACACGCGACTATCGATCAACATGGTTTTGCGGTCGGAAATAGCAGGCAAAGAGGTTGCAACAAAAGATGATGAACCTTCAAGAATGGCCGGGTTGCCGTCAGGCAACACAAGAATGGCCACGGTTAACAACTACAGTTAACAACTACTGCGTGCTTTCCATGATGTGATTGCTTTCGGCTTGCACGAAGTACAACACGAGAGGGAAGAAAAATGAAAACTATCGAACCATGTGTCCTTGTGATCTTTGGCGCAAGTGGAAATCTGTCGCGGCGTAAACTGATTCCTGCACTGTTCCGTCTGGAAGTAGCCAGACGTCTGCCGGATAAAATGGCGATACTGGGTTGCGGCCTGGGGCTGTGGAGTAACGACCGGTGGATCGAGGAAGTGACCGGCATGCTGAAGTCCCAGTTTCCGGAAGGCATTGATGAGCAGGCATTCGAGCGTTTCCGTGCCCGTCTGCATTACCATCCCAATCCCCCCGCCACTGGCGATGCCTATCTGAAATTACAGAAATTATTGGAAGAAACGCCCGAGTTTTCACCCAATGTCGTGTTTTACATGGCTGTGCGTCCATCGGAATTTCCGGCAATCATAGAGAAACTCGGTGCGATAGGCCTCCTCCAGCAGAAAAACGGATGGTGCCGCGTGGTGATCGAAAAGCCTTTCGGCTACGACTTGCTCAGCGCCCAGACTCTGCAAGGCAGCCTGTACCGGCATTTGAACGAACCACAGATTTACCGGATCGACCATTACCTCGGTAAAGGTACGGTCCAGAACGTGATGGTGTTCCGCTTTGCCAATATATTGCTAGAGCCGCTATGGAACAATCATTATATCGACCATGTGCAAATCACCCATTCCGAAACCCTGGGGATAGAAGGACGCGCCGATTATTACGAAGGAGCCGGTGCGTTGCGCGACATGATCCAGAGCCATTTGATGCAGTTGCTTGCCTTGGTGGCGATGGAACCGCCTGTAACATTGTCAGCGGAGCATTTGCGGGATGAGAAAGTAAAGGTGCTGAAAGCGATACGGCCCATTACACAAAACTCGGTGCATGCCCATGCATTCCGCGGGCAGTATGCAAATGGCATTATCGATGGGAAACCCGTTCCGGGGTATGTGGACGAACCGGGTGTGGCGCCAGACAGCGCCACTGAAACCTACGCGGCGCTAAAGCTGTTTATCGACAATTGGCGCTGGGCCGGAGTGCCGTTCTACCTGCGCACCGGCAAGCGGATGGCCGAAAACAGTTCGGCAATCTGTATCCGTTTCAAAAACCCGCCCCAGGACTTACTGCGGCACGCACGCCATGAACCATCGCACCCCAACTGGATCATGCTGGGCATTCAGCCTAACGACAGCCTGAAGATGGAAATGCGCGTCAAGGTGCCGGGCCTGGACCTGGAAACCCGCACCATCAGTCTTGATGCCTCATACCGCAAGGGGAGCGAGCAAGAACATGACGCCTACGAAGGTTTGCTGCTGGATGTGATGCAAGGTGACCATTCACTTTTTTTACGTATAGATGAAGTGGAATGGGCATGGCGCGCGGTGGATCCTGTCATCAAGGTGTGGGCGATGGAACGCGATTTTATCAACGGCTACCACGCAGGCACGTGGGGACCGCGCGGCACCTACCGGCTGTTCGATAGTGACAATCAGTTCTGGCGCCATTCCTTGGGTCCGGATGGCGCTGATCTGCAAGCGTACTGATCCATCCTCACTTCCTTCCGGTAACACCGGTCGTAATTGGCATCCCTGATAGCCTTAAATCCAGCGGGAGAAATCATGAATGATTCTTGGAAGACATCCATTTTCGAGCATGAAAAAGTCGGTTTCGATGCGGACTCGATCAAACACTCGCTCTCCAACAGTTTGACCTATTCAGTAGGCAAGGACACGATAACCGCCACCGATCGTGACCTGTTCTTCGCGGCAGCTTATCTGGTACGCAACCGCTTGATCGACCGCTGGATGGAAACCATGCGCAGCTATTACATCAACGATGTCAAGCGGGTTTACTACTTTTCCCTGGAATTCTTGATGGGGCGCACCCTGATGAACAGCGTGCATAACCTTGCCTTCGACCAGCAATTTCGCGAGGCATTCAAGGAATTGGCAATCAGTCTGGACGACGTGCGCGAAATAGAGCCGGATGCCGCACTTGGAAATGGTGGCCTTGGGCGGCTTGCCGCCTGTTTTCTCGATTCAATGGCGACACTCGACCTTCCAGGCTACGGTTATGGCATCCGTTACGAGTACGGCATGTTCGCCCAGCGCATCGAGGATGGCAGGCAGGTCGAACACCCGGATAACTGGTTGCGTTATGGCAACCCCTGGGAGTTCCCCCGCGCCGAGGTATTGCACCAGGTAAAATTTCATGGCCGGGTGGTTCAGTATGCGGATGAACAGGGAACGTTCCGCTATCACTGGATAGATACCGACGACGTGATGGCCATGGCTTTTGATACGCCTATTCCGGGTTATGGCACCCACACGGTCAACAACATGCGCTTATGGTCGGCCAAGGCAACGCGGGATTTCGAATTGCGTTATTTCAACGAAGGCAATTATGTCAAAGCGGTGGAAGACAAGAACGATTCCGAAAACCTGTCCAAGGTACTCTACCCCGACGACAGCACGGCAATGGGGCGCGAACTGCGCCTGAAACAACAATATTTCTTCGTATGCGCTTCATTGCATGACATTTTGCGCCGGTACCGCAAGTATCAAGATAATTTTGATGCCCTGCCCGACAAAGTCGCGATCCAGTTGAACGACACGCATCCCGCTATTGCCATTCCCGAACTGATGCGCCTGCTGGTGGATTTGCACCATCTTGAATGGGAGAAAGCATGGGATATCACTACCCAGACGTTCGCCTATACAAACCACACGCTGATGCCCGAAGCGCTTGAGACCTGGGCGGTCGCACTGTTCGAGAACATCCTGCCGCGCCATTTGCAAATCATTTACGAAATCAACCGGCGGCTATTGAAGGATGTGATGCATCGCTACCCCGGCGACACCGGGATATTGCGCCGCATGTCCATCATCGATGAGGAAGGAGGAAGGCGCATCCGTATGGCGCATCTTGCCATCGTGGGAAGCCACAAGGTAAATGGAGTGGCGCAAATTCACACCGAATTGATGAAGCAGACTATATTCGCCGACTTCGACCGTTTTTTTCCCGGCAAGATCATCAATATCACCAACGGTATCACCCAGCGCCGATGGCTGAACCAGGCTAACCGGCGGTTGGCCGAACTCATCACTTCGCGTATCGGTTCTAGCTGGATCAAGGACTTGATCCAGTTGAAGCGCCTGGTTCCACTTGTCGACGACGCGTCTTTTCGCAAGGAGTTCGCCGCCGCGAAGCGCGCAGACAAGGAACGGTTGGTTGCCATGTTGAAGCAAAAGCTCAAGATTGATATCAGTCCCGATTCGCTGTTCGATGTTCAGATCAAACGCATCCATGAATACAAACGGCAACTGCTCAATGTGCTGCATGTAGTGACGTTGTATAACCGCATACGCCATCATCCGACTGCCGACTACGTTCAGCGCACGGTCATTTTTGGAGGTAAGGCGGCACCGGGTTATTTCATGGCCAAGCTCATTATCAAGCTTATCAACGATATCGCCGACATCGTCAATAATGATCCGCAGGTAGCAGGCCACCTGAAGGTAGTGTTCATACCTAATTATGATGTATCGACCGCGGAAGAGATGATTCCGGCCGCTGACCTCTCGGAGCAGATTTCCACCGCAGGCACCGAGGCTTCGGGAACGGGAAACATGAAATTGGCATTGAACGGCGCGCTTACGATTGGTACCTTGGATGGCGCCAATATCGAAATCGGCAACGAAGTCGGAGAGGACAATATCTTTATATTCGGCCTCACGGCGGAGGAAATCGCTAAGATGAAAGCGAATAGCTACCAACCTTTGGATTTCTACCATTCCAACGCGGAATTGCGGACGGTACTCGATATGATCGGCTCGGGCTTTTTCTCACCGGACGAGCCGGATCGCTTTAAACCTGTTATAGATACGCTGCTACAGCATGGCGATAAATATTTTCTGCTGGCCGATTATGCGTCTTATATCGCCTGCCAGAAGAAAGTTGAAGCCGCGTACCAGGATCAGGAGCAGTGGATACGCAAGGCGATCCTGAATGTTGCCCATATGGGTAAGTTTTCCAGTGACCGTACCATTCTGCAATATGCCGATCAGATCTGGGATGCGAAGCCGGTCAAACCCCGCGGTACAGAGCTCGATGAAATTGCTTAGGCACTGTTTTTCGAGGAGGAGGTCCGGATTCATGCGGGAATATTTTCCGGACCTCGTGGAAAATGGCTTTTCAATCATCAGGGATATATCATAGTCATGAATATGGATATTCCTTGTAACAAAATCCACCTGCCCATATATCAAGGAATTGGACTTGACATCCTCCCCCGTCTGAAGACGGAGGATTCCCACTTCACAGAACCCAGCCTTCTACATTTACATGCAAACAGGACTTACAGTTTCTCCATGGGCTGACACCGCCAGTCCGGCGGCCAAAACATTGCGCGCTGCATTGATGTCGCGGTCGTGGACACTGCCGCATTCAGGACAAGTCCATTCGCGCACCTTCAAAGGCATGGCCTTTGCGGTATGTCCGCACCCGGAGCAGCGTTTTGACGAGGGATACCATTTGTCAATGCCGATCAGTTCGCGTCCATACCAGTGCGCCTTGTACTCAAGCTGCCGCACGAATTCAGACCAGCCTGCATCGCTGATTGACTTCGACAGGCAGCGGTTCTTCTGCATGTTGCTGACAGCAAGACTTTCGATGGCGATTACTTGGTTTTCGTTTATCAGCCGTGTCGAAAGTTTGTGCAGGAAGTCCCTGCGCGAATCGGTAATCTTCGCGTGCAACCGGGCTACTTTCAACCTTGCCTTACGCCGGTTTGCGGAGCCTTTCTGTTTTTTCGCCAGCCTGCGTTGCAGCTTTGCCAGTCTGGTTTCATTCCTGCGGAATGTGTTGGGCGAAGCAACCTTTTCGCCGGTCGAGAGGATGGCGAAGTGAGTCAGGCCCAGGTCAATGCCAACCTTTCCGACTGCTTTGTTCTTGGCGGTGACTTGATCCGTGCAAAGCATGGACACGAAATAGCGGTTGGCCGTGTCCTTGCTGACTGTGACGGTGGAAACGACAACCGCTTTCGGGATGGTGCGCGAGAAGCGGATATTCAGAGATTTGTCCATCTTCGCCAGCTTCAGTGCTTTGCCGTCCCATTTGAACGCGCTGGTCGTGTACTCAGCCGCCTGGGCGCCGTCCTTGTGCCTAAATGCCGGGTATCCGGCGCGCCTGGCAAAGAAGTTGGAAAAAGCGGTTTGCAAATGCCGCAGGGATTGCTGTACCGGGACGCTGGAAACCTCATTCAACCAGGCATGCTCAGGAGTTTTCTTGAGTGCCGTGAGCATTGCGGAAGTCTCGTTGTAGTTGACCTTCTCCATTCGCTGAAACCATGCGTCAGTGCGCTGGCGAAGCATGTGGTTGTAGGCGAAACGCGCGCAGCCGAACGTTCCGGCAAGAACTTCCGCTTGCTGCGGCGTCGGGTAAAACCGGAATTTGTAGGCACGTTTAACTTCCATTCAGGCATTTTACAAGAAATACCTGAACCTTGTGACAATTACGCAATTCCTCCCGCGACTGAAGTCGCAGGTTTCCTTGCGAGGATTCTATGAAGTTCTCCATCTACCGCTTCGATCCGGACAAGGACGAAAAGCCTTATATGCAGGACTACGAAATCGCGCTGGAACCGGCGGACAGGATGCTGCTGGATGCGTTGATACGGATAAAAACCGTGGACGACAGCCTGAGTCTTCGACGTTCTTGCCGGGAAGGCGTATGCGGTTCGGATGCGATGAACATCAACGGCCGTAACGGACTGGCGTGCATCACCCCCGTGAAAGGTCTCAAAGAGCCCGTGGAATTGCGCCCGCTGCCAGGGTTGCCGGTAATACGCGACCTGATCGTCGACATGACCCAGTTCTTCAAGCAGTATCACTCGATCAAGCCCTACCTCATCAATGACGACCCGCCGCCGGAAACCGAAAGGCTCCAGTCTCCCGAGAAAAGGGCGGAACTGGATGGACTGTACGAATGCATTCTATGTGCATGTTGTTCTACCGCATGCCCTTCTTTCTGGTGGAATCCCGATAAATACGTGGGACCGGCCGGCCTGCTGCAAGCGTATCGCTTTCTGGCGGACAGCCGCGATCAGGCAACGGCCGAGCGGCTGGATTATCTGGAAGACCCGTACCGCCTTTTCCGCTGCCACTCCATCATGAACTGCACGGATGTATGTCCGAAAGGCTTGAACCCAATGGAAGCGATCGGCCAGATCAAGACCATGATGACCAAAAGAACCATCTGAAAGCAATGAAAGAACGCGAGCGCGCCCGCTGGCGGTGTCGGCGCGGACTGCTGGAACTGGATATCGTGCTGCAACGCTTTATGGACAAGCATTATGCCGCCCTCGACGAAGCGGGCATCCGGCAGTTTGAAACACTGCTGGATTTCCCGGATACCGACTTGTGGCATATGATAGTGCAGAAGGATGAAGACGAAGGAAAGGCAGGCCTGCAACCGGTATTACGCCTGCTGCAATCGGTTTAGCAAGGAGTCTCCTGGGTAAATCAGATAACGGAAAACGGTGGGAAACGACATGGAACACAAACGCAACGCAACCCTCGACCTGGGTAACGGTAATCCGCCACTCGAATTGCCAATCCTGGCCGGCACCCTGGGACCTGATGTCGTGGACATTCGCACGCTTTATAAGAGAGGCCACGTATTCACCTACGATCCAGGCTTCATGTCCACGGCAAGCTGCAGTTCGAGCATAACTTTTATCGATGGCGACGAGGGGATTCTGCTCTACCGCGGCTACCCTATCGAACAGTTGGCAAAGCAGTGTGATTTCATGGAAGTGTGCTACCTGCTGATGAATGGGGAACTGCCGAATATCGCCCAGAAGGCGTCATTCGATAAAACCATCAAGGAGCACACGATGGTGCACGAACAACTGGCGCGCTTTTATACCGGTTTCAGGCGCGACGCGCATCCCATGGCGGTGATGGTAGGGGTGGTGGGCGCATTGTCCGCGTTTTATCACGACGCAATGGATATTTCCGACGCGGCGCATCGTGAGCTGTCGGCCTTCCGGCTGGTTGCAAAACTGCCGACCATTACTGCAATGGCCTACAAATACAACATCGGCAAGCCTTTCATGTATCCGCGCAACAACCTCAACTATGCGGAAAACTTCATGCATATGATGTTTGCCACTCCCGCGGAGGACTATCGATCTAACCCTGTGCTCGCGCGGGCGCTTGACCGCATCCTGATCCTGCATGCCGACCATGAACAGAATGCCTCCACCTCTACGGTGCGCCTTGCCGGTTCGACCGGCGCCAATCCGTTTGCGTGTATTTCCGCCGGTATTGCCTGCCTGTGGGGACCGGCGCATGGCGGGGCGAATGAGGCATGCCTCAACATGCTGGAAGAGATTGGCGATGAGTCGCGCATTGGCGAATACATTGCGCGCGCCAAAGACCCGGATGATCCTTTCAGGCTGATGGGATTCGGTCACCGGGTATACAAAAACTTTGATCCGCGCGCAACGCTGATGCGCGAAACCTGTCACGAAGTGCTGAGTGAACTGGGTTTGCGCGATGATCCTTTATTCAAGCTTGCGCTCAAGCTGGAGAAGATCGCGCTCGAAGACGAATTCTTCGTTACCAAAAAGCTTTATCCCAATGTCGATTTCTACTCGGGCATCGTACAGCGGGCACTGGGTATTCCTGTTTCCATGTTCACCGCGATATTCACCATGGCTCGTACCGTGGGCTGGATCGCCCAGTGGAGCGAAATGATTTCAGACCCCGAGTACAAGATCGGCCGTCCGCGCCAGCTCTATACAGGCGCCAAAACGCGCGAGGTGATTCCCATCGCCTCACGCTTGTAGACGGATTGCCAGACGACGAGACCTTTGGCCATGCTGAAGCAGTTACACGACAATTCGCCACTATTCGGATCGAATGCGTCCTTCGTGGAGGGGCTTTACGTAGCGTATCTGCAGGAACCCTTATCGGTTTCTGCAGAATGGCGTGAATACTTTGACACGCTTCAAGGGGGGAAGGTCCCGGTCGAACCTGGCAAACGCACTGCTCAACCCGCTGCCGTTGCCCAGGGCGTCGAAACGATGCGGGAAGAACGCCTGCTGACCACCGAGCGCAAGCAGATAGCCGTGCTGCAAATGATAAATGCATACCGCTTCCTCGGTGTGCGCCATGCCGATCTCGACCCTCTCAAGCACTACGATAAGCCGCACGTTCCCGAACTCGATCCGGGCTATTACGGCCTGACCGAAGCTGACATGAACAGGATATTCGGAACCGGCTCGTTGTTTGGTCCGCCTCGCGCTTCACTCAGGGAAATCCTGCAGACGCTGCGGCAAACCTACTGCGGTAAAATCGGCGTCGAGTATATGTATATCACCGATACCGAGCAAAAACGCTGGATACAGAACCGCATCGAGGGTCCGCGTGCGCAGCCCGATTTCGAACCGGAATATAAACGGCACATTCTGGAACGGCTCACCGCGGCGGAAGGCCTGGAAAAATATCTGCACACACGGTATGTGGGGCAGAAGCGATTTTCCGGCGAAGGGGGTGAGAGCATGATTCCGCTGCTGGACAATCTGCTCCAGCGCGCAGGCCACATGGGCGTGCAGCAACTGGTGATCGGCATGGCGCACCGGGGCCGTCTCAATGTACTGGTCAACACGCTCGGCAAGCTGCCGGCCGACCTGTTCCAGGAATTTGAAGGCAAGCATGTCCAGGATCTGACCGAAGGCGACGTCAAATACCACCAGGGCTTTTCCTCTGCGGTTTCCACACCGGGTGGCATCATGGGCCTCTCTCTGGCCTTCAATCCCTCTCATCTTGAAATCGTGGATCCGGTAGTTCAGGGGTCGGTGCGTGCGCGTCAGCACCGCTTGCAGGACAGGGATGGTGATCTGGTACTGCCCGTGCTGCTGCACGGCGACGCCGCGTACTCCGCCCAGGGCGTGGTAATGGAAACACTGAACCTGTCGCAGACGCGCGGCTATGGCACCGGGGGCACGGTGCATGTCATTATCAACAATCAGATCGGTTTCACGACCTCCGATCCCCGCGATGCCCGCTCCACGCTTTATTGCACCGACGTATCGAAGATGATCGAAGCGCCGATTTTCCATGTGAATGGGGATGATCCGGAAGCGGTCGTCATGGTGACCGAAATCGCGCTCGATTTCCGCATGCAGTTTCACAAGGATGTGATCGTGGACATGGTCTGCTACCGCACGCTCGGCCACAACGAGCAGGATGAGCCGATGGTCACCCAACCGCTGATGTACAAGATCATCGGCCAGCATCCCGGTACGCGCAGGCTTTATGCAGACAAGCTGGAAGCGGAAGGTGTGATCGATGCCGGCACGGCCGATCACATGGTAAAAGCATATCGGGATGACATGGACGCGGAGCGCAATCCCAACAAGACCATTGTCTACGGCTATAAATCCCCCAACTTGGTGGACTGGACGCCGTTTCTGAAAGAAACCGCCTGGGATGCAAAAGTGCCCACCGGCTTGCCTCTGGCCGAACTTCGCAAACTGGCAGAGCGACTCACCGATATCCCGTCGAAATTCAAGTTGCATTCGCGCGTGGAAAAAATCATTTCCGATCGCCGCCTGATGGGAGAAGGAAAACTGCCGCTGGATTGGGGCATGGCTGAAAATCTCGCTTATGCTGCCCTGTTGAATGACGGATATCCGATCCGCATTTCCGGGCAGGATTCGGGACGTGGTACGTTCTTTCATCGTCACGCGGTCCTGCACGACCAGAACCGTGAAAGATGGAGTGAGGGGACATATATCCCATTGCGCCACATCAGACCGGACCAGCCGGATTTCGTGATAATCGACTCTGTATTGTCCGAAGAAGCAGTCCTTGCCTTCGAATACGGCTATGCCACAGCCGCACCCGATGAATTGGTGATGTGGGAAGCACAATTTGGTGATTTCGCGAATGGCGCCCAGGTGGTGATCGACCAGTTCATCGCCTCGGGCCAGGCCAAATGGGGCCGCTTGTGCGGACTGGTGATGATGCTCCCGCACGGCTACGAAGGCCAGGGGCCTGAACACTCCTCTGCCCGGCTGGAACGGTACCTGCAACTGTGTGCACAATACAACATCCAGGTATGCGTTCCAACCACGCCCGCCCAAATGTTTCACCTGCTGCGCCGCCAGATGGTGCGGCCGCTGCGCAAGCCCCTCGTCATCATGAGCCCGAAAAGCCTTTTACGCCACAAGGAGTCTGTATCCGGCCTGGAAGATCTGGTCGACGGCGGCTTCCGGAACATCATTTCCGACGCGGAAGAACTCGATCCGAAGAAGGTGCGGCGGCTGATCGCCTGCAGCGGAAAGGTTTATTTCGATCTGGCGGCATACCGGCGCAAGAACAAAATCGAGGATGTCGCCATTATCCGCATCGAACAACTGTATCCATTTCCCCATGATGATTTCCAGACCGAGGTCGAGCGCTATCCGCATGCCCGAGACATCCTCTGGTGCCAGGAAGAACCCCGCAATCAAGGTGCGTGGCATCGCATCCAGCACTACCTGCTGCGTCACAAGCGCCCGGATCAGGTTCTCGGGGATGCGCTGCGCCCCTCGTCGGCGTCCCCCGCTGCGGGCTATCTGGTGAAACACAACGAGCAGCAGAATGCATTGGTAGTGGCTGCATTTCGCGAAAAAATCTGAAAACCTGGAGACAGAGGAAGAATATGCGCGTCGATATCAAAGTTCCTGCGTTATCCGAATCAGTAGCTGAAGCGACGCTCCTTTCCTGGCATAAAAAAGAAGGTGAACGTGTTGAGCGTGACGAAAATCTGATCGACCTCGAAACCGATAAGGTCGTGATGGAGTTGCCAGCCCCCGCTGCGGGAATACTGGCGAAAATCATCAAGGAAGACGGAGCAACGGTGACTGCCGGCGAAGTCATCGCCACGATAGACACCGAAGCAGGTGCGGTAGAGGGCAGCACCCCGTCAGCTTCAACTGCAGCAACCGGATCCAAAGCAACCGAATCCGAAGCAACGCGTTCTGCCGCCGAAGCCAGGCCAGTCAAAAAAGGGGCAGAAGCTGCTCCGCCTTCCACAACTGCCCCGGCTTCCACAACTGCTGCGGAAGCTCCGGGGATGATGCCTGCCGCGCAGAAGCTGGCCGCACAGGAAAATCTGACGCCGGAAGAAATCCGCACGCTCAAAGGCAGCGGTCGCGATGGTCGCATCATCAAGGAAGACGTGGCGGCTTATGTAGAGCAAAAACGCTCAACAGCCAATATCGCCCCCGTGCCTTCTCCTGCAGTTCCGCAAGCTCCGGCAACTCCACCTGCTCCGCCCGTTTCACGTGCCCCTGAGCCCGCGCCGCAGATGGCTGAAGACAAGACTGAAGGGAAACGCAGCGAGAAAAGAGTGGCCATGTCGCGGCTCCGCGCCCGCATTGCAGAGCGTCTGGTACAGTCGCAATCCACCGCAGCCATCCTTACCACATTCAACGAAGTCAACATGCAGGCGGTCATGGATTTGCGCGCCCGCTACAAGGACAAATTCGAAAAAGAGCATGGCGTCAAACTTGGTCTCACGTCATTCTTTGTCAGAGCGGCGGTGGCGGCACTCAAAAAATTTCCCATCGTCAACGCTTCAGTGGACGGCAACGATATCGTCTATCACGAATACTATGATATCGGCATTGCGGTGAGCAGTGCGCGCGGGCTGGTCGTGCCCATCATTCGCAATGCGGATTCCTTGTCGCAGGCGGAAATTGAAAGGCAGGTCACTGATTTTGGCCGTCGCGCGCAGGACGGCAAACTGACCATCGAGGAATTGACCGGGGGCACTTTCTCGATCACCAACGGCGGCGTCTTCGGTTCGATGCTTTCCACCCCTATCATCAATCCCCCGCAGAGCGCCATTCTTGGCATTCACGCAACCAAGGAGCGCCCGGTGGTCGAAAACGGCCAAATCGTGATTCGTCCGATGTGCTATCTGGCGCTATCCTATGACCACCGTATCATAGACGGGCGGGAAGCTGTACTTTCCCTGGTAGCGATGAAGGAAGCGCTCGAATATCCCATGAGTCCCCTGCTTGAGAGCTGAGACTGCGCGGGCACACGCCGGCGCGGCTTGCATCTTTCCGTTTTGCATTCCTTGCTTGAACAATAAAGAGAAAATATGTCTCAATCTTTTGATGTGGCTGTAATCGGCGCCGGTCCGGGTGGTTATGTGGCGGCAATTCGTTGTGCGCAGCTGGGCCTTAAAACCGTTTGTATCGATGAATGGAAAAACCCGCAGGACAAACCCAGCCTCGGGGGAACCTGTCTGAATGTTGGCTGCATCCCCTCAAAGGCGTTGCTGGAATCCTCGGAAAATTACGAGCGCGCCGCCCGCAAGTTCTCTGCCCATGGCATCAAAGTGGAGGGTCTGTCCGTGGACATTCCGGCGATGATAGGTCGCAAGGACAAGATCGTAGCAAACTTCACCGGCGGCGTTACCATGCTGCTGAAGAAGAACAAAGTCGCATCCATGCACGGGCGGGCGACATTGCGCAAACGCGGCAAGGATGACGAAGCCGGCCGTGAACTCTGGCAGATTGAAATCAGGAATGGAGACAAGGTGGAGACTGTGGGGGCCCAGCACATAATCATCGCCACCGGTTCAGTGCCTCGTCAATTGGCCTCCGCTCCTGTGGATAATGAACGGATACTGGACAACGCAGGGGCGCTGGCGCTGGCCGAAACGCCGAAACGGCTGGGGGTGATCGGCGGAGGCGTCATCGGCCTCGAAATGGGAAGTGTATGGCGCAGGCTGGGCGCAGAGGTCACCGTTCTCGAAGCATTGCCTGGGTTTCTGATGAGTGCGGACGAACAGGTGGCGAAGGAAGCGCGAAAAATCTTCACCCGGGAACTGGGCCTGGTTATAAATACCGGCGTCAAAATAAGCGGCATTACCTCGGGACAGGATAACATTACCGTGGAGTATTCCGATGTCGATGGAAACCCGCAAAAACTCGAGGTGGATAAACTGATTGTTGCCATCGGGCGCGTGCCTAACACTACCGGCCTGGGTGCAGAAAACGTGGGATTAAAGTTGGACGAGCGGGGATATATCGAGGTGGATTCTCACTGCCGCACCAATCTGCCTGATATGTATGCGGTGGGAGATGTGGTGCGTGGTCCCATGCTGGCGCATAAAGCGTCCGAAGAAGGTGTGGCGGTTGCAGAAATGATTGCGGGACAGGCAGGTCATGTGAATCTCGATACAATTCCCTGGGTTATCTATACCTCACCGGAAATCGCCTGGGTGGGCAAGACAGAACAGGAGTTGAAAGCAGCCGGGGTAGAATATAAAGTCGGACAATTCCCCTTCATGGCAAACGGACGTGCACGCGCACTGGGAGAAACCGGTGGATTCGTCAAAATGCTCGCGGATGCAGGTACTGATCGTATTCTGGGTATTCACATGATTGGTCCCTACGTCTCTGAGTTGATTGCCGAGGCTGTAGTGGCAATGGAATTCGCGGCAAGCAGTGAAGATATTGCGCGCATCGTCCACGCGCACCCTTCCCTGTCCGAAGTCGTGCACGAGGCCGCACTGGCGGTGGATAAACGGGCGATACATATATAAAACTCCGACCCCATCTGAAGTTACGCTACCGGGACTGTCTTTCTTGCCTCGTCATTCCTATGCAAAGCAGGAATCCAGGATTTTCAACGATCTACTCCGCTATTGCATACGTAGCCGGTGCAACCCTCATCAACGAATCAATAGGGTCAGAGTCGATTGATCAAGATGGGGCGGTCGACCGTCTTTTTCTAATGATCAATCGACTCTGACCCTATTGATTTTATTGATTCTTAGCCAAAAACTCCTTTTGATTACGTCATGGGTATGGAAAGATTCTCTGATGACGGGCTTAAAGGCATATGCGGCGAGGGGAGATGGCGTAACAGAATGCTTGCAATGGATGTGGGTAGCTGAATGGGATAAAGAATTTTCCCCAGTAGGCCCCACTACTCTCGATGATCTTGCATTGGAGAAACAATACGGAAGAATAAGCGAGTTCTTCCGGGTTCGCGAGTCAAGCGGCCCAGTTTTCCACAAGCAGGCCGGCCACCTGACCAAAAGCTCGATCGCTCGTCACGAGAACCGCGCCTATGCTTAGCGCATGCGCGGCAATCAGGAGATCAAGCGGTGCAAGTATCTTGCCTTCACGTTCCAGACTGGCTCGTACAACCCCATAATGCTCCGCAACGGCGCTATCCCACGGCAACACATCGACGCGCCGGAGGAGTTCCCGCACAGCGAGGTGGAGTCGCCTCGCATCTGGCCGCTTTGCCAGACCAAAAAATAGTTCCCCTTTGGTAATAGCGGACATGCACAGAGATGCCATGGGCGCGGCCACCACCCACCTGACTACGGACGGATGCTCCTTGATCAGGTGGCTCACTGTGCTGGTATCAAGCATGTACCGCTTCATTCACTCCATCCCTCGAAGGGATCGCGATCTTGTGTCCCATGGTTGCGCTCCTTTTCATCCAGGAAATCGCTCGGCACATCGGCATTCTTGAGCGCGGAGAAGAAGTCATCCCAGGTTGCCGGCTTACGCGACAAGATTATGTCACCTGTTTCCTTGTCCTGGCGGATGAAAACTTCTTTAGTATCGAACCGGTAGGCGGCGGGGAGTCGCACAGCCTGGCTGCGGCCGTTGGTGAACAGTTTGGCTACTTGGCTCATTGCTAGGTCCTCTTATCCTGTCATGCTAATAATTGTAAAAGTATATGCAGGTTGATAGCATATATCAAGATATATGCTTAATTGCTGCGATTGCGTTAGGATGCCTGTTGGAACCGTTATCCCATTCTGTAGAGGACTTTCTCAAGATTCCTTAAAATTTTGGCATCGTCACCCGTCTTTCAATATTGCTCAGCACGCCCCGGCCATCGCTTTAGGGTAAAATCCTGTTTTCGCAAATTTTCCATGACAAGCATCACGATTGCCCTTTCCAAGGGACGGATTTTTGACGATACCGCCCCCCTGCTGAAAGCCGCGGGAATTGTCCCGCTGGATGACCCCGAAACATCACGCAAGCTGATCCTTGCCACCAATCGCGATGATGTGCGACTCATTATCGTGCGTGCTTCGGATGTACCGACCTATGTGCAATACGGCGCGGCGGACATGGGCATCGCAGGAAAGGATGTGCTGCTGGAGCATGGCGGCGCGGGCCTTTACCAGCCTCTCGATTTGAACATCGCCCGCTGCCGCATGATGGTGGCTGTGCGCAGCGATTTTGACTATGAGTCCGCGGTCCGGCGGGGTGCGCGGGTACGAGTGGCCACGAAATATCTACAGACGGCGCGTGAACACTTCGCGGAAAAAGGGATGCACGTCGATCTCATCAAGCTCTATGGGTCAATGGAGCTTGCTCCCCTGGTAGGGTTGGCGGATGCAATCGTGGATCTGGTTTCCAGCGGTAATACGCTTAAGGCGAACAATCTCAAGGCCGTCGAAGAAATAATGCCGATCTCATCCCGGCTGATAATCAATCAGGCAGCATTGAAATTGAAGCGTCAGGCAATACAACCGATGCTGGAAGCCTTCTCGGCTGCAATTACCCTTCCTACACCTCTATCCCCTTACCCCCTTGGAGCAGCAACCTGAGCGGCGCGCTGAACTGCAACTGCAAACCATCCTTTTATCCCTTATCCCTTTCCCTTACCCCTCATGATTTCGATAAAGAGACTGTCTTCTGCCGATACCGAGTTCGACAGGGCGCTGTCGGAGCTGCTTGCGTTTGAAAACGCCCAGGATGCAAAGCTGGAGGCCGCTGTCGCAGACATCCTTGCGGAGATCAGGATGCAGGGAGATAAAGCCTTGCTGGAATACACACTCCGTTTCGATCGTCTGGATGCAAAATCAGCGGCGGATCTGGAGTTGCCCCGAAAGCGCCTGCAGCAAGCTCTCCATAACCTGCCTGCCGAGCAACGTAACGCCCTGGAACAGGCCGCGGAACGGGTCCGCGTCTATCATGAGAAACAGTTGACGCAATCCTGGAGCTACGTGGAGCCTGACGGGACGCAACTTGGGCAGAAAATCACCCCTCTCGATCGCGCCGGCTTATATGTTCCCGGCGGCAAGGCATCCTATCCTTCGTCAGTACTGATGAATGCAATTCCCGCCAAGGTGGCAGGAGTGGGCGAACTCATCATGGTGACACCCACTCTACAGGGCGAAACAAATGACCTGGTGCTCGCTGCTGCGGCCATTTGCGAGGTTGACCGGGTTTTCACCATAGGGGGCGCCCAGGCCGTGGGCGCACTGGCATATGGCACCCACACCGTGCCCCGCGTGGACAAGATCGTCGGCCCGGGAAACACTTATGTGGCAACAGCCAAGCGCCATGTTTTCGGTGTGGTAGGCATCGATATGCTCGCGGGACCTTCCGAAATTCTGGTCATCTGCGATGGTAAAACAAATCCGGACTGGATTGCCATGGACATGTTTTCCCAGGCGGAGCATGACGAGTTGGCCCAGGCGATCCTGCTGTCACCCGATCTCCATTTTATCGATGCAGTCGCTGCGAGTATCGCCCGGCAACTGGAAACAATGCCACGCAAGGAGATAATCCGGACTTCGCTCGAAAACCGGGGTGCCTTGATTCAGGTACGTGATCTGGACGAAGCCTGTGAGATCGCCAACCGCATCGCACCCGAACATCTGGAGCTATCAGTAGAACAACCGGAAAAGTGGGTGGAAAAAATAAGACATGCGGGCGCGATTTTTCTGGGGCGCCATACTTCGGAAGCGCTGGGAGATTATTGCGCAGGCCCCAATCACGTGCTGCCCACTTCCCGCACCGCACGCTTTTCGTCGCCTCTGGGAGTATACGACTTTCAGAAACGCAGCAGCATTATTCAGGTATCGGAGCAGGGATCAGCGAAACTGGGCGCAATTGCCTCCGTCCTGGCGCATGGCGAAGGGCTGCAGGCCCACGCAATGTCAGCGGAATATCGTTATACAAAAAAATAGCCCTTGAGAAAAATCGAGAACCCTCCCGATTCATCACGGTATGAACGCTCTATGGGCCGACCGGCTCCAGCCCCAAGGAACTATCGACATCCCGCCCCGCAGCGGTGGCGAATAAACCTGAGGTAATTAACTCGGCCATGAGGTAGAATTGGCTGTTATGCCTTTTTCCCCCGATCAGATCATTCGCCCCGAAATTCTCGCGCTTTCCGCTTACCACGTGCCCCCCGCGCGCGGAATGATAAAGCTGGATGCGATGGAAAACCCTTACACGCTTCCCGCGGAATTGCGCGATGAAATCGCGAGGCTTGCAGGTGATACGCCGGTCAACCGCTACCCCGACCCCGATGCAGCAGCACTCAAAGCGGTGTTACGCGAGGCATTGAGCATCCCGGACGGGATGGATATCATGCTCGGCAACGGTTCGGATGAGATCATCCAGATTATTGCTTTAGCATGTGGGAAGCCGGGTGCGGTATTGTTGAGCGTGGAGCCTGCATTCATCATGTTTCGCATGATTGCCACTTTTGCTTCGATGAATTATGTAGGTGTCCCATTACACCCCGATTTTTCACTCGACGTGGAGGCAATGCTTGCCGCAATTGCCCGGTACCAGCCCGCGGTCATCTTTATCGCCTATCCCAATAACCCTACTGGCAACCTGTTTGACGCCGTTGAAATCTCACGTATTATTGACGCTGCGCCCGGCATGGTGGTCATCGATGAGGCTTACCATGCCTTCGCCGATGCAAGCTTCATGGACAAGCTCGCGCACCATCCCAATCTGTTGCTGATGCGCACACTTTCGAAGCTGGGGCTGGCCGGCTTGAGGCTGGGCTTGCTGGCGGGAAAACCGGAATGGCTGAGGCAACTGGAAAAATTGCGGTTGCCGTATAATGTGGGAATCGTTACTCAACGGATTGCAGAGAAATTACTGGAGCACCATAATGTCCTGCTGCAACAGGCGGCAGCCATCAAGGTTGAACGTTCATCGATGAGCAGGCGACTGGCGGAATTGGAAGGTGTCGAGGTTTTTCCGACGGATGCGAATTTCATCCTGTTTCGCCTGAACCAGGATCATAAAGCAGGCCAGGTGTTTCAGGAACTCAAGCAGTGTGGCATATTGGTCAAGAATCTGGACGGCGCTCACCCATTGCTCAAAAACTGCTTGCGGGTGACCGTGGGCATGCCCGATGAAAACACGCAATTTCTGGCGGTCCTGCAAACTTTGCTCGTGAAGATTGAAGCAAAAGCCTGACGCCCCCATCCCAATTTTCTTATTGCAGTTTTATTCGATTTATTTCACCTGATTCCTCGCATGCGCCACGCTCAGGTCAACCGTAATACGCTGGAAACCCGCATCAACCTCAAAGTCAATCTGGATGGAAGCGGAAAAGCAGTGCTGGCTACAGGAGTGCCATTTCTCGATCATATGCTGGACCAGGTGGCGCGTCACGGAATGATCGATCTCGAGGTTTCAGCCGAGGGAGATTTGCATATCGACGCTCATCACACGGTGGAAGATATCGGCATCACCTTTGGGCAGGCATTCACCCAGGCCGTCGGGACCAAGAGCGGCTTGCGCCGCTACGGTCATTCCTACGTGCCACTGGACGAAGCCCTTTCCCGGGTGGTGATCGATCTCTCCGGCCGTCCCGGAATGGAGTTCAATGTCGAGTTTGTGCGTGCGCGTATCGGCGAATTTGATGTCGATCTCATCAGCGAATTTTTCCGGGGTTTTGTCAACCACGCCATGGTTACCCTGCATGTCGACAACTTATCCGGCGCAAATGCGCATCACCAGGCGGAAACCATATTCAAAGCGTTCGGACGCGCGCTGCGTATGGCAGTGGAAGCGGATCCACGGGCAGCGGGCGCAATACCTTCCACCAAAGGCACTCTGTAATTTCCCACATTCATAGATGCAGTATGACTGATATTGCAATTGTTGACTACGGCATGGGGAATCTGCGTTCCGTAGCCAAGGCACTCGAACATGTCGCTCCCGAGGCTGTCATCACTGTTACCAATAACCCTGAAGTAGTGCGGAAGGCAGAGCGCGTGGTCGTTCCCGGACAGGGCGCCATGCCGGACTGCCTGCATGAACTGGACCGGCGCGGGTTGCGCGAAGCCGTACTGGATGCGGCCACCAACAAACCATTCCTGGGTATCTGCATCGGTCTGCAAATGCTGTTCGACAGTAGCGAGGAGGGCAATGTATCCGGTCTCGGCATCGTGCCGGGGAGGGTGAAGCGTTTTCCCGCAAGCGCAATGAAAGATGAAAAAGGGCAGAAGCTCAAGGTGCCGCATATGGGTTGGAACCAGGTCCATCAGGCGGTTGAGCATTCCCTCTGGAAAAACATTGCCAATGATTCGCGCTTTTATTTCGTGCACAGCTACTATGTCGAAACCGCTGACGCCGATTCGGCGGGCTACAGTGCTTATCCCTTTCCTTTTACTTGTGCCGTGGCGAAAGATAACATTTTTGCCGTTCAGTTCCACCCCGAAAAGAGCCATGCGGCTGGGCTGACCCTCCTCGATAACTTTGTCCGATGGAAACCCGTTTGAGAAACGTTAGAAGGTTGGCGCCACTACGAATTCTGAAACTCAATTCATTTTTATCCTGATTCAAAATGCTTATCATTCCCGCTATAGATTTGAAAGACGGTCACTGTGTACGGCTGAAACAGGGTGTGATGGAAAACGCTACTGTATTTTCTGAAGATCCCGCCGCCATGGCCAGGCATTGGCTGGATCAGGGCGCCAGAAGGCTGCATCTTGTGGATCTGAATGGCGCGTTTGCGGGCAAACCGAAGAACGAACCCGCAATCCGCGACATTGTAGATGCCATTGGGGACGAGATTCCGACTCAACTCGGCGGCGGCATACGCGATCTGGAAACCATTGAACGTTACCTCGATGACGGTATTACCTACATCATCATCGGCACGGCGGCAGTAAAAACGCCGGGATTCCTGCACGACGCGTGCAATGCTTTTCCCGGCCATATCATGGTCGGGCTGGATGCAAAGGATGGCAAGGTGGCAGTCAATGGCTGGTCCAAGGTGACGGGGCATGACGTGGTGGATCTTGCGAAAAAATTCGAAGACTATGGCGTGGAGGCAATCATCTATACCGATATCGGGCGCGACGGCATGTTGAGCGGTGTCAATGTGAAGGCGACCATGGAACTGGCCAAGGCGCTGACGATTCCCGTCATTGCCAGTGGCGGCGTGAGCAGTCTTGATGACGTCAAGGCGCTGTGCGAGATCGAACCGGAAGGTATTGCAGGTGCAATAACGGGACGCGCCATTTACGAAGGGGCACTCGACTTCAAGGCAGCCCAGGAGCTGGCGGATGAGTTAAGCGCCCAATCAAGCCCCAGGGATACAACAGTTCTCTTTTGATGAAACACCCTATCTCATCCAGTCATACAAACTGGAGCAACTCCTGTTTCGGAGCATTCTTTTTTTCTACAACTACAACTCCCTTACGGAAAGCTCGACTCTTGCGGATACCTCTACAATTCGACCTCTTCGACCTTCTTGCGGATCCAGAGCGCAAGAAGGGATAAAAGCAGCTAATCCGCATAGCGGAGGCTTACAAACTTTGCGGTTTTTAGCGATATCCAGAGGTGTCTATGGGCCTTGCCAAGCGTATCATTCCCTGTCTTGACGTTACAAACGGACGTGTTGTCAAGGGAGTCAAATTTGTCTCGCTTCGAGATGCGGGAGACCCCATCGAAATAGCGCGCCGCTATGATGACCAGGGAGCGGATGAACTGACCTTTCTCGATATTACCGCGAGTTCCGATGACCGTGATCTGATTCTCCATATCATCGAAGAAGTGGCGGCCCAGGTATTCATCCCGTTGACAGTGGGCGGCGGTGTTCGCAAGGTGGAAGATGTACGCCGTCTCCTGAATGCGGGAGCTGATAAGGTAAGCATCAACACTTCGGCCATACAAAACCCCCAACTGGTGGCTGACGCCGCAGGTCGTTATGGCTCTCAATGTATCGTCGTGGCGATAGACGCCAAGCGTGCGGGACAAGGATGGGAAGTGTTCACGCACGGGGGACGCAGGCCTACCGGGCTGGATGCAATCGAATGGGCCAGGAAAATGCAATCCTTGGGTGCTGGAGAAATATTATTGACCAGTATGGACAGAGACGGTACGCGGGATGGGTTTGACCTGGCGCTGACCCGCGCGGTGTCAGACGCGGTGGATGTACCGGTGATTGCAAGTGGCGGTGTAGGCAATCTGCAGCATCTGGCTGAGGGAATCGTGGAAGGTCATGCCGATGCCGTGCTGGCTGCAAGCATTTTCCACTACGGCGAATATACCGTTCGCCAAGCAAAGGAATATATGTCACAACATGGTATTGAAGTAAGACTATAGTAACAGGATCAATCAAACTCCGGCATATTCATGTCTGACACATGGCTCAACAAGGTGAACTGGTCTGCGGATGGCTTAGTGCCGGTCGTGACACAGGATGCGACCAGCAATAAGGTATTGATGGTGGCCTGGATGAATCCCGAGGCATTGAGACTTACCGTGCAAACAGGGGAAGCCCATTACTGGTCACGTTCGCGCAAAAAACTCTGGCATAAAGGTGAAGAATCCGGGCACGTGCAGAAGGTAAAAGAAATCCGGCTGGATTGTGATGAGGACGTCCTGCTGCTGGTGGTGGAACAAGTCGGAGGGGTTGCTTGTCATACCGGCAGACATCATTGCTTTTTCAACAAACTGGAACAGGGCCAGTGGCTGGTGACCGAACCCGTCATCAAGAATCCCGAAGAGATCTACGGGCAGCGATGACCGATCCCGATATCCTTTTTCGCCTTGCCGAGACCATAGAGGCACGTAAACAGTCCGGTCCCCATGCTTCTTATGTGGCGAAGCTGCTGCATGAGGGGCGGGACAAGATTCTGAAAAAGATTGCGGAAGAATCAGCGGAGGTTCTGCTGGCATCGAAAGATGGGGATAGCGCGCACGTGGTGCGCGAGACGGCGGACCTCTGGTTTCATTGTCTGGTGTTACTGGCTCATCATGACCTGAAGCTGGAGGATGTGTTGGATGAGTTACGCCGGCGGGAAGGGGTTTCGGGGATTGATGAAAAAGCTGCCCGCAAAGCAGGCGGGATAACGGGACAGGCAGGATAACCGGGGCAAGCGACCAGGACAAGGGAATGGACAGTTGTATTTTTTGCAGGATCGTGCGGGGAGAAATTCCGAGCGAGAAAGTGTATGAGGATCCCCGCGTTTATGCATTCCATGATATCCATCCGGCGGCGCCGGTACATTTCATGCTGATACCCAAACTGCACATCAGCTCGCTCGCCGAAGTGGAAGATGCTCATAGCGCTTTGCTCGGTGAAATGATGGTGCTGGTGCCCAGGCTGGCAAGGGAACAAGGTTGTACGGATGGTTTTCGTACGATAATCAATACCGGACGAGTAGGCGGTCAGGAGGTAAATCACCTGCACATCCACATCATTGGTGGCATGGAACGCCTGCCGGGAATGATTGCTCGCGGGAAGTAAAGAGTAATGAGCAAAGGATAAGGGAGGAGTAATGGGATCATTCAGCATCTGGCATTGGCTGATCGTTCTGCTGATCGTTGTTCTGGTATTCGGTACCAAAAAACTCCGTAATCTGGGAAGCGATCTGGGTGGCGCGGTGAAGGGCTTCCGCGAAGGTGTAAAAAGCGCAGATGAAGAGGAGATATCTGCGCATAATCACACCGAGGCACGGATTATCGATGCCGATATCAAAGATAAGGCTCAGCCGAAACCGTGAGTGCCGGCTAGCCGCGCCAAGTCGATAACGGCTTGCGAGTCCAGGTGTAGGTCAGCGTTATTCGACTGTTTCGACTCCGCCTTATTCTTGTAAAAAATGTTCGATATCAGTTTCTCGGAAGTTCTGGTCATCGCGGCAGTCGCACTGATCGTGCTAGGTCCGGAACGGCTCCCCAAAGTGGCGCGTACGCTGGGACATCTGTTCGGGCGGGCGCAGCGCTATGTCAACGATGTCAAGAGCGATATTCAGCGTGAAATTGAGCTGGACGAACTGAAAAAATGGAAAGCTTCAGTGGAGGAAACGGGTCGTTCAATCGAAAATTCGGTACATACCGAGCTGGATAAGTTTCGGGAAACGGTAGAAGCAGGCGCTGAGGCTTCCGCTATGCCTCCCCCTGCTACGGCCCCTTCTGCGGCAGAACCTTCCACACCCCCACAAAATTCCTCTCCGACTCCAGCCGGACCTGCGCCGCCGCCGGCTCAATCAACGGCGAATTCCAACGCACGCGGAACAGATGGAAATCGCGAGCGCGAAACTGCTGAATAATCCGCCTCCCGGAGGACTTGCTCAGGAATCGATTGAACGAATGCTTGTACCTCATCCCCGGTACCTCATCCCCGCTGTACTTCACTATCGACAGTGGGTATAAGTGTATCGGTCTAACCTTTCCCGCCCACCTTCCATCACATGAGTGCCGACGAAACATTTATCTCGCATCTGGTCGAGCTTCGGGCCCGGCTGCTGCGGGCGTGTGCAGGTATTCTGCTCGGCTTTTTGCCCTGTGCCTACTATGCCCGTGAGCTTTATTCGTTATTAGCGCAGCCTTTGCTCGAAAAACTTCCCGAGGGGGGGCAGATGATCGCGACGGAAGTGGTTACGCCATTCTTTGTACCCATGAAAGTAGCCATGATGGCTGCTTTTATCATTACCCTGCCCCATACTCTCTATCAGATATGGGCATTCGTCGCTCCCGGATTGTATTCCCACGAAAAGCGCCTGGTACTGCCACTGGTGCTGGTGAGCAGCATTCTGTTCGGCTGCGGCATGGCTTTTGCCTATTTTGCCGTCCTTCCCCTGGTGTTCGAATTCATTACGCATTTTGCGCCGGAAGGCGTGGCAGTGATGACAGACATCAGCAAATATCTGGATTTTGTGCTGACCATGTTCATCGCCTTCGGCATCACATTCGAGGTACCCATATTCGTTGTGATACTGGTTCGGATAGGCCTTGTTACCATTGAAAAGCTGAAGGCGATGCGCCGCTATGTTCTAGTCGGCGCTTTTGTCGTCGGCGCGATATTTACGCCGCCGGATATCGTTTCCCAATTCATGCTGGCGGTGCCGCTCTATCTGCTGTATGAACTTGGGATATTGGCCGCAGGAATCATCGGACGTTCGGAAACTCTGGCCGTTTATCAGGCTGCGGACAGTCCTGGTACGAATTCCCCTTCCGCGCAGACCGAAACAGGGGAAACAAAAAGGAGCTGAGCTACTGCCTGGGGAAAAACAGCACGTTTTCGTTCGGATAATTTCCAATCTCACGCCACAGTCACTGCGCTATCCTCTACAACCGTTTTTATTCCAACTCCTCGGGCTCCTGAAACTGCTCCTGAGGCTGAGGCTTTGGACGTTTTCCAACCTTGATCTCGATTGCCTTCTTGTTCTGGTTACGCATGACTGTAACGGTCGCCATGTTTCCGGGAGGTAATGCCGCTACCAGATTGAGCATGCCAGATGAATCGGTTACCTCTTTTCCCTCCACTCCTACAATAATGTCACCCGGCTTCACTCCGGCGCGGTCTGCGGGCCCTCCCTTGAGCACGCCGGCAATCAGCGCTCCGCTGGTAGTCGTCCGCTTGAACGACTCCGCAAGTTCCGGCGTCATATCCTGCACTTCCACGCCGATCCAGCCACGGGTCACGCCCCCTGTCCGGATGATCTGCTCCATGATCTGCTTGGCCACACCTGCTGTAATGGCAAAACCTATCCCAAGTGATCCTCCCGTTCGGGAGACTATCGCGGTGTTGATGCCGATCAGGTTACCCGATGCATCCACCAGTGCACCTCCGGAATTCCCCGGATTGATAGCGGCATCGGTCTGAATGAAATTTTCAAAGGTGTTGATACCAAGGTGAGTTCGTCCGAGTGCGCTGATAATACCCATCGTTACCGTCTGGCCCACACCGAAAGGATTACCGATCGCAAGGACAATATCGCCGACCAGCGCATTGTCGGAGTATCCGAAAGTTATGGCTGGAAGTCCTTCCATATCTACTCTTACCACTGCAAGATCGGTTTCGGGATCGGAGCCGATGACCCGCGCTTTCGTTTTTCTGCCGTCCGCCAGTGCAATCTCGATTTCATCCGCCGCTTCAATGACATGATGGTTCGTAAGGATATATCCCTGCGAACTCACGATTACCCCGGACCCCAGGCTGGCCGCACGCCGGCTTTGGGGTGATTCGAAACGATCTCCGAAGAAACGCCGGAAGAAAGGATCCTCCATCAAGGGGTGGGGTGCAGCCTTGATTTCCTTGGTGGTGAATACATTCACCACCGAGGGCATGGCCTTTTTCGCCGCGCTACTGAAGCTCCCAGGGGTAGACTCGACCTCTGCCCTGCCTGACTTGTCAGCCGGAGCTTCCTTTATGGTTACGACAGCGCCATCGCCGGATTGCCAGGGCAATAGATCCGGGCGTAAAGTCGAAACGACAAACAGGGCTGCCAGAACTATCGTGGTAGCTTGTGCGAAAACTAGCCAGAACTTGTGCATAGGTTGAGAGATGTGGAATCAGGGATAAAATAGCAGCATTTATTTTAAATCATAGACGAATGCGACTGGATGAGCAGCGATGCAAGTGAATGACCTCGAAGCCTATTTGAACCGATTGCTCGATACTGCAAAATTTCATGATTATTGCCCAAACGGGCTGCAAGTGGAAGGGCGACGCGAGGTGCGGCGACTGATAAGCGGCGTAACGGCGTCGCTCGATTTTCTCGAAGCTGCCATCGCGGCTCGAGCGGATGCAGTCCTGGTGCATCACGGATATTTCTGGCGCGGTGAGAATCCCTGCCTGACCGGAATGAGGCGGCAGCGCATTGCGCTGCTGCTGGCGCACGACATCAGCCTGCTCTCCTATCATCTGCCGCTGGATGCTCATCCCGAACTGGGCAACAACGCGCAGTTGTCCCGCAAACTGGGTCTGCGGGAAACCGGTCGTTTCGGGGAGCAAGGTATTGGCATGCTTGGAGTCTTGCCATCGAACGTATCGAACCTGAAAGAATTACGGGTAAGTGTGGAACAAGTTCTCTCCCGTACACCGCTGGTCATAGGCGACGATGCACGGCTGGTAAAACGGGTGGCGTGGTGCACCGGCGCCGCCCAGGATTATTTTGGTGACGCCATCGATCTCGGCACAGACGTGTTTATCACCGGGGAAATTTCCGAGCGAACCGTACATCTTGCGCGCGAATCGGGCGTTGCTTTTATTTCAGCCGGGCATCACGCCACCGAGCGATATGGCGTGCAAGCCCTGGGAGAGCACATTTCTGAAAAATTCGGCATCAGCCATCAGTATATCGATATCGACAACCCCGTATGAGGGGTGTAAAAAAATAAAGCGGTGAAGGTTGCTTGAGGCTTTGAGGCTTTGTGGCTTTGTGGCTTTGTGGTTGAATACTCGCCTCACAAAACGGTTCCCAGTGGCACCAGAAAGAGTCCCGGTACTGGTGCTACCGGTTTATATAAACCAGCGATACAGTATGACCACAATAATTTTAAGATCGCTAGGGGTATTCCGTCCTGAAATCCGGCTGTTTCAAGGGTTTGACGTATTTCCGAACAGAGCGGGCAGGAATTGCAGGTCCAGACACAACAACATCATTACGGAGTAAAGGAGAGAAGCAGATGTTAATGAAGCCTTGGCTGAGGCTGGTTACGCTTGCGTGTGGGGTGCTGTTTGCGGGCGCCACGTGGGCTAACTTTCCCAGCGTTCCCAAAGAGACGTATAAGGCACTGAAGCTGGAGCAGTCGGCCTCGCCGAAGGATCTGCATTCAGCGCTGGTGAAGCGTTACAAGGATCCTGCGCAGGGAGCGGGACGTGGCACGCTGGCGAAGTACTGGGAGCCGATCCCGATGAGCATGTACTTTGACCCTGCCTCATATTACAAGCCGCCGACCTCGATGAAGGAAGTTGCGGCGCGTGAGGAATGCGTCAAATGCCACACGGACGAATCGCCGGTATGGGTGAGTGCCTGGAAGAGGAGCACGCACGCGAACCTGGACAAGGTCCGGAACCTGAAGCCTGAAGACCCGACGTACTACAAGAAGGCGAAGCTTGAAGATGTGGAGAAGAATCTTCGCTCGATGGGCAAGCTTGGGGCCAACGACAAGCTCAAGGAAGTAGGGTGTATCGACTGCCACGTCGACATCAACAAGAAAGACAAGGCAGACCACATGAAGGATTTGCGCATGCCGACGGCGGACGTGTGCGGCACCTGCCACCTGCAGGAATTTGCCGAACGCGAATCCGAGCGTGACACCCTGATATGGCCGAACAAGCAATGGCCGCAGGGGCGCCCCTCGCACGCACTGGACTGGAAGGCCAACGTCGAAGTAGCGGTATTTGCCTCCATGCCACAGCGCGAGATTGCCGAAGGCTGCAGCATGTGCCACACCAACCAGAACAAATGCGACTCCTGCCACACGCGGCACGAATTCTCTGCTGCCGAATCGCGTCATCCTGAAGCCTGCGCCACCTGCCACAGCGGAGTAGACCACAACAACTGGGAAGCCTACTCCATGAGCAAGCACGGCAAGACGGTATCGATCATGGGCGACAAGTGGAACTGGAACGCACCCCTGAAGGACGCCTACACCAAGGGCGGGCAGACAGCGCCCACCTGTGCCGGCTGCCACTTCGAATATGAAGGCAAGTACAGCCACAACGTCGTGCGCAAGATACGCTGGGCCAACTACCCCGCGGTTCCCGGCATTGCCGAGAACATCAACAGCGAATGGTCGGAAGCGCGGCTTGACTCCTGGGTCAAGACCTGCACGCAATGCCACTCCGAGCGTTTTGCCCGCTCCTATCTTGAATTCATGGACAAGGGCACGCTGCACGGCATAGCCAAGTACAAGGAAGCGCACGCCGTGGCCGAGAAGCTCTACAAGGAAGGGATGCTGACCGGGCAGAAGACCAACCGTCCGACCCCGCTGCCGCCTGACAAGGAAATGTTCGCAGGCTTCACCCAGCTCTACTGGAGCAAGGACAACAACCCTGCTGCAATCGAGCTCAAGGTGCTGGAAATGGGAGAGAACAACCTTCCCAAACTGCACGTAGGGTTGGCGCACGTCAATCCGGGTGGCTGGACCTATACCGAAGGCTGGGGCCCGATGAACCGCGACTACGTCGAAGTCATGGACGAGAACACCAAGATCCGTGAAATGGCGGCGTTGCAGGCGAAAGTAGCCAAGCTCGATGCCAAGCGCAAGACAAGCCTGTTCGACCTTGACAGCAGCGAGAAGCTCTCGCTTGGCGGTCTGGGTGGCGGCATGCTGCTTGCTGGCACGCTTGCCCTGGCAGGCTGGCGCCGGCGCGAGAAGAACGAGGGCGTCCGCAAGGACTGATATCCTGTTTTGACCGCAAGTACCTCTAGCCGCGCCATCCTGGCGCGGCCTGGCTCCAAACTCCTCCCCTCACTGGGCATTCTCCTGGTGGCGGGAGGAATTCTTTTACTCCTGTGGTTTGCCTGGGCGTGGTTCAATCCCGGGCCTGCCCCCTACCGCTACCAGCTGGTGGAAGAAGGCAGCGCAGACAAATTCCCGCAACTTGGACTGGGCAAGTGGCCGGACCTTTCCATTGCCCGGTACGAAGTCTTTGCCGAAGACATTCCCCAGCCGCTGGCGGTGCTGCATGCGGCTAGGCGCGGCAATGACGCCCCGGTGAGGCTCGACTGGGAAAACCGCACGAGTGAGCTGCTGCTCACCACCGATCTCAAACTCAATGAACTGGCCACCCTGGCTGCCGCCATCGACAAGTACGCCGGCAAGGATGCGCTGGTGCTTGGCTGGTGGGACACCTCGCGCCAGCTGAAGCTTCTCTCGAAGCGCGACACCCTGTTTAGCGGGCAGTTCTCCGAGTACCTGGTCATACCCGCTCCGTGGCAGAAGCAGGCTGACGCCATCCGCAAATACGAAGACGACTTCTGGGGCGGCAAGGCAGGACGGGAAGAGGAGCAGAGATTCGAGCGCTTTGCCGATGCTCTGCTGGCCGAACCTGAAGCGGGTGCTGCCATCCTGCGCGAACTGGCGGGCGATCGCGAAGCCTATGTCGCCATTCATGTCACCGACCTGTACAAGCTTGGCATCATGCGTCCGGGCCAGTTCGACGTTGCCTATCGCAACTTCCCGATGGAAGGCAACATGCATGGCATGGTCGACTATCTCAAGAGATGGGTACAGGACAACAACTACAAGACCTATACCCTGCAATCCCTGTCGGACAGGCTGATGCGCGGCTACTTCCTCAAGGATGACAAAAGCGACCGGACGCTGATTGCGCAGATGCTGCCGTTCACCGAATCGATGCCGCTTGACCTGGCTGCGGTGCAACTCATCTACCAGACCGGGGGCTACTGGGTGTACAGGCTACCGGGCGGCAAGGAGCCTGCATCTCCCGGCGCAATCCCGGAGGATGCCGCATCTTTCCCAACTCCCAGTCTGCCTCCAGCCTCTGAGTAAACCGATATCTGGCAGCCGGCAGCAGCGGTTAATGACCGCTCACTTCTGCCGGCAGCCGCATTGCTAACCGCACCACCTGTCAAATCAGCTATAAAGCAAGAAGTAAGGTAGCTTAGGCCTTGCCCGGGCATGCCTTCTTTATCTGAAGTAGGTCAGGCTTTGCCTGACAGACTATTGATTCCTGGTTGAGGATGTAGAACAGGTTATGTCTGTGCCCGCGTTTCTTCCATTCATCTGTAGCCCTTGTCCTTGCTCGTCCTCACCCTCACCCTATTGATTCTCCTCTGGGGAAGATAACCTGCAAAGCGACCGTGCACGGGAGCAAGGATTTTCGCTGTAGTAAGCCTGAAACAGATACCAGATATAAACTGCGAAAAGGATCGCGCGTGGGAAAAAGGGAATTTCGGCGACGATACCAGCCATACATACGTACACTTTGTATCAGGGCGCGATCCCGGCGCCCCTCCGCTGCCCGACCCCGCTTCGCGGGTCCCCCGTGCTGCGCTCCGGGACGCCCTGCCCAATCCCGCTTCGGGTCCCCCGTGCTGCGCTTCAGGCGCCACCGGTACCAGTGGTACCAGAAAGAGTGATAGTACTGGTGCTACCCGTCCCTATAAACGGGAGATACAGTATGGGTACAATAAAAGGTGTGTCCTGAAGTTGCGATCATTGCGCTATCATTACAATGACAGGGAAGACAAACAGAAGAACAAGAACAGGGAATAACAAAATACGGATCAGTTGTAGTCGCATGAAGCTGGAAGAGATACAAAAATCCAGGGATATAACGGAAACAACGGATATACTTGCCGAAAGAAAAAAGGAGGAAGGATGAACCATCGCATGACACTCGCCCTGACCGCGGCAGCGCTGTTTGCGGTCATGGCAGGCAGCGCGTCTGCCCAATCGTTTGAAGGCCGCAAGAAATGCAGTTCCTGTCACAAGAGCCAGGCCGAATCCTTCGGCAGCACGGCGCACGCCAAGGCCATGGACTCGTTGAAGCCCAACAACAAGGCCGAAGCCAAGAAGAAGGCCAAGCTCGATCCTGCCAAGGACTACACCAAGGACAAGGACTGTGTCGGCTGTCATGTGGATGGCTGGGGCAAGGAAGGCGGCTATACGATTGAAGACCCGAGCAAGTTCTTAACCGGAGTAGGCTGCGAATCCTGCCATGGACCCGGCTCCAAGTATCGCGGCATCCACCGCAAAGCCGGTGCCGCTTTCGAGAAATCGAAGAAGACCGCCTCCCGCCAGGTACTGGCCGATGCCGGTCAGGACTTCAGCTTCGAGGAAAGCTGCAATGCCTGCCACATGAACTACAAGGGCAGCCCGTGGAAGGGCGCGAAGGAACCCTACACCCCCTTCACCCCGGAAGTGGACAAGAAATACACCTTCGACTTTGACAAGTACGTGAAGGACACCAAGGCCATGCACGAACACTTCAAGCTCGATGGCGTCTTCACTGGCGATCCGAAGTTCAAGTACCACGATGAATTCCAGGCCAGCGCCAAGGTAGGCGAGAAAGGTTCGGACGACTGACATGGCGATGAAGACAGGCAGTGCCCTCCTGGTAGGCACACTCTTGGGGGTGGTGATGGTGGCGGTGGTATTGGGCGGCGAAGCGGCCGTCTCCACCACCGAATTCTGCACCAGTTGCCACTCCATGACTTATCCGGCCGAGGAGTTGAAGGAATCCTCGCACTATGGCGCTCTTGGCGCCAACCCTGGCTGCAAGGATTGCCACATCCCGCAGGGATTGCAGAACTTCCATCTGGCGGTGGCGACCCATGTGGTGGATGGGGCGCGCGAGCTCTATCTCGAGACGGTCAACGACTACTCCACGCTGGAGAAATTCAACGAGCGTCGATTGATCATGGCGCACGATGCGCGCATGAATCTCAAGAAGTGGGACAGCCGCACCTGCCGCGCCTGCCACCGGAATCCGCAGCCTCCTGGAGCGGATGCCAAGGCTGCGCACAAGAAGATGGAGACGGAAGGGGCCACCTGCATCGACTGTCACCAGAACCTGGTGCACAAGGAGGTTGCAGAAACCGACCTGAACGAGAGCATCAAGCAGGGCAAGATGGTGCTCAAGCCCGAAAAGAAGGATGAGGACGACGAGGAAGAGGAAGACGAGGAGTAAGCACTCGCTTCGTATATAGGCAGCCCTCAATCAGCCGCTCTCATAAATGAGTGAGAGCGGCTGATATGGTATGTAGGCTTACGTTAATTATAAAAATATGTCAGAATTAATAATTTACCTGGAACAGAAATCCAGCGCGCGTACCTGCCGCCATGAATATATATGGCAATTCCCATTGAACTCGACCACAACAGCCGTCAATCGCTGCAAGGCCAGATTTTTGACCAGTTACGCCACCTTATCCTGGGAGGTAAACTAAAACCCGGTACACTCATCCCGGCAAGCCGTGTGCTTGCCGAACAGCTGGGTATTTCCCGTAACACTGTTTTGCTGGTTTATGATCGCTTGATTGCCGAGGGCTATCTTCAGGCCCGGAAGGCAATTGGAACGTATGTAAACCTTGAGCTTCCTGAAACCTGTCTTTCTGCCACCCGTAGGGTAACTCCCTCCTCTCCCGGTGACGAAGAGCTTGTCAAACGGCCAGTAATTCCATTTATCGGCCACATACACGCCAACAATAATATTCAGCATCTCGATTTTGATTTTTGCCCGGACCGCATTGGTCTCGACCTGTTTCCCCATAAGATATGGCGCCGCTTTGTAAATAAGACATTCATGTCTGCAAATATGCACTTCGAGGAATGTTGCGATCCCGGTGGACTATCGGAACTACGGGAAGTCATCGCTGCCCACCTTGGAGTCGCGCGAGGTATCAGCGTTTCGTCAGATCAGATAATCGTTACCGCTGGTTCTCAGGAAGGATTGAATCTTGCTGCTCGCCTCCTTGTAAAAGAGGGAACAATGGTTGCAACGGAAAATCCCTGCTACCACGGAGCCACTTCTCTTTTCGAGAGTTACTATGCAAAATTGATTCCCGTGCCTGTGGATGAGGCAGGACTCGACGTTGAACAACTACCAAGGGAGGGAGTTGCACTTTTATTTGTTACCCCTTCTCATCAATTTCCCCTGGGCTTCACCTTGCCCATTGAGCGGCGGTTGAAGCTTCTGGATTGGGCGCGGCGTTGCGGGGCATTCATCATAGAGGACGATTACGATTCAGATTTTCGATATCGCGGATCGCCCCTGACAGCCCTCATGGGGCTCGATGATTATGGGTGTGTCATGTACCTGGGTACATTCTCCAAATCCATGGGGGCGGGCCTACGACTAGGCTATCTGGTGGTACCCAAAGCATTGATTCCTGCTGCCCGTTCTGCGAAAGCTCTGCTTAACAATGGACATGCCTGGCTGGATCAGGCGACCATGGCCGAGTTTATCCGCAGCGGCGCCTACGGCAACCATCTGAGACGCATGCGAAATATGTATGGTAAGCGCCGTGATTGTCTCGTGGAAGCACTACGGGAACATTTTGGCGCAGTCCGCCTTAGCGGGCTTGAGAGTGGTCTGCATCTGGCGTGGCATCTTCCTGATCACTACCCACCCGCAGCTCAGCTTCAGACAATTGCGTTACGTCATGGAGTAAGAATCTACTCGATCGGAGGGGGTACGGGCTATGATTACGGTGGCTGTCGCTATAGCGTTCGTACGCTCGTGTTAGGTTTTTCTTCCCTCAACGAATACCAGATTCGAGCTGGTGTTCGACGAATTGCCGATGCTTTCGCGGATATGTCACTCAACTCCCTTTCCACGCGAGAGAAAGCGGATAAGGTAGCAACATCCTCCCTTTAGGACAACCTGCCGTCGTTCGTATCAAATGTCTTATGAATAAATAAGACACTTCTGTAGCATCTCTGCCACTTTCCGCTGTCTACAGTCGATATTATCGAAATTAAGCGGCTATATACTATGGCTTTAAGGGGTTGGCTTCCGGATCTCTTGGAGAGCTTATAGGGAAATTAATAGAGAAAGCTAAAAATGGCAAAAAAAACACCGATCCACCTTGCCGTCTGTAACGGTGGCGGACCGGTGTTTGCGTGTTGCCATATTCCAGTCTTTTTCCCCGGCTCCCACCCTGATCAGGGCAGGAGCCAGGCTGCTTAAGGTTGATTCCAGGGTTTGACCCTATAGGGGCTGACCCCGGGGTTTGACCTTAGAGCTTGGTGAAGACCGGGATGACCGCACCTGCGATGCTGTTGATGTTGCGATCGCCGTCATCGCTCCAGGTCATGAGAAGTCCGCCAAAGCGGCTTTCCGGGTCACCCAGGAGCGCCATCAGCCGTTGCACTTCCCACAGCGCGTCTTTCGCTTCCATCTTGACTTCGCGCGTCTCGCCAGGCTGGATCGGCGTATCGCTGTCAAACGACAGGCCGGTGGCCACCAGTTCCTTCGGATAGCCGCGGTCCAGGTGCTTCAAGCCCACCTTGTTGATGAAGCGCACGCCCGCAGTGGTGAATTCCCCGATGCGATAGGCCTTGTCGCCGCTGTTGGTCACACTCATCGTCACCCGCAAGGCGCGTCCCGGCACGTCGTAGTTGGCGTGCGTGACCTTGATTGCGATCGGGTTGGGTTTCACCGGCAGCGGTTCGACCTTCGATTCGCCCGCCTGGATCGGCACCGTGTAGGGATGCTTGTTCTCAGTGTAGCGATAGCCGCCCCAGACAATGCCAAAGGTGAGAATCAGCACCACCCACGCTACCTTCCTGTCCATGGGGTCGAGCAGGAGCTCGTCTCCATAGGCCAGCAGCACCCGGCTCCTTGGCAGGAACATGGGCCGCGCTACGTAGTAGCCGATCCAGAAGACGCCAAGGGACAACCACAGGATGTGCCAGAAGATGCCGTTGCTGAAGTTGAAGGTCTCGGTGTCGATGGTCTCGCCCGTCAAGAGCTTCACCGGGTTGGTGAAGTCGTCCCAACTGCCGGAGATGTTCATCCAGGCGGCAGGACCTGCAATCGGGCCTGCGTCCTTGATGTTGACCATGGCGTGCATGTGGTGGCGTCCGGGAATGCGGGCCTTGAGCCTGACTTCAAAGGCGTAGTCGCGCCCGATCTCCATCGGTCCGGAGATGTAGGTGGGCTCGCCATTGAGCTTGGTGGACAGGCGCACGAACACGGGGCTGGGGCTGCCTACGTTGAAGAAGGCGCGACCAGGCTTGCCCACCGCGCGCGGCCAGTCTTCGGCCAGGTGGAATTTGCCGGTCATGGTGGCGATGTCGTTGACCTTGGTGGTCTCGGGGCCCCATTTCATGTCATACCACTGGATGGTGCGCATGCGCAGGAACGGTTCCTGCGAACGCTCTCCATGCGCTGCCGCCGGCTGGATGTCAAGCGTCAGCGCCAGTCCCAGGGCGGCAATACTGCAGAATCCTGCAATGCTCTTCTTGAACAGGTTCTTTGCGTTCATTATTTGATCCCCTCGGCAAAGCCTTCTTCGCCAAATGCCGTCACGTCGTTCTGCATGCTGACACGGCCGCGCGCACCCTTGACATAGTAGAAGGCGGTGCAGTAGACCTTGCCAAAGTACCACCAGACGGTGAACATGAGCATGGAGACGAACGCGGAGAAGAAGGAGGCAATAACCGTGGTGTGACCGCCAAAGGTCCTGAGCGACCCTTGTTCGATCAGGCGCACGTACTCAGGGGTGCCGGTACGGACATACAGAAAGCCCGTGTAGTCGGCTACCGAGAGCAGCACGCCTTCTGCCACCAGCGGCAGGTGGGTCGGGCCGAAGATGGTCCAGTTGCCAGGGTAGAACAACAGGCCGTAGGCGCCACCGCCAACCAGAGCCGTGATCATCCAGTTGCGCGTCAGGAGCATGACGGTGTCCATCACCAGCGCGCCAGGAATCATGGTGGAGGGGAATACAAAGTTCATGGGGTAGTGCGACCACCAGTAGAAGCCCCAGAAGCGGGTCAGCCATTCGCCCGTCAGCAGGCACACCACGCACAGGGTGGCCCCGAACGGCAGGCGGTAGTTCACCCACAGGTAGTACATGATGGCAGCGCAGTAGGTGATCCCTACGATCGGGGTTACCACCGGCCACCATTGCCGGTCCTTCCAGTCAAGCCAGAAGTCCCAGTCACCCGCCAGCAGCATGAAGTGCATGTGGTAGGTTCCAACCAGAAGAATGCATAGAATCGGGAAGTAAATCACGTCTATCATCCTGGACATCTTTACCGCTTCAGGCGGCATCTTCGCCGCCTTCAGTATTTCATCTGTTCTGCTCATCGCACCCTCCCTCAAATGTTACGCGACTAAAACTGTCAATTGTTGCTGCGAGTTCCAGGGAACCTCGTGATTCAGCAAGGGTCTACATGACTGGATAAATCCTGCATGAATCCCTTGCTGCTTCCTTGCTGCTCCCAGGTTCAGCGGCTCCTTTCCCCTTTTGCTCCAGGTGCCGCCGCCTCGCATTGCTTGAGCTTGCCTGGTTGTGTTACCGCTGGCCGCATCGCTCTTCCGTGCGGGAGCGATGCGGCCAGGTGCTGCTCACTGCGTATCTCACTGCGTATGGCAGCGAGTCAATCCTAAAACTTCTTGTCGTACGGTACGATGCGGTTGTTGAGGATGACTTTGCTCTGGCCGTTCCAGACGACGTCCGTCAGGTTGGAGTAGCGGGTGATGATCTGGGCCGCAATCCCGCCTGCAAACAATCCCGACCAGCCCAGTATCACGAAGCCCCAGTGCAGCGGTGCGCTGAAGAGTTCTTCCATGAACCAGAAGGCGTGGCCCCATTCGTTCAACCCTACGTTCGGCAGGATCATGAGCGGCCCTGCAATGGCCATGACCAGCGGGAACGAGGTGCCGCGCGAATACAGCGGCAGGCGTGTCATCGCATACAGGTAGCTCGCTATCCCGCAGACGATGTACATCGGGAAGGAGCCGTAGAACACTACTACGTGACTTGGCGTGAAGCTCGTGTCACGGATGATGACCTGGTGCCAGGAGGCGTCCTGTTCGGTAAAGAAGCTGCCGCCCCAGTACACGCCAAACAGGTATACGCCCAGCCACATCATCCAGTAGAAGTAGCGCTTGACTTCAAGCTTCGGATCAAGATTGTCCAACTGCTCCTTGGTGTCGCGCGTCTTCCAGATCCACCCCCAGGTGATGAGCGCAAACAGCGGCATCACGATCATGTGCACACGCCACAAGCCCATCCACACTTTCTCGAACTCGGGTTCCATCGAGTCCATCCCGTGCGAGTAGGCAAACGTGCGCTGGTACCAGATCCAGAATATCGCTACCGCCAGCATCGTGATCAGACCAAACTTGTACCACTTCGAGTCATACCACAGCGACATGTCGTAGTCCCGGCCACTCGTCTTGGCCTGGCTCGACGTTCCCATCGTTGTTGCCATTTTGCTTCCTCCTGCTATCTTGTTAATCAAGTACTGCCTTGCTTCCAGCAGCCGCTTCCTCCCTCTCCAACCCCGGCAGAAGCGCTTGCCCTTCATGCTGCCTGATACTTCCAACTTCCGATATCCGCTTGCTGCCGCTTCCACTACCCAAAAAATGGCTTGCAAGAACAAACAACAAACTGTCGCTTACTTCCCAATACCGGTAGCGCTAAATAGCGGCAACCAGACCATACCCCAAATCCCTCCCTGGTACCACCTATATTGCCACTACCAGTACTTTACATACCCATAAGCCCGTAAAGACTACTCCCCGTCCCGCACTTAAGTCAAGCAGTTTGTCAGAGAGCAAATAGGGCAAACTTCGTGCCAAAATGCACATCCTGCTTCTGAAATCCCAACATGGGCAAATCGCATAAGCTGAAATCACCGCCTTCCATGAGCTGCCGAGAAATTCCAGTTCCAGTTCTAGTTTCGGGGTTTCGGCAGTATAAGCCCACCTTGCTAAAGAGGTTATAGAATTTCGTTCTTTCCCATACCTGGTTTCTCTGCCTATTCGGCAAGATCATAGTAACTCGATCCCATATGTTTCGTTATTTGAGTATACTCATCATGTTACCTCCCCTGAATAGAGCGATTGGAGAATAGGAACCTGATGGTTCAATGGATATTGTGAGACTCCATTAATCAGGATTAACGGGTGGAAAATGCCTTCCCTCTCTCGCCGGTCTATCGTGGTCGGTTTGCACCCTCTCCTACCGGACCGTTGCATTTTGGCTCTCTTGTCACTGCTGTAGGCAGCTATCTGGAGGCAAAATCACGGGGCGGCGAATGGCTGGTCAGAATCGAGAATCTCGATACGGCGCGGGAAATTCCAGGTGCTTCAGAAGAGATTTTGAATACCCTGTATCTCCTTGGGATGGAATGGGATGGCCCAGTGGTATATCAAGAACGACGACAGGACGCCTATCAGGCGGCTTTGAGGGCACTTGATAAGCAGGATCTGATTTACTCTTGCAGTTGTAGCCGTAAGGAAATTGCCGATTCCTCGGTTCTTGGGATAGAAGGGCCTGTCTACCCCGGAACTTGCCGCGACCGCAAACATGAACCAGAATTTTCCGGTGCATGGCGACTATATACAAATAATGATCTGATTGAATTTGAAGACGCAGTACAAGGCATACGGCAACAACGGCTCCAGCACGACATAGGCGATTTTGTGATACGTCGCGCAGACGGGGTTTTTGCTTACCAGCTGGCGGTCGTGGTGGATGACGCTGAACAGGGTATTACGCACGTGGTGCGGGGAGGTGATTTACTGAACTCGACTCCCCGGCAGATTCACCTGCAAAAACTACTAGGCTACTCCATCCCCTTCTATATGCACCTCCCAGTGGTGGTCAACGCACGGGGCGAAAAACTCAGTAAACAGACACAGGCAGCGCCAGTGGACATTTCGCATCCCGTTTTGCAGCTCGTGAAAGCCATCCGGTTTCTCGGCCAGACGCCACCGCCGGAAGTAAGCGAGAGCAGCTTGAGGTCATTCTGGATGTGGGCAATCGAAAATTGGAATCGGGAGGCAATTCCAAAAAACATGTCACTCATGTTTTAACCAGAGCGAATTTGCCCGACGGATAATGACGGATAATAGATGAAATGAAAACCGGCTACCAAGCTGCCAGCACTACCGGTTTAGAGAACGAATCTATATCGGAGAAACACAAGAAATACGCGACTTTATCGTCTTTTCAAGGAAGAACGTGCCCTTTCTGCCATTTTACATACCTAGATTGAAGCGACTCAAGATTGTCGTGGTCGGCGGAGGCTATTCCGGCATCGCGGCACTGGTTACCCTCTTGCGTCACATGCCGGAAGCTGATGTCGTCATCATTGATCCCCGGTTCGAACATCTCAAGATCACTCATCTGCACGAGACTTTCCGATATCCACTGGACGATTTCCTGATTCCGTTTTCCACGCTGGAAAATCGTTTTGGCTGCCGCCACGTTTGCGCGGAATTGAACCCGAGTGAACCGGTTCTGCGGCAGTGGCAGAGCAATAGATTCCTTGAAGTCAATAATGAAATACTGGAATTTGACTATCTGCTCCTCGCCTCGGGCTCTCCTGTAATGCAGGTGAATAAACCGGAGAATGTCTTTGATCTGCTCGACTTCATGGCAATATCGGGTTCCGATTTGTTCCATGAGTGGTTAAACCAACCCGGTGCAATCGGGCGATCTGTTTCAGTGATAGGCGGGGGAGCAACGGGAATTCAATTTCTTTTTGAAATCGCTCATTTCCTCAAGCGCTATCAAATCGGGTGCAATCTGCGTCTTGTCCATGGCGAGAACCGGGTACTCAACCAGTTCCCCATCGGTTTTTCCACCTATACCCAGTCCAAGATGACCGAACTGGGGATCGAATTTTTTCCTGATACCCGTTATCTCGGACAACAGGGGGAGCAGATTCTATTGGGAGATAACCTGACGGGGCGCGAGTTTACTATGCCCTCCTCAATCTCCTTCCTGTTCATTGGTAAAAAGCTGGAAACACCATTTTCTGCCAACATCTTTGGACAGGTAGTGGTTGAAGGCACGGTGTTGCCGAACATTTTTGCGGCGGGAGATTGCTGCATCTATCGTGCTCCAGGCTCCAATACTATGACTGCCCAATCCGCGGTAAGAAAAGGAATGCTTTCCGCCCGGAATATACTGCGTCACTCAGGCGCCTTGCGATTGCTTGAGCCTTACCTTCATCGGGATTTAGGTTATGTAGTGAGCCTCGGACCAATGGACGCAATAGGCTGGCTGGCATTGGAAGGCAATGTGGTTGGAGGCATGCCGGCAATGGTGATCAAGGAGTTGGTCGAAGCGCAATATGATTTGCTGCTGACAGGGCTTGACACCTACCTGGTTTGAAGAAAAAGAAAATCTGCGTACTACTCGAAGCCGACAGAAAAAAGGAAAAATAGTCAAATCACTGTTTTCGGAGAATGGAGGACACCGCCAGTCCCTGTTGAAGCCACTTTTCGACTACATATTCATAAAACCGTTGATTACTCTGCACGTCACAGTTCGTTATTGCCAGCGCTTTTCCTTTATCTGTCAGGAGCACATGACCAAGATCAAGTTGATTGCCGGCTTCCTCGAGGAATCGTACTTTTGTCGGTCGTCCGAAATAAAACAAACGTGTGTGTTGACCAAGCCCTTTCTTTACATATCCCGCTGGGTTCACAGATATCAAACCAGCTGCTTCCAGTGCTTTCAATGTTGGCAATGTAATGCCCTGGTCTGAATAAACCTCATGGCTGAGGTCATATATAAGAGGTATCAGTTGTCCTTGCATCCAGAGGAACTGGCAAAGAGATGCAAAAACTTCCCTGTTTTCGCCCTGCTCCAAGTCCGCCTTCCTGTGATCACCCGGCGACCCGAAAAAGGAGATACCGGTTATAAGGCTCCATTATGAGATATGTTTCTCGGCGTCTCTGACAACAGGTGCATTTTTTTTGCTCTTACCACCGCGGCGGGCAATTTCCTGGTCAAGTTTTTCGAGAAACTGGATATTCTTCTTTTGTTGTTTATCACCCTTGTACCATGAAAAACATGCAAGAGTCCCGAGAACAACCAGAAGGACATTTACTGCTGCCGGTCCCCCGAAGAACATATCCATGAGCCCGGTGAGAACAGAAAAAGCGCCCATGAATCCCGTCCAGTTCAGGAATCTGTTCGCCCATGTGGGCTCCTGCCGTTTAACACACCAGGTTTGTAGTTTCTCACGGACCGAATTAAGTTCCTCATCAGTCCAATCTGCAAGTTCCATCAGGGCCGTCCTATCTGAACAGGAAAAAATTAATTGTGTCTTTAGATGCGGATTCCGGGATAGACGCAACTTCGGTATAAAATCGGAATGCAGACTTCGTATATCCGAACAGCCTGACGCACATGACCGGAATCTGGATCTTATGTCGTCCGCTGTAAATTATAATAGGGTAATACAAAAAAGCCGGGGTGACCCGGCTTTTTTCTTCCAAAAACTGCCTAACTTGCCTAACCTTCCGTGTCCGTGGCTGGCCGTTCCGGGCGGTCCATCAATTCAACCAGCGCCATAGGTGCGTTATCGCCCTTTCGGAATCCAAACTTGAGAATACGCAGATATCCGCCATTGCGAGTCTGGTAGCGAGGACCCAGTTCGCTAAACAGTTTTCCAACCATGTCACGATCCCGCAACCGGTCAAATGCAAGTCGACGATTAGCCAGCGACGGTTTCTTCCCCAGCGTTATCATCGGCTCAATAACTCGACGCAACTCTTTGGCCTTGGGTAAAGTCGTTTTTATAATCTCATGCCGTAACAGCGAGTTGGTCATGTTCCGCAACATGGCCGAGCGGTGACTGCTCGTGCGATTAAGCTTCCTTAGTCCATTATGGTGCCGCATGACTTGTATCCTTTTTACCCTTATCAAGATTGGCAGGTGGCCAGCTTTCCAGCTTCATACCCAGTGTCAACCCACGAGAAGCAAGTACTTCCTTGATTTCGTTCAAGGATTTCCGTCCCAGATTGGGGGTTTTCAATAGCTCGGTTTCCGTCCGCTGAATCAGGTCGCCAATATAGTATATATTTTCCGCTTTGAGGCAATTCGCGGAACGTACGGTGAGCTCAAGATCATCCACCGGCCGAAGCAGTACCGGATCAATCTGAGGTAATTTCGGCTGTTCCACGGGCAACGGCGTGCCTTTGAGGTCCGCAAATACGGAGAGTTGCTCAACCAGGACTTTTGCCGCATATCGGATCGCTTCTTCGGGATCAACGACACCGTTGGTCTCGATGTCCATGACCAGCTTGTCCAGATCGGTACGTTGTTCAACCCGTGCGCTTTCCACGGCATAACTTACTCGCCGTACAGGACTGAAAGATGCATCCAGCAGAATGCTGCCGATAGTGCGACTTTCGCGCGCCAACTGGCGGACAGTTCCAGGCACGTAGCCCCGTCCCATTTCCACCTTGATCTGCATATCCAGCTTGCCGCCGGCCGTAAGGTGGGCAACAATATGGTCGGGATTAATGATCTCGACATCATGTCCTCCCTCGATATCGCCCGCAGTAACCGTTCCCTCCCCTTTTCTGCTCAGGGTCAGAAGTGCCTCTGTACGGTTGTGCAATTTCAGGACAATACCCTTGAGATTGAGCAGGATATCAACCACGTCTTCCTGCACGCCGTCCAGGGCCGAGTATTCGTGGACGACACCACTGATCTGAACTTCTGTTGGCGCAAATCCCGGCATCGATGAAAGCAGGATACGTCGTAGCGCGTTGCCCAACGTATGGCCATAGCCGCGCTCGAACGGCTCCATGGTGATTCGGGCATGGAGCGGTGATATATTCTGCACATCGATAATACGCGGCGTAAGAAAGGTGTTACTTTGCATAGCCTGATCCTTTTGCGGAAACGTGGCAACTCATTACTTGGAATACAATTCAATTACGAGAGATTCATTAATGCTTGACGGTAAGTCGGATCTCTCGGGTTTGTTCTTGAAAGTTCCCTTCATGGCTTTAGTGTCCACCTCCAGCCATTCCGGAAAGTGCCGCTGCTCGGCAGCTTCCACGGATGCCTTGATGCGCAAATGATTCTTTGCCTTCTCTGTAACCTCTATGACATCCCCCGGTTTTACCTGATAGGAAGGAATATTGATTCTCCTGCCATTTACCAGAATCCCGTTATGACGGACAATCTGACGTGCTTCGGACCGCGATGCACCAAACCCCATGCGATAGGAAACCGTGTCAAGCCGGCATTCCAGTAATTGGAGAAGATTTTCGCCGGTAACGCCGCGCTGCCTCTCCGCAAGCTCGTAACTGTTACGGAATTGACGCTCCAGCACTCCATATATCCGGCGCAGCTTCTGCTTTTCGCGTAGTTGCACGCCGTAGTCCGATAGACGACCGCTTTTCTGGCCGTGCTGCCCGGGCGCGTAATTTCGGCGCTCAATAGCGCACTTATCGGTAAAACATTTCTCACCTTTAAGGAACAGCTTCTCACCCTCACGTCGGCATTGACGGCATTTGGGATCAAGATTTCTCGCCACAGTAACTCCTTAAATACGACGTTTCTTCGGCGGCCGACAGCCGTTATGTGGAACGGGCGTCACATCCGAAATACTGGTAATTTTAAAACCGGCTGCATTCAGTGCACGCACTGCGGACTCCCGCCCTGGTCCCGGACCTTTTATACGCACTTCGAGGTTCTTTACCCCGTATTCCTGTGCAGCCCTGCCGGCTTGCTCGGCTGCAACCTGGGCGGCAAACGGTGTACTTTTGCGGGACCCCTTAAAACCTGCCCCTCCGGAAGTAGCCCACGATAGCGCGTTCCCCTGACGGTCCGTTATCGTCACAATAGTGTTATTAAACGAAGCATGTACATGCGCAATACCTTCTGCTACATTCTTCTTGACTTTCTTGCGTACTCGCGTGGCTGCTTTTACCATATTGATCTATCCTTCTGCCCTGCCATTCGGTTGGCTGCTAAAATTTATCTTCCTGCCTTGGCGCTGGAAGCACGGACGGCCTTCCTGGGTCCCTTCCGCGTCCTGGCATTCGTGCGGGTACGCTGCCCCCGTACCGGGAGACCACGACGATGACGCAATCCCCGGTAGCAGCCGAGGTCCATCAAGCGTTTGATATTCATTGAAACTTCCCGCCGGAGATCGCCTTCGACCACAAATTTCGCGACGTTGTCCCGCAACTTGTCCATTTGCGCGTCGGTTACGTCTTTCATCTTGGTCGATACGCTTATTCCAGACGCCTCACAAATCTCACGAGCTCTCGCACGACCAATGCCATAAATTGCTGTCAGCGCAATTTCAGCATGCTGATGATTGGGGATGTTTACTCCAGCAATACGGGCCATACGTTTTCCTACAAAAATTTTGGATTATAACTCTTAGAATGCGTAGCCGAATCAACCCTGACGCTGTTTATGCCTCGGATCTGTGCAAATCACTCGCACTATCCGGTTGCGTCTGATAATTTTGCAATTCCGGCAAATTTTTTTTACTGATGCCAGTACTTTCATTATTTACCCCTCTCCGGCTATTTGGCGCGAAACGTAATGCGCGCCCTGCTCAAATCGTATGGTGTCAGATCTACCGTTACCTTGTCTCCCGGCAGAATCCGAATGTAGTGCATCCGCATCTTGCCGGAAATATGTCCCAGCACTATATGTCCGTTTTCCAGCTTGACCCGAAACGTCGCATTCGGCAACGTTTCCAGTATCTCGCCCTGCATTTGTATGGTTTCTTCCTTTGCCATCCTATCCTTGATGCACTTTATCTCGCCGGCAATCCGCCACCGCCCTTGAAGTTGGTTTTTTTCAACAGGCTCTCATACTGGTGAGACATGATGTAGGCTTGCACCTGGGCCATGAAATCCATCGTTACCACGACGATAATAAGCAGGGAAGTTCCACCAAAATAAAATGGAACATTCCACTTCAAAATCAAAAATTCCGGCAACAGACACACGAGCGTTACGTAGATCGCGCCGGTGAGCGTAAGGCGTAACATGATGCGCTCGATATATCGTGCCGTTTGATCACCTGGTCGAATGCCAGGAATGAATGCTCCGCTCTTTTTCAGGTTCTCCGCAGTTTCTTTGGGGTTGAACACCAGCGCCGTATAAAAAAAGCAGAAGAATATGATCATGGCCGCGTACATGATCACGTAAACCGGCTGACCGGGCGATAGCGCCCCGCTTATATCCTTCAGCCAGTCCATTGATTCCCCCGTCGAAAACCAACCAGCCAGCGTAGCGGGAAACAATATTATGCTGGAAGCAAAGATCGGCGGAATCACGCCGGACATGTTCAGCTTAAGCGGCAAGTGAGAGCTTTGACCGCCATAAACCTTACGTCCGACCTGACGCTTTGCATAATTCACCAGTATCTTGCGTTGCCCCCGCTCGACAAAGACAACGAATCCCGTAACAACCGTAGCCGCCACGAAAATTCCAAGCGCCACCAGAAAGTGCATGGCGCCCGTTCGCACCAGCTCCAGCGTGCCTCCAATTGCACTAGGAAGACCTGCAGCGATCCCGGCAAATATGATGAGCGAAATTCCGTTGCCAATGCCGCGTTCGGTAATCTGTTCTCCCAGCCACATGAGAAATATGGTGCCTGTCACCAATGTTATAACCGTGGTCAGCAGGAACATCGGGCCGGGCTCGATCACCAGGCCAGGCTGGGACTGTAGTGCGATCGAGATGCCATAACCCTGAACCAGCGCCAAACCGAGAGTACCATACCGGGTGTACTGGGTAATCTTTCTGCGCCCTGACTCACCCTCTTTCTTCAGTGCCTCGAGATAAGGGAATGCCACGGTGCCCAACTGCATGATAATCGATGCCGAAATGTACGGCATGATGCCCAGGGCAAATATCGAAAAGCGGGATAGGGCGCCACCAGAAAACATGTTGAACATGCCCAGGATGCCGCCCTGCTGCGATTCGAACAGATCCTTCAGTACAACCGGATCAATACCGGGCACCGGCACATGCGCGCCAATACGGTAGACAACCAATGCGAACAGCAAAAACCATAACCGTCGCTTCAAGTCACCGAGTTTTCCGGAGAGTCCCCGCAGGGAGTCGCTAGCGGCCAATATATATCCTCTCGTACTTATTCAACGCTACCGCCGGCAGCTTCAATGGCTGCTTTCGCGCCCTTGGTCACCGGGATGCCCTGAAGCTTCACTGCGCGCTCGATCTTTCCCGAAAGTATTACCTTGACGTTCAGGGCGGAACCGGAAACGAGTCCTGCCTGCTTCAGGATCAGGATATCGATGGTATCGCCCGGTATTCTGCCAAGCGCTGACAGGCGCACCTCTGCATCATTCTTTTTTGTGGGTGAAACAAAGCCGCGCTTGGGCAATCGCCGTTGCAAGGGCATTTGACCCCCTTCAAAGCCGACTTTATGAAAACCGCCCGCGCGGGATTTCTGTCCCTTATGTCCTCGACCGGCGGTCTTGCCAAGACCGGAGCCGATACCACGACCTACCCGGCGCTTTGGATGCTTGGCGCCAGGGGCTGGTTTAATGGAATTCAGTTGCATCTAAACCTCACTCTTTACGAGGTAATAAATGGTATTGATCATGCCTCGCACCGCCGGGGTATCTTCCACTTCCACACTGCTGTTAATGTGACGTAGCCCCAATCCTCGGGCGGTTGCCCTATGTGCCTGTTTCGTTCCAATCAGACTCTTCACCAGGGTTACTTTTATCTTCTTCGGATTTTGCGTCATTTTTCCAACCCCAGAATCTCTTCGACGCTCTTGCCTCGCTTGGCGGCTATCTCAGCAGGATTGTTCATCGCCTGCAGGCCATTGAGAGTCGCACGGACGACATTGTATGGATTGGTCGAGCCAATACATTTGGCCAGGATATTGTGTACACCCATTACTTCAAATATTGCGCGCATGGGTCCGCCGGCAATGATGCCTGTTCCCTCGGATGCTGGTTGCATGTACACCTTGGCCGCGCCATGCCGGCCGATTACCGGGTGCTGGAGCGTTCCATTCTTGAGACTCACCTTGATCATCTTGCGGCGCGCCTCGTCCATCGCCTTTTGTACCGCTACGGGTACCTCGCGCGATTTACCCTTACCCATACCCACGCCACCATCGCCATTCCCGACAACCGTCAGAGCGGCGAAGCCCAGAATGCGTCCTCCTTTGACCACCTTGGTAACGCGATTGATGGCCACCATTTTTTCCTTGAGTCCATCTCCGCGGTCGTCTCCTGGAGCCATTTTGCCCTGCATCCGCCCCTGCATTTTAGCCATTATCGTTCCTCACTCAGAATTTGAGGCCGTTTTCACGGGCAGCGTCAGCCAATGCTTTCACACGCCCATGGTATTTGAAGCCTGAACGGTCGAACGCAACCGTCTCAATGCCGAGACCCCGAGCCTTCTCTGCAACCCTTTTACCCACGACTGCCGCTGCGGTAACCGTTCCCCCATTGGGAAGCTCCTTGCGCAGCTCCGGCTCCAGAGTAGATGCGCTGGCGAGCACCTTGCTACCAGAGCCGTCTATCAACTGCGCATAAATATGAGAATTGCTGCGATGAACTGCCAGTCGCACCACCTTCAATTCAGCAATTTTGGCACGCGTCTGCCGCGCACGCCGTAAACGGGATTCTATGGAATTCGGCATATTTACCCTATTTTTTCTTCGTTTCCTTCAGGACGATGACTTCGTCCGCATAGCGCACGCCCTTGCCTTTGTATGGCTCCGGCTCCCTGTAAGCACGCACGTCCGCAGCCACTTGTCCTACCTGCTGCTTATCCATGCCCTTGATGACAACCTCGGTCTGGCTGGGAGTCTCGACCTTGACACCTTCGGGCATCTTGTGGGCGATTGGATGAGAGAATCCTAACGTCAGATTAAGGACGTTATCCGCAGCCTGAGCGCGGTATCCTACGCCAACCAGAGTCAGCCTTTTCTCAAAACCGGTGGTAACGCCTTTCACCATATTGGCGATCAGCGCGCGCGTTGTCCCCCACATTGCGTTGGCATGCTTGGAATCATTTGCTGCTTTCACTACCAGGTTTTCGCCCTTGCGCTCAATCGAAATATCCGAAACAAGCTCGCGACGCAGGATACCCAACGGACCCTTTACCTCTACTTCTGACTCGGATAGCCTGACTTCGACATTTGCCGGAACTGAAACAGGATTTTTACCCACTCGAGACATTTTTTATATCCTTATGCCACGATGCATAACACTTCGCCGCCTACACCATTTGCGCGCGCTTTTCTTTCCGTCATTACGCCTTTCGACGTCGATACGATTGCCACCCCTAGGCCATTCATTACGTTGGGAAGTTTGTTACTGGCTTTATATATCCGCAAACCAGGACGACTGACACGCTCTATTTTTTCAATTACCGGACGTCCTGCGTAATACTTCAGACTGATATCCAGTATCGATTTTCCGTCGGCCTCATGAACTATAAAATCCTCGATATACCCCTCATCCTTCAGCACTTGAGCAATAGCTGCTTTGAGCTTGGAGGCAGGCATTACGACAGATGTTTTTTCAGACAGCTGCGCGTTACGAATCCGCGTCAGCATGTCTGCAATGGGATCACTCATGCTCATCTAGAATACCTCTGGAAATCCGACTTTCGTTACCGGCGAATACGAAATCCTTGAAACCACATTGACCATAATGGATCTGATCCATAAATTTACACGGCCTGTTCGATTCCTTGAATCAAACACCATTAATTATTACCCTCACTCGTCTACCAACTCGCCTTGATGATGCCCGGAATCTCTCCGCTCATGGCGATATCACGAAGCTTGCCACGACCCAACCCAAACTTGCTGTATACCCCCCGAGGACGGCCTGTGAGCGAGCAACGGTTGCGCAGCCGCACTGGGCTGGCATTGCGGGGCAACATCTGCAACTTGATCCTGGCCGAATGACGATCTTCCTCACCTACGCTGGCATCATTAATGATTGCCAATAGTTCAGCACGTCGCGCTTCGAATTTTTTTACGATTTTCCGACGTTTCAGATCACGGTTAATAACAGCTACCTTGGCCATGCGCCCTCAGTTTTTAAATGGAAATTTGAATGCCGCCAGTAATGCCTTTGCTTCCGCATCTGTCTTTGCAGTCGTGGTAATCGTGATGTTCATCCCCCGCAACGTATCGATTTTGTCATATTCGATCTCAGGGAAAATGATCTGCTCCTTTATACCCATATTATAATTGCCACGTCCATCGAACGATCTACCGGAAATACCGCGAAAGTCCCGAATACGCGGTATAGCGATATTCACCAGGCGGTCCAGGAATTCGTACATGCGAATGCGGCGCAGCGTAACCATGCAACCTACCGGATAGCCATCCCGAACCTTGAAGGTGGCAATGGATTTTCTAGCTTTCGTCACCACAGGCTTCTGGCCCGCAATTTTTTGCATGTCGCCCACGGCGTTATCCATGATTTTTTTGTCCGCGACCGCCTCGCCCACACCCATATTGAGGGTGATTTTGCGAATGCGCGGCACTTCCATCACGGACTTATAGCCAAACTGCTCCATCAACTGCTGGACTACAGTACTACGGTAATATTCTTGTAAACGTGCCATATATTGTTTTCCCCTAACCCTTGGGCCTTAACCCTTAGGCATCGATCAGATCCCCATTCGACCTGAAGCAGCGGGCCTTGCCTTTTCCTTCGACGGTTTTGAAACCTATCCGGTCTGCCTTCCGGGTTGCGGGATTGTAGATTGCAATGTTTGAAACCTGGATAGGACTGTCCATTTCGACGATTCCACCCGTGTCACCTTTATTCGGATTGGGTCGCTGATGCTTCTTGAGGCGATTGACACCTTCAACGACCACAAGATCCGGCTTCATGACGCGCAGCACTGTGCCACGCTTACCTTTGTCCTTGCCGGCGATGACAACTACGTCATCTCCCTTCTTTATTTTGCTCATGTTTGATTCCTTATCTCGCGCCCTATAGTACTTCAGGTGCGAGCGAAACAATTTTCATGAAACGTGCGGTACGCAACTCACGTGTAACAGGACCGAAAATACGCGTGCCGATTGGCTCCAGTTTGGCATTCAACAGTACCGCGGCGTTGCCATCGAACTTGATTAATGATCCATCCGCGCGACGCACCCCTTTTGAAGTTCGTACTACGACTGCGTTGTACACTTCACCTTTTTTGACGCGACCACGAGGCGCTACGTCCTTTACGCTGACTTTTATAATATCGCCAATACCGGCATAACGTCGCTTGGAACCGCCTAATACCTTTATACACATAAGCGACCGTGCGCCGGTGTTGTCAGCGACTTGCAGAATCGATTGCATTTGGATCATGATTTACTCACTCTCTCCAACTTTTCCAGCCGAACCAAAGGCTAGGATAGTATTGGAACCCGTTCGGGTTACGATGCCGCCAGCACTTACCGGCCGCAAAAAAATTAAGATATCTGAAAAATGAAGAGGCAGAATTATAAGACAACCGGATTACAAAAACAAGGAAGAAAATACTTCCCAAACCCGGTTTTGCTCGTAATCAACTCACCTGCTCGGCTTTCTGCATCAACTTGACGACACGCCAGGCTTTTGTTTTGGATAATGGACGGCACTCTTCTATCACCACCATGTCCCCGGTGTGAAACTCATTGGTTTCGTCATGAACATGATATTTTTTGGAGCGAACCATAATCTTTCCGTAAAGCGGGTGTCTGACCTTACGTTCAACCAGAACAGTAATAGTCTTATCCATTTTATCGCTTACCACTTTTCCGCTAAGAGTACGGTTTAAATTCGCTTCGCTCATGACTGCCTTGCCTTCTGGCTAAGAATGGTTCTGGTACGCGCTATATCCCGACGAATATTGCTCAGTTGGGAAGTATTGCTTAACTGCTGGGTTGCATGCTGCATCCGCAGACCAAACTGCGCCCTCAGCAACTCCAGCAACTCCTGCTGCAATTCCACGGAATTCTTGTTTCTCAGTTCCTTGGCTCTGGATTTCATGATTAACCGCCTACTTGTCGTACAACAAAAGTTGTCAGGATCGGAAGCTTGGCAGCTGCGAGCCGGAATGCCTGGCGAGCCAGCACCTCATCGACGCCGTCCATTTCATATAGCACTTTGCCTGGCTGAATTTCTGCCACAAAATACTCTGGATTACCTTTTCCGTTACCCATCCTGACTTCGGCAGGTTTATGTGAAATAGGCTTGTCCGGAAAAATACGAATCCAGATACGGCCGCCCCGCTTTATATGGCGGGTCATCGCACGCCGCGCAGCCTCGATCTGCCGGGCTGTCAAACGTCCCCGTCCTACGGCCTTGAGGCCGTATTCGCCAAAACTCACCTTGGCACCCCGGGTTGCAATGCCCTTGTTCCGCCCTTTTTGCTGCTTGCGATATTTTGTTCTAGCTGGCTGCTGCATCGTTCACTCCTGGCTTTACTGGCTTCTTTGCCGGCTTTGTGGCGGATTCCTCAGAACTGCTGTCAGACTTTCTGGGAGCTTTCTTCTCACCAGCTTTCCCGTCCGATCTGGCATCTGCTCTTCCCGCTGGCCTTCGCGGCGGACGCCTGGTTTCCGGTTCTCCCCCTGGAGGCAGGGTCTGCGTTGCGGCTGTGCCCGCGCCTGCCTGCTCACCTCGACCTATCACTTCACCCTTGAATACCCAGACCTTGATTCCGATCACGCCATAGGTTGTCTTGGCCTCGGAGACTCCATAATCGAGATCGGCCCGCAGTGTATGAAGGGGCACACGTCCTTCCCGATACCATTCGGTACGAGCAATTTCAATACCGTTCAACCGGCCTGAACTCATGATTTTGATACCCTGAGCACCCAGGCGCATCGCATTCTGCATGGCACGCTTCATTGCACGGCGAAACATGATGCGCTTTTCCAGTTGCTGTGCGATGTTGTCGGCAATCAGTTGCGCATCAATTTCCGGTTTGCGGATTTCTTCGATATTTACATGCACCGGGACACCCATGAGCTTTTGCAGCGCCCCCCGCAAAACTTCGATATCCTCGCCTTTCTTGCCTATCACTACCCCAGGGCGTGAACTGTAGATCGTGATACGCGCATTCTTCGATGGCCGTTCGATAACCACGCGACCGACAGACGCATGCGCCAGTTTCTTTTTCAAATATTCCCGAACCTTGATGTCTTCGTTCAGCATGCCGGGAAAATTTTTTCCGTTGGCATACCATTTGGATGACCAGTTCTTCAGGACGGAAAGCCGAAAACCTGTCGGATGTATTTTTTGTCCCATAATGCCTGTTCAGCCTTATTTTTTGTTGCTGGCTTTATCGCCAACAGTAAGAAGAATGTGACAAGTTGGCTTGACAATGCGATTGCCCCGCCCCTTGGCGCGCGCACTGGTACGCATGAGAGACGGCCCTCTGTCGACATATATCCTGGACACCTTCAGCTCATCTATGTCAGCCCCCTCGTTATGCTCGGCATTTGCGATAGCTGATTCGAGAAGCTTACGAATGATGACCGCAGCCTTTTTGGGACTGAACGCAAGCAGATTGAGCGCGCGCTCCACCGGCAGTCCACGGATCTGATCCGCAACGAGCCGGCCTTTCTGCTCGGACAACCTGACTCCGCGCAATACAGCAGTTGTTTCCATGATGATTATTCCTATTTCCTTCCAGTCGCTTTTCTATCGCCGGAATGCCCCTTGAAAGTACGTGTATGAGAAAACTCGCCGAGCTTGTGCCCAACCATGTTCTCAGTAACATATACCGGAACGTGCTGCTTTCCATTATGCACGGCAATCGTCAAGCCAATGAAATCCGGCAATACCGTTGAGCGTCGCGACCAGGTCTTGATAGGTCGCTTGTCATTGGTCGCACGCGCGGTCTCCACTTTGGACAGGAGGTGCAGATCAACAAATGGGCCTTTCTTTATAGAACGAGCCATGATTCATTATCCCTTGTTTGAATAACGACGTCGCACAATCATGCCGTCGGTACGCTTGTTCACCCGCGTACGGAAACCCTTGGAAGGCGTTCCCCATGGGCTGACAGGATGACGTCCCGCCGCTGTTTTACCTTCACCCCCGCCATGAGGATGGTCTATCGGATTCATTGCCACCCCACGCACTGTTGGCCTGATGCCACGCCACCGCTGCGCTCCTGCCTTGCCGATAGCTCGCAGGTTATGCTCCTCGTTTCCTACTTCCCCGATCGTCGCACGGCAGTTCACGTGTACCCTGCGGATTTCTCCCGAGCGCAGACGTAACTGGGCATAATCTCCCTCGCGCGCTAGAAGTTGAACCGAAGCTCCCGCTGAACGAGCAAGTTGCGCGCCTTTACCCGGCATCATTTCCACGCAATGAATGATGCTGCCAACCGGAATATTGCGCAGCGGCAATGCATTGCCGTTCTTTATAGGCGCATCTGCGCCGCTCATCAGTTGCATGCCTACAATGATGCCTTTTGGCGCAATAATGTAGCGCCGTTCGCCATCGGAATAGCAGAGAAGGGCGAGATTCGCGCTGCGATTCGGATCATATTCCAGCCGCTCCACTTTGGCTGCGATTCCATCCTTGTTGCGGCGAAAATCCACGACGCGGTAATGCTGCTTGTGACCACCGCCTATGTGGCGAGTAGTGATTTGCCCCTTATTGTTACGTCCGGCAGTGCGATTCTGCTTCTCCACCAGGTGCGGGTAAGGTGCACCCTTGTGCAGGCCAGCATTGACGACTTTGACTACCGCCCGACGACCTGGAGAGGTCGGTTTGACTTTAACCAGCGCCATTACTTGACCTCTCCTTGAGCAATTTCAGAAAAATTGATTTCCTGACCGGCCTTGATGCTGATGTAAGCCTTCTTCCAGCCACCGCGCCGCCCCATGAAACGGCCAAAACGCTTTTCCTTGCCTTTGACATTGGATATGCGCACGCTTTCCACTTCAACCTTTTGATTCTTCCACATCAATTCCACTGCGGCTTTGACTTCCGGCTTTGTTGCATCTGGAGCCACGCGAAAGATAATCTGGTTATGTTTTTCGCCTATAAACGTCGCTTTTTCCGATACCTGAGGCGACAATATCACCTGCATCAGACGCTCAGGGTTGAATGTTTGGCCGCTCATGCAAGCATCTCCTCCATTTTTGCCAGCGCATTACGCGTAATCAGTACATTTGCAAAGCGCATGAGACTGACTGGATCAGCATAACTCGCTTCAACAACCTTGACGAGTGGAAGATTTCTTGAGGAGAGATAAAGATTCTCATCAATGTTATCTGTAATGATCATGACCTGATCCAGTCCCATATCTTTCAACTTCTGTGCCAGTACTTTCGTCTTGGGTACATCAACGACAAAATTTTCCACTACCGACAATCGGTTTTCACGAACGAGTTGTGAGAGAATCGCGCCGATACCCGCACGATACATCTTGCGATTGACTTTATGGCTGAAATTCTCCTCCGGACTATTGGGAAATATTTTCCCTCCGCCCCGCCATAGAGGACTCGACGCCATGCCGGCGCGAGCGCGCCCCGTCCCTTTCTGCCGCCAGGGCTTGCGCGTCGATTTGGCGACATCCGATCGTGCCTTTTGCGCTCTGTTGGCGCTGCGTGCATTGGCAAGATAGGCTGTTACAACCTGATGCACGAGGGCTTCATTATACTCCCGGCCAAACAGGGTTTCAGAAGCTGAAACGTTTGCAGACGACTGTCCATTATCGTCGATAAGTTTAAGTTCCATTATCCACCCTTCTTGCCAGATTTCGCGCCGCCTTTTGCGGTGGCATTGACATTGCTGTTATTGACGGGTCTTCCAGATCTAATGCTTGGCGAAACTGTCACGTCCCCGCCTTTCGATCCGGGAATAGCGCCTTTGATGAGCAACAGCCCGCGCTCGGCATCGATTCGCAGTATTTCCAGGTTTTGAATGGTGCGCCTCACATTCCCCAGATGACCGGACATGCGCTTTCCGGGGAAGACGCGACCGGGATCCTGCGCCATGCCGATGGAACCGGGAACATTATGAGACCGTGAGTTACCGTGACTCGCCCGGTTAGAAGCGAAGCCATGACGCTTGATGACGCCGGAATAACCCTTTCCGATCGAGATACCGGTTACATCCACCCTCTGCCCCGGCTGAAAAATATCCAATCCGATAACTGCGCCGGGACTGAGAGTTCCAAGGGTTTCTTCTGCGACGCGGAACTCTCTCAGAATCTCTCCCGCCTCTACGGCTGCCTTGGCAAAATGCCCGGCCGAAGGTTTGTTTACACGAATGGCCCGACGCTTGCCAAACGTGACTTGCACGGCGGAATACCCATCATTAGCGGGCGTCTTGATCTGTGTGACACGATTATTAGACACGTCCAGCACTGTGACGGGCTGGCTATCACCTTCTTCGGTGAAAATACGAGTCATGCCGACCTTGCGGCCGACGAGCCCTAAACTCATTCTAATTACCCTTCTAAAAGGTGCCGATTACAATTGACCGGCAATTCATGTTGATTGAACAGGAACCCGAGTCCTTCGCTGCGAACATACTCAGAGTTGCGCTGGAAAACTACAACTTTATCTCGACATCCACTCCGGCAGGCAGATCCAGCTTCATTAACGCATCCACCGTTTTATCGGTTGGATCCATGATATCCATCAGCCGCAAATGAGTCCGGATTTCGAATTGATCACGTGAAGTCTTGTTGACATGAGGCGAACGAAGCACATCAAAACGCTCGATGCGCGTTGGCAGAGGCACCGGGCCCTTGACTACAGCACCGGTACGTTTTGCGGTTTCCACGATCTCCAGCGCCGATTTGTCTATCAACCGGTAATCGAACGCTTTCAAACGAATACGTATTTTTTGACTTTGCATAATCCAACCTCAGGTTGAGGACTCGGATTCCGAATTGACCGACCACGCACCTTGCGTAAATCTTAAATCCGATCCTTGATCCTGTTGCTATTCGATAATTTTTGCCACGACGCCTGCGCCAACGGTCCTCCCGCCTTCACGAATCGCAAAACGCAGGCCTTCTTCCATCGCAATCGGCGCAATCAGGTTTACCGTCACCGATACATTGTCCCCAGGCATCACCATCTCCGTGCCCGCAGGCAACTCGATTGCGCCCGTCACATCCGTCGTGCGGAAGTAAAACTGCGGCCGGTATCCCTGAAAAAAGGGAGTATGACGCCCACCCTCTTCCTTGCTCAGAACATAAATCTCCGCCGTGAACTTGGTGTGCGGGGTGATGGTCCCAGGCTTGGACAGCACCTGTCCGCGCTCCACTTCTTCGCGCTTGGTGCCCCGCAGCAATACGCCTACGTTGTCTCCTGCCTGCCCCTGGTCCAGAAGCTTGCGAAACATCTCAACGCCCGTGCACACAGTCTTAGTGGTAGGCTTCAAGCCCACTATCTCGATGTCTTCCCCTACCTTGATGACGCCACGCTCAACGCGCCCCGTCACTACCGTGCCACGACCAGATATGGAAAAAACGTCTTCAACCGGCATCAGAAAGCTGCCATCCACCGCCCGCTGCGGCTCCGGAATGTAGCTGTCCAGCGCTGCTGCCAACTTGTAGATGGAGGGCTCGCCTATGTCGCTCTGGTCGCCTTCCAGCGCCTTCAGGGCAGAACCAATCACTATCGGGGTGTCATCCCCGGGAAAACTGTATTTGGACAGCAGCTCGCGCACTTCCATTTCCACCAGCTCCAGAAGCTCCGCATCGTCCACCATGTCCGCCTTGTTCATGTAGACGATAATGTAGGGAACACCTACCTGCCGCGCCAGAAGAATGTGCTCCCGCGTCTGCGGCATCGGCCCATCCGCCGCTGACACCACCAGAATCGCACCATCCATCTGTGCCGCACCCGTGATCATGTTCTTCACATAGTCCGCGTGTCCAGGACAGTCAACGTGCGCGTAATGCCGCTTCTCCGTCTCATACTCCACGTGCGAGGTGTTGATCGTGATGCCCCGCGCCTTCTCTTCAGGCGCCGAGTCTATCTGCGCATAACTCTTCGCCTCACCACCAAACTTCTTCGCCAATACCATCGTGATCGCCGCCGTCAACGTGGTCTTGCCGTGATCCACGTGTCCTATCGTCCCTACGTTGATGTGCGGCTTCGTCCGCTCAAATTTGCTCTTTGCCATGATGATCCTTTTATCTGATGACGATTATTTCTTGCTTATGATCGCCTCGGCCACGTTCTTTGGCGCTTCGGCGTAATGCTTGAACTCCATCGTATACGTAGCCCGGCCCTGCGTTGCAGACCGTAACGAAGTTGCATAACCGAACATTTCCGCCAGCGGCACTTCTGCACGCACCAGCTTGAGGCCAGGCAGATCGTCCATGCCCTGGATCATGCCACGCCGGGAGGACAGATCCCCTACGACATTCCCCATGAAATCCGCCGGCGTTTCCACTTCTACGGACATCATCGGTTCCAGCAGTACAGGGCTGGCCTTGCGCATACCATCCTTGAATGCAATCGAGGCAGCCATCTTGAACGCGTTTTCATTCGAATCGACATCATGGTAAGAGCCATCGAACAAGGTGACCTTGACATCCACTACCGGAAAACCTGCCAGCACGCCATTCGGAAGTGTTTCTTCAAGGCCTTTCTGCACCGCAGGAATATATTCCCTGGGTACGGTTCCACCCTTGATTGCATCAACAAACTCGAAGCCCTTGCCGGCCTCGTTCGGCTCCATCTTGATCCAGACATGACCATACTGACCCCGTCCGCCGGACTGCTTGATGAATTTGCCTTCGACATCCACCAATTTCCGGATTGCTTCGCGATAAGCCACTTGGGGAGCACCCACATTGGCTTCGACGCCAAATTCGCGTTTCATCCGATCCACAATGATTTCCAGATGCAATTCGCCCATTCCGGAAATGATAGTTTGACCGGATTCCTCATCGGTGCGCACACGGAAGGAAGGATCCTCCTGGGCGAGACGATTCAATGCGATGCCCATTTTTTCCTGATCCAGCTTGGTTTTTGGTTCCACTGCGACGTGAATCACGGGCTCCGGAAACACCATGCGCTCCAGTGTGATGACATCACCAGGATCGCACAGCGTGTCCCCGGTAACCGCCTCCTTCAAGCCCACTGCCGCGGCTATATCCCCCGCCCGGACTTCCTTGATTTCTTCCCGCTGGTTGGCGTGCATCTGCAGCAGTCTTCCAATCCGCTCCTTGCGCCCCTTGATCGGGTTATAAACGGTATCACCAGAGGTTACGACTCCTGAATACACGCGAAAAAAGATCAATTGGCCCACATAGGGGTCAGTGGCAATCTTGAAGGCAAGACCAGCAAACGGTTCATCGTCACTCGCATGGCGTTCAGCGTGCTCGCCGCTCTCTTTTTCGCCGTCAACTGCCTCGATGTCGGCTGGGGACGGAAGATAATCGAGTACAGCATCGAGCATTGCCTGCACGCCTTTATTCTTGAAGGCGGACCCGCAGAGCATGGGTACGATTTCATTGGCAAGGGTACGAATGCGAAGACCCTGCTTAATATCCGCAGGCGACAAGTCGCCTTCTTCCAGATATTTGTTCATCAGTTCTTCATTCGCCTCGGCAGCCGACTCCACCATTTTCTCGCGCCATAACCTGACATCCTCAGCCATGTTCGCAGGGATATCGCGTTCCTCGAATCTCATCCCCTGACTGGCGTCGTCCCAATGAATAGCCTTCATCTTGATCAGGTCGACAACGCCTTCGAATTTGTCCTCTGCGCCTATCGGCAACTGAATGGGCACAGGATGCGCCTTGAGCCGGCTTTGTATCTGCTCATAAACACGCATGAAATTGGCGCCCGCACGATCCATCTTGTTGACAAAAGCAAGACGGGGAACCTTATATTTATTCGCTTGGCGCCATACCGTCTCGGTCTGGGGCTGCACGCCACCCACTGCACAAAATACGGTGCAGGCGCCATCGAGAACGCGCAACGATCTCTCCACTTCGATGGTGAAATCAACGTGGCCCGGCGTATCGATGATATTGATGCGATGGTCTGGATAGTTATGATCCATCCCTTTCCAGAAGCATGTGGTAGCGGCAGAGGTAATTGTAATGCCGCGCTCCTGCTCCTGCTCCATCCAGTCCATGGTAGCCGCACCGTCATGCACTTCACCAAGCTTATGCGATACGCCTGTATAGAACAGGATGCGTTCGGTGGTCGTAGTTTTTCCGGCGTCTATATGCGCCATGACGCCAATATTTCGGTAACGTTCAATAGGTGTCTTTCTTGCCACAGTTTTCTAGCCTTAAAATTGGAAAACTGCCGGTGGCACAATGCTCCCGGCAGCTAAAAATCAGGGACTTTTCAATCTGAATCAGGCAAACCAGGTCATGATGGCAGGTTTCCCTGCGCCATCATTGCCGTCAGAATCGATAATGCGCAAATGCCTTGTTCGCCTCGGCCATACGATGAACTTCCTCGCGTTTCTTGACCGCCCCACCCCTGCCTTCGGCAGCTTCTGCCAACTCGCCCGCCAATCGGGCGCCCATGGATTTTTCAGCTCTTTTACGCGCAGCCTCACGTAACCACCGCATCGCGAGGGCATTACGCCGAATCGACCGGACTTCTACCGGAACCTGGTAGTTGGCGCCGCCAACGCGGCGGCTTTTTACTTCCACCATTGGGCGGACATTGGACAGTGCCTGCGTAAATACTTCCACCGGATCCTTGCCCGTCTTCTTGTGAATCTGATCCATGGCCCCGTAGATAATTCGCTCTGCCACGGATTTCTTGCCTCGCGTCATCAATACATTGACAAATTTCGCCACTTCGGCATTATGGTACTTTGGGTCCGGTAAAATTTCGCGTTTTGGAACTTCTCTCCGTCTTGGCATTTTCTAACCTTGGCGTAATTATTCAGCTTACGTTATCGTCGGGGCAATCCCGATCAATCGTCTGGTTGTGTCGGGATTCAAACTGTTTTTAAGCCGACTTCGGCTTCTTGGCGCCGTATTTCGATCGCCCCTGCTTGCGGTCCTTGACTCCGGCAGTATCCAGGCTGCCGCGTACAGTATGGTAGCGTACGCCCGGCAAATCCTTGACACGACCACCCCGGATCAAAACTACCGAGTGTTCTTGAAGATTGTGACCTTCTCCACCGATATAACTGGATACCTCGAAGCCGTTAGTCAAACGGACGCGCGCCACCTTGCGCAAAGCCGAATTCGGTTTTTTGGGCGTGGTGGTATAAACCCGCGTGCAAACCCCTCGCTTTTGTGGGCTGTTTCCCAATGCGGGAACTTTGCTTTTCAGAGGTTTTGCCGCGCGCGGCTTACGTACTAACTGACTGATTGTCGGCATTTTATTTTCCAGAAAAACGGGAGGGCGACTCACCTGTCCCGCTGCCAATATAAATTTACTTCCCTATCCAGCCGCTCACGCTGTCGATCTGCCGGCGGCTAAAAAACTGCGAATTCTATGGACTTTATCTTGCCATGTCAAGCTAAAGCCTTTTTGTTTTCAATAAGCAATGAGACCTCATCACAGGAATCTGCCGTGATGAACATCTCATTGCCCGCGTGATTTTTACCAGGGACGAAATGGCGCAAAGCGGAAAAATCCTGCTCGGCAACCATCAGAGGCTTTGAAACAAAAACAGATTACAAAACAGGGTCCCCAGTCGAAATCAACGCAGTTGCGGACTGCGCGGTGAAACTCCTGAAGAACATCAATCAAATGCAGGAATACAGCAAACCTGTTCAGGAATTCAACAAGGAAATCCGATAAAGAGTGACCCAGTTCATGTCCCCGCCATGCACCTCATGCAGTTACCCGCGCCTCGCGCTTTCTGGCAGTCAGCGCATGATTGCCGAGCTTCTTCAAAACCTCCCAGGCGGGGCCTGGGAACTTGTGCAATTTTATCATGACATCCTCAAGCGCTGCGAGGAACCAGTCGACATCGCTCTCGCCGATGTTCAGCGGCGGCAGAATCTTGACAATGGGCATGGCATGGCCTGCTACCTGGGTAAGAATATGATGATCGTCAAGAAGCGGAAGAACGATTGCCTGAGCAAAAAGGTTTTCATCCATCTTGTTGACCATTGCCCATGCTGCTCGCAGCGACATTGATTCCGGCTGGCCAAACTCGATTGCAATCATGAGCCCGCGCTGCCGCACTCCCTTGAGAAATTCGAAGCGCGGCACCATCGCCTCGATTCCTTTCCTGAAACGCTCCCCGAGTACCATGGCCCGATCCATGAGCTTCTCATCGTCCAGGACACTGAGTGAGGCCAAAGCTGCGACCATCGCCATATTGCCCATCCCGAAAGTGGATGCATGAACAATCGCACGATGCAGACTGTCGTAAACGCTATCGTAGACGGCACGTCGGGTAATTGTCGCGCCGACTGGAATATAGCCTCCGGAAAGCGCCTTGGAAAGGCAGACGATGTCTGGGCGGAAATCCGGAACCCATTGGCTGGCCAGAAAACGCCCCGTGCGGCCCATACCACATTGAATTTCGTCGCAAACCATCAAGGTGCCGTATTTTCGGCATAACTCCTGCGCCCCCAGCAGGTACTCGTCGCTGGCGATATTGACACCCTTGCCCTGTATCGGCTCAAAGACGAAGGCCGCGACATCGCCCTTTGCCAGACGCGCTTCCAGTCCGGCCAGGTCGCCCATTTTCACTTCTGAACTGCCGGGAAGCATTGGCTCAAAACCCCTGCGAAAACTCGCTTCCCCATTCAGCGACAAGGACCCCATGGTCAAGCCGTGAAACGCCTTGGTGAGATGCGCAGTAGAGGGCCGACCTGTATACCCACGTGCAAATTTGATTGCTGCTTCGATTGCTTCCGTACCGGAGTTACTGAAGTAAACGGTATCCAGCCCCGGAGGCATTCGTTTTACCAGTTCGCGCGCCAGTACCGCGGCAAGCGGCGGAGCATCAAAACCGACCCACCCGGGAAACTCGGCATCCATTACCTGTTGCAGTGCATTACGAATAGCAGGATGCCGGCGCCCGAAATTGAAAACACCCCAGTTGGTCAGAAAATCGAGATAGCGCGTGCCTGTCTCATCCCAGAGATAGGCACCCTCCCCTCTCACCCAGGTTCGGTTGAATCCAAGTGTACGCAGTACCTTGACGAAGACCGGATTTATATGCTCTTCGTAAAGCTCGAAGTTTTTGCCGCGAGTTTCGGCAATGATGGCATTAATATCGATGGGCATAATTCGATTCCGTCAGACACCGGGGCTAAATGCCAACATTGCCAGTGAGCAGGATGAGGCTCGCGAGCTTCCCTTTCCCCGCCTGTTTTCAGACAGCGTATCCACTGTTTCTAATTTCTCCTGTCTCTTCCTCACTCAAAGGAGGCGTTTCGCCGGTATCCAGCATGAGGCGCTGTCTCTTGCGGGTATTGTGGAAAGTCAAACCCGTACCTGCGGGAATAAGCCGTCCTACAATAACGTTTTCTTTCAGTCCTCGCAGATCATCCTTCTTGCCCATGATAGCCGCTTCGGTCAGCACTCGTGTAGTCTCCTGGAACGATGCTGCCGAAATGAACGAGTCGGTGGACAGCGAAGCTTTAGTGATGCCCAGCAGCATATATTCATAGGTTGCCGGCCTCTTGTCCTCTAATTCAACCTGTTCGTTTTCCGCAAGCATTTCGGCGCGTTCAACCTGTTCACCGGGAATGAAGCGCGTATCGCCGGAATCCACGATCTGCACACGGCGCAGCATCTGGCGCACTATCACCTCGATGTGCTTGTCGTTGATCTTGACGCCCTGCAAGCGGTACACATCCTGCACCTCGTCGGTAATATAGCGCGCCAGTGCTTCCACCCCCAGGAGACGGAGAATATCGTGTGGATCGGCAGGACCGTCGACGATACTTTCTCCCTTGTTCACCACCTGCCCATCGTGAGCAGTCACGTGCTTGTCCTTGGGAATGAGATATTCGTGCGACACTCCATCCAGGTCCGTGATGACCAGCCGTTGCTTGCCCTTGGTATCCTTGCCGAAGGACACGATTCCGGTGACTTCTGCCAGTACGCCCGCATCCTTTGGGGAACGCGCTTCAAACAATTCCGCAACCCGAGGCAAGCCACCCGTAATGTCCCGCGTTTTCGAGCTTTCCTGTGGAATACGCGCGAGAACCTCACCGACGCTGACCTGCTGCCCATCCCGAACAGTGATGATGGAACCCACCTGGAAGGTGATGTGAACCGGCAAATTACTGCCCGCCAGCCGCACCTCCTTGCCTTCGTCATCCAGGAGCTTCACCATCGGGCGCAATCCCTTCGTTTGCACCACCCCGCGGCGCTTCGGATCGATCACCACCAGCGTGGACAAACCGGTTATTTCATCTATCTGCTTGGCCACGGTCACGCCTTCTTCCACGTTCTCGAAGCGGACCTTGCCAGAGTATTCAGTAATGATTGGACGCGTGTGCGGATCCCATGCCGCCAGTACCTGCCCAGCTTTCACGACTTCTCCGTCACGAATCAGCAAGGTCGCGCCGTACGGCGCCTTGTGCCGTTCCCGCTCACGCCCGTTGTCATCCTGAATCACCACTTCGCCGCTACGGGAAATCGCGATCAGTTCGTTACGTGCATTGGTCACATAGCGCATGCTCGGTGAATACCGCACCACACCGTTGGATTTGCTCTCGACCTGGCTTGCGACCGCTGTTCGGGAAGCCGCCCCTCCGATATGGAAAGTGCGCATAGTCAGCTGAGTGCCAGGCTCACCGATCGACTGAGCGGCGATCACGCCCACTGCTTCGCCAACATTGACCGGTGTGCCGCGTCCCAGATCGCGTCCATAACATTTGGCACACAGGCCATAGCGGGTTTCACAGGTAAGCGGGGTGCGGACCTTCACTTCATCTATACCCAGCATCTCAATGGCATCCACTGCATTTTCATCCAGCAGCATGCCTGCCGGGTAAATCACGGCCTGATGCTCCGGATTAATAATATCATTGACCACTACACGACCGAGGATACGTTCGCGTAACGCTTCTATGACCTCGCCACCTTCGACCAATGCCTTCATCACCACACCGTTGCTGGTGCCACAATCCTCCTGGGTTACGACCAGATCCTGTGTCACATCGACAAGCCGGCGGGTAAGATAGCCTGAGTTAGCCGTCTTCAGCGCCGTATCGGCCAGACCCTTGCGCGCACCGTGAGTGGAAATAAAGTACTGCAAGACGTTCAATCCTTCGCGGAAATTAGCCGTGATGGGCGTTTCGATGATTGAACCATCCGGCTTGGCCATCAGGCCGCGCATTCCTGCCAATTGACGGATCTGGGCAGCAGAACCGCGAGCGCCCGAATCCGCCATCATATAGATGGAATTGAACGATTCCTGAATCAGGGGCTTCCCTGACTCGCCCGTTTTAGCGGCTCCGGTTTCCGGATCGATGATCGGCTCGACCCCGAGTTGATCCATCATCGCCTTTGCAACCTGGTCGCCGGCGCGGCCCCATATGTCCACGACCTTGTTGTAACGTTCACCCTGGGTGACAAGACCGGACGTATACTGGAGCTCGATCTCCTGCACTTCCTTCTCGGAGGCACTAATGATTGCATCCTTCTGCGCGGGGGTAAGCATATCGTCCAGGCAGATCGAAATCCCGGCGCGCGTCGCATAGCTGAAACCGGCATACATCAGCTTATCGGCAAAAATCACGGTTTCGCGCAGGCCGCAGCGGCGGAAGCTTGCATTGATGAGCTTGGAGATTTCTTTTTTCTTGAGCACCTTGTTGATCAGCGGAAAAGGCAGCCCGGCAGGGAGAATCTCTGATAATAATGCTCGTCCTACCGTGGTTTCATACCGCGTGATCTTCTCGCGCCGCTCTCCATCCGCAACCAGCTCGTATTCGGGGATCCTCACTGAAATCCGGGCATTCAACTCGATAACGCGGTTCTCGTACGCACGGGAAACTTCGCTGATATTGGCGAAATACATACCCTCACCCCGCGCATTGACCTTCTCGCGCGTGGTGGAGTACAGTCCCAGCACGATGTCCTGTGACGGCACGATAATGGGTTCGCCGTTAGCGGGCGACAAGACGTTGTTGGTCGACATCATCAGCGTGCGGCACTCCATTTGCGCTTCCAGCGAAAGCGGCACATGGACCGCCATCTGATCACCGTCAAAGTCCGCGTTGAAAGCGGCACATACCAACGGATGCAGTTGGATGGCCTTGCCTTCTATCAGGACCGGCTCAAACGCCTGAATACCCAGCCGATGCAAGGTCGGTGCCCGGTTCAGCATCACAGGATGCTCACGAATGACATCTTCCAGGATGTCCCACACGATCGGGCTTTCGTTTTCGACCTCACGTTTTGCAGCCTTTATCGTGCTGGCGATACCCATTATTTCCAGTTTGTTGAAGATAAAGGGTTTGAATAATTCCAAGGCCATTTTCTTGGGTAAACCGCACTGGTGCAGCTTGAGCTGCGGCCCCACCACGATAACCGACCGTCCGGAATAATCCACGCGTTTCCCAAGCAGGTTCTGGCGGAAGCGTCCGCCTTTGCCCTTGATCATGTCCGCAAGCGATTTCAGCGGGCGTTTGTTGGCGCCCGTCATGGCTTTGCCGCGACGGCCGTTATCCAGCAGTGAATCCACCGCTTCCTGCAGCATGCGCTTCTCGTTGCGCACGATAATTTCCGGTGCCTTCAGTTCGAGCAAACGTTTCAACCGGTTATTGCGGTTAATGACGCGACGATACAAATCATTGAGATCGGAAGTCGCAAAACGTCCTCCATCCAGCGGCACCAGTGGCCGCAGTTCAGGAGGCAGCACGGGTAGCACGGCTAGAATCATCCATTCCGGTTTAATGCCGGATTTGCTGAATGCCTCCAACACTTTCAGGCGCTTCGAAATCTTCTTCATCTTCGTTTCGGAGCCGGTCGTTCCCATTTCGCGGCGAAGATTATCGATTTCTACACGAATATTCAGGGTATTCAATAGATCACGAATACCTTCCGCACCCATGCTGGCGCGGAAATCATCCCCGTATTCCTCGGTTTTAGCCCGGTAATCGTCATCTGTCAGCAACTGGCATCGCTGGAGAGGCGTCAGGCCCGGATCCGTTACTACATACGCCTCGAAATAGAGCACCCGCTCTATGTCGCGCAAGGTCATATCCAGCACCATCCCCAACCTGGATGGCAGGGATTTCAGGAACCAGATGTGCGCCACAGGGGATGCCAGTTCGATATGACCCATGCGTTCGCGCCGCACTTTGGATAACGTGACCTCGACACCACATTTCTCGCAGATCACGCCGCGATGTTTCAAACGCTTGTACTTTCCGCAAAGGCACTCGTAATCCTTTACCGGACCAAAGATTTTTGCGCAGAACAGGCCGTCTCGCTCGGGCTTGAACGTACGATAATTGATGGTTTCCGGCTTCTTCACCTCACCATAGGACCAGGAACGTATTTTCTCGGGAGAAGCCAGACCGATCTTGATCGAATCGAACTCTTCTTTCTGGGTAACCTGTTTGAATAAATCAAGCAGTGCTTTCATTTGTCACTCCTGTTGATCAGGGGTCTATGCAAAAAATTGTCCGGTGAAAAAGCAAAGACAGCAAAAAGGTATCTGATTCTCGTACCTCCAGAATAAAAATTGCTAATGCCGCTCCAGATCGATATCCATGGCCAGTGACCGGATTTCCTTCACCAGCACGTTGAAGGATTCCGGCATGCCTGCATCGATCTTGTGGTCGCCCTTCACAATGCTCTCGTATACTTTCGTGCGCCCGTTCACATCGTCCGACTTGACTGTCAGCATTTCCTGCAGTGTATAGGCGGCACCATACGCTTCGAGTGCCCACACCTCCATTTCTCCGAAACGCTGGCCGCCGAACTGGGCTTTGCCTCCAAGCGGCTGCTGAGTGACCAGACTGTAGGGGCCGGTTGACCGGGCATGCATCTTGTCGTCCACCAAGTGGTGCAGCTTCAACACATGCATGTAACCGACGGTAACCGGGCGATCGAAGGCCTCCCCGGTCCGGCCGTCATAAAGGGTCACCTGTCCCGAGCGCGGTAAACCGGCAAGTTCGAGCATGTCCTTGATTTCCTGCTCCGTGGCGCCATCAAATACCGGCGTGGCAAAGGGCACTCCATCCTGGAGGTTTCCCGCCAAATCCACGATTTCCCCGTCGGTCAAGGAGGCGATATCTTCCGGTTTTCCACTGGTGTTATATATCTTGTCAAGAAAGGCTCGAAGCTCGGCGGCTTCCTTGCCTGCCCGCAGCATTTCACCAATCTTCTGTCCCAGACCTTTGGCCGCCCAGCCGAGATGCGTCTCCAGGATCTGCCCCACGTTCATGCGTGACGGCACGCCCAGTGGATTGAGCACAACATCCACGGGGGTGCCATCGGCCATATAAGGCATATCCTCCACCGGTACGATCTTCGAAATGACACCCTTATTGCCATGACGACCGGCCATTTTGTCTCCCGGCTGAAGGCGCCGCTTTACCGCGACGTATACCTTGACCATTTTCTGCACGCCTGGAGGCAACTCATCGCCCTGGGTGAGCTTCTTTTTCTTCTCCTCGAAGGCCGCATCGAATGCCTTGCGTTTTTGCGCCAGGCCCTCTTCGATCTGTTCGAGCTGTACACTCGCCCCTTCATCCGCCAGCCGTATGTCGAACCAATGGTGCGGGTCGTTGCTTTCCAGATATTCCTTCGTGATGGCCGCACCTTTGGCAAGCTTCTTGGGACCACCTGTGGCAATCTTGCCGATGAGCAGGCGCTCGATCCGGACAAATGCGTCAGCTTCCACGATTCGCATCTGATCGGCCAGATCTTTCTTGTACCGCTTCAGCTCATCGTCAATGATTTGCTGCGCACGCTTGTCCCGTTCGATACCTTCCCGGGTGAAGACCTGTACATCGATCACCGTTCCGGAGATGCCGGACGGCACTCGCAGGGAAGTATCCTTCACATCCGAAGCCTTCTCGCCAAAAATTGCGCGCAACAGTTTTTCTTCCGGCGTAAGCTGGGTTTCACCCTTGGGCGTCACTTTGCCCACCAGCACATCACCAGCTTCCACCTCGGCTCCGATATGCACAATGCCTGAAGCATCCAGACGGCCTAGCTGTGCCTCCGACAGGTTTGAAATATCGCCGGTAATTTCTTCGGTTCCAAGCTTGGTATCGCGGCTTACCACCGACAATTCTTCGATATGAATGGAGGTAAAGCGGTCATCCGCCACAATACGCTCGGAAATGAGAATGGAATCTTCGAAGTTATAACCGGTCCACGGCATAAACGCGACCAGCATGTTCTGTCCCAGCGCGAGTTCACCCTTGTCGGTGGAAGCGCCGTCCGCCACCACATCTCCGCGTGCGATCACGTCGCCCACCTTCACCAGAGGCCGCTGATTGATATTGGTGTTCTGGTTTGAGCGCGTATATTTCGTGAGGTTGTAGATGTCTACGCCCACTTCACCCGCACGCGTCTCGACATCGTGCACCCGCACCACAATACGGCCTGCGTCCACATAATCCACCACGCCGCCCCGCACCGCTTTTACCGCAGTGCCGGAGTCGACGGCAACGACGCGCTCGATTCCCGTTCCGACCAGAGGTTTCTCGGCGCGCAGGCAGGGCACCGCCTGCCGCTGCATGTTGGAGCCCATCAATGCCCGGTTGGCGTCATCATGCTCCAGGAAAGGAATCAGCGAGGCAGCGACCGAGACAATCTGTGCAGGCGCTACGTCCATGTATTCAATCCGGTCGGGGGTCGCCAGGGTAAACTCGTTCTTATGGCGACAGGAAACGATGTCATTGGTGAATCTGCCGGCTCCATCCAGTTCGGCGTTTGCCTGGGCAATTACATATTGCCCCTCCTCAATGGCTGAAAGATAATGGATTTCATCGGTTACCTGCCCATTTTTCACCTTGCGATAAGGTGTTTCCATAAAGCCGTATTCATTGGTCTGGGCATATAACGCCAGCGAGTTGATCAAACCAATGTTGGGACCTTCTGGCGTTTCGATCGGACATACCCGCCCATAGTGAGTCGGGTGCACGTCACGTACCTCAAACCCCGCCCTCTCGCGCGTCAGGCCACCGGGTCCGAGCGCGGACACACGGCGTTTGTGCGTGATTTCAGAGAGTGGATTGGTCTGGTCCATGAACTGCGATAACTGACTGGAACCAAAGAATTCACGCACCGCCGCAGATACCGGCTTGGCATTGATCAGGTCATGAGGCATCAGGTTCTCTGATTCAGCCTGGCTCAGGCGCTCTTTTACTGCTCTTTCGACCCTCACCAGGCCAGAGCGAAACTGGTTTTCCGCCAATTCACCGACGGAGCGTACGCGACGATTGCCCAGGTGATCGATATCATCAATCTCCCCACGACCGTTCCGAAGTTCCACCAGAATCCTGATCACCGCAATGATATCTTCGTTGGATAGCGTGGTCGGTCCATCCAGCTCTGTCTTACCGACCCTGCGATTGAATTTCATTCGTCCGACCACTGAGAGGTCATAGCGTTCAGGGGCATAGAACAATCCGGTGAAGAGCGCCTTGACTGCCTCCTCAGTAGGGGGTTCACCCGGGCGCATCATGCGGTAGATCGCAACCTGCGCCGCCATCTCATCTATGGTTTCGTCTATCTTGAGAGTTTGCGATATATATGCGCCCTGATCGAGATCATTGGTATAAATCGTACGGATCTCTTCCACATCGGCATCCCGCAGCTTGCCAAGCAAGGTTTCCGTAATCTCATCATTGGCAAGCGCGAGAATTTCTCCCGTTTCCTTATCCACTACGTTGTGGCCCAGCACCCGCCCCAACAGGAAATCTTCCGGCACCTCAAGCCTGTCTATGCCGGCCTGCTGCATTTCGCGCACATGCTTCACAGTAATGCGCTTGTCCTTCTGGACGATGACCTTGCCGTTTTTCGACAGGATATCGAAGCGCGCGGTATCACCCCGCAAACGCTCCGGTAACAGTTCAAAAAGAATACTTTTTCGCGATATATGGAAAGAGTCAAAAGAAAAGAAATTCTCCAGGATCTGCTCGGGTGTGTATCCAATGGCCTTCAGCAGCACCGTAATGGGCATTTTGCGGCGCCTGTCGACCCGAAAATAGAGGTAATCCTTGGGATCAAACTCAAAATCAAGCCAGGAACCGCGGTAAGGGATGATACGTGCGGAAAAAAGCAATTTACCGGATGAATGCGTTTTACCGCGATCGTGCTCGAAAAACACTCCAGGCGAACGATGCAACTGGGACACGATCACGCGTTCAGTGCCGTTAATCACAAATGAACCGGTGTTCGTCATGAGCGGAATCTCGCCCATGTAAACCTCCTGCTCCTTCACTTCCCTGACGGTCGGTTTGGATGCCTCCTTATCCATAAGGGTCAAGCGCACCTTCGCCCGCAGGGGAGAAGCATAGGTAAGACCGCGTTGTTGACACTCCTTCACGTCGAAAGGAGGTGCACCGAGTACGTAGTTGACGAAATCGAGGCGTGCATTCCTGGAATGGCTCTCGATCGGGAAGATCGACAGGAAGGCGGCTTGCAACCCCTCCGGAGCGCGCTGGTCGGGATCGACGCTGGCTTGCAGGAAAGCAGCGTAAGATTCGATTTGCGTAGCGAGAAGAAAGGGAATCGGCAAGACGCTTGCACGCTTGGCGAAACTTTTACGAATACGTTTTTTCTCGGTAAACGAATAACTCATGGAATCTCCGGGAGATCAGAAGATGGATTGACAGAAAATAGAGAACAGAGTACTTGTTTTGGCTAGCGCACTTGGTGTTCTGCCGCACAAAACACGCCATCAAAATCCAAAAAACGCCAGAACCGGCGGCATGAGTAATGCCGCCGGCTTTTCTTACTGTTTTTCTTTTATTTGATTTCAGCAGTGGCGCCTGCTTCAGCAAGCTGCTTCTGGATGGCTTCCGCATCCGCTTTGGCAATACCTTCCTTGACTGGCTTGGGTGCGCCGTCCACCAGATCTTTTGCTTCTTTCAAGCCAAGCCCGGTAACGGCACGCACCACCTTGATCACATTTACCTTGCTTTCACCCACTGCGGTCAGCATCACGGTAAATTCAGTTTGTTCCTCTGCGGGTGCCGCCGCGGCGCCTGCCGCGGGCGCCGCTGCCACAACTGCGGCAGCGGCAGCGGAAACACCGAATTTCTCTTCCATTTCCTTGATGAGCTGGGAAAGCTCCAGCACAGTCATATTTGCAATCGCATCCAAAATTTCTGCTTTGGCTATAGCCATGATTTTCTCCTGATAATTAATCCAATAACTATGATGGTGTAACGGTCCCAAAGCGACTGGGCCCCGGATCAAGCGGTTTCTTTCTGATCGCGAACGGCAGCGAGGCCACGAACAAAACGCGCGGGAACTTCATTCAGGGTTCGTACAAAATTGGCGACAGGTGCCTGCATTGTGCCCAGCAGCTTGGCAAGAAGCTCCTCGCGACTTGGCAGAGAGGCCAGGCTGGCAATCTCACTGCTGGAAATTACATGGTTTGCCATGGCGCCAGCCTTGATCACCAGTTTGTCGTTACCCTTTGAAAATTCATGCAGCACCTTGGCCGCCGCAACCGGATCGCTGCCAATGCCGTAAGCGAGAGGCCCCACCATATGCTCGGACAATCCGGAAAACGGGGTATCCGAAACCGCTCTGCGTGCCAGCGAGTTTTTAAGCACCCGGAAATATATTCCCGACTGCCGCGCCTTCGCCCGCAGCTGCGTCATATGGCCGACCCCCAGCCCGCGGTACTCCGCGACGATGATGGCCTGCGCTTTGGCTACCTGCGCGCTGACTTCAGCGACCACCGCTTTTTTCTCATCTAAATTTAGACTCAAGGTACTTCTCCATCAGTTAAAATGCGGCGATAAGTGTGGTATGCTGGTTTGGGAAGCTTAACCTCGGATTGATCCGAGATTCTGACCTCCTCCCTCGTACCTGATCTCACACCGCGAAACCGGCGACCTTAAATCAGGAGTTGAATCTTTTCCTGTTTCGGGGCACGCCATCTGCGCTGGGTAGCCAGAGAAATACGGAAAGTGCAGCCTGGCATGGAACACCGGCTGCAAGCCCCTTCACCATGCAGATTAAGTTTTGGACAATGGCTCACTCAACAATAAACTGAGCAATAAACTGGGCGAGTCACCCCGCCATGCCCAATACCCCAGCGGTCTTTGATAACCCACCGGAAAAGCGTCCTGCCTTTCCCGACGGCCCAAAGTCTTACAATATTTATAAACAGGGAATCCGGCGCATGCACCTATCGCATGCTTGTCTGATCCACGCGCACGCCTATTCCCATTGTGCTCGAGACTGATATCTTCTTTAGATAGATGCCCTTGGATGCGGCAGGCTTGGATTTATTGAGCGCATCGATCAGCGCCATCATATTCTGGGTCAGGGCATCCACCGTGAACGAGGCCCGTCCGATGGTGCACTGTACGATACCCCCTTTATCGGCGCGATACTGAACTTGACCGGCTTTCGCGTTTCTTACCGCACCAGCTACATCCGGCGTTACCGTTCCCACCTTGGGATTAGGCATCAAGCCGCGCGGACCGAGTATCTGCCCCAGTTGTCCTACAACACGCATTGCATCGGGACTGGCGATGGCCACATCGAATTCGATATTGCCCGCCTTGATCTGCTCGGCGAGATCCTCAAAGCCGACAATATCCGCCCCCGCTGCCGTCGCTTCCCGGGCCTTGTCGCCCTGCGCAAATACGGCCACCCGTACGGTCTTTCCCGTACCCGCAGGCAATACCACAGACCCACGCACTGACTGGTCAGATTTTTTTGCGTCTATCCCAAGATTGACGGCCACATCGATGGACTCGTCGAACTTCGCGATCGCTGTTTCCCTGACGAGATTGAGCGCATCCTGCAAGGGGTAATATCTTGTGCGATCCACTTTTTCCGAGATCGCCTTGAGACGTTTGGATATGTGCGCCATGTTATGCGCCCTCCACTTCTATACCCATGCTGCGAGCACTACCCGCAATGGTGCGAACTGCCGCGTCCATGTCTGCGGCAGTCAGATCCGGCATCTTTATCTGGGCGATTTCTTCCATTTGCTTCCGTGTCAACCGCCCTATCTTATCTGTATGGGGTTTTGCGCTTCCCTTGCTCACTCCCGCTGCCTTCTTTATCAGCACGGTAGCGGGCGTGGTCTTCATGGTGAAGGTGAAGCTCTTGTCGGCATAGGCCGTTATAACGACCGGAACCGGCAGGCCGACTTCCATTTTCTGCGTTGCCGCATTGAATGCCTTGCAGAACTCCATGATGTTGAGTCCCCGCTGCCCCAGGGCGGGCCCTATTGGCGGGCTGGGATTTGCCTTCCCCGCCGGCACCTGCAATTTGATATAGCCGACTATTTTCTTTGCCATTTGCTCTCCTATCGGGTTCAAACGAGCCCTTGAGGCTCTCCCCGCTTAACAATATTCGATATGCAATATATGACCGAGGCCTTCCGGTGCTTCCGGAAACCTTTACTGCACTAGGCTTTCTCAACCTGGCTGAAATCCAGTTCCACTGGTGTGGGACGCCCAAAAATGGACACTGAAACCCGGAGCTTGCTTTTGTCGTAATTGACGTCTTCCACGTTGCCGTGAAAATCCGTAAATGGCCCTTCCTTGACACGAACCGCCTCGCCCGTTTCGAAAAGAATCTTGGGCTTGGGTTTTTCCACCCCTTCCTGAATCTGATGGAGAATGTTCTGCACTTCCTTCTCGCTGATAGGCGTAGGATTCATGGCCGTACCGCCAATGAAGCCCGTCACCTTCGGCGTGTTTTTGACCAGGTGCCATGTTTCGTCGGTCATCTCCATCTCGACCAGCACATAGCCCGGAAAAAATTTCCGTTCGCTGAGATTTTTCTGTCCTGCTTTCATCTCGATGACTTCTTCCACAGGAACGAGTATCTGCCCGAACTTGTCCAGCATTCCAGCGCGGCTGATTCGCTCCTTCAGCGTACGCTGCACACTCTTCTCGAAACCGGAGTAGGCATGAACCACATACCACTTCTTATCCATCACCCTTCCTGTCCCATGAGATATTTCACCGCCAGCAGCAGGCCTGCGTCTATCATCCACAGGAACATGGCCATTACCAGAACGAAGGCAAAAACGATACCCGTCGTCTGCACCGTTTCCTTCCGGTTCGGCCATACCACCTTCTTGGTCTCTTCCCACGACTCTCTGCTGAACGCGTAAAACTGCTTGCCCTGAGTGGTAAACGACACTACCACGGTCGCAAGAACGAGGCCTCCGAGAACTGAAATGACGCGAATTACCATTGCGCTATCGCTCAGGTAATAGAATCCGGCAATACCCGCAATCAGCAGCAGAAGCGCGAATCCCAACTTGATCTTATCCACTAACCTATCCCACTCTGCCTTTTAATGCCTGCCAGCAGACGAAGCGGTGCGCGAGCAAAATTCATGCGCAACCTCACTGCACGACCTGATACCACTTATTACGAGGCCCTGCTTCCCCTGGAAACATGCAGTTATTGACGATTTTGAAATGATATTTCCCGATGGCAGGCCAGGAGGGCATCGAACCCCCAACCTTCGGTTTTGGAGACCGACGCTCTGCCAATTGAGCTACTGGCCTGTACTTTGAACAAAGGTAAAAAAACGAAGGACTCACCTGGACACATACGAATGCAAGGCTCTTCAACGATGGAGTCGACCTCAGGCAAGACGCTATTCGATAATTTTTGCCACGACACCTGCGCCAACGGTCCTCCCGCCTTCACGAATCGCAAAACGCAGGCCTTCTTCCATCGCAATCGGCGCAATCAGGTTTACCGTCACCGATACATTGTCCCCAGGCATCACCATCTCCGTGCCCGCAGGCAACTCGATTGCGCCCGTCACATCCGTCGTGCGGAAGTAAAACTGCGGCCGGTATCCCTGAAAAAAGGGAGTATGACGCCCACCCTCTTCCTTGCTCAGAACATAAATCTCCGCCGTGAACTTGGTGTGCGGGGTGATGGTCCCAGGCTTGGACAGCACCTGTCCGCGCTCCACTTCTTCGCGCTTGGTGCCCCGCAGCAATACGCCTACGTTGTCTCCTGCCTGCCCCTGGTCCAGAAGCTTGCGAAACATCTCAACGCCCGTGCACACAGTCTTAGTGGTAGGCTTCAAGCCCACTATCTCGATGTCTTCCCCTACCTTGATGACGCCACGCTCAACGCGCCCCGTCACTACCGTGCCACGACCAGATATGGAAAAAACGTCTTCAACCGGCATCAGAAAGCTGCCATCCACCGCCCGCTGCGGCTCCGGAATGTAGCTGTCCAGCGCTGCTGCCAACTTGTAGATGGAGGGCTCGCCTATGTCGCTCTGGTCGCCTTCCAGCGCCTTCAGGGCAGAACCAATCACTATCGGGGTGTCATCCCCGGGAAAACTGTATTTGGACAGCAGCTCGCGCACTTCCATTTCCACCAGCTCCAGAAGCTCCGCATCGTCCACCATGTCCGCCTTGTTCATGTAGACGATAATGTAGGGAACACCTACCTGCCGCGCCAGAAGAATGTGCTCCCGCGTCTGCGGCATCGGCCCATCCGCCGCTGACACCACCAGAATCGCACCATCCATCTGTGCCGCACCCGTGATCATGTTCTTCACATAGTCCGCGTGTCCAGGACAGTCAACGTGCGCGTAATGCCGCTTCTCCGTCTCATACTCCACGTGCGAGGTGTTGATCGTGATGCCCCGCGCCTTCTCTTCAGGCGCCGAGTCTATCTGCGCATAACTCTTCGCCTCACCACCAAACTTCTTCGCCAATACCATCGTGATCGCCGCCGTCAACGTGGTCTTGCCGTGATCCACGTGTCCTATCGTCCCTACGTTGATGTGCGGCTTCGTCCGCTCAAATTTGCTCTTTGCCATGATGATCCTTTTTAAAGCATTTTTTTGAGTTCTGTAATCGACGCCTATGGAGCCCATGGCCAGGATTGAACTGGCGACCTCTCCCTTACCAAGGGAGTGCTCTGCCACTGAGCTACATGGGCAAGCACGTCCTTGCCTAAACAATACCCCGCAACAATTTTGCCAATTTTCTAGTGTTTTTAATTAACGCTCATTTCTCCGCTTCAAGTCTGGAGCGGGTGAAGGGAATCGAACCCTCGTCGTAAGCTTGGAAGGCTTCTGCTCTACCATTGAGCTACACCCGCATCGGGCACGATCAGGACCAGAAAATCCAGCGAAGCATTCAATAGCTCTTCGGAGAAAAATCATCGAACCGCACAGCCAACACACCCTCTGCGCTCCCATTCACCAGAACCAGGCTCACCACGCAAAGCGCTCAAGACACAAAAATCTACAACGCCCGCATACCAGCTGCTGATCTGGTGGAGGGGGAAGGATTCGAACCTTCGAAGGCAGAGCCGTCAGATTTACAGTCTGATCCCTTTGACCGCTCGGGAACCCCTCCAAACGAAACCGTTAATTGTGAATGTTTCACGCGGATAAGTCAACGTGGATTTCAGGGTTTTTAATCTGGTACCGGCGTTATCCGCGCGAGGGGAAAACAACGAATTGAGCTGCTGAATCGGGCAAAATCCGCGTTCCCGCAGCGAGGGAGCCGTGGGCGCGCGAAAATCGGTGATTTGACATCCTCGCCCACCTGAAAGGAGGCGATTCCTGCGGCGCTAAACAGATCACTTGGACGAGGTTTGCCGCGCATTCCGATCAGTGTGTCGAACCCTGACGCAATCCCAAAAGCTCTACCTCGAAAATCAGGGTAGCGTTTGGCGGGATAGCTCCCCGCCCTTCCGGCCCGTAGGCCAGTTGGGGCGGAATGATCAACGTGCGCTGGCCTCCCACCTTCATCCCGATCACACCCCGGTCCCAACCTTTGATGACCCGTCCCGCGCCGATCAGAAACGAGAAAGGCATACCACGGTCACGCGAGCTGTCGAACTTCTCACCCTTTTTGTCAGGAGCACTCGCGTCGTAAAGCCAGCCGGTATAGTGCACCTCAACCATCTTGCCCACCGCCGCTTCTTCGCCGCTTCCTATTTTGGTATCCTGCTTGATGAGCTGCGTCACGGCTGATGCGCCCTGCTCCGTTTCCGAAATGGCGGATTGGGGCAACAGCAACGCGCCCAACATGAATATTCCCAAACTGATCAGTGTATTTACCCTGGACATGAGGACCTCGAAAATTGAAATGAAAACCTTCCATACTTACTGCCTCTTATTATACCGTCAACCCGTAGGGCGACTGTAGCGTCATGAAGGCTTTCGTTCAGGGATTCCTTGCTTGCCCATGTACTCATTTAGTCGAGGCGCAAAGTGTATGAAGGAGAGTTCATGCAGGATCGCTTAAGCGAAAAGGTCGAACAGGTCGAAAAGGTCGAAGAGATATTTACCAGCAAAGAGACGTGCTCCAGGCAGCCGGGAGGATCACATGCGCGCCTGCATGACTCGCGCCTTGTGCGCTCCCTCTACCTCGTAGCCGGATTCGTCGCCCTGATACTCGGCGTGGTGGGGATCGTGCTGCCAGTACTCCCGACAACCCCTTTCGTGCTGCTGGCGGCCGCTTGTTTTGCTCGCAGTTCCAGGCACTTCCACGACAAGCTCCTGACCAATCGCATCACCGGTCCCATTATTCGCGAATGGATGGAGCATCGCAGCATTCCGCGCAAAGTGAAGCGTTGGGTATATCTGTTGCTGGCGCTGTCGCTGGGGAGTTCGGTCCTGATGATGCCCTCTGTCTGGCACCAGGGGATGCTCGTTCTGCTGGGTGTCATCCTGATAGCCTTCGTCTGGCGAATTCCGGTCAGAGAACCGGATGCTGACGTTGGGCGTAAGCTGGATTCCGGGCCACGCCCGGAATGACGGGATTCATAATATTTTCCGGTCGAGTCAATGATCCTGACTCAATATTGCTGGGAAGCCTCTTGCGGTTCGGCAACGTAGATTTCAACCCGGCGATTCCTTGCCCTGTTCTGAGGTGTGTCATTGGCGACAATAGGCTCTCGCGAGCCACGGCCATCGATCCTTATGCGGTTTGGAGAAACCCCGCGACTCACCAGATAATCCCGCGTGCTGGCTGCCCGGTTCACGGAGAGGGGATTATTGATCGCATCACTGCCAGAGCTGTCCGTATGGCCGATAATGGTCACCGCTGTAGCAGGATTATTGTTCAGGCCGGCGGCAAAACTATCCAGCACCGGCCTGAAGTTCGGCCTGATGTCTGCACGGCCGGCATCAAATGAAATATCGCTGGGAATATCCAGTTTCAGTCTGTTATCCGGAGTTTTTACAACTTGTACTCCTGTTCCCGCTGTGGCCTGCTCCATTTCCTGCTTCTGCTCTTCCATTCTCCTGGACCACACGTTTCCGGCGATGGCACCGAGGCCAGCCCCGGCCGCTGCACCGATTGCCGCGCCTTTCCCCTTACCCGCAATTGCTCCGATCAATGCTCCCGTACCAGCACCGATGCCTGCGCCGATGGCAGTGTCTCTCGTTCTGGTGCTCTGGATTTCGGGTGAACTGGCGCAGCCGCCCAATGCCAGGACCATTGCTATTGAAATAACCGGCAATTGATTACGCATGACTTCTCCTGTTTTATGGGGAATTATTGTTTGAGAAACTCCTGATATCGCTCTTCAGCGATTCCTTAGACTTTAGCAGAGGTACAACCAGATTCAACGGCAGATGCAATTCAATCTTGAGCCTTACCCGCTTTCCGGCGATCTGGCCTGACTGAGCCAAGGATCACCCTATGTCAACATGGCTTGTTTCTTGTAGAGGGGAAAACAATTTTCTTCGATCGGGATTTCGGCCCGTAAAATTTTGCCTCACCCTCTCGGATGATGCATTTCGTGGATTCTTTTCAATCTTTCGCGTGCGACATGAGTGTATATCTGCGTGGTTGAAATGTCCGCATGGCCGAGCAGCAGTTGCACCACACGCAAATCGGCCCCATGATTGAGCAGATGAGTCGCAAAGGCATGACGCAATCCATGCGGCGACAACTGCTTCGTGATACCGGCCTGCCGCGCATAGCGTTTGATCAGATACCAGAAAGCCTGACGAGTCATGCCTGCGCCGCGGTAAGTGACGAACAGCGCATTACTCGATTTTCCATCCAGCAGGCCAGGGCGGATTTCCTTGAGGTAGCGAATCACCCATTCCAGCGCCTCTTCCCCCAGCGGCGTCAGGCGCTCTTTTCCGCCCTTCCCCATGATGCGCACCACGCCCATGTCCAAGCTGATCTGTCCGCTTTCCAGGCTTACAAGCTCTGAAACCCGGAGGCCGCTGGCATAGAGCACCTCGAGCATGGCGCGATCCCGCAATCCCAACGGAAGGTTCACATCGGGTGCGCCAAGGAGGGCTTCCACGTCAGCCTCGGTCAAGCTCACCGGCAGACTGCGAGGAATCCTGGGTGTATCGATATTGAGGGTGGGATCTGCATTGATCTTTCCCTGGCGCAATAGAAAGCGGTAAAACCGCTTTAGACTCGAGAGCTCGCGGCTGGTGGTGCTGGCCTTGATTCCAGCGGAAAACCTCACCGCCATGAATCCCAGCAGATCGGAATGCGTGACTATCAGGAAACTGCTATCGCCCGGTTTCTGTCGGGCGAACCAATCACCGAACTGCTCCAGATCGCTGCGATAGCTCTCCATTGTATTGCGCGAGAGCCCATCTTCCAGCCACAGCGCATCGCAGAATTCATCGAGCAGTTCCGCGTTCTGCTCAGATACCCTCATGCTGCAATAGCCAGCGCTTAATGGCGAGCGGCAATCCATCGCTGGCGTTCATGAAACCTCCAAGGCCCCCGCTTTTGGCGATAACACGATGACAGGGAATAACGATGGGCAACCGGTTGGCTCCGCAGGCCTGCCCCACTGCGCGCGGGGCGGAATGCAACTCCATTGCGATAGCGGCATAACTGCGCGTTGCACCAGCCGGAATATCCTGGATGGCTTGCCAGACACGGCGTTGATGAATCGTCCCGCCAATGTGTAATGACAAGTCGAACGCGAAACCAGGATCGGCAAGGTATGCCTGTAATTGATTACATACTTCCCTGGCGAGAGGATTTTGCGGAGCGAGAGTGGGCGTATCCGGCGGCAGGTATTCTATATCTGTCAGCCAGTCTTCGTCCGTGCGAAGGCCGAGCACGGCAAACGGCGCGGCAAGCTTGGCCTGATAATCTTCTGGCGGCTTCACCCGCCGTATCGACTGCTGTCTGATCATCCATTCCTCTCCCATCGCTCCGACAACTCCGACACTGCCGCTCACCGTTGCAGCCGCAGTGCAGGGTGAACAAGAATTCCATTACGAGATTTTTTTGAAACGGTCCCGTATCTGCTTTGACTTTATGCGAATAGTCCGGCGATAATCGAAGCATTATCCGGTTTGAACAATCTGCCCGCAAGCCTTGAATCGAGGAGCAAGCTGTGAAATTTAATATAAAGAACGGAACACCCGAGAAACAGCGCAGTGCCTGTGTGGTTGCAGGCATTTTCGAACAACAAAAATTAACCCCTGCTGCCGAAGCCCTGGACAAATCCGCAAACGGCTACATTACCGGCATCCTGGGCCGGGGGGATATGAAGGGCAAAGCAGGCTCGACGCTGATGCTCCATAATGTGCCCAACAGCGCCTGCGAGCGCGTATTGCTGGTGGGGCTTGGCAAAGAGCAGGAACTCGGCGACAAGGGATACCGCGATGCAGTACGCGCAGTGTTCAAGGCGCTATCTGACACCGGCGCTGCCGATGCCACCCTGTTTCTGCTGGAAGCGCCCGTAAAAAACCGCGATCTCTCCTGGAAAGTCCTGCAAATCGCGGTCGGTGGACTGGAGAGCATGTACCGCTTCGACCGACTGAAAAGCAAGGTCGAGGAAGCCGAACCGAAGCTGCACAAAATTACTCTCGGTATTATCAAGCCGCTCACCCAGGAGGAACAGGCCGCCAGTGAGGAGGCTCTGCAGCAAGGACTGGCCATAGCCGATGGCATGAGCCTGGCCAAGGATCTGGGCAATCTTGCGCCTAATATCTGCACCCCGACCTATCTTGCGGAGCAGGCCATGGATATGGCCAAGACCTACAAGCTCAAGGTGACGGTGCTGGAGCAAAAGGATATGGAGAATCTTGGCATGGGCGCATTGCTGGCCGTGGCTCGCGGCAGCCGCCAGCCTCCCAAGCTGATTGCTCTGGAATATTGGGGAGGGGCGAAGAAGGAAAAACCTGTTGTGCTGGTAGGAAAGGGCGTCACCTTCGATACCGGCGGCATTTCCCTCAAGCCCGCCGCGGAAATGGATGAAATGAAATACGACATGTGCGGCGCTGCAAGCGTGTTCGGCACCATTGACGCAGTAGCAAAAATGGGTCTTCCAATCAACGTGGTCGGCATTATTCCGGCCACCGAAAACATGCCCGGTGGCAATGCCACCAAACCGGGCGATGTTGTTACCAGCATGTCGGGGCAAACCATAGAAATTCTCAATACGGATGCCGAAGGCAGGCTGATCCTATGCGATGCGCTGGCCTACGCGGAGCGCTACGAGCCGGAATCGGTCATCAATATTGCTACTCTGACCGGGGCTTGTGTCATAGCGCTCGGTCACGTTGCCTCGGGTCTGCTTGGCAACGATGAAGAGTTGGCTCAGGAGTTATTGAATGCCTCCGAGCGATCCGTGGATCGTGCGTGGCGTCTACCGCTGTTCGATGAATACCAGGAACAGTTGAAAAGTAATTTCGCCGATATGGCCAACATCGGGGGCCGCGCTGCGGGAACCATTACCGCCGCCTGTTTCCTGTCTCGTTTCACTAAGAAATATCGATGGGCGCACCTTGACATCGCCGGCACGGCGTGGAAATCCGGCAAGGAAAAAGGCGCAACCGGACGCCCGGTACCGCTGCTCACCCAGTTTCTGATCAGCCGTGCTACCAGACAATCCGGTAACACCGGCGAGGCCGGCAGCCGCAAGGGCCGGCGTAAATCGAAGGAATGACAGAAATCGACTTCTACTCGGGCGGGGGAGACCGGCTCCATACCGCCTGCCGTCTGGTTGCAACAGCAGCGCGGAAAGGATTCAAGGTCATGATTTACGCGCCTGACATGGCTACAGTCGAGCAGATCGATAAATTGCTGTGGACTTTCTCTGCAACTGATTTTATTCCACACTGCCAGGCAGGCGACAAGCTGGCTGAGTTCACGCCGGTAATACTCAGCGATAGTGGAAGGAATCCGCCGCACGATGATGTATTGCTCAACCTGGGTCCTGAGAATCCCCCTTTCTTCAGCCGCTTCCGGCGACTGATTGAAATTGCCGGCAACACGGATGAAGATACCCGGGCGGCAAGGAAACGCTACCGGTTCTATCAGGATCGTGGCTACGAAATACGGCATCATCGCCTGAGCTCCGTATAGCCTGGCGACTCATCAAATCACGCCACAGGCATCAATTCCCGGAATTCCGCCACCTCCCTTTATCAGCCGGTATTTCAATGACAAACAGCAAAAAAGCCTCGCAGGGTGAATATGACAAAATTCTGCACAAACTGGAAATACTGCTGAGCAGGCACCAGGGCGTATCATCCACGCCACTGACTGACAGCGATAGCCACTTGACCGCCGGCTCATCCCGTTTGTCTGGAATCGCGACGAAGCAGGCACGGGCAGACGATATCCCCACCCTCACAGAGGTCGCCGCCAGGCAGTCCCCGTCCGGCGCCAGCATACCCACCCTCACGGAAGTCATGCATTCCGCACCTTCGACACTTTCCCCCGCCGATATAACCGTGCTGCTGGAAAAAATTCTGGATGAGGCGCTGAATGAAACCGGCACCCCCTTGAATCCGAATGCACGCACGGCGCTGATACAGGCACTGAAATCGCGCCTGTTCGGTCTTTGAAAACGATAGTGGAGCAGTCGTCCATTCCGGCCCGTCGTGCTTGACCTGGAAATGGGCAGGATCAGCGGCGGCACATCGGTACTAGGCTTTGCTTCCCGATTTCTGCCACCATACCAGAAACCCGACCAGGCCCAGGCCGGCGAATATCAGCATATAGGCCTTGGGTTTGGGAATATTGGCAATAACGATGACCTGTCCCGCGTTATTGATGCTGATGGCGCCCGTTATAACATATCCGGGCGGCAACCAGGTCAGTGAGTTGAGGTCTGTCATGCCTACACCATTGGGACCGGTGATAAAGGCATGCTCGTCACCGGCAGCCATGGTGGACCATCCCACCACCTGCCCGGTATCGTTAATATCAGTGGCGATACTGTAGCCTCCACCCAGTGTCCCGAGATCGGTCATGCCCACGCCATTGGGGCCGGTGATGAAAGCGTGCGTAAAACCAGCAGCCGTGCTGGAATCTCCCACCACCTGCCCGGCATCATTGACGCCATAGGCGACACTGTAATCTCCACCCAGCGTCCCGAGATCGGTCATCCCCACACCGTTGGGACCGGTGATGAAAGCGTGCCGCACGCCTCTCCCAACCACCTGCCCGGCATCATTGATATCATGAGCAACAGTTGTGAGTCCATCCGGCAGGCTTCCCAGATGGGTCATGCCTGCACCATTGGGACCGGTGATGAAAGCGTGCCGATATTCCTTGACGGTATACCCCGCCACCTGGCCAGCGTTATTGATGCTGGTGGCGTAACTGGCATGTTCTCCCAGTGTCCCCAGGTCTGTCATGCCCACGCCGTTAGGCCCGGTAATAAAAGCATGCAAATTACCTGTGGCTGTCTGTGAGTACCCTACCACCTGCCCGGCATCATTAATGCCAAAGGTTGCGCTGGAACTACCGCCCAGCGTCTTGAGATCGGTTCTGCCAGCGCCGTTGGGACCGGTGATGAAAGCCTGCCGATATTCCTTGACGGTATACCACGCCACCTGTCCAGCGTTATTGATGCCAGTAGCGTTACCAGTCATTCCACTCGGCACAAGAGTGATCAGTCGGTTGCTGTTGAGATCCAGGATGTATAAACGTTGTAGCTGTGCAGAGGCGGGGGAAACAAAGCACAATCCGGTACTTAAGACCAACAGCGGGATCAAGCCCTGCATTCTGGAATTACTGGTTATTTTCATCATTCTCTCTCCAGTAAATGGTTTTCAGAGATGCGGGGCTCTCCCATTTGCCAATCCCATATCAGCAGCGCTCCTCTTCGCGCCACATGACTCCCACCTGCCATTGTAACAATCCAGCTTAAAATCTGTCAGGCAAAAAGTATATGAGCCGATCGGTCTATCCAGTCATAGTAAAGCACTGTATTTTGAGCAGTAACGAAAACTCAAGCCGAGACATGATTTATCGAGTTATCAACAGGGTTATCCCCAACCGGGAAAGCCTCAATCGGAATCTTCCCGATCTCAATTATTTTTAAGTGAGATTAAAGCAGATTGCAAGACCCGCAAAGTGCGCAAGCCTGAAGTCGGCCAAGAGCAGCATCGAGCAGGACGCCGCAGGCTGGATTCGATCCTGTCCCTGGTTCCTGCAAAGGGGGTTCCGTATCCTTCATGTGCGACAGGCAGCGCCTTCTCCCAGCATACGCTGATAACGTCCCCCTCTCACGGCCTTGACGGATTAACTGAGGACGTGAGCCCCTCGCCTAAGGGACGTTGTGAGGGGAATTGACGTGGGAAGCGCTGGCCCCTGTGGGCGCAAAGGCGATTTAAAGGGAATTCAAGTGCGCCACTGCCGCAAGACTTTGCGGATCACAGGCATGACAGGAAGGCAAAGCGGCTGGCATGGCCTGTGACAGGCGACAAACAGAGAGGAAAAGATTTTCGCATTGCGCGAAAACAATAGTGGAGGAGAGCAGGCGCCCATTCCGGCTCCTCATGCTTGACCTGTGAAATGGGCTAGGATCAGCGGCGGCGCATCAATACTGGATTCTGTTTCCCGATTTCTGGCGCCATGCCATGAACCCGATCAAGCCCAGGCCCGCGATCATCAGGGCATAGGTCTCGGGTTCAGGAATAAGGGCGGTAACGAGGACCTGTCCCGCGTTATTGATGCCGATGGCGTTCTCTATACCATATCCGGCCGGCAACGAAGCCAGCGAATTGAGGTCTGTCATGCCCATACCATTGGGGCCGGTGATGAAACCATGCTGAGCCTTTGAGGCCATAGTGGACCATCCCACCACCTGTCCGGAATCATTGATGCCCGAGGCGTAACTCGAATCTCCCCCCAGCGTCCCAAGATCGGTCATGCCCACGCCGTTGGGGCCGGTAATGAAAGCGTGGTATTGACCTGCGGTCGTCTGGCCCCAACCTACCACCTGTCCGGAATCATTGATGCCCGAGGCGTAACTCGAATCTCCCCCCAGCGTCCCAAGATCGGTCATGCCCACGCCATTGGGGCCGGTGATGAAAGCGTGCGTATAACCTGCAGCCGTGGTGGACCCTCCCACCACCTGTCCGGCATCATTGATGCCATAGGCGTCACTGGACCCACCCAGGGTCCCGAGATCGGTCATGCCTACGCCATTGGGACCGGTAATGAAAGCGTGGTGCTGAGCACCTGAGGTAGACCAAGACCATCCCACCACCTGCCCGGAATCATTGATACCATAGGCGAGACTGTAATTTCCTCCCAAGGTCCCGAGATCGGTCATGCCCACGCCATTGGGGCCGGTAATGAAGGCGTGGCTGTAGTGCTGCCCCACCACCTGACCGGCATTATTGATGCCATAAGCTTCTTGACTGTCACCTCCACCCAATGACCCAAGATCGGTCATGCCCACACCATTGGGGCCGGTAATGAAAGCGTGGTATTGACCTGCGGCCGTCTGGCCCCAACCTACCACCTGTCCGCTGTCATTGATGCCAGTGTCGAAACTCCAATATCCTCCCAGCGTCCCGATTTCTGAGAGCACTTTACCGCTGGAGTCCAGGAGAAATGTATCATCTGCAGAGGCAGGGGAAGCAAAATACACTCCGAGACTCAAAGCTATCAACGAGATCAAGCTCTGCATTCTGATATTACCGGTCATTTTCATTATTCTCTCTCCAGCAAGAAACGGTTTTCAGAGATGCGGGACTCTCCCATTTGCTGAAACATGCCGGCAGCGCCCCTCTTTGCGTCATATCACTCTCCACCTGCCATTGCAACAATTCAGCTTAAAATCCATTAGGCAAAAAGTATATGAGCCGATCGGTCTATCCAATCATGGCAAAGCGTTGTATTTTGAGCAGTAACGAAAACTCAAGCCGAGACACAGGTTTGGCGAGTTATCAACGGACCTCCACGCCAATCGGGGAAAGCGTGATCGAGTTTTCCCGGTCCCGATTATCTTCAAGAGAAGCTGGGAGAGAGACAGGCTGCAAAATGCGAAGATTCCCAATGCTTTCACGGAATGCCCCTGACCGGACAAGATGGGCGCACAGTCAAGAGAGAGCAACCGTGTCAAGGGGTGATTAAATTCTTCCAGGGGGTTTGAGTTTTTATAATCACATTTACGGTTGTCAGGAGTTTGCGCATGCAGGCTGTCATGGCTACCTTGAAAGGTTTGCCAGAAGCGATCAGGCGTTGAAAGAATTGCCTGATTGCCGGGTTACAGCGTTTGGCCGTCAGAGTCGCCATATACAGCACGCAATGCACGTCGCACCACCCTCCCCGAATGTATCGCTGTCCACGCCTCTGGCCGCTGTCATCATTGAAGGGGGCTACGCCAGCCAAAGCAGCAATTTGTCCCCGATTGAGGCATCCCAGTTCAGGCAGTCTGGCAAGCAGGGTGAAGATCGTTACCTTGCCCACGCCTGGTATGGAATCCAGCAGTTCCACTTTCTCCTTCCATGCCTCCGAGTTACGCAGCCGCTGATCCAGGTCACGCTCGAATCTTTCAATGCGCCGATCCAGCCAGACAATGTGTTCCTTGATATCACGCTTTGCCACCGGCAATACTGTTCCCAATCGGGCCTTTTCCTGGGCACGCATTACCACCAGTTGCATGCGCCGATCCAGAAGCTCCGCCAGCTCGCGTTGCGCTTCATCAGGCAGAGCACGCACAGGTGGATCAATGACCTGGCCAAATAGCGCCAGCACTCGGGCATCAAGCCGATCTGTCTTGGCTAGAATACCGCTTGCTTTGGCAAAGTCACGCACCCGTTTGGGATTGATCACCACAACCGGCAAACCCGCTGCCGCCAGGCAAGCAGCCAGGTTGGTTTCATATCCGCCGGTTGCTTCCAGCACAATACGCTCCACTCCACTTCCCCTTAACAATTCAACCAGGGCTGCAATGCCTTCCTCATCATTGCTAAACTGCTGGGGCGCACTCTGCGGCAAACAGTCAAAATCAAGCCAAGCCTTGCTAACATCAATTCCCACAAATTTAATTTCCATATTGCTTATCCCTGCCTTGTATTCAATGCGGTTTGTCACCTCACAACCGTTCGGGTTTGGGCAACTGGCAATTAATCAGTTGGGACTGTCGATCTTCGCTCTCTCCCGAACTTGACATGCAGAGCCTGGGCCAGTCGATCTGGCAATCCCTAAATGCTATTTTCTAACATACAAGGGCTACGCTGCCGGTCCTTGCGCCTTCCGTTATAATTGCGGGTTTTCCGCCAAACGATCGACAGTATGGAACTCGAAAAAAGCTTTGATCCCCGGACTATCGAACGCCGCTGGTATTCGCGCTGGGAGGCCGAAGGCTATTTCAGGGCTGGACCATTGGGGACTGCGGGCGATCAAGCGCCTGCATACTGCATCATGCTGCCGCCGCCCAACGTGACCGGCACGCTGCACATGGGGCATGCCTTTCAACATACCTTGATGGATGCGCTGACGCGTTATCACCGCATGCGTGGAGATAACACATTATGGCAGCCGGGCACCGACCACGCCGGAATTGCCACCCAGATCGTGGTGGAACGCCAACTGGATCAGCAGAACATTGACCGGCGCAATCTGGGACGTGAAGCGTTTCTCGCCCGCGTGTGGGAATGGAAAGAGGAATCCGGCTCCACCATCAGCCGCCAGATGCGCCGTATGGGCGCCTCCTGCGACTGGTCGCGCGAACGCTTCACTATGGATGAGGGACTCTCCCGCGCCGTGACTGAAGTTTTCGTGCGGCTTTATCACGAAGGCCTCATCTACCGCGGGGAACGCCTGGTGAACTGGGACCCTGTGCTGCAAACCGCCGTTTCCGACCTCGAAGTGGTATCGGCAGAAGAAGAAGGATCGCTCTGGCATATTCTTTATCCCTTCGAAAAGGATGCCGGGGGGAATCAGGATGGCGCAAAACCGGAAGGACTGATTGTTGCCACTACCCGCCCGGAAACCATGCTGGGCGATATGGCGGTAGCGGTGCATCCCGACGATGAACGCTACCGGCACCTGATCGGCCGCCACGTGCGCCTGCCATTATGCGAGCGCAGCATACCCATCATCGCGGACGCCTATGTCGACCCGGCATTCGGCACGGGGTGCGTCAAGATCACCCCCGCGCATGATTTCAACGATTACCAGATAGGACAGCGGCACAAACTCGTTCCGCTCGGTATTCTTACCCTGGATGGAAAGATCAATGACCTGGCACCCGCCGAGTATCAGGGACTGGATCGTTTTGCGGCCCGCAGGAAAATTGTCGCCGATCTGGAAGGACAGAATCTGCTGGTTGAAACAAAACCGCACAAGCTGATGGTGCCTCGCGGTGATCGCACCCAGGCTGTCGTTGAACCGATGCTGACCGATCAATGGTATGTCAGCATGAACGGGCTGGCGAGGCAGGGCCTGGAGGCGGTGGCTAACGGAGAAGTGAAATTCATTCCGGAAAACTGGGCGCACGTGTATGACCAGTGGCTCGAAAATATCCAGGACTGGTGTATTTCCCGCCAATTATGGTGGGGCCATCGGATTCCCGCGTGGTATGACGAGGACAATAACATCTTTGTCGCGCACAGCCTGGAGGAAGCGCAACAGCTGGCGGACGGGCGCAAGCTGTTGCAGGACGAGGATGTGCTGGATACCTGGTTTTCATCCGCACTGTGGCCATTCTCCACATTGGGCTGGCCGGAAAAAACACCGGAGCTTGAAACATTCCTGCCGACCTCGGTTCTGGTTACCGGCTTCGACATCATTTTTTTCTGGGTAGCGCGCATGGTGATGATGTCCCTGCATTTCACCGGCAAAGTGCCTTTCCGGGAGGTATATATCACCGGCCTCATCCGCGATGCGGAAGGGCATAAGATGAGCAAATCCAGAGGCAATGTGCTGGACCCGCTGGATCTTATCGACGGCATTGCACTGCCGGACCTGATCGCCAAGCGCACCGGCGGTCTCATGAACCCGCGGCAGGCCGAATCCATCGAAAAAACCACGCGTAAGCAGTTTCCGGAGGGAATCCCGGCGTTCGGCGCCGATGCGCTGCGCTTTACTTTTGCCAGCCTCGCCTCTCACGGCCGCGACATCAAGTTCGATATGCAGCGCTGCGAAGGCTACCGGAATTTCTGCAACAAGCTCTGGAATGCGGCGCGCTACGTGCTCATGAATTGCGAGGGCAAAGATACCGGTCTGGCGGAATCGGCGCCTCTGGAATATTCGGATGCCGACCGCTGGATCATCAGCCGGCTGCAACAGGCGGAAACCGCGGTCGCGCAGGCTTATCAGGATTACCGCTTTGACATGGCAGCCCGCGAAATCTACGAATTCGTCTGGGATGAGTATTGCGACTGGTATCTGGAGTTCGCCAAGGTACAGCTGAATTCCGGCAACGAAGCGGTACAGCGCACTACCCGCCGCACCCTGGCCCGCGTCCTGGAAACGGCTTTAAGGCTTGCCCATCCCCTCATTCCATTTATTACCGAAGAATTGTGGCAGAACATTGCCCCGCTCGCTGGCAAGCGAGGAGCGAGCATCATGTTGCAGCCTTATCCTGAAGCCGATCCCTCCAGATTCGATGAAGCCGCGACCGGGAATATCGCTGCGCTCAAGGAAATGATCAACGCCTGCCGCACACTGCGGGGCGAAATGAACCTTTCCCCGGCATCGAAGGTACCGCTTCTGGCCGCAGGCGACGGAAAAACACTCGCCAGCTTTTCTCCCTATCTGAAGGCGCTGGCCAAATTGTCGGATGTCGAAATCGAACAGGATCTGCCCCCCGCCGAAGCACCAGTGGCGATCGTGGGTGAATTCAGGCTGATGCTGAAAATCGAGATTGATATTGCTGCGGAGCGTGAACGGCTGATCAAAGAGCTCGACCGTGTTCAGATGGAAATGGAGAAGGCGCAAACCAAGCTCGCCAACAGTAATTTTGTGGCGCGCGCGCCGGCAAAGGTGGTGGAACAAGAAAAAGAACGTCTTGCCAGTTTCGGTGCGACATTGGGGAAACTGAAAGAGCAACTTCAGAAACTGGATTGCTGAATCGGGTCAAAAAGCTCAAGAGGCGGATGGCCTGCGCTATAATCTCTTGTTTGAAAACAAAATGAATCTCGCCTCCCGCCTCGCCAGCGGGCTTTATAAAAAGGAGGAATAATCATAATCGTCTTATTGGGTGGTCCCGGCGCGGGAAAGGGAACTCAGGCCAGCTTCATCAAGGAACATTTCGGCATTCCGCAGATATCGACGGGGGACATGCTGCGGGCAGCCGTCAAGGAAGGCACCGAGCTGGGTCTCATGGCCAAAAAGATCATGGACGAGGGCGGCCTTGTTCCGGATGACGTCATCATCGGTCTGGTGAAAGCGCGCATTGCACAGCCGGATTGCAGCAAGGGTTTTCTGTTTGATGGTTTTCCCCGCACCATCCCGCAAGCGGATGCAATGAAGGCTGCCAAAGTGCCTGTCCAGTTCGTCATTGAAATTGATGTATCCGACGAAGAGATTGTCAGGCGCCTCTCCGGCCGGCGCGTACATCCTGCCTCGGGGCGCATTTACCATCTGATATTCAATCCGCCCCGGGTCGATGAGAAGGATGATGTAACCGGCGAGCCACTGATACAGCGTGATGATGATAAAGAGGAAACGATCCGGAAACGGCTCGAAATCTATCACGCCCAGACCGAACCATTGGTAGAATACTACGCCAGCTGGTCAGCCAGTGGCGAAAAAGATGCTCCCAGGTATGTGAAAATCACGGGGGCCGGATCAGTGGAAACAATCCGCGACGCCATTTTCGCGTCGCTGGGATAACTTCAGTCAAACTCCTGGTGGAACTCAAGCCTGGTATCACCGCCGTTTTAATTCGCTAAGAGAGCAATACGCAGCGGCAGTAGTCCTCGTTGCCGTCTGCATGCATGGCGCCGGCACTGTTGCGCCACGGGAGAAAGCGTGCGTACGCTGACGGTAGATGTTGGAAGATTTAAATAATCGGGGGAGAAATATGGCAGCAAAAAATGCTTTTTATGCTCAATCCGGCGGCGTTACGGCCGTCATCAACGCTTCCGCAGCCGGTGTAATTGAAACCGCCCGCAAGCAAAGCGGAAAGATAGGCAGGATTTATGCGGGTCGCAACGGGATCATTGGCGCGCTTACCGAGGACCTGATCGATACCGGACAGGAATCCGATGCCGCAATCAGCGCATTGCGGTACACGCCCTCCGGAGCGTTCGGGTCCTGCCGCTACAAACTGAAAAGCCTTGAACAGAACCGGCGGGAATATGAACGCCTGATCGAAGTATTCAGGGCTCATGACATCGGCTATTTCTTCTATAACGGCGGTGGCGATTCAGCCGATACATGTCTCAAGGTATCGCAACTGTCCGGGACGCTTGGCTATCCCATTCAGGCCATTCATGTGCCAAAAACGGTGGATAACGACCTTCCCATCACAGACTGCTGCCCTGGCTTCGGCTCGGTGGCGAAGTACATCGCCGTATCCACGCTTGAAGCCAGCTTCGATGTGGCAAGCATGTCAGCAACGTCAACGAAGGTGTTCGTGCTGGAAGTAATGGGACGGCACGCCGGCTGGATAGCAGCCGCCGGAGGTCTCGCGTCCAGCCCGGAGCGTGAAATTCCCGTCATCATTCTCTTCCCCGAAATCAGGTTCGACAAACAGAAATTCCTCGCCAAGGTGGATAGTTGTGTCAAGAAATTCGGCTACTGCTCGGTGGTCGTATCGGAGGGCGTAAAAGGAGATGACGGCAAATTCCTCTCCGACCAGGGTGTACGTGACGCCTTCGGGCATGCGCAATTGGGAGGAGTAGCGCCGGTGGTGGCGAACATGGTGAAGGAGGGGCTCGGACTCAAATATCACTGGGGTGTGGCGGACTATCTGCAACGCGCTGCGCGTCACATCGCGTCCAAGACCGACGTGGAGCAGGCGTACGCCATGGGCCAGGCCGCCGTGGAATTCGCGATACAGGGGCACAATTCGGTGATGCCTACCATAGAACGGATTTCTGCCAGGCCCTATCAGTGGAAAGTAGGCATGGCGCAGTTGTCTCAGGTGGCCAATGTCGAAAAAATGATGCCCGAGAACTTTATCACCGAGGATGGTTTTGGCATCACCGACCTGTGCCGGGAATATCTGGCACCGCTCATCGAGGGTGAAGACTATCCACCCTACAAGGATGGCCTGCCGGACTACGTGCGACTGCAAAACGTGGCGGTCCCGAAAAAATTGAGCGGCTTCACGCTTTGAGCCGCTTTAACCTGGCGTAACCGGAAGCGCATACAGATTGTTCACAGGCGCTCATATTCGACAGCAAATAATCAATCGATCGCAACGCCTATGTAAACGACAAGACTGGATTTTTGTACGTGTTTCCTCGTAGCCCATTTTAACTGGAGATTTAAATGAGTACTGGTTTAATCATCGCAATTGGTTGCGCGATGGCGGCACTCCTCTACGGAGTGGTTTCGATAAGGTGGATTGTAGCGTTGCCAGCAGGCAACGAACGCATGCGGGATATTGCCACGGCGATTCAGGAGGGTGCCTCGGCTTATCTGAACCGCCAATACACCACCATCAGCATAGTGGGTGTTATTCTGCTGATAGCAATCTTTCTTGCCCTGGGCTGGCAGACCGCCGTTGGGTTTGCTCTGGGCGCATTCTTGTCGGGGCTGACCGGGTATATCGGCATGAACGTATCCGTGCGTGCGAATGTACGTACAGCGGAAGCAGCGCGGCATGGTCTCAATGCAGCGCTGGATGTTGCCTTCAAGGGGGGGGCCATTACCGGTATGCTGGTGGTTGGCCTGGGTTTGCTGGGCGTGGCCGGCTACTTTGCCCTTCTGATCGGCATGGGCGCAAGTGAATCGCAAGCAACTCATGCTTTGGTGGGTGTTGCCTTCGGCAGCTCGCTGATCTCCATTTTCGCCCGTCTCGGCGGCGGAATTTTCACCAAGGGTGCTGACGTTGGCGCGGACCTGGTTGGTAAGGTGGAAGCCGGTATCCCTGAGGACGATCCGAGAAATCCGGCGGTGATCGCTGACAACGTGGGCGATAATGTGGGCGACTGTGCCGGAATGGCTGCGGACCTGTTTGAAACCTACGCCGTTACCATTATCGCGACCATGCTGCTGGGCGGCCTGCTCATCACCGACGCGGGGCCGAACGCGGTGCTCTATCCGCTGGTACTGGGCGGCGTTTCGATTATTGCTTCCATCATTGGCTGTTACTTCGTCAAGGCACGTGAGGGCGGCAAGATCATGAATGCGCTTTATCGTGGTCTGGCGGTCGCCGGTGGGCTTGCAGCAATTGCCTACTATCCCATCACGACTATCATGCTCGGTGAGGGCGTAATGATCGAGGGGAAGCTGGTTTCCTCAACCAATCTTTACCTCTCTGTACTGGTTGGCCTGGCGCTCACCGCTGCGATGGTCTGGATCACGGAGTACTACACTTCAACTGAATTCAAACCGGTACGCTCCATTGCCGAAGCTTCCAGCACCGGTCACGGCACCAACGTCATTGCCGGTCTGGGCATTTCCATGAAGGCGACTGCCTGGCCAGTTATTGTCGTATGTCTTTCCATCTGGATCACATACGAACTGGCAGGTCTGTATGGCATTGCCATCGCCGCCACATCGATGCTTTCCATGGCCGGAATCATCGTTGCGCTGGATGCCTACGGTCCCATCACGGATAATGCCGGTGGAATCGCCGAAATGGCCGGCTTGCCGTCGGAAGTACGCGACATCACCGATCCCCTGGATGCCGTTGGCAATACCACCAAGGCCGTGACCAAGGGCTACGCGATCGGCTCTGCAGGGCTTGCTGCGCTGGTTCTGTTCGCCGACTACACCCATGCGCTCGCGAGCGGCGGCAAGAGCGTAAATTTTGATTTGTCCGACCACATGGTCATCATCGGCCTGTTTCTCGGCGGCATGGTTCCCTACCTGTTTGGCGCTATGGCCATGGAAGCCGTGGGCCGTGCTGCCGGTTCGGTAGTGGTGGAAGTCCGGCGACAGTTCAAGGAAATCCCCGGGATCATGGAAGGAACGGCCAAGCCCGACTACTCGCGTGCGGTGGATATGGTGACGAGGGCGGCGATCAAGGAAATGATCCTTCCCTCCCTGCTTCCCGTTGCCGTTCCCCTGATCGTCGGCCTCGTGCTGGGTCCGGTTGCCCTTGGCGGCGTACTGATCGGCGCGATCATCACAGGCATTTTCGTGGCAATTTCGATGACCGCAGGGGGTGGCGCCTGGGATAATGCCAAGAAATATATTGAAGACGGCCACTTCGGTGGAAAAGGGTCGGAAGCGCATAAAGCAGCTGTTACAGGCGATACAGTCGGCGATCCTTACAAGGATACTGCTGGTCCGGCCGTGAACCCGCTCATCAAGATCATGAATATCGTGGCGCTAATGATTGTGCCGCTGTTGTAATTTTCTACGTTCCCCAAAACACGCCGGACCTTCCGGCGTGTTTTGTTTTGGGACCTCGCATCTCACATATACCCGGAGGGCTTGCTTTATGAATAAAAAAAACGTGCTCACGCTCGACGATGCCAAGGTTATTGCCACCGCCGCGGAAGCAGAAGCCATCCGCAACAACTGGCCAGTGGCGATTGCGATCGTCGATGACGGTGCCCATCTTGTCCACTTGCTGCGCCTTGATGAAACGCAATTTGGCAGTGTCGAAGTTGCAATACAAAAGGCGCGTGCAGCCATTGCATTCCGCCGTCCGACCAAAGTCTGGGAAGAACATGTGGCTGCCGGAAGCATCCGTTATCTTGGTCTGCCGGGCACTCTACCCATCGAGGGAGGTTTGCCAATCGTAGTGGAAGGGCAATTCATCGGCGCAGTAGGAGTAAGCGGTGTGCGCTCCCACCAGGATGCGCAGATTGCCCAGGCAGGACTGGATGCGCTCTTCAAAAATGCCTGAGAAGATTGCTTGTGACGTAGGATACAGTGAGTATCCTACACTCAAAGCCTGCTGTCCCTCCTCCTGACAAGTCCGAGTCAAGCCTGGGGCAGGCCCGGCAGAAGAATATTTCCTCTTGCGCGCCCCGTATTCTCAGGCTTCGTACCTCCAACCTTGCGATCGACTCTATCTGTTCGCCGCCTGAGTTTATTTTTAATTTTCTTTTTCGCACCCTCTATCAACCTAAGCTTGAGTTAAGGTAGGATGGCTCCATAACGTCATCGTAACCGGTTATTAAACTCTCTGCACATGAACTCACCCGAGTTGCGGCAAAAGGCCTTTTTACTGATATTGATTGCCGTCTCCATCGCATTCATCTGGATACTGTTGCCTTTTTATGGCACCGTATTCTGGGCGGCAGTTCTTGCCATCATATTTACGCCTTTTCATCGTAAATTGCTTGTCGCCATGGGAGAGCGGCGTAACCTTGCCGCGTTCACTACCTTGTCGCTCGTTCTGCTCATCGTGATTCTTCCGGTCATCGTGATGACAATTTCGCTCCTGCAGGAAGGAGTCCTCATCTACCAGAAAATCCGCACCGGTGAGTTGAATTTCGGCATGTATTTCCAGCAAATCATGAGCGCTGCGCCGCCTTGGCTGGTCAACCTGCTCGACCGTTCAGGGCTCACCAATATCGCGGAGTTGCAGGACATGCTGTCGAGCAGTGCCTTGCGGGGCAGCCAGTTCATCGCCATGCATGCTCTCAACATCGGCCAGAACGCTTTTGAATTTATTGTAAGTTTCGGCATCATGCTGTATCTGCTCTTTTTTCTGCTGCGCGATGGCGACAGTCTTGCGGCAAAGATCAAACAGGCGATGCCTCTTACCATGGAACACAAACGGCACTTGTCCAGCAAATTCACTACCGTCATTCGCGCAACCGTCAAGGGCAACATCGTCGTTGCCGTCATTCAGGGCACCCTGGGCGGCCTGATATTTTCCTTTCTCGGCATTCAGGGTGCGCTGCTCTGGGGCTTTATAATGGCCTTCCTTTCCCTGATACCGGCGGTTGGCGCCGGCCTGATCTGGATCCCGGTAGCCGTCTACTTCCTGTTTACCGGTGCTACCTGGCAGGGTGTCGTTCTCATCGCATTTGGCGTGCTTGTAATCGGGCTAGTGGATAACCTCTTACGCCCCGTCCTGGTAGGACGAGATACGAAGATGCCGGATTACGTGGTGCTCATTTCGACACTTGGGGGACTGGTCCTGTTCGGCCTCAATGGCTTCGTGATCGGACCGGTTATCGCAGCCTTGTTCATGTCCGCGTGGGACCTCTTCGCCGCATCGATGGATACTCCCAGGGTCGAAAGAAAAGACTGACGCGCAAGCCAGGTTCTTGCATGAACGCGATCAGAGGTCATCTTGATGGGTAGCTTATTCCCGGGAAAATTTCATCCGGAGCCGAACCGCCCAGGCGAAGATGCGTCCCCCTAGCAGCCATCTTGCCATAACCGACATTTTGGAATCGAGAGGTAGTGCGTGGCGGACGGGAGGGTTGGGCGCCTTCACGGCATCCAGTACTGCCTTCGCAACGATTTCCGGACCTGGGGCTTCGGGTTCACCCCCTACCAGATTGTGTACACCGGCAAGAAGTTTTTCATAGGCCACAGGGTGCAGGATTTTCTCCATTGCCCTCAACTCGTTTGGCACAAACTCGGTCTTTATCACTCCCGGTGCAATCATGACGACCTTGATGCCAAACTCCATCACCTCCCCTCGCACCGCGTCAGTCAACGCTTCGATGGCGTACTTCGAGGCCGAATACCAACCGAACCCGGGGACTGAAATCCTGCTCAGCACGGAGACGATGTTGACGATACATCCCGATCTCCGCTCCCGCATGTGTGGAAGCACCGCCTGCATGAATCGGGCATAACCAAAAAGATTGACCTCGATCTGCCGATGCGCGATTTCGAGCGGAACACATTCGACCGCGCCCGGCTGGGAGATCCCAGCGTTATTCACCAGTACATCAATTCGCCCGCGGGTTGATATGATATGAGTCACCGCTTGCCGGACGGCTGCATCATCGGTCACATCCACACAGATTGGCTCGATATGTTCGGAGCGTATTTGCTCCAGCCTGTACATGCGCCGAGCAAGGGCAAACACATAGTAGCCGTTCTGGGAAAGAAGTTCTGCCGTTGCCCTGCCGATACCGCTGGAAGCACCGGTTACCAATGCGATCTTGTCGGCCATATGTTTCTTCCTTTTATGGTTGCCATTCCTTGGGCTTTCTATACATAATGAGGCAGGCACACGGCTCGCCGGCCAATCCTGATTTTGTTACTGGAGCAGGTGTCCGAGGTTTCCCTGCCTGGAACCGCAATACTGACTTATCATGCAGTGAAATTCATCCTCTGATACTTCTTTATAGTACCCTGTCACGCCACGAGCCCGTCTCTCCCGAGTATCTAATCCGTATATCCCCATGAGGAGAAGATTATGAAAACTGCACTGATTACAGGCGCAAACCGCGGGATTGGACTTGAATTCGCACGTCAATACGCAGTGGAAGGCTGGCGTGTTTTTGCCTGCACGCGTCATCCTGAGAAAGCAGGTGAACTCCAAAAGTTGGCAAACCAGTATCCCGAGCAGGTGAAGGTACATGCACTTGACGTTGCCGATCACCGGCAAATCGACGAACTGGGACAGGCGCTTTCCGGCGAATCCGTCGACCTGCTTCTCAACAATGCCGGCATCTATGCAGAGGCGCATCGTTCGGGGATATTCAAAAGCGAGGATTACGACGCCTGGATGCGCACGTTTCTGGTCAATACCATGGCTACACTCAAGATGGCGCAGACATTTGCATCACAAGTCGCCCGGAGCAGTCAAAAAAGGATTGTGACCATCAGCAGTAAAATGGGCAGTATCGAGGACAATGATGGTGGGGGAAGCTATATGTACCGGTCCAGCAAGACGGCGGTGAACATGGTGGTCAAATCGCTTTCGATTGATCTGAAACAGTCGGGAGTAATTGCAGTGGTACTGCATCCGGGATGGGTGAAAACAGACATGGGTGGGTCCAATGCCTTGATCTCGCCTGCTCAAAGCGTATCCGGCATGCTACAAGTGATCGATCGCCTCACCCTGAAGGATTCCGGCACGTTCATCGCATACGACGGCAAGCCGGTGCCATGGTAGAGGATTCCTGCCGGATTGATTACTGGTCCGGCCGGCAATAAGCTCCCGCACTCCGGTTATTCGACGATTACAGCCGTGCCGCTTGCGGAAACCATGAGCATGCCGTTTTCTTTTCCCAATACCTCATAATCGATATCGATGCCCACTACTGCATTCGCTCCAAGATCGTGCGCACGCTGCTGCAGCTCTTCGAGCGCGATATCCCGTGCGCGCTGCAACTCTTTCTCGTAGGTTCCGGAACGTCCACCCACCAGATCGCGGATTCCCGCAAAGAGATCCTTGAATATATTGGCACCCAGAACTGCTTCGCCCGCCACCACTCCGCAATATCGCGTAATACGCTTCCCATCGATGCCCGGTGTTGTAGTAAGTTGCATATTTCTCCTGTTCAGAATCAGAGGACTATTAAAGAGTCAGGACGCTTCCATCCCATCGGCGGCGAATCCCGTCCCCAACGGGAGATACCGCTCATGATCCGCCTGCTCTGGGGGGCCGCTTGCGAAGTTTCTTCAAGGGCCTTCGCCCTGGCGTACCATCCCGGGACCTGGGTTGTTCTGGAGGTACGGCAACTTTACGGCGGACATTCCGATCCGTCGTGGTGACCCGGTTTACCGGCGTAAGCTCGATTTCGAGTTCGTTGATCTCATCCCATTGAGCTTCGGTACGCTGCCTCTCCGGTATCGCAAGAAGCTGCTGCAAGCGCTGATACGGAAGAACTTGTTCTGGCTCATCCATGATATATTAACGTGCCGCTTTGCTGATAATTATTATCATTTATAATATTAGCCTTTCTGCCTTTACATCCGGAGCAAATCAAATGTCCAGTGCGCGCTTCAATCGTTATCTTACCGCAATGATATGCTGTGTCACGCTATTTACCGCAGATGCATCCAGGGCGGAGGAAGTCGTCGTCTATTCGGCGCGCATGGAGCAGCTCATCAAGCCCATGTTCGATGCTTTCACCAAGGATAGCGGCATCGCTGTCAAATTCGTCACCGATAAGGAAGGCCCCTTGCTCGCGCGCCTCAAGGCAGAAGGCAAAAACACTCCGGCTGACATGCTGATCACCACCGATGCCGGCAACCTGTGGGAGGCGGCGCGGGAGGGACTGCTGCGTCCAGTGGAGTCAGAAATACTCGAAACGAATGTTCCCGCTTACCTCCAGGATCCATTGAACCGATGGTTCGGCTTATCGATACGGGCCCGTACCATCGTTTACAACACCAACAAGGTAAAACCCTCCGACCTTTCAACCTATGAAGCGCTGGCAGATCCCAAGTGGAAGAACCGCCTGTGCATACGCACTTCCAAGAAAGTATACAACCAGTCCCTGGTGGCAATGATGATTGCCGAGCATGGAGAACCCAAAACCGAACAGATCGTAAAAGGCTGGGTTGCCAATCTTGCAACCGATCCTCTTTCGGATGATACCAAGGCTATGGAATACGTCGCTGCAGGGAAATGTGACGTCACTATTGTCAATACTTATTATTACGGGCGCCTGATGAAAAAGAACCCGAAATTACCGCTTGCGATTTTCTGGCCAAACCAGGACAACAGCGGAGTCCATGTAAATATTTCGGGTGCAGGCGTGACAAAATATGCGCATCACCCCCAAGCAGCGATCAAGCTGCTCGAATTTCTATCCTCGGAAAAAGCGCAGAATCTGTTTGCCGACGTAAACATGGAGTATCCGGTGAACTCCAAAGTCAAAACTGATCCTGCCGTAGCCGCGTGGGGCAGTTTCAAACAGAATACGATAAATGTGAACAAAGCCGGAGAACTGCAGGCGGAAGCGGTAAAACTGATGGATCGCGCCGGCTACAAGTAAGATATAACCGGGTGATGGTCGGGTGGAGGTAGAAGCGCCGAATGGGATAGGGACGGGGACGGAGACGACGGATAGTCAAAGCACAAGAAAGGGGTTTTTCAGTTTTCCCACCTCGAGCCGTCACGCTTTCCATGGCTGGCGCCTGATACCCCTTCTGGTCGCAGCACTCGTGCTGATACCTGTCGGCACAGTCGTTTCTTCGCTTTTTACCCCTACTGGCGAAGTCTGGCGGCACTTGGCCGAAACCACGCTGCCTGACCTGTTGGCCAATACATTCTGGCTTGCACTGGGCGTACTTGCCGGCGTGACGCTGTTGGGCGTGAGCCTGGCGTGGTTTACCGCCGTATGCGAATTTCCCGGACGTCAATTCTTTTCGTGGGCGCTGTTGCTGCCATTTGCCATGCCCGCGTACGTGACCGCATTCGTGGCACTGGGCCTCTTCGACTATATCGGTCCTGTCCAGACCGCACTGCGCGAGTGGTTCGGTCCCGACCTCTTCTGGTTTCCAAATGTGCGCAGCAGGACAGGTGTCATCATCGTCATGATTCTGGCATTTTATCCCTATGTCTATCTGCTGGCGCGCAATGCCTTCCTCACCCAGGGCAAACGCTCGCTGGAAGCGGCACAATCCCTGGGACTCAGCCGTACACAGGGTTTTTTCAAAGTGGCGCTTCCCATGGCGCGTCCGTGGATCGCCAGCGGCGCCATGCTGGCTTTGATGGAAACCCTGGCGGACTTCGGCACGGTAGCGGTCTTCAATTACGATACCTTCACGACCGCCATTTATAAAGCCTGGTTTGCCATGTTTTCTCTCCCCGCGGCCTCTCAACTCGCGTCACTGCTTATTGTGATTGTCTTTGCCATGATCATCCTTGAACAACAGTTCCGCTCCCAGATGCGCTACGCGGAAATCCGGCAGAGTGCGAGGGCTCACCTCATCACGCTTTCTGGCTGGCAGAAGTGGGGAGTCACAGGCTTTGCCTCGACCACGCTATTTCTCGCGTTCCTGCTGCCGGTCGCGCAGCTCGCTGTATGGACAACACGCGTTTTTGCGCGTGATTTTGACCAGAGATATCTGGAATTCCTCTGGCATTCGCTCCTGTTGTCGGGTTTTGCCGTCCTGCTCACGTGCTCGGTCGCCCTGCTTATGGTCTATGCGGCGCGCCGTCATCCCAGCCGCGCCACACGCGCAGCAGTGCGCATTTCCACCCTTGGCTATGCCTTGCCCGGGACTGTTCTGGCAGTGGGAATTTTCATCCCGATAGCCTGGCTCGACAACCAGTTGAGCGAAATGGCCATGCAGCTATTTCACATGGAAACCGGGCTGCTCATTCAGGGTACGCTCGCTACCATGCTGATCGCCTATATGACCCGCTTTCTCGCGGTGAGCTACAGCCCTATAGACAGCGCCATGCAGCGTATCACCAGCAGCATCGATGAGGCTGCCATGGGTCTTGGCTTGAGTGGATGGTCGATGTTGCGCCGCATCCATTTGCCGATGCTGAGAAGTGGAATATTTACCGCAGCAACCCTGGTGTTCGTGGATGTCATGAAAGAAATGCCGATCACGCTGATGACCCGGCCTTTTGGATGGGATACTCTGGCGGTAAGAATTTTCGAGATGACTTCCGAAGGCGAATGGGAGCAGGCTGCACTGCCTGCGGTGGCACTGGTGCTGGCAGGTCTGCTGCCGCTGATATTTTTCATGCGGCAAAGCGAAAAATAGTTTGCAAAAAAGGTTGAATCGCGCCATGAAAACGCTGCTTGAGCTAAGCGATATCCGCCATGCCTATGGGCAGCAAAGGGTGGTGAACGGCCTGTCACTCACCCTCGGGAAAGGGGTCATCGGGTGCCTGCTGGGACCGAGCGGTTGCGGCAAGACAACAGTGCTGAGGTGCATTGCCGGTTTTGAGCCCGTTTCTGCCGGAAAAATCTTCCTCAATGGCGCAGTGATCAGCAGCAGTAGCGTCATGATTCCGCCTGAAAGGCGTCATATCGGAATGGTGTTTCAGGACTATGCGCTATTCCCCCATCTGTCCGTTGTGGACAATATCGGCTTTGGCCTGCACAGCATGCAAAAAGCCGAACGTTCTGCACGCATCGCCGAGATGCTTCAAACCGTAGGCCTTGCTGATTCCGCAAAAAAATACCCCCACCAGCTCTCGGGAGGGCAGCAGCAGCGGGTAGCGTTGGCACGCGCTTTGGCGCCACGTCCGGAATTGCTATTGCTGGACGAACCCTTCTCGAATCTGGATGTCAGCCTGCGCGGCCGCCTGAGCCTGGAAGTCCGCGACATCCTCAAAAGCCAGAATGCCACGGCTATTCTGGTAACACACGATCAGGATGAAGCGTTTGCCATTGCGGACGAGATCGGCGTGATGCACCGCGGTGAAATCCAGCAGTGGGATACAGCCTACAATCTCTACCACAAACCCGCCAATCGATTCGTTGCCAACTTCATTGGAGAAGGCGTTTTTCTTCCCGGAAAAATGCTCGACCGGCAGCAGGTGGAAATCGAACTGGGCACGCTGGCTGGGGACATACCGCATCGATGCACGCCGGACTGCCAGCTATGCCAGGAGGGAAACGTGGTGGATGTACTGATCCGCCCGGACGATATCGTGCATGACGATGCCAGTCCCGTACAAGCCAAGGTTATGCAAAAAGCATTTCGCGGCGCCGATATCCTGTATACCCTGCAACTGCCCGGCGGCAGTACTGCCCTGTCGCTCGTTCCAAGCCATCATAATCATGCGATAGGGGAAAAAATAGGAATCAGGCTTGAAGCGGAGCATGTCGTGGCATTCAACCAGTCATGATCAAAGTCCATATCCAAGCCACTTTAGGCGTTGCCAGAACTTCAAATTTGGTCTTTGGAATCTGACTCGATCTTGACGTTATTCTCGTAGTTTCGCTCGGGCGGTGTTTCCGCGGAGGTGGAATAATCGTGCCGGGCAAGTTCCGATGCCATTTTCTGATGAAAGGCAGCCTGCTTTAAAGTTTCCTCCGCGGCCCGCTCGTATTTATGCAATAAAGCCGAAGTATACGATTGCTTATCTTGCGCCTGTCTGCCATAAAGATAGCTTTTTTCTTCGTAATGCTGAAGTAGTTTCTTTTGATCCTCTACCTTTATCAGCATTTCTTTTGCGGCATTTCGATATTGCTTCGCCAACTTATCGTGGTCGGTATAGGTTCTCGCATTCTTTACAGCCTTGTGAATATCATCATTCTGCGCTTCGAGAGGACTCATTTGCGCGCAGGAAGTCAATAGAGCAATCGCGGACAAGATCGCAACAAATGTTCCTGATTTTGTTTTCATAATAGCAATGAACCCAAATAGAATGAAAGCAGCTTCATCCTAACTCAGTCCATGCTATTGAGTATATTGGGGAAACCCTGGTTTTTTACTAAGGGAAACCCTTATGCAGGTTTATATGGCAGAAGTCCGGAAAGCATCCTGACAACCTGAATAAAACGCCCGGTCATGCCTGCTATTGCGCTTCGTTCAAGTGGGTGGCATAACGTATCAAATCGGCGCCGTCTTTTAAGTTCAATTTGGTACGAATGTTGAAGCGGTGCGTTTCGATAGTTTTAATACTGCGGTTAAGCAACCTGGCAATTTCCTGACTGCTATGTCCGGATCCAATCAAATGCAGTACCTCAAACTCACTGGGGGTCAGGCTGCTAATCAAAGGCTCAGCCTCCGAATTTCCGGCTGCGACCCGATTCAACAGCTTGGCATGCATTGGCTTGCTCAAATAAATGTTTCCCTTTAATACTTCGTGGATAGCGGTTATCAACACTTCACCCGGCTCCTGCTTCATCACGTAGCCACGCGCGCCGGCCCGCAAAGCGCGCTCCGCATACACGCCTTCATCATGCATGGAGACGACGAGTACGGGTAGTGCGGGGATCAGGATGTGTATGCTTTTTATGACCTCAAAACCGGAGAGGGTCTTGAGAGACACATCCATTAAAACGATATCGGCATGATGTCCCGCTTTGAGTGTGGCCAGCGCTTCGTCGCCGTCGCCGGCCTCTGCAAATACCTCCATATCTGGCTCAAGATTGATAAGCATCGCCATGCCGTGCCGCAACATGGCATGGTCGTCCACCAGCATTACCTGTGCTTTCAAAGCTGGCATACCGGGAAACTCCTACATCATTCGCATTTCGAGCTGCACTTCCACTCCGCCTTCGGGATGCGACACGAATTCCAGTATCGCGCCAAGCTGCCTGGCGCGATATTGCATGATTTTAATGCCCATTCCTGGCGTCGCCCCATGTTTTGTATTAAGCCCGGCAAAGCCGCTGCCATCATCGCGTATCGACAGACGCAGCGTTTCTTCCTCGGAACCCAGCGAAATTGTCACATGTTGCGCGCCGCCGTGGCGTATTGCGTTATTGGTAGCCTCCTGGGCAATCCGGTAAATATTAAGCGCAAGATCCTTATCCTTGATAACGACTTCCTTTTTGCATATAAAATCACAGGTAATCTTATAAGTGATTGCGATTCTCGATGCAAATGCCCGCAGCGCGGCCATCAGGCCATTGGTCTCCAGTTCAAATGGAAGCAGCCCCTGCGCAAGCTGCTTGCATTGCATCACAGCGACCTGCGCTTGAGCCGCGATGGAAGCAGCGAGCGTTGCCGCCTCCATACTCCCCGATGAGGACATTTTTTTCTGCAGCGCCTTGGCCTGATAACCAATCGCCGCAATCTGTTGCCCGAGATTGTCGTGCAAATCCTGGCCGATCGAACGCTGGTTTTCTTCCGCTATGGAAACCAGTGTCTGTTCGAGATGTTTGCGCTCAAGCCATCTCTCCAGATCACTCGCAACCGCGTCGATAAGCCGCTGCTCTTCCGGCACCAGGAATGGTTTGTCTTCGGGATAGAAGACACGCAACTGGCCGCAGGAATTGTTGTTGGCGCTAATTTTCGATTTCAGCTCGTGCGTAAGACCCTGACCGTGATTCTCGGAAGTGAAGCGCCTGCCATCGAGCTCGATCATGGCGGTAGCAATTTCCGGAAATTGCATCGCGGGTATCAGGTGCTCGAAAATCTGCTGGCAGACATTATCCAGCGATAATTCCACTCCCATGCCATGGCGAATCTCGTAGAGACAAGTGATTTCTTTCAGACGCTCGCCCAACGCCTCATCGATCTGTTTGCGCTCAAACCACCTCCCCAGATCAGTCGCGATCGCATCGATGAGCCGCTGTTCTTCCGGCACCAGAAATGGTTTATCTTCCGGATAGAAGACACGCAACTGGCCACAGGGACTGGTGTTGACGTTAATCGTCGCTTGCAGCTCGTGCGTAAGGCCCTCGCCGCGGTTCTCGGAAGCGAAGCGCCTGCCATCGAGCTCGATCATGGCGGTAGCAATTTCCGGAAATTGCATGGCGGGTATCAAATGCTCGAAAATCTGCCGGCAAACATTATCCACCGATAATTCCGGCCCCATACCACGGCGGATTTCGTAGAGACAGGTGATTTCTTTCAGACGCTCGCGCAGCGCCTTACTGGCGTCAGCATGCTCATCCGTAAGGGGATGGGCAGAGCTGGCGTGCCTTTTATCCTGGCTGGTCATTGAAGGCTTTCATAGTTCAATCGATTCAATCTCCCACCTCGGCCGTTCTATGACATGAATTTGAATATTTCGCCTAGTTTATATCAGTCATACACTTCGGGCGAGTTCATCACTACCCACAAAAAGCTCCTTAACCTCCAGCAATTCGCACGCGCGCTTCATCAACGGCAGGATTAGCTCCTCGTTTCGTTCGAAAATCAAAGCCTCCCTGATTCCCAGCTATTTTGTACATCACAACTGAGGGTGTGAGGATTAATCACATTTCCTTCGATTGCTTCTCCGTCTTCTTTCCTTTCCCCAAGATATACTTCAGTACAGGTGTACCTAAGTCCAATAGGCAATACACCCAACATCGGTAAGATACGGAACTACTCCACTTGATCAGAAAGGCGGCAGTAACGGACTTCTGAGCCAGGAGTAACAACTTCCACGCATTTTTGCGACCGCCTCGCTCGCTTCCGGTCGTTACTGCGCCAGAAACTATTACGTTGGGCTGGCGTTGACAAAGAAGCAATCAATAACAAATTCAAAGAATTGAAAACAAATGAACAGATACCTGTCAGAGCTTGATCAGAACCGTTTTGGCGTTATCACTGTAAAGGCTGAGGGGCTCGAATCAATTGAAGACTTAGAAGAATGCATTTTATTCAGCAATAATAACAAGGCAGATCTACTCATTGTCAGGCTTGACGCGAGCCAAATTAATGTAGCTCAACGACTTGAAACTTTGGGCAGCATTTTATGTGACACGCTTATTTATTATGAATTACGCTGCCTCCGTGTAAAAAATTCAGTTCCTACCGCTCACACGGATGGAGAGCTATTTCGGTTGCGAGAAGTAACGGCAAGAGACCAGGCAGCAGTTGCTGATGTTGCTCGGGAGGCGTTTTCAGAGTATATCGGACACTATCATTCCGATCCGATGTTTAACAGGCGCGACTGTGATGAAGCATACGTTTCGTGGTGTGAGACGACGATAAAAAATGCCGGGGAAACCAATAAAGTTATCGTTGCTGAGGATATGAACGGAATCTGTGGATTCCTTACGATGAAGATACACAACGATAAACGTCTTGAACTGGTATTGAGCGGGGTTGCGAAGCGCGTGGAGGGGCGCGGCGTCTATCGTCGCATGATCCAATATGCAGTAGAGTACGCAATCAAGACAGGTTTTAAGCGGATTTTTACCTCAACACAGATTATCAATCTGGCTGTTCAAAGAGTATGGATTGCTCAAGGATTTTTGCCCCAGAAATTTGAATACACATTCCATAAATGGTTTAAGGCGAATATCAAGCCAGTTCCGATCACAAACAAACTTTGTTTCGGTTAACTCCAATAACATAAACGGTCACGTTTCAGCCACACTTGCTTTGTGGCTGATCTACTTCAACTCGATCCGGAACCTTCTTTATTACTTGTGTCATTCACAGGAAATGTTGCTTCCTTTACCACCGCTAACGGCCTCCCCATGCTATTGACGTGCATACGGGACAGATATTCCCCAATGATGCCGAGGGCAAACATCTGGGCTCCGGCGAAAATTGCAATTATGGACGCGAGAAATGGAAATCCCGCCACCCCGCTCCCATAGAGGAGATAACGTCCAAGAACATAAATCAGTAAGCATATGCCAAACAACGTAAACAAAAAGCCTGTCCAGCTTGCTAGCTGAAGGGGGAAAACGCTGTATCCTGTCACCATATTTAATGTATGCCTGACCAGGCGAGATAATGTGTAGCCCGAAGCTCCCACCGTACGGGAATTATGTTGAACCGGGATTGCGGCAAAGTGAGTAGTTGCCCAGGTCAGCAAAACATCAATAGAGACAAATGGGTTGCGATAATCCTTGAATGCATCGCGAAGATGGGTTTTAAACACGCGATAAGCACTGATATGTCGCGACACATCGCCGCCCATTGCATGTTCAAGCATGCGCTTTGTAATGAGCGAAGCAATATCTCGAAGAACACCATGTTTTTCCTGATAGGGAGTGCCATACACCACGTCATACCCCTCCGCAAGCTTGGCTAATAAAGCAGGAATCTCTTCGGGAGGGTTTTGCAAATCATCGTCCATAGTGATGATGATCTCAAAACGAGCAGCCCGAATCCCGCTCAGGATGGCGTTATGTTGGCCGTAATTGCGGCTATGAAGCATCCCGCGAATCCGCGCATCAGCCGCAGCCAAGGCCTGGATGATCTCCCATGTTTGCCCTCCCCCACCATCCTCAACAATAATAATTTCATATTCAGGACAAACCAATGGAAGTACCTTACCCAATCGGATACATAATTCGGGCAGCGTCCTTTCAGAGCGAAACGCCGGAATAACTACAGATATACGAGGTTCAGAACGTTTCACAGGGTTATACGGGGAAATCGATGAGTAGTGTCTCTATCTTCTGTACAAGGTTTTCAAGCAGGTGATATTGAGAAAACATAGGATGCCTTACAAAAAAAGAAATCGCGCGAGAGTTCCTCACCGCTATAAATCCGAGGCTCTCGCTGCCCGAATCTCTTCCGCCAGCTGCAACACCGACATCGCATAATTTACGCTGCGGTTGTAGCGGGTAATGACATGGAAATTATTGAAAGCCAGCCAGTACTCTTTTCCATTCTTCATCTCGAGTTCCACAAGCGTAGCCAGCCGGCCACCGGGAGCATGCCAACGGGGCGCCACACCCCATTGTCCAATCTCCGCCACAGTATAGTGCGGTGGGTGTCCTGAATATAAAGCCGCGCGGTAATCTTCCCCATTCACCACCGCGGGAAGCACTATAGGCTGGTCTGCTTCCCATCCGTAGCTCTTCAGATAATTGGCAACGCTCCCGATTGCATCCGCCGCGCTGCCGGATAAATCGATCTTGCCGTCATTATTGAAATCCACCGCGTACCGCCGGTAACTGCTGGGCATGAATTGCGGAATCCCTATTGCCCCTGCATAAGAACCCCTGATATTCAGGAGGTCAGCCTGCTGGTTTCGTCCCATCAGGAGATATTGCTCCAGCTCGCCGCGAAAGAAGGCCGCGCGCCGGGGATAGTTGAATGCAAGCGTAGTCAGGGCGTCGAGTATCCGGTGCTTGCCGTTTTGTGTCCCATAAAAAGTCTCGACACCGATTACGGCTGCGATGATCTCCTCGGGAATCCCGAAATCCCTGCGGGCACGCTCCAGGTCCGCGGCATTTGTGTTCCAGAAGGCTACACCCGCGGCAATACGCTTCGGCGTGACGAAGACAGGCCGGTATGCATACCACGGCCTTGCGGTAGCAGGCTGCGAAATCGCTTTGATGATTCCCTCCTGATACTGCGCCTGCCCAAGAATGTCCTCCAGTTCAGTCTGGACAAAGCCGTGTCTTTCGACCATTTCACCGATGAAATTTTCGACCCCCTCTTTTCTCTCCTCTTCGACCTTCCCTTCTACTTTCTCTTCGACCTTCTCTTCTATCTTTCCTTCGACCCTCTCTTCAATCTTCTCTCCTTCGATCTCCGGACGCGGCTCAGCGGTCGGAGGAACTACCGAGGTTGCCACACATCCCACCAGTGCAAAAAAAACGAATGCATATATCAGAAAGCGCATAAACTCACCTGCATATAAAAATCCAATGGTTTACTCCCTACTGGGTCGTTTGCGGAAATGTGGTCAGTAGTATCCATGTTTCACAATAAAGCCTCCGACTTCAGTCGCGGGTTATTTACCCTTCAAGTCTCGTCACCCCACTCCCGCCATCCCTTGAGCAGGGGAAAATAGAGCCCTCGCCTTACCGGCTGTCCTTCCGCTGCCTCCATGAGTGCAGCGTAACGATCCAGCTGATCGCGATAGCGCTCCTGCTCGCGATCGAGAAAGCCCTCCACATCAGCGCCTTCATGGCTGCTTGTCTTGTAGTCAACGACCCATCGTTGACCCTCCGCATCGCGAAAAGTACGATCTATCACGAAATCCATGTATTGGCCCGCAATGTTACCGGTCATGTGCAACTCGCTGCGCGCCTCCTGCTGCGGTTCCAGCAGCCAGCGTCCGCGCGGCTCGCTCACTGCGTGAGTAAGCGCTGCCATCACTCTTTTTACGGCATCATCAGAATCATCCTTACCCGTGCTGATCGCGCCGCATGCAATCAACTGGCGCCGGAAGATATCCCGCAGTTCCGTGATTCGAGCGGCATTCCAGTCAGCCAGCCCGTCCTCGGCAATACGTTGCAGCCATTTGTGGACTATATTGCCGACAAGCCTGGCTGTCTCGCCAGCCCAGGAATATTCGACTTCCCCCCGGATTGGCAAAGGAGGCTGGCTGGACTTCCACTGTAGGGCGCGCGGGGCGGGCGGAAGCTCCCAGCGGGATATCAGACGGCGAAGCGACTGGTCGATCACGGGTTTGTCTCTTGCTTCCTGCTCTTTATTGTCGCCGCATGACGGGAGGTCTGAAAAAGCTGCTTTTGCTGCGGCCTCCCTATAAAAGGACTCGACCGCAGGCCAGATTTTGCTCAGCAAAGTCCTGACCGGCGGAGGTTTGAGTTCAACCCCGCCTTCATTGCCGCTGATAGCGCCAGTACTGCCAAGAAGATGCAGACGCTTTCTGGCGCGTGTTGCAGCTACGTAGAGCAACCGTCCATCCTCCAGGCATTCCTTCTCGTCATCGAGCTTTTCGATCCACGAATAGATTGGATCGCTCCCGGAACCGGTTTCCTGGATGGGTGCGAGCAACAGATCATTCCTCCCGCTGCTTTCCTCTTCCTCTTCCGTTTCCGTTTCCGGCCATTCGTCGCGCAAATGCTCCATCCACATGAAGAGCTTCTTGTCATCGCTGCGCGACAAGCGGCCGAGGCCGGGTACAATCACGCAGTCGAACTCCAGTCCCTTGGCCTTGTGGATGGTCATGATTTGCAGGGTATCGTCCGCTTTCGCATCGGGCAAGGCGGAAAGACCTGTCAATCCTTCCTCCAATGCCGCGAGACTGCGAATGCTGCCCGCTTCCTCATGCGACTCAAGATAATCAAGGTAGGCTGAAGCGTCTTCCAGTCCTGTCTCATCTTCGAGGCACGCCGGCCCCCCCAGCGCCAACCAGGCAGCTTCAACCGTTGCCCGCAGGGATTGTCGATCCCGATTGGCCATGCACGCCTTCAATACATCACGCACCCGCAGCAGCCGTTCATAGGCATCAGCCGATACAGAGGCGATACGGTTTTCATCCTGAAGCCACTCCCACGCGGTGCCGGAACCGGTTCCGGCGTTTTCCTCTCTCTCTTCTGCGGTGCCGGGGTCGAGCGCCTCATCAGATTGACCAGGAGCAGCCGAAACAAGAGTGTGGAGGTCTGCCAGCGTAAGCCCGCACCACGGGGCTCTCAACAACGCAAACCATGCCAATCGGTCGGCCGGGTGCATCAGCGCCCGAGTGAGGACCAATAAATCCTGTACTACGGGCTGCCGGCTCAGTCCTTCGATTTCGATCGCTCGGAAACGTAATCCGGCTTTTTTGAGCCGAGGCAGGATTTCCGCCAGATGGCGGCGATTTCGAACCAGAATGGCAGTGGTGGAGCAGTTCTCATCACGCTGCGCGCGCGCGACAACCTCCACCACTTTTGCTCCCTCGGCCCCATGATCGTCGTTGAAGAATGGATGCACACTGACAGCAGCGTCTGGCAACGCAGTGCGCACGGCAACGGAGGGCGAGTAGCGTACCGAACCCGTTGAAATATTCTCGCGCTGCGGCATGACGCTTGCGAACGTCGCATTAACCCAGTCCACGATACCGCGCTGTGACCGGAAATTGGCGGAGAGTGAAACCGGACTGAGTGTCACGTTTCCAAATCCGGTAGCGCGAGCACGCAGGAACAGCCCGACTTCAGCCTGGCGGAAACGATAGATGGACTGCATCGGGTCGCCCACCACGAACATGCTGCGTCCGTCTCCCGGCTCCCATCCTGTCGTCAGTTTTGTGACCAGGTCATACTGGCTGATCGAAGTATCCTGAAACTCATCTATCAATAAATGCCGAATGCGATAATCGAGCGTGAGCGCAAGATCTGTCGGCCCCTCGGGATCACTCAGGGCGCGCAATGCTGCCTGCGCCACTTCGCTAAAATCCACCTTATCATGCAGCTGAAATACGAGCTTCAGCTGTGCAACAGCATAGGGCAGCAGCCGGATAATCGAGCCGAGTATTTTCCACTGCCCCTCGGTGTAAGCAGGTGGCGGCAGCAGGCGAATGTCGCGCAGCGACTGGCGAAGCGAATCATCATCATTTGCGGCCAACCGGGAAATCAGCTGTAACGCTCGGTCTTTCCAGGATTTTGCAATCTCTTTTTCAGCTTTGGTACCAGATGCGCCGGGTGGAAAACCTTCCCTGACGGTATACTGCTTGCGCCAATCCCCTCCTTTCGTGAGGAGCAGTTCCGAAATGGCGCACCAGCAGGAAACATCCTGCTCCTCACACCCAGGCAAGGTGTCGAACGCACTGAGCCGTTCGTATTCAACTGACATGCTCCCGCCGCTCGCCAGGTTGCTGCCGGCATATCTGGCCAGCGCAATCAGTTCATTCTGGGCGGCAGGAGGATGGAACGCCCACAATGCGCGCAAGCGCCGCAATGCCTGCCGGCGTGTATTCCCTAATGCCGCTTCCAGATCGTGTCGCTCTCGGACATGAACATGCCGCAACCAGTGGTCCCGAAGGGCCAGTATTTCTACAAGCAGTTTTTCTATACGCCCGATATCATTATCGAGGTGCTCCAGCAAACACTCGACATCACTGGCAACCGCATCGTCGCCGTCAAGCAGATCAAGAGTGGCGCGCGCCGCCTCGAGATATAGATCGGAGGCGTCATCCACCGTTTCCGGCTGCCCCCCGAACCCGGAGAGCACTGGCATCTGCCGGGTAAGGGACGCACATAGCGAATCGAATGTTTGAATGCGCAGCCGGGCAGGATGATCAGCAAGGCGCCAGTGCGCCTCCACATCCCGCCGCAGCACCGCATGAGCCAGTGTCCGGGTCGTTTTTTCATGTTCGCTTTCCTGCCCGGTTTCCTGGGCTCCGGATGAATGAGCCGCCTTCTGGGCGGAGGTCAGCGCGGCCATCAGCCGCTGGCGCATCTCCGCAGCCGCTTTGCGCGTGAACGTGATCGCCACCACCTCCTCGGGTTCTTCGACGCAAGCCAGCAGCTTGAGATAGCGTTGAATCAGAAGCCCGGTTTTACCGGATCCGGCCGGAGCCTGCACAATGAATGAGCACGCAGGATCGAGAGTCTGGCGCCGTTCCGCCTCATCCGGCGGAACACTCGATGCATTCTGCTGCAGCGGGAGCGCATTACTCATTCTTCCTCCCCTTGCTCAGTGAAATCCATGGCTGCGCGCTCGTAAATACGGCACAAGGGGCGAACATCGCATGTGCGGCAGGTCTGTGGATATTTCTTGGGGTCGACTTGCGAATGACCGCTGGAAAAATCGGTAACGACGCTTACAAGAGCATCAAACCAGGCTGCGACGAGTGCTTCCCACGAGTCATATCGATCGATGTGGCGTGATTCCGCAAACCCCTTTACGCCGGGCAAAAGATCGTTGTCGCGTGCAAGCGCGGTATACCGCATTTCTCCGGTTCTGACTTGTGCAAAGGCAATGGCGGCAGCGCCCGCCTCAGCGGCCACAAGATAGAGCGGCAGTTGAGGCTCATCCGGGCGTTCACCCAGCATCGCGTTCACGGAAGGCGCCCGTGTTTTGTAATCGATGACAATCCGGCGACCGTCGGCGAGTTCATCCACGCGATCCAGCCGTGTGCTCAAGGCGAGTCCGGCGATTTCGATACTCCTTCTGGCCTCGGTGGAAACTACAGTGAAATCGCTTCGCTTCCTCTCTTCTTCGAGCCATTCCCGGGCCAATCTTATCAGCCGCCGCTGCTCTATCCGGGCAAGACGTTCTGACAAGGTGTACGGATGCCTGACGCTCATGCGGGCAATCACCTCTCCCGCGGCGCTGGTCAGCAGTATTTTCAACTCGTCCTCAGCCAGGGCATCCAGTGTGCTTTTGTCCCTGATCCGCCCCCATACCTGGGCAAGCATCTCGTGAACCAGCGTGCCGCGCTCTGCCGCATCCAGTCCGGAATGAGGCGTCTTCAAGCCTTCCGCATGCAGACGATGTAGCGCCAACGCGCGGAATGGACAGGCGGCCTGGTCTTTTATCACCGCTACGCCGCCGCGGGCCCTGCCATCTCTTCCTTTGTCATGAACTATTCCAGGGGCCGGATCGTCCTTTATTCGCTCAAGTCGGCGTCCCTGATGGATCAGATCGCGATGTTTCACATAATCCGGAAGCAGGTTCGGAAGCTCGATATCGCTGGCAGCAATATGTGCGATCAACGGGCTTGGCGCCAGCTCGCGCGTATCGCTGCTCCCGCTATGCCGGGCGTGGCTCAGAATAACTTCCTTCGATGCAGCCAGCCATCCATCGGTAAAGCGGGATGCAAGTTCAAGAGTGGTTGCCGGCGAGCTCAGGGGCAGCCTTTCAGCGCGCTGCAGCTCGATCGGCAGGAACGGATTCGGGCGCGGTTGCAGCGGCCAGCCCTCATCCGACAATCCCATCACCCAGAGATGATCGAACATCATTCCGGCAGCTTCAAAGACGCCGAGTATCTGGATGGGAACGTCCGGCGTCTCTGGCTGAAACAAGGTATCGGCAGCCATCCCGCGCAGGTGTGAGACGGCCTGGCGATAGCTCATGCCGGTGGTAACGTTATCAAGAAGGGCGAAGCCCGCGAGGACGTCCTGCCATTTTTTGAGCGTCTGGTACTCTGAAGAGTCAGGAGTTCTTTCACCCGGAAATCCGACAAGCCGCAGGATATCGGAAATTGCTCTCGCCAGTGCGGAAGGACGCTGCTTGTCCGTCGACATTTTTTTGCAGAACTTTTCGCAGGCCGACAACAGCCTCGCCAGGATTGGACAGTTTGCGTTGTTTTCACGCTTTACCAGTCCAAGCAGGCGGTCGAGCGCGATCACAGGCTCGGCATGCTTGCGCAGTTTTGCATCAAGCTGCGCACGAGGAAGCATTTCGGCTTCCGCCCCAGCCAGGAAGGGGGAGCGTAACAAGAGGCTTGCACGCTCGAACTCGATTTCTCCCTGAATGAGCTCAAGCACAAGGAACGCAGCATGTACCAGCGGATACGAACCCAGCGCAACACCCAGGGATATGTTGAATGGCATGTGCCGCGGTGTGCCGGGAAGGGCTTGACGGACATCCGGTTCCATCACGGAGCTGAAGATCCGCACGAGGCTGCCCCGATACTCCGAAAGCTGCGGAACCACTATGCCGACGCGAGCGGCGCTATCCCTCTCGATTCGGGCCCGCGCCCACACCGCGACACGATAAATCTCATCATTGCTGACGTCGCATTCCACCCGGTGCACAGTCCGGTTTGCGGAGTGCGGTATTTCGAACCGCTGCACGGGCGGAATGATTCCTCTCACCTCATCGACCTCACAACCAGCTTCCTCAAGCTTTGCCAGCAGCGCAGCCCACTGCGGTGTAACGCTGTCGAAACCATAACAAATCAGGCGTTGCGGTATTGCGATGCCAGGGGAACCGCACAAGCCGGTTACAAGCGTGCAAAGACGTGCACGGTCGATCTGGCGAGCCTTGCGGGTGACATTTTCATAGCGGCGCGACCAGCCGCTGAATGCCCTGCAATCCTCGTTCAGCACGAATTTCCCGAGCCGGGGGATCAACTGCCACTCATGGGCAAGCACCCACGCCTCTCGGGCCAACCGTGCGGTTTCTGCCACGGAGAGCAAGACGGAAGCACCCACCGATCGGGCGACAGCCTCCTCCCACAAGAGCTGCTCCTGTGCAGATGTAAGCAGTTGGGGTAGATGAGACGCATGAGTGGAATAAAGCGCATCTTCGTAGATGCGCTCGATAAATGCGGAAACTGGCAGAATGTCGGCTGAAGCCCAGGCAGAAATTCCTTGTGCTGCCTGGATTCGATCGAACTCGCGCCTGAGGGTGATGGCGAGCCGCCGGTTGGGAGTCACAACCGTATCGCCGGCTTTCAATCCGGCGATACGGTTTACAACAACTTCGGGGAAAGGAATTTGTAGAGAATGAGAAATGGCAGGCATGCCGCGGCAAGCTACCGCTGTCGGTTCAGCGTTCCAGCTTATCCAGTTTTTCCGTTACCTTTGCCCAATCGTCGGCATCAGGCGGCGCATCCTTTCTCTCAATGATGGGTTTCCAGGCTTTGGACAATTCAGCATTCAGCGCGGTGAAATGTTGTTGATTTGAGGGTACGTCGTCCTCCGAGTAAATAGCCTCTACCGGACACTCAGCCACACACAAAGTGCAATCTATGCACTCGTCAGGATCAATCACCAGAAAATTGGGCCCCTCCCGAAAGCAATCCACTGGACACACATCCACGCAATCCGTGTATTTGCATTTGATACAACTTTCAGTTACCACATAAGTCATGACAGATCCTTGCTGAGCTCTTGGAGAATCCGCAATTTTACCAGAAATTTTATGAACATCACTATAGGCCCATGACTCCGAACCATACTGCAATCATGGGTTTAAGACCCTGTGGCGTAACCTGCTCTGTCACTGGACTGTGTCGGACTCGGGAGAGTCTGCGGTTCAATCAAGCGGGTGAGCGCGAATATGTCGGAGCGCACTTTGTCCAAGTGGCTACGGGTACATGGCTTCCCCCGCTTTGCTTTACAGCAGGAATAGAAGCAGCTACTTAGGAGGCACGCCGCATTGCGCCGCTCGTCTCATGCACCCCTCCCCCATGGCTGATGGGCTCAGTGACAGAGGCGGGTACAGGCAGTTTCAGCAGGACATAAAGATTGGCAAGATTGTCGCGGAATAACTGGTCGAAGCTCGATACCGCATAAGGCGGATTATAGTCCCCCAACCACCAGAACCAGTCGGAACTTTCGCAGGAGGCAAGCTGCCGCTCCGCTTTCTCTCTTTCGTCAGGAGTCAGGCGCCCGCTTTGCATGACGAGGTCATAGCTGTGCTTGGCTGCGCTCAGCAGATCCCACGCACGGTTCTTGTCCCGATCCCCGATCCAGGTGGAGAAGGTTCCATACACCCAGCTGCCTGCCGTCAGAACCGGCAAGCGCGCTGCTTCTGTCTCTTTCTCGGCTGCGATATAGTCGCGATAGGTCGTGGAATGGATGGAAGAGTGGTTTTCAAGAATTTCATACAGATCATTGAGAAAATAATATCCATTATAGGGATAGTATTCCCAGGCATTCTCGCCGTCGAGAATCACGCTCACGACCGGTTCCTCTCCCGGCAATGCGCTACGCCCGATCTCCTCCAGAGATCGCACCAGATGTTCGGCAGCGTCCCGTCCAAACCACTTGGCATACTCGAAACCGATCATGTCCGACAATTTCTCGTCCCGGAAGAAGCAAATGACATCGCCTGCTTTTCCGTCAACCCGATATGGCCGGTAAAGAAAGTGACTCCTCTCCGGCAGAGGCTCGCCCGGATAGGAGTGATGCAGACTGTTCGCCAGCACCCCTTCGCCACTGGCAGACCACTTGCAACCTTTTTCACCCAGTATCTCAAGTAGCGGTGCTGATACAGCTCCTTCCGCAGGCCATACTCCCTCGGGTCTTGCACCAAAACGCGCGACATGGCTTTCAATGGCGGAAACCAGTTGGGATGCGACGCGGCTTCGCCCTCCCGGATAAACCGGCTCGGCCGGCAGAGCCGAACCTGGCATGCTCTCGCGAGCGGATGAAAAATCGATCAGCAAGGGTGCGAGCGGATGGTAATGCGGTGTGGTGGAAAGCTCGATCTGCCCTGATTCCACCAGCTTGCGATAACGAGGAATCAAGCCCTGCACAACCTCTCCAATCACATCGAGCAACTGCATCCGGTCTGCATAACTGAAACCCTTCGCCTGCGTCATCAACTGGATCACTATCTCACTGCTTCGCCGCACGCTTTCACCCGTCCAGGCCAGGTGATACCAGACCAGCAGATCAGCAAGATACTGGCCGGAAAGATAGGCCAGTTCCCCGTCCCCGTATTCCCTCAACATTTCATGGATGTCGTACAGGCGTTTGTATGCAGGATACGGCTGCATCATGGTCAGATGATTGCTGCGAAAACAGCTGTCGAAGGCACGTAATCGATCTTCCTGGGAAACGTCATCCAGACTGGGAGTGGCCAGCAACCGCAACAGCGGATCCCGGATCTCTCCGGAAGCAAACTGGGTGGCATAGTCCTCGAGCTGATCCAGCAGCACTGGCACGAAATTGACCACCGCCTTAATACGGGGGTGGGCCTCAAGGTGAGCGACCATATCGCTGTAATCCTTGATCGCGTGCAGGTATACCCATGGGAGCATGAATTCGCCGGTCTCGTAATTGCGATAATCCGGCTGATGCATGTGCCACAGCAAGACTAATTGTACTGGTTGCATATCTCGTACACCTATTTAATCAACCTTATCCAGATCCGATCCGTTTCTATTATCTTACATAATGTATCTTTTGCCCCAGCATTTCCGGAGTGACAAGCGTAACACCCGTTTCAGTCACATAAAAACGCTTTCTGTCTTCCACCGGATCAAATCCCACCTCCAAACCGGGAGGAATGATGCAGTTCTTGTCGACCACTACCCGCCTCAACCGGGCGTTTCGACCTACATCCACGTTCGGCAATATCACCGAATCTTCAAGACTGCTGTAACTTCGCACCTGCACGTTGGAAAACAACAGCGAGCGGCGCACCGTCGCCCCGCTGATAATGCAGCCCCCGGAGACCATGGAATCCAGCGCCTGTCCCCGCCGATCATCATTATCAAAGACAAATTTGGCCGGGGGCAGTTGCTCCTGGTGCGTCCAGATAGGCCAATCCTGATCATACAAGTTCAGCTCGGGTGTCACCTGAACCAGGTCGAGATTGGCCTCCCAATACGCATCGACTGTGCCCACGTCGCGCCAATACGGTACGCCAGATACCATGTTCACGCAACTGTCCGAGAAGCGGTGGGTGAATACGCGGCTTCGTGGTACAAGATGCGGGATCAGGTCCTTGCCGAAATCATGCGACGAGTTCGAATCATCGTGATCGCGTATCAACTGATCGAAAAGAAATTCAGCGTTGAAAACGTATATTCCCATGCTGACAAGCACATAGCCCGGACGGCCTGGAACCGCTGTGGGAGCTGAAGGTTTTTCGGCGAAACCTGTCACCCTTCCGTCCTTGGTTACACTCATGACTCCGAAAGCGCTCGCCTCCTCCAGAGGAAGATCAATGCAGGCAATGGTCATCTCGGCGGATTTCGCAATGTGATCGGCCAGCAATTTGGCATAATCCATTTTGTAGACGTGATCGCCCCCCAGGATCAGTACGTAGTTCGGATTATGACTCCGCAGGATGTCGATATTCTGGTATACGGCATCCGCTGTTCCCTGGTACCAGCTTTCTTCAGTTCTCTGCTGTGCCGGCAACAGTTCGATGAATTCCTGAAACCGTCCGTCAAGAAATCCCCATCCTTGCTGGATATGGCTGATCAGGCTTTGCGCCTTGTATTGCGTTGCGACACCAATGCGGCGAATACCAGAATTCACGCAATTTGAAAGAGGGAAATCGATGATGCGGAATTTGCCGCCGAAAGGAACCGCGGGTTTCGCCCGCCAGTCGGTCAGCTGCCGCAGCCGGGTGCCGCGGCCTCCAGCCAGTATCATTGCTATCGAATTACGTGTGATCTGGCTATAAGAGCGCAAGTCAGCCGGCAATTTCATTCAGACCTCCCTTGAATTGTCGCATGGACGACTCTTTGACCACTATATTATTGCAGTTGCAGCAGTTTTCTGCAGCTAAATTGAAGGAAGCGCAAGCGCCTTGTTTGCGCCGGGGCTGTTTCGCCGGGGCTGTTTTCTCCTCGCCTGCTCCTCTTATGGCCCGCCCACGCAGCCCAAAGCCTGAGGTTACCAAAGTCATTGCGGAACGGGCTAAAATAGCGAAGCAAATTATTGTGCGGGGCGGGCGGACGGATTCCAGTATTGCCGGTTTGCTTGATGGTCCGATGGCATTAGGCCATGCACGTGCGGCACGCGATTTTTTTATTAGCCGTACCTGAGCCTGGACCACGCTTTCCCGCACATCCTGATAGAGCAAGGATAACTATTAGCGTGAGGATTTTGAACATCTCCACTCCTAAAAAATATCCCTCTTTCCCTCTTTCGCCCTTGGGAACAGGAATAATGCTCCTGTGTAGTGTAAATCATGCAGCAACCGATTAACCAGGCCAAATCAAGAGGAGAAATAAAGTGGCAGCAACCAGAAGCTACAAAATCATCTTCGCCAACGAGGGGTCGTTTGCAGTCAACGCGCTCGCCCTTGCATGTGACGGCTCGTGGCGAGATGCGGTCCAGCACTACAACGGTAAGCATGATCTGGCGTTTATCGACGTAAAAGAAGAGAACGCGGCACACCTGGAAGAAATGCTGGAGCAGGACGACAATGTTCTCTCCTACTTATGTACTGATCATTAAAAAGAGATCATCCGCCGAAATCCGCGAAGCCGGGCAATTTCTCGGGCTGACGCAGCCCCGGTTTGGGAAACTCCGGCAGGTCTCTGGCAAGGAAGCGCGGCGCGTGAAGCACGCCAATCACGAAACGAGATCAGTCCTGCTCGTAGGTAGTTGCCGCCATCGCTATCCCAGGCTATCACACGTTATAATCGATGCATGCGACCGCATCTTACAATACAGCGTTCCTCCATCAAGCGAGACCCCCGGCTGCATGCCCTGCTGGCCGGGCGCCTGCACGATCCTTTCAGCTTCCTTGGCGCCCATGCGGAACATGAGCATTGGGTGGTGCGCGCCTTCCATCCTTATGCTGCAAGCCTCTCGATTGATGCAGGCGGCGGTTTCGAAAGCATGACAAGAGTCCATCCTGCCGGAGTTTTTGAATGGCGGGGACTTATACCGCCGCCACGGCCTTATCAGCTACGCATCGAAGAGGCTTCCTTCGAAGCACCAGCACGGGTGTACGATACTTATGACGCCTATGCGTTCCCTCCGCAAGTTTCGGAACATGACCTGTATCTGTTCAACGAAGGCCGCTTGCATCAGGCTTACAAGACGCTCGGCTCTCATCTGGTGGAAATGGAAGGGGTTGCCGGAGTTCGTTTTTCCGTCTGGGCGCCGAATGCGGAACGCATCAGTGTGGTGGGAAGCTTTAACCGCTGGGATGGGCGTATCCACCCGATGGCCTCCCATGGTCAGAGTGGAGTATGGGAATTGTTCATCCCCGGTGTGCCGACGGATTCATTTTATAAATATGAAATCCGGAATCGTGATACCGGCGCGATCCTTCTTAAAACGGATCCTTATGCCCGTCATTATGAAGTACGTCCCGGCACTGCTGCCTGTACTCCATTCGACAGCAAGATGACGTGGAATGACGCGCGATGGATGACGCAGCGCGCAGTATGGGATTGGCTTAGCACTCCGCTCAATATTTATGAAATTCATGCCGGATCATGGAAACGGCACGCGGATGGAAGTTTCTATTCATACCGGGAGCTTGCCGGTCATCTGATCCCGTATGTACGGAAAATGGGGTACACGCATATCGAGTTGCTTCCCATTTCGGAACATCCCCTGGATGAATCCTGGGGTTATCAGACGACGGGTTATTTTGCCGCAACCAGCCGGTATGGCACGTCGGACGATCTGAAATTTTTCATCAACGCCTGTCATCAGGAGGAAATCGGCGTAATCCTGGACTGGGTCCCCGCGCACTTTCCGCAGGATGCTTTCGCCCTTGCCCGATTCGATGGCAGCGCGCTATATGAACATGAGGATCCCCGCATGGGCCTGCATCAGGACTGGGGGACGCACATTTTCAACTACGGGCGTAATGAGGTGAAATCATTTCTCCTTTCCAGCGCCCACTACTGGCTATCGGAATTTCATCTTGACGGGCTGCGGGTCGATGCTGTCGCCTCCATGCTCTATCTCGACTATTCGCGGCTTCCAGGTGAATGGCTGCCGAACAGATATGGTGGCAGGGAGAATCTGGAGGCCATCGATTTTCTGCGTGAACTGAATATCATGGTGCACCAGGAATTCCCGGGCGCGCTGACACTTGCCGAGGAATCCACCGCATGGCCGGGTGTGTCCCGCCCCACTTACCTCGGCGGGCTGGGTTTTTCCATGAAGTGGAACATGGGCTGGATGAACGACACCCTGGTATATATGCGCAATGATCCGGTCTACCGGCGTTTCCATCACGACCAGCTGACATTCGGCCAGTTGTACGCATACAGCGAAAATTTCTTGCTGCCGTTCTCCCACGATGAAGTCGTTCACGGCAAAGGCTCGCTCTTGGGCAAGATGCCGGGAGATGCATGGCAACAATTCGCCAACCTGCGCCTGCTGTTTACCTATCAGATGACATATCCCGGAAAAAAACTCAATTTCATGGGGAATGAATTTGCCCAGGGGCGGGAGTGGAATTCATCGCGCGAACTCGACTGGTATCAGTTGGGCGATAGCTGGCATCATGGAGTAAAGATGGCAGTGCGTGACCTCAACCAACTGTACAGTACCGTTGCTGCACTGCATCAACGTGATTTTGAGCCGGAAGGTTTTTCGTGGGTGGATTGTCACGATGCGGACAACTCTGTGATCAGTTATCTGCGTTTTGCACGAAACGGTTCGTTTGCTCTGGTGGTACTCAATTTTACGCCGGTGCCACGCAGCCGTTATCGCATCGGCGTGCCCGCAGCGGGGAGCTATCAAGAAATCTTCAACAGCGATTCTCGTTACTATGGAGGCAGCGATCTCGGTAACATGGGAAGTATCCAGACAACTGCCCAGCCTTCCATGGAACGGGCGGATTCAATTGTTATCACCCTGCCCCCGCTTGCCGGGCTCATTTTTGTTCATACTGATCTGCCTGCAACCAGCACCGACGGATAAGGGAGGCAGGTTGATCCTCCAGGACAAATCCATAACCCTGGTAGAGCCGCGGCGATAATCAATAACAGTACTGAGACATGCGAGCGCCACGTAGCGTTATGCCTATGCTTCCTGCTCAGTTAACCCGGCTCCCATATGACAATGAACAGTAAACGGAAAAACTCATGACTCCTGCACGATCACATCCGCACCTCGACGTTCTATTCATCACGCCCGAGATTCACCCTCTTAACAAAACCGGAGGACTGGGTGAGGTGAGCGCTGCCTTGCCCACGGCCTTGAGCGAGCTTGGAGCAGACGTGCACATACTCATTCCGGGTTATCCTCAGGTACTCAACGGATTGAAAAACAAGCAGAAGATAGCGGAGTTTGCCGCTCAATCCTCATTTCCGGCAGCAACGCTGCTGTCGGCAAGGCTGCCATTTGGCGCGTCTGGCAATGTTCCCCTGCTCATTATTGATTGCCCGGAGCTCTACTGGCGTGACGGAGGCCCCTACACCGACGCCCAGGGACACAACTGGCCCGATAACGCGATACGCTTTGGCCTTCTCTCAAAAATCGGCGCGATTCTGGCAAGCGATGCCAGCCCTCTGGACTGGCATCCAGACGTTGTTCATTGCAATGACTGGCAAAGCGGCCTCGTCCCTGCCTATCTCCATTTCCATAAGGGAACAAAGGCAGCATCTCTGATGGTGATTCATAACCTCGCTTTTCAGGGAGTATTTTCCCCCGAGACTGTATCTCAGATGGGATTGCCTCAGGCCAGCTTCCATGCCGAAGGAGTGGAATATTATGGAGGCATGTCCTTCCTCAAGGCTGGACTCTACTATTGCGACCACATCGTCACTGTAAGCCCTACTTATGCGAGGGAGATTCAGGTGCCGCCTCTCGGTTTTGGCATGGAAGGACTGCTCTCCCGACGGCACGAGCGCATCACGGGCATTGTGAACGGCATCTCCGATGAGTGGGATCCTGTCAATGATCCCCATCTTGAGCAAAACTATTCGATGGATGATCTGTCCGGCAAAGTCATCAACAAGACCGGGCTGCAACAGCAACTGGGGCTTACCGTCGATCCTGATATTCCGCTGTTTGGCGCAGTGAGCCGCCTCACTTATCAGAAAGGCTATGATCTGCTTTTGCGGATCGTCACACAACTGATTGACATACCCGGGCAACTCGTTATTTTGGGAAGTGGCGAAGCGATGCTGGAGCAGGAGCTGATGCGGATGGCAAGAAATCATCCCGGAAAAATGGCGGTACGCATCGGTTTTGACGAAAAACTGGCGCATCTGATAGAGGCAGGGGCTGACAGTTTCCTGATGCCATCGAGGTTTGAACCCTGTGGTCTGAATCAGATGTACAGCCAGTGCTACGGCACTCCTCCCCTCGTCCATGGGACGGGCGGCTTGCTCGATACCGTCGTTGACTGCACGACGGGGAGCCTGGCCGATGGAACCGCCACAGGTTTCGTATTTCATGAACTGACGCCCGAGGCCTTTCTGGGCACATTGGAGAGGACTGTTGCGGCGTATCGTGACAAACCGGTGTGGCGTCGTTTGATGCGAAACGGTATGGCGCAGGATTTCAGTTGGCGTGCCAGCGCAGCCGACTACCGGAAAATCTACCTGTCGCTGCTCGACCAGAAACGATAGGCGCCAACGCAAGCACCATGTCTGCACGACGGACAGAGGCAGGTAGAGAAGGCAAAGGCAGATGGAGGAAACCTACAGCCACACCATCATGCCCATTTCGAATGGATGGGTCAGCAAAGCATGATACGGATAGACCCGGATATAGTAGTCCAGCTTGCCGCACAAGTCGGGAGTATGGTCCAGTTTGAACAGGTGCTCGGCCGATTCTTCCTCGATACCGCTGAACTCGAAGCGGACATGCTTGAACGAGCATAGCGTAGTCTTTTTCAATCGACGACAGATCAGCAGTTCGACCACCACATCCTCCGGATGTAACCCGTTCAGCTTCACTGCGACACGAAAATCCACTGCCTCGCCGAAACTGATCTGGCCGGAGGGCGTAACCAGACGCCGAATCTCAACGCCGGGCCACGCTTTTCTTACGAATGCTTTCCAGGCCGCTATCTTTCTTGCGTTGCTGAAGTCATCCGCCGCATAAAGCGCACCCTGCTTTTTTGCCGGCAGGTAAAACTTCGTGGTGTATTCGGTCACCATGCGAGTGGCGTTGTAACGCGGCAGCAGCGACTTCATCGAATTCTTCGCCATCTTTACCCAGCCCGAAGAATAGCCCAGCTTATCGCGGTTATAGTAAAGGGGAGCTACATGGTCCTGCAGCGTTTCATAAAAATCCTTGCTTTCTTCCTTGTCGCGACGCACTGGATCCATATTCTCGGGCCCCGGCTTGATAGCCCAGCCATTCTTTCCGTCATAGCCTTCTCCCCACCATCCATCGAGGACGCTCAGGTTGATTGTTCCGTTGATGCCTGCTTTCATCCCGGAGGTTCCGCTTGCCTCCAACGGATACACGGGACTGTTGATCCATACGTCCACACCGGCCACCAGACGGCGGGCAAGGCGGAGATCATAGTCTTCGACCAGGAGAATCTGGCCCTCGAATTCGGGCATTCGGGCAACTTCACTCACTCTCCGGATCAAATCCTGTCCAGGCACGTCGGCAGGGTGCGCCTTTCCGGCAAAGACGATCATCACCGGCCGCTCCTGCTGGAGCATGATTCTGCGCAGCCAATCAAGATCTTCGAATAGCAATGTTGCGCGCTTATAGGTGGCGAAGCGCCGACCAAAGCCGAGTGTCAGAATGTTCGGATTTATGGGGTCAGTGAAGCGCAGAAGCCGGTCAAGATGTGCTTCTGAAGCATGATTACGCGTATTCTGCGTGGTGAGGCGGGCGCGTATGCCATAGAACATTTGTGATTTCAGAGTTTGGCGGACACTCCAGAACAGATGGTCAGGAATGGTGTCGATGCGTGACCAATATTCCGTATCGCACATGTTGTTGCGCCACTCGTATCCCAGGTAGCGGTCGAACAGGTCAGCCCATTCCTGCGCGAGGAACGTGGGAACATGCACCCCGTTGGTGATATATGACATGGGATTTTCTTCCGGCTCGATCTGGGGCCACACGTCCTTGCAGATGCGCGCAGACACATTCCCGTGGATCTTGCTTACACCATTCTGATAGCGCGAGGCCCGGATGGCGAGATCAGTCATGTTGAAATCGTCACTGCCCGGGACACGGGCAAGCCCGATAAAGTCCTCACGAGTAATATGGAGATCACGATAGAATGGCTCAAAATAGGCGTTGATCAAGTCATCACTGAAATGATCGTGCCCGGCGGGCACTGCTGTATGGGTTGTAAATACGGTGCTTGCAGCTACGGCTTCGAGTGCTGCGGGAAAATCCAGACCTTGCTGCACAAGGCCGCGAATGCGCTCCAGCATCATGAAAGCTGCGTGGCCTTCGTTGATGTGCCATATCGTCGGCTCGATGCCCATTTCCCGTAGTGCGCGGATCCCACCCACGCCAAGCATGATTTCCTGCTCGATGCGCATCACTCTGTCGCCCCCATAGAGCTGATGCGTGATGTCGCGATCGCCCGCTGAGTTTTCAGGCAGGTCCGTGTCCAGCAGATACAGGCTTACATGTCCTATTTTTGCCCGCCAGACCTTTACCGCCACCCGGCGTTGCAACAACTCCACTTCTATTCGTACTTCAGATCCATCCTGCCGCAGGACTGGCGCAACAGGCAAATCCGAAAAATCCGAATCAGCGTAAATGACCTGCTGGTTCCCCTGGTTATCGATCATCTGGAAAAAATATCCCTGACGGTAGAGCAAGCCGATACCGATCAATGGCAGGCGCAAGTCGCTGGCTGCCTTGCAGTGATCACCCGCCAGAATGCCAAGTCCTCCCGAATAAATCGGGAAACTCTCATGAAAACCGAATTCGAAACAGAAATAGGCGATCTTGTCGCTCGGGTTCAGGCTCGTATTAATGCCATTCCACAACGTCTCCGAATGATAGTAGTCATAAGCGGACACTATGCTGTTGTAATTGGCCAGGAAAACCTGATCTTCGGCTGCCTTGAGCAGCAGCGTTTCATCCACACGCTTGAGGAAAGCTTTCGGGTTATGTCCGACGGCTCCCCACAGGATCGGATCGAGGCGTGAGAACAGCGAGCGCGTGGCTCGATCCCAGCTGTACCACAGATCGTTGGCAAGATCTTCGAGACGTGCCAGCCGGGACGGGATTTTCGGGGTGACAGCAATGGTAAACAAGGTACCTTTCGACATACTCAATCTTCCCTGAGAGGTTGAAAAATGGGGTACCGAAATAGCTGGCCTAATCCCGGGTTTTTTATATCGACGCGGCTCATGGCTCTACCGCCTGCATGAAATGTTCACGGTAATATTTCAGCTCCGCAATGGAGTCGTATATATCCGACAGCGCTTCATGCTTGCATTGTTTTGTCACGCCGGCCAGAATTTCTGGTTTCCAGCGCTTTGCCAGTTCCTTCAAGGTGCTTACGTCGAGGTTGCGGTAATGGAAACAGGCTTCCAGCCGAGGCATCCAGCGTGCCAGAAAACGCCGATCCTGGCAGATCGAATTGCCGCACATTGGCGAAACTCCGGCAGAAATATGTTCTTGAAGAAAAGCAATCATACGTGCTTCCACTTCGGCTTCCGTCAGCCCGGATGCCCGCACCTTTTCCACCAGGCCCGATTTCGCATGCGTGGATTTGTTCCAGCTATCCATTCCATCGAGCACCGATTCAGATTGCGACAAGACCAGCACCGGAGCTTCCGCAAGAACATTCAACCATGAATCCGTTACGACCAGAGCGATTTCGAGTATGCGGTCACTGTCCGGGCTGAGCCCGCTCATTTCCATATCGATCCAGATGAGGCGGCCATTGTCTTGTGTCATAATTGAATCGCCTTGAATTTTCGACATGTAATTGTGTCATATCGCTATTGATCAGTCATCCTTCAACCGTAAATCCTGATTTGGCCAGTACAACTTCCACTGCACATGCCTATTTTCACTATCATTTTTCTTACCGTCCTGGCTGTCACTTTTCTTATGCGAATGTGGCTGGCGAAACGGCATATCGACTACGTCATTTCACATCGCGATCAGGTTCCGCAGGATTTTTCGTCACAGATATCATTGAAGGCGCACCAGAAAGCAGCCGACTACACCTGCGCGAAAACCCGTCTCGGATATGCCAGCATCCTGCTCGATGTTGTGTTGCTGCTGATACTCACCCTCGGAGGCGGCCTGAACGCTCTCCATACCGCTATATCGAATTGGACGAGCGATCCGTTGATGCACGGAGTGGCACTTATCGCAAGTGTCATGTTCCTGACGAGCGTAGTCGGCCTACCCCTGAGTTACTATCGCACCTTCGTGATAGAAGAGCAGTTCGGCTTCAACAAAATGAATCCACGCATGTTCTTCCTTGATCTGGCAAAGCGGTTTACCCTGGGAATCGTGCTGGGCATGCCGCTGCTGCTTGCCGTCCTGTGGTTGATGGAAAAAATGGGTGAATACTGGTGGTTTTATGTCTGGCTGGCATGGGTGATCTTCAACTTGCTGGTGCTGGCGATCTTCCCTACCTGGATCGCCCCTCTCTTCAACAAATTCACTCCGCTGGACGATGTTTCTTTGAAGACGCGGATTGAAGAGCTGATGCGGAAATGCGGCTTCAAATCCAGCGGTCTTTTCGTGATGGATGGATCGCGCCGCAGCAATCATGGCAACGCCTATTTCACAGGATTCGGCAAAACAAAAAGGATTGTCTTCTTCGATACCCTGCTGTCCCGGCTGGATGCACAGGAAATTGAAGCGGTGCTGGCGCACGAGTTAGGGCATTTCAGGCGTCATCATGTCATAAAGCGCATTGCCTGGACATTCGCGATGAGTCTGCTGTTTCTCTGGGGGCTTGGCTATCTGATGCAACAGGACTGGTTTTACCAGGGATTGGGTGTCCCGGTTGCGACAGTGCCCTCCACAGCGATGGCGTTGCTGCTGTTTTTCCTGATAATGCCTGTGTTCACTTTCCTGTTTCAGCCACTGGCAAGCCTGTACTCGCGCAAACACGAGTTTGAAGCGGATGAGTATGCCGCCCACAATGCTTCCGCAGCCGATCTCGTGCGCGCGCTCCTGAAACTTTATCAGGACAATGCATCGACACTTACGCCGGATCCTCTGCACTCGGCATTTTATGATTCTCACCCGCCTGCCGCGCTAAGGATAGCGCGATTGAGAAGTCTGGCGCATAATTAACTCTGTTCTATATTGATCAGCAGGAGCGCGAATGAATACCACTGTTAATGATCTCGCTACAAAACAATGCAAACCTTGTGAAGGAGCGATGCCTCCTTTGTCACAGGAGGAAATAACTCAGTTGATGCGGCAGCTCGATGGCTGGAACTATCTTGGAAAAACGATTCGCAAGGAATTCAGTTTCAAGAACTACTATCAAACAATGGCATTCGTTAACGCTATAGCATGGATATCACACCGGGAGGACCATCATCCCGACATTACCGCAGGTTACAACAAATGTCTGGTGGAATACACAACCCATGCTATCGGTGGTTTGTCAGAGAATGACTTTATTTGCGCCGCGAAAATTGACACGCTTTTTCAAATTTGAGATCGCCAGGCTGTCCATCAGTTACCTTACCTCCCCTTCATGGAGAAATTATAGCGGCCTTCGGCAGGCATTTCCTCGTTAAAACCGCGGATGACTCGACGCTCACATGCGTGTTACGCGGAAAAAAGAGCGGGGCGGCCTGCGGCGATCGGGTTGAAATTCATCAAACGGCGCCTGAGCAGGGGGTTATCGAAAGGATCTTGCCGCGTAGCGCGCTTTTATACCGTAGTGATATCTCCCGCGAGAAACTCATCGCAGCCAATGCGACCCAGGTAATCATTGTAGTGGCGGCAGTCCCCAGCTTCAGCGAGGAACTGATAAATCGCTGCCTGGTTGCCGCCGAAAGCCAGCGGCTCAATGTTCTGATCGTACTCAACAAGACAGACCTGACAGGACCTGGCAGCGCTGCCCTGGATAGGCTCTCACTCTACCGCGAACTTGGCTACGCTTTGTTACCCATCAGTGCCAGAAACGACGTAAAACCCCTGCTGTCCCATCTGGAAAACCATCTCAGCGTACTGGTGGGTCAATCCGGTATGGGAAAATCCACCATTATCAATGCGCTTGTTCCTGCCGCCGAGCGTGCCACTGCCGACATTTCCGCCACACTCGACGCAGGGCGCCACACGACAACTCATGCGCGGCTTTATCATCTCGACAGGGATGCCCTCATCATAGATTCACCCGGAATTCAGCAGTTCGGCTTGCAGCATCTGAGCATTGAAGATATCGCCTGGGGATTCAGGGAATTTCGTCCCTACATCGGCAAATGCAAGTTCAATAACTGCCGCCATTCAAGCGAACCAGGGTGCGCATTGGTGGATGCGATGCAGGAGAATAAGGTGAGCGTACGCCGCATTGACCTCTATCATAAGCTGATCGCCTCGCTACGCACGGATCGTCATCCATCTTCTCCCTTGCGAACCAAAATCCAGTAGCGGTTTCCAATCCACTTACTTCCGTTCGACACAGACGGTACGGAACATGGCATTGCGTATCATAAAAGCTGCGATACGGTCTTTTCCATAAGCTAAAAGCACGATGGACCGGAGATACGGTCCATCGTGCTTTTATTACTTATTACTTTTATTACGAAGCTTGCTGGTCAGGCATCACTCCCTCGACGTGCTACCATCAAGCGAAGGTGCGGTAGCGCCGACTTTTTCCTTCTTCGCCTTTCTTCCCGCGAGTGGATGAGCAGAGAAAGGTTGGAAGCGATCGAAACCTGTTACCGTCACCGCTCCCCCTTTTTCGACATATTGCTCCTCGAAATGCTCCAGGAATTCCATGAAGGTATGATCGACCAGCGTTGCCTGGCTGAAGTCGAGAACGACTTCTTTTTGGGGTTCAAACTTGGCCAGTACCTTCTTGAAGCCGATCAGGTTGGAAAATATCGCGGCGTCCTGAACGTTCATGTAGTACTGATTTCCGGTCTGCTTCAGTTGATAGCGCGCCGCGAAAAGGTTGCCGAACGATGCACCATTTACGATATGGAAGACGAATTTGACGAGAATACCTGCGCCGATACCCATCAACAGGTCGCTGGCGACCGTCACCGCAATCGTAACCAGGAAGATCGTCAACTGCTCGCTGCCAATCTTGTAGGTCTTGAAAAACTCATGCGGCGAGGCCAACCGATAGCCGACGAAGATCAGCATGGCTGCTAGCGCGGCATTCGGAATCATCTCGATCACGGGGATCAGGAGCAGCATCGAAACAAACAGGCAGAAGCCGTGGAAGAAATTGGCCCAGCGCGTACGCCCACCGAAAGCAACGTTCGCGGAGCTGCGAGCAACTTCCGAGATCATCGGGGAGCCACCGATCACGGCTGCAAAGGTGTTTCCGGCGCCAACCGCAATAAGATCCTTGTTGAAATTCGATTGCCTTCTCCAGGGATCCATACTGTCAACGGCTTTGACGGTCAGGCAGGACTCCAGGCTCCCTACCAGCAGGAACATGATCACATATTTCCAGAATGCCCCTGTTCCGATTTGCGAGAAATCGGCATTAAAAGCAATTTCCTTCCAGAAGTCACCGATGTGCACGAGTATGTGCGCAGGCTGCGTCGTCTTGAAGTCCAGGAATATGGCGCCCGGAATCGCGATCAGCAGAACGATCATCGGTGCCGGAATTTTTTTCACTAAAGGGCTTTTTATCATAGGCAATCCGAACAGGACGATCAGGCTGAGTATCCCGACTATTGCCACAGGCCCGTTTGGATTCATGATGGAATGGGGCAGGTGAGCATAAAGCTTCACAGGTCCCATTCCCGCCAGTGTCGCCGGGTCTATTCCGAGGAGGATGTGCGCCTGCTTCGAAATAATGATAAGCCCGATCGCAGCCAGCATTCCATGTACCGCGGATAGCGGGAAGAAATCGCTAAGCGAACCCGCTCTCATGAAGCCTATAACGACCTGCAGCGCGCCCGCTACTACCATGACGCCCAAGGCCATTTTCCACCCTTCCGGACCGCCGCCGACTTCAGCAACGCAGCCTGCGACAATGGTGATCAAACCCGCCGCAGGGCCTTTGATGGTGAGCGGCGAACCGGCAAAGAGGGCGACCAGCACCCCGCCGATCATGGCTGTAAGAACACCCATCGCAGGAGGGAAATCCCCCGCCTTCGCAATACCCAGGCTCAAAGGCAACGCCAGCAGGAATACGAAGAAACCCGCGGTGAAATCGTATTTGAAATTCTGCATCATCCCCGCCAGACCATCTTTCGGTACTGTCAGTTTAGCGGTAGAAGCAGTAGTTGCATTAGCTGAACTCATCAGTGATAACTCCCATTAGTTGGATATTAAATATCCCGAATAAAAAAGTCTCATATTTCCATTAATTTCCATTCGCCTGCCAGGTCCCAGCAGCAGGTTTATCCAGAGGGTTTGAAGAGCCTCATCCGCGGTACTTTTCGTCTATAAAACATGAATGTGTTCATCCCAACCAGGTTTCCCAAATTTCCGTGGCCTGCGCCATTCGTCTTCACATTTGTGATATAGTTCATCTTTTATTCCATCCCCTTTCAGAGGAGTTGCTCAAAGTACGGAATACCATCCGGCATTTCCTTTTTCCACCCTCTACACCCCAGCATCTTTTTTCTTCCGAAGTGTGTGAGGCTTCGCATACTTTGTCTTTTATTGCCTCTGATGAGGCGTAGTTGCGTGCGCTGAAGTCGTCAGAAACGATTTGTCTACGCTCTGGTACCCCCCTTGCGGGAGAGCGAATACATTTTCTGAAACCTTCTGAGGCGTTCACTTATTACTCATTACTCCGGTACCTCCTTATTTCCTGATAACCCCCCTTGTAGATACTCGTTGAGCGCCGGCTTTATTCCGAGGTTTCTCTCACATGGCTTCTGATTCCCTGGGTTTAAGCCGGCGCCTTTCATTTCCATCAGATCTGTCTGTTTATTCCCACTTTCATATCATTGCTTCACGTTCACGAGTTTTTGAAGGGGACGGCATGGTAAGTTTTAACATGAGGTCCAAGATAAACCCGTGAATATATTCTCACCAGGGAGAGACCGACGATGATGAAGCTCAGTGCGAGAATGAATGCAAATACAATCTGGTCTGTGTGAATATGGGTGAAGATCAGGTCTATTCCCAGGAACGATGGCGTAATAGGAAAACCCATCAAGCCCAGACACGCAAGCAGGAAAATGAAAGCCTGGCCGGGGTATTCAAACACATGACCCTGAGGTTCCTTCAGATCCACCCTCCGCTCGATTGACTTCAGTTGGGTCAGACACACGTATCCCACAAGGCCTGAAAGGAGAATGCCACTTATATAAATGACGATCTCCCGGGTCGTCACTTCATCGTAAAACGAGATGGCAAGCGCGATCCAGAGATGATTCATGACGACGAAGTACCAGCTCAACTGGGGACTCATTCTTTCTGAGAAAGACTTCAGCACGACGATCAGCGCGATGAAGGCAAATAGTGTCGGCAGGAATTGCTGGACCCCGACCGGTAAAGACTGCTCGTAGTACAGGCAGACGAGGCCGGCGAAGAAAAGTGCGGTAGCGATAGCGAAACCGCCGGCCCCGGACAACACCAGGTTCAGCTTCCTGCCGATCCATTTCACGGGATCCCAGAAGAAGAAGTACATGAACGAATCGAGGTTGAACTCCTTCACGCTCAGCATATAGGCCGCGTACTCGATTTGCTTGGAGGTGGAGTGCTTGTCGATGTATTCCCTCGGAACGAAGTTGTAGAACTGATCGCGGAGCAGGAAGGTCACGGCCGATGGCGAAACCAGAAGCTGATACGTCCGCAGGAATGCATTTCCTGCCAAATGGATCAAGGCAAGATCATAAAACCCTAACGCCACTTCCACGAAAATGATGCCGATCTGCGCCACGGAAGAGTAGGCGATCTGGGTCTTGATCGAGGACTGTACGCGTGAAATAAGGGTCGCGACTACGGCTGTCGCCACGCCAAGAAGAATCACAGGCGCTACCACAACGAGCTGGTTTTCCCAGAATGGGAACGTTCTCAGCAAAAGGAAGACGCCCAGATGAACCGAGAGCGATCCGTAGAAGATTGCACTCGACGGGGTCGGACCCTCCATTGCTCTGGGCACCCAGGAAGAGAACGGGAGTTGGCCCGATTTCACAGCGGCCGCCAGCAGGAGCATCAATCCGATCAAAATCCCCAGTGTCTCGTTGCCCTGAAGAGTCTGTGCAACCAGTTCCGGATGCATGAGCTTGGAGAACGTGATGTTTTCGTGCCACAGATGATGGCTCATCCAGATGACGAGGATCAGGCCCATATCCGCCACGCGAAACACCGTGAATACCTTGAGTGCATTTTTTACCGGCAGGTACCGCTCCCTGTAGAACCCGATCAGGAGGAAGGAGGTGATTCCCAGAACTTCCCAACCGATGAAGAGCGTCTCGAAATTACCGGAGAAAATAATGATGTTGTAGCCGATGAAAAAGAACAGGATGGTGTTGAAAAACCGCTTATAGCCCCTTTCGCGATGAAGGTACCATCTGGAGTAGACGGTAACCAGAAAGCAGAGGAAGGAACCGACGAACAGATAAACCGCGGTAATTTTATCGAAATAGAATGCAATGAAAAACTTGTAACTTTCCGTGTTATACAGGATAAGCTCAATTGTCTCGAGCGTCGGATATCCGGCGAACAGCCAGAGGGCCAGGAATATCCAGGCCAAAACCATGTGCGAACCGACAGTGGAGTAGGCTATCCAGGAAATGGCATCCTCATTCTTTCTCGGCACGAGCATGGTGAGCGCAAACCCGATCAACGGGATGAATATGAATACCCCAAGCAGCGAGGTTAGCAGCGGCATCGTCATTTTTTCACTCTCTCCTTCTTCTCGATAAAGTAGACAGGTAAATTCTCTTGAACCGCATCCAGGGTTTCGATCGATTCCGCTTTCTTGGCCCGTTCCATCAACACGCTCAGATCCGATACGGTTTCCAGATCGTTCAACAGGGGCTTGTAAATCTTGGAGAAATCACCGTCCTTGTACAGCCAGAGCTCACCGGTGTCCGGATGCACGACCAGGCAATGCACCCAGTAGTTTTCATAAAACGAATAGTTTGCTGTCTGCGACTTGATCACCTTCAATGCCACATCGGGATAATGTTCGATGATGACCAGGAGACGGACGGGATCGTGGACCTCAATCATCTGGCTGGGGAGCCCTGTCCTCAAATCGCCATCCGCGCCGTTGGCCACCCCGATCAGACCCATGACGTTGTGCGGCAGTTTCGTTCCGGCACCCATTTTGTGATTGTCGGTCCGGGAGAAAAAATACTCGAGGTCAATACCACCCATAACCAACGCAATGGGGCCCATGGACATAGTGAGGAACTTACCTTCAGGATCAGTGCGGTAGTCATAGGTGCTTGTCGACGCCCGCCTGTCCAGGAAGAGGTTTTCCGTAATGCTCCGTCTGCCGATAATACTTACCGCATTGGTCGCATGATTGAGCTCCGGCCGAGGTTCGAACAGCGAAACTGCTCTCCGTCGAATTTCTTCGTGAATTTCTTTCGGACTCGCTTTCGTGTTGATCGATACCAGCCTCCGGGATCTTTCCTTGGCGTGAAGATCGAGCGCTTCGTTGACGACAAGCGTATTCCTCCTGTGTTTGGCGGCGTTTTCCTCGGAGAGAATATCTTCATCGAAGAAGGCGACTTCGTCACGCGTGGTGTCGTGCAGACCCGGGAGGAACTGGGTAGTGGGCGGAATAACGACGCCCCGCTCTTTGAGCGCTTCCCTTACCTTGGGATGATTGGCCATGTAACAGAACGTCCTGGCATTCACCGATCCAGGCCGGCCACCGCATGCGCCACAGTCATAGGCGGTATAGTGAGGGTTGTTTACGCTGGATGCGCCGTGGCCAATCATGTAAACAATGGGAGCGAAGGTTTTCGAAACCCCGTTCAATCCCGTGCTTGTCAACACTCCCTGAACGCGCTGGACCATCTCGTCAATCGTAAACCCGATCTGCAAACCGTTTTCCTTGTCGTTCGGGTCCTTGTTTTCGATGGTGAGCCTCGCGTTCTTGTCCACGTGGGAATAAGAGGAGGCCATGGCAGGCATCGCGCCCGGCTTGAATACATTCAAGGCTAATCTCAGAGCCGACACAAACCCGATGGTCTGGGAGATAAACCAGCCCTGGAAAAGCGAATGCGTGAGCTTGGAAAAATGTACTTCCTTCTTTATCTTCTGCTTGTTACCGATTTCCTTGACGAGGAATTTGGGGAAGACCGGTGCGGGACAGCATTTCGTGTAAAACTTGCCGTTCTCGGGTTGATAATACAGTTCGACGTTAAAAAATCCGGCGGTGGTAAACGTTTCGCAATCCGGATCCAGCTGCTCGAGGTAACGGCGGAACGATGTCAACCGGTCATCAATGCAGAAGAACGTCTGGAAACTTCTGTTTTCGATCTTTCTTTCCCAGGTCTTGTCCTGCAAAGCTATTCCAGTCAACACCTGGTCGTAGTACGTCCACTCAAAAGCATCGTGCCAAAGGGAAAAAACCGTATCGATCTCAGTCTCGGGCACATCGTCGAACAACGGTTCAGGCCGCTCTTCCAGAATGCGGGCAATGGGTTGCCAACTTTCTCCGAAATAGGAATCGAGCGCGTCAATCTCAAGCAAAAGCTCGAAGATAACCAGGTCATGAACGGTAATGTTCTTCGGGTTCAGGAGAGAGGCGGGTTGGGCCTCGACGGCAGCTACCATGCCCGACCAACCGGGATGCGCAAACTGCTGGTCGAACAGATACTGCGCATAGAGAGTTTCATCTCCCACCAGGAGCTTCAGCAGATCCTCCATCTTGCAGTTTCCGGACACCAAAAGCTTTTTAGCTCTCTTCGTCTTGAAGAAACTGGCAAAGCTTTTTTCTTCCATTTCCTTCATGGCCGCAAGAAAACCCTTGTGCCCTATAGGGAAACCCCATATTGAAATTCCCTGGTCGAGGTAGCTACACAGGATTCTGAACAGAAGCGGGTGAACCATCAGGTCCAGGTCAATAGGATAATGGCGCTTCCAGTTCGCCCTCAGTTTGCCTATTCGGGGGGAAACGGAATCGTCATATTCCTTCTCAAGCAGCCGCTGCATCCAATCCTCAAGATACTGTGCGCCCTTCTGCTCGGAGATGACCCGCTCAAGAATATCTTTGCGAATACGCCCGGCTTCGTACAGGTCTCTATATTCACGGAGTTGAAGAGAGGGAAAATATCCGAATATTTTTTTTGCGCGACGCGTTCCCTCATGGAAGGGATAGTTCTGGAATGCGTGTAATGTATTATGATGAATAAAATCTTTCAGCGGAGCCTGCGAGGGCAGATAGTGACTCAGGTCATGAATCACTTCCTCTTCATTGAAGGAAGAAACGGAGGTTTCCTGCGCCTGGGCTACAGTCCGCTCGGCGTGCAGCGTACTGACATCCGCTCGTTTATCCGGGCTAGCCGGTGCACTTACTGCGGCGGCACCGGAAGCTGCAAACTGTCTTGGAGAATCCTTCACCAACTCGATCCTCTTTCCCTCTTTCTGAATACTTTCATCTTTGTCTATTGCTGCTGGCATAATTTTTACTCCTCTTCTTCGTGACGTATTCTGACCTGTTGACAGGATTCCCTTTAACCAAAACAAACTCGATTCATCGACTTAAAATAACAGAGGAATTTACTCAGGTATTTACTCAGGTATCAAATTAACACATGCCATGTGAAGAATTCGTGAAGATAAATACCCCTCATAAACAGGGTTTAAACGAGCATCATCACCGGGCAAGATGGACATTCCAGCGGTCCGGTCACTAAAAAGTGGAGTCTTCAGGAAGGAGAAAATGGCGGAAGTAGCTCCGCAAGATGAGGATTTTGCAGAAAATCGATAGCGGGAACTGTAGAGCTTACGCTATGTCAGGCAATCAGACAGAATCAGGCAGAAATCGCCGGGGCGAAGACTCCAGGAAAAGCGATTCTCAGGGAAATACAACTCAGGGAAATACAATATGGAAGGTCGCACCTTGTCCCGGCATGCTTTCGACTTCTATGCTCCATCCATAGTAGTCGCAAATGCGCTTGACGATGGCAAGCCCTATGCCCAGACCTTCACCTTGCGTTGAACCGCGGAAGAAGCGTTCATACAGGAGGGGGAGATAGGAAGGCTCAATACCGATACCGGAATCGGAAATCGAAAGACGGTTGCCTTTGAAATTTACCCGTATGAAACCGCTGTTTGTATATTGCACCGCATTGCGCAGCAGATTCACAAGGGCCGTGTGAATCGCCTGCCGGTTCAGCGTCAGCATGGCTTTCGGTTCCACCATGACTTCGAATGTAAGATGCTTTCGATAGATCTCCCCGCATATCGATTCTGCCGCATCGTAGACACACTCGGCCAGGTCCACGGGTTCCATTACCCCGAGCGACTGCTCACGCGCAAGAAATAACAGGGCTTGCAACTGCTCACCCATGCGGGTTGCGGCGCTTTCGATCATGCCGATGCGCATGCGCGCTCTTTCCGACAGATTCGGTTCCGCGACCAGCAGTTCACAGCTTGTCAGGATAGTTGTAATCGGAGTGCGCAGCTCGTGGCTTATATTGGCGGTAAACTCCTGTTCCCGGCGCAGCATACGGGTTATGCGGCTTTGATAGTCATCCAGCGCGCGCGCGAGTTGCGCCACTTCCTCATCCTGCCCGGGCTGGGTAAGCGTTTCCCCCTGGATGTCACCGGGCGCGAGATGCCTCACCTGCTCGGCGAGATCAGTCACCTGCTTGACCAGCACACCGGCCAGCAGATACCCCACCACGACTGCGACACCCACGACGGAAACGAGCGACAGGACGATGAGCAGTTTCAGTTCCCGTTGCCGCGCTTCATGCAGACCTATTTCATAGGCGACAAGAAACTTGACCCCGTTCACGTGATGGACCGCGACCCGGACTTCCTCCGGGCCGCGAAAAACCTTGTGCCGCCTGTAACTCAACCCCTGCAGATAGGAAGGAAGACGAGATTCTTCCGAGGAATCGTGGATGATGTATTTTTCGAGATTGGAACCTTCCTGCGGCACGAAGTCCGCATGCTCGCGATAGCGCTGGAGCAGATAATCCATCTCGGTTTCGATGATCTGCTCGATATGGGCTTCTTCGATGTCATCGGAAGCGATATACAGGCTGACTCCCAGCGTTCCGACAACGACGATACAGAATATCGCAAACGCGAGTGCAACGCGAAGGCGAAGCCCGCGCCTAATTACGGGCACGCGTGGAAAGCCGATAGCCGAGACCGTGAACGGTTTCGATTGGATCATAGCCACCCGCGCGCGTCAGTGCGCGGCGAAGCTCGTGCATGTGACTACGGAGGGTATCGCTGGTTTCCTGCACATCTCCCCATACTTCCGATTCGAGTTCTCTGCGGCTGAAAACGCGGCCAGGCTCGCTCATGATGACTGCAAGCAAGCCAATACATTTTGGCGGCAATTTGACGTTCGCGCCCGCGAAGCGAATTGTGAGAGTTTTCGGATCGAAGGAAAGATCCTCGGTTTCCAGCGTTCGACTGGTTACCTTCCCCTTTCGACGTTTGTGCATGGCAACCAGCCGCGCTTCAACTTCTTTCAAGGCGAAGGGTTTGACCAGGTAGTCATCGGCCCCGCAATCGAAACCTTTCAGCTTGTCTTCCAGCGTGTCGCGCGCTGTCAGCATCAGGACCGGGGTATCGAGATGCGCTTCCTGACGAAGCTTCCGGCACAGTGTTATACCGTCCGCACCAGGTAATCCCAGATCAAGCAAAATGCCATCAAACTGCTGGGTAACCGCAAGATGCAGCCCTGTAATCCCATCGGCCGCCGCATCGACACTGTGACCGCGAGCTTCGAGAAAGTCGTACAGATTACTGGCTATTGCCCGATCATCTTCAATAATAAGTATGCGCACGTGAAAAGTTCCAACCAATCAGACTGCAGAAATATCATGTAGATTCGATGTGAAAAAATTCCGTTTATCCGCTAGCTGCCGAAATGCTGCTTCCCTCTGCATCCGCACGATGAAATCTGCGGCTGAGGCTGTGAACCGCTTCAACCAGCGCAAGCGCATTTTCGGGCGGCGTAAACTGCGATATGCCATGCCCCAGGTTGAAGATGTGACCGCTGCCTTCGCCAAAATCCGCAAGAATCTGTTCCACTTCGGCAGCAATTATCTCCGGTTCAGCGAATAACACGGCAGGATCAAGGTTGCCCTGCAAGGCGACCTTGTGGCCCACGCGTCGCCGGGCGTCTGCGATATTCACGGTCCAGTCCAGCCCCACTGCATCACATCCGCTGTCCGCGATACTCTCGAGCCATAGTCCCCCACCTTTGGTAAAAACAATGCTCGGAATACGCTCAGCCCCCTGATGCCGCCTCAACCCCGCTAGTATCTGGGTCATGTATCGCAGCGAAAACTGCTGATAAGCGGCATGGGAAAGCGCCCCACCCCAGGTATCAAAAATCATTACTGCCTGCGCGCCGGACTCGATTTGAGCGTTCAGATAAGCGGTGACAGCCTGCGCGTTGATATCGAGAATGTGATGCAGCAAATCAGGGCGCCGGTACAGCATGGTTTTTATTTGCCGGAAATCAGTTCCGCCGGCCCCTTCCACCATATAGCAGGCAAGCGTAAACGGACTGCCGGAGAACCCGATCAGCGGGACCCGATTATCCAGAGTTTTGCGTATCTGCGAAACCGCGTCCATGACGTAGCGCAAATGAACAGCAGGATCAGGGACGGTAAGAGCCCGGATCTCCCACTCTTCGCGCAAGGGGCGCTCGAACCTGGGGCCCTCTCCTTCCGCAAAATATAATCCCAATCCCATGGCATCAGGAATCGTCAGAATATCCGAAAACAGGATGGCCGCATCCAAAGGAAATCGCGCGAGAGGTTGCATCGTAACTTCGGTGGCGAAGTCGGGATTCTTGCAGAGTGCAAGAAAATTGCCCGCACGAGCTCTCGTCTGATTATATTCGGAGAGATAGCGCCCAGCCTGCCGCATCAGCCAAACCGGCGTGTATTCAGTGGGCTGCCTCAGCAGTGCCTTGAGCAGGGTATCGTTCTTCAATCTCGTCATTCAGACCCGATCAATCGCAAAAATCAGTAAAACCGGATGCTCGAGTTACCAGTGGAGCTACCAGTGGAAATGGATGCCTTGGGGACTGTCGGGACCCCGGAACCGTTAGGTTCTCTTTCAACCCTCCATCTTACCATGAATGGTCGACAAGGCACACGGTCATTCGCGAAAAGGTCAACGATAGGAACGATCTGTCAGCTTTCCTCGACAACGAAAAGACGCCGGTATTCACGAATGGCATAACGATCCGTCATGCCTGCGATATAGTCGGCGATGGCCTGATGCTTGTCCTGTTGAGATCTGGACTGGAATTCCGGGGGCAGCAACCGGATATCCGAACTGAATGCGCCAAAGAGCTGGCAGATGATATGCCGTGCCTTTGCACTCATGCGCGATACCTTGTAGTGCCGGTAAAGATGCTCCCGCAGGAATTTTTTGAGCTCCTGCTGCTCCTGGGCGATTTCCCTGCTGAATCCGATCAGCGGGGGAACAGTCCGGATTTCGTCCAGGGTCCCAGGGCTTACCTGCTCGATATTCACTGCGCTTTGCCTGATCAAATCTCCCGCCAGCGTATTGATCATGCGCCGCACTGTTTCATGGACCAGCCTCCTGCCCGATATTTTCGGGTATTGCTGTCTGGCCATTGCCAGATGGCGTGCAAATATTCCGACCTCCTCAAGTTGCTGCTGCATAATGAGACCGGATCTCAAACCGTCGTCCACGTCGTGATTGTTGTAAGCGATCTCATCAGCCAGATTGGCGACTTGCGCTTCCAGCGAAGGCCGACGATTCGTGAGGAAGCGCTCGCCAACGTCCCCCAGTTCCAGCGCATTTTTCTTCGAACAATGCTTGAGAATGCCTTCGCGGGTTTCAAAGCACAGATTCAATCCGTCAAATGCGCCGTAGTGCTCCTCCAGTACATCCACCACCCGCAGGGACTGCAGATTATGCTCAAAGCCGCCATGTTCCTTCATGCACTCGTTCAGCGCGTCCTGCCCGGCATGACCGAAGGCGGTATGGCCGAGATCATGCGCCAGCGCGATAGCCTCAACCAGATCCTCGTTCAGGCGCAAATTCCGGGCTACGGAACGTCCGATCTGCGCCACTTCGAGGCTGTGCGTGAGGCGCGTGCGGAACAGATCCCCTTCATGATTGACGAAAACCTGGGTCTTGTACTCAAGCCTGCGAAAAGCGGTGGAATGAATGATGCGATCGCGATCGCGCTGAAAAGGCGTGCGGCCGGGAGACGGTTCTTCCGCAATGCGGCGTCCGCGGGAGTTGGCAGGCGATACCGCATAGGACGCCAGCTCACGCATCAGCCGTACATTCCGTCAGAACTTCGGTCAGTATCGGGGGTGGCACATCTGCATGCACCACCGCCCGACCGATATCCTCGAGCAGTATGAAACGCATTTTCCCGCCTTGTACTTTCTTATCCAGCCCCATCAGACGCAAATATTTTTCCGGACCGAGATTCGGAGCAACCACCGGCAGTCCGGCCTTCACATAGAGATTTCGGATTCGATCCACATCCTCCTCGCCTATCATGCCCATACGTTGTGATACCTCGGCTGCCAGGATCGTTCCCGCAGCCACTGCTTCCCCATGAAGCCAGTTGCCGTAACCCATGGCATTCTCGATTGCATGCCCAAAAGTGTGTCCAAGGTTCAGCAGGGCGCGCATGCCGCTCTCGCGCTCGTCTGCTTCCACAACTTCCGTCTTATGCTGACAACTCCTTTCTATTGCTTCGATCAGAATCGAACTTTCACGTTCCAACAGGAGCTCAATATGAGATTCAATCCAGCCGAAGAATGCCGGATCGCGAATAAGGCCATACTTGATGACCTCGGCTATACCGGCGCACAGTTCCCTATCGGGCAACGTATCGAGTGTGGAGGTATCTGCCACTACTGCCTGGGGTTGATAAAACGCCCCAATCATGTTTTTGCCCAGCGGATGATTGATCCCGGTCTTACCGCCCACTGAGGAATCGACTTGCGCCAGAAGTGTGGTGGGCACCTGAATGAACGGCACGCCGCGCAAATAGGTTGCGGCCGCGAAACCGGCCAGGTCTCCCACAACTCCTCCGCCAAGGGCGACGATCGGTGTATTGCGTTCGCAGCGGTGTGCCAGGAGAGCATCGAAAATGAGATTGAGGGTTTGCCAGTTCTTGTATTCCTCGCCGTCGGGAAGAACGATCGGCACTGAAACCACATCATGAACTGCGAGAGTCGCACGAAATTTTTCGAGGTATAAAGGCCCAACCGTAGTATTTGTGACGATGGCTGCCCGCTTCTGACCCAGATAATCCAGGAGGAGTTCAGGCTGAGTCAGGACATCTGCACCGATATGGATGGGATAACTGCGCGGGGCAGACGTAGAGACAAGATTAACAGTGACTGTTTGCATTATTGTGACGAGAAAGGAGGCACGACTTGTCCGGAAACCTCGATAAGCAGCTGCCCGGAAACTTCGATAAACAGCGTCTAAGTGGTTCTTTTGGATAACCCTGACAACTTATCACTACGCTTTGCTCACCAGGGTTTCACCACCACGAGTATCACGACAGCGATCAAGATGAGTACCGGGACTTCATTGAACCAGCGGTAATAAACATGGCCATGACGGTTGCGGTCGCGTTTGAAATCGGCCAGCAGTCTGCCGCAGTATCCGTGATACGCAATCAGCAATACCACCAGTGCGAGCTTCGCATGCAGCCAGGCTCCAGTGATGCCATAGCCCAGCCAGAGCCACAGACCCAGGACGACTGCCAGCACCGCGCTGGGGGTCATGATCCCATAATAGAGCTTTCTTTCCATGATTTTGAACCGCTCTATGCCCGCCGAGTCCGTAGTCAGGGCATGATAGACAAAGAGCCGTGGCAAATAAAAAAGCCCGGCGAACCAGGCCACCACGAAGACGATATGAAAAGATTTTATCCAGAGCATATGCTTTTCGAACGGAAACAGCACATGCGTTCAGTTGCTGCGGACTGAGCGCTGTGCAAAAAGCAGATACTATATACTGAAATATACTGAAGCGGACGACAGGTCGCTAACGCGGCGTCAGGAACATGAACACCCCAAAGACTCGGGAAGCAGAAAAGCTTCCCTTCGTGGAAGGTTGATTACAGTGGTATCGGTCCGAAGCTGGGTTCGTCACGCGAACCGGATTATGCCGCAGATATCAGACCGCAACAACTTCCAGATCAGGCTCTATTGACCTCAGCATGTTCTGAATGCCTCGCAGTGTGCCGGTAATCGAGCTCGGACAGGTGCCGCAAGCACCCTGGTAGTGAACACTCAGCCTGTTGCCTTCAAGGCCAAGTACATGGAGATCGCCTCCATCGCTCTGGAGATAGGGGCGAATCTCCTCGTCGAGTATTTCGTTGATCAAATTAAGCCGCTGCTGGTCCTCAGGACTTAAATTTGCAATTTCCGCACTCGCGGCTGCAACTGTAGCGGCTGTCTGGGTATCTGCCGCCGGCGCGGCACGAATAGGGTCTGCTACTTCCCGTGCCAAGTCCTGCCAGTCAGCCGCGCCATCCTGGGTCACTGTGATCCACCGATCCACATAGAACACATTAGTGACATGATCGATGTCAAACAGCGCTTCAGCAAGCGGATCGCCTTTCGCCTGCTCGGCATTATCATACGAACGCGTTACTCCCCAGGTCAGCGGTTCCTTGAGGATGAATTTCAACGCATTCCTATTGGGAGTTCCCTCTATTTCAACTATCTTCGGCATTTTTGGTACCTTGACGAAAAGCTCAGGCATCCCCTATCGGGGCGTGCATGGGATCATCCTCCGCTTCGGTTGAGGTAGTGCTGACGGAATTGAGCGCTGCGTGAAGCGTGTGCCATGGGAGAATCGCGCATTTGACGCGGGTGGGCAGGTCGCGGACGCCGGCAAATACGGTGAGCCTTCCCAGATGGTGGGGGTGGGCAAGATCCAGCGTGCCCGTGGCCATGTCACGGAATTCCTTGATCAGCATCTCTGCGTCTGCAAGGCTCTTGCCTTTTACAACGGTGGTCATCATGGATGCAGATGCCTTGCAGATCGCACACGACTCGCCATGGAACGCAATGCCTTCGATATGTTCCCCTTCAAGATTCAAATCAATATCGAGGTGATCGCCACACAGCGGATTGTGCCCCACCGCATGATGGCTCGCCTTGTCCAGCTTGCCGTAATTGCGCGGTTTCCTGTTGTGGTCGAGGATGACTTCTTGATAAAGCGATTTCGTAATCATTAAACAAATATCTTTTGCACAGTACGAATGCCTGCGATGAAAGTATCTACCTCAGCCATTGTATTATAAAACGCAAACGAAGCCCGTGTAGTGGCAGGCACCTTGAGGCGCAGCATCACAGGTTGCACGCAGTGATGGCCGGTGCGAACGGCAACGCCTTCCTGATTCAAAAGCGTACCGACATCATGCGGATGTACACCCGCCACCTCGAAGGACAGCACCGCGGTTTTTTTCGCTGCTGTGCCTATGATGCGCACTCCGGGTATCTGGCGCATCTGTTCGGTTGCGTAGTTGAGTAATTCAACCTCGTACGCGGCGATGGCATCGATACCGACACTCGACAAATAGTCCACGGCGGCGCCAAGCCCAATAGCGGCTGCAATGGGGGGAGTTCCTGCTTCGAACTTGTGCGGAATGGAATTGTAGGTGGTTCTTTCGAATGTCACCGACAGAATCATGTCCCCACCACCTTTGAACGGCTGCATGCGCTCCAGAAGTTCCGCTTTTCCGTACAGAATACCGATGCCCGTCGGACCACACATCTTGTGTCCGGAAAAAGCATAGAAATCGCAGTCGAGATCCTGGACATCCACTTTCATATGCGGCGCAGCCTGCGCGCCATCCACCAGCACCGGAACACCGCGGGCATGCGCGAAGGCAATCATTTCCCTGACCGGATTGATCGTCCCCAAAGCATTCGATACGTGCATCACACCGACAAACTTCGTGCGCTCGTTGAAAAGCTTCTCGTATTCATCGATGAGAAGTTCACCGGCATCGTTGATAGGCACGACACGTATCCTTGCCCCTTTTTCTTCCGCCAGCATCTGCCACGGAACGATATTCGAATGATGCTCCAAAGTGGTCAGAATGATTTCATCACCCGCACCGATGAATTTGCGTCCATACCCGTGCATCACGAGGTTGATGGAATCTGTCGTTCCGCTGGTAAAGATTACCTCTCTGTCTTCACGCGCATTGATGAAGCGCTGCAATTTACGACGCGCCGCCTCATACTCTGCCGTGGCAGTCTCGGATAAATAGTGCACTCCGCGATTGATATTTGCGTGCTGGCTTGTCTGATAACGCACCAGGCGATCGATTACCGGCTGCGGCATCTGACTGGAGGCTGCATTATCGAGGTAGACCAGCGGCTTTCCTTCGACCTGAAGCTTCAGAATCGGAAAATCAGCACGCACACGTGCGACGTCGAGCGTCGAATCAATCTGAGGTTGCAGCGTGGAATCTATGATTTTCATGGCTCAGTTTTTCTTGGTTTGTTCCAGTACTGTCTGTTCAAGCCGGTATTTGAGCGATGCGATGGGAATGCGATCAATGATCTCGGCGCCAAACGCATAAGTCAGCAGATTTCGCGCGGTAACTCCGGATAGGCCCCGGCTCTTGAGATAAAACAGCTCCTCGCTATCGAGTTGACCTACCGTGGCACCATGTGCGCACTTCACGTCATTCGCAAAAATTTCGAGTTGCGGCTTGGTATCGATACGCGCCTTCGCATTCAACAGCAGATTGCGGCTGGATTGCGCGGAATCCGTGTTTTGCGCGCCCGGACGAACCATGATCTTGCCGTTGAACACGGCGTGTGCGCTACCATCAGCGATGCACTTATGTAACTGGCGGCTGATACAGTTGGGTTTGGCATGATCTATGGAACTATGCGTATCGGCAAGCTGGCGGTCATGAATCAGCGCCAGCCCATCGATAGCACACTCGGCCCCTTCGGCATCGAGCACTGTATTCAGGTCGTAGCGTGAAATGCGTGCCCCGAGTGCAACGCTCACAGAGCGGTAGCGGCTGGCATGTGCCAGCGAAACAGCACAGTTTCCGATATGAAATGCTTCGATGCCGTCGCGCTGTACCCGGATATGACTGATCTGGGCATTATCTCCCACAGCGATCTCGGTCACTGCATTGGTTACATAGGCTGCTTCATTCAGGCTGACGTAATCCTCGAGAATAGTAACTTCGCTTCCCGCTTCAGCGATGAAAAGACAGCGGGGATGACTCGCCACCTCCGGTTGCGTTGCAATGAGCAGCACGTGCACGGGTGTATCGATCGCTGCCCCGCGTGGTACGATGACCAAAGCGCCATCGTGCAGGAATGCGGTATTGAGCGCCGCGAACAGATTATCTTCGAATCGCGCATACTGACCCAGATGCGGCTCTATTGCCTCCGCATTCGCTGTTATCGCTGCTGACAGATTGGTGGCGATCAAGCCGCGATTTCCGAGGCGTTCTGCCGGAGTAGAAAGTTGCGGCATGTATTTGCCGTCGACAAATACAAGCCTGATAGCAGCTTCCGCCACGGAAAAATGCTCGACATCAGCGGCCTGCAGCGCTGCTGCAGCACGAGCGGGCTGGAATGATTGCCGGGCAAGCGGCGAGAGGTCAGTAAAACGCCACTCCTCATCACGTGTTGTAGGCAGCTTCAGCCTCCCCGCATGGTCGACTGCATTTGCCCGTAACTGGTTAAACCAGGCAAGAGGACTGGCCGGCAGTCGCGGTTGTCCTTGAAGCAGGCTTTCGAGATAGCTGTTGCTATTCACGAGACTCATGCTCATGCGCTTGCCGGGACACGCCGCTCAACCCCTACCCAATCATAACCTCGCGTTTCGAGATCGAGCGCAAGCTCTTTGCCCCCTGTTTTAACGATGCGTCCAGCGCGCATTACATGCACGTAATCCGGTTCGATATAGTTGAGCATGCGCTGATAATGGGTTACCAGAATGATTGCGTTGTCCTTGTTTGCAAGTTTGTTTACCCCATTGGTAACGATTCTCAGGGCATCGATGTCGAGACCGGAATCCGTCTCATCCAGGATAGCCAATCGTGGCTCCAGCAGCGCCATCTGCAATATCTCGTTGCGCTTCTTCTCGCCGCCCGAAAAACCTTCGTTGACGCCGCGATCCAGAAAATTGGGATTCATTTCCAGCAATTTCATTTGCTCGCGCACGAAATCCTCGAATTCCAGCGGATCGAGTTCGTCCTTTCCACGCTGCGACTGCAGGGTATTGTAGGCAAGGCGCAGGAAATGGCTGTTGGAAACGCCGGGTATCTCGATCGGATACTGAAAGGCAAGAAATACGCCTGCACGCGCCCGTTCTTCCGGTTCGAGATCGAACAGATTCCGGCCTTCAAACAATACCGATCCCCCGGTAACCTGATAGGCGCTGTGCCCGGCAAGCACCTTGGCGAAAGTGCTCTTGCCCGAGCCGTTCGTTCCCATGATGGCATGCACCTCACCACTTTTGACGATAAGGTCAACACCTTTGAGTATCTCTACGCCATCGACTGCCGCTCGCAGTCCGCTTACTTCCAGAATCGTTTTGCTGTCCTGATGAATCATCCAACACTTCCCTCCAGCTTGAATCCAAGCAGTTTTGTCGCTTCGACCGCAAACTCCATCGGCAGCTGCTGAAATACATCCTTGCAGAAGCCATTGATAATCATGGAAACCGCTTCCTCATTGCCGATGCCGCGTTGTGCAAAGTAGAACAATTGATCTTCGCCGATTTTTGACGTTGATGCTTCATGCTCGACCTTGGCATTCTGGTTACGCACCTGAATGTAGGGAAAGGTATGCGCTCCGCATTGATCTCCGATCAGCATCGAATCGCATTGTGAATAGTTGCGCGCGCCGCTGGCGGTGGGAGCAATCCTGACCAGGCCGCGGTAGCTGTTATTGGAATGCCCGGCTGAAATACCCTTGCTGACGATGGTGCTGCGGGTATTTTTCCCGATATGGATCATCTTGGTGCCGGTATCCGCCTGCTGATAGTTATTGGTTACCGCTACCGAATAAAATTCGCCTACGGAACTTTCCCCCTGCAGTATGCAGGACGGATATTTCCAGGTTATCGCGGAGCCCGTTTCAACCTGAGTCCACGAGATGCGCGAGTTGACGCCTTTCGCCAGACCCCGCTTGGTTACGAAATTATATATGCCGCCCACCCCCTTCTCATCGCCCGCATACCAGTTCTGTACCGTCGAATATTTGATATCGGCGTTATCGAGTGCAATCAGTTCGACCACCGCGGCGTGCAATTGATTGGTATCGAACCTGGGAGCCGTGCACCCTTCGAGATACGACACGGACGACCCTTCCTCGGCAACGATGAGGGTGCGCTCGAATTGTCCGGACTCTTCCGTATTGATGCGGAAGTAGGTCGACAGATCCATCGGGCACTTGACGCCTTTCGGGATGAAGCAGAAAGTGCCGTCCGTAAAAACGGCCGAGTTGAGTGCTGCATAGTAGTTGTCACCCACGGGCACCACCGTACCGAGATACTGCTTCACCAGTTCGGGATAAGCATGCACGGCTTCGGAAATGGAGCAGAAAACGATCCCGACTTCCGCGAGCTTCTGCTTGTAGGTGGTGGCTACGGATACACTGTCAAAAATCACATCCACCGCCACGCCGGCCAAGGCCGCGCGCTCATGCATGGGCACTCCCAGCTTCTCAAAGGTGCGAAGCAGCTCAGGATCGACTTCATCCATGCTGTTGAGCTTCTTTTTCGGCTTGGGCGCAGCGTAGTAGCTGATCGCCTGAAAATCGATCTGCGGATACCTGACATTGGGCCATTTCGGCTCTTCCATCTTGAGCCATTGCTGATAGGCTTTGAGCCTGAAATCAAGGAGCCAGGCGGGTTCGTTTTTCTTGGTCGAAATGAGCCGGATAATATCTTCGTTAAGGCCTTTTGGCGCGACATCCGACTCGATTTCGGTAACGAAACCGTGTTTGTATGGTTGATTGACCAGATTCTGTAGTACTGCACTCATGAGATTCGCTCCAATATCGGAATGTCTTTTCTTTTAGTAGAGGACAACCCCTTTGCTACGAATACTGCCGCTCCTGTTATCCCGGTTGCTGGCGCCCCGGTTGCTGGCGCCCATTTCCAAGTGACTAGACCTTGGCCGGTTCTTCTTTCACACTGAAGCTTTCACCGCAGCCGCAGGTATTATCCACGTTGGGATTCTCAAATCTGAATGATTCGTTCAGCCCTTCTCTGACAAAGTCAATTCGTGAACCATTAAGAAACGGCAGAAAATCGACATCAACCACTACATGAGCGTTACAGGACTCGAACATCCGATCACTCTCGCGCAGCTCATCTGCATAAGCGAAGGTATAGGCAAATCCGGAACACCCCACCTTCTTGACCCCGACTCGCAGGGCCAATCCCTTGCCCCGCTTCGCGAGCTGCTTCTGAATCTGTTTCGCCGCGTTTTCAGTCAGTGTTATTGCCATCGCCATTCTCCACCTGTCCCATGCGATTATGACAACGAAAGTAAGCGTTCGGCATTCAAAATTGGAGTCAGGCAGAAATTGCAGCGCGACTCCGGTCGGGCATGACCTTTTCAGGCGCAACCTTCCGCATATCCAGCATCTGCACCACACCCGCCTCTCTTGCCTTCCGCCATTCCTCTCTTTCCCTCTGCTCATCGACCAGTTGTTTCAGCGTGACTGCGCCAAGATGGTCGAAAATCAGCTCGTTGAGCTTTGTCCACAAGTCGTGCGTCATGCATTTCCTGTCGTTGTGGCAATTTTCCTTTCCATTGCACTGGGTTGAATCGATAGGCTCGTCAACCGCGAGAATGATCTCGGCAACCGACACTTGCCCCACGTCTTTCGCAAGGCAATAGCCGCCACCCGGGCCTCTTACACTATCGACAAGTCCACGGGAACGCAGTTTGGCGAACAACTGCTCAAGATAAGATAGCGAAATTTGCTGACGCTGGCTGATTTCCGCAAGTGTCACAGGACGCGTCTGACGTTGCAGCGCGAGATCGAGCAACGCCGTTACTGCAAACCGTCCTTTGGTTGTTAGCCTCATGATGAACTCCTCTTTGCTCTCGATGGATTCACGGATTAAGTAGATAGGTCCAGAAATATCTCAGTCAACAAAAATTCAATAGATGACTGATTTAGTCAACTATAAGATACCCGATTGATTTAGTCAACTATAAGGGCATCATTTCTGAAAATATACAATGTGGGAGTGAATCCTCTATCGATTTGACATCCTCGCCCACCTGAAGGAAGACGATTCCTACAGCACTACGAGGTTTGCCGCGCATTCCGATCAAAAGAAAATCATCGGCAATGGATACGTGGACACTCGTGCAAATTTGATCACTTCCGCGGATATGGTTGAACTGACAGCAGTTTGCCCTGGAGCAAACGGAGCAGGAGCAACTTGAATTGCAGTAGCGGAGTTCCGCAACGAACCCGTCGTATCGTATTGTCCGACGAAGTGGGACCTACTGTCAGACGACTTCATTCCATGCGATTCAGGGATAGCGAACAGTCCGCTCAGGGGAGACGCGACGCAGTCTCATATGCGCCTCCACCAGTTCAATAGCCTGGTGCCGGAACTGATTTCCCTCTGTATCCTTCACCCACATGTGCAACAACCCGATAAAGAACAGATGGGTATCAATGGCCAGTTGCACGGGATCGTGAGAGGAATGCAGTAATTCCTGAACCCGGGCGCGTTCGTAAACCAGCCTCAGCTTCTCCGAAATGCGCGCACAGTTGAATAAAATCTGCTGCAAGACCATGGCGAATTCATCCACGTACTCGCACTTGATCATCATGATTTCGTATATCTGGCGGGTCTCCTTGCTATCCGCCAGAACCTGAATCGTGCCGCACAGGAAATTTTCGATACAGGCGAGAGGATCGTCCACGCCTTCGACCAGCAGGGTATCGTCCATGCGATCGATGAGAGGCAGGAATACCTGCTCGCGCATGGCCTGAATCAGATCGATTTTATTGTTGAAATGCCAGTAGATCGCTCCCCGCGTGACGCCGGCCTCGCGCGCGATATGCTCCATGGTGGTACGGGCGACACCCCGCTCCAGAAAAACCTGGCGCGCCGCATCTATAAGGCGTTGCCGTGTCAATTCCGCATTTTCCTTGGTTTTTCGGACCATGTTACGAATCGCTATTTACATCTGTGAAGGTTGGTTTATAATTTACATACATACACGTATGTATGCAAGTTCCAAATTTAGCAAGTTCCAAATTCAGCTGCACGGAGCATGGATGACAGCCACGCAAGATTATAAGAACAAACCCGACAGCTCGTTAATGTTCAGCCAGAGAAAAACGCCCGGCCTGCTGCACGCCGTCATGCGGCTTGCCATAAGCATTGCTGCGGGCATCGTCGTGACCGTTACGGTGCAAGGCTGTGGCAAGAAGCCTGAAACGCCCCCTCATCCACCGGCCCTTCCCGTAAGTGTAATCGAGGTTCAACCTACCAGCGTACCGATCAGCGCCGAAGCCGTGGCCCAGACCGAAGGCGCCAAGGAGGTCGAAATACGTCCCCGCGTGGGGGGCATTCTGCTCAGACGCCTGTATGAGGAAGGCGCAGCGGTAAAAGCCGGGCAGTCTCTGTTTCTGATTGATCCGGTACCCTACCGATATGCGCTTGCTCAGGCGAGGGCGCAACTGGCAGAACAGAAAGCCCGCATCATTCAGACCGAGCGCGAAGAAAAACGCCTGAAAGACCTGCTGGATACGCAGGCAATCAGCCAGCGCGAGTATGATAACGCGGTTTCCGATAACGCAATTGCGCATGCCGCGCTCCAGCAGGCCGAGGTGCGCGTGCGCGATGCGGAACTCAGTCTCTCCTATACCTCTGTAACCGCCCCGGTCAACGGCATTTCTGGCCGCTTCCAGTTTTCGGAAGGCGCGCTGGTGGAAGCCAACAGCAGCCTTTTGACCACGCTGGTGCAATTGTCGCCGATCTGGGTGCGTTTCAGCCTGTCGAGTAACGAACTGATGCAGCTCGGTGGTCCCCTGACCGAGAAAAAGGTAAAACAGGTGACTTTGATATTGCCGGACGGCTCGGAATACGAAAAGAAAGGGGAGTTGAATTTCGCCGCCAGCCAGATCGACCCACTGCTGGGCACGCAGCAACTGCGCGCCACGTTCGAAAATGTCGGACAGCGATTGCTGCCGGGACAGTTTGTCAGGGCGAAAGTGGTCATTGGCCAGCGTGACGGTGTATTCCTCGTCCCGCAGAGTGCAATACAGACGTCTGACCGCGGTCAGTCAGTGTATGTGATCAACGAAAAAAACGAAGCGACTCCGCAGCCGGTGGTTACCGGGAAGTGGATGGGTACGGACTGGGTAATCCTTGACGGACTCAAAGCCGGCGATAAAGTCATTGTCGATAACATCATCAAGCTTCGTCCCGGCTCGCCCGTTTCCCCTCACGCGCCCGGAGAAGCACCGGGAACGCCTCCTGCCCAGCTGGATTCCGATTCCGGCAAAGCCGCTTGAGCAAAAAACCGGGCGGAAAACCGCCGGATAAATCATGACCAGATTTTTTATTCTGCGACCGATATTTGCGTCGGTTATCTCCATTATCATCGTCCTTGCCGGTCTTGCCGCCGCCTTGCAGCTCCCCATTGCGCAATATCCGGAGATCGCGCCGCCTACGGTGCTGATAACCGCGACCTATCCCGGCGCCAGCGCTGAAACCTTGACCAAAACAGTGGCCGCCCCCATCGAAGAGCAATTGAGCGGTGTCCAGGATCTTTTATATTTCAACTCAAGCGCCGACTCCAGCGGAACGCTGACCATAACCGCAACGTTCGAGGTCGGCACGGACGTTGATCAGGCTACTTTCAATATCAGTAACCGCGTAAACGTCGCGCTGCCGCGCCTGCCGGATGAAGTGCGCCGCACCGGCCTGAAAATTGAGAAGCGCTCCAACGACATCCTGATAGTCTTCATGCTGATCTCGACCGAGAAAGGCAAATATGACCCGCTCTATCTCAGCAACTATGCCACGCTCAACATAATGGACGAGCTGAGGCGTACGAACGGAGTCGGTGATGCCACTGTCTTTGGCGGCCAGGATTACTCCATGCGCATCTGGCTTCATCCTGATCGCATGGCACAACTGGGCGTGGCTACCACGGACATCACTGCCGCTATCCAGGCGCAGAACGCCCAATATGCTGCCGGCAAGATCGGTCAGGAACCAGCCCCGCCTGATCAGCAACTGATTTATACCGTCAATGCAAGAGGTCGGCTGGTAACACCTGAACAGTTCGGTGACATCATTTTGCGGGCGGATGGCCCGCGTGGGGTCCTCTACCTCAAGGATGTCGCTCGTATTGAGTTGGGGGCACAAAGCTATGATGTTCGCACGGCATTGAATGGTCAGCCCGGGGCCGGCATTCCCGTCTTCCTGCAGCCCGGCGCGAATGCGCTCGACACGAAAAATGCGCTGGTCGCCAAAATGGAAGAGCTGAAGAAACATTTTCCGGAGGGAATGGACTACGTGGTGCCGTACGATACCAGCCTGTTCGTCAAAGCCTCGATGTGGGAGGTGGTCAAGACGCTTGGCGAAGCGATGGTGCTCGTCCTGCTGGTTGTTTATCTATTCCTGCAAAGCTGGCGCGCCACGCTGATCCCCATTGTTGCCGTGCCCATTTCCCTCGTAGGCACTTTTGCCGGGCTGTGGGTGTTCGGATTCTCCATCAATACACTCACGCTTTTCGCCATGGTGCTTTCAATCGGCATTGTGGTCGATGATGCAATCGTCGTATTGGAAAATATCGAGCGGTTGATGGACGAAGAGAAGCTGCCGCCGTTGAAAGCCGCCATTCGCTCCATGGAACAGGTCGCAAGCGCGGTGGTTGCGATTGTCCTGGTACTGTGCGCGGTATTCGTGCCGGTTGCATTCATGGGGGGAATCGCAGGCGAACTGTATCGCCAGTTCGCAGTCACCGTCGCAGTGGCCGTTACCATTTCCGGCCTGGTGGCGCTGACCCTGACGCCTGCCCTGTGCGCTATTCTGCTCAAGCATACTCATGGCGAATCTGCGTTCTTTCGTGCTTTCAACAAGGGTTTTCACCGCCTGACCGATTTTTACATTCTCATGGTCAGCACTACGCTGCGCCACAGGATTATTGGCGCTGTCGTATTCCTGGGCATCGTTGCCTTATCGGCTTATCTGTTTGAAACAGTACCCGAGAGTTTCGTGCCGCCGGAAGATCAAGGCTATGTCGTCACGGCAACCATTCTGCCGGATGGGGCCACCCTTGCGCGAACCACAAGGACCGCTGAAGCGGTGCGCGCAGGGATAGCAAATGACCCGGCAGTAGCCCATGAGTTTGTTGTGAATGGTTTCGACCTGATCGGTGGCGGGAATAAAACGAGTTCTGCTACCATGTTCGCTGCGTTCAAGGACTGGTCGGAGCGAGAGGCAACGGCGGACGATATCATCCAGAAGCTGATGGGTATCGGAATGCAGCAGTCGGATGGAATCGCGATCACCTTCAATCCGCCCGCCATCCGCGGACTGGGAACTGCGGGCGGCTTCGAAGTCTATGTGCAAAGCCGTGCCGGCGCTAATCCGGTTCAATTATCCACAGTAGTGAACAACCTTATCGCTGCCCTGAACCAGGAACCGAGGCTGGCTGGCATCAATACTTTTTTTCGGCCTACCGTACCGCAATTCTTCGTTGAAGTGGATCAGGAAAAAGCAATTTCTCAGCAAGTGAGAATCGCAGACATTTACGCCACGCTGCAAAGTACGATGGGTTCGCTGTATATCAACGATTTCAATTACTCCGGTCGTACCTACCGGGTGCAAATGCAGGCAGAACCGCAACACCGGATGCATCCCGAGGATCTCGGCAGAGTGTATGTACGCTCCCAGTCCGGCGCGATGGTGCCCCTGTCCGCCCTCAGCAAACTCAGCACCATTGTGGGCGCGGAGCAGCTCGAGCGCTACAACGGTCTCCTTGCTGCAAAGATTCTGGGAAGCGGCGCGCCTGGTGTGAGTTCAGGTGACGCTATCAGGCTTGTAGAGGAGATTGCGGCAAAAAATTTACCGGATGACTACCAGATTACGTGGACGGGACAGGCTTATCAGGAAAAGCGGACCGGCTCAGCCGCAATTTTTGCCTTCAGCTTCGCGATCATAATGGTATTTCTCATTCTTGCTGCCCAGTTCGAGACCTGGGCCCTGCCGCTTGCCGTTATCATGGCGGTGCCTTTTGCTCTCGCGGGCGCCCTGCTTGCCGTTTTGATCCGAGGCATGCCGAACGATATCTATTTTCAGATCGGCCTGATCACGCTCGTCGGCCTGGCTGCGAAAAATGCCATTCTGATCGTCGAGTTTGCTACGCAGAAAATGGCTGAAGGTCTGCCTGTGGCACAGGCAGCGGTTGAAGCGGCGCGCCTGCGCTTCCGGCCCATCGTCATGACGTCCATGGCTTTTGTGCTGGGGATCGTGCCGCTGCTGATCGCCACGGGAGCAGGCGCTGCCGCGCGTCGCTCCATGGGAACCGGCGTGTTTGGGGGAATGTTGCTTGCCACTTTTGTTGCAACAATATTTATTCCCTTGTTTTTTACGTGGCTTTCGCGCAAAAATAAAGGTAAGTCAGTCAAAAACCTGTCGCAGGAAACATCATGAGAAACATCGTGGCGAGCCATCGTGGCATGAGAGAGCGCATGCGGAGCAGGATGGGGTTGTTGCTCTCGACTCTGCTCCTTGCATCCTGCGCAATGGGACCTGACTATATTCGCCCTCATGTCGAAACATCCGAAAAGTTTCGCTTGGCACAAACGGAGGGGCAGTCCATTGCGAACTTGCCCTGGTGGGAATTGCTGCATGATAATCAACTGCAACAGCTCATCCGTCTCGCACTGGCCCAGAACAAGGACCTCAAGCAGGCGGTAGCAAGCGTTGAAGAGCTGGAGGCGCGCCTTGCCATTGCACGCATAGATTTCCTTCCACAAATGGATGCGAATGCCAATGCACCTGCTTTCGGAACCCTTGGAGGATTCAAGTTCCCTGGATTTCCCACGCCTTACAGCTATTTCGGTCAGACAACCCTGAATTGGGAAATTGATATCTGGGGTCGCATCCGCCGCTCGAACGAAGCCGCCCTGGCTGACTTGATGGCGCGGGAAGAAAACCGGCGCGCGGTGGTCCTGACCCTGGTAAGTTCGGTAGCGCAGGCGTATTTCGATCTCCTGCAATTCGATATGCAGATGGGTATTGCGCGCAATGCCCTGCACTCATGGGAGGAGTCGGTGGCGCTTGCGCGAGCCCAGCTGCGGGGAGGAGTCATTTCCAGGCTTGACCTCGACCAGTTCGAAGCTGAGCGTGCGAATGCAGCCACCCGGGTGGCAGAACTGCAACGGCTGACTGCCCAGAAGGAAAATGAACTGAGTGTATTGATGGGGAGAAATCCGGTTTCGATAGAGCGGGGACGCTCCCTCACGGAGCAGTTGCTGGCGCCAGAGGTGCCAGCCGGACTTCCTTCCGAACTGTTGCAGCGACGCCCCGACATCCTGCAGGCGGAACAAACCCTTGCAGCGGCAACCGCCCGGATTGGCGCAGCCAAGGCGGCGCGATTTCCCAAGCTCAATATTACCGGCTTCCTGGGCGTGGCAAGTCCGGCGCTGTCCAATCTTCTCCTTTCCGGAAGCGAATTCGGGGTAGGCGGATTGGGTCTGGCTGTTCCATTGATCAATGCGCGGGGTTTGGGGATGGAGCAGCGTGCAGCGGAAGCGCAGGCGAAGCAGATGCTCGCCCAGTACGAGCAAACCATCCTGCTTGCATTCAAGGAAGTCGAAGACGCCCTTGTGGCGGTAAGTACCACCAACGAACAGCGCAAGGCGCAGGAGCAACAGGTGAAGGCACTGCGCTCGGCTCTGCATATCGCTGATCTGCGATATAAGGGGGGTGTTACCAGTTATGTGGACGTGCTGCTGGCCAAACGTAACCTGTTCGATGCAGAATTCGCGCTTACGGCAACGCGCCGCCTCCATCTGATATCCGTGGTCCAGCTTTACAAGGCGCTCGGCGGCGGATGGACGCCTGTTTGACGGCATCGGGAACAGCCTGGCGATCCGAAACCTGATCCGTCATAAAAAAATAACGGTTATCATCACCCTCAAGCAGCTCATTGTTGCTCCTCCCTTTTCCGGCAGCCGCCAGGAGACGTACATGAATCTGTCTCACCCGTGGTTCCTCTCCAGTCGAGTATCTGTCGCCGCTCTAGGCGCCGAACTCATCCTGATCTCTTTTTCAGGCTGCCAAAAAGCGCCACCCGCTCCCGCCCAGATCGTCCCCGAAGTGGAAGTAATTACCGTCACCACGCAGACTATTCCCGACGAACCCGAGTTTATCGGGCAAACGCAGGCTTTTCGTCCCGTCGAGATTCGCCCGCAGGTGACGGGAATAATCAAGAAAGTTTTTTTTACCGAGGGGAGAAATGTCAAGACGGGTGACAAACTTTACCTGATTGATCCTGTGCCCTTCGAGGCGGCCTATTTCAGCGGAAAGGCAAGAGTAGCGCAAGCCCAGGCCCGCCTTGTTCAGGCGGGGCAGGAAGAGGCGCGCGTAAAACCGCTGCTCGAGGAACAGGCTGTCAGTCGGAAGAGCGTCGATGATGCAGTCGCGGAAATGCTGGCGGCCAAGGCCGCGCTGGAGGTAGCGCGAAGCGACCTGGTGAAGGCAAAATTCGATCTGGACAATACGATCATCACGGCGCCTGTAAGCGGCCGAATAGGGCGCAGCCAATTCTACGAAGGGAGGCTGGTCTCCGCGCAGACAACCCTTTTGACGACCATTGATCAGTTGGACCCTATGTACGTCAATGTAAGCGTACCGGAAAGCTACCTCCTCCGGCGGCGCCGCGATCTTGCGGAGCACAGGATTGAGAGACCGGACATTTTTCAGCTACGGGGTGTGATGACCTTTTCGGACGGGAGCGTATATCCAGGAGAAGGCCTGCTCGATTTCGCGGATGTCAACTTACGGTCCGAGACAGGGATGCTACAGGCGCGGTTCACATTTCCCAACCCGGAAGGGGGCTTCGCGCCAGGGCAATCCTACTTTTATCCGGGGCAGTTCGTCAAGATTCGCCTCAAGGGGTATATCCGGCCCGATGCGATCCTCATCCCGCAGCGGGCCGTTCAGCAAATGCCTACCGGATCGTTTGTCTATGTGATCGGCGAGGGCGACAAGGCGGAGCTTCGTCCGGTTCGCGCGAGCTTGTGGTACGAGAACGAGTGGTTGATCGACGATGGCCTTCAGCCAGGGGAACGGGTGGTAGTGGAAGGGTTTCATCGGGTTCGACCAGGTGCTCAAGTGACTGCGGTTCCATTCCAGGGTGAAAAGACGCCAAATAGTCGCTCCGAGGAAAAAACCACGCAGAACGCATCATGAGTTCCCATTTTTTTATCGATCGTCCAATTTTTGCGTCAGTCCTGTCCATCATCATTATAGTGCTGGGCCTGGTGTCTTTGCAGAAGCTGCCGATTGCGCAATTTCCGCAAATCACGCCACCGATGGTGCAGATCGATGCGGATTATCCCGGTGCAAGCGCGGAAATTGTCGCAGAAGCGGTGGCGCGGCCAATCGAGGTCCAGCTTCCCGGCATCGACAATCTCCTCTATTACGACTCCACCAGCACAAATGATGGGCACATGACGATGAGGCTCACGTTCGAGATTGGCACTGACGTGGATATCGCGCAGGTCCAGACCCAGAACAGGCAACGCCTTGCCGAACCCCAGTTGCCCGATGAAGTCATCCGCCAGGGTGTAACCGTAAAAAAGATGTCGCCGGATTTGCTGGCGGTTATCATGCTGACCTCGACCGATCCCAGGCATGAGACTGTTTTTCTCTCGAACTATGCCCTGCTTCGCGTTCTCGACAACGTCAAACGAATCCCGGGTGTCGGCGACGCCATCATCTTCGGTGCGCAAAATTATTCGATGCGGTTGATCCTCAATCCTGTCCGCATGGCGCAACTCGATATCACGCCGACCGAAGTTGTGGCCGTGGTTCGCGAGCAGAATCGCGATTTCCCCGCCGGAAGGATAGGCCGCGAACCTACGCCCAAAGGCACCGAACTTACTATCCCGGTCATTACCCAGGGACGCATGAGCGAGGTGAAGGAATTCGAGGATATGATCGTTCGAGCGTATCCTGACGGTTCCATGGTCCGGATGAGGGATATCGCACGGGTGGAACTCGGTGCTCAATCTTATGACCTCCAAGGGCGATGGAACGGAAAGCCCAATGCGTTCCTGCTGACCTTTCTTTCCCCGGGCGCCAATGCGCTCGAGACTGTCAAACACGTTCGCCAGGAAGTGGAAAAGCTGTCGAGAAGTTTTCCGGCAGGAATGTCCTACGATATTCCCTATGACACGACCACATTCATTGATGTCTCCATCAAGGAAGTGGTGAAAACCCTTATTGAAGCCACTCTCCTGGTCATCCTGGTCGTCTTTCTTTTTCTTCAGAGCTGGCGTGCGACGCTCATCCCGGCCGTTGCCGTTCCCATTTCGCTGATTGGAACCCTGGCCGGGATGGAAGCGCTGGGATTCTCGATTAATACGCTAACTCTGTTCGGCATGGTTCTTGCAATCGGCATTGTCGTGGACGATGCGATCGTCGTGGTGGAGAATGTCGAGCGGCATATGACCAAGGGAGGCCTGTCATCCAGGGACGCAGCCAAAAAAGCCATGGATGAGGTAACGGGGCCAGTGGTTGCAATTGTCCTTGTGCTGGCTGCCGTATTTGTTCCGGTCGCTTTTTTAGGCGGTATCACCGGTGAGCTGTATAAGCAGTTTGCCATCACTATCGCCCTGTCTGTCGCCATTTCCGGGTTCGTGGCGCTAACGCTCAGCCCCGCGCTTTGCGCGCTGGTTCTCAAGCCGGGCCATGACTCGGCCAATAAATTCTGGAATATTTTCAACCGGTCGTTCGACTGGCTACAGAGTCGCTACGTCGGAACCGTCGGGATGATTCTGAAGCGATCCTTAATTGCCCTGGCTATCTTCGGAGCCTTGGCAATCGTCATCCTCGGGCTGTTCAAGACCATTCCGGGCAGTTTCCTTCCAGAAGAAGATCAAGGTTATTTTATTACCATCGTCCAACTGCCGGAGGGTGCCTCCAAGACACGAACAATCGAGGTCTTGAAAAAGATAGAAAACTATTTCATGGCGAATCCGGCAGTCCATTCGACCGATGTCCTGGCGGGCCAGAATTTTGTGTTCGGCACGCGGGGAACGAATCAAGCGACGATGTTTGTCCCGCTGCAACATTGGGATACACGCACCGATCCCAGCGACCAGGTTCCGGGTCTTATTGCGGCGGCTCTCGGGGAATTTGCCAAAATCCCCGAAGCCTTGATTCTTGCATTTAACGCGCCCTCCATCCCGGGTCTTGGTTCCACAGGAGGTTTTTCGCTTCAATTGCAGGACCCCAGCGGGGGCGATTTTACGGAGTTCGCCGCTGTCGCTCAGGAGTTTGTAGCCAGGGCTATGGAATATCCGGCGATCGCGGCTGCCAATACGAATTTTCGTGTGAGTACCCCGCGGCTCTATGCCCAGGTAGACCGCGAGCGGGCAAAAGCGCTCGGCGTGCCCATTTCTGAAGTCTTCGATACCATGCAGGCTTATTTTGGAAATCTGTATGTAAACGATTTTGTGAAATTCGGCCGCGTCTACCGGGTACAAACAGAGGCGCTACCGGAGTATCGTTCCCGCCCGGACGACATCAGCAAGGTATATGTGCGCGCCCAGAATGGCACAGAACCTACCATGATCCCGCTGGACTCGGTCGTGTCCACCGAATTCAGCAGCGGTCCAGACCCGGTTACGCACTTCAACGGATTCAATACCGCATTGGTGCTGGGCGGTGCGGCGCCGGGGTACAGCTCAGGACAGGCGCTGGAAGCGCTGGAACAAGCAGCAAATGAAATTCTGGTACCGCGCGGTTATACAATCGACTGGAGCGGGATATCGTTCCAGGAGCAGAAGGCGGGAGGACAATCTATCCTGGTGTTTGCCTTTGCTCTGCTCATGGTCTTTCTGGTGCTGGCCGCCTTGTACGAAAGCTGGTCCGTTCCGTTCGCGGTCATTCTTGCGATACCTTTTGGAGTTCTAGGCGCATTGCTGGCCATATGGATGCGCGGACTAACCAATGATATCTACTTTCAGATCGGGCTGATAACGTTGATCGGACTGTCTGCGAAAAACGCCATCCTGATCGTCGAATTCGCAAATCAGCGCTACGCTGAGGGCGTACCGTTGGTCGATGCCGCGCTCGAAGCGGCACGGCTTCGTTTTCGGCCTATCATCATGACCTCCATGGCCTTCATCCTGGGCGTGTTTCCCCTTGTGGTGGCGTCCGGGGCAGGCGCCGCGAGCCGGAATTCCATCGGGACGGGTGTTTTCGGGGGAATGCTGGCCGCGACCTTTCTTGCCATCTTTTTCGTACCCCTCTTTTTCGTAGTGATAAGAAAAATGACACGTCGGCGCGGGCAACCAGGGGTTGGAGCGCCCCATGCGATATCGGGTAATCCTCCTTCCACCGTTGAAAACGAGTGAGCATGCGGAACGGAGGGCATATGTGATATGTGCACCGGCAGCCAGAACTTAGCTGCGGGAAGAAAGGCCGGCCCTGATGTCACGCCATAAGCTTCATCTGGTATTTGCTGATCTCGCCCAACTGACATCAACGACATTTTGGCCTACACTGAAGATTACGTAGTCTTTCAGAGACTATGGCAGGAATTTGTGATTCATGATTTTGGTAGCCCCTATTGCATGGATTTAATCAAGGAGACATCACCATGACACAAAAACGAAAAATGGGACTCATTATTGCAATCGTTCCTTTTTTAATAGCCACGGGCAGTCTCACAACTGGTGCCAATGCAAGTGAACATGAAGGAGGAAGCGATGCTTCTGTGATGAAAAGAGAATCGGACGGTAGTGTCAGTAAAAAAGAATTCATGAAACACCACGAGTGGATGTTTGACCAAAACGACAAAAACCATAACGGTAAGCTTGAACCCGATGAAATGAAAAACCTACACAGAATGGTGAGTAAAATGCATGAGTGCTTTGAACAGGAATATAGACAAAAAAAATAGCTAGCGTATAGGAATTTATTCGAAGCCTTGGCCGATAGTACTTTTACTCTGTCGGCTAAGGCTTAGGTGTTTAGTCCCGCAGTCAAAATGAGGCTTCAGCCCTGTTGTGCGGCATCAATCCGCGAGCCTCTTTCAGCAGAAATTCCTGGAATGCCTGCGCAACGCTGGAGAGCCGCTTGTGCTTTCGATGAACGATATGCCAGTAGCGCATGATGGGAAAATCCTCGACATCGAGAATCTTCAACCGTTTCGTTTCCAGTTCCAGTTCCACCGTGTGCAGCGAGGTGATGCCCAGACCCATACCCGCCTGGACTGCCTGTTTGATTGCCTCGCTGGTGTCAGTTTCCATTCCCCTGCTGAGCGAAATATGGTGCGATGCAAAAAAACGCTCCATCGCGCTGCGTGTGCCGGATCCCGGCTCCCGCACGAGAAATGTTTCCTGCTCCAGTCGCTTGACAGGAATCTTCCGCACCTTGCATAACGGATGCTCCGGCGGAGCGATGACAACCAGGGGATTCTCCATGAATGATTCGGTTGCAATATCCAGATCTTCCGGCGGCTGACCCATGATGGCAAGATCGATTACATTGTCGGACAGTTGCTTGAGCACTATTTCACGATTGGATACGTTGAGGCTGACGGTAATATCCGGGTAGCGCTGGCAGAACTTGGCCAGTAAATGTGGAGCAAAATAGTTGGCGGTGCTAACCACTGAAATATTGAGCCTGCCTCGTTCCAGTCCTTTCAGTTCATCGAGCGCCAGTTCCATGTCTGCCAGTTGCTGGGAGATGGCACGGCTGTAATGATAAAGTTCGCGTCCCGCGTCGGTCAGATAGATTTTCTTGCCCATCTGCTCGAATAACGGGAGTTCAATAGTGTCTTCCAGTTGCTTGATCTGCATGGAGACTGCCGGCTGGGTAAGATGCAGACTCTCTGCCGCACGGGAAAAACTCAGGTGGCGAGCAACCGATTCAAAAACCTTTAACTGCCGCAGCGTAATATGCAGCATCTTGCCTCATGGTTCATGGAGAGTGAAAATATATAAGTAAAATGTTATCATAACAATCAAAACACGTGACTGTTATTTATAGTAATACCCATTACAATTCTTTCCGTAGCACCTTTAACTACCCCTATGAGGAGAACTGACATGAGTGAAGAAATTACCGGCAAGGAACGCTACAAATCCGGCGTAATTCCGTACAAGAAAATGGGCTACTGGGATTCCGACTATGTGCCCAAAGATACGGATGTCATCGCCTTGTTCCGTATCACACCCCAGGCAGGGGTAGATCATGAGGAAGCCGCCGCCGCTGTCGCTGGCGAATCTTCCACCGCCACCTGGACTGTTGTCTGGACCGACCGTTTGACCGCGTGCGAACTGTATCGCGCCAAGGCCTATCGTTCAGAGTTGGTGCCTAATACAGGTCCCGGTACCAAGACCGAAGCTCAGTATTTTGCTTACATAGCGTACGACTTGGACTTATTCGAAGGGGGCTCCATTGCCAACCTGACGGCTTCCATCATCGGCAACGTATTCGGCTTCAAGGCGGTGAAAGCGCTGCGTCTCGAAGACATGCGCATCCCTGTGGCTTATCTGAAGACTTTCCAAGGCCCCGCAACCGGCATCATCGTGGAGCGCGAGCGCCTTGACAAATTCGGCCGGCCGCTGCTCGGCGCAACGACCAAACCGAAACTGGGTCTTTCCGGTCGCAACTACGGCCGCGTCGTATATGAAGGACTCAAGGGTGGTCTCGACTTCATGAAAGACGACGAGAACATCAACTCGCAACCCTTCATGCACTGGCGTGATCGGTTCCTGTACTGTATGGAAGCAGTCAACAAGGCCTCCGCCGCTACCGGTGAAGTCAAGGGCCATTACCTGAACGTTACCGCTGGCACCATGGAAGACATGTACGAGCGTGCGGAGTTCGCCAAGTCGCTCGGCTCCGTCATCATCATGATCGACTTGGTGATCGGCTATACCGCGATCCAGTCGATGGCGAAATGGGCGCGCAAGAACGACATGATTCTGCACCTGCACCGTGCCGGCAACTCCACCTACTCGCGCCAGAAGAACCATGGCATGAACTTCCGTGTCATCTGCAAGTGGATGCGGATGGCTGGCGTGGATCACATTCACGCAGGCACGGTTGTCGGCAAGCTGGAAGGCGACCCGCTCATGATCAAGGGCTTCTACGATACCCTGCGCGACCGCCATACACCGGTAAGCCTGGAGCATGGCCTGTTCTTCGAGCAGGACTGGGCTTCCCTGAACAAGGTCATGCCGGTTGCTTCGGGCGGCATTCATGCCGGCCAGATGCACCAATTGCTGGATTATCTCGGCGAAGACGTGATATTGCAGTTTGGCGGTGGTACCATCGGGCACCCTCAGGGCATTCAAGCCGGTGCGGTTGCCAATCGCGTTGCGCTGGAAGCAATGGTACTGGCACGCAACGAAGGCCGCGACTATGTGAAGGAAGGCCCCAAGATTCTGGAAGAAGCCGCCAGGTGGTGCACGCCGCTCAAGCAGGCGCTGGAAACGTGGAAGGACATCACCTTCAACTATGAGTCCACCGACACCGCCGACTTCGTGCCGAGCGAAACGGCCAGCGTTTAATCGTATCGAGGAGAAACCACATTATGATGACCAATTTTCAAAACCGTATCACGCAAGGGCAGTTTTCTTTTCTGCCCCCGCTGACGGACAAGCAGATTTCGGCGCAAATCAAATACGCGCTGAAGAACAACTGGGCCGTCGGGATTGAATATACCGATGATCCGCATCCCCGCAACACGTATTGGGAAATGTTCGGCAACCCGATGTTCGACCTGAAGGACCCCGCGGGTATCCTGCAGGAGATCAACGATTGCCGCAAGACCTATCCGAACCACTACATCCGTGTCACGGCCTTCGACTCGTCGCGCGGTGTGGAAAGCCCGGCGATGTCCTACATCGTCAACCGTCCGAAGAACGAGCCTGGCTTTGGCCTGGTGCGTCAGGAAGCGGATAGCCGGCAAGTCCGCTATACCGTCCATTCCTACGCAACGGAAAAACCGGAAACCGAGCGGTACTGATGACTTCCTCCCCTTCCTTCCCCGGAAGGGGATAGCCAACTTCGGACAGGGCAGCGGGCGCTTTAACCGGCCTGCTGCCTCACCTGATCCTGATTTCCCTGATAATCCCATGTACGGCCGCTTTCTGGTAAACCAATAACCGAGGCACGGGTCTAATATTTTATTTCCTTTTGTTTTGGGTGGATCAAACGTGACAACACAACTGAAAGAAATTCCCCCTTCCGATAACAGTTCCATTGATCTGGAAGCCGAGTTTCAGGCTTCCAATATCAAGGAAGTACTGGATAAGCTTGACCGCGAGCTGATTGGCTTGAAACCGGTAAAAACCCGCATCCGCGAAACCGCAGCCTTGTTGCTCGTGGACCGCGTCCGCAAGAAACTGGACCTTACCGCCGGCGCGCCCAGCCTGCACATGTCTTTCACCGGCAATCCGGGCACCGGAAAAACCACGGTCGCGCAGCGTATGTCCGAGATACTGCACCGCCTGGGTTATGTGCGTGAAGGACACCTTGTTTCCGTGACCCGTGATGACCTGGTGGGCCAATATATCGGTCATACTGCGCCCAAGACCAAGGAAGTTATAAAGAAGGCCATGGGTGGCGTGCTATTCATCGACGAGGCCTATTACCTCTACAAGCCCGAGAATGAACGCGATTATGGCGCTGAGTCGATCGAAATTCTGCTGCAGGTGATGGAAAACAACCGGGAGGATCTGGTTGTCATCCTTGCCGGTTACAAGGACCGCATGGACAAATTCTTCCGTAGCAATCCTGGCATGCGGTCGCGGATAGCTCACCACATCGATTTTCCCGACTATTCTCCGGATGAACTGGTGGCTATCGCCAGGCTTATGCTGGCAGCACAGAATTACCGTTTCAGTGCAGAAGCGGAAAAGGCCTTTGGCGAATACATCCGGTTGAGGATGAAAATGGAGCATTTTGCCAATGCGCGTTCCGTGCGCAATGCTCTCGATCGGGCACGGCTACGCCAAGCCAACCGTTTGTTCGAAGGAGCAAAGAAAAACCTGTCACGCACCGACCTGATCACCCTCGAAGCGGAGGATATCCGGGCAAGCCGTGTATTCCGGGAAGGTGCTGTCGACCTGGATGGAGATGAGGGCGCAAGCCGGGAATTATCCGAGGAATCGACATAAAAGCGCTTCCTGCACCGCTCCCATGAATCTGTCGATATTACAGATTCAGTAGTTTATCATTGCAGCATTGATCAAACAGGGCGCCCGATTGGGCGCCTTTTTTTATCTGCTTTCTGCGCTCCGTTCTTATCATAGGAGCGCGTTATACTCCTTCCGAAACCATCCTCATTACCTGGAATTCAACGATGCGCCCTACCCGTCTGGAAAAGCCGCCTACCAACCGGAACGACTGGAAGACCGTCCGTACCCTGCTGCCCTATTTATGGGAATTCAAAGGCAGGGTAGTGGCGGCAGTGGTATTAATGCTCATGGCCAAGCTTGCCAACGTGGCAATACCGCTGGTACTGAAAGAAATTATCGACGCGCTTGACCGTCCGCGCGCCCTGCTGGTCTTGCCGGTTCTGTTGCTGTTAGCGTATGGGCTCCTGCGCCTCTGCAGCACACTCTTCGGAGAGCTGCGTGACGCCGTGTTCGCCAAGGTAACCCAGCGCGCCATTCGCCGGGTGGCAATCAAGGTGTTCAGTCATTTACATGCGCTGTCGCTGCGATTTCACCTGCAAAGGCAGACGGGAGGAGTGTCGCGGGATATTGAGCGGGGAAGCCGCGGTATTTCGTTTCTCCTCAATTTCATGCTGTTCAACATCCTCCCGACTCTGCTGGAAATCAGCCTGGTTGCGATCATCCTCATCTCCGGGTACAGCATCTGGTTTTCTGTGATCATCCTTGGCACGCTGGCGGCCTACATTGCGCTCACGCTCATCGTGACTGAATGGCGAATGATTTTTCGGAGAACCATGAATGACATGGATTCAAAAGCCAACACTCAGGCAATTGATAGCCTTCTGAACTACGAAACAGTCAAGTATTTCGGCAATGAATCCTGGGAAGCGCGGCGCTACGATGAGCACATGCAAAAATGGGAAATTGCGGCGGTTCGTAATCAGACTTCTTTGGCTGCACTCAATTCGGGGCAGAGCGCCATCATAGCAATAGGAATAACTGCACTGCTGTGGCTTGCCGCCGACGGCGTGATTCAGGGTTCCATGTCATTGGGAGACCTGGTGCTCGTCAATGCTTACATGCTCCAACTCTATATGCCACTGCATTTTCTTGGATTCGTTTACCGGGAGATCAAGCATTCTCTGGCGGACATGGAAAAGATGTTCAATTTACTGGCGGAGAATGAAGAGATCCAGGATAAACAAGGTGCAGCAACCCTTATTGCCGGAAACGCACCCGTACGCTTCGAAGCGGTAAATTTCAGTTATGAACCGGACCGCCAGATTCTGTTTGATGTCAGCTTCGACATTCCGGCAGGACGCAGCGTCGCAGTAGTTGGTCACAGTGGATCAGGCAAGTCCACCCTCGCACGGTTACTCTTTCGCTTTTACGATGTCAGCAGCGGGCGCATCCTGATAAATGGGCAGGATATCAGGGATGTCACCCAGAGTAGCCTGAGAGCGGCGATAGGTATCGTTCCGCAGGACAGCGTGCTGTTTAACGATACCATTTATTACAATATTTCCTACGGCAATCCCAGGGCGAGCGCTGAAGAAGTATTTGAAGCTGCAAGGTCCGCTCATCTTCATGATTTCATCGAGAGTCTGCCGGACAAGTACCAGACTGTCGTTGGGGAAAGAGGGTTAAAACTTTCCGGCGGTGAAAAGCAGCGGGTAGCGATAGCTCGCGCAGTCTTGAAAAATCCCGGAATCCTTATCTTCGATGAAGCCACCTCCGCCCTGGATTCAAAATCGGAGAAAAGCATTCAGGGGGAGATGCGCCGTATCGCTGCCAATCGCACCACGCTGACGATTGCTCATCGTTTATCCACCATCGTCGATTCCGATCAGATTCTGGTGATGGACCATGGTCGCATCGTCGAGCGCGGTACTCATCGGGAACTCCTCTCGATGAATGGAGCCTATACTTATATGTGGGAACTGCAGCAACAGGAAGAACAAACCAGACTTCAACTTGTAACCGGCGGTCTGGGACACAGGCTATAATAGGGGGTTCGCATCCCGGGCGAAAAGAATATTATGGCATCCGGGTGACGCGAATCTGGAGTAAAAATCGGCTCACGAAGATTGATCGCTTAATACACATAATCTAATCGCCCCTATTCTTATCTCAAAAATTGCCATGCAGACAGCTTCTCTTTCTGTATTTCCTCAGTACTTATTGCCTAAACACGCGCTGACACTGCTGGCTGGACGTATTGCCAATGCCGATGCCGGCAGTCTCACCACGCTTCTTATCCGCTGGTTTGTCTGGCGCTACGGTGTCAATATGAATGAAGCGGTCAATTCGGATATCCACAGCTACCGAACCTTCAACGATTTTTTTACCCGCCCTCTGCTTCTGGAGAGCCGTCCGATATCCGACGCGGAGTATGTTTGTCCAGCCGACGGCCTCGTAAGCCAGCTCGGTGTCATTTCCGGCGACCAGATATTTCAAGCCAAGGGACACAATTATTCCGCTGCTGCGCTGCTGGGAGGGGATACCCGGCTGGCGGAAAAATTTTATGGGGGCAACTTTGCCACACTGTATCTGAGCCCAAGGGATTACCATCGGGTCCACATGCCTGTAGATGCACGTGTGAGCCGAATGATCTATGTTCCGGGAGATCTGTTCTCCGTGAACGCGAAAACCGTTCGTGGTGTCCCCGGGCTGTTTGCGCGCAACGAGCGGGTGATTTGCATATTTGAATCGGAATTCGGACCATTTGCTTTAGTACTGGTGGGCGCCACTATTGTTGGGAGTGTGGCCACTGTATGGCATGGGGTGGTCAACCCGCGGGACTCGGAGGGGACGCGCGATGTGCGCGAGTGGCGGTATGACTCACCGGATCTGGTGCTCAGAAAAGGGGATGAAATGGGCAGATTCCAATTGGGATCAACAGTGGTAATGTTATTCCCGAAAAACGAAATAGTGTTTAATCCGGCCTGGGCTCCCGGCCGAACCATACGGTTCGGGGAAACGATGGCGGCCAAGGCTGATCCAGCCAGATAGAGAGAAAAGAGAAGAGCGTTCCTCGTTTCCTTCTTCCCTCTCGCTCGCAGAGACGGCAGGTTATAGGCGGGCTGAAAGAAGCAAACGCTATCAGGAAGAATACGGGAAGTGATGAGTCTTCCTGATCTCCTTGATCTCCATGACGACTCGCACGACCCGGAGTGGAGCCGAGCGAACCACGAGCAGGCAGGTTATCTTTAACTGAAGAATATAAGAATCATCCCCCTCTCAGGCGATCGATCATGCCTGAGCCGCCTTCAATATGGGTTCGTCCGCAACAACAGTGGCAGTGGGTTCCGATTCCTGTTGAAATTCCTGGATGAGCTCCTGCCCTACCCTTAATAAGGTTTCCCTGAACTCCATCGCCACTTCCGGGTGCTGCAAGCCATAGGCGATGGTCGCCTCCAGGAAGCCCGCCTTGCTGCCGCAATCATAATGCTTCCCCTGGTAACGGTAGGCCAGGACAGATTCCAGCTTGAGAAGGCGAGAGATTCCGTCAGTAAGCTGAATTTCTCCTCCTGCTCCCGGGTTCAGATTGCTGATGCAGTCAAAGATGGCAGGGGATAGAACGTAACGACCTACGATAGCCATCGTAGATGGCGCAGTATCGGGAGAAGGCTTTTCCACTACCGCCCGGATTTTCAGCGTATCGCTCTCTGCATCTGTGTCAAAAGCATCCACGATTCCATACCGCCGCGTCTGTTCGCGCGTAACCTGACGCACCGCTATGAGGCTGCTTTGGACTTGTTCATACTGGGACACCATCTGTGCGAGTACAGGAGGATCTCCATCGATCAAATCGTCCGGAAGCAGCACGGCAAATGGTTCGTTGCCCAGGAGATGCCGCGCGCAGTAAATTGCATGCCCCAAGCCGCGGGGCTCCTCCTGGCGGACAAAACTGAAGTGAACGCCACCTGGCGTCAACTGTCGCAGCATTTTCAGCGAAGCATGTTTTCCCTGCGAGGCCAATTCGCTTTCCAGTTCCACTGCCCGGTGCAGATGATCTTCAATGGCGCGCTTGCTCCGATGGGTAATGAAAATGATTTCTTCGATACCTGCCGCAGCCGCTTCTTCCACCGCATACTGGATCAACGGCTTGTCCACAATGGGCAGCATTTCTTTGGCCACTGCCTTGGTCGCGGGCAGAAAGCGGGTGCCAAGTCCGGCTACGGGAAACACGGCCTTGCGCACCGCTCGCGGGGATTTGCGAACAGAGGGTCCGGCAGTCAACGAAAGCACATCTTTTCGGTTCATTACAGGTGTGGCAGTAATGCTCATGAGTAATCTCCCCCTAAAACTTCATCTATATATTAATAATGTTACAAGAGCGCTAAGCTCGAAAGATAATGCTCCCTTAGGGGCATTGGTTATAGTTGCCGCATATACGCGACCAGATCGGACTTCTCCTCATCTGTGAGCTTGAGCCCCAGCACCAGATTGAAAAACTCGACCGTATCTTCAAGGGTCAGCAGGCGACCATCATGAAGGTACGGGGGGCTGTCCTTGATACCCCGCAGTGTGAAAGTCTTTATCGGCCCATCCCCCGGCTCATTCAGGAAACGCTCGAGCTTCAGATCATGCATCTGATGATCGAGGAACGTGGGAGGCTGGTGGCAGCTCACACATTGTCCCTTCCCGAAGAAGAGTTTCTCTCCGCGCATTTCCTTCTCAGAAGCCTTGGTCGAATCAAGTCTGCCGTCACTCTTGAGTTTTGGAGCAGGCGGGAAATCGAACATGTTCTGAAGCTGCGCCATATGACTTACGTGAATCCGATCAAAAATAGTCATTCCTTTTTTCATGGCGTGAATAGGATCGCCATTGAAGTAGGCGGTACGGAATTCGAACTCGGTGAAGTCTTCCACTGAGCGCAGGCTGCGTTTCGAACCGTGTATCTGCTGGTTATACATGCCGCGCAGGCTTACGGTATCGAGGCGGAATCGACGCTCTTCCGGACGAATATCGGGACTCAGATGAAATTGCCCTGTCGTATGGCCATTGACATGACAGTCGAAGCACGTCACCCCCAGGCTCGGTTCTGTACTTTTACGGTCATCTGTCGGATTAAATTCTTCCTGCGGGAAGGGAGTAAGCAGCATGCGAAAACCATCGAGCTGCACAGGAGTCAGGATATCCTTGAACAGGCGATAATAATTGTTGATCGACACAACCTCTCCCCGCGAAACATCCCCTAGCTCGGGCCGGCTCTGGAGGAATATCGCAGGCGGGAATTCCGGCAGGAAAGCTTCCGGCAAGTCATGGTCGACATCAAACCGTTGCAGCCTGGGAAACATGTCGATCTGCATTTGGGGAAACACTTGCCCCCCCGGAGACTGCTTGGGATGAGGCAGTGATGGATACGGAAATGCGTTTTTGCTTTTTATCTCTTCAGGCGTCATTCCGGCGAGCCTCTGCCATGTCATGCCTGACGGCAAACGTGCGGTCGGTCCCATCGCCAGCGGTTTGCCGCGAGACATTTTCGCCTCCTTATCCAGGCGCGGCGTCAAATCATATCGCCGCTGCAGCAACTCGCGCTGGACTCTCATGACCTGAGGGCGCTGTTCTACGTCCCCCTTCATGGTTTCTTCAAAAGTTTGCATCGGCTTCTTGGCGTTCAACGGATCCCGGTAAAACTCAAACCCGGGTGTCTTTCCATTGTCCGGTTGATTCCCAAAAGCTGGCGAAGAAGGCTTTGCGTTCTTTGCGTCAAAAACATTGGAACGATCATGTTCGTCTTTTTTCTGTTCCGGCCGGGTGACAGACACGCGGTGAACTGTCTGGGCATCTTCAACCGCATCGTGCGGAGCACGATTTGCGGAATGCTTTGCGCGATCGTCCTGACTCAAGGCGCCATTCATTCCCGCACTCAAGCTGAGGAATCCTGCACTCAGGATAAGGATATTCATATTTTTCATCGTCGATCCTCCTTTCTTGACTGCGGGCAGCCAGCACGCACTTATTCCCGCATTTTCTTGTCCGGATTTCCCATGTTCAGCTAAACGATTGAAATAATGTCATGTCCAGGAAAACAACTCTGTTCGAAACCGCACACACGGTCGCCCGGTCAAGCCCTGAGCGGGGGAGGCAATATTCAGTACTTCTGGCAGGAGGCGCCGAATAGTGTCCTGATTTACTCGGCTGACTGAAAAAACCGCTTGAATCTTGTAGGAGACAATTCGGAAGAATGAACAGCATGCGAAGCATAAAACGCTGCCAGGCACTCGTATTCTTTTTTTACGACCTCATACTGCTCGCCCGCGCTTGCCTCCAGTTGCTGGCGGTCTGCAACTGCAAGATGCCCCCGGCGGCAGCGAATCGCACCGGCGGCCTGAAGCTTGTGTGCCGCAACCGTTACGCTTTCGCGGCGTACGCCCAGCATGATTCCTGCCTGCTCGTGGGTTATATGAAGCTCATTTCCCGGCAGACGATCCAGACTCATCAATAAAAGATAGCTCAACTGTTGATCAACCGTATGGTACCGATTGGAGACGGCTACCTGTTCGGTCTGGACCATCAGAGCATGGGCAAAGCGCAGGATGAATTGCCTCAGTTCGTCGCCCAGCTCAAACTCATCTCTTACGAAACTGGTTTTAATGCGATAACCCTTACCGGTGCTCAGCACCAGAACACGAGCAGGATAGTTTTCACCGCCCAGCAGTGCCGAAACGCCGACTAACCCCTCGTTTCCGATAATTCCGGTCTGTGTACACGCTCCGCTTGCCGTCTCATACAGCCGTGCAACTACGGAGTTTGTCGGGAAATACACATATTTGAAAGGAAGACCGGGGTCGTAAATGACTTGACCGGCTGGCATGGGCACATGTTCAAGAAGAGGCAGCAAGCGGGTGTAGCTTGGGAGAGGCAGTGCTGCGAGAATCTGGTTCTGCTTGGGACTCTGCGGTGGAAGCATGATGAACTTCAATATAGGTCTGGCATCGGAAAATGTAGCCGGCACATGTCGCCCATAACGCTTGTCGTTTTACAGCAGTATTAGCAGTATTTCTAGGCCTGAGCTTATTCCTTTGCAACTCTGCCCATCTCTTTCGGGCATAAGACAGTCTTTAGTTTTCATTCTTCAATTTCAGACCATCTATCTCTGCTACCCGAAGAATCAGAATGTTAAATATTAGCGGGTACAATTACCGGATTCTGTACGGTGACACACATAATACTTCCGGGTCCTATTGATAAGACGAGAACAGAAATGGAAACGAATCTGGCAAATGGGAAAGAATCGGGCAGGCGAATACAGAAGCCAGGATGAGTGAGCGGGCTGAAGTGTGCGTTCACACCGGCATGGATCTGCCGTCGGTCAATGCCAGCCAGCCGCGAATGAGACGGTACGCCACCCAGAATCCCGTGCCCACGACGAGAATGTACGCAAGCATGATGCCGATGATGGTCGCAAACAACAGGGCTGCAATCACCAGCCAAAGCAAGGCATACCAGAAAGTGCGTATCTGCCAGCCGAAATGGGAATCAAGCCAGGTGCCGCGCACATCGCTCCGCTTCGCGTAGTTGAGAATCACTGCGATGATCGAGGGCCACCCGGTGAGAAAGGCTGTAATGATGAATGCCGGTCCCAGGATTCCCATCAGGACGCTGAAACCATGCAACAGATAGACGAGATGAGTGAGATGAAGCAGCCCAGCAGATACAGGACGCTCTATTCTTCGGCCGAACTCGCTCATGGTTGACGCTCCTCGCGACTACTTGGCTACGGGCTCCTCCTCCGCGGGATCGTCGTAAACCTGGGGGGGAGGATTCCCATCGTAGATCAAATGCTTGCGCTGTTGCAAGTAAGCGTCGCGCACGAACAGATAAGGCTCAAGCGCTGCTTCATCACGGATCTTCATCGGGCCGGAGAGTCTTGCCCGCTTGTCAATGACACCCAGAACGGAAAGCGGCACCGTGACGGGAGCACCGATCACATAAGTTCCGATGTAGAAAAGGACATTCGTAAATAGAGCGACTGGATACGAGGCAACATCGCGGTTGCTGCTAGGCCCAAGCAAGGGAACAAAAAGGTAAGTGTTTGCATCCACCCCCCACACCCCCAGTGTTTGTCCAAAATCTTCATCGTGCTGGGTCAAACCCATGGAAGCAGCCGGATCAAAGAGTCCGGCGACACCAACGGTGGAATTGACGACGAAGCGCAGACCATCACGAAATCCCTGGCGTGCCTTGCCTTGCAGGAAATCATTCAGGACGACGTTCGGATACTGGATATTGTCATAAAAATTCCCCACCGAGCGTTGCACCCGGACAGGGACGTAATCCATATAGACGTCGGCCACCGGCTCGATGAGTTTCCGGTCGACCATGTCAGTAAAAGTGTAAAACTTGCGATTGATACCCTCAAATGGGTCGATCGGATCCGTATAGTCTGTACCCTGATCGTTCGGCGCCGTCGATCCCTTCGTGCGGGTAGTAGCACATCCCGTGACGAGCATTGTGCAGGCAAGCAGCAAGAGGACAGTGATACGGTTATATGTCACGGATTTATGATGAAAATGACAAAAAGGCTACGGATCAATGAACATGGAGGCACCTAACGCAAAGTATAAACATAAATCGTTCCAGTGGCAGATAAAAAAGATGAGTCTGGGAACGGGCTGGGCAGACACTGCGAAGAACTCCGGAAAAGACTGGGGATCGGGATAGAAAGAGGGTATATAGTGAGAGTAAATCGGAAAAGCTTTTTGGACCGCTTTATAGTTGATGCATTTTGAGCGTTTCAGCGCCGATAATCGTTAACCGTCATCTCTATCCGGACGCACAGGCATCAAGCGAAACAGTCAGATCGAGAGTGCGCTCATCTGCCCCAGTTCCTCCACGATAGCACCGAGAGCGCGAAGGAAATCAGCAACCTGTTTCGAAGAATTGGAGGCACCCAGGCTTACCCGCACAGCGCAACGAGCCAGAGCGGGCTCCACTTCCATCGCTTCCAGCACATGGCTTCGGCCGGGGTTGACACTGGAACAGGCAGCACCGCTTGCCACTGCGAAACCTGCCTTATCGAGACGCACTACCAGAGTATCCCCTTCGATACCCGGTAGCGCAAAATAGCAGGTATTGGGCAGACGGGAAGCGCCGAAACCAAAAACAGTCCCACCCATCTCTATCAGGCCCTGCTCCAGTTGCTGGCGTAATGCCGAGATATGCGTGGTATGTTCCGCTATTCGTCTCTTGACTAACTCGCAGGCCACGCCAAATCCCACAATTGCGGGAACGTTTTCGGTACCCGAACGCAATCCGCTTTCATGTCCTCCTCCGTAGATGAGAGGTTTTAGCAGGAGCCGCTTATCCATGATAAGCGCCGCGGCGCCCTTGGGGCCGTAAATCTTATGGGATGACAGTGTCAGGGCATGTACATTGAGCGAGGCAAAATCGACAGGTATCTTGCCAAATGCCTGTACCGCATCTGTATGAATCCACGCACCTCGCGCGCGGGCCTTCTCCGCCACCATCGAGACATCCTGAATCACGCCTGTTTCGTTGTTTGCCAGCATGACTGAAACCAGCCCCGACTGTTGATGCGACAGTGCCTCGTCAAGGTCGGCCGGGTCCAGCCGGCCCTGATTATCGACCGCCAGGCGACGTAGATTCCAGCTTCCGCGCGAAGCACGCGCCAATTCCTGCGCGGTTTTCATCACGCAGGGATGCTCGATCGCGCTTATGGCAATCTGTCCCGGCTTCATGTAACCCGCGGCGCCCTGGATGAACAGATTATTGGCTTCCGATCCGCCGCTGGTGAAAACCACCTGCGATGGCTGCACCCCCACTGCATCCGCCACCTGCTCGCGCGCGCGATCAACCGCCCGGCGAGCTGCAATGCCGAGGGCATGCCGGCTGGAGGGGTTGCCGTACTCTTCCTGAAAGTACGGCAACATGACATCAAGCACGGTTTTATCGACAGCAGTCGTGGCGTTATGGTCGAAATAGGCGTAAGTCATCGTCCGGGCCCTTCAAGCTCATCGAAATGGAAAATCGGACCTGAAACCAGCAGACTGTTACCGCTCAGGCAAGAACTGTACGATGTTGCGATGAGGAGCAGACTCTCACATCCTGCAGGACAGCAATATCCTTCACCTTGGGGTTTGATACGAGCTGCTCCAGTGTAACCAGCGCCAGGTAATCGCGTATCCGCGCGTTCAGGTTCGCCCATAAATCGTGCGTCATGCAGCGCTGATCATTGTGGCAGTTTTCCTTGCCTCCGCATTGGGTGGCGTCGATGGGTTCATCCACAGCCAGAATAATGTCTACTACAGATACCTCGTTCATGGGTTTGGTCAAGCGGTAGCCACCCCCGGGGCCGCGCACGCTGCCTACCAGCTTGCTGCGCCGCAGCTTTCCGAACAACTGTTCAAGATAAGACAATGAAATTTTCTGACGTTCACTGATACCCGCCAATGTAACCGGCCCATCCGCGCTGTGCAACGCAAGATCAATCATTGCCGTTACTGCAAAACGACCCTTGGTTGTTAACCGCATTTTCTGCTCCCGAATAGAAATTGACACTGAGTGAAACCACAAAATAATCGGCGACAAATCCCGCACAGTTGCCGGAACAAAGCGCTCCGAACAAGTCTTCCTGATTCAATTCAACGAAAGCGCTCGTTGCGCATCAATCTGGAATTCAGATGCTCCCTCCGAACGCCTTCCTCACGTAAACAATTCCAATACCCGACAACATTGGTCAAGTATATAAATCCCCTTTGTCATGGTCAACTATTTTGTCCGGCTATTTTCGTTTAAACCTGACTGCCGTCAACTCTTCCTGTCATTATTCAATTTCGTTTGCATCAGGGGTATCAGGGGTATCAGGGGTATCAGGGGTATCAGGGGTATCAGGGGTATCAGGGGTATCAGGGGTATCAGGGGTATCAGGGGTATCAGGGGTATCAGGGGTATCAGGGGTATCAGGGGTATCAGGGGTATCAGGGGTATCAGGGGTATCAGGGGTATCAGGGGTATCAGGGGTATCAGGGGTATCAGGGGTATCAGGGGTATCAGGGGTATCAGGGGTATCAGGGGTATCAGGGGTATCAGGGGTATCAGGGGTAAGCGAGAAAGCAGCAGCGTTCGCCTGCATCCGCTTCTCACAGGCGCCCAGTATCCCCCGCAATATATTGACCTCTTCCTTTTCCAGGCGCGCTCGGGCAAATAGCCTTCGCATGCGCTGCATCAGCCGTTTCGGCTCCCGGGGATCGAGAAAACCACTGTTGATCGCGACCTGCTCCAAGTGAGCGTAAAGCAATTCGATTTCATCAAAGGTCGCTGCCGCTCCGCCGCCACGCAGGGTCGACAACACAGGCTTGATTTCCAGCAAACTCGTGCAGGCCATGCGCAATTCGTACGCCATGACCTGCACAGCGCTGGCAAGATTGAGAGAGGAATATTCCGGGTTGGCTGGAATATGGATGATGATCTGGCACTTGCTGACTTCAAGCGTCGTAAGGCCGGACATTTCCGTGCCAAACACCAGTGCAACGAAATCCTTTTGCGCAAGATCGAGCAGTTTGGCCGCACCTTGCCGGGCATCAAAAACTTCGTGGGAGAGATCGCGTTGGCGGGCCGTTACAGCCGCTGCCAGAACAGTGCCGCTGAGCGCTTCATCGAGCGTGCCGCAGACTTCTGCCTTATGGAGGATATCCAATGCGCCAGTGGCCCGTCTTTCAGCTTCCTTGTCAGGGAAAAACCTGGGATTCACAAGATAGAGCGACTCCAGCCCCATGGTCTTCATTGCCCGGGCCACTCCCCCGATGTTACCGGGATGGCTGGTATGGCTCAGGACAATTCGGACTTTATCGAGCATCTCGCGCCCTGACGGATTATCTGGGTTAAAATCCACGATTCACTTTATTTTGAATCCCGACAAATGCATCCCATGCTCACCATCGCGGTAAGGGCCGCGCGCCGCGCAGGCGGCATCATCAATCGTGCTGCACAGAACCTGGATTTACTGAATGTTTCGCGCAAGGCGCATAATGATTTTGTCAGCGAAGTAGACGGGGCTGCAGAAAACGCGATTATCGAGACGCTGCTCGATGCCTATCCCGGCCATTCCATTCTAGCAGAAGAAAGCGGTGCCCAAGGTGATCCGGGCAAGTCTGAATATCAGTGGATCATCGACCCCCTGGACGGCACCACCAATTTTCTTCATGGTTTCCCGCATTACTCGGTTTCGATCGGATTGATGCATAAAAACGTCTTGTCGCAGGCAGTGGTCTATAACCCGGCAGCCAACGAATTATTCACCGCAAGCCGTGGGGCAGGCGCCTATCTCAATGACCATCGCTTGCGCGTGAGCAAGCGCACCAAGCTTGGCGACTGCCTGATCGGCACGGGCTTCCCGTTTCGCGAATTCACGCATGCCGAGGCCTACCTTGCCATATTCAAGGATATCATGCCCCGGGTGGCGGGGATCCGGCGCCCCGGCTCCGCCGCGCTCGACCTGGCCTATGTCGCGGCAGGACGATACGATGGCTTCTGGGAGTTCGGGCTGTCAGCCTGGGATATGGCGGCTGGCTGCCTGCTCATTACCGAGGCAGGCGGACTGGTGGGAGACATGGAAGGAAACGATACCTATCTGAAAAGCGGCAACGTGGTTGCGGGTAATCCGAAAGTCTTCGGCCAACTGTTGCAGGTCATTGCCCCGCACCTGACACTGGAACTGAAGACGGCTCAAGGCATGGGATGATGCATGCGGGAGCCCATGAAAAGGATGGAAGCGGTAATCTCCGTTTTCCTGGAGCGGCCCGCCCGGCGTCAATCCTGATGTCAATCCTGATAGGCAGCCAAAGGAAGATAGGCAATCCGAGGAAGGCGTGTGAAACAACCGGATAAATAACGTCATGTCCATCTCAGCGGATGCCGAACGGCAGCGATTGGAAAACCAGCGGCAGGGCCGGGAAGCCTGGCGTTTGTGGGGACCTTATCTTTCAGAACGCGCATGGGGTACCGTGCGGGAGGACTACAGCCCGGATGGGACGCCCTGGGAATATTTCGACCATGACCAGGCGCGTTCGCGCGCTTATCGCTGGAATGAGGATGGGCTGGGCGGTATCTCGGACGAGGCGCAGCATCTCTGTTTCTCACTGGCGCTCTGGAACGGCAGGGATGCCATCCTCAAGGAGCGCGCCTTCGGTCTCACGGGAAACCAGGGCAACCGGGGAGAAGACGTAAAGGAATGCTATTTCTACCTCGACGCAACGCCTTCTCACGCGTGGCTCCATTACCTCTACAAATACCCGCAATCCCCATTCCCCTATACGCGGCTGATCGAGGAAAACGCCGGCCGTTCGCGCGCAGAGCCTCCGTTCAACCTGATTAACAGCGGCGTTTTCTCGGAAGACCGGTATTGGGATGTGGAAGTCTTCTACGCCAAGGCGTCCCCGCATGAACTGCACATCCGCGTAGTTGCAAGCAACCGCGGGAAAGAGGAAGCTTTACTGTGGCTGGTGCCGCAACTGTGGTTTCGCAATTACTGGTCCTGGTCGGGAAAAGATGAGGTAAAACCTCTCCTGCACGCAGCCTCCGCGCCTAGGAATGCCACCTGGGCGGTGATGGCAGAGCATCCCGCGCTGGGAAACTATTATCTCTACGGCCGGCAGCAAGCCGATCTTCTCTATACGGAGAATGAAACCAACAATACCAGGTTATGGGGCGTGCCCAACGCCGAACCTTACGTCAAAGATGCCTTTCACCGTTATCTCGTGCAGGGTGAGCAGTCCGCTGTAAATCCCGCAAAAAAGGGAACAAAATTCGGCGCAGCGCATAAGCTCGCAATCCCGCCCGGCAAGACAGGCATGATCGAGCTGGTGCTCACGGCTGAATCCAATCTTCATCCGTTCGAAAATCAGGACAGGATTTTTGCCCAACGCCGTACGGAAGCGGATGCTTTTTTCCATACGTTCCTGACAGACGACGCGCCCGCCGAGGATCAGCGCATCCTGCGGCAGGCACTGGCGGGCATGATATGGACCAAGCAATTCTATCACTACGATGTATCCGACTGGCTGAAAGGTGACCAGGCAACACCGCTGGCATCGAGGCGGCAGGTGCGCAACCACGCCTGGTCCCATCTCAAAGCGAGCCATGTCATTTCCATGCCGGACACTTGGGAATATCCCTGGTTTGCCGCCTGGGATCTCGCGTTTCACTGCCCTACGCTGGCGCTCATCGACGTGGATTTTGCCAAGGAACAGATCGAACTGCTGCTGAATGAAAACTACCTGCATCCCAACGGGCAAATCCCGGCATATGAATGGACATTCAGCGATGTGAACCCGCCGGTGCACGCAATGGGCGCGCTCAAGGTATTCCGGGCCGAGCGGGTGCAGCGCGGCAGGGGTGACATCGGTTTCCTTAAACGCGTGCTGCACAAGCTTTTGCTGAATCATACCTGGTGGATCAATCTCAAGGATTCAACAGGCACAAATGTATTCGAGGGAGGGTTCCTCGGACTAGACAATATCTCGGTATACAATCGCTCCGAGCCGCTCCCGCCGGGTTACACACTCAAACAGGCTGATGCAACCGGCTGGATGGCGATGTTTTCCCTGCAACTGACTGTCATGGCACTGGAAATTGCAGTGGAAGACCCAGCCTATGAGAATATCGCTGTCCAATCCTATAGCCAGTTCCTGGCAATTGCCAATACGATTGCCGGACATACCGGAGCTGGCGTTTCCCTGTGGGACGACATCGACGGCTTCTTCAAGGATCTTGTCGTAGAGCCGGACGGAAGCACACACCGCATCGACGTTTTCTCCTGGGTGGGCATCATTCCGCTGTTTGCGTGCGAGGTCGTGGATGCACGCCTGCTTGCTAACCGCAAACGTTTCAATGCACTGCTATGGGAACACAAGGGTGGAATGTTCGATGGAAGCGTGATATGCGCCTGTCCCGTCGACACCAACGAACGGGGGGAGCATCTGCTATCCCTGGTGACCCCCGCGATGTTCGTCAAGATATTGCCCCGGATTTTTGATGAAGAAGAGTTCCTTTCCCCACACGGGGTGCGCAGCGTCTCCAAGCGCCATGCCACGCAAGGAAACCTCGGCCATATCCCGGGCGTCGGCGATGCTGTCATCCGATATGTTCCTGGCGAATCCGACTCCCCCCTGTTCGGAGGCAACTCGAACTGGCGCGGACCGGTGTGGATGCAGACCAACTATCTGCTCATTCAAACCATCGAAAAGATGCATCGCTACCTCGGCGATGCCTTTACTTTTCCTGCCCCCTGCCTGAATCATTACGAAATCAACCTCAAATACGCTGCCAACCTATTAGCGGAACGGCTGGTGGATATTTTCCGCCGCGATGAATCCGGCCTAATCCCGGCCTTCCCCGAAAAGAGCCCGCATCAGACAGATCCTCACTGGCGCGACCTGCTGCTGTTCCATGAGTATTTTCACGGTGAAACCGGGCGGGGTTTAGGCGCCGCTCACCAGACCGGCTGGACCGGCCTAGTGGCGAACCTGGTAATGCGGCGCTATCGGAAGGGGATTCCGGAGTTTTGGAAGAGACAAGCGGAGGAAAGAACGGGTCAATGACAAGAGTCAATATCATTGTGGCAGAGGAAATTTCGGCTGTGGCTCAGCTTGAAATTGCCGATCTGTAGTTTCCGTCTCTGGAACAAGAACGGAAAATAGCTTACCATCATATATGATTTCCCATATTTATGGGTGAAAAATGAAAACCACCATAGAGATACCTGACGAGTTATTCCGGAAAGCAAAAGCAGTAGCTGCCCTACGCGGGCAGAGTATGAAGCAATTTATCACCCAATCCATCATGACCTCGCTGCAAAATCCCACCGATGTTCAACCGGTCCGCCGAGAACCCACAGGATCGAACCCAGCGGATGCATTCAGCCAGGAACTCGCCACACTTGCCGCACAAATATCGGAAGCATGGCAGGGCCCACAGGATGCCGCAGCAGCGATACGGGAGCAACGACGCGAACTTGGTACGGACGTCGATGGTCATTGACGCCTCAGTATGGGTAGCTGCCCTACTGAAGAATGACCGTCACCACGAAGAAAGCGCCTCATTATTACACACCCTTGTGCAGCGTAACCAGCAAGCCGCTATACCACTATTGGCGTGGCCCGAAATTGCAGGGGCGATTGCTCGTAAAACCGGTAATAGCGAGCTGGCCAGAATAGCAGTTGCTTTTCTAAACAAGCAAGCATGGCTGGAAAGCGTACCTCTTGACTCCTCCATTGCGCGGCGTGCTACCACGATAGCGACTGAGCAGCGCCTGCGTGGCGCGGATGCAGTCTATGTGGCGCTTGCGTTGCAACGCGACGGGGTGCTCATCACTCTCGACCTTGAAATGCTACAACGTGTTCCAATAGCTGTGACCGCGCATATGCCTGGGGACTGTTTTAAGGGTGCGTGAAAGCGACCAGGAGATCTCACGATAAAAATCCACAATAAAAAAATTTCAGTAATGAATGCGATAATTAAGGAATGCATCCTAACCAATCCATAGAACAGATTCGACTCGCTGTATCCGCTCAGCTTGATCCATTGACTCGCTCTACCCTTGGACAATTTATGACACCTTGGGCAATCGCTTGTTTTATGGCGTCTCTGTTTTCCGAGCGAACTCCTGTGACGCTATTAGATGCGGGGGCTGGAGTAGGATCTCTATCTATGGCATTCCTCAATCGCTTCCCTAAAAGCCACATAGAAGCTTGGGAAATTGATCCAACGCTTCGTGGTTACCTCATCGATTTATTGTCTGACGCTAATGCTACGATTCACGGTAAGGATTTTATTGAGGATGCAACAAACAATATTCAGTTTGGATTAGGTGCCCGATTTAGTCATGCAATCCTGAATCCACCCTACAAAAAGATTAACAGCAATAGCGCGCACCGCGCATTACTCAAAGAACTCGGTATCGAAACAGTCAATCTCTACACAGCTTTTCTGGCCTTGACGATCCTGCTGATGGAGAACGGCGGCGAAATCGTGGCAATTATTCCCCGCTCTTTCTGTAATGGTACTTACTACCGGCCTTTTCGAAAATTAATGCTATCGAAGTGTGCGATCGATCATATCCATATTTTTGAATCACGCAAGAAGGCGTTCCGGGACGACGATATTCTGCAAGAGAACGTTATCATCAAGCTTGTCCGCAACAAGATACAGGGTGATGTTGTTATTTCCGAAAGCCATGATGGAAGTCTGATCGACTACGATGAAAGCGTTTTATCTTTCAATCAGATTGTAAAACCAGACGATAGCGAAAGCTATATTCATATCCCGGCAGTTGCTGGCAAAGAGGAAACGCATTCACCCTTGTTTGCTCATTCAGTGAACGAGATTGGAATCGATATCTGTACGGGACCTGTAGTGGATTTTCGTTTACGAGAATACTGCCGAACCGAATTGTGCGAGGGTGCTGCTCCATTATTATATGCGCACCATTTTTCGGACGGTATAGTTCGCTATCCAAGAGCCCACAAAAAACCCTCGGCTATCCTTATCAATGATAAAACCCGTCGTTGGTTGATGGTATCCGGCTGCTATGTGGTGACAAAGCGTTTTTCATCCAAAGAGGAAAAGAAGAGAGTAGTTGCGTCTGTGTTTGACGCGGAAACACTGCCATGCAAATTGGTCGGGTTCGAAAACCATTTGAATATCTTCCACTCCGGCAAACATGGTCTAGATCGGGAGACAGCTTATGGTCTGGCCACATTTCTGAATTCGACCGTCGTAGATAATCATTTCCGGGTATTTTCAGGTCATACTCAAGTTAATGCTACTGACCTTCGGAACATGCGATATCCCTCTCGCCAGCAACTTCGGGAGTTTGGTCGCATAGCGATGATCAAAAATCTAAGTCAATCTGAAATTGACGCCATGATCAAGGGGGCCAGAGAAACAAAGTGGTTACCAAGGCGACTCGACTTCGCGAGGCTTTGCAAGTCATTACTGATCTCGGGCTGCCCAGCCAGCAACAAAACGAACGCACTGCTCTTTCTTTGCTCGCACTTCTGAACTTGAGTGCTAATAAACGTTGGCATGAAGCCGAGGCACCGCTCATCGGAATTACTCCTATCATGGATTGGTCCCGAGATCACTATGGTCGGGCATATGCCCCTAACACCCGAGAGACTTTCCGCCGCCAGTCAATGCATCAAATGGTTGCTGCCGGGATTGCACTCTACAATCCCGACAAGCCGGACCGAGCAGTAAATTCTCCTCACGCCGTTTATCAGATCGAACCAAGTCTCCTGTCAGTACTACGGGCTTATGGTACCGATAAATATCGCATGTTTCTGACGGAATGGTTAGCAAACCGAGAAGTACTTATCGAACGGTATGCAAAAGCCAGGGCAATGCGAATGATCCCGGTTCAAATTTCCGCGGGACAAGAAATTAAGCTATCCAGCGGTGAACATAGTCAATTAATAAAAAATGTCATCGAGGATTTTGGGCCTCGATACGTTCCCGACGGACAGCTGGTCTATGTCGGGGACACTGGAAACAAGTGGGCGTTTTTTGATCAGGAGTTGCTTGCAACCCTGGGAACCTTGATAGATGAGCATGGCAAAATGCCCGATGTTGTCATCTACTGCCTCATCCGCAATTGGTTACTGCTAATCGAGTCTGTAACCAGTCATGGCCCGATTGATGGCAAACGACATGCCGAGCTGGTTCATGTGTTTGGCAAATATACCGCAGGGTTAGTCTATGTATCGGCCTTTGCCAATCGGAGAATGATGAACAAATACTTGGACGTCATCTCATGGGAGACGGAGGTATGGGTTGCCGATGCACCTTCTCATATGATCCACTTCAACGGTTCTCGATTCTTGGGACCGTACTGACCCACGGCCAGCGGTTATCGAGCGCCTGCTTGCGAAATTCCTCCAATTCTGGAATGTAGTTATACCTGTAGAAAAGAACTGAGCAGTAGTTGCTACAGGCAGAATTCGAATAAAAAAATTGGATGAGGCGGCGTTGAATCGTTTTTTACCACGCGGAATAAATGGAAAACTTGACTCAACACACTCCCATGATGCAGCAATACCTGCGCATCAAGGCACAGCATCCCGATATGCTGATGTTTTACCGTATGGGGGATTTCTACGAGCTGTTCTTTGAGGACGCGGAAAAAGCGGCGAAGCTGCTCGACATCACCCTGACCCGTCGCGGCACCTCGGCGGGAGAGCCGATCAAGATGGCGGGCGTGCCTTACCATGCAGCGGAGCAGTATCTGGCAAAGCTCGTCAAGCTTGGCGAACCGGTCGTGATCTGCGAACAGGTGGGTGATCCTGCCACTTCGAAAGGACCGGTAGAACGCCAAGTGACGCGCATCGTCACCCCCGGTACCCTGACCGATGCCGCACTCCTGGAAGACAAGCGCGACAACGTCCTGCTTGCCTTGCTCGTGCATGAATCCACCGTGGGATTGGCGTGGCTCAATCTTGCGGCGGGGCAATTTTCTGTAATGGAGACTTCGGTGAACAATCTCGCAGCCGAACTCGAACGCCTGAAGCCCGCCGAGATTCTTTTGCCGGAATCACCGAATCTTGCCGGGATCAACGAAAGGGTGATGCAGGAGAAGTTATGCGTGAAGCATTTGCCGGCATGGCAGTTCGACACCGGGGCGGCTGTGCGCAATCTCTCCCGGCAGTTCGGAACACATGACCTTTCCGGTTTCGGCTGCGAGGATCTGGATGTTTCTCTCGGCGCCGCAAGCGCGTTGCTCGATTATGCCCGGCTGACACAGGGCGCCAGCATAGCCCATGTCAAGGGGTTGCGGGTTGAGCGGGAGGATACCTATCTGCGCATGGATGCCGCCACCCGCCGCAACCTGGAGATTTCCGAAACCATACGAGGCGAAGCGTCGCCCACTTTATTGTCCCTGCTGGACACCTGTTCGACCAATATGGGCAGTCGGCTGCTGCGGCACTGGCTGCATCATCCGCTTCGCGACCGCGGGCTGATCCAGAATCGGCTGGAGGGCGTATCCTTTCTAGCGGGTGAGGCGGGAATCGGACCTTATCTTTCGGTGCGCGATTGCTTGAAGCGCGTGACGGATATCGAGCGCATTACTGCTCGTATCGCACTGAAATCGGCAAAGCCACGGGACTTATCCGGGCTGCGCGACAGCCTGAAACGGCTGCCCGCAGTCAACAACGCCATTGCCGGTACTGCCACTACAGGCAGTGACAGCAGTAACAGCAGTGACGTGAACGCGCATGTCGCGGCGCTCATCCACTTGATGGCGCCAGACAATGCTCTCGTTGCGCTGCTGGAGAAATCGCTGAAGGAAGAACCGGAGGTGATGCTGCGTACCGGAGGCGTGATTGCCGATGGCTATGACGCCGAGCTGGATGAGCTGCGCGCGATACACAATAATTGCGACGAGTTCCTGCTGCAACTCGAAATCCGGGAAAAGACCCGTACCGGTATTGCGAATCTCAAGGTGGAATACAACCGCCTGCACGGTTTTTATATTGAAGTGACGCATGCCCACACCGAGAAAATCCCCGACGATTATCGTCGCAGGCAGACGCTGAAGAATGCCGAGCGTTATATTACGCCTGAGCTCAAAGCTTTCGAGGAAAAGGCGCTTTCTGCACAGAGCGGGGCACTGGAGCGGGAGAAATTGCTGTACGGCGAGCTGTTGGATATACTTTCACAGTATATCGACCATCTGCAACAGGTTGCGCGCAGCGTTGCCGAACTGGATGTCCTTGCGACCTTTGCCGAACGCGCACTGGCACTTGACTACACCCTGCCCATTTTCACTAGTGACAGCGTTATCGAAATCCAGGCAGGTCGGCATCCGGTAGTTGAAAAACAGGTGGACAGCTTCATCGCCAATGATGTCCGGCTTGGCAGCAGCGAACGTGACAGGCGGCAGATGCTCGTCATTACAGGACCCAATATGGGGGGGAAATCCACCTATATGCGCCAGGTTGCCCTGATTGCGCTGCTCGCCCATTGCGGCAGCTTTGTTCCGGCGCACAGCGCGCTCATCGGGCCGCTGGACCAGCTTTTCACACGAATCGGCGCATCCGATGATCTCGCTGGAGGACGCTCCACCTTCATGATGGAAATGACCGAGGCGGCGAATATCCTGCACAACGCCACCGCGCAAAGCCTGGTGCTGATGGATGAAGTGGGCCGGGGAACCTCTACGTTCGATGGACTGGCGCTCGCTTTCGCAATTGCCCGTTATCTGCTGGAAAAGAGCCGGAGCTACACGTTATTCGCCACGCATTATTTCGAATTGACGCGGCTTGCGGAGGAGTTTGCGCAGGTCGCCAATGTGCACCTGCGCGCCGTGGAGCACAAACATCATATCGTGTTCCTGCACGCCGTCAACGAAGGTCCTGCCAGCCAGAGCTACGGCCTCCAGGTGGCCGCGTTGGCCGGGGTGCCTGACCCGGTAATAAGAACAGCGAGAAGATACCTGCTGAAACTTGAACAGGAGGCGTTGAGCAATCAACCGCAAGGAGACTTGTTCTCCGGGGACGACCCCTTCTGGAAGCAGGACAGGATGCCGGAAGGTTCCGTTGATAAAAATGACGGCCCGCCGGAGCATCCTGTGCTTGCACTGTTACACGCTATCGTGCCCGACGACTTGAGCCCGAAACAGGCCCTGGATCAGCTCTACGCCTTGAAGAAGGCAGCAGAAAAAGAATAGCTTCGACTTTCCTTTCTCTACCGATGGCTTTACCGGTAGTGGGCCCGCATCTTAGTGCTCATGCCCATGGCCATGACCATGCGGACCATGTGCATGGCCATGAGCCAGTTCTTCGGCAGTAGCGGGACGCACATCGGTTACCTGGCATTCAAATCGAACCGACTGTCCTGCCAAAGGATGATTGCCATCCACCACGACCTTGTCTTCGGCAATGTCAGTCACTGTATATATCCGGACATTGTCCGACTCTTCCTCGCCCCCTTCGAATTTCATGCCCACCACGACATCCTCGGGAAAGCGGCTGCGCGCCTCGACCCGCACGAGTTCGCTGTCATATTCACCAAAGGCATCCTCCGGTTCCATCACGACCAGGCAACGGTGCCCTGCTTCTTTGTGATTCAACTCTTCTTCCACCTTCGGAAACATTTCATCATTGTAACCACCGTGGAGGTAGCTTACAGGAAAATTGGATTTCTCCAGAATTTCACCGGTTGAATCAGACAAAATATAGTTGAGCGATACCACGGTGCCTTTTTCAATTCGCATATCGTTGAGCCTGCAGGGTTAGGTTATCAGGAATTTCCTCAGGAAATGATAAAAATGCTACGAGCCCATGCTCTCTTGGGCTCGCTGCCTTCATCGAGAATCATTCATTATTGCACTCGCAATCCTGAAATGGAATACGGCTTTTTTGTGAACCCGCCCCGGTCAACCGAAATGGAGACGGGTCAAGCAGTGTTAATCGACCTGACAGAAGCATGATTCAGGGCAGGATTTATTCCTGATTCCGGGTTTTCTTCATTTGCCATGAGTTCCCTTACCGGCGCAAAGCTGAGGCGGTGCACAATGGAGACACCGTGAACTTTCAGCGCGGCAAGATGCTGCTCCGTGGAATATCCTTTATGCTGATCGAAGCCATAACGGGGAAAACGCCGGTGTAAGGCCCTCATCTCGGCATCACGAGCGGTCTTGGCAAGAATCGAGGCAGCGGAAATTTCCGGCACCAGGCTGTCGCCCCTCACGATGGTAGTCACGGGAAACTTCAGGCGGGGACTGTGGTTTCCATCCACCAATACCCGTGCTGGCGTCACCTGCAATTTTTCGATCGCGCGTTTCATCGCCAGCAGGCTTGCTTGCAGTATATTCAGCCGGTCGATTTCCCTGACGGATGCGGACCCGATAGCCCAGGCAATCGAATGCGCCTTTATGGCAAGGGTCAGGCTGTTGCGCTTTCCCTCGGTAAGCGTTTTCGAATCTGCCAGACCCTCTATAGGAGAAGCTGGATCGAGTATCACACAGGCGGCAAACACCGGTCCTGCCAGCGGCCCCCTGCCTGCCTCATCCACACCGCAGACCCAATGGTATTCATCGCTGCACATGGGTTAACTCCCGTGCTCTTCCGGAAGTATTTCAGGTCTCTTTTGGCCTGACGGTACACATCAGTTCGGCCTCGGCAACAACGCGGCCGTCCACTTCCGCCCGTGCTGCATATTTCCAGATTCCGATCCTCTCCCTCAGAACTGTAGCCTTGAGTATCAACTGATCGCCTGGTTCCACCGGCCGCTTGAAGCGTGCATTATCGATGCCGACGAAATAATAGACGGAATTCTCGTCCGCTTCCACATTGGCTGTCTTGAGCGTCAGAAGAGCAGCCGCCTGCGCCAGCGCTTCGATCACCAATACCCCTGGCATGACGGGATGATGAGGAAAGTGTCCTGTAAAAAAAGGTTCGTTGATCGTTACATTCTTGAGCGCGGTAAGACTCTTTCCCGGTTCGAAAGCGAGAACACGATCGACGAGGAGCAGGGGATAACGGTGAGGAAGGTACTTCAGAATTTCATGGATGTCCATTAGCGCGATGTTTTCCCGGGTTCTTGATAAGAAGTGAATAAAGGATGATCAGAGGACTTGCCCGTTGCACCTGCCCGACGAGCTACTTGTCGGCCAGCGCTTTGAGTACCTTGTCAGTAATATCGATTCGCGGGCTCCGATAGACGAGATCGCGCAGGGGCAATATGAGGTCGTATTTCTCGGTCTCGGCAATGATTTGAATGGCCTTGGTGGCGGTCAACTGAAGTGCCGCAACCTCATCGTTCTGGCGCAGGCTCAGATCTTCGCGCATCTGCCGTTGCCCGCGCTGGTATTCCCGGTTAAGCGCAGCCAGATCGCGCTCCTTGCTGCGGCGTTCCGCTTCTGGCATGCGCTTTCCTTCTTTTTCCAGCAAATCCTGAAGCTCCTTCGCCTGTATCGCGAGTTTCTTGAGCTCCTGGTCCCGCGGGAGGAATTCCCTTTCGATTTTTCTAAGCGCTCTGACGGCGGGTGCAGATTCAGCCAGAACGCGTTCCGTGTCGACAACGCCGATCTTGATATCTTCTGCCAGCACACTTGCGGTCCCGTAGATAGATGCGACGAGAATGCACGTTATCGCGATTAAAGTTCGTCCCAGTATCTTGTGTTTCAATTTTATCTCCGGATCTAGAATTGTTGCCCAAACTGAAACTGAAAACGCTGTATGTTGTCACCGGGCTGACTGTTCAAGGGCTGGGCCACGCTGATTTTGAGCGGTCCCATAGGGGATATCCAGGTAACAGCGATACCGGCAGAATAACGCAAGCCCTCCTGCTCCGGTCTTACTCCGCCAGGCCCCCAGACCGTGCCGCCATCCAGAAATGCGCTCAGGCGTACAGTGCGGTCATTTCTCATGCCGGGCATCGGAAACAGAACCTCGATATTACCTACCGCACGTTTGTTACCTCCCAGGGTTCTGTTGGTTGCGTCCCTGGGACCAAGCGAACTGATGTTGTAACCCCGCACAGAGGTATTGCCACCCGCGAAGAAATTCTTGAAAAAGGGAAGCTCTTTACCGAAATAACCATCCCCATATCCGAGTTCTCCATTCAGCATCAGCGTAAATATCTCGGTGATGGGGAAATACCAGCGAAGGTCATAACTCAATTTGTAATAAGTGAGGTCTCCTCCCGGCATGCCCACCTCGGCGAACACGCGCTGCGTGGTTCCCGAAGTTGTCCAGATTGCACTGTCACGACCATCCCGCCTCCAGCTGAGTGTTGCAGGTATGTTGAGCGTAGTTCGCCCGAATTTATTCACGAAATCGATATTACGCTGCGGACTGTCAGCCCCAAGATCGATCGTGGTTTGTTCCGCTCCCAGCCCCCCCAGGATGCTGTCATTTTCGTTGATGGGAATGCCGAAACGCAGACCTGCGCCCAGTGTGTCGGTATTGAAGTTCATCACGGAGGACAGGGTACGCGTATTGAGCACGCGCTTATAGAGATCGAGTCCTGCCGTGACACCATCCTTGGTGAAATAGGGGTCGGTATAGGACAATGAATAGGTCTTGTTGACGCTACCGGTATTCACCATGAGATTGACGAACTTGCCGGTGCCGAATATGTTGTCCTGCGCAACAGACGCGCTCAGTATCAGCCCCTCCATGTTGGAATAGCCCGCACCGAACATCACGGCGCCCGTCGGCTTTTCCTTGACTTCGACATTCACGTCGATCTGGTCCGTGGTACCGGGAACCGCCGGGGTTTCAACATTGACGGCGGTAAAGTAATTCAATCTGTCGACCCGCGTCTTGGAGCGGTTTATCTTGCTGGTCGAATACCAGCCTCCTTCGAACTGGCGCATTTCCCGCCGTATCACTTCATCCCGGGTTCGGGAGTTGCCGGTAATATTGATGCGCCTGACATAGACGCGACGGCCGGGATCGATAAAAAAAGTGAACGCCACCTGCTGCTTTTCCTTGTCCAGCTGGGGAGAGGCGTTGACATTGGCGAATGCGTAGCCGTCGTCCCCGAGCCGGTCGGTGATGAGCTTGATGGACTCCGTCAGTTTCTCGCGGGAAAACGTATCTCCCGCCGAGAGTTTTATGAGCTGGCGCAGCTCCTCTTCCGGAACCAGCAGTTCACCGGCAAGCTTGATTTCGGAAACATCATATTTAGGACCCTCGATGATATTTACCGTAATGTAAATATCCTGCATGTCGGGTGTGATCGATACCTGCGTCGATTCTATGCTGAATTCGAGGTAGCCGCGATTGAGGTAATAGGAACGAAGCGATTCGAGATCGCCGCCGAGCTTCTGCTTGGAATACTGGTCTTCCTTGGTGAGCCAGGTCAAAAGGCCAGGGGTCCGCAGCGAGAATGCGCTCAACAGATCCTTTTCCTTGAAAGCTTTATTTCCGACGATATTGATCTTGCGAATCTTGGCGGTCCTGCCTTCGTCCACATGGAAAGTAATGCCCACGCGGTTTCGTTCAAGCGGAGTTGTGGTCGTAGTGATTTTTACGGCATATTTGCCGCGTGCCATATATTGCTGCTTGAGTTCCTGTTCGGCCTTTTCCAGCGTCGAGCGATCGAAAATACGGGATTCCGCCAGGCCTGCCTGTTTCAGCCCCTCCTTGAGCTTGTCTTTCTCAAACTCCTTGGCGCCGACAATGTTGATCTGAGCAATCGCCGGCCGTTCCTCTATCACTACGATCAGGACACCGTTCTCGGATTCGAGCCGCACATCCTTGAAAAAACCGGTGGCATACAGTGCCTTGATCGCTGCCGCAGCCTTTTCATCGTCGAGCACATCCCCGACCTTCACCGGCAGGTAACTGAACACGGTTCCGGCCTCGGTGCGTTGTATGCCTTCCACCCGGATGTCCTTGACTTCGAAGGGCTCACGTGCCCACGAAACCGAAGCGCACAAGGCAGAAACAAGCGCGACCAGATACCTGACTTTCATGCTCTAACCGGGGATGAGGCGGTTTATGTCGTTATAAATGGCAAAAGCCATCAGGGCAAACAAAAGTGCCATCCCCACCTGCTGACCGATTTCCATCGCTTTCGCGGAGAGCGGACTGCCCTTGACGATTTCGATGACATAATACATTAAATGCCCTCCATCCAATATGGGAATGGGCAGCAGGTTCAATACCCCCAAACTGACACTGATCAGGGCGAGAAAACCCAGATAAGGCGAAAGACCCATCTGGGCAGATTTTCCTGCATAGTCGGCAATAGTGATGGGGCCACTTACATTCTTCCAGGACACCTCACCTGCCAGCATTTTTCCGAACATTTGCAAGGTGAACTTCGAAGTTTCCCAGGTTTTGGTTATCGCCTTGGCAAAAGCGGTGCTCAAGGGATAGCGCACTTCGATCAACAGCTTTTCGATCTCATCGGAATCAATCCGCGGCGCAATTCCAATTTTCCCGATTTTTTCTCCATTCTCTGTGACACTGTCGGGAATAACCTCCTTGTCGATCACGGCACCGTCACGCCGGATTTCCAGCATGAGCGATGATCCCGGCCTGTCTCGCACCTGTTGCACCAGGTCTTGCCACAGGGAAACTTTCCGCCCGTTTACTGCCAGAACCTCATCGCCCGGCAGCAAGCCCGCGCGGCTTCCGGCACTATCGGGTATAACCTGCGAAATGACGGGTTTAACCTCGGGCTGATAACTGCTGAGGCCGATTTTCTTCAAAAACTCCGCATCCAGATCATCCGCCTGGATGCTGCTCAAATCCAGCTTCCGAAGCCCGGTCTGACCATGGATGTCAGTCACTTCCACGGCAAGTGAAGGAGGCCGTTCCACGGCATGGGACAATAGCAGCCAGCGCGCATCCTGCCAGGTTTCCACCGGTTCGCCCTCGATTCGCCTCAGAATGTCGCCCTTCTCGAAGCCGGCAAATGCCGCCGGGGTTGCGGGAGCAACAGGTCCAAGAACAGGCTTCATCGCATTGATGCCCAGCATGAACAGCAGCCAGTAAAGGACGATCGCCAGCAGAAAATTCGCGGCCGGTCCGGCTGCGACAATAGCAAACCGCTGCGAAACCGGCTTGCGGTTGAATGAGCGTGGCAACTCCTCCGGCGCAACCGTTCCTTCACGTTCATCGAGCATCTTCACATAGCCGCCAAGAGGAAAGGCTGCGATAACCCATTCGGTCTGGTCTTTTCCCACCCTCTTCCGCATCAGCGGGCGACCAAAACCGATGGAGAAACGCAACACTTTTACTCCACACCAGCGGGCGATGAGGTAATGGCCGAATTCGTGAAACACGATCAGCAGGCCGAGAGCGACGACGAAAGCGGCAAGGGTGAAAAGGAATGTCATGCTTCTGCAGATCTCCGTTCCGGCAGACTCTCTGATACGGGGAAGTAAAAGAAGTCTTCCATCTTCGCATGGCTGAAATGGAAGCCGCAATTGGGATTGATGGGGCTTGCGCAACCCGCAGAACTAGTAAAGCTGTTCCCGCAAACGGATCCGACGCTCCGCAGGCTCACATCTGCCACAGCGCCTGCATAAGCGCTACCGGAACCAGCCGAATGTCCGAGTCCCCTGGATGAATGAGAAGCTTTCCTCAGAAGGAGTGGATAAACCGTTGTCCGACCTGCCGGAAAGACCAATGATTGCGACACTTTACGCCAGACACGTCAACCATTCTTGGGCCGCTTCGCGCGCCATGCCGTCTGCCGCCAGCACATCATCCAGAGTCGCAACGTCCCGGCGGCCAATTGTCTGCATGACATCCTCGATCATGGCGGGAATGGCCGTAAATGGCATTAGACATTTGAGAAAGGAATCCACTGCCACTTCATTGGCAGCGTTCAGCACAGCCGGCGCGCTTCCCCCGCTTGCCAGCGCCTGATATGCCAGCCGCAGGCAGGGAAAGCGTTCAAAATCGGGGGCCTCGAAATCCAGCCGGGCGACCTTGAACATATCCAGAGGGTTGACTCCAGTCTCGATCCGTTCAGGGAAGCCAAGTGCATGGGCAATGGGCGTACGCATATCAGGATTGCCCAGTTGTGCCAATACTGAACCATCCACATACTCGACCATGGAATGAATGATGCTCTGCGGGTGAATGACGACCTCTATTTGCTCGGGCGATGCTTCGAACAACCAGTGCGCTTCGATGACTTCGAGTCCCTTGTTCATCATGGTAGCGGAATCGACCGAAATCTTCTGCCCCATTACCCAATTGGGATGAGCACATGCCTGTCCGGGTGTTACATTTTCCAGTGCGGCCAGCGGCATCTGGCGAAAGGGCCCGCCAGATGCGGTCAGCAAAATACGGCGCACGCCCACTGCACGCAGATCGCCGCTGAAGTGCTGCGGCAGGGACTGGAAAATGGCATTGTGTTCGCTATCAATCGGGAGCAGCGTGGCGTGATTTTCCTTGACCACGTCCGTGAATATGCGTCCCGCCATCACCATTGTTTCCTTATTGGCAAGCAATACCCGCTTGCCGGTCACAGCCGCTGCAAATGTGGGACGTATCCCGGCCGCACCCACGATCGCTGCCATCACTGTATCCACGTCCGGCAGTGAAGCGACCTTTTCCAGCGAATCCACCCCCCAAAGCACTTCAGTGGCAAGTCCTGCTCCACGGATTTCCACCCGCAGCCGTTCCGCGCTGGCCTCATCCAGCAGCACCGCATAGCGCGGCTCGAAGCGCCGGCATTGTTCCAGAATTTTCTGGACGCTCTTGTTCGCGGTAAGGGCCACGACGCGAAACCTGTCGGGATGGCGCGCCACTACGTCCAGCGTGCTTACGCCGATGCTTCCTGTGGAACCCAGAATGGTGAGATGACGAACAGCGATCATGATCAGGTATGTAGCAGGAGAAGTGCCAAAGCCGCAATGGGCAGGGTTGAAGTCAGTGCATCGATCCTGTCAAGTATACCACCGTGGCCCGGCAAAATAGCGCCACTGTCCTTGAGTCCGGCGTGACGCTTCATCAGCGATTCAAATAAATCGCCCACGATTCCCAGCGCGGCAAGAAGCAGCAGCAGCGGGATCAATAACGTGGCGGGAATTGCGTCCTCGCCGTAACTCCAGATAAGCGCGTAAACCAGTACCGCAACAAGCGCTCCACCCACACCCTCCCAGGTTTTACCGGGACTGATGCTCGGCGCGAGTTTGTTTTTTCCCCAGGTGCGCCCGGAAAAATATGCGGCTGTATCGGATAGCCAGATGGCGCCCATGAACCCGAGCAGGAGGAGCGGATCGATTGCGCGCAGCTGGTATAACGCAAGACAAGTCGGCAGCAGTACCAGCCAGCCGATAAACGCGAGCAGGACGGCACTCCCGACAGGACGCTTTGATTTCAGGAAAATCGTCGCGCCGAAGATCCAGAATATCAGCGATGCAACGTAAACCCCCAGGAATAAGGGCGTATAGGGATCAACAGCAACTGCGCCGCTCAATACAAACAGGAGCTCGCCTGCCAGCAGTACCGTCAATAAAAGATAAGCGATGGTATGGTTGAGAGAGAACCTGGCAAGCCGGGTCCATTCCAGCGAGCCGGCGGTTGTCAGCGCAAGCAGTAACGCCATCCAGAAGATGGGAGATAGATAGAATAACGCCGCCAGAAAGGCGGATAACATAATGACGGCGGTAAGAATCCGTGCCCGGAGCATAGTTGAGACGGTCAGTAAAAAGCACGGATCGGAACGTGTGGAAGCTATGCCGTCGCTTTCTCGGCGACTTCTCTGCCCCCACGCAAGGATGATGCCGCCTGAAGCTGCTCGCTGGTTCGTCCAAATCGGCGCTCGCGTTGCTGATAAGACTGGATGGCGAGATCCAGGGCGCGCGTATCAAAATCCGGCCATAACGTGTCGGTAAAATAGAGCTCGGTGTATGCCAGTTGCCAGAGAAGGAAGTTGCTGATGCGCTTTTCGCCTCCCGTACGAATGAATAGATCGGGTTCCGGCGCATGGTTGAGGGCAAAATACTGCATCAGGTCTTTTTCATCGAAAGTCGTCGCCAGGTGGGGACATTCGGTAAGCATTTTTCGAACAGCCTGCATGATATCCCACCGTCCGCCGTAATTGGCCGCAATAGTAAGCGTAAACCGTTCATTGGCAGCCGTGAGCGCCTCGCCGTTGCGTATGAACTCGACGATCTTCGGTTCGAATCTCGATAGATCTCCGATTACCTTGAAGCGGATACCGTTCTCATGCAGCTTGGACACCTCCTGCTCCAGGACGCTTATGAACAACTGCATCAGGAACGCGACTTCCTCAGGTGGCCTGCGCCAATTTTCGCTGCTGAAGGCAAATAATGTCAGGTATTTGACACCCCGCTCCATGCAGGACCGGATTGCGGAGCGTACTGTCTCCACCCCACGCTTGTGGCCTGCCATACGCGGCATGAACCGGTTTTTTGCCCAACGTCCATTGCCATCCATGATGATGGCGACGTGCCGGGGTACTTCGCCAGTTTCAGGTATTTCCCGGGTCGAACTGATGATGGCTGGCATGGAGAATACGGTTGAGATTCAAAATTGAAATCGAAGGTATTTTTATTTCAGGTGCGGCTATTCCGGAACAGGCAAGCGAAGACATCTGCTTTCACTTCCCGCAATATTACTCCATTTATACGGCCATCAACTCGGCTTCTTTGGCCTGGAGGAGCTTGTCTATTTCCGCGATATAGCGATCGGTAAGTTTTTGGATATCATCCTGCCCCCGGCGTTCTTCATCCTCGGCAATCTTTTTTTCCTTGAGCAGGTCCTTCAGATGCGCATTTGCGTCCCGGCGAATGTTTCGCATTGCCACGCGCGCAGCTTCACCCTCATGCTTTACCACCTTGGTGAGATCACGCCTCCGTTCCTCGGTGAGCGGCGGCATGGGTACGCGGATCAATTCGCCTACGGTTGCAGGATTCAACCCCAGGTCTGAATTGCGGATAGCTTTTTCTATCGCACCCAGCATTTTCTTTTCCCATGGCGCTACGGTAATAGTGCGGGCATCCGCAAGGTTGATGCTTGCCACCTGGTTGATTGCTGTCGGATTCCCGTAATAATCCACGGTGACGTGATCCAGCAGACCCGTATGGGCGCGCCCGGTTCGTATCTTGCCCAGATCCAGTTTCAATGCTTCCAGGCTTTTCTGCATTTTCTGCTCGGCGGATTTTTTTATCTCGGCAATCATGATAGTTAGAAATGACGTAAATGATTATAGCCCAAGGCCATCCTGGTTTCGGCACCCATGCCGCAGCACGATGCCGACAATTCAAGCTGTGGCGCTCTATAGTGCGGCCAGATAGCGAGGGTAGCCAGAAAGCACTCAGACCTCCACCAACGTACCCTCTTCTTCACCCATGACTACCCGTTTCAACGCTCCCGCCTTGAAGATACTGAAGACTTTGAGCGGAAGCTTCTGGTCGCGGCACAACGTCAGCGCCGTCGCGTCCATTACCTTGAGATTCTCGGCAATGGCTGTATCGAACGACAGTCTCTGGTAGCGTTCTGCATCCGGGTTTACCTTGGGATCGGTGGTATATACGCCATCGACCTTGGTGGCCTTGAGCACGATATCCACGTTCATCTCCATTCCCCGCAGAGCCGCCGCTGTATCGGTCGTAAAAAATGGATTACCGGTGCCGGCGGCAAAAATGACCACCTTGCCTGCCTCCAGGTAGCGTATTGCCTTGCCCCGGATATACGGTTCCACTACCTGATCGATGCGCAGGGCGGATTGCACCCTGCTCACCAGGCCCGCCCGCCGCATCGCATCCTGCAACGCCAGCGCATTCATGACGGTAGCCAGCATCCCCATATAGTCCGCGGTCGCTCGGTCCATGCCTTCCGCGGCGGAGGTCATCCCCCGGAAAATGTTGCCACCGCCTATCACTACCGCAACCTCGACACCCATCTGATTCACTTCGGCTATCTCGGCCACGATTCGCTCGATTACATCCCGGTTGATGCCATAACTATCGTCACCCATGAGAGCTTCGCCCGAGAGCTTCAGCAGGATGCGCTTATAAGCGGGTAAGGTCATGAGCAATCCGGCCGGGCTAAGAAGCTTTTTCCTGGTTGGCCTGACCCACTTGCGCCATGACTTCGGCAGCAAAATCGCCAGATTTCTTTTCTATCCCTTCCCCAACGATATACAAGGTAAAACCGTTGACCTGGGCGGATTTTTCTGCGAGCAGCTGTTTCACCGTCTGATCCGGATTTTTGACAAACGGTTGCCCCAGAAGCGTTATCTCGGCGAGATATTTGGCAATACGGCCATCGACCATGCGCGCAACGATATCGGCCGGCTTCCCGCTCTCCGCTGCCTGGGCGGTATATATCTGGCGTTCACGCTCCAGCAGCTCCGGAGAGACCTGTTCGCTTGACACGCATACCGGCTTGCTGGCGGCGATATGCATCGCGAGGTCCTTGCCCAGGGCCTGATCGCCACCCGTATAATCGACCATGACTCCTATTTTTGCGCCGTGCAGATAGGATGCAAGACGATCCTGCGAACCGGCCACCTGATGGCGCGCAAAACGGCGTATGCTGATATTCTCGCCCAGCCTCATTACGAGCGCTTTCCGCAGCTCCTCCACACTTTCACCGTTTGCCAACCTGGCGTTTGCGAGCGCCTCGTTGTCCGCTACGCTTTCCGTTGTCAGCAATTCTGCAAGACTATGCGCAAAGCTGATGAAGTCCTCATTCCTTGCGACAAAATCGGTTTCGCAGTTAACTTCCACCAGCGCACCGCTCCTGCCGTCACGTGCGATATGAGCCGCCACCATCCCTTCCGCTGCAGTCCGTCCGGCTGCCTTGCTCGCCTTGGCGCCACTCTTGATCCGCAGAAGGTCTTCTGCGGCTTTCATGTCTCCACCGGTTTCAGTCAAGGCCTTCTTACACTCCATCATGCCGAGACCCGTCATCTCGCGCAGTTCCTTCACCATTTGTGCGGTGATTTCCGCCATATTCGCTCCAGATAATTTTCAAAAAAGAAGCGCTGGATGTGCGCGCTCCGGCACGGATTCATGTGCCCCACTCCGACGAAATTTATCCCTTATCCTGTTCGCCGGCTACTGCCTCATCCGCTTCCTCGAAATCGCCCTGTACACCCTGTACAATTTCCTGGATGGCCTGATTTCGGCCCTCCAGAATAGCGTCCGCGACACCGCGGGCATAAAGGCGAATTGCCTGGCTGGAATCGTCGTTTCCGGGAATGACATAATCCACGTCGACCGGACTATGGTTGCTGTCCACGACACCGACAATAGGGATACCGAGCTTCCTGGCCTCGGTAATTGCCCCTTTCTGATAACCGACATCAATGACGAACATGGCATCCGGCAGGCTCTTCATGTCCTTGATGCCTCCCAGACTGCGATTGAGTTTTTCCAGTTCGCGCTGCAGATCCAATGCTTCTTTCTTGGAAAGCTTGTCGAGCGTTCCATCCTCCATCATCGTTTCCATATCATGGAGTCTTTTAACGGATTGCTTGATCGTCTTGAAGTTGGTGAGCATTCCACCGAGCCAGCGTTGGTCGACGAAAGGCGAGCCGCAGCGCATCGCTTCCTCGTGCACGATGTCCCGTGCCTGGCGCTTGGTTCCGACAAATAAAATCGTACCCTTGTTGGCCGCCAGCTGACGCACGTAATTCATCGCTTCCTGGTACATTACCAGCGTTTTTTCCAGATTGATGATGTGTATCTTGTTGCGGTGGCCAAAAATATAGGGCGCCATCCTGGGATTCCAGAAGCGGGTCTGATGTCCGAAATGAACTCCCGCCTCCAGCATTTGCCGCATCGTTACTGACATAAAATTTCTCCTTTAGGGTTGAGCCTCCATCCGCCATAGTCGCTCCCCTTCAATGCAGAGCACCCTTTTCGAAACAGGCAGATGTGTGAATTTGAACCGACAATCGACGTTTACGACGTTTAACCTGGCCGTCCCATCTGGATGCAGCAATGAACGCTACCGCAGCAACTGTAGCGGCGCGAAGCAGTACCCGCGGAAAAAATGGCAACAGGACTCTGCAAACCGGGCGAGGCCGAGTTAACTATAGATTATACCATTCCTGAATTGATTCACTCAATTGAACTTGTGCAACGCCAGGTACGGATACAGTGGTCCCCACTATTCACAGGAGGAGCACCCCGCTCGCGGAGGGGAACTGATGGGAATCTGCGGATTGGAACCTACGGATGTGCTATGTGTGTCAACGAACAGACCGGCATCTGCAACTGCCGGAAACTGGCACCTGACGCGTACTGAACAAGTACCGCCTATCTTTCAATGAAACCAATTAAAAGGAAAAGGAGAAGAACATGGCACAGGATACCTCAAAGAATGAGAATGCAGCGAGCGATACTCGGGAAGCTGCGGAGAATATGACTCAGCATGCGGGCGATGCCGCCCGGCGTGTAGGCCACGCAGCGAAATCGGCAGGTCAGGAAGTCGGATCGGTGGCAAGAGACGAATTTGCAAAACTGAGAGCTGACCTGGATGATCTCATTTCCCGCATTCCCAATCTGTCAGACGTTGACCTGGAAGAAGCCAAGGAAAAACTTATGGCAAAAATTGCTGACACTCGCGAGGCTGCCCACGACCTGGCGGAGGACGCCCACGAGCAATTCGACTATGCCGTCGAGTGCTCGAAGGAGTGTATACGTGAACACCCTCTTCAATCGGTTGGCTACGCGGCCGGGATCGGCCTGATAATTGGCCTGTTGCTGGCCCGTCGTTAAGCTACGCGTTCCGCTACTTAACCCGAGATGAACCGCCATGTTTGAGACCATTAAAAAAGCGAAAGAAATTGGCGCTCTTATCCTGGAACGCCTCAGCGAATACCTTGAGCTGGTAAAAATATCCGTGGAGATTCAGGGGAAGAATTTCAAGCGACGATTGATCGGCTACGTCGTGATAGCGTTTCTCTCCGTCTTGAGTCTGGTGTTCGCAGGAGTTGCTGTGATCGTTACTTTCTGGGACACCCCCTATCGCGTGGTCTCAGCTTGGGGGATTGCCGCTTTCTATGCCTTGACTGCCTTTGTAGTTTATTTCACAACCCCCGGTCAGACAGATTCTGTTTCAGCTTTTGATACCGTGCGTGATGAACTACAGCAGGATATCAAGCTGATGAAGGATATTGTATGAGCACCTCGCTGGAATATGAAAAAAAGGCGCTGTTGGAGCGGATGAACGCCACCCGCAGGGAATATCGATCCAGATATGGACATGAGGATGAGCGGACGCAGGCGACGGGCGACGATGTTTTTCCGCGCAGCCGGACATTCAGGTTCATAGCGCGCCACCCCTACTCTATCTCACTGGGTCTGTTAGTCGTGTTGTCCGCAGTACCATCCAGATCGTTGAGCAAAGCGGTAAAAAGCGGGATTGCCCTGTCCTCTGGCGTCCTGGGCAGCAGCGCGAGAACGCTGGTGATGCGTGAGGTTCTGCCGGCGGTGATAAGGTCGCTGAATTCCCGCGGGCGGATGTAACTTCGAGTGTGGAAGTAATAGAAGCACGTCATTTAAAAAGCACAGGAAAAATTGGTCATGGAGGAAGGTTTTCCAGTTTTCTCGGGAGAATTATGATGGGGAAATATTTTATTGCCTGGCTTCTGGGTGTGCCTGCGTTTGTTTTAATCATCATTTACTTTCTGATGAATTAGGCGAGACAATCCCAATCCATACGGTCGCGCGGGGTTTTCTGCTCCCTCCGCCTCCCCTGCGTGCAATCGCAACCACAACCGCAATTCAGTGGAGTTGACTTGAAAAATCGCTACATATCAGGAAGTATTGACATCGCGTTGATCATCGCTGCTTTCGGCCTTCCGGCACTGGTCCTCGCGGAGGTTTCCGCGGAACGAAAACCGAATGCGCCCGAGGTTGTCACGCCGCCCTGGGAACTGTACGACACCGATGAGGATGGGTACATAACCATGAAGGAGGCTGCGGTGCAGAAAATGTCCCCCCAGGTTTTCCACAGTCTTGATATCGACCGGGATGGCAGACTGAACAGGAATGAGTTCACCAAAGTGCCTCCTATGCGGGAGAAGTGAGCAGCGGTCTTTTGATATTCCCTGTGAAAAATCGGGCGGAGTATTGAAAACTCGAGGCGGTGGAATAGGTGCAAAACTTGTATTTCCGCTACAATTCTCCCGATGATTTCAACAGATGCAGTTGCTCCCGCAGTTGATGCGAAAGGGGAGGCTGACGCCCGCACGGCCACCGGAAACATCTTCCTGGTCGGGATGATGGGCGCCGGAAAAACGACGGTGGGAAGGCTCCTCTCCCATTTCCTGGAAAAAACCTTTTACGACTCGGATCGGGAAATACAGAAACGAACGGGTGTCAGCATTCCCACGATCTTCGAGATCGAAGGGGAAGCCGGCTTTCGCAGGCGCGAGACCGAGATACTGTCCGAACTCATGAATGCAAGAAATATCATTCTGGCGACGGGAGGCGGAGCCGTATTGAGTGGATTAAACCGGACGATGCTGAAGCACGGCGGCACCGTGATATACCTGCGAGCATCCATTGACGACTTGTGGCGCCGCACGCGGCATGACAAGAACCGTCCGCTGCTGCAAACTCCCGACCCCCGCGCAAGACTGGCTGAACTGTTTGTGCAGCGCGATCCGTTATATCGGGAAACGGCGCATATCGTGGTTGAGAGCGGGAAACGAAGCCCTCGGCATCTGGCTCAATCGCTGGCACAACAGCTGACGATCTCATCCCGCACCGGATAAAATAAAAACCGGCTGGAAGGTTCTGTTCGTTTCCCTTCCGCCGATTGGAAAACCGCTATTCGGCTAAGGGCGGTCTGTCCGGGAACAGCACATCGGTAAAACCGAATGTGCGAAAATCGGTAATACGCATCGGGTAGAGAATCCCCTGCAAGTGATCGCATTCGTGTTGCACCACCCGGGCGTGAAATCCCTCCACCGTCCGGTCTATGCGGTTACCATATTGGTCCGAACCCTCATAACGTATTCCGGCATACCGGGGGACCATCCCGCGCAGGCCGGGAACACTCAGGCAGCCTTCCCAATCCTGCTCCATATATTCCGTGAGAGGGGTCAGTACCGGATTTACCAACACCGTGTAGGGTACCTCCTCCGCATCCGGATAGCGCGGATTATGCTTCACCCCGAAAATGACAACCTGTAGGCTGATTCCGATCTGCGGCGCAGCCAGGCCAGCACCCTCCAACGCCTCCATCGTATCATGCATGTCTCGAAGCAATGCTTCGAACTCAGGCGCGCTGAAATTCTCCACCTTCCGAGCCACTTCCAGTAAGCGGGGATCGCCCATTTTGAGGACGGGCTTAATCGGCATCGAGCGTCACCACCCATTCGAGAATATTTCTGACCCTGACCATCGTTTTTTCCAGAACTGCATGCGCCTCATTCAGACGGATGAGATGAGCACTGCTTTTACGGCCGGCCGCATAATTTGCGACCACAGCCATGGTTGCGTAGCACAGGCCCAACTCCTTGGCAAGGGCGGCCTCGGGCATACCCGTCATTCCAACCATGTCAACCCCATCCCGCTCCAGCCGGTTGATTTCAGCCGCAGTTTCGAGTCGCGGCCCCTGGGTCGCCCCATAAACCCCTCCGTCAAGCACCTTTTCGCCGGCACGCTCTGCTGCTTCCAGGAGACGCTTGCGGGTCAAAGGACAGTAGGGCTCGGTGAAATCAATGTAGGTCACTGACCGTTCCTTGCCATCGTAATAGGTATACTTGCGACTGTGGGTATAGTCGATGATCTGGTTGGGAATCACCACCGTGCCCGGCGCGAGATCAGGACGGATTCCACCTACCGAAGCAACCGCTATCACCCTCGTCAGATTCACCGACTGCAATGCCCACAGATTGGCGCGGTAATTCACCTCGTGAGGGGGAATCGTATGGCCATATCCATGACGTGCCAGAAAAACAACCGTATTGTTGCGTATCTTGCCAAAAGTCAGAGGACCTGATGGTTCCCCATAAGGGGTCGTTACAACTTTCTGATGGGAAATTTCAAGACACTCAAGCTGGGCCATTCCGGTCCCGCCAATAATTGCAAGCATATTCTGGATTTTACCTCACTCTTTCAAGGCATAGATGGCGGGCAAATTTCGCCATGCCCCATATATATCCATGCCGAAGCCGAAGACGTAGCGGTTCGGCACCACAAGACCTACAAAATCCGCACTGATCGGCTTGGGACTGGCAATATCCTTTTCGGCAAAAACGGCGCTGTAAAATGCCGCGGCGCCGCGGCTCATCACCCATTCACGTATGGCGGCGAGCGTAATTCCCTGATCAAGGATATCATCCACCACCAGTACGACCCGGTCTTGCACATTCTCGCCCGGTGAGACTTTCCAGTCGATCGCGCCACCGCGCGTCTGGTCAGCGTAACGGCTGACATGAAGATAATCGAAATTAAGCGGGAATTCCAGCAGGGGAAGCAGTTGCCCGGTAAACACGACCGCGCCCCCCATGATGCTCAGCACCAGAGGATACCGATGCGCCAGAACAGCCGTAATATCGGCTGCCATACGTCTGACGGTTTCCACGACAGCATCAGCAGGAAGTATCTGCTCTGCTTCTCTCAGAATTTTCTGTGCATCCTCGTATGGGAGCATCGGCCGGGTAACCTGATGAAGAATAAGGAACAGGAAAAATTCGATCGGACAGCGGATGGATGGCTAGACGCTGGTATGCCCGATGCATCTGGCGTCGAGATACGCCGCAAACTCACGCCCGACCTCCGGATGCTGGAGCGCCAGCGCAATCGTTGCCTTGAGGTATCCTATCTTGCTCCCGCAATCGTAACGCGTTCCGCGGAATTCGTATGCCAGCGCCCGCTCTTCCCGCAGAAGCGAGGCGATTCCATCGGTCAATTGAATCTCCCCGCCGGCACCCGGTTGCACCCTTTCCAGGTGCTCGAAGATTTTCGGGGTCAAAATATAGCGTCCGACGACGCCCAAGGTAGAGGGAGCATTCTTCGGATCGGGTTTTTCCACGATGCCGGTAATGGGATGCAAGCCGTTCATTCCAGGTCCGCATTTCACAATGCCATAATTCATGGTGTCTTCAGGCTCGACATTCTGTACGGCCAGAATCGAACAGCCGTTCTCCTCGTAAACCTTGCCCAGCTGCCGCATGATCGGCTCATCTCCCACGAGCAAGTCGTCTGCCAGCAGCACGGCAAAAGGATCATTTCCTACCGCGGGACGCGCGCAAAGGATAGCGTGCCCTAACCCGAGTGCTTCCGATTGCCGGATGTAAATGCAATGAATGTTCTTGGGCAGGATGCTGCGCAGCATTTCCAGCGTTTCATTTTTGCCACGTGCCTCCAATTCACTTTCCATTTCGTACGCTTTGTCGAAATGGTCTTCGATGGCGCGCTTGTGACGGCCGGTTATGAAAATCATCTCCGTGATACCCGCTGCGATCGCTTCTTCAACCGCGTACTGAATCAGCGGCTTGTCTACAATAGGCATCATTTCCTTGGGATTTGCCTTCGTCGCGGGGAGAAAACGAGTGCCCATTCCTGCCACCGGAAAAACTGCTTTACGTATTTTCGGCATTAACCCACCCATTCAGGAATCCGCTTACAGCGTCGAATTGTCATCTGCTTGTGAAGCCTGCAATAATCGTATCAATTCCGCTTCGTCAAGAAGCGCCACTCCCAATTCAAGCGCCTTGTCATATTTGCTGCCTGAGTCCGCGCCTGCCACGACGTAATCGGTTTTTTTGGACACGCTGCCGGCAACCTTCCCTCCCATCGCTTCAATTTTCTCCCTGGCCTCCTCCCGGCTCATGGTCGGCAGGGTTCCCGTCAGCACAAAGATCCTGCCGGCAATTTTGCTGCTTGCGGCGCCTGCCTCCAGATGTACCGAACCGGCTGCATGGTCTGTTGTCTGTGTTCCCGCATCTTCTTTCCAGTGTATTCCCGCGGCGCGCAGTTGCTCTACAACCTCAAGATTGTGCCTTTCGCCAAAAAAATCGGCAATGCTTTGGGCGACGACAGGTCCCACATCCGATACCTGCTGCAAAGTTTCCACGTCTGCTTCCATCAGGCGATCGAGTCCTCCGAAATAGCGGGCCAAGTCCCTCGCAGTGGCCTCGCCCACGTTGCGAATACCCAGGGAATAGATGAACCGGGCCAGGATCGTGTCTTTGCTTTTTTCAATTTCATTGATAATATTTCCCGCCGATTTCTCCCCCATCCGATCCAGCGCGGCGAGCGCAGCCAGCCCCAGCTTATACAAGTCTGCCGGGGTCCGAATAATGGCATTGTCCACCAGGTGATCCACCAGCTTATCACCCAGCCCGTGGATGTTCATGGCGCGACGCGAGGCAAAATGCAGAATTGCCTGTTTCCGTTGAGCGGGGCAAAACAATCCGCCCGTGCAGCGGGTCAGGGTTTCTCCTGGCAGTCGAACTGTCCTGGAGCCGCACACCGGGCAGTGCTCAGGCATCACGAAAGGTTTCGCGTTCGGCGGCCGGCTTTCCTTCTGAACTGCGACCACTTCCGGAATGACATCTCCTGCTCGCCGTACCGTTACCCGATCGCCGATCATGACGTCCTTGCGCCGAATTTCATCTTCGTTATGCAGAGTCGCATTGGTGACGGTTGCGCCTCCGACGAATACGGGCTTGAGGCGTGCCACCGGCGTCAGTGCCCCCGTTCTGCCCACCTGCACATCGATTCCGAGCAACTCGGTCGTTGCCTCCTGCGCCGGAAATTTATGGGCGAGCGCGAATCGCGGAGCGCGCGATACAAAGCCGAGTTTTTCCTGATATTCCAATTCGTTGACCTTGTACACCGTACCATCGATGTCATAAGGCAATTGTTCGCGCAATCCACTTATTTCATGATGATACTCCAACAAACCGGCAACACCTGTGACCGTCCTGCGTTCACGCATTACGGGAAAACGCAGTGACGAGAGATAGTCAAGCAAGTGGCTGTGTGTATCATGGGGAACATTTCCCCCTTCGCAGACACCGATGCCATATGCGAAGAACCTCAGGCTGCGATTGGCAGTAATGCGGGGATCGAGTTGCCGCAGGGAACCTGCGGCAGCATTACGCGGATTTATAAAGGTCTTTTCGTTCTTTTCACGCTGCTGCCGATTCAATCGCTCGAAATCCGCTTTCAACATCAATACCTCACCCCGGACTTCCAGAAATGCAGGAACTTCGGCGCCCCCGTCTGCCACCTTCAGGCCAAGAGGAATGCTGCGAATGGTTTTCAGGTTCAAGGTCACATCCTCTCCGATGTAGCCATCTCCGCGGGTGGCTCCCGAGACAAGCATCCCGTTCTCATAGCAGAGGCTTATGGCGAGACCATCGAATTTCGGCTCTACCGCATACTCAACGTAGTCGATGCCGAGGGACTGGCGCACGCGCCGATCGAATGCCGCTACCTCACCCTCAGTGAATGCATTACTCAGGGAAAGCATCGGGGTACGGTGAACGACCCGGGGAAACGCTTTGAGGGGAGGAATACCAATGCGCTGAGTGGGGGAATCAGGCGTTATGAGTTGCGGATGACGTTGCTCAAGCTCCTCCAGTTCACGGAACAGCTTGTCGAAGTCCGCATCGGGAATCGTCGGGGTGTCCAGTTCGTAATAACGGATATTATGCAGTTCGATTGCATCGCGCAGTTCCCGCATATGACGCGATATCTCGCTCAGGTGTTCACTCACCCAAACAGCCTCAGCGCTATCTGACCCCCCGGCGGGATATTGCGCGCCATCATCACGGATTGAATGCTGCTCAATTGTTGCTTGATTTTCCGGATCCCGCTATCGGTCAATGGCACGCGGTTGTCATCCACCATGAAGCCCCCGAGTGCTTCGGAAAAAGTTTCAGCCAGATGCACCATCTGATTGAAAACGCGTTCACCATTGGCAACTCGCGGCACGTCAAGAAAAAGCGTGATGCCACGAGTGGTGAGCGTTCGAATACTGTCGGGAAGAAAAGGAGGCGGTTCATAATTGCCCAGGGAAAACAAAACAACGTTGTTTTCGTCCCGGTAATGAAACATCCCCTCGTCCCCCAGTTTGAAGCCGCATGCTTCCACCATGACGCGAATCTTGGCGCCGGTAAAAACGCTGTTATCCCTGCTGATGATATTGATGCCGGCCATGACATCCACCTGAGTACAGAATTCATCGAGCATCAGGGCCCGGCGGTAGCTCTTATGTATGTCAGGGCAATGGGCAGTTGCATTGACGCGGGCCGCAAAATTTTCCGCCATGTCGCGAAATTCACCCAGGCTCACTTCGCTCACAGGTCCTGCGCGATCAGCCAGTTGCAGGCAACCCTTCAGATTGACGTAGCTCGCTTTGCCCTCCCGGCTACGTGTATCCGCCGGGATTTCTTCCCAGGATGCATCTGCTTCCTGCTTCCCCATCCACCGCACCGGCTTGCTGAAATCAGATTTACGATCCAGCACGTCCGCCAGAGTTAAATCAGCGAACGGTGTCTCACGGGCGATCCCAACTACATAATCCACTGCGTCGGAGACATTGTCCCCTTCGGCCGGCCTTTCCTCATCGCCCGATGCGGCAACAGATATACTGAATCTTTCGTGAACAACGGCTCCTTCACGGCGAGAATCTTCATCGACCGATCTGCGGGCAGGCACACTGAATGAAGCCGGTCCTTTAAACCAGGTGCGCTCAACCGCTTTCCCGGCCTTCGGCCTGGATGGAGGGTGGAGAGCTGGATGGACGTTCGCTTTCTGAACCGGTTCGGTTACTTCCGGCGAAGCATTTGAATCCGTACCGGGTTCGGCTTCAGGATCGTGCAGTTCGGCGTCACTGCTGAGGCGAGGTTCTATTCTTTCCTCTCCCTTGGCAGACACACCCGCTCCCAGGAGTATATCCTCGTGCTCCCGGCTGAATGCCTGCTCCGCGTTGCGACGGTAGCGGCGTTGCTGCGTCCAGTTAAAAACGATTACGCCGAGCACCACGACGATGCCAATGCCGATCAGGCTGAGTTGCAATTCACTTAGATTGCCCATGGTCGTTCACGTTGCAAAGGCCGTATCGCCCAGTCTTACAGCTTCCTCGATTTCTACCGCCACCACGCGCGATACACCTTTCTCCTGCATGGTGACCCCTATTAACTGCTGCGCCATTTCCATGGTAATTTTGTTGTGGCTGATGAATACAAACTGGGTTTGACGCGACATCTTCCGCACAAGATTGCAGAAACGTTCAGTATTGCTGTCGTCCAGGGGAGCGTCCACCTCATCCAGCATACAAAATGGCGCCGGGTTGAGTTGAAACAGCGAGAATACAAACGCCAGCGCGGTCAACGCCTTTTCGCCACCGGATAGCAAATGAATCGAACTGTTTTTCTTGCCAGGTGGTTGGGCGACAATCTGTATGCCTGCATCCAGAATTTCTTCACCTCTCAGCATCAGCTTCGCATGCCCACCCCCGAATATGGTAGGGAACATGTCGCCCAGATGATTATTCACCTTCTCGACCGTTTCGAGCAGCCGCTCACGGGTTTCACGATCTATGCGCCGTATTGCGTTCCTGAGTGTTTCCGACGCCTCTTCCAGGTCCTGCGCCTGTGAATCGAGATAGGTTTTTCGGGTCTGGCAAGACTGCAATTCATCGAGCGCCGCGGTATTGACCGGCCCCAACGCGGCGATGTCGCCACGCAACCGGCTGACCTCGCTCTGCAATGCGGCAGGACGTGTCTTTCCCAGAGAATTTATCAATTCCTCTTCAGAGATTTCGCACCCCTGCAGTTGTTCGCCAAACTGATTCTCGGTAATTCTGGCCTCCTGCTCCTTGAGGCGCATATGGTTGATTGCCTCACGCAACGGATGCAATTTTTGTTCGGAAGCCATCCGCTCCTGCTCTATCTGCCACAATCCCGCAGCCAGATCTTCCAGGGCATTACGCGCCTCCGCCAGTTTCTGTTCACGCTGCTCACGCAATTCCAGCCGTTCCTGCAGCATTCCTACCAGATGGCTTTCATCGAAACTATCTTGCTCGACCTGCAATTTCTCCAGGTGAACTCCGAGTTCACCGACACTCTGCTCGATTCCCCCGATAGCATTTTGCGCTTCCGCGATTTTGTGCTCGCAGGTTTTTTCATGAAAGGCAGCTTCCTGCATTTCTCTCGATGCATTCTGAGCAAGGTGACGCTGAGTGACGAGTGACTCCTCAGCAGCCTCGCGCGCGCGTTGCTCCGTTCGCACCTTCTCCTGCAGGAATTTGATCCGTTCGCCATGCTCGCCAAGCCTTGCTTCGGCATCGCACTGACGGGAAGCTTCTGCCTCTGCATCCTGTTTGATTTCGGCCAGATCGCAATCGATCTGTTCGCGCCTCTGCTCGCTGCGTTCAGTTTCCTGGGTCAGCTTCAATGCCTGCATCTGCACATTATGATGCAATTGCTGAAGCTGTTCATTCTCATGACGCAGAGTGGACAGGGATGACTCCAGATCGTAACACGTGTCTTCTGCGGTATCGAGCGCCGACTGCTCGACGTCGAGCTTCGCCCTCAGCGCTTCCATTTCCACTTCAATCTGCGCGATCTCCCGTTGCCGTGCAAGCACGCCATGCAGCTGTGAGTCAGGGGAGTAAAAGGTGAGGCTATGGCAGGTAACCACACAGCCTTCCCGCGTCACCAGCATTTCACCAGGCGAGAGCAGGTTTCGCCGGGAGAGCGCCGCATTGAGGCTATCAATCGCAAATATGCCGCTCAGCCATTCATCCACTACAGATTTTACGCTCGTATCGCTGCAGGTCAGATAGGATCGCAATGCGACTCCTGCTCCCCCGTCTCTTGCAGGTTTGTCGCCCACCTCTTCAGCCTCTGCTACCTTTGTAGCCTTTGTAGCCTTTGTAGCCTTTTGCAGCCTCATCCCTGCCGGCTCGAACAGCGCACACTTCCCTGGCGGAGGGTTGGCCCACTCGAGCGCCGCCTCCAACTGCGCCACGCGTGTACCATTCAAACGCTCGCGCAGCACAGCTTCAAGCGCGTCTTCCCAACCCTTCTCGATCTGTATGCCTTGCCACAACCGCGGTAGAGAATCGAGCCCATACCTTGCAAACCAGGCGTTCAGTCCTTCGCTGCTTTCAAGACGTCCCTGCAGACGCTGTAACGCGCTCAGCCGCGCTTCAGCCTGCACAACCTGCTGTTCCAGCGCCTGTACGTTGCGCGCAAACTCGCGTTTGACTTCCTCAGCGTCAAGCAGCAGGTTTTCTGTTTGCGCAAACTCCTCCTGCTTTTGTTTCAGATCATGAGCAGTCGCTTCCACCTCGCGGGTCAGATCCGACAACTCCTCGATCTTTGATTCCGGCAAGGCATCGCGCTCAACCACCAATCGTCTGAGGCGTATTTCGAGCTGCTGCAGTGCCTTTTCGGCATGGGCACGATGACTTTTTTCGAGCTGCTCCGACTGCTCCGCCAGCAGCAGGTCGCGCTGCGCCTCGGCAAGCTTTTCCTGCCGCGTGCGAAAGGCGGTCTCGACCAGCGGCAATTTTTCATTCTCCACCGCGGCTTTCTGTTTACTTGCCTCGCTGCCCGATCGCGCCTGTTCGTACTCTTCGCGCCAGCGATTCAAGCTGTCCACCGCAGTATCGGCCTGCCTGGCATAATGCTCAAGCTGGTGCTTCATTGCGGCAATCTGTTGCGCGATGCGCTGATAATTTTCCCGCACGTGCTGTATCTGCTGTTCGGTGTGCGCCACTTCGGCATTGGCGGCATACAGCTCGCCCTGAGCATCATGCAAGAGATCGCTGGCCGCAAAATGGTCCGCGCGCTTTTCCTCAAGCTGTTTTTCGGCCCTGCGCAACGTCGCTGTCTCGGCTTCGTGGGTTGTTTGCAGCGATTGAATTTCCTTTTCCGCCAGTGCCCGCTGCGATGCGGCTTCCTGTTTGCGGGCAAACCACAGGAGATTTTGCGCCTTGTCCAATCGGCTCTGCAAGTCCTCGAACCGGCGGGCTATTTCCGCCTGCTGCCCAAGACGCACCAATTGCTTTTCCAATTCCTGGCAAATATCGTTTACACGCAGAAGGTTTTCGCGGGTGTCCGCCAAGCGTGATTCCGTCTCACGCCGCCGCTCCCGGTATCTGGAAATACCGGCTGCTTCCTCCAGAAATACACGGACCTCCTCCGGCTTGGCTTCGATGATGCGGGAAATCATTCCCTGCTCGATGATGGCGTAGCCGCGCCCCCCCAAGCCGGTGCCAAGAAAAATATCGGCAATATCGCGACGCCGCACGTGAATATTATTGATGTAGTATGTGGATTCTCCGTCGCGCCTCAGTACCCGCTTGATGCAAATCTCCGCATAACTCGACCATTGCCCTGCTGCCTTGCCAAGGCTGTTGTCAAACGCCAGCTCCACGCTGGCCCTGCCCACAGGCTTGCGGCTCGTGGAGCCGTTAAAAATGACATCCTGCATCGATTCACCGCGTAGCGCGGAGGCCCTGGATTCACCCAGAACCCAGCGGACAGCATCGATAACATTGGATTTCCCGCACCCATTGGGACCCACGACCCCCACCAGATCCCCTGGAAAGGGAATTTCCGTAGGATCAACAAAGGATTTGAAACCGGCGAGTTTGATGTGGGAGAGACGCAATTTATCGTTTGCAAGCAGTTATAATGTGCAGCCGCAGAAGGTGATCTCCTGGATGAAGCTTCCGGTTCGGGAACATTTCGAATCATCCTGGGGAAAGCCTCCCAAGGGAACTCATTCTAACCGATTTTGACCCACGTGCGTGGCAAGCCTCGGCGCCTTCAGGCTCGGGAAGGATAGCGCCGATGGCGCAGCCATCGTATAATTGAGATCGCAAGATCTACCGCCGGGCTGGCGGGAAGTGAAGCCTGTGGAGAGGCGTAAGCGCTGGACGCTCTGCGTCACAGCCTGCCCCATTGAAGCAGGAACCCACCGAAGCGACTCATTTCGGCTCGATGCCGGAATGAGGGCCGTAGGAATCCTCTGCCTTTAGGCAGGGGAGGATGTCAAAGAGATAAGAGAATGCCCAGCAACCCCGGTAAAAACCTGGAAACCTTCCCCAATCCTGCTCAGGAACGGGACTACCATATCCATATGGAAATTCCCGAATTTACCTGTTTGTGTCCCAAAACCGGACAGCCCGATTTCGCAACCCTGATCCTTGATTATATTCCTGACAAGAAGTGTGTCGAACTTAAAAGCCTCAAGCTCTATATCTGGTCTTTCCGTGACGAGAACGCTTTCCACGAAGCGGTGACAAACCGGATTGCCGATGACCTGGTTACAGTCCTGGAGCCTCGTTATCTGCGTCTCACGGCAAAATTCTACGTGCGCGGCGGCATTTTCACCACGGTTGTTGCAGACCACCGTCAATCCGGCTGGGCTCCCCTGCCTTCCGTAGACCTCCTCCGTTTCGATAGCCAGTCCTCCACCCGCGGATGAATCTGCCCATGCGCATACCGGATGCAGATCCTGTTCGGATGCAGACCCTGTTCAGCAGCGACCTCTGCCCTCCATGCCAGCCGGCAATCTTGCCTGATTTCTGCGCACGGTGCACAGCGCAGCCAGACCCAGCGCGAGAAGCGCTACTGTAGCGGGCTCAGGGAGGATTGCTACTTCGCTTGGGGGCGGACCTTCCCCCTCCCCCGGATCGTTCCAGTTCCCGGTATCGCCATTTCCGCTACCCCAATCCTCATTTCCTCCGATTCCTCCACTTCCGCCGTTGCCTTCGCCCGTTCCACCATTCCCATTACCCTGGTTGGACCCACCTCCTTCAGCTCCGCCCGGATTGCCTTCACTGCTATTATCCAGGTCGGAATTATTACTGTCCGATGGAGACATCCCGCCGTCCTTGCCACTCTCGCCTGTACCTGGAGTGGCAGCGTCACGGGGACCCTCCCCTGCTCCACCTCCGCCACCCCCTGTTCCACCTCCACCTCTGCCACCTCCCCCGGCATAGGCGCCGTCCAGAGCACTGCCATCCCTGGCATTTCTATTTCTGGCAGCAATTGCGTTGGAACCTCCCCCAGCCCTGCCCCCATTTCTATTCGCATTACCGCTTCCATCCGGGCCACCCCCGAAGCCAATGCAGTCGCCATCCCTTGGCTCCAGTTTGTTTCCCGGAGCATCACGCGCTTGTGCGCACGCCTGTGGGATATTTCTTACCCGAGCCACGTTGCCACTATAAGAATGTGGAGTAAACGGTGTGATTTGTGAGTTACCTTCGGCGGGTTGCCACTGTGCCTGCATGAACAGATCCGGAACGGCCAGCAGGTTTACCAACCCTGCCTCATCATTGATGAAACCTGGAATATTGACGTCGAAAGCTTCATTCCCTCCGAGCAGAGGGAGATCTAAGCCGGTCGCTGGAGAAGCAAAATCCTCGGACAGGGGAAGCATATCGAAATATCCCGCAGCCAACGGCGGAATGAAGTCCGGCAACCGGTTCCAGGACGGATGACTTGAATGCTCCCCTGTACCCTCAGTACCATCCGCTTCCATTCGGCCCCGGGGAATATGGTATTCAAATTCAGGGGCAGCAGGCTCGACAAAGTCGAACTGAAATAACGCGATCGCATACGTATTTGCCGCAAGCGTAATCCCCACGCACGCCCCCAATCCCCAGACAGCTTTCCTCATACTCATCATACGACACTCCGATTCAGGCCCGTTCTCACAATGTCCGCTTCTGTCTTGTATATCGTTATTGGGCGGCAATTGGAGCAGGCGCAACAACTTAGGCAGGACCTGAATCGTAGCAATTCCTACTGTCCAAACAATTGGACGTTGGTACACCGGGTGAAGAAAGCGGCGATAAAAGTGGGCGAACGGGGAAATGGAGAACCAGGGCCTGTATTTCCTTCCTGGAGTTTCTTCGGGATTTCCTTCCCGGACCAGGATTATCCGTCAATGAACGGTGGATGTAGAAAATACGTTCAGGATAACCACACCGGCAACGATGAGTGCGAGACCGAGGATAGCGGGACCATCGAGCGCTTGCCCGAGAAAGAGCCAGGCGACAAGCGATATGAGCACGATGCCGGCACCGGACCAGATAGCGTATGCGATTCCCACAGACAGGGTGCGCAAGGCAAGGGAGAGAAAGAAGAAAGCAACAGCATAGCCTGCCACGACCACTACTGATGGCCAGAACTGCGTGAAACCATTACTCGATTTCAGGGCTGAGGTTGCCACCACCTCGCTGACAATTGCAACAGACAGGAAAAACCATTGCATACCGGGAATCCTCAAGCAATTTCGGAAAAGCGCAATGAGGACAATCAATCCCAATGCGCGGTGTGTGCGCAATCATACCGACTTGTTATGGGTTCTCCACTAGCATTCCACGGTCCTCGCGGTTCGGGGGCGCAGCGTGGGCACATTTTAAATAGAAACCAAAAGTCTTTTTACTTCCCAGTCTTTTATTGACCGGAAAATATTATGAATCTCGTCATTCCGGACCTGACCCGGAATCCAGCCCACACCCAACAATGGCGTGCTTTGAACGTCACTGGATACCGGTTCCGCCGATATGACTTTGTACTGTTTGCTCGCTGACTCAATAGCGCATTATTTCTTATACGCCACTCTGGCGAGCAAAGAGCCAGCCGCAGTACACAAAGCAGCAGAAAGACTAAATGTCATATTCTGTTCTCGATTGAATATCAAGAAAGGGGAAACCGTGCGTTATCTGAATATCATCGCAGTCATGTTGTTTTTTACCTCAACTGTCCATGCTGCGGTAACGGAGGATGCCTATATCGCCGGTTACGCGGCAGGTGTCCTGAAACATGGCTTTGGAATGGAAATTCCAACTCTGGTAGTGAAAGATGGCATCATTACTGTAAGCGAGGATAAACTGAAATCCGAGAACCGCGCACAGGTTGTTCAGGCACTGTCGAAAATTCCGGGGGTGGCCGGGGTAACCATAGCGGAAAAAAGTGTCAGCAGGACCGCGGAGCGCGAGGCATTCAAGCCTATTCAGCACCCTTCCGCCACCGCTCGGGAGCCTGGAGCAGCAACGAGAGCAGCAACGACCGAAACCGAAGCAGGCATACCTGCGGCGGGTCCCACCGTTCTGGCAACCGGAATGCTGCCCGAGGGGCATTTATTCAAGCCCTTACTGGCCGATCCGCGATGGGCACATTTCTCCGCCGCATATCGCAACTATGTCGGAAACAACATTGACGGAAACAACAATGCCTCCGTCAGCTTTGGTGAAACCATTCCGTTCTACCGCGCGAATTTCGGACAATCCACGGTGCAGTGGGAAGCAGGTCTTCAAGCAGCCGTCTTCAGCGATTTCAATCTCGGCGCGCCTTCGTCCGATCTCATCAATAGCGATTTCATAGCCTCCGCTTATGGAAGCGTGCGGGCAGGCCACTTTTCTGCTTTCGGCCGTGTCTATCATCAAAGTTCTCATCTTGGAGATGAATTGTTACTGCGCAGGTTAACCGACCTGGAGCGGATCAACCTCAGCTATGAGGGGGCCGATCTCAGGCTGTCTTATGAATTTCCGTACGGGTTGAGAGTTTACGGCGGCGGAGGTGGAATCTTCCACAAGGAACCCTCGAGCATCAAGCCCTGGTCGATCCAATATGGCGTCGAATTCCGGAGCCCATGGCGGATCGCATTTTTACCGCTGCGACCGATCGCGGCGGTTGACCTCAAGAACCATCAGCAGAATGACTGGAACGCCGATGTATCCGCGCGGGCGGGCGTTCAACTGGATCACTTCCGGGCATTCGGCCGCAACCTTCAGTTCCTGGTTGAGTATTTTCACGGAAACTCTCCGACGGGCCAGTTTTTCAGGCAACGGGTAGACTATCTAGGCATTGGAGCGCACTATCATTTCTGACCCTCATCACTGTAAAGAAACCGGGAAGTGTAAAGCGCTATACTGTCTGAGCCTTCTGTCCCTTCTGTCCTGACATGCCCGACACCATCGCCCGCAATTACTCTCGCCAGACTTTTGATACGCTAATCCGGCACGGTTTCCACCCCGTCCTGGCCCGTGTCTATTCTGCACGCGGTATCGAGGAGCCAGGCCAGCTTGAAATCGACTGGCCCCGCCTGATCCCCTTTGCGCGCCTGAAGAATGCAACCGTGATGGCGCAATTTCTGGCCGAGGCGATTGCACTCCGCAAGCGCCTGTTGATCGTGGCTGATTACGACTCGGATGGCGCCACGGCTTGTGCCGTAGGAATACGCGCATTAAGGAAATTTGGCGCCCAGGTCGACTACCTCGTCCCCAATCGTTTCGAGTATGGCTATGGCCTTACCCCGGAGATCGTGCGAGTGGCTGCCGCGAGCACTCATCGTCCGGATATCCTGATTACAGTCGATAATGGCATCGCCAGCGTGGAAGGAGTTGCCGAGGCCAATCGCCTCGGAATGCAGGTTCTCGTCACTGATCATCATCTTCCAGGCGATACGCTGCCTGAGGCGGTCGTCATCGTCAATCCCAACCAGCCCGGCTGTGATTTTCCCAGCAAGCACCTCTCCGGCGTTGGCGTCATGTTCTATGTCATGCTCGCGCTGCGGGCCGAGTTGCGGACAAAAGGCATGTTTGCATCTCCGCAGCAGGAACCAAATCTGGGGAGCCTGCTGGATCTGGTTGCGCTGGGCACCGTAGCGGATGTCGTGAAGCTCGACGACAACAATCGGCTTCTGGTACAGCAGGGTTTGAAACGCATTCGCAAGGGAAGCGGATGCGCGGGCATCAACGCTCTGATCAACATTGCACGCCGGGATTTCAGGCAAACTTCCACCTACGAACTGGGTTTCATGATTGGACCGAGACTGAACGCGGCAGGACGGCTGGACGATATGTCCTTGGGCATCGAGTGCCTCATTACCGATGACCCCACGCGCGCTGCCCAGCTTGCGCTGCAACTGGACACATTCAACCGCAAGCGGCAGGAAATTGAATCCGGCATGCGGGATAGTGCCCTGCACATGTTGGAGAATATCTTTTCTGGTAGCAGTGGTTTGCAGGACTCGCCCACACTGCGGTCATCGGATATGCCCCAGGGGGCAAGCGTATCCCAATCGAATAATTCCGCGCGAGAGGCGCCGAATGCGTATGCCTTGACCCTGTTCGATCCCGGATGGCACCAGGGGGTAATCGGCATACTGGCGTCGCGCATAAAGGATAAATTTCATCGCCCGGTTATCGCATTTGCATCGGGGGGCCAGGATGAGCTGAAAGGGTCGGGGCGGTCCATACCGGGCTTCCACTTGAGAGATGCGCTGGATCGGGTTTCAAAACGCTGTGCCGGGCTTTTGCTCAAATTCGGTGGTCATTCCGCGGCAGCTGGCCTGACCATACGTACATGCGATTTCGAAAAATTCTGCGATGCCTTCGAACAGACTGCCAGGGAATTGCTGGGGCCGGCGGATCTCAAGCGGGTCATCGAAACCGACGGCGACCTGGATGAATCCGAAATAACTCTGGAACTGGCTGAACATCTCATGCGGCAGGCATGGGGACAGGGATTCCCGCAACCCGCGTTTCGCAGTCGCTTTCATGTGGAAGACCAGCGTGTCGTCGGACAAAAACACCTTAAATTAAAATTAAGAAAGGCGTGGACCGAAACCGGAAACGGCCAGCCGGAGAAATCAGTCTTTCTTTATGACGCCATACTGTTCCTCCACGACGCCCCTCTTCCCGAGGTGATAGACGCCGTTTACCGGTTGCAGGTAAATGACTTCAAGGGTGCTGCTTCTCTGCAATTTGTCCTGGAGCATTGGTCGGAAGCAACTATGATGTAATCACGAATCCTCACTCATTCCGCGCGCCCACGTTTACCCAGGATGTCCACTCCATGAGACTGACATATAATATTTGACCGGCCAGCATGATGCCGCCAGCCGGTCAAATCCCGCTGGGGTGGTTGTCCAGTTCCTGTTTGATTACAATCCACTGACTTTCGTGCCCCGGCGCTTACCTTATTGTCACCTGCTGTCACTTGTTAAAACCACCTGGCTCAAATTAAAACAGAATGGCATTCAATCTGACCATTCCCTCATCCGGATCGACTATTCGCTACGGTCACTTTGACGGATCTTCCGACTCGCTTGCCCTCGCCCAACTGGCACTGGAGGCGAAAGCAAAGCCCGTTGCCATTATTACGGCGAGCGCTTTGGCCGCCCAACGGCTGCTGGAGGAAATACCTTTTTTTGCACCGGAGCTGAGAACCCGGCTGCTGCCGGATTGGGAAACGTTGCCCTACGATACTTTTTCGCCGCATCAGGACCTCGTTTCCGAAAGACTGGCCACGCTCTACCAGCTCATGAATGGCGCCTGCGACATATTGATCGTTCCCATCACCACGGCCCTGTACCGCATGCCACCGCCCGAGTACCTTGCGGCACACACTTTTTTTCTCGCTCGCGGCGAAACCCTTGACCTGAACGCGTTGCGCGGCCAGATGACCCTGGCGGGCTACAGCCACGTGACCCAGGTACTTTCACCGGGGGAATACAGCGTACGCGGCGGGCTGATCGACCTGTTTCCGATGGGAAGCCCGCTGCCCTATCGGATCGACCTGCTCGATAACGAAATCGAAACCATCCGTACCTTTGATGTCGATACCCAGAGAAGCGTTTATCCCGTCACCGAGATACGATTACTGCCCGCGCGCGAATTTCCTCTCGATGAAGAAGGCCGCACCCGCTTTCGAGGCAAATTCCGTGAAAAATTCGAGGGAGATCCTTCCAAGAGCCTGATTTACAAGGATATCAGCAAGGGTGGCAGTCCCGCGGGCATCGAGTACTACCTGCCTCTTTTTTTTGAGCACACCGCTACACTGTTCGATTATTTGCCGCAAACGGCGCTGTTGTGCCTGCATCATGAACTATATCAAACGGTAGAGAGTTTCTGGCAGGACACTCAGGCGCGGTATCAGCTTCTGCGAGGCGATAGTGACCGGCCCCTGCTGAAACCCGCAGAGTTGTTCCTTACTACGGACGCATTCTTCGCCGCACTGAAGCCCTATCCCCGCATTGAGATTCCATCGGAAGACCATGCGACGAAAACTTCTGGAGTCGAAGTGCAAGGTTTCAGCATTCCTTTGCCCCCGCTCCAGGTCGATCGTCGCGCCGTGAATCCGGCAGAGAAACTTTCTGCCTTTATTGCCGAATTCGCATCCTCCCAAGGTGGAAAAACACTGCTCCTTGCCGAAAGTCTGGGCAGGCGTGAGTTGATTGCCGATCATTTGAAGCAATACAGGCTCAGTCTGGACATATGCGACAACTATGCGCAATTTCGCGCGAGCGTTAAACCCTTCGTGCTCGGTGTGGGGCCGTTGCACAATGGCTTCATATACTCGGCGGAAGGAATAGCCTTTGTAACCGAGAGCGAGCTCTATGCCAGACACTTGCACGGCCGGAGTGAACGGGATTCGCGCAAAACCAGTGCGATTGCCGATGCCGTGCTGCGCGATCTGTCCGAGATCAAGGCGTGCGATCCGGTCGTACATGAACAACACGGCATAGGCCGTTATCTCGGGCTCGTCAGTATGGATCTGGGAGAAGGCGAAACGGAGTTTCTGTCGCTGGAATACGCCGGCGGCGACAAGCTGTACGTACCTGTCTCGCAACTGCATCTTATCGGCCGATACAGCGGCGCTTCACCGGAATCCGCACCCCTGCACAAGCTGGGCAGCGGCCAGTGGGATAAGGCAAAGCGCAAGGCGATGCAACAGGTACGGGATACCGCGGCGGAACTGCTCAACATCTATGCCCAGCGCGCCGCCCGCGTTGGCCACGCATTTCGCCTGAAGGAGCAGGATTACGAGGCCTTCGTCGAAGGTTTCGGATTCGAGGAAACGCCGGATCAGGCGACCGCCATCGCTGCGGTAATCGACGACCTGACCTCCGCCCGGCCCATGGACAGGCTCATCTGTGGGGATGTCGGTTTTGGAAAAACGGAGGTGGCGCTAAGGGCTGCTTTTGTCGCTGTCGCGGATGGCAGGCAGGTCGCGGTACTGGTCCCTACCACGCTGCTGGCGGAACAGCATTTCCAGAATTTTTCGGATCGTTTCGGTCTGATTGCCGAGGAATGGCCGGTTAAAATTGCAGAGCTGTCGCGTTTCCGTTCAGGCAAGGAGCAGACCCAGGCGCTGGCGGGCCTGGCGGACGGGCAGATAGACATCGTGATCGGTACGCATAAGCTGATCCAGAAAGGCGTCAGATTCAAGAACCTGGGGCTGGTCATTATCGACGAGGAGCACCGTTTTGGTGTGCGCCACAAGGAGCAGTTGAAAAATCTCCGCTCTGAAGTGGATGTCCTGACGCTTACCGCCACGCCTATTCCGCGCACCCTGGCCATGTCATTGGAGGGACTGCGCGATTTCTCCGTCATTGCAACGGCGCCGCAACGGCGGCTGGCCATCAAAACCTTTGTAAACCGTTTTTCCGAGGGAATCATTCGCGAGGCCTGTCTGCGGGAGCTGAAGCGGGGCGGGCAGATATACTTTTTATATAACGAGGTGAGTACCATCCAGACGATGCATGACAAGCTTGCCCGCCTGCTGCCCGAAGCGCGAATAGGCATCGCCCACGGACAAATGCGGGAACGCGAGCTGGAACATGTGATGAAAGATTTCTACCAGCAGCGGTTCAATCTGCTGCTCTGTACAACCATCATCGAAACCGGCATCGATGTACCCACTGCCAATACCATTATCATCCATCGGGCGGATAAATTCGGGCTGGCGCAACTCCATCAACTGCGTGGGCGGGTAGGACGCTCGCATCATCAGGCGTACGCCTACCTGCTGGTACCGGAGGAGGAGGCATTAGGGGCTCAGGCCAGAAAGCGCCTGGAGGCCATTCAGTCCATGGAAGAGCTCGGAGCCGGCTTCTATCTCGCCATGCACGATCTCGAGATTCGCGGCGCCGGTGAAGTCCTCGGAGAATCCCAAAGCGGCGAGATGCAGGAAATCGGCTTCAGCCTCTACGCCAGCATGCTGGATGCGGCCGTGCGGTCACTGAAGGAAGGCAAGGAACCCGACATGCAGCATCCCCTTGGCGTTGCCACGGAAATCAACTTGCATGTTCCCGCTTTGCTGCCTGAGGATTATTGCAGTGATATACATGAGCGGCTGATCCTGTACAAACGCATGGCCAATTGCACCAGCGATGAGCAACTGGATGAAATGCAGATTGAATTGACGGACCGCTTCGGCCTATTACCGGATCCGGTCAAAGCATTGCTCGATTGCCACCGTTTACGTATCGCTGCAGCGCCCCTGGGAATTATCCGTGTTGAGGCAAGCAGTGAATCCATTCAGATTCAATTTACGCCCAATCCCTCCGTGGATGCGGCGAAGATTGTCGCCCTTCTTCAGCGCAGCCGCGACTACCAGCTTTCCGGACCTGATCGATTGAAAATAAAAACGCGTATCGCGGAGGCGAGAGAACGGGTTGCGCGGATAATGGACTTGTTTACCGAATTGAGCACATAGGATAGGGTGGAAAGTGACGCATTCTCAGTGGTGGAGGCGGGAACGGGATATATCGAATTGCGCGTCGTTCCCGGGGCATTGATTAGCGATCTGCAGCCCATATTTTAATCGCTGTTTTTCGGAATAATGCTGCTGAATTTTTGACAGTATTTGTCCGTTGAGTAACCTTTATCCGGAACTCCGTCCAATGGCGCTTCTAAAGAGCATTAAGAGCAAACTCGTGGTGTTCGCCACCAGGGCTAGGCTGATCCCGTCGTCGCTAGGGCTCGGATTAAAGAGCATTAAGAGTAAACTCATGGTGTTCGCCACCATGACCAGGCTGATCCCGTCGTCGCTGGGGCTCGGATTAAAGAGCATTAAGAGCAAACTCGTGGTGTTCGCCACCATGGCTACGCTGATCCCGCCGCTGGGACTCGGATTATTGACATTCAGGCAGAGTGAAGCGCAGATCAACGCCAACGTCACGCGCGAGCTTCGCGCTCTCACGGATTATGCGGGCCGGGAAATAGAATTCTGGCTCGACAGGCGCGTGCATGAAGCGCACGTTACCGCAGCATCCGGGGTGGTCATCGAAGCATTGTCCGCGTCTTATCAGCGCCGCGCGGATATGTCGGCCAAATATCCGGGAGCCCTCGCGCGTTACCTGCAGTCTGTTCAGGGAAAGCTCGATGCGATACGGGAGTTGACCGTGATGAACGCATCCGGAAAAATTATCGCCAGCAGTGCCGAAAAACCGGCGGGAGCAACGCTCCCCGATGAGTGGCCACAAAACTCGGTCACGGAAGGCCTTGTGATCGCACCCCCTCACTGGAACGAGCAGTACAATACTGCGACCCTCAGCGTCGCGGTTCCGGTATTGTCATACGACAACGTATTGATGGGCGCCCTGGTAGCCGTGCTTGACCTGCGCAACCTGCAACCCCATTTGAAGAGTCCCGCAACATCGCCGCCCGGCGAAGTACTTCTGCTGAACTCGGACGGCCGGATTCTCACTGGCAGTCAGACGGAGGGAGAAACCATGGCCCACCTCGATCCCGTCGTGTTGCGGAATCTTCTCGCACAGCCCCGCGAATCCCTGTTCTTCGAGGGATTGACCCATCGTGAAGTAATCGGCCTGGCCGATGTATCCCGTGAATTCCCCCTTACCATTCTGGCGGAGCGCGACCGGGCCGCGGTCTATGGCGCATGGATAGAGCTGCGCAATATGTTCCTGATACTGGTCGGCACGCTGGTTCTGATAGTAGCCGCCGCAGCATTCCAGATGGGACGCTCGATCGTCGTGCCGCTGCAACGTCTTATGCGTGCGGCGGACCGGATCGCAGATGGCGACCTGGAAGTGCGGCTCTCCGCAACACGGAACGATGAGATCGGTCATCTCACGAAGTTATTTGATCAGATGGCAGGCAGATTGCGCCGAAACCACGCTGAAATCATGGCTGCGCATGAAGCCATGCAACAACAAAACCGGGTGCTTGAAACACTCTCGATTACCGATAGCCTCACCGGCCTCTATAATCGCAACAAGCTCGATGCCATCCTGGCCGATCAACTCGCGCGATTCAGACGCACGCAGCGCCCCTTTGCACTGCTGATGCTGGATATCGACTATTTCAAGACACTCAATGATACATATGGCCATATTACCGGCGACAAAATCCTGGCCAAGGTTGCGCAAATACTTCTCCAGTCGATCCGCAGTATTGATTATGCGGCGCGCTACGGTGGCGATGAATTTATCATCATCCTGGTCGAGACCTACATCGATCAGGCTGTCAAAACCGCTGAGCGCATCCGCGCGCATGTGGAAAATCTGACCTATGACATAGGAAAATCGACGATATCAATCACGGTGAGTATCGGGGCCGTGGAGTGCCGACCCGACGACAACACAACGACAGCAGTATTCTCCCGCGCCGACAATGCACTTTATGAAGCCAAGCGCGCTGGCCGCAATCAGGCATATTTCTCCCGCTAAATCTTATTTGGCAACCATATCGATTCTTTTGGCCACCTGCGCCTCCACCAGCGTACTGAATATCCATCCCGATCGGCCATCTGCGGTAAGAATTTGCAACCATTCCCCTCTATAGGCCTCCGCCGTCATTGCCGACTCTTTTTTCAGCACCCCTAGAATCGGAGCCTTCAATCCCGGTTTTTCACGCAACTTACTGTTGACACTAGCACGCAGCGGAACGGGCACCTGGAACAGGACAGTGTGGTGCGGTTCCGAAACCTTGCGCACACGGTTGTTCCTCATCATGTTGATGAATTCTCGCGCCTGAGAGGCATAATCCATTGCACCGGCATAATTTTCCTCCTCATATGCGGCAACCGCAGCATCCAGCAGGCGCTGTGCCTGGGTTTGCAGAATTAACTCTGAACCGGCCATGGAAGATTTCAGGTTTTCCATGCCCATTTCAACTTCCGCAATGGTAGAAGCGGCGGCAGGCCGGGTGGCAAGCCGTCTCAGCCTGACCTGAGCATGCGCGGCGCGGTTACTGGTTTCCTGCAACGTCTTCTGCTGATCCTGCTGCCGCACTTCCTGACTGCGAATATAGGCCTCTTTCTCTGCCAGCAGCTTCTGCAGGCGTTGAATTTCCTGCTGCTGTGCCTCCCTTTCCGCTCGCAGATTGCTGCAGCCGAATTCAAACTGTGCCATTTCACGGGTGAGAGGGAAACTTCCCGTGGCCTCGGGTGCGGGTGAATGCACTTTCTGGATATGGCTGCACGCAGCAATATTCATACCAATAAGCACGAATACGACTCGAGCGGATATTTTTTCCGACCACATTTTCAGATATCTGTAAAGTCTGAGGGCCTGTCTGAGTAATGTCACGATTGTTCAACTCCGATTCTTATATAGAAATACTTTGGATGATTATTATTACCCGACGTCAGGCGCACGTCTGAAAGAATAGATTGTGCGATCTCCGTTTTTAACACGTTCCCGATGATCGCTCGAAACTGGAAAAGCTGGTATCAGGATTAGGATTATATAACCCTGAAAAGCAGACTTCTTCGAGAATCAGCCCGGGTTCACATCATTATTCGAGGGATGGCGAGCGGATCAGGATAGAGAGAGAATGCATATGGAAGTTATTGGAGATTGATGGCAAAATGCCGGGGTTTATGAGAAATACCCGCTTCCGCTAAAAACACCCGCTTCTTTCAAGCTTTACAGGCGGTAACTGATTGACTTTGATTGCCGCCACCCGCATACAGGGGCAAGGCTCTAACTGCTCCACGCCCATTCGCAGGAAATGCCACTGGCCACTGCTTTCCTTGCACGGCTGTCGGACATTCTTGACAATAAATTGGAACAACAAACATGAACCTCATCATACAAGGACTCGAAATCCAGAACAGCGATTTAAGGGAACTGGCAAAACTGGTCGATGCAAACCATATCGAACGTATCACGGGTCAAGCCTTCCGGCTTAAAAATGCAGCCCGGCGGGAAGAAGTGGCCGCATATTGTGCTGAAGCCGGCCTTGATTTTGCTTTCGTCGACCCATCGACGCGGTTATCCGATTTCGGGCTGGTTGCAATGGATATGGATTCGACCCTGCTCGCGATCGAATCCATTGATGAGATCGCGGATATGCAGGGCGTAAAGGCGCAGGTCGCGGAAATTACCCAGAGGACCATGCGCGGAGAAATCGTCTTTGCCGAAAGCCTGCGGCTTCGAACGGCATTGCTGGAGGGGCTGGATGAAGACGCCCTGCAGCGGGTATATGACGAACGGGTTCGATTGAGCCCCGGAGCGGAAAAGATGCTGCAACGCATGAAATCCGCTGGTCTCAAAACCATGGTCATTTCCGGTGGTTTCACTTTTTTTACCGACAGAGTAAAAACCAGGCTGGATCTCGACTATGCCGCGGCCAATCGCTTTGAGGTCTCAAACGGCAAACTGACAGGCAAGGTGTTGGGAGATATCATCGGGGCAACCGGAAAAGGCGAAGTGCTGAAAAAAGTGCGCGAAGAACTGGGACTGAAGCGGGAACAGGTCATTGCCATCGGCGATGGGGCCAATGATCTCAAAATGATGGAGGAGGCCGGGGTCAGCATTGCTTATCATGCTAAACCGGTGGTACAGGCAAGAGCCACTTATGCGCTCAACCATGTCGGGCTCGATGGCGTAGTCAACCTGTTTGAGTGAATGACGGCAGGAGTAGCCGAAATCGGGTTCCAGCCCCAGCCGATCTCCCTAATAACTGAACGCAGCCTCTACCAGATATGTGCGTTGCGGATAGGGGTGAAACACCCAGGCCTTATCGTTATTGAGATTGCTGATGCCAAATGAAAATCGGCTTTTCAGGCCGTTCTGGAACTTATAGCGGTAGCTGGTCTTGAAGTCCATGAAGAAGAAATCGCTCTGGGAGCCAAATACGTTGTTTATATGATCCCCGTTGTCGGGATCGTTGAACGAGTCGCTGGTATATCGGCCTGAGAGAGAGACATCCCAAGCCTCGGTCATATGATAAGTGCCGAAAAAATTGGCTCGCCAGTGCGGCAGACGAATGATCTGCTTACCCGTTAGATTATAGTCAGCGGGTATGCCGTTAGATGTAGTGAAATCCACGAGCGGTCCTTTTTCCACCTTCGCATTCATCCAGGTGCCGTTGAACATGAAATCGAGTTTTGAACCCAATATGCGGCGCTGATCAAAGATCAGCTCGACACCGGTCGTGCTGATCTGGTCAATATTCTGAAATGAACTTCGAGTTTGAATGCCTGAAACTTGCAACACCTGCTGAATGGCGTCCTTGATATCGTCGCGGAAGACGTTCACGCGGATGTAACCCTTGGGCAATCCATATTCCACCATGAAATTATGGTGCACGCCATTCTCGGGCTTGAGTTGCGAATTAGCGGTTAAAATTTGGGTCGGCGTGCCGATCGACTGGAAAAGCTCTGCAATGACAGGAAACCGGTGCGCGCGACCAAAGGAATAACGGACCTTCCATGGTCCAGGCTCATAGCCTAGGGAAACTTTCGGCGAAAGAGCTGATACTTCACGATCAGGCACTACGGTACTGACAGGCGCTTTCGTTTTGGGGTCAATGCCTCCCACAATACCATTCATGGCTGACCACCATTCCTGACGGGCGCCAACAGTAACATCCCAGTCCGGCAAAAAGCGGTAGGCGGATTGCGCGAAGATCGCATGAGTCGAGGTTTGCCCATCATTATTTTTGTCACGCTGCAACTCACCGCGGGTAAGCGTGGCGTAATCGGCAAGAGCGAATTGGCGGAAACTCAGGGTATATAAATCAAAGTGATACCCACCCAGAAGTGATATTTTTTCATTCCCGAACAGCGCGGGCGTGCCCAACTTGAGATCGTAATTCAACCAGTTGAATTTCTTGAAATCCTGGATCTGTCCCGAGCCATCATTTTTCGGGTCGTTTGCGTTGAAAAATGCGGTGGCCCGAGTGTCTTTCAAAACGTCGAAGTAACTGATGGTGGTATCGATGTTCCAGTCAGGGGTCAAGGCACCGCGAAGCGACAAACCCAGATTCAGCGTCTCGCGCTTGTCCTGGTTGCCGCCAAAGCCTTTTTGCACCACGTTGAACCCTGTTCCATTCAGGGAAGCTCGTCCATCCCAGAACGGTTGCCCGGATGTAGTGGCCAGGAAATTTTGCACGTTATTGCCGTTACGCGTGCGGTCCTCGTATGCCACTGTAAAAAGCGCCTGAAGATTGGAAGTAATGTCATACCCGAATTTACCCTTGAACAAGTGGGTATTCACCTTTTCTGGCCCGGTGTCGCCGTAGATGATGCTCGGAGTGCCGCGGCTGTCAAGTACCCGGATACCCCCGCCTACCGCCGTTTCTCCAGGTACATTGCGCAAGCCGGTGTTGTCGATGAAATAAGACATCGGATGGCTCTGCGCTTCCAGCCGGTTGTAGGCAAGAAATACCGTAAACTTGTCCTGAATCCGATTACCGTACGAGACATACTGCCGGTCGCCTATGAACGTCCCTTTGTCCGGCCCATAAATCTTGAACGGCTGGATGAAAAGACTGCTCTCGACGTAGAATTCCTGCTTGTGCGGCATGCGCGTTTTTATGTTGATGACGCCGCCAATCGAGTTGCCGCTGTACTCGGCCGAGAAGGGACCGTACACGACATCGACGGAATCGATCTCGTTCGGGCCTACCAGTGACCAGCGCGGCGCGCCGTTGTAGGTCGCCTGCAGGAAGTTGTGCAAAGGCAGGCCGTCGGCATAAACCATGTTGCGCGCGGTCGAAAACATGTCCGCACCGCGGATGCCCAGAACACCGTTGGGATCGCCCACGTAGCGCTGGCGGATTTGCAGGCTGGGCATGTACTTGAGCACTTCTTCCGTGGTCTGCGCATTCTGCCGCTCGATCTGGGTCCGGGTCACGCGTGTCGAGGGGGAAGTAAAGTGCGTATCCCGCTCCGTCTCCCCGGTGACAACCATTTCCTTGAACACGGTTTCCTTTTGAACCACCGGCGTATCATCTTTCTTCTCCTTGCCCCCCTTGTTCCCCCTATTCTCCTTGTCCTCCTTGTTCCCCTTGTTCTCCCTATCCTCCTTACCCTCTCTATCCTTACCCGGCCTGTCGTTGCCGTCCGATTCACCGGACTGCGGTTGACCGGAAGCGGTGATATCCGTCGTTTCCGCTACCAACGTTCTCGAGCGTGTCTCATTTCCCGCCGGTGAAACGGGTGCATCCGCCTGCATGGGGTTCATGGATGAACTGTTGCCCACCAGGTGAAATGGAATACTTTTCCGGGAAAACTGTTTCGGCTGCTCTATCTCTTGAATCGCCCAGGTTGACGGGACGCAAAGCAGACCAACCAGAGCAAAAGGAATCCGTTTCATGACCTGAATTATCTTTCTCGATTTATTTTATTATTGATAAATACAGCCATGCGGGATGATGCTTGCACTCGTTTTCCGAGCCACGCATCCGCTGCTCGTTGTCTATGCAGAAAAAGGAATTTGGGTTAACCGGAATATCGAGCGGTCACCCGCTCGATCGGTAAAATGCGCAGGCCTTCCTTTGCGGTATTCCAGACGATCAGAACTTTCCTGTTATCGATCAGCGGCACAGGGTAGTCGCTCGCGCCAGCGGATTCCATCAGGCGCATCGGTTCACTCCAGGATTCGCCACTATCATTCGAGTACATCATCTTTGCGGAATAAGCGTTTCCATCGAATTCGCGCCAGGTAAGAATGATGGTTTCCCCAAGGGCAACCACCGAAGCGTGATTTGCCTGTGCGTCCGCGTTGCCTATCGGCCTGGGTTTCGATTCCCAATTGCCATCAATCCGCTTATAGAACAATCCCTGGCCTGCCGTGCCATTTGTGAACCAGACGAGATGCAACTGGCCCCTTCGGTCCGTCGCAAAACTTCCTCCATTGTGCGGACACGCATCGACCTGCCATTCGTCACGGTTTACCCTTCTTATGCCGCCCTTATCGAGATTGACCACGGCAAAATCGCGGGTATTGGCGCCAAATATATTCCGCAGTAAAACGATTGGTCCGTCCTTGCTCCAGGTAAGCGCGGTCCGGCAGCATTCGCACGTGTGCTCCTGGATTCTTCGATTCCGGCCAAAACTCTCGCCATTGTTGAACGATTGCGCGGTATAGAGCGATACGCCCCGGTACTCTTCGCCTTTTTCCCTGGCTGCATCGCGATCCCTCGCGTCCAGCCAGGCAACCATCACCCTGCCGTCCCCGTCGATTGCCAGAGAGTCGAAGCGGTGGCTGGTGACGCGCCCATCGTCATTGAGCGTAACGGGTACCGAAAACGTCCGGCCCGAGTCGATGGAACGCGAAAATCTCACGTTGCCGGAATATTTCTGCGGAAGAACCTGGGTCCAGGTTACAAGTACATTGCCATCGCGCGCAACCTTGATCTTGGGACGGTTCTCGCCATCGATGGATATGTTTTCCGGTTCAGGTGTTACGACTGCGGGTTCGGAAAAACTGTTGCCGCCGTCTTCCGACCAGGAAACCAGCAAGCGCTGGTCGACAACCCTTGCCAGCCATAACCGCCCATCCTGATCCAGGGTCACCCCCACCGCCAACGCGGTCCTGGCGGATTTTGCGGAATGCATTGCCGGATGATGATGGGTTTCACCGGTCGAATGCGGCTCTGCTGCAACGATAGCCGGGGAAACAAGCGATGCCAGAAAGAAGAGTCTGGCAAAACGGGGGATGGCAAACATCGACTTCCTCATGGAATAACGACACAAGAATAATCGATTTCGGAAAGGGTGGGAATGTGACAAATTGTCGCACCTGAAGAGCTTCCGGACATTTTCGGAATGAAGGGCCTTGCAACCCTCCGCTACAGGTGTTGCCAGCAAAATCGGGAATGATCAGGAGTCATGAGCGGACTCTTCCCGCACCCATTTCTGCACGACCAGACTCCCCACCATGTCCCCCTCGACATTGACCGCAGTGCGGAATGTATCCAGCAAGCGATCGACAGGCAGCAGAATGGCGATAGCCTCCGCCGGCAAGCCGACCGACTGCAGCACGACCACCATGGTGACCATTCCCGCGCTGGGTATGCCCGGAGCACCCATGGCAGCCAGCATCGCGGTCAAAAACACGATCATCTGTTGTGCGAGATTGAGTTCTATCCCGACAAGGTTGGCAACGAACAATGCCGCCATGGCCTCGTACAAAGCGGTGCCATCCATATTCAGTGTTGCACCCAATGGGATGACAAACCCGGCAATGTCGCGTTTGACGTGCAGGTGCTGTTCCACGCAGCGTAATGTGACAGGTAAAGTGGCCGAGCTGGAGCTGGTCGCAAAAGCTGTTATCAGTGCTTCTCGCGCACCGCGCCAGAATTTGAGTGGCGTCATTCTCGTGACCAGATAAAGAATCAGCGGAAGCACTACCACCCCGTGCAGCAGCGTGGCTCCAATCACCACAACGATGAACTCGACCAATGTGCTAAGCAAAGCCATGTCCTGTGTGGCAGCGAGTTTTACCAGCAGCCCCATGATGCCGAGCGGAGCAAGGCGCATGATCCAGCCAACCAGCATCAGCATCAGCTCCAGCAGCTCCTGCAGCAGTATGAGGAGGTTGGCGTAGCGCTCCCCGCCCACCACCATCGCAATGCCCAGCAAGAGTGCGAAAACGACCACCGCGAGCACGTTACCCTGAGCCAGGGCTGTCATGGGGTTCTGAAACAGCGAATGAAGCAGTTGCGCAATAAACTCCGTTAAAGGCATGTGCCCGGCCTGAAACTTCTGCATGTCATCCTGGAACATTGCAAGCTGCAGCCCTTCTCCAGGACGGACAATGTTGGCTGCAGTCAAACCCAGCAGAATAGCCAGCGCCATCGAAAGCAGGAAAAAACCAAGCGTTGCTTTCCATACCTTATGCATCTGTCGGTGCGCCCGCAAGTTGGCCACGCCCACTGCGATCGATGTGAACACGAGCGGAATGAGCACCATTTTCAGCAGGTCGATAAACAGCGTTCCCAGCAGCTCGGCGGCATACAACCCGGCCTGGAAAGTGGCTGACTCTTCATCGAGCAGGGATAAACCCAGACCCAGGAAAAGTCCGGTGAATACGCCCCATAATATCTGGGTATTGAGCGAAATTTTTCTCATCGATGCTTCTTTTATGCCTCTTTTACGATTACCGGCTGCTATGTGCGCACGCGTACAGACACTTTCGGGATGACACGCAAGGATAACGCGTCCAGTCCTGAGCTGGAAGCAGGGTATGCGCTGTGCATGAGTGCTGGCGGAGGATGGTCGAAAATCGTTATTATTGACCACTTCCTCCTGGCAATGGACAAACATGGGACTGAAGTATCCAAGCTTGCGCGCTCATAAATCATCAGCGCTATAATCCGATCATGATTTCCGGCTCCTCGATTCCGTACCTGGCACCGCAATATTTGATACCGCCATTCATAGCGTTTATCGTGTCGCTAGGGATGATTTCGTATCTGATCAGGGGGAATATTCTCAAGGTACTGGATCAGCCGAATTCCCGATCGCTGCACACCCGTCCTGTTCCTCGCACAGGAGGCCTGGGACTGATATCGGGAGTTCTCATTTCCTGGGCGTTTCTGCCTGTCAGGCCGCCATTGTTAATATGGGTAGCGATCGTTCTGCTGGTAACGATATCTTTCGCCGATGATGTCCGCGGCTTGCCGGTATGGCCGAGACTTGCCACATACATGGGACTGGGAGCCTGGTTCTCCGCCATGACCCTTGCCGCTACTCATGGCTGGATTGTCGCGGTAGCAGCCGCCCTTGCCGTTACCTGGATGCTCAACCTCTATAATTTCATGGATGGTTCGGATGGAATGGCAGGTGGCATGGCCCTGATCGGTTTCAGTTGCTATGGGGCGACAGCCTGGGTTTCCGGAAATGAGGCCTTTGCGATTGCCAACTTCTGCATTGCCGCAGCAGCAGCGGCTTTTCTGCTGTTTAATTTTCATCCCGCGCGCATTTTCATGGGGGACGCCGGTTCGATTCCGCTCGGATTCCTTGCTGCGGCCTTGGGTATGACGGGATGGATGAATGGCTGTTGGCCCATGTGGTTCCCCGTGCTCGTATTTTCGCCGTTTATTGTCGATGCTTCCGTCACCTTGATAAAGCGCGGGCTGCGGGGGGAAAAAGTCTGGCGGGCGCATCGCGAGCATTATTACCAGCGCCTGGTGCGCAGCGGCTTGGGCCATCGTAATACGGCTCTGATCGGTTACATTCTCATGGCTGCCTCCGCGCTCAGCGCCCTCTGGGCAGTCCGGCAACACACGAGCGTTCAGTTCGGGATAGTGGCGGCGTGGATCGCAGTTTATCTGATCATGATGCGCCTTTGCGATCGCCGTTTACAGCATGGCGCGGACGATTCATAACATGCCGGCACCCAAACTCAACATAAGAACGGTTATTGCATTCGGGCATGATGTCGTAGCTGCCGCCATCGCGTGGTCGCTGGCTTATCTGTTCCGCTTCAATTTCGAGATACCCTTCGTTTATCTGGCATCTTTAGAAGAGATCCTGCCGTGGGTGGTCCCGATACACGCGGCGGCCTTCTTATTCTTCGGCCTTTATCGTGGACTCTGGCATTACGCAAGCCTGCCTGATCTGCGGCGCATCCTGTTTGCCGTATCCGCCTCGGCCACAGCCGTTCCATTGGTGCTATACATGTTGCAGATACTGGTCGGTGTGCCCAGAACGGTGCTGATACTGGCTCCCATCCTGCTGCTGTTCATCATGGGAAGCAGTCGTCTCGCTTACCGGTTCTGGAAGGAACACCGGCTCTACGGCCAAAGTAAAACGGGCGGCAATCTCGTCCTGGTGATGGGAGCAAGTGATGCTGCTGTCGGCCTGGTAAAAGAGCTGGCGCGCAATGTGGAATGGCGCGTCGCAGGTTTCCTTGACGACGATCCGGCCAGGCAGGGGCTGATGCTGCATGGATTCAAAGTGCTGGGCCGCATCAACGATCTGCCGGTGGTAGCTCGGAAACTGGGTGTCGCGCATGCCATCATCGCCCTCACCTCCTCCACTTCAGATCGCCGCAAATCCTATCGCGCCCCCTCTGACCGCCGCCGTCCCGACCGCCTCCTGCGCGACCGCCGTCGAGCCTTGCAAATGTGCGCGGCGGCAGGGGTAAAGGCCTTGATCGTCCCTTCTTATAACGACCTGGTCAGCGGCAACATCAAGGTGTCGCAAATCCGGACGGTCGAGCCGGAAGATCTGCTGGGGCGGGATCCCGTCGTGCTGGATAACGATGGGCTTCACGATTTGCTGACGGGAAAAACCGTGCTGATTACAGGCGCGGGTGGTTCGATCGGATCAGAATTGTGCCGGCAGATCGCCAAATTCACACCGGCCCAACTGGTGCTGTTCGAATTGAATGAATTTGCGCTATACAGCATAGAGCAGGAATTCCAGGCTGATTTTCCCGAGATTCCCATGATATTCGCCATTGGCGACGTCAAGGATGAAGCGCGGCTGTCCCAGGTATTCCTGCGATACAGGCCGGCTATCGTGTTTCATGCTGCCGCCTACAAGCATGTGCCCCTGATGGAACAGGAAAATGCATGGCAGGCAGTGTTGAACAACGTCCGCGGAACCTATGTGCTGGCGCAAGCCGCGATCCGGTACGGGGTGGAGAAATTCGTACTGGTATCGACCGACAAGGCCGTCAACCCCACCAATGTCATGGGCGCGAGCAAGCGCCTGGCTGAAATGGTGTGCCAGGCGTTACAGCAGTCGATTGCATCTTCTGACAGTCCTGCCGAAAACGTCTCCGGCAGAATTGTTTCGGGCGGCAGGCTCGAAAGGAGGCAGGAGCCGCGATTCGTCATGGTGCGTTTCGGTAACGTGCTGGGCAGCGCGGGCAGCGTGATTCCCAAGTTCCGGGAGCAGATTGAAAAAGGGGGGCCGATAACGGTAACCCACTCGGAAATCACCCGTTATTTCATGTCCATCCCGGAAGCAGCGCAGTTGGTCCTACAGGCAGGATTGATGGGCGGCAAGCGGCGTGGAGGCGAAATTTTCGTGCTGGATATGGGTGAACCGATCAAAATCGCCGATCTTGCGCGAGATCTGATTCGTCTTTCCGGATTGAGCGAAGATGAAATAAAAATTGTCTACAATGGCTTGCGTCCCGGCGAAAAACTCCATGAAGAACTGTTGGCGGATGACGAAAATACGCTTCCCACACCCCACCCCAAATTGCGTATCGCACAGACGCGTCAGGTAGACCAAAAATGGCTGGCGGCTCTGCTGGCATGGCTTGACGAGCATCCGGCCCTGAGCGACGAAGAAGTCAGGCGGGAACTGCCCAGATGGGTTCCGGAATACTCGGGCGCGGAATCAATTGCCCCTGTTTCCCAGGTGCTCCAGTCCCGTATCGCATAGGCGTTGCTTCTCGTTGCATTGCCATTGCAGCTTTTGATCAAACTTCTGCTCCAGATCGTAGTATTGATAAAGAATTGCAACTATCTTCCCATTCATTCCCGTCAATTACCGCATGATGAAAACCCAAATCGCTATTATCGGTGGCGGCTTTGCTGGCCTGAACTTGATCAAGCATTTAGCTGGGAAAGAGGAATTTGATGTGACGCTGGTTGACATGAATAACTACCACCTTTTCCCTCCGCTTCTGTACCAGGTTGCGACCGGCTTCCTGGACGTGTCCAATATCGCATACCCCTTCCGAAAATTTTTCCATGGCAAGGAAAACATCCACTTCCGGCTGGGCAAGTTGCAAAAGGTGATGCCGGAAGACAACAAGGTGCTGCTGTCCACGGGCGAGTTGGCCTACGATCATCTTGTTCTCGCCACGGGCACCGAGCCCAATTATTTTGGTATCGAAAATATCCGTCGGGCTGCGCTGCCCATGAAGACGGCAGATGATGCTATAGAAATACGAAATTACATGCTTCAAAAAATGGAAGAAATAACTATTGAGCCTCATGAAATGAGAAGGAAAAAGCCGTTTTCGGTCGTGATTGCCGGAGGTGGCCCGACGGGAGTTGAAATTGCGGGCATGCTGGCAGAGATGCGCAAGAAAATCCTGCACAGGGATTACCCTGAATTGACCGGTCTCCAGCCACGGATTCATCTTGTTGACAGTGCATCCGCTCTATTGGGCGCTATGAGCGTTCAATCGCAAAAATACACCTACGAAGTGCTGCTGAAAATGGGCGTTGAAATACATCTGAATGCCCAGGTGAAGGATTATATAAACAGTACCGTGATTTTCTCCGGCGGAAAAACCATAGAGACGCAAATCCTGCTGTGGACAGCAGGCGTGACTGCGAGGATATTCGAAGGTCTGTCCCAGGAATGTTATGGACGAGGTAACCGCCTGCTGGTGAATGAATATAACAAAGTCAGCGGAACAGGGAACATCTACGCCATAGGCGATACTTGTCTGCTGACCTCGGATAGAAATTTTCCCCAGGGACATCCCCAGCTCGCGCAAGTAGCGCTTCAGCAAGGCAGAAACCTGGCTGCCAATCTTGTTGCCATCATCCGTAATCAACCTTTGACATCGTTTACGTACAATGACAAAGGATCGCTGGCCATTATCGGCAGAAACAAGGCTGTGGCAGACTTTCCCACACCTGCCTTGCATCTCAAGGGGTTCATGGCATGGGCAATCTGGTTATTTGTACACCTTTTTTCTCTTATCACCTATCGCAACCGATTTATGACATTAGCAAACTGGGCAATTGCTTTTTTCACCAAGGATCAATCCTTGAGAATGATTATCAGGCCTCGATCAGATCAATAGAGCAGCAGGAATGGAATGATTGCACAACGCCTGTTAACGACGATGGGAGCGCGCAGGCTCTATCCCCACGAGTTGCAGCGAAGTCGATATCATTTGTGATTCAGGGTTAGCCCCTGGAACTCATGATTTGACTATAAGATCTGACTATAGGAATATAGGAACCCGGATTCATCTAAACTGCTGATAATCCGGGTTCTTGTTGAAGCAGGACAGGTATATCAGATTGATTCTCGGTTTGACGCAACATCGGGAAGCTATTCCTTGCTCCACATTGAGGATATCGAGGAATACGAGAGATTATCTTGTTGCTCCACAAAGCCTAGCTCGGTAGCCTCCAGTGCCTTGCCGTATTGATTTTTGGTGCCGTAACCCGATGCCGTAATGCTCTGTCCGATTTTTAACATTGGCTCGAATTGGTAAGATACTTCGCGCGGAAAGCGCACACTCGTGCCATCCGACAGGATTACTCCATTAATCTCGCCATGCTTGCCGTAATGAAGATGGCGGATTTTCCCCTGTGCGCTCATTGCTAGCAGGCCCACGCTTTGCAAGTGCTTTGGCATCTTCATAGCACCTTTGGAGGGCTCTGACTGAGCCATTAAGGACTGACCGCTGCGGGAATTGGTAATGACATACCCCTTGATCTGACCTGCTGCCTCAGGATAACCCTTGACCTCGACGGTATCACCGGGCTTGACCGAGGCTGTGAGTTGCTCGCCCATGTACTTTGGAAAAGTGACGAGGGTGCCCGTATCGAGGAGAAAACCATCCACTTCGCCGAATGGATTGACCAGCAAGCGACTCACCTTGCCCTCGGCTGCGGGGGCGGCGGGAGTAAAAGCCTGCACGTGAAGGAATTCATCAGCGCTATCCTGCCCCTTTTTAGCTTGTACGGCGGGCGTGAAAGACATTGCCAACATCAATAAAACAGGTAATATATGAGAAGTTTTCATGTTCATCTCCAGTTAGAGGAGTTGCGTAAGGAGTGCATAAGTTATCTATGCAAGCCGTGTGCCATAGACCAGGAGATTGATTAATAAGGAATGTCCCCAATAAGACTATGGCCAATTGTCCGCTTTGGGGACATCGAAGTTCGCCGAACGGACAGATTCGATCTTTAGGGCTCGATCCCGTACTGCCGCAGTTTCGCGTAGAGCAATTGACGTCGGATACCCAGCCGTCGCGCGGCTTCTGCGCGATTGCCGCCGGTTTCGGCAATCGCTGCGCGAATCATCACCTCTTCAAGCTGGGCCAGCGCTTTGGGAAGGTCACTCATAAGCGGGACTCCTGCCGGTAACGCGAGAGGAGCAGGGATTTTAACCAGGCCAAGATCCCCCGCTTCGATCGAAGCGCCTCGGGCAAGAATCATTGCCCGTTCGATTACATTTCGAAGCTCCCTCACATTGCCTGGCCATGAGTGCATTTCAAGATATTGCCGAGCCTCTGCCGAAAGCGCTTTTGGCGTATCGCTTGCCATGGCAAGAAAATGCTCGGCCAGCGGAATAATATCCTCGCGCCGTTCGCGCAATGGCGGTACATGAATATTGATGACGTTGAGTCGATAAAACAGATCTTCGCGAAACCTGCCTTCCGCAACCTGCTGCCCAAGATCACGATGGGTAGCAGCGAGCAAGTGGACATTTACTGCCTGCGCATGCTCCGCGCCCAGCGGTACGATTACTCCTTCTGCGAGCACCCGCAGGAGCTTGGCTTGCAGGTTGACGCTCATATCACCGATTTCATCGAGCAGCAAGGTGCCTCCCTCCGCCTGAGCGAAGATGCCAGCGTGAGCTGCAGCAGCGCCGGTAAAAGCCCCCCTGACATGCCCGAACAGTTCACTTTCCAGTAGTTCTTGGGGAATTGCCACACAATTGATGGCGACAAAAGGGTGCGATGCCCGAGCGCTATGCTGATGCAGAGCACGTGCGACTATTTCTTTACCGCTTCCGGTTTCACCGGTAATGAGCACTGTGGCCTCGCTTGCTGCCGCACGCCCGATCAACTTGACGGTTTCCCGCATTCGCTCGCTGCGCGCAACAAACTCGCCTTCGCCAGGAACTGGATTTTGCCGTATTGTCCTGCTGCTCGAAGCCAAAGCTGCTCCAAGCGTATTTTCAACTGCCTGACGGCCAACGGGCTTGGCAAGATGCTCAAAGGCGCCCAGCTTCATCGCCTCTATCGTGTTATCGACGCTGGTGTAGGCAGTTAGCATGACAACCGGGGGGGTATCGCCGGACAGCCGCTTGATAGCGCGCAGGACGTCCATGCCTGTCATATCAGGCAGGCGAAAGTCGAGAAAAACAGCGTCGATACCGCCTCGCTTCAGGAACGATAGTCCACGCGTTCCGTCAGCAGCCAGGAATAATTCATGGCCCAGGCCCGACAAGGTTTCCGCAAGGCTTTCGCGAAAACTGGCATCGTCATCGATAATCAGGATGCGAGCCATGGAATCTCCAGCTCAAAGCATGCGCCCGAAGCCTTACGCAAGTAACGGGCCGCGCCTCCATGCGCAACTGCAATTTCTCGCGCAAGCGCCAAACCGAGCCCTATTCCGCCCCGACGCCCTGAGGTGAAAGGTTCGAAAAGCCTGGGTTCTATGTCAATGGAGACACCGGGACCTGTGTCGCTGACCTGCAAGATCATGGCAGTATCGGAAGCGTTTTTTTTCGCAGCCACGGTGACAACGCCTCCCCGCGGCGTATGCTGGATCGCATTGGCGATGAGATTATCCAGCGCACGACCAAGCGAAAGCGGATCGAAACTCCACGACTCGACGTCGACTTTTGTTCGAAGATCAATCCCCGCAACCGCGCTTTGTTCGACAAAAGCATCGACTCTTTCCATGAGCCAGCTCGGAACGCACACCAACCGCGAATGGGTACTGACCGGTTCAGCCTTTTTCAGCAGCTCTTTCACGGTTTCATCCAGACGCCTTATCTCGCGCAGGACGAACTCCAGCGCTCGCCGTTGGCTATCCGGTTGCGCCAGCGCATTTTCCGCTTTGAGTTGCATCGCTGCAATCGGGTTACGAACCTCATGGGCCACTGCTGCTGCCATCCGTCCCAAGGCAGTGAAGCGTTCTGAACGCTCAAGCAGGGTGCCAAGCTCGGCGGCATGCGCGCGCTCGGTATCGAGTCTAGTCCGAAACTGGTTAAATGCGGTGACGACACGATCAAGCTCTGCATCTCCCGTCGCCGCAATTTCCCGCGATGCATTGGTAGAATTTTCCGCCAAATCCCGTTCGACCCGGGTAAAGTATTTACTCCAGTCATAAAGACTGAAGGTCAACCAGAGGCCCGAGATTATTACAAAAGCAAGCAAGAGGCCCAGCCCGCGGTTTACTTCGTCGTAGGCCTTGCCTGCGGCAAGCGGCGAACGCGCCATTGTCCAAGCCGCCAGATGCCTTTCTGATTTTACGGGGCAAGCCGCCAGCACCACTATTTCACGGCTTCCACTGAGCACATCGACCACGGGCACACCCCGAGCAACGCTCCTGCCGGCAAGCGCTTCGACCCGTTTGCGCTCAGTGAACGGAACATCTTTTTTTTTCTCGGTACCGACATGACTGGGAAAGGCATACGCGACAAATCTGCTCGAGGTATGCCAAAACCCGCCCTCAACACCCGGCAGATCATCCAGAATCACATTCAAAACTGCGTTCATCAACTCCCTGTCGACAATATCCTCGCCCGGCTTGACCGAGCGGGCATATTCGGTCTGAAGAGCGGCACACGCTTGGGCGGTCTGTTCCACCGATTTCTGGGCTCGCACTTCGCTGCCGAGCTGATAGACCTCGCGAATGATGTAGGCAAGCGCACCGCTTACCACCAGCATGAACAGCCAGAGCAATAACAAGCGCCACCGAAGAGCCAGAGTGACTCGCAAATCGATTCCTTGCAAACGTCGCGGTTATCTGGATAAAGTCCCCTGCTCCACTGGGAACTCGACATAAAGCAGTTCCAGCTTTTCTTCCTTCAAAACTGCCAGAAACGTTGGCCTTCTTCCTCAATCAGAATTGCCTTGCTCACGCACTATATTGTGGAGAGTGAACGCAGTCATCTCGAACTGAAAACAACATCCTGTTCGGCATGTACGGGATAAATTCCTCTTTTTGCCTATCTATAGTTAATGCTTAAAAAGTGATCTCACCCACAGAGGGATTAACGAATGGTAGTGCGAGCATCTAAAAACCCGGCTTCCTGCTTTTTAGCCAGGCTTCAAAATCATTTGCCATCATGGGCTTCGCGTATAGATAACCTTGGCTTTCCGCGCAATTGATGTCTTGAAGAAAGCGAGCTTGCGCTTCTGTCTCTACACCTTCCGCTATTACACGTAAGCCAAGGCTGAGTCCCATTGCCACAATGGCGCAAATAATAGCTTTGGCGTCGGTGTTCTCGGGGAGATCACGAACGAAGCATTGATCTATTTTCAGCCGGTCGATGGCAAACTGCCGTAAATATGACAAACTGGAATAGCCGGTACCGAAATCATCAATAGCCAGTTTTATACCGTGAGATTCCAGGATACGCATTTTCTGTGCGACCGATTCCACTCCATGCATCACGACACTTTCGGTTACCTCGAGTTCCAGGCACTCTGGCGAAAGGCCGGTATCTGCAAGTGCGCGCAGTACAACATCTGTGAAGTCATTCTGGCGGAATTGCACTGCTGAAACATTTACTGCAATTGTTCCCTCAAATCCCTGCTGCTCATGCCACTGGCGTGCCTGCAGGCAGGATTCCCTCAGGATGTGCTCACCGAGAGACAGAATTAAACCGCTGTCCTCGGCTACAGGAATAAAGCTCGCAGGCGAGACTAATCCCTGCCCAAGGCGTTCCCAGCGCATGAGTGCCTCCGCACCTACGACGCGTCCGGTAGCAAGCTCTATCTGTGGCTGATATACCGGGAAAATTTCGTCACGCGCAAGAGCGCCGCGCAGATCATGTTCAAGGCTGAGCCGCTCGACTGAGGTAGAAGCCAAGTCTTCAGAATAGAACTGATAGCGGTTCCTGCCATCCCCTTTGGCCGAATACATCGAGGCGTCAGCATTGCGCATCAAGCTGCTGGCGTCCTTACCGCTATCCGGATAAATGCTGATCCCGATGCTCGCAGTCAACAAGAGTTTATGCTGTTCTATTTGATAGGGCTGAGACAAGGCTGCAACAAGCTTCTCGGCGACTCGCGCTGCGTCCGTAGCTGTATGAATCTGACCTAGCAGGACAATAAACTCGTCACCTCCTAGCCGACTGACTGTATCGGTTTGGCGAACCGCAGACTGCATACGTCCTGCAACCGCCTTAAGCAGCTTGTCGCCGATCTCATGACCGAGCGAATCGTTGATCAGCTTGAAGCGATCGAGGTCCACGAATAGTAACGCCAGCCGGAAGAAATATCGGCTAGCGTTCTCGATCGCGATCCTCATGCGGTCAGCAAGCAATGCCCGGTTGGGCAGCCCGGTCAGCGAGTCGTAATGGGCGAGATATTCGATACGTTCTTGTGATTCCTTGCGCTGAGTGATATCCCGCGCAATCTTCGATGCACCAATGATGTTGCCGGCGCTATCCTTCATCGGCGATATCGTGACGGAGACATCAACCGGTTTCTTGCCCTTTCTCCATCGCACGGTCTCAAAATGATCCGTGCGTTTCCCGCTCTTGATGAGGCTCATGATTCTATTCTCTTCCTCCAGGCGGTCGGGTGGAATCAGTGTCAAGACGGAAGAGCCTATTATTTCACTGGAACGATACCCAAAAAGCTCTTCTGCCGCACCATTCCAACTGGTAATAATGCCGTTTAGATCCTTTACAATGATTGCATCGTTCGAGGACTCGACGATTGCCGCTAGCTGCGCTTTGTAGCTCTCCCCCTGCCTCCGTTCAGTAATGTCCCTGAAACTCCAAACGAGCACGACGGTAAATCCTTCCAGAGTTTTGACTTTTGCACATCGCTCAAATATCCGTCCATCGCGAAATTCAAAGACATCAAAGCTTTCTGGCGCCAAAGTCGCATAAATTTCCTCGATTGAACGCAGGAATCGCTCGGGATCTCTTAATTGCCCTGCACAATATCCGAGGATTGCGTGATGGCTCGCATGAGTCAGGAGCTCACTTGGAATGGGCCACATATCCACGTAAAGCTGGTTGTAGCAAAGCACCTTGCCCCGCTCATCTGTCACCAGAAGACCGTCAACGGTTGCCTCTATCGCTGCTTTCAGCACGGGGAGTGAGTTATTCAATTCAGACTCTTTTTTCATGCCTTTTCATTTCTCTTATCTATGTCTATCTGTCCTTTCCTCCTTCTGATCGGAACGATTGATCCGGAATCCAGCCCACGTCCAACAATGGCATGCTTTGAACATCACTTGATACCGGCTTCAGCCGATATGACGTTCGTACTGTTTGCTCGCTGACTCAAATAGTTGGAGCTTTTGATTGGAAAAACCGGTTACGAAACTAGTGAAGGAGTATCTACATCCGGCTGGATACAGAATTCAATAAGAAGAGCAGGACATTTTTTGCCTAAACGCACAATAACTCCAAAGTGTTCAAAGTTCTGTTCGTAACCTCACTTTCTCCAGCTTCCGATGCCGACCGGCATTCGAGATGACATACGGCGCTCAGGCGGTCATCAGTTCTCACATGTCAGCCGACCGCTCGTTTTCCTTGTCTGATACGTATTGACTCAAACTACCGACAGACCTACCAATATGACGATAGCAGGAAAATGACATATGCCAGGCGCTCCAGGTGCAAGGCGAGATCGAGTTCCTGGATCAACCGGTCAAAAGGGGACATAATGAAATGTCGGGGGACTGCCTTTAGCAGGCGACCTAATCTTACTTATTTGCCGGAGTGTTTGGTCCGTTGATCAATAAGCTATTTGGGCTTCTGATCAACAACTGGCGATGGCAAATAGAACCCTCATGATCTGCTCACAAGTCACCGGGCTGCCACTGCGGCTTTTGAACCAAATAATCTGCGAACCAGGCGGATATAAGCTCCATCTCTTGCCATCAACTCTCGATGTGAACCCCTCTCCACGATGCGCTCTTTGTCCACCATGACAACCTGGTCTGCTTTCTCCAGCGTGGATAAACGATCTGCAATAACGAGCGTGGTACGGCCTTGCATCGCGGTATCCAACGCTGCCTGCACAAGAGGTACCGCCTCCGGCTCCATCATTCCAAGCTTCTCGTTCAGGATCAATAGAGGCGCATTTTTCAGAAGCGCCCGCGCAACGGCGATGCGCAGCCGCTGGCTGACGGGAAGTTCCACGCCATCCTGCCCGACCACGGTCTGCAACCCATCCGGCAGCCTCCGGATGAACTCGGATGCGTGAGCGGCGCGAGCTGCCCATGTAATCCGTGCTTCGGTGGCGCGCCCCATTGAACCATATGCAATATTCGCCGCGACAGTGTCATTGAACAGCGCCGCGTGCGGAGATACCAATGCAATATTGGCTCGCAAGCTCGCCAGCGTGATGTTCCTGAGATCATGCCCGTCCAGAAGAATTCTCCCGGATGTGGGATTGAGGAAACGCGGCACCATACAGGTAAGTACATCCATGGTTTCCGCGCAACCCACCACCGCCACTGTCTCACCGGGCTGAATGATCAAGGTAACGTCGCGCAATCCGGGATGAAGTCCACTCCCCCCTGCTGCCGCCGGATCGGAACCCGCCAGGGAATGAACCTTTAACGAGGCGCCTGGATTCCGCTCCGCAGGCTCGCCGTAACCGACCTCCTCGAATTGCAGCTCCCCGCGTGCCCGCTGAATAACGATGGTTCCTGTCTCCGGCTCCACCTCTCCGTCAAGTAATGAAAACAGGCTTCCAGCCGCGAGCAGCCCGCGTTGGAGCGTTTCCCCCACTTCAGCCATTCGCTTCGCGGGAGCAATCAGCAGCAGAATGGCCGCGATAAGAGAAGCAAAGCTTCCTGCCGTGATTTCACCGGCAACTGCCTCACTTGCGGCGAAATAGAGGGTGAGCGCTACGGCAGCAGCACCGATGGTTTGTATCAAAGGAACATAAAGAGAGGCAACAGCAACCCGTTTCATGAAAAATCGGCGTGTCTCCTCCGCCTGCTCTCTCATGCGCCGGTTCTCATACTGCTCGCCGCCATAGAGCTTGACCACCATGAAATTCACTGCAGAGCCCTTCAGAATCCGGGTGAGGCCCTCCATCGCTCGCCCGCTTTCCCGTCCCATCTCGCGCAGTTGTTCTCCAAGCAGTTGCGTGACCAGCAGAATCACGGATGACATCAATAAAACCAGCAAGGCAAGCGCCCAGTTGAGATAAAACATCCATGCAAGCAAACCAATGACAGTGAAGGTGTCTTTGATCATCACCGTCACCACCTTGACAAAAGCGCGCGCCACTTCCGGGGCATCGGATGTTATCCTGGAGACATAATCGACCGAAATGTGATTGCTGCCGGGGCAGGATTCGTAATACGAATGCGGCAATACAAGCAGCTTGTCGAATATCTCGCAGAGCAGATCCGCCACCAGCTTGCTGCCTGCCCAATGGAGTACGTAAGTCGCGAGGTGTCCGGCTACCGCGCGCACTGCAAACAAGCTGATGATTCCCAGAAGCACGAGTTGCAGCAACTCGGGGTTCTTGTTCGCGATAACTTCGTCCATAATCGGCTGCACCAATGCCGCCAGCATGGGAACGGTCGCCGCTGTCGCAACCATGCAAGCTGTTGCAAGGATGAGCGCATCCCAGTACGGCGCGACGTACTTCATCAGGCGCAGGCATAATTGGCGGGTGCCGCTATTTTGTGTGTCTTGCATGAGACGTACAGGCCGAATCGCGGAAGCAGATGCGGCAGGTTCGGCAAAAGCCGTATTATGGCACTCGCCTTGGCGGCGGATAAAGTGTGGAAAGCGACGAGAGTTCAGGAAACCTTTGTAAAATCCCCGCCTGACCCATTCTGACCCGTTGCTGGCGAAATCAGAATGATCATAAAGCGCGCGACAAACGTATAGGCCGACAATTTACATGGAGAGCGACGCCATGAGGCGCAGAAAATACAGCCAAGTGGCAGCGAGGGTGCTAGCCGGGGGCTTGGCGCTGCCGGATCGGAGCGTACTCAGATACTCAGGGGAGCTCAGTCGAATTGATACTTTACCGTGAGCCAGACGTTGCGTTCCCGGGCAGGCAGTGCGCTGAAGCTCGTGCCCGCCGAATTGCGAATGGCATAGGAAAAATACTTTTCATCAAACAGGTTGTTCACGGCCATGCTCAACAGCAGTTTCCTCATCTGATGAGTCACCTTGAGATCTACAGTGACATAATCCGGCATACGGCGCGTGGCGGTATTGGCTTGATCGTTATCGAAAACCTGTTCACCTACATAATTCATGACCACTGCCGCGCGGGTATTGGAACCCAACCGGTACGTGCCGCCAGCCGAAACCTTATGACGCGGCACCAGCGGAACGAGATTGCCGGCTACATCCACACCGCCAAAATCTCCCTTCCGAAAGCGTGCATCGATAAACGTATAGTTGCCGAATACATCGATTGCGCTCGTCACTGTCCATGAGCCTTCCAGCTCAAAACCCTGCCGCCGCGTGGGCGGCAGATTGACGTTGGCAAAGAACAGGAACGGGTCTATGTTTATGAAGCTGATTTCGTTGTTGAGGTTGGTTCGGTAGAGCGAAGCGCGCGCGCGCAGGGACTCTCGCTTGTAATCCAGTCCGAGTTCTCCGGTATGGGCAGTTTGCGGTTCGAGAATCTTCACTCTGGAATCGAACATTGGACCGCCAAACTGGTTGAAGTTTTCGTCTACCGTAGCTATCCGGAAACTGCGGCCGAATCTGCCATAAACCGAAAAAGCTTCTCCCAGAGGGTGACGAAGACCTGCATCATAGGCATAAACCATACGGCTCTGCCGGCCGCTGGCGTAGGCGGCGGGATTGAGATGGTCGCTCGCCCGGTTATCCACCCAATGCAACCGCCCCCCAAGGCTGAGAACGGTACCTTTAGGTAAAGTGGAGGCTTGTTGAAAATAAATCGCACGGTTTTGCTGGGTCGCCACTACATCCGTTTCCGGGATATCGGCGGATGCCGAACCTGGCACTGTTTCCGGTCCGGTAAACCGTCTCGATCGATAATCCCACCATTCCAGATTCGCGCCCAGTACCAGTTCGTGCTCCATGCCGAAAGCCGTGAATGGCAGCTTCATCCTCGGATTGAACAGCCACTGGTCGGAGCGGGAATTGACGAATGTTTTAGAGTTGAAGCCATCCAGATGGTAATCGTCGAATAATGCAGTACGATGGTTATCCCGGAATGAAAAGTCTGCGGCAAGATCACCGAATCCCGTCTCTTTCTCTCCTCTCAGCGTGACGTATGCACCTTCGCGAGTGCTGAAATCGCGCGGCGTCGAGGTGCCTTTCCGATCGGTTCGCAACTGCGCTTCAGTGCGATTGGCGGGCAGTTCCAGCCTCTGATCATCCAGACCGAACTTCAGTAACGCCCTGCCGCTGCTGAACCGGTAACGCAGATCGCCCTGCAGATTCGATTGACGAAGCGCATTATTCACGCGGTAGTTGTCTGTTCGCAACGCATTCCCCGTGAGCGCCAGTCCGATGTTCCTCCCTGCCGCGTTGAATGTTCCGTTGAATTCCGTGCCGCTGTAACTGCCGAAGGAAACTCCCCCCGTACCTGATATGCGACCGGGACGGGCAGCGCGTGTAACGATATTGATGACACCGCCGGTAGCACCTGCTCCATAAACTACGCTGCCGCTGCCGCGCAATACTTCGATGCGCTCAATGGTATCGAGAGGAATCGTCGACCAGCGAATACCAGTCAGTTCATTTTCGTTCATGCGTTGACCATCCAGCAAAACCAGAGTGTTTTCGTTGCCGGTGATGCCGAATCCGCGCATATCGATCTGCGGATCGGGGCTGCCATCGACATTTCTCGTGTGTATGCCAGACAATTGTTGCAGCAACTCCGGTAAAGTCGAGGCAGCGCTGTTTCTGATCTGTTCCGCATTGACGATGGAAACTCCGGTAGGCAGCTTGTCGATGGGCTCGCTGAAGCGGGTTGCTGTCACGACCACGTCCGGGAGCAATCGCTCCGCCGGATCGCCGGACACGGCAAACGCCCCTGAAGGAACGGAAATGAAGACCCATGGCACGACATGCCTGCGAAACAAACCCATGATAATTGCCCGGGGATATGTATCCCCGCCGTGAGAACAAGGAAACAGGAAAATACGCGGGAGCTTCGAACGAGAGAAATATCGATCAGGACACCGCCCCACGCGATATGTCCATACGCATCCGAGGCCGGTATCCGGGCTCGCAGGATTTGACGCATCGCCTTCCCATGAACTGGAGAATTCACAGTGGCATTAGGAAACCCTGGAGGGTTTCCCTGATACGTCCACGCCTGCTTACCGTTGCGGGGGCAGCCCAGGCATCCGGGGATCTTCATCGATCCCTGACCTGGTTCCCGTTTAACCTGACCACGCGAAGCGGTCGGGCACCTCAAACGAGGCGGCATTCTACCAGAACCGTGGAGTAAATCATGCGAAATGATTTAAAACCCTTGCTGGAAGCTGAGCTGTCTCATATATTCCACACCTTTCCTGAAGCCACATTCGAAAGACCGTGCTAGCAGTTGACTGACTGAGGATTTCCAAACTATAGTGCTTTGATGGAACCGGAACTGGATACTCTAGAAGAAAAAATCACCCAATTCGTACGCTTGTGCCAGCAACTGCGCACCGAGAATATTCAGTTGCGCCAGCAACTGGCAGTTACGACGAGCCACAACCGGATATTGGTGGAAAAAATAGGTGCAGCTACCTCACGGCTCGAGGTTCTTTTGGCGCGCCTTCCTGAGAGCAAAGAATGAATACAGGCACGGGCAAGACCCTGGATGTCACTATCATGGGGCGGGAATTCAGAGTGAGCTGCTCAGATGAAGAGCGCGAGGGGTTGCTGCAAGCGGTAGCCTATCTCAACAAGAAGATGCGCGAAATCAGGGACAGTGGCAAAGTACTCGGCTCCGAGCGCATCACCGTCATGGCAGCCCTGAATATCACCCATGAATTGCTCAAGGCGAGAAGCAAGGAAGGCTTTGACACGGAAGAATTTAGGCGTAGAATCGATCACATGCAGGCAATGCTCGATGCTGCCATGCCGGAGCAGGACAAACTGTTTTAAACCGGAAGTCAGTCTTTGAAGCAACCGAACAGATGTCGCATCTGCGGGTTACGCTGAATACCCGCGGAAGTGGCAAGGGTCGTTCCCTGCGGTGTTTGTTAAGGTCTATATTCTTTGAACCAACTTTTTGAGAAACGGTTGCGAACCAAAGCGATGCTGTTGTGCGCGTCCCATGCGGAAGCGCCTGATGCATCCGGCAAGTGACCACCTTGAACCTTAAGGTTCAAGATAAACGGCCTGACGGCATTTGCGGGGACTTTATTCAGGAAAGGCAAAAAAAGCGGCAATGCCGCTTTTTTTGTTGGCTCCTCCACCCTGGTTGATCTAACCCCGCTGACTCCCCGGATTACGCTTCGCTAGGCTCATCTGCCCAGGAAGAATTCCATCGCTGTACTGGCCTCCCACGTCTTCACGCCTGATCGCACAGTCACCGAAAAGCAAGGTTAGATACCTTGCCAAATCCAATCCGGCGTACTACCTTGAAGTTGAATCAGGCTGAATCACTTTGTGAAAACGTACAAACTTACGGCATCACAACTCTTCAAGAATCGCCATTCCGCCATTGCCGGCTACCAGGCACCGCGGCTTTTATACGGCAATACGTTTGAACGGGACTGCTTCCCAGGTAGTTTTTTAATCCTGTCTGACAAACCCTATCAATTGGAGGCTTATCATGGCACAGCAATTTATTCTGAAAGGGCACCACATCGAGGTCAAGTATACCACCGGTATCACTCCGGGTCTTATCGCACTGACCTATAAAGACGGAACGATATCACATGATTTCAAAACGGATGAGATAACCACTGAGAAAACCAGGCTGGGCTCCCTTGTATCGATCGCCCTGCTGAAGTCAGTCGATATTGGCGGCACCAATTTCGGATTTTTTCTACCTGATGTTCCGACTGATCAGGGGTTCGACTTCACTACCACCGCCATACGGGAGGAATTCAGTGGACCGAACTCCGTTCCGCACCGACCAACAATCTGGCATTGCTTTCCTATGCATGGAACGGTGAAAAGCGTAATCGGCCCGCTCTAAACTTGCCCCCGGCCTGAACGCCGGGGGTTTCTCGGAGTATTTAGATGAATCCACCCAAATGGAATCCAGCTGAGGACCTCGATCCCGATGGCAGTCGTCTGCCAATCAAACTCGACACGACATCCAACGGAGAATTCGCGCCGGTCCCGTTATCGCCTGCAAATCTTGCCGCGAATCGTCTTGCCCACGAAACGGCTGACACAAACGCGAAACGCCTGGGAGTTTCACGGCGGCATTTTCTCATTTCCGCTTGTGGCGCCGCTTCCACCCTTCTTGCATTCAATGCCGCGAATGCTGCCGCGGGCAGGACAGGCGGATTTTTCGATCTGGCAAAGGAAGCCGCGCTCGAACCTGCACTGGCCCAGGCAGGGATCGGTGATAAAGGCGAATTCATTTTTGACGTGCAAGGCCACTTCGTGAACCCGAAAGGCGCGTGGCTGCAAAAGCTTGTCCCCGGTGCAAAACCTTTGAGCCAAATGCCCAAGACCGGGTGCGCCCTTGGGTTGGAGCCAGGTTCTCATAGCTATTTGCAGTGCCTCGGACCGGATGAGTTCATCAAGGATGTGTTCCTTGATTCGGACACGGACATGATGGTGCTCTCTTTCGTGCCATCGCGGCCCGATGCGGAACCGCTTACTATCCAGGAGGCGGACGCAGTGCGCAGGATCGTCGACAAAATGGAAGGAACACACCGACTGCTGCTGCATGGACGCGTCAATCCCAATCAGCAAGGGGACCTGGAACGGATGGATGAGTTGAAGGACCGCTGGGGCGTATCCGCATGGAAGACTTACACACAGTTCGGACCCGAAGGAAAAGGCTACTTTCTGTCGGATGAAACTGGAACGCGCTTTATCGAGAAGGCGCGCAGTCTCGGCGTGAAAGTAATCTGCGTGCACAAGGGCCTGCCTTTCGGCAAGCAATCCTACGAGCACAGTAAATGTACCGACATCGGTGTGGCAGCCAAAAGATTCCCTGACGTTGCATTTCTGGTCTACCACTCGGGTTTTGTAACGAGCTTCCCCGAGGGTCCCTTCCAGGGCCGGGGTGCAGATGACGGCGTCGATACTCTGATCCGCTCACTCATCGACAACGATGTTCCTCCTAACAGCAATGTTTACGCGGAGCTCGGCAGTACCTGGCGATACCTGATGCGCGACCCTGAAACCGCGGCGCACGTGCTGGGAAAGCTGCTGAAGTACTGCGGAGAGGACAACGTGCTGTGGGGAACGGACTCTATCTGGTATGGTTCACCGCAAGACCAGATCCAGGCGTTTCGCGCCTTTCAGATCGCGCCTGAGTTGCGTGCAAAATACGATTACCCGGAAATTACTCCACAACTACGAGCGAAGATTTTTGGTCTCAACGCTGCCAGGGTTTATTCCATCAGTCCGGAGGAAGTAAAAAAATATACCGGGCGTGACCGCATTGCGCACGAACGACTTGCTTACCTCGAACACCCGCAGCCACATTTCCTTACCTACGGACCAAAGACACGGCGCGAGTTCCTCAGTCTATCTGGAGCCGGCCAGCCTTGATCGCCAGATCATTTGAATAAATCACACTGGATTAGTCCTTAATGCATTAATCATGAAAGGGGCGGAATGGACTCACCCAGTAAACTCAAGTCGATCACTTCATCGCAAATTCGTAATCCATAGTAGAAATGCATCTGAATGAGAAGTGAATTAAATAAAGGAGCTGCCATGAATCATCTTTTTTCCTCTGGAAGTAAAAAGCTTCAAGCAATTGTTTTTATCAACACCCTGCTTCTGGGTTCCATAAGTATGGCATATGCTCAGTCGCAAAATATTAACGGTGAAAATACGCGAAAACCGGTAGTAACCGAAGAAAAGCTTTCGAATAAGAGTGATGCAACAAACGAAGCAAAAAAAAAGGAAAAGAAGAAATCAAAGCAAGAGTTGATGAAGACCGAGAATTATAAAGGTGGTCAACCGCCTGAAGGCGGTCGGTTAGGTCAAGGCGGTTTTGTTGATCCCGATTGAATCTAGGCTTAGGACCTATTAATTTGAGGATTCACGAACAGCGCTGGCTGTGATCCACTTATGGTGGAGGTGCGCTATGAGAGATCTGTTTTACCTGTCCGAAACACAGTTCAGCCGTATAAAGCCTTATTTTCCCTTGTCCCACGGGGTTCGGCGGGTTGATGATCTGCGGGATCATTTACGTGATCCGCAATGGTCTGCAATGGAAGGATGCACCCAGGGAATACGGGCCGCACAAGACGCTGTATAACCGTTTCGTGCGCTGGAGCCGAATGGGCGTGTTCAACTACATCTTTGCGGAACTGGCCGGTAAAGAGGAGAAGGCCGAGCAGTTGATGATCGACGCCACGCATCTAAAAGCCCACCGCACGGCAGCCAGCCTGTTAAAAAAGGGGATGTTCCCCGCCGTATCGGTCGCACGAAGGGCGTCCTGAATTCAAAGCTTCATTTGGTCTGCAACGCTCAGGGCAGGCCTGTGGCCATGCTCCTGTCCGAAGGGCAGATGAGCGATTACAAGGGAGCACGCATGCTGCTGCCTTCATTGCCCAAAGCCAAAACCGTGATTGCAGACCGCGGCTATGACGATGACTGGTTCCGGAGCGTTGCGTGCTAAAGGCATAACACCCTGCATACCGACAAAAAGGAATCGCAAAATCCAGGTCGAATACGACAAGACCCTCTACAGGCAAAGGCACAGGATCGAGAATATGTTCGGCAGGCTCAAGGACTGGCGGCGCATCGCCACGCATTACGACCGTTGCGCCCACACCTTCTTCTCCGCCATCTGTATCGCCGCTACCGTCATCTTCTATCTCAATTAATGCGTCCTGAGCCTAAAGGTCTCCCCACTCATCTTCTTTCGCCGCGCGATGAAACCAACCAGGCCAAGGCCTGTAAGAACGAGCGCATAAACGTCCGGCTCCGGGATGGGCGATGTGATAGCGATGACCTGGCCTGCGTTATTAATAGCGAGAGCTGAGGTCCAAGAAAATCCCACGGGCGGCGTAATCAGCGAATTGAGGTCCATCATGCCAGTGCCATTGGCGCCGGTGATGAAAGCATGTTTGCCTCCAGCCGTATCAGATTCTCCCACCACTTGTCCCGCATCGTTGATATCAGATGCAGAACTCTTTGTTCCGCCCAAAGTGCCAAGGTCTCTCATGTCCATCCCGTCTGAGCCGGTGATGAAAGCATGCAAACCGTGTTCCGAAGCAGAAAAACCCACCACCTGTCCGGCAGCATTGATGTCAGATGCAGAACTGAATGATCCACCCAAAGTGCCAAGGTCTCTCATACCCGTCCCGTTGGGGCCGGTGATGAAAGCGTGGTTAAAACCTTCAGTCGTGTCAGACTGCCCCACCACCTGTCCAGCATCGTTGATATCAGATGCAGAACTGTTTGTTCCGCCCAAAGTGCCAAGGTCTCTCATACCCGTCCCGTTGGGGCCGGTGATGAAAGCATGCAAACCGTGTTCCGAGGCAGAAAAACCCACCACCTGCCCGGCCCCGTTGATACCCAAAGCACGGCTCTCGCCCGGATAATCGTCGAGAGTGCCAAGGTCTCTCATACGCATCCCCGGGACGGCGATAAAAGCATGTACAACGGGTTCCGTCCAAGCACTACCCACCACCTGCGCTGCGCTGTTGACGTCATTTGCCCAGCTCCAGTCACTGCCCAAATGGCCCAGATCTCTAATACCCACCCCATTGGGGCCGGTGATGAAAGCATATTGACCAAAAAAAAACGGGCCATACGCTCCCACCACCTGCCCCGCGTCGTTGATGGCGGAAGCGTAACCGCCGTTGAAAGTGCCTAAACCGGTTACCGTCTTCTTATTAAGATCGATCAAATAGTATGGACGTTCTTCTTCTTGTGCGGAGGCGCTGGTGCCGAAACCCAGACCAGCAGAAAATGCTGCAGCGAGGATAAAGCCACGGACTTTGAAGCCAAGAGTGATTTTCATGATGGATCTCCTTCTGTTTACTTCAATAACAGGATGGGGCTGCCAGGCTGCAATAAACACATTTTTACTTAAAGATAGATAGAGGATTTGGATTTGTCCAGGAACACGAAATTGTTTTCCAAGTGGCACCGCCAGCTGCAGCCTAAAGACTGCTACAGCAAGCCCTAAATTCGATTATTTTCGATCATCGGTACTCTGGAACCACCTGAGCAGGAAAACGAATACAGGCCATTCTGCAGCGTTTTGGCCGTTAATCTATTTCACTGCCTTAAACGCTGACCAAACTTTATATCTATGCTTGCCCTGTCTACCATTACGCATTGACCCTACCCCGATAAACCGTACCGGCGCATTCAACCGGTCAGTGCAACACCTATTGATTCTTGATTTGTAGAGGTGTGCAATGACTGGCGTATATGGTGGCATGACTGATGAACGCAAAGCGTGTATTTGGCGGTTATGGCAGCAAGGGGTTGCTATGAGTGTAATTGCTAGGCTCAGGACCTATTAATTTTGGGATTCACGGAAGTGAGCGGATGTGATTCACTTATGTCAGGAGGAGTTGCCATGAGTGATCTTTTTATGCTGTCAGAGAAACAATTCAACCGCATAAAGCCTTATTTTCCCTTGTCCCATGGGGTGGCGCGTGTGGATGATTTGCGGGTGCTCAGCGGGATTATTTACGTGATAAAGAACGGCCTGCAATGGAAGGACGCTCCCAAAAGCTACGGCCCGCACAAGACGCTCTACAATCGCTTCATGCGCTGGAGCAAGATGGGTATATTCAACCGCATTTTTGCGGAACTGGCTGGCAAAGAGGAAACGCCCGATCGGCTAATGATTGACGCCACACATCTGAAGGCGCACCGTACGGCAGCCAGCCTTTTAAAAAAGGGGATGTTCCCCGCCGTATCGGTCGCACCAAGGGCGGCTTGAATTCAAAACTCCATGCCGTGTGCGACAGAAGGGGCAAGCCTGTTGCCCTGCTGCTCTCCGAAGGGCAGATGAGCGATTACAAGGGTGCGGCCCTGTTGTTGCCTGTTCTACCCAAGGCAAAAGAGTTGCTGGGGGATCGCGGCTATGATGCTGACTGGTTCAGGGCAGCCCTCAGAGAAAAGGGTATTACGCCCTGCATTCCCCCGAAGAAGAACCGTAAAACCCAGATCGAATACGACAGGGAACTCTACAAGCAACGCCACAAGGTAGAAAATATGTTCGGCAGGCTCAAGGACTGGCGACGCATCGCCATGCGTTATGACCGTTGCGCCCACACCTTCTTCTCCGCCATCTGTATCGCCGCTACCGTCATCTTCTATCTCAATTAATGAGTCCTGAGCCTAGTCTGATATAGTGCAGGTCACTCTTCCCTGGAGGCTTGCACTTTCAGGGAATTACTGTATTCCTGCTTAGCTGCTACTTGAAATTATCCGGGAACCAGCGAAGGCTGGTATCGTACCGAGCATCCATGTAATCAGGCTTGATGGTCCGTCTGGGGGAAATCGAAGGCCGAGACAGATCAGACTCTAACCCACCGATAAGGCGGGGGATTGTGATCAACAGAGGGAGAAGAAGGATTAATGAGGGCTAGGCCTACGCTGGGCCCTGTACTTTTTTCCCAGTTCACTACCGATTCAGGAAAACCCACGAGCTCTTCTTCGTACACATAGGGGGCTAAAGAACCATAAGTTTCTTTCGAATCGCAGGCTAGATTAGAAATAATGTTATTCATGCGCTCGATATAACCCTCTTTAGTCCTTATATACACAGCGTATTTAAACACCTGTTCACTCCTGTGCGGATTTGGTTCGCACATCGTACTGCAGGTTTATTACGATATTTTTAAGGGCATGGGAACTGTTCATGGGAGACAGCCGCTGTCGCCGCGCATGACGAGTGAGAACATGTTGGGGGCTTCAACAGGCAGCAATAAAAGGCCTTGGTATCGTATCGCTTCCCGACTATATCTGCCGTAATGCGGTGCATGCCGTTTAACGCCTCCTGGAAAACAGTTCAACTTATCAAAACTGTCTACCGAAGTCGTTAAATTCATACTTAATCTCTGAATGTAATCAAATCAAGTATGGCAATTGAGCCGGACATAACGGAACGGGTCACGGCTAATTTTATGCGGATTTACTTTTGCGGCGAAAAACAAGAAGATTGGCTGTCAAGGTTTGTACGACTTCCCCATTCTGGTTTTTGGTTTCAGTGCGGACCGTGACAATGCCGCGATCATCATGCGACCGTGAAGGTTTGACGGCGCTGACTTCACCTTCGATGTGAATGGCATCATTAGCGCGCACCGGATTGGGCCACGCCGCTTCGCCACCAAGTCCGATCGTGCCATCCCCTATAGGGAAGGCTTCAAGCAGCAACCGCATCGTCATGGCTGCCGTGTGCCAGCCGCTGGCGATCAGGCCGCCAAACAAAGTTTGACTTGCCAGGGCGGCGTCAATATGGAAAGGTTGGGGATCGAATTGCCTGGCAAAAGCAATAATTTCTTGTTCCTGCACGACACGTGGATCTCCAGCGAAGCGCAGCCCTACTTTCATATCGTCCAGATAACGGGCAGGTGGTGCATCCCGAGGAAGGGGCATTGCTGTCACCTCATTTTCTAGCTTATTCAATAGTCAAACCACATGGACAATGCCCGAACTTTTTCTTCCGTATAAGGCGGAAAGAGATGGTCGATAGCGACATCCGGTGGCGAGATCGGCATGGATTTAGCGTTCAACTGATCGAATCCATACTTCCCATGATAGTGACCCGTGCCTGATGGCCCGACACCTCCGAACGGCATAGTTTCTATGAACAGATGAATATTGACCTGATTCACCGCGCCGCTTCCAAATGACAACTTGCCCACAAAACGGTCGATTGTTTTTTGATCTCTACTGAAGATAAAGGCCGCCAAGGGACGCGGCGTGGACGCAATTTTAGCGAAAGCCTCATCCAGCGTTTTGTAATTAAACCACTGGACCAGAATCTGCTTTCCCGAGACCTCATAGTTCCACACGACTGGCCCTTCACCCAGTGACCCCACCGGTTGACGTTCCTCTCTAAGATCCTGACCCGAGCATCTATTCTCCACTTAGCAACAATTTAGGGACGACCTCGACGATGCCGGCAGCCGTGAATATTTCCTCGCGGCTCATGCTCGCCACAGTGTGACGCCAGCTTTCCATCCAACGGGATCGCGTAAAGTCGACGGACAAATGGCCATTATCGATCAGCCAGACCAGTCTTCGGATGACATCCTGAACCCGGAGCGTCCCACCAGGAATATCAAAATATTGCAACACGAGCTTCCCGCGAATGGCGCAGAAGTCGATTTCCTTGAATGTGCGAAGCGCAAGGATCGTATAGTCGATTAGCGATTGCCAATAGATGTCGTCGTATCTTTTCCAGGATGGAATATGAAAGCGGTTATAGGCCGACTTGCATTTTCCTCTCTGCGGGAAGTCGCGCTCGAGCAAGACCTGTACAGGCAGGAGCTGATCTTCCGAGATTTGCGACAGAATGACATACAAGCGTTCCCGCTGCTGAACCCTCACAATTTTTTCGATTTGCTCAAGCAGGTGGCCTTGCCCTGGTTCATGGCTCACCGTTTCCAGAATATCCTGGAAGGTTAAATAAGACCGGGAAGGGTCTGTCTGCGCCGCTGAATCAGAATGTGTGTTCATGTGCACCCCCACAATGGTTTGCTGAGCTGCCAGATAGATTGATGTCTCTTATTGGAGAATTCTAGTATCGTATGTTGGATTAAGCAGAGAATTTTACCGCCCTGCTTGCTGCGATTACACCAAAATTGCAATCGAAGCGCCCAATTCCCGGTACTCTACGTCAGCCAATTTTCCCAATTTCTTCTCCCTGTTCGCATGCGCGCTCGGCTTGAATACAGCGTTCCGATTCCCGGCCCAATACCTGCACGCCCTCTCCAAAGCTTTTCGCTCACTTTTTCCACTCAACAGACCAACACGCGCCAGCGTTGCCAGCCATTGGGCATCGCCGACATCGGTCTTGCGCGTTTTTGACGTGCCACGCATTACACTGGTGGATGCGGTTAAGCTGCACAATTTCAGTGCATTCAATTGGACATTTTCTCAACATTTACTATGCTTTAGTTCTATAGTCCACTCGAGTATTTAGTGCTGGAGCCGCCTGATGCGAGAAATGATCATCTCCAGAAGCGTTATTTCTCTCGTTCTTATCCTGGTGGGGATACTCATTACGCTATCAAGCGCCGAAGTCAAAGCGGTGCCCAGCTTTGCGCGCCAGACCAGCATGCCGTGCAGCACGTGCCATGTGCAGGCTTTTGGACCGCTCCTTACGTCTATCGGACGCAATTTCAAGCTATCCGGTTACACCGATGTGAACCCCGATAGAACCAAATTCATCCCGATCGCCGGCATGATACGCGGCTCGTTTACACATACCAATAACGGCCAACCTGGCGGGGCGGCTGACCGCTTCGGCCCCAACAATAACGCAACTATCGACGAAGCCTCGATTTTTTATGCTGGCCGCATTACGTCCAAGATCGGCGCTTTCGCGCAGGGGACCTATGATGGCGTAAGCAATACGGGAGCACTCGATAACACCGATATCCGTTTTGCGAATTACGCCAACCTGGCCGGTAATCGCCTCGTTTATGGCGTTTCTGTGAATAATAACCCTACCGTTCAGGATCTCTGGAACACCACCCCTGCCTGGGGTTTCCCTTGGGCGTCATCCCCACTTGCCCCCACGCCTGCTGCGGGACTATTCATTGAATCTCTTGGCAGCCAAGTCGTCGGTGCAACGGTCTATACGATGTGGAATGATATGTTATACGTTGAGGGAGGGGGCTACACCAGCCTTCCGCGGAACGTTCAGCAAGGGATTGGAACGTTTGACGCGGGACAAAACCGGATCGATGGCGGTGCGCCTTATTGGCGGGTGGCGCTACAAAACAACTGGCAAGGCCATTACGGTGCCATCGGCTCCTTCGGCATGAGAGCGAATGCCAATCCACAGCGGATTCAAGGTGCGGGTATCGACCAGTACACCGATTTCGGGTTTGACGCCACCTACCAATATCTGGCGAATCCCAAGCATATCCTTGAACTCAACGCCACTTACATCCGGGAGCACCGCGACCTGAATGCCAGCGCGGGATTGGGATTTGCAGAAAAAAGACATGGCAGCCTGGACGTGGTTCGCGTCAGAAGCGGATATACCTTCCTCCAGACTTATTCGCTCAATTTGGCTTATGCCCAGACCTCGGGGACACGGGATAATGTCATATACTCTCCCGATCCTGTTAACGGCAGTTTATCAGGCAAGCCGAATAGTCAGGCATTTACGGTCGAGGTGAGCTATATCCCATTCGGCAAGAGTACTTCCGTCCTGTCCACGTTTGCGAACCTCAAACTTACGGCGCAGTACATTCATTACTTCCAGTTCAACGGAGGTTTTCGCAATTATGACGGCTTCTCCCGCAATGCGCCCGGTAACGATACGGTATATCTGAACGGCTGGATGGCGTTCTAAGAGAATTCCTGGATAAATCTCCCGGTGCGAGCGGCAAGGGGCTCGCATTTTTAACCTGCGTCTCGCCAACGGGTTCGGCGATCAGCTCCTGGCGACCTGCCTCAATCCGGCGATCCTGTTCATCCGATTAGACGCTAATTTTCGCTATACACGAGCACCCGCTATCGCTCTACATCGATTGGAATGTCATCGGAGCATCAAGGTATTATCCGCCGCCAGTTCCACCGACGTACCCAGCTTCTTCCCCTCTCTGTTCAGGACATTCTTCAGCCAGGAAGCATCGTCATCAGATGTCAGATTCAATCTGAAATGCCTGACCTGCATGGGCACCATCGACAGGCTGACCAGCTTACCCGTTTTCGGTTCCGCGCTCACGAAATACATCAACGTCAGGTCACCCCGATAAGCCTCGTGCCCCGAGATGCCCTCGTAATCGTTCAGGAAGTCGCCGCATCCATAAAGAATGAGTTTTCCCTTGTAAACCTCGATTCCCTTCACATGATGCGACGAATGACCGTGGATGACGTCAACACCCGCCTCATCGATCAGGCCATGTGCAAAGTCCTGTTGCTCGGCTGGAATTGCATAACCCCAGTTATTGCCCCAATGAATCGAAGCAATCACAATGTCATCCGAGAGGCGGACCTGTTTTATTCTGTCGCGAATTTCCCGAACCGTTTTTGCTGAAAAATCGGGCAGCAGATTCACGCCTGGCCGGTCTGCCCGAGCTGCCCAGCTCCAGGGTATACCGCTTGTTTCCGATCCAAATGAAAAAACCAGGACCCTCCCCTTTCCAGAAACGGCGAACTCGGCAGGTTTCTGTGCCTCTTGAATGTTCAGGCCGGCGCCGGCTATTTTTATATCGGCTTGTTTGAGTGTTTTCAGCGTCTCGGCAAGACCTTCATACCCCCAGTCCAGGACATGGTTGTTCGCCAGCACACAGCAATCGATTTGCGCAGCAGTGATACAGAGGATATTGTCGGGATTCATGCGGTAGTTGACTGCCTTGTCCTGTACGTCGTCACTGCGGGTAACTGCGGTTTCGAGGTTAATGATGCGAACATCGGGTTTTCTGCGTGCCAGTTCGGCAAGCGCATCTCCCCAGATATAGGAAAAGAGGACAGGTTGCGGAATCGGCCCGCTTGCCTCTTCGGCAAGCTCGACATAGCCTGTTGCGCTTTTCATGTACCCCTCAAAAAGGATGGGGTTGCCCGGATTAGGCAAGACCTGGTCTATACCTCTGCCCGTCATGACATCGCCACAGAGAAACAACTTGATTGGAGCATGGCCGCCCGGCGATTGAGGTCCAGGAGCGGTCTGATCACCACTCTTTACAGAAATCTGGAAACCGTCCGTCACGGCTTGGGCGTAAAGCGGACCTACCGCCATGGCGAGCCCCGCCGAAAGTGTAGAGACGATGAATTCACGTCGTTCCATCTGATGCCTAGCGTTTTCAGGCTTCACGGCAGCAATTCACTTGGACTGCAAGCTCTATCACGGGTGGTAGTCGGAATACGTTTGCTAATGCCATTTTCCGCCCTCATTGCCATAAGAAGTTCAACAAATTGCACTGTCATGAGCTTGATCACTTACTCCAGTTTACTCCGTGTCCCTGATGGGCACTGAGAAGCGAACGTGTTCACACGCACGCCTGATCTGCGGTAACAAATCCGAAAATGCACTTTGCCAAATCAACATGGGCATATACTATTAATCTTCATTATGGATGCGCCTCCCATCTTTGCAGTGGAATATGCGGATTTCCACCCGATACGAAACGCGTTTCAGGAACACATGACCGTTCCCCTGATATAGTGATAGTGTTGTTGACCAGACCACCTCTTCGGAATAATAAATATCATGAAATTCCACACCATCGAATTGCATGTCACTGTTCTCATTCTCCTGATGGTACTTGGCGGGTGTGCGCCGTTTGTACAGTATCGGACGGAGTATGATTTATGCGTTAATCCGACCCCGGAATTGTCTCAGGACTGCGAAAACCACGCGATCCTGGAATTTCCCACAGCAGATGGAGCTCGGTATCTCTTAAATTTTATTGAATTCGATGATCAAGGCCAGCTTTGGGATCGAAAGCAAATGTGGTCCGTTATCGATAAGCTTTCGGCTGAAGCCGCCAGCAAAGATTTGCTGATAACAGTATTCGTTCATGGCTGGAAGCATAATGCGGGGCATGCCGACAAAAATATCCAGACTTTTCGTAATGTTCTTGCCGGATTGAGTGAGAACGAACTTCTTATCAGCCAAAAAACGGGGCGACCGGCACGACAGGTAGCCGGTATTTATTTAGCCTGGCGCGGTGAGTCCATTACCATGCCCGTGGTTGAGGATCTGACCTTCTGGGACCGGAAAAATACCGCACAGAAAGTCAGCCGGGGCGGCGTTACTGAGGTATTGAGCCGCCTCGAACTACTCAAGCGCGTTAAGGAAAATGTCTCGGAGGGTAACAGCAACACTCGCCTGGTGATTGTCGGGCACAGCTTCGGCGGAGCCATCGTACATGCCTCATTGGTTCAAATACTCGAAAATCGGTTCGTTCGCACAATGGGGCCGGTGGGCGTGCAGAGCGACGTGGAAGGGTTTGGGAATCTGGTTGTGCTCATAAACCCCGCCTTCGAAGCCTTACAATTTGCATCGCTCAGTGATATGTCCACGGAGCGTGGCACTTACTTCAAGTCCCAATTGCCTGTCATGGCCATACTGACATCCGAGGCCGATAAGGCCCTTCGCAACTCGTTTCCCATTGGCCGCCATCTGTCTACCTTTTTTGAGAAGGATCGCGATATCAGGCGAACGAATGCCGTAACCCAGCAGGAAGAAATCATCGACGAGGGCGAGGCAAATGTAACCGCTGTTGGCCTCTTCCAGCCGTATGAGACTCACAGGCTCTATCCGTCCCACGATCTGCCAAAGGGAGTTGCGGGCCAATCGAGCAGTAGTGAGAGTGTCAGTTCCGGCCTGGCAGCAAAGTCCGCATGGGAAGACGACAAACCTGGCAGCAAGATTCCTATTGCGAGCCTTACACTGGAAAGGAGCAACATATCAGCTCCACGCAATCCCTACCTCGTTATTGGAGTCGATAAAAACCTGATTACGGATCATACTCACATTGATGACGGCCGCATTATCGAATTTATCAAGCAGCTTATTCTCATCTCGACCACCAGCCCCTGAATAAAGCAGTATGGTGCGTAAGCTTCGCGTTTGAGAGGAAACCTGTTTTCAGGAAGAAGGCATCCAGCCAGGCAAGGTCAAGCCGACGTATAAACCCCCACGCTGATCGGAAGGCGTATTCCTGTCCAGAACATCCCGAAATGTTCCCGTGCTCTGGATTGCGGCCCAGCCCGGAGCGGAAAAGGTTTCTTCGTTATAAACGTACTGTGACAGCAAGGGATTGGTCAAAGCCTGGGAGAAAGCGTCCACCGCCACCATTCGGAGCATGAGTGATGGCAGGGGGGAATCTTCCACCAGATCCTCGGCAAACAGGCCGACGTAAAAATCGATGTCCTCTACGCGCCGATACGTCTTTCTCAGGAAATCGACAACTCTTGGATCCGTGGAGATATCCCCGAAATCCTGGGGACGCTCCAGGGAAACATAATGACGATAATCGGTGTAGGGGGCCAATTCTGCCAGACGGCCCTGCTCTATTGCCCGGGTCTCGATTTCCCATAAGAACTCAGCCGTGTTGAAAGGGCCGAGACGACCGGCACGCTGACTGCTCATGTCGGCAAAGGCGCGTCGCAACCCTCCGTCCAGCAGCAGCTTGTTATTCATGGAAGTTTCTCCCAGGAGATACGAGTGCCCGTTCCAGGTGATGGCATCTGGAACGAGTGAATGCCAGCGATACAGCAAACTGAATTCGGTCGTGATCCAGTTCGGTTTGTTCCAGGGGGCATTCCAGGCCACTGAAGGGTCGGCCCGATATGGCACCAGGGGGGAGATATGGCTGATGTACTCCTCCACGATAATCTTGATGAAGATCACGATGACGTTATTCCTGGCAGTCTGAAAAACGCGCTCATCATCCCACTGGGGGTGCGCGCGTTCTATTTCGCCTGCAAGCCGGTTATGCTCCCGCAGAAACAAGGTATTCAACATCGCCACCTGGGGAACGGCATTTGTTCGATCCCCTCCAAAGGCAAAAATATGCGCGCGCAACTCTTCCCGGCGTTCAGGCACTCTATCCAATGCTTCCTCCAATCCGAGGGGCTCATCGAGAACAGCAAATTCCTGCTTCAGTATTCCGTTATCGAAAAGGAAAGGGGAAAACTCCTCTCCGCCGATAAACTGGGACTTCAATCGGCCCCGTTCGCCTTTCGCTCCGCTTTTGACACGAAGGGCGGCCGTCTGCTCTGCCAGCCTTCCGTATAGCGGACACATATCGATCTGGTGATTGGATGTATTTTGCAGCCGAACTGTCTCGGGTTCTCCTGCTTTAGGCATGCGCGTGCGGATAAAACCGTCGGTCAGATATTGGGCAACCGCGGGAAAGAGCAGGGTGGATTTGTCGGACAATCGGTGCTCTCCGCCCTGCTGCCTGAAAAGCCCGAGCAGTTCGCTGGAAGACGGAAGCTGTGCCGGCTGCTTCTTCGCCGGCAAATGACGCGCGCTCCAGTGCTGATCTGTAAGCGCAGTCCAGGAGGTATAGGGGTGAACGGTGCTCCAGGGATGCGGTCGGTGGCGGCAAACATTTACTACCCGATTGATTGCGAATGCGTTTAATTTCCTGCCCAACCACGGCCAGCTTTCACCTATCCGCCACAGGAGTTTCAGAAGACGATTCATTAACTTATTGTTTATCATTGCTCCTCCGTCTTGCTGTAATATTGATTGTTTATGTGAGAGCCTCCCACCCAGGAAATTTTGCCCCAGGAATTTTGCCCAGGGGAATCTTGCTGGCAGAAAGCCCGTTCAACTTCACAAGTACTGAATTCTGACCTAAGTATAGTTAATGATGGAAATGCGTTACTGGCTGATGAAATCGGAACCTTCCGACGTAAGTATTGACGACCTTGCCTCGATGCCCGATCAGACGGTGGCGTGGTATGGGGTGCGCAATTATCAGGCGCGAAATTTCATGCGTGACCAGATGCGCGTCGGTGACGGGGTTTTTTTCTACCATTCTACCTGTGAGGAGCCGGGAATCGCCGGGATTGCGGAGGTGAGCAAGCTGGCCTACCCGGACGCCACCCAGTTCGACCGGGAGAACAAATATTTCGATCCGAAAGCCACGCCGGAAAATCCGCGCTGGTTCAATGTGGATGTGCGCCTAGTCAGGAAAACCCGCCTGGTCGGCATCAAGGAGTTACGCAGTTACCCCGAGCTTGCGAACATGCGTATCCTGCAAAAAGGCAATCGGCTGTCTATTACGCCGATCGATCCGTCAGAGTGGGATTTCATCATGGGAATTCTGTAATGACAAATTCCCGAAAGATTTCCAGGTTGGGCAACCGTTGTACAATTTCGAATCCCGGTATCTGCGGTGGTATGGCTTGACGTGGAATGGTGGCTCGCATACCTGATATTGGGCACCGTGGTCGGCTTCTTTGCCGGCCTGCTGGGCATAGGGGGCGGACTGGTCATCGTCCCCGTGCTTACCTTTATTTTTACTGCGCAAGACTTCCCTCCGGACCGTATCCTTCACCTCGCTCTTGGCACCACCATGGCGGCCATCATTTTCTCCTCCGTCGCCAGCCTGCGCACTCATCATGTTCACGGTGCAGTGAACTGGCAAGTCGTGAAATTCATTACGCCGGGAATCATCCTGGGGACGCTTGGAGGCGCAACGATAGTGAGCATGCTATCCAGCCGCTTTCTCAGCATCGTTTTTGTCGTCTTCATTTATTACGCGGCGACGCAGATGCTGCTCAACATTCGCCCCAAACCCAGCCGCACGCTTCCGGGAAGGCTCGGCATGCTTGCCGCGGGGAGCGTCATTGGCGCGATTTCAAGCTTTGTTGCAATCGGAGGAGGTCTGTTGACGATCCCGTTTCTCTCCCTGTGCAACGTGAAACTGCAGCATGCCATCGGTACCGCTGCCGCGGTAGGTTTCCCCATCGCTGTGGCTGGGGCTGTCGGCTACATGATCAATGGCATGGTGCAGCCCGAACTGCTGCCGGAATACAGCCTGGGATACGTTTACCTGCCGGCATTGGGATGGATCGTCCTGGGCAGCACACTGACCGCACCCATAGGTGCAAAAATGACGCACGTCATGCAAACGACTACGCTCAGGAAAATTTTTGTGGTGCTGCTTTATCTGCTGGGGACGAGGATGTTGATCCGGCTTTTCTAGGTGTTTAGCCCACCAGGCGATGGAGGGCTTCCCGGTATTTTTCAGCTGTTTTGGCGAGCACCTCGGGGGGCAAGGCCGGAGCGGGCGCTTTCTTGTTCCAGTTCTGCGTCTCAAGCCAGTCACGCACGAATTGTTTGTCATAGCTCGGCGGATTTTTCCCCGACGCGTACTGGTCAGCAGGCCAGAAGCGCGATGAATCGGGAGTAAGCGCCTCATCGATGAGATAGAGCCTGCCAGCCTGATCCTGACCGAATTCGAACTTGGTGTCGGCGATAATAATGCCTTTTGTGATCGCATAATCCGCCGCCTGGGTATACAAAGCCAGCGCTATATCACGCACCTGCGCAGCCAGCCCTTCACCTCTTTCATCCAACAGCTTTTCCGCCTCCGAAAACGGGATATTTTCATCGTGCGCACCCTGCGCAGCTTTGGTCGAGGGGGTAAAGATGGCTCCGCCCGGTATCCTGCCGGCTTCCTCCAGCCCGGCAGGGAGTGGAATACCGCAGATCATGCCGTTTTTTTTGTAATCCTTCCAGCCGGAGCCAACGACGTAACCACGCACGATCGCTTCGATCGGGAGGGGCTTGAGCCGCTTTACTACAAATGCCCGCTCAGTCACCTGCTCGCGTTCGTCTTCCGTTACCACGGATTCGGGCGCGATGTGGGTGAGATGGTTGGGAACGATATGCCCCAGTTTTTCAAACCAGAAACTGGACAAGGCAGTCAGCAGCCTACCCTTGCCGGGCACAGGGGTAGGCAGGATCACGTCGAATGCGGAAAGCCGGTCCGTCTGGACGATCAGAAGCTTGTCTTCATCCACGCCATAGATATCCCGTACCTTTCCCCGATGCAGAAGCGGCAGGCTTCGTATGCTCGTTTCAAACAGCGCGGGCTGGTCAGTGCCGGCTTTCGTTCCGGGGATGCTCATGTGTTTCAAGAGTGCTATGAGAGGGTTGCAGCGATTGCTTGATTTCCAGCGCAAGCCGCAACGCAGCGTCGGTCGTTTCTGCCAACACCGTGCAGTGTCCCATTTTCCGTCCGGGTCTGGCGTCGCGCTTGCCGTATAAATGCAATTTGACGTCGGGATGCCGCAGCACCTGTTCCCACTCCGGCTCTCCCTTCTGCCAGAGATCGCCCAGCAGGTTTACCATTACCGCCGCTCCATGCATGGAAGTACTGCCGAGGGGCATTCCGCAAAGTATGCGCACCTGCTGCTCGAATTGAGAGGTAACGCAGGCATTGATTGAGTAATGCCCGCTATTATGAGGACGAGGAGCAATCTCGTTCACCAGCAGCCGCCCATCCGCGAGCACAAAAAACTCGACGCATAGTACGCCGCGATAATCCAGCTTCCCGGCAATGCGAACTGCAATATCGCAGGCGTTTCGGGCAATTTCAGGCGATATCCTGGCCGGAACGATGCTGATATCGAGGATGCCGTTGCAGTGCTGATTCTCGGATACGGGAAAAGTAACCACTTCATCATCAAATCCCCTGGATACGATGACGGACACCTCGCACTCCAGGGGCAGCAGTTTTTCCAGGACGCAGGATTCCCGGTTCAAACCTGCAAATGCGCTGTCAAGCTCTGATGCATTACTTACCCGCACCTGGCCTTTGCCGTCATATCCAAACCGGCTTACCTTGAGAATTCCGGGGAAGAGGCCAGGAAAAAATTCCGGCTGCTTTTGGGGTAATATTTCATCCGGATTGGCCGAACGCTGCGAAGTGTTCGGATTCTGAATCACCGCATAGGGCGCGACTCCAAAGCCGTTGGCAGCGAGAAAATTCTTCTCCAGGATGCGATTCTGCGCGATGGCGACACTCCTGGCAGCCGGGCTGACGATGCAGCGTTCAGCCAGTATTCTGAGTGCCTCGGCAGGTACGTTTTCGAATTCGGTGGTGACGCCTGCACAGGTGGACGCGAGCTCATTCAATGCCTCGCTATCGAGGTAATCGGCGCGCAGGTGCCGCTCAGCGATGCTGCCCGCCGGGCTTCGCTCCTCGGGATCAAGAACGGTCACGCTGTAACCCAGGCTTTGGGCCGCCATCGTGAACATTCTGCCGAGCTGGCCGCCGCCCAGCAACCCCAGCATCGCCCCAGGCCGGGTACTCATGACGATGGCAAGGTCATGGATGCTACCGTTGCCGCCTGGGTTTCCCGGAACTCGGCAAGCTGCCGCGCCAGGCTTCCATCTTCCACCGCCAGCAGCGCAACGGCAAACAACCCCGCGTTAGCCGCGCCCGCCTCGCCTATGGCGAAGGTGGCAACTGGTACTCCCCTCGGCATTTGTACTATGGACAAAAGCGAATCCAGCCCTTGAAGCTGGCGAGAAGTAACCGGCACGCCCAGCACGGGCAGGAGCGTTTTGGCGGCGACCATTCCCGGAAGATGCGCCGCGCCGCCTGCACCGGCAATAATGCATTTCAGTCCCCGCTTGCCGGCAGTTTCCGCATATTCGAACATGTGATCAGGGGTTCGATGGGCGGAAACCACTTCCGTTTCGTAAGGCACATGGAATTTCTTCAACATCTCCGCAGCATGCTTCATGACCTCCCAGTCGCTGCTGCTGCCCATGATGACGCCCACGATGGGCTTGCTGACCTGGCCTTCCATATTAATCGCGAATTTTTTGTTCTCTTTCCCTCGAAGCCGCCTCTGCCAACTCCTCTAGGTCTTCCACGTAAGGATAGCGCACGTGTCCGTAACGGATGACGAGCACCCCGAGCGCAATCAGCACGATAGCGGCAGAAACACCCAATAAGCGGATGCTGTCCATCTCCTTGACGTCCACGGTTATGTAGCGCGCCAATGCCACCAGGGCGATATAGAGGGGAAATCTTACCGGCAGCTTGCCTGATTCAAAATAAAGCCCGACCATGGTCAGGATTTCGAGGTAGAGAAACATGAGCAGCAGATCCGCCAGGGTCACCCTGCCGTTGTGAACCATCAGCATGGTTTCCTGATATCCCGCAAATATGGTGGCGAGGGCAATCACGACGAGACCGATGCCTTCAAAAAACTGAAGCAGGCGGCGTGAATAGTTGATTGTGCGGGTTTGCAGCATTTGTTCTTCTTCTCAGGATCGCCCTGATAAATCATTACTGACTATACTACCTTTTCCAGATGACAATTCCAATTTGGGATGATGCAAACCGGTGATGAGAGTCTGCAGAATTGGACATAATTCTCTTCGAAATTCTCTTCGACCGCTTCCTCAAGGCGTTCACCCCTTAAGCTTCAGCATCAGGTCCACATCCACCCAGCCACTGCCGTTTATGCCGTTTATGCCGTTTATGCCCTTTGCTTCTCCGACCTCTCCTGCCTCCCCTTCCAGCACGCTGAAGGGCCGTGCCGGTTCACCCAGGTCGGACAAAACAAGCTTGGCGCCCGTGAAATCCTGAAAGCGGGTATATCCATTTACCGTAACTACGGTATCAAGCCCTGCGGCGAGCGATGCCCTCAGCCCATTTTCCGAGTCTTCGACGGCAATGCACTGCTCCGCCGGTAATTGTAGTTGGTCCAGCACCCAGTGGTAGATGTCGGGCGCCGGTTTTTTTCCCGGGACGATGTCCCCTGCGCCAATAACATCGAACCATCCAGGAGAATCTTCCCCCAGGGTGGACTTTAAAAGCGCGGTCACATTTTCCGGGGTGGTGGTGGTTGCAATCGCGATTTTTATGTTTCTGTCACGCAGGTGATGGATCAGGCGGGCGACCCCAGGCCGTAACGGAATGCCGCCGCTTTCCAGCATGTTGACATAATGCCTGGTTTTGATCTTATGCAGGCGCGCGATCCAGCCACCCAGGCCGCTTCTATTCAATTCCTTCGGAACATGATATTCCATGAAATGAAGGATGCGCTCCTTGCCACCTGTGATTGCCAGCAACTTGCCGTAAAGATCGACATCCCACTCCCAGTCGAGACCGAGTTCTTCAAATGCCGCATTAAAAGCGGGGCGATGACCATCACGCTCCGTGTCAGCCAACGTGCCATCCACATCAAACAGTACTGCGCGAACTTTGCTGTCCATAAAATCGTTATTTATCCAGTTTGTCCGTAAATGGTTTCATTTTCATCCTCCCTCGCCGCGGATGAACTGATTTGCTCACCCGTTAGTACTGCGCCCGCGCCGGAGTATGTCCTGCTGCTCGCACGCCGCAGCCGGTCCACGATTGCCACCCAGGCCGCTGTCTCGGGAGGCGTCTCCACCAATAGCCGGTCGAAGTGCCCGCGATCGAACCGGCGCAAGGTGGCATACAACTGACGTGCATACTCCTCCGGTTCTCCAGGCATCGCAGAGAATACGATGGATTCATTTTTCGGGCGATGCCTGGGTGGAGAATACCGTTGCCACCCCATGAGTGCTACCCGCATGCCTTTTGCTTCCAGCTCCAAAGCGTGCCGCCATAAGTGATCCGCCGGCAGGAGCTCGAGCGGCGTTGCGGGGGCGTAATGCGAAGGGAGGGCGCCCGGCACGCGTACAGAAGGTTTTACCCCTTGGGAAAGCACCACATTTCCATCCAATACTTCCGCCAGCGCCGCCAACTGGATGCCACCTGGCCGCAATATAATCGCAGTTTGGCCGTCAAAACCCACGATGGTACTTTCCAGGCCTACCTGGCACGGTCCGCCATCCAGAATCATGTCCAGCTCGTCGCCAAACTCCTCGCGCACATGCGTTGCGGTTGTCGGGCTGACATGACCGAAACGGTTCGCCGATGGGGCGGCCAGCGCTCTGTCCGGCCCCAGCTCCTTCAGCAAGGCAAGTGCTACGGGGTGATCAGGAATGCGCAATCCCACTGTATCCTGACCCCCGGTCACGTTTTCCGGCACATGGCGACTGCGTGGCAGTATCAGGGTCAAGGGACCCGGCCAGAAGCGCTCGGCCAGCCGCCATGCCTGTGGGGGTACCTCGCGCGCCCAATGCGACAATCGGGAGGCATCTGCGAAATGGACAATGAGGGGGTGATCCACGGGACGGTTCTTGATTTCAAATATGCGCGCAACCGCAGAGGGATTGGAAACCTCGGCCCCGAGGCCATACACGGTTTCTGTCGGGAAAGCGACAACGCCTCCTCTTTTCAGGAGCGCTGCGGCGGCGTCGATCTCGTGGTGCGATGCAGGAGGCATTATCTGAGGATCATCTGCGCCGAAAGCACAGCGTGATCGGAGATTTTGGACCAGGGATGCCCCTGGTGCACTTGTGCCCTCTCGATATGAAAGCCGCGAACGTAAATGCGGTCGAGGCGGAACAACGGCAATGTGGAGGGATAGGTACGCGCCGGTCTCCCTTCGGTCAACTCGAAGACTTCCGCCAGGGCAAGCCGCTGGACCAGAATACGGCTGGCCACTTCACGCCAGTCGTTGAAATCCCCGGCGATGACCAGCGGTGCGTCCTTGGGCACCAGTTCCTCGATGTGCTTTTCCAGTAACTTTAATTGACGGGAGCGGCCCCTCTTGAACAGACCCAGGTGCACGCAGATGCAGTGAAGATTTTCCCGCCATTGCGGAATGCCTATTTCACAGTGAAGCAGGCCGCGGCTTTCGAAACGATGCGACGAAACATCCACGTTGTCCCAGCGCACGATGGGATAGCGGCTCAGGATTGCGTTGCCGTGGTGGCCCTCATCATAGACCGCGTTCTTTCCGTAGGCAAAATCCGTCCAGATCGAATCAGCCAGGAATTCGTACTGGGGACTCTCCGGCCAATTCTCGAAACGAGCTCCGTGACCCTTGTGCTCGCCGACCACTTCCTGCAGAAAAATGATATCGGCATCGAGCGTGCGCAGGCTGTCGCGCAACTGATGCACCATGACACGCCGATTGAAATGAGAAAACCCTTTGTGAATGTTGTAGGTAGCGATATGCAGCTTATTGAGCATATGATGAACAGGACGGAGCGCAATTGTATTTTTTCATTATCGCGAAACCTCCAGCATGCGCTCCAGGGCAAGTTTCGCCAGAACTGCATCGGCTGCCGCCACTTTGATCTGATTCACCACCTTTCCCGCAACCAGGTTTTCCAGCGCCCAGGCCAAGTGTTGCGGATCGATGCGCGCCATGGTGGAACACATGCAGATCGTCGATGCCATGAACTGGACGATTTTTCCCTGGGCCTTGAACTCCTCGGCAATGCGATTGACCAGGTTCAGCTCCGTTCCCACCAGCCAGCGTGTTCCTGGTTCCGCTTCCCGGATGGTCCTGATGATGTAGTCGGTGGAGCCGACGTAATCCGAGTTTTTACATACCTCGAAACTGCACTCGGGATGCGAAATCACTTTCCCCTCGGGGTACTGGTTGCGAAAACGAAGTATGTGCTGTGGCTGGAACATCTGGTGCACCGAGCAATGCCCCTTCCACAAGAGGATTTTCGCGTTCCTGATCTGATCCGGTGAAAGCCCGCCCATGGGCTCATCGAAATCCCACACCACCATCTGTTCGAGTGGAATGCCCCGCTTGTGGCCGCTCCAGCGCCCCAGGTGCTGGTCCGGAAAAAACAGTACCTTTTCCCTGCGGGAAAAGGACCACTGCAAGATTTTCACTGCATTGCTGGATGTGCAGACAATGCCGCCGTGCTCGCCGCAGAAAGCTTTGAGATCAGCGGCAGAGTTGATGTAAGTGACCGGCGTGACCACTTCATCGGGATCGAGCACTTCCGAGAGTTCATGCCACGCGCGCTGCACCTTGAGAAGACTTGCCATGTCCGCCATGGAGCAGCCGGCGGAAAGATCGGGCAGGATGGTGATCTGCTCGGGCTTGGAGAGAATATCGGCCACTTCAGCCATGAAATGCACGCCGCAGAACACCAGATAATCCGCATCTGTCCCTGACGCAAGGCGCGAGAGCTGCAGGGAATCCCCGGTAAGATCGGCGTGTTTGTAAACATCCGGACGCTGATAATGATGGGCGAGTATTACCGCGCGCTTTCCCAGCGCCGCTTTCGCCTGCACGATGCGTTGCTCGCAGTCATCGTCATTCAGATTGTCGAAACGTTCAAAGGCAATGGCTTCCGCTTTCATGGCCTACTCCGTTTTTACTTTAAAAACCGCAGGTAATATTAAGGAACCGCTGAACAAATCCTCCGCAGTGCGCGTTTGCAGCCAAAATCGGGATGATCACGAGGCGCGCGACGAAGGTCGTAGCTTGGACTACGATGCCAAGGAGCGCAACAAAATGAGCGCCCGATTTTGCTACAACCCCCATGGGACGGGGCTTTGCAGGCGATCTGCTTTGTCAGGCTCCTAGCGAAGGGGGTCAACCATTCGCGTCGTCGCCTTTCGCACATCTCATCCCGCAAAGCCACCGTCGCGCCTGCGAGGGATTTGTTCAGCGGTTCCATGAAAACCGCAGAGGTTCCAAAAGTATCATTGGACCAGTGCGCTCGTCATCGGTTCGATCGGCTTGTCCCGTTCCTTATTTTTGTCGGGGTGCTTCCGCTGCTTGCCCCTGCTACCTTTTTCTGCCCTTTACTACCCTCTACTACTTTTACCGCCAGTTGCTGCCAATCTCCTGATCGCTTCGGCATTGCTTGGGGAAAATACTTTTTCCGCCGCCTCCTGCCAGGGCAGCCAGGCATGACGCAAATGTTCTCTTGCCGCTACCGAGACCGGGACAGGTTGCGGCACAAGCAGGCCAAAGACATGCTCGGTATTATGGGTTACCTCGGGCGGGTAACGCCAGCGCCATTCCTCGTAGATTTCATATTCGTTCACAATGTTCCAGTCGGTCAACTCGTAGCGGTTGGCATCCAGTCCGGTCTCCTCCGCTACTTCCCGCACTGCCGTTTGCACGAGTGTTTCACCTTCGTTCTGGCTGCCGGTAACGGACTGCCAATAGCCGGGATGGTCTGTCCGTTCGAGCAGCAGGATCTGCATGTCGAGCGTATGGATAATTACCAGAACCGAAACCGGAATCTTGTAGATTCTCACCGTGCACCAAGAGTAGGAACGGAATCAGAAAATCTTCGCTTTCGAAAAAATGGTTTTCCCAATCTCCACGCTTCTCCGCTTCCGCCTTTTACCTTTGTTACCCTTGCTTTATATCCTTCTGGATTACGCGTGGCGGAGTTTGATGTGAAGTTCCCGCAACTGTTTTTCACCGACAGTACTGGGCGCATGCGTCAGCAGACATTGTGCGCGCTGTGTTTTCGGAAAAGCAATGACTTCCCGGATGGATTCGGCGCCTGCCATCATGGCAACGATGCGGTCGAGACCAAACGCAATCCCGCCATGCGGCGGCGCCCCATATTGTAATGCTTCGAGCAAAAAGCCGAATTTTTCGTTTGCCTCATCCTCTCCAATATTCAAGGCGCGAAATACCTTCGACTGTATTTCCTGGCGATGAATACGCACCGAACCGCCGCCAATCTCGGAACCATTCAGCACCATATCGTAAGCCTTGGATAAGGCTTTTTCGGGATCAGTCTCAAGCAGGTCCTCGTGGCCCTCAGCAGGCGAAGTAAAGGGATGATGCAAGGCCTTCCAGCGGTTTTCCTCCTCATCACGCTCGAACATGGGGAAATCCACCACCCATAAAGGTTTCCATCCCGATTCCGCCAGGCCGCGATCATGCCCCACCCTAGCGCGCAATGCACCCAATGCCTCATTCACCACCTGTGCCTTGTCCGCGCCAAAGAAGATGAGATCGCCATCCTTCGCGCCCGTGCGCTCGAGAATGACCTGAATCACATTCTCAGGGAGGAATTTCAGTATGGGCGACTGGAGGCCGTCCACCCCTCTTTCCAGCGCATTGACCTTGATGTACGCGAGCCCCTTGGCGCCGTATATCGCGACAAAACTGGTGTAATCGTCGATCTCCTTGCGCGACAATGCGCCACCCTCAGGCACGCGCAATGCGGCTACACGTCCACCCGTTCTGAGCGCGGCTTCCCGGAACACCTTGAACTCCACCTCCTGCATCACATCGGTGAGTTCCGTCAGAACCAGCGGCACGCGCATGTCGGGCTTGTCCGAGCCATATTTCGACATCGCTTCGGCATGCGTCAGGCGTGGAAACGGGCTGGGCAGATCGATACCCTTCACACTTTTGAACACCGTGCAGATCATCTCTTCCATCATCTGCATGATTTGCGCTTCATCCAGGAAGGATGTCTCGATATCGATCTGGGTGAATTCGGGCTGGCGGTCAGCCCGCAGATCCTCGTCGCGAAAGCATTTGGTAATCTGATAATAGCGGTCGAATCCGGAAACCATCAGCAACTGCTTGAACAGTTGCGGCGATTGCGGCAGCGCAAAAAAATGCCCGGTGTTGACACGCGACGGCACGAGGTAATCGCGCGCGCCCTCGGGGGTCGATTTGGTGAGCATCGGCGTTTCCACGTCGATGAATCCATGCTGATCGAGAAACAGCCGGACTGCCATTGCCACCTTGTAGCGCAGCCGCAGGTTTTCCTGCATCTGCGGACGCCGCAGATCCAGATAGCGATGCTCCAGCCGTGTGGCTTCGCTGAGGTTTTCGTCGTCCATCAGGAACGGAGGCGTCAGGGAAGCGTTGAGGATATCGATCGAGCTCACCAACACCTCTATTTCCCCGCTGATGAGATTGGGGTTGACGGTTCCCGCCGGCCGGCGGCGCACCCGCCCGGTAACTTTAACCACAAACTCGTTGCGGATTTTTTCCGCGACCTGGAAAGCAGTGGGATTATCGGGATCGCACACCACCTGCACCAGGCCCTCGCGATCCCGCAGATCCACGAAAATGACACCCCCGTGGTCGCGGCGCCGGTGCACCCAGCCGTACAGGATCACAGTCTGATCCAGATATTGGACGTCGATAAGGCCGCAGTAATTGGTGCGCATGGAAGATCGGTAATCAGAAAAAAGAAGGAATCAGGGCTTGTCGCTCGATGCAGAACCGACGGAACTTGCGGAAGTGACAGAGCCTTGGGGATGCAGCAGCGCTGCCTGCGACTCCGCCGGTTTCTTGCCATTGGCGGGAGCAACAACGCCCATCGAGATTATATATTTCAATGCCGCATCCACGCTCATGTCGAGCTCTATTACATCGCTGCGCGGCATCATCAGAAAGAAGCCCGAGGTCGGATTGGGCGTGGTCGGCACGTAAACACTCACATATTCTTCTGTAAGGTGATTGGCTACGTCACCACCTGGATATCCTGTCATGAATGCAATGGTCCAGGAACCCTCGCGCGGGTACTGCACCAGCAGCGCCTTACGAAAGGCTTCCCCCTGGCTTGAGAACAGCGTGTCGCTAACCTGCTTCACGCCATAATAAATCGATTTCACGACCGGGATGCGCCATAACACGCCTTCCCAGAAAATCACCAGCCGCTGCCCGATGATATTGGTGGTGAAGATGCCGGTAAGGAAAACAACCAGCAGCGTCAGCACCGTGCCCACGCCGGGAATGTATATGCCTACGAAGTTTTCCGGACGCATGCTCGATGGCAACAGCAACAGCGACTGGTCCATGGTGCTGATCAGGAATTTCAACGCCCAGGCAGTAATACCCAGAGGTACCCATATGAGCAGCCCGGTGATGAAATAACGTTTCATGTCAGTAATCAGCCCGATTCGTCACTCGTCAGTCAGTCGTGCAGGCGGGGCATGCGCTATCCCCGGGCGGCGCGCTCTCGCTCTTCGTCGCACATGTATCCGCATCGGTCTTGGGCTTGGACTGCCCGCCATTCTTGTTCTTGAAATCGGTGACATACCAGCCGCTGCCCTTCAACTGAAAGCCCGCAGCCGAAATAAGTTTGTTAAACGCATCGCTGCCACAGGCGGGACAAGCTGCCACCGGCGCATCGCTCACCTTTTGCAGATATTCCTTTTCGAAACCACAAGACCCACACCGGTATTCATAGATCGGCATGACAATTCTCCAACAAAGAAAGCTGAACGAAAAAAAACGGGATTATACCTTAAGGAGTCCCCGAACAAGTTACTGCCCTGCCGCCCTACCATTCACCCCGCATGGCAACCTCTTTGCTCGCTCCTCTAAGCTCGAACGATTCAAACGGAAGAGGCAGAACCTGCTCTACCGATGAATCGGCTTGTGACGAGGAGGAGCCGCTGTCATCCGGGTATCCGGACCGGCACTCTCTATGCAGAGGACGTCTCTTACCCATCCCGCCTCGTATGACTACGGCCAATACCTCGGCAACCTGAGAGATCCCCTTTCCGGGATTCCATGCCTCCTGTCAGGAAAATATGGGTGCTTGCGATAATTACAAGAGCACGTGATGCGCGCAGTACGAGCGGGCAGAACAGCAGGAAGCAGCCATTATCGTCGGGCGGAGCCGGCCTACACAAGCACTATGGAATTGACATCCTCCCCCGCCTGAAGGCGTGGGATTCCTACGGCGCTCAGGAGAGGCATTGAGCCGCCCCTGAGCCGCTTCGGTGGGTTCCTGCTGCTGGCGGCATTACCGCACCGCTCACTTCACAGGCTAACCGGGCGTGTCCCGCCCTTAGAATATTGATCGCGCCGACCATATCGGCGTTTTCTGTGAGCCCGCATTCGACACACGCAAATCGCGCTTGCGTCTGCCGGTTGTCCGCCGACACATGACCGCAGCACGGACAGGTGCGGCTCGTGTTCTGCGGCGGCACGGCGATGAGATGCCCGCCGTTCCACGCCAGCTTGTAATCCAGTTGGCGGCGGAACTCGAACCAGCCCTGATCGAGGATGGATTTGTTCAGGCCGGACTTGGCCCGAACGTTCTTGCCCGGCTGTTCGCTTGTGCCTGCCGCTGACCTGGACATATTGCGAACCTGCAAATCCTCGATACACACCATCGCGTGGTTTTGGCTGATTGTGGTCGTGGCCTTGTGCAGATAGTCGCGGCGGCAATTGCCGATACGGGTATAGATGCGCTGGACCCTGGCTTTCGCCTCTTTCCAGTTGCTGCTGAACTTCTGTTTGCGGCTCATGGCCTGCTGCGCTTTGCGCAATGCAACCTCGTGCCGCTTGAAGCTGTTGAGTGGAGCAAGATAACTGCCATCGGAGAGCGTAGCGAAGCGGGCAATGCCCATGTCGATACCGACCGCGCCGCCGTGCGGAAGCGGCTGCTCGACCTCGCGGCGCGTCTGGATGCTGACGAACCATTTGCCGCCACTCAGGCTGACGGTGACGTTGCGCAACTCGCCCAGCGTTTTCCGACTGTTGCGGTAGCGCAGCCAGCCCAGCTTGGGCAGGAAGATGCGGCCATTGACCTGATCGAACCTGATCTGCTCCGGATCGGGGTAGCGGAAGCTATCGCCTTGCCCCTTGCGCTTGAAGCGCGGGAAGTCGGCGCGCTTCTCGAAGAAGTTTTTGTAGGCTTTTTCGAGGTCTTTGAGTGCGTGTTGCAGCGGATGGACGGGCGCATCCTTCAGCCAGGATGTTTCGGCGCTGTTGCGCCAGGCCGTCAGTTGCTTTGCCATCGCAACATAGCCGATGAACTTGCCGCCCGCTTCGTGGTTCTCCTTCTGCAACGCCAGCGCCTTGTTGAACACGAAACGACACGACCCGGCGAAGCGGCGCATCTGACGCTGCCGGTCGCCATCGGGCATGAGTTCATATTTGAAGGCCTGGAGGCGTTGCATGGCCGGAATTATACTCCTGGCCTATGAAAACGATATGCGGCACGGGCAGCACTGCGTTTTCCTGATGCACGTTCACCTGGTCTTCGTGACCGGATACCGCCGCGAAGTATTCACAAGGAAATCCTCGACGAGCTGTGCGGCATCTTCTCAGGTGTCTGCGCCAACTTCGAGGCGGAGCTGTGGAGTTCGACGGCGAGGGTGACCACGTTCACCTGCTGGTGAACTATCCACCGAAGGTGTCCGTCTCCAGCCTGGTGAACAGCCTCAAAGGCGTCTCAGTCGCATGATCCGCAAGAAGAACTACCCGGGCATCCGCAAGAAGTTGTGGGCAGCGCATTGTGGTCGCCAGGCTATTTCGCCGGAAGTTGTGGTGGAGCCCCCATTGAGATCATCCGCCAGTACATCGAACAGCAGCAGACGCCGCGTTGAACGGCAAAAGCAAGGACGGCAACAAAGTCCGCGCTATCCTTCCCCGCCCTGAAGGGCGAGGTTTGCCGCAACTGATCAAGTTTGTGGGGATTGATGTCAGCAAGGCTGTGCTCGATTTTGCCGGTTTGCCAGATTATGCGCCAAAGCAGTCACGCAATTGCCTGAATCCCGTTCTTCTTGATCACGGTCAGTAGCCGCAACGCTGGACCACCCGGCTTCTTGACACCTCGCTCCCAGTCTGAGATCAGGTTCTTGCTGACATTCAGATAACGGGCGAAGACGGGTTGCGACAGGTGTTCGCGCTCTCGTAGCGCCCGAATTTCCTCGGGTGACATAATCTGCACGGGAGCAAGACATGACTCGTCGAACTCGCGCATGGTCTGCTTTTCGACCGCCCCAATCTCATGCAGTGCTTCCATTGTCTCGTGGATTGCTGCGAACGCATCGCTCCGATACTTCTTCTCCATTTTCATACACCTCCGAAAACTGCCCTGGATGAATTCACTCACTGCTTACACGGCTGCTCTCCCGGTTCACCCTGCGTCCGGCGATTTTGAAAGATCAAAAGAATCAAGCGCGGCATCATCCTTCTCGACAGGTCATCATCCCATAATGGCGCCGCGCAGCGTACTTATGAATGCTGTGCCTTCCGAGGATTGTCTCAGTTCACACTGATCGTGTAGTCATCGCGATTGTGGGAGCGGAAAGGGCTCTCCTGGCAAAACCGGGTAAAGGCCACTTCTTCAGCTTCGGTCTCTGAACTGGCTTCAATTTCATAATCAGCAAGTAGGCCGCTGAAATTGGGACGATCATCGATCGATGGCTCAACAGGCGTGATGAGAACTTTATATATCATTTCATCCCCCTTTTTGGCTTTGACATTGTTCGGGTATTTTTAATTCTAGGGTATATAGCCTGTTATTGCTGCTCATGACAAGAAAGTGTCAGGCCAGAAATTCAGATACAATGAATACCAATACCCGTATTTCATCCAGGGATAATACCCATGCCCACTTCAATCCGTCTTACCCCCGAGATCGAGGAGCGGCTGAACTTCCTTGCCGCGCAAACGGGACGTTCCAAGGCTTTCTATCTCCGGGAGATTATCGAGCGCGGGCTCGATGACATGGAGGATTACTTCCTCGCGGCGGACGTGCTCGAACGTGTGCGCAAAGGCAAGGAAAAAATCTGCTCCTCCGCAGAAATAAAGAAAGACCTTGGTCTGGAGGATTGAATACACGGATATCCACTCCCCATCACCAAGTCTGCTTGCTCGGGGAGATCGTTATATTCCCAGAGCTCAGCAGATTTCACGCTGGCGTTCGACCAGTGCATCGAAGACAGCTTCAAGCCGTGGATGGACGCCCGGATCCCGGCAACAACCTTTCCCGCCCAGGAAAAGTAATCGCGCTTTCGTTCTGCCGACCAGCCAACGGGCGGTGCTGCCAGAATATCCCGGAGATTACAAATCTTGTCGGCCAGCTTCACGAGCTTAGCTTCGCGGGATAAGTGAGGGGCGTTATCAATCTGGGCTTGCTTGCGAACCTCCTTGGGCAAGGACTTATCGTCAGTGACCTCGAGGACAATGGACACCACATCCTGACCGAACAATACTTTCAATTCCCCTGCGGATGTTTCCGTGTCTTCGACAGTATCGTGCAACAAGGCCGCACAAAGCACATCGGCTTCATCAATCCCGCCCTCATCGGCGAGTACGTTGGCGAGCGCAATAGGATGGTTGATATACGGCGAGGCTTCAGCGTCCTTGCGTCGCTGGTTCTTGTGCTTCTCGGCAGCAAACAGTACCGCTTTGAGAACGATTGCCGTGCTCGACGAAACCGGATTCTTCTTACTCACCATACTTCCCCTTGCCAAAGCCGGCATGTCGAGCGCGTTTAAACGTTGATCCGCCGGCAAAAGCCCATGAACACCATGTGTCGCGGGGAAATCGCATCATTGCCTGCGCGGGAATCGCTGGAAGTACCTCAGTTCTACCCCAAGGAGGTACCAGGATCATAGATCAGTCTGGATGACGATTCCAGCACAGCATGGGCATCGGGGACAAATGCATCACGGTAACAACGGCAAGCCAAGCTCCTTGAGGAACTCATTGTGGTGTTCAGTGGCCGTCCTGATTTTCTTGTCCAGCGAAACCAGTTCTCCATGCACCGCTTTGAGATCGATCTCCTCCTCGGACTCTGCCGTGCTCACATAGCGGGAGATATTCAGGTTGAAATCGTTTTTCTCGATCTCCTCCATCCTCACCCGCCGCGAATAATGCATCTCTTCCTTGCGGTGCTGGTAGACATCAATGATCTTGTCGATGTGCTCGGACAGCAGTTGGTTTTGCCGCTTGCCCTTCTTGAAGCCCTTAGCGGCGTTGATGAATAACACGTCGTCCGGTTTCTTGCACTTCTTCAGCACCAGGATGCAGACCGGAATTCCAGTGGAGAAGAACAAATTAGCGGGCAAACCAATCACCGTGTCGATATGACCGTCCTTGAGCAGCTTGGTGCGGATGCGCGTCTCCACGCCGCCACGGAACAGCACGCCATGCGGCAGGATGATGGCCATCACACCATCCTGCTTCAGGAAATGGAAGCCATGCAACAAAAAGGCGAAATCGGCGGCGGACTTCGGCGCCAAGCCGTAGTTCTTGAAACGCACGTCCTCGCTTATTGCCTCAGAAGGCTCCCAGCGGTAGCTAAATGGTGGGTTGGCCACCACGGCGTCAAACTTCGACATCTTGGCCGGGTTGGTCTCCCGCAACATGTCCCACTCGTTGAGCAGGGTGTCGCCATGGATGATGTCAAATTCAGAGTCCTTCACACCGTGAAGCAGCATGTTCATGCGCGCCAGGTTGTAGGTGGTAATGTTCTTTTCCTGCCCGTAAATCTTGCCGATGCCGTGCTGCCCCATGCGGTGGCGCACATTCAAGAGTAGTGAGCCGGACCCGCAGGCAAAGTCCAGCACGCTGTCCAGATGCCTGCGTTGCCCCGTCGCTGGCTCTTGGCCGTCCAGCGTGACGATGGCCGAGAGAATGCTGGAAATCGGCTGCGGCGTATAAAACTCACCCGCCTTCTTGCCGCTGCCTGCGGCAAACTGGCCGATCAGGTATTCATAGGCATCGCCCAGGGTATCGCTGCCGGCGGAGAACTGCCTCAGCCCTTTGGCGATTTCGCTGATGATCTTGCACAGGCGTGCATTGCGCTCGTCGTAATTTTTCCCGAGCTTGTCGGACGCCAGGTTGATCTCCGAAAACAGCCCACGAAAGGCGCTGGCGAAGGATTCATTCTCGATGTAGCCAAAGCCACTTTGCAACGTGTTGAGGAGCATCATATCCTGCGTGCGTGCCATCTCGGCAATATTACCCCACAGGTATTGCGGCTCGATCACATAGTGCACCTTACGGCGCATCTGTTTCTCGAACTCGGAGACATCCTCCTGATTGCTTTCATACCAGCGCTGCAACGGCGTGGACACCGAGCTGTCGAGCTGTTGAGGGTAGTCCAGCCCTAGCTCCTTTTTCGCGGCAGCCTCGTAGTTATCGGACAGATATCGCAGGAACAGAAGCGCCAGCATGTAGTCGCGGAAGTCGTCCGCGTTCATGGCGCCGCGCAGTTGGTCGGCAATGGCCCAGAGGGTTTTGCCCAGCTTTTGTTTTTCAAGATCGGTCATGACGCTTCTTCCTGCTTGGTCTCTTTCATCAGCAATGCGGAGTTGAATGGATAGAAGTCGAGAAAATCAGCCAGAACCTTTTCGAAGTGCTCCTTATTTTCGGGCAGCATTTCTACCGGGTCATAAAAAGAATAATTTCCGTGATTCATGATCTGGACGAGTCTCGCATACAGCGTTTCGTCAGGATCATCCTCTTCTTGCTTCTTGATGCAGACGGAGAATTTCTCGTAACCATGAAAGATGGAGGATTTTTCCAACAAGCTGCGCAAGGCATTGAAGTGGTGCGTGTAAAGCTCACCGGATTCTTTGGCCCGGCAAATCTCTTCCAACAACGCCAGATGATGGAAAAATGGCGTATCGCCAGTATAGGAAAGGTGGTAATCACCAGTTTTTCGTGATCGAGATAGAAAGTGAGGTGCAAAATTCTTCCTATCAATCGTCCGCAGTTCGTTCCACAAAACATTAAAGAATAATGTGTGGTGTGATGAAATGACTGTCCTGATGGAATGATCTTTTCTCGCAAGAAATTTGGCCAAGTGGTTGGCGACAGTGATCGCGTTGTGCTCGTCCAGTGAGGAAATGGGGTCGTCGATATAGATGTATTTCACCCACCTATACACCTCTATGTCAGAGTCCATTGCCAAATCAACAATGGCCAAGAAGAAGCACCAGATAAAGATGTTTTCCTCGCCACGCGACACCTTGATATTGTCGATGACCTGCTCGTCCACCGTGCGCGAGAAACGCACCACCCATTCCTCGGTGTCGATGCGAAAATCGAAATCCGCGTAGCGTTGCAGCAGCGGACGGATGCGGTTGTCCATTTCCAGTTCGGCCAGGCCGGCAAAGAAGCGTGAGGTCGCATTGAGCGTCAGCCGGTGGTTGCTGTCGCCATTTGGGTCATTGTTCCAGTGAAACAGGTCCTCGGTGAAGGCGTTGAAGTAGAGCGTATCGCCTATGGTCTCGGTAATTGTGAGCGGCTGATTGACATGGTCGTTCACAGTCATAGGGCGCTGAATCGTCTTTTTGCCCGAATCCTTGAAAGTCATGGACAGGCGCGTCTTGCCAGTGCCGTTGTAGGCATAAAGCAGGATGGTCTTCTTGTTCTCCAGCTCCTGCCGCAGATGGGCCGCCAGCCTAGGCAGGTCAGCGAAGGGGAGGCCCAGCTTCATGCATGTACCTCATCCAGCACCGGGAAAAGCTGCTGTATCAGGCCCTTCTTGTGGGCTTGAGGACGGCTATTTTTCGGGCTTTGGCGGCGATTAGATCGTCAACGGATGACAGGCAGTCGGCAATTGTTTTTTGCTCATCTCGTTCCGGAACTGACACCTTGAGGCCTAAGATGTCACCCCGTGAAAGTCCTGGAATGAGATTGCCAGAGGCCAACGCAATCAACCATTGCCGCTGCGCCGCCAGAAAATGAAACACAAACCCTCCGTGCAAACCGCGTGACCTGACGGTCATCAACTGACGCCCCATTGCTACTTCATCAAGTACTAGATACAGCAATTCACCCACGCCACTGCCCTTGACAGTTATAAGGGTATCTCCCGCATGCCCTATATTTGCACCGCGCGAAGTCCATTTGCTGACCAAAGCCGGATCATTTGCATAATCTGATGGCCCTGTGAAGTACGGAACCTCTCCGGCGTCCGCATACTCGTCTGGTGCAAGGTGAAGCCCTGAGATGAGATCAACCTGCGTTGAAAGTGCAACCTCCTTCCACGCATTCGCATCCTGAAACTGAGGAAAGCGTAGGCGAGGGATGGTTTCGCCCTCGCGAGGAAGAAGCTGTTGCATCAGGCCCTTCTTGTGAGCCTTGAAGATGTCCAGCCTTTGAGTTTCTGCTGTGATCAGTTTGTCGAGGGAAGACAGGCAGTCGGCGATTTTTTGTTGTTCTTTCGGTGTTGAAACAGGTAGAGGCAACCCCATGAAGTCATCGTTCGTGATGCTCATGCGGTCGTGCCTTACTCCAGTGCTAGAAGATTGACGCATGTAGTGATGCCAATGCGTCGATTTGAAATAATGGGTGTAAAAGTCGTTGTCGTTGTGGAAAAATCTAAAAACCGTATACAGGGGAGACATTACTCCCGTACCAACCTTGTTCTTGGAGATCGGCCCAACTGGGGCAGTTACCGAGATTCTGGGGTTATAAACGTAATCCTCTTTTTCAACGATGTAATAGCCTTCAAGGTTTCTTTGATTTGCAATGTCTTTGTCGAAGTAATCACGCTGGTTTACAACCCCGTATTCGGCTGAATTAGTCAGCACACGATTATGTTCACCTGTAGCATTCTTGCTAGCGCATCGTTTTGCTAATCTTCGAAGCGGTTCAGCCTTCCACTCCCCCGCGCCCTGAAACTCAGGAAATCGCAATCGTGGCACCAGTGCCCGTTTTTCATTGTTCTGTTCCCTCATCGCGCCCATTTCCTTATTGCTCATACGCACTCAGCCCCGAAATCTCGCGCCCCTGGGCCAGTTTGTGCAGCAGCGGCGTCAGGTCTTCCATTAGCGCCAGTTCCTTTTGGGTGCGCGCCTTCCAGCCCAGATCCAGCGGGGCCATCAACTCGCTCAGGGCTTCGCCGTCAAAGATGCGGCGGCGCAGTACCTCGTCCACAAAGGCTTGTAGTGCATCGGCAGCCAGCCCGTGCCTGGTGGCGATGTCGGTGAGTTCTCGGGTTTTCTTCTCCGTTTTGAAGCGCTCGTAACCGGCGCGGATTTGCTTTTCGTCCAGCGCCTCGCCCACGGGCAGCCCGCGGATGTATTCGGCAATGTCCTCGCGCTCGTCGATGAATTTGGCGTCGGACTGGATCAGGCCAATGAGTTGCTCGCGGTTGAGCGTGAGCTTGCCAGGCTTCTGCTGCGTCATGCGGGCGATCAGGCCCATGATGTAGTCGTAGTCGATCAACGCCGAGGCAAAGAGCACGAACTCGAAGTCGAGTTGCTGCACCTCGGGCGTGGCCTGGTCACCTTGCTTGTCCTGCTGTTCCTTGAGCCGCTTGGCGGTTTCCAGGTACACACCTTTGAAGCCTTGCAACTGGGCGGGCGGCGCGATGTGATCGATCTGCATTTTCTGTTCCTCGCTCAGGTCCGTGTACTGGTCAAGCTGGGTCTTGAGACGCTGCACTTCCTTGAACAGGTTGACGAACTGGCTGCGCGCGGCATCACCCTTGAGGTTGGCCACGTCTTCCGGCGCGTGGGTCAGCCCTTGCGAGTGCATGAAATCGGCCAGTTTTTGGGTGGCGGCTTGCAGGCTGTCGATGACCTTGGGCGCCGGGTCCACCAGCCAGATTTCGCGCGGGTTGTCGATTTTCTCGCCAGAGAACAGGGTGATGGCCTCTTCCACCGGCTTCTGCTGCTGGCGGAAGTCAAGGATGTTGCCATAGGGCTTGCTGTCGTTGAGCACGCGGTTGGTGCGCGAGAACGCCTGGATCAGACCGTGGTGCTTAAGATTTTTGTCCACGTACAAGGTATTCAGGTACTTGGAATCGAAGCCGGTGAGCAGCATGTCCACCACGATGGTGATGTCGATCTTGTGTGCGTATTTTCCTTCTGGGTCAGCTTTGCGCAAATCTTCATTTGAATATTGCTGATCCTTGATGCGCTTTTGCACATCCTGATAGTACAGGTCGAACTCGCCGATGCGATGGTTGGTGCCAAAGCGGGTATTGTAGTCGTCGATGATGCGGGTGAGCGCGGCCTTTTTTCCTTCCGGGTCCTGCTGGTTGTCTTCCTTCTCCTGCGGCAGGTCTTCCTGAATCTGCTGCACATCCTTGTTGCCTTCGGCGGGCGGTGAGAACACGCAGGCCACGTTCAGCGGCTGGAAGCTTTCGTCTTCAGCTTGCTTCTTGGCCTGGATATTCTTGAAAGTCTCGAAATACTCGATGGCGTCGTTAATCAACGCGGTAGCCAGCACTGCATTGAACTTGCGCCGCGCGGTGGCAACATCATGCTTGGCGAGAATGGTGTCGATGACCTTTCCCTTCTTCAGTCCTTCTCCCGGTTTGGGCGGGTTCTTGCCCTCGGGCTTGAAGTAATCGACATGAAAGCGCAAAACGTTGCGGTCTTCGATGGCGTGGGTGATGGTGTACTGATGAAGGCAGCGCTGGAACAGGTCGTCGGTGGTGCGGAAGCTCCCCTGCTGGCCTTCGATCTGCTGATAGCTGGCGTTCTGATCGAAGATGGGTGTGCCGGTGAAGCCGAACAGCTGCGCCTTGGGGAAGAACTCCTTGATGGCCTTGTGGTTCTCGCCGAATTGTGAGCGATGGCATTCGTCAAAGATGAACACCATACGCTGGTTGCGCAACGACTCGAGGCGCTCCTTGTAGTTGCGCTTGTTCGTGCCATCGAGTGCGAGACCAAGCTTCTGGATGGTGGTGACGATGACCTTATCGGCGTAATCGTCGGACAGCAGGCGGCGCACCAGAGTTTCGGTGTTGGTGTTTTCTTCGACGCAGCCTTCCTGGAAGCGGTTGAATTCCTCGCGCGTCTGACGATCAAGGTCCTTGCGGTCCACCACGAACAGGCACTTGTCGATGTCCGGGTTGTCCTTGAGCAGCGTGGAAGCCTTGAACGAGGTGAGCGTCTTGCCACTGCCGGTGGTGTGCCAGATATAGCCATTGCCGCAGTTCTGATGGATGCAGTCCAGGATAGCCGTGACTGCATAGATCTGGTAGGGTCGCATCATCAGTAGCTTTTGCTCGCTGGCCACCAGCACCATGTAGCGACTGATCATCTGGCCTAAGGTGCACTTGGCCAGAAACTTCTCGGCGAAGCTGTCCAGCTGCCTGATCTTCTTGTTGTCTTCGCTCGCGAACTTGTAAACGGGCAGGAAACGCTCGTCAGCGTTGAAGCTGAAGTGGCGCGCGTTGTTGTTGGCGAAGTACCAGGTATCTGTGCGGTTGCTGACGATAAAGAGCTGGATGAAGCACAGCAGCGTCTTTCCATAGCCGTTGCCGGGATCGCTCTTGTAATCAATGATCTGCTGCATGGCCCGGCGCGGGCTGACGGCCAGCGTCTTGAGCTCGATCTGCACCACCGGCACGCCGTTGATGAGCAGCATCACGTCGTAACGGTGATGGCTATTATCGGTGTTGATGCGCAACTGATTAACCACCTCGAAGTGGTTCTTGCACCAGTCCCGGATGTTGACCAGCGTGTAGTTGAGCGGGGTACCGTCGTCGCGCTCGAAGTTGTTTATGTTGCGCAGCGTCTGGGCAGCGTTATAGACGTCAGGCGTGGTTACGCTATCAAGAAGGCGCTGAAACTCGCTGTCGGTTAGATGAACTCGGTTGAGATCCTCGAACTTTTCGCGAAAGTTCTTTTCCAGCGTAGCGCGGTCCCGGATGTCGGGACGAAGGGTGTACTTGAGATCGGTCAGCTTGGCGATCAAATCCTGCTCGATCTGGTTTTCGGTGGTGATCATCAATTCATCCATAGTGCCGAGCGGACCTGTTCATCGTTAACCAATGGTGCGACTCTTGGCTGCTGCGGCACCCATATCAAAAATCTTTCTTATCGCTTCACATCCATCCAGATCCGGCTTCAGCCCTGTGCTCGCGCGTACTCTAGCTAACACCAGGAGCTCAATCATGGATGTAACTAAATAGCGTTCGCGCTCAGCAGCCATGCGCAGCAGTTACTTGATCTCGGTAGAAGTGCGAATGGAAAGGGCTCTATCCTTTAGACGTGACATGGTGACATTCATCGATGGTGCAGAAGGAATAGTTCTTGGCAGCAATACCCGGCAGCCAGTCTCCTGCGGCAAGCATCTGCTCAAAACAGGATTCGAAGGTGTTTTCGCTGATTTGGGTCATGAAACGACGCTCAATTTTTCCTAAGTGATTTCGTTAGTTAAAGAAAAGGCCTTTTCTTTAACTAACGAACAGGCGAAGGTAACGATTGAACGCATATACGCGACCTCTCTGCTGACCGGTGATTTCCATCAGAATGCCCAGCTTCATCAAGTCCCGAATTGGTTTGGGCTGGATTCCGGGTCAAGCCTGGAATGACGAGATTCATAGTATTTTCTGGCCGGATCAATAATAAATCCATCAAGGCTTCCAGTAATCCTGGAATCGCCTAAACATTGAACCTGAAATGCATCACGTCCCCATCCTTGACGACATATTCCTTCCCTTCAAGCCGCATCTTGCCTGCTTCCTTGGCGCCCTGCTCACCTTTAGAGGCAATGAAATCGTCATAGCTGATGACTTCGGCACGGATAAAACCCTTTTCGAAATCGGTATGGATGACAGCAGCGGCCTGGGGCGCAGTATCGCCTTTTGATATGGTCCAGGCGCGCACTTCTTTCACCCCGGCGGTAAAGTAGGTCTGCAACCCCAGCAGTTGATAAGCTGCACGCACCAGGCGGTTGAGCCCCGGTTCTTCCAGGTTCATGTCGGCGAGAAAAACCTGCTTGTCTTCATCCGGCATCTCGGCAATTTCGGATTCGAGGGCGGCACAGATGGCAACGACAGGCGCGCCCTCGCCTGCCGCGTACTCTTCCACGCGGGTGAGCAGCGGATTGTCGGTGAATCCTTTTTCGTCCACGTTCGCTACATAAATGGCGGGTTTGGCTGTGAGCAGGCATAGCGGTTTGAGCAGTTCCTGTTGTTCTTTATCCAATCCAAGGCTTCTGACCGGCTTGCCCTGGTCGAGATGCTCCCTTACCTTTTCGAGCAGCGCCACGAACTTGACCGCTTCCTTGTCACCGGACCTGGCGAGCTTGGTTTCCCGTTGCAGCACCTTTTCGACAGTAGCCAGATCGGCGAGTGCAAGTTCAGTCTGTATGGTTTCGATATCCGAGATAGGATCGACCTTGCCGGAGACGTGCACGACGTTGTCATTCTTGAAGCAGCGCACCATGTTGATGATGCCGTCGGTTTCACGGATGGTGGCAAGAAACTTGTTGCCCAGCCCTTCTCCCTTCGAGGCACCTGCGACAAGACCGGCAATATCGACGAATTCAACCACTGCGGACTGCACCTTTTGCGGCTTGACGATTGCAGCAAGTTCAGCCAGACGAGAGTCGGGAACTTCGACGATGCCGACATTCGGTTCGATGGTGCAGAAGGGATAGTTCTCGGCAGCTATGCCAGCCTTGGTGAGGGCATTGAAGAGGGTGGATTTTCCGACGTTGGGCAAGCCAACGATACCGCATTTCAGGCTCATGGTTTGATTTGGTTACTCGTTTTAAGGCGCGCTGTGATGGTTAAAGGGGTATGAGAGTTTGTTCCGTCATTCTCAGGCAGCAGCTAAATACCCGTTTTTTGACAGTCCTCCCTGGAGGTCTTTCCCGAACGCATTCGACCCTTCGACAGGCTCAGGGTGAACGATAGAGAAGGTAGAATCAAGAGGAACGAAACTGTCCAACTCAATGTCAGCTTTGAAATATCAGCTTTGCTTCTGGGTATGCAGCTTCATCATTGCGGCCTGATAATTGCCTTCTGCGATGAGGGGCCAGACTTCCAGGCTGTCGTTTATGGCAGTATCGATCAGCGCCGCTTCTTCCTTGCGCGGGGGCTGCAATACGTAATTCACGACGGCATGCTTTTCTCCCGGATGGCCGATGCCGATCCGCAGGCGCCAGAACTCCCTGGTACCGAGTTGCGCGACAATGTCTTTCAAGCCGTTGTGACCGCCCAGTCCGCCGTCGAGCTTCAGCCTGGAAACGCCCGGTGGCAAGTCCAGTTCGTCGTGCACTACGAGCATCTGTTCAGGCTGAATCCGGTAGAAACGGCACAACGCAGCCACTGCCCTTCCGCTGGCGTTCATGTAGGTCTGGGGATTGAGCAACCAGGATTCAGAATCGTCTCGCCCGATTCGAGCGCACAAGCCGTGAAACTTCGCATCGGCCTTCAGCGTGACGCTCAATTGATCCGCCAGGCGCGCTACCCACCAGGCGCCGGCATTATGGCGTGTTGCCGCATATTCCCTACCTGGATTGCCAAGACCGACGATGAGCTTCACTGAATGTAATCCAAATCATCAAAACGAAAAGCCCGCGAAGCCAGAATGACTCCGACGGGCTGAAAAACTGATGTGATGCCGGTAAATGCTGCACTGAGGCGGATGCTGTGATTCCACTCGCACCTTCCTGCGGAAGGCACTGCTCCTCCCTCCTCGCCAGCGCCCCCACTTGCTCTAAACAACAGAAACGGTAGTCAGGCCACATTTAAGGCGCTAACTGGCGCTTGGGGCGCTTATAGCCCCGCTCCGGGTCGCACCTTCCTGCGGAAGGCACTGCTCCGCCTCCGCGGGGCTGCCCCTATTTTTTCTTTCCTGCGTCTTTTTTCTCGCCTTCCTTGGCGACGCCTTCTTTCTTCTGTACGGAGGTGGGTATGTCTCCCGCTGCTATGCCGGCCGCTTCCTCAGCCGCTACCGCACGTGGAATGGCGATGGTGGCCACAGGGAGGTCTTCACCTTTTATCAGCGACGGAATTTCAACTCCTTCCGGCAACTGCAGGTTGCTCAGGTGTATGGTATTTCCGGCTGCAAGTTCACCCACATCGACGGAAATGAATTCAGGCAGATCCTTGGGCAGGCAGGAAACATCCAGTTCGGTAAGCACGTGGCTCACCAGTCCGCCGGCCAGTTTCACTCCTGGGGCAATATCTTCGTTGATGAAGTGCAAGGGCACTTTCATATGGATTTTCTTGTTCGAAGCGACACGCTGAAAGTCGATATGCAGCACCTGGGGCTTGAAGGGGTGCATCTGTATATCCCGCAGCAGCACCTTTTCTTTCTGTCCCTCCACGCTCATCGTCAGGATGGAGGCATGAAAGGCTTCCAGTTTGAGCTGGTGATAAAGATCGTTGTGATCGAGCTCGATCGGTTGCGCCGGGTTTTCTCCACCATAGATGATTCCCGGCACTTTGCCGGAACCCCGCAGGCGGCGGCTCGCACCTTTGCCCTGCAATTCGCGCTTATCGGCGCTGACTTCAATTTGCATCTACTTTCTCCAGAATGTGGATCATCCGCGACCAGATGAATCCGATTAATAAACCTGTATATTGCCCTACCCTGTTCAAATCTCGGGCTATTCGCTGTCAGCCTTGCTTCCCGTTTTGCTTCTTCATGCCGATATATAATGTGTAATGCCTGGAACTCGCGTTACTCCATGAAAAGCGAACTCACGGAATCTTCGTTACTGATCCTGAGCATCGTTTCCGCTAGCAGGCTTGCCACGCTCAACTGCTCTATGCGGGCACATGCCCTGGCATCCTCCCGCAGCGGAATGGTGTCGGTGACAACGAGCTTGTCCAGGGCGGAATTCTCGATCCGCTCCACAGCACTGCCCGACAGCACCGGATGCGTGCAATAAGCCAGCACGCGTTCCGCTCCCTGCTCCTTGAGCGCACGCGCTGCTTCGCACAGGGTATTGGCGGTATCCACCATGTCGTCCATGATCACACAGGTGCGCCCGTCCACCTCGCCGATGATATTCATCACCTTTGCTACATTCGCTTTGGGACGCCGCTTGTCGATGATGGCAAGATCGCATTCGAGCCGTTTGGCCATCTGGCGCGCACGCACTACTCCCCCGACATCAGGAGAAACCACTACCAGATTCTTGAAATCATTTTTCCAGAGATCGCCCAGCAGGATCGGCATGCTGTAGATGTTATCCACGGGTATGTCAAAAAACCCCTGGATCTGGTCCGAATGCAGATCCATCGTCAGCAACCGGTCTATGCCGACACTGGTCAGCATGTTTGCCACTACCTTGGCTGTGATGGGTACCCGCACCGAGCGCGGGCGCCTGTCCTGGCGGGCATACCCGAAATAAGGCATCGCGGCGGTGATTCGCGACGCGGAGGCGCGCTTTAGCGCATCCACCAGCACCAGCAATTCCATCAGCGTATCGTTGGTGGGCATGCAGGTGGATTGCAGGACGAATACATCCTTGCCGCGGACATTCTCGAGGATTTCCACCATTACTTCGCCATCGCTGAAACGGCCCACCGTGGCACGGCCGATGCGAAGATTGAGGTGCCGCACGACATCCTGCGCCAGCTTGGGATTGGCGTTACCCGTGAAAACCATCAAGCTATCGTAGGCCATGAGGAAACCTAAAAGTCAAACGCGGAACCAATGGAACCGGCAGATGGGAAATTCATGGGAGCGAACAGGGACTGGCGGCAGGCCAGCCCGGACGATCATGGAGCTTAAAGCTGGCTGGGGAGGTAGGGATCGAACCTACGAATGCCGGAATCAAAATCCGGTGCCTTACCACTTGGCGACTCCCCAATTATTGTTCTGCAAAATCATGCAAGGGATGGCGATCAAGTCCCTGCGCCACAAAACCCTTCATACCGTATGGAACCTTCCCCAGCGCCGCCCTGGCCCCGGATTCGGTTGCAAACTCGGCAAAAACGCACGCGCCCGAACCCGTCATGGCAGCCATCCTCGCACCCTCAAGTTGCCGCAGCCACTCGAGATGGCGTGCCACCTCTGGGTATGAGGCACATACCACCGGCTCGAGATCATTATGTCCTTGCTCGGTGGAAAAGGGCGGTATTTTGATCGGAATCGTGTTTCGTGTCAATTCCTTACTCGAAAAAACCTGTGCCGTTGAGACGTGCACAGGGGGCGTGAGTACCAGGTACCATGCCGGGGGCAGCGCGATCGGCAGGAGTTTTTCGCCGATGCCTTCGGCAAAGGCATTTCCACCGAAAACGAATACGGGAACGTCCGCGCCCAGCGCCGGAGCCAGTTTCAAAAGCTGGTTCCGGTGCCAGTCCAGCTTCCACAAGCGGTTGAGCGCCAGCAAGGTCGTGGCTGCATCCGAACTGCCGCCCCCCAGGCCGCCACCCATCGGGATGCGCTTTTCCAGAAAAATATCCACCCCCCAGGAAGCACCGCTTTCCCGTTGCAGAAGCTTTGCCGCGCGCACGCACAAATCCTGCTCTTCCGGCACCTCCGGAGTAGGCGTATGCAGCCTGATCACACCGTCCGCGCGTAGCCCGAAATGGAGCTGGTCGGCGAAATCCACCAGGCGGAAAACGGTTTGCAGAAGATGGTACCCATCCTCCCTGCGTCCCACCACGTGCAGGAACAGATTGAGCTTGGCAGGCGCAGGACAGGTCAGTTCCGCCTGCGAATCCGCTTCAGTCGTCGACAGCATTCCATTCATCTATTACCAGCCTTATCCGCAGACCGTTACGGTTAAGTGTCAGCAGCCTGGCACGCGCGACCTCTGGCTGTGGAGTTTCCGCAGCTGCCGCCGGCGAGTAGCCTGCGTAGGTGATTTCCCATCCGTTCTGACGAATGGATGCCACGCGGCCTGCAATATCAAGGTCGACTTCGGACGGGGTGTCCGGCGAATTCGTGCCTTGCACCCAGTACTGCAAGCCCGAGAGTGGCAGGCGCCAGCCCAATACCCGTTCTGTGAGTTCTTCCACATTATCGGCGTAATAATGTTCCTGCTCGGCAGTTATCAGAGACACGCCATCGGCTGTGCGCTCAATCTGCCCGACAGCCTGACCTATGGGGGAGAGAAGGAGAATCTGATCGCTGTCCTGCACGTGGCGCCACTGAACTCCACCGGAAAAACCGTCTCTGCCTTCTTTCACCGATACCCTGCCGATCAGCCGGAAGCCTTCGCTTTTCGCTTCCATCGCGCCGGGTTCCATGATAACAGTGCTGGCTATATTCTTTTCTTCTGGAGCAAGGGTCGCACAAGCGGAAAAAAAAGCAGGTGCCAGAAAAATAAGATGCCATGAGCGAAAGGAGCGCAAGGAGAGAAAGGAGCCAAGGCAGGACAGGGAAAATCTTCCGAAATCTTTCAACTTCGGACAAGCCGGGTTCACAGAGCGAACAGGCTGCGAATCAACGCAGGGCATCTCTATCCCACCCTCACGCTACTTCATGAACTTCTTCATCACGCTAATCAACGCTTCGTTGCCGGGATGATTCTTGAGCGCCGTCTGCCAGATCTCTTTCGCTTCGTCCTTCATTCCCTGCACCCACAACACTTCCCCCAGGTGAGCAGCGATTTCCGGATCGGGATTCATTGCAAACGCCTGTCGCAGGTAGCTTAATGCCTGGTTGATGTCCCCCATGCGATAGTGCACCCATCCCAGGCTGTCGATGATGTAGGGATCGACAGGAGAAAGCTTGATCGCTTTCTCGATCAGTTCCAGCGCCTCCGGCAGGCGCCGGCTGGAGTGTTCGGCAATACCGTAACCCAGGGCATTGTAGGCGTGGGCATGGTCGGGCCTCAGTCGGATCAATTTACGCAGATCCTGCTCCATGATATCCGCCTTGCCTACTTTCTCCGCAGCCAGGGCACGGTCATAAAGCAGTTCGGGGGAATCGGGAAGTTTTTCAAGACCGCTGCTCAGGAGCTGAAAAGCTTTCCTGTAAGCGCCTGACTCGCGCAACAATTGCGCCTCGGCGATGATTACCTGTGCGCGCTGCTGGTCATTGGCCACCGGCAGTTGCTGCAAATGCTGGAGACCCTCCTTCATTCTGCCCGCTCTGCTCAATAGTATGGCATATTTGATCTGTGCCGGGATAAACTGGGTTCCATCCGTAACCGAACGATACCAGTTCAACGCCTGGGGAATCTGCTGTTTTTTTTCACTGATGCCGCCGAGATAAAAGCGCACCATTCCCGGGTCCCGATAACCCAGTTCCAGCGCTCTTTTGAAATTCGACTCGGCTACATCGTAGTTCTGTAACTCCAGGGATAACAGGCCGACGGCAACGGCAACATCCGGGTTATCCGGATTTTCTGTCAGCAATTTCTGGAACTGCTCCCGGGCTTTGCTATAATCTCTTTCAGCCAGCAGCAAGCGTGCATAGGTAATACGTGTATCATTGGCTTTGGGATAGCGCTTGAGATAATCGTCGAAAAATTCGATTGCGCGAGCATTGGATTCGCGCGCCAGGATACGTCCTTCGTAAATTGCCGCCATCTCCCACTCCGGCCGCAGCGCCAGCGCTTTTTTCATTTCTTCCAGAGCGGTATCGAAACGCTCGGCAAACCACGCCGCCTGGGACTCGGCAAAATGCGCTTCCGGCAGATCGGGATAAGGTTGCGCGAGCTGCTTTACCAGTTCGAAGATTGCACTCTTGTTGGGACTGCGCACCAGCAGGCTGTTCAGTTGCATGAAAGCATCATCGATCTTGTCTCCCGCAACCGCCAGCAATTTTTCCAGATGGGGACGGGCTTCATCCAATCTGTCAAAATGCACCAGCAATGCAGCCATCATCTGACGGGCTGGAATCGATTCCGGATCGAGCTCTGTCCAGATTCTTGCCGCTTCGAGGGCGAATGCCGGCTGACGCGCCTGGAGCGCGGCTTCCGTGGCGCGCTGGGCCACGCGCGGATCCTGAGTGCTTTTTGCAAGCTTGAGATAAGTACGAAGACCGATTTCCGTGTCGCCCCGCTGCAGCGCTGTCTCCGCCAGCAGAAAATCGAACAGCATGGAGGGGGTCAAATCCTGATTGGGTAATCTTGACTGCTCTGATTCCTTCTTCTCTGCCGGTTTTTCCGCCTTGAGAGAAGTCTTGGCAGGAAGATATGAACAGGCGGCAAGAAAGAGCAGCGATAATGCGCCGGGAACTTTAAGACTCATGCGGAAATCCGGAAGATTCGAAAAAGGGGCTGCAAATGGATGGGTTCCTTCAGCACAGCCCACATATTAGGTATATTTTACGCTTATCACAAGTAGACACCTGAGCCGTAACCTCTGCCCGCAAGGATTTACCGGAGGCGCCAGCTCCACGGTTGCGCACTGCCTTCCACTGAAATGGAAAAATGAACTCGATCCATCCGCCAACCTGAATCATTGATCTTGTCATGTCTGCAAAAACAGAACAGAAAACCGTTTCAGCGCATGGCCTGGGCCGTTATTTTGGCGCTCGCATTGCCGTTGACGAGGTCAGCCTGGAACTGGGACAAGGGGAAGTACTTGGTCTCCTCGGACCCAATGGCGCGGGCAAGACGACGATCATGCGCCTTCTCACCGGGAATCTTGCTCTCAATACCGGCAAGGTCGAAATCTGCGGCATGGATTTGCAGAAGCAAACACTCAAGGCGAAAGCCTGTATCGGCTATCTGCCGGAGATACCCCCTCTCTACCGGGAGTTAACGATAGATGAGTATTTACGGCTTGCGGTAAAATTGCGTCGTCTCGCCCGTTCAAAAACAGACGATGCAATCAGGAAGGCAGTGGAACGTTGCGGACTGGATAATGTGCGCCGGCGACTGATCGGCTCCCTGTCAAAAGGCTACCAGCAGCGCGCAGGTATAGCTCAGGCCATCATTCACGATCCGGCAGTCATCATTCTCGACGAACCGACCTCGGGGCTGGATCCCAACCAGATGCGCGACGTCCGAGCACTCATCCGTGAACTTGGCGCAATGAGAAGCGTGATTTTTTCAACACACGCCTTATCGGAGGTTGAGAGCGTGTGCGACCGTGTGCAGATCATCAACCACGGACGGCAGGTGTTCGAGGGCTCGGTGGATATGATGAAGCTGGAAGGAACCCGGCTCGAAGAGATATTCTCGCAATCCACCATGGAGAAAATTGAAACTTGATTACGATCATTGCCCGGAAGGAGCTGGGAGTATTGTTCGGGTCCCCTTTGGCATGGGGAATACTTGCGCTGGCGCAACTGGTATTCGCCTGGTTTTACCTGGCGAATCTTGAAAGTTTCCTGCAGGTTCAACCGCAGCTGATAAGAATTGCCCACCCGCCAGGAGCAACCGAAGCAATTGCGGCTCCGTTATTCTCCATAGGTGCAGTCGTGCTGCTGATGATAACGCCGCTTTTGACCTCCCGTCTCATTGCTGAGGAGCGCCGCAATCACACCTTGCCTTTCCTGATTTCCGCACCTGTTTCGATGACGGAAATTGTCCTGGGAAAGTTTCTCGGCCTGATGGTTTTTCTCTCGGCCATCATCGCCCTGATTGTTGCACTGACGGTTTCCCTGCTTGCGGGAGGCAGACTGGATTTTGGCCTGTTGCTGAGTAACGTGGCTGGCCTGTGGCTTCTCTCAGCTTGTTTCGTTGCGCTCGGGTTATATATCTCCTGCCTCAGCACCCAACCTGCAATCGCGGGAGCAGCGGCGCTCTGCATACTTTTCGCGCTATGGATCATGGATAACGCTGAAAGCGGAGAAAACGGCATAACGCGCAGCTTGTCCCCGTTCGCTCATTTTGAAAATTTCAACCGGGGAATGATCGATACATTCGATCTCGCTTATTTTGCTCTTTTCATTTTCTTTTTTCTGGCCTTATCCGTTCGCTGGCTGAAACTGTACAGGTAGGTATGCTCCCCAAGAGGAAAAAACTGCGCTTGCGCTGGACACAAAGCGCAACATTTTTGATATCGCTCATACTGCTGGTAGCATTGCCCGGTTACCTGGCCTGGGAGAATCGCATCCAGTGGGATGTCACCCAGAACGAACGCAACAGCCTGAGCCCGACCAGCCTGGAGGTGCTGAAGCAAATGGAGGGTCCCCTGCTGGGGAGTGTCTACATATCTCCCCAGGATGCTCAACTTGGCAATGTATCCGGGATTATTCGTGACTTTCTGACACCTTATCAGCATGCCAAGCCTGATTTCGCTGTCACCTTTATCGACCCCTCCGAGCACCCCGAGCTTGCACGGGAGGCAGGTGTCGAGGGCAGCGGCGAAATGATCATCGAATATAACGGCAGGGTGGAACGGCTGACTACATTCAATGAGCATGCGCTGATCAACTTGCTGATGCGGTTGATGCGCCCCGGCAGCAGGCCGGTAGTAACGCTCAGCGGCCATGGCGAGCGCAGGCTGGACGGTATTGCCAATCGTGACCTCGGGGAATTTGGGCAGCAACTGACGGCAAAAGGCTTCAGGATTCAACCGCTCAATCTGATCACCACTCCTGAAGTGCCCGCAGATACGAGCTTGCTCGTCATTGCTTCGCCTCAGGCCGATCTGTCCGAGGGCGAGGTCGATCGAATACTCGCGTATATCGAGCGCGGCGGCAATCTTTTATGGCTGCTGGACCAGCAACCTTTGCACGGATTGCAGCCACTGGCGGAGAAACTTGAACTGACTCTGACGCCCGGTGTGGTGATCGACCCCCAGGCGGGGCAGCTGAAAGCACCCGTAACTTTTTCTGTAGGCGCAGTCTACGGCGAACATCCCATCACCCGCAACTTTGACTACCTCACGGTATTTCCTTTTGCACGCCAGATCACAATCAACGAAAACGATGCATGGCACAGCCTCTCGCTGGTGGAGGCCGGAGAAAACGGATGGGTGGAAACAGGCGATCTGAATGCCGGCATCGCATTCGATGCGATGTATGACGTATCCGGCCCGGTCAGTATCGCGGCTGTGTTGAGCCGCACGGTCAATGACCAGGAGCAGCGGGTCGCCGTTATCGGAAGCGGTTATTTTCTCGCCAACGCTTACCTCGGCTACGGCAAGAATCTTGATTTTGGCGTCAATCTCGTCAACTGGCTTGCCGGCGATGAAGACCTCATCGCTATCCAGCCACGAACGACCATCGACAACAGCTTGACCTTGAAGGAACCAACGCTGACGATAATAGCCTGGGGATTCCTCATCGTGATCCCGCTGATTTTCCTTGGAAGCGGGATGATGATATGGTGGCGGCGCAAAAGAAGATAAAGAATGCTTCTCGCCGCTTTTCCCTCAGGACACGGAATAACCGATCAGTCCGGTGAATCCTGAATCCTGGACAACGTTCTCCCTACCTTGACCATATCCTGACCATATCCTGACCATATCCGGCGACCCCTTTATCCCAACATTCCATTCCGACATTCGAATTGCCTGAACTGCCTGAAGTCGAAGTTGTCCGTCGCGGCATCACCTCTGAACTCGAGGGGCGCAAGATCGCCGGCTTGACGGTACGAAATCCGAATCTGCGCTGGCCAGTGCCAGACCTTGAGCGAACGCTTCGCGGTCTGGAAATCAGAACGGTAGCGCGTCGCGGAAAATACCTCTTGCTCGATTGCGGCGCGGGCACGCTGATCCTGCATCTCGGCATGTCTGGCAGCTTGAGATTGCTGCCCCTTGCAGCTAATATCGCCCTGCAGAAGCACGACCATATCGATCTGCTTCTGGATAACGGCATGGTTCTCCGTTTTCGGGATCCTCGCCGCTTTGGGGCTGTGCTGTGGACTGCGGGAAATGCCGCGGACCACCCGTTACTGTCTCACTTGGGACCCGAGCCCCTTACCGAAGCATTCGACGGCAAGCTGCTGTACAGAAGAACCCGAAACCGTAGCGCCAGCATTAAAGAGGTATTGATGAACAGCCGCATTGTCGTCGGCGTCGGAAACATTTACGCAAACGAAGCGCTCTTTCTTGCCGGTATTCATCCTGTAACCGCTGCCGGCCTGATTGGAGCGAGGAGATGTGCGAGATTGGCGCAGGCAATCAAGGAAACCCTCGGGCGCGCGATAGAAGCAGGTGGCAGCAGCTTGCGCGATTTCGTTGGCAGCGATGGCAATCCCGGGTATTTCCAGCAGCAGTATTGGGTTTATGGCCGAACTGGGCAGCCTTGCCGAAAATGTGGTACAAATATCGAACAGGTCAGGCAGGGGCAGCGTTCGAGTTTTTATTGCCCGCGTTGCCAGAAATAAATTCACTGGAATACATGAATATTACATTCATTGGGGGCGGCAACATGGCTTGCGCTTTGATTGGCGGCCTGCTGCAACAGGATTATTCACCGGCACAGATACGGGTAGCGGAGATCAACGCTGAAACACGCGAGAGAGTCCGGCGTGAGTTTGGCGTGGAGGCGGTCGCGGAACTTGCGCGGGGCATGACCGGCGACAGGGGGATAATCGTGCTCGCCGTAAAGCCGCAGCAGCTCTCCATCGTGGCGCGCGGGCTCGCGCCGCTGCTCAAACAGAACCTTGTCATCTCGATTGCCGCCGGTATTCGGGCAGAAACCCTTTCACAGTGGTTCGGCGGGCACGCCCGTATCGTGCGGGCCATGCCCAATACGCCCGCGCTGGTTGGCTCCGGCGTTACCGGACTCTATGCAATGGCGGGTGTGAATGATGAGGAAAAAAGTGAGGCGGAGACCATACTGCGTGCGGTCGGCACTGTGCTATGGGTTGAAAGCGAAGAATTGCTGGATGCAGTGACTGCCACCTCGGGCAGCGGTCCTGCTTATGTATTCTACTTCATCGAGGCCATGCAAAAGGCAGGACAGGAGTTGGGGCTGGATGCGGACCAGACGCGCAAACTGAGCATTGAAACCTTTCTTGGAGCCGCCAGGCTCGCGAGTGAGAGCATGGATGAGGCGAATGTTCTGCGTGCGCGGGTCACATCGCCCGGCGGCACGACGGAACGCGCGATAAGGTCGCTGGAAAATGACGATGTCAAAAACGGAATCATACGGGCGATCCGTGTCGCATATCAGCGGTCACGCGAGATGGGCGACGAACTCGGCCGGACATGACAGAATAGAATAGAGAATAACCCATGCGCGCAAGCTGCGCAGTAAAAAACGGATAATACTTTCATGATCAGTCAGATGCTCATATTTCTGCTCGATACCCTGCTGGGGCTGTTTTCCCTGGCGCTGCTGCTGCGCTTTTATATGCAACTGGTGCGCGCGCCGTATGGAAACCCGCTCTCGTCATTCCTGACTGCAGTAACCGATTTTCTGGTCAAGCCCGCAAGGCGCGTCATTCCCGGTTATCGCGGCATGGATCTTGCGACGCTTTTGCTGGCGTGGATTGCTCAGGTCATGCTGCTGGCGAGCGTGTTGATGCTGAAGGGTTACAGCCTCAGCTTCAGCTCCAACTCCATAGGCACTGCCGCGGGGGGGCTGGCGCTCCTGGGGTTGGTGGAAATCATCAAGACGACGCTTTACATCATCATGGTGGCGATCATCATCCAGGCTGTGCTTTCGTGGATTAATCCCTACAATTCGTTGGCTCCGCTGCTCGACAGCTTTACCCGGCCGTTTCTAGGCGTTATCCGCGAGCACATTCCTCCCATCGGGAATATCGATCTCTCGCCGCTGTTCGTACTGATCGTCATTCAGTTGCTTCTTTTTGTAACGGCGCGAATGGAGCAGGAAGTCAGCCGCTTGTTCTGACGGTGGAAATCCTTCAGGCGACGAATGGTATCGCAGCGATGATACCGGGAAGCGCCTGATTCTCACTCTGCACATACAGCCCGGTGCAAGGCGTACTGAAGTCGTCGGCCCGCACGGCGATGCCCTGAAAATCAAACTTGCCGCCCCACCGGTAGAAGGTGCCGCGAATGCTGCTTTGCTCGCATTTCTCGCTGGGGTTTTTGGAGTGCCTCAACGTCAGGTAATACTCAGGCAAGGGGCCAGATCGCGACGCAAAATCGTTGAAATCGAGGGGATGGCCTGTGGGGCCGATACGCTACTGAAGCAGGGTGCCGGTTGATACTTCGGCTATCCGCAATCGTTGCAAGCTCCTGGATCAGGCATTCCATGGGCAAGCGCTTTCAAAAAGCTGTCGTTATTTTGCGATCGTGATGCTTGGCACTCCCGAGCGCGGCAGATCCGTAACCGTCATCTGGAACAGGAGATACAGCAGCTGGAAGGCGCTCCGGTTCCAGCGAGCTAGGGGTCCCCGGGTGTGTACCGAGTAATACTGATCATAGGCGCGCACCCACAGATCGGCTTCCCGGGGGGCCGAATCCGTCACCAGCAGTTCCATGGTAGCAACAGGATTTTCATCATCCTCGAGGGGCGGTGTACGAAAGTCTTTCTCCACATGATATTCCGGCTCGTCGCCCAGGGTGCGTCCGAGGAAATTGAGAATGGCATGAAAGCTGCGGAGACGAAAGGTCCCTTTCATGTGCCACTCCCCGCCAAAATGATTGGGGCGAATATCGAAAGCGACATCATTGGGACTCCATTCACGCGCCTCATTACTCAAGCGCTTGCGCTCCTCCGGTGAGAGGATGTTGGGGTCATAATTGGTGATGAGAATAGGTCCGGCTGCCTGCTTGACCAGGATGTAGGTGTTTTCCCGCGCGTCATAGCGTACGGAAAACTCTTTCTGCAGAGCCTGAAAACCTTCTGCCGTCACCGAGGCGGCGGGAATGGTCCAGGTCTGCTCCAGAATCAATGGCTCCGCATGGAGGTGGTTATGATCCTGTATGGCGGACAAATGCAGCACCACGCGCCTGAACATGCCGTAGCCGGGCGAATCAAAGGGCCGATTGCGATAGGAAACCTGCCGCCCTTCGTTATCACTAACGCGCACTTCCTGGGCCATCAGCCGCATCAGGAGATCGATATCGAAACGCTGACGGAGCAAAAGCGTGAGTTTGTTTTCCTGAAATGGGGTGAGCAGACGCCGGGCAAACTCCTCTCCCTCTACCGGAACAATGGTGATCGTGGGATTTTCCGCCACACTTCCCCCAAACACAGGCATCAGTATGCCGCCAGCATTTCCTGTCAACGCTGGGGTGGCGCCGGCACTGACACGGAAATCGAACGTTGCTGCAACGTTCGATACGCCGGTGAAGTGTACCGGCTGATTATGATAAGCACGCGCTATATTCACCAGCAGTTGCCTGGAGGCGGCCCCGGTAGTCGCTTCGTCATAGGCGTCGACGGCGCGATTGAGTGCAATGGGGGATGCGCAACCGCCCAGCAGAAACAGGGGCAGGAGCAGGCATGGGAGCTTCGGCAAGGTGTCCGCGTGTCCGGTAGGGAAAAAGGTCATTCGTCTTGTTCTCTTTTTTTGCCGGATTATTTCCGGAATCTTTCAAAGCGCCAGATTTTTGCCCGCCTCAAGCAGGACTGCGATACCGATAAGGGCAAATACGGCTGCTGCACTTCCACGCACGAGGCGCGCCGGAATCCGATTCGCCAGGCGTTCGCCCAAATAGACTGCGGGAACATTCGCGACCATCATCCCGAGCGTGGTGCCTGCCACCACCGCGGAAAACATCTGATACTGCGCTGCCAATGCCGCAGTCGCTATTTGTGTCTTGTCGCCCATTTCTGCAAGGAAAAAAGCCAGCAGCGTGGCGCTGAAAACACCGGCGCCGTCGCCCCCGGCTCCGGACTGCGCTTCATCAAGCTGATCGGGAATGAGCGTCCAGATCGCCATGCCGACAAACAGCAGGCCAAGTATCCAGTTCAGGGTTTCGGGACCAAGTTGCGTGATGATCCACGAACCGATTGCGGCAGCGAAGGCATGGTTCAACAGGGTAGCGACGAGTATACCGAGCACGATGGGAACCGGCTGGCGAAATTTTGCCGCGAGGATAAAGGCGAGAAGCTGCGTTTTGTCGCCAATCTCTGCGAGTGCGACAACGCCAGCCGAAACAAGGAAAGCTTCCACGTTCTTACGCTCCAGGCCGGACAAGAATCGAGACCACGCTTCTCCCCGGCCTTCGGGAGACAATGTGGTCAAAGGTCTTGCCAGGCACGGAACTGCTTGCACCATGACCGGGCCGGTCAAGTATGTTGATGCAAGCCCTTCAATTCGACGGAAGGAGGCTACTCCTCGATGACTGGAATATTCTACTTGCCGAATAAAACCTTGTCCATGCGCGCCAGGATCTGTTAACAGGCCCTGGTCAAGCCGATGCTCATATGCTGTGGGGCGCAAGATGTCCGAGGTCCTGTTCCGGACAAGGCCGAGCGCAGGAAAGAGATCGAGCAGAAGCGCAGGAAGTGATGGCGCGCTTCAACAAGCGGTATGCGGAGACGGTGGCGGATTGATCACAGTCCAAGCTCTGCATGCGACCCAAGCCGGACCAGATGCAGGGTGTCGTTGTCGATCTTTCTATAAATCAGAATCAGGTCTGGTTTGATGTGAACCAAAAAGAAATTATTCCACGTGCCAGATAGCGCATGATTGCGGTATTTGCCAGGAAGAGTTTCGTCTTTTGCAAGTCCCTCTATAACCGGGCGCAGTTCCTCTTCCAGCGTTTTTCTGTGCATCCCCTTCAATTCGCGCTTATAGTCTCGTTTAAACGAGCCAAGTCTTTCAATCTGGCGCATTCAAATCCTTCATCAATTCCTCAACGGTATTGAATCTAGGCAAATCGCCTGGTTTTGCGTTAAGTGATTCCATCATTGCCGCTTGGGTTTTTGGTCCAGGAACTAAAGGATCGAACGGCAGCGCACGCTCACGCGCCACCTTGATCAGCAGCAGGCGCATCGCATCGGAAACCGTAAGGCCAATCTCTGCCAGAACGGCAGCAGCTTCCTCTTTTACCTCCTTATTCACTCTGGCTTGGACAAGGTCATTTGCGGGCATAAATCCTCCTGTAATGTGAATTACATTGTAATTCACTCACAGGCTTTTTCCTACCACACTGTTCCAAAAATGAGAATGGCGATGAACATCAAGGCCACAATGGGAAGTGCGGACCGTTCGCGTAGACACCGCCAAAAAAGCTCATGGTGGTGATGCGATCAGGCCGGCGACTGCCACGATGGCAAGGACAGCCAGGAGTATGCTCATGCTGGCTGTTCTTCCTTCCCGTGTCGCTTTGCTACGTCTTCTGCCCAGTTATCGACTGAGGCGAATGTGACTCCTCCCCATTGAACTCTTCCGTCCGAGTACACCACCGGGCCCAGTATCTCTCCTTTCTCCAGGGTCCCCAGGACAGTTATAGGCGTGATCGTGATATATGGTTCCGAGTCATCGTCAATGGACCGTGAAGGTGTCCCCTTCCCTCACGTACTTCAGCGCCTCCTGCAACTGCGGCCGGTTCGTGTCCTTGCCCGATGCCTTGTCGGTGAATACGCGGTCAAGCGCGATGCCGTCGAGCTGCCGTGTTCGTTCTGGTCCACGGTGCTCACGCGGACATATCCAACGGTCTGTGTTTTCATTGTTGTTCTCTGCTTTTGTTAAAAGTGTCGGTTTGAAATCTTGAGACTTCAGCCGGTATGTGTCGATAAATACGCCTTTCCCACCGTATTCCGACAGCTTACGGGCTGCCCTGAATGTGTCGTTTTGGGAGTACCCTAAATCGTAGCCTGACCCTGATAACGGGTTTACTCTTACCCTAAATCTGGGGGTCTTTTTTTGTCAATTCGTGCAATCGAGCCTACCCTATTTGACGCTGGAATCAGCAAATGGATTGTGGATTCGCAATTGCCCGTCTATCAGTAGTCTGTGTTGCATGTCCTCAGAGTACAAAGTGTCGCACTGCGAGACCAGCGCGGCTGCCACGATCAGCCCATCGTAGACACTCAAGCCGTAACGCTCTGCCACCAGCAGTCCCCGATCATGTATCTCCAGGGTCAACGATTCACACGGGCACATCGAGCGGACCAGGGTGAGCACTTCGTTGACCTCGCGCCATGGCATGGAGAGCTTGCGGCGCATCACGTTAGCCATTTCATTCAGGACTTGTACGCTGATCGTGCCGCCAGTACGCACAACTTCTTCGGCGCGGGCTGCCTTGGCTGTGTCTGCGGAGAGCAGATATAGCAGGACATTGGTATCGATGAAGCTAGTCACGCTCATTTGCTTCTTCGCGGTCAAACTTGAAATCTGCCGGTAGCTTGCCGCGATACTTGCGTAACCGCTCAAGGAGCGCTTCTGTGTCGGGCTTCTTCTTGATCTCGAATACTCTGTCGCTGGCTATGATGACCTCGATGTTATCTCCCTCACGCAGGCTCAACGCTTCAACAACGGAAGCAGGCAGACGAATCGCCAGACTGTTGCCCCATTTCGAGACTTGCATAGAACCCCTCGTATGGATATACACGATGAAAAAGTATATCTCATAACAGGATCAATTTGTCGCCACGTAGATTTCGTTCCAGTTACGAGTAGGCCCGATGTGGCTTGCCATGTTGTTCGCGCTTTTGTTCAGACGCGCATTTCTTTGGAATATGCGAGGGTAACGTTTTCGCGCTTCTGGGGACGGAGCGCATTTCAATTGACATACGGAGGCGCTTCTCCGAATGCTTGAATGAATCCTTTATCGTCCAGCTTCATCACGGCCTTGGATAGCCATATCGCCTCTTCCTCGAATGTCATCCTTCCCTCCCCCGCTGTTGATATACGCGAGCCTTGTGTCTCGGAAGCCGTGCCTCTAGCCTTCAATTTGCGGGATGATCGCTGTACGATTACGTTGTCACCCTTGAAGCTGTATCCCTGTAAGAATCCGATAGCGACGAGATTATCCAACGCATTGCGGCAATTCCGTTTGAGCCGGCAGGTTAGGTAACGGCTCTGCCGGAAACTCACCGTGATTCTGCTAATCTGGATTTATATCGTGCATGAACCAGGTTTGCGGGAGAAAGGCATTTTGCATTAAATATTTACCAATGAAATGAACGAGGAGTACCCCATGTTCAGAAAGAATCTCTCACAGCGTGACAACAGGAGTCTCGAGAACGAGGTCATCCTGGCCGTGATCGCGCTGTACCTGTTGCTCGCACTCGTTATGACCGTCGTGCACTACATACAGCCGTCGGAGCAGACAGCGGCCACATCTTCCATGTCGCCTTCCCATCGGGAAAAAGCCGAAGCAGAAAAATAAACTGAAACCTGGGCGGTACCACCACCATAAAGAGGAGAGTTCGTCATGATTCGCAGTGTTGTGAGGGATAATCACTCACTCTGCGTCATTCACGGCCTGCCGCGGCGGCAGGGCGACGAGCAGGTTGTCTGGCTGGAGATCAATGCGCCGACGCCCGAGGATATTGTGTGTCTGAAGCAGCGCTTCGGAATAGACACCACGCGGCAGGCAGGCAGCGTCTCCGATGATGGCGCCTTCATGTACATGCGCGCCAAACTCCTTCGTCTGGGCAGCAACGGGACGCCGAGCTTTGGCGATGTAACTTTCATGCTGGGCGAGCAACTGGTCGCGATTCTCTGCCAGGATCCCGATTTCCACCCGTTCGACACAGCATTGCAGCGCATGAATCGCAGGCCGAATCATGCCCGGAATCCGAAATCGGTACTTCGACTATTGCTGCAGGTGGCCAATGACAGCGCGGATACGGTAATAGATCGTCTCGCGGATGAACTGGAGCGAAGTGCAGAAGAGATTTCCGAAATATCGGATGGATATAACGCGCAGGGCAGGGAACTGGGTGTGCCTGACCTGATAGAGACCATGCAAGACCTGAATGAAAAGGAAGATATTATTTCGCGCTGCCTGGAAGCGCAGTTGTCGCTGGCGCGCACCGTGCGTTACTTGAGTGGCGAGATCGATAACGTGGCGGAGGCAGAGCTGCAGGTATTGACCACGGAACTGGCCGAAGACGTGGCCGGCGTAAAGGAGCATGCCTACTTCGAGCACGAGAAGGTGCGGTATCTGCAGAATGCGGTCACGAATATTCTCAACATCAAGCAGAACCAGATCGTCAAGGTCTTCACCATCATCACCGCGGTTTTCCTGCCACCCACGCTGGTGGGCACCTTCTACGGCATGAACTTCGCCGTAATGCCGGAACTCGCATGGGAATACGGATTCATTTATTCGATGGGGTTGACGGTATCGGCTGCGCTGCTGCCACTTATATACATAAAACGCAAGGGATGGTTGCGATAAGATTGCGACCATACGCAAAGCGGATAACAGGTGCTCTGCGGAACTCCAAAACCGCGTTTTCGGTCTATCGCGCGGGCGGGCATTTTTTTGCTATTTTGCTATATTGGACTTGCAAATAAGAATAAAAAGACGGTTTGCCTGAAGAGGGCTAAGCGGGATCTCACATAGAAAGGAGAAAATCTCATGAAAAAGGTTCTGATCGCATCTGCTTTAAGCTTCGGCCTGGTTTCGATCGGCGCCCTTGCTCAGGAGGAAACGGAAGCCATCGGGAAGCCGGGCGACCCCAGTCACGCTTCCCGGATCGTTGAAATAACTGCGGTGGATAATCGCTTCAAACCTGACGAGATCAAGGTGAAACAAGGTGAAACCATAAAATTTCTGATTACGAACCTAGGCAAGAAAAAGCACGAGATGATGATCGGCACTGCGGAAGAAATTGATAAGCATGGTAAAATGCTGAAAAAACACCCTGACCATGCGCATCCGGACCAGCCGGATATGGTTTCGATCGAGCCGGGTAAGACCGGGGAGCTGGTGTGGCATTTCACGGAAGCAGGCGTAGTGGATTTTGCCTGCCCGCTGCCCGGCCACTTCAAAGGTATGAATTTCCCAGGTATGAAAGGCACAATCAAAGTAGGAGCGAAATGAAAATATCGAGACACGCAGTATTAGCTGGAATCATGTTTGCTGCCTTTGCGGGCGGCGCTTATGCTTCCGCAACAGTTGACGTTTACAAAAGTTCCACCTGCAAGTGCTGCGCGAAGTGGGTCGATCATATGCGCGCCAATGGATTTACCGTGAATACTCATGATGTAGGCAACAAGGAAGCCCGTGAGCAGGCGGGCATCGCCCCTGTACTCGGTTCATGTCACACTGCGCTGGTCGACGGCTATGCAATTGAAGGACACGTGCCTGCACAAGATGTCAAACGACTTCTCAAGGAGCGTCCCAGCGCCATCGGCCTGACCGCTCCCGGCATGCCGCATGGCTCCCCTGGAATGGAAGGCGAGCGTAACGATCCGTACGATGTACTTCTGATCAACAAACAGGGGGTCACATCGATTTACAGCCGTCATCTTCCCTCTGATCCGAAAGCATCTGTGATGAGACTCAAATGAGGAGCTTCAGACCATCGAGCGATAGTGAGGTATGCGATAAGAAGCTTGCGGGTTCCGGCATTCTGGGCAATAGCTGTGGCGGTAACCGGAAAAGTGACAGGCATGAGAGCCGGACAATCATGAATATGCGGTTATTGCTCCTGGCAAGTATGACGATTGGACTGATCGCAGGATGCGGCGAGCCGAAGCAGCTCGCCTCGCCATCCGCAACCACTCCGGCAGCTACCCCGCCTTCCGCCACAGAGACTGCGCCACCTGAGGCACCACCGGCGTCTTCCGCACCTCCTGCCGCGGAATCCGGTACGGTTCCGGCTGAACCAACCCCGCCTGCCGCTGCTCAGGTGGAGCAGCCTAAAAACCTCGCCGCACGCAAGTTGGCGCCGGAAAAAATCAAGCGCGGCGAAGAGACTTATCGAAAGAATTGTGCAAGTTGTCACGGACCGAACGGTGAAGCTACGCCAGGTTGGCGTACTCCGGGACCGGATGGCCGGTATCCTCCACCGCCATTGGATGGCAGCGCTCACGCTTGGCATCACTCAACGGAAACGCTGGAAAAAATGATTCAGGATGGCAGCGTGGATGGCACCATGCCTGCCTGGAAGGGAAAACTGACAGACCAGCAGATCGGGGACGTGATCGTCTGGATCAAATCGCTCTGGCCCGATGAGGTTTATGATATCTGGTACCAGGAAATCGAAAACAAGCCGAAGCCGAAGCAGAATTAAGCGCTGACAGGCGAAGAGTGGGACTAAGGGTCAGGACTGAAAGCCCTGACCCTTAGTCCCTGACATGATCTGAATTCGATGGCCGAAATTCGCTGGATTGCTATGCTACAGCCCGTTCTGCCTTGGCTGTCTCTTACCTTCGCTACCTTTGCCGGATTCCGGATCAATCCTGAATGACGAGACACCGAGTGACGAACGTGCGTAGCGCACAAGAGCATGAACGAGAGTAACCGTGCACAAGGCGCCCTGCGAGCGCCCTGTGCAGAAAGGAACCGCTGAGGACCTGCTCGGCGGTTCCTTGAAACCGGTTTAATGGCTTAGGCCTGTCCGGTCTTTTGCGTTCCGTTTTCTGCCTTCCTGGCTGAAGCGCGAGCCGGCAGTTTTTCGCGAATACGAGCAGATTTGCCGGAGCGATCACGCAGGTAATAAAGTTTGGCGCGACGCACTGCACCGCGGCGTTTGATCTCTATGCTCGCAATCAGGGGAGAATACGTCTGGAAAGTCCTTTCCACTCCCTCACCGCTGGATACCTTGCGCACGGTAAAGGCAGAATTGAGACCACGGTTACGCTTGGCAATGACGGTACCCTCGTACGCCTGAATGCGTTTTCGGTCTCCTTCCACCACCTTGACGTTGACGACAACCGTATCTCCAGGGGCAAAATCGGGAATTGTCTTGCCTAGGCGGCTGATTTCTTCGCTTTCAAGTTGCTCGATCAGATTCATTTCGTGACTCCTTGCCTTATATTCCTTGCGTTTCAGTAACTTCCAATTGGCACTCAATTCGCTTGGTATGCGTGCTGGAACTCTTCCAGCAACTTCCGCTCTTCCGCGGTGAGGCCCTTCTCCATTTTCAATGCCAGCAGGTCAGGCCGCCGCAACCATGTCCTTCCCAAGGACTGCTGTAGCCGCCAGCGTTCAATTCTGGCGTGATTTCCGGACAATAAAACCTCGGGCACTACGCTTCCCCAATAGACTTCCGGCCGAGTATAGTGGGGAAAATCCAGCAAACCTGCTGTAAAGGAATCCTGGTTCGCGGATTCCGGATCTCCCAATACGCCGGGCAACTGCCGCACCAGGCAATCCATGAGCACCATCGATGCCAGTTCACCGCCGGATACGACATAATCTCCTATGGAAATCTCATAGTCCACCTGACGTTCGATCAGCCGCTCATCCACTCCTTCATAACGGCCTGCCAGCAGCACCAATGCGGGCAATTCGCTTAACTCCGTCACCACGTCCTGGTTCAGGGGTCTTCCCTGAGGTGACAGATAAATTACTCTCGTGTTACTGATACCACAGGCTCTTTGCCTTTCCCTGGCAGCGGTTATCGCTTTTTCCAGGGGCTCCGCCAGCATTACCATGCCAGGTCCGCCCCCATAGGGCCGGTCGTCCACCCTGCGATAATTGTCCTCGGTAAATTCCCGCGGATTCCAGGTATACAGGCGATAAATGGCATTTTCATTCGCCCGCCCGGTTACCCCATACCTGGTTACAGCATTGAACATTTCGGGGAACAGGGTGACAACGTCGAAATCGAACGTCATGATCAGTAGTCCTGACCCCAATCCACCGTAATCCGACCGGCTGCCAGATTCACTTTGATGATCACCTGGCCAATGAAAGGTATCAGTCTTTCGGTTTCTCCCGGATTTTTCACCTGAAGCACATCGTTCGCTCCGGTTTCCAGCAGCCCTGTCACCTTACCCAGCACCTCGCCCTGCAAATTGATGACCTCAAGCCCGATGAGATCCGACCAGTAATAACCTTCCTCGCCGCTCTCCGGCAATGCCGGCAACAGCTTGCGGGGAATGGCGATCTTCAGCCCCTTCAGCCGCGCAGCCGCGTCACGGTCCGCACATCGTTCAAGTGAAGCCAGCAATACGTTACCGTGAACCTCGCCCTCGATCACTTTGAATTTGTGCCATTTGCCGCCCTCGCTGCCCAGCCACCAGTCCGGGTAATCCAGCAAGCCATCCACATATTCAGTATAGGGAAAAACCTTGATCCAGCCGGCTACCGCATAGGGACCGGCAACGCGGCCCATTATCACCATTGGTTCGGCTAATTGGCCCGGTTCAGCTTCCTGCGACTTCTTGCCTGGAATCAAACTGTTTGACCAGCTTTCCCACGGTATCTGACAATTGGGCGCCTTTTGATTGCCAATAGGTGACGCGATCCAGCTTGACACGCAACGATTCCTCACCCCCGGCTGCCCGCGGATTATAAAAACCGACACGCTCGATAAACTTGCCATCACGCGCATTGCGTGAATCTGCTACGACCATATTGAAAAACGGGCGTTTTTTTGCGCCGCCTCGCGCCAGTCGAATAATGACCATGTAAATTGCCTATGGAGGTCCAAAACCGAAAAGGGTGTGATTTTACGGCAATTTTCAGGGATTTAGCAAGTAATACTTCTCTCCTTCCCGCTCTCTCACGCATGCGGTCAGTGTGCCTGCTCCCAGTTTGGCCCGATGCCTACCTCCACCAATAACGGGACCTGAAGTTGCGCCACGTTGCTCATGAGCAGCGGCAGCTCGCGCTTTATCGTCTCGATTTCATTTTCCGGCACTTCCAATACCAGTTCGTCATGGACCTGCATGATGAGTTTGCTGCGCAGGTCATGCCGCCGCAGCCAGTCATGCACTTCTATCATCGCGAGCTTGATGATATCCGCGGCAGTACCCTGCATGGGCGCATTGATCGCTGCGCGTTCCGCCGCCTGTCTGCGCATGCCGTTGGAACTGTTGATCTCCGTCAACCAAAGCCGCCGCCCCAGGACAGTCTCCACATAGCGGTTTTCCCTTGCGGTTTTTCGCGTCCGCTGCATGTAGTCCGCCACTCCGGGATAGCGGGCAAAGTAGCGGTCCATATAGGCTCTGGCGGCGGCCCGCTCGATGCCGAGCTGCGTCGAGAGCCCGAATTCCGACATGCCGTAGATCAGGCCGAAATTGATGATTTTTGCATATCTGCGCTGTTCGCTGCTCACTGCCTCCAGAGGAACGCCGAATATCTCGGAACCTGTGGCGCGATGGATGTCTTCCCCTTGTGCGAAGGCCTTGAGCAGTCCGGCATCCTGTGAAATGTGCGCCATGATGCGTAATTCGATCTGTGAATAATCCGCGGAAACGATCCTGTGCCCGGCCGGCGCGATGAATGCTTCCCGGATACGCCGCCCTTCGGCAGTGCGAATGGGTATGTTCTGCAGGTTCGGTTCGTTACTGGCGAGCCTGCCCGTTACCGCGACGGCTTGGGCATAATTGGTGTGCACTCTTCCAGTAACGGGATGCACCATGCGCGGCAGCTTGTCAGTGTAAGTGGACTTGAGTTTGGCAAGACCGCGATAATCCAGCAGAACCCTGGCAAGCGGATAATCGAGTGCAAGTTTTTGCAGCACATCTTCATCGGTGGAAGGAACGCCGCTCGGTGTTTTTTTTATGACAGGCAGCTTGAGTCTTTCAAACAGGATTTCCTGAATCTGTTTGGGTGAATTCAGATTGAATGGCAACCCGGCAATGGTGCAGGCGCGCTCCTCCAGCGCCAGCATTTTCTCACCGAGCTCGCGGCTTTGCGTTTCCAGCAATTTGAGGTCCAACAGCACGCCGTTGCGCTCCATCTCGAACAAGACATCCATCACGGGCATTTCCAGCGTGCGATAGATATGGTCGAGCTTTGCATCGTTGCCAACTTCAGCGTACAGATGCTGGTGCAGCTGCAGCGTGATATCCGTATCCTCGGCCGCGTACTGCGCAGCGCGTTCGATATCCACCTGATCGAAACTTATCCGGGCCGCTCCCTTGCCGGTGACTTCATCATAGCTGATGGTTTTGATCCCCAGATGCCGCAGCGCAAGGTTGTCCATATCGTGCGGGCGATGGGATTCAAAGACATAGGATTGCAGCAGCGTGTCGTGAACGATTCCTTTCAACCCGATGCCGTGGTTGGCGAACACGTGCCTGTCAAACTTCAGGTTCTGTCCCAGTTTTGGAGCGGTGGCGTCTGTCAGCCAGGGTTTGAGCTTTTCGAGTACAAAGTCGAGCGGCAACTGGCTGGGAGCGCCAGCATAACGATGCCCCAGCGGTACATATCCCCCCTGATGCGGTTCCACGGAAAACGAGATACCCACCAGTTCGGCGCGCATCGGATCGAGCCCAGTCGTTTCGGTGTCGAGCGAAACGACCGGCGCGCCGGCGATTCGCATCATCCACTCATCAAGCTGCTCCGAGGTAAGAATGGCCTGATAATCGGCCTGCACCAGATTCGAGCCTGCATGGGCTGAACCCGCAGAAAGCGCATCAGCATCTCCTCCCGCCTGGGATTCCTGCTGCAACTCGCGCAACCAGCTCTTGAAATCCAGCCGCTCGTACAACTCCGCGAGCTTTACTGTGTTTAGGGGCTGGAGTCCGAGATCATGCAGGTTGACCGGCAACGAAACATCGCACTTGATGGAGAGCAGCTGCCGCGATCTGCTCAACCAGTCCAACGCATTGCGCAGATTCTCCCCGATTACGCCGCCTATTTCGCGAGAGTGGGCAATCAGGTTATCGAGTGTCCCATATTGGTTGAGCCACTTCACCGCGGTTTTCGGTCCCACTTTCGCTACACCGGGAATGTTGTCGACCGCGTCGCCCACCAGCGCCAGGTAATCAAGCATGCGTTCCGGGGGTACGCCGAAACGTCCGAGCACACCGGCTTCGTCGAGCGTTTCATTCGTCATGGTATTGACGAGAGTCACCCGTGGATTCACCAGTTGTGCAATGTCCTTGTCGCCAGTCGAAATGATGCAGCGCATGTTCTCGCATTCCGCCTGCTTGACCAGCGTGCCGATCACATCGTCCGCTTCTACTCCTTCCACAGAAAGCATCGGCCATCCCATCGCATTTATGCATTCCAGGAGCGGCGCAATCTGGGCGGCTAGCTCGTCGGGCATGGATGGCCGGTTCGCCTTGTACTCGGCATAGAGCTCATCACGGAAAGTCTTGCCTTTTGCATCAAATACGCAAGCGCTATAATCGGCCTGATAATCCTTGTGCAAGCGGCGCAGCATATTCAGCACGCCATAGACTGCACCGGTTGGCTCGTTATTGCGGTTGCGAAAATCGGGCAGCGCGTGAAAAGCGCGATACAGATAAGATGAACCATCGACCAGCAGTAGTGTTTTCATTTAACTTCCAAAGGTTTTCCGATGAGCCTGAAAAACAAAGCAGTCCGCACCATGACAAACGATTTCCGGGAGAAGGCGTGGTCAGGACGTGAATCCTGGCGCGTGTTCGGGATTATGGCAGAATTTGTCGAGGCAACGGAACGCCTCCACGCCGTCATGCCCGCGGTTAGCATTTTCGGCAGTGCCCGCACCCTCCCTGATCATCCCTACTATGAGTTAACCGAGCAGATTGCACGGCAACTCTCTGATGCAGGCTTTTCCGTCATTTCCGGTGGAGGTCCGGGCATCATGGAAGCTGCGAACAAGGGAGCCTATTATGGCGAATCTCCCAGTATCGGACTGAATATCCAGTTGCCGCACGAACAGCACCGGAATGTTTATCAGGATGTCAGCCAGACGTTTCGCCATTTTTTTGCGCGCAAATACATGTTCATCAAACTCGCGACAGCCTATGTGGTGTTGCCCGGCGGATTCGGCACGCTGGACGAACTGATGGAAGCGCTGACACTGGTCCAGACCGGGAAGACCCGCAGGATGCCCATTATCCTGGTTCGTTCGGATTTCTGGCGCGGCATGCTCGAGTGGCTGCAGAATGTGCTCGTTGCGGAGGGCATGATCGCCCCCGAAGATATGGACCTGATCCAGGTAATCGACGAGCCGGCGGAGGTGGTGGATGCGATATTCAAGTATTACGAGACGCGCGGCTTCGAGCCTTCCGCCGCGGAACGGGAAATTCAACTCAATCTATAACAGCCAGGGCATTTCGGATAGAATGACGTATTGACCTGACCCGCCGGGAGGCGCCATGCGTCGTATCGTTGTTGCACTGTTATTGAGTTCTGTACTACCGGCGGCGGCGCAATCCAATCAGCCCAAGGATCTGCGACCCATACCGGAAGTCCCGGAACCCCCGGAATTATCGCTGCCTTCACCCGGCATCGAGGACGAGGAAGAATCGCTTGAACCGCAGGTTACCATCACCAAGCGGGGAGAGGACCAGATCGAGGAATATCGCCTCAATGGACGCCTCTACATGATCAAGGTCATACCGCGCATAGGGCTTCCGTATTACCTGATCGACAATCGCGGCGACGGCACTTTTTCCACCCACGATACAGGTGGTCTGGACCAGCGTATTCGCCCTCCGATGTGGGTGATACGCGAGTTCTGATTTCCCAGGACAGCCATTGCGCCTGATTAAACTGCTTCTGCCTTACTTTCCCGCTCCATGTCTGTCTTCACCACAGTTACCCATGAGCAGCTTTCCGCGTGGCTGAAAAATTATTCCATCGGCAAACTGATCAATCTGCAGGGCATCTCTTCCGGCATTGAAAATACGAATTATTTTGTCACCACCAGCCACGGCAAATATGTTCTGACGCTGTTTGAGAAACTGGCTCCGGCGGAGCTGCCCTACTATTTGAACCTGATGGCCTATCTGGCGCGCCATGGCCTTCCCTGCCCCAGCCCTGTGGCGGATCTCGCCAATAAATTCCTGGGAGAACTCAACGGCAAGCCAGCGAGCATTGTCACCTGCCTTCCCGGAAAGTCGCAGGAATCTCCCACGGCGGCGCACTGTGCCGAGGTTGGCGAACTCCTGGCGAATATGCATTTATCCGGCTTATCCTATCCGGAAAAAATGGAGAACTCGCGAGGACCCAGGTGGTGGAAAGCTGCGGCGCAGGAAGTCATGCCGTTTCTTTCAGAGAATGAGGCTGCGATTCTCAGGGAGGAATTGCGCTTTCAATCATCGCATCGGGCGGAAAGTCTTCCACGCGGCGTGATTCATGCCGACCTGTTTCGTGACAACGTGCTTTTCAACGACGGCGCAATGGGCGGAGTGATCGATTTCTACTTTGCCTGCAACGACGTGCTGCTATACGACCTGGCGATTACCGCGAATGACTGGTGCCTCAACGAAAACGCGGAACTGGACCCGGAGCGGACCTCATCACTGCTCGAAGCTTATCATCGCACCCGGCCGCTGCTGGAGGCCGAGCGTGACGCCTGGCCGGTAATGCTGCGCGGGGGCGCGTTGCGCTTCTGGCTCTCACGCCTGCAGGATTATCACCTGCCGCGGGCAGGAGAACTTACGCACGTGAAGGATCCTGCTCACTTCATGCGCATACTGAAAAACCATGCAGCAGCACGCTCGAAACTCGCCGAGGTGTGGATCTGACCGTCAGTTGAACAGCCAGCGGCATGCCAGAATATGGAAGGCGTTTACCGGAGAAAAAACAAGATGGATATCAGGCAGGTAGATGGGAGAAGGGGATGGGAGTGGATAGCGGAAGGTTTTCAGTTGTTCCGCAAGGTCCCCATGGTATGGATTCTTCTTTGCACCACCCTTCTGCTGATCGCAGCCACCCTGGGACTTATCCCGACAGCGGGTCAATTCATTTTCACGCTGCTCTCGCCGGTATTCCTGGCGGGACTGATGATCGGCTGCAGAACGCTGGAACGTGGGGGACAACTGGAAATAGCGCATCTCTTTGCAGGTTTTCGCAACGCCGGACCGCTGGTTACGATAGGAGGAATTTATCTAGTGGGCCAGGTGCTCATCGTTGGCATATTCATGCTGGTCGGTGGCGACGTGCTCATGAGCCTGCTGCTGGAAGGAAAACGGGTCGATGAAAACGAATTGAAAAACGTATCAGGCGATATGCTATCCGCTTCCCTGGTAGCGCTGACCCTGTCCATCCCTCTCCTGATGGCGACCTGGTTCGCGCCTCTGCTCACGGTATTCAATGAAATGCCTCCAGTGGAAGCAATGCGAACGAGCTTTTTCGCATGCGTGAAAAATATCGTGGCATTCCAGATTTACCTGTTGGTACTCGTGGGGCTCACAATCACCGCCATGATTCCTTACGGCCTGGGATTTTTTGTGCTGGTTCCGACCGTTTTTGCTTCGATCTACACCAGCTACATGGATATCTTTCAGGAAACAGCGAACTCCGGGGATGTCACGGAAGCCGCATGAATCCGCCTGGGAATTCCCGGCGGGAACTGCCGGCGGAAAACTACGGGGGATGCGGAAGTGCAGCGTTTCCAGCTCACACCGGGCACCCGGGCTCGCATAGACTCACGAACTCACACCGCCGTCAGTTTTGCATATTCCAGTAACAGCCACTTGGTGCCATTGCGGCCGAATTTAACCTCAACCCGCGCGTCTGCACCGCGGCCTTCGCAGTTGACGATCACCCCTGCCCCGAACTTTGCGTGAACCACGTTCTGGCCCACCCGCCAGGGCGATGCCGCCGTCTCCCGGGTACCCGTTTCCCGGATTTGCGGGCGCGGCGCAAACTCCCGGGTGGGAGAAACCGGCTCCGGTCGCCAGGGCGCTGTCTTCTGCAGGGGTTGCAGCCACTTGAGCACGCCCTGGGGTATTTCCTCTATGAATCGGGTGGGAATGTTGTAGCGGGTCTGGCCATGCAGCATGCGGCTTTGGGCAAAGCTCAAATACAGGCGGCGCCGCGCGCGCGTCACGGCTACGTACATCAGGCGCCGCTCCTCTTCCAGTCCCCCTGCCTCGTTGCGGCTGTTATCGTGGGGAAACAGACCTTCTTCGAGACCGCTTAGAAATACGCTGTGAAATTCCAGCCCTTTGGAGGAATGCACGGTCATCAGCTGCAAGGCGTCCTCCCCTCCGCCAGCCTGGTGCTCGCCTGCTTCCAGGGAAGCATGATTGAGAAAAACAGCCAGGCCATCATCTTCGGCTTCATGCACGAAGGCAGTAGCCGCATTGATCAACTCGTTCAGATTCTCCAGCCGATCGGCACCCTCGCGCTCGGCGCGGTAATGCCCAATCAATCCGCTGTGCTCCAGCATGTGTCCGACGATTTCCGGGAGCGGCAGGGTTTCACAAACCTGCCGCATCGATTCGATCAGCGCAACGAAGCCCTCGATACCTCTTCTGGGCCTGTCCGGCTCTTTATTCCCTCCCGTTCCCACCGAGGGCTTATTCGGCAAGCCTGACGTGGAAGGCTCTCTGCCTCTGCATTTTTTCAGCATCGCGTCCCAGAGACTTCCCCCTTGCTGCCCGGCTTCGTCCTGCAATTGCTCCAGGCTCCGCAGGCCGATGCCACGCGCGGGGAAGTTGACGATTCTCAGTAGCGCGTTGTCATCCTCCGGATTGGCTATCATCCGCAGGTAAGCCAATGCGTGCTTGATTTCCTGCCGCTCGAAGAAGCGCATGCCCCCGTACACCCGATAAGGCAGCGAGGCATTGAACAAGGCGTGCTCCAGAACGCGTGATTGCGCATTGGAACGATAAAGCAGCGCGATCTGGGACAATGCGACACCCTCCGCACGCAGAGATCTGACCTCATCCACGATAAACGCCGCTTCATCGAAGTCGGTCGGGGCGTTGTATACCCGTATCGGCTCGCCACGTCCTTCCGAAGTCCAGAGATTCTTGCCGAGCCGTCCATTGTTGTTGCGTATCAATGTATTGGCTGCATCCAGGATGTTGCCATGTGAACGGTAGTTCTGCTCCAGCTTGATGATCCTGGGGATGCGAAAATCCTGTTCGAACTCTCTCATGTTGCCGGTATTGGCGCCGCGAAAGGCATAAATGCTCTGATCGTCATCGCCCACGGCAAAGACAGCGGTTTTCGGACCGGCGAGCAGCCGCAGCCATTTGTATTGCAGCCGGCTTGTATCCTGGAACTCATCCACCAGGATGTGCAGGAAACGACCGCGATAATGTTCGCGTACGATTTCGTTGCGCATCAGCAATTCATAGCTGCGCAGCAGCAACTCGGCAAAATCAACCACCCCTTCCTTGTTGCATTGCTGCTCGTAAGATGCATAAAACTCGACCATCTTGCGCGCATAGTCATCGTACGCTTCCACCTGCGATGCGCGCAGCCCCTCCTCCTTGGCATTATTGATGAACCATTGGACCTGGCGCGGAGGAAATTTCTCATCATCCGCACCCAGATTTTTCAGGATGCGCTTGATGGCTGCCAACTGATCGGCGGAATCCAGAATCTGAAAGGTCTGCGGCAAACCGGCATCCTGGTGGTGAGCGCGAAGCAGGCGGTTGCATAAGCCGTGGAAGGTACCTATCCACATGCCGCGAGTATTGATGGGCAGCATGGCGGCAATGCGAGTAAGCATTTCCTTGGCCGCCTTGTTGGTAAAAGTGACGGCCAACATTCCGTGAGGACTGGCCTCGCCGGACTGGATCAGATACGCGATGCGGGTCGTAAGCACCCTGGTCTTGCCGCTGCCCGCGCCGGCAAGTACCAACGCCGACTGATGGGGCAACGTAACGGCTTCGAGTTGTTCCGGGTTTAGTGCGGTGAGTAGAGAAGACATACAGCAAAGATTTTTCCGGTCCGGGCAGGGCCGGAGTCGTTCAGGCTCTGCAAAATCGGATTAAAGGCAATGTAGAACAGCTTGATGCTCCTGCATACCCGGCGCCTGGTTCTCCTTCCGGTATATGGAATCTGCGCAAATACGCGAGTGTGCGCAGAAAGGGACGAAGGGACGCCGGTTTGCAGGAGGTTTTACTATAACGCCTCGCGCTATTGCGCGCGGCTATTTTTTGCGGCTCGCTACCACGAGATCAAGAATGAGCGGCGTCAATATGAGCTCTATGGCCAGACCCATTTTTCCGCCGGGAACGACGATAGTGTTCGGGCGGGACATGAATGAGTTGTGAATCATGGCAAGCAGATATGGAAAGTCCACATTCCTTGGATCGCGGAACCGAATTACGACGAAACTTTCGTCCAGTGTCGGAATGTCCCGTGCGATGAAGGGATTGGAGGTATCCACTGTCGGTACCCGTTGGAAATTGATATGCGTCAGGGAAAACTGCGGAGTAATGTAATGCACGTAATCGTGCATACGGCGCAGTATCGTATGCGTCACCGCTTCGGCCGAATAGCCACGCGCATTCATGTCGCGGTGGATTTTCTGAATCCACTCCAGATTCACGATGGGCACGACACCGACCAGCAGGTCGACATATCTGGCCGCATCCACCGTGTCGCTCTGCACTCCTCCATGCAGCCCTTCGTAAAACAGCAGATCCGAGCCGGGCTTTATCGGCGCCCAGGGCGTGAAGGTGCCTGCCTTCTGCTGGTAGGGCGCAGCTTCCTCGTCATTGTGCAGATACAGGCGCGTCTCCCCGCCGCCAGTCTCGCCGTATTCCTTGAACAACGCTTCCAGCCTCTCGAACTCGTTGGCCTCCGGACCGAAATGACTGATGGGTCGTCCTCCGTCCTTTTCGGATTCGGCTACGGCTTTTTTCATGGCATCGCGATCATAACGATGGAAGCTATCTCCCTCCACCACCGCAGCAGTCAGTTTCTCGCGCCGGAAAATGTGCTCGAAACTATTCTTGACCGTCGACGTACCGGCGCCGGATGACCCGGTAACGGCGATGACAGGGTGCTTTTGCGACATACAACTTCTCCTCGAACAAATAAGATAATAAGATGATGTTATGGAATCTTCGAACACGTTGCCAGGCGAACATGGAGCACCTGTTCAGAGGCTTCCTGCAGTTCTTGCCTCAATACTTCGCTGTAACGCTGTAATCTTCCGCCGGCAATTTTAAGGTGCGTTATGATAACCGTTTTCTCAATGATTTTGGTGGGGAACAAAAGTCGCCGGCATTCTCCGCCTTGCAAAACGAAAGTCAACGAAGAGAGCGGTGTTTGCGGCAGGTGAATGGCAGGCGAATGCGTCCCCTGCCCACGGATTCCGGTTTGACATTTGCACATCTCTGGCATAGAATGCGCGGCTTTCAGTAAATAAGCAGGGGTAGGTTTGTGAAAACCTTTTCAGCCAAGCCACATGAAGTGAATCGGGAATGGTTCGTGATTGATGCGGCCGACAAGGTACTTGGACGTCTCGCTGCCGAGATTGCCCATCGTCTTCGAGGCAAGCATAAGCCCATCTATACGCCGCATGTGGATACCGGTGATTTCATTGTCGTGATCAACGTGGACAAGATGCGCGTTACCGGCAACAAGGCTGAAGGCAAGATGTACTATCGCCATAGCGGTTACCCCGGTGGTATATACGAAACGAGTTTCGCGAAAATGCATGCGCGTTTTCCCGGCAGACCGCTGGAAAAAGCGGTAAAAGGCATGCTGCCGAAGGGTCCTCTCGGCTATGCAATGTTAAAGAAGCTCAAAATATATGCCGGCGCAGCACATCCACACGCGGCACAACAGCCGCGGCAACTTGAAGTCAGGGCTTGATCATCATGAATGGAACCTATAGTTACGGTACGGGGCGGCGCAAAAGTGCCGTAGCGCGTGTGTTCATCAAGCCGGGCAGCGGCGTGATAACAGTCAACGACAAACCCGTGGATGAATTTTTTTCCCGGGAAACGGGACGCATGGTGGTGCGCCAGCCGCTGGAATTGACCGGAAATCTCGATCGCTTTGACATCCTGGTGAATATTCATGGCGGAGGCGAATCCGGACAGGCAGGCGCAGTGAGGCATGGAATTACCCGTGCGCTGATTGACTTCGATGCAACCCTGAAACCCGTATTGAGCAATGCCGGGCTGGTTACGCGTGACGCGCGTGAAGTGGAGCGCAAAAAGGTTGGTCTGCGCAAGGCACGACGCCGGAAGCAGTTCTCCAAACGATAAGCTTTTATCTATCATAAAAAGCCGCCTGCCCGCTGCTTCTGGCGGACAGGCGGCTTTTTTGTTTTTTCTTTTTTTTGGCGCTGTAATCGTAAACCTTTCTGCCACAGACATCATTCAGACGTCAGGTAGATGCGGCGTGACAACGAATTTTAACCACACGAAAATCTCGAAGAACCATGCTTAAGATTGGCATCGTAGGTGGAACCGGATATACCGGGGTGGAGTTGCTGCGTATTTTGTCTCAACACCCGGAGGTGAGTATCGAGGCAATTACATCGCGCAAGGAAGCTGGCATGGATGTCGCCCAGTTGTTTCCAAGTCTGCGCGGACGGATAGAGTTAAAATTTTCCGATCCCGCGGAGGCAAACCTCGATAAATGCGACGTGGTATTCTTTGCCACCCCGAATGGCATTGCCATGAAGCGGGTTCCATCCCTGCTCGATGCAGGCGTGCGGATAATTGATCTTGCCGCCGATTTTCGCATCAAGGATATCGCCATCTGGGAAAAATGGTATGGAATGCCGCATGCCTGCCCCGAACTGGTTGCGGAGGCGGTCTACGGTCTGCCGGAAATCAATCGCGACAGGATAAAGACAGCGCGGCTCATAGCCAACCCCGGCTGCTATCCCACGGCCGTGCAACTGGGTTTCCTTCCCCTGGTGGAATCGGGCGCGGTGGATCTGGATCATCTCGTCGCAGACGCGAAATCGGGCGTGTCAGGCGCGGGACGCAACGCGGAAATTCATACCCTTTTTGCTGAAGCAGCGGACAATTTCAAGGCCTATGGGGTATCCGGGCATCGCCATCTCCCCGAGATCAGGCAGGGCTTGTCGCAAGCGGCAAAGCACCCCATCAGCCTGACATTCGTACCGCATCTCACCCCGATGATTCGCGGCATTCATGCCACGCTTTATGCAAAACTCCTTAAAGAAGTCGATTTGCAGGCGTTATACGAAAACCGCTACGTGAATGAACCGTTTGTCGACGTACTTCCGGCAGGCTCTCATCCGGAAACCCGCTCTGTGCGGGGTTCGAATCTCTGCCGCATCGCCGTTCACCGCCCCCAGGGTGGGGATACGGCCGTCATACTCTCGGTTACGGATAACCTTGTCAAGGGGGCGGCCGGGCAGGCAGTGCAGAATATGAACCTTATGTTCGGCTTGCCGGAAACCCTTGCCATCACCCACGTCCCCTTGTTTCCGTAAGAAATCGTAAATAAGCGGAATTACGAGATTCATAGTATTTTCTGGCCGGATCAATAGTCTTTGTCAAGATCGAAGTTCATGGTTAGAATATCCATAGTCGGCTGCGGGTTTCTCTCGACACGCCTTCTGATAGTGATCGAGGACCCACCCTGCAAGAAAAACTTTCCATTATTTCGATCTGATGCTCTTTTGCGATGTTTCGGATACGCCTGGCTGCCGCTTCAAAGGGCATGACATGGGCTTATGATAAAGTCGCGTAACAGAAGGCATAAAATAGCTGCGGCGCCAGCCGCGGTCCGCCTGCAGACTCCCGCTCATGTCCGCTGGGTGGCTCTTGCCATCCTGCTCGTGGCTGCGCTGATTCTTTCATGGGGCATGTACGATGCCGGACGCAAAGCTGGTGTTCCCGACAGAATTGAATCCCAGCAGGAGGAAAAAACGGAGACAGGACCGGAGATCGAGCGGTTGTCACAGTCGAATGCGCGGCTGCAGCGTGAGAATGACGAATTGCGCGTGAAATTGGCGGGGCTCGATCAGCAGTTGCAAATGGATCACGTCGCCCGCCAGGACATCGCAAGCCAGGTCAAGACCCTGCAGGGCGAAAATACGCGCCTCAAGGAAGATCTGGCCTTTTTCCAGAATCTTGGTTCTGCTTCCGGCAAGGCCGGGCAGCGTGTTTCCATCGGGGGCCTGAAGCTAGAAAGAGGTAAACTGCCCGGCGAATACCGGTACAGCCTGCTCCTGGTTCAGTCGGGAGTGCGGGGCAAGGATTTTCACGGAAACCTGGAATTTGCCGTCAACTTTCAGCAAAACGGGGAAAAAATGGTCCAGTCATTGACCTCCAACGAGACCAGCGACGATCCATCGAAGAAGTTTGATGTCAGCTTCCGATTTTATCGACGAGTGGAAAGCACTTTCTGGCTGGGTCCGGACGCCATTGTCGACAGCTTGCAGGTGAAAGTGTTCGAGAAGGGCGAAACGCAGGCCAGGCTCATGCAAACGGTGAATCTGTCTTTGTAAGGAGAGAAAATGTTTGAGAAAACAGGGAAACCGCACAACCAGATCGATTCGCTTATCGGCGTTGATACTCACATTGAAGGAAATATCATCTTCAGCGGGGGGGTCCGGATAGACGGTCGTGTTACGGGAAACATTACCGGGTTGAGCGACATGCCGAGCACTCTGGTTTTAAGCGATCAGGCGGTCGTAGAGGGTGTCATCCACGTTTCCCATGCGGTGATCAATGGCACGGTAGTCGGCACGATAAAGGTTACCGAGTATGTGGAACTCCAGCCGAAGGCAAAGGTCTGTGGCGATGTACACTATAAGGGCATGGAAATACATCTGGGTGCATCTGTTCAGGGCATGCTGCTCCATACGGAAATCCTGGAACGCGGAAGCAATGTCGTTACATTATTGCCGGCGGCCCAGATCAACGATTTGAAGCACGTGTAACACTGCAATCTCTTACCAGGCTATTCGGAAACGCTTATGAACGCCCCTTTCAACGATGGTTCAGGTCAGACTGATTCGATGATGAACATCCCAACGCCATTGATCTTTACCGACAGCGCGGCAAACAAGGTCAGAGAGCTGATCGAAGAGGAAGGAAACAACGATCTCAAGCTGCGGGTATTCGTGGCAGGAGGCGGATGCTCCGGCTTCAAGTACGGATTCACCTTTGATGAACTGATAAGTGAAGACGACACGGTAATGGAAAAAAATGGTGTCAAACTTCTGGTGGACGCCATGAGTTTCCAGTATCTGGCAGGAGCGGAAATCGATTATCAGGAAAACGCCGAGGGCGCCCAGTTCGTTATCAAGAATCCGGGCGCTGCAAGCACCTGCGGTTGCGGCTCTTCATTCTCCGTTTAAGCCCTGCGGGTTAACTCTGCGACAGGTCCTAAGCAGGATGGATGGCTCCGAGAAGCCGTGGGCCCTTCGCGCCGGTAACCGAGGGAATATTGCCAGGCATGCCATGGATGACTTGTCGCGCGAGCCAGGCAAAGGCGAAAGCTTCCAGCCAGTCTGCGTCCACGCCCAAGCTGTCCGTCAATCCAACTTTCCTGCCGGACAATGCCACCTGAAGGGAGGCGACGAGGTGACTGTTCCGTGCGCCCCCGCCGCACACATAAATTTCAGCTGCATCCCCGCAGTAATCGAGTATACAACGGGCAATTCCGGTAATGGTCAGCTCCAGCAGGGTGGCCTGGACATCGGCCGGACTCTCATTTCCCTTCAGATAGCCGTCCAGCCAGGTTGTACTGAATAATTCCCTGCTGACGCTTTTGGGTGGGGAAAGGGAAAAAAACGTCAGTGCCAGCAGCTTTTCCAGCAGCAGGGGGATCGCTTTTCCGGTTGCCGCCCACCTTCCGTCCTCATCATACGCTTGCCCGGTATGTCGCGCGCACCACTCGTCCATCATTGCATTGCCCGGGCCGCAATCGAATCCTGTCACGTTTCCACTTCGCGGCAGATCAGTGAGATTGCTGATTCCCCCGATGTTGACGATCACGCGATGAACATGCGGGTCCGCGAACAAAGCCTGATGAAATGCCGGCACCAGGGGCGCGCCCTGTCCTCCCGCGGCGATATCGCGACTCCTGAAATCGGAAACCACCCTGATTCCGGTGAGTTCTACCAGCAACGGAGAATTGCATAACTGGATGGTGTAACCCGCTTCTGCCTGGGGACAATGACGTACGGTTTGCCCGTGACATCCGATGGCAGCGACTTCGTGCGGCGCAATGCCGCTTTTGCGAAGCAAGCCCGCCACTGCTTCGGCGTAATGGCAGGCAAGCTGATTACCAAGCATCGCAGCGCGGTGCAACTCGTCTTGGCCGGGAAAATGGAGTTCCTTGAACTGTTCGCGGAGCTTTCCCGGGTATGGCAGATAGAAATTGTCCAGCAATACCGGCCGGGGGGCTTCAAAATCGGCAAGCACTGCGTCGATCCCATCCAGGCTGGTGCCCGACATGATGCCGATATAGTACGCCGCTTTCAAATCTCTCCCGCTGACGTGACCTTTATCCCGCCGATCCAGTCGACCACCCGCCGTTAATCCAGCAGTGCGAGATTGATGCCATGCAGCATATCGAGCCTCGCCATCGACGATTTCGTTGATTCGTAAAATGCCGTGAGGTGCGCGGGAGCGATCGGTTTTCCTTCCGGCATGGGCTCCTTCAGAGGATCGCGTTGAATGCCATTGACACGGAACTCAAAGTGCAGATGGGGTCCGCTCGCCAGGCCAGTGGCTCCAACCCGGCCAATGATATATCCCTGGCGGACACGCTGACCCTTGCGCAACCCTTTGGCAAAAGCAGACAGGTGGCCGTAAACCGTGGCATATGACCCTTCATGCTCGAGGATGATCACGTTTCCATATCCCCCTTCCCATCCCGCCACCGCCACGACGCCATCGGCTACCGCCTTTACCCCTGTGCCAGTAGGCGCCACGTAGTCGATGCCCTTATGGGCCCGCCATTTTTTCAGGACGGGATGGAAGCGGCCGGTGGAAAAACCGGAACTGATGCGAGAGAATTCCAGCGGCGAGCGCAGAAACACCCTGCGCAGGTTCTTCCCATCCGGCGTGTAATAACCGCCTTCTCCACCGTCACTCCCCGGGAAGTACACTCCCCGATAAGGCACTCCCTGATTGACGAACTCCACCGCCAGCACCCGGCCTGCTCTCGTCGGTTCCCCGTTGCCGTAGAGGGAATCGTACACCACCGTAAAACGGTCACCCTTGCGCAGATCGCGGTGAAAATCTATTTGGGAAGCCAGGATATCGACAATCTGGGAAGCCACGCTGTCTGGAATGCCCGCGCGGTCGATCGCAGAAAAAAGCGAGCTTTCGATCACGCCTGATTTCATCTGGATATGTGTTTCCAGCAATGCCGGCCTGTCGCTCACTACATAGCTGCCGTCGCGCTTTTCCAGCACCACCTGTTCGCTGCCACCGGGAAAGTAGCGCAGCAGCAGCAACTCGCCCACGGCGCTGGTTTCGGCATGCACCATTCTGCCCGCAGCCAGTGGATGCAAGGCCTTCAGATCCGAAGTATCCCGAATGAGACGTGCTACATCCTGATTATTTACTTCAAGCCGGGAAAGCAGGCTCCCGATGGTATCGCCCTGCTGGATACGTTCATGACGCCAGAAAGTCATGCCCTCCGCCGAGCTGGCGCGGATTTCCGGAATCTCCAGGCCGAGGACGACCTGCTCGACCGCCGGCACGTCTTCCACCGCGGTATCGGGAGCAATACCAAAGGCTGCCACCATTCCAAACAATGGAATGCTCGATAACAGTATCAGGCCGCGCAGTGTTTTTCTTGTAAGTGTAAGAGCCTGGCTGTTGCTCACTATTTCAAGTCCCTGGTAAATGAGCCGATATAATCTGTTTCTTATGCGCGCCCATGTCTGCCTGCTGCTTGCCGTCTCCCATGCGCGGGAAATCAGCCGGACGAATCCCTTTTTCATGCATGCCAGCATCCAGCTATTGGCCGCTCTCTCCAACTCTACTTGCCCGTGCCGAAACAGCCAGCACAATGCATCCTTCGTGAGCGTCAGCAGACTGTGCGCGGAACCCCTATTCCTATATCCTCGCATAGGTTCCCTCTCGACGTCATGGCTTCAGAATATGAGTCTAGCACAAAATCAGCGGCCCATATCAAGGCCACCTGCAAGCCTCCTTTAAAAGACAAGGGTCCTGCCTCAGGTCAACCTGGGGTTGAAAGATATCGCTCCCCGACTTCATCTCCCCATTTGGCAGTAAAATAGCGCTCTCCAAACTATCGGTTTTTCAGAACTTATGTCCACAGCCGACCCTACCCTGGACCTGCTGGCCTATCATGCGTTTCCTCACCTCGCCTCCGCCCTGCGCGCACGCAAGGACGCGATCCTGCGGGAGTGGGAGAAGTCTGTCGCTTGCACCCTCCCCGCGGCTGACGCGCTCACGCTAAGAAATCTCCGCGACTCTGTGCCTCTCATCCTGGAAGAGGTGATCGACGCGTTTTCCTCCAGCCATCCCGTCACTACCCAGGCGCTGGTGGAAGGCAGCAAACTGCATGGCGAGTCGCGCTTTCAGGAAAATTACAACATGCGCGAACTGGTAGTCGAATACCAGCTTCTGCGACGCGTAATGATCGAACAGATTTCCGAAGAATTGAATGGCGAACTGGACGAGACAAGCAATGTTGCCCTGAACATGGCAGTGGATGCGGCGCTGCAAAGCGGAACGGTCATATTCGTCGAGAATCTGCAGCGACAGCTCAAGTCTGCAACCGAAATCCAGTCCAAGTATCTCTCTTTTCTTTCTCATGATCTTCGCAATCACCTCAGTCACATGACGCTGTACATCCAGATGGTTGCAACAAAGCTCGCAAAAATTCCCGAGCTTGCCGGCGACGTCGCGGACTTGGAATCGGTCAGGAGCATCATACTCAAGACCACTGCTGGAATGGATCGCTTGCTGCAATCCGAGCAACTGCGAAAAGGGTACTTTCACTCGGCGATGGAAGCGGTGGATCTGAATTCACTGGTATCTGAATCAGTCAGGCAGATCACACCGGAAGCGCAATTGAAGGGAATAGAGTTACGCATCGATGTGCCGGAAGGCGCGAAAGTGATCAGTGAAGAAGCGCTGCTGGTGCCTATATTGCAGAATCTGCTGGGAAACGCGGTAAAATACAGTTCGGATGGCCGGATAGAAGTCACAGCTCGTCATAACGCCAGCAGGGAAAACAATGCCTGGATCCTCAGCGTGAGCGATCAGGGTCCGGGCATTGCGCCGGAAAACCTGACCCACCTGTTCGATGCTTTCCAGCGCGCCGATACCTACGGCAAACCAGGCGTCGGTCTGGGCTTGTCCATCGCTTCAGAAGCGACACGGCTTTTGGGAGGCAAACTGGAAGTAGAGTCGGTGGTAGGGGTCGGTTCGACCTTCCGGTTATTGCTGCCCTGCCACATACTGGAAGACGAGGTTTCTGATCAAGGTACGTGATCCTGGCGTCTTTTTGCGGAATATGCACCCGCTCCACCGGGCAGATGGAAGCTCGATACGCTCTGTTGCTGATCATCAGCACTCCTCTGCGTATAAGGCCGGTATGGCGCACTTTCTCAAGCAAACGGGTTATGAAGATCGGGATCCCGGGCGGGTTGATTTGAAGATGGTTTTCTGTCGTTCGGTTCCAAAGAAGAGGTAGCACAGGTGGGCGCACTATCGCGCAAGCACGAATCATTGAAGCACATTGAATAAAATAATCTGTTCGGAACTGCTGGTCTGTTTTCTGCTCGGCGCACTTACCGTTCCCGGTTTTGCGCCGTTTTATCTTTTTCCGATCCCGCTTGTGACCCTCGCGCTGTTGTGTCATTTCTGGCGCAACAGCGCGCGACCTCGCGCAGCCGGATTGCTCGGCTTCTCGTTCGGCATGGGAATGTTCAGTGCGGGTGTCACCTGGCTGTATATTTCCCTGCATGATTTCGGCGCAATGCCGATGCCGGTGGCCGTGCTTGCGCTCATTTTTCTGTGCGGCTACCTCGCGCTGTTTCCGGCAATGACAGGCTGGACACTGAGAAAACTGGATATCGCGTCCCCTATCGTATGGGCTCTGGCTGGCGGGTCGCTGTGGGCCTTGTCCGACTGGCTGCGCAGCGTATTGTTCACCGGCTTTCCATGGCTGACCCTGGGTTACTCCCAGGCGCCGCTCAGTCCCCTGGCCGGTTTCGCGCCCATTATCGGTGTATACGGCGTTTCCCTGCTGGTGGTGCTGAGTGCCGCGCTGCTGTGTTTGCTCGTTCAGAAGAAATTTCGCAAGCCCCTCTATTCTTTACTCCTGCTGACGCTCTGGCTTGCCGGTTTAGGCCTCCAGCAGATTCACTGGACTGAACCCGAAGGCGAACCGGTGACCGTAAGCCTGCTGCAGGGGAACATTCCGCAGGATATGAAGTGGCGTGAGGACCAGCTCATCGGTTCCATGGAAAACTATGCCCGGCTTGTACTGCAAAGCGGCAGCCGCCTGATCATCACACCCGAAATTTCGATCCCGCTCTACCGGAATGAGGTATCGCCCATCTATCTTGCACAGCTAGCCGCCCATGCAAGGCGGAATAATGGCGACATTCTGGTTGGCCTGGTGGAAGCACCGGGCGGCCGCAGCGAATACTATAATTCCATGTTCAGCTTCGGCACCTCCCCTGAACAGAGTTACCGCAAGTATCACCTCGTGCCGTTTGGCGAATTCATCCCATTGAAGCCGGTGTTCGGGTGGATCATCAACGTCCTGAAAATTCCGTTATCCGATTTTTCACGGGGCGCGCTCGGACAGCAGCCCATGAATATCGCGGGGCAGCGGGTCGCAGTGAATATCTGCTATGAAGACGTGTTCGGCGAAGAGATCATCCAGCAGCTGCCGCAAGCCACCCTGCTCGCCAACGTCAGCAACGATGCCTGGTTCGGCCGCTCCATCGGTCCCCGCCAGCACTTGCAGATATCCCAGATGCGAGCCCTTGAAACGGGACGCTATATGGTGCGGGCAACCAATACAGGGGTCACGGCAATCATCGACGAGCGCGGCCGGGTATTGCAGGAGGCGGAAATATTCACCACCACCGCGCTGCATGGCACAGCACAGGGATTTGCCGGTAGCACGCCCTATGTGCGGTTCGGCAACAGCCTCATTCTCGGGCTTTGCGGAATAGTGCTGGGGCTTGCCGTGTTATCCGCTTTTCGCGAAACCCGCAAAAAACGGTAAAATCGCGTCTCACACAGTTTTACGCCGTCTCTTGCTGCGTCTTGCTGCATCTTACTTTTACGCCTTTTTGTCAATTACGGTCCGGCTCAATCTTACATGCGCACATTTCAGGAAATCATTCTTGCCCTGCAACACTACTGGGCCAGGCAGGGCTGCGCGCTGCTTCAGCCGTACGATATGGAAGTGGGCGCGGGAACATCCCACACCGCCACATTCCTGCGCGCGCTCGGCCCCGAGCCGTGGAAAGCGGCGTATGTGCAGCCCACCCGCCGTCCAAAAGACGGACGTTATGGCGAGAATCCCAACAGGTTGCAACACTACTACCAGTTTCAGGCGGTGCTGAAGCCCGCTCCTGCCAACATCCTTGAACTGTACCTCGGCTCGCTCGAAGAACTCGGTTTCGATCTCCGGCAAAACGATATACGTTTCGTCGAGGATGACTGGGAAAACCCCACTCTCGGCGCGTGGGGGCTGGGCTGGGAAGTGTGGCTGAACGGCATGGAGGTGACGCAGTTCACCTATTTCCAGCAGGTGGGCGGCATGAACTGCAAGCCTATCACGGGTGAAATCACTTATGGCCTGGAGCGGCTGGCAATGTACCTGCAAGGCGTGGACAACGTTTTCGACCTCACCTGGACAGAGGGGCTTTCCTATCGCGATGTCTACCATCAGAACGAGGTCGAGCAATCCTCCTACAATTTCGGGCACAGCGACCTGGATTTCCTGTTCAAAGCCTTTGCAAGCCATGAGGCACAAGCCCGGCATCTGGTGGAACAGGGACTGTCCCTGCCGGCCTATGAACAGGTGCTGAAAGCTGCGCACACTTTCAATCTTCTCGATGCGCGCGGCGCGATTTCGGTCACGGAGCGCGCCGCCTATATCGGGCGTATCCGGGAGCTCGCACGCAGCGTGGCGCACGCCTATTACGAAAGCCGCAAGCGTCTGGGCTTTCCGCTGGCGCCGGTGGAATGGGCGCAGGAATTGCTGGAGAAAGCCGCTTGACCTCGATGCACGGCAAGCCTCGTCCTTCAGGGCGGAGAAGGGTAGCGCGGACGATGTACCCGTCCTACAACATATTTATAAGCAGAGCCATTAAGCCTTGAAACGTCTCCAGGCCTTCAAATACGAATTGATGCCAACCGGCGATCAGCAGCGCCAGATGCGCCGCTTCGCGGGGTCATGCCGCTTTGTGTTCAACAAGGCGCTGGCGTTGCAAAAAGAGCGTTATGAGCAGGGGGAGAAGAAGTTGGGCTACGCCGGGCTGTGCAAGCTGCTCACCGAGTGGCGCAATGGCTCGGAGATGCGGTGGCTGAAGGATGCGCTCGTTCATCCGCTGCAACAGTCGCTCAAAGACCTGGAGCGGGCTTACACCAATTTCTTTGCCCAGCGCGCGGACTTCCCGCGCTTCAAGAAGAAAGGCCAAAGGGAGAGCTTTCGTTATCCCGATCCGAAGCAGATCAAGCTCGATCAAGGCAACAGCCGCATCTTCCTGCCCAGGCTCGGCTGGCTGCGCTACCGTAACTCTCGCTCCATTCTGGGCTTGGTGAAGAACGTCACCCTCAACCTGTCATGCGGCAAGTGGTTTGTGTCGATCCAGACCGAACGTGAAGTGGAAAAGCCCATACTGAAATCCAGCAGTGTCATTGGCATCGATATGGGCGTGATCCGCTTCGCCACGCTCTCGGACGGCAGTTGCCTTGTGCCGCTCAACAGTTTCAGGGGGCATGAAACGGCATTGCGCAAGGCGCAGCAGGCAATGAGCCGCAAGCAGAAATTCAGCAGCAACTGGAGACGGGCGAAAGCCCGCATCCAGTACATCCATACCCGTATCGCCAACGCCCGTCGCGACTACCTGCACAAGACCACGACCGCTATCAGCCAAAACCACGCGATGGTGTGCATCGAGGACTTGCAGGTTCGCAATATGAGCAAGTCTGCCAAAGGCAATATCGAGAATCCGGGTAGAAACGTTCGGGCCAAGTCTGGCCTGAACAAAGCCATTCTCGATCAGGGCTGGTTCGAGTTTCGCCGCCAGTTGGACTACAAGCTGAAGTGGAACGGTGGCTATCTTATTGCCGTGCCGCCAAAGAACACGAGCCGTACCTGCCCGTGCTGCGGCTATGTATCAAAAGACAACCGTAAAACCCAAGAGCATTTTGAGTATGTGGAATGCGATTTCGAGGAAAACGCCGATATGGTCGGCGCGATCAACATTCTAAGGGTGGGACACGCCCGGTTAGCCTGTGAAGTGAGCGATGCAGCAAGGTCGCCAGCAGCAGGAACCCACCGAAGCGTCTCAGGGGTGGCTCAATGCCACGTCTGAGCGCCGCAGGAATCCCCCGACTTCAGGTGGGGGAGGATGTCAATGATGCAACGCAAGCAACACAAGGTTTGGCAACCCGAAATCTTCTGGTTGAACTGCTGGTAGAGGAACTGCCCCCCAAGTCGCTGAAGAAACTGGGCGACAGTTTCGCGCAGGGAATAGTTGCGAGCCTGAAAAGACAGGGCCTGGCGCGGGAAGATTCGACCGCTACCCCTTTTGCTTCTCCGCGGCGCCTTGCCGTACATCTCACACGCGTAGCAGCACAGGTGCCGGATACATCCTCCCTGAAAAAGCTGATGCCGGTAGCGGTGGGTCTGGATGCAAATGGCCAGCCCACCCCTGCCCTCCTCAAGAAGCTGCGCAGTCTTTGCGGCGATGCTGATCCTCTCCCTCTCCTCCCTCAGCTCAAGCGCGCCCAGGATGGAAAAAGTGAAACTTTATTTCTGGACAGCGTCGTGACAGGTGCGACACTGGCGGAAGGCCTGCAGGCAGCGCTCGACGAGACGCTGCAGAAATTGCCCATTGCCAGAATGATGACATATCAACTGGCCGATGGCTGGAATACCGTCAATTTCGTCCGCCCGGCACATGCGCTCGTTGCCCTGCATGGGGAAGAAATCGTGGACGTATCCCTATTGGGCTTGGCAGCGGGACGGCAAACGCAGGGGCACCGTTTCGAAGCGACGACGAATCCGCTGACCGTGAAAGATGCCGACAGTTACGAACAACAACTGCGGGAAGAAGGCGCGGTGATTGCGAGCTTCTCCCATCGTCGCGCCGAGATCGAGCGCCAGTTGCTGGCCGCGGCTGGCAAGGAAGGCCTCGGATTGAGCCGGTATGACGGCCTGCTGGATGAAGTTACCGCGCTGGTCGAGCGCCCCAGCGTGCTGATGGGTGAATTTGAATCGGCATTCCTGGATGTGCCACAGGAGTGCCTCATCCTGACGATGCAGGCCAACCAGAAGTATTTCCCCCTGCTCGATGCCGCTGGCAGGCTCTCGCACAGGTTTCTGATCGTATCCAATATCCGTCCAGTGGATGCGCGCTCAGTGATTACCGGCAACGAGCGCGTGCTGCGCTCGCGCCTTGCGGACGCAAAATTCTTTTTCGACCAGGACCGCAGGAAGACGCTGGCCTCGCGGGTGGAAGGCCTGCAGAGGGTGGTATACCACAACAAGCTGGGCACGCAGGCGGAGCGGGTGGAAAGGATCTGGGCCATTGCACAAACCATCGGTTTGCAGCTCGGCGGCAATGAGCTTGTGGCCAAAGCAGGCGAAGCAGCCATGCTTGCCAAAGCCGACCTGCTCACCGACATGGTCGGCGAATTTCCTGAATTGCAGGGCATCATGGGACGCTATTATGCCAAGCATGACGGCGTGGCCGAGGAGGTCGCCGACGCGATCGAAGACCACTACAAACCGCGTTTTGCCGGCGACGAATTGCCGCGCAACATGGTTGGTGTGTGCGTTGCGCTCGCCGACAAACTCGAAACGCTTGTTGGCTTGTTCGGTATCGGCCAGATACCTACTGGAGACAAAGACCCCTTCGCCTTGCGCCGTCACGCGCTGGGCGTCATCCGCATATTGATCGAAAAGGAAGCGCCGCTGGCACTGAACGCCCTGCTTGAGCATACTGCGGATATTTTTGGACAAAGGATCAAGGGCTCAACTGGAACTACAGCGAAAACTCCAGCTGAAACCGCAATTGAAACTTTAGGTGATTTCATTTACGAACGGCTGAGGCACTATTTCAGCGCCGAATCCATCGAGGGCATCGAGGAACCGGCAACGGACTTTGGCGAACCGGGTAACGAAGGCCGCCAAGCTTTTTCTCCGCAGCAGATCGACGCGGTACTCGCCCTGCGGCCCCAGTTGCTGAGCGATGTCAAAAAACGCCTGATCGCGGTGCGCGCTTTCGCGGCCCTGCCGGAAGCCGAAAGCCTGGCGGCGACCAACAAGCGGGTGGGCAACATTCTCAGAAAAGCGAAAGTCGATACTGGCGGGGAAATCGACATCGCCCTGTTACAGGTGCCTGCCGAACAGGCGCTGCACCAGGCATTAAACCGTATAATGCCGGAAGCCGATGCAGCCTTTGCTGCCGGCGACTATACCGCTTCGCTGCAGGCGCTGGCCGCACTGAAAGTTCCGGTAGACCGGTTTTTCGATACGGTAATGGTGAATACGGAGGATGCTGCGTTGCGCCACAACCGGCTTGCTCTGCTTTCACAAATGCAGAAGACAATGAACCGGATCGCAGATATTTCCCGGCTGGCGATCTGATACCGGCAACTGATCATGAAACTTGTCATTCTCGACCGGGACGGCGTCATCAATTATGACAGCGCCGCCTTTATCAAGACGCCGGATGAATGGAAGCCGATTCCCGGCAGCCTGGAAGCAATCGCGCACCTCACGCAGGCGGGCTACCGGGTGGTGGTCGCCACCAACCAGTCCGGCATTGGCAGGGGTTTGCTGGATATGGTGTCATTCAATGCCATCAACGACAAGATGTGCAAAGCCGTCATCCAGGTGGGGGGACGCATCGATGCAATGTTTTTCTGCCCCCACGCCAATACCGACAACTGCGGGTGCCGCAAGCCTGCCACCGGAATGTTCAAGGAAATTTCCGAACGCTTCGGGCTGGACTTGAAAGGCGTGCCCGCGATCGGCGACTCCCTGCGTGATTTGCAGTGCGCAGCCGCCGTCGGGGCGCTTCCCGTCCTCGTGCTGACCGGCAAAGGAAAAAAGACCGAAGCCGAGGATGGCCTGCCTGAGAACACGAAAATATTCGCCAATCTTTCGGCGGCGGTTGATGCCTTAACGCAATGAACTGGATTCCGGTCGTGCTGCGCTCGATACTCTACGCGCTCCTGCAGCTCATCATCACCCCTTTCTACTTCCTGATCGTCTTTGCCGCGTTCCCGCTTTCGCGCCTCAACCGCTATCGCATCACCTCCGGCTGGGCGCACCTGATGCTGTTTCTGCTGACCGCGATCTGCGGCATCCGTTATCGCGTCATAGGAAAGGAAAATATTCTCCCTACGCCGAGCATCATTCTGTCGAAGCACCAGTCTGCATGGGAAACGATCGCCTTCCAGCAGATCTTTCCGCCGCAGGTGTGGGTGCTCAAAAAAGAACTGTTGCTGGTGCCTTTTTTCGGCTGGGGACTGGCGATGACCAACCCCATCGCGATCGATCGCAGCTCCAGAAAAGCGGCGCTGAAGCAGATTGTCGAGCAGGGAAAAGACCGGCTCAGGCACGGATTCTGCATCGTCATCTTTCCGGAAGGCACCCGCATCGCTCCCGGCAAAAGGGGCAAATACGGCATTGGCGGCGCCTGGCTCGGCACCCATACTGGCGCCCCGGTCATACCGGTGGCGCACAATGCGGGCCGCTTCTGGGGCAAGAACGCCTTTATCAAACGCCCCGGCACGATCACCGTCAGTATCGGCGCACCCATCGACCCCAGCGGCATGGAACCGGGTGAACTCAATGCAAAAGTGGAAGCCTGGATAGAAGCAGAGGTGGCGCGGATCGATAACCTGCACGCGGACGAAAATCCCAATCCGGACCAGACGCAAGAGGAACCCGTGGCGTGAAGAAGATTGCATTCCAAGGGATGAGGACAAGCAAACTCACGGCAAACGAACTGCGCCATATAAACCTGAACGGCAGCGAAGTCCCCTACACGCTCATGCGTTGCAGGCGCAAGACCATCGGCATGAGAGTGAGCAGCGAGGGCTTGACAGTGCGCATCCCGATGAAAGAATCATTGAGCTGGGTCGAATCCGTTCTGCAAAAAAGAGCCGACTGGATCGTCACCAAGCTCGACGAATGGAAGAACAGGAAGCCCGCCCGCCCCACGTGGGAAGAAGGCGCCATCTTCCCCCTGCTGGGGGAACCGTGGCAAGTGACGGTTACCGCTGCCGGAGCGGTACAGATGATGCAGGCAAGCGAGAACGCCAGAAGCAAGGATGAGCAGTTGGGTCTATCCCTGTCCTCCGGGGTTGCTGCCGAGCAAATCGAAAACGCCGTAATGAAGTGGTACCATCAACACGCTTTAACCTGCTTTACCGAGCGCATCACCCTTTACACAAATAAACTTGGCGTGGCCCTGCCGCAATTGCGCCTCTCCAATGCACGCACGCTCTGGGGCAGTTGCAACTCACGCGGCATCATCCGCCTCAACTGGCGCCTGATCCAGAAGCCGCTCGATCTGGTGGATTACGTCGTCGTGCATGAACTCTCCCACCTCATCGAAATGAATCATTCGAAGGCGTTCTGGCAGACGGTGGGAAGCGTGTATCCAGGTTATGCGACGGCAAGGAAGAAGTTGAAGGGGATTGGGTAAATAACGATATCTTGCTAAACCTGAGGATGGGCTATCGGTAGATGTTATCCTGAAGGAATTCGATATTTCCCATCCCCGCAGTACATCCATATCTATTCCCCATAAAAAGGGAAGCAACTGACGCATTGAACGCTTATCTATTGTTGAACGCAACACTACTCAACAGTAATAGCTGTTACGGTCCTTCAGCCTTTCAGTTTCCAAAATAGTCACTCGATAAAAGTCGGAAGCCAGACAGGATGCGTTCTATCCGCACCTTATCCGAATCTTCTGTATAGAAAATCAGGTAACGGCCAAAGGGAGCGGCTCGGATGCCCTCTCCCAAGTCTTCACGCAGAGAGGAGGCCTTGGGAAACATCAGGATCTTGCGGCAATGCTCGCGGATTTCATTAATATAAGACAAAGCCCGGGGTGGATTATCACGAGCAATGTAGTCAGCAATTTCCTCGAGGTCAGCCTCGGCCAAGGCCGAGAAAATACACTGCATGGAGAATCAAGCCTGCGGATCAAGCATAGCGCGATACTTTGCTTCAAGGCGCACAAAAACATCCTCGGCTAGCCTGCCTGGGCTCTCAATCCCTTCGCGAATTTTAGCTCGATATTCCTCAATCTCTATTTCGCGCAGGCGCTCCCGACCTTCAAGAGTGCGCAACGCTTCCCGCACAACCTCACTCGCACTGGCATAACGTCCACTCTCTACCTGTTGACGTATAAACTGCTCAAAGTGGTCGCCTATGGCATAGCTGGAAGGCATCCCATCACTCCTTTGAAAGTGTGAGATTTTATATTATCAATATTTGATAATTCCTACAAGGCGTCTTTTTTATCGCGACGTATTATCACGCTAGGCTCAGGACTCATTAATTTCATGATTCACGAATAGAATCAAATGTGATTGACTTATGGCGGAGGTGCTGCGGGCGAACACCCATGCAAACATTAATTGACGGAAAGGAGGACTGGAACGATAAAATCACTTTACTGAACAATTGAATCTGATCTGACAACTGCACCAGTCAAATCGGGAACTGTCCGATGGGATCGCAACTACTACAGATTAAATGTTCTCGTGGCCATGAAACCACTGCTATCCTGCAAGAGCAAAAATTTGAGATTTTGTTTGATATTGGCGCTCATGCGATCCTGGATGGATACTACCGCGAGGCGGTTTCATCCTTCACCTCAAGTCTTGAGTTCGCTTCCTAGACAATCGCGAGCTGAGCGAGAAGGAAGGAAATGATCAGTGGGTTTTCTTAGGCCATTTCTCGAACTCATCTATATTTATGAATACAGCTGACTAGCGCCTATGCTTTACGGATGCGAAAAACTACAGGCTTGTCTCCAGGAAGATCCTTGAGAACAAATGACAGCCCTCTTTTGATTATGGATTGTCACGAGCAGCTGACAAGCAACCAACGCAATGCCGCCCTGAAGACCAACCATGCGGGGCTCAGTCGCCATCTTCATTCTCCCGCGCAAGTTGCGACTTGAGATGATAGACATCGATGTCAAAGTCTCTGCTGTCCGAGACCGCGGCCAGTACCAGGGGCGTAACGCGCTCCCGCTCCTCCTCGGTCTCGAAGTTTGTGAAGTTGGCCGCAGCTGCCTCGGCGAACAGTTTCTCCGATAGCCGCTTTGCCTTTACTTCATGACTCTCTATGTCGGAATTGGCGCCGGGAGGGATGTTTTCCTCGATCCATGTCTTGGCCCACCACAGGAAGCGATTGCTCATGACTGCCCACCCATCTTCTGCGTTGAGTTCGGCGCCAATCGCCCCTCATGCGAGCATTTTACCCATGATAAAATAGGTTATCAACTGTAAAAATCCACGTAAACTCGTCCTCATTTTTATCTTAAGTGAGTTCTTGCTGGGAAAACACGGATATTAGCTTGAGGAGGAAGGTTAATCATGCCTGATTGAAGTAAACCTCAATAAGCTCTTAGTTTTTCAGGTACTTTATGAGATCCTTTCTTTTTTAGGCTCAGGACTCATTAATTTCATGATTCACGAATAGGATCAAATGTGATTCACTTATGGCGGAGGTGCTGCCATGAGGGATTTGTTTTACCTGTCGGAAACACAGTTCAACCGTATAAAGCCTTATTTTCCCTTGTCCCATGGAGTTTCCCCGTGTTGACGATCTGCGAGTGATCAGCGGGATCATTTACGTGATCCGCAATGGTCTGCAATGGAAGGATGCCCCGCGGGAATACGGACCGCACAAGACACTGTATAACCGTTTCGTGCGCTGGAGCCGACTGGGCGTGTTCAACCGCATCTTTGCGGAACTGGAGCACGTTGCGAATAAAACCTAAGGCTCAGCTAGAGGTTGCGGGCTCGATTGTGTTAGTATTTTCCTTTGATAATCACCTATTATCCTATGCGCATCCTCACTGCTCTTGTCCTGACCGCCCTGCTGCTGAATGCCTGCGGCCTCAAGGGGCCGCTCTACCTTCCGCAGGAACCGGCTCCAGCGCAGCCGCAAAAATCCCCGGATACAGAGAAAAAGAAGTGAGCGGTTTCCCGTCGTTCAGTTACCGCAACCGGCGTCTATGGGGAGAGTCGGTGCAACTGGAGCGCGTCGCCCTTGAATTCGGCACGCCCTGCTATGTCTATTCGCACGCTGCGCTGACGACAGCTTACCGCGAATTCGATAATGCCTTTGGGGAACGCGGTTATCTGGTCTGTTACGCCGTCAAGGCTAATTCCAATCTTGCCATTCTCAACCTGCTGGCCCGCCTGGGCAGTGGCTTCGACATCGTCTCCGGGGGAGAGCTTCAGCGGGTATTGAAGGCGGGGGGTGCTCCACAGAAAATCGTTTTTTCGGGTGTGGGCAAGCAGCCCGCCGAAATGAAGGTAGCGCTCGAGGCAGGAATATTGTGCTTCAATGTGGAATCGGAAGCGGAGCTGCATGTGCTGAACGGCGTGGCCGGGGAAATGGACAAGATTGCGCCGGTGAGCCTGCGGGTGAACCCGGATGTGGATGCGAAAACGCATCCGTATATTTCCACCGGCCTCAAGGAAAACAAGTTCGGCATCCCTTTCGATGAGGCGGAGGCGCTTTATGCTTCTGCACAACAGCTCGGCAACATACGGGTTGTCGGTCTCGATTGCCATATCGGCTCACAACTGACGGAACTGGCGCCTTTCATCGAAACCTGCAAGAAGATGCTGGGACTGCTCGACCGGCTGGAGGCGCAAGGCTTGCAGATCGATCACCTCGATCTGGGTGGAGGCCTGGGGATACGTTATGCCGGGGAAAATCCCCCCTCGGCGCGGGAATATGTCGAAGCGTTGTGCAGCGTGGTGGGCGAACGCAGGCAGAAAATCCTGATCGAACCAGGAAGGTCTCTGGTGGGCAATGCGGGCGTGCTGCTTACAACCGTCGAGTATCTCAAGCCTACACCGCATCGCGATTTCGCCATTGTCGATGCCGCCATGAACGACCTGATGCGCCCGGCGCTATACAAGGCTTACCATGAAATCCTTCCGGTGGTTGCGCGCAACGAGATGGATGCAAAAACCTATCAGGTTGTCGGCCCGGTGTGTGAAACCGGTGATTTTCTCGGACATGACCGCCACCTGGCGCTAGCTCAGGGTGATCTGCTCGCTGTGATGTCGGCCGGCGCTTATGGCATGAGCATGAGCTCGAACTACAATACGCGTCCGCGCGCCGCCGAGGTAATGATCGACGGTGATCGCGTGCACCTTATCCGCGAGCGGGAATCGATCGAGCAATTGATGGCGGGCGAGACAATCCTCCCGTAGCCATTATGCGAGTCATAGCAGAAAAAGAGTCGCAAGCCCGAGGAAGATAAAAAAACCTCCGCTATCGGTCACGGCGGTGATCATCACGCTGGAGCCCGCGGCAGGGTCGCGCCCCAGGCTGTGCAGGGTCAGCGGTATGAGCACGCCCATGAGCGCAGCCAGCAACAGGTTGAGCATCATTGCCATCATCATCACCAGGCTGAGCGAAAAACTGCGGTAAATGATGTAAGCAAACCCGCCGACCACCGCCCCCCACACCACGCCGTTTACGGCGCTCACGCCGATTTCCTTGGTGATCAGCGTGCGCGCGTTCCCGCCATTCAATTGCCCCAGAGCGAGCGCCCGCACGATCATGGTAATGGTCTGATTGCCGGAGTTTCCCCCTATTCCGGCAATGATCGGCATGAGCGCGGCCAGGGCAACGAGTTTTTCGATCGAATCTTCAAACAGGCCGATCACCCGCGAGGCGACGAACGCGGTAACGAGGTTGATGGCAAGCCAAGTCCAGCGGTTCTTGAGACTCTTCCAGATGGGCGCGAACAGGTCTTCTTCCTGACTCAAGCCGCCTACGCTCAGGGCTTCGCTGGCTGATTCTTCCCGGATAAAGTCCATCACGGCATCGATCGTGACGCGCCCCACTAGTTTTCCTTCCGCATTCACCACCGCGGCGGTAACGAGGTCGTAGCGCTCGAACGCCTGCGCTGCCTGTTGCGCCCTTTCGTCAGGATAGAACACGATGGTTTCCTTGCTCATGACCGAGCTTACCAGCGCCGCCGGGTCGCTTACCAGCAGGCGGTTCAAGGGTAGCACGCCCTTGAAATACTCGTTCCGGTCCACCACGAACAACAGATCGGTCTGGTCCGGCAGCTCGTTCAGGCGGCGCAGGTAGCGAAGCACCACTTCCAGCGTTACATCCTCACGAATGGTGACCACATCGAAATCCATGAGCGCGCCCACCGCGTCTTCCGGATAGGACATGGCCGCCCGCAGCTTCTCGCGTTCTTCCATGGGAAGCGACTGGAACACATCTTCGAGAACGTCGCGGGGAAGATCAGGCGCGATGTCCGCGATTTCATCGGCATCGAGCTGTTCTGCCGCAGCACGCATCTCGCCGCGTTCCATCGAGGCGATCAGGGTTTCACGGACAGCGTCCGACACCTCCAGCAGGATTTCGCCGTCTCGCTCCGCCTTGACCAGGTCCCAGATCAACAAGCGGTCTTCGAGCGGCATCACCTCGAGGATGTGGGCGACGTCAGCGGGATGAAGCTCGTCAAGGAACTTTTGCAACTCAGCCAGGCTTTGCCCGTGCAGCAGTCCATCCACGAGCGCCTGCTCGGGCATAGGCTGGGGGGGCAGGAGCCCTTCCGCGAGCTTGTGCTCGTACAGTAGCTGGACCACCCGCTGCAAATGTTCTTGCAGGTTTTCTGTTTCCCTGAGGTTATTTGCCATTAGGGAGGTTCCTGGAACAGGTTTTGCCTGATTGTAGGGAAAAAAACGTCGAATATTATGACAAGGTGAGTTAAGACGCAAACCCGGGCATAAAAGCACGGAGAAGCAATCGGCAATCGGCAGTCGACAGCCAACGGGATGGAAACTTCCCCCACAACCCGCACCTCTGCCTGACAAGCAGAGCACAGGGAGCACCTCGACCTCTGCTATTTTATCTCAGGGGATGGAAGCCGACGCCATACGGCGCAGAATCATGCGCGTTTTCTTCGACAGCCAGGCCGTATTGCGATTTTCGTCGTAGAACCGGGGGCTGGGAACCATGGCAGCGAGCCGAGCCGCCTGCTCCCTTGAAACAGAAGAAGCGGAAATGCCGTAGTAATGGCGAGCCGCAGCCTCGGCTCCAAACACCACATTGCCCCATTCGATCACATTCAGGTAAATCTCCAGGATACGGCGTTTGGACATCACTTTTTCAAGCATCAGCGTGATGAACGCTTCCTGGAGTTTACGCCATGGAGTTTTTTCACCGGAAAGAAACAGGTTTTTTGCCAGCTGCTGGCTGATGGTGGAGCCACCCATGATCAGCCTGCCCTTTTTCAGGTTTTTCTCGTACGCCTTCTGGATGGCGTCGAAATCGAATCCTTCATGCTCCAGAAACTTTGCGTCCTCGGCTGCAATGATTGCGCGCTTGAGATGTGGAGAAATCTGTTCGTAAGGAATCCAGCGGGTACGGAGTGTCGCCTCCGTATTTTTTTTCCGCAGTGTTTCCAGCCGGGTTTGCATGAAAGCGCTGGAAGAAGGATTGAAATAATTCCAGTAGACAACCTGGCTGAAAATCCAGAATTGATAGGCAAATACGGCGGCAATGAAAAACAGAAACGTCCGCCAGAACCAGCGCTTGAAAAACATTCTTATTATTCCTACTGTTGTTTCCAGGCTGCGCAGTTGCGCCGCCCTTCCCGGCGGATGGCACTATCGCTGATCCGCCTACCAATCTACGGACTGACGAAGTCTGACCTTAACATTTCAATTACTGGTTCCGTTTCCGGCCGTATCCCGCGCCAGAGAAAGAAGGATTCTGCCGCCTGCTCCGCCAGCATGCCGATGCCATCGGCCAGTCGCGCTGCCCCCTGCTGCTGCGCGAATTGCAGAAAAGGAGTAAGCCCCTTGCCGTACATCATGTCGTAGGCCAGCGAAGCGCCAGCAAAAATACCTTTTGGCAGAGGCGGCAGGGCGCCATGCAGACTGGCGGAGGTGGCATTGATGACAAGGTCGAATTCCTGTCCGCGAAGATCCCCGTACGCTGTGGAAACAACATTCCCCAAGGATGCAAACAACTGCTGCAAGTCACCTGCTTTTTCCCGGGTGCGATTGGCGATCACCAACGTGGCAGGTTCATGCTCGAGCAAGGGCCTGATTATCCCGCGGGCTGCTCCGCCCGCACCCATGAGCAAGACCCGCCGGTCATCGAGCGCATAGCCCAGATTGACGGTAATATCCCGCACCAGCCCCGCGCCATCCGTGTTATCTCCCAGGATATCCTCCGCCTCGAACACAAGCGTGTTCACTGCCCCGGCAGCCTTTGCCCGCTCCGTGAGGCAGCCTGATAGCGCGTGGGCTTCCAGTTTGAATGGCACGGTTACGTTCGCCCCTTTGCCGCCCTGCTGCCTGAAGGCAATTACCGTTTCCACGAATCCATCCAATGGCGCAAATATCGCTTCATAGCGAATATTCTGCCCGCTTTGACGGGCAAACCCGGCATGTATCAGGGGCGACTTGCTATGAGCGACAGGATTGCCGATGACGGCATAAAGGTCACTCATAGTCATTCATGGCGTAAGTCATGGAATCAGGCATGGATTGGAGCCCGACCGGGAGGGGGAAACAGGGAGACACGCAATTGTGAGCAATACCTGCGGGCAAATCGGTACGCCCGCATGATTACTCACTTGTCAGCTCATCGGCGCCGGTGAATACCCAGGAGCGGGTAATATGCAGAATATCGGTATCCCGGCTAAGCTCCGGAGGAAAAGGGGCAAAGCCATTTTGCCCCGCCAGCTTCACGATACGGACAGCTGCCTGGTCCAGAATTTTCTTTCCGGAAGAGCGGTTTATTTCAACCGATTCCAGGCTGCCATCGGAGCGGATGCCAACGGTAAGCTGCAGGCTGCCGTACAGCTGTTCACGTCTTGCCGCCTCGGGATAGTTCAGGTTCCCGATCCGCTCCACTTTAAGGCGCCAATCTTCCGCGTAGCGGGCAAAACGGTAGTCCCGGGTGCGGCTGCCGATAAACTTTCGTTTCAGCGGTTTCTGATAGGTTTCAAAACTCGCATCGCCACGCGCTGCCACGCGCGCGAGTGCCAATCCGCGCTGAACCAGGTCCGCAGTATCAAAGATAGCATTCTGGTCCTGCCCGGCTTGAGGCTGAGGCTGAGGTTGGGCAACCAGGGGATCAGGCTCATCAACGCTTTGATGACTGCCACTATCGGTGTCAGTGGCCATCAATGGCTGTACCTGGGGTTCATGCGGCTCGGCTTCCCGGACAGCGGGAGCGGAGGGAGCGGAACCGGCAATAGTCTCCCGGGAAATATTTGTTGCGTCCTCCTGCTTCGGCAAGGGAGGAATGGGTTGGGCTGGATGCCGGTTGGCGTTGCCTTTTACAGCTGGACTGTCGCGCGCCACGCGCGGCAACGCTTCTTTCCTGTCCGTCTTGTCCGCCTTGTCGGAATAGGGAGCGGGCTCCCTATTCACCAGCATCACTTCCAGCGGCGCGCTCACTGCACGGATTTGCGAAAGGGGAAGCTTGAAAGTGACGCCGGACAAAACCACGACATGGAGAATAACCGAAACCAGTATCGCGGTTTTCAGGCGCGATACGCCATTCAGCGGCGAGCTGTAACTCGCGCCCGGATTAAACTCGTTTAGGGTGGTTATTGTCGGATTGGCGCTCAAATCTGCCGAAGAATAGTGGAGCTGAAAGGCCGTAAACCGTAACGGCCTGCTATGTTACAGGATAAATCTCAAGCTTGCAGTTTTCTCAGGAATTTTATACTGAAGGTGAGTTCCAGCAGATCGATATTCGAGATTTCAACCTCGACAGCCGTTTCCGGCGGCAGTTCCGGCAACGATGCAACACGCGCCACAAGCGGCAGGCGATCGAGCTTCACCAGGTTTTCCTTCAGCACCTGGGCGCCTGTTGTCAGAACATTTTTCTGCAATAACCAGCGCAGGCACCAGTAGCGTTCCATCGAGCGTTGAAAATCGCCGTATACCTCATAAGTAGATTCGAAATTCCGCATGAACATGTGCAGGCTCTCGCTCTCTCTCGTATAAGAAGGCTCTTCTCCGCGCAGCAACGCAACCAGTTGACGCTGATTGATGAAATCCACGTAGCGGCGCATGGGCGAACTGATCCAGGCGTACTGGGAAACACCCAGGCCCTGATGGGGCGCCGGGGACGTGCTCATCCTGACCTTGCCATTGCCCTGACTGCGATAGATGCCAGCGACTCCATTGTCTGCAAGGAGCCGGCCCCATTCGGCATTCACGTAAATCATCAGCTCAGACACCACCTTGTCGATGGGCGAGCCCCGGCGGCGCTCGGTAATCATGATATGGTCGCCATGAAGATTAAAGCTGTAATCGATACGCTCGTTATTGCTGTCGTGAGTCTTGCCCCGGAGTGCCTCCATCTTGCAGGCAAAATTCCATAGTGCGGCCAGCTCCCTGCCGAAGGGATGATCGATGTTTCCTCCAGCCAGGGTAGATTCATTGAATTGCTCCTCCAATGTATCGTGCCGGAGGTTGGCTGCAACCTTTACTTGCTCGACGCGCGTGCTGGTGGCGGTCACCGTGAAATCATCGGCCACGTCCAGATACATCGAGACAGCGGGACGCAATTGTTTTTCGTTCAATGTGTACTGCTGTATTACCGGTTCCGGCAACATGGTGATCTTGTTGCCCGGAATATACACGGTTGAGGCACGCTGTTCCGCCACTCTGTCCAGGGGCGAACCGGGCGCAATGCCGAGCGTGGGTACGGCAATGTGAATGCCGATACGGAAACTTCCCAGCGTCAGCGGCGTAACGGAAAAGGCATCGTCAATTTCAGTGGTGGTGACATCATCGATGCTGAAAGCGGCCACATCCGCTACCGGCAGATCGGGCAGGACCACCAACTGATCTGCGTCCAGTTCACCGAAGCCGGTACCCTCGGGGAAATGCTCCAGCAGGAAACGGTTGAGATGATAGTCATGCGTGGAAGGGATCGCGCCGCATTTTTGCAGCAACTGGGAAACACTCAGTTTCGTTGCGGCACAGATGGCATCCAGCGCTTTCCACTCGACCGAATTTTTGTCCGGTCGATAGAGCAGATTGAACAGTGACGGCTTGAATTCTTCCGGGAGGGTAAACTCACTCAGCGATTGCATGTAACGAGCCTGCTGTTCCGCCTGGCGGCGCTTTTTCTCCTGGCTGGCAAGCGCCGCCTCCAGCGCTTTCGGCGGTGCAGCCTTGTAGCGGCCGCGCCCTTTCTTGTAAAAATACATCGGCGCGCTGTGCAGTCGGATCAATACCGCGGCAGCTTCTTCCGGCGTCACCCGATCGCCGAAATAATCTGCGGCAAGCGCATCGCTGGCAAATTCTGCCTCGCTCTCACAGCATTCCCAGAGAAAATTCGGGTCAAGGTCTTCCGCCGTTTTTTGCGCGACATCCATGAATTCAGTCAATGAGGACGCGTCAAACCGCAGCAGCACCGATGCTGCCTTTATTTTTGCGCGCTTGCCGTGAGGTGCCTCCACCTGCAGCGAAGTCGTGTTATCGGCAAGAACCGCACCTACCTTGAAGGTGCCTTCCTCTTCGTAAAAAACATTCATGAAATGATTCTTGGGGCCAGCGGAAAAGACATGAGACTTGGCAAGGCCAAATCTCAATGCATATCAGTGCATATCAGTGCACATCGGTCACCAGATTATAGCCCGAAACGTATTTTCAGCAGGTTGGGCAGGCGCTGTTCCGCCTGAGCAAAACGGCTGACGGTAAAGAGGCTATCAATGATGACGAGGGTTTTGTCGTCAATCGAGACGACCCGAAGGAAGTCCCAAAAAACCCAAATCTTAGATGCTCGCCGGGGACAAAAGTTTTCTATCCTGTCGGTTTTTTTCGACAGGATCACGCAGCGAACCTTCGTTCGCCCTAAACTCATCGACAGGCTCAGGACATGCTTGCCGAAGCATACAAGGAACGAGGGTCCTCAGGATATGTTTGCCGTTTGCCATAGGGCGCAAATGAATGAGGACAAGATCGATGCAACCCACCCGAAGATCCCTGCTCCACCTCATAAAGACCGTGTGATACTCACGAAAGCGCACTGCTGTCCGGAATAAATTATTAATTCGGTGAGCAAACAGTACAAACGTCATACCGGCGGAAGCCGGTATGACGTTCAAAGCATGCCATTATTGGTTTGGGTTGGATTCCGGTTTGCTGGATTCCGAGTCAGGGCCGGAATGACGAGATTCATAGTATTCTCTGGCCGGATCAATAGCAGCTAAAGCTCTAAAAGGTTGCTGCCATTGGTTTTAAAGGATTAAAGACTCCCGCATGTTCTTTAAGCGCTCCGAGTATCGTTGGATAAAGTCAGCACAGAAATCAGCCAGAGCTGCGCCATCATTATTATTCCCCGACACCTGGACGGAGGCAAACAGGCTAGGCTGGCTTTTGATAAGCATGTTCCTGATTGTCGTTCATAACATTCCCTCTTGTTTGTTGATTGGCGATAGCGGCCGAACGGCCATCTAGCATCTTACAAACTTGAGGGAAAGGCGGTATCGGACATGAGTACAGGTGGAGTGAATCTAGCGATTTAAGCGTCGATAATTCTTACACTTCATTACCCATACTTGTGAAAGTAGAATTTATAAGTGTATGAATTTCTAGCTCATCTATAAGCTCATCAGTATGTGGCACATCTCTTGCTTGTTAAGTGATTTCCAACCACAAGAGGAGATGCCATGCTATCTAATAATAAGTTCGTAATCGGTATCGGAAGTCTTTTTATCGGCTTAACAACACCAAGTCTCACCTACGCGGCCTTCATATCCTATGCGCATGCCGCAACGGTATTTGGGAACGCTACCGAAGCATATTCGGGGGCTTTGGTAACCCATAATATAAATTCTGTAGCGGATGGCAGTCTGGTCTCCATTAACGACTCCGCAAATTTCTCGGCAGTTAATGCCCAAGGCAATGCAACGACTGTTATGTTCGGTGGTTATGCCAGCGCTCAAGCTACCGACGGAGGTTTGAAAGCTCTTGCTTCTATCATTGTTTCCGACCCGGTTTTGATCGGTTCAAACAGCCCATATTTGATAGATTTTGATTCTCGAACCGTTAATCCAGAAGGCGTGCCTACCATGTTCTCAGCGAATGGTTTCGCGCAGATTACGGATACCATTACCGTAGGGACGGAAGGGGTTTCTTATATTAAGCTCAAGCTTGACCTGAACGGTACTGTTGATGGAGCGACGCAAAGTAATCCTGCCCGGGACAACACCCAGGGCGGCGGTGTTTACGTTGCCCAACGTGAAGTTGGAGCAGATGGGAATGTGGGGTCTTGGGCATTATTGCACCAGGACGGGTTCAGTACTGGCTTTGGCGAGTCTCGCGATATTTCCGCGGAGATATGGACAAATCCAATTTCAGTACTCGATCGGCAGGCCGCGTATCATCTTGAACTTACCGCGGACACAATTATTGATTTAAACCTGTGGGATCCGAGCCTGTTCGGTTTAGGCGGCACGGGAGACTTCTTCGGAGTAGAAGGCGGGCTTTATAGCGTCACATCCGATTTCTCGCATACCTTAAGTATTTTGGAAATCCATGGGTTTGATGTTAATGGGAATCCTATTAACCTTGGCAGCGCAACCAGTTCACAAGGCACAGTCTATAACATCGCGGCCTTGCAGGATAACCACACGGTGCCGGAGCCCGAGTCTCTCGCACTTGTATTAACCGGCTTGGGGATAATGGGTATCTTCTCTCGCCGTCATCGTCGGAGTTCCTGATCCAGCGACCCCCAACAAAAAGGCCCGACGAACGCCGGGCCAGGGGGTGAGTTTACTGTCATCGCTTCCCTGTTTGGAGGAGAGAAACGATTGGATAGCTTAACAATACAACGGAAACTCTACCATTAAATACTTAACGTAGTCGTCCCTGAAAAACCTGTTTTTAGCGGACAAGCATCAGGAACTGATGGGTGTGTTCACTTTGTTTATGTTCCAGGCATTGCAGAATGTAGGCGTACAAAAGCGGCCACTCGGCGCAGAATCTTACGCAGATTGTGCCCAGCACCGCACAAGAGAGCATTCATGGCATCACCTGCTGTACCTTTGAGGAAGTTTCTTGCCAGGCGCCCATCGGCTTTCATATGCCCAATTACGGGCTCCACGGCATTACGGCGCTTTAGCTTCTTCCTGATGGGTACCGTGACACCTCGTTTGGCGCCGGCAACCCATACCTTTATCCGATCTGAAGCAATGCCATGACCGCGATAACCCCGATCCACGTACACTTGCCTGGGCACCCGTCCAGTCAGCCGCCGTGCCTGCGCCAAAGATGCTTTAAGCGTGTGTCCGTCATAGGGATTGCCGGGTAAGGCTTGCATGCCGATGACGAAGCTCTCCTTGCTGGTGGTGACCACTCCTACCTTGACGCCGAATTCATAAGGCTTGTGGGCTTTGCCTTTGGCAATGCATTCGACTTCGGGTGCATGCACGCTGTACACCTTGCCTTTGTCGTGGCGTTGTTGTGCCTGGATACGCTGGCTAACCTCCAGCAATCGCTTGAGCTTGGACTGTTCCTGTTCCCCTGGTATTTGCCCAGCCGCCACTTTGCGTTCGATGTCACGGATCACTCGTCCAAGATAGGTCTTGAGCCGCTTCTGTTCACGTTTGGCGCGCTGCATCTGCCGGGCATGAGCATAGCGCCCATGTTTGGCTAGCGCTACTTTGGATAAGCGCTCATAGCTCTGACGAAGCCCAATGCCCATACCTTTGGCCATTCTCACCAACGCGCCTCTGGCTTTGTGGTAGAGCCTGGCATCGGTCGGAAATGCAATGGCTTTGTCTTGCACTGTGGTGTCCACATTTACCACGGCCAGCGAGGCTCTGGATACGGTCCTGGTTTCAAGTCCGGCCTTAACCGTAAGAGCAAGCATGAATTCACAACCCTGCTTGCCGATCCGCTGCCGAAACCGCGTCATCTGGCTCGGATCAATCGGCAAGGTGTGACGGAAGTATTCTTCCCCGCAGAAGTATTGCCAATAAGGATTTTCTACCCAGCGTGCCACTACGCTTTCATCCGATTCGTTAAAGGCGTGTTTGAGGTAGTGCAATCCCACCATGAGCCGGATCGCAATACCAGGACGCCCTTCCTCGGCATACAGCCTGCCAAAGCGCGCTTCTGCTGCATTCCAGTCAATCTTCTCCGCCAGCCGATACAACGCATGCCGTTGATCGAGTATGTGTTGCAAACGCAGGCGAAACATGTCATCACACGCAGGCCTCTCTTGCTTCTTCGGCTTCATGAATTCACCAGAAATCCAGGGAAAATATTCCCAATTCTGGCAATTCCATCAGCCGTTGTATACCCCTCAATGCTAATATCTATAAGGATTAGGCCGTATTTCAGGAGCGACTAACGTATGGAAATAAAAAACCTGCCGAAGCGGGTTTGAAAAGGGAGTGCAAGGATGCAGGGAGCTGTCTACCCTGCCATTTCAATATAGCAGAGAACAAAAACCCGCTCGGGGCGGGTTTGGTGAGGGTAAAGTGTTACTGTTGTGGCGGCAAGGTTGCTGGTATGTAAGCCGCCAGCGCAAACTGAGCAAATGATGCTGCAATGATTTCTTCCTGACTGCTCCAGTTAGGTACTTGGTGAATTTGCCTTCACCTATATAAAATTGTAGTAGTTCAGACTTAAAGCTTCATTTGTCAACTTCTTTCAGTTCTTCCATGGATTACATCCTGGATTCCCCATCCACGAGCGCCGGAGTGAGGAGTTCCGGCATCGGACCCATCAAGACGTCGTCATACCCGCGAAAGCGGGTATCCAGTTTTTTTCAAGGCAATAATATTATGAATTATGAATCAATGGATTCTCGCTTTCGCGGAAATGACGATAGGTCACGCATCACCGATTCCATGCTAATTCCAAACCACTACTATCCAGACCCGGCTTTCCCGAAAATAATGATCCTGGCAGGTCGGGCTCTGCTTGGCGATTAGCCCATTATGCGATTGCGACGGCTCTGCGCACCATGTAGCCAACTTCCTTCCCTTTTATGTCGTTGTGGTTCTTGATGAAATCGCTGGCTTCCAGATTGAAATAGGTATCGGCCTTGAAAACATAGGCACCACCCGCGGGGAGCAGCTTGCCTTCGACGGCTTCGCCCTGCTCCATTTTCTGCGCTCCATTGCGGCCCATCGCTCCAAACAGGTCATCCTTATCGCCAAACGCCATGGTTTTATCGCCGCTGATGCGAGATGCAAGCGGATATGCCAGACCTACCGCTCTATCATTGGACGTATGCGTGATAAGGACCGCGCCCTTGACTCGATGATTATCCACGACCGCCCGGTAAAATCCCTGTTCAATCCTTGAAAATCCGTTCTGGGAGAAGGCCGCCTGGATGAGTATCATGCTTTTTATCTTGTCGGTTTTCGAGTTGAGTGCCGCCGAAGTGACAACGCGGCAGCCGAAGCTGTGCCCGATCAGATGGATACGTTCGACCTGCGAGGCAAGTTTGTCGATCACCGGGGCAACCCCGTTCTTGCCAACGGTTCCCGATCGCGTCTTCATCTCATAGTAGGTGGTATAGTTGAGCAGATTTATGGCAGCTGCCTTGAATCCGGAAAGAATCTCTACCAGTCCCGCCGCTCCGCCTTCTGCCGGCGCGGGGGCGCTCACCCCGAGCGGCAACGCTGCTCCGCCTCCCGCGACATCCTCGCCCAAATCCTCTTCCTCGGCCTTCAGGTTTTTCATCAGTTCGTTGCCGTCATCCTTGAAGAAGGTATTGGACGCATCCTCTTTGCCTGCAGCGCTCGGATCGAGCAGGGAGCGCATTTTGTTCACAAATTGATCCCGGACCGAGGCTTTTTCCTCGAGATCCGGAAGCAATGCTTTCGCCTCATCAAGAAGTTTCTTCTGCTCCGTCTCCGTGAAAATTTCTTTCATGTCATCCAGTTTTTCTTCCAACCGCTTGATCGAATCGCCGTTTCCATCACCGAGAGCTGCGCCACCTCCTTCAGTGGCAGGAGTACCCGAAACGGCAACAGACGTATCGTATTCCCTGGATGGCCAGAATACCCCCAGAATGACAAGCTTTCGCCCGGACAAATCGTTTGGCTGTGCGGCAGCGGCAAAACTTGCAAAAAAGCTGTTATATAGATCTTCTGCCTTGGACTTGTTGTTGTTCCACCCGTGCGACATGATGATAAGGTCAGTCACACCGGCAGGCAGAACGACCTCCTTTTCAGGACCTTGACCGTTCTTGTCGAAGCTTGCTTCCACATAAGGAATTCCCGCGATTTCATCCATGACTGTGCTCCTTTTTTCTCTTTTTATACTTTCAAAATCACACCGACTGAATAGCGCGCATCAGATCAATAAGGCCAGTGCCCTGGAAGTAGCGGTCGCGCCGCAGGTCAGTAGCCGTATCAACGAAAATCTCTTTAACACGTTCTGCCTTGCCGATGAACTCGGTTCGCACCGAGAGAAACGCTGCGATCGCACCGCTGACATGGGGAGCCGCCATACTCGTGCCGCTGGTTTCGACGTAGTCGCACTCGATGCCCTGCGCGCCCTCACTTTTTAACTGGCCCGTGGCGCATGAGATGATTTTTTCGCCGGGCGCGACGAGGTCCGGCTTGATACGGCCGTCGCCCGTCGGCCCTTTCGAGGAAAAGTAGGAAACCCCGTAAACATGCGGCATGTCGCGATGAGTCGAACCCACCGTAATGGCGAGATCCGCATTGCCGGGATCATTGATGGTCAGCGCCATTCCTGCCGAGAGCGCACCTGTGGAGGCCTTCAATGTGCCGTAACCTGTATTGCCTGCGGCGACCACGACCACGACGCCGGTTTTTACCAGCCGGTCAACCTCGACGCAGAGCGGGCTCTGGCCACAGGCGAACCATTCGGGCTCAAAGGTATATCCCAGGCTCATGTTGACCCCGTGGATCAGAAGCTTTCGGCCGTAACCGTTGATCTCCTGCACGTGGGCGATGGCCGCGATGAGATTGCTCACGCTCCCTTTTCCGTTTTCGTCCAGCACCCGCAGGCTTATCAGCTTGCAGCGCGGCGCCATTCCGCTGATGCCATCCACAAGTTTTATCTGCTGGTATTCGACATCTTCGGAACCCGTTTTCAGGTAACGGGAAACCGCTACAGGAATTCGGGAGGATGCGGCGGAATCGCCCGCCGGAGGGGAAGCATCCGCTGGCGCAGCCCCTTCTGTTCCTCCTGGCGCACCGGCCGGACGCCATTCGCCGGCAATGATGCCTGCCACATGCGTCCCATGTCCATTCTCATCGTCGAACGGGCCACTGCCGTCAGCCGTAAAGTCTTTATGCCATGTGGAGTTTTTATCGACGTTGTTGTGTTTGCGAAAGTGTCCATGATCCTGCTTTATTCCTGAATCCATCACTGCCCAGGTGATTCCGGCGCCCCGCGCGGAAAAAGAATTTTGCGCCGCATCGGCTTTTATCGTGGCGATGGAGTGGGTGATGGAGGCAGAAATCTCGAAATCCGGCCATATGCGGAAGATGGCGCGAAATTTGGCCGGGTTGATTTTTGCTGCACGAGCCCTCGCTTCATGGCTCGTATCCCGCACTTTTTCCTGAGCCTCGCGAGCCTTCGCCTTTGCCTGGGCAACATCGAGCTCGATGAGCGCCTTGATGGTACGGGCTTCCAGGCAGGCGAACATGTAGCCGCTTTCGCGCTGTTCCTTCTTGAGATGAACATCCTGGCCCGCGTCGTACACTTTCGCTTTGTTCTTGGCCTCTTCGATATTCTGGTAAATCCAGCGCCGGGCTTCTTCCCGCCCACCCGGATATTCGAGATTGATATCGATGATGACTTCGTAACGTGTAGGGTGGATCCGAAGGATAGGAGGTTTCTTTGAAGCTTCCTCAACCTGTGACAGCCGTTCGTTTGCGGCTGATATTCGCCGTATTATGGTTGCGTGCAAGCTGGCAAAGCTATAGACGCCATCCTCCGAGACCGGCCCGATTTTCTGAGTCCTGATCGCTTCTTCAAGATCCTTGTGGCGCCGCTGCTCCATCAAAAAAAGATTTCCGTAAATATCAGCCCGGCTCCTTGTCGAGCCACCGTCCACCGGCGTGCCCTCTGTTCCCCCTGGGGCCATCTCCCTGCTCTCTTCGACCCGTTTTTTCGATGCTTCCAATGCCTTCGCTGCCGCCTCTTCGGCCATCTTGACGACCAACTCCCGCATCTCCTCCGGCTTTCCATCGAATTCTCTGTTGTATTCGATCAGCGTATTGAATTCTCCGTTTTCGGGGAACGGATGCGCAGCCCGAAAAGCTTCAATTCCTCTTAATTCCTCCTCCATCTGCCGCAGAAGAGGAATAGCAATCACGGAGCGGTCAAGCTCCAGCGGGTCAAAAACTTTGACAGTGGGCTGACTTTCCGGGGGCTGGTGGGAAGGGGACATTGCGACCTCTTGTCATGAACCAGGATAACGTTGCGTTCGCATTCTGATATTAGGCTATTTTTAAGTTTTTACAACAGAGCAGAGCACCGGTTTTGACGTTCCCTTTTTTATGAACTATTGTGAATTGACGATATTTATGACAAAGCATGTTTTTGTGCGGTTCGCGGGATTTCCTGTTCCAGCCCGGCGGCGAAAAGCAGCCATTGAGCATGTACGTTGACAGGGTCAAAAAATGAGCAATTCATCCACTCTCCGTGGACAGCATCGCTGGCTTGCCGATCTCTATCCGTGCAGACACCGCCGTTCTGAAAAACAAGAATATGGGATTCGCTATGATTTGCCGCATACGCAAAGAAGGGGTATGAGATTATGTATGAGTTTTTTTTTCCGATCCTGTTTCGGATTGCGAACAGATTTCCCTGGCTCGTCAGAATTGTTTCGCGGATAACATGGTTACGGCGATTTATCAGTGACGCTTTTATCAATTGGCAAGCCTACTCCACAAACCCTCGGCCCCGGCCGTTCTCGCTGGCTTCATCCTATACGACGTGGCAATCATTGACCGACAAGTCGTTTACCGGACGGCATCTGCAGGAGGCGGAAGGAGATCAGAATCTACCGGACATGGAAAGAGTCGTTGATTTATGGCGAAGAAAAGAGAACAAAGAAATACCCTCGGTCGATACAAGCATACTGTTTGCTTTCTTTGCCCAGTGGTTTACCGATAGTTTTCTCAGGACGGATTTTCGCGATCGCCGGAAAAATACATCGAACCATGAAATCGATCTTTGCCAGGTCTATGGTTTGCGGGAAGAAATTACGCATTATTTACGGCTGAAAAAAGATGGGAAGCTGAAGTACCAGATTATCGGTGGAGAAATTTTTCCTCCCTACCTTTTTAACGTGGAGGAGACGACCACGGGCAACTGGGTGTTCGCAGATAAAGAATTCGAGAAGCTGCACCCCCGCGAGGTCCTGGATTTTGTTTTTAGCAATGTCCCCGAGGAACGGTTGAAACGCATGCTTGCCACCGGACTGGAGAACGGCAACTCGTCGGTTGGTTACACCATAATGAATACGGTGATGCTGCGTGAACACAACCGGATTTGTGATCTGTTAAAAGAAGCTTACCCAACATGGGATGATGAACGCCTGTTTCAGACGGCAAGAAACATCATGGTTGTGCTGCTGATCAAAGTGGTTCTGGCGGATTACGTCTCGCGCTTTACACAGTTTGGTTTTACCCTCGACCCCTCCCCTGATCTGGCGGAAAAGCAGCGCTGGTACCGCACCAACTGGATCTCCCTGGAATTCAACCTCCTGTACCGGTGGCATTCCATGGTCCCGGAAAGTTACAGGGTCGGCAGCAAGTCATACCCGCTGGATGAGTTTCGTAACAATACTCCGCTGGCAATTCAGCATGGCATCGGAAAGCTGGTAACGGCTGCATCGATGCAAAGAGCAGGCCGTATTGGTCTTCACAATACACATAGTTACTTTTTCTATCCGCTGCCCGTTGGTGACGATAATCGAAGCGTCATGGAGCGCTCCATCGCAATGGGACGTCAGGCCAGGCTGCGTCCCTTCAACGACTATCGCGAGGCGTTCAACATGCCCCGCTTGCGGAGTTTCGAGGAATTGACGGAGGACAGCGAACTACAGCGGGAACTGAAGGATCTCTATAAAGACCGGATCGACGATCTGGAGTGGCAGGTTGGCATATTTGCCGAAGATCATGATGAAGGCTTCAGTCTTGGACGCCTTATGGTACGGATGGTGGGGTACGATGCGTTTACCCATGCGCTGACAAACCCGCTTGTATCGATCTATGTACATAATGAAAAGACATTTTCAAGGGTTGGACAATCCGTTATTGAAGAGACAAGCTCGCTTGCGGATATCGTCAAACGTAATGTAAAGGATAGCGATACGGTCGTTGCAAGCTTTAATACATCTGTCCAGTGATCAGTGAAAGATAGGGCACATAGAAAAGCTATGGAAACCAGGCGAGAACCTTATTTTTACAAAGGAGTGCCTCGTGTCGAACAAGCTACCGCAGAATGAAGAAAATACAGGTAAAGAAGATCGGAAGAATTATCTTCTTCAGAGGCAAGCTGAGTATCAATACGCCTATGAGTATGCCAATACTATTGCAGTCGTGCGTAAACTGCCATGGCGGGAGATACCCGGCATTGGATACTGGCTCCGTGGGGGGATGAATCTTTTACGGCTGATTCCAAGTTTACCCAGCCTGTCGGTTACTTTTTTGCGCTATCTGCTCGGCAGACCGATGGGAAGTTATCGGAATTATGTTTTTTTTCCGGCGAGTCCTCCAAACCCCGATCTCGTCGATAGCTTCCAGCAAGACCTGGTATTTGGCCTGCAGCGCGTCATTGGCGTAAATCCTGTGATGTTGCGCGCTGTAACCCGTCAGAATCCTCTACCGGGAAAGCTGCCGGAACCTGAGATACGACAAATTTTTGAAGAGCAGATTGATGAGATCGACTATATGGCTGCCACCGAGCAAAAACGCCTATACGTCCTGGACTATGCAGTCCTGGATGTATTGCAGTCAAACCCGGGGTATATCGACGGCGGGCAAAAACAATATGTCACGACTCCGATCGTCGTGTTGTTCCTGCAGTCGGATGGCATGCTGCGGCCGATTGCCATCCAGCTATACCAGGATGCCAGGCCCGATAATCCAATCTATACGTCAAAAGACGGCAATCTCTGGCTGGCAGCAAAAACGTTCGCCCAGGTCGCAGATGGCAACCATCACATCCTGTATACCCATGCGACCCGCATTCATTACGTGATGGAAGCCATTATCATGGCTTCACGAAGACAACTTTATAAATCTCACCCGCTTTATGTTCTATTAAATCCGCATCTTCAACATACGCTCAATGTCAATCACCAGCACACTTTCCTGAAAGACCGGAAAGGACGGCCCGGCCGGTACGGTGAGTTGTTTGCCGGAGACTATGACTCGATGACGCAGTGCATGGCCAATGGCATGACAAGCTTTAATTTTAAGGAATCTGCCTTCCCTGATGATATTGCGAAGCGGGAAGTCGATAATCCTGATCTTTTTTATCCCTATCGCGATGACGGCATTTTGCTGTGGAATGCGATTCAAGGCTTTTGCAAAGAATATGTCGATTTATATTACAAATCTGAAGCGGATGTTACTGACGACCATGAAATTCAGGCATGGGCCCATGATATCAGTGCACAGGATCGCGGCAGGATTCCCGGGTTTCCTGCCAGGTTCGGATCCAGGCAAGAGCTGAGCGAGACTCTCGGTCATATCATTTTCCTATGCACTGCTTTTCATTCCTGCATTCACTTCAACCAATACAAATATCCGGGATTCGTTCCCAATATGCCGCATTCGGCTTATGCGCCGCCTCCGGCTGGAAAAAAGGCTGAAATTGATGCAGCTGGATTATTGAAATTTCAGCCGGCGTTTCGAGCTGCTTATTCGCAAACCTGGACCTATTTCCTGACGAATTTTCGTGTCAACTCGATCGGTCAGTACAACTTACAGCAATTCGATTCTGAAGCACACGAAGTGATAGAGCGGTTTGGGGACAGGCTGGAAGAAATAGAAGAGGAAATCGACCAAAGAAACAGCAGACGTTCTTTTGCCTATGATCGCATGAATCCAAGATTCATTCCGAACGGTGTAACCATTTAATGGGAGGGTGAAATTACAGCGGGACCCAACTGTCAGATTAATCCTGAACTACCACAACTATTGATTCGGCGAGCAAGCAGTACAAACGTCATACCGGCGGAAGCCGGTATCATTAATGTTCAAAGCACGCCATTACTGGTTTGGCTGGATTCCGGTTTGCGGGATTCGACTCAGGCCCGGAATGACGAGATTCATGGTGTTTTCTGGCCGGATCATTAATCGAATATCTCATCCCCGGTTGGTTCCAGATGGGTGGTTTCATTCATCTCCTGCCGGAATTTGGATAGCTCGTAGTACATTCTGAAGCGTGCCCGATTCAGGTTGCCTAATGGCCTGTGTTCAGGCAGGCAATGCCACGGATTCATTTTCAGCCGCTTGGCAAACTCAAACTGCGCATCGGAATCAAATTTCTGTTTCGGGATATGAACTGTGGCAGCGGGAATAAACGGGGAAAGCTGTTCCGGCCAGCGTACCGAACTATCTTCAATAGGCATCAGATGAGGGTCTGTCTGGAGTTGAATCATAAGATCAAACTCGACATCCTTCTCATTCAAGGTCTTGATCATGTTCTCCCGCAGATAATTAAACGGCGGAGTGCCAAATGGCAGGCCGGGAATATGGGTTTCAACATCTGTCGTTTTCGGCACGAATGAATACATCATGGCCTGTCCTTCACCCAGCAGATAGGGAGTGCAGCTCCAGTAACGCCGCCCCAACGGATTATATTGAGTTTCATTCCACAGGCTCTGCATGAAGAAGTCAAGCAGGTGGGAATCCTTGGGATTGAGAAAATAATAAAGTGTCATATCCACCAGGCTCCAGTATTGCAGCTTGGCATTTTCCCGCGTGTTGGGTGTGACGAACGTCGCGCCACCACTGGTCGTTATGAAATCCTGCGTGAATTTCTCCTCGCTCATGAGCTTTTCGCCCGGAACACCCATGAGTTTCACCGCCATGCTCATGAAACCGACATCATTGATATCCGCAGGCACGTTCGGTCCTGGCCCTGAATAACGCACATAGGCAGGATAGGTGCGGGGATTGGCAAAAATACCCTTGCGGCAATGTTCCGGCAAGTCGTCCCGTATGGTTACCGTGGCACGCACAATGCCGTGCGTTTTTGTATTGCCGCCCCGCTCGTACCCTCCCGGTTTGAAACGCCCGCGCATCTGATCCTTCATGAGGTCGATAATCTTGTTCAGGCTTTCTTCTTCATCCGGATAGAATTTTTCTTCAGCCAGCTGCAAACCTTCGTTCTTGCGCCGGCGATTGATCAAATACTGAATAAACTTCGCGCTGGGTTCGCGGAAGAGATAGTCCCACTGTGCGCGGAACCAGGGTTCCAGCCGGCGCTCGATCCGAAGCAGCAAAATCAGAAAATTGTGAATAGCCTTCAGTATCCGGTTCTTTATCTTCGTCATGATGGGCTACCAGTCCTGTTAGCAGGTAAGGCGGAAATGTATTTGAGTGCGCGCAGCCCCGGCATAAAAAAATATCCGCCGCCAAGGGTGGTAACAAACTGCGGCAGATGACCGATTGTCCGCATCGGCCCCGATGGATCGGGAGAATTGAAATGATCAGTGCTCTCACCGCTCATCAAGGGTTCGCGATTCCCCAGCATTGGATCTTTTTCATCTTGCACACCATCGAATTTACTGTTCATGGTCCATGCATTCTGAACAAATTCGAATTGCCGCGATATGTTGCCTACCAGGCAGATAAACTGTATTCCCCGTTCGGCAACAGGTGCCTGGGGTTTGATGGCATCTTTCGGTGCAAGCGCCGGCCCATAAGAGCGACCACGCCGCAGCAAACGATGAAAACGGGAAGAGGCGACCAGATCTTCATCCGGCCTTTGACCAAAACCCAGTATTTTGATCAACCGGTCTAAGGGACCACAGGCACCCGTGGGCAAATCGCCCGTACGCGGATTGGACCGGCGCACATGCGCGCCAAGCGGACAATAGTTCCCCTTTGGGTCCTGGTCGTAGGTAAAATCGTTCTCATATTCTTTGCGCGAGATGCCTGGAATGTGTGCCGGAACCAAAGGCGTGCCATCGAGTTCCCTACCCACCATCGCCGCGGCAAGTCGCTCGCGTTTTTCCGGTATGTGATCCGCCACCTTGTCAAGAAACTGCCAAAAGCCGGGAACATCCTGGCTCAGCTGCCGAAGCACCAGATATGTCCCATTACGGCCGAAATCCTTCAGTGGAGGATCATCCTCGGCGCCGGGCAGCACGGTTGCAAGCTTGTCTTTCCGGGAATCGATGAGCGGCCGCGCAGTGTACTGTCCATATTCATTGCGATAGCCAAGCACGATTTCTCCAGGAGCCAGCAAGTTGGAATAACGGTCGCGCTCGTGAGTATCCGTGCTTTGCCGCTGCATCCAGTCCACGGTTGGTTGGCTGACGCTATCCGGGAATCCGAAAGGCTCGATGTCACCGATATGAAGCGTAGGCAGTTCCTGCAGCAACTGAAATGCGCTGGAGAAATATTCACCTTCTATGGTTTTTTGCCAGGCGTTGATACCTCCTTGCGTGGCGTAAAGCAGTAACAGGACATGCGGCACCTGCGCCGCATTGCCTCCCCATTTCCACTGTTGCGGCGCATTGTTGCCGACATCACCCAGGCGGCGGGAACGGCTTTCATCTCCTGTCATACCAACGATGAACTCGTCGGAAAAGCCCTCGACAACGGATTCCTCCAGTCCGAGGGCGCGCAAACCCTCCACGGAAAAGGCAATCTGCAGCGCCGTTTCTGGTGGAGGATCCTGCGTAACGGCGTTGCTGACGGGTGCTGTCTCCAGCCATTTTTTGGCCAGATCGGCATTTACGATATTCAGCAACATGAAAGAGGTATCCGTCAGCTTCCCATATCCAAAGCGCAGCAGCCCCTGAAGGTCATCGAATTCAAAATCGCTTGATTCTTTCATTTCCATGCTCCTCAGATCAGGCTGAGCCATTCACGGATTTCCGCATCATTGGATTGCCGAATTTCCACGCCTTGCCGGATACGACTGTTTCGCGCCAGATCAACGGCTGTCAATCCTGGGTACGCCTTATACCAAACCTCCGTGGGTATTTGATGCCGCCTTTGCGTATATTTGAATGCATGCTCCCGGTTTGCGCCTTCCTTGATGATCCACCGGGTGGTGGGGTAGCCGACACCATTAGTGAAGGTAAGATTCAGGCCCCAGCCAACCTTATTGATAAAATCATCCATATAGCTTTCATGGCTGCCATCATAATTACTGGCGAAAAAAACCCTATGGTTATTGTCCATGAACACCCAGCGGGCAAAGTGAATCGTTTTTATTCGGGCGAGAAATCCATGGTTGTATATGTGCCTGGCAAAATAGTCGGTCAGCAGGAGTACGAATTTGAAAGTCAGCAGGCGGACCACACCGGGTTTCACGTCACCGAACACACTATACTGATTAGTGACATCCTGATCTTCCTGCACTGTAAGCTCCCTTAAATGTTCACGGCTGGGCCGGATGAAGAGCTCAGGGTCAGAGCGTTCGAGCATTCTCAAACGTAGCGCAAAGATAAGTGCAATAACCAGTAATAGCGGGGATAGAAGAAGCAGGATCAATGGAATCCCGATCATATGCAGAAGATTGCGCATTTTCCATTCGGGGGGTGTGGGTTCTGGCGGGGTTAACGTAAGCCTGCCTTTGTATTTTTCCATTTCGACATAAGACAACAGCTTTTGCCGTAAAGCACGGACGTTTTCCCGACCGACATCGTCAGCAGTTTTCTGCAGATAGATGGACAAACTTCGATGTAGCGCTGCTTCTTCATGGATTTGCCTGACCGTTCGACCAATCCAGTTAACATAGGTGGCGCTGGCATTTATATTGTTTGCATTCATCCAGCCCAGCAGGTCTTGATCTTCTTCAGAAAAACCTTCGCAATGAGAAAAGATTTTTTTTAGACCTGGCTCTGCGCGCTCAATCAGTTCCAGAAAAAAAGTCTGTATATCCCCGTCAATATCGCCAAGAAAGGCAAGTGTGGGTCGCCAGGGTCTTGGCGCTACACCGAATTCTCTAATTTCCTGTGCGGTTCTTGCTTCTATGATCACGAAACGCGCAAAGTGCACGCGATCAAACTTCCCAAATGGAATCAGCTCATTATCAGGGTCAGCATGACCGGGCAGGTTATTCATCGAAGCCAGTAAGGCGCGCAGGTCTTTCAACTGCCCGTCACGTACAGCCGCAACAATCATGAAGCTGGATTGAGGTGTCATGGCTTTTTATCTCACTAGATATTTATACGACTTCTTGTTTTTCTGCTCAGCGGCTTTCCTGTCGCCAGATTTCGGGGTATAAGCTGAGCCTGTCAGTGAAACAGACGTCATCATGAAACGACAGAGTTCCGATAACCGCAAACTTGTATAATCGTAAGCTTGTTTTTAAAGTCTCAAGCATTCAACTCGAATGCCTGAAAGCCGAGTGTGGCGGAACCGCTCAGATAACTCAGAACTGCAGGAAGAAGTCTATAAGGTGCTTGTTGCCCCAGTAAACCTTCCCCAGATATTGCTTGTCCGCCACCTTGCGGATTTCGTCACGGACCCGTTGGGCCACTGTGGATGTTTCGGAATAATCGAGAACAATGCACGGCTTGTGGTCGAACCAGCTATCATCCTTGTACACCTTGGCGATGATAGCGCGAAAGCCAAAAGGTGAAATTTCGTTCTTCAACGTACTTGTCTTTGCATCAAAAATCTTCCCCTGCCAGGCAAAAAAATTGATGACCTGAGCGATCGCATAGTTGTAAGGCGTGCCGGGCGCGATAATAGCGGTACCCCTTGCTTCACCATCCGGTATCTCGCCGACTTCCCCAGAGGAAAACAATTTATCGAGATCTTCTTGCGACATATTGATCACCTGCTGAATATCGTAAGCCATTATTACCTCCCTATCTCCTGTTGCGCATTCTTTATTAACACAAGCCAGGCCGCCCGCGCGATCCGGCTGCTCCTGTCGCATCGTAGACTCGTTGTATCGGCCCTTCCAAACTCGAATAAGGTTTTTTCAGGTTGCTCAGTCCCGCCTCATACTTCCATTCTTCGAAGAGCAGAACTGACGATTTGATCCCCTCCATCAGAAACCGGTCCAACTCAGACACCTCATCTAATTTCATCATATATCCGATCCCCAAATAGTCAATGTGAATTTTTATCAGATGTGCATCCTTTTGTTGAATCCTGGCATTTGGCCTTGGCGAAACCGGCCTTAAAAGCTACGGATCACAAGGATTAAGAGTACACGAAGTCAATTCCATGTCCGGAGTCTCATAAAGAAAATGGTTGCTCACCTTTCGTAAGCAGCATGATTCTGCCTTCAACGGATTTTTACCCCTCATTTAACATTTCTTCCTTCAGATTACTCATTCTCTGCCGTAGTAAAGGTAGAGGCCCACTCTTCCATATATTCTATAAATAGGTGGGGTTGAAAATGGGCTGATCCTTGAATGTTGCGCCCAGGGTAATGATTAACAGTTTTCAGAGTGCACAGCTCGGCGCCCTTCAAGAAACTTACAAATTTTTGACCTTGAGTAAGAGCCTGTTTAAAAGTGAAGTTTCTACCATGAATTTGACTTGGAAAAGACTCATGAGACTCATGACATGAAGAAGAGCAAATTCACCGAGCGGCAGATGCATTTACCTTAATTAGACCATTAGGAGGTATCAGCCCCCGGTATATGGGAGATGAATAGCACGCTATTTACGGACAGGATCCGCTACAGCAACAGTACTGTTCTGCTACGGTAAAACCGTAAAATACGACTGTCCGTTCAACCACAAATTTAATAATTAACAACATGAATATTACCTTTAAGCTTAGGGAAGCTCTCAGGGAGGCTTACTGTTTAGCCGGAGTGGAGATCCCCACAATTCTTTCTCATGAAAATAAGGAAGAGAATGGGGAAAAGTACGACGAATGCCGCGAGATCTTCAACACCAAGTTTCGGTTTATGCCAGCCGCTATTGTGCTATGTACCACTACCGAACAGGTAAGTGTGGCGGTTAAGTTTACGAGCAAACTTGCCCTGCCTTTACGGGTGCGCTCGGGTGGACACGACCATGAAGGGGAATGTTCTGGTACTGATACTATTCTCCTTGATCTTTCGAAAATGAATACGGTCACTATTGATGGTAAGGATAAGAAGGCGGAAGCTGATTCAAAACCGCGACTGGTCCGCGTACAGCCCGGTACACCATTCAAGAAACTCACTACTGAACTGGCTGAAAAGGATCTCATGATTCCGCACGGTACCTGTGGCACGGTTTGCATAGCAGGTTATACCATGGGTGGAGGTTGGGGCCCGTGGACTCGCAAGTATGGTATGTGCTGCGAACGTGTGGTAGGTGCAACCGTAGTGCTTGGCGATGGCACCATACGCAAATTGCGTATGAGCAGAAGTCCCCAGGAGGAACGAGAACTGCCAAAGGAGGAAAGGGAACTGCTGTGGGCGATTAAAGGCGGTGGTGGTTTCAGCTACGGCATTATTACCGAGTTTGTGATCGAAACCTTTGAGCTGCCTTGGGAGATGATCAAGTTTGAGATCAATTGGAACAAATCCCGATATGTGCCTGAAGACAAGATATTTGCCATATGCGACTCAGCGCCCACCCCGACCCTTACCGTGTTGAAGGCTTGGGAAGACGTAATTGCTTCTACCGATTCGGAAGCCAATCAGCTGGTAGGGACCAATCTGAAAATTACTGCCAAGCATGCTCCCGAAGATGCGCCCTTTGATCCTCATACCGTGAGTCATAGCTGTACGATGTATGGCTACTGGGAGGGAGATGAAGGCAGCTTGCTGAAGTTTATACATAAACGTTTCAAATCCACCGGATATGCCCTTCGCCCCATTAAAGATACGGATAAGGCCGGGAGAAAATACAACAGTAAGACTGAGGGCAACGATGACAAGTATGTACCCTACGGCGATCAATTGATGAGTTCATGGGATCGCTATTCGTTTTACAACGTAAATCTCCTGATGCAGGGATTGGAAGGGCTGCCATTTCCTCCTGATGAGGATCAACCAGCTCCCCATAAAATCACCTCGCGCCTCGTCAATGCGCAGGGTCTTGGCGAGAAGGGGCATTACAAACTCCTGGAGAGTCTCACCTCTCCGCTCGTACTACCCGGCAACGAAGGTTTGGGACTGGTTACCTATATTACTCTGGGTGCCATCACTGGCAATTATTATCAGCATGTGATTACCCCGGAGCAGAAAACAAAAAGTGCCTTTCCGTATAAGGACAAGCTATTCACCATACAGTACCAAACCTGGTGGAACGAAACTGATGAACAAAAGAAGGAAGCGCAGAACAACGAAGTGCACACCCGCGTAAATCGTGCGCTTGACTGGATGGATGTTTGTCGTGATTATGATATTCCCAATACCTCAGGTGCCTTCATCAGTTTCAAAGACAGCTCAGTGCCTACCAAAACCTATTTTGATAAAAGTTACGAAGAACTGGTAAGAATAAAACAAGCTCACGCGAGAGATCCTTTTAATCACTTTTGTTCACGCAAAACGATTATATGATGGGGTTTAATTGGGATAGTTAGTGCCAGCGTATGCGAGAAAGACGTGGAGCCGAACCAGATCATGCTCAGAATTCGTCGTCCATTTGAGCACCATGAGTTAAGCAACTCAACAACCACCAGCTAAAGCTGGTGGGTTAGTGTTACGGACTGAAAGTCCGGATACGCGTCGACTAAACGACACGTCCTAATCGGGTTCCATTTTGAAATCATCGTTAGGCCTCGGCTCGAATGATGCTCCAAATACTGCTTGATCATCTCATCTGTCATTTGCCCCACCGTGGCACAAAAGTATCCTCTCGCCCAAAAATGCTTTCCCCAATACTTCTTTTTCAGATGCGGAAACTCCTCAAACAGCTTGCTCGACGTGCGTCCCTTGATTCGCCTCATAATCTCGCTTGGCGCCATACCCGGTGGAAAACTGGTCAGAATATGCACGTGATCCTTGCTCACCACCCCTTTCACTATCCTGATCTCAAAGGCTTCGCACGTCTCTCGCACCAATTCTCGAACTCGCTCCGCTACCTCTCCCTGCAAAACCTTGTAGCGGCACTTCGTTACCCATACAAAATGGTACTCAATTTGAAAAACTGTATGGCTACCGTATCTGTAATCCATGCCGCACCTCCCTTCGTGCAGCTTATTATTTTCGCAGCTAAAGCTGACCGGCTAAAGCCGGTGGTTTAAACCTTGGAATGGAAAATTAATCAAGGCTTTTAGCCCAGGTATGATTTGTAGTAGTTTTGATTTAATGTGACAGCAGGCCTTGCCAAAGGTGGGGTTACCCGGTTTGATAGAGGTGCGAATCTTTATCAAATTGAGCGCGGAAAGCGCAAAAGGAGTAACCCCATGAGTAGTGTTCAACAAAATGTTATCAAGCACAAGGTAGGGCTGCTTAATCTGGCCGCCGAGCTTGGCGATGTATCGCGTGCCTGCAAGGTGATGGGCTTTTCCCGTGATACCTTTTATCGCTATCAGGCGGCGATGGAAAATGGTGGTATCGATGCCCTGCTTGTGCAGTATCTTGATTTGCATATACTTCTCGTATGAAACCATCGCCGCTCAAAAAGCAGCAATTATCCCTATGGCGAGGTGTATCAATTCTCACTTGCCAACCTGTATCAATTTACATTTGCCGGTGACAAGGACATAGGCCTGATCCGTATTCTGACCGATCGTGGCACGGAATACTGCGGTAAGCCAGAGACTCACGATTATCAGCTCTATCTGGCGCTCAATGATATTGGACATACCTGCACCAAAGCCAATTACCGCAGACTAACGGCATCTGTGAACGCTTTCACAAGACAATCCTGCAAGAGTTCTACCAGGTCGCCTTCCGGCGCAAGATATACAGATCAATCGAAGAACTGCAAAACGATCTGATGATTGGCTGCACCACTACAATTACAACCACACTCATCAAGGCAAGATGTGTTGCGGGAGAACGCCTATGCAAACTTTAATTGACGGAAAGGAGGACTGGAACGATAAAATCACAGCACTGAACAGTTAAATCTGATCTGACAATTGCACCAGTCAAACCGGGTAACTGTCCGATGAGATCGCGACTACTACACTTGATTTACCAAGCGCCCGGCATCAACATCAGCCAAGCTCTCGCGAGTGAATCAAGCTTAACTCTCTCACCCAATGCTCTGCGCCCGCATTCATCTGATCCTCCATTCGGTTTCTGCAATAACTATATATCCAATCGAAGATCAATGGGCTCGACACGCGGTGACTATAGATCGCATCTTGTAGTTCACGAGAATGCATACTGATCTCTTGCTCTGTCGCGCCGGTAATCGAGCGTAACCACAATTTTCCCACCTCTTCCTTCAGTCGATCCAGCATCTCAATAGTAGCTGCTTGTCGATTACACTCTCTCAGCGCCCAGATTACAACAGGTGTCATCGGTGCAAGCGTCGACAGCACAAAAGAAGCCATCGTAAAATCGATTACTAGGGAAATTCCCCCAGCTGTAATACCGAGAGTCAGTGTGCCAGTCAGCAGGAAAGTTCTATACTTCTTGCGTAGAGAACTGTCGTACCAAAGATTGGTGCGCTGACATATCAGCCTGGCCAAATGAAGAGGCAACTCCTTAATAATTACAGGATACCAGTTAATGAGGCGATGCTCATCCTTAGCGCTCAACCTCTTACAAGTGTCTGCAAATACCTCTTCAGGTTCAACCGGGCTACCCGCCAGAAAACTATTCCATTCCATTCCCAGTACCTTACAATCAAATTCCTCTTGCAACTTGGCTGCGGTCTTCAGTTGCATCCACTGCCACCGATCGAAAAAAAGAACTTCCAAGAAGCTGAATGTCAGTGCGACGAACGCAACGAAAGGCCTAAATCCAGGCGCAAAGACTGAGACCGAGAGACCGATCACTGGTAATCCCAGCGAAAACCATAATCCGATGGCTTGATAGTTCTTGACCCGGCGATAAATCAAGGTTCGTGCTCGCAGAAGATCTAGCATCTGCGGTTCTATTTGCTTTGCGGCGATTTCATTCATTTGTCCTCCAGCCCCCCGGTCCATAGTAGCGTTTAGACTAAATCCAACGCTTCTTGCGCTGTCTAGGATGTTTCCCCCCACCGGACCAGGTGCCGGTGGTCAGCCAGTCCTCAAAGTACCAGAGCCATTCCGAAGTCCATGGGATATAGGTCTCCGTCAACTTCATTTGAGGTAACCATTCACGTTGTTTTGGCCACCACAAGCAGAGCTTCGTCCCTCGTCCTTTATTTGGATAAACATGAGGCAGCGGGTCCTTGTCGGCAAGGATTGTTAGATCAGGTCGCAGAACCAGCATCTCGGGTGGGCGCGCATCCGGGCTCACTTGCAATTCACATTTGTAGATTCGACCAAAATCGCTTGGGGATATGAAGAACTGGTACCGCAGCAAGCGCCCTGCACAGGAAATCACACGTGCTCCGTCAAGCGGCAAAGCACTCAGTTCTAAGGCCCGCTGGGCCAAGGTCGGAATAGGCGTTGCCGGATATCGTGCCATCAATGCCCGAAATAAGTGTGTGAGCGGACAGGGACGCTGATAGGGGTAGCTGCGCCAGGTCCAATGAGGGTAACCCTACCGGCAATACGACTGGCTTCACGACGCCGGGAATGGTCTTGCTGGACAGCCAATGCAGCACGCTGGCCAAACGCAGCTTCCAGGGTCTTGAGCAGGACATCCATCCCTGCGTTGTTCTCGATAGTGTTCAAAATTCGCTTCAAGTCGTTAACCAGAAGGCGGTGCCAGGAAACAAATGCCTCTTGCCGTGCATGAGAGTTCATGCCTCCCGCAAGATTGTCTCGAGGGGCAGAAGGATTGGGTAGGATCCACTCTTCAGAACTATCAGGCACCGGTATACGCTCGAAATACGTTGGCATCTGCTCAGCGATATCCAATAGCAATTCTAGTGGGCTCTCATGAGGCTTTGGTGCCTCTACCGTATAGGCCATTGCAGCCAAGGTGGTGATAAAAACCGAAGAAGGCGCCATGTCCTGCCCAGCCTGGGCAACGCCAAAAGCGACATTGCGATGTATCTTCATCAATTGTACTAGTCGACACAACAACCGACCGAAGACCTCTTTCGCATCTGGAAGCGGTGTTACATCGGCACGGGCAATTGAATCTAAGGCCTCAGCAAAATTTACCTCAGCCACAAAATTTGGCGAGATTGCTGCTGCTAAATCGAAGTGCTTTGCGTAGCCACGAGGATTGGTAGAGTTGTAGAGCCTGAGCTCACGATCAGGAATGAGTCCATGGGTCTCGCCGAAGGGTGCTGTCAGCAACGGATTATCAATTACCGGAGCGATATCCGCACACATACCTTCTGCATATTCGAGAGTGATGCAGCGCTCCCAGCGATGTAGTCGAAGCCCCTGGGCTTCGGCATATCGCCTTACGGCAGCATGGAGATGATCCAGCAGTCGTGCTGGACCATGGTCACCGTTGTATTTTTTAAGCGCATTAGGTCTGAGCCGGGCGATTAGATCAATGTCGAATCCCTGGCGTGAGCCATCTCTAGGTCGAACAATGGTACCCAACTGGCGCGAGCCATGAGCATGTATTTCTAGCAGGAGTTGGCCGAGTTCTGGGCAGGTTGAGAGGAATTCACCTGTGCTGCTGTATGAGCGCTCCAATGCCTCCAATTGCGTCTGTGTAGGCTCATGAGCTTGCGCGATAGTGTCCACGAGATAGAAGAAGCGGGCCTTAGATCGCATGGAAATAATTGGTTGCTCGGGCAGGGCTACAGATTCTCGAATCAAGTGGATCTCCTTTGGTTATCGTCATTCTTGTCTTGTCAGAACCTGTTTTGCTTTGGTTTTGACTGTCTGTGAGATTCCACGTTACCCTCATCACAGGATTACTAAGAATCGGCATCCTGTGTTGCAAAATAGAGTTGCGCATAAAGTTTGGAATCCCCATAATTAAAATTATGGACTTCCGAACTTCGGAAATCAAGTATATTTTTTATCTAACTTACGAACTTGCATGCCAACATTAGGTGAGAAGGTCCGCATATTGCGGAAAAAAGCTGGCTTGACGCTGGAGCAGCTCGCTGAGCAGATTGGCGCATCAAAGTCATCCGTGTGGGAGCTAGAGAACAAAGAGAAAACTCGTCCGTCGGCCGAACGCATTAACGAAGTTGCAAGAGTCTTAGGGGTGACCCCAGAATTTCTCATGGATGATAGTGTCGCCGACCCTTCGATTGATGTGGCTGATGAAGCCTTCTTTCGTAAGTACCGAGCGCTGGACAATACCACCAAGCAGCAACTACATGACATCCTTAATGTGCTGGACCGAAAGGGTAACGCTTGACCAAACCCCTATCGCCAAAGCGGGAAGCCATTAAATTAGTGCACCTCTGGCGCGCTGTGTATGGATCTACCTTCCCCATCAATGCTGGAGCGCTAGCACAGGAGTGGTCATCCCAAGTTGCACCAGAAGGGCCTATCGGCGAATTGCAGGCTCAGGAGTTGAACGGCTTTGAGGGTGGGCTTTTCTGGTTGAAACAGAGGAAAGTCTGGGCGCTTCTATATCACCCTCATCCCGAATTGCCTGGACGCTCGAATTTTACCATTGCTCACGAGTTTGGACATTTCGTACTTCATCGCAAGCTTCAGGAGATGTTTCAGTGTTCGCAGGGCGCTACATTGGGGATGACTAGCATCAGCATCGAACGAGAAGCAGATCAGTTCGCTTCCTATTTGCTGATGCCGATCGATGACTTCACCCAACAGGTGAGCGCTCGACACATAACACTCGATCTGCTGGGTGAGTGCGCTGCACGTTATGGAGTATCACTAACGGCGGTAATACTGAAGTGGCTGGAATTCACTAATCAAGCCGCAGTGGTCGTTGTGGGACGAGAGGGGATGTTGTATTGGTGGCAGGCTAGTAGTAGCGCTAAAAAATATGCCTTCAGGAATCTTCGTCAGGGAATGGAACTGCCTTCGCGCTCATTGAGCAGATCACCCAACTTGGTAATCTCGGCATCGGATTATCGTTTAGGTATCGAACATCCTAAGGAAGTGTGGTTCACTGATGCCGCCGTTCGCGAGATGATGGTCGTTTCCGATCGTTATGACATGACGATCTCTTTGCTAGTGCTCGAAACGCTGGGGGTGATCCATGAAGAGACACCTGACGAAGATATGACTATCAATCTGCCAAGGTTCTAAAGGCTTAATGGATAGATTGATCAAGCAAAAAATTTGGATTGCTTGTGTCTCAGGACACCGATTTGACCAAATAGATTGATCTTCTCCTCAATCTTGCGTTTGACTTGTTCATACATCCGCAATCGGTGGAAAACACCTTTCTCCACCTGAAGCGTTGGTGAGGCATTGCAACCCAATATGCCAAAAATAGTACATCATTCCTTGCTACCAAATCAGATGCATGCCCTCTGGCTCAAAGTCTCGTGACTACACTATCTAGGATCAAGGTGGTTAATATTCATTGACCCAGCAATGAAAACGATCGTCATATAGTTGTCTCCAAGTCAGCTGGCAATATAGATTTGGCGCACTTTGTGGTATTCACGCAATACCTTGCATACGGTTTTCGATTGTTGCGATATACAGCAGATCATCAACTATCAAGGGCAATCCGTGGCCAGTTTCCCTGAATTTCGCCGTGGATGCTGAAGCTATCTCTGATGGCCTCTCTTGTTTTTCAGAATCTGTCGTCCATGCCAATTCAGCGCGAGCTGGATTGGATTCCTCCATTTATGACTTCTTTTGCAGGCTTTTTGAAGCGAAACGCCTCTGGGCGCAGAGCTCTCGATTGCCTCAATCCAAGCGCAGACAGACCACAGCCAGGCTTCGAAAAATCGAGCGGATCAATCGCCATGTACTATAGTTACTGTGTGTAAGGCGTATTGGGCATCGAACGAGAGCTAGCCATATTGCCCGCTTGTTTTCCCAAACTCCCTCAACCCTTTGTCAGGAGCAAAAAAATGGACCATTCGCATGAGACCGGTGAGCACCTTCACCCAAAAACCTTTGATGAAGTTCTCGCTCTCGGCTTTCCGCTGGACAAGCTGGAGTTGCTTAAGGAAGTCCATAAGAAACTCGTAAAACCCCTGCTTGGCGGAGCAGCCGCCTTCGCACCCAAACCGCCGGGCGCACCGGTCACCCGGCAGAATCAGGGAGATCTCTCGCCAGAAAAACGGGAGGCATTCCGCAATGCGGTTGTTCGCCTGGTAGAGGAAGGCAAATACCTGGAGCTGGTCCGGTTTCACATGGACATGTCGCATGACATGCATGGCATGATGGGCGAGACGGGTCTTTACCGTTTTCTGGGCTGGCACCGCCGTTATCTGGTCGAGTTCGAGCGGGAATTGCAGCGTGTTGATGCTATTCTCCGCCCTGGTTCCAATGAAAAACTTGCGGTCCCCTATTGGCGCTGGGAAGACCCCTTCCCCGCTTGGCTGAACGGCTTTCTGCCCGCAAATGATCCGGATACGGGAACGCAGCCACCGTCACGCAAAAATGCTTCGCCACCGCAAAAGGCCAACGCGACGGATGTGAATATCATCGTTAACCAGTTCTCGATCCAGGAGACCGGTCTGAACAATGAGAATGACTATACGAAATTCACCTATGGGCTCGAGGGCTGGGGCCGGAGGCCGGATGGAACGAGCCTTCCCGCTCATAATCACGGTCATGCCTGGATAGGCGGTATCATGAACAATACCATGTCATCCCCCACGGATCCGGTTTTCTGGCTTCATCACGCCGAAGTGGACCGTTTGTGGCATATCTGGCAACAGGCCAATTCATCGGCGGAACCCAACCTGAGCGGGTCTGACCGCATCATGGATCCGTGGGGGGAATCATACGATGATCTGGTGGATACGGAAGATCTGGGTTACGTCTACGACTCGACGTCGTTGTAAAAAGAGACTGCGTTTTCATCGTCGGGAGATGCTTTTTTCGGCACCCGCAAAAATCAATAATATTCGATTTCTCCCAGGAGGCTGCCCCATGAAGTCCAAAAGAGTTGCCATCGCTCTCATTGCAATGGGATTGACTACATTGCTTATCGGCTGCGCCTACAAGCGCCCGCCCTGGATTGCAACCGAATGTGTTGAAGGTCCGCTTGCGAAGGCCGGAGCAGTGAAGGACGAGGCACAATGCGTGAATCGATCAGCAGAGAGCTTCCCCGGCGCGGACGAAGATTACTTCAAGGACATGGACTATGGGATCAGCAAGGACCCGCAGAAGGTTGTCGCCACGCTGGAACCGTTTGTTCCCGGTATTTCCGGCGCTCCGGAAGAGGCTGTAAAAGCCATCGTCAGGGGCCGGAATAACTGGATAGTGTGGACAGGCGGCGATGACAAGTTCTGGGACCATCTCAATATCAACAGCGAGGGCAGCTTCGATCTCCTGAAGGTTCTTTCAAACCATCCGCACCTCATCAAAAATCCGGGATATAGCCGGGATAACCGGTGGTACTGGTTTGGTCTTATCAATGAACCATGCTTCAGGAAGAACGTGGATACGCAGGGGAATCCGTCAGGACGCGCTGACCGCTTCGGCCTGTATCTCGACGTGCGCGATCCGAATTGTGCGCAGGACCCGTTCGAGAATGAAGAGAAATACCCTGGCGTAAAGATCGGTGCGCGCGGCAAGACAGTGCCGATCGGCTCCTACTACGGATATGCGAGCGGGATTGTAGGGTTGCGATTGTTCCCTAATCCCGATTTCGATGAAGCCGCAAAAAAGCGCTGGGACCCCGAGAGATACTATACCGATCCGTCCTACTACAACGATGCCAACCTGGTGAAGCCCTATCGGGTCGGCATGTCGTGCGGATTCTGCCATGTAGGCCCGAACCCTTCCAATCCGCCGAAGGATCCGGAAAACCCGCAGTGGGCCAATCTTAATTCCAATCCCGGCGCGCAATATTTCTGGTTCGACCGGGTATTCGCCTACGAAGCCGACAAGAACAGCTTCGCCTATCAGTTTCTCACTACCAATCGCCCTGGCGCCCTGGATACCTCCCTCATTTCAACGGACTATATGAACAATCCGCGCACCATGAATGCGGTGTACAACCTGGGCGCGCGGATGAAGAACGCATTGCGCTTCGGGAAGGAGCAACTGACGGGCGATGAGTTGAACAATAAGCAGTTTAACGATTATCCGGAGATATCTTCCGAGAGTCCGCTGAGAAGGTTCTTCGAAAAATCGGGCACGGTGTTCACTCCGCGGGTGCTCAAGGATGGAGCGGATTCCGTGGGCGCGCTTGGTGCCTTTAACCGCGTTTTCGTAAATATCGGACTTTTCAGCGAGGAGTGGCTTCAGCATATCAATCCGCTGATCGGTGGCAAGCCGTTCACGCCATTCCCGATCACCACTGCCAACAAGAATTCCAGCTATTGGCGGGCAACGGAAAACCAGACTCTGGATACATCGCTGTTTTTCCTCGCAGCCAGCCGCCCGGATTATCTGGCGGAAGCGCCGGGAGGCGAGCATCATCTGACCGCTGATACGCCCACCCTGAAACGCGGCAAGGAAGTATTTGCAGAGAATTGCGCCGGCTGCCACTCCAGCAAGCTGCCGGAGAAAGCGGTGAAATTCTTCCCCAATAACGGTTGCGTCGGACCTGATTACCTGAGTTGCTGGAACCAGTACTGGAACTGGACAAAGACGGACGAATTCAGGCAGGAGATGAAAGAAATCGTTCTGAAGGAGGATTTCCTTGCCGACAATTACCTTTCTACCGAGTTGCGTGTTCCTGTCACCCTCCTTGAAACGAATATTTGCGCTTCCCTTGCAACCAACGCGCTCAAGGGCGATACCTGGGATAATTTTTCCTCCACCTCGTACAAGGAATTGCCCTCCGTGGGAAGCGCGCTGATTCACCATCCCATAACACGGGAGCCGCGCTCCTATCCCATGCCTGGTGGCGGCCGCGGGTATATCCGGCCGCCTTCGCTTGCAAGCCTCTGGTCCTCGGCGCCCTTCCTGTTGAATAACACCCTGGGCAAATTCTATCCCTCGGGCACTGTTGAAGACAGGATGAAGTCCTTTTATAGCGGGATAGAGCAATTGCTCTGGCCGGAAAAACGCTACTGCGACCAGGAAGACCTGTACGGGGGTGGTTACTATGCAGAAAAGAATTATGGGGCTCAGGAACGAACAAGTTGCGAAAGCCGCACTTATGTCACTCGCTCGGGCAAGGAAGTGCCGGGCATCATCGACCGAACCTGGGCAAGAAGCTGGCTGCTGATACCGGAGGGTTACCTGCCCTGGTATGTCAGGCTGCCGATCCATGATGACGTATTGAATCTGGGACCCATCCCGGAGGGCACACCCGTCAGCCTTCTATCCAATCTGGACCTCGAAAAAAGAGGTGGCGAAGTCAAGACGCTGCTGAAGACGCTCAAAGGTCATCTGGGCGACCTGCTCGCCGCCAAAGTAACGCCCGACCGGATCACGGATGCGGAATTACGCAAGGTCTATTCTGACCTGGTCGATCCCCTCATCGGCGTGAGCAAATGTCCGGACTTCGTGGTCAACCGGGGTCACTATTTTGGAACCGATTACCTGCCGGGAGACGAAGGGCGGCCGGGGCTCGGAGATAGCGATAAACGCGCATTGATCGAATTCCTCAAAACGATGTGACGCTCTAGGCCCAGATCACTGCCAGAATCACTGCTCCCCTCGGGGGAGCAGTGCGAATTCTTTATTAAGGCAGGGTAAATCGAAGGGAAGTTGCAGCCAAACCGGTGGAAACTTTTCCTTTATAATGATTTTCGCGACTCTCCGCAGAAAAATACTATTGGTTTCGCCTTGATCTCCCGACGTAGTTTTGTCAAGCTCAGCGCCCTGCTGGTATCCAGCGCAAGCACCTTTCTTGCCAGTTGCTCTACCCTTCTCTGGAAGGGTACCTCGCGACCCTTTGCTCCCCTGGATTGTCCGCCGGTTGCAGGGAACAAATTCGATTACATCATCATCGGTTCCGGAGCGGGCGGTGGCCCGCTCGCCTGTAACCTCGCATTGAAAGGTTTCCGCGTGCTGCTGCTGGAGGCGGGGGGAGAAGACGACCCCTGCGAATATTACGTTCCCGCCTTTCACGCGCGTACCTCGGAGCACGAGGCGTTGCGCTGGGACTTCTTTGTACGTCACTACGCCGATGACGAGCAGCAGAAACGGGATGACAAGTTCGTTCCGGAACAGAACGGCGTGCTATACCCGCGCTCCGGCACCCTGGGGGGATGTACTGCGCACAATGCGATGTTGTTGATCTATCCCCACAATAGCGATTGGGACTATATCGCCGAAAAGACCGGCGATGAATCCTGGCGCAGCGAAAATATGCAGAAATATTTCAAGCGCATGGAGCGCTGCGAGTATGCCAGCCGAGCTGAAGAACCGGATAGCCGGCATGGATTCGAAGGCTGGCTTCCGACAAATCTGGCAGAGCGGGAAATGCTGCTGAGAGACAAAGTCCTGAGGAGGCTTTCAAAAGCTGCGCTCGAGGAATCACTGAGCGGCATTATCAATCCGATCAAACGAACGTTGCTCAAGATAAAAACCCATGGCGATCCCAACGATTGGCGTTTTATCCGGAGAAGGCCGGAAGGCTTGTGCAAGATACCGATCACTACTCGGCAGGGGCGTCGGGCTGGAGCCCGGGAGTACATATTGCGCGTTCGCGAGCAATGCCCGAATTTTCTCGAAGTCAGGACTCATGCGCTGGCAAAGCGCATCCTGCTCGATGAACAGAACAAGGCCTATGGGGTGGAGTATATTTCTGGCGCCCATCAGTATCGTGCGGACCCGCGGCATGGAACAGCAACCCCAGGGATCGTGGAAACCGTGCTTGCAGAACGGGAGGTGATTGTTTCCGCAGGCGCATTCAATACACCCCAATTGCTCAAGCTCTCCGGCATCGGCCCTCGGGAAGAACTGGTGAGCCATGGCATCGAGGTAAAGGTAGACTTGCCAGGGGTCGGAGAAAACCTTCAGGATCGTTATGAGCTGGGAGTGGTTACCCGGCTCAGGGAAAACATCCCCCTGATCAAGGGGATGAAACTCCGCTGTCCCGCCCCCGGCGAAGCGCCTGATTCCCAGTTCAGCCAGTGGCTTCAGGGCATCGGGCCCTACACCACCAATGGTACGACGATTGCACTCATGAAGCGCTCGTTTCCCGAACGCCCCAATCCCGATTTATTCATTTTCGGCCTGATCGGGGATTTCCGGGGATATTATCCTGGCTATGCCGATAATATCGCCAGAACGGAAAATGCCTTTACCTGGGCCATCCTCAAGGGCCATACCGCTAATACAGCTGGCCGGGTCACGCTCCGATCCGCCGATCCCCGCGATGTACCGGATATAAACTTTCATTATTTTTCGGAAGGCACGAACGCTGGAGAAGACATGGAATCGCTTATCGCCGGAGTGGAAGCAGTGCGCAATATCGTCAGACTTTCCTCCGACGTGATCGAGGAGGAGGTTCTGCCTGGTCCGGAAGTAAAGAGTCGTGAAGATATACGGCGTTTCATAAAAAACCAGGCGTGGGGACACCATGCCTCGTGCAGTTGTAAAATGGGCGCTGCCACTGATCCCATGGCTGTCGTCGATAGTCGGTTTCGCGTTTATGGCACCCGGAATCTGCGCATTGTGGATGCTTCCGTTTTCCCCAAAATACCCGGTTTCTTCATCGCTTCATCCGTCTACATGATCAGCGAAAAAGCATGCGACGTGATCAGCGAGGAATCAGCGAGGATGCGGAAAGCACAACAGCTGAAAGCGTAAGCCGGCACTTATTATTCCCGTTCATAACTCCCGCCTCCTGTCCGCAAGGAGAGCAATTCACCGCTCGACCCCAGATCCTTCCTCTTGCGGCACCTCGAAAGTTCTACAGCGGTAGCTAGTACATAAACCTCCTTTCCGTGTATGGAACTCCTCAGTTGGCGGGCTGGTATAATCAACGTGAATATTTGGAGAACCGGGTTAGAAAGATTCGATGCGAAAAATCCTTCCATCACTACTGTTATTCATGGTTTCGGTAGGCAATGCTGCAGAAACCCCTATACGGCCCGGCTTATGGGAAATAACGACGACGTCGGTGCTATTGGCCCTGGTGCCACAGATTCCGCCCGAGCAAATGCAGCAGCTGACGAATCTGGCGAAGCAATATGGACTGGATTTACCCCGGATCGAGAATGGAGCGGCCACATCCAGAATCTGCATCACTCAGGAAATGGCGGACCAGGAGATTCCTTCCTATTTGCACGTTCACGAAGCGGGATGCAGCATCAAGAATGCCCTCCGCATCGAGAATGACTACAAGATGGATCTCGTCTGCACCAATCCTCAATTGCAGGGCAAGGGGCGAGCCGAGGGTTCGTTTACGACATCGGAGAGTTTTTCGGGATGGACCGTGTTCAAGGGCACGGTGCAAAATACTCCGGTAAACGAGCACGCCGATACCACGGGACGCTGGATCAGGGCGAGTTGCGGCAAGGTAAAATCCCCGGATTGATTGTCAATCCGGTTCCTGTCCTGCCATATCCGCCCACCTGACTGGCGGCGGCTTAACCCTTACCCGCTGGCAACTTCGTCTACTGCGACTGCGGCCATCCTTTTGAGCAGTTTTTCGTGAATACCGCCGAAACCGGCGTTGCTCATGACGAGCACATGGTCGCCTGGTTGGGCGTATGCTGTAATCGCGGCTATCAATTGGTCCAGTTCTTCAAAGGCAACCGCTTTTTCGCCCAGCGGAAGCAGCGCTTGCGACAGGTCCCAGCCCAGGTTGGCAGCGTAGCAGAACACCACGTCCGCCCTTGTCAGGCTGTCTGCCAGACTCTCTTTCCATACGCCCATTTTCATGGTATTCGAGCGTGGCTCAAGCACGGCAATGATGCGCGCCTCTTTCACCCTGCTGCGCAGCCCATCGATCGTTGTACGAATCGCTGTCGGGTGGTGGGCAAAATCGTCATAGACCGTGATATCCCTTGTTACACCCCTTACTTCCATGCGACGCTTGACATTCCTGAATTCCGCCAGCGCGGCAATGCCTGTCTTTACCGGTACACCGGCGTGACGAGCGGCAGCCAGCGCGGCGAGCGCATTCATCCGGTTGTGCTTTCCCAGCAATTCCCACAGCAGTGTTCCCTGGGATTCACCTAAAAAGGATACGGCAACCGCATCGTTCGTGAGGACGTTTGCCTCCCACCCATTGGGGACGCCTATCCTTTCGACGGGCGTCCAGCATCCCTTCCTCAGAACCCGCTCCAGATTCTCTTCCTGGCCATTGCTGACGATAAGACCATTGCCGGGGACGACGCGCACGAGGTGATGGAACTGCTGCTCGATCTCCTCCAGGTTCCTGAAAATATCTGCATGATCGTATTCCAGGTTATTGAGAATGGCTGTTCTGGGGTGAAAATGGACAAACTTGGAACGCTTGTCAAAAAAAGCCGTGTCATATTCGTCGGCTTCAATGACGAAAAAACCTGAACCACCCAATCTGGCCGAGATTCCGAAATTCTGCGGTATGCCGCCAATGAGGAATCCGGGTTCCATCCCCGCATATTCGAGAATCCACGCCAGCATGGAACTGGTTGTGGTTTTGCCGTGCGTCCCCGCCACGGCAAGCACCCATTTGCCCCGCAGGACATTTTCCGAAAGCCACTGAGGACCGGAAATATAGGGCAGGTTGCGGTCAAGAATCTCTTCCATGAGGGGATTGCCGCGGCTCACCACGTTCCCTATCACGAACAGGTCAGGATTCAGCCTGGTTTGCTCCGGGGAAAACCCTTCGATCAACTCGATACCCCGCGATTTCAATTGCGTGCTCATCGGGGGATAGACTCCTGCATCGCAACCGGTAACCCTGTGACCTGCTTCCTGTGCAATTGCCGCAATGCCTCCCATGAATGTGCCGCAGATGCCAAGAATATGAATATGCAAAGCTTGCTCCTGATATATATAAATGAATTACGCGTCCGCCTGCTTGCGGCTAAAATATGCCCGCCCGGAATTGGCCCGTTCCATCCTGTCAGCGTGCTTCGATTGTGCGTTCGGCCTCATCGCTGCTGGCTTGTCACTCTTTTTTGTTACACTTACGGCTTTTGTTTGCTTGCAGCCCACTACTGATGCCGGTTGAGCGGGGGGCTGCATGCAGGAGCAGCTTCCATCTGCACGCGTGCGCCCCACTATTCTGCGCTCATGCTTCCATACGGTGGCTTCCATACAGCAGCTTCCATACGGTGACGCGAGACTTATGAGCTTGAAAATAGGCATTCATCCATTTCCGGATGATATCGTTTTCAGGTTGAAGAACTTCACATGAAATTGCGTTTTATCCGTTCCGCCTGCTGGTCTTTTTTGCTGTTTTGCCTTGCCTGGAATGTGCGCGCCGAGCCGCCTCTTTCTTCCAGGCCAGAGCAGGAACGCGCAGCCCCTCCTGGTGAGGGTGACGATAAACCGGTGGTTATCGATACGGAACGCATCCGTGGCCATCATGAATACGAGTCTGGCGCCAGGAACGAGAGTGAATTGCGCAGTCGCTCGGCCATTTCAACTGATCAGATAAAAAAACCCAATCAAAAAGCGGGCCCCACCGCTAAAGATGCGCCACCCGGGCCTCAGCAGAACTATACACTATCCCCCGCAATAAAAACCGACCCCCGGACAAGCACCTCTGCCCAGGAATCGGAGAAGACGGAAAGCATGGTTTTACCGAGCGGTATGGAACGCCTTCCCGAACCCGTCGTAGAAGAAGGAGAGCCCAGGCTGCGCACTACGACCCGGGCTGCGCCGCGCAGTTTATCCGCGCAAAAGCGCGGGGAGAAGCCAGCGAGGGCAGCGGCGGCGGCAGAAGCAGACGAGGGCAGACCGGGGTTTGCAGAAGGCGAGCGCATTGGAGGGCACAGGGAAGAAGCGGGCGAAGCAAGGCTGCGTCTTGCCGGGGAGGCTGAGCCCGAGGCGGTTGAGCAAAAACTGGCAGAAGTTGAGGCGGAAACAGACAAACAACTCCCCGTGTTCGTCGTTGCAGACCGCTTGCAAGGTCACGTGGAGCAGGAAATCGAAGCGATAGGCAAGGCGGAACTGTCTACCGGAGATCAGTTTATTTCCGCTGAGCGGATGAAATACAACCAGAGCACCAACGATGCCGAAGCCCAGGGCAACGTTCGCGTGGAAAAGGAAGGTGACATACTGGAAGGATCCAATCTCAAGTTCAATCTGCTGAGCAAAACCGGCCAGTTGAGCGAGCCCAACTATCGTTTGAAGGATGCGAGCAGCCGCGGTTATGCGGGCATGCTCCTGTTTGAAGGCGAGAACCAGTACCGCCTGCAGAAGGCCAACTACACCACCTGCCCGGCGGGAGACGACAGTTGGGTTCTCCAGGTGGCTGACCTGAAGCTCGACAACGACAAGAAAGTGGGCACCGCCAAAAATGTGAAGCTTACTTTCAAGGATGTGCCGATAATGTATACCCCCTGGATGAATTTCTCATACAGTGGCGAGCGCAAAACAGGATTACTGGCACCTACTTACAGCACCAGCGGCAGGACGGGTCTTGAACTGGCTTTGCCCTTCTACTGGAACATCGCGCCCAACTATGACGCTACGTTTTCCGCACGTATGATGTCGAAGCGTGGCCTGGCGATCAACAACGAATTTCGCTTCCTGGGTAGAAACTCGAGCAGCAACCTGCTCGCCGACATCGTGCCTCGTGACCTGGATACGCAAACGACGCGATGGCGCACTTCGTTCTGGCACAATCATTATCTGGGAGGCGGCTTTTCCGCTCGTCTGGATTACAACAGGGTGTCGGATGATGCCTATTTCCGCCACTTTGGCAACAACCTGAATCTCACATCCCGCACCAACCTGCTGCAACAGGGACTGCTGTCTTACAATCGCGGGCTGGGAGATGACGGCACATTTAACGTAACCTCGCTTGTCCAGAGCTTCCAGACGATTCAGGATCCCCTGGCCACAATTGTCGTGCCTTACAAGCGCCTGCCGCAGGTGGGGTTGAACGCGAACAAGCCGGATGTCCTGGGAACGGGAGTCGATGTCAATCTTTTGGGGAGCTGGACCAACTTCTCCCATCCCACCCTGGTCAACGGCCGCAGGATCGTGCTCTTCCCAAGCATGAGCTACCCTCTTCGCAATTCGTTCGGCTTCATCACGCCCAAGGTGGGGATGCACTACACCCGTTACAGCCTCGGGGAGGATGCCGGCTCGGCGGGTGAAACCCCCACCCGCACCTTGCCGATATTCAGCCTCGACAGCGGCCTTGCCTTCGATCGCAAAATGTCCCTGGGCGGAGAAAGCTTTACGCAGACGCTCGAGCCGCGTGTGTTCTATGTTTACGTCCCGTTCCGCGCGCAAGATCAGTTGCCGAATTTTGATTCCGCCAAGACTGACTTCAGCTTTGCGCAGATGCTGTCGGAAAACCGTTTCAGCGGGAGCGACCGTATCAATGATGCCAACCAGGTGACTTTTGCGCTGACGACCCGCCTGCTGGAGTCCAGTACCGGAAGGGAGCGTTTGCGCCTGGCTGTTGGGCATCAATTAAGCTTTATCGATCGCCGGATCATACTGGAGACCCCGCAAACCGTCGATCGCCGACCCGATTTTATTGCCGCGGTGTCGGGTTTTCTCACACCGACCATCAGTACCGACAGCAGTTTTCAATTCGATCAGAGACGCCTTCTGGCAGAGGTGGTCCGCTCGGGTGTGAGCTATCGTCCCGAACCCGGTCGCGTGTTGAATTTCGGTTACCGTTTTACCCGTGACGTGCTGCATCAGGTGGATGCTTCCACCCAGTGGCGATGGTCGGAAAGATGGCAAACGGTGGCACGCCTGAATTACTCGCTACTAGACCACAGAATTCTGGAAGGGCTGGCAGGAGTTGAGTATAATGCGTGCTGCTGGTCGTTGCGATTTGTGCTTCAGCATTTGACCCTTGCTACGCAGAAATCGACCACAGCGGCTTTTTTGCAGCTTGAGTTGAACGGCCTGATGCAAATCGGATCGAACCCGTTGACCGTATTGCAACGCAGCATTCCCGGGTATATCAGGACAGGTAGCCAGGGAAGCAGCTTGATAGAAGGGCCATAGACCTCACATCTATCACTGTTCGCACGTCACGATCACGCCATCTCTCCCCTATTCCAGAAGCTTATTGACATGGGCACGAAATTGTCGTCGCGTTCTCCCATTTCCTTTCCCCTTTTAACGCTGTTTGCCGTAATGGCCATTGCCCCGCAACCGGCGTATTCCGGGGTGGAAACCATCGATCATATCGTTGCGGTTGTGAATGAGAACGTGGTTACCCGCCATGAACTGGACGAAATGCTCAGCGCCATGCTGAAACAATTGCAAAAGCAAGGCGTACAGCCTCCCCCGCCTGCTGTACTGGAAAAGCAGCTTCTGGAGCGAATAATTCTGAACCGCGTGCAACTGCAACTTGCGAACGAAACCGGACTGACCGTAAGCGATGCGGAACTCGACCAGACTTTGCGCCGTATCGCGCAGGAAAACAAGATGTCCCTGCATGAGTTCGACAGGGCGCTGGCGGAAGACGGGGTCAGTTTCAGCAAATTCCGTGATGAGATTCGCGAGGAAATCATCCTGGTCAGGCTGAAAGAGCGTGAGGTAAGCAATCGCGTGAGCGTGACCGAAGGGGAAGTCGATCATTTTCTGGAAACGCAGGAAGATTCGCCCAGCCAGAGCGACGAATATCGTATTGCCCATATTCTGGTGCAGGTGTCCGAAGGGGCTGACCCTTTGAAACGCGATGCGGCACGGCAGCGGGCAGAAAGCGTCCTGGCAAAATTGAAGGCAGGAACCGAGTTTGCTCAGGTAGCCGCCGAGTTCTCGGATGCGCCGGATGCGATGGAAGGTGGCCTGCTTAACTGGCGCCCCGCTGCCCAGCTCACAAAAAAGTTTGCCGAAATACTGACTCCAATGAAACCGGGAGAAATCACCGGGATAATTCCAAGCCCGAATGGATTTCATATCCTCAAGCTGGTCGACCGCCGCAACCAGGATACAGTAACCACCCTGATAGACCAGACGCATGCGCGCCACATTCTTATAAAAATCAGCGAACTCACCTCGGAGGCCGACGCCCACAGACGGGTAGCCGAGTTGAAAGAACGCCTGGATCATGGCGGCAAGTTCGAGGAACTGGCGAAGCTTCATTCGGAAGACGCCAGCGCCCCCACCGGGGGTGATCTCGGCTGGATCTCGCCGGGCGATACGGTTCCGGAATTTGAACAGGCTATGAGCGCTCTTAAACCAGGAGAAATCAGCGAGCCTGTCCAATCTCCTTTTGGCTGGCACCTCATTCAGGTCATCGAGCGCCGCTCCCAGGATGTAAGCCAGGAGCGCAAACGCCAGTCCGCACGCCAGGCGATCCGCGCCCGTAAAGCGGAGACGGCATTCCAGGAATGGTTGCAGCGCTTGCGGGACCGGGCGTATGTCGAGTACCGGTTGGAAGAAGGCTAGCTGGAAGCCTTGAAAAAGCGCTGTGGACCGGGTCAGCCAAACATTGAATAATCCCAGGCTCGCTCTCACTGCGGGGGAACCCGGCGGAATCGGTCCCGATCTGTGTGTGCAGATCGCCCAACTGGGTTTGCCTTTCACGCTCGTTGTCATTGCCGATAAGGAACTGCTGCAGGAGCGCGCACACTTGCTGCGGCTTCCATTGACAATAACGGACTACTCTTCCCGTACCGAATTAAAGCCGGAAAAAGGGAATCTGCACGTGCTGCACATTCCCGTAGCCAAGATTGCCACTCCCGGTAAACTTGATGCGGCTAATGCGCCTTATGTGCTGAAGACGCTCGAGCGGGCTGTTGCCGGATGCATCAATGGCAAGTTTGATGCAATGGTAACGGCGCCGGTGCACAAAGGCATCATCAATGATGCCGGCATTTCTTTTACTGGCCATACTGAATATCTCGCGCAACTGGCAAACGGTCGTCCCGTCATGATGCTCACCGGCGGCGGGATGCGGGTAGCACTCGCCACCACCCACCTGCCCCTGAAAGACGTCGCGAGTGCCATTACGAGCGATGCTTTGGAGCAGAAGCTGCGCATCATCGAGCATGATCTGGTCAACCGCTTCGGTATTCCAAAGCCACGCATTGCCGTAGCGGGCTTGAATCCTCATGCAGGGGAATCAGGTCATCTGGGCAGGGAAGAAATCGATATCATCATCCCTTTGCTCGACAAGCTGCGCGCCGAGGGGATGAGTCTGATCGGCCCACTGCCTGCCGATACACTTTTCAATCCATCGAAGCTGAAGGATTACGACTGCATATTCGCCATGTACCACGACCAGGGGCTGCCGGTGCTCAAGCATGCGAGCTTTGGAACCGCCGTCAACGTCACACTGGGCTTGCCGATCATCCGCACCTCCGTGGATCATGGCACTGCACTTGAATTGGCGGGAACAGGGAAAGCTGATCCGGGCAGCCTGGTGGCGGCTATCGAAATGGCGGCATCGCTGGTTGCGCATCAGCCATAACTCTCAACCCTGCATCTTCGTTCGCCTGAGCTTGTCAAAGGGTAAACGAATCTGCAAACTCTCATAAACCATGCAGCACACCCCCCGCAAGCGCTTCGGCCAGAATTTCCTGGTTGATTCCCAAACCGTAGCCGACATTCTTCGCGCCCTCCATCCCCGTCGGGAGGATGTAATGGTAGAGATCGGTCCAGGACTGGGAGCATTGACACGGCCTCTGCTCCAGTCACTTGAACACCTGCACGTGGTGGAGATCGACCGGGATATCGTGAAGCGGCTAGGTGAGGAATTTTCCGCGAAAAAGCTGACAATACATGAAGGGGATGCGCTCAAATTCGACTTCTCCAGCCTCGGTGAAAGTCTGCGGGTAGTGGGTAACCTGCCCTACAACATTTCCACTCCGCTCCTTTTCCACTTGAGCCAGTTCGCGTCCCATGTCCGCGATATGCACTTCATGCTGCAGAAGGAAGTGGTCGCCCGCATGGTAGCCAAACCCTCCACCTCAGATTACGGGCGGCTTTCAGTCATGCTGCAATGCCGCCTCGAAATGGAACAGCTTTTTATCGTCTCAGCCGAATGCTTCCGCCCGCCGCCAAAAGTCGAATCGGCGGTGGTTCGCGTGATTCCACTCAAGAAACCGCTGATCGAGGCGAGCCAGGAAAAATTGTTTGCCGAAGTTGTTTCCGCCGCCTTCTCGCACCGCCGCAAAACTCTGCGCAATACACTACGCAATTATCTCAAGCCTGACGATTACCTGAAGCTGGAGATTGACCCTAACCTGCGGGCAGAGAATTTATCAATCGCGCAATATGTAGCGATTACAAACCATTTCAATGGAGCCAGACTCGATTGAAGTTGATTGAAAGTAGCAGAAGTGTTGCACGAAGTTCTGAACTGAGATCAGAGCAAGAAATCAATCGGACCTGACCCTATCGATTCCCGACTTCTCGTTAATAAACAGGCAAAATACCTGTTTATAAAGCAAATCCTTAACATGAGCATGAGTATAATCTGGGAGCCATTTCCGGGCATGCAAAAAGGCGAAAAAGCAGACTCCTCGGTTTTATGAACGTGAAACAATCGATACTGCCGACCGTGGCATTGTTACTGGGTTGCGGATTAATACAGTCAGCAGCCTGGGCAGAGGTCATCTACTCGTTTACGGATGACCATGGCGTGGTGCATTTTACCAATGTGCCGACGGATGAACGGTATGTTCCATTCATCGGGAGCAGCACCAACCCCAGGAAATCACGGATAGCTTCAAATAACGGACATCTGATCGCATCGCTCAAGACGCAATATGGCCCGGTAATCAAGGAAGTCGCCCGCGTCCACGCCCTCGAAGACGCGCTGCTCCACGCCGTGGTCACTGCCGAATCGGCCTACAACCCCAAGGCGGTTTCAAAAAAGGGCGCAGCGGGCCTAATGCAGCTCATGCCGGAAACTGCCCAGAGATACGGCGTAACCGATCGTTTCGATCCCGTACAGAATCTCCATGGCGGTGCCAGATATCTCACTGAGCTGTTGAAAATGTTCAACGGCAACTTGAGTTTGACTTTGGCCACTTACAATGCCGGCGAAAACAACGTCGTCAAGTATGGCAACCGGATCCCGCCATTTCAGGAGACGAGGGCTTATGTGCCGAAGGTTCTCGATCTCTATCGCAGATATCATTCAGGGAAGAGGCTCTAGGAAGGGGACATAGGATTTTAACGGACGGAAAGCAAGATCGAGCCGGCCAGGAACCTGGGGAATCTCTGTACCAACGCTATACCGCTGGGTTCCGGCTTCAGCGCAGGCTAGCGTACGATTGTACGATTTTTTCCGTTTTGTTTTCTGTGATAGCCTCATTCCGAAAAAGCTGATCGACCAGTTCGGCAGCGGGCTCGGCAAAAGGGAAACTCTCGCTTCGTTTAGATATCGCAATATACTCTAAATGATGAATATCTTCTTTCTTCAGTATCAGGAACTATTCTATCTGTCAGGAAAGTATTCAAGGCCTCTTTACAACTATTATCCTTATATAATCTTATTTTATTGCTATTTGTTGCCAGCCACATATAACTGTCGACTCCGGAATTTGTTTTTATGTTATAGCATTTGCTCCATGTATTATCAACGCAACTGCCTTCGTGCCAAGATCCAATGATATCGATACAATCCTTTTTCGCATAAGCAGAAAATCGCCAAGTGTGGTTTTCTCCTAAATTAGGTTTACATTCTGCTTGAACATTTGTAGTAAAAGAAATGAAACAAAGAAAACATAAAGGCCATAGATCAAATTTTGAATTTCTTTTCATCCCCGAGACTCCGATAGTCTAAATGTATGGTGCAATCAGCGCGTCAAAGCGGCCTTGCCGTCGCACTGCGCGAACTCGGGCACATTGAGCGCACCCCTCTTTATCTTAGACCGCAACGCGTTGGCCTGCCGTGAAAATACCTTTCTCCACCTGAAACGCTGGGGAGGCATTGCTACCTGATACACCAAACAGTGCCTCATTTCTTGCCGCACATCCAGATCAGGTGCATCGCCCTTTGGCTCAAAGTCTCGTGACTACGCTATCTAGCGAGATGCCATCTGCTGTTTCGATCCTCACAGTATAGAAACCAGACATTTTTCGTCTCGTTCCTCTTGAATTTCGCTACACAACCCTCCTCTTCTTCCCCTCCCTATACGGCGAACGTCCAGGATCAATACAGTCTGCTCCTGTGAGACTTTGAAGTCCCGGCATCGTGTTTCTTTTTTTATTGAAGTCCATTTTATTGAAATGTCCCTATTGTACTTAAGGCTATTGAGGTTCACACTGTGCCTGGGCAAGTCAGATAACCGTAAACAATATGGGGGGAAAAATGAAAAAAAGTCTCTGCATGACGCTGTGTGGCACAGCCGGTTTTTTTCTGCTGTATTTAAGTGCCTGGGCGAGCGAGGGGGGTACTGCCCCCGAGCTTAACGAGGCGCGACAGGTAGCTCAATACAACTATGTAATCCATATCCTCGCCATGTTGCTGGTGGGTTTCGGCTTCCTCATGGTATTTGTCAAAAGATATGGATTTGGGGCCACGACCGGAACATATCTGGTGGTGGCTGTCGGTCTTCCGCTTTATATGCTGCTTCGCGCAAATGGGGTATTTGCCCACGAAATTGCTCCAAACACGGTCCAGGCATTGCTTTTTGCTGAATTCGCCGTGGCGTCCGGGTTGATCGCCATGGGCGCGGTCCTCGGTCGTCTCCGAGTTTTCCAATACGCACTGCTGGCACTGCTCCTGATTCCCGCTTATCTCTTGAACGAATGGCTGGTGCTGGATAACGGAATGGGTATGACTGAGGGATTTCAGGATACTGCGGGGTCGATCATCATACACGCCTTCGGTGCATATTTTGGCCTGGGGTTATCCCTTGCGCTGACGACGGCGCGACAACGAAGCCAGCCGATTGAGTCGGACCCGACTTCTGATCGATTCGCAATGCTTGGTTCAATGGTCCTGTGGCTTTTCTGGCCTAGTTTCGCCACCGCCATCGTTCCCTTTGAGCAAATGCCGCAGACGGTGGTCAACACGGTACTCGCACTGTGTGGCGCCACGATCACCACGTACTTCTTGAGCACATATTTCCATAAAGGCAAAACCTCGATGGTCGATATGGCGAATGCGGCGCTGGCCGGCGGAGTAGCGATCGGTTCGACCTGCAATATCGTGTCACCGACCGGTGCTTTTGGGATCGGTCTGCTCGCCGGAGCCGTCAGTGTCATCGGGTTTGTGTTCATTCAACCTGCACTGGAGAGACGCTTCAAGATCGTTGACACCTGTGGAGTCCATAATCTGCATGGAATGCCGGGATTGCTGGGTGCATTCGTTGCTATCCTGGTCGTGCCCGGCATAGCCGTTGCCCAATTTATCGGCATCGTCTTCAGTATCGTGCTCGCTCTGATAGCGGGGCTCGCCGCTGGCGCGCTCATCAGGGCTACCGGCACAACGCGTCTGGCTTACGAGGATAGTGAGGAATTCACACACACTGAAGGACCGGAAGCTACGGAAATCGATGCCATAGCACTTGAAGCCGAGACTTCAACTTAAAAGGGCGGTGGCCCAGACGCAGCGAATGCCCGGAATGGTATGGTCAAGACATAACCTGCACAGGCGCCACCTCTATCCTGGTGCTGCCTCAGTATTGCAAGCACCCGATCAATCGAGTCTGGCTCTGCTGATCTATCCGAGAATGTTCAATGGCAACTTGAGTTTGACTTTGGTCGCCTATATTCTCACTTCTTCGGCATATAAAGATCGGTAATCGTCCCCTCGGCGATTTCCGCAGCAAAGAATACGGTTTCGGACAAGGTAGGGTGCGGGTGAATGGTAAGGCCGATGTCTTCCATATCCGCGCCCATTTCGAGTCCCAGGACCGTTTCGCTGATCAGTTCGCCGGCATTGATGCCTACGATGCCTGCACCAAGAATGCGGCGCGTTTTCTTGTCCAGGATTAACTTGGTCACGCCTTCGTCCCGGGCCATTGCCAATGCGCGGCCACTGGCGGCCCAAGGAAACACCGCTTTTTCGAATTCGATACCTTGTTTTCTGGCTTCGGTTTCGGTGAGGCCCATCCAGGCGATTTCAGGGTCAGTGTAAGCTACGGAGGGAATGGCGCGGGCGTCGAATACTGCGGACTTCATCTTATCGCCTCCGGCGATGATTTCTGCCGCCAGCTTGCCTTCGTGCGATGCCTTGTGCGCCAGCATGGGCTCACCCGTAATGTCGCCAATGGCGAAGATATGCGAGACGTTGGTTCGCAGCTGCTTATCAATCGGGATGAAGCCACGTTCGTTCACGGTGATACCTGCATTTTCTGCGCCAATTTCGCGGCCATTTGGCCGGCGTCCTACCGCCATCAGAATCCGGTCGTATACTTGCGGTTCTGGTGCTGCAGTGCCCTCAGTGCCGCCTTCGAACGTAACCTTCAATCCTTCTTCCAGAGCTTCGATTCTGATGACTTTGGTTTTGAGGTAGATGGCTTCGTAACGTTTCTGTATGCGTTTATGCAGCGGCCGGATAAGATCGGCGTCCGCGCCGGGAATCAATTGGTCCATCAGTTCCACCACACTGACCCTGCTTCCGAGCGCATCGTAGACCGTCGCCATTTCAAGGCCGATGATGCCCCCGCCGATGATCAGCATGCGCTTGGGGATACCCTCCAGCTTGAGCGCGCCAGTGGAGTCGATGATGCGCGGGTCATCGTAGGGAAAACCGGGAATACGTGCTGCGCTGGAGCCTGCGGCGATGATGCAGTGTTCGAACGACACCGTTTTTTTTCCGTCGGATGTTTCCACTTCGATCATATTGGGCGAGGTGAACTTGCCCGTTCCCCGCACCACCTTCACCTTGCGTTGCCTGGCCAGTCCTGCCAGCCCCTTGGTGAGTTTGCCGATAATGGATTCCTTCCATCCGCGCAGCTTGTCTATTTCTATGCCGGGCTTAGCGAAAGCGATACCCTGCTGCGCCGTTTCCTCGGCATCGGTGATGACTTTCGCGATATGCAGCAACGCCTTGGATGGAATGCAGCCTACATTGAGACATACACCGCCAAGCGTGGGGTGGCGCTCGATCAAGACCACGTTTTTGCCGAGATCGGCAGCACGGAAGGCGGCGGTATACCCCCCCGGCCCTGCACCGAGGACCACTACATCCGCCTGAATATCACCTTGTAGAACAGAAGTCGCAGCGGGTGCTGCTACGGATTCGGGGGCAGGGACAGCGGCTGAGGCCGGTGCTTCCTCTTCTTCCTCTTCTTCCTCTTTTTCCGATGGAGGAGCAACGTCGGAAGCGGGCTTCTCTGCGGGCTCTTCCTGCTTGCTCACACTGGCAGGATTGCTGGCAAATTCGGCGGTTTCAGCAGGAGCAGCCGCTTCTGCTGCTGTAGGCTCCAGCATGAGTATGACCGAGCCTTCCGAAACCTTGTCGCCGACCTTGACCTTGAGTTCTTTTACCACCCCGGCTTGTGGCGAAGGAACTTCGATGGATGCCTTATCGGTTTCCAATGTGATAAGCGATGTTTCCTTTTCCACCGGGTCGCCGGGTTTCACCAGCACTTCAATCACTGCGACATCCTTGAAGTCGCCAATATCCGGTACTTTGATTTCGGTAAGCTGAGCCATGAAAACCTTATTAGTTTAAGGAAATAAAATTGGACCTTATTCCTGGAAACCTACTGTCGGATATGCCCGTCACCCAGGACGATGAATTTCTGGCTGGTCAATCCTTCCAGTCCAACCGGGCCGCGAGCATGGAGCTTATCGGTGGAGATACCGATTTCCGCGCCGAGGCCATACTCGAACCCGTCCGCAAAGCGGGTGGAGGCATTCACCATGACGGAACTGGAATCCACTTCCCGCAGAAAACGGCGCGCGTTGCTGTAATTTTCGGTAATGATGGAATCAGTGTGTTGGGAGCCGTAAATCGTGATGTGCTCGACGGCCTGATCGAGACTGCTTACCACGCGCACGCTCAGGACAGGCGCAAGATATTCCGTATACCAGTCTTCCTCCTTTACTTCCCTCATTTCCGGAATGATCGCCTGCGAGGCCGGATCGCCGCGCAGTTCCACGCCCTTGTCCAGATAGATTCTGCACAGCGGCGGCAGCACTTCCCCGGCAATATTCTCATGCACCAGCAATGTTTCGAGCGTGTTGCAGGTGCCGTAGCGCTGGGTCTTGGCGTTGTCAGCAACGCGAATGGCCTTTTCCACGTCGGCACCTTCGTCGATATAAATATGACATACGCCGTCCAGGTGCTTGATGACGGGAATGCGCGCTTCATTCGAAATGCGCTCGATCAACCCCTTGCCGCCGCGGGGCACGATGACATCGACAAACTCTTTCATGGTGACGAGTTCACCCACGGCAGCCCGGTCGGTCGTTTCGATAACCTGGATCGCCGTTTCAGGCAAACCGGCAGTCTTAAGCCCTTCCCTGACGCACGCCGCGATCGCCTGATTGCTGTGAATGGCTTCCGACCCCCCGCGCAGTATCGCTGCGTTACCCGCCTTGAGGCACAACCCTGCGGCATCGGCCGTGACGTTGGGACGCGCTTCATAAATGATGCCGATCACGCCCAGCGGCACGCGCATTTTTCCGACCTGTATGCCGGAGGGACGGTAATTCAAATCGCTTATTTCACCCACCGGATCGGCTAACGCTGCTATTTGCAGCAAACCTTCGGCCATGCTCGCTATGCTTTTGGGCGTGAGCGTCAACCGGTCTATCATTGCCGGTTCCAATCCCCGTTCTTTCGCATTTTCCACGTCCCTGGCATTCGCTGCCAGCAGCTGCTGCTCTTCCCGTTTTATAGCCATCGCCATCTGTATAAGCGCCCGGTTCTTGGCTGCGGTTTCCGCTTTGGCAATCAGGCGCGAGGCGGCTCGCGCTTCGCGCCCGATGGATTGCATATAGGTCTTGATGTCGATGATGTCCATGTCAATGGTCCCATTTAGACAGTAAATTAAAATTGCAGGAGTAACCAGTGGTTCCGGAACTGGATTCCGGGTCAAGCTCCACTATTGTCCGGAATAAAATTAGTGAAAATCTGGAGAGCTGCATCGGCAAAAACGATGGCTTTGTAATAAGGATAGAGTCCTTTGGGCAAAACCTTGATCGTCTTGATGGGTCCAGTGTCAGAATTCCTCACTCCGGCGTTCGCGGATGGGAAGTCCAGTAGCGGTAGGTCGGGCTTCGTCCGACAATCAAAAGCAAAACGTCGGGCAAAGCCCGACCTACACCGGCTATCCTCCGTTTGTGTCATCGTTTTGCCATGCTTTAACTACTGGCGCTGCCCGATCTTCGCAAAACGCAATCCCAGTTGCAGCAATTCATCCCAGGGATCGCCGCTTGCAACGCCCTTGCCGACTCTGTCTATTTTAGCGGCATGCGACAAGGCCGATGTCAACTGCTCAAGGTTCAGGCGGCGAGCGGCGTTCTCCATTATTTTCTGCCGGTCCTGCCATACTCGAGACTGACTGATCAATTGCCGCAGCGGTTTCCCTGCATCGAGTCCCGTGCGAATCGCGACAAGAAGGCGGATCTGCCCCGCCAGCGTATTGACGACCAACGGCAATGCCATGCCTTCACCCTGCAAAACCTCCAGGATGCGCGTATAGCGGACAGCATCCCCAGCAACCATCGCATCGGATAATTTGAATGCATCATAGCGGGCGACATCGAGCACGGCATCCTTCACCTGCTCGAACGACAGCATTCCGAGCGGATAAAGCAACGCAAGTTTCTTGAGTTCCTGATAGGCTGCGAGCAGGTTGCCCTCCACCTTGTCGGCAAGAAATTGCAGCGTGTCGACATCGGCATTCTGCCCTTGCATGGCCAGCCGTTGGTCTATCCATGCAGGCAACCGACCGCGTTCTACCGGATAAACCGTAATGACTGCTCCTGCTGCATCAAGCGCCTTGAACCATCTGGTTGCCGCACCTTGCTGGTCGATCCGGGGCAGGGTGACGAGTGTGACGGTATCTGGCGGCAGGGCGCGGCAGTATTTCTCCAAAACGGCGCTGCCCTGGTTGCCTGGCTTGCCCGAGGGGATGCGCAGATCGATTATACGTCTTTCGCCGAACAGCGACAGGCTGTTGCTGCACCGTTCCAGCTCTACCCAGTTGAAGTGGCTATCGACGTTGAAAATCTCCCGTTCGATATATCCGCCCTGACGCGCTTTTGCACGAATCAGGTCGGCAGCTTCGATTGCCAGAAGTAATTCGTCGCCGGAGACCGTATAAAGCGGCGCAAGCTGTTTCTCGATATGCCGCGCAAGCTGTTCGGGCGCAATACGCATGCCTTCGCCTTCAAGTTACCGCAACACAGGCGCCGACGGTCAGGGATTCACCTGTGAAGACTTATTCAGTTCCGCCACCCTGACTGCTCCAAGGCGTCGCACGATCTGATCTGCCGAATCACCCTGCATTTCCCGTACGAGCATTGCCTCTTCCCCCTCCTTGGCGACCACCTGCTGATTGGTAAAAGGCATGATCCGGCGCAGGGCCAATTCAGTGGTGGGAATGAGTTCTTCCCCTTTGGCATCGACCAGCCGGAAGGAAACCCGGTACCGCAGTTCAAACTCCAGAACGCGGCCTCCGCCTGACACGGACATGATCTGCCTGTCATTGGTGACGCTGAGAATCTCCAGTATGGCCTGGGCCTTTTTCCGGTTGTCAACGAGGCGAGTGTGGGTGCCCGTCCGGACGAGGCGCCTGAGATCGGTACCGATAGGATGTCCTTGCGGGAAGGAAATATAAAGCGTATCAAACGGAAGCGCGGCGGTGCCGCGCAACTGGAAGCCGCAAGCCGCGAGCAAAAGACAGCATGTAAGCAACAGGATTTTTTTCATCGGCAATCCTCGAGTTCCGGTTTCTGTATCTTTCTGTATCTTCAAATGACGATATTGATCAGTTTCCCTGGCACCATCACCACTTTTTTAACCACTTTTCCATTCATGAATCTTCGCACCTGTTCATTCTCCAGCGCAAGCTGCTCAATGCCTACCGGTTTTGTATCTGCGGCAACCCGTATCTTCCCGCGCAACTTGCCATTGACCTGAACGATCAGTTCAATTTCATCCTGCACGAGCGCAGCAACGTCTGCTTGCGGCCACGGCTGATCGAGCAGTTCGGTTCCCGGCCTGAGTTCACGCCAGAGGGCATGGCAGATGTGAGGAACGATAGGCGACAGCAGCAATACAATATTTTCCAGTGCTTCCTGCATCAGGCCGCGCGCAGGCGGGCTCGAATCCTGCAATTTTCCGAGAGCGTTCATCAACTCCATTACAGCCGCAATGGCGGTATTGAAGGTATGCCGCCTGCCCAAATCATCGCCCACCTTGGCGATGGTCTGGTGCAGTTGAAAACGCAAGGCCCGGAGTTCAGGACTGAGACCTGCAACCGGAGTTGGACCAATTACTGGACCGCTTTGTTGCAGATGATCGTAAACCTGTTTCCATAATCGCTTCAGAAAGCGGAATGCGCCCTCTACTCCGGCATCTGCCCATTCAAGGGTCTGCTCGGGCGGGCTGGCGAACATCATGAAGAGCCGGGCTGTATCCGCCCCGTATTGCTCGACGAGTTTTTGCGGGTCGACGCCGTTGTTGCGGGATTTCGACATCGTGCCGATGCCGCCTGCTTCAACCGGCTGGCCGTCAGCACGCAGCACTGCTCCGATTTTTCTTCCCTGCTCGTCGGTCTGGATGTCCACATCCGCAGGGTTGAAATAGACGATGCGTCCGCTTTCCGTTTTCCGGAACATGATTTCATTGAGCACCATGCCCTGAGTCAGCAGATTGGCAAACGGCTCATCGAACAGCACCAGCCCGAGATCGCGCATGACCTTGCTCCAGAAGCGCGAGTAGAGCAGATGCAGGATGGCATGTTCGATTCCGCCGATATATTGATCAACGGGGAGCCAGTAATCCACGCGTGCATCCACCATAGCGTGGTGCTGGTCGGTGCAGGCGTAACGGATGTAATACCATGACGAATCGACGAAGGTATCCATCGTGTCGGTTTCCCGGCGCGCGGGCTGCCCGCAGCGCGGGCAGCAACACTCATAAAATGATGGCGTTTTAGCAAGCGGGTTGCCCGAGCCGTCGGGCACCAGATCTTCCGGAAGCACCACGGGAAGCTGGTCATCCGGCACTGGCACTACGCCGCACGCATCGCAATAGATGAGAGGAATGGGGCAGCCCCAATAACGCTGCCGGGAAATACCCCAGTCGCGCAGGCGATAATGCACGCGTTTCTCGCCCAATCCCTTCTGTTGCAAGGCGGCAGCGATCGCATCCACTGCAGGCTGGAACGCAAGACCGGAGAATTCACCGGAATCGAACGTAACGCCGTGTTCCACATACGCCTGGGCAAGCGGCACTGGCAAACCGGAGTCAGCAGACTTGATCACGGGCCTGATCGGCAGCGAATATTGGGTGGCAAACTCGAAATCGCGTTCATCATGGGCGGGAACCGCCATCACCGCCCCTTCCCCATAGCCCATCAGCACATAGTTGGCTATCCAGACAGGCAATCTGGCCCGGGTCAGGGGGTGGATAACGTACAACCCGGTATCCCTGCCCTTCTTTTCCTGGGTAGCGAGTTCCGCTTCCATCATCGCGCCCTGCCTGCATTCCTCGACAAATGCAGCAAGGGCCGGATTACTTTTCGCTGCGTGCTGAGCGACAGGATGCTCAGCGGCGACAGCCACATACGTTACGCCAAACAAGGTATCTGCACGAGTCGTAAAAACCTTCAGGTCCTGCGGCATGCCTGACTCGGCATCAGCAGGAAACCGGACTTCGACACCGAAGCTCTTGCCGATCCAGTTGGCCTGCATGGTTCTCACCCGCTCCGGCCAGCCCGGAAGCGTATTCAGCGCTTCCAGCAGCTCATCGGCATACGCGGTGATCTTCATGTAATACATCGGGATTTCGTGCTTTTCCACCAGAGCCCCGGTGCGCCAGCCGCGCCCGTCGATTACCTGCTCATTGGCAAGCACTGTCTGGTCGACAGGGTCCCAGTTCACGATACCCGTCGTTCTGTAGGCCAGTCCCTTTTCCAGCATGCGCAGAAACAGCCACTGATTCCACCGGTAGTAATCCGGCTGGCAGGTGGCAAGCTCGCGGTCCCAGTCTATTGCCAGCCCCAGGCTTTGCAATTGCTTGCGCATATAGGCAATGTTGTCATAGGTCCACTTTGCCGGTGGCACATTATTTTGCATTGCCGCATTCTCTGCCGGCAGGCCGAACGCATCCCAGCCCATGGGCTGCAACACGTTGTAACCCTGCATGCGGTAATAGCGCGACAGAACATCGCCAATGGTGTAGTTGCGCACATGCCCCATGTGCAACTTGCCAGAAGGATAAGGAAACATCGAAAGGCAGTAGTATTTCCGCTTTTCCGGCGCCTCCACAGCCTTGAATGCGGCGGTTTGCTGCCAGTACTGTTGCACTTCCGACTCGATTTCCTGTGGGTGATATTTTTCCTGCATAAGCTCGGCTTTCTGCCATAAAGCTGGGGATTATACCGCGAACTCGGACATTCCCGCGGGTGAGGCCACCTCCAGCGAGCCTGGAAGGAAAGCGAGAGATCTATGTATTTTGAAGCGTCGATGGACAGCTAAAGGGACTGTTGTGAAACGATTCAGCGATTCAGTTCAGGATGTTTCAGGAAACGGATTTACCTGATCCTGATAGTCACCCTGAAATCGCCCCGTATCAGGCTTAGGGTGAGGCGCCCCTGGCTGGGCTTGAGAGCAGCAAGCAACTCCTGAACCGAATGGATCTGCCGGCGATTGACGCCAATGATGAGGTCACCCGGCCGAATGCCCCGCTGCCAGGCAGGACTATTGACTTCCACGTCTGTTACCATCACCCCCTCAACTCCCCGGCGGGCCCCAGGTTTCAGGTTCGCCACGGTTGCGCCTGAGACCTCAGGCACGATTTCCGCCCCCGCACTGGAAACCTCCGCCAGCTTGGCGATCTTTACTTTGGCAGTTATCCGCTTCCCATTCCTGATCAGCCCGAGATCCAGCGTCTCCCCGATTGGCATCAGTCCAACCTTGTTGCGCAGATCTATCGAGTTCCGCACAGGTTTTCCGTTGACAGTCGTTATCACATCGCGCGGTTTCATCCCGGCTTTTTCGGCCGGCGAGCCTGCCTCAACCGCGCTGATGATGGCGCCTTCCGTGGAAGGCAACCCTAGCGAGGCCGCCAGGTCGTGCGTAATGTCTTCGCTGCTCGCGCCCAGCCTGCCGCGGCGTACCTCGCCGAAGCGCAGAATCTGATCGAGGACTGCCTTCACCATCACACTGGGGACCGCGAAGCCGATGCCGACGTTGCCGCCCGCAGGACCGATGATGGCTGTGTTGATACCGATCAGCTCCCCCTTGAGGTTGACGAGAGCGCCACCGGAGTTGCCCGGATTGATGGAGGCGTCGGTCTGGATGAAGTCTTCATAGCCTTCGATATCCAGTCCGCTTCTTCCCAATGCGCTGACGATGCCCGAAGTTACCGTTTGCCCCAGGCCGAACGGATTTCCGATTGCGATGACAAAATCCCCCACGTTGAGCAGTTCGGAATCACCGAGGCGCAGCGCCTTCAGGTTCCTGGCATCGATTTTCAGCAGGGCGATATCGGTGCCCGGGTCCGTTCCCACCAGCTTCGCCTGGAATTGACGCCTGTCCTTGAGCGTCACCACCACCTGCTGCGCATCCTTGATCACGTGGTAGTTGGTAACGACATAGCCGTTGCCCGCATCCATGATCACGCCCGAGCCCACACTGCGCTCCGGGCGGGCCTCCTGCTCGGGAAGATTGAAAAAGCGGCGGAAGAAAGGATCCCGAAACAAAGGATTCTCTTCTATAGCCGAGCGCGTCACCACGGAAATATTGACGACCGCCGGGGTCACATCCTGAAGCACCGGCGCCAGGGTCGGCACACCATTTTTGGTGTCACTGAAAGGTAAAGCGGAGTAGGCTGGCAGCACAATGACCAGCAAGCCGATAAAAACCAGCCAGAGTGAAACTGACAGCGGTGGAACTGACAGAGAAGCTGGTTGCGAAACCGATCCGGTCGATTTTCTCATTTGAAGAGTGCCTTACTTGGTTTATCCACCAGTTGCAGGGTTGGCCGAATTTAATGGATTTTTCACTCTTTGTTCAGGTTCAGGAGTTCTTCCATACCCGGCTCGAAGGGCTCGGGGTCGAATGCCCTGTCGCCATCGACAACCGGCCCGTTCCCGGTTTTGAGTCCATGAAAATCGTAAAGCGAGGAATCGAGCAGATGCGAGGGCTGGATGTTCTGCAAAGAGCTGAACATGTTTTCCAGTCTGCCGGGAAACTTTTTATCCCATTGCTGCAGCATTTCCTTTACCGCCTGGCGCTGCATATTCTTCTGTGACCCGCACAGGTTGCAGGGGATGATCGGGAAATTTTCCATCTCTGCATAGGCGGCCAGGTCCTTCTCCTTGCAGTAGGCAAGCGGCCGGATGACGATATGCTTGCCATCATCGCTTACCAGTTTGGGCGGCATGGTTTTCAGCTTGCCGCCATGAAACAGGTTGAGAAACAGGGTTTCAAGAATATCATCGCGATGATGGCCCAGCGCGATTTTCGTTGCGCCCAGTTCGCCCGCCACGCGATACAGAACCCCGCGGCGCAAGCGTGAACAAAGGCTGCAAGTGGTTTTCCCCTCCGGTATCAGGCGCTTCACCACGCTATATGTATCCTGCTCGACAATGCGGAAGGGCATGCCGACGGAAGTGAGATAGTTCGGCAACACATGTTCCGGAAAGCCCGGCTGCTTCTGGTCCAGATTTACCGCAATCAGCTCGAATTGTATGGCTGCGTGCGCCTGGAGGCTGCGAAGGATATCGAGCAGGACATAACTGTCCTTTCCGCCCGAGAGACACACCATTACCCGATCTCCAGGCTCGATCATGTTGAAATCAGCTATCGCCGTGCCTACAAGCCGCCTCAACCGCTTGTGCAGTTTGTTGACGTTATGTTGCTCCTTCCTGGACAGCATTCCCATTCCTGTTTCTATTCCCATTCCCGTCGCGACCTCTTCTCAGGATACTCATTGAGTAACGGCGCCTCTTCCATGCGCTCGCGGCTCAGTCTCGATTTCTGAAAAACTGCATTAGCAATTTTCCCAGATTGGATGCGGTTTGGACAGTGCTGCCACAGTCCCGAACATACGTCGATCGGCTTTCCCGCCCCCTCGGTCCAGTGCTCCTGTTTCCCACCCTCGGTAACGCTGTATATGCAAAAAACAGATAAGCAAATCAAATGATATTAGTTTGAATTATAAAAAGTCACTGATAACGTGTCGCTTCCACAAACTCTGCAACCGTTTTGACCATGTCGGCCAGCACCGAAGTTATTGATCTGGAAGAAAAGCATTATGGGGCCGGACAATCAGGCAGACGGATACCCGTGGACGTTAAACAACGGATTCTGCATGCCATTGCAAGTATCGAATATGGCTCGGTGGAGGTGGTAATTCATGACGGCAAGATTACCCATATAGAGTGCCGGGAAAAAATCCGGGTGGGGCGTACTGAGGCTGACCAGAGAAAGTGAAGGGAATAATGCAAAACCGGAAAGCCGCAGGCATGAAAGCCGACCAAATGACTGGAGGCCTAATAAAACAGATTAAACAGATTATATCGATACCTGACCGGGCAACCGGAAGGACGATACAGGAGAGAGGAATGAAGTTTTATCTGGGAACAGTCATTGCGTTTGCTCTCACGATACTGTCATGGAGCGGAGCTCAGGCAGAGGCAAACACGATCGGCACCGAAAAATTCAAAATGACGGAACAGAAAAACAGGTTTGTTCAGAACGGTGCGGCCCCTGTTGAAGAAAAAACCGATCCCTCAGGAGCAAGCAGTAAATCAGATGGAAAAACAGCGGCTGGAAAAACAGCGGCAGCGGCAACACAGGAGGAAAAAAAATCGACGGGCTACTTCAGGCCTTCCAGCAGCTACTCGACCCAGCCCGAATCTGATCCGCCGCGCTATGTGCGCACCCTGAGCAAAACCGGGATTGAAGCTTTCAAGGACATCTACTGGCTGGATGTAGGCATCGATCATCGTACCCGCTACGAATTCCGCAGCAACGATATACGGCGCACCGAACTCAGGCTGGACCAGCCCTTCCTGCTGCGCTCCCGCGCCTACTTCGGAATCCGCGAAATATTCGATCCGCTGCGCGGCGCGGTGGAATTCCAGGATTCGCGGCGCTACAACGGCAATTTCCCTCACGATAACCGTGATTTCAATGAACACGACCTCATCCAAGCCTATGCCGAATTGTATTTCAAGGGCGCGCTGGGTCAAGACGACCTGAAACAGCAGCGCCCGCTCAGGTTTCGGGCAGGCCGCATGGCCTATGAAGCACTGGATCGGCGTCTGATCGCTCGCAATCCATGGCGCAACACTACCAATAATTTCGAAGGTTTCCGTATAAATCTAGGTCAGGAAGTAAATGACTGGGAATTGGATTTATGGGGCTATCAACCTGTTAAGCGTCTGCCGACTGCTTTTGACCAGCGTATCGAGAACCAATGGTTCTACGGCGCCATCGGTCATTGGCGCAAATGGTCGGACATCATCACGCTGCAGCCTTATTACATGGGCCTCATGCAGGACGGCAGCAAGGGTGGTCCCGGCCAAATCGACCGTGAAATTCACGCACCCGCCTTGCGCGGCTACGGAAAAATTCCCAGTACCAACCTGGATTATGACTTCAATCTGATCTACCAGTTTGGCCGAAACGCCGGGCAGCGCCATGAAGCGCATGGCTATACCCTTGAGGCGGGGTATACCTTCCAGCATAGCTGGAAGCCGCGCTTAAGCGTCTTTTATGGTTACGCCACCGGCGATCGTAATCCCAAGGACAACGTAGACAATCGCTTTGAACGTTTTTTTGGAGCCGGGCGGCCTTGGGAGCAGGATAATTACATTGAGTTTGAAAATATCAAGGCACCTAAAATCAGACTCGAGTTTCAGCCGGCCAAGGATCTGCGCTTCGATGGCGGCTATAGCTGGTACTGGCTCGCGAGCAGCACCGACCGCTTCAACACCCTCCTCAACGGCAACAACAGCGCCGTCAAAAATCCCGGTTTCAATCGCGATCCCACCGGAAGCAGCGGTGATTTCATCGGACACAATTTCGACATCCGGGCACGCTACAAGCTGGCAAAGCATATCGACACGACTATCGGTTATTCGCATTTCACGAGCGGGGAGTTTGTGCGCAACCGGCAAATAGCGGCGCTGGGCAGAAGCCCGGGGAGTTCGGACTTCTTTTACGTTGAAGTTGTATTGAGCGCATTTTAATTATCTGACACTTATTGATTTCACTTTGCCTGAAGGAAGAGTACGAAAATGAAAACATGGATAACGACGAGCCTTGCCGCAATTCTCCTGTTGGGAGGCAATGCATGGGGAGATAAAACATTATTGAATGTGTCCTATGACCCGACCCGCGAGCTGTATCAGCAGTTCAACTCGGCATTTGCAAAGCATTGGGAGGGCAAGACCGGAGAAAAAGTAGTCGTAAAACAGTCCCATGGCGGCTCCGGGAAACAGGCGCGCTCCGTCATCGACGGGCTTGATGCTGATGTCGTGACGCTTGCCCTGGCGAAGGACATCGATGAAATCGCGGAAAAAGCCAGACTGCTGCCGGCAGACTGGCAAAAGTGCTTGCCGCACAACAGCACGCCTTACACCTCGACCATCGTACTGCTGGTACGCAAAGGCAATCCCAGGAACATCAAAGACTGGGACGACCTGATCAAGCCCGGCGTAGCCGTAATCACCCCCAACCCGAAAACCTCCGGAGGTGCCCGCTGGAATTACCTCGCCGCGTGGGAATACGGCAAGCGAACGTACGGCGACGACGCCAAGGCGAAGGAGTTCGTAGCGAAGCTCTACCGGAATGTGCCTGTGCTGGACTCGGGCGCGCGCGGCTCAACCACGACATTCGTGGAGCGCGGCATTGGCGATGTCTTCATTTCGTGGGAAAACGAAGCATTCCTCGCTATCAGGGAGCTCGGACCCGACAAATTTGAAATTATCGCACCATCCGTCAGCATTCTTGCCGAGCCGTCAGTCGCGGTGGTGGACAAGATCGTCGACAAGAAGGGTACTCGTACCGTCGCGGAAGCCTATCTCCAATATCTCTATTCGGACACAGGCCAGGAGATTGCCGCGAAGAATTTCTACCGTCCAACCAATGCCGCAATTGCGGCGAAATATGCAAGCCAGTTTCCCGACATCAAGCTGTTCAAGATCGACGATGCGTTTGGCGGCTGGAAGAACGCACACAAGCTTCACTTTGCCGATGGCGGCACTTTTGATCAGATTTATCAGAAATAGCAACACAAGCTGTACTGCCTGCACTGAAAACCGGAAAAACACCCTGCTGACGTCAGGAAATTGACGTCCAGGAAATTTTTGAAAGGAGATGGAAAGTGAGCATTTCTTCATCACAGGAAAAGGATGAACTGGCGCGCATCCAGGAAGCAACCGATTATGCGGTGACGCGAGCGGAGAATGGTTTCATCATGGGACATTTTTTCAACTGCTCGCTGTCAAGCGTATTTCAGCCGGTATTCGATGCAAAAACACGCAGTGTGGCAGGACATGCAGCTTATATCCGTTCTGTCATGAATGAGGAAAATCCATTATCACCCTGGAAAGTCCTCTCTCTCGGGGAAGGAGACGCTCCATTGGTACGTTTTGACCGGCTGTGCCGCGCAGTGCACGTGCTTAACTACTTCAGCGGAAGCTCTCATGAGGGCAATCTTTTTGTCACCGTACAGCCCCGCCTTCTTGAAGCCGTGAAGGATGATCATGGCCGAGCGTTCAAAAGAATTCTCGACATCATCGGCGCGGAGACTTCCCGGGTGGTAATCGAAATTCCGGCTGAGGTAAACCGCAACTGGAAGCTGCTCAAACACGTGATCAGCAATTACCGCTCGCACGGCTATCGCATAGCGATCAATCACAACGATGCCGGCGACGATTGGGTAGCGGAACTTGCCAGCCTGTATCCGCTGTATCCGGACATGGTGCGGTTGGAAGCCTCGGTTCTTCAAAGGCTGGGGGATGCAGGGTCGCTGGTGGATGCCATTCATCACTTTGGGGCGCAGGTTCTGTTCCGTGAGATCGAAACAGCGCGGCAATTGACAGGAGCTGTTCGCGCAGGCGCCGATCTTCTCCAAGGACGCTTTCTCGGCATCCCGGCGCAGGCGATTGAGTTTGACGTGCTTCTGCCTGCTACGGCGACAGAGTACCGGAGCGCGGAGGCTTCCCCCGGAAGCGTCAGAACGCTTCAACACTATATCGACGCGGCGGGAATCTGAAATGGGCACGTTCAGACAACACAGCGTTCTGCCCGGATTCAACCTGGCGCTTGGATTTACGTTGCTTTATCTGAGCCTGATTGTCCTGATTCCAATCTCGGCGGCATTTGTTCGCACGGCAGAGCTCACCTTGCCTGAATTCTGGGATGTGGTGACGACACCAAGGGTACTGGCTTCTTACCGGTTGACATTTGGCGCCTCGTTCGCGGCAGCACTGCTCAATGCGGTATTCGGGCTCCTGATCGCGTGGGTGCTGGTGCGCTACTCTTTTCCAGGAAAGAAGCTGATCGATGCGCTGGTAGACCTTCCATTTGCCCTGCCAACCGCAGTAGCCGGGATTGCCCTGACAGCGCTCTATGCGGGGAATGGGTGGATCGGCCAGTATCTGGAGCCGCTTGGCCTCAAGATCGCCTTTACACCGGCAGGGGTCTTCGTGGCGCTGACGTTTATCGGATTACCCTTTGTAGTGCGAACGGTGCAACCTGTGCTGGAAGATCTCGAGCCCGAACTGGAAGAAGCAGCGGCTACACTCGGCGCAAGCCGCTTGCAGACATTCCTGCGAGTCATTTTCCCTGCCATTTTTCCGGCACTGATAACCGGCTTTGCGCTTGCCTTTGCCCGTGCGATCGGGGAATACGGATCCGTTATTTTTATTGCGGGCAACATGCCGATGATTTCCGAAATCACGCCGCTCTTGATCATTACGAAGCTTGAGCAGTACGACTATGCAGGCGCCACGGCGCTCGCCGTGGTCATGCTCGTGATTTCTTTCGTGTTGCTCCTGATCATTAACCTGCTGCAATGGTGGAGCCGCAGCCGGAATTCATCGTCAGTATGAGCGTGAGGATATCCTGATGACTGCTATTGCTCTTCCGTTGCCTGTCACTTCAGACCGCGTGCGGCCCGTCGAGGAATCCGTGTGGGTGCGGTGCTCCCTGATCGGACTTGCGCTGGCCTTTCTTACGCTCTTTCTCTTCGTGCCGCTGATATCGGTTTTCTACGAGGCGCTCAGGAAAGGCTGGGATGTCTACATCGCCGCAATTACCGAGCCGGATGCGGTATCCGCCATTCAGCTTACCCTGATGGCAGCCGCCATTGCGGTTCCGCTTAATCTGGTATTCGGTGTAGCGGCAGCATGGGCGATTGCCAAGTTTGAGTTTCGCGGCAAAAACCTGCTGGTCACGCTCATCGATTTGCCGTTTTCGGTTTCGCCTGTCGTGTCCGGACTCATCTATGTGCTTATTTTCGGCTTGCAGGGTTGGCTGGGCCCATGGCTGGCGGAACACGACATCAAGATCATCTTTGCGGTGCCCGGCATTGTGCTGGCGACCATATTCGTTACGGTTCCCTTTATCGCACGCGAACTGATTCCCCTGATGCAATCTCAGGGGAACGAAGAGGAAGAAGCGGCCGTGGTACTCGGGGCGAACGGCTGGCAGATATTCTTCCGGGTAACGCTTCCCAACATTAAATGGGGTCTGCTTTACGGCGTCATCCTTTGTAATGCGCGTGCAATGGGAGAGTTTGGTGCAGTATCGGTGGTATCCGGGCATATCCGGGGGAGCACCAATACCTTGCCGCTGCATGTCGAGATTCTTTATAACGAATATAACTTCGCGGCCGCCTTTGCCGTGGCGTCGCTGCTCGCACTGCTTGCCCTGATCACATTGGCATTGAAGACAATTGTTGAATCAAAAACCGGGGAAAAGCCGGAAACCGGAGGAATACAGGAATGAGCATAGAGATCCGTAATCTTTCCAAACAATTCGGGAGTTTTTCCGCGCTGCGCGACGTGGGCCTGGAAGTAAAATCCGGTGAATTGCTCGCGCTGCTCGGCCCTTCAGGATCGGGAAAAACGACCTTGCTGCGTGTCATTGCGGGACTGGAAGCAGCGGATACCGGTCAGGTGCTGTTCCAGGGCGAAGATGCAACGGATCAGCATGTACGTGAGCGACAGGTTGGCTTTGTATTCCAGCACTACGCCCTTTTCCGGAATATGACCATTTTCGAAAACGTAGCCTTCGGCCTGCGTGTACGTCCGAAAAGATTTCGGCCTTCCGAAGCAGAGATTCGGCAGCGCGTACATGAGTTGCTGAAACTGGTGCAACTGGACTGGCTGGCAGACCGCTACCCGCATCAACTCTCCGGCGGACAGCGCCAGAGAATCGCCCTGGCACGAGCCTTGGCTGTGGAACCGAAGGTTCTGCTGCTCGACGAGCCGTTCGGCGCGCTGGATGCCAAGGTGCGCAAGGAACTGCGTTCATGGCTTAGAAGACTTCACGATGAGATGCACATTACCAGTGTATTCGTCACCCATGACCAGGAAGAGGCATTGGAGGTCGCGGATCGAATCGTGGTCATGAACGAAGGTCGAATCGAGCAGATCGGCACACCGGATGAGGTATACGAGCACCCGGCGAGCCCGTTCGTGTATAAATTCCTGGGCAAGGTGAATCTTTTCCACGGACGACTCCATCGCGGACGCGCCTGGATAGGGGGAATCGAAGTCGACGCACCGGAGCATATCGAAGCCGAAGAGCTCTCAGCAGTAGCCTATGTGCGTCCGCATGACATCCATGTGGATAAGGTGGACAATGCCTTGAATGGGGAGAGAGCAATTGTCGCGCATGTGTCCCACATTCTGTCGGTTGGCCCGGTAGTTCGCCTTGAGCTGATGCGCGATGACGGCAAAGACAAGGAATTGATCGAGGTCGAAATCAGCAGGGAGCGCTTTCGTGAACTGCAGCTGACGCGAGGCGATCAGGTTTTCATCAAACCTTCCCGTTTCGATCTCTTTCCGGCGCAGATACACTGACAAGCTTGGCTGACAGGCTGGGAGGTTTGTTCCGTATTCTTGTGTTATTTCCTGGAACAAGAGGGAACAGGAGTTCGTGCGGGAGCCCTATGAGGGGCAAGCGCATGAGGACAAGCCGCAATCCCGCCGGCTACTTAACAACCTCCAGAACCCCCTCCATCCCGTGCTCCCTGTGGCTCTTGAAAAAGAGCAGCTTCTTTGGACAATAGAAAGCATATTTACCTGGCGCGGTCGGGGTAAAAGTGAATGTTTGGGACTCGCGGCTGAGATCCTCATCGATCGAGATATTCGCTTTGGGAGCCTTGAGCACCAAGCCGTGAGGGATGACGCCCTGTTCTACTCGAACCACAAGCATGACAGGCGCGTTGACTTTGACGATGATGTGTCTGGGTCGGAAAAAATAGTCGCCCGCCAGAATGTTCACATGTTGCACGCCATCACTGCCTATCGTTGCTCGGTAGGGCTCATTTTCCGACTGAGCCCTTACCCGTCCTGCTAGGAAGCAGATCGCCAACACCAGTAACAGGGATAAAAATCGGGGGAATAAAAATCGTTGTGGTTTCATGATGATTTCCTCGCCTGAGGATTTCCTTGTCATGAGATGCTGAAATTCGACGGGGAAACTTGCACATGCAAGAATATGCTGATTCCGACACACCAACAAAAAAGCCCCGACTCTCGCGAGTCGGGGCTTTTTTCTATAAGGTGCCTGGCAGTGACCTACTTTCGCATGTGAAAACACACTATCATCGGCGCGACTTCGTTTCACGACCCTGTTCGGGATGGGAAGGGGTGGGTCCAAAGTGCTATGACCGCCAAGCGTAACTTTTAATGGAATCCGACAAAAGCAGTGAGAAACTCTGGCTTCTATCGAAAACCGCAATCTTGAAGAAGTAAATGGGATGATTGTATCTGATAAACACCTTGTTATTGCTTAAGGTTATAGGATCAAGCCGCACGGTCAATTAGTATCGGTTAGCTTAACGCATTACTGCGCTTCCACACCCGACCTATCAACGTCGTAGTCTTCGACGAACCTTTAGGGGGGTTTAACCCCCGGGAAGTCTCATCTTGAGGCGAGTTTCCCGCTTAGATGCTTTCAGCGGTTATCTCTTCCACACTTAGCTACCCGGCGATACGACTGGCGTCATAACCGGTACACCAGAGGTGCGTCCACTCCGGTCCTCTCGTACTAGGAGCAGGTCCTCTCAAACTTCCAACGCCCACGGCAGATAGGGACCAAACTGTCTCACGACGTTTTAAACCCAGCTCACGTACCACTTTAAATGGCGAACAGCCATACCCTTGGGACCGGCTACAGCCCCAGGATGTGATGAGCCGACATCGAGGTGCCAAACTCCCCCGTCGATATGAACTCTTGGGAGGAATCAGCCTGTTATCCCCGGCGTACCTTTTATCCGTTGAGCGATGGCCCTTCCATACAGAACCACCGGATCACTATGACCTGCTTTCGCATCTGCTCGACTTGTCAGTCTCGCAGTCAAGCACGCTTTTGCCATTGCACTATCAGCACGATTTCCGACCGTACCTAGCGTACCTTCGTACTCCTCCGTTACACTTTGGGAGGAGACCGCCCCAGTCAAACTGCCTACCATACACGGTCCCCGATCCAGATAATGGACCCAGGTTAGAACCCCAACAACACCAGGGTGGTATTTCAAGGTTGGCTCCATGAGCTCTAGCGAGCCCACTTCAATGCCTCCCACCTATCCTACACAGATGTTGTCAAGGTCCAATGTAAAGCTACAGTAAAGGTGCACGGGGTCTTTCCGTCTAGCCGCGGGGAGATTGCATCTTCACAAACATTTCAACTTCGCTGAGTCTCAGGAGGAGACAGTGTGGCCATCGTTACGCCATTCGTGCAGGTCGGAACTTACCCGACAAGGAATTTCGCTACCTTAGGACCGTTATAGTTACGGCCGCCGTTTACCGGGGCTTCGATCAAGAGCTTGCACCCCATCACTTAACCTTCCGGCACCGGGCAGGCGTCACACTCTATACGTCCACTTTCGTGTTTGCAGAGTGCTGTGTTTTTATTAAACAGTCGCAGCCACCATTTTTTTGCAACCCCCTTCCGCTTCACGCGCGAGGCGCTACACGTACCGAGGGCACACCTTATCCCGAAGTTACGGTGTCAATTTGCCGAGTTCCTTCTCCTGAGTTCTCTCAAGCGCCTTGGAATTTTCATCCCGCCCACCTGTGTCGGTTTTCGGTACGGTCTTCGTTCAACTGAAGCTTAGTGGCTTTTCCTGGAAGCAGGGTATCACTCACTTGGCACCCCGAAGGGTGTTTCGTTATCACGCCTCAACTAAGCCGCCCGGATTTGCCTAAGCAGCACGTCTACACGCTTCAACCGGGACATCCAACACCCGGCCGAGCTAACCTTCTCCGTCCCCACATCGCATTGAACAAAGGTACTGGAATATTAACCAGTTTCCCATCAGCTACGCATTTCTGCCTCACCTTAGGGGCCGACTCACCCTGCGCCGATGAACGTTGCGCAGGAAACCTTGGGCTTACGGCGAGGGAGCCTTTCACTCCCTTTATCGCTACTCATGTCAGCATTCGCACTTCCGATACCTCCAGCAGCCTTCTCAAGCCACCTTCGCAGGCCTACGGAACGCTCTCCTACCATCTACACTTGCGTGTAGATCCCTAGCTTCGGTGCACAGTTTGAGCCCCGTTACATCTTCCGCGCAGGACGACTCGATCAGTGAGCTATTACGCTTTCTTTAAAGGATGGCTGCTTCTAAGCCAACCTCCTGACTGTTTTAGCCTTCCCACTTCGTTTGCCACTTAACTGTGTCTTTGGGACCTTAGCTGAGGGTCTGGGTTGTTTCCCTCTCGACACCGGACGTTAGCACCCGATGTCTGTCTCCCACGCTCGCACTCTTCGGTATTCGGAGTTTGCCATGGTTTGGTAGGCCTAAACGGCCCCCTAGCCATAACAGTGCTCTACCCCCGAAGGTGATACGTGAGGCACTACCTAAATAGTTTTCGGAGAGAACCAGCTATTTCCAGATTTGTTTAGCCTTTCACCCCTACCCACAGCTCATCCCCTAATTTTTCAACATTAGTGGGTTCGGACCTCCACGAGGTGTTACCCCCGCTTCATCCTGGCCATGAGTAGATCATCTGGTTTCGGGTCTACACCCAGCAACTAATCGCCCTATTAAGACTCGCTTTCGCTGTGCCTCCCCTATTCGGTTAAGCTCGCTACTGAATGTAAGTCGCTGACCCATTATACAAAAGGTACGCAGTCACGGAACAAGTCCGCTCCCACTGTTTGTATGCATGCGGTTTCAGGATCTATTTCACTCCCCTCCCGGGGTTCTTTTCGCCTTTCCCTCACGGTACTGGTTCACTATCGGTCGATTACGAGTATTTAGCCTTGGAGGATGGTCCCCCCATATTCAGACAGGATTTCACGTGTCCCGCCCTACTTGTCCCAATCCTAGTTCCACACTCAAACTTTCGCCTACGGGGCTATCACCCACTATGGCCCGACTTTCCAGACGGTTCGACTAGTTCGAGTGCTAAAAATTGGAGGCTGCTCCCATTTCGCTCGCCACTACTCTGGGAATCTCGGTTGATTTCTTTTCCTCTGGCTACTTAGATGTTTCAGTTCACCAGGTTCGCCACGCTTGGCCTATATATTCAGCCAAGGTTGACCCTTGCGGGCCGGGTTTCCCCATTCGGACATCTCCGGATCAAAGCTTGTTTGCCAGCTCCCCGAAGCTTTTCGCAGGCTTCCACGTCCTTCATCGCCTGTAATCGCCAAGGCATCCACCACATGCACTTATTCGCTTGATCCTATAACCTTAAGGGCTTTAGAAGCCGAATCGGATGTCGTTGAAAAACCAACTCCTCTTCATCTTCCAAACCGCGGTTACAGGTGTTTGCTTCGCATCGCATCCGACTAAAAATACGATACGTCGATACAATCTAACCCATTATTCCGTTTCTCGGAAAAACGCAGCCTTAAAGACAATATATCCGTCGGGCAACGTATCCTTCGATACGGAATATTTACTTCTTCCAGATTGTTAAAGAACGTCGGGAACTAAATACAAGGAATTCAGGGTTGAATAAAACACCCTCGAAAACCCGAATGCTCCCGAAATACAGCCGCTGGTTAAAAACCAGAAGTAAACCCTTCCGTTTACTTCTGGCTTCTAATTAGATAATTTAGATAATTGCTTTTCTGATTGGTGGAGGTGAACGGGATCGAACCGATGACCCCCTGCTTGCAAAGCAGGTGCTCTCCCATCTGAGCTACACCCCCTTTTAGTTGGTGGGTCTGGGTGGACTTGAACCACCGACCCCACGCTTATCAAGCGTGTGCTCTAACCAACTGAGCTACAGACCCTGAACAGAGCCTGGAAACAAAGAGATGGCCTTTTGTGGTTCTCAAGCCTATTTCCTTATCCCCCTAGCCTTGCTTTTCTAAACAACCGATAGGTTGTGGGCACTCAAACGGGAATTTCTCTAGAAAGGAGGTGATCCAGCCGCAGGTTCCCCTACGGCTACCTTGTTACGACTTCACCCCAGTCATGAATCTCACCGTGGCAGGCGCCCTCCTTGCGGTTAGACTACCTGCTTCTGGTGAAACCCACTCCCATGGTGTGACGGGCGGTGTGTACAAGACCCGGGAACGTATTCACCGCGACATGCTGATCCGCGATTACTAGCGATTCCGACTTCACGGAGTCGAGTTGCAGACTCCGATCCGGACTACGACGCGCTTTCTGAGATTAGCTCCCCCTCGCGGGTTGGCAACCCTCTGTACGCGCCATTGTATTACGTGTGAAGCCCTACCCATAAGGGCCATGAGGACTTGACGTCATCCCCACCTTCCTCCGGTTTGTCACCGGCAGTTTCATTAAAGTGCCCAACTGAATGATGGCAATTAATGACAAGGGTTGCGCTCGTTGCGGGACTTAACCCAACATCTCACGACACGAGCTGACGACAGCCATGCAGCACCTGTGTTGCCGTTCCCTTTCGGGCACATCCACCTCTCGGCGGACTTCGGCACATGTCAAGGGTAGGTAAGGTTTTTCGCGTTGCATCGAATTAATCCACATAATCCACCGCTTGTGCGGGTCCCCGTCAATTCCTTTGAGTTTTAATCTTGCGACCGTACTCCCCAGGCGGTCAACTTCACGCGTTAGCTGCGTTACCAAGTCCGTTAAGACCCGACAACTAGTTGACATCGTTTAGGGCGTGGACTACCAGGGTATCTAATCCTGTTTGCTCCCCACGCTTTCGTGCCTGAGCGTCAGTGTTAACCCAGGGGGCTGCCTTCGCCATCGGTGTTCCTCCACATCTCTACGCATTTCACTGCTACACGTGGAATTCCACCCCCCTCTGCCACACTCTAGCCTTGTAGTTTCAAACGCAGTTCCCAGGTTAAGCCCGGGGATTTCACATCTGACTTACAAAACCGCCTGCGCACGCTTTACGCCCAGTAATTCCGATTAACGCTCGCACCCTACGTATTACCGCGGCTGCTGGCACGTAGTTAGCCGGTGCTTCTTCTTCCGGTACCGTCAGTAGTCACGGGTATTAACCGTGACCGTTTCGTTCCGGCTGAAAGAGCTTTACAACCCGAAGGCCTTCTTCACTCACGCGGCATGGCTGGATCAGGGTTTCCCCCATTGTCCAAAATTCCCCACTGCTGCCTCCCGTAGGAGTCTGGGCCGTGTCTCAGTCCCAGTGTGGCTGGTCGTCCTCTCAGACCAGCTACTGATCGACGCCTTGGTAAGCCTTTACCTCACCAACTAGCTAATCAGACATCGGCCGCTCCAAAAGCGCAAGGTCTTGCGATCCCCTGCTTTTCTCCTCGGAGATTATGCGGTATTAGCACACCTTTCGGTGCGTTATCCCCCACTTAAGGATACGTTCCGATGTATTACTCACCCGTTCGCCACTCGCCACCAGGGTTGCCCCCGTGCTGCCGTTCGACTTGCATGTGTAAAGCATGCCGCCAGCGTTCAATCTGAGCCAGGATCAAACTCTTCAGTTCAATACTGGTAAAACTCTCGCTTGACGTTATTCGATTCTGTTTCTCCCGAGTGATCGGGATGATCAGAACCTTGGTACGTTGTGCGAGCACTTCGACTCTTGGAACTGGCTGTTTCGCTAAAAACACGAAACAGCCATATGTCCCGTTCAAGTGCCCACACCTATCGGCTGTAAATTTTTAAAGAGCGATGCTGGCTGACAAACTTTGTAACCAATGTCAGCTAGCGAAAGGCGGCATTATACAGACGCCAGACACCCGGTCAAGGGTTTTTGATAAATTTTTTATTTTTCTTCGGAGATTGTTACTCTGGCAAACTTCCGCTTGCCCACCTGCACTACCACCATTTGACCACAGGGCAGCCTGAAAGTTTTGTCGCTCACCTTTTCGCCATTCAATTTTACACCACCTTGCTCGATCATGCGCAAGGCTTCCGTAGTGCTGGCGGTAAGGCCCGCTTGTTTGAGCAACTGGGCTATCGGCAGTCCCTCTTTCCCGGCCTGCAGTATCTTTTCCGGCAGATCATCCGGGATTCCTCCCCGCCTGAAGCGTGATTCAAAATCGGCGAGAGCGACCTCGGCATCCTGCCTGCTATGAAAGCGGGCAACGATCTCCTGCGCAAACGTTACCTTGATGTCGCGAGGATTGCGTCCGTTCCTTACATCCTGCTGCCACTGACGAACGACGCTCAACGGCTCGAACGACAACAACTCAATATACCGCCACATCAATTCGTCGGAAATAGACATCAACTTGCCGAACATGTTCCCCGGACTCTCGGTGATTCCGATGTAGTTGCCGGCTGACTTGGACATTTTATTGACGCCGTCCAGCCCTTCGAGAAGCGGCATTGTGATAACGCATTGCGGCGCTTGCCCGAAGTGTTTCTGCAACTCCCGTCCCATCAGCAAATTGAATTTCTGGTCGGTGCCTCCCAGCTCGATGTCCGCGTGGAGCGCGACCGAATCATAGCCTTGAATCAGCGGGTATAAAAATTCATGGATGGCAATGGGCTTGTTGCTTTGGTAACGCTTGCCAAAATCGTCCCGCTCCAGCATACGCGCGACCGTATGAGTTGCAGCCAGTTTGATCAGATCGACGGCATTCAGCTTATCCATCCATGCAGAATTGAATACCACCTCAGTCTGCTCACGTTTAAGGATGCGGAACACCTGGTCCTGGTAGGATTTAGCATTCTCGGCTACCTGCTCGCGGGAAAGTGGAGGACGCGTCGTATTCTTGCCACTGGGATCGCCGATCATGCCTGTGAAGTCGCCAATCAGGAATAGGGCGTGATGCCCTAAATCCTGTAAATGGCGCATTTTATTCAGCAGAACGGCATGACCCAGATGCAAGTCAGGTGCTGTAGGATCGAATCCAGCCTTGATTCTGAGTGGACGATTCAGGGCAAGCTTCTGCTCCAGCTCGTCTTCCAGCAAAAGCTCGCTGCAACCACGCTTGATGATTTCGACTTGTTCTGAAATTGGTATCGTCACATCAGCAGGTCGCGGTATTATTTATCGTTGTCAGCGGCAAAGCCCCAGTTGATCAGCTTGTCGAGCACGGCATTGACATAATCCGCGCGTCGGTTCTGGTAATCAAGGTAGTAGGCGTGTTCCCAGACATCGATCGTTAAGAGCGGCTTCATTCCTTTTGTGAGCGGCAGATCTGCGTTACCCGTCTTTATCACCTGCAGCTTGTCGCCATCGTTTACCAGCCATGCCCATCCGCTGCCGAACTGGGTTGTGGCTGCCGTCGCCAGTTCCTTTTTGCACACTTCCACGCTGCCGAAAGCAGTCTCGATTTTTTGCTTCAGCGAGGTGGGTGGCTCGCCCCCGCCCTTGGGCGACAAACTGTTCCAGTAAAAGGTATGGTTCCACACCTGGGCGGCGTTATTGAAAATCCCTACCTTGTCTGCCTTGCCCGCCGTGGAAGTGATGATCTCCTCCAGAGACAGATCCGCCAGATCCGTACCTGCAACCAGCTTGTTGAGATTGTCGACATATGTCTTGTGATGTTTCCCGTAGTGAAAGCCAAGCGTATTTGCCGAAATGACGGGGTCCAGTGCGTTATCCGCATAGGGTAAAGGTGGCAGAACATACGGGGCGCTACCGGTATTTTGATTGCTCATTGTTTTCACTCCCATGTGGTGACATAAAAATTTGATCGGTTCCGCGCTTTCCTCTGAAACTTTGACAAGAGGTCAGCGCATCCTGATACCTGACATACTGGTCATCTCCCGCAAAATAGAGCTGATGATACGGATAAAAACGGAGGCAGAGTTTTCAGTTCTATTTCGCAATGCACTTGCAAGAAAAATTATATTTATGAGAGCAAGTATATCCGAAAACAGGAATACCTACCCAGCGCTGGCTCAGGGCAGAATTTTTAACAAGAACCGAAATATCGACTATGCTTGATTACGTGTGCAAGCATCGATAACCGGTAGTAACAGAACTTCTCAAATCAGCAGGCCCAAGTCATGCAACCCTCCAGATTACTATTGATGCCTTTGCTGTTGACAGGAACTATGTTCGTCGCCGACGGCGCTGTCGCGGCAGGATTCGCTCTGCAAAACCAGAATGGAGCCGGAAACGGCTACGCCTATGCCGGCGCGGCGGCTGTCGCGCAAGATGCATCCACGATTTATTTCAATCCCGCTGGCATGACCTACCTTGCTCCCGGGCATCATGTTTCCGGAGCGGGCAACCTGCTCATCCGCTCCTTGAGATTCAAGGATACAGGCAGCAGTCCTTTCCTCAGCTATCCCTTGGGTGATAATGGCGGTCAGGCTGGAGGCCTTTCGGTAGTTCCCGCTGTTTACTGGAGCATGTCGCTGGGTTCTGCCTTCCGCCTCGGATTGGGAGTATCCCCCACCTTTGGCAACTCCACGGAATGGAACAAGACTTTTATCGGCCGTTACCAGGGAAGATTCTCTGAAATATTGGCGATTAATTTCAATCCGAGCTTTGCCTGGCAGCTGAGCGAGGATGTCTCGATTGGCGCGGGCTTGAATATCGTGAAGTTTGACGCGGATCTGCGCAGCATGGTGCCCGTAACATCCCTGCTGCCCCTCCCGGTAGACGTTGAAACAAAGATGAAAGGGAATGATGTAGGCTTTGGCTATAACCTGGGCGTCATGTTCCGGTTTTCACCGTCCACGCGCATGGGGCTGACTTACAGATCGACAGTGGATTTGAAAGTTGACGGCAACCTGAGCGCGCCTGGCACTGTCATTCCTGCTTCGGTCGCTCTCGAGCTTCCAAACAGTGCGTCGCTGGCAATTTCACACATGATGAGCGATCGATTGCGATTGCTTGCAGACCTGACCTGGACAGGCTGGGGCCATGTGCCGGCAATTGTCGCCATGAATCGCGCTTCCGGCGCCATTCTCGCAGATGAACGGCTGGGATTCGAAGACAGTTTCCGCGTGGGTCTTGGTACACAATATCAGTATACGGACCGCCTTCGACTCCATGCCGGTTTCGCCTACGACCAAGCCCCCGTGCGTAACGCCAGGGATCGATCCGTACGCCTGCCGGACTCCGATCGTTTCTGGTTAGCGGTGGGCCTCAACCAGAAACTTGGCGAACGAACGTCGATCGACGTGGGGTATTCACATGTGTTCTTCAAAGGAGCGGAGATCGAGCGCTCCACCTTCCCGAACCCATCGCTTCAGGTAGTACGCGGCTCATTCAACACGAACGCACACATCATTTCCCTTCAACTCAATCACCACTTCTGATTTCGTCGGGACGACCGTACATCCGTTGTTAGCGGCTCCCGGAGTAGGGACTAAGCTCCGCAGAGCTCCACCAGCTGCCTGTTGGGGTAGCGCTCCATTTGATACCTTAGCCAAAGCCTGCTGCCGATATGCCGCGCCAGCATATCCGCATTGAACTGTAAATCGGCATTTTCCATTTCGCTCGTGGTCTGGTGAAAAAGTTGAAGCCATCGTTCGAATAATTCCGGCTTCAGTCCGGGCAGGGCTACGTGCTTAGGCATGGGCGCGCCACGAAACCTGCTTGTTCCCCGCAGCTTCATCGACCAGAAATTGATCATCTGCACGAAATGCGCGTCCCAGTCAGCAACATGAGCCTCGAAGATCGGGCCGAGTAGCGGATCTTTTCTGGCCGTTGCATAAAACGTATGAACTAGATAGGAAATCTCTTCTTCTGTACACAACCCCGGATCGGGGGCAAAAAATTGTGGTTCAGACATGGCGGTGATTGTGATATATCTTGGAAAGTGAGAATTTCATCGCAAAAGGCGATGTCGGGACTTAGCTCTGATTTATATTCGAAAGCGGGATTTACACTTAGCCTTACTTACTACTTACTTTACTTGGAAATGGTTTGGGAGCGAAGCCGAACCCTAGCCAAACCTCAAGTATATCCTTTACTTTAGACAAGCATGAATGTCATAAGTTCGGTAATCAAAGTTTAAACCAAAGAGTTTAAACAGTCCAAACCGAACGAGATGGGTGAAATGACTTGTGAAATGAAAGTTTGTCGCCGCAGCGATCAAACCAGAGTCGAGTACCGGGGGTTGAAGACTCCAAAAGGTTGAAAACTTAAGGAATCGCTGAATAAATCCCCCAGTGGCGCAACGCGCGCTACGGAAGATCTGATCAGCGGTTCCTCAAAATACGCCGTCCTTCGATACGCCCTCGCACCTCAGTATCATACGCAAGGTTTGCAGCGCTTCCAGTTGAATCTGGCGCACGCGTTCGCGTGTAAGATCGAGACTTGCGGCCAGTTGCTCCAAGGTCTGGGTTTCATAACCGTTGAGCCCGTAGCGCTGCTCGATGATATAGCGTTGTTTATCATTTAACCGGTTTAACCAATCCTGTACGCGACCTTTTATCTCGGACTGCTCCCACATAAGGTCGGGACCGGGACTCTGGTCATCCGCAATTGCATCGCCGATCGACAGCAATGGATCAACATCGAGCGGCGCGTCCAATGACATCATGCTCTGGTTCAAAGACAACATTCTTTGCACTTCCTTGACCCTCCGCCCCAGCAGGTGGGCGACATCCTCCGCTTTGGGTTCTTTTCCTGTATGTGCTTCAAGGTGGCGGGCAGCCTGCAATATGATGTTCAAATCCTTGATGACATGGACCGGAAGACGAATGGTGCGCGACTGATTCATGATGCAACGCTCGATATTCTGTCGTATCCACCAGGTCGCATAGGTCGAAAAACGGAACCCTCGTTCGGGATCGAATTTATCAAGCGCGTGCATCATCCCCATGTTGCCTTCTTCTATCAGATCGAGCAGGGCGACGCCATGATTAGTGTAATGTTTTGCTATATTGACCACCAGTCGCAAATTACACTCGATCATTTTCTGCCGTGCGGCAAAATCGTTCTGTCTGACGCGGCGAGTCAATTCCGCTTCTTCCTTCGCGGTCAGCAGAGCGTTATGGCCAATCTCGTTGAAATAGATTTGAGTAACATCGGTCAATAGAAAGTCGTTGGATGTGTCCGTTACTGCTCTGGAGGGCGTGCCGGCAACCTCATCATCCTGCTCCAGTGAATCCTCCTTCTCGAAGAGTTCTTCCTCGTCAGTGTATTCTTGCTGGTTTATCATGAGCTCGTCCTCGATTCATCCGGATATACCCGGTAAATATTTCAGAGGATCGACCGGCTTGCCATTCTTTCGAATTTCGAAATGGAGCTTGACAAGACCAGCGTCCGTGCTTCCCATCTCAGCAATTTTCTGTCCTTTGATCACCGTCTCCCCTTCCTTCACGAGGAGTTTGCTGTTATGTGCGTAAGCGCTGAGATAGGTTTCGTTGTGCTTGATAATGATCAGTTTGCCGTACCCGCGCAGACCCTCACCGCTATAAACCACTTTCCCTCCTGCGGATGCGGTTACCGCTTGTCCTCTCATTCCAACGATATCGATGCCTTTGGTGCTTTCCGAGAAGAGGTCGGATACCCTGCCTTTGGAGGGCCATACCCATTCGCCATGAGCATTATTTCTGACAGCTTCCGCCGGAGGGATGGAAATCGTGCTGATTTCGGGAGGCATAGTTTTTTCGATAGCCGGCGCGGCCTTTACCACCGTTACCGGCAGAGCTGTATCCGCCCGGCTTTTCACCTGCGCAAGGGCCTGTTCCGAGTAAGGCAGCTTGAGGGCTTTTGGTTCTGTTTTCAGCTTCCCCACCGGGATCGGTTGTCTTGCTTCCGGCATCGACATACTGTCTTGTCTGATTTGTGCCGGCGATGCTGGCGCTACTACGGACGAAGATGGGGCGGACTCCTGAATGGCGAACAGGGTTGGCTGGGCCGCTACCGGCCCCTCGGGAGATAAAAAGATTTCCTGGCCAATCCGGATTGCGCCTGGATCAGGAAGGTTGTTCCACGCCGCCAGATCCCTGGGATTAATATTGTTGCTCGTCGCAATGCTGTAGAGCGTGTCTCCTTTGCGAACGATATGCACGCCAGGTCGTTGAGGCTGAGAATATGTTGAAACGGCATTTTTTTGCCGATCCGGCACGGCCTTGTTACTCATTGGCCCCTGACGAGGGGTGGATGAACAACCTGCAATCAGCAAGCATAATGCGAGGGACAGACAGTATGGGATAACATATCGCTGCGCGAAAAATGTGCGAGGAAGATCTTCGTCAAGGCCGGAAAGATTACTGCTCAGACTCATATACCTGATTCGTGTAGCACTCATTGTTGTCTCGTTTCCCTCGCTCGATATCGTTGCAGTTTCCTAACGCTGCCAGATTCCCGGTATCATTGGGACAAACTTGACTTCGTCCAGTATTGTCTCAGTATAACCTTGCAAGTTGCGTTCGATAACGCACAAAACTTGCTCACTGGTTCCCCTGGGAAATACCATTCTGCCACGAATGGCTAATTGTTCAAGTAGTGCTGGAGGTATGTGTGGTGTTGCAGCCGTGAGAATGATTCCGTCAAACGGCGCTGCCTCGGAAAGGCCAAGCAGACCGTCAGCATGCCTCAGGCGCACATTGTTGATGCGCAACTCTCCTAACCGTCCGCGAGTGCGCGTCAGCAGAGGCCCGATTCGCTCGACCGAATAGACTTCCCGCGAGAATTGCGCCAGTATCGCAGTCTGATAGCCGGAACCCGTACCAATCTCAAGCACCTTGCCAGGATTGGAACCTGCGCGCAGCAACTGGCTCATTCTCGCCACAGTGAACGGATTCGAAATCGTCTGCTCGAAATTGATCGGCAACGCGACGTCGTCGTAAGCACGGTTTGCCAGTACTTCCTCCACAAAGATGTGACGAGGAACGGTAATCATGGCCGCGAGCACTGCTTCATCCGTGACACCCTGCGTGCGCAGCCGCTCAACCATGCGCGCCCGTGTGCGCTGTGAAGTCATGCCGATTCCGGAATGGTGAACGTTCAATCCCGATCTGCCTTGAACACCTGGCCTTCAACTCCGCGTGCTGGCAAGAGCGTGGCCGTTCAGCCATTCCTTTACCGCGTCCAACTGCCCATACCGCGTGAGGTCGATCTGCAATGGGGTCACCGATACGCGGTTGCGCTGAATCGCGAGAAAATCTGTTCCCTCTCCGGCATCCTGCGCGGGTCCTGCCGCACCCACCCAATATACTGTCTCGCCGCGTGGGGTTTTATATTTTACTACGGGTTCCGCTTTATGTCGGCGCCCCAGCCGCGTAACCTCCAGGCCCTGCAACTCATCGTACGGGATATCAGGCACGTTAACGTTCAGCAGCACCGGTCCATGAAGTTTATCTGTTTCAAAGCGACGCACTATTTCAGTTGCGACACGCGCGGCAGTAGGAAAATTTCCGGCCGAAAAACCGGCGAGTGAAATGGCAAGGGAAGGTACACCAAGTAAAAAGCCTTCAGTAGCCGCCGCTACCGTCCCGGAATAAATGGTGTCATCCCCCATATTGGCGCCATCGTTGATTCCGGATACGACCATGTCAGGCAGGGTATCGAGCATGCCTGTAACCGCCAGATGCACGCAGTCTGTGGGCGTGCCATTGACGTAATAGAACCCGTTGTGGGATTTGCGAAGACTGAGAGGCCGGTCCAGCGTAAGCGAATTGCTGGCGCCGCTTCGGTCGCGCTCCGGGGCAACGACTACGACGTCCGCAATGGCGGAAAGCGCTTCCGCAAGACAAGAGAGACCTGGCGCAAAATACCCATCGTCGTTACTGAGCAGTATGCGCATTTGAACATGCCCCAGGTGATCGTTTCAGCTTATAGGGAAGATAGATGCGCTCAACCCCACTGCGCATGACAGTACTTGTTGATAAGCTTGACTGGTCGGGGCGAGAGGATTTGAACCTCCGACCACTTGCACCCCATGCAAGTACGCTACCAGGCTGCGCTACGCCCCGACGTGGCGAATTATAACAATAAACCCGAAAGGTTAGAAACCTGCGGATAGTCCTCAACGGACATCAGTCGAATGTCAGCCAGCGCTTTACCAACATCTTGCAGTCCATGAAATTGAAAAAAGAGAGAGCTCAGGAGCGGAGCAACCCCAGCACATCCTGGATCTCGCTCCGTAGCGATGCCAGATCGATAGATGAGGAAAGTGAGGCAACCGGCATGGGATTGACGAAACCCTGCCCCAGGCGGGCGCGTGCGCCATGGATGGTAAAGCCCTGCTCATAGAGCAACTCCCGAATACGGCGAATCAGCAGCACTTCGTGGTGTTGATAGTAGCGCCGATTGCCTCGGCGCTTGACTGGTTTCAGTTGCGTAAACTCCTGCTCCCAATAACGCAATACATGCGGCTTTACACCGCATAGTTCGCTTACTTCGCCAATCGTGAAATAGCGTTTGGCTGGAATAGGGGTAAGCGGGGTATCAGGCGTTATCTTTGCCATGCTGATTCTTTTCAACCATCGCCTTCAGTTTCTGGCTTGCGTGGAAAGTAACTACCCTGCGGGCAGTGATAGGAATTTCTTCACCTGTTTTGGGATTTCGGCCGGGACGCTGGGGCTTGTCGCGTAACTGGAAATTGCCGAACCCCGATAGCTTGACCCCGTCGCCATTTTGCAGCGCAATGCGAACTTCTTCGTAAAAAGACTCCACCATGTCCTTGGCTTCGCGTTTGTTGAAACCGACTTTTTCAAAGAGTAAATCCGCCAGCTCGGCCTTTGTTAAGGTCATAGTCTCCCTCTCACTTTTATTACTCTCAAACATCGTGTTCTATCTTCCGGTCAACTGCGCAGTCTTGCCCCAAACCTGTTTTCAAGAACACTTATCAGCTTTGCGACTGCCTGATCAGCTTGTGCGTCAGTTAAAGTTTTTTCAGTATCTTGTAATAACATACGGAATGCAAGACTTTTTTTGTCGCTTTCCACCCCTTTTCCCTGGTATACATCAAAGAGCGCAATTTCAGAAATGATGGATAATTTCTCGCTCCGCATGCTGTCCAGTATCGCCTGCACGCTGACATCCTTCGGCACGAGCACAGCGATATCGCGCCGGATCGGGGGATATTTGGAAATTTCGGAAGCCTTTGGCAGCATGCGCGCCAGCAGAATATCCATGTTCAATTCGAATAGGACGACGGATCGCGGCAGACCCAGTTTCTGTTGCCAGCGGGGATGAAGCTCCCCCAGAAAACCGCCAATACGACCATTTATGGAAATCTCCGCGGACTTGCCCGGATGCAGGGCTGGATGACGCACGGCAGTGGCGCTAAGCTCTCCTGGCCACAACAGCGCCTCAACATCGGCTTTTGCATCATAGAAATCCACCGGGCGGGCAGGCAAGCCCCACTGCTCCTCCACGACGTCCCCATAGCAGAGTCCTGCCAGCTTTTCCTGTTGCGAGTAGGTCTGCCCATCTTTCTGGAAGCAACCGCCGATTTCAAACAGGCGAATCCTGGATTGTTTACGGTTGAGATTGAACTGGAGATTAGAGATGAGCCCCCCCAAAAGGCTGCTGCGCATCACCGCCAATTGATTGGATAAAGGGTTCTTCAACGCGATAGGCGTTCTGTTGCCTGCCAACTCCGTTTCCCACGAGGTTTCGACGAAAGCATAATTAATGACTTCCTGGTAATCCCGCCCCACCAGAATTTGTCGCAGGCTTGATCGCGTTCGCCGGGTTTCGGGCGCAGGAAGTATGTCGAGTTTCGCTCGCGGCATGGTCGCAGCTATACGGTTGTATCCGTACATACGCGCCAACTCCTCGATCAGGTCTTCTTCTATGGCAAGATCGAATCGGTAAGTTGGAGGCGTCACGTAAAATACCGAGTCCGTATTCAGAAAACCGAACTGCAGTCGGTGCAACAGCTCCGCCACGTGGCCTTCATCCAGTTCCACGCCCAATACTCGTCCGACTCGCTCCAGATCAAGGCGGATGGGGTCACGCGCTGGCAAACTCCCGCGGAGTTCAGTAATTGGTCCGGCCCTGCCCCCGCAGATATCCAGAATCAGGCTGGTTGCGCGCTCCATTGCTGCACGTGTGGCGCCAAAATCGACGCCCCGTTCGAACCGATAGGCCGAATCCGAACTGAACCCGAGCGAGAAGGATTTGCCGGCGATAACGTCGGGGCTGAAAAAAGCGCTCTCCAGAAACAAGTCGATGGCCCCAGGTGTGACTCCACTTTCATTCCCGCCCATGATACCGGCCAGCGCCAGCGGCTTGGCCTCATCTGCGATAACCAGCATATCGGGTTGCAGCACAAGATTCTCGCCATTCAGCAATTCGATACTTTCCCCCGGTCTGGCGAACCTGATATGAATGGAACCGGCGAGGCCACCCTGTATCCTTGCAAGATCAAAAGCGTGCAGGGGCTGACCAGTCTCCAGCATGACATAATTGGTCACATCCACCACCGCGTTGATAGCGCGCAACCCGCCGCGTTCCAGTCGCTGCACCATCCATTGCGGCGTAGCGACATCAAGAGAAATGCCGCGTACTACCCGACCACAATAGAGTGGACAGGCGGCAGCCGCGTCCACATGTATTGCCAGGGTTTCGGCAATCTGTGCTGGCACAGGCTTAATTTCGGCGGTTTGGAGATTTTGGGAAGTAATTGCCGCCACTTCTCTTGCTATGCCGGATAACCCCAGGCAATCGCCGCGGTTCGGCGTGAGTTTGAGAGCGAGAAGGTTGTCTTCGAGGTCATAATAGGCGCGAAAATCTGTTCCAACTGGCGCATCGGACGGAAGCAGCAGCAGACCGGACGAAGCATCCTCCAATCCTAGTTCTTTGGCTGAACACAACATTCCCGTGGATTCGACTCCGCGTATCCTGGTCTGCTTTATGAACATACCCGGCAATTGCGCTCCCGGAAGAGCGCATGGCACTTTTATACCAGCATGAACATTGGTGGCGCCGCAGACAATCTGCAGGGGCGCATTATTTCCTGCATTATCTGCTTCGGTTCTCACCTCGCAAACCTGCAGATGATCCGCACCGGGATGTTTCTGGACGGACAACACTTCCGCTACCACCACCTTGTCAAAGGCCGGCGCAACCGGCTGGACGCTCTCGACTTCCAGTCCTGCCATGGTCAGCGCATGGGCAAGATCACGCGTCGATAAGGGAGGGTTTACAAAAGTACGCAGCCAGTTTTCTGAAAATTTCATAAATTTTACCGTTCAGCGGAGAAATGAACGTCGTCCTGGGTCTTGTATCCAGCTTTGAATACTCTCACACACTGACCCTGCGACCAAAGATCGCTCCGCAGTCACTCTTAAGTGATCTGAATCCTGCCGCATGTCACCATGCATTATTTTTCGTGTGGATTTTTTATATTTTTTCTTTTTATATTCCTGATCTGAGGTTTCAGTTGAACTGTTTCAGGAACCGCAAATCATTTTCGAAGAACAGTCGCAGGTCGTTTACCCCATATCTCAGCATCGCCAGACGCTCGACGCCTAAACCAAAAGCAAAGCCGACATACTTTTGGCTGTCTATGTTGACATGCTTGAAGACATTGGGATGTACCATTCCACAGCCCAGCACTTCCAGCCACCCGGTGTAACTGCATACGCGACAGCCGGTTTTGCACATTACACAGCCGATATCCATTTCGGCTGAAGGCTCGGTAAAAGGGAAAAAAGAAGGGCGAAAACGCACCGGCAGATCGTCGCGCTCGAAAAAATGCTGCATGAAATCAGACAGGATGCCTTTCAAGGCCGAAAAGTTGGCGCTTTCATCAATCCATAAACCTTCCACTTGATGAAACATCGGAGTATGCGTCAGGTCGGAATCGCAACGGTAAACCCTCCCTGGCGCAATCACCTTCAGGGGAGGGGGGTTGCTTTCCATGTACCGTATTTGAACGGGTGACGTGTGGGTGCGCAACAGGTGCTCGCCTGCGCCGCCGTTTTCGTCATCGACATAGAAAGTATCGTGCATGGCGCGGGCGGGATGGTTTTCCGGAATATTCAGCGCGGTAAAATTATAAAAATCGGTTTCGATCTCGGGGCCGGAAGCTACCGTGAATCCGATGGAATGAAACAGCGACTGAATCCGGTCGAGCGCGAGCGTGATGGGATGGAGTCCACCCATTCCCGTTCCACGTCCCGGCAAAGTGACATCCAGCTTTTCCCCTATTAACTGCTCTTCCAGCTTCTTTTCCTGTATCGCCTCACGGCGGCGGTTCAGCGCTGCCTCCAGCGCCTCCTTAGCCTGATTGATACGGCTTCCCACCGCGGGACGCTCTTCCGGGGGGATCTTGCCCAATCCCTTGAGCAGTTCGGTCAGTTGCCCATGCCGGCCCAGATATCGCGCCTTGACCTGTTCCAGCTCGGCCATGTCATCTGTTCGATTGAACAGCTCAATTGCTTCAGTAAGAAGATGATCCAGGTGAGTCATTCAAATAACAGTTTGATCAAATTGGACTCTGCATATGAAAAGAGGAGGCCAGGCGTTTTTGCCTTTAGCCTCCTCCCAGTCTTTTAATCCCGGAAACGCGAACAAAGCCCCGAGTTCACGCCGGGCTTGCAAAAACGCCTCTAAACGGCCAAACTGGCCCTGGCCTGTTCCGCTATTTTTGCAAAGGCCGGCTTGTCGAATACCGCCAGATCCGCCAGGACCTTGCGATCAACCTCGATCTCGGCCTTTTTCAGGCCGTTCATGAACACGCTGTACGACAAACCGCACTCCCTGGCAGCGGCGTTGATGCGGGCGATCCAAAGGGCTCGAAACTCGCGTTTCTTCTGGCGGCGATCGCGATAGGCGTATTGCCCCGCTTTCATCACCGCTTCCTTCGCTACGCGATAGACGTTCTTGCGGCGACCCCGATAACCTTTCGCCAGGTCCAGTATTTTCTTGTGGCGGGCGTGAGCTGTTACACCACGTTTCACTCTTGGCATATCAGTCCCCTCCTATGCGTAGGGCATCATGGCGCGTACAGACGCCACATCACTGAAGTGCACGTTCACGGAACCCCGCAACTGGCGCTTGCTTTTCGTCGTTTTCTTGGTAAGAATATGACGCTTGAATGCCTGCGAGCGCTTCACGGTACCACCCGCTCTCACCGTAAAACGTTTCGCCGCACCACTCTTTGTTTTCATCTTTGGCATTACTTTGCTCCTGCTTTAACATGACACAAGGTGTTTCCCGAATGGAACGCTTTAAACCCTGGGGTCACTTGTTTTCAATGAAATGAAACTTGTCAGACCGACAGGAAATCACCATACCTGCTCCCCATCCTGGACGCTATATCCCGGCTCGCCTCCCCCGATTTCTATCCAACAGGACAGGTACAGATCCGGTACCGGATGAACCTGAAATTGATGGAAAATGAGTGCGTTTAGCGCCGCTCAGGCTGGCTTTCTGTGGCAGTCGTTGGTTTTGTTTCCTTTGGGTTGGGGGTTTTTACTTCCTGGGAGTTCTTTACTTCTTTCTTTCGTGGAGATAACACCATCACCATCTGGCGTCCCTCCATTTTGGGAAATTGCTCCACTACCGCATGCGATTCCAGATCGCCTTTTATCCGCTCCAGCAACCGCACTCCAAATTCCTGATGCGCCATTTCCCGACCGCGGAAGCGGAGGGTAATTTTGGCTTTATCGCCTTCGTCCAGGAAGGTGATCAGATTACGCAGCTTGATGTTGTAATCACCCTCGTCGGTATTGGGACGAAACTTGACTTCCTTTATCTGGATCTGTTTCTGTTTGAGCTTGGCTTCGTGCTTTTTCTTGCTTTCCTGATACCGAAATTTCCCGTAATCCATCAGGCGGCATACGGGAGGTTTAGCGGTAGGTGCGATTTCAACCAAATCCACCTCCGCTTCTTCCGCCAGATTGTTGGCGATTGCCAGAGGGACTATACCTATCTGCTCTCCATCTACACCAATCAAGCGCACCTCGGGTGCAGTAATCTCGTAATTGATGCGTGCTGCTTTTTCCTGAACTATAGCAACTCCCAGAATCTATTAGTAAATCAAGCCGCCCCAGCGCGGGTGCGGATCTCTTCCTCAAGCCGGTCCACCAGGGCCGGCAATGTCATCTGACCAAGGTCAGAGCCAGTGCGGGTACGTACAGCCACCCTCTGCGCTGCCACCTCCTTATCACCCACGATGATTTGATAGGGCAGTTTTTGCAGACTATGCTCCCGTATTTTATAAGTTATTTTTTCATTTCTCAAGTCCGCATACGCTCGAATACCGGCCCGCCTGAGTTCTTCGGTCACTTCTCTGGCGTAATCGGCCTGCCCTTCCGAGATATTCAGTACGACCGCATGATCCGGCGATAACCATAACGGCAATGCTCCCGCATGATTTTCGATAAGAATACCGATAAAACGCTCCAGTGAGCCGAGGATTGCGCGGTGAAGCATTACCGGTATCTGCCGGGAGTTATCCTCAGCCACAAACTCTGCCCCGAGACGCTCCGGCATGGAAAAATCCAGTTGCAAGGTGCCGCACTGCCAGATGCGACCGATACTGTCCTTGAGCGAAAACTCTATTTTCGGCCCGTAGAACGCGCCTTCACCGGGTTGCAGTTCCCAGATGAGGTTTTTGTGATTCAGCGCGGATCGCAGCGCCTCTTCCGCCTTGTCCCACTGCTCCTCGGAACCCACGCGCTTTGCGGGACGGGTGGAAAGTTTCACCAGGATGTCATTAAAGCCAAAATCATTGTAAACCTTCTGCAACAGATCGATAAACTGGACAGCCTCATCTTGCACCTGGGACTCTGTGCAAAAGATGTGAGCGTCGTCCTGAGTGAACGCTCGCACCCGCATGATCCCATGCAGCGCACCGGAGGGCTCGTTACGGTGACAGGAACCGAATTCCGCGAGTCGAAGCGGCAGGTCGCGATAACTTTTCAGCCCCTGCTTGAACACCTGCACATGCCCCGGACAATTCATCGGCTTGACGGAAAATTCCCGGTCTTCGGCCTGCGTTACGAACATATTCTCGCGGAAGTTTTCCCAGTGTCCGGAACGCTCCCACAAACCCTTGTCCAGTACGGAGGGCGTGCGGATTTCAAGATAGCCGTTATTGCGGAAGATGTCCCGCATGTACTGTTCGACCTGCTGCCAGATAACCCATCCCTTCGGGTGCCAGAACACCATACCAGGCGCTTCTTCCTGAAGGTGAAACAGGCCCAGTTGCTTGCCGAGCTTGCGGTGATCGCGTTTTTCCGCCTCTTCAAGACGGCGCAGATAGGCGTTCTGATCGTCTTTATTGGTCCATGCGGTGCCATAGATCCGCTGCAGCATTTCGTTATGCGAATCGCCGCGCCAATAAGCGCCCGCAAGCTTCATCAGCTTGAAAACCTTCAGGCGGGATGTGGTGGGGACATGGGGACCGCGGCACAAATCAGTAAAATTTCCCTGAGAATACAGGGAAACGTCCTCCTCGCCGGGAATGGCTTCGATGATCTGCGCCTTATAGTGTTCGCCCTGGTTCTTGAAAAAATTGATCGCCTCGGATCGATCCCAAACCTGGCGTTCGACTTTCAGGTTGCGCACGCTGATTTCAGCCATGCGTTTCTCGATTGCCGCCAAGTCTTCGGGGGTGAATGGCCGTTTGTAGGAAAAATCGTAATAAAAGCCGTCCTCGATTACCGGTCCAATCGTGACCTGCGCTTCCGGAAACAATTCTTTCACCGCATGCGCCAGCAAATGGGCGCTGGAATGACGAATGACTTCCAGCCCTTCCGCATCTTTTTCCGTAACGATGGTCACATCGCTGTCATTTTCGATACGGGTGGAAAGATCGACCAGCTTGCCGTTCACCTTGCCTGCAAGCGCAGCACGAGCCAGCCCGGCGCCTATCGAAGCTGCAACTTCACCCACCGTTACAGGATGCTCATACACACGCTTCGAACCATCCGGCAAACGAACTACGGCCACGGCCTCTCCTTTTGATAAATAAGGACTGACTTAAAAATCCTGATTTTACAGGATTCAGCGGAGTGGAGGTGGTAGCGGGCGATTTACCTGCCAGGAAAAACAGCTTTATATCCGGGGTTGGAGGAGATTCTGGGGAAAATTCAAGGCGAATGGAAAACGGGGATGCGAAATGATGCATTTGCGCGCCACTCGCATCCACATATAGAAACAGGAACTTCGAATCAGGGTCCTGAAGACGAACCCGCCGTTATAGGCTCGCTTCGCGCTTGAGCAGTTCTTCTACCCTGACACCCGTTTCCGTTCGTCCGCCGAAAACGGTTCCCACCTTCTTTTTATTGAGATGTTCAAGATTGGTGCTATAGGCTTGCGGTGGCAGCGGAAAAAATTTCACTTCTTTCACCAGTTCAGGCGCATTTTTCATGTAAAACTCGACCAGCTCCCTGACTTCCGGTTTTTCCGCCGATTTAATATTCACGTAAATGAAAATCGGGCGGGATAAAGGCTGATAACTGCCATCTTCCACTGTTTTTTCGGAGGGAAGCACAGGGCCTTTTCCCGAATCGATGGCCACAGCTTTGAGCTTCTTCTGGTTTTCAACATAATAGGCAAAACCGAAAAAGCCAAGTGCGTTCTTGTCGCTGGCGACTCCCTGCACCAGTACGTTGTCATCTTCGGAAGCAGTGAAATCACCCCGGCTGGACTTGGTTTTGCCTACGATCGCTTCGGTAAAGTAGTCGAAAGTGCCCGAATCAGCGCCCGCTCCGTAGAGCTTCAGTTTTTCATCGGGCCATGCCGGATTAGCCTGGTTCCATCTGGTGATTTTACCTTGTGCTTCGGGTTCCCAGATCTTCTTCAGCTCAGCCACGGTGAGTGTATTTGCCCAGTCATTCCTGGGATTGATCACCACCGTTAACGCATCGAATGCTACCGGCATTTCAACATACTGGATACCGGATTTTTTGCATTCCTCCATTTCCTTCTGCAGAATGGGACGGGAAGCGTTCACGATATCGGTTTCGCCGCGGCAGAATTTTTTGAAACCTCCACCAGTACCGGAGATACCGACGGTTACTCTTACCGCTCCTTTCTTCGCGTTCTGGAAATCTTCCGCTACCGCCTCGGTAATGGGAAAAACGGTGCTTGAGCCATCTATCTTAACCAGTCCCGCTGCATTCGCGCCGGCAGTCATGAAAATATTGGCGACGCTCAACACTGCGCCCAACACCGCTGACATTGTCAGTCCCGCCCCACTCAATGATTTCAACATTTCATTCCCCGTTCAATTAAACAGACCATGCTTTTCTCAGCACCGTCATGCTAGGTCATGAATATTACGTTTTTGTGACATCCTGGGACCCGGAGCAGATACAGAGCAGATACGGTACAGATAAGGTGAATTTCTCCATGAATTAATTTTCTCAAAAAGAACTGGTAGAAAAAACTTTAATCATGGTAAGAGGCAAAACGTCCTTTGATTCAATCCGGCACGGCCTTTTCAACCGCCCTTTCGGCTGCCGCCGCATTTCGCACAACCTCTGCTATTTTCTCCGCCCAGTGTTTGACTTTCTGCCCAGACTCGCCTTCTACCATTACCCTTATCAACGGTTCCGTACCCGAAGCACGCAGAAGTACTCGGCCTGTGGTATCGAGATCGCGCTCGGCCTCTGACTGAGCGGTTTTGATGGCGAAATTGCTGTGCGCATCAAATCCCTTGGGCACCCTGACATTGATCAGTTGCTGCGGATAGAGCGTCACGTCCGAGGCTAGCTCGGTCAAGGTCCTGCCGGAATCACGCATTGCATAGAGTACCTGTAATGCCGAAATGATTCCGTCACCCGTGGTATGTTTGTCAAGGCAGATAATGTGACCTGAGCCTTCACCGCCCAGCTGCCAATTTTTTTTCTGCAGCAGCTCCAGCACATAGCGATCGCCGACATTCGCGCGCGCAAAAGAAATATTCAGTTTCTTTAAACCGTTTTCAATCGCCAGATTCGTCATGAGCGTACCCGCCACGCCCCCCTTGAGCAGCCCGTTTTGTTTTCGATGTTTCGCGATGATGTAGATCAACCGGTCGCCGTCGTAAAGCACACCCTCGCCATCAGTCATGACTACGCGATCACCATCCCCATCCAATGCCACCCCGATATCTGCCTGATGGTGCCGGACTGCCTCCTGCAGGGTGGCGCTATGCGTTGCGCCACACTCGTGATTGATATTGAGACCGTCGGGATGGATTCCAATTGCCACCACATCGGCGCCCAGTTCGTGCAGTACAGGACCGGCAATCTGATATGTGGCGCCGTGGGCGCAATCGACCACGATCCGCAGGCCCCGCAGATCGAGGTGATTTGGAAAAGTGCTTTTGCAAAACTCGATATAGCGTCCTCTTGCATCATTGACACGCCGCGCTTTTCCGAGATGCGCCGAGGGCATTGCCTTGAGAGGCGCGTTCAATCCCGCTTCAATCTCCTGCTCGGTCGCATCGGGTAATTTGGTGCCAAGAGCAGAAAAAAACTTGATGCCGTTATCCTCGAAAGGATTGTGGGAAGCCGAAATGACGATACCTGCCTGCAAACGCAGGGCACGGGTGAGATAGGCAACCGCGGGAGTGGGCATAGGCCCTGAAAGCAGGACATCCACCCCAGCCGCAGAAAGCCCTGCCTGTAACGCTGATTCCAGCATATAGCCTGATATGCGTGTATCCTTGCCGATTAATACTGCCGGACGCTCTCCTTTTGAAAGATGCCAGTCCGAGGCGGTCAAAACCTTGCCGGCAGAATAACCCAGATGTATCACGAATTCGGGTGTGATAGGTGCTTCTCCTACGCGTCCACGTATGCCGTCAGTTCCAAAATATTTTCTTGTCATTGGATGAGATCCATTGGTTATCGAAATGAATTGAATTCAACTGAGGGTTTCCACCGTGAAGTGAGCGTATGATGCATTCTCCCGTGCAGAACCTCGGTCGTAAACGGCATTATAAACGGCGAGCGCATCTCGGGTTGCCCGGACGTCGTGCACCCGGAAGACGGCCGCACCCTTCATCGCCGCTATCAGCGCTGCTGCTATGCTGGCATGAATCCGGCTATTTATGTCACTGCCCGTGATTTTTCCCAGCATCGATTTGCGCGAGAAACCTACCAGCAGCGGTACTCCAAGATCGAGAAACTGATCGAGATGGCGTAATAGTTCGATATTATGAACCTGGTTTTTACCAAAACCAAAGCCCGGATCGACTACCAGTCGCTCCGACGGAATACCTGCGGCTTGCGCAGCCTCCAGACGCCGCTTCAGAAAAGCCTTGACATCATGCACTACATCATCATACTGGGGATTGACCTGCATATTAGCGGGTTCGCCCTGCATATGCATGAGGCAAGCCGTCACACCTCCTTCTGCGACCGCCTCCAGCGCACCGGGGATCTGGAGCGCCCTCACATCGTTAATCATCACTGCCCCCGCGGCGATGGCAGCTCGCATGACCTCGGGTTTGGAAGTATCGACCGAAACCTGCACATTCTGGTTTGCCAGTTCTTTCACTACCGGGATAATCCGGCGTAATTCCTCTTCAACAGAAACCGGAGTGCTGCCAGGACGCGTTGATTCACCGCCGATGTCCAGCAGATCTGCCCCTTCTTCGATCAGGCGGAAAGCATGACTGAGGACATGCTCAGTCGAAGCGAATAAGCCGCCATCCGAAAAGGAATCAGGGGTTATGTTGACAACGCCCATCACAAGAGGGCGATGAGGGGAAATGGAAATTTCTACAGGCGGGATAGAAGATAGTGACACCAGGACTCACCATTGCGGAGTAGTTTTCTTCTCTATGAACTGGAAAAGGCGGCGTGAAAAAGATGGGACGAAAAAGACAGATGAAAAAGGCGGGATGAACCGCCTTTTTCATTGTTTACTGCATCATAGCAACTTCCTTGCTTAAGCTTCCTGTGCTGGTGTCGCTGTGGGTGCAGGCGCCGCCGGGGGGGCATTATCCTTGGGCGGCGTTGGAGCAGCCCTGCTTGGCTTGGGAGGCCGGGGCGTACGGCCTTCCATGATATCCCCGATTTGCTCCGCGTCTATGGTTTCCCATTCCAGCAGCGCTTTGGCCATAACCTCGATCTTATCGCGGTTTTCTTCGATCAGCTTGCGCGCCAGAGTGTACTGCGTATCGATGATGCGTCGAATTTCTATATCCACCTTCTGCATGGTCGCTTCGCTGACATTCTTGTGGGTTGTGACGGAACGGCCCAGAAACACTTCTCCCTCGTTCTCGCCATAAACCATCGGGCCAAGCGAATCAGACATGCCCCACTGGGTGACCATGCGTCTCGCCATCTCTGTCGCACGCTCAAAATCATTGGATGCGCCGGTCGTCATCTGGCCCATGAAGACTTCCTCGGCGATACGGCCACCGAACAGAACCGCAATATTCTGCAGGATTTCCTCACGGTCCATGCTGAAACGGTCTTCGGTCGGCAGTTGCATCGTCACGCCCAGTGCCCGCCCCCGTGGGATAATGGAAACCTTGTGTACCGGGTCGGTCTTGGGTAACAACTGGGCAACCACCGCATGCCCGGATTCATGATAGGCAGTGTTGCGCCGCTCACGCTCCGGCATCAGAACAGATTTGCGCTCCGCACCCATGAAGATCTTGTCCTTGGCCCGCTCAAAATCCTCCATGTCGACGAGCCGCTTATTGCTGCGTGCAGCAAACAGGGCCGCCTCATTCACCAGATTGGCGAGATCGGCTCCGGACATCCCGGGAGTTCCGCGGGCGAGGGTCTCAGCATGTACATCGGGCGCGATCGGCACTTTGCGCATATGCACGTGCAATATCTGCTCACGGCCCCGTATATCGGGGAGCGGCACCGTCACCTGCCGGTCGAAACGGCCAGGACGCAACAGCGCGGGGTCGAGCACATCCGGACGGTTGGTGGCTGCAATGACAATCACGCCGGCAGTTCCCTCGAAACCATCCATTTCCACCAGCAACTGATTGAGCGTCTGTTCGCGCTCATCATTGCCACCCCCGAGACCCGCGCCGCGCTGACGCCCCACTGCATCGATCTCGTCAATGAAAATAATGCAGGGAGCATGCTTCTTCGCTTGCTCGAACATATCGCGCACTCGGGCTGCACCTACCCCCACAAACATTTCAACAAAATCGGAGCCTGAAATACTGAAGAAGGGGACCTTGGCTTCACCCGCAATAGCACGCGCCAGGAGCGTCTTACCCGTACCCGGATTTCCCACCATCAACACGCCGCGCGGAATACGCCCTCCCAGTTTCTGGAACTTGCTGGGATCGCGCAGGAATTCCACCAGCTCGGAAACTTCCTCCTTGGCTTCTTCACAACCTGCAACGTCGGCAAACGTCACCTGGTTGGTGGATTCGTCGAGCATGCGCGCCTTGCTTTTCCCGAATGAAAAAGCGCCGCCGCCACGACCCCCACCCTGCATCTGCCGCATGAAGAAAATCCATACCCCGATCAGCAGAAGCATGGGGAACCAGGAAACGAAGATATTCATCAGGAGAGAAGGTTCTTCCTCCGGCTTGGCATCTATGATGACGCCCGCCTTAAGCAGATCGCTCACCATCCACGGATCCGAGGGCGTGTACGTCGTAAAACGTCTGCCATCGGTTTTCGTACCCTTCAGCGTGCGGCCTTCAATAGTTACTTTGGCGATCCTGCCCTGCTTCACCTCGTCGATGAACTGGGAATATTCCATCGGTGCTTGCCCCGACTGTCGTGTACTGAACTGATTGAACACCGTCATCAGCACAAGAGCGATCACCAGCCAGATGGCCATGTTTTTAATGAGATTGTTCAAAGTAGCTCCTTGGCTTGCGCCGTCAAAATACTCGAATGTTTCATTCTAAACCCATTTCTAGATTTAGAATAGCCGTTATCCCTGCTACCAGCCTCCAGGTTCGCGTGAGGATCTGCAATCTCCCTATATATCCATATTTATCTGCGCTGGCCTGTGAGCCGGGAACGTTCAATCCCGTTTCCCCAGTCCCAGCAAATAGATTTCGCTGCTCCGACCCCGTGATGCCAGAGGTTTACGTGTTACCACCCGATTGAATGTAGCGCGCATCGCGCGAAAAAACTCGTCAAAACCAGAACCTTGAAACACTTTGACGAGGAAGTTGCCGCCAGAGTTCAACCGCTCGGTACAAAACTCGAGAGCCAGCTCCGCCAGATGCATGCCACGCGTTTGATCAATTATCCCTATGCCCGTTATATTAGGCGACATATCGCAAATTACAAGGTCAACAGGCAAATCCTTCAATTGTTCCTTCAATTCGGCCAGGACAGACGCCTCGCTGAAATCTCCCTGAATGAAGGTTACGCCGGATATGGGCGCCATTTCCAGGATATCCACGGCAACCAGCCTACCCTTCCCCGTGAGTTTCTCCGCCGCTACCTGCGACCACCCGCCGGGAGCGGCGCCAAGGTCTACTATCGTCATGCCCGGCCTGAACAAGCGATCGCGTTCGGCGATCTCCATTAGCTTATAGGCCGCGCGTGAGCGGTAGCCCTCCTTTTTCGCTTGCTTGACAAAAAAGTCATTCACATGCTCCTTCATCCAGGCTTTGCTGGTTTTGGTCCGCTTCATCGCGTAAACTGTGGTCGTGAAAGAAGATATGTTAGCACTTACTCCAGATTTCCGACGCGGGCTCAAGGCTCGGGCGCACGCTCTCAAACCGGTCGTCTGGATAGGCGCAGCCGGTTTATCGGACAACGTGGTGAACGAGCTGGATCAGCGACTTAAAAGCCACGAGTTGATCAAAATCAAAGTGGCGAGTGACGACTGGGAAATAAGAAACGCGTTACTTGAGAAAATTTGCGGACGCCTCAACGCTGCACCGGTGCAGCACATCGGCAAGATGCTGGTGATTTACCGTCCTGAACCCGAAAAAATAAAGAACTGAAGCAAACCGGAGATGAATCTACTGGCAATGGATCAACCAAAGTGCCCACTGGCCCTGGCCGCTCCGATCTGGGCTAATATAGATTCCCCTATCCGCATCCGGAGGAACGTGTCCCAGAGAGAACACATTCGGACAGGACCTATATATTCAAATTATTCAAATTCAAGGTAAAGTGCGAGAGTTCCTGGCTCCCGCGCCTGGGAGCATTCTCAAATGTATCTCACATCGAGAATTTCGTACTCCCGCACCCCGCCTGGCGCCATCACTTCAGCCACATCCCCCGGATATTTGCCTATCAGAGCGCGAGAGATAGGGGAACTGATGGAAATCTTTCCCTCCTTGATATCCGCTTCATCATCCCCGACAATCTGATAAGTAACGGTTGTGGCAGACTCGACATCCTCCAGATCGATGGTAGCACCGAATACACAGGCTCCATCTGCATCCAGCGTCGTCGGATCGATGATCTGTGCATTGGAGAGCTTGCTCTCAAGCTCAGCGATACGTCCTTCGATAAAACTCTGACGTTCCTTGGCCGCTTCGTATTCGGCGTTTTCGGAAAGGTCACCATGGGATCTAGCTTCCGCAATGGCCGCAATCACAGCGGGACGATGAACTGTTTTCATCTCATGCAATTCGGCGCGCAGTTTTCCCGCGCCTGTCACTGTCAAGGGAATTGTACTCATAGTCTCTTCTGCTACCTGTTCTGGATCGGGTGTGCCTGTTGTTCGATATTGCTATACCGGAGCACGACCTCCTTGGGCAATTCAAAATTTGAACTCAAAGTTCTCACTTCAGGAAGCGGCGTTCAGCAAGGCCCCTTCCCCCGATTCGTGGAGTTGCTGCAACCCGTAGGCGTGCAATTCCTGCATGTTTGCCATGCCTATGCAGGCGGCTCGCGCCCCGGCTAACGTAGTATAGTATGTCACCCGCGCCTGTAGCACCGCGTGGCGAATCGAGTAGGAGTCGTGAACGCTCCGCTTGTCTTCCACTGTATTGATGATCAAGTCCATCTCCCCATTCTTGATCATGTCTACAATGTGGGGACGTCCTTCCGCCATCTTGTTTACCGGCGTCACGGACAGGCCTGCCGCACTTAGAACCGCGGCAGTACCCCGGGTAGCATAAAGCGTAAACCCTAACTGAGCAAGATTGCGGGCGATTTCAACCACGCGCGGCTTATCCGCGTGGCGTACGCTTATGAAGACCTTCCCGCTTCGTGGAAGTTTCACTCCCGCCGCCAGTTGGGACTTGACGAAGGCTTCTGCAAATGTCTGCCCCACTCCCATCACTTCACCGGTCGATTTCATTTCGGGCCCGAGTATGGTGTCCACGCCGGGGAACTTGATAAAAGGGAAGACAGCTTCCTTGACCGAATAATAGTCCGGGATTACCTCACGAACCACGTCCTGCTGAACCAGGCTCAACCCTGTCATGCAGCGGGCGGATATTTTTGCCAAGGGGATGCCGGTAGCCTTGGAGACGAAAGGTACCGTGCGGGACGCTCTCGGATTGACTTCCAGCACGTAGACGACATCGTTCTGGATGGCGAATTGCACATTCATCAGGCCCACTACGTTGAGTGCGCGTGCCATTGCCGCAGTCTGATGGCGCAACTCGTCCTGCAACCGGGCAGATAAGCTGTAGGGAGGCAGCGAACAGGCTGAGTCGCCTGAGTGCACGCCCGCCTGTTCGATGTGCTCCATGATACCCCCGATCAGGACGTTCTCTCCGTCCGAAACCGCATCCACGTCCACTTCCACCGCATCATTCAGAAAATGATCCAGCAGCACCGGAGAGTCGTGCGAGACCTTTACCGCCTCTTTCATGTAACGCTCCAGGTGCGCCTGCTCATGGACGATTTCCATGGCCCGCCCGCCCAATACATAGCTCGGGCGTACCACCAGCGGATAACCGATCTCTTCCGCCGCAGCGAGTGCCTCCTCCGCCGTCCGCGCAGTACGGTTGGGTGGCTGTTTCAGCCCAAGCTGGTGCAGCATCTTCTGAAAACGCTCCCTATCCTCGGCGCAATCGATCATATCCGGGCTGGTGCCGATGATCGGCACGCCATTTGCCTCGAGATCGCGCGCAAGCTTCAGCGGAGTCTGGCCCCCGAATTGCACGATGACACCCAAAGGCTTCTCGACGGCTACTATTTCGAGCACATCCTCCAGCGTCAGAGGTTCGAAATAAAGACGGTCGGACGTATCGTAATCGGTCGAAACCGTTTCAGGGTTGCAGTTGACCATGATGGTCTCGAAACCATCCTCGCGCAAAGCCAGAGCGGCGTGGACACAACAGTAGTCGAACTCGATACCCTGACCGATGCGGTTAGGTCCCCCGCCCAGCACCATGATTTTCTTATTATCGCTTGGCAGCGCTTCGCATTCTTCTTCATAAGTGGAATACATGTAGGCCGTATATGTCGCGAATTCGGCCGCGCAGGTATCGACGCGCTTGTACACCGGGCGCAGATTGAGTTGATGGCGCCTTGAGCGGACCGCCTCAGGTGTCACATTCATCAGTCGGGCAAGTCGCCGATCCGAAAAGCCGCTGCGTTTCAGCTTGCGGAACGTGGAAAAATCAAGCGCATCCAGCGCTGTTCCCGCAACCGACCGTTCCTGCCGTATCAAATCTTCAATCTGCGTCAGAAACCAGGGATCGATGTGGGTGTGCGCATGTATCTCATCAAATGCCATGCCGCAGCGAAAGGCGTCCGCAACATACCAGATCCGTTCAGGACCAGGGTATGCCAGTTCGGCCTCGACAGTTTCAATATCGGCCATTTTTTCGTCCAGTCCATCAGCCCCGATCTCCAGCCCGCGCAGCGCTTTCTGCAGAGATTCCTGAAACGTCCGTCCGATGGCCATGACTTCTCCCACCGATTTCATCTGGGTGGTGAGGCGATCGTTGGCCTGGGGAAATTTCTCGAAGGCAAACCGCGGTATCTTGGTAACGACGTAATCTATGGACGGTTCGAAGGATGCCGGCATTGCGCCACCCGAAATATCGTTCCTGAGTTCGTCCAAGGTGTAACCCACGGCGAGCTTGGCTGCCACCTTGGCAATGGGGAATCCGGTGGCTTTTGAAGCCAGGGCAGATGAGCGTGAAACCCGGGGGTTCATTTCAATCACGAACATGCGCCCATCCTCCGGATTGATGGCAAACTGCACGTTGGAACCGCCGGTTTCAACCCCGATTTCGCGCAGGACCGCTATCGAGGCATCCCGCATGATCTGATATTCCTTATCCGTCAGCGTTTGCGCGGGTGCAACCGTGATGGAGTCGCCTGTGTGAACACCCATGGGATCGACGTTTTCGATGGCGCAGACAATAATGCAATTGTCATTCCTGTCGCGTATGACTTCCATCTCGAACTCTTTCCAGCCGATAACTGATTCCTCGATCAGCAGTTCCCTCGTCGGGGAAGCTTCCAGCCCGCGCTCGCAGATATCGAGAAACTCCTCGCGGTTATAGGCGATACCGCCGCCAGTACCCCCCAGCGTGAATGATGGACGGATAATGGCGGGATAACCCACCATTGCCTGGACCTGCAGCGCTTCCTCCAGGCTATGGGCAATTGCGGAGCGGGCAGAACCCAGACCGATGCCTGTCATGGCCTGCTTGAATTTTTCGCGATCCTCGGCTTTGTCGATTGCTTCGCGCGAAGCGCCAATCAATTCGACTCCGTATTTCTCCAGCACGCCGTTCTTCGCCAGGTCCAGCGCGCAGTTCAATGCTGTCTGCCCACCCATGGTGGGCAGTAACGCATCCGGGCGTTCAACGGCAATGATTTTTTCGATCATGGGCCAGATGATAGGCTCGATGTAGGTCACATCGGCCATTTCGGGATCCGTCATGATCGTGGCGGGATTGGAATTCACCAGAATGACCCGGTAACCCTCTTCCCTCAGCGCTTTGCACGCCTGAGCGCCGGAATAATCAAACTCGCACGCCTGCCCGATGATGATGGGACCCGCGCCGATGATAAGGATAGACTTGATGTCGTTACGTTTAGGCATAAGTTGGAGGAACGAAAACGGGAAAGAACGGGCAGCTTCCCGGCTTCATATCGCTTTCGTCCGTTTTCCCTCCATCAATCCTGCAAATTTATCGAACAGATAGTCCAGGTCGTGTGGACCCGGACTCGCTTCGGGATGCCCCTGAAAGCAGAATACAGGCTTTCCTGCCAGCTCAAATCCTTGCAAACTGCCGTCGAATAAAGATAAATGCGTAACTCTTGCATTTGCCGGCAAAGTAGCCGTATCCACTGCAAACCCGTGATTCTGACTGGTTATGATCACTTTTCCCGTCTCCAGGTCCTGAACCGGGTGATTGGCGCCATGATGGCCAAATTTCATTTTTATGGTTCTGGCGCCTGTTGCAAGTCCCAGTAATTGGTGACCCATGCACACGCCGAAAATCGGTATTTCCTTTTCCAGTAGTCTTCTGGTTGTCTCGATAGCGTAGTCGCAAGGCTCGGGATCACCCGGTCCATTCGAAAGGAATATTCCATCAGGTTGCGATGCCAGAATCTCATCGGCGGTTGTCTGCGCGGGAAATACGGTGACCCGGCACCCGCGCTGCGCGAGCTTGCGCAGAATGTTCCGCTTTATTCCAAAATCCATGGCTGCAACATGAAAACGGGGAGGAGATTGAACCGGATAACCCTGCCCAAGCCGCCATTCCCCTTCGCTCCATTCATAAGGCTGCAGGCAGCTTACCACTTTGGCCAGGTCCATCCCTGCAAGACCAGGAAATTCCCTGGCCAGCTTCAGCGCCTCCGCTTCGTCCGGTTGACCCGCGATAATGCAACCTGCCTGAGCGCCCCTTTCCCGCAGAATGCGGGTGAGCTTGCGGGTATCGATGTCGGCAATGGCGACCACTCCCTGCTGCTTGAGATACTCCGGCAACGTCTGCGTCTCACGCCAGTTGCTGGAGGCCAACGGCAGATCTCTTATTACCAACCCGGCAGCATGTATCCGATCGATATTGCCGGACTCCACGTCATCCGGATTGGTGCCTGTATTGCCTACATGGGGATAAGTGAGGGTAACGATCTGGCGGCAGTAGGATGGATCCGTGAGAATTTCCTGATATCCCGTCATCGAGGTGTTGAAGACCACCTCCCCTGTACTGATGCCCTCCGCGCCGATGGATATGCCGCGAAAAACTGTGCCGTCAGCAAGCGCAAGGACGGCATACGAATGTTGTGACACGAAGGCTCCTGGGAATTGGGGGCAAGGCAGAAACAGCGCCAGGTTCTGTTCGCGCCGCTTCAAATCTGGAAATTATACGTCCAAAAGGACGATGCTTCAATGAACCGGCAGCGTAGCGTCGGAATGCGAGGACTTAAAGCCGCCGTTTACTGCCTCAGCCCCAGCACGTCCTGCATGTCGAACATGCCGTTGCGTTTATCCGCGAGAAAGCGGGCAGCTCTCAACGCGCCCTCGGCAAATGTCGCGCGGCTGCTTGCCTTATGCGAAATTTCGATACGTTCGCCGATTCCCGCGAACATGACGGTATGATCCCCCACGATATCTCCACCGCGAACAGTGGCAAAGCCGATGGAACCTGCCACCCGCTCACCCGTATGGCCCTCGCGGCTGTAAACGGCGACCCCGGAAAGCTCTTTACCCAGAGCTTTTGCCACTACCTCGCCCATCAGCAGCGCAGTGCCGGAAGGAGCGTCCACCTTGTGGCGATGATGGGCCTCGATAACTTCTATGTCATAATCCTCATTCAGGACCCTGGCCGCCGTCTCCAGCAGTTTCAGCGTGACATTCACGCCCACGCTCATATTAGGCGCCAGTACGATGGCAATGTCTCGGGAGGCAGCTCTGAGCGCTTCTTTCTGCTCGGGCAAAAAACCGGTTGTGCCGATTACCATTTTTATGTTTTTCTCACGGCAACGAGCAACGTGAAGTAACGTTCCCTCCGGGCGGGTAAAGTCTATCAGCACTTCGCTTCCATCAAGCGCCGTATCAACGTTATCGGTAATTTCAATCCCGCAGGGCGCGCCGATCAACTCTCCCGCATCCTTTCCAAGATAAGGGCTCCCGCTCCGCTCGAGGGCGGCGCTCAAGCGTAGATCCGGCGCCCGTTCAACAGCCTCCAGCAAAGCGCGTCCCATGCGCCCGGAGCTTCCAGCCACAGCAATATTCAATGTCGGCATTCCTTCTGATAAACTGACTTGCAAAATTGTCCTATTCCTTTGGCTGATCTGCATCCATAATTCCAGTATCCGTCGCCCGCGAGGGTACTTGCCTCGGTCCCGGCTTCTCCACCACGGGCGCCTCTGAAGCAGCACTCGAAGAAACTTCGGCCGAACCGGCTGAGAGGGATGCCGCCGGGGAAGGAGGTTGAGAGACGGGCAAGGCAGGTACAGTGCCCATTGTTTCGGCGCCGCCCGAAACAGGCGCCGAAGGAGGTGCTGAAAGCGGCACCCCGGTGGGCACTGGAGCGGGGATCGAACTGTCGCTCTTTTCTATAGCTGCCCCACCGAGCGACACGGCTGATTCAGGCGAAGTACCTGCTTCCGGCGCCTGAGGCTGAGACTGAAGAAAGGCAACCGGAGTAGTGAACGAACCGTCGATACGCACCAGATGATCGTCTTCAAAAAAGATCGTGAGCTTTCTCTGCTCGACCAGCTTTCCCCTCTGCTCAAACCGATATAGATAGTCCCAGCGATTTTCATGAAACGCATCACTGATCATGGGCGAGCCCAGCGCAAAGCGTACTTGCGAACGAGTCATGCCGGGTTTCAGCTTGTTCACCATTTCCTGGGTAATGACATTCCCCTGCTGAATCTCTATCTTGTAGAGCAAGGAAGGAACCGATGAACACCCCGCGAGCAGCAGAACAGCCAACGTGATAATTCTTGCGCGCATCGCGGCGACGTAGGTTTCCAAAGCAAACTTAACGTTATATGATACAGCAAATAACTTGACGATTGGATGCACTATGAGTAACCCGAGCAATCTTAAGACCATGGGCTTGAAGGCTACGCTGCCGCGCCTTAGAATACTGAACCTGTTCGAAAGCAGTCCTGTTCGGCATCTCTCCGCGGAAGATGTTTACAGAACGCTCATCAGCGAAGGCGATGATATCGGTCTGGCTACGGTCTACCGGGTACTGACCCAGTTTGAACAGGCCGGGTTGCTCGAGCGCCACCATTTTGAAGGCGGCAAGGCAGTGTTTGAGCTTGCCAGCGATGCCCATCATGACCATCTGGTCTGCCTGCAATGCGGCAGAGTGGAAGAATTTTATGACGCTGAAATCGAGAAGCGTCAGATTAAGATTGCCCGCGAACGCGGATTTGCCATACACGAGCATTCGCTTTCACTTTACGCGGATTGCATCAAGCCCTCATGTCCGTATCGAAAAGGGGATGAAAAGGATAGTAAAAGTTAAGCTTTTCATTCCTTCGTGGAGCGCAGAATCAAGTATCGTGACGTTACGGCCCGATACTGCGGTTGTATGCGTGTGTTCTTCAGAAGCAGGGTCTTGAGATCCGCCCTGCTCTGATTCATGGCTTCCTGATCTGTCATTCCTGAACCGTTTGCAAATTGTGCGGCGGATAACGGTTTTAGCGCATTTGAGATTGCCTCGCATACCTGTTGATTCCATATTCGAACCTGTTGACCAAAAGTTACCTAACCGTTACTGTTCAATGTTTAACCCAACATATATTGCCGATATTCAACATCTTGAAACGCAGGAAAGCATGAGCGCGGAATTGACGGGCGCCGAAATTACGGTGCGTTGCTTACAAGAGGAAGGGGTAGAACATATTTTCGGCTACCCCGGGGGCGCTGTGCTGTTCCTGTATGACGAATTGTTCAAGCAGGATAAGGTCAAGCACATCCTGGTGCGGCACGAACAGGCCGCGGTACATGCCGCGGACGGCTATGCCCGCTCCAGCAACAAGGTGGGAGTGGCACTGGTCACCTCCGGACCAGGCGTGACCAACGCCGTGACCGGCATCGCCACTGCCTATATGGATTCGATTCCCCTCGTCATCATCAGCGGCCAAGTGCCCACCCATGCCATCGGTCTGGACGCGTTCCAGGAGGTCGATACCGTGGGCATCACGCGTCCTTGCGTGAAACACAACTTTCTGGTGAAGGATGTCGCAGAGCTTGCCACCACCATCAAGAAAGCGTTCTATATCGCTTCGACAGGACGTCCCGGTCCGGTGCTGGTCGACATCCCAAAGGACGTGAGCCAGCAGAAAACAAAATTCGTTTATCCCGAGCGTGTCACAATGCGCTCCTATAATCCGAATATCCGAGGGCACGCCGGTCAGATCAAAAAAGCAGTTCAACTGATCCTGGAAGCCAGGCGTCCAATGATCTACACCGGAGGGGGAGTCATCCTCAGCAATGCCGCTGCTCGGTTGACGGAACTCGTGCGTCTGTTGCGCTTTCCCTGCACCAATACTTTGATGGGATTGGGCGGTTATCCCGCAACAGACCGTCAGTTTGTCGGCATGCTGGGTATGCATGGCACTTACGAAGCCAACATGGCGATGCAACATTGCGATGTGCTGGTGGCGGTAGGCGCCCGTTTCGATGATCGCGTCATCGGCAACCCCAAGCATTTCTACAATCCGGATCGAAAGATCATCCACATCGATATCGATCCCTCATCCATTTCGAAGCGGGTCAAGGTGGATGTGCCCATCGTCGGCAATGTCTCCGATGTGCTGGATGAGCTTATCAAGCTGCTTGAACTGCGCAAGGAAAAGCCCGACCAGAGCACCCTTGACGCCTGGTGGGCCCAGATCGATTCATGGCGCGAACGCGACTGTCTCCGGTATGACCGCACAAGCGCGATCATCAAACCACAGATGGTGGTGGAAACACTCTACAAGGTAACGAACGGCGATGCCTTCATTACCTCGGACGTTGGTCAGCACCAGATGTGGGCAGCGCAATTTTACAAATTCGACCTGCCGCGGCGATGGATCAATTCCGGAGGGCTTGGAACAATGGGTTTCGGCCTGCCTTCAGCCATGGGTGTTCAGATGGCTAATCCAGGTGCGCACGTGGCCTGCATTACTGGCGAAGCCAGCATCCAGATGTGCATCCAGGAGCTGTCGACCTGCAAGCAATATCACCTTCCGCTCAAGATCATCAACCTGAATAACCGCTATATGGGAATGGTGCGGCAGTGGCAGGAATTCTTCCATGGCAACCGCTACGCGGAGTCTTACATGGACGCGCTGCCTGATTTCGTGAAGCTGGCGGAGAGTTACGGGCATGTCGGCATGCGAATCGAGCAGCCCGGCGATGTCGAAGCTGCCTTGCAGGAGGCATTCAAGCTCAAGGGCAGGCTGGTGTTCATGGATTTCGTCACCGACCAGACCGAAAATGTATTCCCGATGGTGCCGGGCGGCAAAGGTCTCTCTGAAATGATCCTGGTATAAAAATAAATATGCGGCATATCATTTCACTTTTGATGGAAAACGAGGCGGGCGCTTTGTCTCGCGTCGCCGGCCTGTTTTCTTCACGTGGCTACAATATCGAATCGCTTACCGTCGCCGCCACTGAAGATTCCACCCTGTCTCGCATGACACTGGTCACAACCGGGTCTGACGACGTGATCGAGCAGATCACGAAGCAACTGAACAAACTCATCGAAGTGGTCAAAGTGGTTGACTTGAGTGAGGGCAATCACATCGAGCGCGAACTGATGCTGATCAAGGTGCGGGCGATGGATAATGATCGCGAGGAGATAAAGCGCATGGCTGATATTTTTCGCGGCCGCATCATCGATGTCACCGATAAGTCGTACACGATCGAATTGACGGGTACGGGTTCCAAGCTCGATGCATTCATCGAAGCCATGAATCGCACGACCATTCTGGAAACGGTACGCACCGGTGCATCCGGCATCGGTCGCGGCGAACGGATATTGAAGGTTTAGCAAAATCTAGCAACGGTTGCGCCGGGAAGAGCCGAGCCTTGCGGGCTGGGCGGTTAACGGCGCTTTTCTATTTTGAACATAAAGGAAATCATGAACGTTTATTACGATAAAGACGCCGACTTGTCGCTCATTCGGGACAAGAAGGTCACTATTGTCGGCTACGGGTCGCAAGGGCACGCCCACGCCAATAATCTGAGCGATTCCGGCGTGACGGTAACAGTTGGCCTGCGCAAGGAGGGGGCTTCCTGGGGCAAAGCGGAAAAGGCCGGCCTTACCGTCAAAGAGGTGGCTGAATCGGTAAAGGATGCAGACGTCGTGATGGTCCTGCTGCCCGATGAGCAGATCGCTGCCGTTTACGCAACCGAAATCGAACCCAACCTCAAGAAAGGCGCTACTCTTGCCTTTGCTCACGGCTTCAATATTCATTATGGCCAGGTGGCGCCCAGGGAAGATCTGGACGTCATCATGATTGCCCCCAAGGGGCCGGGGCACCTGGTACGCTCGACCTACCTCCAGGGCGGAGGTGTGCCTTCACTCATCGCGGTGCATCAGGATAAATCCGGCAGGGCGCGCGACCTGACGCTTTCCTATGCGGCTGCCAACGGCGGCACTCGGGGCGGTGTGATCGAGACCAATTTCCGCGAGGAAACCGAAACCGATCTGTTCGGCGAGCAGGTCGTGCTGTGCGGCGGCTTGACCGCCTTGATTCAGGCGGGCTTCGAGACCCTGGTGGAAGCCGGGTACGCGCCGGAGATGGCTTATTTCGAATGCCTGCACGAAGTCAAACTGATCGTTGACCTGATCTATGAAGGTGGCATCGCCAACATGCGCTACTCCATTTCCAACAACGCCGAGTATGGAGACATTTCGCGCGGCCCTCGCGTGATCACCGATGCCACGCGGGCAGAAATGCGCAGAATTCTGCGTCAGATTCAGACGGGGGAATATGCCCGCGAATTCATCCTTGAAAATCGCGCTGGCGCACCTATGCTCAAAGCCAGCCGCCGTCTCGCCTCCGAGCACCAGATCGAGCAGGTGGGCGCCAAACTGCGAGATATGATGCCGTGGATCAAAAAGAACAAACTGGTCGATCAGGCGAAAAATTAGGAAGTCAATTGGGAGAGGGTAGCTGTGCTATTGTTCGGCTGCCCCTCACTCTATAAGAGACGAATACCGTTCTCTGCAAGAAATAAAAACAGATTGGATGCCTTGGGGAGTGTCATGGATTGATGGACAATCCTAATGGTATAGTCATTGCTCAAATTGCCCCGCCTCCTTCCTCATCGTAATCGTCCATGTCCTCCAAAGACAGTATCTTTTCATGTATGGTAGTCCGCTCGGGCTATTGTCGAAGCTGAGGTTTTAGCCTACGTTATGCCCGTAACGGACAGCTCCAGTCGAAACAGTGCCTTGCCTCTTGGAACATTTCTTGCCAAGGGATCCGCAACGGTTTCATAGGCTGTTTATTTGCGGATTTGCTTGGCGTGGAAAGTCATCCGCCTGCCCTTATCAATACATTTTGATGGTAACCGAAGGGCGATTTGAAGCAGGATTAACAAAAGTCCTTTGCAAAAAATCCTTTCCTTTCCATTGGGAAGAGGTCCAACCTGCGCCCCAAATCCGATGGCCTCCAGCCGGCAGGCAGGAAGTCAAGGTGGAAGTTTCCTGCAATGTTCGATTTTACTATTATTACTACATCGCCAAGACAAGCTCAGGAGGAAGCAAATGAATGTACTGATCGTTGGGGCCGGCAACGCGGGGTGTGCTCATGCCGGTTTGCTCGCGTCTAATGGGCATCGGGTAGCCTTACTCAAAACCTCGCACTCTTTACATGACGATAACTTTGAGGCTATAAAGCGAAAAGGCGAGATAGTTTTAAAAATCAATCCTGAAGGCGGCGTTCAGAAGCGCGTTCCTTTAGATCTAGTGACGCGTGATCCTGGGGAGGCATTTTCGACAGATCCAAGTTTTATTATGGTGATAACGCAGTCGACCCATCAGGAAAGCGTTGCTCGGCTTGTCGGGCCCTATCTTTCAGACGGACAATTCGTCTTAATTGCCCCAGGTTACATGGGCTCATGCTATTTTCTCCCATACCAAGCAGGAAAAGATGTCATTCTGGCAGAGGGAGAGAGCCTTCCATACGACGCTCGTATCACCGAGCCCGGCGTTGTCAACGTTTTGTGGCGAAACGCCCGCAACGCTCTAGCATTCCTGCCAAGAGGACGTGCCAAGGAAGGGCTTAACATAGCATCCTCTATTTTTCCAACCTACGTCGCCACCAGATCGAATGTAGTAGAGTCTGCAATGCACAACCCCAACCTGATCGCTCATACGGTTGGAAGTCTACTATCGGCCAGTCGTATTGAATTCTCAAACGGAGAATTCTGGATGTATAGAGAAGCCTTTACCCCCTCAGTTTTAAACCTGTTGGCTAAACTGGACGAGGAAAAACTACAGATCATCACCGCGACGGGAGGAAAACCGGCGGTTTATTTCGATGAATTCAAATTTCGTAATGGGGAAGACCTTTCGATGCCCTCGCTGGAGGTATTTCGGAACTACGCTGCCGAAGGAGGTCCAAAAGGGCCGACCAACATGCAAACTCGTTTTATCACAGAGGACGTTCCTATGGGTTTGGGACTTATGGCGTCAATTGGGAAACTCATGGATATAAGGACGCCAATGGCCAATGCCTTAATTGAAATTGCCAGCGGACTTTTGAATCGGGATTTTTCAGCCGAAGCAAGAACCTTGGAAAGGCTTGGCTTCAAAAATGTGACTCCCTCGAGCTTTACCGCCATGATAAACGATTGAAAGTGTTCTGTTCAGGACATTTGATGAAAGGCCTCTCGTCTAGATACCTCAGCCCTCCAAGTAGGTGGCAGGAAATATTAAGCCGCGGGCTCTGGCGTAGAGGTTGGTAATCAACATTTTACGACAATAACCCATGCTTATCGATCACGACCAACTTGAACAAATATATTATAAATACCGCCATCTGTTTCCTTCCCGCCTGTTGCATCACCCCGCCTACTTCCAGGTACTTTCGCTCCTCCGCAGGGGTCAGAATGACGGCGAGTTGTTGCAGCAGGTTGTCGCCGAGAAGCTTCGTTTCATTCTGAGTGAAGCCATCACTCATGTTCCTTTTTACCGGAAGTCGATCCCGCTTACCGCAGCAGATATTAAACGAAGTGAAAATCCTGCGGAATTGCTTCAATTTTTTCCATTCCTGCAAAAAGAAACGATTATGAATCAGCAAGACCGCTTCCTTAGCGACCGTTATCGCAACACACGCATTCATTATAAAACCAGCGGGGGCTCATCAGGGCAGGGAATCGGCGTCTGGCGGAATAAACGGTTAGCAGATATCGAAAAAGCGTTCTTCCATTGGGAACTGACCCGTTTCGGTCTTTCGCTCGAACGCTCACTCTGTGTGAGGATTGGGGCCATTGCCCGACGCAAAGCAGAAGAATACCCGGTCTGGAGGTTGGGTAGACAGCTTATGCTCTCGCCTTATCACGTGAACGAGCGTTGGCGGGACGAGATCGTGAGACGCCTGAATGAGTACAAGCCTGAATATATAAATGCGTATCCAAGCTCTCTGTATGAGCTTGCAAAACTGATAGAACCTGGTCAACTTGATTTTCGCGTGCGCGCCGTTCTTCTGAATTCGGAACCTGCTCTCGACTATCAGTTGAAAAAAATCTTTGAGCTATTCCAGGCGCCCATATTGCTTAATTACGGCCAAACGGAACGTACCACCATTGCGTTTGCCGAGTACCGGGGTCAAATGTCCCCTTACCGCCTGAATCCCTTGTACGGTTACTTTGAAAATCGTTGTGTTGAAGACCAACTCGAGATTGTGGGTACTTCGCTTTGGAATGACGTAATGCCTTTGATCCGATACTGCACCAAGGATTTTGGTTTTATCGGAAAAAATGGCGAACTTGAGAAGATTGATGGCAGGGCGCAAGAGTTTCTAATCGATAAATCAGGAAATCGTATTCCAGGGTTGTCAATCGTGATTGATGAGCCCACATGGAATTTTGTGAAGTACTATCAAATAAGGCAATCGCAAGTTGGAGTTATAACCATTTTGCTGGTACCGAAGGAAGGACGATTATCGGATGAGCAAATCAGTTACGTCCTTGAGGGTCAGCAAAAGCGTTGGGGCGGCTTTTTCGATATCTCTGTGCGGGAAGTCGACAGCATTCCTCTTACTAAAGGAGCGAAGAGAAGGTTGGTCGTGTGCGATATCAACAGCAGCAGTTTAACGAACTGAACGTGTCCACCTTTAGTCCGGGCCGGAAGACAGCCAATAGTAGCGCTCAAACTGCTCTCAATCTGGGTGATCAATGCCATTTCAAACAAATTCATGATATCTACAGTATGATCAGCATTCTGCATTCTCGTCAAGCGCCCGACATTTTGCTGACAGCATTTTTCGGACAATCGGCGGTGTTTACCACCGCTCGATAACCGTTTAACATGCATCTATCTCCCCTTGGGATTGCATCAAGATGCAGGAATTTCAGTCGCGCCCTGTTTTCCAAGCCAAGCTGCGCCGGCGAGGCATTTATCTGCTGCCTAATCTCTTCACCACCGGCGCCCTGTTTGCGGGGTTCTATGCCATTGTCCAGGCAATGAATGGGCGCTTCGAGCACTCCGCCGTGGCGATTTTTATCGCGATGGTATTGGATGGACTCGATGGGCGCGTCGCCCGCCTCACTCACACGCAAAGCGAATTTGGCGCGGAATACGACAGCCTTTCCGATATGGTTTCGTTTGGCGCAGCACCCTCGCTCGTAATATACGAATGGGCCCTGAAAGGGATGGGCAAATGGGGCTGGATCGCTGCTTTTATCTATTGCGTCTGCGCCGCCCTGCGCCTCGCACGTTTCAATACCAATATTGGAGTGGTGGACAAGCGCTATTTTCAGGGCCTGCCCAGTCCCGCAGCGGCTGCCCTCATTGCCGGACTCATATGGCTCATGCTGGATTTTGACATAGCGGGCACGGATGTCAGATGGCTCGCCTGGTGCATTACTCTGTTCGCAGGCCTGACCATGGTGAGCGATATTCCCTACTACAGCGGCAAGGAAATCAATCTGCGCAAGTCAGTGCCATTCATCACTGCCCTGTTGTTGGCGCTGTTCTTTTTTGCATTGATTCCGAGTCATCCACCGGTCGTGCTGTTCTGCCTGTTTTTTCTGTATGCCTTGTCGGGCTATGGCATGTGGATTTGGCGGCGGATGGCCAAAAGAAAAAGAAAGATGATTGAGGGACAACAAGCATGAGGATACCCATGATTACTCCCCTGACGCAACGGCCCGCCTGGAAGGCGCTGGAGGCTCACTGCCAGGCAATCAAAGGCATGCATTTGCGTCAGCTTTTCGCTGACGACCCAAAGCGGGGTGAGCGATTTACGGCCGAGGCCGCCGGTTTGTATCTGGATTATTCGAAAAATCGCATCACTGATGAAACGCTTCATCTGCTGGTGCAGCTTGCTGAAGAATGCGGCCTGCGCGAGCGCATTGAAGCCATGTTCAGGGGCGACGCCATCAATGTGACGGAGCAGCGTGCTGTACTCCACGTCGCCTTGCGCGCGCCTCGCAATGAAAAAATCCTCGTCGACGGAAATGACGTTGTACCCGGGGTGCATGCGGTGCTCGACCGTATGGCAGATTTCTCCGACAGGGTACGCAATGGAGACTGGCAGGGGCATACTGGCAAGCGAATTCGCAATATCATCAATATCGGTATCGGCGGCTCCGACCTGGGCCCGGTCATGGCGTATGAAGCGCTGCGCCATTACAGCCTGCACAATCTCAGCTTTCGTTTCATCTCCAATGTTGATGGCACGGATTTCGTGGAGGCTACACGGGGTCTTGATCCAGAAGAAACCTTGTTCATTATCTGTTCCAAGACATTCACGACCACGGAAACACTGACCAACGCCCACACCGCCCGGCGATGGATGCTGCGGCAGATGAAGGATATGGATGGGGTGCGCAAGCACTTCGTCGCTGTTTCCACCAATGCGGAGGAAGTAGCCAAATTCGGCATCGATACCGCCAACATGTTCGAATTCTGGGACTGGGTAGGTGGACGCTATTCCATGGATTCCGCGATCGGGCTCTCGACCATGATTGCCATCGGCCCAGAGAATTTCCGCGAGATGCTCGCCGGCTTCCACGCAATGGACCAGCACTTCTATTCTGCTCCATTCGACAGGAATCTTCCCGTCCTGATGGGGTTGCTGTCACTCTGGTATAACAATTTCTTTGGCGCACAGACACTCGCCGTGCTGCCCTACGAGCAATACTTGAAGCGCTTTCCGGCTTACCTCCAGCAACTGACAATGGAGAGCAATGGAAAGCACATCACACTGGACGGCTCACACGTTGACTACCAGACCTCGCCTATCGTGTGGGGGGAGCCCGGCACCAACGGACAACATTCGTTTTACCAGCTCATCCATCAGGGAACCCGATTGATTCCCTGTGATTTTATCGGCTTCTGCCAAACCCTGAACCCTTTGGGCGATCACCATGAACTCCTCATGGCGAATCTGTTTGCCCAGACCGAGGCGCTTGCTTTCGGAAAAACGGAAGATGAAGTCAAAGCCGAAGGTGTCCCGGACTGGCTTTGCCCGCATCGCAGTTTTGAGGGTAATCGCCCCACCAATACGATACTTGCCAAGCGCCTCACACCCCACACCCTCGGCGCCCTTGTCGCTCTCTATGAGCAGAGTGTTTTTACGCAGGGGACAATCTGGCAGATCGATTCGTTCGATCAATGGGGCGTCGAACTCGGCAAAGTGCTCGCACGTCGCATCAAGCAGGAGCTGGAGGATGAAAGCGGCGAGCCACTGAAACATGATAGCTCCACCAACGCCCTGATACAGCGGTACAACAAGCTGAAACAAAAATAGCCGTGAACATTGGCTCCTGTCAGGAGTCGAAAAGTATAGTTTTCTACAACTTTCCCTGCGCGTCGGCCTCCACTGCAACGGTCCGGGAAATCCCATAATAATATATTTGTATATTCGCACTTTATATATTGACGGGAGACGGAAAGCGCATTGCTCGCAGTCCCATGGAATCCCATTAACGGGATTCTGTAATTCGCGTAAGGTTGCTTTTACGGGAGCATTCTCATGAGCGAACAGACCGATCTGGACCAAATCTGTATCAACACGCTTCGCAGCCTCTCCATCGACCAGGTGGAAAAAGCCCACTCCGGCCATCCCGGTACACCGATGGGCGCAGCCCCTACAGCCTTTTGTCTCTGGCAGCGCTTTCTGCATTACGATCCGGATAACCCGGACTGGCCCAATCGCGACCGTTTCATACTTTCTGCCGGTCACGCTTCAGCACTGCTCTACAGTCTCCTCTATCTGACAGGAGTAAAGGGAACGAGTCCCTCTTACGAGGGCGAAGACCGGCTGGCGGTGACGATGGATGACCTCAAGACGTTTCGCCAGGCAGGCAGCCGTTGTACCGGTCACCCGGAATATGGATGGACCTCAGGAGTGGAAACGACTACGGGCCCGCTGGGCCAGGGTGCTGGAACCAGCGTTGGCATGGCGATAGCCGGGCGGTGGCTTACAGCCACTTACAACCGGCCCGATTTCGAATTGTTCAACCACAATGTTTATGCCTTATGCAGCGATGGCGACATGATGGAAGGCATCAGCAGTGAGGCAGCATCCCTGGCGGGACATCTCAAGCTTGGAAACCTGTGCTGGATATATGATGACAACCACATCACGATCGAAGGATCGACCGATCTCACCTTCACGGAAGACGTAGCCGCGCGGTTTTCCGCATACGGGTGGAATGTCGCTCACGTGAATGATGCAAACGGGCTACCGCTCCTGGCGGAAGCTTACGAGACGTTCCTGCACACCGATGATCGTCCCACGCTGATCATCGTGCACAGCCATATCGGTTATGGGGCGCCGCACAAGCATGACACGCGGGAAGCGCATGGCGAACCGCTGGGGCCTGAAGAAGCTCGCCTCGCCAAGGAATTCTACGGGTGCGACCCCGACAAGCAATTTTATGTACCGGATGGAGTACGGGAATGCTTCCAGGCACAGTTCGGTGAGCGCGGCAGAACTGCGCACGCCGCCTGGCGTGCACTGTTCGATGCTTATCGGAAGCAATATCCGGATCTCGCGGAGCAGATCGACCGCATGCAGCAACGCGGCTTGCCGGCGGGCTGGGATAGCGAATTACCGACCTTCCCCGCGGACGAGAAAGGTATGGCCACCAGGGAATCATCCGGTAAGGCGCTGAACGCCATTGCCGGGAAAATTGCCTGGTTGCTGGGCGGAGCCGCCGATCTCGCGCCTTCCACAAAAACAGAACTGAAAGGGGATTTCTACGGAAACTTTCAGCCGCCCGGACAGTATGAAAACGCCAAGGGCAGCTACCGCGGACGCAATTTTCATTTCGGCTTGCGCGAGCATGCCATGTGCGCCATTGCCAACGGAATGAGTCTATCGAAATTGCGTCCCTATGCGGCAAGCTTCCTCGTATTCAGCGACTACGGGCGAGCCGCACTCCGGCTGAGCGCAATGATGGAGATTCCCATCATCTACATCTGGACCCATGATTCCATTAGCCTGGGAGAGGACGGTCCCACCCACCAGCCCATCGCGCATCTGGCCTCCCTTCGCGCCACCCCCGGTCTGGTTGTTCTGCGGCCAGCGGATGCGAATGAAGTGGTGGAAGCGTGGCGGCTGATCATGCAGCTCACTGACCGACCCGTTTGCCTGATACTGACGCGGCAGGCAGTGCCGACCCTTGATCGGACCCGTTATGCGTCCGCGAGTGGCCTTGCTCGGGGTGCCTACGTGTTGGCCGATGCTGAAGACGGCAAACCCGCGGTGCTGTTGCTAGCCACCGGAAGCGAGGTTGCGCTTTGTGTGGCTGCACACGAACAGCTCAAGAAAGAAGGAATATCATCACGCGTGATCAGCATGCCATCATGGGAAATTTTCGAGCATCAAGGCCAGGAATATCGGGACGAAATCTTGCCTCCGGAGATATTGGCACGCGTGGCGGTTGAGGAGGCGTCGGGCTTCGGATGGGAGCGCTACACGGGGATGAGCGGCTGCACCATCGCCATGCATTGCTTCGGCCTATCCGCGCCGGCAAAAGTTGTTGCGCGACGCTTCGGATTCGAACCCGGACACGTAGTCGCAGCGGCCAAGGAGCAGATTGCACGGCACAATACGAAGAGTACGAAAAGCGAGAGCAAAAAGGCCTGCTGAGCTTCGCATGCTCGCGCTCCCGTCAGAGCTAGTTGCCAGATGCCAGATGCCAGTGGGATAAGAAAAGTCTGCTGCTAAAAAAACAACATGAAAATAAATCCTAACGCCGGAAAACCTGCGCAGCCAGAGATGCTTGTGAATGTGCCACGGCTTGTCACTGCCTATTACACCCGTATCCCCGACCCGAACCAGCCTGCGGAGCGGGTTGTGTTCGGAACTTCCGGACATCGCGGCTCCGCACTGGACGGCAGTTTCAATGAATGGCACATTCTCGCCATTACGCAAGCGATCTGCCAATACCGCAAACAACACGATATCAACGGCCCCCTGTTCCTCGGGATCGATACTCATGCATTGTCGGAACCTGCCTGCGCAAGCGCTCTGGAAGTGCTGGCTGCCAACAACGTGGAAGTCATGCTTGCCAAGAACGACGAGTATACGCCCACTCCGGCAATTTCCCATGCCATACTGACTTACAACAAGGGCCGCGCGCATGGGCTGGCAGACGGCATTGTCATCACACCTTCCCACAATCCCCCTGATAGCGGGGGTTTCAAATACAATCCGCCCCATGGGGGACCGGCTGGAGTCGAGGTCACCTCCTGGATTGAATCCAGATCCAACACCTTCCTTGAAACGAATCTGGCAAATGTAAAGAGAATGTCTTTCGAGAAAGCGTTGCATGCGGACACCACCCACCGGCACGACTTCCTCAACAGTTACGTTGCCGATCTGCAAAACGTTGTAAATACGAAAGCCATATCCGATTCGAAGATCCACATGGGCGTTGACCCGCTCGGCGGCGCGGGTGTCCACTACTGGAATGCAATCGCGGAGCGCTACAAGCTGAACATGACCGTGGTCAACAACCAGATAGATCCGACTTTCCGCTTCATGACGCTGGATTGGGACGGCAAAATCCGCATGGACCCCTCTTCCCCGTATGCGATGTGCGGCATGCTGGATATGAAAGATCGTTTCGACATTGCCTTCGCATGCGATACCGATCATGACCGGCATGGAATCGTTACCCGGAGCAGCGGTTTACTTCCTGCGGATCATTATCTTTCTGTTGCTGTCCACTACCTCTTCCAGTCCCGTCATGGGTGGGCCTCGAATACCGCAGTCGGCAAAACGGTGGTAAGCAGTCAGATGATCGACCGTGTGACTGCCGCGCTCGATCGCAAGCTCTATGAAGTACCGGTCGGCTTCAAGTGGTTTGTGGATGGCCTGGGTAATGGGTCACTTGGTTTTTGCGGAGAAGAAAGTGCCGGGGCCTCGTTCCTGCGCATCGATGGCAAGACCTGGACAACCGACAAGGATGGCATCGTGGCAGCACTGCTCTCGGGTGAAATACTGGCGCGCATGGAGCGCGATCCAGGCGAGATATACAGCAGTTTTGAACGCGAATACGGCCGATCCGAGTTCCAGCGGATTGACGCACCGGCCACCCCCGAGCAGAAGAAAGCTTTGAGCAGGCTGTCGCCGGATCAGATAAGGCAAACTGAAATAGCGGGCGAGGCAATTCGCACTATTCTCACTCGCGCACCCGGCAACAATGCTTCCATCGGTGGTATCAAGGTCATCGCCGATAACGGATGGTTTGCGGCGCGCCCTTCCGGCACGGAAGATATCTACAAAATTTATGCCGAAAGCTTTCTGGGAAAAGACCACCTGCACCGCATCGTGACGGAAGCTCAAACAATCGTCAAGGAGGCATTCGCAGGGATCCGCAAAGGCGGCGCTGAATAAGTCTTGCTTGATGGCTCCGTCTCTTTTGGGCGGTAGAACGATCACCCCATCGAATTTCTGGCGATCAGGGTATCCATACCGACAGTCGTACAGTAAACCACAGTCTTTGTACCGGCCAGTCCCACTGTAGCCGGTCAATCGACAGGCTCCGGAACAGGACTTCGTCTTTTACTGCAGGAAGGGAGGAGTGACGAAATGAGAAAAACCAATGGCTACACCGAACCATCCGATGCATTGGTGCTGTTTGGGATAACGGGTGACCTCGCTTATAAAAAGATCTTCCCGGCACTGTACGCGATGATCAAAAAGGGCATGCTCGATGTGCCGCTGGTCGGTGTCGCCTCGACACCCTGGAGCCTCGATCAACTCAAGGAACGGGCAACCCAATCCATCAGCGACTCCGGAAAGATCGATGACAAACGGGCGCTGGATCACCTCCTTTCCCTGCTGCGATATGTGCACGGGGACTACAACAACCTCGATACGTTCAAGGTACTCAAACAGGCTCTGGGAGATGCACGGCATCCCGTGCATTATCTCGCTATCCCTCCTCTTCTCTTCGAAAATGTCATAAGAGGTCTTGGTGCGCTCGATCTGGCCGCGGGGGCGCGCGTCATTGTAGAAAAACCTTTTGGACGGGATCTTGAGTCAGCACGTGAGCTGAATCGTATTGCACGCTCCGTGTTCCCCGAGGAAGCGATATTTCGCATCGACCATTTTCTCGGGAAAGAGGCGATCATGAATATTCTTTATTTCAGATTCGCCAATTCATTTCTGGAACCGATATGGAATCGTAATTATGTAGCCAGCGTGCAGATTACATTGGCTGAGGAATTCGGAGTTGAAGAACGAGGCGCATTTTACGAATCGGCCGGCTGCCTGCGCGACGTGATCCAGAATCATCTTTTCCAGATTGTTGCGCTGCTGGCCATGGAACCTCCCGCTTATCGGGGTCTCGGAACGGTTCAAAGCGAAAAAATCAACATATTCCATGCCATGCGTCCACTTGTACCCGAGGATCTTGTGCGTGGACAGTATGCGGGTTACCGCCAGGAAGCGGGTGTGGCGGAGAACTCCGATGTCGAGACATTCTGCGCCCTGCGGCTTTTCATCGACTCCTGGCGCTGGGAAGGCGTCCCCTGGTATCTGCGTTCCGGCAAGTGCCTGGCCAAGACCGCTGCGGAGGTCCTTGTCCAGTTGAAGCCGCCGCCGCAAAAGCTTTTTGCTGATTCGGCAAGCGCCGCGTGTGACGCCAATTACCTCAGGTTTCGCCTTTCTCCGGTCTCAGCGGTTGCTATTGCAGCGAGAGTCAAGCATCCTGGAAAAGAGTTCAAAGGCGATCAGCAGGAATTGTGCCTGGTCGAGGAGCACTTCGGGCGTGAATCGCCTTATGAACGCCTCCTGCATGATGCAATGATTGGCGACGACACACTGTTTACCAAGAGGGAAGCGGTAGAGGCGTCCTGGACGGCACTCGATCCTGTACTCAAGACATATCCTCACGTCCTGCCCTACGAGCGCGGCAGTTGGGGTCCTCCCGCAGCCGACGCCCTGATTGAGCCGGATGGCTGCTGGCACAATCCGGGGTAGGAGTCTTCAGGGCCAGAAATACTATGAATCTCGCCATTCCGGGCCTGACCCGGAATCCAGTCAAACCGGAATCCAGCCCAAACCAATAATGGCGTGCTTTAAACGTCATACCGGCTTCCGCCGGTATGACGTTTGTGCTGTCTGCTCGCCGAATTAATAGTTCGGCTGAGACTTCTCCATCTCCCCGTTCACCCGAACCCCTGGTCTCCATTCGTCCTGCGCCTGTTGAAGGGCAGTAAGGAACTTCTGATGTTTTCCCGTCACCCATCCTCATGAGAATGCAGTATGTATATACTGCATTCTCAGGGCGGCTTCCTGCCCTTGTGATGCGAAGATCTCCTGACAAAATTTTGACAATTCAGGAACATTAAATTCACAACTGCTGTGCTAGTTTAACTGCTGTGCTAGTTTAAGGTGGCAACAACATCTTATCCATTTTTCATAACCCGGCGCGCCCAGTGCGCGCCATAATTCTGGAGACTTGATGAATATGTCATTGTTACGTTTATCGCGGCAAACCACGCTCTTTTCAGCCCTTTTGGTGTTTGGACTGTCAACGTATGCGGAGATCGCAACGGCGGCACTGCCTGCGCAAAGTCCCATCGATTTTCGTCCGAATAGCACTTATTTCGGCCATCTGCCGGCGCTCAACTTCAACTTGAGTTCCGACACACCGCTCAATGTCATCAACAATGGTTCCACGGAGTTCAGCACCGCCGCCAGGGCGAGCGTCAATCCCGGTGCAGGATCCCTGACGCTTTCCGGTCATGACTGGGAGCTTGCCCAGTTTCACTTTCATGCCCCTTCCGAGCATTTATTGGATAGCACGAGATTTCCGATGGAGATGCATCTGGTCTTCAGCGACAGCAATAACGACCTTCTCGTGGTCGGCCGGTGGGTTCAGGCTGGCGCATTCAACAGCGACCTCGATCCGATTTTCTCCCATATTCCGCAGAATACTTCCGAGACACTCCATATCGACCACTTCAACCTGAATACGCTCATTCCCGCCAACCTGGAATCCTTCCGCTATTCCGGTTCGCTGACCACGCCTGATTTTGATGAAGGCGTCAGTTGGGTGATGTTATCGCAGCCACTATTCATGTCCTCGGAGCAAATCAATGCGTTCAGCTCGCTGTTTCCGGATGGGGATGCACGCGGAGTCCAGGATCTTAACGGACGCATCGTCCTGACGGATGTGCCTGGATTCGTCACTGCCGTTCCCGAACCTGAAACTTACGCGATGATGCTGGCAGGGTTATGCCTCATGGCATTTGTCACCGGGCGTAAAAACAAGCCGTTAACTCAAGATGTACCAACTGGTTCTGTTGCATGAGTCAGGCTGCATCTGTTTGAATCCCCGTGGCTTTCATTTTTGAAAGTTGCAAAGCAAGCGTGGACGAGTACTCTAAGAGAGGCCTAGATACACGTCCACCTTCCAAACAGTCTTGTTTGCATCGTTCTCCCCGGAGTTTTGAGGATTTCGACAAGTCCGCAAAATCTGTCTTGACCGCGCACCCTCAAGCGCGCACCATTCGCTCTATCCCTCATTTGAACGAAGGTGGATCATGAAACATCCACGGATACTGAAAATCCGGGCAATGCAAGCTGCATTATTTGCCGGCGTCGTCATGTCTGGTGCTGCAGGAATGTCGCACGCGCAATCGGGTCTGTCAGACCGCGCAAACAGATGGGTACAGGATATATTTGTCGATACAGACCAGCGAAATCAATCGCTGGAAAAGGATACGCTGGGCTGGGAGCTTCCCCCAGGGACCAAGGAAGAAAAGGGAAACAGGACTGAAAAGGGAGAAAGCGATAAGGCTTCCGTTGCGCCCCAGCAAACAGATCAGGTGAATGCCGCCGAGGGATGGGAGGCGCCTGCGCAGGGTTCCGAGTCCGGATCGGGTTCGTGCAAATATGCATCGCCTGAGCAGGAGGATTTTCTCTGCAAAATGGTGCGCATCCTGTATGGACCTGATACGCCCCGCGGACCCAATCGTGACATGGACGAGAATATTTCCGCGGGTGGCGCGGGAGGATGATTCCGCTTTAAGCAGCAGATGAGCGACTGCTCCGTAGGCCCCAACCCAGGGTGATTGATCTTGAAAAGCACCTTCCGTTCCTTACTGTTCGGTTGTCTGCTGTTTTTCTCGGCAGCGGTCTTACCCCTTCCGGGCGCTGCCGATACGCCAGGGGATGAACACCTGTCTCCGTCCGCTTCCCCGACACTGATTGCATCCCATCAGAACGATGGGCAGGCCGATTGCCAGGAAGCGGCATCTGGAAATACTGTCTCTCCGAACGGGGAAGCGACCCTCAGGCACGAGAATGCGTCAGAGAAGGGACAGACTGCAGAAAAAAGTACCGCTCCCTGTCTGCAGGATACTGAGCATCGGAAAGACCTCCTGCATAGAATTCTCCGCTTCTTTGTGGCACCTGTCCCCAGCCGCCCCAACCTGGACGTCGACACCAACATTTCAGCAGGGGGTGCGGGCGGCGGTTGAGAGCCGGAATCGGACTCGGAAGGCTGCTTTCTGCTATTATCATGGTGCCACCCGCCCTTTTCTCGCTTTCGAGACGTTCCACACCTCGTTCCCCCGCATCTGATTTTCGTGTCGTCGCGTCCCCTACCGCCCCACGGAATCTGACAGCTCGCTCTTCTACTTTCCTGCCGGAGCCTTCAGCTGTTCGTTCATTTCCAATGAAACGGGATCAGTTTCTTCCGGGACTCGTTGCAACTTTCCGATGCAATTCTTTACCCTCAAGGAACGTGATTATTCCTAAAATGATTTTGTCATATAGATTTTGCATACTGGTTCCCCCGTGCATGCACTGTATTTCATTTTTGTCTTTTCTCCTGCTTTTTCGTCGGAAATTCACTATTTCTTCACTTTTACATGACATTTTCCTGACATATGCCATGTTATTTTCCCTTCCATAAACTCAACATTTCCCACTTTTAAAATATGGGCAATTAAGCATATTGCATAACTGAACGGAATCATCTAAATGAAATATAAAACCTCGCTTGTGTTGTTGTCCGGTTGCCTGCTTGCAGTTCCGCTGCATGCCGAAGAAAAACCAGCGTCTTCAGACTCCGATACCGCATCGTCTTATGTTATCGACCTCTATGTCGATACCAAAACAAAACAGATCTATGCGGAGCCTGGAGAAGGACGTGTGCGCATGGGTTCCTTTGAAAAAGTTTCGGAGAAACCGGCAAAACCTGTTGCCACCTCAAGCCCGGATGGGGCCGTTGCTGACGGCAAGGCAAAGAGCGAGGAAGGCGTGCTTCTGCGTGACGTTCCGAAATCCGTGGAAAAATCCCAGGAAAAACCCCAGGGAGGATTTGGATACGCGAACTGGAAAGAAAAGGACCCATTCAAGTTCAACCTGAATCCGGATGGAAGCCAATACATCAAATTCGGCTTCCTGAATCAGGTATGGGCGCGATATGAACAAACCAACCCTGGCTCCACTGTGTTGGGTGAGTCAGTGGACGATGTCACTGACATCAGCCTGCGACGTACGCGTTTTGTATTACAGGGGCAATTGACCGATCGGGTATATTTTTATACCCAGTATGGGATGAACAATTTTAATTTCCTGAGTCAGAACGCCGATAACAGAAAGCTTCAATCCTTCTTCCATGACGCTTTCGGTGAATTACGGCTGACACAGGGACACCAGATGATCGTAGGGGGCGGCCTTGTCATGGCCAATGGTCTCTCCCGCTTCAGCAGTCCCAGCGTGAGTACTATCATGACAATGGATGTGCCACTGCTGGCTCAGGCGACTGCTGATCGTACCGACCAGTTCAACCGTAGGCTGAGCGTCTACCTGAGAGGTCAGATCGGCCCCCTCAACTATCGCATCACGGCAAGTGATCCCTTCCCCATCAATACTGCCGGACTTCCTCCTGAAATCATTTCCCCGGTAAACGCCCAATTTGCTCGAACCGGCCACAGGAAGCAATACCAGGGGTTTTTCATGTGGAATTTCTGGGATAAGGAGCCGATGACAAATCCTTACATGCAAGGCACCTATCTGGGCAAGAAAAGCATCCTGAACCTGGAAGCAGGTTTCATTACGCAGAAAAATGCGACCTGGACCGGCCTTACGGAAGCCACAGCCCAGTTCCACGATTTGAATTTATGGTCGGTTGCAGCCTATCTGGATGCCCCGGTAGACAAGGTGAAGGAAACAGCGATATCCGCTTATATCGGTTACTTCAATACCAATTATGGCCCCAACTATCTGCGCATGAACGGCAACGGGGTGAACCCGGCCAGTACCGGCGGTAATGCCTTCCCCATGTTTGGCACAGGCAATCAATGGTACGGGCAGATAGGATATCTGCTGCCCAAGGATCTTCTCGGCGGAAACAATGGCCAGTTGATGCCTTACTTCTCTTTCATCAGCGCAGACTTTGACCGTTTGCATGATCAGATGAATGTATTCAATGCAGGGATAAACTGGCTGATCAAGGGGCATAACAGCAAACTGACTTTCGATATCCAGAACCGGCCCATATTCAACTCAGCGGGATACAAAATTTCAAACAGGAATCAATTCGTCCTGCAATATCAGATTGCCTTCTGACAGTCTCGTCTGTTATGAGTTCCCTTCACTTGCGTGGAGGGGACCTGGACGAGTCGAACGCTAGGAATTGAATCAACTCCCATTTCAACAAGAGCCTGCAATAGAAGGCTGACAAAGCCCGACAAAGCGGCCATTCGCCCTGTGCAGTTCTTAACATCACCGACTGCATAAAAAGGGCCATTCCGTCACCACCCGGTGTCGTTCTTTCGCAAGGTTTCAAGCCTCCAGCAGGTTTCATGCGTGGAGCGGCCGCCGACTTCGGTGGTGACTCATGACAACAGCGGCTGGCCAAGCACCAGCTCATTTCCCCCGTCTGTTCCAACCGGCTGCTCTTCGAGCAGAGGAGCGCTGGAACCGATCATTCGGGATTCTCAAGCTTTTAGAACTTTCATCCTATAAACCCTATGAACATCTATTTTTCGTGAGGTCGTCTTATGAATGAAACATCTCGATCCCTGAGAGTAGCCGCACTTGCTGCGGCCCTTTTCCTGCCGGGCTTCAATACCGCGTATGCGGGTACGCTGGCGAGCAATCTGGAGCTGATGGAAGCACAAAGTCCGATCAATATTCGCTCGGATAGCACCTATTACGGAAACCTCCCTAAGCTGAACTTCAACCTCAGTTCCGATACCGCGCTTACCGTGATCAATAACGGCTCTCCTGATCACGAAAAAACCATCCGGGCCAATGTCAGTCCTGGTGAAGGAACGCTGATGCTTTCGGGACACCAATGGAACCTGGCTCAATTCCACTTCCACACTCCCTCGGAACATTTGATAAATGGTCGAGCCAGTCCCATGGAGATGCACCTCGTCTTCAGCGATGCCGCGGACAATCTACTCGTAGTCGGTCGGGATATCGAGCAAGGTCTCTTCAAGAATCGGCCACTCGCTCCCATTTTCTCCGATTTGCCGCAAACCACTGAGGAAACACTTCATATCGAGCACTTCAACCTGAACAGCCTGGTGCCGAATTATCTCGGTTCTTTCCGCTACTCCGGTTCTTTGACAACACCGCCTTTTACAGAAGGAGTAAGCTGGGTTGAACTGGCTTCTCCGCTATATCTATCCGGGAGTCAGATCGATGCCTTCAAGTCACTGTTCCCCGCGGGCAATACCCGCGAGGTTCAGGATTTGAACGGTCGGATCGTGCTTACCGACGTACCCGGCTTCGTCAGAACCGATGATGGCGAGTCTGATCCAAATCTCCTGGGCACGCTGATCCCTGGCCTGGAGGCAAGCGTTGCTGTCACAGCCGACGTATCCAAACTTGCGACAAGCGTTCCCGAACCATCAACCCACGCCATGCTCCTGGCCGGGCTCGCGGTAATCAGTTTTATTGGCATCAGGCGTCGACCAAGCGCAACCCGAGCTTGAATCACGTTTCAGACTCATGTCTCCGGTCGGTTCCAGCAATGTAGCGTCTGTTTCGGGCTTGCTTCCAAGCTGAAAGAGCCGTTGGGAACAACCCCTGAACAGGAGTGCTGACCTGTTCAGGGGTTTTTTCGGAATTCCTGCGTACGCTAGCGCACAGAAGCACGGAATGAGCAGCGTAGAATTTTTGAAAACACTGCGACATTATCGGCCTCTGGGTTCTGGAAAGTGCATCCTTCGCACGTCAGCACAAGCCGGCTGGCCGGGGTTGGGACCTCGATATTCCCTTGCAGTCCGCTCCGCCTTTGGTCACTCCGTCGCGGTCAGGATCGCGCTTATCGCTGCATCTCTTCGTACACTGGAGTTGGTCAAGCCCATGAAAGCTTCCAAGTCAGGTTTCGATTCCAGGTCGGCAATAAAACACCTGCGTTTCCGGATAACGTTTCTGGCGCTACCCACGGTCGCCGCAAGACCATCGGAAGCAGCAGACACGCTGGATACCCCTTTAAACTATTTCCTGTACAGCTACGGACCTGCCGCCACACCCGTAATGCATCTGGGGTGGCTGATGACGGCTTTGCTCTCCGCCATTACCCTTATCGTCATACTGCTACTGGTAATTGCCCTGGTTCGCAAGCGCGGCCCTGCCGACCCCGGCATGATTGGCGCCGAGAGCGGGGGACTCAGATGGGTTTATATCGGTACAGGGATTTCTACCTTCATATTGGCCGGGCTCACCGTTTATTTCCTGACCGTGCTCAATGCGGTTGCCAAACCCACCGAGACTCCAGCTCTCACCCTGACTGTAACCAGTTACGACTGGTGGTGGAGCGTTGAATACGAGCATGCCGATCCGGCGAAACGTTTTGTTACCGCCAATGAAATCCATATACCTGCAGGCAGGCCTGTACTGCTCAAGTTGAAAAGCGCAGACGTCATTCACGCATTCTGGGTACCTGTACTCGCCGGAAAAACTCAAATGATTCCGGGCCTGGTCAATCAGAAGTGGATTCAGGCAGACGTTCCGGGCATTTATGTCGGTCAATGCGCGCAATTCTGTGGGGTGGCGCATGCTCATATGAATCTGGAAGTGGTTGCGGAAAGCGATCGGGATTTCGAGAAATGGCAAGAGGCGCAACGCCGCACGGCTTTCCCGGTGTCGGGACACAATGAGCATGGATACAAGCTTTTCATGGATCGCTGCGGGGGATGTCATGCGGTGCGCGGAACAGAAGCGAAAGGCCTGCACGGGCCTGATCTCACGCATCTGAACTCGCGCGGTCGCATCGCTGCCGGACTGCTGACCAATACACCCGATCACCTGATGGAGTGGATTACCCGCGCACAATACTACAAACCAGGAGCACGCATGCCAAGCATCGCATTATCGGACAGTGAAGCTTCAGCACTGGCCTCCTATCTTTCGACACTGAACTAGAGTATGGCCGCTATCGACGTCACCCAGCATCGCGAAGTTCCCCACGAACGGATCCCGGAAGTGGGACGTATTCCCGAGGGATCTGCCATCGAAGCACGGCTGGAGAAGATCTGGGAGACGGCGCCGGGTTGGCGTGGATGGCTCTCCACAGTGGATCACAAAACGATCGGGGTGCGGTACCTCGTTACGGCCTTTCTTTTCCTCGTGATCGGCGGAATCGAGGCGCTGTTCCTGCGCATCCAGCTTGCCGGGCCGGATATGGCGTTTCTGACGCCGGAGCAATACAACCAGCTTTTCACGATGCATGGCGTGACCATGATTTTCCTCTACGCATTGCCCGTTCTGTCCGGCTTCTCCAACTACCTCTGGCCGCTTCTGCTCGGTTCCAGGGATATGGCCTTTCCGCGCCTCAATGCACTTTCCTACTGGATTTTTCTGTTCGCCGGCCTCTTCATGTACATCAGCTTCCCTCTTGGGCAGGCGCCGAATGCGGGCTGGTTCAATTATGTGCCCTTCTCGGGCCCGGTATACAACACCGGACCCAATATCGATGTCTTTGCGCTCGGCATGGTGCTGCTCGGAATTTCTACAACGGTGGGATCGATTAATTTCGTGGTTACCCTGTTCAGGATGCGGGCCCCGGGCATGACCATAAACCGCGTCCCCATCCTGGTGTGGGGAACGCTCACCGCCTCCGTGGCCAACCTGTTCGCAATCCCCGCCGTCAGTCTGGCGTTCTTCCTGTTGTGGCTCGACCGCCAGATAGGCGCACATTTTTTTGATGTGGCAAATAATGGTCAGCCCCTGCTTTGGCAGCACTTGTTCTGGATTTTCGGCCACCCCTGGGTCTATGTCGTCGTGCTTCCGGCAATGGGCATCGTTTCCGATGCTCTGCCCACATTCTGCCGCCGCCCGCTCGTGGGTTACACGGCAGTGGCGCTTGCCACCATGGCAACCATGCTGCTCGGTTTCGGAGTGTGGGTCCATCATATGTTCGCCACGGGTCTGCCGACAGTGGCTCTGTCGATTTTCGGCGCCGCCAGCATGGTCATCTCCATTCCCAGCGCGGTTGCCGTCTTCGCCTGGATTGCAACTATCTGGCTGGGAAAGCCCGTATTCAAGACCCCTTTTCTGTTTTTTGCCGGTTTCGTCGTGCTGTTCGTCATCGGGGGCATGTCGGGAGTGATGACAGCCGCAGTGCCGCTCGACTGGCAACTTAATGAAACCTACTTCATCGTTGCGCACCTGCACTATGTCCTGCTTGGGATCAATGTGTTTCCGGTGGTAGGAGCGATCTACTACTGGTTTCCCAAATTCACCGGGCGCATGATGAGTGAAAAACTGGGCAAGTGGAGTTTCTGGACCATGTTTATCGGATTCAACGCTGGATTCTTTCCAATGCATATCGCTGGCCTGCTGGGGATGCCGCGCCGCATTTATACCTATCCCTCCCGCATGGGGTGGGACGAAGTCAATCTGGTTACGACTGTCGGATCCTTCATATTCGCCGCTGGCGTGCTGATCTTTCTCGTCAATGTCGTCCTCAGCCTGAAACGCGGGGTGCGGGCAGGCGCCAATCCGTGGGATGCGCCGACCCTGGAATGGGCAGTACCTTCCCCGCCGCCCGCTTATAACTTTGCGACCATTCCTACGATTGCCAGCCGGCACCCGTTATGGGAGGGGCGGATCGAAGGAGAAAGAGAACATAGCCGAACCAGACTGGAAGAAGGTTACCTGCTGATGCGGGGTCGGGAAACTCTCGGCACCTCGCCCATCGATGCAAAGCCGGTTGTCATCCTCAAAATGCCGGAGGATTCCTATACGCCTTTCCTTGTCGGTTTGTTCGTCTCGTTGCTATTCGTCGGCCTGTTGCTGCATTCATGGACATTCACCGCATTAATGGCGGCCTCAAGCTGTGCCGCGTTGAGCGTCTGGATGTGGCCCCGCAGAAAACTTGGTCAGCGCACTACGGGGCGCAGGTCAGCCTCCGCCGAAAGAGGGGGAGAAAGCCCATGAGTGAAACTGTCCGCGTCGTCAGTCAGCCTTTGCCAGTGGGAAGCGCCGGCAAGCTCTCCGGCGGGTGGTGGGGGGTGATCGCGCTCATCGTAACCGAGGCTTCCCTGTTCGGGTATCTGCTGTTCACCTACTTCTACCTCGCAGCACAAACCGGGCAGGACTGGCCCCCGACCGGATTGCCGGGCCTGCTCATTCCGGGCATCAATACCATCATCCTGCTTGCCAGTAGTGCTGCTTTCTGGGCAGGAGAACGGCGCCTCCGGCAAGGCGGGACACAATCCAGCATTTTCGGGTTTATCGCCGCGATTGCCTTGGGTAGCGCCTTTGTCGCAGTTCAGCTTCTGGAGTGGAAAAACAAGACATTCAGCATCAACTCCGACCTGTACGGATCACTCTACTTTACGATCACCGGCTTTCACTTGTGCCATGTCATTATCGGACTGGGAGTGCTTTTGCTCCTGCTTGCCTGGACCATGATGGGTTATTTTGACCACAAGCGTCATGTTGCAATCACCATCGGCGGAGTTTACTGGCATTTTGTCGATGTCGTCTGGCTGTTCGTTTTCTCCGCCTTGTATTTGTCTCCTTATCTCCAGCGCGGATGACCTTCAAAATGGATGCAAGACAAACTGTTTCCACAGAACATCGCTTCCTTCATTCCCCGCCAAGGGTCAGGACATTGTTTGCGCTCTTCGGCGCGCCCGGAGCATGGGTAACGCAAATGGCATTAACCCAGCCGATCGCCGCCTATGCCTGCTATCCACATCAGTTTCCGCTCCCCGCCCCGCTTTGGCCCGGGTTGACGGCGATACTGGCAACAATAGGCTTTGTCTGCCTGGCTGGCGCTCTTTTTTCCGGGTATATCGCTCTGACCTCCTGGCGGAGCCTCGGCCGCTACTCGAAAGACACATTGAATGAACAGTCTTCCATTCAGAAAGATGAAGGGCAGAGGCGATTTCTGGCGATGCTGGGGATGATGTCGAGCTTTGTGTTCATCGTTGCGATCCTGTTTAACACTTTTGCCGTGCTTTTGATCCGATCATGCAGCGCCTGGATCTGAAGCACATGAAGCTGCGCATGGCGGTTTTCGATTGGATGATCCGGATGGGCAAAAAAACTGGAATTCTTCTGAGTGTTGTCCTGCTTGCCATGGGCGCAATCGTAGTGGGCACTCCGGTTTCCGTTGCGACTGCCACTGCCGATCATGCCGCAGATGCTGCCGGGGAGGGTGAGAGCGCACTCAATGCGCTGGTTACACGCGGTGCCTATCTCGCCACTATCGCAGACTGCACCGGGTGTCACACGGCAGGATCCGCTCATCCGGCTTTTGGGGGCGGGTTGGCGATCAATTCACCCTTCGGTACCATTTATTCGACCAATATTACGCCTGATCCGGAAACTGGCATCGGCCGTTACAGCTACGAGGATTTCAGCCGGGCCGTGCGCGGCGGCATCAGGAAGGACGGCAAATGGTTGTACCCGGCCATGCCTTACCCGTCGTTCACGGCAATGTCGGACAACGATGTGCGCGCGTTATACGCCTACTTCATGCACGGGGTGAAACCGGTCCGGCACACGCCCTCGCAAACCCGCCTGCCATTCCCCTTCAATCAGCGCTGGACCCTCAAGTTCTGGGATCTTGCCTTTGTGGAACACAAACGGTTCGAACCCCGTGCTGATCGGGGCGAAAAGTGGAACCGCGGTGCATACCTGGTGCAGGCGCTCGGTCACTGCGGCGCCTGCCATACTCCGCGCGGTTTGGCCTATCAGGAAAAGGCCTATTCGGAAACCTCGTCCGACTATTTGACCGGTGCGATGATAGATAACTGGTTTGCTCCGGAACTGACCGGAAACACCGCATCGGGTCTGGGCAGATGGTCGGAAGAGGAGATTGCCGCGTTTCTCAAGACAGGCCATAGTGGCCATACCGTTGCATTTGGCAGCATGATCACTGTCATTGAAAACAGCACCCAGCACTTCCGCCGGGAGGACCTCGATGCGGTCACCCATTACCTCAAATCGCTTCCTGCCAGCGGAGAAAAGTCATCGTATAACCCTCGTAGAACGCCGGCTGTCGTTCCCGTCGGAATGATCCGGTTCGAGAAACCAGGCGCGGGAATATATAGTGGCTTCTGCGCCAAATGTCACCGGGACGAGGGAAGGGGCAAGCCGCCAAAGTTTCCTCCTCTATCTGGAAGTTCGATCGTGCTTTCGGAGAATGCTTCTTCCCTGATCCGGCTCATGCTGGAAGGAGGAAAAGGCCCGTGGACAAAGACGGGGCCGAAACCGGAGAAAATGCCAGGCTATGCCGAAAGATTTACCGACCGCGAAATCGCTGAAGTGCTCACATTCATCCGTAACAGCTGGGGTAACAAGGCACCGCCGGTGACCACTCGCGATGTATATCTGATGCGCGAGGTCCTGAACGAATAATTGCAAAGGATTTTGTTTCTACCCGTCCGGAAATAGGAAAGAAAAGGAAAGCAAACGTTTATGCCACCTTCTGTCCGTTCTTCGGATATTCTGCAAGCATCAATTCCCTCAGGATGACAACCAGAATCCCGATCGCACTCATCATCGCACCGTGTATCCACAGAATGATGCCCCCGATCTGCTGATCCGCTAGGGCGTCGATACCGCCAATAGCACGTCCGCAAATGGTGTAGATCGGATACAACTCGTGAGAAGTAAAGAAAATGATGGCGCCGATGACGATTTGAGGCGGAATTATGGCAAGCATCATGCCAATGCGAGAGCCGGGCGACAATCTGACGGTGAATACCGGACCGGGAGTTAAGACCAGTCCCCAGAAAATCAATCCGCTGAGAAACATGCTCCAGTTCATCACACGGTAGAGACGCCAATCGATCATCGCCGTAAAATGAATCGAGGGCAACAGCCAGAAACCGATGAGCATGCTGAACAGTGTGACGGCGACGACAGGATTGCACAAGGTCTGGGCGAGATATTGAACTGGCTTCCATCCCGCCATCGGATGAAATGCCTGCCTCATCCTTGACGGCATGCCCGCAAGAAGAACCGGGCATGGCCTGCTCAATACAATCAGAAAAGGCCCGAGATGATGCAATGCAAGATGCTGAAGCCGGTGAATGAAAAATTGGTGCTCGGAGTAATAATCGAGCTGGGTGTGAGAAACGAGATATACCAGACTTAATCCACCCCAGAAGCAGAATCTGCGATGAAGCGGGGGGCGAACTACGGCGCAGCCTCTCAGAAAAAAAAGAACTGCACTACCGGTGGCGGCAACCACCAGAATAGACTCTTCCCAAGGCACCAGCCAGTAAAACCATTCCATTACAATTGATGTCCGTTACTGACCTGGAGAAATTTTCAGGCAGGAAGCAAATTCCGCAGGTCTTCCGCCAGAGTCTCTTCTGGATCGGCGGAGGTTGCCAGCAGGCGGGCACGGCCTTGTGCGTCAAATATATAGACCGCATCGCCATGCATGATGTCGCCGTCGCCGCCGGGGGGGAAATGTGGCCGGAACGCGTTGCGGTATCGTTTTGCAAGCCGTCCGATTTCATCCGGATTGCCGGTCAATCCTGTCGCATGCTCGATATCGAATTGCGTCAGATAATGGCGCAATTCCCCAGGGACGTCCCGCTCCGGATCCACGGTTACAAAGAGGATGTGCGCCCGATCTGCGTCTCCCCTAAGGAGATGCATTACCCGCGTGAGACGCGCCATGGAAATCGGACACTCTTCCCGGCAATGTGTAAATCCAAAATACATCAGCAATACTTTTCCCTCATATGTCTTGGCTGTAACCGGCTGTCCCTTGTCGGAGGTGAGGGAAAAACTCAAATCCGGCAAGTGGCCGGTTACCTCCTTTACATGCCCCTGTTCTGTCGAACCGCACGCGCTCATGGCGAGCACAATCACAAGACCCGCAGTCACAAGACCCGCAGCGAGGCGGCGGCGGCTGAAATTTCGTCTTCCCCTAAAGTTCTTATTCACAAAGAGTTCTTATTCACAAAGCTCTTATTCATTGAGAAGCATCGAAAATTCCTGAGGACCATTCCTGGAGAGTTCAATCGGTCAGTTTCAATGTCGGTCAGTTTCAATGTCGGTCAGTTTCAATATAGCATTCAATTTCTCTATTGCACGCGTTCCGGAAACCCTTTATATTTGGGACATGCACATTGCAAACTTCGTTCAGTCCATTCCATTCTGCCTTCAGCCCCGCCTGCAGCTTCTTGCAAGACCGCTGCTGCGCCTCGCGCGCTAATTACCGACCTCCCTCAAGCCTTTACCAGTTTTTATCGATGGAATCCGTTCCTGGATTCCCTATCAGAGTTCGAGTATTCTTTCTGAAAAACGGAGAAACAATTGAAAGACCATCTCATCATTTTTGATACCACCTTGCGTGATGGCGAGCAAAGCCCGGGCGCCTCCATGACGAGGGAGGAAAAAGTGCGCATCGCTCGACAACTCGAACGAATGCGGGTTGATGTCATTGAAGCGGGTTTTCCAGCTGCCTCAAATGGCGATTTCGAAGCGGTAAAAGCCGTAGCGGATGCAATCAAGGGCAGCACCATATGCGGCCTTGCGCGCGCAACCGAAGGCGATGTCAGGCGTGCAGGCGAAGCATTGCAGGGCGCCAATTCGGCCCGTATCCATACCTTTATCGCCACTTCACCGATACACATGGAAAAGAAACTGCGCATGTCCCCCGAGCAGGTGGTGGAACAGGCGGTGAAAGCGGTGAAATGGGCGCGCCAATACACCGATGACGTCGAATTCTCCCCTGAGGATGCCGGGCGCTCTGACATCGCCTTTCTTTGCCGTGTGCTCGAAGCGGTCATCGATGCCGGAGCGGGGACTGTGAATATTCCCGATACGGTCGGCTATACCATGCCCCAGCAATTCGGGGAACTCATCCGTACCCTCCGCGAGAGGATTCCCAATTCGGATAAGGTCATATTCTCGGTGCACTGCCACAACGATCTTGGACTGGCGGTGGCCAATTCGTTATCGGCAGTGATGAACGGAGCGCGCCAGGTCGAATGCACGGTAAACGGACTGGGCGAGCGCGCCGGCAATGCCTCCCTGGAGGAGATCGTCATGGCCGTGCGCACCCGCCAGGATTTCTTTCCTTGTGATACCCGCATCGATACTGTCCATATCGTCCCCGCAAGCAAGCTGGTTTCGGGCATTACCGGGTTTCCGGTACAGCCGAACAAGGCAATTGTGGGCGCAAACGCATTCGCACACGAATCCGGGATACACCAGGACGGCGTATTGAAACACCGCGAAACATACGAAATCATGCGAGCGGAGGATGTCGGCTGGGGGGCAAACAAATTGCTGCTGGGCAAGCATTCGGGACGCAACGCCTTCCGCAGCCGGCTGGCAGAGCTCGGGATCGAGCTGGAATCGGAAGAAGTCCTTAATGCCACCTTCATGCGCTTCAAGGAGCTGGCGGACAAGAAGCATGATATTTTCGATGAAGACCTGCATGCCCTGGTTTCCGATGACGCCACCGCCCTGCAGGAGCATTACAAGCTCCTCTCACTGACGGCGCACAGCGAAACCGGTGAAACTCCCCATGCAAGTATAGTAATCGGTGAAGAAGGCAGGGAATCCCGTGCGGAGTCGGATGGAAGCGGACCGGTGGACGCCACTTTCCGCGCCATCGAAAAGATACTGAACAGCGGCGTGGAGTTGCAGCTCTACTCCGTCAATGCGATCACCAGCGGTACCGATTCCCAGGGCGAGGTCACAGTCCGGCTGCAGAAGTCAGGCCGTATCGTCAACGGCAACGGCGCCGACACGGACATTGTCGTCGCCTCCGCCAAGGCGTATCTCAGCGCTCTGAACAAGCTGCACAGCAAGCTGGAGCGGGCGCACCCGCAAGTTTAGAAACCTTGAAGAACGCGGCAGGACAAACCGGAACCGTCTGTCCTGCCTCCAAAGTGGGGCTGCGCGTGGAGCTTTTCTCTCAATCCTCACGACCTGTCACGAAAGTAATGAAATCCGTACGTCCCGTCGATTTCATGCACTATGTCCTTGTGCGCTTTTTCCAGCACAACTGCATCCAGATTGCGGGCAGTCTTACCTTCACCACCTTGCTTTCGCTGGTGCCGATACTCGCGATCGGGTTATCGATGGTGGCTGCATTTCCCGCATTCGCCGAATTTTCAGACCGGATAAAGGAATTCATTCTCACCACTATGGTGCCGGAAGCGGCAAACAAGGTCATCTCGGTGTACATGCAGCAATTTGCCGATAATGCGGCCAAGCTGACCGCGATCGGCATCGCCTTCCTGGGCGTAACCGCGCTTGCACTCATGCTCACGATAGACGAAGCGCTCAACAGCATCTGGCGAGTATCCCGCCTGCGTCCGCTCCTGCACCGCCTCCTGATATATTGGTCCGTTCTGACGATCGGCCCCTTATTGATCGGCGCGAGCCTGTCGCTTACGTCCTGGCTGATGACCGCCTCCATGGGATTTACCCGTGATATTCCGGGCGGGGACATCATGCTTTTGCGGTTGGGTCAGCTCGTGCTGACGAGTATTGCCTTTTCGACTTCCTATCTCATCGTGCCGAATCGCCAGGTAGCATGGCAGCACGCGATAGCGGGCGGCGTGGCGGCGGCGATAGGATTCGAGATAATGAAGGCAGGCTTCGCGTTCTACATCACCCGATTCCCGACTTATCAGGCAGTATATGGCACCTTTGCGACTATTCCCATTTTCCTGCTATGGCTTTATCTTTCGTGGTTGATGGTGCTGCTCGGAGCGGTTATTGCCGCATCCCTTTCAAGCTGGCGTTTCCGCGAGTGGCGCGATGACCCGAAGGCCAGGGGTAAGCAGTTTTTTGATGCATTGCGTTTATTAGGGGTACTTGGAAAGGCGCTGAAGGCAGGCAAGGTTGAAACAGCCTCCAGCCTGCAGCAGCAGCTGATGCTAAGTCCCGAAGAAGTAGAACGGATACTGGAGCTCATGATGAAAGCCAATTTCGTGCGGCAGGTTCAGGGGGGAGGATGGGTTCAAATACTCGATCCCGCCGAGATCCGGATTGCCGATGTCTATCGCCTGTTTGCGTTTCGTCCCGAAGCACTGCGGAGTGCAGCAGGAGGCGATACCAGACTGGAGCAGCTGCTCGATGATATTGCTGTGGGGATCGATGAGAAAATGAGCCTTCCGCTGTCGCAATTTTTTGCCTCCACGGAACCGAACCACCCGCAGAAATGTCAGCTTAGCAAAGGTTAGGGGAGTTGTGGGAAAAATGAAACGATGCCATTTGAGTATTCTGCTTTACCGGTTCTGTTTATGCTTCATGCTTTCAGCAGTGCCGGTCACACAGACCTATGGCTTTACCTTTACCGATCATACCGGAAAGAAACTGTCTCTTTCCGACTTCAAGGGGAAATGGGTGCTGGTAAATTTCTGGGCCACATGGTGTCCTCCATGCCTGAAGGAAATTCCTGATCTCGTCTCCCTCTATGAAAGCCGGAAAAAAGACGTAATGGTGATCGGCGTGGCCATGGATTATCGTAACCCGGACGTTGTGCTCAAACATGCGAAACGGCTTTCAGTGACCTACCCGATCGTGCTCGGGGATCAGGAACTGGCACGCCAGATCGGCCCGGTATCCATGCTGCCGACTACCTATGTTTTCGATCCCGAAGGAAAGCCGGCAGTTTATAAGATCGGAATTGTGTCCCGCGAAGCGTTGGAAGAATTCATGCGTGAGAATTCGAAGATCCCCGGTTCCCAGCCTGCTGGAAAAGCGCAGCAAAAAGGAGAACGCTAGTCGCTAAGTCCCGGCGGACAATGACTGCCCGGCTTTGCCGTACTGGAATCAGCCCAGAATCGGGCTGTCGAGCGCCCAGTTCCAGAACGGCAAGCCGGGAAGATTCAGCCATCAACCGCCAGCCAGTTTTGATTTAATAAAATCTTCAATCTCAGGAAGCGGGATGACCACCGATTTTTCGTCGCGCCGCCCCCGGTACTCGGCGTTTCCTTCCTTCAAGCCTCGCTCGCCGACGACAACCCGGTGAGGAATACCGATCAGTTCCATATCGGCGAACATTACGCCGGGACGGTCATCCCGGTCGTCGAGCAGAACTTCGATGCTGGCGCTGGAAAGCGCCGCGTATAGTTTCTCCGCTTCAGCCCTCACCTCTGCATTCTTCTTCAACCCGATCGGAATGATGACTACCTGGAATGGCGCCATTGCCGCGGGAAATATAATGCCGCGCTCGTCATGGTTCTGCTCGATGGCGGCCGCCACGATGCGTGAAACCCCGATCCCGTAGCAGCCCATTTCCATGGGGCGCGATTGCCCGGATTCATCGAGATAACTGGCTTTCATCGCTTCCGAATACTTTGTGAGCAATTGGAAAATATGGCCGACTTCTATGCCGCGGCAGATTTCCAGCTTACCTTTTCCGTCCGGCGACAAGTCGCCGGAAACCACGTTGCGAATATCGAAAACATGATCCGGCTCTTTCAAATCACGCCCGAAATTGACGCTAACGAGGTGGTAATCCTCTTCATTGGCGCCACACACGAAATTACTCATGACCGCTACGGTACGGTCCGCGATAACGGGAAGAGACAATCCGGTTGGGCCGATAAATCCGGGAATACAGCCGGTTTCTGCGCGAATTTCTTCTTCGCTGGCAAGCCGGAAATCGGAAAGAAAAGGAATTTTTCGAACCTTTGTCTCGTTGAGATGGTGATCGCCACGCAGCAGCAGAAGATACATCCGGCCATTGGCCACGACCGCCAGCGTTTTTACCGTCTGTTCGATGGAAACATCAAGACAGGCGGCAACCTCTTCGCAGGTCTTTTTGGCGATGGTTCGCACTTTCCGCATCTCGCCCACGGCAGGTCCCCGCGGTGCTGCCGGTGGCAACGACTCGGCCATTTCAACATTCGCTGCGTAATCGGAATCAGGACAAAAAGCGATGGCGTCTTCGCCGGAATCGGCCAGGACATGAAATTCGTGCGAACTGCTGCCACCAATCGCACCCGTATCGGCCTTGACCGGACGAAACCTCAGCCCCAGGCGATCGAATATCCGGCAATAGGCCACATGCATCGCCTGATAGGTTTCTTCCAGGCTATGGATATCGGCGTGGAACGAATACGCATCTTTCATCACGAATTCGCGCGCGCGCATGACGCCGAAGCGGGGGCGAACCTCGTCGCGAAATTTGGTTTGTATCTGATAAAAATTGAGGGGTAACTGCCGGTAACTCTTGATTTCACGCCGTGCAATATCCGTGATGACCTCCTCATGGGTTGGACCAAAACAGAAATCGCGCTCGTGTCTATCCCTGATTTTCAACATCTGGGGGCCAAAGACATCCCATCGCCCTGTCTCCCGCCATAGCTCCGCAGGCTGCACGGCCGGCATCAGCAGTTCCAGTGCCCCCGCCGCATCCATTTCCTCCCGCACGATGTCTTCGACTTTGCGCAGAACCTTCAAGCCGAGCGGCATCCATGTGTAGAGACCGCTTCCCAGGCGCCGGATGAGACCTGCCCTCAGCATCAGCTTGTGACTGATCAATTCCGCTTCGGCGGGTGCTTCCTTGAGTGTCGAAATAAAAAAACCTGATGCTCGCATATCCTGTCCATAACAAGTCCAATCTCCGATTTTACTCTGAAAAGCAGCGCAGGTTGACCATGAGGAATCTGAAAAGCAAAGTGTTCAAACAATAATGCAGTTGCCACTCCTCCAGTGCGTCCAATCAGCGACAGCTTTCAATCCGACACGAAATGTGGAAAAATCTAACCCTATCGTGAAGGATCAAATGGGTGAATCATATGATCGACCGTAATGGATATCGCTCAAATGTAGGAATCATTCTACTCAATTCGAAGAACGAGGTATTTTGGGGCAAGCGCATCAGACAGGATTCCTGGCAATTTCCTCAGGGAGGTATAAAGCCCGGCGAAACTCCGGAACAGGCAATGTATCGTGAATTGACTGAGGAAGTAGGCTTGCGCCCCTGGCACGTGCAAATCCTCGGCCGCACCCGCGACTGGCTCCGATACGATGTACCTGCTCAATGGATAAAGCGCGACTGGCGGGGAAATTACCGGGGGCAGAAACAGATCTGGTATCTGCTGCGCATGTTGGGGAGTGATTGCGACGTTTCGCTCCACACCAGCGGGCGCCCTGAATTTGACGCGTGGCGGTGGAATCAGTACTGGGTAGAGCTGGAGTCGGTAGTCGAGTTTAAACGCCAGGTTTACTGCCAGGCACTGACGGAACTGGCACGCCTGCTGAATCGTCCGCCTGTTCCCTTCGGGTGCAGTGGATATGAAAAATACGACTATTCCGCCAGCGGGCAGCTCGCAGGCAGCACCGCCAAGCAGTCCGAATAAGCAACCGCATTGCAGCAGCGCGTTGCAGTACCACCGCCAGAGGTGCCACTGCCGCCGCAACGGGAACTGATGCGTATCAGGCAGCTGACAGCAAAGCTGTTAGCTGTTTACACACTGCCTTTAATATTGATATTGCGGCTATCGGATATACTCGCGAACAGTTGTGCCCATACTCAGCTGGCTGATAGCCCTGCCCTCAGTTTTCCGATGTAGGCGTAACCGGCTGCGCCACTACAGCCGAGTTTTTTAGGAGATTACGATGATATTGCGGGCATTAATAACGTCGCTGCTAGCTGTTGGAACGATTGCCGCTCCGCCTGCCCTGGCCGCTGCCGCCGACGAACCCATACAACCGATCGAGGCAGCCAAGCCCAAGAATGAAAACAAGGTGGAACTGGGCAAAATGCTTTTTTTTGATCCCCGTCTTTCCAAGTCCGGCTTCATCTCGTGCAACTCCTGCCATAACCTGAGCATGGGTGGATCCGACAATCTCCCATCATCCATTGGCCATAAGTGGCATCAGGGTCCGATCAATTCGCCCACGGTATTGAACTCCAGTCTGAATCTGGCCCAATTCTGGGACGGCCGCGCCAAGGACCTGAAAGATCAGGCGGGCGGTCCTATTGCCAATCCGGGGGAAATGGGATTCAGTCATGAATTGGCAGTAGGCGTGCTGCAATCCATTCCCCAGTACAGGGCGCGCTTCAAGCAGATATACAGTTCGGACAAGCTCGATATAGGCATGGTAACGGACGCTATAGCTGCTTTCGAAGAAACGCTGGTAACGCCCGGCTCCCGCTTCGACAAATGGCTCAAGGGCGACAAGAACGCCATCAACAAGACGGAACTCGAAGGGTATAAGCTGTTCAAGGACGCGGGGTGCACCGGTTGCCACAATGGACCTGCCGTAGGCGGCGCGTCGTTCCAGAAAATGGGCGTACGTGAAGCCTATAAAACTCAGAGCAAGGCTGAAGGCCGTTTTGCCGTGACCGGCAAGGAGGAGGACCGCCTGTTCTTCAAGGTGCCTACATTGCGAAATGTGGAACTGACCTATCCCTATTTCCATGACGGCGCCGCTGCAACTCTGGAAGATGCGGTGAATACCATGGGCCGGATACAATTGGGACGCAATTTCACCAAGGAAGAGAATGCCAAAATCGTGTCATTTCTGAAGACGTTGACCGGCAAGCAACCGCATCTCACTTTGCCTATTCTTCCCCCCTCGACCAAGGATACACCCAAACCTCATCCCTTCGATTGATCGGCGAGAGGCCTCTGCTCATCGGCAGAGAAAACAGGACTCGAACCTTATCCGGGCTGCTATATAGTCCGGATAAGGTTCGGCAATGGCGTACCTGATAGCTGGCGGAATATTTATATTGGAAATAGGCGCAAACTGGCCTATAACTCTCTTTATACCTGCCCGATTCGACCTTCAGCCGCTCTCAGCAGGAATATGGATTTACGCTTCAAAATCAAGTAGAGTTATTTTTTGAATAATTAAAACACGGAGTCACGTATGAGCGCTAAAGGGCAATTGTTACAAGACCCGTTTCTGAATACCTTGCGGAAGGAACATATTCCGGTTTCGATTTATCTGGTAAATGGAATCAAATTGCAGGGACACATCGATTCATTCGATCAGTATGTAGTGCTGTTGAAGAATACCGTCACCCAGATGGTCTACAAGCACGCAATTTCTACGGTAGTCCCCGCAAGAGCTGTCAACATTCCATTTGAGGCGCCCCCTATATCTGATGCTTGATTCCTCTAGTGGGAACGCGCCCGACACTAACGCCCCTGTTGATTCTGCTGTTCTGGTAAGTCTTGATCTAAACGACAGCGACTCCGCAGAAAACCTCGAAGAATTACGGCAACTGGCCGCCAGTGATCGCCTTGCAATTTCCGCTGTAGTGCTGGGGAAACGGCTTCGCCCGGATCCTGCGACTTTCGCAGGTAGCGGGAAAGTTGACGAAATAATGGGCGCAGTGGAGCAGACCGGCGCTTCGCTGGTTATTTTCAATCATGATCTTTCGCCTGCCCAGCAGCGTAATCTGGAGCAGCGGTTCAGGCGGCGGGTCATCGATCGTACGAGCCTTATCCTGGACATTTTCGCGCAGCGCGCAAAGAGTCACGAAGGCAAGTTGCAGGTGGAACTTGCCCAGCTCGAACATCTGGCCACCCGGCTGGTGCGGGGCTGGACGCACCTCGAGCGGCAGAAGGGCGGTATCGGTCTGCGCGGCCCTGGTGAAACACAGTTGGAAACCGATCGCCGCCTGCTCGGAAAACGTGTCAAGGTGCTGAAAGAAAAGCTCGCTAAATTCGAACGCCAAAGAGCTCTGCAACGGCGCGCCAGACAGCGTGCGCAAGTGATGTCGGTTTCTTTGGTCGGTTATACCAATGCCGGCAAGTCCACTCTTTTCAATAGACTCACTCGCGCTCACACCTATGTTGCTGATCAGTTGTTTGCAACCCTCGATGCCACCACCCGCAAGCTGTTTATCGCGGGTCGCGGTCCGCTCGTACTTTCCGACACGGTGGGCTTCATCCGGGATCTGCCGCACACGCTGGTGGCAGCATTCCGGGCGACACTGGAAGAAACGGTGCAAGCAGATCTGTTGCTCCACGTCGTGGATGCCAGCAGCTCCAATCGCAGCGAACAGATTGATGAAGTCAACAAGGTGCTGAAGGAAATCGGCGCTGACCGCATTCCACAAATACTGGTGCTGAACAAGGCAGACCTGATCGATTTGCCGGGAAGCTCTGCGGGTTACCAGCGGGACGAGTATGGTAGAATCGTACAAGTTCGATTGAGCGCCAAAACCGGTGAAGGGCTGGAATTTATTAATCTGGCATTGTCCGAAGAACTCGGGGAGCGCGCGGCTTTACGAGAGCCCGATAATCAGTCGGAAGCCCGGGATATAACGAGCGGGTATCACTGAATGTCAAATAATGCAGGAATTTTTGCTTTCCACAAATCTGGTTCGGGGTTTTTCACGGTAGAGTTTGATGGGCTGCTCCATTAAACAAAAAAATAGGAATCATCATGGGATTAAATGATCCTCAGTGGGGAAGAAAAAAAGGCAATTCCGGTCCACCCGATCTGGATCAGTTGTGGCGAAATTTTAACAAGAAGCTCAACAACCTGTTGAAGCGCAAGGGTGGAGGAAGGCGCGACAGTTCAGGAGGCGATGAAGGCGGTCCTCCGGTCGGTCCCAAAAAATACAGCGGGGGCGTCGGACTGCTTGCCGGATTGCTTCTGCTGTTGTGGATAGGAAGCGGATTTTATATCGTCAACGAGGGCCAGCGCGGTATCGTGTTGCGATTCGGAAAATATGTGGAGAGTACGCAGGCAGGCTTGCGCTGGCATCTGCCCTACCCTATCGAGGTCGTTGAACCCGTTAACGTAAGCCAGGTGCGGACTGTTGAAATCGGCTATCGTAACAATGTCCGGAGCAAGGTACTGAAGGAGTCGCTCATGTTGACCGACGACGAGAACATCATCGATATCCAGTTCGCCGTGCAATACATCCTGAAAAACCCGGAGGACTTCCTGTTCACCAATCGTGACCCCGAAAACGCCGTGCTACAAGCAGCGGAAACCGCGATACGGGAAATCATCGGAAAGAGCAAGATGGACTTCGTGCTCTATGAAGGGCGTGAACAGGTGGCGGCAAAAGCCACCGAGCTGATGCAGGACATCCTTGACCGCTACAAGATCGGCATCGCCATCAGCAAGGTGACGATGCAGAATGCCCAACCGCCCGAACAGGTACAGGCGGCGTTCGATGACGCAGTCAAAGCCGGACAGGATAGGGAACGGCAGAAAAACGAAGGCCAGGCCTATGCGAATGATGTGATTCCGAAGGCCAAAGGTAATGCGGCCCGCCTCCTCGAAGAGGCTGAGGGGTACAAGCAACGGGTGATTGCGAGTTCCGAAGGTGAGGCGAGCCGCTTCAAGCAGGTTCTCGTTGAATACAGCAAGGCGCCGGGCGTGACACGTGACCGGCTTTATCTGGATATGATGGAACAGGTGCTTTCCAACACCAGCAAAATTATCGTGGACCAGAAAAATGGCAATAATCTGCTTTATCTGCCGTTGGACAAGCTGATTCATATGAGCGGACCTTCTTCCTCGTCTGGCACAGTACCGGAGACACAGCCTGCGTCGCCGCCGGAACCTGCCGCAGACGCAGCTACCCGCACCCGGGAAGCATTTCGTGGCCGCGAACGGGAGACAAGATAAGTGAAAAACTATACCCCAATGTTATTGGCTGTCCTTATCGTCCTGTTTCTTGTGGCAAGCTCGTCACTGTATATAGTCGACCAGCGGCAGCAAGCAATCCTGTTCCAGCTGGGTGAAGTGGTGGATGTAAAGACATCTCCGGGTCTTTATTTCAAAATCCCGCTGGCGCAGAACGTGCGTTACTTTGACTCGCGCATTCTGACTATGGATACCGCCGAGCCGGAACGCTTCATAACGTCCGAAAAAAAGAACGTTCTGGTGGATCTGTTCGTGAAGTGGCGTATCGTGGACGTCAAGCAGTACTATGTCAGCGTGCGCGGGGACGAGATGCTCGCCCAGACGCGCCTGTCGCAAACAGTCAACTCAAGCTTGCGCGATGAATTCGGTAATCGGACGGTACATGACGTCGTGTCCGGCGAGCGCGACAAAATCATGGAAATCATGCGGCAAAAGGCCGATGCGGATGCGCGTAAAATCGGAGTGGAAGTCGTAGACGTTCGTTTGAAGAGAGTAGACCTGCCGCAGGAAGTAAGTGAATCGGTCTACCGTAGAATGGAGGCCGAGCGGAAACGTGTGGCGAATGAACTGCGTTCGACCGGCGCTGCGGAATCCGAGAAGATTCGCGCGGATGCGGATCGTCAGCGCGAGGTCATTCTTGCCGAAGCCTACCGGAAAGCCCAGGAAACAAAGGGTGAAGGCGATGCGAAAGCGTCGGGTATCTATGCCAGCGCCTTCGAGTCGAATCCGGAATTCTATTCTTTTTATCGCAGCCTCGACGCCTACAAACAAAGCTTTAAAAACAAGAGTGATATCATGGTACTGGAACCGAACTCCGAGTTTTTCAAGTATATGAGGAACTCGGGGCGAGGAGGGAAATAGATGTGCCGGTAAATAGCTCATTCGGATGAAGCAGCTGTCCGGGAGTATGGCTGGCTGCTTCAGGGCTATCGACACAGTAATTCCATGGCCGGGTCGAATATCGCTCCTCGCTTCTCCAGTCTTTTTCCCACGCTGTAAATGATCCCACATAGAGTGGTAATTCCTGACGATTTCTCCAGCGAATTCCCGGGCAGACACCCGCTTCGGTGTCGCCTGACACAGTAAGCGTCCGATCTGCTTGGGTTATTTCAATATGTGGGACACTCTGTTAATGGCCTTTGCCCTGATGCTGGTGCTTGAGGGACTGCTTCCCTTTCTGATGCCCGGTGCATGGCGCGAGGCTTTCAGAAAACTGACGGAAGTCGGCGACAACCAGATACGTTTTATCGGCCTGACCTCCATGCTGATCGGATTGCTCCTGCTCTATCTTGTGAAATAGTTCTTTCCATACCCTCCATACCCTCCTTTATCCTGTCTTGATTACGACCCCGACATGAATATGAGTGCATGGGCTCTTCCCGAATATATTGAGGACATTCTGCCCGCCGAGGCGTTGAAGATAGAAATGATGCGCCGGCGGGTATTGGACTGGTTGTTCGTGAACGGCTACGAACTCGTGGGGCCACCGTTGCTGGAATATGTGGAATCGCTTCTCACTGGTAGCGGGAGGCAAATGAATTTGCGCGTGCTTAAGGTGGTTGATCAACTGAGCGGCCGCATGATGGGCTTGCGCGCGGACATGACGCCACAGGTGGCTCGCATCGATGCACACCTTCTGAACCGGAGGGGCATCACCCGGCTTTGTTATGCGGGCAGCGTGCTGCACGCACGGCCGTCGGGCCTGACCCGGACCCGGGAACCGTTGCAGATCGGCGCGGAACTTTACGGTCATCAGGGACTTGAAAGCGATCTGGAAATCCAGCGTCTGATGCTGCAATCTCTCGCAATCGCCGGTGTGGGAAACATACACCTCGATCTCGGCCATGTCGCGGTATTTCGCGGCTTGATCAGAAGTACAGATATCTCACCTGCCTTGGAAATGGAATTGTCCGGAGCCTTGCAGGGGAAAGATAAGGCAACATTGAAGGAGCTCTGTGCCGGGCTGAAAAAACAGGTGGATGCTTCGGTGCGGGAGGCGCTCCTGCTGTTACCCGAGCTCTACGGAGACGAGAATGTGTTGACATTGGCGCGCAGCGCCCTCCCGCCCTACCCCGAAATCATGGGGGCGCTGGACGAGCTCGAAATGGTAGCGGGCGAACTGGGCCCGCTTGTGGATACATTGGCATTCGATCTCGCCGACTTGCGCGGATATCACTACCACAGTGGCATGGTCTTTGCCGCATATACCGACAACTGTCCCAATGCAATCGCAGTGGGTGGACGCTACGACGAGGTTGGAAAAGCATTCGGGAGAGCGCGGCCCGCAACAGGTTTCAGCATGGACCTGCGGGAGTTATCCGGTTTGATGCCCTCGGACTCTTATCCCAGAGGAATTCTGGCCCCGTTCATAAAGGAGGACAGAACGCTGGAAAAGAAAATCGAACAGCTTCGTAACGAAGGCCAGATCGTTATAATTGCCCTGCCGGGTCATGAAAATGACGCCAGCTCCTTCAATTGCGATAAAAAACTCGTATCGGAAAACGGGGTGTGGTCGATAGTGAATGCACCGACCTGAATGCCAGTCATTGGCCAGCTTTAGGAAGAAAAGTTCTTCCTCTCTTTACCTTTCAAACATTACAGAGGTTTAAACGTTAAAGAAGCGATATGAGCAAAAATGTAGTTGTCATAGGAACACAGTGGGGCGATGAAGGCAAGGGCAAGATCGTGGACTGGCTTACGGATCAGGCACAGGGTGTGGTGCGCTTCCAGGGAGGACACAACGCAGGTCATACACTTGTCATTGGTGGCACGCAAACCGTGCTGCACCTGATTCCTTCCGGAATTCTCCGTAAGAACGTCGCCTGCTATATCGGTAATGGCGTGGTTGTGTCGCCGCAGGCGCTCCTGGATGAAGTCGGTATGCTGGAGCGCGCAGGCGTCGACGTGCTTAACCGGCTTCGTATCAGCGAGGCTTGTCCTCTCATTCTACCTTGTCACGTTGCCCTGGATAACGCGCGGGAGATCGCCAGAGGATTGGGTAAAATCGGCACGACCGGACGAGGTATTGGGCCGGCATACGAGGACAAGGTGGCGCGACGCGCCGTCCGTCTGCAGGATCTGTTTCATCGTGACCGCTTCGCGGCGAAGCTGGGCGAGATACTGGATTATCACAATTTCGTGTTGAAGAACTATTTTCAATCGCCAGTCGTCGATTTTCAGCAAACCATGGACGAGACGCTCTCATTGGTGGAACGCATCCGCCCCATGGTTGCCGATGTGCCGCGGCTTTTATTCGAAGCCAACAGGGCAGGCGCGAATCTTCTGTTTGAGGGCGCACAGGGAGCGCTGCTCGATATCGATCATGGCACTTACCCATTTGTTACGTCCAGCAATTGCATTGCCGGTGCCGCGACAACAGGAAGCGGAATCGGCCCCCAGATGTTGCACTATGTGCTGGGAATCACCAAGGCATATACCACGCGCGTGGGAGCGGGACCCTTTCCAACCGAACTGGATAATGAGGTCGGCAGGCATCTCGCCAAGCGCGGTAATGAATTCGGTGCAACCACGGGACGTCCGCGGCGCTGTGGCTGGTTCGATGCCGCTGCCCTGAAACGTTCCATCCAGATCAATGGCGTCTCCGGGTTGTGCGTCACCAAGCTTGACGTGATGGATGGTGTTGAAACCCTGCGGCTGGGCGTGGGCTATAAACTGACGGGAAATGGAGAGGAAGAAAAATTCAGTGGCATCATGCCGGTAGGTGCAGAGGAACTTGCCTCCTGCGAACCGGTTTACGAGGAAATGCCGGGGTGGAGCGGGAGCACGGTCGGTATCCGCGATTTCGAACAACTGCCAATGGCCGCACGCAACTATCTCAAGCGTATGGAAGAAGTGTGTGAGGTATCGATAGACATGATATCGACCGGACCGGATCGGGAAGAAACGATTGTATTGCGCCACCCTTTCGAATAGCTGGAAAGCCTATCTCCCGATAGGCAGCGGCAGACAGTGCAGGAGCAGAAGCTTCCGTCATACTGGCGGATTACCAGGACCAGTCGAACCAATATGAATCTCTGCATAGTACGCGCGGCAAGCTGGCAGGAAGATGGTCCGGCACTACGAGCAGTACGAGAAGCGGTTTTTATCAGGGAACAAGGAGTACCTGCGGAACTTGAATGGGACGAGTTCGACGTCGTTTGCGTACATCTGCTGGCGATGACTCCTTCGGGAAATCCGATAGGTACGGCAAGATTGCTACCGGATGCTTCGATCGGACGCATGGCCGTATTGAGGAATTGGCGATGCAAAGGAGTGGGTAGCGCACTCATGGATCGGTTGCTGAAGGAAGTGGAAAACCGGCAGCTTCCTACAGTTACCTTGAACGCGCAGACACACGCAACCGGGTTTTATAGCAGGTTTGGTTTCCTGCAGTCAGGACCGGAATTCCTGGATGCCGGAATTCCTCACGTGAAAATGATGTTGCAATTTCGGCCGCGCTAACGATAGAAGCGCTCTGAAACGCGAACCTGTCCCGTTCTCCCCCGTTTCGGCGTTACAGATTAGACCCTGTAGCGGGCGGAGAAAGTGGAAATCAGGAAATCAAAACGGAACCATAAAATCAAGGGATAAAACCACCTGATCTTTATGCCCACCAAAAGGCCGATAATCAATGCCATGCAGTCCGTCCGCAGCGTCGTAGCGAACGTTTGGACGAATATTGAACTGCTGCAATGGCTTCCAGTCGAGCTTCAGCCTCTTCGCCGCCCTCCAGTTCATGCCTACCGTGACTGCATAATAATCAGCCGGACTGCTGGTGCTATTGCCAAGCTGATTGCGTCCAAGCGCGTAACTGAACCCCCGATTGTCGGTGGCGGCAGCCACCCGTCCCGGTGAAAATACACGAAACCCATCCCGGTCGCGGAACCACTCGGCTCGCACCCCAATCGTCAATTCCGGCATGAGGTCGTAATACAGATGCGTGTTGATGCCGTACCATTCGGCATCCTTGATCACGTTACTATAAAAGACATTATTCAGGAGAACATTCCCCGCAAAACCGTGGTCGTGTTGCAGCACAAAATGGGTCTTGTCGGTGAATTTATGCTTCAGCACCATGCTGTACAACATCCATGGCTCATTGCTGCGTGTCGAGGTTGCGCCGTAGGTTCCGCTGATATTGGCCGACGTTCCCATATCCTCGCTGGTCCAGGTAATGCCCGCAATCCCCCCCCAATTGCCCAACTGCTTGTCGAACCCGCCATCCCAGCCGCCGGTGGCGCTACCTGTGGTAACGCCCCCCATGAAGGTCAAGTTTTGCGTGATCTTATAGTTGCCCAGCACGCCGGTATGCGTGAACGGCTCCCCATACTGCATGGTATAGGCATGAGTGTAGAAGAAATTGTCCGGCGCCGGTACCGACTCGTAGCCGATGGGGGTGTAAAAATGGCCCACCTTGACGTTCAATCCGTTCCCCACGGGAACATAGGCTTCGGCAAAAGCCTGCGGAAACGCAATCCCATAATATCGGGTTGAAGCGCAGCACACATCAAGATCCCAATTGCTCCTGTTTAAAGGCTGGCCTGTATTCGCGTCGAACGCGGGAACGCCATAAGCCTGGGTAAAAATGGCATCCGTTCCGAACATGAAATCGATACGCCCGCCGAAGTCCCAGGTGCTACCCTCGGCTACCACGGGACGTTGCACATAAATATTGAACTGGTTTAACTGAAATCGGTTGGAGCGGTCGGCAAATGTTACCGTACCGTTGAAACCGGTGAGCTGGCTAGGATTGAAAGTCGCGCCGCCGTTGATCCAGCCGCCGAGCCTGATGCCATTGTCCTTGAACCATTCCAATGCGGTATTGGCGTAAGCGCTGTCGGGATTCTCGAGAGTTGTAAACAGGCTGACCGCAGAAGCAAAGATCATTCCACTTCTGCGTTTCGGTAGGCGTTTCATGATTGGCTCCCCTTGGCAAAACACTACCACGAAAATTGTTATTCTGTTTGAAACGTAACATGAGATAAATAAAGAAAGTGTTATATTTTTGTCAAGAATTTGTGAAGTCATCCTCCTCGCTCACAAAGAGATGGAGAATGAGCGAAAGCGATGGAAGCGGCAGACAGGAGCAGGTACTTATAACATTGGGCGCCGAGGAAGAGAGGAGGTTGCTGGAACACTACGAGGAAAAAAGCTATCTATACGGGAGGATGGCCAGGACAGCGGCGGCGGGGAATGACAGGCTGAGAAGCTGACAGTCTGATAGACTATTTTCCCATCTTACTTCCCTCTTCGATAGACAGTTTTCCCCGCGCCCTTCCAGCTTCAGAAGGGAATAATCGCATCGAGGGAAAATATGATCTGATCCTTCTTGTTGTTGAAAGGCCGGAGCGAGTGGTCAATGCCGTCGGCACGGTCGTAGCGGATATTTGGACGAATGTTCAGCTTTTGCATTGGCTTCCAGTCCAGCCGCAACCTTTTCGAGGGCTTCCAGTTCATTCCGAAGGTGATTTCATAGTAGTCCGCAGGCGCCGCGATCACAGCTGATGGATCGCCTGCAAAACTGGCGCCGGTATGGTTGAGCGCAGCTACCACGCGAAAAGGCGAAGAGACGCGAAAACCGTCCCGGTCGCGGAACCATTCACCGCGAATACCCACCGAAAGGTCTTCCAACAGGTCATAATAGAGGTGAGTATTGATGCCATACCATTCGGCATTCTTTGGCACCCCTCCCAGCAAAACGCCGCCGGCATAGCCGTGAACGTGGTGTAGAACCAGGTGGGTTTTCGGTGTGAGCCTGTGTTGCAGCACAATGTTGTACATTCCCCATGGTCTGTTGCTGCGGGTGGACGTCGCACTGTAGCTCCCCGTGATGTTGGCCGAAGTCCTTTTGTCGTCGCTGACCCAGGTAATACCACCCAGCCCTCCCCAGTTTCCCAGCTCTCTGTCAAATCCGCCATCCCAGCCACCGGTTGCGCTCCCGGTGATGACGCCCCCCATTACCGACCAATTCCCGTTGACGGTATAGTTCCCTACGGCACCCGTGTGGGTGAACGGTTCCCCATTGTTAAAGGTATAGGCGTGAGTGTAAAAAAAATTGTCAGGTGCAGGAACGGTTTCATACCCTGTCGGTGAATAAAAATGGCCTGCCTTGATGTTCAAGCCATTACCCAACGGTATATAGGCTTCGAGATACGCTTGCGGTAGCGCGATGCCGTACGTTCGTGTCGATGAGCAGCATATATTCAGATCCCAGTGGCCCCTATTCAAGGCTTGACCTGTATTCACGTCGAATGGCGGAACACCGAAAGCCTGGGTATAGATCGCGTCGGTGCCGAACATGAAATCGACACGCCCGCCGAGATCAAAAGCCTTGCCTTCCGTGACCACCGTGCGCTGGAGATAAAGATTGAACTGATTCAACTGAAACCGGTTGGCGCGGTCTGCAAAGGTAACGGTGCCGTTGTATCCGTTGACGGGATTGCTGGGGTTATAGGTTGCCCCTGCATTGATCCATCCTCCCGCCCTTACACCGCTCTCCCTCAACAACTCTGCTATATCAATCGCCTGAACAGCGCTGTTGCTCATGAAGATCAATAAAAAACAACCTACTCCGTACGGAATCCGGTTGCTGCGCTTTCGCATGCATTTCATTCTGAATTTTTCCTTAGCTCCCGGACACACGACTGTGAAACCTTCAAAACCGTCTGTTTTACACGACTGTATTCATCTGATTTGGACTATTGAAGGTTTAAGCACTGCAACCCACGCAATATTCGATTTCGAGGGCGCACAAAACTTGTCGGGAGATAAATAGTCAGCGCTATCTGTTCCTATCCCAGGAATAATTTGTAGGCTGGATTCTGGGTTTCATCCCAATAACGATTGTCGAGTTGAGCGAGAAATGCCTGGAAATCCGCTTTCTCCTCCGGCGGCACCTCCATGCCGACCAACACCCGTCCATAGTCTGCCCCGTGGTTACGGTAATGAAACAGGCTGATATTCCAATGATGGCTCATGCTGTTCAGAAATTGCATGAGCGCTCCTGGACGATCGGGGAATTCAAAACGATAGACGATTTCATTTTTAACATCACGTGCATGCCCGCCCACGAGATGGCGGATATGCAATTTCGCCATTTCATTGTCGCTCAAATCCTCGGTGCGCAAGCCGTTGCTCTCCAGGTCCTTGATCAGTTTCGCCGCTTCCTCCCGGTTTTTTACCGACACTCCTACAAACACATGAGCCTCCTTTTGGCCGGCAAAACGATAGTTGAACTCGGTAATGCTTCTCGGTCCCAGCATTGCGCAGAACTTCTTGAAACTGCCGGGCTCCTCGGGAATCGTCACCGCCATGACCGCTTCCCGCTGCTCACCCAGTTCCGCCCGTTCGGACACATGACGGAGCCGGTCGAAATTCATATTCGCACCTGAGGCGATCGCAATCAGGTTCTTACCGCGGATACCTTCCCGCTTTGCATAAGCCTTGGCACCTGCAATCGAGAGCGCTCCCGAAGGTTCAAGTATGGCGCGCGTATCCTCGAACACATCCTTGATTGCCGCACAGATGGCGTCAGTGTCTACAAGCAGGATCTCATCGACCAGTTCGCGGCATAAATGAAAAGTTTCCACTCCCACCTGCTTGACAGCGACCCCGTCTGCAAACAATCCCACTCGCGGCAACCGGACACGGCGGTTCTTTTTCAGCGACTGATACATGGAATCGGCGTCGACAGGTTCCACACCGATAATCCTGATTTCCGGATAGAGCCTTTTTACATAAGCCGCAATACCCGAAATCAACCCACCTCCACCGATGGGCGCGAATATCGCATGAATTTCACCCGGATGCTGGCGCAGTATTTCCATTCCGATCGTTCCCTGCCCGGCAATGACGTCGGGATCGTCATAGGGGTGTACAAAGGTTACCTGATTCTTTTCGGCGAATTCGTGCGCGTGCGCATAGGCTTCGTCATAGGAATCACCGAAGGAAACCACTGTCGCCCCGCGTGCCTCGACTGCCTGCAACTTGATCTGGGGCGTGGTGACAGGCATCACGATGGTTGCCCGGCAGTTCAGTCGCTGCGCAGCGAGGGCTACACCTTGCGCATGATTGCCGGCAGAGGCCGTCACCACTCCGCGTTCGAGTGCCGCGGGAGAAAGCTTGACCATTTTGTTGTAAGCTCCCCGCACCTTGAACGAGAAAACATCCTGCACATCTTCCCGTTTCAGGAATAATTGATTATTTATACGTGTGGACAGATTCGGCGCAAGCTCCAGGGGACTCTCTACCGCGACGTCATAAACCCGCGCGGTAAGGATTCTTTCGAGGTAACTGTTTTTCATCGAAATGGGTTGCGATTTTAAAGGTTGAGCATTTTAGCATGCCGGGAAACCCTAAATGTCCAGCTTCATTGTTAAAATGGACTGATAGTATTATGCTCATAAACAGTCAATATTTTCAGGCATAAAAAATAACATCATGAACCAGGACGAGCAGAAACGTGCGGCCGCGCGCGCCGCTATTCAACATATTCCCGCAGGCTGCATCGTGGGAGTCGGCACCGGCTCTACCGCCAACTACTTCATAGACGAACTGGCTGACATCAGAAGCAGAATCGATGGAACGGTAGCAAGTTCAGAAGCAACCGCCCGGCGCCTCAGGGGGCATGGAATCGAGGTCATGGACCTGAACAATGTCGACGAGCTTCCGTTATATGTGGATGGCGCCGACGAGATAACGCCGTACCTGCATATGATAAAAGGGGGCGGCGGAGCACTGACCCGGGAAAAAGTCGTGGCCGCCGTGGCGAAAAAATTCATCTGCATTGCGGACCAAAGCAAGCTCGTGAACGTGCTCGGCAAGTTTCCTCTGCCCGTGGAGGTCATTCCGATGGCGCGCAGTTATGTGGCGCGCGAGATAATACGCCTGGGGGGACAGCCCGTGCTCAGGGAGGGATTTACTACCGATAACGGTAACCTGATTCTTGATGTGCATGGCTTGCAGATCCTGAATCCCGTTGAACTGGAGACCGAACTCAATCAGATCACCGGCGTCGTAACCAATGGCCTGTTTGCAAGACGCCCTGCGGATTTGCTGTTGCTGGGTGGCGAAGGAGGCGTTCGCACCATTGCTGTCTGAGGGCAGGTCAAAGATCGGTAGAATTGGGACAACAGACCGGTATTATCCTTTGTTATTTTTTGCTTTCAATCGATCCAAAGGTGAGAAATGGGAAGCCACGAACATATATCCAAGCAATTTGACGCGGATCTCGAAGCGGTGCGCACACGTGTGTTGCATATGGGCGGATTCGTGGAAGAGCAGATCGAAAAAGCGATTGAAGCGCTGATCACCGGCAACGAGAGTCTGATCGAAAATATCATCGCCGATGACCACCGGGTCAATGCGATGGAGGTATCGATAGACGAGATCTGCAATCAGATCATCGCGCGCCGGCAGCCAGCTGCGGGTGATTTACGCATGATCATGACGGTCATCAAAACCATTACCGACCTCGAGCGCATCGGGGATGAAGCGGAAAAGATCGCGCGCATGGCCAAACTGATCTATGCCGCGGACCGCATGCACATGCCTCGTTTCGTCGAGATACGACATGTGGCCAACGTTGCGCTGGAGATGCTGCGCAAATCGCTGGACGCTTTTGCGCGCCTGGACCTCACCGCCGCCGCTCAGGTAGTGCGCCAGGACGAGCTTGTGGATGAGGAATTCCGCTCCATCATGCGCCAACTTATCACTTTCATGATGGAAGATCCGCGCAAGATATCGACTGCCCTGGAAATCCTGTTTATTGCAAAAGCGATCGAGCGCATCGGCGATCATGCCAAGAACATGTCCGAATATGTGGTATACATGGTAAAGGGCAGAGATGTGCGTCACGTCACGGTTGAAGAAATCGAGCGCGAAATACGGGAGTAGGTCCTCCCGCCGCCCGGACGCCTGCCAATAGACCCCATGCCCGGATACTCCACACTTGCGGCGGTAGATCTCGGCTCCAACAGCTTTCGTTTGCAAGTCGCGCGAGTGGAAGGCAGACAGCTTTATCCGCTGGACAATCTGCGCGAAATGGTCCGTCTTGCCGCCGGTCTTACTCCCGACAAGCGCCTGGATGAGGATTCCCAGGCACGCGCCCTGGCCTGTCTCAAGCGCTTCAGTGAACGCCTGCGCGGCTTCCCCCCCCATGCCGTACGTGCGGTTGCGACTAACACTCTCAGGGTGGCGAAAAATGCGGCCGTATTTCTCAAAAAAGCCGAGGCAGCGATCGGTTTTCCCATTGAAGTCATCTCGGGTCACGAAGAGGCGCGCCTCATCTATCTGGGCGTTGCGCACGGCCTCCCTGCTTCTCCTGATGCTCGCCTGGTGATGGACATCGGGGGCGGTTCTACTGAATTTATCATTGGCCGCAGACTGAAACCCGTCAAGCTGGAAAGCCTCTATATGGGTTGCGTCAGCTATAGCCTGCGCTTTTTTCCGGGCGGCAGGATCAGCAGGGATGCAATGAACCGTGCCGAACTTTCGGCCCGCAGCGATATTCAGGCGATCGCAAGGGAATTTTCCAGTGAACACTGGCAACTCGCATACGGATCATCCGGCACAGCACGCGCCTTAGGCGATATCATCCGGTTGAACCAGCTCGACAGTGGAAGCAGCAACGGAGAGATCACCCGAGAAGGGTTGGAAAATTTTCGCAATCATCTGCTCAAGGTGGACGACATCAAAAAACTCGACCTCGCGGGCATCCGGAGCGATCGGGCGCCTGTCATAGCCGGCGGTTTCGCCATCATGTCCGCCGCGTTCGCAGAGCTGGGAATTTCCCAAATGGCGCAAGGCATGGGCGCCTTGCGCCAGGGCGTGCTGTACGATCTGCTGGGGCGTTTTCATAAGCATGACATGCGCGAAGTAACGGTCAGGCAGTTCATGCGCCGGTACCATGTGGATGGCGCGCAGGCAAGGCGGGTGGAATCGACTGCGCTTCTGCTTGGAAGGCAACTGCTGGCAGCCTTCCTTGATGATGGAGAAGAACATCTGCAAGCTCTCTCATGGGCTGCCCGCCTGCATGAAGTAGGTATTTCGGTCGCGCACTCCGGTTATCACAAGCATTCTGCATATATCCTGGGCAACGCCGACATGCCAGGTTTTTCCCAGAGGGAGCAGGAGCACTTAAGCATGCTTGCGCTCGGCCATCGGGGCGATATCGGCAAAGCGCGTGGACGCATCATGGAGCAGCCTGATTTCGCCCTGCTGTTTGCGCTTCGCCTCGCGGCATTGTTTCATCGCAGCCGCGGTGAGACGAGACTTCCAAGACTGGAGGTCAGCCTTCGGGACAAGGAATTCAGTTTATGTCTTGAAAGAAAGTGGCTGGAACGTAATCCCCTGACACATAATGCACTGTTGGCCGAAATTGAACAGTGGGATGCCCTTGGCTTTCGTTTTGGTATAACCGAAGCCGACGGAAGCAAGCTGTCTGCATCTGCATAGAACCATCATCCGACCCGATGACATCCCATTCCAAAAAGAGATCCACGAAAGCAGGCCTGCCACCGGGCTCGCCTTCACATATCCGGGCAAAGAAAGGCGTAGCACCCGGCATAACCTTGCTGGATTACGACCCGGAAAGTGTGCGTGAATCCGAGGTGGCTCCCGCGGAACTCGCCGAAAAGATCAAACACGCTTCCGGGGTCAAGTGGATCAACCTGCAGGGACTCGGCGACATCCGCATGATCGAGCAAATCGGCGCGTGTTTTAACCTTCACCCTCTGGTACTGGAAGACATATTCAACACAGAGCAGCGCTCCAAGGTGGAGGATTACGGAGATTACCTGTACGTGGTGCTCAAAACCTTCGGGTATGAAACCACAGGAGCAGAAGAGAGAATATATTCCGAGCAGATCAGCCTCGTGCTCGGCAAGGATTTCGTGCTGTCGTTTCTGGAAGCGAATGGTGTTCAGTTCCAGTCGGTCCGCGACCGCCTGCGGTCCGGCAAAGGTCAAAGCACAAAGCTTGGCGCCGATTTCCTGATGTACAGCCTGGTTGATGCAGTAGTCGACACCTACTTCAGCATTCTTGAACGCCTCGATGAAAAAACCGAGACGCTGGAAACAGAACTGGTCGCCCGTCCTCAGCCGAGGACCTTGCAATCTATTCAAAGACTCAAACGTGAAGGCGTTTTTTTACGCAGGGCGCTGTGGCCCCTCCGCGAGGTGATCAGTTCGCTGCAGCGTGGAGATTCACCCCTGTTTACACGCAATACCCTGCTCTACCTGCGGGATGTGTATGATCATACTGTCCACGTTATCGAATCGATTGAATCGCTGCGCGATGTCACGGCAGGTATGCTCGATATTTATTTATCAAGCGTAAGCTTTCGCATCAGTACCGTCATGAAAGTTCTTACTGTCATCACTACGATATTCATGCCATTGACGCTGATAACAGGCATTTACGGGATGAACTTCACATACATGCCGGGGCTGGAATGGCACACGGGATTTTTTGTTGTACTGGGCGCAATGGCAACCATCAGTATTGCGATGCTGCTACTGTTCCGCTGGAAAAAATGGTTGTAGCGGCTGAAATCAACATTCTCTCCGCAGATCATTCAAAGTAGCCTGGGAGTGCAATTCTCCTCGTGCGGCATCCGCTCCCAGGTCAGTATGCGCAAGCCGCAAATGCGCCCCCATAAAGTCAGGGCTTCATATCGCAGACGTGGAACATCGGGCAATATCCAGATTTCCGAAATGCGCTTGTCCTCACGCCAGCTGCATAAGAATAGCCGGACGGCAGCTTCCATGCCTGACGAGAGGGTTCTCATCTGCAAACAGAGAAGCATGCCTGCTGCTTCGGGCGAAAGCCAGTAAACGTATCCTCCTCCGAAAAATACGTCATCGAGCGCCTCCAGCAGGTTCAATGGAAAACACGACAGCGGGCAGTTCCCGGAGAGAAGGAGAATATTACGCTTTGCGCTGGGGTGGAGCGAAAAAAAAAGCTTACGATTACGCCTGACCAGTTTCTTGAAAGAGCGACCTCGGCCGAACGACCCGCCGCCCTCGTGTTGTATGTGAGCGTCCGGATGCACGCCCACCCGCCAACCCCGCTTGTTGAGCCGGCGCCCAAGATCGACATCTTCATAGTAGCCGCGGCCGAATACCAGATCGAAACCGCCCGCATCCCGGAATATCTCCCGGCGGATGAGAAACGCGTGACCCCGAAGGCGGTGTGTCTGAATATAGCCGCCCGGCTGCCGCACATACCGGTTCAAATCATATCCGGCAAAATCATTCCCCGCGGGGATGATGACTGCCAAGCGGGAATCAGCGACAAATGCTGCGTATAAGAGCGGTAAAAAATCTTCGCTTACTACGGTATCGGAGTTCAGGACCAGCACGTAGCACGCGTCGGATCGACCGATTGCTTCGTTTACCGAAGCACCGAAACCCTGGTTCTCCCGGGCGTGATGCACGCGTATGCGCTCGCACGGCAATTGATCCAGCATGGCTCGGGTTTCCATTCCCGAGGCGTCGTCCTGAATGAAAATAAAGCGTATGGATTGGCTCAGGCAGGCAACGACCGAATCGATGCAGCGCCGTGTCAGGACCGGTGCATTATAGACGGGGATCACCACATCGACGGACGGCATCGCCGGCATACGGCTCAGTAACCTCCTTGAGAACACTACCAGCGAAGCCGGCTGATCAGGCAAAAGCGAAATCTTTGGTGCTGCTTTGCGGCTCAGGCTGACTCTGGTTTGCCTTTGGCTGCACTTGTTCCTCCAGCAGCGCAACATAACGCGATAGCACGGCCGGATCCCCCACGTCGATCATTTCCTTGAGGAAACGTTGACGATGCTCTTCTATATAAAAAGAACCGCAACCCTGGGTAAGGAATTTTTCCATGTGCTTATACACATCATCGCGGCAACGCAATTCTGCTTCCGGCAGGTACTCAGCCAGGGCCGAGCGACCAGCATGCAGGTAATCCGCCGCCAGCACGGGCTTCCCGACCTTTACCGCCTCGAATACCACAGAGGTGGCAAGATCGATGATGACATCTGCCCAGTTCATTAGATGGATGGAATGAAGGCTGCCGCCTGCCACTTGCACATTGGGCAGACGCCGGAGCGAAACATCTTTTGTCAGGGATTGCTGCCAGCCGCCCCGGGTATGCGGCTTTATTATAAGTTCCACTCCCGGAAAGCCTGCCACTATACGCACTACCTCTCCCACTTCTTCCCAGAAAGTGGAAAAGTTACTTTTTCTCAGAAACATTGCCACCTTGAGGTTGCTATCGGAGCGCGTCAGCGGTGAGGGCGGCATTAACGTTGCCAGTTTGGCGAGCCACTCGTCGCAGTAGCGTGGAGAACCCAGTACCGCAAGTTTCTGGTTATCCATGAAAGGACGAAAGCGTACTGAGCATAACTCGTTCGGCACCACAACCTTCTCGAAAATACCGGCGTTGGCAAATGTGGTATCCGGCTCCAGCCGCAACTCGCGTCGCCGGATCAACTGACTGGCGTGGGGGCTGTCTCCATGCGGCAGCGATACCGTACCCAGGCCCATTCCGCGCGCCGTCGACAATACCACCTTGACCCATTCCACACAGATGGAGGAATTGCGTTCTATCCAGTCAAACACCACCACGCCTTCCTCATTCTCTGCAAAACTCCGGGTCAGCAGGCGCTCCGCGGTGCGCTGCCAGACCGGGTGGCGCCGCCTGGCGTCATAGACCTCCTCCAGCTTCTTCATGATCGGCCCGATGAAAGGGCGGCGCAGGCTGCGGATCAGTATCAGCGTCTGGAAAAACCATCTGATAAAGTCGAGCGGCGGCAATACATTCGCAATATAGGCCATCCGCACGCCCTTGAGGCCTTCCAGGAACCTGATGCGATAATCCGTGCGGAACCGCGAGTTGCCGATCAGAACGATGTCGCAGGTATGACCCTTGTCGGTCCATTTGTAAATGACCGGTGTAATGTGATCGATGTCATTATAATGACGGAGGAAAAATAAAGCTTTCATACCAGCATACCTATTCCTTGGACGCAAGCAATACGCTGCATCTCCTCATTTTTTGAGGCACTTCAGACATTCTCCGGAAAAATCTTGTAATTTTACACGGGCTGATACCTATTTTACTAGCATTGCAGATGTTTTTACTTCCCTGGCCTTCTGTTAAAATGGAGTCATCACTGAGCCATTAACCCGATTTTCGCAGCATCCCTGTTGCGGCCACCAGGATATAGCCCCACAAACCACTTATAGCCCCACAAACCACTGACCACCACTGTATAACCCCCTGATGCCTGATGCGCACCTTTCGCACCTTTAAAGGACAACCTATCCTGATAAATAAAGGCGGTCATCAGTTCAAAGTGAAAAGCTTCGGTTTCATCGCCTTCAATTAACATAAATCCCACATGAAAACAATCGCTGTCATACCGGCCCGCATGGGTTCGTCCCGTTTTCCAGGAAAACCAATTGCAAACCTGCTGGGCCGAACCATGCTCGAACATGTGTATAAACGTGTCGCCCTGAGCAAGGCGCTTGATGCAACCTATATAGCTACCTGCGATGACGAAATACGACGCGCCGCGGAGAATTTCGGTGCGCCGGTGATTATGACCGCGGATACCCACGAACGTGCGAGCGACCGGGTGGCCGAGGCGGTGGCAGAAATCGAGGCTGAACTTATCGTCATGGTACAGGGCGATGAACCGATGACCCACCCGGAGATGATCGATGCAGCGGTGGAACCGTTCCTGCATGATCCGGAACTGGGGTGTGTGAATCTCATGCGGAGCATCGATAATAAAGCGGATTTCTACGACTTCAATACAATCAAGGTTGTCACCGACCAGTGTGGCGATGCACTCTTCATGTCGCGTCAGCCGATCCCGACTGTGCCCGCGTCCGCCCTATCTGCCGGCTCTGATTTTCCGCATATTCTGGCCTTCAAACAGGTGTGCATCATTCCTTTCCGTCGCAAAACGTTGCTCGAATTCTCCAGGCTGCCATCCACGCCGCTCGAGAAGCTTGAATCGGTGGACATGCTGCGGCTATTGGAGCACGGTTATCGTGTAAAAATGGTGGAAACCCGGTTCAACACCCAGGCTGTCGACACTCAAGCCGACCTGGAGCGTGTATCCAGACTGATGGAGAAAGACCCGTTACTCGCATCATACTGATGCGGACTCTATAATTCTCTCGGACGCAACTTCATTTCTCAAGGTTCATACGTGCAATTAAAAGCAAAGCTGGCCCGCAACGCCTTGACCATCGGCTCCTGGATCACTTTGGGGCATCCTTCCATCGCCGATATCATGGCTGCGGCGGGATTTGACTGGCTGGTGCTGGATACGGAACACAGCGTTCTGGAGCTGGGCGAAGTTCAGATGCTGATCCAGGTGCTGGACAGCCGTGCATGCCCTGCCATCGTGCGGCTGACGTCGAATCATCCTGACCAGATCAAGCGGATCATGGATGCAGGGGCAACAGGCATAATGGTGCCCATGATCAAAACGGCGGCGGATGCCGAAGCGGCCGTAAACGCAGTATATTATCCTCCACGTGGACAGCGAGGGGTCGGCCTCGCGCGTGCCCAAGGGTATGGTGCCCGGTTTCAGCAGTATCGCTACTGGCTGGAAGAAAATGCGGTCATTATTGCCATGATCGAGCATGTCGACGCGGTCGATGCCATCGATTCGATTCTTTCCGTTCCGGGAATCGACGCTTATATCATAGGTCCCTACGATCTTTCGGGATCACTCGGCCGTCCCGGAGAACTCGATGATCCGGAAGTCCAGGCTGCGATAGAACGGGTAAAAGATGCCGGGCGACGCGCAGGCAAGGCAGGCGGGATTCATGTAGTTGAACCCAATCCGGAACAGTTGCGCCGCAATATCGAGGCGGGCTTCAGTTTTCTTGGCTATGGCCTGGATATCCGCATTCTCGATACCGTCTGCCGCAGTCATTTGCAAAACATCAGGGAAGCCCTATGAACAAACTTGCGATCTCCACCTCGTCATTCGATGTCAGTCATAATACTGCTCTCCGGCATTTACAGGAGAAAGGCATACACATTGCCGAAAACAGTCATAAGCGGAAACTTACCGAGGATGAGGTTATCGCTCTGCTGGGCGAAGATACAGTGGGGATGATCGCAGGCGTGGAACCTCTCACAGAGCGGGTTTTCTCCTGTGCCAGGAGCCTGAAAGTCGTATCGCGCTGCGGAAGCGGTCTCGACAGCGTCGATCTTGGCGCAGCAAAGCGGCACGGAATCAAAGTGTTGAATACACCGGAAGCCCCCGCCCAGGCGGTTGCCGAACTCTCGCTAGCCCTTATAATGGCAGCACTGAGGAAGGTATGCCAGACAGATAAACTGGTTCACGCAGGGCAGTGGCCCAGAGCCCAGGGAGGCCTGCTGGCTGCCCAAAAGGTGGGAATTGTGGGACTCGGGCGGGTGGGATCACGTGTAGCCCGGCTGTGCCGTGCGTTTGAAGCGCAGGTGGTGGCGCACGATACTTATGTAAAGGAAGTACCTTCGGGAATAGAAGGCGTGAAACTGGCACCCTTTGAAACCTTGATAGCCGAAGCGGATATTATCAGCCTGCACCTGACCTACGACGCGGACACTCATCATCTGTTGAATGAAAAAACATTTGCACGGATGAAGCCTGGCGCGATCGTCATCAATACGGCCCGGGGTGGTCTGATAGATGAAGCAGCGCTGGCCGACGCCCTGAACAGCGGGCGGCTTGGGGGAGCGGCAATGGACGTTTTCGAACAGGAACCATATCATGGCCCGTTACTGCAATGCGATAACGCAATTCTGACGTCCCATATCGGCTCTCTTGCAAAAGAATCGCGTCAGCGCATGGAACTGGAAGCCGCGGAAAATCTGGTGCGCGGATTGATCGAAGCGGGTGTAGTGGAAAAAGGTTAAAACAGCAGATGTCCAGCGAGATTGCCATTGTCTATGGTGCCAGTGGTTTTCTGGGCAGCCATGTCGCCGACGCGCTCTCTGCCTCGGGCTATCGGGTGCGCCTGTTCGACCGTTCTCCATCGCGCTATCTACGCGCGGATCAGGAGATGATCGTTGGCGATATCATGGATCTTGAGCAGGTGAAGGAAGCAGCTCACGGCGCCGACGTGGTCTACAATTTTGCCGCCATCGCAGATATCGACGAAGCGCAGGAAAAACCCATCGCTACCGCGACCATCAATGTGCTGGGTAACATGCATACGCTGGAGGCAGCGCGTCTTGCCGGCGCCCGGCGCTTCGTCTTCGCAAGCACGATTTATGTCTATTCCGAATCAGGTTCCTTTTACCGCGCCAGCAAGCAGGCAGCGGAACGTTTCATCGAAACCTACCACGAACGTTATGGCCTGGAGTATAGTATTTTGCGCTATGGATCGCTTTATGGCCGCCGCGCCGATGCGAGAAACGGCATCTACCGGATGCTGTACGAAGCGCTGGAACGACACTCGATCACTTATCACGGCAGCGGAGAAGCGATTCGGGAATACATCCATGTGGAAGATGCGGCACGCATGAGCGTGCAGGTGCTGGCGCCGGAGTTTGCGAATCGCCATCTGATCCTGACCGGGCAGGAGCGATTACACATCAAGGATGTAATGACGATGATCTCGGAAATCATGCCCTGGAAAATCGACCTGCGTTTTGACGAAGCGCACGCCGGACATCATTACGAAGTAACGCCTTATGCATATCAGCCGCGCATCGGCCGCAAGCTGGTGCTGAACGAGCACGTCGATCTGGGTCAGGGATTGCTGGATTGTCTTCAGGATATTCACCAGAGCATGCATCGTTCGGATGAAGATGAGGAAGTCATACCGTTGGCATCGGATAATAACGCATGAAGACTACTGCGTGGCAAGCGATCATCTTCGATTTCGACGGAGTCGTGGTCGAATCAGGGGAAATCAAGACACAGGCGTTTGCCAATCTCTACCGGGAATATGGCGAAGTGGTAATGGCCGAAGTTGCGAAGTATCATGTCCTGAACGGCGGCATGTCGCGTTATCAGAAATTTCGTTACTTTCAGGAAGCGCTGCTGGAAAAATCTCCGCTTACCACGGAGGAGGAGCGGCAACTCGATCAGCGCTTCTCCGAACTGGTGGTCGAAGCTGTGATTGCCAGCGCCCCGGTCCCAGGCGCAGCGGAACTGATCCAGCGGGAAGCTGGACGGATTCCCTTGTTTGTTGCATCCGGTACGCCGGAAACTGAACTGAATACGATCGTTGTTCGCCGCGGCCTGGGATCTTATTTTACTGCTGTGCGCGGTTCACCCACTCCCAAGCAGAAGCTGATCGCGGATATCCTGACCACCCATCGCCTTCTGCCGGAGCGCGTGCTGATGATCGGAGACGCCTTGATCGATTATCAGAGCGCCATGGTCAACAATGTCGCGTTTATAGGTCGCGTACGTCCTGGCGATCAAAATCCTTTTCCCGCCCATGTAGATGTACTACCCGACCTGAGCCCGTTACTCCTTTGAATACAGCCTCATGGACAGCGCCCTGCCGCATGCTCCACTCACTCCACGTCAAACGGCCAGATAACAAAGCCGAGCATGCTTTAAAGATATAACCTTCAAGCGCTTGTTCCATTTCGGGAGCTGATTGCAATATGGCGGGTAGCGAAGAAAAAACTCCTGTTAGGGCGATTATTCTGAGCGCCGGCCAGGGACGCCGGCTGGGCCCGCTGACAATCGGTATTCCCAAATGCCTGTTGCCAATTTCAGGCAAGCCGATCATCGAATGGCAGATCGATGCCCTGCTGTCAACGGGGATCAATCAGGTGACAGTGGTCACCGGTTTCCAATCCTGCCTGATTGAAACTTTGCTGCAACAGCGTTATGGAGACAATGGAAGGATCGAGACCGTTTTCAACCCCTTTTTCAGTATTACGGATAACCTAGTAAGTTGCTGGATCGCACGTGCGGCCATGGACCGCGACTTTCTGCTTCTGAATGGGGATACGCTGTTTGAGGAGGTTTTGCTGGCGAGAGTGCTGAGCTCTGATCCAGCGCCTGTTACGCTCAGTGTAGATCAAAAGCCTGTCTATGATGCGGATGACATGAAAGTCCAACTGGATGAAAACGGATGGGTCAGACATGTCAGCAAGACCCTGCCGGCAGGTCAGATCGATGCCGAATCTGTCGGCCTTGTTCTTTTCAGGGAACGCGGGCCGCTGCTTTTTCGCGACACCCTGGGGGAAGCGCTGCGACACCAGAGCGGACTCAAAGCCTGGTACCTCTCCATAATAGAGAACCTCGCCAGCAGACAACTGGTAAAAGCGTGTTTTGTACCGGAAAATTCCTGGTGTGAAATTGATTTTCCCGCTGATCTGATAAAGGCAGAAGAACTCTTCGGCGAGAAGAGGTTGAGCAGAAGCGTAACCATGCAGCGCTAGGCGGCAGGCCTGTTGTTGTATTTAGTCGCTCCTGAAATACGGCCTAATCCTTATAGATATTAGCATTGAGGGGTATACAACGGCTGATGGAATTGCCAGAATTGGGAATATTTTCCCTGGATTTCTGGTGAATTCATGAAGCCGAAGAAGCAAGAGAGGCCTGCGTGTGATGACATGTTTCGCCTGCGTTTGCAACACATACTCGATCAACGGCATGCGTTGTATCGGCTGGCGGAGAAGATTGACTGGAATGCAGCAGAAGCGCGCTTTGGCAGGCTGTATGCCGAGGAAGGGCGTCCTGGTATTGCGATCCGGCTCATGGTGGGATTGCACTACCTCAAACACGCCTTTAACGAATCGGATGAAAGCGTAGTGGCACGCTGGGTAGAAAATCCTTATTGGCAATACTTCTGCGGGGAAGAATACTTCCGTCACACCTTGCCGATTGATCCGAGCCAGATGACGCGGTTTCGGCAGCGGATCGGCAAGCAGGGTTGTGAATTCATGCTTGCTCTTACGGTTAAGGCCGGACTTGAAACCAGGACCGTATCCAGAGCCTCGCTGGCCGTGGTAAATGTGGACACCACAGTGCAAGACAAAGCCATTGCATTTCCGACCGATGCCAGGCTCTACCACAAAGCCAGAGGCGCGTTGGTGAGAATGGCCAAAGGTATGGGCATTGGGCTTCGTCAGAGCTATGAGCGCTTATCCAAAGTAGCGCTAGCCAAACATGGGCGCTATGCTCATGCCCGGCAGATGCAGCGCGCCAAACGTGAACAGAAGCGGCTCAAGACCTATCTTGGACGAGTGATCCGTGACATCGAACGCAAAGTGGCGGCTGGGCAAATACCAGGGGAACAGGAACAGTCCAAGCTCAAGCGATTGCTGGAGGTTAGCCAGCGTATCCAGGCACAACAACGCCACGACAAAGGCAAGGTGTACAGCGTGCATGCACCCGAAGTCGAATGCATTGCCAAAGGCAAAGCCCACAAGCCTTATGAATTCGGCGTCAAGGTAGGAGTGGTCACCACCAGCAAGGAGAGCTTCGTCATCGGCATGCAAGCCTTACCCGGCAATCCCTATGACGGACACACGCTTAAAGCATCTTTGGCGCAGGCACGGCGGCTGACTGGACGGGTGCCCAGGCAAGTGTACGTGGATCGGGGTTATCGCGGTCATGGCATTGCTTCAGATCGGATAAAGGTATGGGTTGCCGGCGCCAAACGAGGTGTCACGGTACCCATCAGGAAGAAGCTAAAGCGCCGTAATGCCGTGGAGCCCGTAATTGGGCATATGAAAGCCGATGGGCGCCTGGCAAGAAACTTCCTCAAAGGTACAGCAGGTGATGCCATGAATGCTCTCTTGTGCGGTGCTGGGCACAATCTGCGTAAGATTCTGCGCCGAGTGGCCGCTTTTGTACGCCTACATTCTGCAATGCCTGGAACATAAACAAAGTGAACACACCCATCAGTTCCTGATGCTTGTCCGCTAAAAACAGGTTTTTCAGGGACGACTATTTAGTCTCGACAGTTCGTCTGAGATTGAATGCCAGAAGTTTTCCCAGTCGCTGCTCGCCAACCGGACCACCTCCCACTCTCTGAATGATATCCAGGTCAGGCGCCTTATTGGCCTCCATTATGCACGGTCCACGGTTGAGCAGGGCAACATCCCATCCGATTATCACCTGATCGGAAAAGGCGCTGGCATTTTTCAGAAATGCAGGGCGTGCTTCGTTCGGCCGGAAGAGGGAGACCGCCATTGTAATCACACAGGAAGCGATAAAGTCCGGCCTTCGCTTCGAGGCGATTCAGGTACTCTCCGGCGTGCCGCCTCTTGTCATCGTCATGCAATTCGAAGATGTAGTACCAGGGAAACAGGATTGCAAAGCGGAGCGCAAGCTCGATCTGCTCGCGAATCTGCCGGATGATACCCTTTCCTGTGCGCCTTTTTATGGCAGACCCTGGAAGCGAGTCGGCAGATCAGATGGATCCTCGAAAGCCATACCTGAGGGTAACCAGACTTCAAATCGATAGATTAACAGCGTTTTGTCATATCGAGGCGAATTTTTTCACTGGGTAGCAGAAGCGTATGTACGCCATCGCACATAATCGAAACTGTTTTTCCATGACCATCCATGACCATGAGTGCCAATTGTCGGAATATGACCAGTGCGACAGAAAGAGTCCGCAAAGACAGCAAGAAATATGAGCCTGCCGTCTTGAAGATATCGCCTTGCTCTCAATGTCTCAGTGTCTTAACGTCTGTCGCCGCAGTTCATGCATCTCATCCTACAAAAGGCACACTGGCGGCTGCAGGGACTTATTCATGACTTCATGGTATTCTGAAAACTTTACCGGAGCCGCCGTTGGGGTTGATCCTCATAAGTCGGTCGATTACGCATATCCACATATCGGGCCTCGTCAGCAAAATATCCTTTAAAAGCTTCTAAATGATCAGCGTTCCACCCTCCGGTACGGCAATCCTGAATCCCACGATGCGGAAATTCGGCGCACCGGAGACAATCATTCATCAATTTCAGTATTGGAGCGTCATGCTGCGCCCGATCCAGCTGACATTGGGTTCTCTCGTTCTTGCTGCACATGAGCCAGCCCGCTCCTTCTCCCAGCTTGGTCAGGAAAGCTTTATCGAGCTTCACAAAGTAACGGGTCAGTTGGAATCGGCTTTGGCTAAGGCATTCAACTACGACAAGCTCAACTACCTGATGCTGATGATGGTCGATCCGGATGTGCATTTTCATGTCGTTCCGCGATATGTGGAAAGCCGCTATTTCAACGACCTGGAATTCATCGATTCCGGTTGGCCGGGTCTGCCCGACTTCAACAAGGCTACAAAGACGGACGCCGACACCAATCGGCTGATAAGGGAGCACCTCATCTCCTGTTGGCCGTGATAATGTACGCCTCTTCAGAAAGCCCTGGGAAATTCGGCTATCGCCGCATTCTCCCGCTCCCGATCAGATGTCCGTTTCGACACCGGTTATTGGCACTTGCCCTCGTCGTGAACTCGGGTAGTTTTTTTCCGGTATTTTGTCTATGTTGTACATATCATCGACATTTCAAAGCAAATGACACGTCCATGCAAAAGAGATGCTCTCCCCGCGGAGCCTGCCCGTGTCGAACCCATTCCCTAATCGAGAAGCAAACCCTATATGACACAACTCGTTCTGCTGCGACATGGAGAAAGCGTCTCGAACCGCGACGGATGCTTTACCGGGTGGGGTGATGCCCCATTGACGCCCCGAGGCGAGCGGGAGGCAGAGCAGGCGGGCAGTCTTTTGAAAAAAGCAGGGCACAAGTTCGATATCTGCTTCACCTCCGAACTCAGCCGTGCGAATGACACGCTCCGCATCGTGCTATCGGTCATGGAGCAAGATGAACCGGTGGTGCAACGGAGCTGGCGCTTGAATGAACGTCACTATGGGGCTCTGGAAGGAATCAATCGCTGGGAGGCAATCAGAAAATACGGCTTTTGCCCTATTCTCAGTTCGCAATGCCGTTTTGATGCGCCCCCACCTCCACTCGATCCCGCCGATATCCGCTTTCCCGGAAACCAGCCGTGCTATGCAACCATCGATCCTGGGGAACTGCCGCTTGGCGAGAGCATGCAGCAAGCCCTCACTCGAATGCTGCCTTACTGGCAGCAAACAATCGTGCCGGAAATCCAGCGCGGCAAGCGCGTTCTCATCGTCGCTCACAAGCATATCCTGCGGGCGCTGATGATGCAGTTGGATGGCCTATCCATTATTCAGCTTATAAAGTTGTCAGTTGCCACTGGCCGCCCACTGATCTATGAGCTTGACGATAACCTGCATCCCATCCGGCACTACTACGCAGACACCGGATTGACCGGTCATACAGGTTGAGTGTTGAACAGAAGACGCAGCCGATATGCCGATGCCGAAATCATAACCGGACCAGAGTCTGCAAGGCTCCTCCATCTGCGGAAATACCTGCCTATTGATCCGGCCAGAAAACACTATGAATCCCGTCATTCCGGGCCTGACTCGAATCCAGCAAACCGGAATCCAGCCCAAACCAATATAATGGCGTGCCTTGAACATCACTGGATACCGGCTTCCGCCGGTATGACGCTTGTACTGTTTGCTCGCCGAATTAATAGTAATCCCGGGCTTGGGAATAACCGCCATGTAATGAACGTGTGCTACAAGATGCGGGAGACGAAAGTAAATTCCAGGAGTTATCTTTTATCTTATCTGAGAGCAGGATAGATAAAATCGGCACAAGCGGGAAAAGCAGGATAGAGAACTTGATATGGTTTCCACAGGAGCAGGAAAAAATGCTTGAGCTGGCTGGAGTTGCCCGACGCCCCCTATTTCCGGATCGCAGTCGTTTTGCAGTCACAGGATTATTAGCCGCGTTCCTCGATGGACTGCTGTTCGAGGTGCTGATGAGCTATGGAGCGAGCCTTGCCCTGTCGCATATTGCGGGCTTCTTCGCGGCTGCTACCCTGCACTATTGGCTTATTTCGAGACCGCGGCTTTTATACGACCTCGCGGGTTATTCCAGATGGACTGAATTCGGCCGCTTCCTGGTTGTCTGTATGCTGGCGCTTTCCGTGCGCGGCGGCATATTAGCGGTGCTGATCCAGGCTTGGCATATACCGCCGGTTGCGGCCATACTTCCGGCAATCGCGGCAACAGCCGTAATACTGTACCTGGGATCTGTTTTCTACGTAGTTCCCACCGGGAACCCCACACCCTCGCTTGAAGCAGGCTGGCGTACCGCCTCGTTTGGGATCATCGCATTTGTCATCCTGTTGCGCCTCATCTACATTGGCGTGGCGCAACTGATTCCCGATGAAGCGTATTACTGGAATTACGCCCAGCACATGGAGCTGAGTTTTTACGATCATCCACCCATGGTTGCCTGGCTGATATGGCTTGGTACGTCCATCTTCGGCAACAGCGAATTCGGTGTCCGGGTCGGTGCATTCCTGTGCGGCTTGATAACGATGGGTTATTTATTTGCGCTCACCCGCAATCTATACGATAGCGCAACGGGGATTCGCGCTGTGCTGCTGCTCGCGATTCTTCCCTTTTTCTTTGCCACTGGCGCATTGATGACGACAGACGCGCCGCTCGTGGCCGCGTGGGCGGCAACCCTGTACTATCTCGAGAGGGCCTTGATCGCCAATCAGGAGCGGGCCTGGCTTGGGGTGGGCATTGCCTTCGGCCTGGGCATTCTCTCCAAGTACACGCTGGGTTTAGTGGGGATTGCCGCATTGGCTTTTGTGATCATCGACCCGGTTGCACGCCGTTGGTTGCGCCATCCTTATCCATACCTCGCCATACTGCTTGCGCTGCTATTGTTCTCCCCCGTAATCATCTGGAACATGGAGCACGGCTGGATGTCGATATTGTTCCAGTCCGGCCGTGCCAGGGGCATAGGAGATAACGAGTTCGGACTATTCGAGTTGATTCTTCACTTTGCCGTACTGCTTACGCCGACCGGTTTGCTTGCTGCCGCAATAGCATTGCTGCCCCATACTGATCACAATAATACCTCCCCCGCCAGCAGGCGCCGTCTGTTCATTACGGTATTCACCGGCGTGCCGCTGGCCATTTTCCTGATTCTCAGCATTTTCGATACCCAGCGGTTCCATTGGACCGGTCCATTGTGGCTCATGGTGCTGCCTGCCATAGCCTCGATGATGGGAGAAATGCGGAGTTTCTCCAGTAGTCCGACGATTTCCGATCGTGTAACGGCTGCCTGGAAGCCCACTATCCTGGCATGCCTGGTTTCTTATGCGATTGCGCTGCACTACCTCGTTCTCGGCTTCCCGGGCATTCCCTACCAGGGTATATATAAAGGCTTCCCCGAGCACTACTTCTGGCGCCAGGCAACGACGGGCATCGAGCAAATTGTAGAGGATACGTGGCGACAGACCGGCCAGGAACCCATTGTCGTGGGCATGAGCAAGTGGTCTGTAGCAAGCATCCTCACCTTTTATAATCGGGGCAAGCCCATGGAAATACGCTCGCGCAACATGTTCGGCGACAGCGGGGCCATGTACGAGCTCTGGTATCCATCGGAATCCCCTACAACCCGACCTGTCATTCTCGTCGGCATGTGGCAGGATAATCTTGAATGCACCCGAAATAGCATCGAGATCGGGAGCATGCTTGTCGACCCTGATCCGGTTCGGGAGCTTGCAATCGTCGAGGATGGAAAACCATTGCGTGGTGTGTATTATCGCGTTGCACATGGATACCTGGGCAAGCAATATCAGCAAACTTCGCCCAAGTGCGCAGAGGGAAAACACACATAGCCGACGCTATGTCATATATTCCCTGGCCGCTCAAGCCCGAGCGGCCAGGGAATTACGGAACGGAGCTTCCTTATTTTCCCGTCAATTCCCTTCCCCCTTCTCTTTCCTTCTGCCAGACTATGACTATGGCGGTGATGACCACGAGAAAGGTAGGAATTTTGCTGTAAAGGGCGAAAGTATCCGTCAAGCCGGATAAAAAGATGAAGAATACCAAGGCTGCCCCCAGGACCGGGAGACGGTGCGATCTCAGCGTTTGAAACCAGCCCCACAGGAAAAAACCATAAGCCAGAATTCCCAGCGCACCAGTATGCATTCCAATCTCGATCCAGTCGTTATGGTAATGAGACGTTCCTAAGTACCGGGGTAGGTCCTTGTAAATGCCGCCTTTATATGTAGGCACGGTTTTCTCGAAATAGCTTTCCGGCACTCCAGTGCCGTGGCCAAAGAATGGATGCTCCAGAATTCCATGCAGACCGACATCCCACATCGCCAGCCGATATCCCAGGCTGGTATCGTACTTTCCCTGCTGGGATAGCTTCATTTCGGCCTGTAACTGCTCAAGTCTGGTCTGGAAGCCATTGCTGCCATATACAAAAGCTGCAATGACAATAGCCAGTAATGCGATGATACCCAGGAGCGCTTTCTTTTCCGTTTTATAGGTCAGGAAAATCAACAGAAAAACAGCAAGAAGCGTGGCCAGCAAGGGACCCCGCCCATATTGCCCAAACTGGATCAACAATAAAAACAGGCTTCCGAGCGCCAGGCCGCATTTCCACTTTATCTGGTCGATGGTCGTCGCAAGATAGAGTAAAAGAATAATACCGATCCCCAGCATGGAGGAAAACACGAGATAGCTTATGTTAAGGGGCGGAATCCCTTGCACCCCGGCAACAGCCCATTGATAAATACCTGACAGCAGGACAATGATGTAACCCGCAAGCAGGCCGGCAATTGCCCATGATAGGCGGTCTTTATTGAGAAGCGATAAAAACGGGATGAAAACCAGGAAGCCGAAATATCGTCTCCATTTCAATCGTCCTGCCTCCGGATAATCGCCCCAAAGGAGCCCTAACGCCACCACGGCACATAGAAGGAGTATTCCCAGCACGAGCGGCTCTCTAATGATCTGACCGAGCCTGCGAGGGCCGTTATCGAGAATCCAGACGAAGGTCAGAAGAATGCCGGTGCCCAGGCTCAGCCATTTGCTCCATAAAGCGATCCCGAAAAACAGCAACACAAACTTTACGGCCACATCTTGCCACGCGCGCACGTCGTGTGCCGGACTGCAAGGAACTGCGGCTTTCTCACTCATGGAATATGGCTCATGCAAGGGATATAAAAGACACGAAGAGCGGGAATATAAGCAAATAACAGCAGAGAAATCAGTGCTGGTCAGCCAGCGCCATCAAGGAAGGCATGAATAGGCTACAAATGTCATCGCAATCATGCTTGAGCCGAATCCCTACCCGCTCTGACCAACTTCATCAAACACCGGTTTGATTCTTTGGATCTGCTTAAAAAGGCTGATGCATAGCCTCGACGGTGCGTTTCAGGTTGAATGCCAGAAGCTTCCCGAACCGCTCGTTACCGAGCGGGCACCGGCCTATCCGCTGGATCATGTCCAGATCCGGTGCCTTGTTGATTCCCATCATGCACGGCCCGCTGTCGAGCAGGGCGACATCCCAGCCAATCACCACCTGGTCGGAGAACGCGCTCTCATGCGCATGTCGAACCAAGTCGAGCAACTCGGTCCAACACGGGAGCTTGCGGTGCAGAATCTGCACGCCTGTCTTGTGATGCCGCTCGTACCATCCTTCTCCCGTAAGTCCCCACGCTCCGCAGGTGCCATTCCCCAGTTCGCCGGTATGAAGATCAATGCTGGCTGCGACGCCGCCCCTGTGAAAGTTGTCGACAACCACAGTCTCATTCTGCGCCATTCGAAAAACCGCATTGGTTGCTTCGAATTCCCCCCGTTCATTGCGGCAGCTCATCACTCGTACCGTCGCGAGGGCACCATTTGCAAGGTCGGCAACCTCCCTGTGGGTGATGAGCCGTGGCTGCACCAGGAAAGACCTGCGCCGTGATGCCTTGCACAGGCTTTCCAGCACCTCCTCGGCAGTGGCATGTTTACCATCGTTGCGCCGATACTGCCCCGAACCCAGATAATCCCAGCGCATCGCATTTCTTCCATTTTCGCCCTGCAGCGGTTTCACGAACAGATCGGTCTCCGGAAGTCCTGAATCACGCCAATCAATCGATTTGATCTTCCCCTTTGAGACAATCAAAAACACAGGGGCCGTGGTTATGGAGAACTTACGGCAGCGTGACAGGAAGCATAGTTTGTCCTTGATGCAGGAGGTGCTGCGCTCCGCAGGGATGGGGAGGCCGCCATTGTAGTCACGAAGGATGCGGTAGAGGCAGGTTTTTACTTCAAAACGGTTGATGTATTCAGAAGCGTGCTGCCGCTTGTCATCGTCATGCAGCTCGAAAATATAATACCAGGGGGGCAAAATCGCGCATTGCAGCGCGATCTCAACCTGCTCCCGGACTTGCCGGATTATCCCTTTCCCGGTCTGCTTCTTTATCGCCCGTCCATTAAGCACAGTGAAGGCGATAACCAGTACCAGAGTGACGAATGGCGCAAACGGTAGAGCCGCATACATGAGGATGCGTTCGCGGAACCCGGCTTCCCGCCAGCTTTCCCGCCGAAAGCATCGATGGACAAAAGTGGCGGCTGAGTTATCGTCAGGCAGGGAGGAAAACGTCCACATTGCACCGCTCAATGCCTGCGTAATTCTGTCGATACTCCAGGCGCTCATTGTATTCCGTCACTGGCGTTGAGTGTCTGGGGCATAGGTGATAAGGTTGTGGACTGATTCAGATGGATAACCGTCGAGATCATCCCGCTGCTTTCGTCCCGGTTTTCATCCCGATGACTGCCCGCATGATTTTATCGGATCCTGTGCCCCCTCTCACTGGCACCTTCCGCGGGCACCTCTCACGCTTAAACCAGAGCCTCGCCCGCCAACCTCTCCAGAATGCGCAATGACGAACGCGAGGAATCCTTCATCGCCTCAACGGGCAGATAGAAGGTCTGATCGAGGCTATGCTGCCCCGATATGGCCCCATGCAGCACCAGATCGGTGATCGCAATCCAGCTCGCGCCTGCTGGAAATTCCATGATCTTGCGCGGTGCCGTCTGCTGGTACTCCTTGTCGCGCATGCCGAGCGAACGCAGCGTTGCAATATAGCGGTCGTATGGAGTCTTGGGACCGTCGATGATACCGAGGCGGCCCAGGATAGAGGTGATCCAGCTCGGTTCACTTGGGTGCGCGGCAGGCAAAAAGCGCCGAACGAAGGGCTCAAACGGTTCGCCGAGCTGCCAGATACGCAGCCTGTCAGTGGGATTGATATTGGAGAACACGCGCAGCATGCCTCGCCCCTGGGTGGGATAGCCGTAGCTTGAATCAATGTGCAGGGATTGGATGTTATTACGGGGGAAAGGACGATAGGTAACGCGTTTCCGCTCCAGGGCTCCCTGGTAGCTGGGAAACAATTGAGTGATGACACTCTCTGTCCATTTGCTGTAGCGCGACATCATCGCCTCGATCTGAGGACGGGCTGAGTCCTTGACCTGAGCCCGCATCATCTTCCCACGCACTTGAGCATAATGATACTTCTTGATACGCCCGCGCTCTGGATCAAAAATGATGGTTGGACGCCCATCCTCGACATCTGGCGTTCGGGACAGGATATTCGCCGTGTCAGAGATCAACTCCCGCTCCTGACCGGACAACTCAAATCCACTTTTCGGCAGATAAATGACACCACCCCCTTCCAACGTGTCGATTGCCGCACGCTGCAACTCGGGTGTCCTCAGGTCGGCTCCCGGCTCTATCGTCAGCATCTGCACGGTATCACCTTCCTGATATCCCGCATCCAATTCCTTATTTATCATGATGTTCCTTGATCTGTTGGACGTATGAATAGTCTATAAGTAAAGTAATATATCAGCGGGAAAGCGGCAATGACTTCGGTCACTGAATTTGAACATCGATAAAGAACCTGCGCGATCACATTAACATATAAATTTAATGATCGGAATAAAACCAGCCGTGCTATACCAAACATAAGAAACTGCGACAACAGCTTCCATAGGGAAGCCCCGCAACAACTGACGATCTGAAACAGCTGTACCGTCTTCATACCTGGTTGCTGGGAATCATCAATGGCGCAAAACAACCTTCCGGCGTAAGCCTTTCCCTCAATTCCTATATGAAAGCGCTCGTTTTTCTCAGACATTACAATGATATAGACCATATCACACCGGTTATCTCAAAATGGCTTGAGTCTGGTCACCGGTGCGATGTCGTGTTGATAGGCAATCCGAAATTCCGTAATGATTACCGCGTTGAATTTCTGGATACGCTGGAGGGGGCGCGTGTTGCCCATATTCGCGATCTCCTGCCCTCCCTGGAATTTTTAGGATGGCGGCTACAGACACTGCTGCTGGCCAGCCGCCTCCGACGCTCCATAATGGGGTCGCTCGTCGATGCGCTTGCCCGCACGTACAGTTTGGATCGGCGTCAATCAATCTGGCGCAGCACTGCCGTCAGATTGCTGGAACGCAGTTTCACCTCTGCTGACAGAGGCGTAGTGGTGTTTGACTGGATCACAAGGGATTCGCCTGTTTCGGTGGAATGGGTTGAAGTGGTTGTTTCCCTCGCGCGCAGCAAGGGCTTGGGCACGGTGTCGCTGCCGCACGGGGACAGTCCGCATACCAGCCAGCTGATACGGCATCACGAGTGGAGTCTCAAGGCGGATTCCCTCTACTCCGCAGCAAGCATATTCGACAAGCTGGTGGTGCCCAACGAGTTATGCGCGGAACGTTTTCGCCCATTCCTGGACGATCAATCCATCGCCGTCCTCGGCTCCCCCCGCTACTGTGATGAGTGGCTGGTGAAATTGGCGGAACTTTCTCCTGTCCCGCCAGCGATCCTCTCTCAGAAGGGACTCCCTCGGAAGGAACCGAAAGGGACGGAGGAGTCCACAGAGACCGAAGGCCTTAAAGTCGTGATATTTCTGAGAAAGAGTAACTTTACGACCTTCTGGGAAGAGGTCGAGGAAATAGTGGGAATGATTGCAGCTTTTCCGAACGTGGAACTGGTGATCAAACCTCATACCCGTGGCGGCTGGAGACAACCTCTGACCAGAAACCTCTCGTTGCGTGGCCTTCCCAACGTGAGCGTGGCGCCCGACCACATTCATTCCATTCATCTGATGAACTGGGCGCATGTCATTATCGATCTTGCCACTTCGGTAGTATTTGAAGCAGTCAAAGGAAAAAAACCGGTGCTCGCTGCTGACTACTTGCACGCCGGTCGCTCTACTCTGGCGCATTTCATGCCGGAGACGGAATTGAAGTGTCGGGATGACGTATGCCGGAGAATCGATGGATTTCTTTCCAATGGTTGCGATTCATTCTATGTAGAGGAACACCGGCAACGCTTCATCAACGAAATGCTTCACGTGGGCGGGTCCGATGTATTGCCGCGTTATGTGGCGCTGCTTGAAACACAAGCGCAGGTATCGAGGACTGAAAACAGGCGAAAAGACGTATTCATGTGACTGAACCTTAAAAAATACTGACTTTGCTCCTATAATTAAACTTGCTTATCCGCGAGGAGGCGAGGAGCTAAGGCGGCCTCAGGTACACAACGATAAAAAGGAAACATGATGCCGCAGACATACTCTCCATCAGTCAGCGTAGTGGTTCCCACCTATGAGCAAGCGCGGTTCATCGGACGCGCGCTGGACAGCCTGCAGGCGCAAGTTCTGACGGATTGGGAAGCAATCGTCATCGACGACGGTTCACGGGATACTACCGCGGAAGCCGTATCGGCATACCTGGGCGACACGCGCATCCATTATTATCGCTTTCCCGAAAATCGGGGGTTGGGTCACGCCCTGAATGAAGGCATTGCCAAAGCAAAAGCATCGCTCATCGCTTACTTGCCAACCGATGATGTTTATTACCGCGATCACCTGCACAGCCTGAAAACATGCCTCGAGACGCAGAAAGGCGCTGTTTTGGCTTGTTCAGGCGTTCGCCACCATTACAACCGCGAGGCCGCTGGGCAGATTCCGGAATTTCCTTTGCAACTGGTACAGTGCATGCATCGGAAAATGCCGGTGCGCTGGGTGGAGCGCGCAGAACTGGAGTCGGATGATCTCGAGCGCCTCTACTGGAGCCTGCTGCGGCCCCTCGGCGCTTTTGCTGAAAGCGGAAGTCTTACCTGCGAGTGGGTCTCCCACCCGATGCAACGGCACAAGATCATGCAGGAACCGGAAGGCGGCATCAACACGTTTCGCTCCCATTATCGTGTCAAAGAACCGCTGCGCTTTCATACATCCGTAGGCCATCGGATCGATGAAGCAGACCACTACCGGAAAATGCGTGAACGGCCGGATACCCCCCGTGCCGACAACGGGTTGAAAATACTTCTGGTCGGAGAACTGGCCTATAACGCCGAGCGCGTGCTCGCCCTGGAAGAGCGGGGGCACAAGCTGTATGGCTTGTGGATGCAGAACCCGTACTGGTACAACGCGGTGGGGCCGATGCCTTTCGGACATGTGGAAGACCTGCCGCGCGACAACTGGCGCGAAGCAGTGAAGCAGGTGCAGCCCGATGTTATCTATGCGTTGCTCAACTGGCAGGCGGTGCCGTTTGCCCATGAGGTATTGATGGCCACTCGCGGCATTCCTTTCGTCTGGCATTTCAAGGAGGGGCCTTTCATTTGCCTTGAAAAGGGAACCTGGCCGCAACTGATCGACCTGCACCGATATTCGAATGGGCAGATCTTCTCCAGCCCCGAAATGCGGGATTGGTTTGATACTATCATTCCTGGCCTGTCGCTGGATAAACCCACCCACGTGCTGGATGGAGACCTGCCCAAGCGTGACTGGTTTGATCAGTCACCCGCGCCGCTACGTTCCGCCAGCGGAGGGGATATTCATACCGTATCGCCGGGGCGACCCATCGGTCTGCATCCGCATCATGTTGCGGAGTTGGCCCACCATGGCATTCATCTGCATTTTTACGGGGAGATAACCCATGGACAATGGCTGCAATGGATTGAAAAAACCCAGGCACTGGCACCAGGCTACCTGCATTTACATCCGAACGTGGACCAAAGCCACTGGACTGCCGAGTTTTCCCAATATGATGCAGGCTGGCTGCACCTCTTCGAAAGCAGCAACGGAGGGGAAATCAGGCGGGCAAACTGGGATGACCTGAACTACCCGGCACGACTCAGCACCCTTGCAGCAGCTGGGCTGCCGATGCTGCAGAAGGCAAATGAAGACGCATTCGTCGCCACCCGAACGTTGGCAAAGCAGCTTGGCGTTGGGATTTTTTTTGACACCATGGATGAGCTCGCCGCGCAGTTGCGCGACCGCAAACAGTTGCGAGCGACGCGTGAACGGGTCTGGCAGCAACGACACCTGTTCACGTTCGATCATCATGTACCGGAACTGGTTGATTTCTTCCGCCTCGTGATAGCGTCCACTTCCAGGAAACAGACGCGCACCAGAACTGCAGTAGAATCCGCTCACCTGCAAAGCCGCAGACTGGCATGAAAACATCGAATACCAGAATCTCACCCTCAGGATCATCCCTTAATTGAGCAAGCCGTTTGCACATTTCCCCAGACCCTCTTCAGTTCGATAATCGAGGTGGAGACCCAGGTTCCGTTCGAGATTCACTTTGGCGGCCCGGACCGGCCATCGGGCTACTTGCGCGATGTATTGGCGGCCCACATCGCTGCCGTACCCGGCGGAGGGACCATCGATTGGGTTACTTATTATTTCCGCGATATGCGCCTGGCGGAAGCACTTGTTCAAGCACACAGACGGGGAGTGAAAGTGACGGTGGCCCTGGAAGGAAAGCCGCGCGTTCCCTATGCCAACGATGAAGTAATTGCTCTGCTTTCCCAGCCCGGCGGTCTCGGAAAAGCGCTGCGCATCATCCGCGTTCCAGGTATTCCGGCACCGGCGGGAAAATCCTGGAAACCACAGTTGCACGAGAAGCTCTACTGTTTTTCGCATCCTGCGCCCATCGCCTTTGTCGGCTCTTTCAACCCATCAGGAAACATGCCTGACGAAAACCCGGAAATCATCCGTGAGTTGGGGGATCAGGACAGAGGACACAACGTGCTTGTCGGAATCCTCGATCCAATACTGGTCGCGCAGTTGACGGCGCATGCCCGGTGCTTGCACCGCGTACCCCCCGGCCTCCTGTACCGCTTCTCTGTCCGTGCAAATGAGACAATTCGCGGAAAGGACGCGGCCGTTTATTTCTGGCCTCGCATACATCCGCACCCGGTGGTGCAGTTCCTGGCCGGTGTGCGTGAGGGCGCACAGGTACGCCTCGTCGCATCCCACATCAGAACTGAACGCGCAGTTGAAGTCATGACCGCGCTTTCGCGGCGCGGAATAACGGTGCAGGTTCTTGCCGAATCAACGCTGAGGCGCGTAACAGCAAAGGTAGAGAGGCGCTTTTCAGCCGCCAACGTGCAATTTTCACGTTTCCAGGACCCGGAGAATCTGCCGATGCACCTCAAGTTTGTACTGGTGGAGGATGGCGATCATGTGTTCACCATTTTCGGCAGTTTCAACTGGACCAAGCCGTCATTCTGGCTCAATCATGAGATTGCCGTCATTTCCAGCAATCCCAGGCTTTTTCGGGCTTTTGCCGCGCGATGGGAAGTATTGAAAAACGAGACAAACCCGAAAGCCGTAGATAGTCTAAAATGTCCTGATTGAACTCCTAAAATAGCCTATGGAAAATTCTGTTTCGACGCTTATCATTCCCGTGGAAAGCCAGGTACGCGAACTGGATGCCAAATCCTTCTTTCCTGCGTCGCGGCTGAGCGGGGCTTTCCCGTCATCATGAGTTCACGCGCATACGCCCACTTCGAACCGGCGTCGATTCCACGCGGCGTTTATCTTGCGAAGAGCATGCGCAGCTTGAGCAACACCATGTTCAGAATCGTGCGTCAGCTCGGTCATGAGATTGTTGCCTGGGAAGAAGAGGCTCTCGTGCACCCCCCGGCGGATACCTATTTCACTCTCCGGCTTTCGCCAACGACGATAAAAAATGTGTCCCATGTAAATGTGTCCCATGTATTCGCATGGGGGCAGGAAAACGTCGACCTGCTTCGGCAGTATCCGGCTTTACCTGCGAACATGCAGATCCACATCACGGGAAATCCCCGCGGCGACATCCTTCGAGGTGAAATGCGCCCCTACTTCGAGACGGAGGTGCAAAGACTGCGAAATCTGCACGGAAATTTCATTCTTATCAATACCAATTTCAGCGATGTAAATCCTTTTATCGGAAGTATCGGCCTGTTTCAGCCGGAGAAAAAGGGAGGGGGAAAAGCACGCCGCGGTCAATCGGGAATCGGGATGAGCCGTGCGTTTGCCGAAGAGCTGTGGGATCACAAGCAGGCGATACTCAGAGATTTCACTCAGCTCATCCCGGCGCTCGAACGTGCATTCCCCGATCTCAACATCGTTGTTCGCCCTCATCCGAGCGAAAACCACGAGATTTATCACGATATTGCCGCACAGTGCGAGCGAGTGGCGGTAACAAGCGAAGGAAACGTGATCCCCTGGCTTCTCGCCGCAAAAACCATGGTGCACAATGGTTGCACGACCGGGCTGGAAGCTTATGTTCTGGGAGTACCGGCAATATCCTACCTGGCCACCGTTTTCCGCAGATTTCAGTGGCCGAGATCGAGCAGAGAATCGCTCGTTTCGGAAAATTACTGAATCGCTTCGGCACTATTCGCGTGGAGCAACACTCCAAGCATCTGTTCTGGATCAGGCGGTTGAATACCCAGTAGCAGGGTGTTTTTCGAAAAATGGAGAAAAAGCGTCATTTCGGAACGGAAAAGATAGCATTGAATGGACAGCCGCATTGCAGTTAAATTTTCGCCATCCCATCGCAGTATCTGTGTACAGATCGAATACTTATGAAAACCCCATCAGTGGTAGCCGAGATCGGCTGTAATCATAAAGGCGATATCGAAATCGCCCGGGAAATGATAGGAATTGCCGCAACCTTCGCCAAATGCGATTTCGTCAAGTTTCAGAAACGCTCGAACCGGGAATTGCTCACCTCCGAAGAATATAATGCCCGGCATCCGAACCCGCAGCACAGTTATGGCAACAGCTACGGGGAGCATCGCGAGTTTCTGGAATTCGATGTGGACCAGCATCGGCTGCTGCAGAAATGGTGCGAGGAGTTTGGAATAGGCTACTCCACATCAGTCTGGGACCTGACCTCGGCAAAGGAGATCGCCGGTCTCAACCCGGAATTCATCAAGATACCCTCGGCATGCAACCTGCATTTCCCGATGCTGGAGTATCTCGCAAAGAACTATGGTGGGGAAATTCATATATCGCTCGGCATGACCACTCCCGCCGAGCAGGAGCAGATCGTGCAATTGATGGAGAAGCATGGAATCGCCCACAGGGTTGTGCTGTACGCCTGCACTTCCGGCTACCCCGTTCCTTTCGAGCAGGTCTGCCTGCTCGAGTTACAGGCGCTGGAGGAGAGATTCGGGGCACGCATCAAGGAAATCGGCTTTTCAGGCCATCACCTTGGCATTGCGGTGGACATTGCCGCCCTCACGTTGGGCGCCTCATGGATCGAGCGGCATTTTACGCTGGACAGAACGTGGAAGGGCACTGACCATGCGGCCTCGCTGGAACCCGACGGGTTGCGGAGACTGGTCCGTGACACCCGCGCGGTATCCAGGGCGCTTACTTTCAAGAATGCGCCGATAGTGGAAATCGAAGTCGCACAGCGTAATAAGCTCAAACGTATCCAAGGGATTCACTTTCACTAGTGCGCTGGGTAGCTTTCATGCCTCTGCGCGCACATTCGAAATCGATTATCGAAAAGAATGTGCGCAACATCGCGGGACGGCCGTTATTCGCATGGAGCCTGGAACAGGCGATCGCATCGCAGTGTTTCGATGATGTCTATGTTGCGACCGATTCTCCCAAGATCCGGAAAGCGGTATTGGAGGAATTTCCATCAGTGACGGTTCTGGAACGCTCCGCCGCAACCTGCACGGACACGGCCAGTACAGAAAGCGCAATGCTCGAATTTCAACAGCAGGTTCCCTTTGACGTCATGTGTCTTATCCAGGCGACCTCCCCGCTCACGCGGGCAGACGATTTTCGCTCCGCCAGGCATAAGTTTCTGGCAGAAAACCTTGATTCCCTTCTGACTGCTGTGCCTTCAAAGCGCTTTTTCTGGAGCGTACATGGCGCACCCGTCAACTACGACCCGATGCACCGACCAAGACGGCAGGACTTCGAAGGATATCTCATGGAGAATGGCGCTTTTTACCTGACGCGGGGGAAATTGCTGGAGGAATGCGGTTGCCGGCTAGGGGGGCGTATTGGCGTCCATGAAATGGACGCCGAGAGCGCAGTCGAAATTGACGATGAAACTGACTGGATCGTTGTAGAACAACTCCTGCTCAAGCAGAAACGCCAGGCGGTTAGCACCGTCGCGGCGGAAATCGAGGCGTTGGTGCTCGATGTAGATGGCACGCTGACCGACGGCGGGATGTATTACGGACCCGCCGGTGAAGCCCTGAAGAAATTCAATACCCGGGACGCGCACGGACTGAAACTGCTGCGGGAGAATGGCATCCGGGTCGGTGTCATCACCACCGAAACCAGCCCTTCGGTCGAGGCACGGATGAGAAAACTCGGGATTGATGAATATTACCCTGGCGCCCGTGACAAATTCGCTCTTCTTTTGCAACTGGCGACACGCTGGTCGATTTCATTGCAACACATCGCCTACATTGGCGACGATCTCTGCGACCTGGAATGCATGCGGCGGGTCGGTGCTGCGTTTTGTCCCGTGGACGCTGTTCCGGAAATCATGCAGCAGGCACATCATGTCTGCGGGCATACCGGAGGGAATGGCGCAGTGCGGGAAGCCTGTGACCTCATTCTCAAAGCACGCACGTCAATGCTTGCCGCAGTCAGCGCATCACGCCTCGCCGCAACAGGCGCCATGAAACTTTAAAACCCCACAACAGGGGATGACGCCGCAGCATAGGGGTCACTTCGACGCGAACGCCGGTATGGCGCTCGATTTTCCAGGCGGCATAACTGATGCTGTCATGAAAGGTAAAAGCCGCCTTGGACAGCCGCAGCACGGACAGGACTTTTCCCTGCCAACGCCGCAGCCGCCAGTGCCAAAGCGACTTCTGACGTTCTGCATCGCCTATCAGACATTCGTAACCTCCATCCGGCAGGGGCCTCAATTTTCCTGCCAGTGCCGGTATTGCCAGAGCAGTCAGGCGTGAATAGACCTCCAGGTCCATCTGCGCGAGCTGGCGCGCACGGCTTGCTCTCTCGGGCCGCAATTCTGCGGCGTAAGTCTGGGCCAATCCATTGGTCCAGATCATTTCGGTGGTGATCACTGTGGCCCCGGAACAATCGAGAGTGGGCAGAGTGGATCCGAGAAAAGTGACGACCGCATGGGCCAGAGACTCCGAAATTCGCTTGCGAGCAGCCTCGTCGCGGAAAAATAATAACCTCGAGGGCTGAGCAAAACGCGCCCAGAGATAAGGGTGGAACCAGCGGCGGGTCCCCTGCTCGAAGTCCGCCATCGAAACCACGGCATATTTGGCACGAAACGTTTTCTCCTCTTGGGATATCTCCAGATAAAAGACATTCGGAGGCAGCAATGCGTTGAAATAGCGCAGGTAGCGCTCCGGGTAAGCACTGCTGTAACTGCTCACGACCGCGTAAAAATCGACCACCCCATCCCCTATCTCACGCGCGCGCAGGCACGATCCATAAAGAAGCACAGCGTCGAGGGCTGAACCGAAGCGCAATTTCAACGCCTCGAGCAAAACGAGAAAATCCGCGGATACCGTATTTGAACTCAGTGCCGTCATCTCCGAAATCAAACCCGCTGGAAGCGGCGGATCCGCTGTTGCAGGCCCTTGAAGCATACTCATGATTTTGCGTTTGCGGCTGCCCTCCCCGCCACCAGAAAGGTGATCGGGCCAGCAGGCGTAATGCGCAAGGGTCCACTCTGGCTGTCGGCACGATAGGACTCGCCGTCGACGATGTAATCGTCATCGATCAGCAGCTCCATCCCATCAGTGTTGTAACTATGATAACCATCCTTGTCCTTGAGATCGTTTCCACGCCCTATCAGCAACCGGAGCACGGAGCGCAGGGGAAGCTGCCGCTGCTGCCTGACGAATGTGACGTGCAGCGGCTCCGGCTGCTCGCCCCAGTACGGCCTCATGCCGAACAGCAGGCGGTCGAGGGTGCTGGCGAAAAGAAACGCGAAGGTTCCGTGGTGTCGGGGCAAGGTTTTCTCGGTAATGGTCATCCGGACCGGTGCCCATGCTCCCTGACGCCGTCCGAGCAGGAAGCCTGCAACATAGCCGAAGGTGATAAGGGCAGAGTAGATTTCTCCGGTAATACCCAACCGCTTTATCCTGCTCTGGGAAAAGATCACAGCGCGGGCGATGAGTCCCACGCCGAAGAACATTCCATAAACCTTCCCCGCGCCGGACTGCTCTATGCAAAGAACATGACGCTCCACGAGTGCGAAGGGGAAATCTTTTTGAAAACAGGCGCCCAGTTGCTGCAGGACGGATTCCGGGCTGCCGCTTATGCCGAGATCGAGCGCAGTCATGTTGGTTGTACCGCCCGGCACTATCGTCAGAACAGGCCACTTCACCAAAGGCTGAGTGGCGAACAGATGGCACAGTACACCCTGCACTGTGCCGTCCCCGCCGATAATTACCAGCAGATCCGTACCAGCGTTCACGAACGCATCCACCGAGGCGCTGATTTCGTGTGCGTTCGTCACTTCCCTGCAGGCGCCGGAAATCTCGCCTGCGGCGCGCCGGATCGCCTCCTTCCGCTTGCGAATGCGCCCGCTGAGCGGATTGAAAAGCAATCCGACAGATCCTGTTCCGGACTTCAATCTATCGACCCGTGATCTTTCTGTCATCTACGTGATCTTAAAGGTACAAAAATACGAACGACCAACTTTCCTTCATCCTGCCCCGCAACGATCTCCTCAAACCAGGAATGCAAGGGTCCACGCGACCGTCGCGATAGCCATCCCATCGCTACTCTCACTGCGAGAAAACCGGTCGAAAGCAGGTGCCAGATCACGACGGACAAGAGTCCGATATCCGGCCTGCCTGCCAACCAACCGAATGTCAGCAGAACCAGGTTGGGATTGCGGCGGGCAGTAATGAGCCGATTGAAGGAATCCAGTGGACGCCAGATGAAAATATCGAATGACGCGACCCAGAACTGGAATGCCCCCTCACACAGCCGCCCACCGATGTAACCGATAAGAATCAGCCCGAATAATAGCGGCAGATGCGAGGATAAGGAATAGTCGGCGGACAACCCCATGCCCCAGGCAATGTACCAGAGCGGTGGATGAATGATATCCAGGCCGTGGTCGAGCACATCACCGAAGCGGCTGGAGGTAACGGTTACCCGCGCCAGTTTGCCGTCGACGGTGTCCAGGAAGGTCATGAACCATCCCATCACCAGTCCCAATCCATAGAGACCGTACCAGAACGCAACCCCGGCCAGCACGGCAAACAAAAGACTGAGGAGCGTAATATGGTTAGGCTGCAAGCCCGCACGTATGCAGAAGCGCACCGCTCGAAACGCGGGCGCCGGCCACAGCCACTTTGTCACAAAATCGGTCACCCCTTTGTAAGACCGCTTGAACAGCTCTGATTCGAGATTGCAGCGGCTATTCCTTCTGATCGGCAAAACGTAAGGAGCATCTCTTTTCTTGAGATTCTGGCGCAGACTTGGCAGATCGAGGTCTTTCAGCTCATAACGCGGCAAGGAAGAAAGGGTTTGCCCTTCTCCTCCGCGCGCAAATTCGTCAAACTCCTGTTGCATGTTCTCGCCGGAAATTCGCACTGCGACCGGCTTATTCTCATCGCTGACGAGCATAAGATCCGTTTTTGCTTTGATCAGCGCGTCCAGTACGATAGCGTCAAAAAGATAATCTCCGCGTAAAAGCAGTGCCGAGGCAGGAGGGGGAATCCGTGCGGGATTGTCGGCCAGCCTCGTCCCGGCAAACGCCTTTAACATGCGCTGCAGACGTTCCCGGCCACTCAAACCCCAGATATCGGTTTCGCTATCGCCAATGATATGGATATAAACAGGCATCGACGAATCCGCCGGTTGCTTGATTATCTCTGCGTCTGGATTTGTCAAATTGATAGGTTTCGCAAGTCCTCCCGCGAGATTGCGGCAGGCATTCAGGTCAAGAAAATCGTGAACAAATCCGGGGTTTATTAAAAAATTCGCCGTAACCAGAAATAAGCCACGGCGATCAGCACCACCCCTGGAAGAAGTGCGCTCAGCGCGGGATTCAAATGCAGCAACAAGCCGGCATTGGCAATGATCTGATCGAACAGATAGACGCTGATTCCGAGCATTGATGCGACCACGAGCCTGTTGCCGAGCCCCGTCCGCACCGATCCAAAAACAAAGGGAATCGAAAGCAACAGCATTGCGATGGTCGTGAGGGCACCGCCCGCCTTGCGCCACAGGGCAAGCTCATAAGCATCCGACTCCTGACCTGTAGCGCGCAGAAAATGCACATGTAAAAATAACTCGGCGGGCGAGAGACTTTCCGGCGATTTGGTCAATGTCGAGATATCCTCCTCCTTCAGGAAGGGTTCCCAGGGTACCGATTCTCTGGTTACGATCTCCACGGCGTTACCGTTGAATGTCTTGATGACGACGTCCTTCAACTCCCACAACCTCTCATTTATGATATCAGCATACTTGGCATACGTATAGCGTAACAGGAAACCATTGTCGTCAAAATGCATTATTTCGATGTTCGCCGCCCTTCCCGCATACAACATTTCTCCGATTCGCAGTATATTCCGCTCATCCCGCGTCCATATCCCTAATTGTTTGCCAAGCGCGGCACTCTTCTCAAGCGCGGCTGCGCGGGATGAAATGGCCTTCTGCTGAAATTGCGGCGCCACGAACTGATCCAGTACAGTAATAAGCAGTAAAAGAACTATTCCAACGGCAACGGGCGCGAGGCTGATGCCCAGCGGAGATACACCTGCTCCCCGTAACGCCGTGAGTTCCGATCCGACGGCAAGCCTTCCCAATGCAGTTACATTGCCCATCAATGCGATGAAGGGTGCGAGTTGAATAAACCGTCGAGGCAGCAGTAGAGCCGTGTAAAGAAACGCATCCTTGATGCTGTATGTGCCCTTTCCCACGTCATCGAGCTGATCCAGCAAATCAAGGAAACCGAAGAGCGGCAGAAGCACCGCAGTAGCGATTCCCAGACCCATCAAAACCTGGAGCGCCAGGTAGCGGTAAATTATGGTCATCTGCGCAGAGGCAGCTTCCGCCAGAAACCGGGCGACAATAACGAGATTGCAAACAGCAGCATGACAGCATAGAGCCACCACACCCCCGGCACCCTGCCGATCGTGCCCTGCTCGACCCAGGTCTGGGCCAATCCGCTCAAAATATAGTAGATGGCGAAAACCAGAGCTGCCAGATAATAAGTCTTGTCCCCCTTTGTCTGGCGGGGTGAAGCGCGGCTGAAGGGCACCGCTATCAGCGCCAGCAGGATCGTTGCTAACGGGCGCGACAGCCGCCACTGAAGTTCGGCAGTATCCCGTGGCCGATCGGATTGCATCAATGCGGCGGTAGGGGCAGCCTTGCGCCTGTAATCCATTACGTTTCCGCTGTCCGTGAAATAAACCAGCTTTTCAAACTGGACGACGGTATCGCCCTTTCCGGTGTGCGATAGCCGGTAAATAGAGCCATCCAGCAGATGTATCTGGGGGCGCTGGCCGAACACAAGCTCAGGCTGGTAAGCCTTCCTGGCAAGAATGATCTCGCTGCTGTCATGCTTGTTCAGATAGTGGAATACCTCTCCCATCTGCTTGCCCGAGCTATCCTTGGCCTGTACATAAATCACCCGGCCTTTTTTTTCGCTGCCGTAGAAACGCCCAGCGCGGAACCGATCCGTATTCAACTCTGCCTCTGCCTGGGCATTGAGCAGGTAGCTTTCCTCATACGCCCATGGACGCGCAAAAATGGAAAGAAAACCACTGATAAGCCCCACAGGAACCGCAACGATGAGCACTGCATAGATAATGCGATGTTCACTGACTCCGGCGGAACGCAAAACGACTATTTCCTGGTCCCGGTGCAGGCGGCCCAGCCCCATGATGACAGCCACGTACAGGGCAATGGGCATCAGCACTTCCAGTGCGATCAGCGTTTTCAGAAACACGAGCCTGAGCACGGGGACAAGGCCAAGCGAATCTGTCACTGCCCCGGCCAGAAAACGGGCAGTGCTGAAACTTGCAAACAATGTCGCGAGAATCACGGTGACTACCATAAACGGTATCAGCAGTTCCCGCGTGATATATCGTTCTATTATTTTCACGTTGCCTGTCGCCGTTGATCGGAATTCAAGCCTCTCACATTTCAGGGAGTGGGTTCGCGCAAATCGGCCCCTCCTCCGGCAGCCGGCGCCTTGCCCGCCAGTACCGACTCCGCAAGTACCAGATCTGCAACCTTGTCCACATCGACCCCCGCCTGAGGATAAGGCAGGAATACCGGATGCGCCCTGATGGCGGTTTTTCTTCTGACTGCTCTCAATCCTCTTTCTATCGTCAATAATCCCAGCAGATAATAGAAGACAGTCGCGAACCCGAAAGTCTCCATGATCAAGCGTACCGGTCGCTTGCGCAGGTCTTCCGCACGTTGCCAGAATGATACGAGACCGCGGCCGCGGTCATTGAGAAAGGCATACAGGTTGCAGCCGCAGACATTCGCATCCTTTAACCTTATTACCGTTCGCCTTGCCCCGGGAAACGCAGCTGCCACATCTTCATATTTGACCACCCCCACAGCAGCATCGCAATCCGACGCCTGCAAGTTGCGAAGAAAATATTGCACGATGGCCGGTGTCAATAACGCATGATCGGCTGTGGTCAATAATACCGGGTCCTCCTGATTCACCTGGGAGAGGCCGCTGCGCGCGCTGCGACTGGGAGAATCGAGATTTGGCAGCCAGACGACGCGCCCACTGCGAATACGTTCCTCCAGCTCCGGACAAGCGGGCAGCAAAGACTTCGGTGGCCCGCACAAAATAATGCTCTTCACCATGCCGCTGGCTTCCAGCGCGTCCAGTACGCGGATGATCATCGGGATTCCCCCGACGCGCGCGAACGCCTTGCAGGGCGCTCCCGTTTCCACAGAGATGGGATCGCGAGCCGTGCGGTCCGCTGCCAGCACCACGGCGGTGAACAGATCATTCTTTTTCATTGCATCGTTTACCGATTCCAGTTCTTCAGTTGCTCCATCCGGCATTCACAGCATCTTCTGGTAAATCCGGTAGCGTTTATACTCCCTGCAGCCCAAACTATCCAGAATGGCACGCATGGGCTTGTTATCCTCAAGTATCCAGGATAATTCCATTGCCTTCACTCCCATGACTCTTCCGAGTTCCCTCGGCGCGTCGATGACCATGAAGGCAAGCGCCATACCGAGCGGAGTACTATGGAAGCGCTTGCGTACTCCCATTAATGGTATGCGACCGGTATGCACTCCTCCCCTGGATCTGATTCGGACCAGTCTGATCCAGCCAAACGGAAATAAGTGTCCGTTCAGTTCGGCAAAAATTTCGTTAAGGTTTGGCAATGCCACCATGAAAGCGGCGGGCATGCCGTCGACCTCCGCAATCTGGATACAATCATCGGGTACGAGCAAGCGAAGGCTTGCGCCAAGTTCTGCGAACTCCGCCTGGGTAAAAGGAACGAACCCCCAATTCTCGGACCAGGCATCGTTGAATATATCACGCAGGACTTCCAGTTCCTCGCCGAACTTGTCGCGACGCAGGGTCCTCAGGCGCACCTGATCCGCAAATTTACCGATCAAGGCATCCATCAGCCGCGGCACCTTGAAATCCAGCTCTATCCAATAGGCAAGCAGATCCTTTGCCTGTTGATACCCCTGTTCTTCCAGCAGGCGACCATACCATCTGCGGGAATGTGGCATCATCACCACCGGGGGGGTATCAAAACCTTCCACCAATATGCCGCATTCCTGGTTGATCGATAAATTGAACGGACCGGTCACATGCCTCGTCTGCTGCGCGCTCAGCCATGCCTCAGCTGTCTGGACGAGCGCGGCGGAAACTTCCTTATCATCTATGCACTCGAACAGACCGAAATGTCCGGTATCGCCGCCGTAGCGTTCCCGATGCAGCTGATCGATCTGGGCGCTGATCCTTCCCACCGGCTGATCACCCCTGTATGCAATCCATGCCTGCCATTTTCCGTGCTTGAAAAAGGGGTTGAATCTCGAAAAATGCAGACGTCGTTCCAGCCGCAAAGGGGGCACCCACATGGGATCATCAGCGTAAATACTCCAGGGAATATCGATAAAAATCCCCATTTCCCGGTAGCTTCTGACCGGATGGACAATGACTTCCGAGAAGTTTGGGCCGCTAATCTTTTTTTTCATGCAAAACTGGACAAGTAATGGTCAGATGTGGATATTCCATGGGTGCATTGGGTCCAGAGACCGGAAGATGTTTGCACCGTGAAAGGCTGCACGCCGGAAATGAGCTGACGGAAGACCGAAACGTTTCTGCTTTACCCAGTCCCGGCAGGAGCCAGTCTATACCCTGCGGACAGGGCAGATATGTTAACTTGTTAACTCGATGACATCTTGTTGACGTGTGATATTATAATTGGCGGTCTGCTACCTGGCGCGGATTTCAGCATTTATCCCTGCCATCTCCGAGCGCTCAGTCCGGAGAATGAGCGGCAGTATAGCGAATGAAGTAAAAGGAAAAGAAGAAAACAGCGACTGGCAGTGGATTCTGTAACGATTATTTGCGGAAGGTTGATTATTGATGGAAAGTTCTGAGTATAGCCTGCTAGTGTCTCTCGCCCTTATTCCTGTCGTTATCGGGCTGCAATTATGGGTAAGAAACCGCCGCAGGCGCCGGCGCAACGAAGCCGGGCAACAGGAATTCGATAGCCTGGCTGCAACGCTCTTGTCAGCGCTTATCGAAGGAGTAGCCGTCATCTCGAGTTTATTACTCGTCATCTGGATTATGGGAGGCATATTGAGATACCTGTTCCCAATGATATTCAACGCAAAGTAGCAATACGAGTGTCCTGTGCAACCGTGAAGCCCGGAAACCTTCGGGCAATGGCCGGCCAACGATTCCCGGGGGATTCCGCTACTCATTGCGCTGCCCATTGCACAATGAGAACTCACCTGTTCACTGCATTTGAATATCTCCACATAATGAGGTTGGGCAGATTCTTATGATTATTTCCGGTTTTGTATGCGTGTAGCCGTCACAGGGATGGGAGTTGTTTCCCCCATTGGCATCGGGATTGACCAGTTCTGGTCAGCGGCTGTCAATGGTGTGAGCGGAATAAAAAGAATAACCAGCTTTGATGCATCGAGCAGGCGTTCCCAAATTGCAGGAGAAGTGGCGGACTTTGACCCTTCAACCTTCCTCTCCCAAAAGTATATCGAGCAAACCGACAGGTTCACCCAGCTTGCCCTGCTTGCTGCGCATCTTGCCCTCGAGGACGCCGGCGGGCTTGATGCTTATGAATCTCGCCGCATTGGGGTGAGCATAGGTTCGGGAATGGGCGGTTTTTCCACCTTCGAATCGTCCGCGCTGCGCAAGTTTCGGAACCAGCCGGTACCGCCTTTCACCGTACCACGCACAATGGCCAACTCCGCCGCCGCCTGGATCGCGATCAAGCATGGGTTCAAAGGCATGAACCTGACCTCCAGTACAGCTTGCTCTTCGGGGGCCAATGCCATCGGCGCGGCACTCGATCTCCTGCGTGCAGGAAGAGCGGACGTGGTGGTTGCCGGCGGCGCTGAAGCGTGTGTATTGCCGCTCACCATCAACGGTTTTGAGATATTGCATGCCCTGACCACCACTTCCAACGACAATCCAGCCGGAGCCTCGCGTCCTTTCGCAAAAGGCCGCGATGGTTTTGTCATGGGAGAGGGTGCCGGAATACTGATTCTCGAGAAGGAAGAGCAGGCCCGCAGCCGGGGAGCGAAAATATATGCCGAGCTTGCCGGCTATGGACAGGCATGTGATGCAACGCATATCGTAATGCCCGACATGGAAGGCCAGATAGCTGCCATGCGGGAAGCCATCCGTGACGCCGGAATGGAGCCGGATTCCATTGAGTATATCAATGCGCATGCGACTTCCACGCCGTTGGGCGATACAGTCGAAACGCGGGCGATAAAAAATCTTTTTGGAGCGCGCGCCGCCGATATTGCCATCAGCGCCACCAAATCGATGGTAGGACATTCCATTGGCGCCTCGGCAGCAATCGGCAGTATCGCCACCATCATGGCGCTTCATACCGGCACCATCCATCCGACCATCAATCTTGATGAGGCTGATCCCGAATGTGACCTCGATTACACCCCCAACGTTGCGCAGAAAAGAAGTGTCCGCACCGGCTTGTGTAACGCTTTCGGATTTGGCGGCAACAATGCGAGCATCCTTTTCACAACCCTTGCATGAAGGAAGAGACTAGATATGGACACAGCGGAGATTGAAGCAAAGGTCGTACAATTCATTGCCACAAAAGTCGAGAATATCGATGCTTCCACTATCAACCGGTCTTCAAAATTTGAAGAGCTTGGGCTCGACTCCATGGATACGATCCAGCTTCTGTTTGACGCTGAAGATGCGTTTGGCATCAATTTCGATAGCGAGGAAGCAAAGGGATTCAGCACCGTAGGAGATATCGTCTCCTATATCGAAACCCATCAGCCCTCAGCAGCCTCCCAATAAAGGATGAGCGTTACGCAATCACGCTCTTTCCCTCTTCTTTCATTCTCTCAGTCCTCCGATCTCCCGACACGGGTCTTCACGAAGCAGGCTGCGCTCCACTGCCCTTCTCACCTCGTTTTCGCGGAGAGGGTTTTTTTCAATGGCGCAGCCCTCGCCCTCGATTTCGACACCTTTGCTTCCTCCGTCTCTGCCGGGGTTTTAACCTTTGCCTCCTTCACTTCGAACTCGAACCCGATTTTTCCGTCCTTGCCGGCAACGAGATAGGCTGAAAACGGCCTGCCCTTCTTGGAAATAAACTTTGTCAGCAAATCCGTTTTGCCGGTTTGCAACAGTTTCATAACCTGCTCGCGCTCGAGCGGTCGCGAGAGAATGATTTTCCCTATTCTAAAGCTGCACGTGTGCGCAGAACCGAGCGATTTTTCGCACAGGTAGCTCATGCCGTGATCGAATACACGGCCGCTGCAGCGGGGACACTTTCCGAGCGGTTCCTGCCCGGAAAAATCAACCTCTTCGGCATCCTGCTCCCCGTCTGCGCCGAAATCGAACTTCATTTCGAACTCATCAGTCAGTTTGATGTTGGCGTTGAACAACCGTCCCATCTTGCTCCGAAAACCCTGGAGAGGTCCCACCTCGCGCCGGGTAATGAGTTGTTCCATTTCCGCCGTTTCAAATTGTCGTCCCGCCAGAATTTTCCATAGCGCGAAATCACATTTCTGGCACTGAAATTTTTTATATGTCTCCTGAATCACGCCGCCGCATTTCGGACAGGGCGACTTGAGCGTCGAAAAATCTCCACTGATGGTTTCACCGCGATGACTTTTTGCCTGTTGTACGATATGGCTCGTCATCTCCGCGATTTCCGCCATGAACTTGTTGCGTTCGAGCTTTCCCTGTTCAATCTGGCGCAGCTTGTATTCCCAGTCCCCCGTCAGTTCAGGCGAAGTGAGTTCCGGTACTTTCAACCCGCGCAACAGGGTGATGAGGGAAAAGGCCTTGGCAGTAGGATGCAGTTCCCGTCCCACACGCTGGATGTAGTTTTCCGATACCAAGCCTTCGATAATGGCCGCACGTGTCGCCGGCGTGCCGAGTCCCTTTGCGCTCATGGCTTCCCGCAGTTCTTCATCTTCCACCCATTTACCCGCGCCTTCCATGGCGGACAACAGCGTGGCTTCATTGAATCGGGGGGGCGGCCGGGTCTGGTTCGAAGCAACCTCAATTTCCTCGGCGATCACCGATTCACCCGGCTCCAGCTTGACCAGAGTCGAACTGTCCTCTGTGCCCGAAGGCTGCGCCTCCTTGCCGTAAACGGCCTGCCAGCCGGGATTGACCAGGACCTTGCCTTCCGTCTTGAAGGGCTCGTTCTCCACTCGCGTGATACGGGTGGTAACGAGAAATTCAGCCGCTGGATAAAATATCGCGAGAAAACGCTTGACAACAAGATCGTACAGTTTTGACTCCACCTCGTTCAAACCCCGGGCTTCAATGGTCGTAGGAATGATCGCAAAGTGGTCGGAGATTTTTGCATTGTTGAATATACGTTTATTGGGTTTCACCCAGCCCGCTTTGAGAATCTGCCCGGCAAATGTGCTGTACCTCGTATTTTCTAGAGAACCCAGGGTTTCCTGGACGGTAGCAATATAATCCTCCGGCAGAGCCCGCGAGTCCGTGCGTGGATAAGTCAACACCTTATGCTTTTCATATAATGCCTGTGCCAGTGCGAGCGTAGTCTTGGCGGAAAAGCCGAAACGGCCGTTGGCGTCGCGCTGCAAACTGGTAAGGTCATAGAGCAAAGGGCAGGTTTCGGTAGCAGGCTTACATTCTTCGGTGACGACGCCGAATTTGCCGAGGCACTTGGCGCGGATAGCTTCCGCAGTCGCGTGATCCCATAGTCGCTCCGGTTTTTGCTCATTGTCTTTTTTGGCTTTCGTGAACGACTCGTCGAACCAGCGACCCTTATAGCTTCCTTCCCGGACGGAAAACGTTGCATGCACTTCCCAGTAGCTGCGAGGGACAAATTTCTTGATGATGTCCTCGCGCTCGATCAGAATCGCCAATGTAGGAGTTTGTACACGTCCCACCGTGGTTTTATGGAAGCCGCCTTCCTGCGAATTGAATGCGGTCATGGCGCGTGTGCCGTTTATGCCCACCAGCCAGTCAGCTTCCGAGCGGCTTACCGCTGCTTCCGCCAATGGCCACACGTCCTCATCATCCAGCAGCTTATTGAAACCCTCCCGGATGGAAGTGGGCGTCATCGATTGCAGCCATAGTCGTTTAACCGGTTTTCTGGTTCCAACATGGCGAGTGATGTAGCGAAAAATCAGTTCCCCTTCCCGGCCTGCATCGCAAGCATTGATCAGCGCGTCCACATCCTTCCGCTTGATGAGCCTGGTCAGAAGCTTCAGCCGCGATTCGGTTTTCTCGATGGGATTGAGGTCAAAATGCGGTGGAATGACAGGCAGATTCGTAAAGCTCCATTTCCCTCGCTTGACTTCGTGTTCAGGAGGAACCGCGAGCTCAAGCAAGTGCCCTACGGCAGACGACACGACATATTCATCGTTCTCGAAGTAATCGGTATGTTTCGTGAATCCGCCCAGGACACGCGCAATGTCTGCGGCAACAGAAGGCTTCTCGGCAATGATTAAAGTTTTACCCATGAAACTCCTGTAAATGTCGCGCACCTCCACGCGATTCATCAGCATAACAGGTGGCAGGCAAAAATAGATAGCACTGCCAGCGACCCGGAACCAAAAACGTCATCATGATAGGAATGCCCGAAAACAGGCAAGCTGAACAGAAAAACAGCCATGCTTCTCCGCACGGAATCATGCCTTCCGCACCGGTCGCTGCAGCTTTTGCAATTTCTTCCGGCCCCGCGTTACCTCCTCCAGACTTGGTTATCACATGGAAACCGTACACACCTCGAACACCGTAACCTACCGGAGCCGCTGGTAACGCCCGCCGGGAAGACTGGCGATTATGCCGTCCAGTTCAAGCGTCAACAGCATCGCCGATACCGTTTCTACCGTCAAGCCGCTACGAATGCAGAGGGTATCGACATCGATGATGTCGTGGCTGAGGTGTTTCAACAGCAAAAATTCTTCTCTTGCAGCCTCATCACATTCCGGAATGAGGGCGGGAGCTCCAGGTAGGCAGCCGAACTCCTCCAGAATATCCCCTGCGCTTTCCACCAGCTTGGCGCCCTGCTTGATGAGTGCATGGCATCCCCTGGACAAGGGCGAGTGGATGGAGCCCGGAATGGCGAATACTTCGCGCCCCTGCTCCAACGCCTGTCGCGCGGTGATAAGAGAACCGCTCTGCACCGCAGCCTCGACCACAAGGCACCCCCTGCTCAGGCCACTGATGATGCGATTGCGACGCGGAAAATTGCTGCCGATGGGAGGCGTACCCAGCGGAAACTCGGAGACAAGCGCACCCTTTTCCGCCAACTCATGCGCCAGCTTGCGATGGCTTGCGGGATAAACGATATCCAGTCCGGTACCCACCACGGCAACACTCCCTGCCCTTCCTCGCAGCCCTCCACGATGTGCTGCGGCATCCACGCCGAGCGCCATGCCACTGGCGATGCAAAACCCCGCATTGCTCGCTGCCTCGGCAAAAGCTTCTGCATTGGAAAGACCTTGGGGCGTAGCATTCCGGCTGCCGACAATGGCAAGCATTGGTGTGTTCAGCAAACCACGTCTTCCTTTGACGTAGAGAAGCGGCGGAGGATCGGGGATATTGAGTAACAGTGCGGGATAATCCGGATCTGCCAGAGTGATGACGGAATTCTGCGGGTCTTCCAGCCATCTGAGCGAAGCGCCCAGCTTTTGCGGGTCAGCTCCCCCGATAATGCTGTGCGCCACCTTCCTTTTAACCACGCGTTCCAATGAAGCCATGCTCGCCGAAAGAATTGCAGCGGGACTGCCAAAAACCGCAAGCAGACACCTCGTCGACTCGTCACCCAGGCCATCGATCAAATCCAGAGCAAGCCAGGATTCGATATCCGGTTCGATATTCCGCTGCGAAATTACCTGGTCAGGTATTGATGACATGGCCTTTTCATCCCGTAACTGCGGCCGGTGGTCTTCATTCCTTCACCACTGCAGAACTCATGGTGATCAACCTGGAGGCAAATCTCCGATTACCGTCATGACAGGACAATCTGATGAGATATAGGAACTTAGCAGTGATTGAAGGTCGGAGAAAAGAAGGTTGCGTAAATCAGGATATAATATATCCGAAGGAATCCTGCGAGGGTGCGGCGGACGATCCGCTATCAGGCATCGCCTTGAATTTTGCATTCAGTTTCTTTTATGTTCAAGCCTTTTTATGGCGTTATTAAAAATATTGCAATATCCTGACGAACGGTTGCACACCATTGCGGCCCCGGTTCCCGAAGTCACCGATGAAATACGCGTCCTGGTGCAGGATATGGCGGAAACCATGTACGCCGCTCCGGGAGTCGGGTTGGCTGCCACTCAGGTGGATGTGCACAAGCGCGTTATCGTAATCGATATTTCCAATACCCAGGACCAGCTGCTTGTGCTGATCAATCCGGAAATCACCGCACGCGACGGAGAATCGGACTATGAGGAAGGCTGTCTGTCCGTACCTGGCATATTTGGCAAGGTACAGCGTGCTGCGCAGATTACCGTTGAAGCACTGAACAAGAACGGCGAGCCCTTCACGCTGGATGCCGACGGCCTTTTGGCGGTATGTATCCAGCATGAAATGGACCACCTGCTGGGAAAAGTATTTGTGGAGTATTGGTCACAGATGAAGCAATCGAGGATTCAGGCAAAATTCCGGAAACAGCGCCGAAAGGTGATGTAGCAGACCGCGTAAAAATTTATATCTTTATTGTGCGTCTCTTGCAAGCTTTTGGTACATTCCACGGCGCATTTCCCTGTTTCCACAGCAACCCCAATGCAACCCGCAATGCGAGATTATCCGGAGAGTTTGCTGACCGGCGCTGGCAGCGGGAAGGGGATGCGAACACTGACAGCCCTTTCTTGCGGTCGAGCGCCTGCTTCTGCCTATCCCCATGAGAATCATTTTTGCCGGAACGCCTCCTTTCGCCGCTGTCGCGCTTGAAGCGCTGGCAGATGCCGGACACGAAATTGCACTGGTGCTGACCCAGCCGGATCGCCCTGCCGGAAGAGGCATGAAAAATGTTCCCAGTGCAGTGAAGTTACTGGCGCAAAAGCACGGGTTTGATCTGCTGCAACCCTCCTCCCTCAGCCAACCCGAGTTGCATGCGCAACTCGATGCCATCGGGGCGGATATCATGATTGTCGCCGCGTATGGATTGATTCTGCCTTTCTCCGTTCTGAATATTCCGAAACTTGGCTGCGTCAACATTCATGCCTCGTTACTGCCCAGATGGCGCGGAGCAGCTCCGATCGAACGCGCGATTCTGGCGGGAGACCGGGAAACAGGAATTACGATCATGCAAATGGATCGCGGTCTCGATACCGGCCCCATTCTGCTGGTACGAAGTATTACAATCGCAAAGGAGGATACTGCCGGAACATTGCATGAAAAGCTTGGGCAACTGGGAGCGTCCTGTATCGTAGAGGTGCTGGCTTTGTTGCAGCAAGGAAAAATTATCGCCACTCCCCAGAATGATCTGGCGGCGACATACGCCTCCAAACTGGAAAAGGTGGAAGCCGAAATTGACTGGCGGATGGATGCTGAAAACATTGATCGCGCAGTGAGGGCCTTTAATCCTCGTCCTGGCATGCATTCCACCGTGAATGGAATTTCCATGAAAGTGTGGCAGGCCAGCGTAGATACTGCAGAGGCAGATGAAAAACCGGGGGAAATCGTTGCAGTAAGGCCAGACGGAATTGTCGTTGCATGCGGCAAGCATGCCTTGGTATTGGAGATCGTGCAAAAATCCGGAGGTAAAAAATTAAGGTCCGCTGAATTCCTTCTGGGGCATTCTCTGCAGCGGGGCGATCGTTTTGAAAGCCGGGAATGATCAGGACCCAGCGCCTGGCCGCCACCGCTGTTGAAAGAGTGCTGAGCGGCGCGAGTCTGACAACCGTTTTGCAGGAAACCTGGCGCAGCCACAGCGGCCTCTCTGACCAGCAGCGCGGTGCGATTCAGGATTTAAGCTATGGCGTACTGCGCTTTTATGGTCAACTGGACATATTGCTTGGCTTATTGCTGAACAAGCCACTGAAGGATCAGGGTTTGCGCTACCTGCTGCTGGTGGGACTGTATCAGCTTCAATACAGCAAAACAGCGCCGCATGTCGTAGTGGACAGCGCGGTATCCGCTTCCTGCAGTCCCTCGATCGATAGCAGGAATAGCAGGAACACGCGGGATCCTCGGCATGCGAAAAGTGTAGGCGGACTGGTCAATGCGATATTGCGCAACTTCTTGCGCAAACGTCCTGCTCTGCTTGAACAAACGGCGGCAACCGATGTAGGAAGGTATTCTCATCCACAATGGTGGATCGACAGACTCCATGCGCAATATCCCTCACGCTATCAGGCTGTACTGGAAACTGCCAATCGACGGCCGCCCATGGCGCTCAGGGTCAATCGGCGGAGAACAAACGTTGAAGCCTATCAGAACCTGCTGCACAATGCCGGACTGAATGCCCGGCGACCGGAAAACGACTGGACAGAAGAGGCGCTTGAACTATCTCACCCCGTCCCAGTGGAAAAACTGCCGGGATTCGGTCAAGGCCTGGTATCAGTTCAGGATGTGGCCGCCCAAATGGCAGCGCCGTTACTATACCCCCAGAGCGGAATGCGCGTGCTGGACGCCTGCGCTGCGCCTGGCGGGAAAAGCGCTCATCTGCTTGAGTTGGCCGATCTGGAATTGATCGCAGTTGACAATGATGGCGAGCGGGTAGAACGGCTAAAGCAGAATTTCACTCGTCTCGGCCTCAAGCCTTATCGCATCATTCAGGGCGACGCCACGCACCCGGAGGAGTGGTGGGATGGAAGGCCATTCGATCGCATCCTGGCTGATGTCCCCTGTTCTGCGTCCGGGGTGGCGCGGCGTCATCCCGACATCAAATGGCTGCGGCGCGAAAGCGACCTGGCGCAGTTTGCCGAGATACAACGTAAAACGCTGGATGCCCTTTGGCAAACCCTGGTCAAAGGCGGCAAATTGCTCTATGTCACCTGTTCCATATTCGCAGAGGAAAACGGTCTTCAGGTGGAAAGCTTCCTGAATCATCACCCCGACGCTCGTCTGCTGCCCTTTTCCGTGCCAGAAATAGTCGACGGGCAGTTGTTGCCGGATCCCCATCACGACGGTTTTTTTTATGCATTGCTTGAAAAGCTCTGATTTCCTGGCGCGTCTCCTACGCATGACAGCGGCAATGCTGCTGCTTGTGCTCATAGGACAGGCATCCAGCGCACATGCGGAAGCACGCATAGAAATCAAGTCGGTCAGAATCAAACCAGTGGAAGGCGTCTACGAGTTTGACGCCGATTTCCAGATCACTCTCAATCACAAACTGGAGCACGCACTGGAGAAGGGTATTGTGCTTTATTTTGTCACGGAGCTCGGCCTGGTGAACTCACGCTGGTACTGGTTCGATAAAAGAGTAGGCTATAGCAGGGTACGCGAAGGGTTGAGCTACTACGCACTGACCCGCCAGTATCGCCTGACGCGAGGGGCATTGTCACAGAGCTTCGGTTCGCTCAACGACGCGTTACAGGCGTTGAGCCGCGTGCGGGACCGGCCGATCAACGCGAGTGAAGAATTGATCCCGGACGCGGAATATACCGTGGAATTGCGCATGCGTCTCGACATAGCGGCGCTGCCCAAGCCGTTCCAGGTGGAAACGCTTGGCTCCCGGGAATGGGATCTTGGTTCCGGTACTTTGCGATGGGATACCCGCCTACCCCCCCAGAAGCTGCAGGACAGCAGCAAATGATGAAATACCTCATCATCGCCGGCGTGGTGCTGGGGGCGATCATGCTGTTCCTGCTCGCGAGCGCTGGCGCCGATACCGGGCTCTTTGACCGTAAATACAGGCTTCTGATCAGGCTCAACGCCGGGTTGGTGCTGTTCCTCATGGCAATCGTCGGATACCTGCTATGGAGGCTCAGACGCAGGCTTCAGGCAGGCGTATTCGGTTCCAGGCTGGCGCTGCGCCTGTTGCTGATCTTCTCGCTGATGGCGGTGCTCCCGGGTGTCCTGGTCTATAGCATATCAGTCCAATTTCTGGGAAAAAGCATCGAATCGTGGTTCGACGTAAAAGTGGATCGCGCTCTGGAAGGCGGATTGGAACTGGGACGCACCATTCTCGACAGCCGGCTGGAAGATCTGCACAGAAAAGCCGATCTCGCTGCGCTTGCATTATCCGAGCAAACGGGGCCCTTGCGGCCGGCATTGAACCAGCTCGTTCATCAAACGCAGGTGCGGGAAGCAGTCCTGTTTGATCACGAAGGTAACGTCGTTGCATTTGCACGTGCGGACACGAGTGAAACCGTACCTGACGTGCTCAGCACGACGTCAATGCATCAGATCAGGACGGAGAACGGGTACAGCACGATTGAATCAATTCCCGGCGAGGGTTTGTACCTGAAGGTATGGTCACCTATCGATGTTCCCGGCGTAAGAAACAATACGCGCATTCTGCAGTTGACGCAGCCCGTGCCGAAACAACTGGCAGAAGACGCGGAAATAGTACAGGCAGCCTATCGGGACTACCAGGAATTGCTGCTGTCGCGCGAAGGTCTCAAACACCTCTACGGGGTGACCCTGACGCTCGCACTGCTGCTTGCGCTTTTCTCTGCCCTGGCCGCCGCATTCCTGATCAGCGAGCGGCTCAGCGCGCCCCTAGGAATGCTGGCGGAGGGCACGCGAGCAGTGGCACAGGGCGACTTCAGCAGACGTCATCCGGTACGGAGCCGCGACGAACTTGGCGTACTGACCGAATCATTCAATCTCATGACTCAGCAGCTGGAGGAAGCGCGGATAACTGCCCAGCACAATCAGCAGGAAGTGGAAAGTGCGCGGGCTTATCTGGAAAATATCCTGGCCAATCTTTCCTCGGGCGTCCTGGTATTCGATGAAAGCCTGCGCTTGCGCACAGCCAATCTGAGCGCGGAGCAAATCCTGAACGTTCCACTGCCCGGCCTGGAAGGATTGACGATCGAGGAATGCGCGATGCGTGAATCCGGGTTGAACGCTTTCGCATATGGAATTCTGGAAGGATTTCACCCGGAAATAAAGGGCGAGTGGCAGCGCCAGGTGGAGCGAACGAGAGAGGGCACGCGTCAGGTCCTGCTGCTACGAGGAACATGGCTGGCGCATGTGCCGGGCGGAGGAGGCGTCGTCGTGTTCGACGACATCACCCATCTGCTGGAAGCTCAGCGCGCAGCAGCCTGGGGAGAGGTGGCGCGGCGTCTGGCGCATGAGATAAAGAATCCCTTGACCCCGATACAACTGTCCGCCGAACGCATACAGCACAAGCTTGCCGCGAAGCTGAATGACAATGATGCTCAAATTCTGCAGCGTTCCACCGAAACGATTGTCAATCAGGTGGAAGCGCTCAAAAGGATGGTCAATGAATTCAGCGAATACGCGCGCGCCCCTGAACCCGAATTTCACCTTCTGGATTTCAATGCGCTGGTACGGGAAGTGCTCGCCTTATATGAAAGCCCAGCCACAGCAGCGCCGGATAATCGGCAACCGCACATCGATCTGGTTCTGGCGCCCGACCTGCCGATGATGAAAGGGGACTCCGCGCGACTGCGCCAGGTGATACACAATCTCCTGCAGAATGCCCAGGATGCGCTGGCCGGTTTGGCTCAACCCGCAATCATGATACAAACGGAAACCCTGTCCTCAGGAATACGTTTCACCGTCAGCGATAACGGCGGGGGATTTCCTGAACAGGTGAGAGCACGGGTATTTGAACCCTATGTGACAACAAAACCGAAAGGAACCGGACTCGGTCTTCCCATTGTAAAAAAGATAATCGAAGAACACAGGGGAACGATTCAGATTGAAAATATGCAGCCGCACGGTGCGCGTATTTCAATCATACTCCCCGTCTCGCCGGACAAGCTCGTGGTTTCTCTCAAGGATAGATGGCTCCGACCGATCGCGGCCAAACCTGCGCTTTCACTTTTCTGTGAAATGCAGTCAAAAGAATGAGAGGTAAGGCTTGACGTTCAATTTCATTTCCGTGGCAAGCAAATCCATTCCTGGAATTATGAGCAACAATACGATACTGATCGTCGACGATGAAATCGGCATCCGCGAGCTTTTGTCCGAAATCCTGCGCGATGAGGGTTATCGCGTCGCCCTCGCGGAAAATGCCGCACAGGCGCGCGCGTGGCGGAAACAGGCTCGTCCTGATCTGGTATTGCTGGATATCTGGATGCCGGATACTGATGGCATCACCCTGCTGAAAGAATGGGTCAGCAGCGGACTTCTCACCATGCCCGTTGTAATGATGTCAGGGCATGGCACAATCGACACCGCGGTAGAAGCCACGCGTATGGGGGCAGCGGCCTATCTCGAAAAACCGGTACCGCTGCAAAAACTGCTGAGCACAGTCGGCCGCGCATTGCGCAGCGGACAGGCCAAGCCACGCATGACGCTTCCCCTGGCGAGCCTGGGACGCGGGGCGCTGATTACAGACCTGAAAAGACGACTGGAACAGGTTGCCAGCCTCACGACACCGGTGCTGCTCATAAGTGAACCGGGGACTGGCGTGGAGCTGTGTGCCCGCTTTCTGCACCAGCCGAATACACCATGGGTAGAACCCGATACCCTCGCCGCCCTGTCGAATGCTCCGTTTGAGTTACTTGAACAGGCAAAAGGAGGATTGCTTTTTCTCAAGGAGATCGGCGAACTCAACAAACTGGCGCAAAAAGGACTGCTGCTGCTGCTGGGCAAGCTGGAAAGATACAGTGTCCGGCTCGTATGCGTGACCTCCATGCCGCTTGCCAGCCTGGCGGCCCAAGGGGTCTACGACCCAAGGCTGTATGAGATGCTGAGCGGACTTTGCATTAACGTGCCTGCATTGAGGGAGCATCGGGAAGACATTCCCGAGCTCGCGACCCAGATACTCTCGCGTTACATCGAATCGGGAGACGTCCCGTTGCGACAATTCAGCACCGCTGCCCTCAACTGCCTGCGAAATCACGACTGGCCGGGAAATCTCTCACAACTGACAGGCGCAGTGCATACCCTCGCACTGACCTGCACCAGCGATGAAATATCGGCAGAAGACGTAAAGCAGATGCTGGCCCCTTCCTCGCCTTCACAGGCAGTGGGAGGCATTCCGCTCGACATACCGTTGCGTGAAGCGCGGGACATGTTCGAAAAAACGTATTTTGAACAGCTTATCGAGCAGGAAAACGGCAATATGACCCGAGTGGCGGAACGCGCCGGCCTGGAGCGCACCCATCTGTACCGCAAACTCAAACTGCTCGGTATCAGACTGCGCGGCAATTGAGATTCATTCTCTACGATCGAGCTTGTCATATTGTCTGACATCCTATCTTAAGCGATAATAATGGTTTTGCCGACCCGCACCGCTACTTGAGCGGTGTTTTTGTGTGCGTATAAATTGTTGAGCTAGGAGTCCATGTTCATGGGAACATTTCGAGATTTTGAAGCGCCGGTATTCAAGAACCTGACCAGCGCCATTCGTGCACTGGCGATGGATGCCGTGCAAAAAGCCAACTCGGGGCATCCGGGAATGCCTATGGGCATGGCTGAGATCGCTGAGGTATTGTGGATACATCACCTACGCCATAATCCGGCAAATCCGAAGTGGGCCGACCGTGACCGCTTCGTTTTGTCAAATGGACATGGATCCATGCTCATCTACGCCCTGCTGCACCTCACGGGCTACGATTTGCCGATGGAGGAAATCAAGCGCTTCCGTCAGCTTCATTCCAAGACTCCCGGCCATCCGGAATATGGTTATACACCGGGCGTCGAGACGACCACAGGTCCGCTGGGCCAAGGGATCACCAATGCTGTGGGAATGGCTCTGGCAGAGAAAATACTTGCCTCGGAATTCAACCGTCCCGGCTTCGATATCGTCAATCACCATACCTACGTATTCCTGGGCGATGGCTGTCTGATGGAAGGTATTTCCCATGAAGCCTGCTCGCTTGCAGGCACATTGGGATTGGGCAAGCTGATCTGTTTTTATGACGACAACGGTATTTCCATCGATGGACATGTAGAGGGCTGGTTCACAGACGACACGCCCAAACGCTTCGAAGCCTATGGCTGGCATGTTGTGCCGAATGTCAACGGACATGACCCGGTAGCGGTAGAAGCCGCCATCGAGGCAGCCAAACAGGCGGTGGACAAACCCTCCATGATCTGCTGCAAGACCGTGATCGGGATGGGCTCACCCAACAAGGCAAATACTCACGAGGTGCATGGCGCGGCGTTGGGCGACGTGGAAATAGCTGCTGCGCGTCCGCACATCGGCTGGAATCACCTGCCATTCGAAATCCCCGAGGATGTCTACCAGACCTGGGATGCGCGCGCAAAAGGGCAAAGACTGGAAGACGGCTGGAATCACAAGTTTGCGGAGTACGCTGCGAAATACCCGGCTGAGGCGGCTGAGTTCAGCCGGCGGATGGCAGGCGAACTGCCGGAGGGGTGGCAGGAGCACGTGGATGCACTGGTCGCCCGTGTTGATGCGAAGGAAGAAACCATTGCAAGCCGCAAGGCATCGCAGAATGCGATTGAAGGGCTGGCGCCCAAGTTGCCGGAACTGGTCGGCGGCTCGGCAGACCTGGCCGGATCGAATCTTACCCTCTGGTCGGGTTCAAAAGGCATCGTCCGGCAGGATGGCGGCAACTACGTATATTACGGCGTGCGCGAATTCGGCATGAGCGCCATCATGAACGGACTGGCGCTGCATGGAGGAATCATTCCTTACGGCGCCACCTTCCTCATGTTCTCGGAATATGCGCGAAATGCGCTTCGCATGGCTGCCCTGATGAAAATACGCTGCCTGTTCGTATTCACCCATGATTCCATCGGCCTGGGCGAAGATGGTCCTACGCACCAACCGGTGGAACAGACCGCGACATTACGCTACATCCCCAACATGGATGTATGGCGCCCGTGCGATACGGTTGAATCGACCGTTGCCTGGGCACGGGCAATCGATCGCAAGGACGGCCCCTCCACACTGATTTTCAGCCGCCAGAACCTTCCCTTTCAGAAACGCGAAGGGAACACGATCAAGCTGATCGACAAGGGCGGCTATATCCTGTCGGAAGCGTCTGACAACCAACCGCGGGCAGTCATCATTGCCACAGGTTCGGAAGTCGGCCTGGCGATGATGGCGCAAAAAGCGCTGGCCGAAACGGGAATTCATGTGCGCGTCGTTTCGATGCCCTGCACAAACGTATTCGACCGCCAGGATGTCGATTATAAGAACAGCGTGCTGCCCAAGGGTATAGGGCGCGTGGCGGTGGAAGCAGGCGTGACGGATTACTGGCGCAAGTATGTGGGTCTGGAGGGAGCAGTGGTCGGTATCGATACCTTCGGTGAGTCCGCGCCAGCTGGAGAGCTGTTCAAGCACTTCGGCATCACCGTAGAGAATGTGGTAAAGGCGGTAAACAGCGTCATTTAATTCTGACCAATTGCCAGCCGAAACGCGGAGGAAATTTTCTCCGCGCCGGGATTCTTTTTTTATCCAAGGAGTGTAAAACATGACAATCAAGGTCGGTATCAATGGATTTGGCCGTATCGGACGAATGGTTTTCCGCGCGGCAGTCCAGAATTTTCCGGATATTGAGGTCGTTGCCATCAATGATCTGCTTGAGCCCGACTACCTCGCCTATATGCTGCAGCATGATTCCGTGCATGGCCGTTTCAAGGGGGATGTTTCGATCGAAGACAGTACCCTCATTGTCAATGGCAAAAGAATACGGCTGACAGCGATTAAAGACCCGGCTGAACTGAAATGGGGAGAAGTCGGTGCTGAAGTCGTGGTTGAGTCGACCGGCCTTTTCCTCACCAAGGAAAGCTGTCAGAAACATATTGCCGCAGGCGCAAAGAAAGTCATCATGTCTGCGCCGTCGAAAGACGATACACCCATGTTCGTATATGGAGTGAATAACGATACGTATGACGGTCAGGCGATTATTTCCAACGCCTCATGCACCACGAACTGCCTCGCTCCCGTTGCAAAGGTACTGAACGACACCTTTGGCGTCAAACGCGGCCTGATGACGACGGTTCACGCCGCCACCGCAACCCAGAAGACGGTGGATGGTCCTTCCAACAAGGATTGGCGCGGTGGTAGGGGTATTCTGGAAAACATCATTCCCTCCTCTACCGGTGCGGCAAAAGCCGTTGGCAAGGTTATCCCGGAACTCAATACGAAGCTCACCGGCATGGCTTTTCGCGTTCCGACCTCTGATGTTTCCGTGGTGGATCTTACCGTTGAACTGGAGAAGGAAGCCAGCTACGAAGAAATCTGCGATGCCATGAAGAAGGCATCCGAGGGATCGATGAAAGGTGTGCTGGCCTATACGGACCAGAAGGTTGTTTCCACCGATTTTCGGGGCGAAAGCGCAACCTCGATCTTCGATGCGGAAGCGGGAATGGCTCTGGACGGCAATTTTGTAAAAGTGGTTTCCTGGTACGACAATGAGTGGGGCTACTCCAGCAAGATTCTGGAGATGGTCCGCGTTGTGGCCGGCAAGTAGCAGAGGACGAATTCGTCACAAGGGGAAGAAACCCGGGATCATTTTTCTTCCCCCCTGATCCCTGTCCTTCTCTTCAATTCATCATAAGGAATCTCAAACTTCCTTATGTCTTAAAACTTGGAGTTCCCAGTGTCCGTCATTAGAGTCACCGACCTTGATCTGAAAGGCAAGCGCGTGTTCATCCGCGCCGACCTCAATGTGCCCGTGAAAGATGGCAAAGTTACCTCCGACGCACGCATAAGCGCCTCCATGGGCACCATCGACTATTGCCTGAAGCAAGGCGGCAAAGTGATGGTTACCTCCCATCTGGGACGACCGGAAGAAGGCGTATGGTCAGAAGAAAACTCGCTCAAACCGGTAGCCGACAATATTTCCGAGCGTCTCGGCAAGCCCGTGCGCCTGGTCAAGGATTGGGTGGACGGCAACTTCGACGTTGCCGAAGGCGAACTGGTCATCCTCGAAAATTGCCGCTTCAATAAGGGGGAAAAGAAAAACGCGGATGAAACGGCGCAGAAATATGCAAGGCTGTGTGATGTGTTTGTGATGGATGCTTTTGGCACAGCGCATCGTGCCGAGGCGTCGACCTATGGCATTGCCAGATACGCTCCTGTTGCCTGCGCTGGCATTCTCCTTACAGAAGAGCTGGACGCGCTGACCAAGGCGTTGTTGGATCCAGCCCGTCCCATGGTGGCAATCGTCGGAGGCTCGAAGGTCTCGACAAAACTGACCGTCCTGGAATCCCTGTCGGAAAAAGTGGATCAACTGGTGGTGGGCGGCGGCATCGCCAATACCTTCCTCAAGGCGGCGGGAAAGAACGTTGGAAAATCCCTGTGTGAAGATGATCTGGTTCCCACCGCCAAAATGCTCATGGAAAAAATGACAAAGCGGAATGCGACCATTCCAATTGCCGTTGATGTTGTTGTCGGAAAAAAATTCGACGCCAGTGAACCGGCGGTATTGAAGGATGCAGGTGCGGTAACGGATGACGATATGATATTCGATATCGGCCCGAAGAGCGCCCGCGAGTTGTCGGACATCATCATGAAAGCCGGTACCGTAGTATGGAACGGCCCTGTCGGAGTGTTCGAGTTCGATCAGTTCGGTGAAGGCACCAAAACCATCGCCATGGCTATCGCCGATACCGACGCCTTTACCCTGGCAGGGGGAGGAGACACCATTGCCGCTATCCAGAAATACGATATTTATGACAAGGTTTCTTACATTTCCACTGCGGGTGGGGCCTTTCTGGAATTTCTGGAAGGCAAGAAGTTGCCTGCCGTGGAAATACTCGAACAGCGCGCAGCCGGCAGCAGATAGGCCCAGGTAGCGAAATATGCGGATTGATACGCCGATTCAACGCGTGCCCTCATCAGAATGATTCGAAGAACAAAAATCGTAGCAACACTCGGTCCGGCATCCCGAGATGCAAAGGTGCTGGAGCGGATGATAAACGCCGGCGTTGATGTAGTCCGTATCAACTTTTCCCATGGGACCAGGGAAGAGCATATCGAAGGTGCCGAGTTGGCGCGCTCCCTGGCACGCGCCGCTGGTCACGCGGTGGGTGTGCTGGCGGACCTGCAGGGGCCCAAGATTCGAATCGGCAAATTTGAAAATAATAAAATTCTGCTGAAAACGGGCGATCAATTCATACTCGACGCCGAATGCGAGCTTGGAAACCAGGAACGGGTGGGCCTGGATTACAAGGAATTGCCCAGCGATGTCGAGACCGGTGCAACGCTGATCCTGGATGATGGACGCATCGTGCTCGGCGTTTCCGAAGTCAAGGGAAGCCAGGTTTATTGCGTGGTTGAACAGGGTGGAATACTGTCCAACAACAAGGGAATCAACCGCAAAGGCGGCGGTCTGAGTGCGCCTGCCCTCACCGGCAAGGACGTGGAAGATATCCGGACGGCCGCAGCGCTTAAAGCCGATTATCTGGCGGTATCATTTCCCCGTTCTGGCGATGATATGCGCTGGGCGCGCGATGTAATGCGCGAGGCGGGCGGAAAAAGTTTATTGATGGCGAAGATCGAACGATCGGAAGCCATCTTGGCGCTGGATGACATTCTGGAGGCCTCCGATGCAATCATGGTTGCGCGCGGAGACCTTGCGGTAGAAGTAGGCGATGCAGTGGTGCCGGCATTGCAAAAACGGATGATCCGCACTGCCCGAACCAAGAACAAGCTGGTGGTAACCGCCACACAGATGATGGAGTCCATGGTCAGCAGTCCCATCCCCACCCGCGCGGAGGTATCGGATGTAGCAAATGCGGTACTGGATGGCACTGATGCGGTGATGCTGTCAGCGGAATCCGCCACAGGGCAATATCCCGTTGAAGCGGTTGCGGCAATGGCAAGGGTATGCCTGGAGGCGGAAAAGGAATACCTGGTAAGCAGTGAAAATCGACGGCTGCAGGGCGGCCTGCCCGATAATATCGAGGAAGCGATTGCCCGTGCGACCATGTTCACCGCAGGAGGATTGAAGATCAGAGCCATTGCGGCGCTTACGCAAAGCGGCAGGACCGTGTTGCTGATGTCGCGTAGGAGTTCCACCGTGCCCATATTCGCGTTGAGCCCGCAGGAGGATACACGGCGCAAGATGACGTTATTTCGCGGCGTGTATCCGGTCAAGTTCGGCGGAGGTTCGAACGACCCCGAAATCATCCTGAATCACGCCGAAAACGAGTTGCTCAGGCGTGGCGCGGTGCGTAATGGCGACCTGATCATCATGACCATCGGTGAACCGGTGGGTAAGGCAGGCGGCACCAATACCATGAAAATAGTGAAGGTCGGCGAGCACAGGAAGCAGGAACGGAAGGTGGAATCCTGAGCACGGCGCAGCAGATTTCGCCATCCCGGGTTTTTCACTGCCCGTGATTCACGGGGTCCCGGTGGCACCATATACTGATTCTAACTTTGAGGAGGTTCTAATGGCACTCGTATCATTGCGTCAACTTTTGGATCACGCGGCAGAAAATGGCTATGGCCTGCCCGCTTTCAACGTCAACAACCTGGAGCAGATTCACGCCATCATGCAGGCCGCGGATGAATGCGACAGCCCGGTGATCATGCAGGGCTCAGCAGGCGCGCGCAAATATGCTGGCGAGCCTTTTCTGCGCCATCTCATTGCTGCGGCCGTAGAGGCATATCCGCACATTCCCATCGTCATGCACCAGGACCACGGAGCTTCGCCAGCGGTTTGCGTCAATGCCATTCGCAGCGGTTTTTCCAGCGTCATGATGGATGGATCCCTGGAAGCGGATGCGAAGACGCCCTCTTCCTATGAATACAACGTTGAAGTCACAGGCAAGGTGGTGGAAATGGCACATGCAGTGGGTGTTTCCGTCGAGGGTGAACTCGGGTGTCTCGGTTCCCTGGAATCCGGCATGGGGGAAGCGGAAGATGGCCATGGCGCCGAAGGCAAGCTGTCTCATGATCAACTGCTGACCGATCCGGAGCAGGCAGCCGACTTCGTCAAGCAAACGGGCGTGGATGCGCTGGCAATCGCCATCGGCACCTCTCATGGCGCATACAAGTTTACGCGCAAGCCAACTGGAGATATTCTCGCCATCGAGCGCATAAAGGAAATTCATGCGCGCATCCCCAATACCCATCTGGTAATGCATGGCTCCAGTTCCGTGCCGCAGGATTGGCTCGACATCATCCGTGAATATGGTGGAGAGATGAAAGAAACCTATGGCGTTCCGGTCGAGGAAATCCAGGAAGGCATCAAATACGGCGTACGCAAGGTCAATATCGATACCGATATCCGGTTGGCAATGACCGGTGCGATACGTCGCCATCTTGCCAAGAACAAGAGCGAATTCGACCCGCGTAAATATCTCAAGGATGCGACTGCCGCAGCCAAGGACATTTGCAAGGCGCGCTTTGAAGCATTTGGCTGTGCAGGGCAGGCGGCCAAAATCAAACCTATCGCGCTGGACAACATGGCAGGCAAGTACGCGAAGGGGGAATTGAAGGCTGTCATCAAGTAATCAGGTAAACTGACAGTTCCACCAGTTCAACCGTCAGTACTGGTTTTATAAGCAACTGGAATTCGAACGAGATAAAAGGCGAACCAATACGGTTCGCCTTTTTATTACCGGAGGTTGAAGTGCCCGGTCGAATTGCTCGAACTTCCAAAGCTGCCGGCTGGCCCCGATCTTGCACTTGCAATCACTACCCCGGCAGGCACCCGGGCGGCTACCAGAACACCTCCTTTTTCTCGAAATCCCCCCATACCTCATCAAGCTCACTTCTTTTCGTCAGCCCACGCTGGGCGATCCAACCAAGAACAATACCTTTTGCTTCGCACTCGCCGCCTTTCCCACCTTTGTCCTCCATCATGCCGACTTCATTCAGCAATCGTCCGGTCACGGCAGTGTCAATTACCGCGCCCAGCGCTTCCTGCAGCACGGTCAGAGACTTGATGTAGCGCTTCACCTTTTTTCGGCGGTACAGATCTGAGAAAAACTCGGCGGTATATCGCTGCTCTTTCACCGCAATACGCAGGGCATGCACTCCTTCTGTACTCTGCCTGTCCGCTTTTTTGTAATATTTTTTCAATTTTTCGTGCCCGTGCGACAGCGCGTTATCTGCGAATTTCTTCACCGACCATTCCAGCCGGATCTTTCGCGATTCACTCCGCTGCGGATCAGGTGCCGGAACCCAAGTCTCCGCGTTCAACCCGGCACCCAGCCTCAGCATCGCTTCCGTATAGCGAGTAGATTCTACCGCCTCACGCGCCGCATCATTGCGGTTTCGCCGCATCTGCTCGCACTCTTCCCATAAGGCAGAAGTGCCGGCATGTTCATGAAAGCAGTCCCTCACTTCGCTTAACGTTTCCGACATGAATACATCCCAGTCCCGCGCCGCCCCGAGAGAACGCGACAGCCATTTCAAGTCCGGGATCGCAGAAGCAAACGCAGTTGCATCGAATGCCTGGGTAAAAACACGGTGCGCTGTACGCACCCTGCGTAATGCCACGCGCATCTGATGCAGATACTCCGGATCCTCGCTTTGCAGCATGCCTGCTTCGTTGCCCTGCAGATGATCCAAGCAATTCCATGCGATCGCCTTGAATGCTTCGTCCAACTTCATTTCCGTCTCGAGTCGAACAGGCACTGCTTTGATCGGCGCGGATTTGGAGTCGACAGCGAGCCTATAGCCACGCTCGGCTTTGCTTGCATTTTCCAACCTGAAAGGAATGGTGTGCAGTATATCCAGCGCGAACTGGTATAACGCTTGCGCATTTCCGGACTTCAGTTCCAGCTCGATTTCGCAAATCCCCCGGGTGAAATCAGCCGGTGTTCTGATTACTCCTTGATCCAGCGAAAATTCGATCTCGCTTCCGTCCACCAGGCGCAACATGCGTGTGCTGCGCTTGAAGTCGGTGGTAAACAGGGCAAGCAATTGACCGTGCGATTCGGCATCGCCGAACAGGCGGATGAGAGACGGATCAGATATTTGGGTGAAATCGGGTTGTCCTGTCGGCACCATGGACTCCCATTCATGACGCTGGTGCAATCCAAGGGCAACATCACCCCCTCCTTTGATGGACTGTATCCATTTTTTTCCGATATGGCGCAACCGGAGCGCCATTTGATGCTTCTGAAGATACAGATCAGGGGTGTCGTAATAGGCGGTGAAAAGTTTTCGGCTAACGGGGCGAGAAACGGTAAGGGATGCCAGTAACGGATCATGTCGAAGCCGGCCGACATCCTCGGGTGACAATCTTAATTTGAGTTCGATTTCGAGCGGCACGATTCTTTTCCGACTATTGCCTGGAACGACTACTCGCTGCCGGACGAAACGCCATGCCTCTGAGGGCTGCCGTCTCTATTGCGCGGCGGCCAGTTCCATCAGCAGCGTCTCCTGAGCGCTTCGCTTCTTGCTCTGACCGGGATGCTTCAAATGATAACGGCCGTCGCTGTCCATTTCCCATGCCTGGCAATTGTCCTTCAGGAATACATACAGGCCTTCTTCGAGCACGCGCTTTTTCAGCTTTGGCTCCAAAACCGGAAAGCAAATCTCGATCCTTCGAAAAAAATTTCGATCCATCCAGTCGGCGCTGGAAAGGTAGATGTCGTAAGCGCCGCCATTGCGAAAATAGAAAATCCGGCTGTGCTCGAGAAAGCGGCCGATAATGGAGCGTACCCGAATGTTTTCTGAAAGCCCTTTGATGCCCGGCCGCAAGGCGCATACCCCGCGAACAATGAGATCGATCTTTACACCTGCCTCGGAAGCGGCATAGAGTGCCTTGATGACTCCCGGTTCCAGCAATGCATTCATCTTTGCGACAATCCGGGCTGGCTTCCCTGCTCTCGCATTTTGCGCTTCATTGTCGATGGATGCGATCATCTGGCTATGGAAACTGAAAGGGGATTGCCAGAGATACTGGAGTTTCCCCGCCTTGCCCAGGCCGGTGAGCTGCGTGAAAACTTCATTCACATCAGCGCAGAAATCCTCCCGGCAGCTGAACAAGCTGAAATCGGTATAGAGCCGGGCTGTGCTTGCGTGATAATTCCCGGTGCCGACATGGATGTAACGGCGCAAGCTGCCTTCCTCACGCCGCACTATCATTGCCATCTTTGCGTGCGTCTTGTGCCCTACCACTCCATAAACCACATGCGCCCCCACATTCTCCAGCCGGCTGGCCCAGTTGATATTGGCCTCTTCATCAAAACGAGCCAGCAGTTCCACCACCACCGTCACCTCCTTTCCGCTGCTCGCCGCCGCGATAAGCGCAGCCATGACCTGGGAATCGGCGCCGGTACGATATACAGTCTGCTTGATCGCCACCACATCCGGATCGGTTGCAGCCTGCTGAAGGAAATGAATTACCGGCTGGAACGACTGGTAGGGATGGTGTAACAGGATATCGTTCTTGCGAATCAACTGAAAAATGTCAGACGCTTTTTTCTTTTGCAGCGTCACCGGCAAACCCGGAATGAAAGACAGGTATCTCAGATCGGGCCGGTCTATGCGTTCAAAGACGTGCATCATCCGCGCCAGATTCACGGGTCCCTCTACCTGATAGAAATCCTCCTGGGCAAGAACGAGTTGCTCCAGTAGAAAGGCCGACATATGCGGTGGGCAATTGTCCGCCACTTCCAGCCTCACCGCATTGCCGAAGTGCCGTTGCGGCAGTTCGCCCTGCAGCGCAATACGCAGGTTCTTGACCTCTTCCTCATCCACGAACAGATCGCTATTGCGCGTGGCGCGGAATTGATAGCAACCCAGCACATTCATCCCAGCGAATAATTCCCCTACGTGCGCATGCAGAATGGAAGAGAGAAATACAAAATTATAAGCACTGCTGCTAATTTCAGCCGGCAACTGAATCAGCCTGGGCAGCACGCGCGGGGCCTGCACGATAGCAATTCCGGAATTACGCCCGAAGGCGTCCTTGCCCTCGAGTTCTACCGCAAAATTCAGACTCTTGTTAAGCACCCGGGGAAAGGGATGCGAAATGTCAAGGCCGATAGGAGTCAGCACCGGCATCATTTCGCGAAAAAAGTAAGACTTGATCCAGGCACGCTGTGCGTCATTCCAGGTGGCGCGCCGCAGAAAGTGGATCCCCTCGCTGGCAAGGCCCGGCAAGATCTGCTGGTTCAGCAACGCGTACTGCCGCGCCACCAGCGTGTGCGTCTGTTCGCTCACCAATCTGAATATCTGATGCGGCAGCATGCCAGCCGGATCAAAACCGCGGGTATCGAGTTTGATCTGCTCTTTGATCCCCGCAACACGAACCTCGAAGAATTCGTCCAGGTTACTGCTGACAATGCAAAGAAACTTCAGGCGCTCAAGAAGCGGGGTCTCCTCATTTTCGGCTTGGGCAAGCACCCTCCGGTTGAATTCAATCTGGCCAACCTCTCGATTGAGGAACTGAGCGGAAACTCTGGAATCGGTCATACCGTCTCTGAATGTGTCCAATGCAGTCACTTCAAGCTGCCGTGCTATCTGACACTATTTGGCAAGAGGTACATAGCCACGAGGCTGTTCCGCGCCGCTTCCGAAGAAATATGCCTCGAGCTGTTCTGCCAGATATTTGCGCGCCTTGATGTCCGACAGATTCAAATGATACTCGTTGACCAGCATGGTTTGGTGCCTGATCCAGCCTGCCCATGCCTCTTTCGAAACATTTTCAAAAATACGCTTTCCCAGCTCGCCTGGATAGGGTGGAAAATCCAGACCTTCCAGCTCCCGCCCGAGCTTGATGCAATTCACGGTTCTTGCCATTGCTTTCTCCGAAATATACAAATGTAGACCAGAGCGCTGCCGTGCGCTGCACTCTTCGATTACCACGACAGGATGGTCGATCCAGCAGCCAGAATCTGATCGCCGGTTAAAGCGGTTTCACAAATACCTTCGAGCGCCGTTGATAATTGTATAACCCCTGCTTCACCTTGGGTAATTGACCGACGTCTGCTGCAAGGAAGCCGCGTTCGATAAACCAATGGGCTGTCCGGGTGGTAAGAACGAACAGTTTTTTACTGCCCTGGGATCTCGCCTTCATCTCGATAGCCTTGAGCAACGCATCTCCACAGCCCGCACTGCGATAATCCGGATGAACGGTAAGGCAGGCGAGTTCGCCCGCCTTGTCGTCCGGGAAAGGATAGAGCGCAGCACAACCGACAGTCATGCGGTCATGCTCGATCACCACGAAGCGATCAATTTCCATCTCCAGTAACTCGCGGCTCCGCCGCACCAGCGTCCCATCCGCTTCGAGGGGCTCAATCAGTTGCAAAATCGCGCCGACGTCCTCTATTCGTGCATCCCGCAGGTTTTGCAACGGGCCTTCCGATATCATTGTCCCGATGCCGGTATGCGTGAACAGCTCCTGTAATATAGCACCGTCCACGTGGCGGCTTATGAGGTGGATGCGTGATACCCCGCGTTCACAGGCATGCAAGGCAAAAGGCAGATAAAGCTGGGCATCCTCTGCAAGCTTTACCCTTTTCCTGCCAAATTCCTTCAGCAAGCTCTTGCCCTCCGCCACCGTCAGTTCCCGCAGCAGCAACGCCTGTTCACTGTCAACAGCACTCTTTTCGATCCCCTGGGTATCCATCAGAAATATGAGTTTCTCGGCCTTGAGGGCGATCGCAGCCTCAGCTGCGACATTTTCCAGTGTCAAATTAAAGATCTCGCCGGTAGGCGAGTAGCCAAGTGGCGACAGCAACGCCAATTCACCTTGCTCGAGCCGCGAGCGGATGGCGGAAGTATCCACCTTGCGTACTTCTCCGGTATGCATCAGGTCGATGCCCTCTATCACGCCGATTGGCCGTGCAATCACAAAGTTGCCGCTGGCGACGCGAATCGCAGCGTTGGCCATCGGTGAATTTGGCAAACCCATTGATAGCAATGCTTCGATTTCGACGCGTACCCGCCCTATCGATTCCTTGACGCATTGCAATGCAGCCGCGTCGGTGACGCGCATACCCCGGATATATGTCGTCTGCAAGTCATGTTCGTTTAAGCGCGATTCGATCTGCGGGCGCGCACCGTGCACCAGCACCAAGCGTACGCCTAAGCTGGCAAGCAGATTGAGATCGTGTACGAGTTCGATGAATTTCCCGTCCGCAACGACTTCCCCGCCGAAAGCGACCACGAAAATTTTATGGCGAAAGCTGTTGATATAAGGCGCTACCGACCGGAACCAGGCCACGAAATCCATGATCAATAATCACCCCATAGCGCCTGCATTGCCCCCACTGCCGCCAGTGCGGCACTCTCCGTCCGCAGTATGCGGTTACCCAAGCGCAATGGGATAAAACCCGCAACCATTGCAGCCGCTTCCTCATCCCGCGTAAACCCTCCTTCGGGTCCCACGAGCAAAATGATCGAGCTGATATTTGAAGAGTGCTTGAAATCCCGCAAACCCTTTCTTGCAAAAGGCGAGAGCATGAAGCAAGCATCGGGGGAAAGACTGTCGCTGGATGTTCTGCATGATTCGGTTTGCGTACCCAGCCAGTTCTGGAGAGTCGCAAGCTGCAGCACTTCCGGCACACGGTTTCTGCCGCACTGCTCGCATGCGGAGACAACGACTTTTTGCAAATGACTCACGCGTTTTTCCCCGCGTTCACCACTGAGCCTCACGACGCTCTGCTTGGTAATGAGAGGCTGAATTCGGGTTACGCCCAGTTCGACTGCTTTCTGTACGATCCAGTCCATCTTTTCACCCATGCATATGGCTTGAGCAAGCAGGATGGTGAGCGGGGATTCGCGCTCGACCTGTACATGCCTTTCGACTACAACAGCTACACCCTGCTTGCTGATTCGCGAAATGACAGACGTGAATTCTCCACCGTCGCCATTGAACAACACCACTTCATCGCCTGGCTCGAGTCTCAGAACGCGCGCGGCATGATGCGCAACTGCTGAGGGCAATTCCAAGACCTGTCCCGCAAGAATCTCCACAGGGCAGTAAAAGCGGGGAAGCGTCATTGCATATTCAGTATCAGACGGTGGAGCAATCAATGTGCCTTTCTCATGATAGTATTGTCGTTTCAGCAGTCCTGCTTGAACAAGCGCTGTCGAGATAGCCGCGCTGCTTTCAATTATATCCGCACGACAAGCTTCTGCGAAAAGACACCGCTCTGCTTCTGCCTGGATAGCGCAGGAAACGACATCTGGTATTCGTTATAAGAAAATGAAATCTGGGGAGAAAATATGGCGAGCCTGGAAACACCGGTCTGTGATTTCGGCTGGAAAGCAATTGATTTCGATTTACCGGGAGTAGATGGAAAACAATACAATCTGGCCTCGGTCAAGGGTGAAAAAGGGTTGCTGGTGATGTTCATCTGCAATCATTGCCCTTATGTGAAGGCTGTGCGCGAACGCATCATCCGCGATGTCAACGAATTGCGTGAGCAGGGTATCGGCGCTATCGCAATCATGTCGAACGATCCATCGGACTACCCCGAGGATTCATTTGAAAACATGGGGCGCGTAGCCCGAGAATATGCCTACCCCTTTCCCTATGTCTGGGATGAAACCCAGGAAGTAGCAAAGGCATATGGCGCAGTCTGCACGCCGGATTTTTTCGGCTTCAACCACAAACTCGAATTGCAGTATCGCGGACGCCTGGATGCTTCCCGCAAGGAAGCCGCGCCGGTGGACGCACGACGCGACCTTTTCGAAGGAATGCTTGAGGTCGCCCGCACCGGCGCCGGTCCCGAGGACCAGATTCCCAGCATCGGCTGCTCCATCAAATGGCGAGCGGACTAGCCGGTGATTGATGCAGTTATCGCTGCTGTCAAAGCAGTTGCCCAGCAGGAAATTCTGCCGCGCTATATGAAAGTTGCGCGGCAGCGCAAGGTCGATGGAAGCCTGTTTACGGAAGCCGATCTTGCCACGCAGGAAACACTCTCGCACGAGTTGAGAAAGATCTATCCCGGTCCGGTGGTGGGAGAAGAAATGACGGAAAACGAGCAGGTCGCGCACTGGCGGGAAGGCGATGCGGGACTTTGGTGCATGGATCCGATAGACGGGACTTCCAATTTCGTCAACGGATTGTCCTACTTTGCCGTTTCAGTAGCACTGATGCGGCACGGCAGAAGCGTTCTGGGAGTGGTTTACAATCCAGTGGCGGATGAAATGTTCTACGCCGAAAAAGGCAGGGGTGCCTACCTGAACGGGGAAAAATTGCCGATAAAGGAGGATGTACCGCCGCTATGGGCGGCAATCGCGAGCGTGGACCTGAAACGGCTTGGTCGCAGGCTTGCACAGGAAGTCTCTACGGCAAAGCCGTTTTCTTCCCACCGGAATTTCGGATCCTGTGCCCTGGAATGGTGTTACACCGCTGCCGGACGTTTTGACTTGTATCTGCATGGCGGACAAAAACTATGGGACTACGCCGCGGGCAGCCTGATCCTGGAAGAGGCAGGCGGCCACATGTGCGGCTTGAACGAGGATGATTTCTGGACCGAGCCGCTCTGGCAACGCTCAGCCATTGCCGCTCTCGATCTGAATCTTTTCATGCAGTGGCGCGACTGGGTGCGCGCACATCGATAGCCTGCGGCCCTGAGCGGCTCACAACTTCGAATGCGAAAAGATTGGCAGGAGCTCCCTCCTTTGAGCTTTGGGAGGAAAATTGCTTGTCCACAGCCTCCATCCAAATCCCACAATACGCAATATTATACTATAGACCACTCTGCTCCCGCAGCCTTAGCAACCGCCGATAGCCAGTGCAAACGAACCGGAAGCACAAGATCATCTTTTCTACACGATAGCTTGATCTCTTGCTATATTTCTACGCTAAGTTTACTCGAACTCTGCCATTTAACGCGGAATATCAAGAAAGCCGGGGCGAACGAACTTATCCCGTCGCACTTTATATTCAGGCTGATGAGCCGTAATAGCACTGGCAAAACCAATGGAAAGCATGGGCATCGATTGTCCTCCTGAAATCGAACAGTCCCCGTTTCACTGGGACCGCGCAGAGGTGTAAAGTTGAGTGCTGGCTGCAGAGATGCAGGAGTTTGAAGGTGGACCTGGTCGCTGATTCGAAGAAGGGAATTTACATGCGCGCTTTTAGAAAGACTGCATTAAAAAAGACGGGGCTGATGCTCGCAATCGCTGCCGCCCTCACCACAGGGAGCATGCAAGGCTGTAACAAAGCGGGGGATCCGGCGAAGCTGATGGCGGATGCGAAGCGCTACGAAGAAAGCGGGGATCACAAGTCAGCCATTATCCAGCTAAAAAATGTCTTGCAGCAGAACCCGGATAATTCGGAAGCGCGGTATCTGCTTGGCGCAATATACAACAAGACTGGGGATTTTCAGTCTGCAGAAAAGGAGCTTCGCAAGGCATTGAGCCTGGATATGGATGCCGGCACGGTGCTGCCCGAACTGGGACAAACCCTGCTCAGGCTAGGCGCCTATCAACAAATCCTGGATGAAACGAAGGAACTGGCCGACAAAACAAAGTCAGCGCAGATACTCACGCTCCGGGGGAACGCGCAGCTCGGATTAGGCAAGGCTTCGGAAGCAAAGACACTGTTCGAGCAAGCACTTGGACAAAATCCGGATTCTGCCGACGCGTTAATCGGCCTGGCGAAATATTCCCTGCGGCAAAGGGATGTGGAAGCCGCAACCCATTTCTCGGAACAGGCGGTTTCCCGGAGCCCGCAAAACGTCGATGCCTGGTTGTTCAAGGGCGACCTTCTTCGGATGCAAGGCAAATCCGGGGAAGCTCTGGCTGCCTATGACCAGGTGGTGAAGCTGAAGCCGAACGCGAGCATTGCCTATATCAACAAGGCATTCATCGAAATTGGAACGGGCAAGTTCGAGGCGGCAAAGGCGGATATCGACGCTGCACGCAAGATCAGTCCCAGCTTGATGGTGTTCTATACCCAGGCTTTGCTCGATTTCAGTCAGAAAAAGCCTGCTGCCGCGCTGGAATCGCTCCAGCAGATACTCAGTAAATCGCCGGAGCACATGCCCAGCGTGTTGCTCGCGGGCGCAGTACAGTTTGCTCTGGGATCCATGCCGCAGGCGGAACAACACCTGAAATATTATCTGGAGAAGGATCCCGGAAATGTCTACGCGCGCAAGCTGCTTGCTTCCGTGATGTTAAAAAATGGCGAGACGAAACGCGCGATCGACATCCTGACCCCATCGCTCAAAAATGTGAAGGAGGATCCTCAGTTGTTCGCTTTGGCTGGAGAAGCTTACATGCAAGCCAGGGATTTTGCGAAAGCCACGGAATATTTTGAAAAGGCCAGCGATATCGCACCAAGAAGTGCGATGCTTCATACTGCTTTAAGCATGAGCAGGTTGGGACAAGGGGAGAGTGCGCGCGCCATCTCCGAACTGGAAACAGCGACAAAACTTGACCCCAAATCGCCACGCGCAGGAATCCTGCTGGTCATGACCCATTTACGCCTCAAGGAATTCGACAAGGCGCTCGCCGCGGTAAAGGCATTGGAGAAGGAGAATCCGGATAATCCGCTCATTCAAAACCTGAAAGGCGGTGTATATCTTGGCAAGAACGATATAGCGAATGCTAGAGTGAGCTTTGAGAAAGCGCTTGCCATCCAGCCATCCTACTTTCCAGCTGCCGCTAATCTGGCCCAACTGGATGTGCAGAACCACAAGCCGGAGATGGCTAAGAAACGCTTCGAAGCCATTCTGGAAAAAGACAAAAAGAATAGCCAAGCCATGGCCGCGCTGGCTGGCCTTGCTCTCAGCCAGGGACAAAAAAAGGAGGCGACCGAGTGGCTGGAACGAGCAATGCAAGCAAATCCGGATATCCTTCAGCCAGCCACCCTGCTTGGATCACATTATCTTCGTTTGGGCGAAAAGCAGAAGGCGCTGGCTCTCGCCAAGAAACTGGAAGGGACACATGCCAAGGAACCCGCGGTGCTGGATTTACTGGCACAGGCTCAACTAGCCAACAATGACAGATCAGGCGCCCTAGAGAGCTACACCCGCCTCGCTGCCGTACAACCGGAGTCGGCGCTTGTTCAATTCCGCATCGCCTCCATTCATATGGCAATGCAAAACCTCTCCGCCGCATCAGATGCGCTGAAAAAATCGCTGACTATAAAACCCGATTATCTGGCTGCACAATTGGCGCAGATCAAGATTGAAGCAGAACAGGATAATTATGAGAAAGCAATTGCGATGGCGCGCCAAATCCAGAAACAGCATAAAGGATCACCCGCGGGTTATATAGCCGAGGGCGACCTGTTGCTGAAACAGAAAAAACCTGCACTTGCTGCAAGTGCCTATGAACAGGCATTCGCGATTAATAAAAACCCGGCCTTATTGATCAAGCTCCACGCATCGCTCAGGCAGGCGGGAAAAGATAAGGAGGCAGACCTTCGCTTGACCGAATGGTTGAAAAAACACCCAGATGATTTACCTGCTCGAATGTACCTCGCGGACACGTTTCTCACAGAAGGAAAACTGACTGCCGCAGTCGAGCAATATCAAACTGTCCTGAAAGAGCAACCGAAGTTTGCTCCAGCACTCAATAACCTGGCTACCGCTTATCAGCGCCAAAAGGACCCTAGGGCCTTGGAATATGCGGAAAGGGCATATCAGCTAGCTACGGAAAACCCTGCCATATTGGATACCTTGGGGTGGATATTAGTCGAACAGGGAAATGCTGCCCGTGGGCTCCCGCTCCTTCAAAAGGCAACGTCGCTAGCGCCCGAGGCGCCGACAATCCGGTACCACTTGGCACATGGGCTGGCTAAATCAGGCGACCAAGCTAAAGCCAGAAAAGAACTTGAATATGTGCTTGCCAGCGGAAAGCATTTTGCTGAAATCGATGAGGCGCGAGTACTGTTGAAACAGATACAGTGAGTAATTAGAGCGTTTTTCTTCTAGAGCATTTCTCGTTTAGTTGGATACATATCCGGAGTTGGCGAAGTAGTTGCGGCATTCCTGGGGCCGGATGGTTTCAATAATGCGGCCGATGGCGACCCAGAGAGCATCAAAGGATCGTTCGGCAGCTTTACGCAGGAGGGTTTTGATTTTGGAGAAGGCCTGCTCGATAGGGTTGAGGTCGGGAGAATAGGGCGGCAGATAAAGGATTCTTGCGCCTTTGTCCTCGATCATTTCCCGGACACCCGCGACCTTGTGGCTGCCCAGGTTGTCACAGACGACAATATCGCCTTGCTTGAGCGCGGGGCAGAGCCGGGTTTCCACATAAGCCAGGAAAGCTGCGCCGTTCATGGGAGCATCCAGGCACCACGGCGCAACCAGGCCGTCAAGATGCAGGCCGGCAACGAAAGTCATGGTTTTCCAGTGACCGCCGGGAGCGTGGTCATGGCATCGCTCTCCCACAGGGCAGCGTCCATGCTGCCTCGTCATGTTCGTGCTTGCTCCCGTTTCATCGAGAAAGATCAGGCGCCCGGGGTCGCAGGTCTTTTGCCAGTCCCGCCAGGCGAGCCTTGCCGCCGCCACGTCAGCACGCTCTTGTTCGCTGGTCCGCAGTGTTTTTTTTATAACTGTATCCCAGCGAGCGGATAAACCGGTCAACGGAGGAGATGTGGACACGAACCCCCAAAGTCTCTTCAATCCAGTCGCGCAGCCCCGCAAGCGTTATTCCCTTGTCCTCCAGAAGCTTGCCCCTGACCTCCGCGGCATGGGCTTGCAGCGCATGACGCCGGTAGCCCCCGATCCTGCGCGGGGAAACGCTCCCTTCCTGTCTCCACAGGCAGGTTATCTTCGATACAAAGGATGGGCTGACTGAATATTTATCGGCCACGGCCCTGACACTCAGGCCCTTGTCCACGTCCGCCACAACCCGGCGGCGCAAATCCCCGGAATAAGCTCTCGGCATGTCTCACCTCCACCCTAATCCTCTCCTATTTTGACGCACAGAGGAATCCCCCCGATTCCAACTAGAAGAAAAACGCTCTAGGCGACGAGCGCATAGGAATAACATTCCGGTTGTGCCACATGCTCGGATCTGATGCCGTACTTGGCCAAATCGGATAAATACACAGTATTGAACTGCATCGGGCGGATATCGTAGGTATCGTTCGAGTTTTTCACACACTGCCCTGGCTTGCCGCTCTCCTTTTCCGCTATGGCGAGAAGGATGTTTGCGGGGACTTCATACGTAATCGCGGCCTCAATCGAGCAAGAGACCCGCTCCGGCAAATCGGGGGGTAGATCCATCACTCCCCTGCCCTCTTACTTACTGTCCCGGAAAGCAGCTGCTTCCGCTTCGGCGTCCAGCCTCGTCTCTGTCGATCCAGCGAAGGTGTTGCCCTTGAATTGCGGCTCAGGAATATTGGAGCGAATGGCGAGGCAACTTTTCCGCCAGGGGTTTGAGCGACACGCCCGCCTTGCGAAGCAAGTCCGCTCTTTACCGCCTCCATACCTCCACGAGCAAGGTGGGAGCCCATTTCGGCCACAAAGCGCGGGGGCGTGCCCATTGCCTGGGCCAACCCGCCCAACGGAATGCTCTGCCTGGGTTGCGTTTCGGCAAACATGCCCATGCCGCCTTCCATGCTGGCATGCGCCGCATCGAACGCCGCCTTGATGGCGGATGCTCCGCCTGCTGCATTGGTGGCTGAAGCCATCATCATGCCGGTGGCGATACCGGTTGCTGTTGCGGCAGTTGCAATCGCTGCCCCTGCACCCAGGTTGCCTATCCCCCTGCCCCGCCGCCTACAATGCTGCTTAGCATGGGTGGAATCTTGTTGACCAGCACGAGCAGCACGATAGAAATTACCATCAGAACATTCATTTCCTTGAGGCTGAGACCGCCACTCATCTGAATGTAATAATCATCCAGGGAGGTCTGCCGATCCCCACCAGCAGCATCATCGCAAAGAGTGATATCGCACTCCATGACCATACGGTAATAATTAATCCATCACCAGCTCTTTTTCTGACTTAGCTATACTCTTCAGGTAAGCCTTTTGGGCACTCCTTGAGTAAGGCCTTTTGTTTATCAGGGTCTGTCGTCCATGCCAATTCAGCGCAAGCTGGATTGGGCTCCTCCAGTTTCTCTGGTTCCTTGGCAGAATTATGATATGCATATATATAAAGTACACAAAAAACATTGCTGTCTATTTATATATCATTGCAATTGAACTTTATCTTATAGATGAGTACTAACAAGTACCTGTAAAAAAACAGGTATGACTAATTCATCTAAATAGGAGGATATGACATTGGAGACTTCTCTTCAGGTAATCAGACAAAGGTCGTATTCGATCTGATTATCATTTCTACCAGTCAAATTTGACTGAATCCTTGGGCTGGTAGTTTTTGTTCTTAATTTTGATACCCCGGTGGGGTTCTTGATTATTTGCAAAAGGAGTTAGCGATGTCTGCAATTACACCCGAGACCATTGCTGTTGGTCACAAGAGGGAGAGCAGTGCGAGCAGTCCTGCTTACGACATGTCGGAATGGTATGACTCCAGGTTCTACAAGCTGGGTCTGCTGCCGATACTGGGGATGGCGGTTTTCTGGATCTGGTTTCAACGCACCTATGCCTATTCCCACGGGATGGACTCCATGGAACCGGAGTTCGATCAAATCTGGATGGGGCTGTGGCGCTTCCAGATGATACTCTGGCCCACCATGGCCGCCTTATACTGGGGGTGGCTGTGGAAGACCCGCAGCACCAAGGAGGAATTGGCCAGCCTGACGATCAAGCAGGAGATCAAGCGGTACTTCTATTTCCTGATGTGGCTTGGCGTGTACCTGTTCGCCGTCTACTGGGGATCGAGCTTCTTCACCGAGCAGGATGCTTCCTGGCATCAGGTGATCATCCGCGACACGAGCTTCACACCCAGCCATATACCGCTGTTCTATGGGGCGTTCCCGATGTACATCATTATGGGCGTATCGACTTTCCTGTATGCAAGTACGCGATTGCCGCTCTACAACAAGGGAACGTCGTTTCCGCTGCTGATGGCCATAGCCGGCCCGCTGATGAGCCTTCCGAACGTAGGCCTCAATGAATGGGGTCATGCCTTCTGGTTCATGGAGGAACTCTTCAGCGCGCCATTGCACTGGGGCTTCGTGGTGCTGGCCTGGGCAGCCCTGTTCTCCGGTGGCGTTGCCATCCAGGTGATTACACGGTTCTCCAACCTCATGGATGTGCAGTGGAACAAGCAAAGCCGGGTGATCCTGGATAACGTTATCTAAAGGATCAAGTTTTAAGTCAGATCGTAACAGCGTGGTACACCCCATCCGCTTTCACAGGGATGGGGTTTTTTGGCAAGAACAGCATTACCGGAAGGCCTCTGGCGCTTCTCTCCCGGTCCTCCTCCAGGGAAATCAACTCTACACCTCTCGCCGCCATGCTCGGCTTTTCACCCCGGATTGACTCAGCTTCCGTGAACATCATCTTCCGGATATGGTCGTCAAAGTCCTGAAAGTCGCAGCCTCGAAGACCCAAAAAATACCTTTTGACACCCGTCAGAAAATATAGGACTATTGAGCCTTGGGCACTAGAGGTAGTTGAGCACACTATCATGCACTACTATATATAGTAGTGCACAGGTTTTCCACAGCATTTCCACAACACCCACAATATCAAGCTTTGCCCAGGAATTCGGCACATTTCCCTTACAAATGAGGAGCATCCAGCATGCAGCTTTCCACAGATCAAACGTCCCGGCCGGCAATGGCAGGCTACGAGTTTTCTTCGAACCCTCCCGGCCATGATCCGCGCTATTCCCAATACAGGATCATTCGCCGTAATGGCTCAGTGGCCGGATTCGAGCCGAACAAAATTTCCATTGCCATGACGAAAGCGTTTCTCGCCGTCGAGGGCAGCCAGGGTGCCGCTTCGGCCAGGGTACGCGAAGTGGTGGGGCGCCTGACCGAAGATGTAGTGAACGCCTTGATGCGTCGTCAGCCCTCGGGTGGAACTTTTCATATCGAGGATATCCAGGATCAGGTGGAACTCGCATTGATGCGCTCGGGCGAGCACGATGTGGCGCGAGCCTATGTGCTGTACCGCGAGGATCGCGCGCGCAAGCGGGCGCAGCAAAAGGAAACGGATGCAGCGGAGGTGACCGGCAGCGTCTTGAACGTGCTCGAGGATGGGCGCACGGTTCCGCTCGATACCGCGAGACTGCTGGCGCTGATCGAATCCTGCTGCGAAGGTCTGGGTGCAGCGGTCGATCCTGCGCTGATACTTAAAGCCACGCTCAAGGATTTGTATGATGGAGTGCCGATGGAGGAAGTAAGGAAATCGGTAATCCTGTCGGCACGTGCATTGCTGGAAAAAGAGCCGGCCTACAGCTACGTTACGGCGCGCTTGCTGCTGCACTCGCTCCGCTTCGAGGTGCTGGGCGAGGAAATCGTACAAAGGGAAATGGCTGAGCGCTATATGGAATATTTCCCGGCCTTCATAAAGCGCGGGATCGAGGCCGAACTGCTGGATGAGCGGCTGGCGCAGTTTGACCTGCCCCGGCTGGCAAAAGCCCTCCACGCGGAGCGCGATCTTAAATTTGGCTATCTCGGTTTACAAACCTTGTATGACCGTTATTTCCTGCATATACAGGAGCGCCGCATCGAGTTGCCCCAGGCATTTTTCATGCGGGTGGCGATGGGGCTTGCATTGAACGAAATCGATCGTGAAGCCCGGGCGATAGAGTTCTACCATGTGCTGTCTAACTTTGATTTCATGAGTTCCACGCCCACCCTGTTTAATTCCGGTACGCGCCGCTCGCAATTGTCTTCGTGCTATCTCACGACAGTGCCGGACGACCTGGATGGTATTTACGAGGCAATCAAGGAAAACGCGCTGCTTGCCAAGTATGCGGGAGGGCTGGGCAATGATTGGACGCGTGTGCGGGCAATGGGATCACATATCAAGGGCACCAACGGCAAATCTCAGGGCGTAGTCCCCTTTCTCAAGGTGGTATCCGATACGGCGGTAGCGGTAAACCAGGGCGGCAAACGCAAGGGCGCCGTTTGTGCCTACCTCGAATCCTGGCATCTGGACATCGAGGAGTTTCTGGAACTGCGCAAGAATACCGGGGACGATCGCCGGCGCACGCATGACATGAACACGGCTACATGGGTTCCCGACCTGTTCATGAAACGGGTAATGGAAGGGGGCGAATGGACACTCTTTTCGCCTTCGGATGTGCCTGATCTGCATGAGAAGTATGGCAAGGCATTCGAGCAGGCTTATCTCGCCTATGAGGATAAAGTCGCGCGCGGCGAACTCGGCCTGTACAAGACGATACCCGCGGTGCAGTTATGGCGCAAGATGCTGAGCATGCTGTTTGAAACCGGGCATCCATGGATCACCTTCAAGGATGCCTGCAATATCCGCTCGCCGCAAAACCATATCGGCGTGGTGCACAGTTCCAATCTCTGCACTGAGATAACGCTGAATACCAATGATCAGGAAATCGCGGTATGCAATCTCGGCTCGATCAATCTGGCAGCCCACATCGATGATATCGGGAAGATCGATGACGACAAGCTCAAGCGTACTGTCAGCCTCGCCATGCGCATGCTCGACAATGTGATCGATATCAATTTCTATGCCGTCGCCAAGGCACGCAACTCCAATCTCAGGCACCGGCCTGTCGGGCTGGGCATCATGGGCTTCCAGGATTGCCTGCACAGGATGCGCATTCCCTACGCCTCGGATGAAGCAGTGGAATTTGCGGACCATGCCATGGAAGCGATCGCCTACCATGCCTACTGGGCCTCGACCGAACTGGCCGAAGAGCGGGGACGTTATGCTTCCTATCGCGGCAGTCTGTGGGATCGCGGAATTCTGCCTCAGGATACGCTCGACCTGCTGCAGGAAGAACGCGGGGGATACATCGAGGCGGACAGATCATCGACGCTGGACTGGGAAACGCTGCGCGAACGCATCAAAAACCACGGCATGCGTAACTCCAACTGCCTGGCAATAGCGCCCACCGCGACCATTTCTAACATTGTCGGCGTTTCAGCCAGCATCGAGCCAACCTTCAAGAATCTTTACGTCAAATCCAATTTGTCGGGAGAATTCACCATTGCCAACCAATATCTGGTAAGCGACCTGAAAAAGCTTGGGCTATGGGACGAGGTCATGATTTCTGATATCAAGTATTTCGATGGAGCCCTGGGCAAGATAGATCGTGTACCAACCGATCTCCGCAGGCTTTATGCCACTGCCTTCGAGGTAGAACCCCAGTGGCTGATCGAAGCGGCAGCGCGCAGGCAGAAATGGATAGATCAGTCCCAGTCGCTGAATATCTATATTGGAGGCGTCTCCGGCAAAAAGCTGGATGAAACCTACAAACTGGCCTGGTTGCGTGGCTTGAAGACGACCTACTATCTGCGCTCGCTCGGAGCAACGTCGGCAGAAAAATCTACAGTCCAGGCGGGCTCTTTGAATGCAGTGTCCGCAGAAGGGAACATGCCAGCCATGAGTGCGGCAGCGCTCGCGACAGATGTGTTCTGTTCCATCGATGATCCGGAATGTGAATCATGCCAATAACAATTAAAATGTAATATTAGGAGAAAGATATGTTGATATTCGAGGATGAAATGATGCAGCCGGCGCCGCGGAGAAACGGCGATCCGGGAGCGCTTGCCGGAGCCGGGATGGGCCCTGAAGCAGCGAACCGCCTTGCCGACATGAGCGGGGCCGAGGCAGAAAGCGGCGTGAGCGATGTCGCGGGAGTGCGTGCAGGGAATGGCGCTGCGGAAAAGGGCTATGCCGCAGAGGACATACATCGGCGCGTGTCGGTGGAAGACAAGCGCATCATCAATTGCAAGGCGGATGTCAACCAGTTGGTACCTTTCAAGTACAAGTGGGCGTGGGAGAAGTATCTGGCGGCCTGCGCCAACCACTGGATGCCTCAGGAAATCAACATGAGCCGCGATATCGCCCTCTGGAAAGATCCGAACGGACTGACCGAGGATGAGCGGCGGATAGTCAAGCGCAACCTGGGCTTCTTCGTTACCGCGGATTCGCTGGCCGCCAATAACATCGTACTCGGCACTTACCGGCACATCACCAATCCGGAATGCCGCCAGTACCTGTTACGGCAGGCATTTGAAGAAGCGATTCATACGCATGCCTATCAGTACATCGTCGAATCGCTGGGGCTGGACGAAGGCGAGATTTTCAACGCCTATCACGAAGTGAGATCCATCCGCGAGAAGGATGAATTTCTGATTCCCTTTATCGATACGCTAACTGATCCGGCATTCAGGACGGGCACGCTCGAAGCGGACCAGAAACTGCTGAAAAGCCTGATCGTATTCGCCTGCATCATGGAAGGCCTGTTCTTTTATGTGGGTTTCATACAGGTCCTGGCGCTGGGAAGACAGAATAAGATGACGGGCTCAGCCGAGCAGTATCAATACATTCTGCGGGATGAATCCATGCACTGCAATTTCGGCATCGATGTCGTGAATCAGATCAAGATGGAAAATCCGCATTTGTGGACCAAAGAATTTCGCAGCGAAATCAGCGCACTGATGCAAAAAGCGGTGGAACTGGAATACCGTTATGCCGAGGACACCATGCCACGCGGCGTTCTGGGGTTGAACGCGCCCATGTTCAAGGAATACCTGCGCTATATCGCCAACCGCCGCTGCCAGCAGATAGGTCTGGACATTCTCTATCCGGGAGCCAGCAATCCCTTCCCCTGGATGTCTGAAATGATCGACCTGAAAAAGGAAAAGAACTTTTTTGAAACACGCGTTACCGAGTACCAAACTGGCGGGGTGTTGAACTGGGACTAGAATAAAAGAGAGGGGCAGCAGGCGCGTCACGAAGAGCCTGCCTGCCCTCACTCCCCGCTGAAAACAACTCTTCGCATTTCGGGTTTTAGCGTCGCCTGGCAGCAAGCCTCAATCCCGAGGTCTGCCACATTGCATTCCGCGCCTCGGCCACAAGCACAATATTCCCTTCTCCGTGGGTTGATTTGAATACTGCGATAGAGGTCTGAACATTCAGCGCCATATCCTTCATGTCGGCCACGCTCAGGTGGTGTGTCTTTTCCAGCACTTCGGCGCACGTTAATGGCCTGCCCGCTTCCAGCGTGGTTTGTTCTTGGTCAGCAGCCCGGCAGAAAATTCCGCTTCCCGGATTGCATCCAGCTTTTCACCGTTGCGAGACAGCAGTGCAATCCTGTCAAGGCCGGCAATACCGAATCAGGGATATCCAGCTTGTACAGATTGCCTTTCTGTCTTTCCGGATTTCCTTCAGAACTTCGGTAAGCCGCAATTCGTAGGGGCTGCTCGTAATATTAACGCCACGCCCTAACCATCCTTTGTCTTTCCGGTTTTTGTGGTTAAGGTCAAAAGCTCCGATTCGATCTTTTGTTTCATGATAAAAAACTCGCGGTCTTCCTCGCTCATCTCGTGTAACGGTCTGTCCGGCAGTTCCATTATCAGTGCCGCCAGCTCGTCGCCGGTCTTTGCCGCTCGCATCTTTCGCTTCAACTCTTCCATGTCGAAAGCCATTGAACCACCTCCAAAAATTCCTTATGCCCTCATCGATCGGCCATATCCGCTCGCCATTGCTTTCGTCGCCGGGTGCCCGGTACCATCGACTTCTATAGTATCCCTTGGCCGGATCTTTCCTGGAAAAAGAGATTTCCGGCGGATTGCGGATAGGATCAGTGTTATATACAATGGCATTGTCAAGGGTCGCCTTGGCTTGTGGCCGGAGCGAATTAGACGCTCCCATGTTCCTAAGCCAATCGCGGCCTTTGCGTTTTTTATAGCTTCTCGCTCAAGGTGTGCTGGGTTAGATGTATCGGCAAATCTGGCACATCGAGCAGTCGCAATATCTCGCTCGGGCGGCCAAACTGCAAAATCGCTTTCCGATTTAATCTCCCTTTTGCCCGTTGCTCAATCTGCCGGTTAACCTCAGCATTCCTTTGCGGTTGACCTGCTATACTTGGACTGGTCCCGAGCGTTTCGGACGTTTGAGCAGAGGGCGCTGCTGGTACCGGCAGTGATGCATCTGACGCGGGACTCTTCCACATGCTGTTCGGTGCAAACCTTCCGTTTCCCTTGCAGCTTGGCTTCTTCTACAACCATTACATGCCCGTCCATGCTGCGCTCGGCGCACTCCAGCACTGTTCCTGGGCCCGTCATGGCCTGACTCCAACAGGGTCGCAGCGCCGTGCCCTTTCTTCCGTATCTCCTGTAGCAATTCCATCCGCCTTATTCCCCGTACCTCCTTCGGTACAGTTGAACCCGGACAGATCATTTGCCACAAACCCCGACAGTTTATTTGTTCTCTACACACTGATTATTTGCGCTGGTAAAATTTAAAGGACGAGGTTAACATTGACTTTCATTCGAATCTCTATCTGATGGAGGTGGCAATGGCTCATACAATTCCACAAGGGTCCCGCGACTACGACACCACGCGCGTTGTTGAACGGCCCGATGGTTTTTATTGGCATGACGAAAAAGAGGGCGACAGGGTATTCGGCCCCTTCCCCACCTTACTTGAAGCCATCCAGGATATGGAGTACAACGCCGACTCGGACTATGAACCGGGAGAAACCCTGGAGCAAGCCGAGGACGAGATTGGCATATCCGACTGGATCGATCCTGAAACCGGTCAACCCGGCGAAGGATCCTTCCGGATCGAAAACTGATCAGTACATAATTGATCGGCACGTCTCATCGCATTATGTCCAGGCGATTTGACGTGTTCTTCTTCAGAATAAGTACGAATAAACTTTCGCTGGATCAGTTTTCAATCTTTGCAGCAGCACTCGCCGAATCTCCGTGCGCCTGTGTCAAACATGCGGCCTCTCCGCGGTCTCCCTTCCTGACTGCTTTTATTTCTGCCTGAGCCGGCGAATGCGTGCGCTCAGGTATTTCTTATATGCCCGCCTGTCTTTCCTTGATCTAAGGCTAATATGAATTACCGTAATGAACGGGATACGATGGGCTCAGTACAGGTGCCTGCGCAGGCGCTTTGGGGCGCGCAGACCCAGCGCTCCTTGCAGAATTTCAGAATTTCTGGCGAGCGCATGCCGCCTGCGCTGCTTCACGCGCTGGCACTCGTGAAGCGTGCGGCGGCTGCCGTAAATCGTGATCTGGGTGTCCTGGATGACGAGCGCGCTACTGCCATCATCCAGGCTGCGGATGAGGTGATTGCAGGTAATCATGATGCGGAATTTCCCCTGGTTGTGTGGCAGACCGGTTCCGGAACCCAGACCAACATGAATATGAACGAAGTGCTGGCAAACCGCGCTTCTGAACTGCTGGGGGGCGGAAGAGGGCCGGATTGCAGGATCCATCCCAACGACGATGTAAACAAGGGGCAGTCATCCAATGATGTGTTTCCCTCTGCCATGCATGTGGCGGCCGCCTGCTCCCTCCATCATCAGCTGAAGCCTGCCATTGCCGCGTTGCGGCATACGCTGGCCATCAAGGCGGAGGCATTTTCAGGCATTGTAAAAATCGGCCGCACCCATTTGCAGGATGCTACTCCCCTCACCTTGGGGCAGGAATTCTCGGGCTATGTTTCCCAACTGGACCACGGGCTGGAGCATATTGATGCCGCACTTCCGCATGTATATGAACTGGCCCTGGGAGGGACAGCGGTTGGTACCGGGCTGAACACTCATCCTGAGTTTGCAGTGCGGGTCGCAGCGGAATTGGCAAGGTTGACGGGCCTGCCGTTTGTGACAGCCCCCAACAAGTTCGAGGCCCTCGCCGCCAATGATGCGCTCGTCTATGCGCACGGTGCGCTCAAGACTCTGGCAGCCTCGCTCATGAAAATCGCCAATGATATCCGCTGGCTTGCGTCGGGCCCGCGTTGCGGAATCGGCGAACTGAAAATTCCTGAAAATGAGCCGGGCAGCTCCATCATGCCGGGCAAAGTCAATCCGACTCAGTCAGAGGCGCTTACCATGCTATGCTGCCAGGTGATGGGCAATGATGTCGCCATCAATATGGGCGGTGCAATGGGGAATTTCGAGCTCAACGTCATGAAACCGCTTATCATCCATAATTTCCTGCAGAGCGTGCGCCTGCTGGCGGATGGTATGATAAGCTTCAACGAGCATTGCGCGATCGGAATCACCGCAAACATCGATCGCATAGACGAGTTGCTGCACAAATCCCTGATGCTGGTGACTGCACTCGCGCCTCACATCGGTTACGACAAGGCGGCTGAAATCGCGAAGAAAGCGCATCGCGAAGGCACTACGCTGGAACAGGCAGCCGTTGCAACCGGCTACATTACCATCGATCAATTTCAGGATTGGGTAAGACCGGAAGACATGATTCAGCCGCAATGATCCTCGGGTTGAAGAAATGTCGCTGCTCCTGCGGCCTCTGCCATTCCGGTGAATGAGCCTGCTCCCGTCATCCTCCCGGGCGAAGGTGGGCCTTGTCCTGACTGGGGGAGGCGCGCGCGCCGCTTATCAGGTAGGCGTTCTGCAGGCTATCGCGACGATGCTGCCAAAGAGAACGCGCACCCCCTTCCCTGTAATTTGCGGCACGTCCGCCGGCGCATTCAATGCTGCGGTTCTCGCTATCTCCGCCCGCAACTTTCATGAGGGTGTGCGACGCCTGTCAGCCGTATGGGAAAACGCGCACGTCAACCAGGCCTACCGGACAGACCCTCTCGGCGTATACGGAAATGCAGTACGCTGGCTCGCATCTCTCCTGTTCGGCAGCCTGAGAAAACAGGGTGCGACCTCCCTGCTCGACAATTCCCCGCTTGCGCAACTGCTGGAAAACAGCCTGCCGCTTCAAGGCATTCAGAAGAGTATCGACACAGGTGCCTTGCATGCTCTCGGCATTACCGCCTGGGGCTATACAAGCGGACAATCGGTGACGTTCTATCAGGGTGCGGACAGCATACGGCCATGGAAGCGGGAACGCCGCATCGGCGTCGCTGCACCTATCGAAATTGAGCACCTGCTGGCCTCTTCCGCCATTCCGCTTCTTTTTCCAGCCGTGCGGCTCAATCGCGAATACTTTGGAGATGGTTCAATGCGCCAACTTGCGCCATTGAGTCCTGCGCTGCATCTCGGGGCGGACCGTGTGCTGGTGATTGGCGTGCGCAAGATAGTGGAAACCCAGCCTGAGCGGATCAAAGTGGACAGCTATCCCACGCTCGCGCAGATCGGCGGCCATATCATGAGCAGTATTTTTCTCGACAACCTTTATGTCGATCTGGAACGGTTGCAGCGCATCAACCGGACCCTACGCATGATTCCCGAAGAAAACATGAAAAATCACGACATTCCGCTGCGCCAGATTCAGCACATGGTCATTTCCCCCAGTGTCGAATTCACTGAAATTGCGCAGCATCACGCTGCCACCCTGCCGCATACCATCCGGCTTTTTTACCGGGCCATCGGCGCAATGAGACGCGATGGCTCGTCTCTCCTGAGCTATGTTCTGTTTGAAGAACCCTTCTGCCGTGCCCTCATCGATCTCGGCTATCAGGATACACTGCCGCGCAAAGCCGAACTCTTGCGGTTCCTCGATGCAGCGCCAATCAATGGACCGATACAAGCAGATTTATCCGACGCTGGTATAATCCGCAATCCAGTTCCGGGGATAGGCTGAACGCCCTGGTCGCTTCACCTGATTCCCTATTTTTCAGAGACTTCTTATGGACCTTGCCAGTCCGCAATTCTGGATTGCCGTACTCCAGATTATCGCTATTGATATCATTTTGGGAGGCGATAATGCCGTGGTTATCGCGCTTGCATGCAGGCGACTTCCCGAAAAGCAGCGAAATCTCGGTATTTTCTGGGGAGTATTCGGCGCCATTGTGCTGCGGGTGGTGCTGATCTACTTCGCCTTCACCTTGATGGCAATTCCATTCCTGAAAATCGTAGCGGCACTGCTGCTATTATGGATCGGCATCAAATTGCTTCAACCCGAGCCGGAAGGGAATGGACATGAGATCAGCGCAAGCACATCCCTGCTGGGCGCGATTAAAACTATCATTATCGCCGACGCCATGATGAGCCTGGATAATGTGATTGCCATTGCCGGAGCTGCCAGGGACAGTGTCGTTCTGGTGATCTTTGGTCTGGCGGTGAGTGTGCCCATCATCGTTTGGGGCAGCAAGCTGGTAATGAGACTCATGGAAAAATTTCCAGTCACTATCTTCGTCGGTGCGGGTCTGCTTGGCTGGATCGCAGGAGGCATGAGCACTACCGACGCGGTCAGCAGGGAATGGGTGGATAACAATGCGGCTTTTCTGCACTGGGTTGCACCCGCCGGCGGCGCTCTGCTGATCGTGGTCATCGGCAAATGGCTTGCGAACAGGACCGGAGCAAGAAGAGCCGCGATTGTCGACCTGATGGACGATATGAACGATAAACCGCGTTCGTAGGCGCAAATTAACTGTTATGAGGGAGAAAACATGCTGAAACTCCTGTTGCCGATAGATGGTTCAGCGGCATCGGACAATGCAGTCGGACAGTTCATCAAACTGGTTCCCTCATACAGGGAAGCACCTGAAATACATTTGCTGAACGTGCAATTCCCCCTGCGCGGCAACGTGCCGATGTTCATAGACAAGAAGAGCATAGAGCTGTATTACCAGGAAGAAGGTACGAAAGAGCTGTCATCGGCGCGGGCATTGTTCGATCAGGCCGGGATCAGCTACCGGTTCCATGTCTCTTCAGGACATCCGCCAAACATCATTCTGCGTTATGCGGAAGAAATGAATTTCGATCAGATCGTGCTTGGCCCGCGTGGACTTGGAACGGTGAAAGGAATATTGCTGGGTTCGGTTGCGAGCAAGATCATACAGCTTTCAACGATTCCGGTGCTCCTGATCAAATAGGAATGGCAGATATCAGGGGATAGTAATGCGTTTAACCAAGAAGGAGCTTTTTTAGAATGAAGCAGGATCAGAAGGGCTTAACCTTGATCGAGTCAATGATGGTAATTGCCCTCATTGGCATTCTGGCGACGATCGCTATCCCACCTGCATTTCGGCTCTATGAGGATTCCCAGGCCCGCGAACAGGTAACCGAAGCGTTCAATCTTCTCGACAGCGTTAAATCTCCTGTTGCCACGTTTTATTCGGATAAGGGAAGATGGCCTACCCCCGAAGAGTTCGACAATCTGGTGCCCACACGGACCGGAAAATATGTTGAGAGCCTCACACCGGAATCCCGGGAAAAAGGTTTTGAGGTAATAGCAAAATTCAAGAGTACCGGAGTGAGTCCGGGCCTGGTGACGGGGGGATCCGGTAGAACACTGGTTCTGGCGACAACAAACGGCAAGGAATGGTTCTGCAATGATAATACCGATCCTGCCTCCGGAGTTCCCGACCTTGTCCCGGGTACTGTCCTGCCCCAGCACCGACCCTCATCCTGCAAATAGGAGGAGCCCGAAAAAGAGGATTTGTGGTCCGCTTCGGCCGCTTTGTCCGCTGAGCATTGACCCCCACCTTCCAAAGCATATAATCGTCGAATAGTCGTGCTCCATTTTAGGGCAGAGCCATACTTTTTCCGGGCTCACTACGCTGCCCGCCTCCCTGAGCACTGGCATATCCGGCCAAGCTCACTCCCGGAACCCGGAAAAAAAGAAAAAAGGTGATACACCCCACGTTTTGGTATGTTCTAGCAACAAGATAACCGGAAAAATACATGAACGAATTTAGCGATCAAATATCAGCATACTTTACTCACGTACCCATGTGGCCCCTGGTTTTGCTGGGCGCGGGAATTGTAGTGGCCAGTATTTATGAGATATTCACCCGCAAACGGCGGACGGAGGCTGCTGAAGAATTCCGCTCGGCCATTTTATCCACCCTCTCGGGCCTGTATCCCGAACCTACCAACTGGCCGAGAAGCATCGATACTTATCTGCGGGCACGTTTACCGGTCATGCATGAAATCATCGAGGACTTCAGATCAAGTGTGCGGCAGCAGGATATCCCGGCGTATAACAGGGATTGGAATAATTACTATGAGTTCTGCCGCAATGAGATTACCGATGACAAATGTATTGCCGCGGAAACGAACCCGGGCAGGGAATCAGACCCGAAAAAAACTTTTCACCAGCTTGTCTCAAACCTCTTGCGTTATGCGGAATGAGGCCTGGACAATAATTTGTAAGGAACGGCCAGCGAGATTCCGAATACGATATGGGTAACCAGGGTGATCCAGTCCCGTGCTACGGAAAACCAGGGAAAAATCAGGGTCATTCCGTACATATTCGTTGCATAGATGATCAGCCCGAAGACAGCACCTGCCAGCATGGAAGCCATTATGCCAGGACGGGAAATGAGGGGCGCCAGAATCAGGCCATACGCAATGGAGAGCATGAAATGAATAAAGGTTGCGACGATCATGACTTTCCACTCGAATGTGGCGGGTGGCGGGAGAACATCGGGACCCATTAGCATTGCCGCAGTCAGCCGGGCATCCCGGAAAAAAATGGAGGGGAGTGCATCAGTGAATACCCACCAGAGAACGAGCTGAGCGCCGGTGGCAACGACACCAGCGATGATTCCGGCAGCAACTGCCGCGCCAGGATTGATGGACATTTACGGTAGGGAGAAAAGGTTCTTCACAGTTTCACCACTGAAAAACGTATTCGTTCTACAATGATAGTAAAGTTCTGAAAACCTCACCCTACAGGTTCGGAAGCCGGACGGTCCTTTTACAGGTGAGCATGAAACGGACAGGCAGCCGCCAGCCCACTCCGGAATACAATCCCACGAGATAGTAATCGCATAATCATTCGCCTCATGCAAAGTGTCGACCTGACCCATCATTTCCTCATCGCCATGCCTGCCATGACAGATCCCTTCTTTGCGAAGACGCTGACCTATATCTGCGAGCATAGTGACCAGGGCGCATTGGGCCTGGTGGTGAACCGGCCGATCGATCTCACCTTGAAGGACCTGTTGGATCAGCTTGATATTTCTTCCGATGACCAATTGACGCGAAGATTTCCAATCATGTTCGGCGGTCCGATACAACTCGATCGTGGCTTCGTCCTCCACCAACCCGTGGGTGAATGGCAATCGACCATGGCAGTGAATGAAGATGTAGGGCTTACCACTTCTCTCGACATTTTACGGGCGATAGCAAACGGCGAGAGTCCCAGGCAACTCCTGGTCGCGCTAGGCTATTCCGGGTGGGCGCCGGGCCAGATAGAGCACGAATTATCGCAGAATGCGTGGCTGACGGTGCCTGCATCCCCCGCCATCATTTTTGAGTTACCTGCAGAAGAACGTTTGACAGCTGCGATGCAATTGCTTGGAGTGGACTTTTCGAGCCTGTCGGATGAAGTGGGTCATGCCTGAAAGTATCGCTCATTCAACGAAGGAGCGACACTTCAGCCATTACAGGCAGAGCTGGCCTCGATGCGCGACAAGCCTCGTCCTTCAGAACGGGGAAGGATAGCGCGGATCGCGTAGCCGTCCTACAACACATTTATAAGCAGAGCCATTAAGCCTTGAAACGTCTCCAGGCCTTCAAATACGAGTTGATGCCAACCGGCGATCAGCAGCACCAGATGCGCCGCTTCGCGGGGTCGTGCCGGTTTGTGTTCAACAAGGCTTTGGCGCTGCAAAAAGAGCGCTTTGAGCAGGGGGAGAAGAAGCTCGGCTACGCCGGGCTGTGCAAGCTGCTCACCGTATGGCGCAATGGCACTGAGACGCCGTGGCTGAAGGATGCGCCCGTGCATCCGCTGCAACAGTCGCTCAAGGATCTGGAGCGTGCCTACACCAACTTCTTTGCCAAGCGTGCAGACTTCCCGCGCTTCAAGAAGAAAGGCCAAAGCGAGAGCTTTCGTTATCCCGATCCGAAGCAGATCAAGATCGATCAGAGTAACAGCCGCCTGTTCCTGCCCAGGCTCGGCTGGCTGCGCTACCGTAACAGCCGTGATATTCCCGGCACGGTAAAAAACATCACCGTGAGTCAGTCTTGCGGTAAGTGGCTTGTATCCATCCAGACCGAACGTGAAGTGGAAAAGCCCATGCCGAAGTCCAACAGTGTCATTGGCATCGATATGGGCGTGATCCGGTTCGCCACGCTCTCGGACGGCAGTCACCTTGCGCCGCTCAATAGTTTCAGGGGGCACGAAACGGCATTGCGCAAGGCGCAACAGGTCATAAGCCGTAAACAGAAGTTCAGCAACAACTGGAGACGGGCGAAAGCTCGCATCCAGCGTATCCATTCCCGTATCGGCAACGCCCGCCGCGACTACCTGCACAAGGCCACGACAGCTATCAGCCAAAACCACGCGATGGTGTGCATCGAGGACTTGCAGGTGTGCAATATGAGCAAGTCTGCCAAAGGCAATGTCGAGAATCCGGGCAGAAACGTTCGGGCCAAGTCTGGCCTGAACAAGTCCATCCTCGATCAGGGCTGGTTCGAGTTCAGGCGTCAGCTGGACTACAAGCTGAAGTGGAGCGGTGGCCACCTCATCGCCGTGCCGCCGCAGAACACCAGCCGCACCTGTCCATGCTGCGGCCATGTGTCCAAAGACAATCGCCCGAGCCAGGCCAGGTTCGAATGCGTGGAATGCGGGCTCACAGAAAACGCCGATGTGGTAGGCGCGATCAATATTCTAAGGGCGGGACACGCCCGGTTCGCCTGTGAAGTGAGCGATGCGGCAAGATCGCCAGCAGCAGGAACCCACCGAAGCGTCTCAGGGGTGGCTCAATGCCACGTCTGAGCGCCGCAGGAATCCCCCGACTTCAGGCGGGGGAGGATGTCAAGGATCGGCAGATACCCAATATGGAGGAGGCTGAAAAAGCGAGTCAGCCGCGCACCGGCACGACGTTGGCTTTCGATTTCGGCGAAAAACGGATCGGCGTCGCGATCGGGAATCTGGAATTGGGATTGGCCCATCCTCTTGTTACCATATCCAACGAGAATAAGGAGGAATGCTTGAGAAGCATCGCCCGGTTAATCAAGGAGTGGGAGCCTGTCTTGCTGGTGGTTGGACTGCCGGTTCACTCAGACGGTGCAGAGCACGAGCTTACCCGACGAAGCCGCCGCTTTGCGCGTCGTCTTCAAGCCCGGTTTGGCATTCGCACTGTCCTTGAGGATGAGCGTTATACCTCGGTCAGCGCCAGTGCAGCACTGGACGAAGCGAGTGTCAGAGGCAGGAGACAGAAACAGGTATTGGACCAGATCGCGGCGCAACTGATATTGCAATCTTACTTTGATAAACGAAATGCAATTACCTGAAGCGGAAGACCTGCTGGCTGCGCTGACTGCACGGATGCGGCAAGGCATTTCCAGTGATACCGCAGTCGTAGGAATTCATACCGGCGGAGTATGGCTTGCGGAAAGGCTGCATAGGGATCTGCAACTGGCGCTCCCCCTGGGAGCGCTCGATGTCTCCTTCTATCGTGACGACTTTGGACAGATCGGCCTGCATCCCCAGATCAGACCTTCGGACATCCCGTTCAAAGTGGAAGGAAGCGACATCATTCTCGTGGATGATGTGCTTTATACAGGACGAACGATCCGGGCTGCCATCAACGAACTATTCGATTACGGGCGGCCGGCAAGCATTCGCCTGGCTGCGCTGATAGACAGGGGCGGGAGAGAGCTTCCCATTGCTGCACAATACATTGGCGCAACGCTGGACGTGCCCCCTGCAAAAATGCTGGCGCTGGAGAAGAAAGCGGATGGAAAGCTGGGCCTGAGCCTGTATGACAAGCACCAGGGCAATGAGTAACAATCCGCAGTTGAATAAAAATGGTCAACTGCAACACCTTCTGACTACCGAGGGGCTGCCCGCTTCCATTCTCCTGAATATTCTCGATACTGCCGAGCCGTTCGTCGGAGTCACGGAACGTGACGTCAAGAAAGTGCCGTTGTTGCGCGGAAAATCCATATTCAACCTGTTCTTCGAACCCAGTACGCGTACACGCACGACCTTTGAAATTGCTGCAAAACGATTGTCTGCCGATGTCATCAATCTCAACATTGCGGTGTCGTCCCAGTCCAAAGGAGAGACACTGCTGGACACAGTGAACAATCTTTCCGCCATGCATGCCGATATGTTCGTGGTGAGACACGCTCAGAGCGGCGCGGCACACCTCATTGCGCAGCATGTCCGCTCTGAAATTCACGTCATCAATGCAGGGGATGGACGGCACGCGCATCCCACGCAGGCGCTGCTCGACATGTTTACCATTCGTCGCTGCAAGCGCGACTTTCATAACCTGCGCGTCGCCATAGTAGGCGACATTCTTCATTCCCGGGTGGCCCGCTCGCAGATTCATGCGTTGACGACGCTCGGCGTACCGGAGGTACGCGTCATCGCACCCAAGACATTACTGCCCGCCAAGGTCGAACGTCTGGGCGTGCATGTTTATCATGATATGGCGAAAGGACTGAAGGATGTCGATGTGCTGATGATGCTTCGTCTGCAAAACGAACGCATGCTCAGCGCACGCCTTCCGAGCACCGAAGAGTACTTCAAATATTACGGACTTACTCCCGAGAAACTGGCACTGGCGAAGCCGGATGCAATCGTTCTGCATCCCGGACCCATGAATCGCGGGGTTGAAATCGATTCGGTCGTAGCGGATGGAAAGCAATCTGTAATCCTGCCCCAGGTAACATTCGGCATCGCAGTGCGCATGGCGGTAATGTCCATTCTGGCTGGAAGCTGAAAGCCATGAATATCGCCATCCGAAATGGTCGTGTCATTGACCCGAAAAACAGCTTCGATCGTGTAACGGATATTTACATCCGGTCCGGCAAAATCGTCTCTCTCGGCGCCGTCCCGCCCGGCTTTGAGGTACGCCGGGAAATAAACGCCCAGGGATTGATCGTGTGTCCAGGACTTGTGGACCTGTCGGCCCGGCTGCGGGAACCCGGCCTGGAATACAAGGCGACGCTTGAATCAGAAATGGGAGCCGCGGTGACGGGAGGCGTTACAAGCCTGGCATGTCCCCCCGATACCGATCCTGTGCTGGACGAGCCCGGACTGGTGGAAATGCTGAAGTATCGCGCAAGGGGCCGCAATCAGACGCGTGTTTATCCCATTGGAGCGCTTACCCGTGGATTGAGAGGTGAATGGCTGACTGAGATGGCTGAGCTGCACAGCGCGGGATGTGTCGCATTCGGCCAGTCGGACTGGCCGCTTCCCAACAACCGGGTGCTCATGCAGGCGATGCAGTATGCATCCACCTTCGGGTTTTGCCTGTGGCTGCGTCCTCAGGATGTAAATCTCGCTGATGGCGGGGTTGCCCACGATGGGGAAGTGGCAACACGCCTTGGCCTGGCCGCCATTCCCGTCTGCGCCGAAACTGTGGCCCTGTCCCACATCATCCTGATGGCAAAAGAAACGGGCGCCAGGGTGCACTTGTGCCGCATCTCCAGCGCGGAAGGTGTGGCCATGACACGCGCAGCCCGGAAGCAGGGGTTGCCGATTACCTGCGATGTAGCGGCCAATCATGTCCACCTGTCTGAAATGGATATTGGCTTCTTCGATTCCAACTGTCATCTGGTACCGCCGTTGAGAAGCCTGGGAGACCGCGACGCCTTGCGCGCAGGACTGCTGGATGGCACTATAGATGCCATATGCTCCGACCACGCCCCCGTGGACGAGGACGCAAAGCTGCTGCCCTTCGCAGAGGCGGAGGCCGGCGCAACCGGTCTTGAATTGCTGCTGCCGCTTACGCTGAAATGGGCAGCGGAAACGAAGCTGCCCCTGGTAGCCGCGTTATCGAGGATCACGGGAGAACCCGCCCGCATCCTTGGGGTGGAAGCCGGCCATCTCACGCCCGGAGGCGATGCCGATCTGTGTATTTTCGACCCTGATCATTACTGGACGATTGAAGCCTCGACACTCAAAAGCCAGGGCAAGAACACGCCATTCCTGGGCTGGGAGCTGCAAGGCAAGGTAAAATATACGCTGATCAGCGGAAACGTTGTTTACGCGGACTAGGCGCCGCAACACGGGCATGTATTTTCGAGTTCTCTTCTTTCAAACTGACTGAATTCCATCAATGAACCCTTTGCTCGATTTTTCCGGATTGCCGCGCTTTGCCGAGATTCGCACCGAACATATCACACCGGCTGTAAGTCAATTGCTGAGTGATAATCGCGCCCTCATTGGGCGAATACGGCAGGATACCGGCTTGCCGACCTGGGACAACTTCGTTCAACCCTTGGCGGATGCCAACGAGCGGCTCTCCCGTGCGTGGGGGCAGGTATCCCACTTGAATGCCGTGGTAAACACACCGGAACTGCGCGAGGCTTATAATGCCAACCTGCCTCTTGTCACGCAGTATTATGCGGAGCTGGCCCAGGATCAGGCGCTGTTCGAAAAATTCAAGGAATTGCGCGGCGGCAGGGAATTCGAAGGACTGAGCGCCGCCCGGCAAAAAGTCATCGAGAATGAGTTGCGGGACTTCCGCCTGGGCGGGGCAGAACTGCCTGCCGAGAAGAAAGCGCGCTTCCTCCAGATTCAGGAAGAGCTGTCGGCGCTGGGCTCGCGCTTCAACGACAATCTCCTGGACGCCACCAACGCGTTTGTATTGCATGTGGAGGATGTCGGTGAGCTTTCCGGTATTCCTGATGATGTATTGCAAACAGCGAGAGAAGTTGCGGAAAGGGATAATGCGACTGGCTGGAAGTTCACCTTGCACGCGCCTTCCTACCTGCCTCTTATGCAATACGCGGACAACAGGGAGCTGCGTGAAAAAATGTACCGCGCTTATTCCACTCGCGCAAGCGAACTGGGCAAAGCCGCCTCCCCATCCGGGGATACGGGCAATCTGGATAACACTCCACTTATTGCAGGAATACTTGAACTGCGCAAGGAGGAGGCACAGTTGCTTGGATTCGAATGCTATGCCGAAGTATCGCTGGCAACGAAGATGGCTTCGACTCCGGCGCAGGTGTTGGACTTTCTTGGCGAACTCGCCACCAAGGCTCGGCCGTATGCCGAACGCGACCTGAAGGAGTTGCGCCAATTTGCGGCCGACAAGCTGCAACTGGATACCCTCGAAGCATGGGATCTGGCGTACGTCAGCGAAAAGCTGCGCCTCGAGCGTTATGCCTTCTCAGAACAGGAAGTAAAGCAATATTTTCCGGAAACGAGCGTGCTGCCGGGTATGTTTGGTCTGGTAGAAAATCTTTACGGCATCAACATCACTCCAGTGGAGGCAACCACGATTCAACTCTGGCATCCGGATGCCAAGCTGTTCAATATAGCCGACAGTGAGGGAAAGCTCATCGGCCGGTTCTACCTCGATCTGTATGCGCGACCAGGCAAGCGGGGTGGAGGCTGGATGGATGATGCGATCAGCCGCCGGTATGTCGGTGGTGTGAACAATCGGGAATATGCGGTTCAAGCGCCCGTCGCATACCTCAATTGTAATTTTTCCGGACCTGTTTCTCATGGAGAGAAAGTTCGCCCTGCCCTGTTCACTCATGATGAAGTCATTACCCTGTTTCATGAATTCGGACATGGCCTCCATCACCTGCTAACCCGGGTAGACGACCTCGGCGTATCCGGCATCCATGGCGTGGAATGGGATGCGGTGGAACTGCCCAGCCAGTTCATGGAAAACTTCTGCTGGGAATGGGAGGTAATCAGCAGGATGGCAAGGCATGTGGATACGGGCGCGTCCATGCCGCGTGAACTGTTCGACAAGATGCTGGCGGGGAAGAATTTCCAGAGCGGTCTGCAAATGCTCAGGCAACTCGAGTTTGCATTGTTCGATATGTATTTGCATTTCGATTTCGACCCGTATGGCCAAAAAACCGCACAACAACTGCTTGATGAAGTCCGCGAGCAGGTTGCCGTCATCATCCCTCCCAGATTCAACCGCTTTCCCAACAGTTTCTCGCATATTTTCGGCGGAGGCTATGCCGCCGGATATTACAGTTACAAATGGGCGGAAGTGTTGTCCGCGGATGCATACAGCATGTTCGAGGAAAGTCCCGCGGGTACCGTTGTCAATTCTGAAACCGGATTACGCTTCTGGAAAGAAATTCTCGCAGTAGGTGGAAGCCGGCCGGCATTGGAATCTTTTATTGCATTTCGGGGACGCGAGCCAGAAATAAATGCGCTCCTGCGGCATAATGGCATGGCGCCAGCGCCTGCATGACACGCTTGAGAAAAAGAGGGCAATGAAGCTTAAATCAACCTCATCCTGCAACTGAATTCCGAATCCAGGAATATGGGGCTCATGCTTCCCCCTATATCGGTTGCAACGTGCGAATTGTGGGAAAACGATTCCAATTCAGTCCTTTGAACCCAAGGAAGTGAAAAACCATAAGTAATTCAACGGTGTCGACTATAGGAGAAAACCAGATGAAAGGTGTGACACGGGAAGTCATTACGGCAGTGGTGCTGATAACGGCATTAGCGGGTTGCGCGCAAAAGCCGCCCTCTCCGAAAGTGGAGGAGCAGGCGCAGAAATATAGTGATGGTGAGCTGCCGCTGCCGGATAACTATAAAAGCTGGCCCAAGTTTCTATCCGAAGTGCAGCGTCCGGACAATAAGCAAGTCCGGGAAATCTATATCAATCCTACCGGTCACGGGACCAAGATGGGGGAGGCCTTCCCTGACGGAACCATTACGGTGATGGAAATCTATAAGGCAGGCGAGGCGGCTGACGGAACGCCGCTCAAAGGACCGGACGGCAAGCTCGTCAAAGGGGAATTGCAGAAGATCGGCGTGATGGCGAAAGGAGCCGGTTGGGGTGAAAGCGCGCCACCGGACCTCAGGAATGGAAACTGGGTATATACAATGTACATGGCGGACGGTAAAACAAAAGCGCCCGATGACCTCAATACCTGCCGGGGATGCCACCTGCCTTTGAAAGACAAGGATTATATTTTCCGCTACGACGAGTATTTCCAGAAGCGGGCAAGCTGATGCGGCATCGACGTATTGAAACTGCGCATTAAAGCTGCGTATTGAAACTGTTTCAGGAAGCAACCATTGAATCCTGCCGCCGAGCCAACCTCGGCGGCAAAACCAAGACCAGGGTTTCACTTAAGGCAATCGGATTATATCCTGCTATCCTGCTGAGCTTCGTTCTGCCAGTCCCTTTTCTTTCCGGCCATCCCATTAGGTGGAGAGGCCGGTGTCAACATCGGTGCCAACATCGCCCCCTCGGCTTTATCGCCGGACGCATAGATGTTACCGGACTGGAATGTTCTTCGCGCTGCCCCATTGCAACCAAAATAGACGGAACTGCGCAGGTAAACGGGAGAGATTAATTCAGCTTGCCATGACACTGTTTATATTTCTTTCCTGAGCCACAGGGGCATGGGTCGTTACGCCCGATCTTTTCTCCCTGGCGGACGAACGGCTGATGTTTCTGCGGACGCTCCTGGACTTCGATATCTTCCCCAATACTCTCGGGACTTCCTTCTTCACCCAGCGCTTCTTCAAAAGCAGCGTGATGGTACTGCACATTGACTGGCGAGTGGTGCGTTTCCGCCACGGCTTCCACCTGCTGCTCACTCCTGATCTGCACTGCCATGAGCGTCTTGCTGACTTCGGCCTTGATTTCTTCGAGCATGGACGTGAAGAGTTCAAAAGCTTCGCGCTTATATTCCTGCTTGGGATTTTTCTGCGCATATCCGCGCAAATGAATTCCCTGGCGCAGGTGATCCAGTGAAGCGAGATGCTCGCGCCAGTGAATATCAAGGCTTTGCAGCATGACCGCGCGCTCGTACTGATGCATGATAGCTGCTCCCACCTGCTCCACCTTGCCGGAGTAGAGCACATTCGCCGCCTCTATGATGCGCTGATGAAGACTATCCTCATGTAAGTCCGGTTCCTTTTCCAGCCATTCCCGCAAGGGCAGGGGCAGGTAATACTCGGCGGCCAGCGCCTTCTCCAGTCCTGGAATATCCCATTCCTCCTCGACACTTTGCGGCGGCACATGGAGTGTGATGAGATTGCGCAGCATGTCCGCCCGCATCGCGGTTGTCGTTTCGGTAATATCCTCCGACTCAAGCAGTTCATTGCGTTGCTGATAGATGACTTTGCGCTGATCATTGGCAACATCATCGTACTCCAGCAGTTGCTTGCGTATGTCGAAGTTGCGCGCCTCCACCTTGCGTTGCGCGTTCTCGATTGCGCGCGTCACCCAGGGGTGTTCAATGGCTTCTCCCTGCGGCATGTTGAGCCGCTGCATGATGCTTGCTACCCGGTCGGATGCAAAAATGCGCAACAGCGCATCCTCCAGCGATAGATAAAACCGGCTGGAGCCAGCATCTCCCTGGCGGCCGGACCGGCCCCGCAACTGATTATCTACCCGACGCGATTCATGGCGTTCAGTGCCGATGATATGCAACCCTCCTTTTTCCAGCACTTCATCATGAAGGGTCTGCCACTGCTGTTGCAGTTCCGCAATCCGTTCTGTTTTCTCTGGTTCGCTCAGAGTCTCATCGGAGCGAATGCGCTCGAATTCAGGTTCGGGATTGCCGCCCAGCACGATGTCCGTGCCCCGGCCAGCCATGTTCGTGGCGATGGTGATCATTTTTGGACGACCCGCCTGGGCGACGATTTCCGCCTCTCGCGCATGCTGCTTTGCGTTCAGCACCTGATGCGGCAATTTCTCGCGGGTCAACAGGGAGGAAAGCAGTTCGTTGTTTTCAATCGAGGTGGTACCCACCAGAACAGGTTGACCTCTCTCCTGGCAATCCTTGATATCCGCGATAATCGCCTGGTGCTTTTCGTCCATCGTGCGGAATACCTGGTCCATCCGATCGATGCGGATCATGGGACGGTGGGTCGGAATGATCACGGTTTCCAGCCCGTAAATCTGCTGGAATTCGTAAGCTTCGGTATCTGCAGTGCCGGTCATGCCTGCCAGTTTCTCGTACATCCGGAAATAATTCTGGAAGGTGATCGAGGCGAGCGTCTGATTCTCCTTCTGGATGGCAACACCTTCCTTTGCCTCCACCGCCTGATGCAAGCCTTCGGACCAGCGCCTGCCTGACATGAGCCGTCCGGTAAACTCATCGACGATAACGACTTCGCCATTCTGAATTACGTAGTGCTGGTCCCGATGGAACAAGGCGTGTGCGCGCAGACCGGCATAAAGGTGGTGAACGAGACTGATATTGGCGGGGTCGTACAGGCTTGTTCCAGGGGGAAGCAAACCGCTCTGGACCAGCAGTTTTTCCGCGTGCTCGAACCCTGACTCGCTCAACAATACCTGCTGGGCTTTTTCATCCACGCTGAAATCCCCCGGACTGTCCTCGTTTTCCTGCCGGACCAGTTTGGGAATCAGCGTATTCATGCGCACATAAACATCCGTGTTGCCTTCCGCCTGCCCGGAAATGATCAAAGGAGTACGCGCCTCGTCGATCAGGATGGAGTCGACCTCGTCGACAATGGCAAAATTGAGCATGCGCTGTACCCGTTCGACCGGGTGATTCACCATGTTGTCGCGCAGGTAATCGAATCCGTATTCGTTGTTGGTGCCATAGGTTATATCGGCCGCGTAGGCTGCCTGCTTGTCGCCATGATCCATCTGGGACAGAATCACTCCTACGCCGATCCCCAGGAAGCGATAGATGCGCCCCATCCATTCGGCATCGCGCTTTGCCAGATAATCGTTCACGGTGACAAGGTGCACACCCTTGCCCGCCAGGGCATTGAGGTAAGCAGGCAAAGTTGCCATCAGTGTCTTGCCTTCACCTGTCCGCATTTCGGCAATCCTGCCGTCGTGAAGCACCATGCCGCCAATCAACTGCACATCGAAATGACGCATTCCGAGTGCACGCTTGCCTGCTTCGCGCACGACTGCAAATGCCTCCGGCAGCAGCATATCGAGATTGGCTCCTTCCCCGATGCGCTGCCTGAACTCTTCGGTCTTTCCACGCAACTCAGCATCGCTCAGCGCCGCAATCGTCGCTTCCAGCGCATTGATCGCCGTCACGGTCTGTGAATACTGTTTGATGAGCCTGTCGTTACGGCTCCCGAACACTTTTTTGAGCAGATTGTTGAGCATGAAAATTCTATTTCTATTAAGCGATCGTCAAAAAAATAGGGGGTGAGGTTTTTTCGGCCTCACCCCCCACTGCAAAGTATTTATCCCGGCTCAACCCGGCATCTTCAGGAACCGTGACGGATTTTGCGGCGAGCCCCTATGCCTGACTTCAAAGTGAAGATGCGGACCGGTAGAGCGGCCTGTGCTGCCCACTTCCGCAATCTTCTGTCCACGCACCACCACCTGACCCACCTTCACCAAGCGCTTGGAGGCATGAGCATAGCGGCTGACAAAGTCATTGCCGTGGTCAACATCAATCATATTACCATACTCAGGATGATAATCGGAATACACTACCACACCCCCCGCTGCCGCGAGAACGGGCGATCCGGCAGGCATTATGAAGTCGATACCTTCATGAAAATGGCGCTTTCCGGAAAAAGGATCGATACGTATGCCGAAACCGGAGGAGTACGCCTTTCCCTCTACCGGCATTGCCGATGGAAGAAACTTCTTCCTGAGCCTGTCCTGCATCAGCAATGAGTCCAGGGCATCGAGTTTGTCGGTGCGATCATCCAGCGTCCGTGCCAACTCCTGTATCTGGCTGTTGAATTCGGTAAATGAGATATCCTGTAATTGCTGTGTAGACAACGTGCCTCCCTGCCCCGGATTCTGGTTGAACAGGTATTCCTGCGGCTTCATGCCGGCCAGCTCTGCCAGCCGCATGCCAACGGAATCGAGCCGCAGTAGCTGGGCCTGCATCTGGCCCATCTTGATCGCCATGGCGTTGAGACTGTCGCGCAGATAGGACTGCGTTTTCTGGTGCTCTTCCTGCTGTGCGCTTAAAACCAGTGATCTCACTGTGGGACTGTCGATCTTGTCTGCATATCGCAGGGATATATAGTTGAGTACCATTGCCATCAGCATGGAAGCAAAAAAGAACCCGGAAACCACGAGCGTAAGGTGTTTACTGGTTAAAGTCAGGGTTTTTGCTTTTGCCGAATTATTGGAAATTAGAATAATATTCATCTTCTCCCCTAATCATGATTCAGCCATGACTGCCCGCAAGATCGATTTCTACCTTGGGACCCTGAGGCTGACGCCTGAGCATCAGCGGTTATTCAATCACGTGGAAAAGTTAACCGAGATGCAACGGGCATTTAAGAAAATTGTGCTGCCCAACTTGGGCAAGCACTGCGCTTTAGGTGGCTTCTCTGAAGGAAGCCTGACAATTTGCGCGGATAACGGTGCGATTGCCGCAAAACTCAGGCACATGCTGCCATCATTATTATTAAAGCTTCAGGCAGCCGGGTACGAGGTTACTGCAATTCGGATTGCTGTGCAAGCAAATTACCGCGGCATTCGCGGAAATGATTTCCCGGACAGAAAACGCCAAATAGATAAAGGGGGCATCAAGAGCCTGAATGTCCTGGCTGCGGGTCTGGGAGATTCGCCCTTGAAAACCGCGGTGGAGTCGCTGCTGGAAAAACAGGAAAGAAGACTCTGAAAGAAAAGGCGATGATGCCTTGTTCTATCCCTGTTTTTATCCCTATTTTTATCCCCATATCCCGAACAAAACCGCGAGCCGACCGAAGGGGAGCAAAATCGGAAGGGAACAAAGGCAGAAGGAAGGATATCCAACCATCAGGGTTGAAATCAGCAAATCGCCGCGCATCACGAACGTGCGCTGCGCTGAACGCTGCCCAGGCGAGGGAATATTCCATCGCAGGAAGTAACGGATCGCTCAGTTTGCTGAGACGACCTGCAAGAAAAAACTCCCGGCGATAACAGCCTGTTCCGCCCCTCTGCGCTTCTGAGCCTGAATCAAGGTAGATCAGAAGGCAAAAGATATTCAGTGCAGCCAATGCTGCTGGTGAATCTCACCTCAGACCAGTCTTGCTCCAGACCGGGTGCAACCGGTAGCCGTTGCTCGATCAGCCTGCTTCCTCAGTCGGCTTGTTTTCTCAGGAATGCAGGAATATCCAGTATGTCCACCCCTGACTGCTTCATCGCTTCGACGGCTGCATCCCGCTGCCTGTTCGTTCGAATCGAAGCAGGACCTTCCGAATCCTTCCAGTTCATGCTGTCGATACTATCCCCGGGGGTGCGCGGGTGGACAACGCTCAAGGGCTTGGGCGCGACGCGATTTGCGCCTCCCAGGCCGACTCCGCCCAGACCGGTCGCCACCACCGTCACACGCAGATCATCATGCATGTCGTCGTCAATGACTGTCCCGACGATCACGGTAGCGTCTTCGGCGGTGAAGTCCTTGATCGTGTTCATTACATCATGTACCTCGCGCATCTTCATTGCGGCGTTGGCGGTGATATTTACCAGTACTCCACGGGCACCCGCAAGATTGATATCCTCCAGCAAGGGACTTGCAACTGCCTGCTCGGCTGCGGCATGAGCGCGCTCGGGACCACAGGCAATCGCCGAACCCATCATTGCCATACCCATTTCGGACATCACCGTTTTCACATCGGCGAAATCGACATTGACGAGTCCCGGGCAATTGATCACTTCGGCGATACCGGCGACGGCGCTATACAATACGTTGTTGGCTGCCTTGAATGCATCCAGCATGCTGACGTCATCTCCCAGCACCGCCATCAGCTTGTCATTGGGAATCACAATCAGGGAATCAACGTATTGCGCAAGCGCTTCCAGCCCCGCCTGGGCCGCTCTCACGCGCCTGCCTTCAAATACAAAAGGTTTCGTGACCACGGCGACGGTCAGAATTCCCATTTCCCTTGCAACCTGAGCCACTACCGGCGCAGCGCCTGTTCCGGTTCCGCCGCCCATGCCCGCGGTGATGAATAGCATGTCCGCCCCTTCAATCAGCTCGGCAATGCGGTCGCGGTCCTCAAGTGCGGCATGCCGTCCAATCTCTGGATCCGCACCCGCCCCCAATCCCTTGGTGATCGTCGACCCCAATTGCACCAGGGTACGCGCCTGATTGCGCTTCAACGCCTGCGAATCGGTATTGGCGCAAATAAAGTCGACGCCTTGCACACCGTTTTCCATCATGTGATCTACGGCATTACCACCGCACCCGCCAACGCCGATGACCTTGATAACAGCTTCCTGTGTTTGTGTATCCATGATTTGGAACATCACGCACCTCCCTTTTATGTATTCAAACAATAAACGTTACCCATTGAGACCCTGACGGTATGCAACTCGCGCTTGCACTTGCCAGGTACAAAGTACTGCTTTCGAACTCTTCGATGCCCCTTCGATGCCCCTTCCATGCCCGCCCGCAGCCAGCAACTCAGAAATTGACCTGAAACCAGCTTTTCATCCTGTCCAGAATCCGCGTGAATGAATTACCTTCCAGCCTGCTTTGCTGGTGCTGTTGAAACTGATCCACCCCTGAGAGGATCAAGCCTATTCCCGTGGAGTATCTCGGTGTGACCACCACTTCCTCCAGACTGCCGTGGTAATTGGGCAGTCCCAGTCGCACCGGCATGTGGAATATTTCTTCACCGAGCTCCACCATCCCTTCCAGCGAACTGCTGCCACCCGTGATCACGATCCCCGACGACAGCAATTCTTCGAATCCGCTGCGGCGCAATTCGGCTTGTACCAGAGAGTAGAGTTCTTCCACTCGCGGCTCGATGACTTCCGCCAATGTCTGTCTTGACAGATGGCGGATCCCACGATTGCCCACTCCCGCCACCTCCACCATTTCGTGCGGATCAGCCATGCTGCGCAGCGCGCATCCATAGCGGCACTTGATGCCTTCGGCGTCGCTTGGGGAGGTACGCAGCGCCAACGCAATATCGTTGGTAATCTGATCTCCTGCAATCGGAATCACCGCGGTGTGACGGATGGCGCCCCGGGCAAATACCGCAATATCGGTCGTCCCCCCGCCGATATCCAGCAGACAAACGCCGAGATCTTTCTCATCTTCCGATAGAACGGCCATTGCGGAAGCAAGAGGCTGCAACACCAGGTCGCGCACTTCCAACCCGCAACCGCGTACGCACTTCAGGATATTCTGGACGGCCGATACCGAACCCGTAACGATATGAACCTTGACTTCGAGCCGCACACCGCTCATGCCAATCGGTTCCAGAACATCCTCTTGCTCGTCTATGATGAATTCCTGGTTGAGCACATGGAGCACCTGCTGGTCGTTCAGAATATTCACGGCCTTTGCCGTCTCCATCACCCGCTCCACATCCTGCCGCGTCACCTCCTTGTTCCTGATAGGCACCATGCCGTGCGAATTGAAACTTTTGATGTGACTGCCTGCGATACCGGTATAAACCTCACGGATCTTGCAGTCCGCCATCAACTCCGCCTCCTCCAGCGCGCGTTGAATCGCATTCATGGTTGCATCGATATTGACGACCACGCCTTTCTTCAGGCCCCGTGATGGATGACTGCCCATACCGATCACTGTATATCCGCCTTCGGGCTTCATTTCAGCGACAACAGTCACAATCTTCGAAGTGCCGATATCAATGCCGACAACCAGATTTTTCGCTTCACTGCCTCTATTCATTTGCCTTGCAATCCCTGCTTCCTCCCGCTCCACGGGATTCCCGGAAATCCTGCCTGTCTGCTCCTGAGGAGCTTCACTGCTATCGCGTTCCACGCGCTGCGAAACCACTGACATAACGTAAATCTACATAACTCAAACGTTGATTCAATCGCGCTGCGACCAGATCGTGTGTCTGTACATAGCGCTCCAATCGCTTCTCCAGGTGCTCTCGCCCGAGCTCCAGTATCGTTCCGTTCCCAAGGCGAACCCGCCATGCACGCCGAGGTGAAAGTTCCATCTGCTCGACATCCTGCTTCAACGGCTGTAGCAATCTGGTAAAAACTGCATGCTGATGCACCATTTCACGAACACTCTCCCTTGGTCCTTCAAATATCGGCATCGGCTCGTCCGATGTAGCATTGAATATCTCTCCCTGCCTGTTGACCAGGGCACTGGGGCCCCAGTGTGCCAGCGGCACATGCTCCTCGACCACTACGTCCAGCCCATTCGGCCAGATCCGCCGAACACTTGCCACCCTTACCCACGCCAGTTTTTCGAACGTGTGTCGCGCAGCCTCAAGATCAATGGTTAAAAAATTTCCTCCCACTTCGCGATGAACTGCGTCAGAAACCTGTTCTCGCGTCACGTGCCTCAGTTCGCCGCTGCCGCTGTTGCTCCTGATATTGACTTCCTTCAGAGGCAGCAGCGGCAGATGGATCGTCCACTGGACCACAAGGTAGATCGCTATCAGTCCCGCCAGCGTGAACAGCCAGTCCGCCACCTGGTTCAATGCCTGATGGTTATCCCACATGGGCCAGTTCCAGTATCTTCAGTACCAGTTCCTCGAACGATATTCCTGCCGTTTTTGCCGCCATGGGAACGAGACTATGTGTGGTCATCCCGGGTGAAGTGTTCGCTTCGAGGAAATAGGGAGTGCCCGACCTGTCCAGTATCAAATCCACCCTTCCCCAACCTTCGCAGCCCAACAATCTGTGCGCCTGCAACGCCTGTTTCCGAATGACGCACTCCTGCTCCTCGGACACCCCGCTCGGGCAGAAATACTGCGTCTTGTCCGACAGGTATTTGGCTTCGTAGTCGTACAGATCACCCTCGACCTGAATTCGCACCAGCGGCAACGCAACATCTCCGAGAATGGAAGCCGTGAGTTCGGTTCCTTCGATAAACTGCTCCGCCAGCACCATGGCATCATGGCGGGCAGCTAGCCGCCATGCGGCGGCGACTTCCCCTGCCTTCCTTACCTTGCTCAGGCCAATGGTGGAACCCTCTCGCGAAGGTTTTACAATCAGCGGCAGGCCGAGCTCTTTTACCACTGCATCAAAATCGCTCTGCTCATCGAGCAGGATATGGCGCGGCGTGTTGATGCCCGCGGACTGCCAGAGCAATTTGGTGCGCCATTTGTCCATCGCCAAGGCACTGGCCAACACGCCGCTCCCGGTATAGGGAAGCCCCAGCAGTTCCAGCGCACCCTGGACTGTCCCATCTTCGCCATAACGGCCATGGAGGGCGATATGAGCACGCGCATACCCTTGCTGCAAAAGCGCATCCATGTGCTGTTCGGAGGGGTCGAATGGATGAGCGTCCACTCCGCAGCGGCGCAGGGCATCGAGTACGGCTTTGCCACTTTCAAGGGAAATCTCGCGCTCCGCTGATCGCCCTCCGAGGAGAACCGCGACTTTCCCGAAGTCATGACTACCCGCCATATCCACCATCCTTCCTGTACGCAGTCCGGGAAACACGCAACTCACGTCTGGCGGGGGTCCCTATAATGCGCACCTCCTGTTTCAGTTCCGTGCCAGTCTGCTTTTTTACGGTTTCACGTACCGCAGCAATCACCGCTTCTATATCGGAGGCGGTAGCGCCGCCGGTGTTCACAATGAAATTCGCATGCTGCGGCGAAACCATGGCGCCACCGATACGAAACCCCTTAAGTCCACACGACTCGATGAGCCGCGCCGCCTTGTCATTCTCCGGATTGCGGAACACGGACCCGGCATTAGGCAGGTTTAAAGGCTGACTCTGGATACGACGGGCAAGCAACTCCTTGATCTTCTGCCGAACTGACGCTGCATCGTCCCGCGGCAGCGCGAACCACGCGCCCGAGAACCATTCGCCCACCAGAGAATTGTCAGGGATGTTTTCTGTGCCGCCAGCCTTTTGGTTCCCGGCGCTCCCCTCTGCCTTCAACGCCACGTGCCGATAGCCAATTTCGTAATTCCCGGGCGATCGTCTGTGCAACTCCCCCGAGCGGTCCATAGTTTGCACGCTCGAGACGATGTCCCAGGTTTCGGCCCCATAGCATCCGGCATTCATTGCCAATGCGCCGCCCACGGTGCCGGGAATACCTGCCAGGAACTCCGCTCCCCCCAACCCCTGCAGCGCAGCAAACCGGGCGACTTTGGCGCACGCCACCCCTGCGCCGGCATAAATCAGCATCTCGCCCGCATCGGATTGTTCCAATCGCAAATCGTTCAGGCGGGCGTGCAGTACAACGACACTGCCCCGCACCCCGCCATCGCGTACCAGGAGATTGCTGCCAAGCCCCACCACATATACCGGTTCATTCCCGGGCAGACCGCGCAGAAACGCCGCAAAATCACCCAAATCCGCCGGCAGAAAGATGCGCTCCGCGCTCCCGCCCGCGCGCCAGGAAGTGTAGTTCTTCATCGGCTGATTATGGCGCAGCTCGCCACGAACGCTGGCATAATCAAGGGAAAGGTTGATTTCTGACATATCCATTCAGGAGCCCTGTAACAAAAGCACTGCGGGTTCCCTGTTTTCTTTCGGACTGACCGGCAGGCGAGCTTCAGCCTGCGAATCCCGGGAAAGGGTGGGAGCCACTCCTCCCACTGATCCTGCTCCCATTACCAGCACCACATCCTTATCCCTGGCGATGCTGTGAATTGCCTCCTCCAGTTCGTCCACTCGCTCGACAAAGATGGGCTCCACCTTGCCGAGCACGCGCAGCGACCGCGCGAGCGATTTGCTGTCTGCGGCAATTATGGGGGCTTCGCCAGCGGCATAAACTTCTGTCAGGAGCAGTACATCGGCAGTGGATAGAACTTTGACGAAATCTTCGAACAGGTCGCGCGTGCGTGTATAACGGTGCGGCTGAAACGCCAATACCAGACGGCGCCCCGAAAACGCGCCGCGCGCTGCGGCAATTGTGGCCGCCATCTCCACGGGATGGTGGCCGTAGTCATCGATCAGGGTAAAACTTCCGTTTCTGCCGGTTTCGGAATCAGTCAGGGGAATTTCGCCGTAACGCTGGAATCTCCGGTCAACCCCCTTGAAGTCCGCCAGAGCCCGGACCATGGCAGCATCCGGCAGTCCAACCTCATTGCACACGGCTATTGCCGCCAGCGCATTTTGCACGTTATGCAGACCAGGCAGATTCAGCACGATTTTGAGTTTCCGGGTTTTGCCGTTAACCCCTATCAGAGCGGTAAAGTGCATCTGACCTTCACTGTGACGAATATCCGCGGCGCGCACCTGCGCGGTTTCCGATAACCCGTACGTGGTCACAGGCTTGGTAATAGCCGGCATGATCTCGAGTACGTGAGCATCATCCACGCACAGCACCGCCATGCCGTAGAAAGGCAGATGCTGTACAAAATCCACGAACGCCTGCTTGAGCTTGCCGAAATCATGCTCGTAGGTATCCATGTGGTCGGCATCGATATTGGTGACCACCGCCAGCACGGGTTGCAGGTGGAGGAATGAAGCGTCGGATTCATCCGCCTCCACCACGATGAACTCGCCACGGCCCAGCTTCGCGTGGGAACCCGCCGCCTCCAGCCGGCCGCCGATAACGAATGTGGGATCCATGCCCGCTTCCGCCAGCACGCTGGTGATCAGGCTGGTGGTGGTGGTTTTGCCATGCGTACCTGCGATGGCGATCCCCTGCCGCAATCTCAGCAGTTCGGCCAGCATGATAGCGCGTGGAACCACTGGCACTTTGCTCTCCCGTGCTGCGAGAACCTCCGGATTATCGGGCAGAATCGCGGTCGAGGTTACGACTGCATCCGCCGATGCCACGTGAGTGCGCGCGTGACCGATATAAACTGTCGCGCCCAGTTTTTTCAGTCGCCGGGTGGTCACACTATCATGTATATCGGAGCCGCTGATCTTGTATCCCAGGTTGAGCAGTACTTCGGCGATTCCGCTCATGCCGGACCCGCCAATGCCCACAAAATGAATATGCTTAACTTTGTGTTTCATACTTTTCGTTGTTTACACATAAAGCAAGTGCAACTGCTGTAAGACGAAGGAAACATGATCACCTTAAACTGCAACCATTTCCATGCACGTCTCGGCCACGCACCGGGTAGCATCGGGTTGCGCCAACTCTCTCGCCCGGCACGCCATTTCCATGAATTGGTCCCTGCCCATACCCATCAACAGCTCTGCCAGTCCTTCGGGAGTCAGCTGGCTCTGCGGCAGCAATATCGCAGCGCCTTTCCCGCTCAAAAATTTTGCGTTCGTGGTCTGATGATCATCCACAGCATAGGGAAAAGGCACCAGAATGCTTGCTACACCCGCCGCGGCCAACTCCGCGACGGTGAGCGCGCCCGCGCGGCAGATCACGAGATCATTCTCTCCATAGCGGGACGCCATATTATCGATAAACGTAACCAGTTCACCCTCCACTCCCGCTTCGAAGTAATTCTGCTTCAGCGCTTCCAGATGCCGGGTCCCCGCCTGATGCGTCACCTGCGGACGCATCCCTTCAGGTATCCGCTTCAATGCCTGCGGTACAATGGTATTCAGTGCCTGAGCACCCAGACTGCCGCCTACCACCAGCAGCTTGATATTTCCGCTGCGGAATGCATACCTCTGTGCAGGTGGCGCCAGCCTGGCGATTTCGTCACGCACCGGATTGCCGCAAAACACCGCTTTTTTTTCACCTTTGATCGCGTCGGGAAATCCCAGCAATATCCTGTCGGCGAGTCTCGAGAGGATTCTGTTGGCGAGTCCCGGAATGGAGTTCTGTTCGTGTATCAGCAACGGCCGCGCCAGCAGCGAAGCCATCATTCCCCCGGGAAACGCGGGATAGCCGCCCATGCCCAACACCACGTCCGGCCGAACCTTCCGTATTACTCTTGCGCTTTGCCAGAATGCCAGCAATAGACGCGCGGGCAGCAACAACCAGGTGCGAATGTTTTTCCCCCTCAATCCGGAGAAGCGAATCGTCTCCAGGGTATGCCCCTGCTGCCGCGCCAGCGTTGTTTCCATTCCCCCCTCAGTTCCAAGCCAGACTATGCGCCACCCGGCCCGCTTCAAATACTCCGCCACGGCAAGACCGGGAAATACATGTCCGCCGGTTCCTCCCGCCATAATTAGAATCGTATGGCTCAAGATGCCATTCCTGTATTTTTCATATCCGATAACCTCTCGCCAACTGCCGGTTTTCCCAATCCGCGCGCAGCAGCACCGCCAGCGAGAGGCAGCTTGCAACTATGCTGCTGCCGCCGAAACTCATCAACGGCAGGGTGAGTCCCTTCGGCGGGAGCACTCCCATATTCACGCCCATGTTGATGAATGTCTGCACTCCCAGCCATACACCGATACCTTGCGCCACGAGTGCGGGAAAATGACGTCCCCTGACTGCCGACTGGCGGCCGATCATGAACGCGCGTGCAATTACCCAGACAAACAACGCCAGCACGATCAGGACGCCGACGAAACCGAGCTCCTCTGCAACCACAGCCAGAAGAAAGTCGGTATGCGCCTCCGGCAGATAGAAAAGCTTTTCGACACTTCCGCCCAGGCCGACGCCCAGCCATTCACCGCGTCCGAATGCAATCAGCGCATGGCTCAACTGGTATCCTTTTCCGTAGGGGTCATCCCAGGGATCCAGAAATCCGAAGAAACGCTGCATGCGATAAGGGGCATTCCAGACCAGGGCAAGCAGCCCGACAATCAGGAAACCAATCAACCCGGCGAATAGTTTCAGGTCCATTCCTCCCAGAAACAATATCGCCATCATGACAGTGGTAATGACAACGAAGGCGCCAAAGTCCGGCTCGAGCAGCAGGAGAGCCCCCACGATGAGCGTGATGATCAGCATGGGAAGAAAGCCCTTGCGAAAACTTCCCAGGAAGGCGGCCTTGCGCACCGTGTAATTGGCGACGTAAATCACCATGAACAATTTCATGAACTCCGACGGTTGAAGGTTCACCACCAGCAAGGATATCCAGCGCCGGCTGCCGTTGATTTCACGGCCCACGCCGGGAACCAGCACCAGTGCCAACAGGCACGAACCAAGCAGAAACAGGTGGAAAGAATATTTCTGCCACGACTCCATAGGGACCTGGAACGCAACCACGGCCACCAGCAAACCCGCGGCGACATAGGCAGCGTGCCGGATGAGAAAATAGGTCGGGTAACCGCTGCCCTCAGCCTCGGCAATCGAAATCGAGGCGGAATAAACCATCACCAGCCCAAGGCTCAGCAAGAGTATGGCTGTCCAGATCAGCGCCTGGTCAAAATCCGCAGACAGAACTTTCTGCTTTCCGGTACCGTACCGATAAATCATCTGATCAATGCCATCCTGCAACCGCAGCTGAATTGCCGCCTGCACATGTGGCGTGGATGCTTTTTACCGCCGCAACGAACACCTCTGCCCGATGCACATAGTTGTCGAACATATCGAAGCTTGCACATGCCGGCGACATCAGGACTGCATCGCCCTTCCGCGCCAGCTGAAAACTTTTCCGAACCGCCTCTTCCATCGTTTGAGCACGATGCAGAGGCACTCCGCACGCATTTATCGCCACTGCAATTTTTTCCGCATCCCGCCCGATGAGCACCACTGCGCGCCCATGCTCGCCTATCGGCGCAGCCAGGGGCGAAAAATCCTGCGCCTTCCCATCTCCGCCGGCAATCAAAACCACCGGTTGCCCAAGACCTTTCAGAGCAGCCACCGTTGCACCTACGTTAGTACCTTTTGAATCATCGTAGAAGGTAATGCCACTGAAAGTGGCCACTTTTTCAACCCGGTGCGGCAAACCCCTGAATTCGCGGAGCGCCTGTAACAAAGGATCAAACGGGACGGCCAGGGCACGGCATAGCGCCAGTGCCGCCAGCGCATTTGCACAATTGTGCCGGCCAGTAATGGCGAGTTCGCTGGTTTTCATTAGACGTGCGTCTCCCCGCATCAGCCATGTGTCTCCACCCTCCCGAAGCAAACCGAAATCGCGGTCACTTTGTGGCATGCCGAGGCTGAAAGTGACGTGTGGTCTCCCCGCTAACGCCATTTGCCGGACAAGAGGATCATCGCCATTCAGGATTTGCACGCGCCTGCTGTCACCCCTGCCTCCAGCGCCGGTCTCGTTGCTGCCATCGAGAAATATCCGCGCCTTGGCAGCGGCGTATTCCTGCATTCCCGCGTAGCGGTCCAGATGATCCTCGCTTACATTCAACACCGCGGCTGCATCCAGCCCCAGGCTCTCTGTAGTTTCCAGCTGGAAACTGGAAAGCTCCAGCACCCACGCCTGCGGCATTTTTCCTGTATCTTCCCGGCGCATCAATGCGTCCAGGACCGCAGGACCGATATTTCCCGCCACTTCGACGTCCCACCCCGCTTTTTTTAACATTGCTCCCGTCATGGCGGTCACCGTGGTTTTGCCATTGGAGCCGGTAATCCCAATGAGTTTTGGCCTGCAAATCCCCGCATCTCTAACCGCCCAGGCAAAAAGCTCCATATCCCCGACCACCGGGGTACCTTCTTTCAGCGCCTGCTGCACAAGAGGCTCCGACAGGGGCAGACCAGGACTGATTGCGATTAAATCCACGCCGGAAAAGGCTCTGGCAGCCAGGGAACCTGCAAAAACCTCCACCTGCGGCAGCGCGCTGTTAAACGCCTTCACACCCGGTGGCTCGTTTCGGGTATCAGCTGCTCGCACCAGCGCTCCCCGCCGAAACAACCATTTTGCCATGGAAAGGCCGGTCTCTCCGAGGCCGAGCACCAAGACAGTTCTGCCTTGCAGATTCATGATTTCAACTTCATCTCAGCTTCAGGGAAGACAAACCGAACAGCACCAGCATCATGGTAATGATCCAGAACCGGACCACTACCTGGTTTTCCTTCCAGCCTTTCAATTCATAATGATGGTGCAACGGCGCCATGCGAAAAATGCGCTTGCCGATCAGCTTGAATGAAGCCACCTGCAACATGACCGACAGGGTTTCCACTACAAACACGCCTCCCATGATGAGCATAACGATTTCCTGTCGCACTATCACTGTCACGATTCCAAGTGCCGCGCCCAGGGCAAGCGCTCCGACATCTCCCATGAAGACTTCCGCCGGATAAGCGTTAAACCACAGAAAAGCAAGACCTGCACCCGCCAGAGCGCCACAGAAAACCGCGAGTTCGCCGGCCTGGGGGATATGAGGAATACCGAGATACTTTGCGAATACCGCATGGCCGGCCACATAGGAAAAAATCGCCAGGGCGCTGCTGATCATTACGGTAGGCATGATAGCGAGGCCATCCAGCCCGTCGGTCAGATTTACCGCATTGCTGGTACCGACGATGACGAAATAGGCGAGCACCACGAATCCTGTCACACCAAGCGGAACGGCAACCTGTTTGAAGAAGGGAACGATCAGGGTTGTCTGCGCGGGCAGTTCGGCCGTCAGCACCAGGTAGAGCGCCACCAGGATCGCAATGGCCGATTGCCAGAAAAGCTTCGCCCTGGCGGAAAGCCCTTTCGGATTGCGATATACCACCTTGCGGTAATCATCCACCCAACCGATCATGCCGAAACCCAGGGTTGTAATCAGAACAATCCACACGTAGCGATTGCTGAGATCCGCCCAGAGCAAGGTAGTAATGGCGATAGAGACGAGTATCAGCGCTCCACCCATGGTGGGCGTTCCTGCCTTGACCAGATGTGTCTGGGGACCGTCATCGCGCACTGCCTGGCCGATCTTGTAGGCAGTAAGTTTCCGTATCATCGTCGGGCCTACAATAAACGAGATTACCAGCGCGGTGAGCGCGGCCAGAACGGTACGCAATGTAATGTAACTGAACACATTGAACAGGCGAATGTCCCTGGCAAGCCATTGAGCAAGCTCTAGCAGCATGACAGGCATCCGGGTGAAATATTCCGGGATTTACCAGAATCTCCGAAGAAGACCATGACGTCCATAACCTGATTCACGATCCGTAAACTCATAACCCGGATTCCAGACGCTTTACGACTCGCTCCATCTGCATGAAACGCGATCCTTTGATCAGCAGGGTGACGTCCGGCCCGGGCAGCGTTTCTATATCGGCCAACAGATCCTCCATTTTTCTGAAATGGCGGGCTCCGCTGCCGAATTTTTCCGCCGCGTACGCACTCAAATCTCCCAAAGCCATGAGTTCGTCTATCCCCGCAATTCTCGCTTCGTCACCGATCTGTTCATGAAACTCTCTTCCTTTGTCGCCCAGTTCTCCCATATCCCCCAGCACCAGGACTTTCTTACCTTCCGCCCTTGCAAGCACCGCCAGGGCCGCCCGTACCGAGTCGGGGTTGGCGTTGTAACAATCATCGATCAGCGTTGCGCCGCGCACACCACATTTTCTTTGCATTCTTCCTTTCACTCCGCCAAATGCGCTCAATCCCGACGCGATCGTCTTCGGAGGTACACCGACGGCTACGGCCGCAGCCGCAGCTGCCAGCGCATTTCGCACGTTATGTTCGCCTGGCACCTGCAGAGTCACCTCCTCGACCCCTTGAGGTAAAATCAGTGTTATTTGCGCGCCGGAAAAAGCCAGTTTGTAGCCTGCGCTCACTTTTGCCTTGCTCTTCAGACCAAAATCGATTATCTGCCTGCCATCCGCAAGTTCACGCCACAGCCCATTGTGCGGGTCATCTGCATTGATAACCGCTATTCCCTGCTGACTGAGCCCTTCGAAGATTTCACCCTTTGCGCGGGCTACTGCTTCAACTGACCCAAGTCCCTGAATGTGCGCATCGCCGGCATTGGTGATGAGCGCCACCGAAGGCTTTGCAAGGCGGGTAAGGTATGAGATTTCGCCCGGATGGTTCATGCCCATCTCTATGACGGCATAGTGATGCCGCTCACGCAATCGCAAAAGCGTGAGCGGCATGCCTATATCATTGTTGAGATTGCCCTGGGTTGCCAGTACTGCATCTGGAGCATCCGTCTCCATCCCCCCCGCCGCCTCCGCGTCGCGCCTTAAAATAGAGGCGATCATCTCCTTTACGGTCGTCTTGCCATTACTTCCCGTTACTGCGACCAGCGGTATGGTGAAGCGCTCGCGCCAGTATGCCGCCAGTTGTCCTAATGCCAGCCGGGTATTCTGCACCTGTATCAGGGGAATCCCGTATTCCTGATTCCCGGCCAGCCTGTCCTGCTGCACCAGGGCCGCTGTTGCGCCCCTGTCCCGTGCCTGGACGATAAAATCGTGACCGTCGAAGTTGGGGCCGACCAAAGCGACAAACAGATCACCCCGCGCAAGTGCGCGGCTATCCGTGCTCACCCCTGTAAAATCGATCTTTCCAGCAGCCGGTCGATCGTGCTGGGCCCCGGCCAGGGTTGCGGACATAACCTGGGCCGCCTTCTGCAAACTCATCATATTCGCGCCTGCGTCTTCTCCGTCATCAATGCTCTTCTCGCGACCTCTGCATCGCTGAAAGGAAACTTTTTACCGCCTGCCTCCTGCCAGGTTTCGTGCCCCTTACCCGCGATCAATATGACATCGCCCTTATACGCGCCCTGTATCGCGCGATAGATCGCGCCGGCCCGATCCTTCTCGATGCGATGATTGGCGGCAGCTCCCACGGCGATGTCACGAATAATGGAATCCGGATCCTCGCCCCGTGGATTGTCACTGGTGATGATGGCTTCGTCAGCCAATCGAGTCGCCACCTCCCCCATCAAGGGACGCTTGCCTTGATCGCGCTCGCCCCCGCAGCCAAATACGCAGACAAGCCTTCCTGATCCCGCCCCCGGCTTCCCGCCAGGGAAACCGGCGTCCACCGCTTCCCGCAGCGTGGTCAATACCTTTTCCATGGCGTCCGGAGTATGAGCGTAATCCACAACGATGAGAGGCTCATCTCCCTCCCCACCTATCTGCTGCATGCGTCCTGCTACAGGCTGGACTTCCTGCAAGGCTCGAACCGCTTCCGCGAAAACGATACCGCTTGCAAGCAGGGTAGCGAGCACCCCCAATAAGTTGGAAGCGTTGAAGCTGCCCAGCACTTCCGTTTTAAATTTCAGGCATTCCGCTTCAAATTCAATGTCGAACTCCAGTCCCGCCATGCTTGCCCTGAGATTGCGCCCCCATACCATCCTGAACAGGCCAGGATTAGGATGCGCGATTGTTGTATCGGCAAACCCATAGCCGATCATGCCGATTCCAGTTCCTTCCAGATCGTGCAGAAGCTGCACGCCAAATGCGTCATCGAGGTTCAGCACGGCATACTTGAGCCCGCTCCAATGAAACAGTCGCGCCTTGGCAGCTGCGTACACTTCCATGTTGCCGTGATAATCGAGGTGATCGCGGGAAAGATTGGTAAGCATGGCAACTGCAAACGTCGCTCCGTTTATCCGTCCTTGTACAATCCCATGTGACGAGACTTCCATTGCCACGCATTCCGCGCCGCGCCGCAAAAAATTAGCTATTTTAGCTTGCAATAACACTGAATCGGGGGTGGTATTTGCAGAAAATTCCATTTCTCCGGGAAAACCGGATCCCAGCGTGCCGATGACCGCGGCTTTACGATCCAGTGCCGCCATCGCCTGGCCAATCCAGTGGCTGCAGGAGGTTTTGCCGTTCGTTCCCGTCACTCCGATCAGCCATAGCTTTTGTGAGGGATGATCATACAGATAGTCTGCGATGAATCCCGCCCTGGATTTCAAATCCGAGACTGGCAGATTAGGTGTTTTCCATTGCGGATCCCACGCAAAGCTGTCGCGTTCCCACACTACTGCGCGGGCACCCCGCTCTATCGCTTGCGGAATGAATTTACGTCCATCCGTCTTTTCTCCGGGATAGGCCAGAAAAGTATCCCCCGGCTTCACGGTGCGGCTGTCAACCGCAAGATGCTCCATCCTGGCCCCGAGCCGGTCAAGCGCATGGAAATCAAAACCGGCTTCGGAGCCGCCGGGATATTCCGATATCCTCCTCCCCGACCTGAGGCTCATACATCACCCTTGTTGTCCTTGGGAGGAGCGGCTGTCAGGGACGTCGTATTGCCGCCCGGCGCATCGTGCGGCACATTCTGCATGTGCAGGAGGCCGTGCATCACCCGGCTGAAAACCGGCGCCGCCACCGTCCCCCCGTAATATTGTCCAGCTGACGGCTCGTCCAGCATCACTGCAATGACATATCTCGGGTTCGAGACGGGCGCATAACCGACAAAGGTCGAAAGATAGCGGTTTTTTGCATAGCCTCTGCCTTCCAGCTTGTGCGCGGTTCCAGTCTTCCCCGCCACCCGATACCCGTTGACCTGCGCCCGCGGAGCGGTACCGCCTGGTTGCGCCACCATCTCGAGCATACGGCTCACGGCCAGCGCTGTGTCGCGTGAAATCGCGCGCTTGCTGACGGGAGCCGAGTCGAGCTTCAGCAGCGATACCGGTTTTATTTCACCTTCCGCGGCAAAAATCATATAAGCGCGAGCAAGCTGCATCAGGCTCACCGCAATGCCATGACCATACGACATGGTCGCCTGCTCGATGGGACGCCAGGTTTTATAAGGCCGCAGCTTGCCGCTCACCTCACCCGGAAAGCCGGAGCCAGGCAACTCTCCGAATCCTGCTCCATTCAGCATTTCCCACAGTGTCTGCGGCGGAAGCGACAGCGCGATCTTTGCTGAACCGACGTTGCTGGATTTCTGGATCACCTGCGTGACAGTCAAGGCCTCTGTCCTGTGCGCATCACGTATGGTCGCCTTACCTATGGAGAATGAACCCGGCGCGGTTTGAAATACAGTGTCCGGGGTGATTCTCCCTGCTTCCAGCGCTGCCGCTACCGTGAACGGCTTGAGCGTGGAACCCGGCTCGAATATATCGGTGACAGCCCTGTTACGCGACTGCGCGCTATTCCTGTTGGACCGGTTGTTCGGGTTGTAGGTCGGGAGATTCACCAGGGCCAGGACTTCGCCAGTCTTCACATCGAGGGCCACCAGGCCGCCAGCCTTGGCCTTGTGGGTTTCCACGGCCTGCTTCAATTCACGGTAGGCGAGGTATTGTATCCTGCTGTCTATCGACAGCGCCATGTTCTGTCCCGGCTTCGGTGCGCGGATGCTTTCGACGTCCTCGATGATATGGCCTTTGCGATCCTTGATGACTCGACGGCTTCCCGGTTTTCCGGCAAGCTCATCCTGCCAGGCCAGTTCAATACCCTCCTGCCCCCTGTCGTCCAGATCGGTGAACCCGAGGACGTGCGAAGTCAGGTCTCCCGCAGGGTAGTAGCGCCGGTACTCGCGCTTGAGAAATATGCCCGGGATTTTCAGTCCGACGATGCCGGCCGCCACGGCTGGCGACAAATGCCGCTTCAGGTATACGAAATCGCGCCTGGACGCTGCCCGAGAACCCTGGGAAACTCCTGCCAGCCCATCCAGGCGCTTGTGAAGCTCATCCGCGTCCATATCGATCAGACCCGCGAGACTGCTTAACTGCTCGGGGGTGGCAACCACATCCTGTGGACTCAGCCATACGGATTCCACGGGAGTGCTTATCGCCAAGGGCTTGCCGTAACGATCGGTGATCATTCCCCGGTTTGCGTTCATTTCAAGCACACGGCCATAACGCGATTCACCCTTCTGCTGCAAAAACCCGTTGTGCATTCCCTGCAGATAAGCAGCGCGTCCTGCCAGGCCAGCGAATCCAAGCAACAATAAACCCACCAGGAGGCGTGAGCGCTTCGCGGGCAGGATAACAGGCGGCTTTTGATTGGCTTTCATGATTTCGATGCTTCCTTGGAGTCGGTCGAATCGACAGGTTCCCCCACGGGATGACTCAGGGGTATGGTCTGGATAAGCTTGGGGTCCGGCAGGCGCATCCGCAGCTGCTCCGTGGCAATTTTTTCAATACGGGCATGCGTCGCCCAGGTGCTTTGCTCAAGCTGCAACTGCCCCCATTCCTCCGCCAGCTGCCTCGCCAGCTGCTGCTCCTTCTCCAGTTCCACAAACAGCTTGCGCGCCTTGTGCTGTGAAGTCACAACACCCAGCGCGCAAGCGACGAGAATTAAGGTCAACAAAATATTTATTCTGATCACACCGACCTCTCATCAACCAAAAACGCGCAACGAGATTCCCCTAAGTGGTGTTTATCCGCTCCGCCACACGCATTATCGCGCTGCGAGCGCGAGGATTGCATTCGACCTCCGCCACGCCGGGCCGTACCGCCTTCCCAACCCTCTGCAGATTTGCCCTGCTGAAACGCCGCACCTCGTCGGCGCGCAGCGGCAGGTGCTTCGGCAGTTTGTCGGGATTCGCTCCTTCACGTATGAAACGCTTCACTATTCTATCTTCCAGCGAGTGAAAACTGATGACGACCAGCCGGCCACCCGTCTTCAGCATCTCGACACACTGCGGTAAGGCAAGCGACAGCCCCTCAAGCTCCTGATTGAGGTAAATCCGGATGGCCTGAAAGGTACGCGTCGCCGGATTCTGTTTTGGCTCACGCGAGCGCGCGGGTATGGCCGCTGCCACGATCGCGGCAAGTTGACCGGTAGTGACGAGAGGTTGTCGCGCTCTAGCCTTAACAATCGCTCTTGCAATCTGCTTAGCAAACCGCTCTTCGCCATATTCTCTTATCACCTCTTCCAACTGGACTTCCGACGCCGAAGCCAACCACTGAGCTGCTGTCTGCCCCTCTGTTGTATCCATGCGCATATCGAGCGGTCCCTCCATACTGAAACTGAAGCCGCGTGTGGTGTCCTCGAGTTGCGGTGACGACACGCCCAGATCCAGTAATACCCCATCGATCTGACCGACATTCAACTGCCGCAGCACTTCCTGCAACCTGGAATAACTGCTGTGAACCATGCAGAAGCGTTCATCTCCAAAATTCCGCCCAACCGCACAAGCGGCCGGATCCCTATCGAACGCGATCAGTCTCCCGCTCTTCCCCAAGCGCTCCAGTATCAGCCGGCTGTGTCCGCCTCGACCAAATGTCCCATCCACATATATCCCATCCGGCTTGAGTGCCAGCGCTTCCACCGCCTCCTGTAGCAGAACAGTAGTATGCTTCCCTGCCTCAGCCACAAAATTACAGTGAAAAACCTTCGAGTTCTTCGGGAATGCCGTCTCTGAACGCGAGCGCGCTCTCCATCTGCAGGTTCCATTTTTCGCTGTCCCACAACTCGAATTTCGCACCTTGTCCCACCAGAACCACCTCTTTGTTCAAGCCTGCAAATGCCCGTAGAGAGGGAGGCACAAGAATGCGACCGGCGCCATCCATCTCCACATCGCAGGCATTGCCAACGAGAAGCCGCTGCAAACTGCGGGTTTGTGGATTAAAGCTGGAAAGACTGTTGAGCTTTTGCTCTATGGGCTCCCATACGGGCTGAGGATAAATCAACAAACACTTGGATGGGTCGGCAGTGACAATCAGATGACCTGCGCAAAGGGATATGAGCGTCTCCCGGTATCTTGCAGGCACGGCGAGTCTACCCTTGTTATCCAGACTGACAGGTGTCCCACCGCGAAACATTGCTCCCTTTCTTTACTTTACGGAGGAAAACTGCAGAAAATCGTCTCCCACTTCTACCCACTTTTACCCACTGTAGTTAAAAAAAAAGCCAAAGTCAAGGAAGAGAATGAGGGATTATAAAAGGTAGGGGAGTATGGGAATTTCCGGTCTCGACTATGGGAAAAGATAAATGTTCCGGTTGCAAGCTGTCGGTGGGAGAGGTCCAGCGGTTGGTCGCAGCGTTGCTGCCGTCCTGATGGAACGGCTTGCTCCGCGGCCGTGCACTCCACCGGGCGATGGCTGCATAGTGCGTGACGATCGCACCTGTCTTCCCTGGCCGTTTGACTCCATCTGCTGGGGGAACTGCGAGCGAACCTGCTGCCATTGGTCTGGTTGCGATCAATTGCTGTGCGGAGTATCGGAGTGCTGATGGTGCGTCGCCGGAACTTGAATTATGTTTATTTGCGCGATGCCGATATGACTCCGGGGACGCTTGCTATCAACCCGAGAACACGCCGCAATTGATCCACGTTGCCAATCCTGATCACGAACTGCATGATGGCGTTCAGGTCGCGGCTATGGGCGCGGGTAGCGACGACATCAATTTTTTCGCGCGACAGAACACTCGAAATATCGTTCAGCAATCCTTGACGGTCCTGCGCCCGGATCTCCACCTCCACGGCGTAACTCGCATCTTTGGATGAATCCCATTGCGTACTGACGAGGCGCGCCGCGCCTTCTCCTGACAAGCGAGACACATTGGCGCAACCTGCCCTGTGGATGGTGATTCCCCGTCCGCGGGTGACAAAACCAATGATGGGATCAGGGGGTACAGGCTTGCAGCACTTTGCCAGTACGGTGAGCAGCTTATCGACCCCGACGACGAGTACGTCTCCTTGGAGTTCCGAGGTGAGGGTCTGCTTTTTGATGACTGGCGTTTCGGGAACGGATAGGCCAGGTTCGGTCTCCCCGCTCAAGAATGCCGATAGCTGGCGCGCATTGATATCCCCCCTTGCAACGGCTGCAAGAAAGGAATCAAGTCTGGCAAATTTGAACTCGACTGCCAGCTTATCCAGGCTCATCGCAGTCATGCCATGGCGCTGCAGTTCCTTTTCCACCAAAGCCCGGGCTTGTGTGAGGGAAGCAGTACGCATTTCACTGCTGAACCACTGCCTGACTTTCGTCCGGGCGCGCTGGCTCCTGATATAACCCAGGGCAGGGTTGAGCCAGTCGCGGCTAGGCCCCCCCTGCTTGATCGAAATGATCTCCACCCTTTGCGCATTTTGCAGCGGGTAATCGAGGGGCACCATGATGCCATCCACCTTGGCGCCCCGGCAACGGTGCCCCAGGTCGCTATGCACATGGTACGCAAAATCCACGGGAGTAGCTCCTTTGGGCAGTGCGATCACCTTCCCTTGCGGCGTCAGTACATAGACCGAATCTTCGAACAGTGCAACCTTGAAATGCTCAGCCAGTTCTCCCGCGTCCTCGACATCATTCTTCCACTCCAGTATCTGCCTCAACCAGGCGATCTTTTCCTCATACCGCGCGTCCCGCTTTGCACCTTCCTTGTAGCGCCAATGCGCAGCGACCCCCATTTCCGAATGACGGTGCATCTCATGGGTCCGGATCTGCACCTCGACCACTTTGTCTTCCGGGCCGATTACCGCAGTATGCAGCGACCGGTAATCATTGCCTTTCGGCTTGGCAATATAGTCGTCGAACTCCTTGGGGATCGGCACCCAAAGATTGTGCACCAACCCCAATGCCGCGTAACAATCCCTGACTTCGTCCACGAGAATGCGAACGGCACGGGTATCCTGGATTTCCTTGAAGTCCACCCCCTTGCGTTTCATTTTTCTGTAAATGCTGTAAATGTGCTTGGGACGTCCTGTGATTTGAGCCTTGATCCCGGCCTGATGCAGTTCGTTTTGCAACTTGTCAACCACCAGCGCGATATATTGTTCCCTGCTGCGGCGGGTTTCCTCCAGTAACGTGGCGATTTTTTTATAGCGTTCGGGTTCAGTGATCCGAAACGACAAATCCTCCAGCTCCCACTTCACTTGCCACAGTCCCAGTCGATTGGCGAGAGGCGCGAAAATGTTCAGGGTGACCTCAGCGGCCTCCCATCTTCCGGCAATATTGCTGGCAGCGACGTAACGCATCGTCTGCAACCGGTCGGCCAGGGCGATGATCACGACCCGGATGTCCTCCGCCATCGCGAGCAGCATCTTCCTCAATACTTCAATCTGCGCGCTGCCGTTCCCGATATTGTCCGTGCTGCTTGCTGATCGCAACCCCTGGATTCGGCTGACGCGCCTCACACCTTCCACGAGATGAGCGACCGTCGGACCAAAAGCGGTTGCCAATTCTTCTTCATACTCCTCCAGATACCCGGGAACTGCATGAAGCACTCCTGCTGCCAGCGTATCGCTGTCCACCCGCAATCCGGCAAGAATCGCCGCGACTCCATCTACATGCGAAGAGAGCAATTCACCGTTAGGCAGGCTTTTATCTATATAGAGTGGTTCGCAAAAAGCTTGCGCTCTCCGGAGCAGGTCGATTTCTGCCGGGGAGAAGATTGAACCCGGGGACTGGAGCCGGAAAGGTTCGTCCCCTTTTCCGGGAATGAGGGAGAAAGCGTTCATGGAACGGGTGTGGTGAGTATGGAAGCGGCCTTTTTCAACCGGGTCCTCGTGTCCTTTCATAACTGCTTTATCTTTATTTCCGGTTAAAACGTTGTTGAATCGTGCCAATAACGCATCCGCCGCACGCGCCATCGCTCCACGGCAAGGTCATTACCGGCAAAGCGCAGCAATATGGCGCCATCGGCATCGCTGCGCAACAATCTGCTTCCCGCCGACCGATACCGCTCCGCAACTTCCTCCTTCGGATGGCCAAAACGGTTGCGGTAACCTACGGTAAATACTACCAGCCGCGGGTTCACCTTGCGCACGAACTCCTCGGTGGAAGAAGTTTTGCTTCCATGATGAGGAGCAATCAATACCGTTGAGGAAAGCGCTTCCCCATAGCGTTTGAGCAATTGATATTCGGATTTTTTCTCGATATCCGCCGGCAGAAGCACGCTGCCATGCCGGGTGGTAATTTTCAATACGCAACTCAAGGCATTGCTCTTGAGGCGGGAGTCATTGTAGCTCTCTTCCGCCGGATGAAGCATGTCGAAGCGAACGCCATCCCATTCCCACGACTGTCCCGCCTTGCACCGGCGCCTGTTGAGAGCGGCCTGTTGCATGGGATGATCGTCGCGCAACGATGAGACGAGCCATTCCACAGGTACCGCTTGCAGCACGGACAACCCTCCGCCGCTATGATCCGAATCGGCGTGTGTGACGATCATTGCATCCAGATGCCTTACCCCTTCCCCGCGGAGAAATGGAACGATGGTGCGGCTGCCGCTATCGGCCTCGGACGTGAAGGCAGGGCCCGTATCATAGAGCAGCGTGTGCTTTTCCGTACGCGCCAGTACCGCCAGTCCCTGACCGACATCCAGCACGGTCAGCCACAGCTCCCCCTGCTCCGGCCTCGGGAGAGGCAGCAGAAACATCGGCAGCAGGGCGATGAGACCGAGCCAGCGAGCAGGAAAACCGGTATCGAGGCCGAGTCGCCATCCCCACTTTCCAGGCAACAGCGTCCAGAAAATGCCTGCCACCCCCACGGCTACTGCCCAGAAAGGCGGTGCTTGCTGGCTCCACACGGCCTGAGGCGCATCGCTCAGCCATTGCATCACGGTCATGCAACTGTCCAGCGCTGCATGCGCCGGTATCAACAGAAAATCGAGGGGCGGCAGGGTTGCCAGCAGAGTTAGCGGCACCACGACAAGACTCACCAGTGGAATCGCCACCGCATTGGCGATTGGGGAAACCAGCGATATCTGCTGAAACATCGCCAATAAAAGAGGTATCAGGCCCAGGGTTATGGCCCACTGCACCGTTGCCCAACTACTCAGCCAGTGCGGTCTGCCGATGCGGCCGACAGATATCAGCATGATTACCGCCATGGCGCCAAAAGATAACCAGAAGCCGGGTGAAAGCACTGCCCACGGATCGAGAACCACGACTGCAAGCAATGCCAAGGCCAGGATTGTGGTCATTGCAATGGAACGGCCGAGCCATAGGGCAACGGCGACCGCAGCAAGCATATAGAGCGTGCGTTGTGCCGGAATCGCAAAACCGGCCAGCAGCGTATAACCGAGCGCTGCCACCAGCCCAGCTACAACTGCGGCTTTCCTGGCTGGCAGCCGCAGCGTCAAATGATAGCTTCTGCGCCACAGCCAGTATGCCATCGTAAACACAAGTCCCGACAGCATGGTGATATGAAGGCCGGATATGCTGACGAGATGGTTTATTCCGGTCCGCGTGAATATCTGCCACTGCTCATGCGGAATCGCCCGCTGATCCCCCACCGCCAGCGCAACCAGGATCCCGGCATAAGCATGGCTGGGGAGTGCAGCAATAAAATTATCGCGGATATTCTGGCGCAAACGCTCGACATGATAAGCGGGACGCTCCACCACTTTCTCCAAGCGTCTATTTTCGTCATCCTTGCGCACATAGCCTGTGGCTCGAATGTTGCGCTCCAGCGCCCACTCCTCGAAGTCGGAAGCATGCGGATTGGCAGTTCCATGGGGGCGCTTGAGCCGTACAGTAAGCCGCCAGCGTTCCCCAGCGCTGAGGGAAGGTGTTGAAGGTCCTGATGCGAAGCCGCTCCCGCGCTCGTTATACCAGGAAAGAGAAAGGCGCGCGGGCACGATTGCGCTCTCCGTCAGGACCTGCTCTACATCGAAAGTAAAGCGGACACTGTTCTCGCCAGTTTGCGGCAACTCCGCAACTACGCCAATTATCTGTATATCTCTCCCTTCCCATTCGTGCGGAAGCACGTCGCTCAAACGCCATTGCGCAAAAGCAGCCGCCCAGAAAAAGCCGGCTCCCAGGAAAAGGCAAACCCAAAGCATCTTGCCGATGCGAGCAAAAACAGGAGCGCGGCAGCGAAATAGCAGAATTCCGAACACCACGCCGGGGAAAAGAGCCCACGCACCTGCAAGCGCTGGCAGCAGCGGCTGCTGTTGCAGCAGCACTACTCCTGCAACAAATGCCAGAATACAAAGTCGCATCAGCGATTTCCTGCCATCAGTAGAGCATACAGGCGGCCCCGGTAGCCAGGATAAAAACGTCGGAGAAGCCGGAGAAAACAGACAAGGCAGGTGACAGCGTCGCGTTCACAAATGCTTTTTCATAGAATCCTCGCAAGGAAACCCGCGACTTCAGTCGCGGGAGGAATTGCGTGATTGTTACAAGGTTCAGGTATTTCTTGTAAAATGCCTGAATGGAAGTTAAACGTGCCTACAAATTCCGGTTTTACCCGACGCCGCAGCAAGCGGAAGTTCTTGCCAGAACGTTCGGCTGCGCGCGTTTCGCCTACAACCACATGCTTCGCCAGCGCACTGACGCATGGTTTCAGCGAATGGAGAAGGTCAACTACAACGAGACTTCCGCAATGCTCACGGCACTCAAGAAAACTCCTGAGCATGCCTGGTTGAATGAGGTTTCCAGCGTCCCGGTACAGCAATCCCTGCGGCATTTGCAAACCGCTTTTTCCAACTTCTTTGCCAGGCGCGCCGGATACCCGGCATTTAGGCACAAGGACGGCGCCCAGGCGGCTGAGTACACGACCAGCGCGTTCAAATGGGACGGCAAAGCACTGAAGCTGGCGAAGATGGACAAATCTCTGAATATCCGCTTCTCGCGCACCATCCCGAAAGCGGTTGTCGTTTCCACCGTCACGGTCAGCAAGGACACGGCCAACCGCTATTTCGTGTCCATGCTTTGCACGGATCAAGTCACCGCCAGGAACAAAGCAGTCGGAAAGGTTGGCATTGATCTGGGCCTGACTCACTTCGCCATCCTCTCGACCGGCGAAAAGGTTGCTTCGCCCAACACATTCCGCAGGAATGAAACCAGACTGGCAAAGCTGCAACGCAGGCTGGCGAAAAAACAGAAAGGCTCCGCAAACCGGCGCAAGGCCAGACTGAAAGTAGCCCGGCTGCACGCGAAGATTACCGATTCCCGCAGGGACTTCCTGCACAAACTTTCGACACGGCTGATAAACGAAAACCAAGTGATCGCCATTGAAAGTCTCGCTGTCAGCAACATGCAGAAGAACCGCTGCCTGTCGAAGTCGATCAGCGATGCAGGCTGGTCTGAATTCGTGCGGCAGCTTGAGTACAAGGCGCACTGGTATGGACGCGAACTGATCGGCATTGACAAATGGTATCCGAGCAGCAAGCGATGCAGTGACTGCGGACATACCGCAAAGGCCATGCCTTTGAAGGTGCGCGAATGGACTTGCCCGGAATGCGGCAGTGTCCACGACCGCGACATCAATGCAGCGCGCAATGTTTTGGCCGCCGGACTGGCGGTGTCAGCCCATGGAGAAACTGTAAGTCCTGTTTGCATGTAAATGTGAATAGGCAAGGTTCTGTGAAGTGGGATCCTCCGTCTTCAGACGGGGGGAGGATGTCAACGCACGCAGAATTTCATATGGCCGTAGCTTCGGCTGACCAAGTGGTGTATGTTTGTATCAAGGAAGCCTGTCGCTGGTCGAACCGGAGGATTTATCGGGGTTCCCTGGCTCCTGTCCCTGTATATATTTCATGCCACCCCTGTGTTTCGAAAATTTTTCAAAAAATACCTGCCTTCCCATGAAACCATCCGGCACAACCGGTTTGTTGCCCTTTTCGGAGAACGGCTGCAACATCACAATCTCTGGCACCTGCATCGGAGGTCAGTCGCTGGCGGCTTTGCCGTCGGATTGTTCACCGGCCTTATCCCAGGGAGCAATCCTGTGCAATTCTTTTTTGCCGCGTTATTCGCCGTTGCCTTCAAGGTCAACCTTCCTGTAGCAGTCATAACGACGCTTTATTCCAATCCCTTTACCATTCTGCCGATCTATGTGGCTGCCTACGAAATCGGCGCTTTTGTAACGGGAGGTACGTCGAACGGCATGCCTGAAGTGGGATTGCACCTCATGGATAAAAGTATCAGCGAGTGGGGGCCTGCCCTGATCGACTGGGTCGTATCACTCGGCAAGCCTTTGCTGGTCGGAATGTTGCTGCTGGCTCTGTTACTTTCTTCAACGGGCTATTTTGCAGTGCGCGCCGGATGGCGTTTGTTCGCGATTTATGAATGGCGCAAGCGCGCAAAACGGCGTAGACAGAAGAATGAGCAGAATATGGGTGGAATGGATGGAGATAGCGGATAGAGCAAAGCCATTACAGCTATGGATGCCACGTTCGATTATTCCGCAGGATGGATTCGTGCAGATGTGGATAGTCAGTCGGAAGCCACAGAAGAGGAACAAGCCAGAATGGAGGCGCAGGAAACAGAACTCTCGAAGGCATGGAGGCTGAAACGAAGCTTAGGATGAGGACGAGAGCGGAGAATTCTACTGGGGCTCGAGGAGAAGGCCGCGGGTATTCAATGGGAATTGGATGCATTGAGTGAATCGCTGGCCGACCCTTATTCGATGGTCTTGAGATCGCCCGCCCCACCGTCCTCGACTACGAAGGGAATCTCCGCATCGAGCAGGGCCGGATCCCCAAGAAGGACATGAAGAGGCTGTCATTCAATTAAGGCAAAGGAACAGGGATTGCAGGAAGAGCAAAAATGATGAACCGAAGCCTCTGCATTCGGAAAAACTCACTCGTATGCTGGCGCTGCGCACCGTACTGCGGCGATTCAGGGCGAACTTTTGAAATAACCAGAAGTGGCGCTGGGAGCCCCCCGTGCATCGCGTGGTGTTACAGGTTTTCGGCAGCGGCTACAGATCAAATCGAGTTCAGCTGGCCGGGAAAACCCATGGACAATTGATCGGAACTACCGCAAATCAAGGGGTTTGCCGCTCAGAAATGCTTCAATTTGCATATCCGAAAGTTCATCCTGACTCTTAAGCAATCTAATCTGGTCGTCCTTCACCCGGGGGCTGTTTTGATGCAACCAAGCCCTACCTTCTTCTTCACTAAATTCGAGACCCAGCTTACGCCCTTCCTCCACTGCATTACCAATAAAACGATTAATATCAAAGGTGTCTTCCCTTAACTTTGCAACCAAGCTTGGATCGTTTTTAACTTCCTCGTAAAACCTGTCAATATTATCTTTAGACATTTTCGATCCTCCTCTTCTATATATGTCAAAAATTAGTCATTCACGAAAGATTATTATCATCTTCCCCTCTAAATCTTGCTTGCATTCAACGGCTTTCTAACGATTTTATAACTCCCCGCGTTTCGCCGAAAAACGTGCAGTATGGACGTAGTCGGCGTCGGGCAAAAGATGCAAACCCGGAATGATGGAGTGGGATTCCGAACATTCCTTTAGTGACTCCAATAGCAGACATTCGCTTGATAGCTTCGCTAAAAATGACTAATCCCATCCCCCGCTTGGCTAAATCACGGTGAATGAAAGAACAGGTAAAACGTAATACTTCACCGATTTTATGCGTAATACACCACCCAACCACCTTATTCCTATATTGCAAGGCAATACTTGTAACAGGCTCACAGTTGTACTCGAAATCAAAAGGAATAAGGTCATTCGCTATCCAATGCTCCCGTTCTTGAGATGATATGAGCCGAGCACGCTCTTCCGCTGGCACCTCAATCCAGGGCAAGATGGAATACCCTTTAGACAACCTCTGAAGATTTAGTATATGAGATTCTCTAATGGAATTGAGGTTGAAGTTTAATGCCAGCATGCGAGTCACTGGGATAGACCATTTTGTTTTCACGAAGACGTGTTCTAACGCCGCTGTTGTCGGTTGCCCCGTAATATAGACCGCACTGACAGATGGAACTTTTCGAATGGCCAATTCCTTACATAAGCATTCGATTAATGTGGTAGCAATGCCTTGGTTGCGGTAACTTTTATCGACATATACTGAGAATAACTCCGCCCCTGGCTTGTGCAAATTAATTGTCGTATAAGCAAGACCAATCGGGATGCCCTCAATCGTTGCGCCAATTAGAATATTCGCGAAATACGCGCTTCCGTTAATCTCTAATCTGGGGCGATACATCGGAAATGTGAAGTCTCGAAATTGCCGGATATCCGAAAGGCTAGTCAGTACTGAATACTCAACCATATCCATTTTGAAATCGTACTTGTTCGATTCCACATTATTTGCTGTTTCAGTTTCAAATGATAAAAGTTATTTTGAAGAAACCACATCGAGGGATAGCTCGGCAGGGATAGGTGCAGGATCACCCTTTATCCCAGGAGCAGCCGTGATTTTCACAAACTTCTTTTCAAGATTTCTCAAATTTAGATCAACAGTAAATTCCCTTTTGTCTTTTGGTAATTTATCTAGATTTACGATTTTGATTGAATCTCCAACAAGCGTTACCGAAAGTTCGGGATGGTCAGTTGATTGGCTAGGGCCTGTTGACGTTTTGATCTAAGGTTTTGTGATTAGGAAGAAAACCCGTATTGTTAAAGCTCTCATACAGTAACAACACGAGTTTTCGATGCCCCGATTGCTGCTCAGTGACGAGCATTGGTCGAAGCTGCATAAGATTCTGCTGCAGAAGACCATATACGACAAGCCTGATCTGCGCATGACCGTCGAGGCTATGCTTTACCGGATACGTACAGGCTGTCCCTGGCGAGATCTGCCCCAGGTGTTTGGTTGCTGGAACAGAATTTACAAGCGCTTCAATGCCTGGTCTGCCGCAGGCAAGTGGATCGAGATTTTCAAGGCGCTCGTGGTTGAACCTGACCTGGAGTGGACTTTTATCGATGGTAGTTATGCCAAGGCACATCAGCATAGCGCTGGGGCTGCCAGTAGTGAGGATGAAGCAATCGGGAAAAGTCGGGCAGGCAACACCAGCAAGATTCACCTGGCAGTGGATGCCCATGGTCTCCCGATTGAATTTGAAATCACCGGGGGACAAGTCAATGACTGCACGGTGGCACCGGAGCTGATTGCCAGACTCCCGCAGGTGGAAACGATCATCGCGGACAAGGGCTATGACAGCGAGCGAATCCGCGAAACCATCGAGTCGCAAGGGGTAAAGTCAGTCATTCCCAGGAAGCGTAATTCGCTCAAAGGCAATGCAGATTTGGATAGAGGATTGTATCGTTATCGGCATTTGGTGGAAAACACCTTTGCCCGCTTGAAGCATTATCGAGCCGTAGCATCACGATTCGACAAGCTGAAGAGAAATTACGAGAGTGTGGTAGCCATGGCCTGTATGATCCTCTGGCTACCAATGTGAAACGTCAACAGACCCTAGGTATCTTGGCAAAATTTGCTCCCTTCACGAAAAGGGTTATGGAAGAAACTGTTGATGGAGACGTGAGCTGAATAGGAAAGCTGCCTGCATTATTAGGATCTGGAGTAATGGAGGTAATACTGCTTTTAATTTGAAGCGTGGAGGAGCGGGTCGAGTTACTCAACTCTCCGCTGCAAGCCTGCCACTCTATGTATAGCGGAAAACTTACACTACCGTGAGATGTCCAAATTGTAAGTGGCAGTTCTTTTCTTATTCCAGGTACAGTTTTCGATAACAATGACGGGTCAATGATTGCGGAAATTCCTGCCATGTCCGGCAATACTTCAATAGAAGTACTTTCCGCCCCTCCATAAAAAATCTTTGGGTTGCGCCAAAGATCCATTCCGTAAATCAGCAGTGTGAGTTTTTTATTGGAAGAGTTTTGGCATAACTGAATCGTGTGCGGCTCCACCCTATCTATCCGCGCCTGATGAAACCCCTGCCCGGTAAGCGTTTGAGCAAGCCGGACAGTCATTGCATCCAAGGCAGTAGCGTTGAGTTTGAATCGAACTGGCAACTCGTAATGCGCCGTTCGATTTATTTCATGTCCCCATATATTTCGATCTTTACCTTCTTCCAGAAATTCTCCCTCGCCAGAAAAATTTCCTTTCCAGCCCGTCGTTACAGAGAGGGTAGCTCTCGGCCACCAGCTCGGAACAGATATGTCGGCGCTAACTTTTTCTGTGCGCGCATTTTGGCGAAGCAACAATTTGTTTCCGCCGGGATCTAGTACTAATTTTGGACCAAATAGCCAGCCAAACTCATATTTCACATTGTTTGCCGATGATTTTTCTCCATTCTCAGGTGTTTCTTTATTAACCAGGTTAGATCTCTTCTTAAACATTCCTGTATACGGAGTGGTACCCTTCGATTTTCCATTCTCGTTTTTCATGTCCTCCTCGTAACTGCCAGCAAAGCCAAAAACTTGTGGCACACGATCTATCGCATCCGCTCGCGCTGCTGCCCGTTGGGAATAACCAGACGAACCGCCAAGGCTAATAGGAAACTTCGGCACTTGTGCTGAGATAGCCATTGCGAGGTCCAATGCATTTGCCGCACTTGCAATGGTTGATACCCGCTGGGTTCTAAGTACAGGGTCGGCGCTATAGGGATATGCCACGCCCTTTTTATCAGCCACAGATTTGGATTTCTGAGAAGCGGTCCCATATCCGGGACAGCTAGCATCTAGTAAGCCTTGACAAAAAAGATCGGGGGCACTTATGGAAATAGTTTTCTTTCGCCAAGGTTGCCATTTTATTCGCCATTCATTAACTTTCGAGCAATTTTTTGCATCAATGATATATTTATTATCGCAGGCCACCTTAAAACTATTTAGAATCCATTGAACAGCCCTGTAGGAATCTATGAATATTTCTAGTTTGTGCCTCATAGAGGCTTCTTTCGAATCATGAGTATGGCTGCGATCGTCAAGAGCAAAAACCGCTGTTTGTACCGAGGGAGCCGTGTTTACAAGTGCGTGAGCAAATACTAGAAGAACATCCAGTGTCGTTGAGTTATCGAATTTATGTGAAGGAGATGTCAGCCCCTTAAGAAAACGTAAAGAATCTTTTTCGTCCTTTGCGCGAAGCTCCTCTGCTAACTTTATAACTTCTTTGTTCTCGTCTTGATTGTATTCCAAGCCGTTTTTGTGGCCTGGCGGCACCGCAACCAGAATTTCTGACTCATCTAGCTTTACCCGAGCGACATCATATAAGCCAGTCAGAGGTCCCAATACTCTATAGCTCAAGCGCTCAATGGACCTTTTTGTCTCCTTTTTATCACTCTCGCTTACTTTTTTATTGTCGTGCTCATCATTCTCCAGATTTTCGATTGACTGGTTCATTCTGCTGGTGAGATATGCAAGCCAGGTGAAGTAGAGTAAGTCAATGTCGTCTTGAGAAAACTCGGGGGATTCGATTCTGAGACGGGCAAGGCCAAATTGGCTCTTGTTTTTGCCCGGCAGAAGCGTTGCGGTGAATTGAAGGTGATAAAGCGCGTTGCCTTCCATGTCATGTGCGTCGTCGAGGGCATTCGCGTTGATGGCTTCGCGGATGCGGGCGCGCAGAGCAAGTCGATCTTCAAATTCATCTTCCAAAGTGCCCGTCAGAAGATTACTCCTTGGAGATGCGGAAACAAGCTGGGAAAGCTTGTCTAGCATTTTGTCGATACGTTCATGAAGACTTTTTAATCTTTCATCAGACTCTTGGGTGTCTATTCCGGGTTGAACTGTGGTGGCGGTAGCGCCGGCAGGGCCGGTAGGACCCGGTCCTGTCCCCGTCTGAAGTGCTTTGAGCTGGTTTTGAAGGGTGAGTAATTGACCTTGGAGCTGGGCGACAACGATCTGTTGCTGCAAATCGGCTTGCTGGCTACTATTTTGAAAATTAAGTTTTACGGCAGGATCAAAGCTAAGTGATAAATCCGCAGCAAGCGCGGAAATCGTTTGCAAATCCCGTGCAAGGCTCGTCCCCAAGGGATCTTTACCACTGCGTTCCAACTGATCAATAAGAAATCCGCCTTCTTTTAGGCGATCATTAATCAATCGTTCGCGGGTAAATACCTGAGGTGGACTTAAGCGAATGCGTGCAGAGGTTTGTGGCGAGTCTTCATCTATCGATCCGGCATCGACTGAAAAGGGCGTGAATGATCCACATCCTGTCAATGGTAGAAAGAGCATGATGGGCGCACATTGCAAGAGAATGAGAGGCCAATCGTAACTTCCCATAAATTGGACCAGCCTTGATTTCATGTATCGCCTTTGTTATATCGCATAGCTAATGATAAACGAATGTTCGTCTTATATCGCTCATAGTAAATATCCTACTAAAAGTATCGGTCGCCCTGGTAAATCAATCGATATTGGAAATATCAATTTCGGATTTTTTTCTACCGATGTTCCGACTGGTCAGGCATTCGACTTCATGATCACCGCTATAACGCGAGGAATTCAGCCCGGATTTCACCCAGTCGATACAAGAACACCGCTCGGGCTAGCGCATTGCGTGCTTCACGCTCGACCTATAGGGCAGCTCTATGGACACCCATATAGCAAATCTTGCAGTCCTCAATGTTATCTAATTATGGGATGAGCTTATATAATGACTCTCGGAGAGATTAAAGATATTGCTACCATTCTTGGTGTTGTAATTGCTGCTGGAGCATTTATTTCCGCCGCATTGAACACGGCTCTCGCAGCGAGAACAAATCGAGCAAAGTTCTGGCTGGAGCTTCGTTCTGCATTTGCCAAACACGATGAGGTGCACCAGAAGCTCCAGCCAGGGGTGAATAGACAATTAACACAGGCTCGAAAAGTATTACAGATATCGCCTGATAAATCTCATTTCTATAGATTGGGTACGGATAGAAAAGCTATGCCGAAACCCAGATGGGTGGCAAAGATTCATAACATCGCTAAAACGAATGAAAATTGAGTACGACTGTTAGCCCTTTTCAGAATTATGCTAAACCTGTTTATTCGGCGGTATCGCCTACGGAGGTATTAATAATAAAGTCCAGCCTATCTGGCCTAATTCAGTACACCATAAAATATATTATTAAGGGATCTTAAATTTTCAGCTTGTAAAATTTAACTGAAATTTAGCAGTTTTGTTACAACATTTGCTCTTTTTTTGTCTATCCTTCAAACATAGTCTTTTGGTTTAGATTAGAGGCTTCAATCATTAATTGTTTTTTAGATTATAGGTTCAATCGGAATATGAATTACCTCTAATCTTTAGTCATCGGCAGGCATTTCTGGGGGATCAAATGTCTGACGATCAGACAGACGATATGAACGAGGCGCAGCGGAGACGGCAGACAGCATGGTTAAAGCCACCTAGCGCCGAGGTGGCGGCGGTGTTCGCTGATGCGTGGAGTCGGATCAACCAATTGGGGTGGTTTTCCACTCAGATCAAATGCGAACTGCGCGGCACCGTGCCCTCTATCGTGTGTCTGAATTCCCCGGATGCCTATACCGATCATCATGCCGACGGCAGCATCAGCCTTATCATTCATCAGGGATTAATCTTATTCACGGACGATGTAGTCAACTCGCTGTTCGCCTCAGGACGGTGGCGGGATGAACAGACGGCACTCCCGCTCGATAGCGCCAATGATCTACTGTACCGCTGCTATGCCAATTGGAAGAAGTTCTTCGACAGCAATCAGGAACGTCCACAACTTCCCACACTGAGCGATGCGGTTAGCGAGATAGCGGCAACTCACCGCGCCGCCGCGCTGTGCTTCATCGCGCTCCACGAATATGGCCATGCTGCATTACACCGGGGGCGTAAGAGTGAACCACGCGCTAAGCAGGAGGACGAGGCGGATCGATGGGGGTTCGATGCGTTACTGAAGCTTTTCTGCCACTACCCGAACGAGTTCAGCTTCGTCGTCGCCGGCGGCTTCATCGTGCCACGTCTGTTCTCGGCGCTGCAGAGCTTTGGAGTGAGCTTCCCAGAGGACTATCCGACCCCGGCAGAGCGAATACAGTCGCTGCTCGATGTACTGCGCAACGGGTTGCCCGACGAAATATGTGTGGCACTGGCGACAAGCTCCGCGATGACGCTCAGCATGAGAATGCGTGCGGCCGAGGCGGCGGTGGCAGGCGGTCCCACAAACGATGGGCTGACCGAGGCGGAATTCACCGCAATGATGACCTCGTTCCTGCTGGAGGTTGGTTGGAACAAACTCCCGCTCGATCGCCTCCTCCCTATGATGGAGAAGATCAGTTTCCCGCTCGTGTGGATGTGGAATCAGGTGGAACTGCTGGATCATCTCTACCGATCGGATCAACCGACCTTGCATGATGTGTACCATCCCTATCACGACCCAGCCACTACCGTCGTAGCGACCTGGCCGAAGTTACGTTCGATCCTACTACAGTAAAATAAGGAGATATCTATGCCTATCATTGACCTGAACGATAGACTATTCGAGTTCCTCAACAATAAAGGATATATACCTATCCGGGCGCCTGAGGGCGAAATGGAGCCACCGACCGCCTATATTCTGGACGAGGAGGATAGCCTCCAGGTCCTGCGCAGCCGCAAGAATCTGTTCCCTGGAAAGCAGAACGTACCTGGGTTGGAAGTTGTGGATACAGCGGCTGTCGATCTCGAAGAGGCCATGGTTGGCAAAGTTGAAGGCAAGGCCAGCTTTAGCCTCTTTTCGTGGGTCCTTGCTAAATTTGGGGTCGGGGGTGAGCCCGAAGCCCATGCCGGATTCGGAGCGGGCGACGGTCGCCAGTTCACATTCAAAAATGTGAGGGTGCACCGCGTCGATTCTGGGGCGGTGCTCGACGCTCTGGAGGGATATGACCCCAAAAAGCTCGGCGTGGAGTTTCTTAAGGCTAATAAGGTGTATATCGCCTACTCTTTTCTCTATTGCAGCGAACTAGAGGTGAAAACGGATGGCAATATACAGGCTGGCGGCGGCGCCAAAGCAGAGATCACAGGAGTCGGTAAAGGCGAGATCGAAGTGCAGGGTGGCATTCAGAACGGCCAAAGGCTAAGGGCAAAGGAGCCGGTTGCCTTTGCCATGCGCTTGGTCCGGTTGAAGTGGGCGGATGACAAATATGAGCTCGAATTCACTATGGGTGGGGTCAAGGCACATGGTTTCGCAGGCGTCCCTGATGGAGCGTACGTTCCGCGCATGGGGATGCTCTTTGACATCGCAGAGGGCGAGAACATCGAACCCAAATAGCCGCGGCGGGCGAATACGACACCAGCTGTGGCCCATTGCTGTTGCTCCAGGAATTACGTTCAATAGCGGTATTAATGCCTATGTCATTTATCGATCCTTCTGGGCATGCCAGAGGCGAAGGATATAAATCGTAGTGGGAGTGCGTTCATAACGTACCTCATAATCACCGACGATTACCCGCTGCACATCCCGTGAAGCAAATTCATCAAGCGGTACGCCCAACTGCGGAAACTTCAAAAGCTGTTCTGCGCCGCTCATCAGCTGTTGCACACTTGCCCCCACTGCATGAGGGTTTACAGATGCAAGAAAGGCATGGAGTCGAACCAGATCACGCTCCACGCTCGTCGTCTATTTGCGCGCCACGAGTTAAGCAGACTCATCGAGGCTTTTAGCCAGGCACTAATTGAAGCGTGATCTACGACACGTCCGGCATCAACATCGGCCAAACCATCGCGGGTGAGTTGCTCACGTTTGGCTCAAGCGCAACCCGAGAAGCCAAAGATTGTTTGACGATCCCCCTTAGACTAGGGGACCTCTCGATGTGCAATAGGGCTGAGCAACTGACGAAGGCCGCCATGATGAAGATTGATAGGGCTCATGGAAGCTGGATAGGGACAACCTGCGCGGGCCGCCAGTCCCTGCGCCTCAGGCGGTCAGGATGCCATCCTCCAGATGCAGGGTTCGCCCGGCCTTTCTGGCAAGATCGGGATCATGTGTGACAATGACAAGGCTCGCGCCAACATCATGATTGAGCTCGAGCATCAGATCGAACACTTCTCCCGCAGTTCGCCGGTCGAGATTACCCGTAGGTTCATCCGCAAGCACGCACGCTGGCCGGGTCACCAGTGCGCGCGCCACGGCAGCCCGCTGGCGCTCGCCTCCCGAAAGCTCTCCAGGAGTGTGCGTCAGCCGGTGTCCCAGACCGACCTGCTTCAGAACTCCACGGGCGCTGTCGTAGGCTTTGGCCTTGGCCGTTCGACGGATCAAAAGCGGCATGGCCACGTTTTCCAACGCGGTAAACTCAGGCAGCAGATGATGAAACTGATAAACGAAACCGAGTGACCTGTTACGCAACTCGCATCTCTCTGCTTCACCGATGTCAGCAATTTCCTGTCCCATGATGCGGATTTCGCCCCCGGTAGGAACATCGAGGCCCCCGAGCAGGTGCAGTAACGTGCTCTTTCCCGAGCCTGATGCGCCGACGATAGCGACGGTATCTCCCTTCCCTACCTTCAGGTCTATCCCCATCAGGACCGGCACTTCAATCTGGCCTTGATAATAGCTCTTTCGCAAGCTGCGGCAGGAAATGATATTGTCACTCATACCGCAGCGCCTCGGCCGGATTGATCCTCGAGCCGCGATAGCTCGGATAGAGCGTCGCCAGCAGTGTCAGCACGAAGGAAACGACAGCGACGGCGATCACGTCATCGAGCTGCAGATCGGAGGGAATTTCGCTGATATAGTAGACTTCCCTGGACAGGAACTGCACGCTGAACAAGCGCTCTATCATTGCAATGACCGCCTCCACATTGTAGGCAAGCAACACGCCGCCGATCACGCCCAATGTGGTACCGACCACTCCGATCCAGGTTCCCTGCACGATAAAGATTTTCATGATGCTGCGTGGACTCGCACCCAGCGTGCGCAATATCGCAATATCCGATTGCTTGTCCGTCACGGCCATCACCAGTGTGGAGACGATATTAAACGCGGCGACTGCAATGATCAGCGCGAGAATGAGCGAGAGCATGCGTTTCTCGATTTGTATGGCGCGAAAATAATTGGCGTGCTGACGCGTCCAGTCGCTGATATAAACGTCGCTGGAAATCAGCGGCACGAGCTCTTGCGCGACTTGCGGCGCCTTGAAAAGATCATGCAACTTGAGGCGAACGCCTGACACCTGATTTTCCATGCGATACAGCTTTTGTGCATCTGCCAGATGGATGAGCACCAGCCCGGAGTCGTATTCGAAATGTCCCGCCTCGAATACACCGGTAATGGTGAACTGTTTGAGGCGCGGTATGATGCCTGCGGGTGTCACCTGTCCCTGTGGCGAGATTAAAACGATCCTGTCACCCGTGAAAACCCCCAGCGCGCGCGCCAGCTCGCGGCCGATGACCATGCCGAACTCTCCCGGCGCGAGGTTTTCCAGTCTGCCGTCTATCATCATCCGTCCGAGATCCGCCACATGATCTTCCATGCCAGGCAGGATGCCTCGCACCGCAACGCCGCTCACGGACTGATCGAACGAAATCATTCCCTGTGCGCCGATGTAGGGTGCAGCAGCCTCCACCTCGGGATGCTTCAGTGCTTCTTCCGCAACTTTCCGCCAGTCCGTGAGCCTGCCGTCCACCCCGCTCACCTGGATATGCGCCGCGACACCGAGGATGCGGGAGCGGACTTCTTTCTGAAATCCGTTCATAACTGACATAACGGTAATGAGCGCTGTCATCCCGAGCGTAATGCCGAGCAACGAAATGAGGGAAATGAATGAGATGAAGTGATTGCGGCGCTTGGCGCGGGTGTAACGCAAACCGATGAAGAGTTCGTACGAAGACACGGATCGATATAGTCGAATAGGACGTAACCCCGAAGTTTGACATATTCTGGGCTAGGTTAACAGGAGAGCTTGAGTGTTGCGGTCAGAGACGCATCCGAGCGCCCCTACATTGCCACAGCACCAGTGCCCTGAAGGCTGATCACCCGGTCGAATTTGCTCTGCCTGCTAAAATTCCCCTCTCAGGCCAGCGACGAGCGCTCTGCCCGGCAACGGCGCGAAGTTCTTCAGGAAAGAGGTATGAACACGCATTTCTTCATCGAGCAGGTTTCTGCCCTGGAGGAAGATTCGAATGCCGTTGGAGCGCGTCTTCTTGATGCGGTAACTTACCTCCATGTTCACCATCGTATACCCGGGGGTGCTTGTCTCCAGTTCCGCCACATCGTTCTGGCGCATCACGCGGGTCGCACTTATATTCGACGTCCAGGGGCCGGTTCTATGATTGAATTCCAGACCGAAGCGTAACGGCGTGATGCGCGGCACATTGCCTCCGTTATTGAGTTTTCCCCGTACGTAATCCGCGAACAGGCGCAGATTGATTTCGTCCGGCTTCAACGTGAGAACGGTTTCTGCTTCGGCACCGTAAAATCTGGCTCCGCCCTGTGCAAAGTTCTGTACCAGAAACTCGCCCGCCAGGTCGAGCGTTCCTTCCGGGTCCACACGGTCAGGTACGCCATCTCCATTCGTATCCGCACTTCGGACGAAAATATAATTGCCGATCCAGTTATGGAATATATTGATCTTCCACGTCACCATACCGCTGGTCTTGCGCAACGCCAGATCAACATTGTTTGTGGTCTCGCTTCTCAATCCATTATTTCCGTTCTGGAAGGTGGCGGTTCCACGGTGCGCGCCATGGATATACAGTTCCTCTGTCGCGGGCGCGCGCTGACCACGAACTCCGGTCAATGACAATCCGTAGCCATCCAGGAATTTCCATAAAATCCCGGCGGAGACATTGTAGAGACCAAAGGAACGTGACGGATGACTGTCTTTGGGATTCTGGGCGGCGTACTCGCCGCGACCGCCGAGTTCCAGACGCCATCGATTCCAATTGCGTTCTTCCACCAGGAACACGCCTATCGAGTGTGAGTTGGTAACGGGTACCACGGTCTCTTCGCCCAAGGCGGAAAAATGTCGATCACGAAACTGCACGCCGAATACGCCTTTCCAGTTTGCCACAGCAGAATGCGAGAGCTCGGCGCGGCTCTCCAGCCCCCGGTTCTTGAAATGGGTCGCAACTTCGCCGGTGCTTTCGATTTCATTGTGCTTGTAGTCATTGTAACCCATGCGCACCTTGAGCTTCTCGAAACCGGCCATGGGTTTGTCCAGCTCACCCGCCAAATCATAGCGCGTCTGTTTGAGATCGATCTTCGAGCCTTCCGGGCTGGGTATGCCGTATTCGTTGTCCATTCGGGAGATTGAGCCGCCTACAAAACCTCTTTCCCCGACGTAGGAACCGCCTCCTGACAGGCCGCCGGAATTGATGGCGCTGTTCTCGACAATTCCTTTCCGGCTTCCGGGATCACTCTCATTTGCACGTCCCGGGATATGGTAATCGTCGGTTTTGCGCTTGAAACCGCCCACACTCCAGGACGCTTGGCCGATGCTGCCGCTTGCATTGAAGGCGCCGGCGCGTTCCTCGGTAGCTGTGTTGCCACGCGCTTCGATGTTGCCTTTTATCGACTTGAACAGTTGTTTTGGAATGAGCCCATTCACGACATTGACCACGCCACCCGACGCGCCGCTGCCATAGAGCAGGGTTGATGGACCACGGAGGATTTCGATCTGCGACGCGTTGAGCGATTCGGCAGTAACGGCGTGGTCCGGACTGATCGAAGAGATATCGAGCGTACCGATACCATTTTCAAGCACCCGGACGCGTGGCCCATCGAGGCCGCGAATAATGGGACGCCCGGCGCCTGGTCCGAAAAAACTCGATGTCACGCCCAGCTCATGCGAGAGGGTATCCCCCAGGCTGGCTTCGCGTTTCCTCCGCAAATCATCACCCTTCAATATAGAGACAGGCTGGGCTATATCCAGCTCAGTGCGGTCCTCAAAAGGTGTTGCGGTGACAACTACGGGATTGAGCACCTCAATTTTCTCCGCTTCTTGAGCCTGAACGGAGGCTGCATCGAGCGCAAGCAGCAACGTTGCCATTGCTAACGCAGCGTATGACCTCGGTCCTCCATGTGCACGGAGAACAGGTGCACACGCAAAATCACAATCTGTACAACTCATGTTGATTACCTGAACCTGCAGAGAAACTGGTAATCAGAGTGACGCGACTTTACCGCCGCAAAGAGGCGGCAGATATGGTCGGACGCTGATCACCCTGGATAAATATCGATTTACTGGATTACTGGATTACTGGATTACTGGATATCTGCCCGATCGATCACAAACACCTGACGATCTCGGTCAGAATCTCCTGGCGGAATACCGCCAATACCGCCGTATGGCCTTGTATAGCCTATAGGCGCTATGCTTGCGCGGGGGGGCCGCGCGTGAAGTAGGGAGTATAAGAATTGAAGAAAAGAGGCTGTGGTTTTCGATAAAGACGCGCCTGGCGTCTTGTCTGACTCGAAAATACAATTACAAGGATAGAGAAAATAACGCTGAAACCTGTCAGCGCAAGGCAGTCGAGACAAAGCCGGTCATTGTCCGCCTCGCCATCCACCTCGTCAGCCACAGGAGGGATTACACTTTCGATTGCGGCGCCCTCCACCGTTTCCAGTTCGGAAACGATGTGGCTGGAGGTGATTTCCCCGACGTGAGTCAGCGCATGCGCCGCCTGAAGGACGGGCACCCATGCTAGCGCGAGCGCCAGAACCAAGAATAATTGCTTACGCAACATTATCGACCAACCGCTATTCATCCGGCGTCTTTACTGCACCAGCAAACGATTCATCGATCAGGTACATTCGGCACACAAGCCTTTAACGGTCAGATCAACTTCCCGGGAGCGGTAACCTGCCGGCAGCTCAAAGTCATGCACAGCCTCGAAGTCATCGAGACAGACTACCTTTGTGCAACGCAAGCATTCAAAATGAGCATGTGGCTGGGAATGTTCATGAATGTTGGCACGAAAACGCCAGACTCTATCCGCACTCACCAACCGATGCACAAAACCTTTCTCATTCAGCCACTCCAGCACACGATAGAGCGTGACCCGATCAAATCGGTGTTCGCCCTTCAATCGCTCTTCAATTTCGTGATGCGTGACAGCCCGCCGTTCCGACAGTAGCATGGCAAGAATATGAATCCGTCCGGGGGTGATACGCTCCCCGCGGTGACGGATCATCTCTTCGGCTTTTTTCTGAAGATTAACCAAAAAAATGGATTTGTGGATTTGCAACAGAGTTGCATTTACTATAGCTGAAAAGGCAAGCATTTGCAATCTCGCGCGACGAAGCCGGCATGCATCATCGCATTGCCTTCACAGTGCATTGATGGCAGGACAGTTGTAACAAATAACGATGGAACCAGGACGCGTTCTTTTTTTACTGCTTGCGAGCATGCTCGCCCACATCGTTTCTGGATGTGCACCCGCTTCTGCGGTCACGACGTATAGGGGAACGCCCTCCAATTATCGGAAGCTACTGAAGGGACTCAAGCCGGGCGACCACCTGCAACTCGCGCCAGGGGATTATAAGGAGGGGTTGCCAGTCCACCATCTTCATGGAACCCCGGATGCGCGCATCACGATTAGCGGATCCAACGAAAAAAACCGGCCAGTCTTCCTGGCGCGACCGGATCACAACACCCTCAGCATCCTCAATTCCGATTATATTGTCATTCGCGATCTGGACATCGAGGGCAATAACTTACCGGTGGACGGGGTAAGATGCGAGGGGCATGCCGACTGGGCACATCACATTACCCTCGAGGGGTTACGCGTGCGCGGCCATGGCAATAATCAGCAGACCGTTGCCATCTCCACCAAATGCCCTGCCTGGAACTGGATAATACGCAACAATATCATCGAAGGCGCCGGCACGGGAATCTACCTCGGCAATTCAGATGGTCAAGCGCCGTTTGTGACAGGCTTGATCGAGCACAATCTGATCATTGGCACAATTGGCTACAACTTGCAGATCAAGCATCAAGCGCCTCGTCCAGTGCTGCCGGGAATACCGCACGGACGTAACACAACGATTATTCGCCATAATGTTTTCAGCAAGGCTAACGGCGTATCCGGGGAGTCGGCACGCCCCAACGTACTGGTCGGGCATTGGCCTCTTACCGGTCCCGGGTCAAATGATCTTTATCTCATCTATGGCAATTTCTTTTATCAGAATCCGCACGAATCATTGTTCCAGGGCGAAGGTAACATTGCCCTGTACAATAACGTGTTTGTAAATCATATGGGTGATGCAGTTCGCATCCAGCCTCACAATGACACGCCTCGATCGGTCAGCGTTTTCCACAACACCGTGTTAGCGAAGGGAGCGGGCATCAGGCTGGTCCATCGCGGATTAGGCTCAGGGTATCCCCAATTTGTCGTTTCAAATATCGTTTTCGCAGAATCGCCCGTAAACAGCGAATTCACGGGAAGCAATCTGGTTGGCAAATTCGACGAGGCCCCGAGCTATCTTGCTCGCCCGTTTGCGCCACTGGGAGAGATGAACCTCAGTCCCTTGGCGGCTGCCCTGCCCAAGGTAACAAGGAACCCGGAAGATATTCCTCGTTTTACCGTCTATCCGGACGCCGATCGGGATTTCGATGGCAGTTCATACGACATGAAAAGAATGGGCGCATACGCCCCCGAAAAAAAAGCGCCTCGGTGGCTCCCTGTACTGGAAATCAAGCCTGTACCCGCAACCCATGAGAAATCATCAACCCTTCTCTTCGACTGAACAACATTCCGGAATGCGAATCCTCGCGATCATCCTGTTACTGATTGCTTACGGATCACTATACCCCGGCAATTTTTCCGCCCCTCCCGCAGGCAGTGTTCAAAGATTTCTTACTGACTTCCACTGGTTCACTTCCCCGGGGGATGTAGTAGGCAATATCGCGCTGTTTTTTCCACTGGGCATGGCCGGTGTTATCTTTCCGCATTCCAGAACGAGCGGCAGGAACCGCGCCACCATTCTGGTTTTTCTGGCGTTCGTGTACGCATTCGCTCTTCAGTTTGCACAGATTTGGCTGCCATCCCGATCTGCAGCGTTAACCGATGTGGTGTGGAATATGGTGGGCACGATCTCAGGCATGTGGGCCGCTCACCTTGTCGGGGCACATTTCAGGAAGAATAAAGAGAAAGCAGCGTCATTCGATTATTCCTCTCTCCTTCCATTATCGATATTGGCGCTGTGGCTGCTCAGCCAATTGATACCTCTGGTCCCCTCTCTGGATTGGCAAAAATTCAAGGACGCGCTGAAGCCGCTTTTCCTCGATTTCAGCTTCTCCTTCCCGGAATTCCTTATGCAGGCAGCCGGTGTGTTTGCTGTTGCCAGCGCAATACTGGCGTTGAGCCGCCCGCTAGCCTTGTGGTTGACAGGTACGCTCACGCTGATCCTGATAGGAAAAATTGTCATCGTGAATCTGACCTTGAATGCATCGACTGCGGTCGGAATGATGACAGGTTACGCCGGGTGCCTGATAGCGCTGCGGTTTGGCCGCGCGAGGATAATCATTGAAACAGCCTTCCTGGCACTCCTCATCGCTTGGACTATTATCGGAATAACACCTTTCTCTCCCAGTCCGGGTGGCAGTTTCAATGGGATTCCGTTTGCCACCATGCTCCAGGGATCAATGGAAATTGCCGCCCGAGGATTGGCGCAATCTCTGTTTATTTATACTTCTCTGCTTTGGCTGGCGCAGAAACTGGAAATCGACCACCGCAAAGCCGTAGCCGGCCTCGTCATATGGTCGTTTCTGATCGAACTCATGCAGATGGGCCTGCTGGGCCGGACGGCAGATATTACCGAGCCTGTATTGGTGCTGCTGGTGGGCTTTGTATTGCACCTAATACAAGGAGCGAGCGCTGAACGCGAACGAGAGGCTGGAGAAATAGCTTCTTCACAGCCACTCGCCCCTGCTATTCCGAGAAAACCGGGTACAGAAATGAGTGGAGAAATAAGCGTAGAACCGAGCAATAGGAGTTTGCTTGCCCGAATCGCAGCAGGGATTGTCATATGGGTAGCGATTGCCTGGGTAATCACAAAATCTCCTTTGACCCCCTATAATGTCAGGGAATTGGTATATGAAGGACACCCTTTCCGATCCCTGCTGCTGCTAGGCCTGCTGCTGTACTGGACACTGGGTTTTCCGGTGCTGATCTTGCAATGGCTGATGCGAGGGGAGCGATATCTGCTCGCTTTTGTGCCGCTGGTCTTGCTGCACGGTCTAATCGCATGGCTGCTGGTATGGTCTGCCGTACCCACGGAGAGCATCCACGACGTGGTTGGGTCAGCTGTTCTAGGCTGGCCTTGGGAGTGGGAATTGTTGGGACGTTTCGTGGCATTGTTCAGCATATGGACTGTGGCAGCGACAGCGGGCAGTCTCATAGGTGCCTGGCGTTTTCTTCCGAATGCGAGGACAGTACTATTCGGATGGACGGCGGGCGCCTGCCTGATTATGCCTGTTGCGTATTATGTGGTCGTTCACGAAGCATCGACGGATAATCTGGTTGAGCTTATGGCAGGTAATGGCAGCATAAGCGCCTTTTGCCTGATCAGCCTGGCTATAACGATAATCACATTCGCTGGAACGAAAGCAGGGCTGGCCTTCGTTTTACGAAGGGCGGACATGATAAGGGTAGCGATATGCGTTCTCGTACCCGGCATTCTGGTCTACCTCACGCTCTACTTTGGCCTTGAACAGGTAATTGTCAAGTACGGGCAGGTTTTTTCCGCAATGCAGTTTTTGCTGAGCATGGATCGCACTCAGCTTGCAGGTCCAGGTGAGTTATTGTTTCGATACGCCGTGGTCTACTTTGGCATAGTTGTCGCAATCGCGATGGTGCAGAATCCGATATGGCAGTGGTTTACCCAGCTATTGTCTCGATCGATCAGGACTGGCGATATCATTCCTGCGGAGGGCCGCTCAGCTTGAACTCCCTGCCCCGTCTCCATTCCCGAGCGAACTGCTCACGCCTGGCAAAGTTGAGGAGCGTAGATTCTTAATGAGCCGCAGTGGCGAGATGAGCCTGTGCACCGTTATCATTTTGAAGCGAGGATTGCACGGAGATGAAGCTACACTCGAGCGACTGCGTGGTGAGATCGACCCGTAGCCCGTCACCCGGTGAGCATGGAACGAAGTTCAGACTTTCGAGCACCTGCTGGGCAGGAATATTGCGCCCCGTGGGTTTGAAATTAACCCACAAACTCTGTGGCTTTTGCCCGCGGGGCATATTTGCCAGATAATTGAAGAAAGCCTGCTCGATTAACCTCCCCTGCACCCGGCAGGAGAGCATGAAGTCTTCAACGCGTATCTCGCTCTCTTCGGTCCGCACGATACAGAATCCTACAGCGCCATAAGAACCATAGTTATCCGCGCAACGCAATACATATTTTTCTATTTCCTGGTTTGCCAGAATAGGCAGGATTTCGCTCCTCTGATACTTGCGCCCCGAGAAATTCAGTTGATTCGTGCGCTGCACGAGTTCGGACACGCGCTCCAGATCGTCATCCGTATAAAGATCGACGAAGAGCTTTATTTCGCATGCTGCCAGGAATCCGAGATAATCTGAACCAAACTGTGTCGCACTTTTCCTGCGTACGAATTCTTCGCGATAAAACCGGCTGCGTTTCCTCGCATCCTCATTGGTCGACCCCTGATAGCGCGGATTCGAAAAAAGATCGGCGATTTTCTCTGCGTTCACGCAGGTGACACCCTTCAGAGCTCGTGATACTTCTTCTAGTTCGAATGGATTGTCGTCGATGAAAGCAAAGGTATCGAGTCCTATATTGAGTTGCTCTGCTATTGCCTTGATATTTTCGCTTTTGGGAAGCCAGTTGATCTGAGGATATAGAAAATAATCCGCCATGCCCAATTCTTCCAGCCGACGCCAAGCGCTGGATTCGTCATTCTTGCTTGCGATACTGAGCAGGATTCCCCGTTCGTCGAAGAAGCGCAGCAACTCGGGTACCTTTGGCCGCAAATCAACCCCTTCATTCTCCAGCAATATCCCATCCCACATGGTATTGTCGAGATCCCACACCACGCACTTGATTTTTGGTTGACTGGAACTCTCTGCTTTTACCGTTTCAGAGCGAACAACAAAATCAGCAGTGAGAAACACGAGGCGTGCAGAGCCTTCCCCATCGGGGATAATGGCGATGTCAAACGGAAGTTCGCATTCCGTAATTCTCGAGAATTGTTCGCGCTGGAACTCATGCCGTGAATAGCCGGTCGGCAATATCACCGAAGCCCGGAACGGAGGAGGAAGCTGGCCCGAAGAAAGCTTGCTCACTCCGCTTGCAACTGACATGCTCAATTGCATCCGCACGGGAACGTTCATCGGATTGTATACTTCCAGCAGGAAAAGATTCGGCTGTTGCCTGGAATTGGAATCAGTCTTTCGATGCAGCCACCGCCCGAGACGCTCGAGGAGCGTATGCTCCAGGTAGGACCAGCGAGGATCGCGCGTGATGCGGTGGACAAAGGCACCGACGGCATTGAGCAGCGGTGCAGACAAATCGATCGTGCGTTCGGTCCACAGGGCTACACGGGAGGACAGCAGTAGTGTATTACCGCGGGCCTCGATTTTGCCCCATTTTTTGAATGAAACCTCCGCGCCGTAACCCCGCGCCGATGGAAAACGGGGATTGCGATACATCCCGTACGTCAGCCGTCGGCACCGTGTATCAGGCCGGCTCTGATAAAGATCGCAACTCGAGAAACAGCTCGGGGCTGCGCATTCCACGCAATGCTCCCCCCACATGAGCAGGGACATTTTCTCGATATCACGAACCGCTTCGTAAGACGATTGTGGCGCCAGTTTGCGATCCTCGTGCAACTGCTTTTCGTATTTATCGAATTCGAACATAACGTCTTGCTATCGAACCGGAGGCATATCCCTGAATAATCAAAATCATTTCCGGCGACAGATGAATGACTTTCCCAAGGGGGCGTATGCCATATAAGGAATGAAGGATATGTCCCTTTCCTTCTGCAAAAAGTCCGAAAGGGCTTTCTGCTCGCCCTGTTCCGGATCAGCCTTGTAGTTATAGAAGTCGTCGAAGCAGACGATGGAGCCATTTACAAGGTACGGTTGGATAAAATCGAGTACCTCGACCGTGGAATCATAAAGGTCGCAATCGATATAAACGATCGCAGCTTTGCGTCCCGCGAGCCGTCGGTGCGCAGTGTCATTCAGACTCTCGCTGTAAAAACCCTCAACCAACTCGTACTCGCAAGAGTGAACTCCCCGTGATTCTAGAATCGACTCGAATTCTGGACGGCTGCAGGCAAACTGTCCTTTGTACCAGATGTTATCGGAATGGGCTCCCGTGTCAGGCAATCCCTGAAAGGAGTCAAAGCCCCATAATTTCATGTCATGCCTGCGATAGCGATGCTTCATCCTGTGCGCGTACCCGAAGGTCTTTCCCTTCCATAACCCAAATTCTAGATAGTCTCCGCAGACTTCATTGATCTTGATGAATTCAAATGCCTGGCTCAGCATTCCAAGCTCAGTCATACGATTGTCAGATCGGTGATCCAGCACTTCCATCATGCGAGCGAACCACTCGGTATCTATAAGTCTTTTTACGATGTTTCTCATCATAATATGAATAAAAGCTACCCTCCCGATCGTATCAGTCGTTTTAGGGACGCCTTGATACCTAGTCGTTCCAACCTATCACCTGTAAATTTACTGAGACTGTCGACTGCTCTTTGCATCTGGAGCAGGCACATGTTGTGCAGGGTGTCCCGGACAAAAAAGACATTGGCACACTGAACACTGCCAGTGGCAAACAGCTTTTTATGCTCTGACTGCCCCTCGGTGAAATCAAATAAGCGGAAAATTTTTTCGTCGAACAGATACTCCAGGGCAAGCCATTGCAGAATGGTGCCTACCGAAAAATTCATGTAGTCCGGATGGTATCCGAGATATGCGTAGAGTACGACTTCATTTGATATCGGGCAGTAAAGATATGAGACGGGCCTATCCTGATGGAAAAGAAGAAACGCGCGAACGCGACCCTGTTGAGCCAGCCGTTCCATCTGCTCGCAGAATTCTGCGGAATCAGGCAGTCCCGCGTCGAGCAATCTTTCCTGGTAAGTTGTCCTGGACACAGTGCGGGCCAGCCGAAAGAAATCTGCCATTTCACCGGGGCACCTGTAGACCTTCCATGAGATACTGCCACCGCAGTACTCCGCGTACTTCCGCACTTTACGGCTGATAGTCGAGCGTGTCTTGGAGGAAAACTTGCCCTTGTATTCCGCAAACGACTGCTGCATATCGATGTAATAGCGAGGATACTGGATAGGTACATAACACAAATAAGCTCCCTGCCGCCGTAACACGGGCTGTGGTCCAGCAATGCGCAGTGATCTGAGCAGGAAACCCTGGCTGTCTTCATGTAGGGAATCAGCAGGCGCTATTGGCTGAGCTACGGGGAGTGCTCCATCATCAAGTCCCGCTTCCCGTACTTGCAACCATAACCTTGGGGCTAACAAGGTCTTGTCACCCAGTTGTATCTTTATCGGCACCTGTTGATAGTGCCATGACTGGCTCAACGAAGCCTCCTGAGCAAACCCTGCTCGAGGATTCTGAATCCCGTTTTCCAGACCGGTGAGGTAAGCGGAGCGGGTTGCAGGGGAACAGACACAGGCATCAGGCCATGAAAGCCACGTACGCGAAAACAATCCCGATGCCGGTCAAGGAAAGAACAAAGTTTATGAAAACGCTCTATTACAATCTCGTCCGGACGGTCCATCGCCGGGTTAAGCAATTCGAAATTATGCGACAGGATGACAAAAGCTTTACGTTCGGACTCCAGCGACTGCCAGAGCAGGCCCTCCATCTCCTGATACGAACATGCAGTCAGTTGGGCATGCCGCAACCCGCCCAAGCCTCCGTTGAAGACCGTCATCGGATATTCGTACACACCTTCGCATTCGATAGGCTCCACCAGTGGCATTTCAGGACTGACACCGCTATCCTGTCCGAGCATGCTCGCGTTGTAGCTGCTATCGAAAGTGATCTGGTTTGCATTCAGGGCACACAACGTGTCCCGGTTGAAGCCAAAACCTCCCGCACGAAACGCGTTTACACGCGGTGCTCCTGCTGACTCGATCAACTGCACTCCTGCCTGTATCAGAATTGTTTGTTCTTCCAGTGAAAAATAGCGCAGATACTGTCTTTTGCAGCTCACATTGTCGAGCAATGGCCGGTTTGATTCATCTACCCATTCGGTATGGAGATGAAGCTGTATTTCATGATCTTCTTCCCGAATGAGGCCAAGAATTTCCGCCAGCGGCTCAGGGCCAAACCGCGTCGAGAACAGGGGTTCAACAAAAAATACCCCGGTCAATCCGTAGTCCCGCAACTGGCGCAACTGGTATGGCAGACCATAATCCCCTTTAGGGGTAGAACCATAGACATATCTCCGGAACGCTCCCGGGAATTTGGCGTCGAGATCCTCCCAGCCATCGCACCATATCTCGACGTCAACAGTAAGAAATACATCCAGCATCGGGCCACTCGCGGAATTTAACGGCTATCGAATATCGAACAAGCAGATCAGGATGAGCCGGCGCACGAAAAGACCAGGAACGCTTGCCTGTCACAGGGTTTCCCCTTCCGCCCCCATCTGTCCGCGAATCTCGATTCCGCCAGGGGCTGCTCACGCAAAATGAACCAGCCTCAACCCTTGCCTGGAAGTGTGCACTTGCTCAGCATTAAGCACGTGGCGCAGAAACGATTCGAACATCAACAACGACCATAGGGAAGCGCTATAGTCGCGCCGCCCCGACTGGTGTTGGTCCAGCATTTCTCTCAGAAATGCGCGACTGAAGAACCCCGTATCCGCCAGAACCGGTCCGAGCAACGCATCATTTATCCGCTGGCGCAGGGGACCGCGAAACCAGCTTGCGAGCGGAACCGAGAATCCCATCTTGTCGCGATAAAGAATGTCGTTTGACAGGTAAGATTCCAGGGCCTTCTTGAATACATATTTGCCCTCATGCCCGCGCAGTTTAATGGATACAGGGAGTCCCGATATCCATTCGACCAGCTCGTGATCCAGCAGAGGCACGCGTACTTCCAGGGAATGCGCCATGCTTGCACGATCTACCTTGGTAAGAATATCACCCACCAGGTATGTTTTCATATCCAGGTATTGAACACGGGAAAGAGGATCTGCCACCGGACATTTATCCGCATGCCTGCGCAGGATCTCCACGGCTCCATACCCCTGAAGCTCGCGCCTGAAGGATTCGCTGAACAACCGGCGCCTCATGCCGTCTTTCATGATCGAAACACTGTGAAAATAGCCTTCCACGGAATCTCTCGCGAGAGCTTCAAGGGTGGATTTTGCACGCAAAACTTTCGGCGCCCAATCCGCTTTGGGATACAGGTTCCCGAGCAGGCCGAACAGGGGTTTGCGAAGCCCCAGCGGCAGAGTGGATCGCATTCTCTCCTCATAGAGGTGCCAGCGGTAACGACGATAGCCCGCAAGATTTTCGTCACCCCCATCCCCGGATAAGACAACAGTGACCCGTTTCCTGGCCAGTTGGCAAACCCGGTAGGTAGGCATGGCCGAACTATCCGCGAAGGGCTCGTCATACAGTGAAGCCAACCGGTCTATCAGGTCGAAATCGTCCTGATCAACCTGACCTACCTGATGATGCGTATGATAGCGGTCCGCCACCTTTTGCGCATATTGAGATTCGTTGAAAGCAGGATCGCCAAAAGAAATGGAGCAGGTATTGACGGGTTCGTTCATGAGGCCCGCCATCATTGCCACCACCGCGCTCGAATCCACGCCTCCGGACAGAAAAGCGCCCAAGGGTACTTCGGTCATCAAATGTACCCTTACCGACTCACGCAGTCGAGCAATCAGCTCTTCCCGGGCTTCCTCCAGACTCAGGGGAGGATGTACCGTAAACGGAACATCCCAGTAGGATTGAGGTTGAGGTACGGTTCTTGCCCGGCTGAGCTTCAGAGTGTGCGCCGGTGGAAGCTTATATGCCTGCTTGAATATGGTTTTTGGCTCGGGCACATACCCATAGGCAAAATAATCTTCAATGGCATGAGCGTCCATATCCCGGATAAAGCCGGGATGAGCAAGAATTCCCTTGAGTTCTGATGCAAAAACGAAAGTGCCATCACTCAGCAGGCTGTAGTAGAGCGGCTTGATGCCAAGCCGGTCTCGCGCGAGAAACAAGATTTCCTGATTCCGGTCCCACAAGGCGAAGGCGAACATGCCGCGGAAGCGATTCACGCAGCGTTCACCCCACTCTTCCCAGGCATGAACAATGACCTCGGTATCACAATGTGTCCGGAAGGTGTGACCCAGGCTGGAGAGTTCTTTGGCAAGCGTCTCGAAGTTGTAGATTTCACCGTTGAAAACCACCACCACGCTACCGTCTTCATTGAAAAGTGGCTGCTGTCCACTGGAAACATCCATAATCGAAAGACGACGATGACCAAAACCCAGCCCCGGCTCGATGTGAACTTCTCCTTCATCAGGACCACGGTGTGCCTGAACCTGATTCATTCCCAGAAGCAGTTGCCGGTCGATTGGTCTTTTGCCGCGAGTATCGAACAGGCCGACAATTCCGCACATGTTATTTTTCCTTCCGCCTGTTATGCCCGATCCAAAACTTTGTCATAGACTTCAAGATATCCGGACATCATGGCTTCCATACTGAACCTTGCTTCGACCTGCTTTCGGGCGGCGCGGCCGTGTTCTACCAACAGATCCGGATTCCTGTAATATTCCTGCATGGCTCCTGCCAGCGCAGTTGCCGATCCTGACGGAACCAGCATTCCTGTCATGCCTTCCTCAACCAGTTCCGCATTTCCTCCCACCCTGGTCGCGACGACGGGCAAACCGGTGGACATAGCCTCGAGAATGGTATTGGAAATGCCCTCTCCGAGCGAAGGAAGCACAAACAGATCCATGCTGCGCATGAGTTCAGGGATATCGTTCCGTTCACCGGGAAACCAGGTAAGTCCTTCGACCCCCGCTTCACGCACCCTTTCAATACAACGCTGCCGGGTACTTCCCGCCCCGACAATCAATAACCGAAGCCTTTCATGAGCGGCGGGCATTTCCTTCAGCAAAAGTAAAAACGCTTCTATCAGGCCGAGGTAATTCTTCACGTCTGCCATGCGGCCGACACTGCCAATGACAAATGTATTTTCCCTGAAAAATCCCGGGACCGCTCCCTGAACCATATTGTTCTCCCAGCGTCTGCTTTTACGCGGATAAAAGCGTCGGCTGTCTACGCCATTGTAGATTTGATTGATGCGATGCGGCGCTGCCCGTACCGTATCGACAAGCCAGCTTTCGAGATCCCTGCTGACGGTAATGAAATGATCTACAAACGGACGAATGGCTTTTCTCAATAAATTATATTTGCGGTTTTTGCCATGCAGGTCGAACATATCCCGCCCGTGTTCGCCATGCACTCTTGCCCGCGCTCCCACAAGGGCTGCAATCACTTGGCCTTCCATGGCGGCCAGATTACGCGTATGCACGATGTCGGGCTTCAGGCGCCTGAGTGCTCTGAAAAGATCGATATAAAATTTGAAATCATGTCCATCGCGCTTGTTCAACGCGATAACCTCCACGTCCTCGCTGACAATCCTACTCCTGAAGTCTGAATACCCCTTCAGGCAAACTATGGCATGCCGGTAGCGATCCGCCGGAATATGATTGATGAGATTGACCACGCCATTTTCCAACCCCCCCACCCCCAGATGATAAATCACGTGAGCAATGAGAGGGGGTTGCTTGACGTGTTCCGCCGGATTCGAGCGCAACTGGCCGCTAACGATTTGCTGCATTTCGAAGCGCACCCGTTATTGCGGGCATCCTATCCATAATAAAATCCTGGAGCACTGAAGCTGCTTCATCGACGCTGTCCTCGTATCGTGTTGCCACAATGAGCTCAGCCGCATCGTCGCCTCTTCCCAGAAGCTTATTCCTGGCCAGCATAAACTTGGCCCAATACGGATTTGCAGTCTCCTCACCCCCTATCCAATACCATCGCCACACAAGCAGCGATGTCGAAGAGGAGCGCAGCCGATTCTGCCTGACGATTTCTTCCTGGGAACCAAGGAAGATCCTGCGCATATCTTCGCCAGCCTCATGCCATTTTGATCCCTTTTCCGGCACAAGAACATTTTCGGAATTGATCAATTCAGCACCCTGCTTCTGGTCGCGGTAATAACTGATGTAAAGGTCCACCGACTGTCCGTTACTCCGGTAATTTCTCAGGAACTGAGCAGTCGAACCTATGTATATTGGTTTCCAGTCGGAAAGGAGTTCTGGACTACCTTGCCATTTGCCGGCCGTATCGAAGATATGGATTTCCACTTCTTCCGTCCCGTAGGAAATCTTCCTCTCCAGCCACTCCCCGTATATCGGCCAGATGATGGCTATGGTTAAAACCGCGACAGCAGTGGTGAAAATTGTCCTTATCAAGGGGGAATCGCCCTCTATGGAATCACTCTCTGGACCGCGGTTATTTCCCGTCGGGACCTGCGCTGTGAAGCGGACGCTCTCAAACCTGTTCTCATCTTCACCATCTTCACGCCAGAAAGATCCGATCCAGAATAGCACCAGCATCACAAAGCCAAAGAATATCCATCCGTAAATCAGGTGGTCGATGCCCACAGCGAGTTGCATATCGCTCAGGTGGCCCGTCATTACAATCAGATAGGCGCGGATACCGTTGGCAAGGATCGGTACGAGCAGAGACAGGGCAACAAATATCAGCCGACGAGTGAGACTCCGATAGGTCAGGTATGCGTACAGGGTTCCCAGCGTAAAGGATGCAATCAGGTAGCGCAGACCGCTACAGGCTTCAACCACGGACCAATTGCCGCTTGGAATGGTAAAAAAATTGCCTTCGCGATAGACGGGAATTCCGGTCAGCTGAAGCGCTGTTACGGTAAAGTCCGCGGTAAAGTTTATCAGCGGCGGTATGAATGCATCGCCAAAAGGTACGGCGAGCAGGAGATAGGCTAATGGAAAGGCCAGCGCCCATGCTATCTGATTTCCCAGGATTGCCCAGACAGCGGCGGAAATCATCGCTATCACCATGAATTGAGCAAATACCTGGGCACTCGCCAGTGTTCCCAGAAGCCAGCTGAAACCGAGAATCACAAGCACGAACAGAACTTTGGGGTTGGGGCGCGCAAAAAGAGTGGCGAGATGCTTGCGCTGCCCCCAGATCAGATAGCCGCTGAACGGAAAGATCAGAAACCCATGAGCAAACGTATCCGACCTGGCCCAGGTGGAAATCATGGACCAGGTAGTTTCATGATAAGCAACGAGAATTGCCGCAATGACACCGAGCGTAAGCAGAGCGCCTGCTTTCACCCCCTCATGCTCCAGTGTCAATGAGGGGTCCGGGACGATGCCCTGGCGGACTCCTGCATTCATATGCATCGCTCCACTCGAAATTGTTTATGCCAATGGTAGTACAAGGAATTCTGCCTAAACTGCCTGGGGTTGTGACAGGAGCCTGTCGATACGTCCCAAACCATTTTTCCAGCTGTAATCTTCCAGTACGCGCACTCTGGCAGCTCGACAAATTCCAGGATGCACGTCGTTCTGGAGAAAGGAGATGACTCGCTGGGCAAAGTCCTGTTCATCAAGGGCAACCACCAGTTCCTCCTCCCTTCGCGCACGAATGCCTTCCGCAGCTGACGGAGAAGCTATGACGATTTTCTCCATAGCCATTGCTTCCAGGACCTTGTTCTGTATTCCACGCGCAATGCGCAACGGTGCAACCACCAGCGAGGCATGCGCCAGATAGGGCCGGACGTCGGACACGAATCCCGTTACCCTGATGCCTGGAAATGTCGCGAGAGCTGCTACGGCATCGGAGGGACGCGCTCCGACAATATAGAACTCGACTTCCGGCAGTTTCGCGCGGATCGCCGGAAAAACAGACCGTGCAAACCAGATAACTGCGTCAACATTGGCCCGATAATCCATCGCGCCAGTGAACACAAGAATGCGCTTCCCCTCCGGATACGGATTGGGATAGCTATTTTGTGGTGAAAAATAATTGGCATCGACGCCGTTATTGAAGTGAGTCACTTTTGCAGCAGCTTCGGGTAGCAATTGATGAAACAGATCCGCTTCTGTCTCGGAGACGAAAGTGGCGCTGTCGAACGCGCGCGCGATCTCCTTTTCATAGCCCAGCAGCAATCTCGATTCTCTTCGGTATATCCAGTTCATCGGCCAGCCTGCTGACGTCGAATATTGCATCCACTTGTCCGAATCGATATCGACAAAATCGATAATCCGGCGGATATGACGCACACGACTTACATATTGCGCCATTCCAGAGGAAAAGATCAGAATATTCTCAACAGGTCTTGCGCCAAGGACATGATTTACCCATGCTTGCAGACGCGGGTTCCAGTAGTAGGGAAGGGTAAGAGGTTTCCCGCAAAGCAATCCCGAAAGGCTTCGCACTTTGGCCATCCCTGGATGGATGTTGATGAAACAGGTTTCCCCGCAGAGGCTTCTTACTTTCTCGATATATTTCCGGTCCCCCTCATCATCGATAAAGGTGCCAAGATGGATGCGGTGGTGCTGTGCCAGATGCTCCAGCAGATGATAGGAACGGATCTTGTCTCCCTTATTCGGGGGATAAGGAATTCGATGGACCAGATAAAGCAATTCGCGCATGAATCTAGCCCAGATTTCTTACGATGTGGGGACCGACGAAGTTTGCCAGCCCCAGTGGCAGTTTCTGCCAGGCTTTGATGAAGAACTGATACCTGGGATTGAGGGGATTATGATTCGGTACTTCCTTTGCCTGATAGAGCTGATACTCATAGTGCAAGGGCTGCGGTTCAAATCCCCAGTTCTTCTTGAAATCGAAAGAGCCTGATCCGCGTTTGCTGCGTCCGAAATCAAAAATCTTGTACCCCTTTTCGCACGCCCGGCGCATCAGTTCCCAATACATGAAATCATTTCCCGCCACTTCACGCGCTTCCCCGGTACCGCCTCCATAGTAGGGCAAGACTTCGTCCCGAAAATAAAAGCTCATTACCGCGGAGATGGTACGGTTATCCTTTACGATTATCATCAGTTCGCAATCTTCCGCAAACACTTCTTTGAGCAGACGGAAATACTTCCTCGAAAAAACCGGGGTACCAAGGCGATGCACGCTGGTCGAATAAGCTGAAAAAAAGCGTTCTATATCCTGATCAACGACACTTTCCAGTTCTGCCTTGATACCTTTTCGCACCATTGCCCGCTGCTTGCGTGGAATGGCGTTCATGTTCTGTTCGACTTCGGACGCTATCTCCTTGCGAAAGGTGACATAAAGGTCCTTTCCGTGCCAGTCGGCGTGATATGGTCGCAGATTTCTGTATTCGAGATAGTCTACCTGCAACTCCTGGGCCAGTTTCTGCGCAGACCTGTCCAGCGCATCCTGGGCAGCTTGCGAATTGGCAGCAATTCCCCCATACACGCAAAAGGGCAGGGAACTCAGTGAATGACCAAACAAGCGGCTATTGATCTCTGCCAGGGGAAGCACGCCCTGAATTTCCCCTCCGGATTCTGCGTAAAGGAACCAGGTTTTATGACCAAAAGCACGTTCGATGACAGTTTGCCAACCTGCCCGATGAAAGAAGGTCGCTTCCCGACAGTACGATACGAAATCATCCCATCGCCTAACTTCCTTCCCGGAAAGCAGGTTTACCGACAAAGCGCCAGTTGGACGCGGAGACTCAAAATTCACATTTGCAACTGAATACGCCTGGGAGCTCATGCACCTTCCAGAAAAATTCTATCCATCCGATCCCATCTGAAGTCGCGAACCAACGCCCTGAGCCGGTCTTCCATCCGATGGAGGTTGTGATAGTGGCGAAAGCGCGTTTTCATGCTGATCCCCTTCTGGCGCGGTTGCTGATGGTCTATTTCCCATGGATGGAAATAGAAGATCGCAGGGCGCTCCTCGAAATGATTCAGCCTCTGGAGAAACCAGCGGGAGACAGGGTAAGGCCATAACCGGAAGTAGCCCCCGCCACCCGCCGGCAGGTTTCTCTGGAACAGCCTTACCGTTGTAATCGGGACTTCCAGCAGCGTGTTATTGCGGGGGTAATAGGCGAACCGCGGAGCATCGGGGACTCCATAGTGATCATGCCGGATCGGATAGATGCTGGAGCTGTAACGGTAGCCCGCATCCCCGAGCAGGTCCAGGGCCCATACATTCTGATGTCCTATGGAGAAACTCGGCGCCCGATAACCGAGTACGGGTTGCCCGGAAATATCTTCCAGGAGTGCCTTGCTGCGGACGATATCCTCTCTGAATTCATCAGGGTCCAGTTCCCAAACCCTATGATGACCCCACCCGTGACTCGCCACCTCATGGCCCTCTGCAACCAGCCGCATCACCATTGCGGGATAACGCTCCGCAATCCAGCCCAAGGTAAAGAACGTTGCTTTTACCCCTCTCTCGTCCAGCAATGAAAGAATGCGATCGATATTATTTTCTACACGACAGGAGATGGAATTCCATGAATCTCTTGGAATATGAGCTGCAAAGGCGGACACCTGAAAATAGTCCTCTACGTCGACCGTCATTGCATTTCGTATCGATTCAGGGTTCATTTGAAAAGTCTCGTATAACTCAAAGTAGCAATACCCGCTCCTGCGGCGAATGCCCAGCCTCCTCGTAATCTCGCCCTCATGCTCATCGGCATTTCTTGATCGGCCATGTTGGATCGCGCAGTTAGACCGTACATAGGCAGACTTGCCTCTAGCGAAGCCGCTTGTTCACGTCAGCCAGCGAAAGTATCTGCTTGAGCAGGTCCATCAGGGAAACAACGGTTTCCTCCAGCTTGGCAACCCGGTTGCTCATCTCCTCCAGGCCAGTAACGAACTGCTCTTCCTTCAAGGCGGAATTTTTATCTCCTGAGAATAATCCGGTCGCGACTTCAACCGTGTCAAACTCCTGCTGGATGTCCCGGATCACCTCGTTCACTTCCGATACTCCGAAATGCTGCAGCTTTTCGAGATAGCCCATCAGCAGGAGGCGATCGCACAACGCATTGATCCTCCTCGGAATACCTCCGGCATAGTGATGTATGGCGTCAAAAGCATCCTCATCAAACCCGGGATTTCCGCTCCAGCCTACAGTCTTCAATCTGTGTTCAATATAGGATTTCGTTTCCGCCAGGTCCATGGGGCCGAGGTGATAGGTTGCAGTGATTCTTTGCCGCAACTGCTGCATATCATTACCAAGCAGGGTTTTCCTGAACTCTGGCTGCCCGAGAAGAAATGTTTGCAGCAGAGACTTGTTATCTCCCTGAAAATTGGAAAGCATCCTCAGTTCTTCCACAGTATGGGGGGAGAGATTTTGCGCCTCGTCCACCACTAAAAGCGCGCGCTTACCCTGTTGCTCGCATTGCCGGAAGAATTTCTCGAGTGCGACGAGCACAGGTGTCTTCCCCGGGTTCCCCTGCGTCAGGGGTAACCCAAACGCCGCCGCGACCATCCTCAATGTGTCATCAGAATCCAGATTGGTATTGACAATTTGAGCAGCAACGATCTTTTCCGGCTCCAGTTGTCGAAACAGATTACGGACCAACGTGGTTTTCCCCGCGCCCACTTCTCCCGTAACGACAATGAATCCCTCCGCTTGCGCCAACCCATATTCAAGGTAGGCCATCGCGCGGTTATGCCCTTTGCTGCCGAAAAAGAAATTTGGATCCGGGCTCAGTTGAAATGGCTTGGCTTTGAACCCATAGAACGATGTATACACTTCTTCTCTTCTGCTAAAAACTCATGTTCACGTAGGCTATTGCGGCGTTCTCGCGATAATTGCCCCCCTGATTGGAATCCCTCTCATTACGCCGGTACTCGATCGTGCCGTTCAAGTTGGGCAATATCTGCGGGAATCGCCGTGTCAGGCTGACTCTGATAAGCCTGAGATCATCTTCTCTGTCCGTATTGAGAAAAGTGAACCGTGTGTATGCGAAAGTGAGATTGGCGCTCGTGAACTGGGAAACCCGGTGACTCCACAACGCATTGCCACCTGTTTGCACTGTATGATTGAGAAGCGCCGCATTTGCCGCACCGATGATGTCGGCATCCACACCTTCAGGTGAGTAGGCCTTGCGTGTCATATTGAATCCTCTCAATACCACAGTATTCCTGACACCATTGAAGGCAACAGAGGCCTGCAGTTGCTTCTGGAGAAAGAGCCGGTTTGTAAAAAAATTGGTGGGACCAAGAAAAGAACCGGAGAAATTGGGACCTAGTAAGATGCCGGTATTTTGTTGAATAGTTTCCGGAGGAAGATTGGGAAACTGCGCTCCAATCAACTGGTTCAGCGAGTCCGTAATGCCCGCGCCACCAAGCAGGGACTGCTGATTGAAGGTAGTAATATCTTGGATATAGCTGAAATTCCATGTTGTCAGGCGGGTTCGATGGCTCGCTTGGGCAAAATAAGTATCTCCGAAGAATCTTTTTCCGGCGTTCGCCACTATGTTTGTTCTTTCGCTTGGCGTCCATACAAAACCTGCCGTCCAGGTAGGGCTGGAAGGACTTCCCCGGATTGATAGAAAACTGTTCCTTTCGTAACCACCTGTCCCTGTCAGACCGAACCTTGGGGTAAACATGTAACGAAGACTGCCAATAGAACGCTCCAATTCGACAGTTCGGTCAGATCTGTCGAAATGAATCATGTTGTGACTATAGCTCAAACCCCAGTGAAGCTTGCCGAAATCGGTGCCGCTATTCACGCGAGCAGAAAAGCTGTCGGCTTGACTGCTTCGAAGCAAGTTTGCGTTTGAGCTGACTATGTTGTGAGCATAGCGTAATTCAGTTGAAGCAAAATTCTTGAAACGGTGGCGAATATAGGGACTGACATTAAATGTTCTGACATTGGCCCTGTTGCCTGTGACATTCACGTTATCGATTGCCTGGGGTCCAAACAACGATATGTTCTGCTGAGCAATAGCGGCAGTCCCATCCACGAAAAAAAAATCTTCCATCAACTCCGCGGTTCCCCTCGCATTTAGCTGCTGCCTCATTCTTGTCAGACTGGAGTTCTCCGCATAGATGAGATTATTCATTGTGTAGTTGGCGGTCAGGCGGAAGCGTGGACCAGTGCCGTTCAGCAAAATACCTGGGTTGATTTGAGTAATGAAATCACTCCCCCCTGAACTCAGTCTCAGATTATCGCTATACGTCTCTATCAAGTTCAGCTGCGGAACAACTTTCCATTCCGCCGCATTCGAGCAAGAAGAATAAGACGAAAGCAATAGAATGATCCCGGCTACAGCGCAAGCTGGCGAAAACAAGATGCCATGCTGGCACTTATTCTCAGGCACTTTCATGGTAATAGTAGCCGTAGTATTCCCCGCCAGAAAATGTCCTGGTCTTGTTGTAGATCAGGTTTACGACGTCACACGACTCAATTTGCCGCAGCGTTTCCTTGACGGCCTGCTGAGACGTCGTTTCCGCCTCAACCACCAGGACAATCTGCCCCATCTGGGTTGCCAGTACACGTGCCTCGCTTGTCAGCAACAAGGGGGGAGAATCAAAAATAACGACGCGATCAGCATAACGTTCTGCAAGCTCCTTCAATAATTCACCCATATTCCGGCTTGCTAGAAGTTCTGTGGAGTGTGAATGCCGCCTCCCTGCGGTAAGGAGCGTGAGTTTCTCAATATCGGTCTTGATCAGAACATCCGACAGGCTGAGATTTTCATCCACAAGAATATCCAGCAAGCCTCTTTCTGTCCCCACACCCAGGATTTTTGGTATCGAGGGTCGCGCAACATCCGCGTCAACCAGCAAAACCGTACGGTCCATCTCCATCGCAATGCTCATCGCGAGGTTGACGGTACAAAAACTTTTTCCTTCGCCAGCGAGTGCGCTGGTAACCATGATGAGATTGCCGTTCTTGATCATGCCCGGCCCTTTATTGAAGGCATTGGTCAGCAACGGCCGCTTGATCACGCGAAACTGCTCCGCTATTTGCGTTCTCCCCTGATCGGGCGTGACAATTCCGTACTGACGCATTTTGACCAGGTCAAGGTTTACCCGATTTGGTGTGAGAACCGTATTTGACGGAACTTTTTGTTCAACCCCTTTTGTCTCAGTAACATCGCTACTGAGCTTCTGATCAGGATTTACCGAAACCGATGGGGGTACTTGTGCGCTCGCCAGTACCCCTTTTTCCAATTTTCCTACAGCCTTTTCAATTATGCTCACATGCTCTCCCGTTCTGTTCCGAGGTCCCCTGCGCTCTGGTTTTATAGAATCACTGCACCTAACCGGGGAATTGTGACAGGAATGGTGGTTAAAGAGATATTAATTAAATGATTCTGCCACACTGCTGAACTCTGGAATTGATTCAGTCGCCGGCCTGAAGTATTAATGAAAAAAATTGGGCTGGAGCAATACAAACTTCATCAAAATAGATTTCAAGACAACAATCAGAGATATGACGACTTTGCGCGGAACAGGTTTCCGTCATCAAAACTTCCAGCACCGACTCGATGTCTTTCAGAGTACGAATCACGCCATCTTCAGCATAAGGACGCCGTACAAACCTAACAGGGACAGCAGGGATAAGCCGAATGCATAGAGGCGCTTTCTGCGCTTTACCTTTTCCGCATCGGTCCAGATCATCGGAATTGAACCCAGTATCGGCTTGCCCGAAATTTCCCGCAGACTGATCTGGCTGTGGAAGGTAGGTCTAACCTGGCTGATAACGAAGGCTATCCCGATTCCCGCCAACAAAGAACCCAGGAAAACGATGGAGAAGAATTTTCTCCGATCCGGGCCAACGGGCCTGTCAGAAACTGTCGGAGGATCAATGACACGGAACGACACCAGGTCTGTGGTGGAACCCAGATCTCCCGAGATTTTGGCCGATTCGCGCCGCTCGAGAAGTTTTTCGTAGTTTGCCTTGTTTACCTGGTAATCCCGGTTGAGCTGCGTCAGTTCAGCTTCAACCTGCGGCACGGCATTGCTCAAGGACTTGAGGCGCTCGTACCGAGCGTTGTATTCTTCCACCCGGGCATTCATGGATGCCACGTCAGCTTCCGCATCCGCCAGCGCCACATTGAGTTGCTGCAACATCGGACTATAGTTTTTGCCCGGATCCGAGCCAACCCTCGTCAGTTTGGCCTCTTCGATCTTGCGTTCCTCAAGCTGGGCAATGAGCCGTTTCGCTGCAATGATATCTGGGTGCAACTCCGTGTAGTTTAGCCTGAGTGCGTCGAGATTCTTGTTCAAAGCCTGAATTCGGGAATCAAGTTCCACATTGACTATCGATGAAGCCGATCCGCTCTCGCCCTGATCCACGAGGAGAACAGGTTCATCACCCGTGATCTGCCGTTTGATCGCATCTCTCGCCTGCTGCGCCTCGCGCAGCTCCAGCCTGGTTTTATTGAGATCGTCCATCGCCTGCGACAACTGCGAATAGTAGTCATTGCCTTGTTGCGGCATTATTCCAATGTTCTTCTGTTTGAATGCCTTGAGATTATTTTCCCCTGCGATCAGCTTCTCCTCATAAGATTTAATTTGCTCATCAATGAAGCGAATGGCCGATGAAGAATCCTGGCCCTTGTTTCCAAGCCCCCCTTCAACAAAAAGGGTCAGTAAGGATTGGACAATGTCTTTGGCAAGCTCTGGATTCTGATTGTTGTAGGCAATAGTGAAGAGGTTATCCCGTCCCGTAGTCCCCAGTTTGATCTTATCCATGAGCTCCTTCACGAGCCCTTCCTGATCCCTGGTGTCTTTTGCCTTGATATCGAGATCCACCATGCGGATGACTCTCTCCACATTGGGACGGCTGATCAGGGTACGGCTCATGATGGAGATCTGTTGCTGTGTGTCTGGCGAAACCGTCATGCCCTGCAACAACGGCTTCAACACATTTTGCGTATCGACATAAATCCTGGCGGAAGCCTGGTAATCATCAGGGAGTTTATAGACAATGATCCAACCGACGACTGCGACGATCCAGGCTGCCGCCACTGCGACCCAGCGATACTTCCATACCCCTTTCAGATAAACCAGCAGTTGGGTTGTCAGCTCCTCCATATTGTCAAATGGTCCTTAGAAATGCGGTCAATAATGGGGAGGGTAAACGCACTCCCCTTGTCTTGGAATAGTTTCTAACCAGGATTTTCATATCTCTGGCATTATCTCTTGCTGCTTCATGGGAGCTGAAAAATATATGACGTTTATAGAATAGGACGAATGTCTTGTCTCATGGTAACCGATGGAGGAATAAAAATCCGGGTGGAATCAACCGCTATTTCTATCCCTGTTCCTGGAATGATTTTTTTCATTTCAACTTATCGGTAATGAAAACCTTATACCTTATCGAAATGCCGTTACAGGAGGATTAAGTCGTCGCAGTGGAATTTCACAGATCAGAAATAACTTTCCGGTATGACAAGTACATCTCCCTGCTTCATGGGTACGTTGGCCGTCACATCCCCATCCCGGATCAGGTCGTCCAACCGCACGCTGAACTGATGTTGCTTCCCGTCCACGTTACGTACTATCCTGGCGCGATTACCCGCGGCAAAGTCGGTCATGCCGCCTACCGCAATCAGGACATCCATCAGCGTCATTTCCTCCCGATAGGGCAATGCCTGAGGTTCGGCTGCTTCCCCTATCACCCGGATCTGCTCGGCGTATGGGCCTACAAATTCTGTCACTACAACGGTCACGACCGGCTGCTGGATGTACTTCGACAATGCCTCCTCGATATCTCGGGCAAGCTGCGTCGAGGTCTTTCCGCTTGCCGGCAGATCCTCTACCAGGGGGGTGGTAATCTTGCCATCGGGCCGAACCGGCACTGCCATGGAAACTTCAGGGTTACGCCAGACAATGATATCGACATTATCTCCCGGACCGATCAGGTAATCGTGTGCAATGGGTTTCTCATCTGGATTCAGGGATGGATATGTTTTGCAACCACCAAGGGAAAGAAGGGGAAGTACAACAGCAAAACAAGAGAACCATGTCACGGTACGGATACGAAGGGCGTTCACTGAATTTCCTTTTTTGTTGATTAGAAAATGCCTGAGTCGGAGAGGGATTATTGACCTTTAATGTAAAATAAAGATGCTATAAGTCAATACACCTGTCAAGACAGTATTCATGTGCCCGCAAACAGCAATATAACTGTGCATCGTACCGTATTTCAGCAACGCCGGAGCCCTTAAGAAAGCCTGCAATATCGGTGGCCGACGACCCAAACTTCTCGATTCAGCCGTTGCAACATCCCTCGGTTCATCCATACGCCGGAACATGTCGCGTATCCTATCAACTTGATGAGCAGGAGCGAATTGGACTTTAGTACACCCTTACGGCACAGTATGTTAAATTCCGTACAAAACTCAAATTATTTTTTCGGGATCGACGCATCTTCGATAAAAAGCGACAGGGGGCGCTCCTGCTGATGCAACGCCCAGCGTACGTGTTCGCGTATCAGAGACGAAGCGTCATCGAGGCGCGCTCGCAGTGCCTGAATGACAGATTGGGAGAATGGCGCATTCCCCAGGCCGACAGCCAGATTGCGCAGCCATTGCTCATGTCCGATGCGCCGAATCGGACTTCCGGCAAGCCGTGCCTCAAACTCCTCTCTGCTCCATCCGAACAACTCGATCAGAGACGCGCTATCCAGGCCGTTTCGTACGGAAAAATCATCTTCATTGGTAATTGCCGCAAATTTGTTCCAGGGGCAGACGAGCTGGCAATCATCGCAGCCATATACCCGATTACCGATCAAAGGCCGCAAGGGCTCGGGAATACTGCCCTTATGTTCGATAGTAAGATAAGAAATACAACGTCGCGCATCCAGCCGATAGGGCGCTATGATCGCTTGCGTCGGGCAGATATCGATGCACTTCGTGCAACTCCCGCAGTAATTGCCTACAGGGTTGTCCACGGGCAGCGGCAGATCCGTAAACAATTCGCCCAGAAAGAACAGGGATCCCGCGTCACGGGAAAGCAGCAGCGTATGCTTTCCGCGCCAGCCAAGGCCCGATTTTTGCGCCCATTCAACTTCCATTACCGGCGCGCTGTCGCTGAATACACGGTAATTCAGGCGTCCTGTTTCCGCTTCGATTTTTTCCGCAAGTTTTTGCAAGCGTCCGCGCAACACCTTGTGATAATCCCGACCCAGAGCATAGCGCGATATGAACGCGCGAGTGCCATCCTGGATGACCTGCCAGCTGTCCTTTGCAACCGGCGTATAATCCATGCGCACGGAGATCACCCGCAGTGTCCCGGGAACGAGCTCGGCAGGACGAGTACGCCGGGTGCCGTGCCGTGCCATATAATCCATCTCTCCGTGACAACCCTGGTCCAGCCATTCCAACAGCCCTGTCTCCGCCTGCCTCATGTCCGCGCTCGCATCGGCAATGGAAATCTTCTGAAAACCGAGCTTCTTCCCCCATTCCTTGATGGATCTGGCGAGTTGTGGAAGATCGACAGTAGAATCAGGAAGATCTTGCAAAGGTTCCGGGGATAGTTCGGTGTATGGGTCTTTACGCATATTCACATCCTGCCGGACTCTGATATTCACATCATACCGGCTCTGCCGCCATTCATCACCTTGATAGCTCTTCATCAGACCTGCCATCTCGCCGATGAAACCGCTACCCTGGCACTCGGAACTGCAATAGCTCCGGCGTTGCGTCCGGGCCTTGTTGTATTCCTGCAAGGCGAACTGGGAGCAGGCAAAACTACATTTACGCGCGGCATATTACGCGGACTTGGTTATCTTGGAAAAGTGAAAAGTCCCACCTATAATTTGATTGAACTTTATAAAATTTCTAGGTTATACTTGTATCATTTTGATTTCTATCGTTTCAACAACCCAAACGAATGGGAAGAAGCGGGCTTCCGGGACTACTTCAATGCAGACTCGATCTGTCTCGTGGAATGGCCGGAAAAGGCAGACGGACTATTGCCCCAAGCCGATTTGAAATTTATATTCAAGGTCGCAGAAGGGCGTAATGTTGAAATTCAGGCGGACACGGAGGCCGGCAAACTGTGCGTGAAACGATGGCAAATCTCATCGAGGAACAATACGCTGCGTTGAAGGGGTGGCGCCCACAGTCTGCTCCTTCAGTCTCACAACCCTTGAACTCAATCCGTTTCTCCTCTATTCGAAACCGTTTGGCAGCTGGCGCATGCCTGTCAATCACCGCACTCCTGTTATCGTCATCTGCCAGTTCTGTCTGTGCTGAAGAAAAGATACGCATCAGTTCCGCCCGTATCTGGCCATCCGAGGAATACACCCGTCTTACGCTTGAATCCGCTTCCGCCATTCGCTACACCCTCACTACGGTAAAAGATCCGGATCGCGTCGTCGTTGACCTTGAGGATGTCTCACTGACACCGGAACTGAAAAAGCTGATAGACAAGATAGATCCCGCGGACCCCCACATTCACGCCGTGCGCTTCGGCCGCTTCAAACCAGACATATTGCGGCTGGTACTTGACCTGAAAACCGAAGTCGAACCCCAGGCATTTGTCATTCAACCCGTTGGAACCTACGGACATCGACTTGTCCTGGACATCTACCCTGCTATCCCCCCTGATCCGCTGATGGCCTTTCTGAACAACAAGGACAAAGCAGGATACATACTCCGGGACGAGCTAAACATTGGCAGCAATGTCAGTTCAAGGACCGAAATCGAGACTGCCCGGAGCAGTGAAGCGGCAAGAAAAAACAGGCCGGAAATGATTCGTCTCGTCACTGTCGTTATTGATCCCGGGCACGGTGGGGAGGATCCGGGCGCGATAAGCCGGCGCGGTACCAGGGAGAAGAGCATCACTCTGGCCATCGCCAGGAAACTGAAAGAAAAGATAGACAGGGAGCCGAATATGCGCGCGGCCCTCACCCGTGATGGAGATTATTATATTTCACTGTCGCAGCGGCTGGTAAAAGCCCGCAAACTGAATGCAGACTTATTCGTATCGGTGCACGCGGATGCCTTCAACAAACCGCACGCCCGCGGCTCGTCGGTGTTTGCTCTTTCAGAACGGGGCGCCACTTCGGCGGCTGCGGGGTGGCTGGCAAGAAAAGAAAACGAGGCGGACCTGGTCGGCGGCGTCAACCTCAATATCCAAGACCCCATTCTCAAGCAGACTTTGCTGGATTTGTCCCAGACAGCAACGATCAACGACAGCCTCAAACTTGGCAAAGCAGTCCTCTCCAAGATAGGCAACATCAACCATCTGCACAAGGCGGAAGTCGAACAGGCAGGCTTTGCCGTCCTCAAGTCTCCCGACATTCCCTCCATCCTGGTCGAGACGGCATTCATCAGCAACCCGGATGAGGAAAGGAAACTGAGAGACCACCGCTATCAGGACAAGCTGGCCTCCGCTATACTCGCGGGTATCAAACACTACTTCGCCGACAATCCTCCCCTCGCGCGTTCGAGACTGGTTTCCCTCGATTAGCCTCCGCTTTTTCTTTCCAGGGGCCTCCTGCAGCCTCTCCTGCTGCTGCCTGCTCCGCTTCTTGCTTCTGACTCATGATCAGCATTTGATTGTCCAGAATGTGGGTCAGGATGTTAAAGCTGAATGATTGGAAATAAAGGAAAATAAAACGACAATTCCAGAAGCGGCAGCTCATTTAGCAGATCATTTGGGAACGTCTTCTATGGTTCCCAAATGAAACCCGAGTTGCCCGCGACGCCGTTCCTCGAAATAACGGTTCAGCGGTTCGCGTATCACGCGGAATGCGAGTGTGTCCCAGGGAATTTCTGCCTCCTGAAAAAGTTTGACGTCGAGACTCTCGATTCCCGGTTTGAAGTCAAGATCCAGGAGTCGCGCCCGAAACAGCACGTGCACCTGGTTGATATGCGGCAAGCTATAAATCGAATATAGTTCGCCCATCTCCACCCGCGCGTTTGCCTCTTCCCGAGTCTCACGCTCGGCTCCCTGAACCAGCGACTCGGAATTTTCCATGAAGCCGCCGGGCAATGTCCATAAGCCGTGCCGCGGTTCAATGGCGCGCCGGCAGAGCAGTATCTTATCCTCCCATTCCGGAATACAACCTACCACAATCTTCGGGTTCTCGTAGTGAATAATACTGCAAGTGGAACAAACATGACGCGGCAGCGTGTCACCTTCAGGGATACGCAATTGCACACGCATGCCACAGTTACTGCAGTATTTCATCAACGCTGATTTTAGCTAACCTGTTCAGGAAACGTTACTTTCAAAGGACAATTTTGCATCTGAATGAGATAAAGATGCAATCCATTGCAGAATATATCTGCTTCCTTCCGCACCTGCCCGCATTATCCCTACCTCGCATCTTTTCTGAATGGGACGCTATCCTCCAGCGCGTGGATGTAGCGATCGATGTCCCGCGTTTCCCGCTCCAGGTAGCTTCCTATTGCAGTAGCAAATTCAGGATGAGCCAGCCAATGGGCCGACCAGGTTCGCACCGGCAGAAATCCGCGGGCAAGCTTATGCTCGCCCTGCGCGCCGCCCTCAAATAAAGAGAGGCCATTTACGATGCAGTACTGGATGGCTTGATAATAGCAGGTTTCGAAATGCAGCCCTGGCACGAATTCCCTCGCGCCCCAGTAGCGTCCGTACAACGTGTGCGAGTTATGGATATTGAAAGCAACGCCGATCGGCTGCCCGCTCCGCAACGCCAGAATCAACAGGATGTTTTCCGGCATGCTTTTGCCGAGCCGGATGAAGAATTCCAGATTCAGGTAGGGTCTGGAGTGGTGCTCACGGTATGTATTGTTGTAGCAATCGATAAAGAAGTTCCAGCGCTCCTCGTCCATATCGTTTCCTGACAGCCATTCGAAGTGGATACCCAGGTCCTGTACCTTGCGCCGTTCCTGCCGGATCTTCTTGCGTTTGCTGTAACTCATTCCTTCCAGAAAATCCTCGAAATTTTCATAACCTCCTCCCGGCCGGTTCTTCCAGTGAAACTGGACGCCACATCGCAATATCATCCCCGCTCTCTCCATTTCCCGTGCCTCATGCTCCAGGGGAAACAGGCAATGTAACGATGACACCTCTGCTCCGGCATTTCCGTTTCGCGCCATCGCAAGAGCGGCTGAAACGAGCAATGCGCGCTGTTCGGGAGCTTGGGCAAGCAGCCGCTTTCCGGTGACGGGACTGAACGGTATGGCGCTCAGGAGCTTGGGGTAATAGTCATGACCGGTGCGTTCATAAGCGTTTGCCCACGCCCAGTCGAACACATACTCTCCATAGGAATGGTTCTTGAGATACAGTGGCATCACACCCTGCAAAATGCCTCCCTCCCAGAGAGTAATGAACCGGGGTGACCATCCCGTTCTTCTTGAAGCGCATCCAGCTTCGTGCAACGCGGAAAAAAATTCATGCCGCAGGAACGGGTCGTCGCCCGCCAGCGCATTCCACGCGGGAGCAGATATATGCTCGGGAGAATCCGTTACTTTTATTTCCAATTTGCCAATTCCGGGCCGCTTTTCCCGCGTGGGACACGTGCCCGGAGTTCGTTCTGGTATCATGTAAGCATAAAGACAGAATAGCTCAATCGACCGTCCAAATGAAGCTCGCCATTGCTCAGATCAATTGTACAGTCGGCGACCTTGGCGGCAATACCCGAAAGATCCTCGATTATGCCAATCAGGCAAAAAACGCAGGAGCCAGACTAGTCGTAACCCCTGAACTCGCCTTGTCCGGATACCCCCCCGAGGACCTGCTATTGCGCGACGGATTCCGGCATGCATGCCAGAAGGCGCTTACAGAGTTAGCTGGCCAGATAAGCGATATCACCGTTGTAGTCGGACATCCCCATCTCGCCGCGGATAAACTGTACAACGCTGCATCGGTAATATGCAACGGTAAAATCATCGCTACATACCTGAAGAATCTTTTGCCCAACGATACCGTGTTCGATGAGCGACGTTACTTCGAACCGGGCTTCCGACCCTGCGTGTTCGAGCTGGATGGAATCAGATTCGGCATCAACATTTGCCAGGACATCTGGCAGGAAGGTTCAGCTACACGTGCAAGAGAAGCCGGTGCAGAAGTGCTGCTGGTGCTGAATGCTTCTCCTTATCACATGAACAAACAGGCATTGCGCTACGATCTGGTCCGGAAGCGCATCGATGAAACGGGACTCTCGATTGTATATGCCAATCTTATCGGGGGCCAGGATGAACTGATATTCGATGGTGCATCTTTCGCCATGAACGCCAGAGGCGACGTGACTCATCAGTTCGATGCGCTCGTGGAAACACTCGGGGTGCTCGAATTGAAGGAAGCCGCGCCCGTAACAACAGAAATCGCACCGCTTGAAAGTCTGGAAGCGAACGTTTATAAAGCGCTTTGTCTCGGAGTAAAGGACTACACAGGAAAAAACCGCATTCCTGGCGTATTGCTGGGGCTATCAGGCGGCGTGGATTCGGCGCTCACCATGACGATTGCGGTGGACGCACTGGGTGCGGACAAAGTAAAAGCAGTGATGATGCCCTCACAGTTCACCGCCGACATAAGCTTGCTGGACGCCCGCGCTATGGCGCAAACATTGGGGGTGCCCTATACCGAGTTTCCCATCGAACCGGTATTTGGAGAATTCAAGGATACGCTTGCCAGAGAGTTTGCCGCATTGCCCCCTTCTGGCGTCCCGGACCTTACCGAGGAAAATCTGCAAGCCCGGATACGCGGAACTTTGCTGATGGCGCTATCCAATAAATCCGGCTTCATCGTACTCATCACGGGCAATAAATCCGAAACGGCGGTGGGCTACTCCACTCTATACGGGGATATGGCAGGTGGTTTTGCCGTCTTGAAAGATGTCACCAAAACGATGGTATACAGGTTATGCCAGTACCGTAACAGGTCTGGAAAAGTGATTCCGGACCGCGTTCTCAGCCGCGCACCTTCAGCGGAATTGCGTCCAGATCAGACTGACCAGGATAGCCTTCCGCCTTATGCAATTCTGGATGCTATTCTGGAAGAATACGTGGAACATGATACAGCGCTTGAGGAAATTCTACGCATGGGCTATGACGAAAGGGATGTGCGTCGCGTCGTACATCTGATCCGGCAGAATGAATACAAGCGGCGGCAGTCTCCGCCTGGCATTCGCGTGACCTCCCGCGGATTCGGCAAGGACTGGCGTTATCCTATAACAGCGCGGTATCAAGACCAGTTTTAGGAACGATCTAGAAGAAGTGCGCAAAAGGCAGGTCACCGGATTAAAATGGCGGTATGCGGCGGCCACCGGGGAAGCCGCGAAGAAAAGGCCTCTTATGATGGCTTTATGATCAACATGATGAGTAAAAGGAACGCTTCATGAAAAAAATCGAGGCTATCATCAAACCTTTCAAACTGGACGAGGTATGCGAAGCGCTCAATGAAATCGGGATAAGCGGACTGACAGTTACCGAAGTGAAAGGATTTGGAAGGCAAAAAGGCCATACCGAGCTATACCGGGGTGCGGAATATGTAGTGGATTTTCTGCCCAAAATAAAGATCGAAATTGTAGTGCTCGCGAAACAGGTTGACAGTGTTATTGAGACCATTATCAGTAGCGCGCGCACCGGAAAAATCGGCGATGGCAAGATTTTTGTCACCGATATCGAACAAGTCGTAAGAATACGCACGGGCGAAACGGACGAAACCGCCGTCTAGACCAATCTCTGCTCATGATGGTTCGCTTGAAGATCGAGAGTGGCCCGCTGGTTCAGCGAACCGGGAAGGCAAACGGCTGTATTCTGTACTCAGCAGGAGAGAAATCGGTGGTCACATAACTGAAGCCAGCATAGGCCAGTTCCATTCATCCAGAGGATTGAATCCACCCTTGCACTCTCCCTGATTCCTACTCCCGCCCGATCCTGCTCCTTCCATTGCGTCCCGGGATACCTCGCCCTCGCCCTTGTCACGTGGAACTTCACGCGAGAAGCGATATCTTATCGACCATGAAATTGCGCCACATAATGTTTTTTTTGCCGGCACTATTCACGGTGAATGTCCATGCCGAAGGTCTGCCTGACCTTGGCGATGTATCTCAAGCATCCATATCTCCAAGAGAAGAACGGGAGCTCGGGCTGAAAATAATGTCCGAGATCCGTTCGGACCCCAGCTACTTGAACGACGCGGAAATTGACGGCTACCTCACCCATCTCGGCAGTCGTCTGATTTCCGGCTCCCGTGAGGCGCGTCCCGAGCAGGAGTTCGAGTTTTTTGCCCTCCAGGATCCGGCTCTCAATGCATTTGCATTACCGGGAGGTTTCATGGGATTCAATAGCGGCCTGATTCTCGCAGCGCAGTCGGAGTCCGAATTGGCAGGGGTGATGGCGCACGAAATCGCGCATGTCACGCAGAAGCACCTGGCGCGCATGATCGCCGGGCAAAAGTACAGCATGCTGACTTCCCTCGCCTCGATGGCGATAGCTATCCTCGCTTCTCGCGCCAATCCCCAGGCGGGTCAGGCTATTCTCGTGGCCTCGCAGGCAGGCCAGATTCAGAAACAATTGAACTTCACCCGGGAACATGAAAAAGAGGCGGACAGAATCGGCCTGAGTATATTGACCGGGGCAGGACTTGATCCACGGGGTATGGCCGATTTTTTCGAGCGCATGCAGAGGGCAACCCGCTTTCTTGAAAACGGCGCTCCTTCATATCTGCGCACTCATCCCGTTACATTCGAACGCATCGCTGATATCGAAGGCCGCACGCATGGCTTGCCCTACCGGCAGGTACCGGACAGCCTGGATTTCCAGTTGGTGAGGGCCAAGTTGCGGGCATCCATAGAAAAACCCGCCGACGCAGTGAAGTATTTCGAATCGATTTTGCGTGAAAAACGATACACCAATGAGACGGTGGAACGGTACGGACTCGTAACAGCCCTGCTGCGGAGCAGGGAGTACGAGCGCGCGGACAAGGAACTGGGGCGCCTGTATGACAGCTTGCAGCCCGAGGGCGCTGGGGAGGCGCTCCAGGATCATCAACTCGGGACCTCCATTCGGATTCAACGCAGAATGGCCCCCTCCAGTCCCATGATAGAAACCCTGGCAGCCCGTGTCAAACTCGCAGCCGGGCAGACTACCGAAGCGCTGGATATCTATCAAGCCGCACTATCGATATTCCCGCAGCACCGCGCATTAATCTACGATTACACCGAGGCGCTCCTGAGCAAAGACAGCGCTCAGGAAGCACTCGACTTCATCGACCGGCAACTGCAACTCGCCCCCAATGACGTGCGCCTCTATAGATTGCAGGCGCAAAGCCATGAAGCGCTGGGGAATATCCTGCTGCAACATCAGGCGCTGGCGGAAGTTTATTCACGCCAGGGTAATTATCCTGCAGCAATCGAGCAGTTGCAGATCGCGCTTAAAACAGATGATGGCGACTTCTACCAGATGTCGAGCGTGGAAGCACGTCTCAGGGAATTGCGTGAACTGGCCGCCAGCGAGTCCAAAAAAAAATAGAACTCGCCAGGTTCGATTCTACTGGCCGGAAATAGATATCCGCCCGCCCTTGCCTGCCGCTGCCTGCCTGCCTGCCTTTAGAGGATGCACTGGCAGTTTAGGGGATGCTCCTGCAGAAAGGAATTCGCGGATAGCCAAACCTCCGCTCCCTTGATAAAATCGAATTCTTCCCACGCATAATCCATGGATCATCATCAAACTCAGGAACAACCATGACAAGACATTTTGGCCCAACTAAAAACATTGGCACCTTCTATCCACCGCAACGCATTCTGATGGGTCCGGGACCTTCCGACACACATCCCCGGGTTCTCGCGGCAATGGCCCGTCCCACGCTGGGCCATCTTGACCCGGTATTCACGGACATGATGGAAGAGTTGAAAAGCTTGCTGCGATATGCCTTTCAGACTTCCAATCTCCTGACCTTCCCGGTTTCAGGCCCGGGCTCGGTCGGCATGGAAATGTGCTTCGTCAATATGGTGAGCCCTGGCGACAAGGTGATCGTATGCCGCAATGGGGTGTTTGGGGGACGCATGATCGAGAACGTTCAGCGTTGCGGAGGCATCGCCGTAGTGGTAGAAGACAAGTGGGGCGCCCCGGTCGATCCACAGAAGGTGGAAGATGCCTTGAAGCAGAATCCGGATGCAAAGATTGTCGCTTTCGTTCACGCGGAGACCTCCACCGGGGCTCTGTCGGATGCCAGAACACTTTGCGAAATCGCCCATCGCCATAATTGCCTCACTATCGTCGACACGGTCACCTCCCTTGGCGGCTCTCCGGTAAAGGTGGACGAGTGGAAGATTGATGCCATCTACTCCGGGAGCCAGAAATGTCTGTCATGCCCCCCCGGCCTGTCTCCCATCAGTTTCTCGGAACGCGTGGTTGATCTCGTCAAAAGCCGCAAAACCAAGGTGCAAAGCTGGTTCATGGACCTGAACCTCCTGTTCGGCTACTGGGGAAGCACGCGCACTTACCACCATACCGCCCCTACCAATGCGCTCTATGCCTTGCACGAATCACTGCTGATGTTGTATGAGGAAGGGCTGGAGCATTCCTGGGCCCGTCATCAGCGTAACCATGAAGCACTCAAGGCAGGGTTTGAAACACTCGGGATGGAATATCTCGTGGAGGAAAACTCTCGTCTGCCGCAGCTTAATTCGGTCCACGTGCCGCCCGGAATCGATGAGAAAGAGGTGCGCCGCAGATTGCTCGTTGACTACAGTCTCGAAATCGGCGCGGGCCTCGGCGATTTTGCAGGCAAGATCTGGCGTTTCGGCCTCATGGGCTATTCAAGCCGGATGGAAAACGTCATGCTGTGCCTGGGTGCTTTGGAAGCGGTATTGTCCGATATGGGTATGAAAATCGAACACGGAGCAGCGGAAGCAGCAGCACATCAGGCTTATGCCGCTCATCCGTTGCCGGTGGAAAGTAAAAAGACCGCCAAGGCAGCGTGATTGCAGGATAGGTGGAGCGAAGCGCGGCCCATCCCGGATTGAGGATGGGACCGCGCCAGATTTCCATCAATGCTACTACCAATTTACTCCATTTCCAGATCAGTCCCTACTTGATCGCCATTTTCGCTCCCACCATCACTGTGCTCTCCACACCGCCTTCGTTGCTCGCTCATCAGCTTCTCGTGATCATTCGATCTGAAAATGGGGTGAACTACAGCCCCAGTCGCTGCCACACAGTCGTCGTTAGTCCTGCCGAGTTCAACGTGTAGAAGTGCAATCCGGGTGCGCCTGCATTCAGCAGTCGAGCGCACAGATCGGTAACGACATCCAGGCCGAAGGCGCGTATGGAAGCAGAATCATCTCCATAACCTTCCAGCCGCTTTCTGATCCACCGCGGTATTTCCGCCCCACAGGTATCTGAGAATCTGGCAAGCTGGGAAAATTTATTGATCGGCATGATGCCGGGAACCACCGGAATATTGATGCCCATCGCCTCACACGAATCGACAAAGTCAAAGTAGGCGTCCGCATTGTAGAAATACTGGGTAATGGCCGAGTCTGCGCCGGCTTCGATCTTGCGCTTGAAATTCCTCAAGTCTTCCTGAGCATTTCTGGCTTGTGGATGGTACTCCGGGTAGGATGCTACATCGATATGAAAGGCGTTGCCGTACTCGCGGCGAATAAAGGCTACCAGTTCGTTGGCATAGCGGAATTCTCCTCCTTGCGCCATTCCCGAAGGCAGATCCCCCCGCAGCGCAATCAGATGGCGAATACCGCTGCTGCGGTATTGCTCCAGCATGGCGCGGATATTTTCCCGGGTTGCACCAATACAGGAAAGATGGGGTGCAGCGACCAAGCCTTCTGCCTGAATTTCGAGCACGGTTTCCAGGGTACGATCGCGTGTCGATCCTCCCGCGCCGAAGGTTACCGAGAAGAATTTCGGCTTGAGTTGCGCAAGTTGCTTGCGCGTAGCGCGCAGCTTCTCTATTCCTTCCGCAGTCTGCGGCGGAAAAAATTCGAAGCTGAATGTGGGAATAAATTTTTTCTGTGATTCCATGGCGAAGCGGAAAAGCGCAGGGAGGGTAAAAAGGCGGTGATCTAACCACCTTTTTCCTTCACCGCGCTAAAATCCAAACCTGAAAAAAATCAATAACGGTACATTGCCGGCTTGTAGGGTCCGTCAATGTCCATATTCAGGTAGCTCGCCTGTTCCTCCGTCAGTCTCGTGAGTTTGGCGCCCAGCTTTTTGATGTGTAATCGCGCTACTTTTTCATCCAGATGCTTGGGTAACACGTAGACGTTTTTCTGGTAACTGGCGCCATTCTGCCAAAGTTCCATTTGTGCCAGAACCTGGTTGGTGAATGAAGTCGACATGACAAAGGAAGGGTGTCCTGTTGCACAGCCAAGATTCACCAGTCGTCCCTTTGCCAGCACAATGATGCGGCGGCCGGTAGGAAAAATGACGTGATCGACCTGCGGCTTGATATTCTCCCATGGGTACTTCTGAACCGAGGCAATATCGATTTCAGAATCGAAATGGCCGATATTACATACGATTGCCTGGTCTTTCATTCGCACCATATGATCATGGGTAATGACGCGCAGATTGCCGGTGGCAGTCACGAAAATGTCCGCCTGATCGCAGGCTTCATCCAGGGTGACGACGCGATAACCTTCCATTGCCGCTTGCAGTGCGCAAATGGGGTCGATTTCCGTTATCCATACGGTGGCTCCAAGACCGCGCAGGGATTGCGCACAGCCTTTGCCGACATCACCGTAACCACACACTATCGCGATCTTTCCGGCAATCATGACATCGGTCGCCCGCTTGATCCCGTCCACCAGGGACTCCCGGCAACCGTACAGATTGTCGAATTTGGATTTGGTGACGGAATCATTCACGTTGAATGCCGGAAACGGCAGTTCGCCTTTCTTTTGCATTTCATACAGACGGTGGACGCCGGTAGTGGTTTCCTCCGTCACACCCCTGATATTGGCGCGCCGGGTGGAATACCAGTTCGGGCTGACGCTCAGGCGTTTGCGAATGGCGGCAAACAAGGCCTGCTCTTCTTCATTGGCTGGACTGGCGATGACAGATGGATCTTGTTCCGCCCTGCTGCCAAGGAGGATGAGCAAGGTGGCGTCGCCGCCATCGTCCAGAATCATATTGGGACTGCCATCACCTTGTGAGGTATCCCCTCGCCATTCAAAAATACGATGGGTATATTCCCAATACTCATCCAGAGATTCGCCCTTATGGGCAAATACGGGAATGCCTTCCGCTGCAATGGCGGCCGCGGCATGGTCCTGAGTCGAGAAAATGTTGCACGAAGCCCATCGTACTTGAGCGCCTAGCTTGGTAAGCGTTTCGATCAGTACCGCAGTCTGAATGGTCATGTGCAGAGAACCGGCAATGCGTGCCCCTGCAAGAGGCCTGGCACCGGCATGCTCTTCCCGTAGCGCCATCAGACCTGGCATCTCCGTCTCGGCAATGGCGATTTCCTTGCGCCCCCATTCCGCCAGGGACATATCGGCAACTTTATAGTCGGTGAAGCCGGCGGACGCAGAAGCAGGACTGAGCACAGCGTTCATAAGATTTTCTCCTGAAAATGAACGAGCGCCGTTGTAGCGATCCTTCCCTGCCGAGCCTCGCGGGACAATGCCCGTTGCAGCGCTCCTCGGTCTGGAAGGGTTGGTGATGTAATCTTAAGCCTGAAGACTGACCGGTTCGGTTTCCGCGGATTCGATTCCTGCTTCCTCGCGCAACTGTGCAGCCTTATCCGTGGATTCCCAGGTGAATTCCGGTTCATCCCGGCCAAAATGGCCATAGGCGGCGGTCTTTTCGTAGATGGGACGCAGCAGATCGAGGCCGTGGATGATGCCACGCGGACGCAGATCGAAGTGCCGCTCAATCAGTTCGACGATTTTATCGTCGGGAATTTTTCCGGTTCCATAAGTGTCGACCATCAGCGAAACGGGTCGCGCAACCCCGATCGCATAAGCCATCTGTACCTCGCATCTGCTGGCGATGCCGGCCGCGACAAGATTCTTTGCCACATATCGTCCGGCATAAGCAGCGGAACGGTCCACTTTGGACGGATCCTTGCCGGAGAAGGCGCCACCGCCATGGTGCGCGGTCCCCCCATAGCTGTCCACGATAATCTTCCGACCGGTCAGTCCGCAATCTCCCATCGGTCCGCCCACCACGAAACGTCCTGTCGGGTTGATCAGGTACCGGGTTTCGCCATTCAGCATTTTTTTTGGAAGCACGGGCTTGATGACTTCCTCAATAATGGCTTCACTCAAATCCGTGTGACTGATATCCGGGTGATGCTGCGTGGAAATGACAACGGTCTCGATTCGCTGCGGCGTGCCATTCAGGTAACGTACTGAAACCTGTGACTTTGCATCCGGACGCAGCCACGGGAGGCGTCCATCTTTTCGCAGTTCCGCCTGGCGCTCCATCAGTCGGTGGGCATAGTAGATCGGCATGGGCATCAATTGCGGCGTCTCATCGCAGGCATAGCCGAACATGAGACCCTGGTCACCCGCCCCCTGGTCCATTTCCTCTTCCTTGGTGCGGTTGACCCCGCGCGCGATATCGGGGGATTGTTTGTTGAAAGCAGTCAGCACTGCGCAGGTATTATAGTCAAAGCCGATATCGGAACTGTTGTAACCGATGCGCTTGACCGCCGCGCGCGCGACTTGCATGTAGTCTACATTGGCCTGGGTAGTGATTTCGCCCGACATGACGATCAGACCGGTACTGCATAGTGTTTCGCAGGCTACCCGCGCATTGGGATCCTGAGCCAGGATTGCATCGAGGATGGAATCGGAAATTTGGTCGGCCACCTTATCGGGATGACCTTCAGACACGGATTCGGAGGTAAAAAGATATTCGCTCATTTTGTCCAGCCGCTTAATCGTAAAAGGTCTGTAGAATACCAAATTACGCGCTTATTAAGAAGATAAGAAGATGGATAATACAATACGGCCTGGCATGCCGATGTTTCCATACCTCGTGCTGTAATTCCTGTTCTTGCAACTCTCGATGAATGAAACTCAAGTTCACCAAAATGCATGGCCTCGGCAACGATTTCGTTGTCATTGACGCGATGAATCAGCAGATTTCGCTCTCACCGGAACAATTGCGGCGACTTGCCGACCGCCACCTGGGAATAGGCTGCGACCAGATTCTGCTGATCGAAAAGGCGGAAGGCGATGCTGATTTCCGCTATCGCATTTTTAATGCCGACGGGGGAGAAGTGGAACAATGCGGCAATGGGGCGCGCTGCTTCGTTCGCTACGTGCATGACCATGGTATGACAGGCAAGAAGGAAGTACGGATTGAGACGCTAAGCGGGGTGGTTATTCCGAAGCTTGAAGCGGACGGGGAAGTAACGGTCAACATGGGTGTGCCGAAATTTGAGCCGCGCGAGATTCCTTTTATCGCCGAACAGCGAGCGCCCACTTACCCACTCCGTCTGGATGACAAACAGGTGGAAATCAGCGCTGTGTCGATGGGCAATCCTCACGCCGTCCAGGTAATATCGGACCTGGATGACGCGCCGGTCTTGACGGAGGGTCCACTTATCGAAAAGCATTCACGTTTTCCTCAGCGAGTAAATGCCGGATATATGCAAGTTATCGATCCTCATCATATCCGGCTGAGAGTCTACGAGCGGGGCGCGGGTGAAACCCTGGCTTGCGGCACGGGTGCCTGTGCGGCGGCGGTTGCGGGAATTCAGCGGGGGCTGCTCGAATCGCCCGTCAGGGTAAGCTTTTCCACTGGAGATCTGTTCATACGATGGGAAGGGGGAAATCAACCCGTCTGGATGACCGGTCCTGCCGTCGCCGTTTTTGACGGGCAAATCGAGTTGCAGTTTTAAAAAACAGAAAAGACATGAAATCAAGTTTCGAAGAGATAGCAGAGTATCTGCGTGCGCATCCGGAGTTCTTTGAAGCATATGCCAGCATGCTGGCAGACATTCAGGTGCCTAATCCCCATGACGGGAGGGCGATTTCCTTGAGCGAGCGTCAAATCCTGGCATTGCGGGGTAAAAACCAGATTTTGCGGGATAAGCTGGAGGAATTGATCCTGTTCGGCAAGGAGAATGACGCTATTGCGGAAAAAATGCACCAATTGGCAGTCTCGCTCCTCACCTTCAGACGTTTGCCCGATCTTCTGGATGGGCTCGCTTTTGCGCTGCGTGAAAACTTCTCGGTGCCTCACAGCGCGCTTCGTATCTGGAATATTGGTGTTGACGAACCCCTGCCACCGGAATTTGTACCCGTCAGCAGCGAGATTCATGCGATGGCGGAAAATTTGCTGCACCCTTATTGCGGCCCTCATGTTCCGGATGAGATCAGAAGCTGGTTCGGCGAACAGGCCGAGCATTTGCGTTCATTTGCGATGACAGCATTGCATGGAGATCAAACCATCGGCTTACTGGTAATGGGCAGTGAAGAGCCGCAACGGTTCTATCCGGAAATGGGAACAGTTTACCTCGCACGGCTCGGTGAACTTGCCAGCGCGTCATTGAGACGTTTTCGCACCGCCTGAGAAATGGGAAAAAGGCGACACCCGGAATTCTTAACCGGTCTGAAGGGTTCCAGCAAGATGTCTGGAAAGGGCCAGGCCGAACTTGCCTCCGCCTATCTCGCTTACCTCGCCGGGACGCGGCGACTGTCGCCCCTCACCTGCGAAAATTATGGCCGCGATCTCGAGATACTGATGAATTTCTCCCGAGGAATCGAACTGGAGCATTTGCAAATCCACCATATCCGGCGTTTTCTTGCTCAGTTGCATGCAAACGGATTTTCCGGCAGGAGCCTGGCGAGAATGCTGTCTGCATGGCGCGGACTCTACAATTACCTGGCGCGGCATCATGGTTATGCTTGTAACCCCTGCGCCGGGGTGCGAGCGCCGAAGTCACCCAAGGCCCTGCCTCGCACCCTGTCGCCTGATGAGGCCTTGAAGCTGCTGGAGTTTGATACTCCTGATCTGATTACCTTACGCGATAAAGCCATGTTCGAGCTCTGCTATTCTTCCGGATTGCGGCTGGCGGAACTCGCGAGCCTGAAGCCCGAGGATTTAAGTCTGGCGGACGGGATCGTGCGCGTTACCGGCAAAGGGAATAAAACCCGCGATGTGCCGGTAGGAAGCAAAGCCGTGCAAGTAGTGGGGGAATGGATGAAACAACGCGATGCGCTCGCCAGGCCGGGGGAAACGGCGCTATTCCTGTCCCGGCACGGGAGGAACATCAGCCGCCGGTCGATTGATCAGCGCCTGAAAATTCAGGCAGTAAAGCAAGGAATCAGCGGGCGCATCCACCCGCACGTGCTGCGGCATTCATTTGCATCACACGTGCTGCAATCCAGCGGCGACCTGAGAGCGGTGCAGGAGATGCTGGGGCATGCCAGCATCAGCACCACGCAGGTATATACCCATCTCGACTTCCAGCATCTATCGAAGGTCTATGATGCAACACACCCGCGCGCACGAAAAAAGAACGAGCCTTGAACCGCAGGGATGAGCCGGACTACGGATTGGCGCAAACACTGTTTGCATTCTTCTCGTGAATCGGCGTTATAATCTCCGCTCTCCAATTACCGGGCTAGACATGGCAGAATACCACGGCACAACCATACTTTCCGCCCGTCGGGGGAACCACGTTGCGCTGGGCGGCGATGGCCAGGTGACACTGGGAGCGGTGGTGGCAAAAGCCAGCGCGCGCAAGGTGCGGCGGCTGTACCATGACAGGCTCCTGGCCGGATTTGCCGGAGGAACGGCGGATGCCTTTACCTTGTTCGAACGTTTTGAAGGCAAGCTGGAAAAACATCAGGGACACCTCATGCGCTCGGCAGTGGAGCTGGCAAAAGACTGGCGCACCGACCGGATTCTGCGCAGACTCGAGGCCATGCTCGTCGTCGCCGATCAGGCCGCCACCCTCATTATTACCGGAGCGGGAGACGTAATAGAACCCGAACTCGGGCTGGCGGCAATCGGCAGCGGCGGCTCCTATGCGCATTCAGCGGCACGCGCGCTTCTGGAAAACACTGATCTTACACCGCCGGAAATCGTCAAGAAGGCACTTACCATAGCCGGGGATCTGTGTATCTACACCAATCAGAACCACGTAATCGAGGTTCTGGAGTAGCAGCCGGAGAAAATGAATCCGGACAAGATAGGACTGACCCCTCTATTCCGGTATAACCTTATGCTTTGTATTGTTCGTACTGTTGCTTTGATTTCTCTCACCTTTTGCCTTTATCGCTGACCTGACCATGTCTCAACTGACTCCCCGGGAAATCGTCCACGAGCTTGACAAGCACATCATAGGTCAGGATGCCGCCAAGCATTCGGTTGCCATCGCGCTCAGGAATCGCTGGCGCAGGCAGCAGGTACAGGATCCACTGCGCCAGGAGATTACGCCCAAGAATATTTTGATGATCGGTCCGACGGGTGTTGGCAAGACGGAAATAGCGCGCCGGCTCGCGAAACTTGCGGATGCGCCGTTCATCAAGGTCGAGGCGACCAAATTTACCGAGGTAGGGTATGTTGGACGTGACGTGGATTCGATCATCCGTGATCTCGTGGAAGCTGCGGTCAAGCAGTCGCGGGAGCGTGAAACGCAAAAGATGCGCGCACGCGCGGAAGACCATGCTGAGGAACGCATACTCGATGTGCTATTGCCTTCTGCCCGAGAAACAGGTCTGCAGATGGAATCCATCGAGGCGGAAAGTGCTACCCGCCAGAAATTTCGAAAGAAGCTGCGCGAGGGAGAGCTCAACGATAAGGAGATCGAAATCGAGCTGGCGACCCCGCATACCCACATGGAAATCTTTGCTCCCCCTGGAATGGAAGAGCTGACGACGCAGATTCAAGGCATGTTCCAGAATCTGGGTGCGGAAAGAAAAAAGACGCGAAAGCTGAAAATCCGCGAAGCGATGAAGCTCCTTGTCGATGAGGAAGCCTCGAAGCTGGTTAATGATGAGGAATTGAAGCTGCGCGCAGTACAGAATGTCGAGCAGAACGGCATCGTGTTTCTGGATGAAATCGACAAGATCACGAGCCGTTCCGAGACTTCGGGAGCGGATGTATCGCGCCAGGGGGTTCAGCGGGACCTGCTGCCTCTGGTGGAGGGCACCACGATTTCCACCAAATATGGCATGATCAAGACCGATCATATTCTGTTTATCGCCAGCGGGGCATTTCACCTCGCCAAACCTTCCGATCTGATTCCCGAGATGCAGGGCCGGTTTCCAATTCGGGTTGAGCTCACCAGCCTCAGCGCCGACGATTTTGTACAAATCCTCACCAATACGGATGCCTGTTTGACACGTCAATATGAGGCGCTGCTTGAAACCGAAGGGGTCAGACTGGAATTTACTCCCGATGCGGTCAAGCGTCTGGCGGAGATCGCCTTTGCAGTCAACGAGAAAACAGAGAATATTGGAGCACGGCGTCTTTATACCGCCATGGAAAAACTGCTGGAGGATGTTTCGTTCAATGCCGAGAAACACCATGGAGACGCAGTTGTCATTGATGCCGCCTATGTGGATAAACGACTCAGCGACCTGGCGCAGAGCGAGGATCTGGCCCGCTACGTACTGTAAAAAATCGCTGAAGGCTTCCCATTCTTCAGGCAATCTATCATTCCCATAAGAAAGAAAGATTATCTCTTCGCGATACAGACGCCCGCACTTCCGATAGAAGCTGCGGTTACACTGATTGCCCTGCCACATAACCCGATGACCAGGCCCACTGGAAGTTGAAACCACCCAGTTGGCCCGTGACATCGACGACTTCCCCCACGAAATAAAGTCCGGATACTTTTTTCGATTCCATCGTTCTGGAAGAAAGCTCGGCAGTATCGATGCCTCCCAGTGTTACTTCCGCCTTTTTGTAGCCTGCGGTGCCGTCCGGGAAAACCTGCCAAGCATGCAATTGAGAGGCCAGTTGCTTCAAGCTCTTGTTGCCATACTGGTTTACAGGCATTTCCGGGGGCGTACTCCTCATTGCGCTCAGCCACGCTTCTGCAAACCGTCGGGGCAGATGCTGCGCCAACAGATTGGACAGCAGCGCGCCGCTGTGCCTGCGATCGAGCAACCAGTCAGGTGCATCCAGCTCAGGTAGCAGGTTGATATGGATCGGATCTCCCGGTCGCCAGTATGAGGAAATCTGGAGGATTGCAGGACCGCTCAGACCCCGATGCGTGATCAGCAGATTTTCTCGAAAATGCGCGCCGTTACAGCTCACTATTGTGTCGAGTGCAATGCCCGAGAGCCCTGAAAAAACGGACAACTGTTCCGGCGCAAAGGTCAGCGGTACCAGGGCGGGACGTAGCGGCGTAACGTTTATGCCGAACTGCTCTGCGATGCGATAGCCGAAAGGACTGGCGCCGATTTGTGGAATGGAAAGACCTCCGGTCGCGACTACCAGCGCATCTGTCATCACCTTGCCACAGCTGGTTTCCAATATGAATCCAGTATCGCCGAAACCCCGGTCTATGCGGCTTACCTCGCAGGGCATTTGAAAGATGACTCCAGCGGCCTCACATTCATTGTGCAGCATGTCAATGATTTGCCGCGAAGCCTCATCGCAGAATAGCTGTCCCAGCTTTTTTTCGTGATAACGGATGCAATGCTTTTCCACCAGTTCTATGAAGTGGCAAGGAGTGAAGCGTGCCAGCGCGGATCGGCAGAAATGCGGATTCTGCGACAGAAAATTTTCCGGGACAGTGTGACGATTCGTGAAATTACATCGGCCGCCTCCCGAGATACGGATTTTTTCCGCCAGCTTGGTGGCATGATCCAGCAGCAGCACACTCCGTCCACGCTTTCCCGCTTCCATTGCACACATCATGCCGGCTGCGCCAGCGCCTATTACGACGACATCTTTCTTCAATTGCGATGCTTGCGGGGAAATGAGCCTTGTGGGTTTACTCGCATTCTGTTGCAGCCTTGCGCCATACGCTGGCCAGCCAGGGTTGCTGCTCGCGTGGAAGGCCTGCCGGGCGATAGTAATGGGCAAGCTCGATGAAACCCGCATTGGCCATGTAGCGCCTCCAGCCGTCAATATCGTGATATACGCAATAACGCCCGTGATTCCAGCCCTCTTCGTTACTTCCGCGCGGATTGGAGCTGAACAGCACACCGCCCGGTTTCAGCGTTGACCGCAGTTCTTTCAGCACTCGAGGCAGCTCAACACTCGGAACATGAAACAGGGAGGCATTCGCAAATATGCCATCAAAGTATTCTTCAGGCAGATCGAGCCGGAGGAAGTCCTGCTGCCATATCTCGCAACCACTATGGTTAGCCGCCATTTCGACAAACCGCGTTGCCCCTTCCAGCCCGATCGCCACATGACCGAGATCGGCAAAAGACTTCAGGTCACGTCCGGGGCCACAGCCGAGATCCAGTATCTTGAAGGGCGGAGGACTTTCGATGTAGCGCAGCAATGCAGCGACATTTTGGCTGACATCATGGTCTTTCGTACCCTCCCAGAACGCTTCGGCTCTTTCGTTGTAACTGTTCAGTGTAAGATGGGAGAGTTTTCCAAGATCCAATGAATCGGTTTTCACGGCAGCTTACACAAATAGGGTAAAAATCAGGCGGGCATTCTGCCCGTCTCGCGTGAGTCGAATGAAAAGAGTCGAATGAAAAGAGTCGAACGAAAAGCACTTACTCTCTGGCAATACCCAGCAATGCGCCGCGAGCCTGAAGATCAGTCATGATTTTCAAGCCGCCTTGCATCACGACTTCAGGCGAGGGATGTCTGCTTTCAGTCGTGATGATTTCAAGAGCAGCACGCCCCGTGTGCTCTTCCAGCACAAGCAGATCTATCAGACGCGCAGTAAAGGCGTTGATTTCTGAAAATTGAATCTCGTCATCCGCGTCACGAAACAGCAGCAGGTAAGATTCTGCCTGGGCGATGCGAGCGCGTGGACGGATGTGATGGACGGGCCAGTGATAGCAAAGATTGGCAAGCACCGGATTCAAAAGAGGCCGTCCCTCGAGCAGATTACCGGTGGCATCGATCGTCTTCCAATCGGGCATGCCCGTCGATGTGGACAATGCCAGTTCCACCCATTCGTAGTGCGCGAGCTCCAGGAGGAACTCCGGGTAGTTTTCAGGAATGGCGCCTTCACTTGCCAGAAATTCGATAAACTCACCGGCTATCTGATGAAAAAGGGGAGAACGGCTACGGTGCGCAATGAGAAAGGCGCGCACCAGCCTCGACCATCGACGCGAGCCCAGCACATCTCGGGTCACCGGGAAGCATCTGAGAAGAAAGCCGTCGAGATTCTCGTAAACCAGTCTGCTGTATATGCGCATTCGCCGCACGTCGATTCCGGGTGGAACAGGCTTTCCCCCGGGATTGCGAAGGTGCGCAGTAAAGGCGTACTGGAAGCGCTGGAATTCAGGAAGCTGAACAGACATCGCCTGAATGCGCATGCCGCGCCTGGATCAGCGCGATGCGTTGCACTTCCCGCATCAACTGATCGAGCGGAGGAATATTGAAGTCACGCTCGAGCAGAGTCGGCGCAACACCGTGCATGTCGTAGGTTTGATCCAGCAGCGACCATACCGGATCGATTACATCGGCGCCGTGAGTGTCGATGATCAGATTCTCCGCCTCCTTATGATGTCCGGCCATGTGCATATACACGATGCGATCGGAAGGCAGGGCACGGATGAAGTCCACCGGATCGTAGTCGTGGTTAATGCTGTTGACGTAAACGTTATTGACATCGAGATGAAGATCACAATCCGCCTCCAGCAACACAGCCTGGATAAAGTCCAATTCACTCATATCGGTGATAGGCGAAGCAACATAAAACGATGCATTTTCCAATGCGATACGCCGCTCGAGAATATCCTGTGTACGGCGAACGCGTTCAGCGACATATTTTACCGCTTCCTCCGTAAAAGGGATCGGGAGCAGATCGTACAGGTGACCGTCGTCAGAGCAGTAGGAAAGATGTTCCGTATAAAGAAGTATCCGGTGCTGATTGAGGAAGTGGCGAATCTTTTGCAACAGCACTTCATCCAGCGGAGCAGGACCGCCAATTGAAAGGGAAAGGCCATGGCAGACAAAAGGATGGCGCTCAGTAAAAAAACGCAGATCCCGTGCCGCGCTTCCGCCAAGGTCGATCCAGTTCTCGGGAGCGATCTCGAAAAAATCGATGGCGTCGGGGACACCGCTTTTCAGCGCAGGAATGAGCTCCCGCCGGAAGCCCAGCCCCACGCGGGCGAGGCGTGGGAACTGTTGCATGTCCAGTTATTTCTTCATCTGGCCATGAGGTGCTGCTGTTCCGCCACCGGACCTGCTTTTTGCAAAGCTGTCCGCTTCCGCCGGGTCGACGGCTCCATCCTTATTTGCGTCAATCTTGTCGAAGATGCCTTCGTGATGCTTGATAAATTCTTCCTTGGTCACTTTATTGTCTTTGTTCTTGTCCGCCAGCGACATGCCGCAATTTCCCTCTGCCGCTTTTGCGCCCGCCCCATATTTGCTGGGATCTACCCTGTCGGCGTAAGCCACTACATAGCGCTCGTTTAACGACTGCATGACGAAGGGATTGCTTGCCTTGCTGTCCGCCTCACTACTGTCGCTCGCGAAAACAATGGGAGAGGCGCTGAGGCCGGTAGCAAGGACCGACCCTATGACCGCGGAAATCCTGGATTTTTTGTCTTGCACAGTTGGTTCTCCTTGAATCTGGAAAAAATATTATGTCACAGTTTGACAGGAACGGGAGCCGATTCCGCTGATCCTGCAGCGCGATCGGGAACAAGGAATTCTCCCGGAGAGGCTTGCAGCAAAATAATGCATTTATTTCTTGCGGGGGTATTCAAGGACTGAAAATTCTGCAAGAATTCGTGCTGCCCCATGTGTCCCCCTATATGTTCCACAGGGAGTTGAACGTGAAGAGGCTGCGGTTTTGTCATGAACAGGAGGATGAGAGCCTGGTTCTTAAGCTAAATTGTGGGATTTCCGTTCCTGGCGAAACCTTGACAAGTTTCTGCCAACTGTATTGCTCTCAGAGCGCATCAACTGAACCGGAGATGAGTTATCTGTATAATGGGTTGTTTTTAAATAGCAGTTGCATTGTTACACGTCACCCAGCAATGGAAAGGAAATACTGACTATGCCGCAAGAAATGTATAAACAAGCCACTCCCTACATACCCTCGAAGGGAGAAAGCTACATGAGTTCCAAGCAGCTTATGCATTTCCGCAATATTCTGGAAGGCATCAAGTTTGAATTGGGACAGGATATCGATCGCACGGTTCACACTATGCAGGACGAAGCCACAATATTTGCTGATCCTAACGACCGCGCCAGCCAGGAGTCGGACATGGCGCTCGAATTAAGAAATCGTGACCGCGAACGCAAGCTGATCAAGAAGATAGATGAAACGATCTCAAAAATAGATACTGGAGATTACGGCTATTGCGAAAGCTGCGGTGTCGAAATCGGTTTAAAGCGCCTTGAAGCCCGCCCTACCGCCACACTCTGCATCGACTGCAAGACCTTGGATGAAATAAGGGAAAAGCAAGTCGCGAAATAAACATCTGCCTGCTTTTCACTTAGGTTCTGCAGGTAACGAAGTACTTCATTGCCTTTCCGGAATAAAAGCCCCATCGACAGGAGGCTCTTATTCCGGGAAGTCAGCTGATAACTGAGCTGACTTCAAAAAACGGAAGATACGGGAGACAGGAGATAGGGCAGGGATAAGAGGACAAGGAACCGCATCGAGAAAGTGGCGTGGCTCTGCTCCTTGTGGAAAATTCTTCTCTCTGTTCTGCCATCAGGTGGTCGCGTTGTCCGCCACATCGGTGGCAACCGCTTTCATGCTGAGACGCAACCTTCCCTTGTCGTCAGCTTCCAGGACCTTCACCCGAACCACTTGTCCTTCCTTGAGGTGGTCACCAACATTGTTGACGCGCTCATTGGCGATTTGCGAGATATGCAGCAGGCCGTCCTTGCCCGGAAGTACGCTGACAATGGCACCAAAATCTAGAAGCTTCAGCACTGTTCCGTCGTATACCCGCCCCACCTCAACCTCGGCCGTGATGTCTTCGATGCGCTTTCTCGCCAGCTCACCACCCTCGGCGTTAACACACGCGATCATAACATTGCCATCGTCCGTAATATCGATGGTGGTGCCCGTCTCTTCAGTAAGCGCACGGATCACTGCGCCCCCTTTTCCTATGACGTCACGTATTTTCTCGGGGTTGATTCTGATCTTGATGATACGGGGAGCATGTTCCGAGATATCCTCGCGCCTGGCCGGCAACGCCTGCTTCATGATCGCGAGAATATGTATTCGCCCTTCCCTTGCCTGTACCAGGGCAGCGTGCAGGATCTCTTTGGTGATCCCCTGAATCTTGATATCCATCTGCAGGGCGGTAATGCCATTTTCGGTGCCCGCCACCTTGAAATCCATGTCGCCCAAATGATCTTCATCACCTAGAATATCACTGAGCACGGCAAACCGGTTTCCTTCCTTGATGAGCCCCATGGCAATACCCGCCACATGCCCCTTCAGGGGTACGCCGGCATCCATCAATGCCAGGCAGCCGCCGCAAACGGATGCCATGGAACTGGAACCATTGGATTCGGTAATTTCAGAAACCACACGAAGCGAATAGCCAAACTCTTCCGGAGAAGGCAGAATTGCAATCAAAGCTCGTTTTGCCAGCCGTCCGTGCCCGATTTCACGCCGCTTGGGTGTTCCAACCCGTCCCGTCTCTCCGGTGGCATAGGGAGGCATGTTGTAGTGAAGCATGAAACGCTCGGAGTAATCTCCCTGGAGAGCATCGATTTTCTGCTCATCGCGACCGGTCCCCAGCGTTGCAACTACCAGGGCCTGGGTTTCTCCGCGGGTAAATAATGCCGAACCGTGGGTCCGCGGCAGGAGGCCGGTACGGATCGTTATTGGCCGGACGGTACGGGTGTCGCGCCCATCGATGCGCGGTTCGCCGTCCAGAATCTGCGAGCGCACGATTCTCGATTCCAGTGCAAAACAAGCCTCCTTCACCGCCTGGGCATCAGGACCTTCCTCGTTCTCGACGCCGAGTTCGGTAAAGACTCTTGTCCAGATGCTGTCTATGGTCTCGGACCTTACCTGCTTCTGCTTCTGGCGGAAAGCGGCACGCAAATCATTCTCCGCCAGTTCCGCAATTTTAATGGCCAGTGCAGGGTCTCTTGCAGGCGGTTCCCAATCCCATGCGGTCACGCCCGCCTCATCCGCCAGTTCATTGATGGCATCGATGGCCACCTGCATTTGCTGATGACCATAAACGATGGCGCCCAGCATGACATCCTCCGACAACTCCATCGCATCGGATTCCACCATCAGCACGGCCTGCCGTGTGCCAGCCACGACCAGATTCAGCTGTGTCTGCTTCAGGGCGCTGGTATCGGGATTCAGTACATATTCGCCATTGATGTAGCCAATCCGCGCGGCGCCAATAGGCCCGTTGAACGGAATGCCTGAGAGCACCAGCGCGGCAGACGCGCCCAGCATGGCGGGAATATCGGCATCTACTTCGTTATCGGAAGACAGGACGGTGGCTACCACCTGCACTTCGTTGTAGAAATTTTCAGGAAAAAGGGGACGGATCGGGCGATCGATCAGACGGGAGGTAAGAATTTCCTTTTCGGAGGGACGGCCTTCACGTTTGAAAAAACTGCCGGGTATTCGGCCAGCCGCGTAGCTCCTTTCCTGATAGTCCACCGTCAGGGGAAAGAAATCCTGCCCCTGCTTGGCGCTTTTTGCACCTACCACGGTAACCAGGACGACGGTATCGCCCATGCTGACCATAATGGCGGCATGTGCTTGCCTTGCTATTTCTCCAGTTTCGAATGTTAGTTGATGAGACCCGTACGTAACACTTTTCTTGATTTTCAATTAACTGCCCTTTTCGATTAAATCATTCCGGTTTCGCTTCCAGGCACCATAGCCGCGGTCGCGCAACCGATACAAGCGGAATTCATTCCGACGCTCAAGGAAGCAATAGGTTATTCCGCTGCTATCTCAATCGGGGATTTACTTTTATTTACGCAGGCCGAGCCGTTCTATCAGCGCCCGATAGCTCTCCACACTGTTCTGCTTCAAATAATCGAGCAGCTTGCGCCGGCGGCTTACCATCCGCAGCAAACCGCGGCGGGAGTGATGATCCTTGACATGCGCTTTGAAATGACCGGCCAGATCGTTGATACGGGCGGTCAGTAACGCCACCTGCACTTCGGGAGAACCCGTATCTCCCGCAGCCCGTTGATAATCGCGCACCACCTGTGCTTTTTGATCGGTTGTAACTGCCATGCTACTCTCCATTACGCCTGATGCGAAAGGGCGACATTTTACTCTTTAACAGGGTGAATTCTCAAGACATTATTGGATTTCCAGTGCACCGGCAGGCGTTGCACATCCCCTGCGGGAAGTTTGCACGCTGATCACACACCTCAAGAGCGATCAGAGCCAACGGCTTGCTACCGCGCGATACATCCGCCAAGCGAGGATGCAGGCGAACGAATGGCACGCATTTCCGCATCAGCATAACGTACCACCGTCGATAAGGTAGAGCGCGCGGCACGCGCATCCGATGCCAACCGCAGCAGTGTGCCGAGAGTCAGCGAGCGCTTCAGTAACAGCCCCAGCAAGCGAACCAGGTGAGGACTTCCGTCCGGTCGTACCGCCTCAAGCAGAACACCGGGGGGTGAGAAGTCGAGGGGATCTGAAATAGCGCGTACCGCCATGAATGGCAAGCTAGCATTCGTGGCAACTTCGGCAACTGCGCCGCTTTCCATATCTACTGCATTCGCGCCGGTGGATTCGGCCAGGTCGCGTTTTGCAGAAGTGGAGGTAAGCACCCTGCTGCTGGCAGCCAGGATTCCGCCTGCCACATTCAGGTGATCGGGCAGGCATCGCTGCAAGCGAGCGCGCCAATTCAAATCAACTGGCAGGAGACAGTCGCCCGTATGGATCGACTCAGGCAGCATCAGCGCTCCAGAATTCAGGCCGGAATGCAATGCACCCGCAAAACCGAAACTCATCAGTGCAGTGGCTCCTGCTGTCCTCAGTCCGGTTGCGGCTGCGCCGGCTGCCTCTGCCCCCACCCCACAAAGCCAGACAGCAGCGCCATTCCCGAGATCTGTCCTTTGATTGAAGAAAAGGCGCAATGGCGTTATGCAACGCGCCTCCACCCGCATGGCGACAATGATGCCGACCCCCGTCACGCAGGGAGCTTCCGGTTCAATGCATGAAATCGGGTCAATGCCCATACCGGGAAATATTTCGTATACCCGTAGTACTTGAGGTAGAAAACCCGCGGGAAGCCGGGAGCGGTGAACCAGGGCTCATGCCAGAGCCCGTCGCTGTCCTGTTCCCGCAACAGATACGCAATTCCCCGGTAAACCTCATGACTGCGCCATTCACCGGCCCCCATCAGTGCGAGCAGTGCCCACGCGGTATGAAAAGAAGTACTGGTATGAAACTGGCCTGCCTCCTGGGGGGAAAGGTAGCTGTCGTTACTTTCTCCCCATCCGCCATCCTCCCGCTGCACGGATTTGAGCCAGTGCACCGCGCGCCGGATGGCAGGATGACCGATATCTATCCCCGCCAGACGGAAGGCCTCCAGCACGGACCACGTTCCATAGATGTAATTGCTGCCCCAGCGGCCGAACCAGGCACCACTGGCCTCCTGTTCATTGAAGAGGTATGCCAGGCTCCGTTCCAGCGCCTGTTTATGCCTGGATTGGCCGTACAAGGCGAGAAAACCTGCACAGCGGGCGGAAACATCACTGGTCGGAGGATCAAGGAGCGCTCCATGATCGGCAAACGGAATCTCGTTGAGATAGTAATACGTATTGTCGCTGTCGAAAGCCGCAAACCCGCCATTGCTGGACTGCATTCCTGCCAGCCAGTCGGCAGCCCGGCTGATGCTTTCCTGATAAGCCTTGGGGTCGGCCTGGTACAGCGCCCAGGCCACCGCAGCCGTGTCGTCGAGATCGGGATAGTGAGGATTCGTGTACTGGAAAGCCCAGCCACCTCCTGGCAATTCGGGATGATCTTCCTGCCAGTCCGCCGGCGCATCGAGCACCTGGCAGGGAACCAGCCAGTCGAGCGCTTTCCGGATGGGCTTCTGATCGACCTCCGTATCCTCCTGAAAGGCGAGACAGGTCAGGACGGTATCCCATACCGGGGAAACACAGGGTTGGCACCAGGTACGCTCGCCTTCATCCACCAGCAGCAGGCGCAGCGCCTTGCGGCATTGCACCCGTGCGGGATGATCATACGGGTATCCAAGCAATGCCAGAGCTTCGCTGGCATTCACCATGGCAGGAAAGATCGCCCCCAGACCTGAGTCGCCGTTCAGCCTTTCCACGATCCAGCTTTCCGCCCGCCGCAGCGCTAATCTGCGCACCCCTTTGGGTATGAATGGTTCGAGCAGGGAGAGAGTGCGCTCGATCAGCAGAAACACGCGATTGAGCGCAGTACGTACCGGAAAATAATTCCGCTCCTCCTCCGGGGGTACCGTGAACAATTCACGGATGCCGACTTTGCGCGGATTCGCCGCGCGCGCCCTCAGGCTGCAAAGGATAGACAGCGGCACCATTACTGTCCGCGACCAGTACGCGACCTTGCTGGTATGGAATGGGAACCACTTGGGGAACAGTATGATTTCCACCGGCACAAATGGCACCCCCCGCCAGGGAAGCTGGTCATACATGGCAAGTAGCAGACGTGTAAATACGTTTGCTCTCGCTGCGCCGCCATGCTTCAGAATTGCTGCACGCGCGCGCACCATGTGGGGCGCGTCGGGTGAGTCACCTGCAATCTTCAGAGCATAATAGGCCTTGACCGAACAGCTCAAGTCGAACTCACCGCCGTAGTAGAGCGGCCAGCCTCCGTGCGCTGCATCCTGTTTTTCACGAATAAAGCGGGCAATCCTGACCTCCAGGTCCGGATCCACTTCATCCATGAAGTGCATCATCAGTATATACTCGGCGGGAATCGTGCAATCGGCCTCCAATGGAAAGCACCAGTGGCCATCCTCCCTCTGCTGAGCCAGCAGCGCATCGCGTGCCGCTTTCAGCCCCGCTTTCAGCGTTTTTTCATCCATTGCGGGAGTATTGTTTGAGTTCGAGGATTGAGCTTGCAACGAAGTTCTCGCCATACCTCCGAATTTTTTCATGTACTTTTACCTAGCGCCTCTTTAAAGTTTCAGGAAGAACACATTGCAGGGTGTGAATGTAACTATAAAAGCCATTAAAAGCATGATTTTACTCGATTCGGCCCTGAAATCGATACATCATCGAGATTCACGCAAGAATGTTTATTGCAGATGTAGCGCCCGCTGGATGAATGTGGAAGCAGCAGTTGAGATTTGATTAAAATCTCATCTCAACGGCTCGGACGTCGCCTCGTTCTGTACGGAACCCTCATCTGCGAATTCGTCCAGGCTCTCCGGCGGCGGGTCGCCATCATAGATCAAATGCTTGCGCTGCTGTAAAAAACCTTCGCGAACAAAAAGATAAGGGTCCAGCGCGGCTTGGTCCCGAATACGCATAGGGCCGGACAACCTCGCCCGCCTGTCAATGATACTTAAAACCGTGATTGGAGCTACAACTGCACTGCTGGCGACAGTACCCGCATAAAACAAAAGGTTGCTGAAAACGCTCACAGGAATGCCGGGCGCATCGCGATAACTGCTGGGGCCGATCAGAGGGACAAAAAGATAGGAGCCAGTACCAACGCCCCAGACACCGAGTGTCTGTCCGAAATCTTCATCATGTTGTGGCAACCCCATAGGACCTGCCATGTCGAAGAGTCCGCCCAGACCGATGGTCGAATTGACCGCAAAGCGAAGGGTGTCCTGGAATCCCTGCCGTACTTTACCTTGCAGGAAATCATTCAGAATAACATTGGGGTATGCAAGGTTGTCGTAGAAATTGCCGATCGAACGCTGCAGGGGGTCGGGCACATGCTTTATATAAGCATCAGCAACCGGGGCCAGAACGGCGCGGTCCACCCTGTCGGTAAAATTGTAAAACTGTCGATTGGCTCTTTCATTCGGATCGATTGTATCGATGTCCGCATCGTTCTTATGCAGCGTCGCGCAACCGGTAAACAGTGATATGCATGCCAACAACAGGAAGGAAGTTCGCATATTTGCCACCATCCGTAAAGGGAAGGCTATGTCCCTGTTAATCTGTCCGTCAGAATCAGAATCCGCATGGAATGGGAATGTCCACAAACCGCTACAGGTGCGAAGTATACAATTATTGCCGGACTAGCGCACAAATTGAGCCTTTGCCCCTGTTGCCGGCGCCCGCAGCAGTGCGGGCAGTATCACCAGTGTACAGATAAGCGTAAAAGCCAATCCCACGGTAAGCATTATTCCCATACTTGCAGTGCCCCTGTGCGACGAGAACATCAGGCTTGCGAAATCCACCAGCGCCGTCAGGGCGCTGTAAAAAATCGCACGCGCAGTGCTGGTGTGGATCAGAATCTCGCTTACCAGTTCACTATTCAGGCTGCGATGCACCATATGCAGGCTGCTATCGATCCCCAGGCCAAGCAAAAGCGGGAGAGCAATGATATTGGCAAAATTGAACGGAACATCCAGAAGGACTGTGAACGCAGCGGTGAACAGGCTGGATAGCAACAGCGGGAGCAGGACCAGCAGCGTGTACTTTACACTGCGCAACAACACCAGCAGGGCGACGATAATTCCAGCGAGCGCAAGCAAAAACGCCTGTACGAATGCGTGCACTACCGCCTCGCCTGCTTCAAGGGTCACCACTGGCGCTCCCGTCACCTCGGGCGCCACTTTCTGCACGCTTCGCACGAAACGCCGCAATGCATCATTGTCGTTCAGGTCTTCTGACGGATAAATTGCCAGGCGATATTCACCTGACTGGGCATGCCAGCGGCTGCTCAATGATGCCGGCAGATCCTGCTCGCCAAACAGATTGGCTTCCGTCGCGGTGCGAAGGTTCTCCAGCGCGGCAGGCAATGTAACCAGCAGATCTCCTTCCAGCGACCGCAGCAAGGCATCCTGCTCGGCTGGGCTGGCTGTATCAAGCTGTTCAAACAGGGAACTCAGGGATGACCTGAGCTTGCGTGCGGCCGGCACTGCCGCATGCTCCGGACGCGCGGCAATAAAACTGTCCAACGCGGCGGCCAATGCGGCGAGCGCCTCACGCTGTTTCCGGAGGGAACTGTCCACGCGGCGATCCTGCGCCACTATCTCGATCGGTCCCACGGTCAACGCCATTTCCTCGATGAGTTGCAGCTTTTCTTCCTGATCCGCCGGCACGAAATCGGGGAGACTGACCACCTTCTCCACTTCAGGAAGCTTGCTCAATGCATGCGTCAGACGCCCCAGTTCCTTCTGGTCTTCTGCCAACGCAACGGAATGCCACGGCGAAAGATCGGGCTCTGCAAGGAGCTCACGAAAGGCCTGTATCGCTTTTCCTTTCTGATCCTGCAAATTCAGGAGATTGTAGTCGAACCGCACTTGAGGCAGCAGAAGAAGAGCGCCAATCGACGCGGCAAGCGTGACGGCGTAGGTCAGCCTGTGCCATTTCAGGGATAACTCCAGCACTCTGCCAACCGACGCTTTCGGCGGAGCGATTGCTTTGGCTTCGCGCCGGGTTGGAAGGTAGCGCAACAGGGCGGGCGCAACCGTAAGAGTTACCAGAAGGCTGATAATCATGCCTGTGCCGGAAATTAACCCCAATTCCGCCACGCCGCTGTAATCCGTAGGGATGAACGCGTAGAAGCCGATTGCGTTAGTGATGGTGCAAGCGGTAAGGGCGGCACCAGCGTCCCCGCCAGAAACATGCAGGGCCTCGGTAGAGGGGTTGCCGCTTTCCAGAACTTCGCGATAACGCAGCAGAAAGTGAATTGCGAAGTCGGCCCCCAGACCGATGTACAACACGGCAAACGCAATGGAGATCAGGTTGACATGTCCCACCGCGGCGGTGGCAAATGTTGCCGTTAGAACCAGGCCCATGGTGAGACACACCAGTACGTTGATGATCAACCCAGCCGCTCGCATCGCAAAATAAAGAACCACGGCGACCAGGATGAAGGTGATTATTCCCGCGTATTCCATGCCGAGCAGCGAACTGCTCAGTTCGTCATGCGATAACGCCACTTCCCCGGTAATACGCAGGCGGACTGCTCCATCCTCCGTAATTCCGGCATCTCCTGCCGCAGCGGATAGCGCCTTGATGGCCTGCTCCCCGGGAAACATCTGATCATAATTGAGCTTCGGCTTGACCAGGATCAGTTCCCGGTATTTGCTTTTTTGCGGTTCACCGCTGAAGAGGGCTTGCCACGACAGCGCACGCGGCGACCCTTCCAGTCTCGCTCCCAGCGTGTCGCTCACTGCGCTCAGCACCGGGCTGAGCTCCATGGCGCGGCCCTTCTGTAATTCCTCTACCGCCCCCTTCAGCACATCGGCGAAAGCCGCGAGGGTAGGGTTTCCGGCAATATGGGCCATCAAAGGCTGCGCTGCAGCGACGCGATCGGTTACCTGCTGCAGTTCCGGAACGCTTTCATAGAGCAGGCCATTGCGCGTGAAGAAGTCGCCTCCCGTCGGGGGATAGACATCCTCGAAATTGAGAGTGTCTTTTTTCAGCCGCACGGCAAGGCGTTCGGTTGCCTGATGGACCTGCTCAGGCGCCGGTGCTTCCAGCACTACCAGAAGCGTGTCGGCATCCTGCGGAAATGTCTTGTTGTAGTGAGTGATATTGACACGAAACGGCAGATCCCTGGAGAGCATGTCGGTTGTGTCGGTATTGATGCCGAGATTGCGCGAGACGTAGACGCTGCATCCTGCGGAAATCAGCAGTGCTGCAAAAAGAACCCAGGCGCCATGACGATAGCAAACGGTGGCCCAAGCTGCAAAAATACGGTAAACGCGGCTTTCCGAATCGTTGTTTGTTGTGGTCATGCTTGGGAAGCAATGTCGGAGAATCGATCCGTGCTCAGAGGATGGTTTCGGGGGTTAGCAGCGAGGTAAAAAAGAATCCCGGGTCGTTGGCGAGACAGAATGCAAAAAGGGAAACCTGAAGTGGCGGTTTTTCCTCGGGCCCATCAAGATGCCGTCATACCCGTGAAAGCGGGTATCCAGTTTTTTCAATGTAATAATATTATAAATCAGTGGATTTCCGCTTTCACGGAAATGACGATCAAGGTTTTGCCCGAAGGTTTCCGCCCTTTATTACAAAACCGCCCTCTTTTGCCCATGCAGTTCTCTGGATTGTCACTGATTTTATTCCGGATGAAGTGGGTACGGACTCGAAGGCCGGCGGGACAGGCGGTTGATGGAAAAAGCTGGAAAAACCGGTTCAAAGATTTGTAGTGAGATTTGCAGTGTTCAGTCTTTTCCTGCCTGCTCGATCTTCTGCTTGAGCATGTCGACGAGCTTTGGAAAACCATCACGCTGAAGAATGGCACGATACTCGACACGCTTTAACGCCAGATCGCTGACACCGTCCGCCAGAATATTCACTATACGCCACCCGTCCTTTCCCTGCCGCAATATATAGTCGAACCGCACCGGTTCGCCGTTGGCCTGGATTAATTTGCTGCGTATCATTACCTGCTCCCGGGGCATGGATTGACGCTCGAGAAATTCAAACCGCTCGCCATCGTATTCCTTGAACTGACTTGCGTAAGTAGCTATGCTGAGCTTGCGGAAAGTACCTGTAAAGGTTCGCTGCTGTTCGGCATTCAATTGCGTCCAGTTCGCTCCCAGCGAGGTACGCGCAATGAAGTCAAGATCATGGGTCTGATTGATGATGGGAGCCAGCAATTCGTAGCGCCCCTCGTAGCCGAGCTCCGGGCCCTCACGCATCGCTTTGATGAGCGCTTCCTGCAACTGTTCGACGACTTGCTCCGGCGTTCCCGGCTCCTGGGTTTGGCCCCAGGATGGAGATGCCGCCAGAAGCATCAGGGTAATTATTTGAAGTTGCAACAGTGACTTCAGTGCACTCAGGATCTTCATGTTGATAATCTTATAGCAGTTTGTTCATGCACGTGACTGACAGGGCCGGACGGGTCCAGCCCTGATCCGATCGGCCCCGCTCCCGGTAAAGTTGTCAAGTTGTCTCGATCAAACCCAGCGCGCATTGACTTTTACGGTTGCTGATCAACGCAGTGTCGCCGTTTCGGCAACGTGCAACGCTATCGCTCTATCTTGACCGGAATTCCTGCAAGCGTCGCCGGGGTTTTCAGTTCCTCTCGCGCCCATTTCGGTGCAGGCTCCGCCACCATCGGTCCCGCTGTTTTCGGCCCCCTGATGGATGTGATCAATGCTTTCAGCGGATGCTGCAGCATATCTTCCACGGCCGTGGCTTCATAGCCGCAATGCGCCATGCATTGGGCGCACTTCGGATTGCTGCTATTGCCGTATTTATCCCACGGAGTATCATCCAGCAGTTCCTGGAAGCTGGATGCATATCCTTCATCCGGAAGCAGATAGCAAGGCTTTTGCCATCCGAAAATGTTGCGTGTCGGATTTCCCCAGGGCGTGCACTGATAGTTCTGGTTGCCCGCGAGAAAATCGAGATAAAGCGACGAGTGATTCAGCTTCCATTTACGGGTCTTGCCTATCTTGAAAATACCCCTGAAGAGATTCTTGGTATCCTTCCCCTTAATGAAGATATCCTGCCTGGGAGCACGCTCATAACTGAATCCGGGCGCGATCGTCGCACCCTCGACCCCCAGGTCCATCGCATAGTCGAGGAACTCCGCAACATCTTCCGGCGTTTCGCCCTGGAACAGGGTGCAGTTGACGGTAACCCTGAATCCCTTTGCAACCGCCAGTTTTATAGCCTCGACCGCACGGTCGAACACTCCGTCCTGACAGACAGAGGCGTCATGCCTTTCCTTCAGGCCATCCAGATGGATGGAAAAGGTCAAATAAGGAGAAGGGGTATAGTCGTCAATCTTCTTTTTTAACAAAAGCGCATTGGTACACAGATAAACATATTTCCTGCGCGCAATGATGCCTCTGACAATCTCCGGCATTTCCTTATGTATCAATGGCTCCCCACCCGGGATGGAAACCATGGGCGCTCCGCACTCATCGACCGCTTCCATACATTCATCATATGACATCCGTTTGTCGAGGATGTGATCGGGATAATCGATCTTACCGCAGCCGGCACAGGCCAGATTACACCGGAACAGGGGTTCCAGCATCAAGACCATAGGATATTTTTTTACTCCTCTCAACTTTTGCTTGAGCAGATAAGTGCCGACAGCTATCTGTTGACGTAAAGGAACTCCCATGTATAAATCCTCCAAAAAACTTCCGTAAACTTTATTAATGTCAGGTTGGGATCACCTGATTTCTTCCAGTTATTTTGCAGGTGCTGAAGTTGTCTGAAGTTGCACTTGGACACTTCAATCCTGATTCGTTTTTGCGAAATCTCGAAAAAAATAATCTGGGTTCGTCACTCGGGCCAAGGCAATCAGGCGATAAACCTTGCTGAAACTACCTGTACTTTTTCCTTCTGCTGCTTTCATCCTGTCTTTCGATCCGACAGTTACTTGTCATTCTTCCTGGTCGGATTGCTGTAACGTTTTATCCTGTAAGCATGTTAACACGTATGTTTCCCAAACTAAACTCACAACTCATCCAGGGTTAAACTGCATAGAGAACCATAATTTACGGCCACTTTTCCTGAGCGGAAAGAGGCCGCAACCCCAACAAGGCTGCTCAGCGGTTGGTCAATCGGGCTCGTCAGAAGTCGCGGTTCAATGCAGTTGGCATTTAATCGAAGGTGGAAAAAAAGGGCGCCGAAGCGCCCCTTTTTCCGTTGAACAACAATCAGAAATTGTGGCGAAGACCGATCGTGAAGGTGCTCCGGTTGGCGCCGGGAGGTGCATAACCGGGTGCGGTGTAGTTCACCGTTGCACCGGGAGCGGTAATCAGATCATTTACCGCGGCGGCATTCGGATTGGTTACATATACATGCTGATAACCACCGAACACGCTGGTACGCTTGCTCAGGTTGTGAATCGCACCGACGGTAAAGCTGTCCGCCTTGCGTGCAGCCGCGCTATTGACGCCGCCAGCATGGGCCTTGGTCATACCGCCCTGCGCCACCAGTGTGGTGTTGCCCCATCTGTATTGGGCGCTGGCAAACCAGAGATTGCCGTCTCCGCCCCAGTTCATGGCGGAGTTGCATTGACCGGAAACCTGTCCGGAATCGAGCGGATTCGCCGTCAGGGAGGCGGCGGTGCTACATGTGGCGGCCCCAAGCGCATTGTTGACGTTTTCATACTGGCCGCTCAGCTTGAAATTTTCCCAAGCCCAGGAAGCGCCCACGCGCCATATCTCTTCGGATCTGAGACCGATGCTTTTCTGGATGCCGTTGGCATTATCCCGCGAATAGCCGCCGAAGATATCGAGGCCCATGCCCATGAAATCCGCGTGGTACTTGGCTGCCGCCTGTCCATCGAATTCGCCGTTGCGGCCGCCAGTATTGCCATTGCTGCCCAGGCCGCCGGGAAGGAAGCCGGAAATGAGGCTTCCGTTCTGGAGGGGATTGAGAGTATTGGCATCACCGGGCATCAAGAGACCCGAGAAGGTGAATCCTTCGATGCTTGCGGAGTCATAACGAATGGCGCTGTTGACGAAAGTATTCGCCCCAGAACCCATACCATTAGCCGAACCGGTCATGGTACCGCCGGCGCCATTGGCTTGCAGGGTTGTGTAGGCGAAAGGATCGATTGTCATACCCCCGGCGAAGTCCTTGAAGGGGGACTGGAGACGGCCAAACCTGACATCGCCCCAGTGACTGTGGGAGAGGCCGACCCACTGCTCGCGAGGTGTGGTGGCAGAACCGGAGCCGGTGTTAAGTCCGAATTCGAGGCGGGCATTTGCTTTCAGGCCATTACCCAGATCTTCTGTAACCTGCAAACCCCAGCGGGAAGAGCGGGAATTGTCCTGGAGTGCCCCCTGGCTGGGCTGACTGGCAAAATCAACGAGGCTGTATTCGGCTTGTGCCCGACCAAAAAGCGTAACGTTTGTCCCCTGAGCGGATGCAACCACCGGGGCCGCGAGTGCACCGGCGACGGCCAGCGCAATCAGTTTCTTTTTCATGTGGAAAATCTCCTTTAAAGTTGAAACGGTGGGGCCTCGCACCGACCCTATTTCGGTGGGAGTTTATTCCCGCTGCCTGGACCTCCCTAAAATGAGAGGGTTGAGAGATTGTGCCTAACGTAACAACGCCTAGCAAGGAAATAAAGAGAGTTTGGGAACTGGATAAGAATATGTGTTGCTTTTTTGCAACAAAAGCAGGCGGAACCTATGTGGGTCAGATGCAACCCGGACGATTGATAGATTGCTCTACCCGAACAATCTCGCCAGCTCAGCCCCAGGATCAGGAGCACGCATGAAGGCTTCGCCTACGAGGAAGATGTCTACTCCGTGCCCGCGCATCAGTGCAACATCGTCAGGTGTGAGTACCCCGCTTTCGGTGATGGTCATGCGGTCTGCCGAAATGCGGTCGAGCAGATGCAGGGTCGTATCCAGGCGGGTTTCAAACGTATGCAGGTTGCGGTTATTGATACCGATCAGGGGAGACACCAGTTCCAGCGCGAGTTCCAGTTCCGCACCATCATGAACCTCGACCAGAACGGCCATCCCGAGCGCATGAGCCAGCGATTCCAGCTTGCGCATTTCCACTACTGCCTCTTCCTCCTGCCGGTGGCTCCCGACTGAAATGAAAGGATCTTGGAAGGCGGCGACAATGATGAGGATGCAATCCGCACCCATGAGCCGCGCCTCGGCCACCTGATATTCATCCAGCATAAAATCCTTGCGCAGGGCCGGCAGATCGCAGGCGCTTCTGGCCTGCTTCAGATATTCCGCGCTGCCACGGAAATATTGCTGGTCTGTCAGAACCGACAGGCAGGCCGCGCCATGCTGGGCATAGCTCACGGCGATAGCCGCGGGGTCGAACTGCTCGCGCAACACACCCTTGCTGGGACTGGCCTTCTTTATTTCCGCAATGACGGCCGGCAATCCCAGGGCAAGCTTCTTGCGAAGCGCGCCAACGAAATCCCTCGGCGGCGGTAACGCCTCCGCCTGGCGAAGAAGCACAGCAAGAGAACCTCGCGCTTTCAATGCCGCAATCTCCTGTCGCTTTGTCGCCAGAATCTCCTGAAGAATATTAGCCATGATCAAACAAGAGAAATCTCACCGCGGTTCTGCCGGTTTGAGAATTCCACCAGCTCCTGCAATTTTTCCCTCGCAGCACCGCTTTCTATAACGGCATGCGCTTTTTTTACACCTTGCGCGAGCGACTCTGCGACACCTGCCACATAAATCGTCGCACCTGCATTCAGCAATACGATATCCTGCGGCGGCCCAGGCTGATTATTCAATACCGCTCTCAGCATCTCCGCAGACTGAGCGGTGCCATGCGCTTGTATCGTTTCAATGGCAGCCGTTTTCATGCCGAAATCTTCCGGCCTGACGGTATATTCGAGGACCTCTCCGTGCCTGAGTTCGCCTACCAGCGTCTCGCCAGCTATCGTGATCTCATCCAGCCCGCCCTGGGTGCTGGTGCCATGAACCACCATGACGTGACGGCTCCCCAGACGATGCAAAACGCGGGTGATGATACCTACGAGATCGGGATGAAATACGCCCAGCAGTTGATTTTTTGCTCCAGCGGGATTAGTCAGCGGCCCGAGGATATTAAACAGGGTGCGGACCCCCAGCTCGCGTCGTACGGGGGCGGCATGTTTCATGGCACTGTGAAAATTGGGCGCGAACATGAAACCGAGACCGATTTCACTTATGTTCTCCGCTACTTGAGCCGGTGCCTGGTCGAGGTTGACGCCCAGCGCTTCGAGCACATCGGCACTTCCCGATTTGCTGGAAACAGAGCGTCCGCCATGTTTCGCCACCCGTGCGCCGGCAGCCGCGGCGACGAAAGCGGCGGTGGTGGAAATGTTGAAAGTATGCGCACTATCCCCTCCTGTTCCGCATGTATCGACGAGGCGGCGGTCATCCTGCACTTCCACGCGGGTGGCAAATTCGCGCATTACCTGTGCCGCAGCAGCGATCTCGCCCACGGTTTCCTTCTTCACACGCAACCCGGTGATAATCGCTGAAATCAGCGTGGGGGACAGCTCCCCGCGCATGATCTGTCGCATGAGCGACAGCATTTCATCATGAAAGATTTCACGGTGCTCGATGAGGCGCGTCAGTGCTTCCTGTGGATTCACAGTGGCCTGCTGCTGAATGATACTGCCCCATCAACCCTTTCAGCCCTCTGACTGGGATTCATGCCACCTCATTCAGTTTTCACTGTTCAGGAAATTCCCGAGCAATGTGTGTCCATGCTCGGTCAGAATGGATTCCGGGTGAAACTGCACGCCTTCGATGGGCAAGGTCTTGTGACGCACCCCCATGATTTCTCCATCTTCGGTCCAGGCGGTGATTTCCAGGCAGTCGGGCAGGGTTTCCCGTTCAATGACAAGAGAGTGGTAACGGATTGCGGTGAACGGATTGGGCAAACCGCGAAACACTCCTGCCCCGTCATGAAAGATAAGCGAGGTCTTGCCGTGCATGGGTTGCATCGCATGGACAATTTTGCCGCCGAAGGCCTGCCCTATGCTCTGATGACCGAGACAGACACCCAGCAGAGGAATCTGCTCATTGTAGCGCTCGATCAGGGGCATGGATATTCCAGCCTTGCTCGGCGTGCATGGGCCAGGCGAAATCACGATGCGCTCAGGCTTTAACTGTGCAACATCCTGAGGCGTGATTTCATCATTGCGAAACACTTTCACTTCCTCGCCCAGTTCGCCAAAATACTGGACCAGGTTATAAGTGAAGGAATCGTAATTATCGATCATCAACAGCATAGTAAGAAACCCACCCGATGAAGTCCGCCCTGAAAGACATACGCCCGCCCGCCTATATCTTATTTTACGCTGAAGCTGAGGGATACAACAGGATAGCGAAGAAACCTGTATTATCTCTTCTCCAAATCCGAGGGGCAAGGCCAACAGAATTCGATGGTCTCCTCTTCGCCCATCACAACCAGCTTGCCGTCTGGTCCCAGCGCGGCCTGAACCGCAATCCATTAGGCTGCCCGCACAAGCCCCGATACCTGCGCTTCGTCCATCTCACCCTTGAATCTTCTACCCAGCGTTACGCTGTCCGCAGGCAATCCCGTATCCCGGGCTTCGCCAGCTGCCTTGCCATCTATATATACAGGCGATTCGGCAAAATGATAGATCGCGCTGCTGGCATCGTACGTCCCCTTGGGATCGGCTGCCGATGTTGCATTTTCATTACCGTAATAAAGGAAAATTTCGGTTTGGACCGAGAGTCTGGGTACTTTCACCCAGATGAGCGCCAGCTCGTTTGCGACATCCCATTTTTCAAAATGGAACTTGATCTCGGTCTTGTCATCTCCCGCGACCAGGCGTACATCACCGCCATTATCGCTTGCCGAGAAAAAGTCGAAGTTGCCTGTATGCAGGCGGATCAATACGGGTACGTCCGCTACCTCGCCTGATGGGCCTGTCAGCGTGATTCTCTTGCGGCTTGTCCAGTCCTCATTCCACCACGCATTAACTGGAAAAAGACCATGTCAACACCACAAAGGCGAGCAGAAACGGCAGGAAACGCATGCAAATTAACCCCAATAAACAGGGGGGAATTATCTATGCATCTGATTACAGGCATTGGTAATGAACCGAGCCGAACGGATCATGTGACTGCCATGTGACTGCATGTGGGAAAAGAATGTGGAGGTCATGATCCAGGTTTAACAAATCTCTCATCAAAATGAAAAGGAAGGCGGCTAACGTTTGCGCAACTCATCCCGCGGCTGAGTCCATCCCCCGGAACAAAGGAGAAATGACATGATCCGCCGAACATCCTTCCATTCTGTGCTGACAATCTTATTTTTCTTCCTTGTCTTACTGGTTATTGCGCCTGCCCTGGCCAGCGAAAAAAATGGCGGCACGGAAAGTACCCGCTTCCATAACGCCTCTCCTGATAATTCCAGCGGCAATATCATCCCGTCCAGCTACGCCACGCAGGCCAGGGCCGCAGGACTGGACCTCATCACCTGGAGTCTGGAGCGCTCCGGAATACTGGCTGACGGCGATAACAGCTTTTATTACCGATGAGTAGCGTCCTCCATCCCGACAGGAAAAACAATCCCGATCGCACCAGCAGCAACGAATCCAGCAATGCATCCCTGCATGATCTGATCGAAGCCGGCAGGCTTTCCCGCCGGGCCTTCCTCCAACGCTCGCTGGGCCTTACGGCTGCCGCATTCGGTGGCTCCCTGCTCGATGGTCTGGTGCAGTTTGCTTACGCAGCACCGGCGCCTGTGAACGGCATCGGTTTCGATTCAGTGCCTGCCAACCTATATCTTTCACCCGCGGATGAGGCCGTTACCGTTCCCGCCGGCTATACCGCGCGCGTACTGGTCGCCTGGGGTGACTCCCTCACCCAGGCGCCGCACTGGAATCCGGGGAGCGCAATGACCGAGACGATACAGTTGCACACCTTCGGGGCCCATATCGATGGGATGCATCTGTTTCCCTTCCCTCCCATGGGATCATCCGGATCACCCGGCGTCGCCAATATCCGCGGTCTGCTGGTGACGAACCACGAGTATGTCGATCCTCCCCTGGTCAATAATATCACTCCCGCATCCAGCTATACGACCGCCTCGATCACTCTCGAGATGGTGCGCGCGCAGCAGGCCGCGCACGGCATCAGCGTGGTCGAGGTATGGAAAAAGAATGGCATGTGGGAAGTCAAGCGTACTTCCGCCTTCAACCGCCGCATTACCGGCAACTCTCTCTGCAAGCTGAGCGGACCCGCCGCCGGACATGATCTGATAAAAACAGCCGCCGACCCCAGCGGCATGAAAGTCCTGGGCACTCTCAACAACTGCGCCAACGGCCATACCCCCTGGGGCACTTATCTCACGTGTGAGGAAAACTGGAACGGCTATTTCTCCAATGAGACCGGAGATGTGGCAGGCGTAAACGATCCAGAGCAGAAGCGTCAGATTCTAGCCGGGCAAGCGCGTTATGGTATCGGCAAGGGCGGGTCCGGTTACCGCTGGCACGAAGTGGATGCGCGTTTCTGCGCCGACCTTAACCCGAATGAACCGCATCGCTTCGGCTGGGTCGTGGAAATCGACCCGTGGGATCCAAGAAGCACGCCGATGAAGCGCACCGCGCTGGGACGTTTCAAGCACGAAAACGCCAGTTGCGTCGTGGATTCAGATAATACGGTTGTGATATATATGGGGGATGATGAGCGCAACGAATATCTTTACAAGTTTGTCTGCACCAACAAATATAATCCCCGCAACCGCGCGGCCAACCGCGATCTATTGGATTCCGGCACGCTTTTCGTGGCAAGGTTCAATGCGGATGGCGGCGGGAAGTGGCTGCCACTGATCTGGAACCAGAATGGACTGACGCCGGAAAATGGTTTTGCCGATCAGGCCGAAGTATTGATCAAGGCGCGCCAGGCGGCGGATCGCGCAGGCGCCACGATGATGGATCGTCCGGAATGGATAGCAGCGCACCCCGCCTCGCGTGAAGTCTATATGACGCTTACCAACAACAACCGCCGTGGAAGCAACCCGCCGTCCGGCAACAGCATCAACGGAAGTACGCCCGCCGGCAGTGCGCGTCCTCCCGTAGATGCTGCGAACCCCAGGCTGGACAACCGTTACGGTCACATCATCCGTTGGCGCGAAAACATGGGCAAGGTCGACGCTCTGGATTTCGAATGGGGCATTTTCGTTGAATGCGGTGACAAGCTGGACCCGCAGCCGCATCATCGAGGCAATATTAACGGCGACGATTACGGCGCTCCGGACGGCCTCTGGTTCGATCAGGATGGCCGCCTGTGGATACAGACCGATCAGGCAGGCGATGCCAACGGCGACTGGGCCAATATCGGGGGAAATGTCATGCTGTGCGCTGATCCTTCCACGGGCGAGACGCGCAGGTTCCTCACTGCGCCGAAGTACTGCGAGGTTACCGGGGTTACAAGCTCCCCGGACAGCAAAACCCTGTTCGTCGGCATCCAGCACCCCGGGGAGGATTGGGAAACACATTTTACCCAGAACTCGACCTGGCCCGACAGCGGTCAAAACGGCCCCACTACGGCCAGCGGTTCACCTTCCAAGCCACGCTCCGCTGTGGTGGTCATCACTAAAGATGATGGCGGCGTGATTGGCACCTGAGTTGCCGCACGTCCGTGACCAGCGGCATCTGCAGCATTGCGGAGCGGAGCGCTTGTAAGCTGATCGATGCCGCCCTTCGTCCATGAAGAATCATTTGCTTGACCCCCTCGGCGAAAGTGCGGTATCGAACATATCTTTTACCTGAGGATTGTCAAAATGCCTCTCCACGTACAAGCGGTCCGAAGGCTTTATCGGAGATTCCTTTTCTGAAACCACAGTCCTCTCTGGTTGACATGTTTTCCATCTCGAAAGAAATACTGAATATGAAAAAACGAAGATATATTGATCTGTACGGTTACACCCAGGATGAGTTTGATCACTGGCTGGAAAAAGGTATTAACAAAAAGCTTCGTTCTGCCGGAAAATCCAGGTCGGAATTGGACATGCACACTATCTTTGCGGCTTATCACGACGAAACCCGCAAACTTCCCCGCCGCAGGCTCCGCGAAATGCGCACTGCCACCTGATCTCCGCTTTCCAAATCGCCTGTCAACCCGGTGGAGTTTCCGGGCGACTTTCAAGACATTCAGATTGACATCCTCCCCCGCCTGAAGTCGGGGGATTCCTGCGGCGCTAAGACGTGGCATTGAGCCACCCCTGAGACGCTTCGGTGGGTTCCTGCTGCTGGCGATCTTGCCGCATCGCTCACTTCACAGGCGAACCGGGCGTGTCCCGCCCTTAAAATGTTGATCGCGCCGACAACATCGGCGTTTCCCTCGAACCGCATTCGACGCACAGGAATCGCGCCTGCGTCTGCCGATTGTCCTTTGATACATGCCCACAGCACGGGCAGGTACGGCTCGTGTTCTGCGGCGGCACGGCGATGAGGTGGCCACCGTTCCACCCAGCTTGTAGTCCAGCTGGCGGCGAAACTCGAACCAGCCTTGATCGAGGATGGAGTTGTTCAGGCCAGACTTGGCCCGAACGTTTCTACCCGGATTCTCGATTGCTTTTGGCAGACTTGCTCATATTGCGAACCTGCAAGTCCTCGATGCACACCATCGCATGGTTTTGGCTGAGCTGTCGTGGCCTTGTGCAGGTAGTCGCGGCGGGCGTTGCCGATACGGGAATGGATGCTTTCGCCCGTCTCCAGTTGTTGCTGAACTTCTGTTTACGGCTTATGACCTGTTGCGCCTTGCGCAATGCCTTTTCGTGCCGCCTGAAACTGTTGAGCGGCGCAAGGTGACTGCCATCCGAGAGGTGGCGAACCGGATCACACCCATATCGATGCCAATGGCACTGTTGGACTTCGGTATGGGCTTTTCCACTTCACGCTCGGTCTGGATGGATACAAGCCACTTGCCGCATGACAGGCTGACAGTGACGTTCTTCACCGTACCCGACACCTTGCGGCTGTTGTAGTAACGCAACCAGCCCAGCTTGGGCAGGAAGAGGCGATTGTTGGCCTGGTCGAGTTTGATCTGTTTCGGGTCGGGATAACGAAAGCCCTCGCTTTGGCCTTTCTTCTTGAAGCGCGGGAAGTCCGCACGCCTGGCAAAGTTGCTGTAGGCACGCTCCAGATCCTTGAGCGACTTTGCAGCGAATGCACGGGCGCATCCTTCAACCACGGCGTCTCAGTGCCATTGCGCCATACGGTGAGCAGCTTGCACAGCCCGGCGTAGCCGAGCTTCTTCTCCCCCTGCTCAAAGCGCTCTTTTTGCAGCGCCAAAGCCTTGTTGAACACAAACCGGCACGACCCCGCGAAGCGGCGCATCTGGTGCTGCTGATCGCCGGTTGGCATCAACTCGTATTTGAAGGCTTGGAGGCGTTTCAAGGCTTAATGGCTCTGCTTATAAATAGTGTCAGCGACCGCCTGTGTCGGCCGCCCTTACATCAGATGCTCATCTCGGAAATTATTACATATAAATCCGAAAGTTATTTGATGGCATGATTTATGCTTACATATCTGATGCCCACTACACTTGTGCGGTGGAAACTACAACATGGAAATAAGTAAAAAAGAGGGAAACATGAATAGACTTATCACAGGCGCGCTCACTGGCGCTGTATTGATGACAGCTCCGTTAGCGGCTTCCGCACTCGTCATAGACATAAACACGTATCTCACCGGCAGTTCCGGCGGCAGCAATGTCACGGTTGCCACGCTGACACTGACTCAGAACGGGAACAACGTGGACTTCAGATTCGAGAATTCTATAGGGAACCTCGGGACAATCGCGAATAACGCGTTTATTGCCGGCCTTTTGTTCTCCTATGATGGCTCGCCTCTGCTTACGAGCAGCTCATTCGTAAATTTCGGCGGTACGCAACTGGTAGCGGCCGCTGATTTCGGAATAGATCCTTCGGGGAAAGACGCAGGTTACGATTTTTACCTGGACCTGGACTATCCCACCAGCAACAATAATTCAGCGCTCCGGTTTACCGATGGCGAATACAGCACGTGGACCGTCAGCGCAGCAGACGGGGTATCTGCTGTCCTGGTAAGCGATTTTACTACCTCGGTCACTGCTAATGGCAATGACAAACCTGCCTCGCTCGCGATGGTTCATATCCAGGGAACAGGAGGAGGTTCCTTGAAGTATGTTGGCAGTGAAGCTGTCCCTCCGCAGGAGGACCCGGGAACAGTTCCGGAACCAGCAACGCTAGCACTGCTGGGCCTGGGGATGGCCTCTCTTGCCTGGATGCGTAAACGCAAAAAGTAACTTCCCGTTTTTTGTACGCCACAAACCCGCGCAGGCGGGTTTGTATTTTGAAAGAAACTGGCTGGTCTGCGGATATCGCATGGGGCTGATTCATGGGACTGATTGCTGCCGCTGAATTCCACCACTTGAACCAGACAGTAACCTGTGGCCACCGTTAAAGGGGACACGCAGTCGCCCGTTCTTAAACCCGGCTTCCTTCTATACTTTTACCATAAGTTGAGAAACACCAGTGTTGAGAATCTCACGTTCGGAATTTCTCTGTCTCGCGCAATATGTCATGCACTCTCTTGCTTGTAAGCAAGGTCAGGAAGTTCTGGATTCGAGCCCCTGAACGCAGGCGTGCAAGCACAGCGACATAAATTCTTTTTACTTTTTCCGCAGGATGCCCTGTTTTCTGCGCCAGCTGATCAATAGCGTAAAGATCCTCGGATGCCAAGGGCAAGCGTTCAGTAGTGGCTATGAAATCTTCTTTCATCATCAGGCTCCATGGTTACCCTAAAGCCAGGATGTTCAAATGAGCTTTCGCACAGCCTATTGAGGAAATCCTGAGTTCTTTATAGACCCGTGTAATTACAGCTGCAAGCTCATGCTAAAAGAATGAAAGACGATTTCTGCCGCCAGAAACCGAGAGAAAAGTGCAGGGGGGCACAAACCTCTTCCCCCTCAAAAGCATTTGAGCAATAACTACAAATTTTCCGATGTTCTGATCAAGCAAGCTGTCGAGGAGGCTGCCCATTATTCCCCATGCCTGATCACCTCGGTCGAGATAAAGGCAGGCTTGAGTTTCTTCATCTCATCGGATGTTCGCGCTGCTTCCGACAGATTTTGCGATAAGGCAGCGGTTGCCTTGGAAACGTCGTCCCCTGCTGGGTAGCGCCGGAGGTGGTAGCCGTGACTGCGCTAGCATCGGCTACCGGAGTACCTGTGGAAGTGCCTGCCACCGCGATATTATCCGCACCCAGCACGACCTGTGCCGCAATATTGAGGTTATTGGGGCGAATGCCAGCATCTCCCGCGTTCACCGTTCCCCTGGGGGCGATCAGATCGATGTCGCCTGCCGGTAATTCAGCATTGTAGAGGTTTCCCCGGCTGACGATCCCCGCGGATGTAGCAAGATCAATATTGCGTCCCGCTGTCACCTCCAGCCACCCCAAACCCCCGACTCAGATTTTTGCCAGGCCCGCGCGGTCGTTTCCTGCGGCAAAAGCGATATCCCGCCCGGCCCGCTGTCACACGGCTGACGTCGGAAGGGCTGGCATGCTGCGCCAGGATGCCTACATCGCGCACGTCCTGCCCGGCCCTCACCCAGAGCGCCTTGGAGAGCTCGAAAGGATTGCCCTTGACACCCCCGGCTACCGCGTAAACACGCGCCGGTTGGGGGTGGCAGGAGGGAAAGCAGAGCCGGTTTGTAGCTTCCCGAACTGATGTTGAAGTTGAGCGACGTCCTGTATGCATTACCGGGCGGCTGGTCCGGACCACCGGCATCGTGACCTGGCGACAACGCCCTGGTACCGCCAGCGGCGTCATGTTCGTCATGCTGGAAGACGAAGCCGGGATAACGAACGTAGTGCTATGGAACCAGATCATCCTGAAGCACCGCCGCGAAGCCTTGAACTCAAAGCTTCTGACAGTGTACGGCGTATGGCAGTCCGAAAGTGGCGTCAAACACCTCATCGCCAAATGGCTGGTTGATCATAGCCACCTGCTCGGCAATCTCGTAGTGGAAAGCAGGGATTTTCATTAGGCCTCAATTAAGCCTCAATCTTGTGAAACTTTGTTGGGATCACCCAGGACGGAATATTTGCAAAAACATTTTTCACAGGATTTGCTATAAATCATATGCTACATTGCAAGTTGGAATATTTGGTTCAAATAATCCGGAGAAAAGTCCATGAATATTTTCAGACGTCATCCCTTGTTATTGAGTTGCGGCATTGGATTCGCCGTATTTTCGGGCGCCCTTGCAGCCCAGGGTTTCGATCAGTTGAAAGACATCACGGGAAGCGGTCTCGGCGGCGCAGCCTCGTCATTGGGACTGTCATCCATAACGTCCGGGAGCACGGGCAATGCTGCAGGAATCATTGAATACTGCATGAAAAACAACTATCTGGGTGGCGACAACGCTTCTTCGGTCAGGGATCAGTTGATGGGAAAGATTACCGGCGGCGGAGATCAATCAGCCCAAAATAATCCCGACTATATCAACGGCGCGCAGGGTATCGTGAGCGGCAGTGCTGGTCAGAACGTGGATTTGAGCATGGCCGGCATGAAGGCTTCCGCAGTGAAAAAGGTGTGCGAGACGATCCTTGAACAGGGCAAGTCCATGCTTTGAAAATCTGATCCGGATGGTTTCAGTCTCCCATAAAGGCTCTCGCCGCTTCACTCTCTAGTTTGCCCACCAGCACCTGCTGGCGGAAGTTACCGCCAGCAGGCTGCAAGGCGACCAAGACTGCCAGATGATCGACAGCAAAACGGGGTATCGCTCATCCCTTGCTTGCGGCACAGTCCGGGTACCTGAGTCCGCTCTCCCTGAGAGATTTCGTCTCGTTCTCTTGTTCATGTTCTTGCTCCTGTATTCGGTCCTGCGACCCGAATTGTGGAGTACAGTGCGGAATTTCTGACCCCACTTCCATGAATGAAAATCGCGCCGGAACACCGTCTCGCGTCGCTTATCTGTTCCGTCCAGAGTGATTGTAAATATATATTTCGCTAGATTTCACTATTCGATTCAACATACCAAACCGCTGCACACTTGTGCCAGCAAAATTTGCATTACTTTTCAGTTTTCCGGTTAGTAGTAAATCCCCGACCGGGTAAGGCAAAGTGTCTCGGCTTATCGTCCCAGTCCCTGACCTTCAAGACAGTTCTAGCTCCTATCCGACTTATGACATAAAATCATTGGCGAACCAACTTGTAAGAAATTTTCATGAAAATATAGTCCGATGGAAAGCACCTCCAGGACGCACGAAGGCAACCAACGTCAATGAGTTACTAACTTAGCCCTCTGCACTGCTACCGCTATCTCATTCGCATCAATCAGAGGCGACCCATTTTTATTTGAGGAATGACAATGGATCATATAAAGAATGAAGAGCAGTCTCTTGAAAATGTCGGCACGCTTTTATCCAGCGAATCCATTCTCGGCGAACCTGAGCCCTGGGAAAGCTGGGAAACCCAACTGTGCTTGTGGAGCATAGGTATCGGTATTGCCGGGCTTGTCATCCTGGGCGTGCTGGTCGACTTGTTCCTGCTCCCCAAATAAGACGGATGCAAGCTGATCTCGAAGTTCGATTGACACATGACGGCAGCAGATGGATCGCACATCACCCCGCCTTCGAAGCACGCGGAAACACGTTGCTCGAGCTGGACCAGGATGTGACGAGATGCCTGCTGGATCGGCAACTATTCCAGCAGAATAATCAGGTCATGGTCTTCATGGCTTTTGATTACACCTGCATTCCAGCCTGGATACGGCAATACGCCTATCACTATTTCAATCGCTACATCCGGTTGGATCTGAAATCACCCACGCAGAAAGCGCAATAACAAGGGAATCAAGGGCAAACAAGGGGAATAAGCGAAATGAACAGAAAGTGGTATTCCGGGATGGCAAGCACGGAAGACTGGTGGGCTGTGTGGCTGGGGCTGATCATGTTTCTTGCAAGCGTGAGTTCCCTCTGGGGATGGGATCTCACTGGCTGGATGGCGAAAACCAGCACCTGGGTTTGGGGAAAATTCTCGATTGAAACGGCATTGAAACCCAGCGGCAAGGTAGCGCTGCATCCCGCAATGTCGTTGCTGGTCACCTATCTGGTATTCACCACGTTGACCTGCATTGCCGCATGGGCGATGAAACTCGATGTAAAGCGATTCTTCGCCGCATGGACCGTGCTTTTTATGCTGACCTGGATTGTCTGGATCATCGGGCAGGAAGCCCATTTCAAGGTGCCGGTTCATGAGTTCGCCAAGCATGACCTGTCCTGGGGATTGTCCCTTGGCGGCGGTTTCTCCTACCTGCTCGCCCTCGTGATCGGACTGATTATCGGAAATTTCTTCAAGGGAACAGCTGCTTTCCTGAGTGAAGCCGCGAAACCGGAATGGTTCATCAAGACCGCCATCGTGTTTCTCGGCATCAAGATCGGCGTTATGTCCATGGAGGCGGCGGGCTTTGTCCAGGAACTGGTCTTGACGGGTATTGCCGCCACCTTTGTCGCCTACATGCTGTTCTGGCCTATCGTCTATGCGCTCGCCCGCAAAGGGTTCAAGCTGTCGCGCGAGGCCTCGGCCGTACTCTCTTCCGGCATTTCCATTTGCGGCGTCTCGGCGGCAATTGCCACCGCCGGCGCGATCCGCGCCCGTCCCGTCATTCCCGTCGTCGTCTCGATACTGGTCGTGATTTTTGCCATGTTCGAGCTCATCATCCTCCCAGGGTTTTATGCTGCCGTAGTTCCCGGCCAGCCCATCGTCAACGGGTCTGCCCTAGGGCTGACGGTGAAAACCGATGGTGCCGATGCAGCTGCCGGGGCGATACTCGATGAACTGATGCGGGCGAATGCTCAGGCTAATGGCATAGTGTGGAAGGAAGGCTGGATCCTGATGGCCTCGCTCACTACCAAAATCTGGATCGATGTGTTCATCGGCGTCTGGGCGTTTCTGCTGGCGCTGGTATGGGTATACAAGGTGGAGCGCCGGCCGGGGCAATCCAAGATTGGGCTTTCGGAAATCTGGCATCGGTTTCCCAAATTCGTGCTGGGCTACCTGATCGTGTGGTTTTCGTATATCGCGCTTGCTTCCAGCGGACCGGAAATTGCCAAGACCTTGCATACGGCTGCCACGCCGGTGGAAGGTTCCATGCGTACCATGATGTTCATGCTGACCTTCCTCAGCATCGGCACCATCACCGATTTCAGCAAGCTCAAGGGGATGGGTAGATTGGCGCTACTGTATGCAATTGCCCTGTTCGGGATCATTGCACCGATTGCTTATGGGGTAGCGTGGATATTTCATCGGGGAATGGTGCCGCCGGTTCTATGACGACGATGAGGAAACTTCGTCCGGCTCCAATTTTTGAATAGCCAGCCGGGATGAAGCCAGGAGCTTTGTATACTATTCCTCTACGCTGATACCGGAGCCACCCATTTCCTTTGGAAGGTCCTTCATCTTCGGCAACCCGTCCTTGATGCGCAGTACCGTTTCCTGATAGTTGACATGAATGCCAGGACGGTATGGAAAATCAGGAATGGCTGCTGCGTACACATCCGTAAGTCCCATGCCCGGATGCTCGGTGAAGAGATGACCGCCGCAGGTTTTGCACCATTTGCGATAGCTGCGCGGCGTCTTGTTGTAGGTGCCGATGTTTTCCGCTCCTGATATGACCTGCACCGCTTCCGGTTTCCATAAGGTGAAGGCGTTGACAGGCGAGGCCGACCAATGGCGACACGATTCGCAGTGGCAATAACCCATCGCTTCCGGCTTGCCGCTGACGGTAAGCTGAACCGCGCCACAAAAACAACTGCCTTTGTAGGTTTTTTCGTTGTTCATCGTAACAATCCATGTGCTGTAGCAGTCACATGATAATCTCAATTTGTCGATTATTCCCTTACTGCAGTCATGCAAAACGCTTTCGCTGATGGGTGAATCGAAATTGAAGCTGGCGAAGCGCGAAGAAATGCTATTGTCTTGTGCGGGGGTGCAGACGATGGCGGGACGAGTGCAGGTGCGCTGGGAATCCGGGAGTGCGGCCACGCCGATAGGACAACTGGCCTACTTCATTGAATTTCTCACACTCACCGGGCTGTGGTCACGCTGGCAGGAGAGTTGCCCACTGTCCTACGCCAGTCCCAATGCGCCGGGCAAAGCCGATGTGTTGGGTACCTGGATGCTCTCGATGCTCTCTGGTCACAAGCGCTATGCCCACGTCACTGCTATTCGGTGCGATGGGGTCAACCCCGGGCCTTTGGGCATGAACAAGGTAATCTCGGAAGATGCCCTGCGCAATGCCATAAAGCGCATCCCGGAAGCGGCGGGATGCACCTGGCTGGATGAGCATCTTGCTGTCAGCGTCGCCCCGCTGCTGGATGCTGCCTGGATTCTGGATACCGACACCACCATCAAACCGCTCTACGGCGAGCAGGAAGGGGCGGTTGTTTCCTACAACCCGAAGAAACCTGGTCTCCCTTCGCATAGCTACCATACTTACCTCATGGCGGGCCTGCGTCAGGTGCTGGGTGTCGAAGTGCGTGCCGGCAACGAGCATGCAGCGAAGCACACCCAGCCAGGACTGCTGAAGATCCTTGATGATCTGCCACCGGGCCGCAAGCCGAAGCTGGTGCGCGGCGACAACGCCTTTGGCAACGACTCGCTGATGAGCGCGCTGGAGGAACGTGAGCAATCCTACCTCTTCAAGCTCAAGCTCTCGAAGAATGTCAAGCGTCACATCGGCAGTCTTTTTCATCAGGCAGGCTGGACGGATGCCGGCCAGGGTTGGGAGGGCAAAGGACGGTCAGCTTGCGCTCACCGGTTGGGAAACGAAACGGCGGGTTGTCGTGCTGCGCCGCGCGCTCAAGGGCGAGATCATGATCGCTGGGGAAGATGACGGCCAGCAGTGGCTGGGCTTTGTCGAAGCCGACCGCAAGGCTGGCCGGCAGATCACCGGCTATGAGTATGCGGTGCTGGTGACCAACACGGACTATGAGATTCTCAGTCTGGGCCAGCTCTACCGAGACCGGGCGGATGCCGAGAATGCCTTTGACGAGTTGAAGAACCAATGGGGCTGGGGCGGCTTCACCACGCACGATCTGCACCGCTGCCAGCTTGCCGCCCGGATGGTGGCGCTGGTCTATAACTGGTGGAGCCTCTTCGTGCGGCTGACAAATCCCAAGGCCAGGTGTGAAGCGATCACCAGTCGTCCGTGGCTGATGTCTTCGGTGGGACGCCGCACAGAACACGCCGGGCAGACGACCATCACCCTGACCGGGCTGCATGCCGATTTCGACAAGGCCCGGGTAGCCCTGATGCGTGTCTCCGCCTTGCTTCAAGGATGGAGGACTCATGCTGCAGAGCAGTTGAATCCGACGACCGTCTAGAACCTCGTCTGTGATCACCTCAAGCAGGTCATCGCCAGTATGGGCCACCTCCAGCGCATCGACTCCTTCAAAATAATGCCGATAGCATCGCGCAACTGCGGTTTTTAGGATGATGGAATACGTAAGCTCCACAGTTAAATAGAAGTCTGACCGGTTATGTTTCTTCTGCAGCCTGGTCCAGATATCTCGCTCCTTCCACCGGTTTGAGGAATTACCAGAATCTGTGTGCTGATGCGCTCCTTGAGAGTCGGTACATGCGAGATCACGCCGATCAACTTACCGTCCTGCTGCAGGCTCGCAAGAGTTTCCAGAGCAGTATCCAGTGCCTCTTCGTCCAATGTGCCGAAGCCTTCATCCAGAAAAAGCGAGTCCACGCGAACATTTCTGCTGGCCATATGAGACAACCCCAACGCCAGCGACAAACTGACGATGAAACTCTCGCCACCTGAAAGGTTTTTCGTGGATCGAATCTCACCCGCTTGATAGTTGTCAACCACGTTGAGTTCCAAGGGCTGCGTATCGTCGCGAATCAGCAGGTAGCGATCGGTCATTTTCTGCAGTTGCCGGTTAGCATGACCAATCATCATCTCGAAGGTCAGCCCTTGGGCAAAATTCCGGTATTTCTTTCCGTCCGCTGAGCCAATTAATTCGTGCAGATTTTCCCATCGGCGGCACTCTATTTTTTGGGCCTCGATAGCGGTTTGCTTTGCCTCTAACCGTTCCTTGGCAGCAGCATTCTCGTTCAGTTTGTGTTTGAGACGGGTAGTAGTATCCCATAGCTGTTTCAGGGACTCCTCGTAATCCTTGAATTGCGGTTCCAGTTCCTCAAGAGATTTGTCGGTAATCTTCTTGGCAGCTTCCGTAGCCAAGCGCGATTCTCGATCCTTTTGTCTGGCCTTGAGATCTATTTGGTGATCGTCCAGATTCTTTGCCTTTGCAGATAGCGCATCCCTTTGCCCAACAGTGAGTCTAGCTTCAAGAAACTGTTTTTCATCCGAAAAACCGGCTAATCCAAGTGCTTCTGTAAATTCGGCTTCCAGTTCCTTCAGTTCCGGGTTTCTTTGACCAATGCGCCTTTTCAGAGATTCAATTTGAGTCTTCGCAGTATTCAATTTCTGCTGAAGATCAGCATACAGACCTCTGGCTTTCTTTTCGGCCTCCTCTGAAACGGAAATACTCTTGTTCAAACGCCGTTCTTCATCATCAGGATTTTTATCACCGTACAATTCTTTCCGCTCATCACATCCAGTGGCGTAATCCTTTTTGAGGGATTCCAGATATTCCCGTTTTTCATTCAATGCATTGCTTTGAGTTTCAATAACTGCGTCCAACCGTTTCAACTCGCTACCGAAATCTCCAATCTGTTTCTCAATATCAGTCTTTTTCTTGACCTGTGTCTGCCATGTTTTAACGCGCTCTCGAAGTGATTCCAGCAGTGACAAAACATTGGAATCTGGAATTTCCGCAATGCCGAGCGGTTGGAGTTTGGCTGATACAGTCTGTTTCAGTCCGGTAATATCAGTTTTGAGTTTTTCCAAATATTCCTTCAGCTCGGCAAGGGCTTGCTCGGCAGTTTTTTTGTCATTAATCGCTGTTATTTCCTGTTTTTCACCGTCCATCAAATTTTTACGGGCTGTGACTTCAGCTTCCTCAAAATTTCTGATGGCGGTTTCATGATCCTCAGCCTTGCTTATCAGTTCAGTGAGCCCCTCAATCCTCTGTTCGATTTCATCGGGAATGGGAACGTTGCCTTCTGCAAATGGGTGCTCCGTTGCACCACAAAGCGGGCATGGTTTCCCATCTTCCAATTTAGTTCGGTGATCTTCAAGTTCCGCTATTTTTTTCAGAAAAACCATTTCTCGAAGCAAGGTTTCCTTTTCTGTGCGGTATTCACGCAACCACCGGTCGCCCAATAACTGGTTTAGTTTATCTTTGCCTTGCTGGAGATTCTTTGATGTGTTCTCCAGTTCCTGTTTCCGAGCCTCACATTGCTTCTGGCAGTCAGCGAGTTTTTTTGTTGCCTGTTCCAGAGCCGTCACTGCCTTCTCTTTATCGGCCTCTTTTTTAGCTATTTCTTTTTGCCTGGAGAGCAAATTGTCCAGTTGTTCCTCAACACCGGTTAGGCCGCTTATCAGCCACTCATCCTGGGCATGCTCCTTGAGATAATCTTCAGCAACCTTCAGATTCTTTTCAGCATCGGTGCGTTTTACCTGTTCTTTCAGCTTGGCCTGTTTGTCAACATCGATCTTTATCGCGTCCTTTCTGCAGCTGTCTTCATCTTTCGAAATAGCCTTTTTCTGGTCAGAAAGCGTCTGATCGAGGGAACGGACCTTCCTGATGAGCGATGTAGCAGCTTCCAGCTCCGCTTTGGCTCCAATGAACTGCTGCTCAGCCGATTTCAGTGATTCGGCCTGTTCCTTGGCAGAGGATGCCAGTTCAGGAAGGACTGCTTCCTCAGCTTTCAGTGCCTTCTGCTCATCCGCATGTTGCATTCGGATTGCTGTCAGCGTCGCATAGGAACCCTCCAGTGACGCTGCCTGAATTGCCAGGCTGAGTTTGTCACGCTCTGGTCTAAAAATGTCGATGTCGGCTTGCAGTTTGCTCGCTTCCGCTGTCAGGTTGTCGATTTCCTTCCTCAGTCCATCTACGGCCTTCACCCACGTAATGGCTTTGTCCGTATCCATTAATTTTCTGGTCAGATCGAGCTCTTCTTTCTGTTTTGACTCGAGTTCCTGCTGAATATCTTTTTCCTGTTCCTGCTCCAGAATCACGATACCTGCTGTTTCAGCCTGAAGCAGGTTCAGTTTTTCCCGCTCTTCACGCTGGCGCTCATGGACGCGGATGGATATTTTGCTATAAATCTCCGTGCCCGTTATCTGCTCCAGGATCGGCGCCCGCTCATCAGGTAACGCCTGCAGGAATGCGGCAAAGCCTCCCTGAGCCAGCAACATGGATCGGGTGAATTGGTCAAAATCCATACCGGTAGCCACCTCGATCTGTTCGGCGACCCCCTTGATCCTGGATTCGAAAATCGCACCTGAATCGGCATGAGCAATCTCATGCTTCGGAGCCTGAAGTTCACCATCCGGTTTTTTACGTACCCGGTGCTGGCTCCAGTGGCAACGAAAACGACCAGTCTGCGTTTCAAACGTTACTTCAGCAAAGCATTCGCCGATCTGACGAGACATTATCTCGTTTCCGCTTTTGGTGACCTTGCTCAGCCGAGGCGTCCGCCCGTAGAGAGCGAGGCAAATGGCATCGAGGATGGTTGTCTTCCCGGCACCCGTCGGACCAGCGATGGCAAAGATACCGTCGGAGGTAAAGGCCGGGTGCGTCAGGTCGATTTCCCATTCACCCACCAGCGAGTTCAGATTCTTGAATCTTACCTGCAATATCTTCATCGACAGCCTCTCTATTCCGCTTGCATGTCGTCCTCATAGAGAGACGAAAGCGCTTCCTGATAAGCACGAAGTAATTCCGGTCGCTGGTCTTCAGGCACTTCATGTACGGTCAGGCATCGCTCGAATACGTCGTTCACACTGAGATCGTCCAGTGTTTCTTCTTCATGGATTTTTCCAAGGACACGATCGATAATATAATTGTTCTTCACCCGCAGAATTTCCATTTGAGTGCCGGTAATGGCGATTTCCAGACGCTCGCGCAGATCGCCGATTACTTCTTCACCTTCGTAGATGACTTCGAGCCATGCTTGAGAGCCGGTCGCTGACAGTTTACGAATCTGGGTGGAGATACTGCCCCAGTCTCCCTTGATACGTTCGAGCTTCTGAAACACCGGCACATTGATCAATTGAACAGACGCTGCGGTACTGTGGAATTCAACCTGGCAAAAGCTCTTCTGTTGTTTAGCCTCCCCGAACCCCATGGGTAGAGGAGAGCCGCTATATCGTATGATTTCGGAACCGTTTACCTTCTGTGGGACATGGAGGTGGCCAAGCGCCAGGTAGTTGAAGGATGCAGGAAAAATCCCGGCACTCACATGCGCCAGGGAGCCGACATAAAGATCCCGCACGCCGTCACCCTCGACAGTTTGCCCTCCAGCGGCGAAAAGGTGGCCCGTGGCAATGATGGGAATATCGATTCCAAGCTCCACGCGCTTCCGTTCGGCCAGGGCGGCTATGGCAGCGTAATGATTGCGAATACCGACGAGCAGCTTCCGTTCCTTATCTTCGACACTCTCACCGGCTTCCGCCACGCGGATGTCTTTGTCACGAAGATATGGCACAGCGCAGACAATCAGTTCGGGCACATCTTGCTCATTTCGGAGCACCAGTACTTCATCTTCAAGGGATTCGGACGTGCTACCGATGACATGGACATCAAGGGCTTTGAGCAGCTCCTTGGGTGCATTGAGAAATGAGGGGGAATCGTGGTTACCCGCGACGATGATCACATGTCGACATGATGAAGCTGCCACCTTCCAGAGGAAACGATAATAGAGTTCCTGGGCACGATTGCTTGGAGCGCTGGTATCAAAGATATCACCGGCTACCAGAAGGGCATCAATTTCGTTCCTCTGAATCGTCTTTGTCAGCCAGGTCAGAAATGCCTCGAATTCCTCGTACCGCTTTCTGCCATATAAGGTCCGGCCAATATGCCAGTCGGATGTATGGAGGAGTTTCATACTGTTATCCAGCCGTCGTCGTCGCAGGGACGGAGCGTTCCATGTATTCCTCACGCCAGTTTTTTAATGCCATCATATCGACCAGAAGATTGTCTGGCTCAGGTGCGGTTTTAATATCACTCTGTGACAGAGGGATAGAAGCTGGTTCACCGGTCCCCTGGATTCTAACTTATACAGCTTGTACTTCAGTCGGATGCACAAACCGCTCAAACTGATCTAATGGCAGAGGCCGGCTGAACAGATAACCCTGGTAAGCAGTACAACCGTGGCTAGCAAGAAAATCTTTTTGTGCTCCGGTTTCTACTCCCTCGGCAATTACCGCCAACCCCATACTTTTTGCAAGGAGCAGAATCGCACGGACGATCGTTGCGTCGTTATTATCGGTTAGCATGTCTCTTACAAAAGACTGATCAATTTTTACCCAATCCAGCGGCAGACGTTTCAGATAGTAGAGTGAGGAATAGCCGATGCCAAAGTCATCCAGGGAGAAGCCCACGCCCTTGGCTTTGAGTGCCATCATTTTTGCAATGGTATCGTCCATGTCGTGGACCAGGATGCTTTCGGTAAGCTCAAGCTTGAGTCTTTGTGGATTGGCACCGGTATGGTCGAGTATTGAAATTATTTGCTCGACAAAATCGGGCTGACAAAACTGGAGAGAACTGACATTCACCGAGAGATTAAGTTGTGCTGTCTCCGGCTGAAATGCCCAGCTTGCCAGTTGGCTGCATGCGGTTTCCAGCACCCACTCGCCCAAAGGAAGAATCAGGCCGGTTTCCTCTGCCTGCGGAATGAATTCGGACGGGGGCAAAAGACCCCGGCGTGGATGCTGCCACCGCACCAGCGCTTCAGCACCGATAATCCCGCGGCTGTCCACCTGCAGCTGATAGTGGAGAACGAACTCGTTTCTCTCCCAGCTTTTGTATAACTCCGACTCCAGAGTAGCTCGCGCATTCATTTCCGCTTGCATCTCTGGATCGAAAAAATGCATGGCGTTGCGGCCTGATGCTTTTGCTTGATACATCGCGAGATCCGCTCGTTTCAGCAGTTCGTTTGTTGTGTGCGACTGATCGCTAAACAGCGCAATACCGATGCTGGGGGTAATGTGATGTATGTATGGATCGAGATTAAATGGCTGAATGAAGGCGCTGCGTATCCTTTCACAAATGGTCCTTATCTGAGCAAGGGCCTCATCATGATCTTCGCTAAAGTCACCCATCAATATCACCACAAACTCGTCGCCCCCCAAGCGAGCTACTGTATCGTTTTCGCGCACGCAAAAGGACAGGCGGGACGCGACCTGCCGAAGCAGCAGGTCACCCATGTCATGGCCGAGCGTGTCATTCAGCAGCTTAAAGTTATCGAGGTCGATAAACAGTAACGCACCCATGCGGTGGTTACGAGCACTGGCTGCTAATGCATGCCCGAGACGATCCAGCAAGAGCCGTCTATTGGGCAAACCCGTCAAGGAATCGTAGAAGGCGAGGTGCAGGATTTCGTTCTCAGCGCTCTTGCGCTGGGTAATATCTGTATTGATCGCGAAGATAGACTGAGGCTCTCCATCGTCATTTCTGACCAGCGTCCAGTGTGCTTCCACGATCAGCGTACTTTGGTCCTTGCGTCGCTGCCTAAGTTCTCCTCTCCATTCGCCAGCACTGAGTAGCGACCGGTTTGCCTCATCAAAAACGGCAACATTGTCATATAACATGTCAGCCGCTCTTCCCATCACCTCTTCTGACATCCATCCATAGAACCGTTCCGCACCCTGGTTCCAGAACTGAATACGATGATCAATGCCGCACACAATGATTGCATCTGTCGCCTTGTCGAGCAGAGAAGCTTGTTGGCGAATGCGGGCATGGGCTTCCTGCCGCGCCTGCTCAGACTCTTTGCGTTCGGTAATATCGCGGAAATAAACAGTCAAGCCTTCTTCGGACGGATAAGCGTGTACCTCGAACCATCCATCCAGTGGAACGTAGAATTCCTCAAACGTCACTGTCTTGTTTTCTATGAGCGCCCGATGGTATTCGCGATCGAAAGTTGTTCCTGCTGCCTCTTTGAATTCTTCCCAGATCACCCTTTCCAGAAGATCCTCGCGATTACGCTGTAGCAGATTCTCCGCTTCCTTATTCACGTAAGTGAAGCGCCATTCCCTATCCAGGGTATAAAACGCATCAGTAATACTTTCCAGAATCCTCTCTGTGCGAAGCTTCGCATTTGAAAGCTCGCGTGTTGTTGCCTTCTGCTCCTCCATGGCCAACAGCAGTTTTTTATTTACACGTCCCAGTGCCGCAGCCTTCTCTTTGTTCCCCGAAAGGACAAAGGAAACCATGGCAGTCAACATACTGACCACGATTCCGCTCAGCAGAACGAGAAGTGCCTCGTAATTTTTTATTGCTTTTTCAAATGCAGGACGGGAGGATGCTTCGATCGCCCATGTTTGACCATATAAAGATACAGGTATGACGCGTTTAAATTTAGATACGAGCAACGGTCCAGATCGATGTTTTACGCTGTCGAAAAGAAGAGAATCTTCTGCCATTGCTTCCCCGTCGAAAATTCTTAAGTCGAGGATATCAAGCTCCCTCCGAAGGGTGGCGCGTACGAAGTCATCCATTCTGAACGGGGCATATACATAGCCACCAAGTGATGCGCGCCTTTCTTCCACCGTTTTCGGCAGATTTGCAGCACTATAGTAGGGGAGATACATAAGGACGCCTGCCTGGATATCTTCACCGGTTTCCTGTACGAGCTTCACCTTGCCGGTAAGTGCGGCTTCTCCGGTATCGCGCGCGCGGGACATGGCGGCGCGTCGAACAGCATTTGAAAACATGTCGTATCCAAATGCGCGCAGATTTGATCCCGTAAAGGGTTCGAGATATATAATCGATGTATACTCTTGCCGTGGGGTTTCAGGCCAGATTTTATAGGATGGGAAGCCTTCCGCACGCACTTCTTCAGTATTGGCGGCAAGCCGTGACGGTGGGATATATTTGGCGAAACCGATACCGTGAATGCCTGGATATCGATCGTTTATTCGGAGCGCATTCACGTATGTGCGCCATTCTTTTCGCGAAACAGAGGGGGAGGCAAGCAGATGGCCGAGTCCGCCTTTCAACACCTGCTCATACCCTGAAAAGTGATGCTCGATCTTATGGATAGCTTCTGCTATCACCTTATCGAATCGAGAATTTTCATGCCGTTCCTCTAGATCCTGTACGACAGACCAACTCACCAGGGTAAGCGACATAAAAATCACAAAGGTGAGAGTGGCGATAGCCGGTCGGGAGAACGTACGGCCGCCAGGGATATGTGTTTTGTGGATTTCTGTATCCATCGCTCAGGGCTGATGCTTCAATGGTCACGCTGAAATTCCTCAAGCTGGCAATCTAACCGACATCAGGTTTTACGGATAAATGGATAAGGGATACTAAAAATGCCAAGTTTTCCGTTTTGCGCGGCCCGTCAATTTGCTAGAAATGTTTAGATAGAGAGTATTTTGCGACAGTTACTGTCGCTCGAGGCGGAGGTAATAGCGAGCGAAAGAACAGTATCTCTAAATCTCCACTCTCGCCCCTAGTTCAAGTACACGGTTTGCCGGCAGTTTGAAGTATTCGGCAGCGTTGCTGGCGTTGCGCACCATTGCCGCGAATAGGCGTTCACGCCACAGGGACATGCCGGCGCCCGGACTGGGTACCACGATCTCGCGGCTCAGGAAGTAGGAGGTCCTCAAGGGTTCGAACACGAGGCCATGCGGTTCACACAATTCGAGTGCGTACGGCAGATTCGTTTCATCCTTGTAGCCGTACCGCACTGTGATCTGATAACAATTTTCCATCAGGGGTTTTATGGAGACGCGTTGCTCTACCGGAACCCAGGGAGTTTCCTGGTAGGCGACCGTGAGGAAAACCACGCGCTCGTGCAGGACCTGGTTATGGGCAAGATTATGTAGCAGCGCGTGCGGCACACCCTCCGGATTGGCCGTCAAGAAAACCGAGGTACCCGCGACCCGTGTGGGAGGATGTGCGATAAGCGATTCGAGGAAGGATTGGAGCGGTATGGCGACGGAACGCAGGTGCTCGACCAGAATTTGCCGCCCACGATTCCAGGTGATCATAATGAAAAAAATGACGGACCCGATTGCGAGCGGGAACCAGCCTCCCTGGGCAACTTTCAGTATGGTGGCGGAGAAGAACGCGCTGTCGATCATCAGGAAAAACGCGGTTACCAGGATGCCCAGGAGGAATGGATAATTCCAGGCATAGCGGAGCACGAAAAAAGTAAGCGTAGTTTCGATAACCATCGTGGTCGTGACTGCTACGCCATATGCCGAGGCAAGATTGGAGGATGACCCGAATCCAACGACCGCCATGAGGACGACTGCCAGCAGAGTCCAGTTGACAAACGGGATGTATATCTGCCCGATTTTCCGTTCGGAGGTGTGCCGGATCTGCATGCGCGGCAGAAAGCCCAACTGGATGGCTTGCCTCGTCACCGAGAAAACACCGGAGATGACGGATTGCGAGGCAATCACGGTGGCCGCGGTCGCGAGCCCTACCGCGCCATAGAGTGCCCAGGAAGGAAACAATAGAAAGAAAGGATTGGAAATTGCGGATGGATTGGCGAGCAGCAGCGCGCCTTGTCCCAGATAATTCAAAGTCAGGGCGGGAAGGACTCCCCCATACCAGGCCAGCCGGATCGGCTTCGCGCCGAAGTGTCCCATGTCTGCATAGAGCGCCTCGCCGCCTGTCACTGCCAGTACCACCGCGCCCAGGGCAATAAATGCCAGCCAGCCATTACTGATGCAAAAGGCAAAGGCATGCATGGGGTTGAACGCGGCGACAATCTGAGGCGCGCCCGCGATATTGATCAAACCCACAAGTCCGAGGCTGACGAACCATATCACCATGACGGGCCCGAACAAGGCGCCGATTCCCCCCGTTCCTCGCTGCTGCAACATGAAAAGCGCGATCAGCACAGCCATGGTGATGGGCAGCACGTAAGGCTGAAGCAGCGGTGTTGCAACTTCAAGACCCTCGACTGCGCTCAATACCGAAATGGCAGGCGTGATAACGCCGTCGCCAAAGAACAGCGCTGCCCCGAATGCGCCGATCAGAAACAGAACGTTGTGCAAGCGCGGACGGTCTGTAACGGATGAGCTGGCCAGCGATAGCAACGCCATGATCCCGCCTTCACCGTGATTGTCGGCCCTCAGGATCAACGTCACGTATTTGAGCGACACCACGATCATGATCGTCCAGAAAATGAGCGAAATGATACCGATCACGTTGCTCTCGGTGACAGCAAGTCCGTGAATGGGGTCGAAAACCGTCTTCATGACGTATAACGGGCTTGTTCCGATATCGCCGTAAACCACTCCCAGCGCGGCAAGGCACAGCAGACCCAGAGGCTGGCGCTCGAGAGGATGTCCCGATGGCATCTGTTGATTCGTCATGTTGATTAACGTTGATTCAGCCCTTGCCTTGGGGCAAGCAGCTGGAAGAAAGGATAAATACTTCGCGGTTGGCAAAACCACGAGCTTCTTCTTTCGGCCTTTAGCAAGGAGGCCAGGAGTCGATATCCTTTAACGTGAGCATTTACTATCTTTCCGACAGCCTTGATACCGCATTTGCAATTGACAGGAAACAGCTTTGCGCACATTTTACACGACCTGCACATGCTGATGGCAAAAGCAGCTTTGACGGCGTCCTGCCGATTCCCCGCAGCCACCTCTTTTTGGCTACCTCTTTTTGTTGGCTACCGAACCGACCCGAACCGCTCTCTTCCTTATTATTCGAACCATCGTTTTCCGGATTGCGATTCCCGCAGATCATGAAACTGGATTAATTATAGGAGAGAACCATGGGCTACACAGATCGTGACACCTACGGCATGTACAAAAACTATGGCAAGGAAGGCAAGGGACCTGGTCCCCATCTGATGGGCGCCGACACCCTGATCGGAGAGGACGTATACAACACAAGGGACGAAGACCTTGGCGACATCAAGGAAATCATGCTCGATATGAACAACGGCAAAATCGCCTACGCAGTGTTGTCCTTCGGCGGACTGATGGGAATGGGAGACAAGCTCTTCGCCGTGCCCTGGAGCGCGCTGACGCTCGATCCAGAGAACAAGCGCTTCATCCTCAACGTGGACAAGGAACGCCTCAACTCCGCTCCGGGATTCAATAAGGACGACTGGCCCGACATGGCGGATACATCCTGGCAGAATACGATCAATTCCTACTACGGAACGAAGACTTATACCGAGTCTTCCCGTATGAAACAGCCGACGGACAGCCCCGACACGCCGTATGAGCAGACGCCTTATACGACAACTCAGACCTCGGGCAAGGATTCGGGCAGGGTCAGGTAAACAAGAGCCAGACAATTGTATCCGCTGATGCTCCTTCAATGCCTCATCACTGCCTGAATTCCAGTTCCCATTGAACGGCACTTTCCGCCCCTCTCCGTATTGTATCTGTGGAGAATAGGGCGGAAAGTGCGACGCCTACCCGTGGTTTAGCGTTGCATCGTTTATCAGATGAAAGGCATGACCAGCGTAGCAGCGCTACCTTTTGCTTTTAGCTCGATTGCTTCCAGAAACTGTATGGAAAAGCGAGAATCCAGCGAAAAACCTCTGATCCTCATCACCGGTTCTGAAGGCAGGATCGGCAGGGCGATTGCAGCCGAGCTTGGCGACAAATTCAGGATTATCGGCTTCGAGCAGAAATGCGACACTGATGTTGACTGCATCGGTGTCGATATATCTTCCGATGCGGCAGTATCGCGCGCGTTTCAGCAGCTGCGGAAAGACTACGGGCAGCGGATTGCGTCCGTCATCCATCTTGCTGCCTTTTATGATTTTTCGGACGAACCCAATCCCTTGTACGAGGAGGTCAATATAAGAGGGACGCGTCGGCTATTGAAGGCGCTTGAATCGTTCGAAGTGGAGCAATTTATCTACGCGAGCACCATGCTGGTGCATGCGCCAACGCAGCCTGGCCTGCCCATCAACGAGGAGTCACCGCTCGCGCCAAAATGGCCCTACCCGGAATCCAAGGTAGCGGCAGAAAAGGAAGTGCGCGCGTATCATGGACGCATACCGTTTGTGATATTCCGTCTTGCCGGCGTCTACACCGACTGGTGCGAAGTACCCTCGCTCAGCACCCAGTTCCAGCGTATCTACGAACGCCAGTTGCAAAGCCATGTATTTCCCGGAGATTCTTCGCATGGCCAATCTTTTTCGCATATCGATGACATTGCTCTCGCTTTCCGGCTGGCAGTGGAGCGGCGCTTGCAGTTGCCCGAAGAAACCACGCTCCTGCTCGGCGAGTCGGCGACCGAAAGTTACGAGAGCCTGCAGAACCTGATCGGTCAGTTGATTCACGGGACGCCGTGGGTCACGCATCAGATTCCGAAGTCCATGGCCGTTGCTGGCGCCTGGCTCCAGCTCCGGATCGAGGATATCGTGCCGGATGCCATCGACCGCGGGATTGAACCCTTTGTCCAGCCATTCATGGTGGCATTATCCGATGATCATTTCGAGCTCGATTGTTCGCGCGCGAAAAAGCTGCTGAGCTGGAGCCCGCAGCATATGCTGCGCGAGTGCCTGCCGAGGATGATTGCCCGGCTGAAACACAATCCGGCCAACTGGTACAAGCGCAACAAATTGCCGCTGCCCGCATGGCTGGAAGAAATGGAAAAAAGCAATCTGCCGAGCGCAACGCTGATTACCCAGAGCCGTGAACAGGAAAGGAACGAGCACAGGCAAAGCCTGTGGTGCCACTTTGCAAACGTCGCCCTGGGGTTATGGTTGATTGCGAGCCCGTTTACTTTCGGGCTGACGGAGTCCTGGATGATAAGTGAGGACATCGTAACGCCGAGCCAGCGGGGATCAGCGATGTCTGCAACCTGGATGACGGCAAGCGATGTGACTACCGGTCTGCTGGTCGTGATATTCGGCTTTCTATCGCTGGCGCGTGACTACGGCTGGGCGCGCTGGATCACAGCGTTGCTGGGGGTCTGGTTGCTGTTTGCACCGCTCGTCTTCTGGACTCCGAGCGCGGCAGTTTATGCCAATGATACGCTGGTAGGTGCCTTTATCATTTTATTTGCGGTGATCGTGTCACCCCCATCGGGTATCGGGGCGCTTGCGCGCACTACTGGGCCAGATACTCCGCCGGGCTGGAGTTATAATCCTTCCGGAATGACCAATCGTTTTCCCATCGTGGCACTGGCGTTCGTGGGGTTGTTTCTTTCGCGCTATATGGCTGCCTTTCAATTAGGTCATATTGAAGATGTGTGGGATCCGTTTTTTGGCGATGGTACCGCCCGTATCATTACTTCCTATATTTCGGAAGTATGGCCAGTCGCGGATGCGGGTCTCGGTGCGGCAGTCTACGTGCTGGAAATCCTCACAGGAGTGATCGGCGACAAGCGCAGGTGGCGGACCATGCCCTGGATGGTGCTATTCTTCGGGATATTGATTGTCCCACTCGGGGCGGTCAGTATCTATTTCATCATCATCCAGCCGATTCTGCTGGACACCTGGTGCACGCTTTGCCTTATTGCCGCGGCTGCGATGCTGCTACAGATTCCGTATTCCTTCGATGAGATTCTTGCCACGCTGCAATTCCTCAAGGATCGAAGAAGGAAAGGTAAATCGTTATGGCACGTATTGTGGCACGGGGATACGATGGAAGGCGGTGGAGCGGATTACTCGGGCGGTTTCGAAGGGCCACCGCTGGCTGTGCTGCATGAAATCATGGCTAGCGGCGTGAGCTTCACCTGGGGCATGTGGGCAAGCGTCCTCATCGGTGTCGCGCTGATGTTTTCCCGCATCACCTTTGATACCGCTGGGGCCGCAGCCAATGGCGATCATCTGATCGGTGCTCTCGTTGTCACCTTCTCGATCATGGCCCTGAGCGAAGTGGGACGTCTGCTGCGTTTGGTCAACATCATATTCGGCGCCTGGTTGATTCCGGCGCCCCTTCTGCTAGCTGGCTATACCGGACTGGGGGCTGCAGCCAGCGTCACAGCGGGCGTATTGCTGATTCTGCTCGCGCTGCCGGTTGGCCAGATCAGAAGCCATTATGGGGCGTGGGATCGCTGGAATTCTATCGGAGCAGTACGACGCAATTGATAAGGCTGAGCCGATACCGGGCAGGATACCGAAACCTTAAAAAGACGGCGCGCCTATCGGTCTCCTGCTTGCAGCATGTCGGGAGAAACGACGGCCTGGAGCAGTAACTCCCCGGGGTTATGGTTCCCTTTTTTCTGGGCGAACCACCATATCGAACCTTTCCGGATGGTCCATTGCGCGGGATCGCCTGACATGAGCAAAGCGACGACTTCTCCCAGCGTAGGCTGATGACCTACCACCAGCACCGCACCTTTCGCATCTGGCCATCCTGCTGCATTCAGAACTGTCTTCGGGGAAACACCGGGACCGATTTCTCTGACCGTCTCGAAATCTTTGTCGAGTGCGGAAGCCGTCTGCTGGGTGCGCCGGGTTGGGCTGACGATGATGCGCGTATTTTTCGGAAGCCTGGGCCTGAGCCAGGCGGCCACGAGGTCAGCCTGTTTTCGCCCTTTATCGGTAAGTTCCCGTGCACTATCGGGAATGCCGTCCTCAGCCTCGGCATGACGCCATAGTATAAGCTCCATGATCTTCTCCTGAGAGCTGTTGGTAATATTTGGAAGTATAGAGGAGATTCAGCGCTTGTCGCGTTTGCAATCATGAGTAGGACCTGGAACAGGATGAGGTGAGGGTCCTGTTACCGTCATCCCTATGCGCGGTACCAAGCGGTATGCTATGCGCGAAGTGGGCCGGTTATTTGACGAGTCGGTTGTGAGGCGGTGAATGCAGCGGATCGAAACCAGGCCAGGCAGACCCGGTAATGGCGGAATTACTCCCTGGGTCACCCGATGGTTACAGGGCAGGCGGGTTGTAGGCGGGCATCATGCCCGCCACTTTATTGATTAGGACTTCAACGCCGACATGGGGGCGCCAAAGTTGATGTGGAAAGGTGCTCCGTTGATTACCAGCGCCGGAACAGACTTAACGCCAGCCGCTTCGGCAGCCGGGATCCTGTCCTTTTGCTCGCCGAGATGTACGAGTTCAACCTCGTAGCGATCGGGATCCAGGGCTTCAGCAATCTGATGCTCGGCCTCGACACATACGGGACAGCCAGCGTGATAGTAGGTAGCAGGTGTTTTCATAGTCGATCTCTCCAAAAAAATAAATATCTATGGGGAACTGCCCCCTCTCGCACTACCAATGATGATGGCCATGCGAGCCCGACATTATAAACGCGGGCTCATCCTTGTGCCAGCGCTCCTCCATTGAGGAACCGGAGGCAACTGCACCATATCGATCTTTCAGGAACCTGGATGAGGCTGAAGTGAGAGTGCCAGTGAATAAAGCCTGTTTTTACTTTCGCCGCTGATTTCCGCAGCCAGCTTCACCGCCTGCTTGAGGGGCAATTCGTGCATCAACAGTTGGAGTGTATGGCGAGCCTGTTCGCTCAACCCGGCTTCTTTCGGACGATCGGCCCCCGACAGAATGAGTACGAACTCGCCCTTGCGGCGATCGGAATCAGCCTCCAGCCAGGCAAGCGCATCACCCAGTGCACAGTCATGAATGGTTTCGAACATCTTTGTCAGCTCCCTGGCAAATGTGATTCTGCGATCACTTCCGAACACCTCCGTCATATCCGCTATACACTCGAGAATACGGTGTGGCGCTTCGTAAAATATGAGGCTGTAGGGATGCGGCTTCAGGTTGACAAGCGCCCCGCGCCGCGGGCCGCTGCTGGTCGGGAGAAAACCGTAAAACAGAAAATGCGGATTGGATATGCCGGCAACGGACAGGGCGCATACCGCCGCGTTGGGACCCGGAATCGGCACAACTTTGAAACCCTGCTCCCGCACAAATCTGACGATAAGCCCACCGGGGTCCGAGATTGCCGGAGTGCCCGCGTCGGTGACCATGGCGACTGTTTTGCCTTGCGAAAGAAGTCCGGCAATTTTTGTAAACAACGCGCTTTCGTTGTGGCGGTGCAGGGCGAATAGCGTTTTTGAGATGGCGTAGCGTGTAAGCAGATGCTTTGTCGTACGGGTGTCCTCCGCTGCAATGACGTCAACCGCTGCAAGCACATCAAGGGCTCTCAATGTGATGTCGCGCAGATTGCCTATGGGTGTGGCGACGACGTATAACGTGGCGGGGATTACGGTTGCTTTAGATTGGTCCATGCAAGCGATTTTCACAGGTTCTGTTCTGAGGATGATTACCAGCGACTGGATTTTAAAATATCCCTGGCGTTTGATTCCCCAGGCAAAAATGAGGTTGAAGCTGATGCGTTTTACAAGGATAACGGGAATGAACCCCAGGTTGAAGGGGAACCAAGCTGAGCGGTACGCGGAAGCGTTTCTTGCAAGGCACAAGCTTGTGCTGGTACAGAGAAACTACTGGTGCCGTTTTGGTGAAATCGATCTCATCATGCGCGATGGGGAAACTCTCGTGTTTGTCGAAGTGCGGATGCGTGCGAACCGGAATTTTGGGGGCGCAGGCTCCAGTATCACTTTATCGAAACAACGCAAGGTGGTGCGTGCGGCCCGGCATTATCTGCTCTCGCTGAGAACCGAGCCCTGTTGCCGCTTTGACGCCGTGCTGTTATCCGGCAATGATGGGAGCGACATCGAATGGATCAGGAACGCTTTTGATGGTAACTATCCGTAATACTGGTTGCAACGTTGGACTGACGCATGACCTCGCTGGCATGGGTGCTCATTCCATTTGAAATATTCTTTTTTTAAAGGCATCATTTTACTGGTTTCCCGAGATGCCTGTGGTGTGACTCTGAGCTTTCAACGCGCTGCTTGCCGTAGCCGGATCCTGATATATCTTTAGCGCATATGCATATTATTATACATTTATCGTTTATTGGGGGAATCGATGCAATATCTTCATTTAAGATCGCTCTTGCTGGTTTTTTTCCTGCTTCCGTTTTTGTCTGGTTGCGGCCTGCTGGTCGCCGGAGGAATGGCGGCCGGAGTGGGAACAGGGATTGCAATGTCGCAGGACCGCCGTACAAGTGGCATGTTTGTAGAAGATGAGAGTATCGAGTTTAGAAGCAATTGGCGTATCAGTGAGAGATTCAGTTCGGACGTTCACGTGAATGTCACCAGTTTCAATCGGAACGTCCTGCTCACCGGCGAGGCACCTTCTGAAACAATAAAAGAAGAAATTGGCAATCTTGTGAGCAGCGTTGAAAACGTGCGTAATGTAACCAATGAAATTACCGTCGGCAACCCAAGCTCATTTACCGCCCGCGGCAATGACACCCTGATCACTTCTCTGGTCAAGGGGCGTTTTATGGACTCGGGCCGGTTTCAGGCCAACCACGTCAAGGTTGTCACCGAGGACAGCACTGTCTATTTGCTTGGACTTGTAAAGGAAGAGGAGGCGGAGAATGCTGAAGATCTTGCCAGGCGGGCCGACGGTGTCAAGAAGGTGGTGAAGGTGTTCGAGTACATGGAGTAAGCTTCTGGCCTTGCGTTTGTTGAAGAAGACGAGTCGATTTTCCAGTTCCGCATCCGTGGAATGATCTGTCTTTTCGCACATCCTTGATGCTTTCTGCCACCCATATTGCGCAGCTTGGCAAGCTGTTTCCACCAGATCGAGTCTATACCGATCCGGTGGATTGTTATGCGTATGCGTACGATAATACTCGGAAGGTTTTTCCGCCCGATGCCGTGGTATTTCCGTTGTCCGCCCTGGAAGTTCAGGCAGCAGTAAAATTCTGTAACGAGACCAGGATCCCGCTCGTACCTCGGGGGCGAGGCACCGGCACCTCTGGTGGCAGCCTCCCGGAATCCGGTGGAATTGCGTTATCGCTGGAACGGATGGTGCGCGTCGTCAAGGTTGATCCTGCCAATCGCGTACTCGTTGCTGAGCCGGGGGTCATAAACCAGACAGTCCAGGATATTGCAAGAACGCATGGTTTCTTCTGGCCTCCTGATCCCTCCAGTGCGGCTTTTTCCAGTATAGGGGGAAACCTTGCCACCTCGGCCGGCGGGCCGCACGCGGTAAAGTATGGAACCACCCGCGATCATGTGCTGGGAGTAAAGGCGGTTACCGGTAAGGGTGAAGTAATCCGAACGGGTTGCTATACGACCAAGGGCGTCGTGGGGTACGACCTCACCCGGCTTCTGATAGGCTCCGAAGGTACACTGGCAGTTATTACCGAGGCAACCCTCAAGCTCACCCCGCTTCCCCAGGCACTGGGAGGCGTGACAGCCTATTATAGCGACCTTGCCGGCTGCACCGACGCCATTGTCCGGATCATGGCGCTTCCCCAGACTCCCAGCGCGCTGGAGTTTCTCGATGCCGGATCCCTGAACCTGATCAGGGGGCGCTTCCCCGGTATGCTTCCTGCCGATGCGCGGGCCATGCTGATGATCGAGGTGGATGGTACCGAGCACTCTGTCGCAGAGTCACGCGACGCTGTTCTCAAGGCTTGCGGCGGTAGCGCATTGATTCACGCAGCGCCCACAGCAGATGCTGCCGCATTATGGCGAGCGAGAAAGACTTTATCGCCGCTGCTGCGGGATATAGCGCCAAAAAAAATCAATGAGGACGTAGTCGTGCCGGTTTCGGCTCTGCCAGAGTTTCTGCTGGGGCTCACCAGGGTGAGCGCGAAGCATCGCCTTTCCAACGTCAATTTTGGTCATGCCGGCAACGGCAATATTCATGTCAACTTGCTGGTGAACCCAGAGTCCGCGGATGAAATGCAGCGAGCGGAAATGTGCCTGAACGAGATATTCGACCTTGTAATCGAACTCAATGGCACCTTGTCAGGAGAGCATGGTGTGGGCAGCGAAAAAAGAGCGTATATCGGAAAAGAAATCGATCCTGCCACCATGGAGCTCATGAAGGAAATCAAACGCGTGTTTGATCCCAACAATATTTTGAATCCCGGGAAACTGTTTCCATAGACATCAATGTCCGGCTTGCGAATCTGCTAACCTGAAGTTTTCAGGAGTTGGGAGATATCGTGCGCGAAGACATCAGCGCCTTTGTCATTGCTGACGTATAGCCGGAGCTTTCCCTCTGTATCGTAAATGTAGGTTCCGGTGGAGTGGTCCACGCTGTCATGCTGGTGGGCTCCCCCTTGTTGTTTCTGGTAGACGACGTTAAATTCTTTGGCAGTCTTCTTTATCGCACGTTCGTCGCCATACAAGCCGAGAAAGCTGGAATTGAAGGCAGACAGGTATGCCTTGAGGACTTCAGGGCGGTCGCGCTCGGGATCGACTGTAATAAACAGCACCTGCACACGCGCTGCATCAGCGCCCAGAATATCCATCGCCGCCGCAAGATTGCCCATAGTCGCAGGGCAGGCATCGGGGCAATGAGTGTAGCCGAAAAATACCGTGACGACCTGGCCCTTGAAGTCGGCAAGGGTTCGCATCTTCCCGTTGTGATCGGTGAGATTGAAATCCTTGCCGAAATCGGCGCCGGTGATGTCCGTCGAAAGAAACGCCGGCTTTTCCGTCTTGCTACATGCTGAAAGGAGCGGTGCCATCAGTAGCGCCGCTGCCAACCATACTACAAGTTTGTAATAGTGCGGCCAATGCCTCACGCATGCCCCTTAGAAACGTATGTAATGGTCTACCAGCAATACGGCAAACAACGCTGCCAGATAAATGATCGAGTAGCGAAACGCGCTTCGGGCCAGTTGATCACTATAGCTGAGGTAGATTTTTACTGCATAGTATAAAAATATCGCATCTAGCACTATTGCGCCGACCAGATAGATAAGCCCGCTCATTTGGGTGGCATAAGGCATCAATGTCACCGCGATGAGTATCAGCGTGTATAGCAGAACATGCAGGCGCGTAAATTTGTCGCCGTGGGTTACCGGCAGCATCGGCATGCCGACCTTTGCGTATTCCAGTTTCCGATAGAGTGCAAGCGCCCAGAAATGAGGCGGCGTCCATGCAAAGATGATCAGAAATAAAAGCAGCGCGTCAGCCGACACTTCGCCCGTCATCGCAGCCCAACCCAGAACTGGCGGCATTGCGCCGGAAGCGCCACCGATGACGATATTTTGCGGCGTCATCGGTTTCAAGATCACAGTGTAGATAATCGCATAGCCGACAAAGGTTCCAAGCGTGAGCCACATGGTCAGCGGATTGACCAGTTGATGCAGTATCAGCAGACCCGCGCCGCCGACAAGCGCCAGGAACACAAAGGTTTCAGGCGAGGTAACGGTGCCGCGAGGGAGAGGACGGCCACGCGTGCGGGCCATGACGGCATCGATTTTCTGCTCGACGAGGCAGTTGACGGCTGCAGCGGCCCCCGCGACAAACGCTATTCCCACCGTGGCAAAGATGAGCGTATCCAAGGGTACAACGCCTGGTACGGACAGAAACATGCCTATAACGGCAGTAAAAACAATAAGCGATACAACTCGCGGCTTGGTTAACCGGTAAAACTGCTGCACGCGCGAAGCAGTTTGCTGCCAAGCAATACTCGTTGTAGTCATAACGTTTCGTCTCCTAATTATCGCGGGGCCTGTGCCCGCCGTTTCGACAAATCAATGTGAATCACGACTAGTCTATTTGCAAGAGCAGCCCCGCTGCTCACATCCAATCCAGTTGCCGTATCTTTCAGTGTTTCATATCCGTACCCATTGCGTGTTCCAGCTGGGATACCTTGAGCAGCCGCTTGATGTCTTTCGCCATCTTTCCAGGGTCAGGATCCTTTGGAAACCGCATCATCAGGTTTCCGATGGGGTCTATCAGATAAATATGATCATGCTGTGAACCATTGGGCGGGACGTCCTTGAGCAATTCACTGTTTTTCGCCAGGATGACATGCATTCCCTCGTAGCCGCTCAGTACTTCGGGGGAAGGCTTCTGCTCGTCATCGATCAGCCACAACCGCTCGATGCGATCCATTTCAGCATTTTGATAGGTACGCACCTGACGCATGTAATAGAGCTTCTTCTGGCATTGCTCGTCACATGCACCCGAGTCGATCGACATCAGCACCCACTTGCCGCGAAGGTCGCGCATGCGGAAAATTGTCTGATCCGCGTCGTTCAACCCCGTGCCTTTCAGTTGCCTGACCTCGATCAGATCCCCGTAATTTACGGGTTGAGGCCGCACATTCCAGAAATACAATGTATAGGAGGCTATAAAGGGCGCGCTAAATACCAGCGCCAACAGTATCAGCGTCCGTCTACTCTTTCTAATAACGCTCTCGTTTGACACTTAGCACCAGATAAATAATCAATACAGCGAGAGCCATCGCAAACCATTGGAAGGCATACCCGATATTCTTGGCCGAGCCGGAACCTGGCCGAATCCATTCCCGCACCAGACCATCATTCGTTTGATCTTTCTGCAGGATCATCACCGGCTGTAGCTTCAGGCCAGTGCTGCTTCGATAACGTTCGAGGTCCAGATTTTCCCATACCTGGCCGGATATCTGATCCGGAGACAATTCCAGGGTTTTTTGCATCGCTGTCGTCGCAATGCCCGAAACGACAATCTTCCCGCCTGGTGTAGCTACTTCCGGCAATTTACTCCGATCGCGGCTTGCCGCTATCCATCCCCTGTTTACCAGAACGTGCATTTCACTGTTGCCAATTCTCAATGGAGTTACAATCTGGTAGCCGGCGACTCCCTTGTATATCTTGTTATCGAGATAGATCGTGTGTCCCGGCACGTATTCGCCCCGTGCTTCAACCTGATGATATTGAAAATCTTCAAGCTTTACCGGGTGAGCAGGGAGCATAATTGCCGGCTCCTGTGAAAGACGGTCGAGCCGCTCCTGCCGTGACTCCTTTTCCTGCGCTCGCGAGAGCTGCCAGTTACCAAGTTGCACCATAACCGTTATCACAGCTATTGCAGCCACTGTTGACCATAATCGTGGCGTAAAACGCCAGCCTGAAATAGTCATTGGATAGGATGCGAAACTCGGCTAAACTTCTTCCTGAAGACCTAACAATTCCGGGATCAAGCCTTGAAAATCGTTATCGTACTGCTTCTGTTTCTCATATTTGCCAGCCTGGGATCCGCGCTCTACTATCTGATCAAGGACAAGGGAAATGACACACGTGTTGTAAAGTCCCTGACCTTGCGTATTGGATTGTCGCTTTTTCTGTTCACCCTTCTGATGGTTGGAACTTACTTCGGCTTTATTCCACTTTGAACCAGGATGGTTCCCCATCCTGGTTATCTGGCTGCCCTTCTTCTTATATCAGCCAGTATACAAAGATGAACAGGCCCAGCCAGACCACGTCCACGAAGTGCCAGTACCAGGCGACCCCTTCGAAGCCGAAGTGATTCTCGGGTGAAAAGTGGCCCTTCAGCACACGGCACCAGATGACGAACAGCATGATGGAACCCAGCGTTACATGAAAACCGTGGAAACCGGTCAGCATGAAAAACGAGGCGCCATAGGCTCCGGTGGAGAGCTTGAGGTTCATCTCCGAATAGGCGTGGCCGTACTCATAAGCCTGCAGGCCCACGAACAGAAACCCCAGGGCGAACGTGAGGAACAATCCCAGTTTGAGTTGCCCGCGCTTGTTCAGCTTCAGTGCCCAGTGCGCCCAGGTGACGGTCACGCCCGAGGTCAGCAGGATCAGGGTATTGAGTGCAGGCAGACCCCAGGGCCCCATCGGCATGAATTTTTCCTTGATGCCGGGACCTGCGGTGGGCCAGTCGGCGGTGAAGTCCGGCCACAGAATTTTGTTGTCCAGGTCGCCGAGGTCGGGGATGGAGTGCATGCGCATGTAGTACAGCGCGCCAAAAAAAGCTCCGAAAAACATGACTTCCGAGAAGATGAACCAGCTCATCCCCCAGCGGAAGGATTTATCGACCTGCTTGTTGAATTTGCCGCTCTCGCTTTCACCGGCCACGGTGCCAAACCAACCGAAAAGCATGTAGATCAATATGGCAAAACCTGTGGCAAGCAATCCATAACCCAGGGGAAGCCGGTTGACCGAAAAGGCCGCACCGAATCCCATGAATAACAGCGCTAGTGACCCCGTAATGGGCCAGGTCGACGGCGCTGGAACGTAGTAGTGACCTCCTCCTTGTTGGCTCATGCTCTTTCTCCTGCGTATATAAAGTTGATTCTAAGTAACTATTTTAACCACTAATATCAAGCTCATGACAAACAGGGCGGCACCTATGAGCCCTCCGATGATTACCTGCGCCGGCGTCAATGAACTCGCATCGCTGTCGAGGTCACTCTGCTTGCGCACTCCAAAAAAAGCCCAGAATACCGCTTTTGCTATCTGTAGCCACGTTCCTTTGGGCGGTTGCTTGTTATCGTCTTTCAAAGCTGGTTCACATTGATATCCAAGCTGGCAGTATTATCGTTACCCAACTCGAAAAAGGTGTACGAGATGGTAACCGTATTGATATCGGCTGGCAGGCCTGGTTCGATCAGGAACTGAACTGGCATTTGCCGTACCTCTCTCGGTTTCAATACCTGCTTGCTGAAACAGAAACACTCGAGTTTTTTCAGGTGCTTTCCCAGTAACTGAGGGCTGTAGCTGGGTATCGCCTGACCGTTGATCTCCCGGTCGGAGTTATTTCTCACCTCATAGACCACTTGTGTCAACTCGCCCGGGTGCACACGCACGCTGGACTGCAGAGGCTTGAACTGCCAGGGCAGTCCACGTGTGTTGGCATCCAACTCCACCGTTACCCATCGAGCCGTATCAACCTGGGTGTTTTCCACCAGCGTATCCGCCTGTAACAGATTGTTGAGGCCCGTAACTTCGCAAATCTTCTCGTAAAACGGAACGAGCGCGAAGCCGAAACCAAACATGATTACAGTAAAGATCAACAGCTTCCTGAGTACGACGGAATTCGCTTCAGTTACGTTCATCACCAGTTTTTTACAATAACCCCAACAAAGATTGCTATTACAGTCGCGAGCAGAAAGAGGGCTGTTCTGATTGCGGCACGCCTTCTTTCTGCATCGTCCTTCATGTTATTCCCCAATTCTTAACGAATAACGGGAGGAGTTTCGAAACTGTGGTAGGGAGGGGGCGACGGCAAGGTCCACTCCAGAGTCTTCGCACCTTCCCAGGTCTTGGCAGGCGCTTTTGCACCACCACGAATGCACTTCAGCACCACATACAGGAACAACAACTGGCTCAAGCCGAATCCAAAGGCGCCGATGCTGGAAATCATGTTGAAGTCCGCAAATTGCAGCGCATAGTCGGGAATACGGCGCGGCATGCCGGCAAGCCCCAGGAAGTGCTGTACGAAGAAGGCGAGATTGAAGAAGATCATGGACAGCCAGAAATGCCACTTGCCCAAAGTCTCGTCGTACATGTGACCCGTCCACTTCGGCAACCAGTAGTAGGCGCCGCCAAATATCCCGAACAGCGCGCCGGACACCAGCACATAATGGAAGTGGGCAATAACGTAGTAGGTATCCTGCACCTGAATATCGATCGGGACAATGGCACACACTACACCGCTGAATCCACCGAGCGTAAACAGGAAGATGAAGCCGATGGCAAACAGCATGGGCGTCTCGAAAGTCATGGAGCCGCGCCACATCGTAGCGGTCCAGTTGAACACCTTCACACCCGTCGGCACCGCGATCAGCATGGTTGCATACATGAAGAACAACTGACCCGTTGCTGGCATGCCCGCGGTGAACATATGATGCGCCCAGACGATGCAGGAAAGTATCGCGATGGAGGCAGTTGCATACACCATCGAGGAATACCCGAACAGCGGTTTGCGCGCGAAGGTTGGGATGATTTCAGAGACAATACCAAACGCCGGCAGAATCATGATGTAGACTTCCGGGTGCCCGAAGAACCAGAAGATATGCTGGAACATCACGGGGTCACCACCGCCCGCGGCATTGAAGAAATTGGTACCGAAATTGCGGTCGGTCAGCAGCATGGTCACCGCACCGGCGAGTACCGGCATGACCATCACCAGCAGATACGCAGTGATCAGCCAGGTCCATACGAACAGCGGCATCTTCATCAGGGTCATGCCCGGCGCGCGCATGTTGAGAATGGTGGTGATGATATTGATCGAGCCCATGATCGAGGAAGCACCGAGAATATGGATGGCAAAGATCGCCATGTCCATTCCCATGCCCATCTGCACCGACAGCGGCGGATAGATTGTCCACCCTCCAGCTGGCGCTCCACCCGGAGCAAAGAAGGAACCGAGCAGCAGCAGCGCCGCAGGCGGCAGCAGCCAGAAGCTCCAGTTATTCATTCGCGCGAAGGCCATGTCGGGAGCACCGACCATCATCGGTATCTGCCAGTTGGCAAAACCGACGAAGGCCGGCATGATGGCGCCGAAAATCATTACCAGTCCGTGCATGGTGGTGAGCTGGTTGAAAAATTCGGGATTGACGATCTGCAAGCCCGGCTGAAAAAGTTCGGCTCGAATGGTCAGTGCCATCACGCCCCCCATCAGGAACATGATGAAGCTGAACCAGAGGTACAGTGTGCCGATATCCTTGTGGTTCGTGGTGGTCAGCCAACGCATCAAGCCGGTGGGATGATGATCGTGGGCATGCGCAATGTCGTGATCGTGTACTGCTGCCATGGTTTCCTCCTTGAGGCTATTATCTGTGTTGATTGATTTCGGATGGCTGGACGGCATCGCCTGTCGAGTTGCCGAAGGAATTGCGCTGGTAGGTGATCACCGAGGCAATATCCACGTCCGACAGGTGCTTGAAGGGCGCCATTGCCGTGCCGCTCTTGCCATTCATGACGATGTTGATGTGGCCTTCCTTAGGGCCGGTGGCAACTTTCGATCCGGCGATAGCAGGGAAAGTCCCGGGTACACCCTGCCCATTGGCCTGATGACAGGCAGCGCAGTTCGCGTTATACACGGCTTCGCCCTTGGCCTTGAGCTCGTCCGGCGTGAACTCCTTGTTGATGTCCACAGCCACTGCCGCCAGCTTGGTTTTCTGCTCCGCCACCCAGGCAGCGTATTTCTCAGGCTCCACCGCCTCTACCACGATCGGCATGAAACCATGCTCCTTGCCGCACAACTCGGCGCACTGGCCGCGATAGGTACCGGGCTTCTCGATGTTGAACCACACGTCACGGATGAAGCCGGGGATGGCATCCTGCTTGACGCCCAGCGCCGGCACCCACCAGGCATGCAGCACGTCATTGGCGGTGATCAGCACGCGCACTTTCTTGCCTGTGGGAACGACCAGCGGATTGTCCACTTCCAGGAGATAGTTCTCGCCCTTGGGTGCCGCGTTGTCGATCTGTGGCTTGGGCGTGGAGAGGGCACTCAGGAAACCGATGCCTTCGCCTTCACCCGTCAGGTAGTCGTAACCCCATTTCCACTGATAACCAGTCGCCTTGACGGTGATGTCCGGGTTGGACGTATCCTTCATGGCAATGATGGTCTTGGTTGCGGGAAAGGCCATGCCCACCAAGATCAGGAACGGGATCGCCGTCCAGATGATCTCGACCGTGGTGCTGTGATGGAAGTTGGCGGCCTCATAGTCCTTCGATTTGCGATGCTTGACTACGGAATAGAACATCGTGCCGAACACGCCGATGAATATCGCCAGGCAAATCCACAGAACCATCGTGTGCTGGTCGTAGATCTGCTGGGCAATGACTGTCTGCGGCTCGGGCAGATTTAACTGGTAGGGGTCGGCTGCCGCCATCGCCAATCCGGAATTCCATGCGACCGCCACAACCCCCGCTACACCTGCTGCTGCTTTACTGCTCATATTTCCCCCCACTTGATTACTGATTACAGTACGAGCCAATCTTCCAAAATCTCACAATGTTCGACTCATTACGCAATGCTTCCAGACAGAACATCTCCATGTGAGCCCGCTAGATCGGCCGGCGACAAACTGGTGAATATCTGATCTGTCCGGCATAATATCCATATTGCGAATGTCGGTAATTGTGTTATTCTATGGCTTATGCGAATTCAAACATTAAGAACAACGGCATGTCGATAAGTTCAAAGTTTCGGTTCGAAGTTTCAACTGAATTTTCCGCAATCATATCGAATCCGAAATCGCTTTCTGACTCACATTGATAACGCATCACGAAACCCGGAACGACAGGAGCAGCGCGACATTCTTGCGCGCTTTAAGCTCATGTCATGATTCCCCAGACATTCCATTCATTCTGCTTATTCCATCCGGCTTGACTCAAGCAGGATGAATGAGCGGAAAAATGATTCAAACGCCCGTTTCATACGGATTTCGTCAGTCGCTCCCGTTCTGCTCATTTGAGTCGATCTGATTTCTTCCGAAATCCCTTGGCACCCGCCCTATTATTCGCATTGCATATCCGCGAAAGAACTGCTCTAAAGAGCGGCTCCTGAAACGCGCAAATTCTACCACAGCAAAATGAGGCGTACAAGGAAGAAACATGATGCTGGCAAATAAAACCAATAATGACCCTATACTAAAAATCGTTATTTTCCCCTCCTGCAATTGTGGTAATTTTACCCTATTGGAATTGTGGAAATACTTCGCGGCGGAGGTGAAATATATTACGATGTCATCTCTCCGGTTTTTTCTCCTTATGCTGATCGGGTAGCATTCGGCAATCTGAGCGTAACCCCTGACAAGTGGCTGGAGAAGGCTGAAAACCCGATTTGCGAGGCAGAGGCCCGTGGAAAAACATGAAGGGGAAATGCGGATTCCCCTTTCGGAAGGATCCATGGCGAACGTCGGTAGGACCGTCGATGTGACTCATGCGCCGGTTCCCTTATAATGCGTTATTTTCAACCCGCTATTTCGAGGTACAGAATGGCTGAGACAAGTACCAACATCAGGGCAGGCATGGCGCCCGAACTGCAAACCTCCGGCTGGCTTAATACGCCGCACCCCCTGACGCTCGCTTCCCTCCGGGGTAAGGTGGTTGTACTCCACACCTTCCAGATTTTCTGTCCCGGTTGCGTGCAGATGGGCATACCGCAAGCGCAACGAATACACCAGGAGTTTGACCCGAACCGTGTTGCAGTGATAGGACTGCATACTGTTTTCGAGCATCACGAAGTTATGGGGCGCGAGGCGCTCGAAGTGTTTGCCTATGAATACCGGCTGCGCTTTCCGATCGGGATAGACAAATATGAGGGAGCCGCGACGGGGGTTCCGATGACCATGCGCGCATATCAGATGCAGGGGACGCCCACTCTCATCCTGATCGATAAAACAGGACACATTCGCTTGCATAAATTCGGCCATGTGAGCGATCTGACCGTAGGATTTTCGATTGGGGCGCTGCTGGCCGAAGAATTCGATGAGTCTGTCGTGACGGAATCGTCTGCGCAGGGTGGGGAAAATCTCACTTGCGATACGGACGGATGCAAGGCCTGAGCGGGTCCTGTATCTGAATTTGCGCCAGATCGCAGTCCCGTGCCACCTTTGGGTGGCGCGTACGAACTCATGGAGAGGCGCCCCGCCCTGGAGAATACCGGAGCGCCTGGCTGAAACCGATTCCTATCCGTGATGTCCCCTGGGTTTGTCGCTGGGCTTGACCCGCTCCGCAACCTCGGTAAGAACATTCGCGGCGGCCTGCCGGAGGGTGTCCGTGATGGCCTGAGTGAGATGAATGCCTGCCTCGAACTGGCTATGGGTGGTCGATTTCAACTGATGGTTGAGCGCCTCGAGCGCGTCTTTCAACTGAGAGCCTACCGCGGTGCCGTTTCGCTTTGCATGGAGAATAATATCCCGCAAGGTAACCTCCACCAGGTCCTGCGCGGCCGAGGCCGACTCCTGCAAAGTTTCGAAAAAAAGATTCTCAATACTTTCAAGGTTGTCACGCAGGCGCGTCAACTCCTCTTTTGAAAACGTTTGCGCGCGGCCCGCGGCTTCTTCGAGTGTCAGTTTGGAAGCCGCCGCAAGTTGAGCCAGTGCCGAATCCAGGCCGGCCACAGCGTCCCTCACGGGGGACAAAGCCGTTTGCGCCTGGATAGAGGAAGATTGCAACTTCTGCTGTGCTCCTTCACGTACACCTTTCAGTACCGCACCCATGACATGACGCAGTGAATCCTGGTCGTGTCCTTGCCTGCTCAAAGCTTTTACCGTCAGATCCCGCACTTCTTGTTCTATATTCTCTCCTTGCGTCATCCTGCTGCGTACTTCAGCTTCGAGAGCCGATGTATCCTCGGTTGCCGCATGAACGTTTTCACTGCCAGGTACATTTTGCATGGTTAGCGAGCCTCTCCAATAGTAACAATGGTAAAAAGATATTCTGATTGTTTTATGCGTTGCGTGGGACAAGCCGCTCGGTCCCGCCCATATAGCCTTGCAAAACTTGGGGAATCGATACGCTGCCGTCTGCATTCTGGAAATTTTCCAGTATCGCCACCAGCGTCCGTCCCACCGCCAGACCCGACCCGTTGAGTGTATGCAACAGCTCCGGCTTGCCTTTCTCATTGCGAAAGCGTGCCTGCATGCGGCGTGCCTGAAATGCTTCACAGTTACTGCATGAGGAAATTTCCCGATAAGCGCCTTGCTGCGGCAACCATACTTCGATGTCGTACGTTTTGGCGGCGGCAAACCCCATGTCGGCCGTGCACAATGCCATCACCCGGTAAGGCAGTTTCAGCTTCTGAAGAATTGTTTCGGCATGGCCGGTCAGCTCTTCCAGCGCTTTATAGGAGTGTGCAGGATGAACGATTTGCACCAGTTCCACCTTCTCGAACTGATGCTGGCGGATCATTCCGCGGGTATCCCTGCCGTAGCTTCCCGCTTCGGAGCGGAAACAGGGGGTATGCGCCGTAAGCTTGATAGGCAGCAATTCAGGATCGACGATACGGTCACGCACGATGTTGCTCAGCGGAACCTCGGAAGTGGGAATCAGGTATAAGTCATCATTGTCATGTTCCTCTTGCGGGCTATTCCATGGCAACGTTGCAGCAGCCGGCTGGTTTTCCAGGAGAAGTTCGGCTGTTTTTCTTCGTGGAACCTCGAACAAATCTTCCTTGAACTTCGGCAATTGGCCGGTACCCCGCAAACTTTCGGCGTTGACCAGATAAGGCACGTATGCCTCCGTATAGCCATGTTCACGTATATGGACGTCGAGCATGAATTGAGCCAGCGCGCGATGCAGGTGCGCAAGCGGACCTGTCAGCAGGCTGAAGCGGGCGCCGCTGATCTTCGCGGCAGTGGGAAAATCCAGTAATCCCAGTCGCTCGCCTATGCTCACATGATCGGCCGGGCTGAAATCAAATTCGCATGGAGTTCCCCAACGTCGCACCTCCCTGTTATCCGATTCGTTTCTGCCCTCCGGCACGCTGCTGTGCGCCAGGTTGGGAATTTGCAGCAGGGTGTGCTGCAACGCAGCCTGTATCTGATCCAGCCGGGATTCCACCTGCTTCAATTCGTCGCCCAGATGGGCGACCTCTGCGAGAATCGCGCTGGCGTCTTCTCCCCTGCTCTTGGCATTGCCAATCTGCTTCGACGCGGCATTGCGGCGCGCCTGCAATTCCTGGGTGCAGGTCTGAAGATTCTTTCGTTCCGCTTCCAGGGCACTGAATTCAGCAAGGGGAAAAACGTAGTTACGTGCGGCAAGAAGCCTGGCAATGTGGTCCGGTTGCGTACGTAACAGATGAATATCTAACATCTCGACTCCAAATCGACGCAGATTTTATCTTATGATTCTTTTTTTGCCTGTTTGTCCAGCTCGCGCAGATGCGCCAGTCTTTCGGATATCTTACTTTCGAATCCACGGCTGGTCGGCTGGTAAAATTCAATCTCTGGCATTCCTTCCGGAAAATAACGTTCTCCCGCGGCATATGCATCGGGATCATCATGCGCATAGCGGTAGTCGCGCCCGAATCCCATCTCCTTCATCAGTTGCGTGGGCGCGTTGCGCAAGTGTTCCGGTACCCGTCGCGATTTGTCCTCTCCGATAAAAGAGCGGGTTTTATTATACGCAAGATAAGCAGCATTGCTCTTGGGAACGCAGGCAAGGTACAGGGCAGCCTGCGCCAAGGCCAGTTCACCCTCGGGACTGCCCAGCCGTTCGTAAGTCTCGGAAGCATCCAGCGCGATACGCAGGGCGCGCGGATCGGCCAGCCCGATATCTTCCACGGATGCACGGATGAGACGCCGGGCAATATAGCGCGGGTCTGCGCCGGCATCCAGCATCCGGCACATCCAGTAAAGCGTGGCATGCGGATTGGAGCCTCTCAGGGATTTATGCAACGCCGAAATCTGGTCGTAAAATTCGTCGCCGCCCTTATCAAACCGGCGCGCAGCGCGAGGTAGCCTTTCGCGCGCGTAATGGACGTCTATTCTTGATATTCCTTCAGCCGCCGCCGCGGTTTTTAGCTGTTCCAGAAGATTGAGCAAGCGCCGCGCATCACCGTCGGCATATTCGATCAATAATGATCGCGCATCAGCGGTGAAATCCAGCTCAGCCAACGCCAGCTTCTTTACTCGATCAAACAGGGTGGCCAGTTCGGTCGTGGACAAGGCAGTAAGCACATACACCTGGGCACGCGATAACAGCGCGCTGTTCACCTCGAATGAAGGGTTCTCGGTCGTGGCGCCGATAAATGTCACCAATCCTTGTTCGACGAAGGGCAGAAATGCATCCTGCTGCGACTTGTTGAAGCGATGAACCTCATCCACGAACAGGATGGTATGGCGGCCGGACTGGTGCAAAACTGCGCGCGCCCGTTCGACTGCGTCACGAATATCCTTTACCCCCGATAACACGGCGGACAGCGCAATGAATTCAGCATCGAACGCCGAGGCCATGAGACGAGCCAGCGTGGTCTTGCCTGAACCGGGTGGGCCCCACAGTATCATTGAATGAGGCTTGCCGGACTCGAACGCAAGACGCAGCGGTTTGCCGGGGCCCAGCAAATGAGGCTGGCCCACCACGTCTTTCAATTCATGCGGACGCAACCGTTCCGCCAGCGGTACAGCAGGTTGAGGCTGCTCGAACAGATCACTCACTGATCACGTCCACGCCCGCCGGTGGACTGAATTTGAACAATTCCGGGGGAAGCTTGCGGTTTTGTTCCACATCCGAAAATTCGAATACGGTAGCCTGGCCGAAATTATCGTGCAATTCCATGGCTCTCAGTATCCCCTCCAGGGTAAATCCGAGAAGCATCCGCTCAAATGTGCTTTCCCGGGTTTTGGGCGTAGCCTCCACCCACTCGATGCTACCCTGTAAACCGATTTCCAGAAGATGGAAATTCTTTTCGATATCATTGCTTCCGGCAAGCAGTGCGGCAGGGCTGCTGCCGATGGCGGCATCGAGCTTTCGCACGGTTACCTGATCAAGATCGCGATCGTAAAACCAGACGCGCTCACCGTCCCCGACAATCAATTGTTCGTAAGGCTTCTCGTATATCCAGCGGAATTTTCCGGGACGCTCGAATTGCATGGCACCGCTTGCTGTCTGCACTATATTGCGGCTTTTATCGATAACGGTTTGCGAGAAATCTGCGCGGACAGTGCGCGCATTCCGCATGAAGCTCTTGAGGCTGTCGATTCCGGTTGCATTGGATATGGAAGTAAATAAAAAGAAAAAAAGGAACACGCAGAACTTTTCGGATAGCTTCATGATTTTGACTATGGATTGGACCGGGCAAAGAACAGGATCACGGTAATTATAAATAAGCCACTCCGCTTCGGCGGGCAATTTAAGGCGTCTCTCGAGGTTCCACAATCAATGTCAGGCAACGAAGCATGAATAATGGACCGTCACCGGGAACCAATAGTAAAGTGAAAAAGTCTATACTTCGCTGGCGGTGGGGTTTCTGGTTCCAGTTTTCACTCCACGCCAACGGAATGTGTAATGTTATCTCCAACATGTATTTGTAATAGGAGGAAACGACATGGCAACAACGATGGAAACGTCGAGTCAGGCCAAAACGAGCGGCCGGAACTACGACATGTCGCTGTGGTATGACTCGAAGTGGTACAAGTTTGGTCTGATCACGATGCTGGCGGTAGCGATATTCTGGATCTGGTACCAGCGCACGTTTGCCTACTCGCACGGGATGGACTCGATGGAACCTGAGTTCGAGAAAGTGTGGATGGGCTTGTGGCGTGTGCATATGATCGTGATGCCGCTGTTTGCGCTCATCACCTGGGGGTGGATCTGGAAGACGCGCGACACCAAGGAGCAGTTGGACAATCTTGATCCGAAGCTTGAAGTCAAGCGCTACTTCTACTGGATGATGTGGCTGGGCGTATACCTGTTTGGGGTGTACTGGGGCGGCAGCTTCTTTACCGAACAGGACGCCTCCTGGCACCAGGTCATCATCCGTGACACGAGCTTCACGCCAAGTCACGTGGTAGTGTTCTACGGCTCCTTCCCGATGTACATCGTCTGCGGGGTGGCAAGCTACCTGTATGCGATGACACGCCTGCCGCTGTATTCGCGCGGCACCTCGTTCCCGCTGGTCATGGCCATTGCAGGGCCGCTCATGATCCTGCCGAACGTAGGGTTGAACGAATGGGGCCACGCCTTCTGGTTCATGGAAGAACTCTTCAGCGCACCGCTGCACTGGGGCTTCGTGATACTGGGCTGGTCGGGATTGTTTGCAGGCGGGATTGCGGCTCAGATCATCACCCGCTACTCCAACCTGACGGACGTCGTCTGGAACGGCCAGAGCAAAGTCATCCTCAACAACCGCATCGTACCGTACGACAAGAAGTTTTAGGATGGGTTTTAGGATAGAGGCGCTGACCTTGATCGCTCAAGATGAGTTCAGAGGTTAAGGTTGAGACCGATACACTGAAAGACTGAAATAACCGAAGCCGCCGCCCGCTTCCCGAATCATGGGAAGCGGGCGGTATCATTTGAGCCATCCAGCACACTTACTGCCTGACGGTGTAACGGCGGGCAAAGCCCGCCCTACTTCTTGCTACGCCTCCTGGTTTTGTCCCACGCTCTGTCCAACAGGCCCAGTTGTAGCCGAGCTGTAGGATGGTGGAGCGCAATCCATCAATAACGATAGGTTACAAACGCCGTCTTCGACAGCACCCTTCTATTCGTTCCGTGCAGGAACCAGAACTTCCCGGTTGCCATTGCTTTGCATGGCCGAGACGAGGCCTGCCCGCTCCATTTCTTCAATCAACCGCGCGGCCCGGTTGTAACCAATGCGCAAATGCCGCTGCACCAGGGAGATGGAAGCGCGTCGAGATCTGAGCACGATGGCGACAGCTTCATCATAAAGCGGATCGCTCTCGCCGCCTTCCTGCCCCGCCACTCTATTTTCGCCCCCCCCGCCTTCCTCATCCGATGCATCAAGCACGCCGTCCACGTACCGCGGCTCACCGTGCTCCTTGAGATATTCCACGACCCGATGCACTTCCTGATCGGCAACGAAAGCGCCGTGAACCCGCTGCGGATACCCGCTTCCAGGTGGCAGATAAAGCATGTCGCCCTGCCCCAGCAACGCTTCCGCTCCCATCTGGTCCAGGATCGTGCGCGAGTCCACCTTGCTCGATACCTGAAAAGCTACGCGTGTCGGAATATTGGCTTTGATAAGCCCGGTGATCACATCCACGGAAGGCCGCTGAGTGGCGAGAAGCAGATGGACTCCCGCCGCACGCGCCTTCTGGGCAAGCCGGGCAATCAACTCCTCGACTTTCTTGCCCACGACCATCATCAGATCCGCCAGCTCGTCTATCACCACGACAATCACCGGCATTTCCTCCAGCGGTTCCCGTGCTTCCGGAGTGAGGCTCAGCGGATTGAGGATGGGTTTCTCATTCTTGATCGCCTCGCGAATTTTCTGGTTATAGCCTCCCAAGTTGCGGACACCAAGCGCGGACATCAGCTTGTAGCGGCGTTCCATTTCAGCGACGCCCCAGCGCAGGGCGCTTGCCGCCTGACGCATGTCGGTAACCACCGGGGCCAGCAGGTGTGGAATGCCCTCATATACCGACAATTCAAGCATCTTCGGGTCCACCAATATCAGACGTACCTGCTCCGGGGTGGATTTATAGAGGAGGCTCAGTATCATGGCGTTGATGGCGACCGACTTACCCGATCCCGTCGTTCCCGCGACAAGTACATGCGGCATTCTCGCCAGGTCTGCCACTATCGAATGTCCACCGATATCCTTGCCAAGGGCAATGGTCAGGGGCGATCCCATATCGGCATAAGCCTGTGAACTGAGAATTTCAGACAAGCGCACGACCTGCCGCTTGGGGTTGGGAATTTCCAGACCCATCCAGGTCTTCCCTGGAATGGTCTCGACGACTCGAATGCTTACCACTGATAAAGATCGCGCCAGGTCTTTGACCAGATTGAGAATCTGATTGCCCTTCACGCCGACGGCAGGCTCAATCTCGTAGCGTGTAATGACAGGACCGGGATATGCCGCCACTACCTTGACCTCTACCCCGAAATCCATCAGTTTCCGCTCGATCAGGCGGGAAGTGAATTCCAGTGTTTCCGTCGACAGAATTTCCACTTCTTTCTTTGGCGGCTCATCGAGCAGGCTCAACGGCGGCAAAGTGGAATCAGGCACGTCAGGAAAAAGCGGAGTCTGCTTTTGCCTGGCCACCTTGCGCGGTTTGGGGAGCGCGGCGACCGGTTGTTCAATGTGTAAAGGCGGATGTTCCTGCGGGCAATTTTTTTCCACTTCCACCAGCTCTTCGCGTCTGATGGCGAAAACGGCTCCTACATGACGGTTCCGCCTGCTCCGCCAGCTACGGCCGATAAACAGGAAGATGCTTTCTATACTGCGCCAGATAAGCAGGAAAAAACCTTCTATCGAGGCGCCTATCTGCTCGACCAGGCGCAGCCAGGATAGTCCCGTAAATAAACTGAAACCGATTGCAATCAATATCAGGAGGGCCAGCGTTGCGCCAGTAAAGCCCAGTATCTGGGATAGACTCTTACTGAGCAGGAAACCCAGCACACCTCCCGGCATCTGCGGCAAAACCACCTTGAGGGAGTAGAAACGCAGTGCTTCCATTCCGCTGCTCGCCACGAGTAACAGCAGAAAGCCGACCATCGAAACAAACCACGGCCGGCGGTCGAATATGCTTCCATCGATGCGGTGATACATCCACCATACCAGGAAAAGTAAAAACAGCACAGACCACCAAGCGGAAACACCCAGCAAGTACAGCATCAGGTCGGACAGCCAAGCCCCTACCATGCCGCCAGGATTCTGTGCGGGCCCATCGCCACTGTGCGACCATCCGGGGTCCGCGCGCTCATACCCATAAAATATCAGCACCAGATAGAGCGCCACACCCAGCAGGGCAAGGCTCGCCGACTCCCGCAGGAGCCGAGCGACTCTGGGCGGCAAAGGGTCGGGACTGATTTTTTTTGCCATTGGCTTGTTGACGAAGCTCATGGATATAGCAGCAGGAACAGTAACGACATGGATTATATAAGAGTTGGATGGGGGGTTAAAAATAAAACCACTACAGCGGAATAAGCAGCAGGAGGGCTCCTACCTTGCTTTTTATTCCGTCGAAATAAATCTTCCTCGGGACCGTTCACTTCGCCAGAGGCATGTCCGAGCCGTTCGGAAAGCTTAGGACATGCTTGCCGAAGGGGGCGCTCTGAACTCCCTTCTATCCTTCGACAGGCTCAGGGTGAAGGGGAATGAGGAATGAAGAGAAGAAGGCGCATTGAAAAGCTAATCTTCAATCGTGCCAGGTTGAGCAGCCTCAAGTGTCTCGTCCAGTATCTCGATCCAGTGCTCGACCGGCAGCGCAGCTCCATCGCGTATATGCATGAGGCAACCTATGTTGGCGGTGGCGATCCGATCCGGATGGCCCGATTCGAGCGCCGTTACCTTGTTTTTCAGCAACTGCTGCGATAACTCCGGTTGCAGAATCGAGTAGGTCCCTGCGGAGCCACAGCAGAGATGTGCATCCGGCACATAGGTCAACTCAAAGCCGGCAGCAGCCAGAATCTTTTCGGCGACACCCCGGATACGCATTCCGTGCTGTAAAGTGCAGGGAGAATGGAAAGCAAGCTTCTGCTTCGGGCTTTCCATCCCGGCAGCTGATTTACTGAGAAGAGAAACGAGCGCTGGCATCTCCGTTTCCACTATTTCGCTGATGTCCCTGGTCAACTCTGAAATGCGCGCGGCTTTTTCCGCGTATGCGGGATCATGGCGCAACAAATGACCGTATTCCTTCACCGTCACGCCGCAGCCGCTCGCAGTCATGACAATTGCTTCGACGCCCCTTGCTTCCTCCTTTGCTCCTCCTGTTGCCCTCTCCTTTGTTCCCGGCTTCGCTCCCGGCCCTTTTTCCGTTTCGGGTGCGATATAGGGCCACCACGCATCCACATTGCGGCGCATGTAATCCAGCCCTTCCTGTTGGGCATTGAGATGGTAAGACACCGCACCACAGCACCCCGCATCCGGAGCGCTGATGAGTGATATGCCGAGCTTGTCCAGCACGCGCACGGCAGCAGCATTGATATTGGGTGCCAGCGCCGGTTGAACGCAACCCTGGAGCATCAGCATTCTGCGCTCATGCCGAGCAGCGCGAAGCGATCGGCTTTCTTTCACGAGTGCAGCAGGGATCGAATCCTTCAGACCACCTGGCAGCAACGGACGGGCAGCCCGGCCTATCTTCAACAAAGATGCAAACAGGCTCGGGTTCGGCAACGCCTGCCGCAACACATATCGCAGGCTTCCGGCAGCAAGGCTGCGTCCCACCTTCTTTTCGACAATGCCGCGGCCAATATCCACCAGATGGCCGTAACGCACACCCGACGGGCAGGCTGTTTCGCAAGCGCGGCAGGTGAGGCAACGGTCGAGATGCAATTGCGTCTTTTCCGTCACCGGCTCGCCTTCCAGCATCTGCTTCATCAGATAAATGCGCCCGCGCGGGCTGTCGAGTTCGTCTCCCAGTAATTGATAAGTCGGGCAGGTGGCGAGGCAGAAGCCGCAATGAACGCAGGTTCGCAGTATTGCCTCAGCTTCCTTTCCCTCGGGAGTATCCTTGATGAAATCAGCGAGATTGGTTTGCATTTATAGTTCGGGATATAGACGGCCGAGGTTGAAAATGCGCATCGGGTCAAATTTCTCCTTGAGGCGGCGGTGAATATTCATCATGGTCGGCGGAAGCGGATGAAACACAGCAGCAGCGGGCGTCCGGCTACGGAACAGGGTGGCATGTCCCCCGGCATCCCTTGTGGTCTTGCGGACAAGCGCCTGCACAGCTTCGTTATCCATCTCTGCATCGACGGAGAGCCATCGCAACGCGCCGCCCCACTCGATCAACTGTTTTCCAGGCAAGGACAGGGGAGCAGTAGTCGATTTAATGGACAAGCGCCAGAGCTGCTTTTCTGATCGAAAAAAAGGATGTGTCTGCTCCCGTATCGATTCCCAGAAAGATATTCCCTCGGCAATTTCTTCTCCTCCCAATACCGCACGCGCCGCACGCACGGCGGAGGTTGCGCCAGATAGCCTTACAGTGAGTTCGCCGTTGCAGAAGCAGGTGGCCGAAACCGGCAACGGCTTGCCTGCCCAGCGATTCATCATCTCGACAGCTTCGGCTTCACTCATCGATAAACGCAGCGTGCGCTCTTCCGCAGGCAGGGGAAGGACTTTCAGAGAAACTTCCAGCAATAATCCCAATGTGCCCAGGGAACCCGCCATTAAACGTGGAATGTCATAACCAGCCACGTTCTTCATTACCTGGCCGCCAAAGCTCAGGTCGTCTCCCCTGCCATCGAGTATGCGCACGCCCAGCACGAAATCCCGTACGGCCCCTGCCGAGGCGCGGCGTGGACCGGATAACCCCGTCGCGATACAGCCACCCAGGGTGGCACCAGCCCCGAAATGCGGCGGCTCAAACGCAAGCATCTGACCACGCCCATTCAATTCGGTTTCCAGTTGCCCCAAGCGAGTGCCCGTCCGAGCCGTGACGACCAGTTCGGTAGGTTCGTAATCCACTATACCCGCATAAGCCGAGGGATCGAGAATGCTCCCGCTCGCCCCGTCTCGCCCTTTGTCCTGGTGGCTATAATCCTGGTGGCCATAAAAATCCTTGGTGCCGCCGCTGCGGATACATAGCGGTGCATTACCCGCCGCAGCGGCGCGAATGGTTTCGGCAAGCTGATCAATGATTTTCTGCATGCGACGTCAGACTGTCAGGCGGTGGGAAGTAAATGAAAGAGGCATAACTTCAAAATCTCGGCAACTCGGGGAATTTCTCTTTACCCCGATGCACGTGCATCGCTCCATGCTCCGCGCAGCGCTGCAAGGTTGGGATGGCTTTTCCGGGATTCAACAGGCCGCCAGGATCAAAAGCGGCTTTTACCGCATGAAACATTTCCAGTTCACCCGTCTTGAATTGGGAACACATCTGGTTGATTTTTTCAATGCCGACGCCATGCTCGCCGGTAATGGTTCCCCCAGCCTCTATGCACATCCTGAGTATTTTTGCTCCGAATTCCTCGGTCAATTCCAGCTCTCCCGGATGATTGGCATCGTAAAGAATCAGCGGATGCAGATTGCCGTCACCCGCATGAAAAACATTCATGCAACGCAGGCCGTATTCGGCAGAAAGCGCCTCGATTCCAGCCAGCACGCTCGCAAGATTCTTGCGCGGGATGGTACCGTCCATGCAATAGTAATCAGGGGAAACCCGGCCTGCGGCAGGAAAAGCTGCCTTCCGGCCTGCCCAGAACCTGACGCGCTCGGCTTCGTCGCGGGATGTCCTGACTTCCGTTGCGCCGCTCTGCCGCATAATCTCGTCGATGCGTTCGATCTCCTCCGCCACCTCTTCTTCTGCGCCGTCGGATTCGCATAACAGGATCGCAGCCGCTTCGATGTTATAGCCGGCGTGGACATACTCTTCCACTGCCCCGGTCGTGATCTTGTCCATCATTTCCATTCCGGCCGGGATGATGCCGGCGCCGATCACATTCGCCACCGCATTCCCCGCATCGCGGATGTCGTCAAACGCAGCCAGGACAACCCGGGCTTTCTCCGGGCGGGGAATCAGTTTCACTGTCACCTCGGTCACGATACCCAGCAGGCCTTCGCTGCCCGTCATGAGCGCCAGCAGATCATACCCAGGAGCATCCAGACTGTCGCTACCAATTTCGAGAAGCTCGCCTTCAATGGTCAAAACACGCAGTTTGAGGATGTTGTGCACGGTCAGCCCGTATTTCAGACAGTGCACGCCTCCCGAGTTTTCCGCTACGTTACCCCCGATGGAGCAGGCGATCTGGGAGGAAGGATCAGGCGCGTAATACAGTCCATAAGGGGCCGCGGCTTCGCTGATCGCAAGGTTGCGCACGCCTGGCTGCACCCTTGCCGTACGCGCTGCCGCATCGATCCCCAGTATGCTTTTCAGCTTCGCCAGCGACAACAGCACTCCCTGCGGATGCGGCAAGGCACCGCCAGAGAGGCCGGTGCCCGCCCCGCGGGCAACCACAGGAATCTTCAATGCATGACAAGCTTTCAGAATTTCCGCTACTTCATCTTCAGTCCGCGGCAGCGCCACGATCATGGGCGTTTGCCGATAAGCGGACAGGCCATCGCACTCGTACGGCCTCACGTCTTCGGTCTCATGCAGCACCGATTCCGCAGGCAGAAAAGTCCGAAGCTTTTTTACAAGTTCGAGGGCGTCGTTCATACGGGATTCATTGCCGCCAATTCAACTCATTCAACTCATGATTCATCATGCGGGCCTTCCGGGGCCTCGATCTCATGGTTCGCCAATTTTTCCAGCATCCGTACCATGGCCGAACTATCCCATCCGGCACCGCCATGCGCTATGCACGCATTCAATAATTCCTGGACTACCGCCGTGCCGGGCAGGCTCACGCCCAATGCCTGCGCATTGGACAAAGCAAGACCCAGATCCTTCCGGTGCAGTTCGACGCGAAATCCGGGCTCGAACGCGCGCTCGAGCATGCGCTCGCCGTGTACTTCCAGCACGCGGGAGTATGCAAAACCGCCCATTAACGCCTGGCGTACTTTCCGCACATCGGCACCCGCTTTCGAGGCGAACAGAAAACCTTCACCCACTGCCTCGATAGTGAGCGCGGCGATGATCTGATTGGCAAGCTTGCAAACCTGGCCCGTGCCATTGGGACCGATCAGGGTTATCGTTTTACCCATTAACTCAAGAACCGGCTTCACCTGCTCGAATGCCGAGGGAGTGGCGCCGACCATGATGGTGAGAGTGGCATTTCGAGCGCCGATATCTCCGCCCGAAACGGGCGCATCCACGTACTCGCACCCAAGCTCATTGATTGCAGCGGCAAATTTCCGCGTCTCAGCTGGCGAGATAGTGCTCATGTCCATCACGATCCTGCCGTTACTTCGCGCGGTGCTCAATCCCTCCGCAACCCCGTCATCACCGAACAGCACCCGTTCCACATCACCTGTGTCCGGAAGCATGGTAATGATAATGTCAGCATTCTGCGCGACTTCAGCCGGTGAAGAACAGGCTTGCCCACCCTGCGTGAGCAATTCTGCCGGGACACCGCTGCGGGAATGCAGGAATAAGGTATGGCCGCCCTTGATCAGATGGCTCGCCATCGGCTTACCCATGATGCCAAGACCGATGAAACCAATTTTCGTTCTGCCCGTCATACCTGTGCCCATGTGCTAACCGCGTCGATGATTATTCACCTTCGCTACTCATTGCTCCTCGTTTCCTGCCTTCCGATTTTCGCATGAGTCTGAGCTCGTCTGGTGTAAACTTTAGATACCTGACGGAAATGGCGGGAAACAGGAGCATATCCGTCTCAAATTTTTTCTCCAGGCTCTGGAGGAAAAGCATTATTGGCGGACTGGAATTTTCCGGCACATCAAAAATCAAATCGGCATTTTGGAGAAATCCACCCTGGAGCAGAATGACTGCATTTCAAAAATATCGCAGTAACCCTTACCGTATCGTCCATGGCGATGCGGTCCCCAACACGGAAGCATTGAACGCAGCGCGAATCGAAACGGGAGCAGCCTCAGCAATCCATTGCAGTATGAGCGGCAACGTCAACACGGCAAAAACTCAAGCATGAGCACACAACCAATCGTCATTATTGGCAGCGGCCTTGGCGGCTACACCGTCGCACGTGAATTCCGCAAGCTGGATACTACAACGCCTGTCATGATCATTTCCGCGGATCACGGCGGTTTCTATTCCAAGCCGATGCTTTCGAATGCCCTGGCGACAGGCAAAACACCTGCCTCGATAGTCACCGCGAGCGCCGAGAAAATGGCCGAGCAGCTTAAGCTGACAATCCGGCCTTATAGTCGCGTCAACGCTATTGATCCATCCAGCAAAACAGTAACTCTACAGGATGGAGAGAAAGTTTCCTACAGTAAACTCGTTCTAGCCATGGGGGCCGATCCAATCCGTCTGCCGCTGGAAGGAGAAGGTGGGGAAGACATTCTTTCGGTCAACGATCTGGAGGATTACCAGCGGCTACGCGACGCCCTGGGAGGAAAAAAGGATGTCACTATCTTGGGTGCCGGCCTGATCGGCTGTGAGTTTGCGAATGACCTGACGACAGCAGGTTATCGGGTACAGGTAATCGATATCAGCGTTCAGCCCCTGGGTCGGCTTCTGCCACAGGCTGGGGGTGCTTTCATGCAACGCAGACTCGAAGCTGCCGGTGTCGTTTTTCATCTGGGCGCCGCAACCGAATACGTGGAACGGATACACGAAAGTTTTCGCCTGACGCTTGCCAATGGGGAAGCGCTGCAGACCGATATTGTACTCTCCGCCGTCGGGTTGCGCCCACGCACCACCTTGGCCCAGGCTGCGGGTCTCGGGGTAAATCGGGGAATAGTGGTAAATCGCTCCTTGCAGACGCACAATGAGGACATTTACGCATTAGGCGATTGTGCAGAGGTGGAAGGCAGAATTTTACCCTTCGTCATGCCGATCATGCATGCCGCCCGCGGGCTGGCATCGACTCTCGCTGAAACACCCACTCCGATACGCTATCCGGCCATGCCTGTCCTGGTCAAAACGCCCGCCTGCCCGGCCGTCGTATCGCCCCCCGCAGTCGGCGCGCAGGGCGAATGGGCAGTGGAGGAAGATGAAAGTGGCGTGAAGGCCCTGTACAAAACCGCCGAGGGCAAACTGCTCGGCTACGCCCTGCTAGGCGGAGCAACCAAGGAAAAGAATGCGCTGGCTGCGGAGCTGCCGGCGGTAATGGAGTAGAACGCCGGTCGTCTTGAAGCCTGCCCGGCGTATAGTATATTTTAGCGAAAGCAGGCTTGATCGCTTCTGCAAATTAATTCGAGAGCGCGACCTCAGGCGTTCGAGTTCAGTTTTCAGTTATTTGGATGCAACAGCAGGTCTGCGAAGATCATACTTTAGGCTGAATCTCGGGGACATGCGCCTCCCCTCTCTGCACCACTGGCTCTGGCTCTAACACACCCGAGTTTATCCACAACTGCTCCAATTGCGATTGCAGAACCTTTATAGAGAACCTGGACTCGCTCTTGTGCCTTCCTCTTTCTCCGAGTTTCCGGCGAAGTGATGGCGCAGCAAGCAGACGCGTCAACGCATGTGCGAGTCCTACGATATCGCCAGAGTTTATCAGTAAACCCTCTTGTTCTTCCGTTACCACCTCGGGTATGCCTCCAACAGGGGTAGTTACAATGGGAACCCCCCAGGACATCGCTTCCAGGATCGCCATAGGCACCCCTTCGTGGTATGAAGGAAGTACAAAGATAGCTGCTCGAGCGAGCAAATGATCTTTTTCTGCTTTACCAAGCCACCCCGCAAACAGAATCTTGTCACTGACACCCAGTTCTTCCGACAACATCTGTGCCTGCTGTAGTTCGCCATCACCCCCGACAATTAACCTGAAATTTTCGCCCAGTAACGCTACCGCTCGAATCAGGTCAAATATACCCTTACGCTTACCAACATGACCAAGAAATAATATAAGAGGAGGATCACATAGCTCGCTGCTACTTTCGTCTATCTCTTTCTCACGTAACACCGCAGCAGGTAGCGGTACGGAGTTAAAAAGAATTACTGTACGTGTAGCAGGAGAAATCTTCTTAATATCTTTAGCCCAACCAGGGGATAAGGCAATAACATATAGCGCTCGCGATAGCAGAAATCTGATTAACTTCTTTCTACGTTCTCCGCACTCCTGCTCAAAAAAACCAACGAAATCCGGGCTGTGCAAGTGAATGAGATACGGGACCCGAAACATCATCCCCATCAGCAGAAAAAATGACTTTCTCCACGTGCTTGCTCTTGAAGACATGTGCACATGAAGCAATCCAATCTGACCAGTAACCAGCATGTAGAGTAACTGTAACATCGCTACTCCTGCCGCATATGCTTTGGCAAATCTCGAGCCCTGGCCATGTGTCACTACATACTTGACCTTCCATTTCTTCAGCACACCGCAGTCTTCGTAGTTGCCGACTACGGTTGCGATTCCACCATGTGCTTCAGGCGATGTTCCGAGCATTACGATTGTCTTGTACTTTCCTTTTTTTATCATAATCGATTCGACTCAACCGCAAGTGAACAAACAGACTTAATGGCAGAAATCCATTGGCGCATGGATTGCCTGAATGCCTATTGATGCTTCCCCTGACGGTATTAATCCAGGGTAAGTAAGCATCAATCGCATTTACAGGGGGCGTACCATCAGGGATGGATGAGAGGATCAATCAGTTTGCCTTCCAAGCTGTGGCAGGCATCGCCAGTGGCCGCAGCTGCCAGGGCCATGCCAACGATTGTTTTTTATTTTTCCCTTTGCTGTAAGCACAGCAGAGAATCTTCCTCAGGCTCCCATCATTTATCCCTAAGCAAATACTATGCCATGATTTATAGAGACATGAAAACAAAGACTTAAAAGAATATTTACGCGTCCCTATCATTGAGTGTAAGAACTTTCGACAACGAATTGTGGAGGAAGTCCACCATTCTTGAGCATGAGGCAATGATGGCGCAGCCTAGTAGAAGCAGTGCGAGGTAGGTGCGGTGTATTTTCTCGAATCGGGCCAGTAGTTCTCGGAAGGGATTCAGCCAGGAATGCCTGACCTCGACCACCCAGCGTCATGCTCAATGTTTCGACTCTGCATCCTGGCCTGGACTTCCTCATGCAGGGGAGCACATGAGGGGTGTAGCCGTGCGACCTATCACCCGCCGCGAGGGCTCGCCTACGTATCCTGCATCGGCGCATAGATGTTGAGGCGCCTTGGTGCTAACTGCTGACCACCTCCCATTCCCCCGGCATAGTCGGGAAATTACCGTATTTATTTATCTTTTTTGTGGGATGGTCAATAATAGCCATTAACGCCCCCCCCTTGAAAGGCTCTGCGTATGCGTTTGATTATTGCTTTGTTCCTCCCTTGGCTAACCTTCTTCACAATCGGCCGGCCTATTACGGGTGTTATCTGCTTGCTCCTGCAAATAACGCTTATCGGCTGGATTCCCGCGACGATTTGGGCAGTGTACGCATTGAGCCAGTATAAGACTGACCAAAAAATTGAAAAAGCTCTCGGTCAAAAACGTGCAGATCCCCCGTAAGAAGTGATAACACGATCAGTTCTTTACCAATCGTCATACTATGTGCCGAAGTCGGGAATTAGAGGAATAGCCTGCTTCTATTTCCCACTTTGATGCAATCAAGCTTGATCTGGCGAGACGCTGTCTTCTATTTAAGCGTTCGTTCTTCTCCTGCAATTGTTTGAGCTGTCTTGCCTGAGCGCTGTCCAGACCCGCTTACCACTTCTTCCAGCGGTAAAACGTTTGTTCGGAAATACCAATGCGGCAAATCAACTCGGCAACCGGCATCCCAGCTTCCGCTTCCTTCAATACCGCAACAATCTGCTCCACGCTAGCTAAACCGTTTCGTCTTCATGCAAAACTCCTTCCTCCAAGGGTAAATTTCGCCGAAAACTAACATTGCCACTGGCTACATTTTTGTGGGACTCATCAACAGTGTCTTGCAGTAGCTGCACTCGCAATAGAACTGGCGATATCCGTAGGCTGCGACAATTTGTCGCATTCCTGCAGTAATCAAAATAGGTTACTCTCCCGCTCGATTTGCCGAGGGACATTGCTCGAAAGAGAAATTATCCGCATATCTGGAAATAAGACCCGCTCCAGCGAATCACTGACTTCCCTCCTCAACGAACAGATTGGAAAAAATTGAGGCAAATCGTGGAAAAGGCTGCCAACTGAGCAAACATGAATTGAATATCAAGCAAAGACTCGCCCTTTTTACTCTTGCTTGCGGGGCTTGCATATCCTCTGTCGCGGTAGCCGATGAGCCAGCGCTACCGTCAAAAGACAACAATAAAGCTGCAATGCCAGCGAAAAAGAAATCAGATATTGTTGCTCCGGCACCCGGAGTTGCCGCCAAAGGAAAAACCTCATCTGATGATTCCGCAGTCGAATTGCCGGAGATGACGGTAACAGAAAAAATAAAGCCGCCTCGCACTCAGACCGAAAAGGAACGATACCGACTACCTCAGACCACGGAAAGTATCACTCGGGAAAGAATCGACAATACGATTAATCTTGCGAACCCCGAGGATGCCATCAAGTACATGCCATCCATCCAGGTACGCAAAAGGTATATTGGCGACACCAATGCCCCGGTTGGCATGCGCACTTCGGGCACGTCTGCAAGCGCCCGTAACCTGATCTACGCCGATGGCATCCTGTTGTCATCATTGCTTGGCAACAACAATGGAAACACCGGTTCGCCCCGCTGGAATACTGTATCGCCGGGAGAAATTGAACGTGTCGATGTCATGTACGGCCCATTTTCGGCCGCCTATGCCGGCAACTCCATAGGGGGCGTAATCAATATTACGACCCGGATGCCGGAAAAATTCGAATTTGGAGCGGACGCCCAAGCCTCGTGGCAAACGTTCAATCTCTATGGCACGAAGGATACTTACGATACGCAGCGCTATTCCGGTTACGTCGGTCATCGCTACAACGATCTGTCGTTCCGTTTTGACTACAGCCATCTCAATGCGCATAGTCAGCCCATTACGTTTGCGACCGCACTCATCTCGAATACTTCGGCGAGTGCTGGAGATACAGCCGTCACGGGTGCGTTTGCCGGAGCCAATCCTACAAATGCCTCAAACCTGACGCTCGGCGCGGGGAATATCAACCACACCGTCCAGGACAATTTCAAGTGGAAGCTCGCCTACGATATCACTCCTTCAATCAGGCTCGCGTACACCCTGGGCCTGTGGCTGAACGATGCGCATGCGAGCCCGCAGAGCTACCTGAGGGATGCAGCGGGAAACATTGTACAAGGCGGTTTTATCAATATTGGCGGTCGCCGTTACAACCTGTCTGCACCTAATAGTCCCACTTTCGCCGGAAACCAGACTGATCAGAGAACCTGGTCGCATGGAATCAATCTTCGATCCAATACCGGGGGAGTTTTTGATTGGGAGTTGACCGGCAGCGTGATTGATTTTGGCAAGGATACGGTTCGGGCGCCAACAGTTGATCCCACTCGCGCGTTTGGCGGCAATGCGCCTGGCAGGATCACGAGTCTGACCGGCTCTGGTTGGCATACAGTAGATGCAAAGGGTATTTGGAGGCCCAGGACCGATCTTCTTGGTTATCATGAAATCAGCTTCGGTTTTCACCATGATTTATATACGCTGAAGAATCCCGTATTCAATACCGGCGATTGGCAGAGCGGCGGTGGTCAAAGTATTTTTACTAATTCCACCGGAAAGACTCAAACTGAAGGGTACTGGATTCAGGATGCCTGGGATTTCCACGAGAACTGGAACTTTACTATAGGTGGCCGCCTGGAATCCTGGCACGCTTACGATGGGGTAAACACAACTACAGTGGCAGGCTCGCTGCAGACGATAAATCAGGCCGATAAAAGCTCGGTCAACTTTTCGCCCAAGGCGAAATTGACCTGGACTCCGGTGCAGCAAATCAGGATTGGTGCTGCAATCGGCCAGGCTTATCGTTACGCAACCGCCACGGAATTGTTCCAGACCACTACAGTCGGTACTGGCGCAACGGCCATATCCGTTAATGGAAATCCGAACTTGAAGCCGGAAGAGGCACTAGCCTCGGAATTGTCTGGCGAGTATTTTGTGGACAAGGGAAGATTGCGTGTCAGCCTGTTCCAGGAGCGCGTCAGAAATGCCATTTTTTCCCAGACCGGGTTAATCACCAATCCGCTTACCAATCAAACTGTCCAGTCAACCTTTATATCGAACGTTGGAGAAATCGATACCTACGGTGTCGAGGTTTCCGGGGAGAAGACTGATGCGGTGATTAAAGGGCTGGATATTCTTGGCAATCTCACCTGGGTGGATTCCAGAATAGAGGATAATCGAGCGGCGGACGCGGCAGCAGCAGCCTTAGGCCCTACAGCAGCCAATCCCAACGCCGCGGTACCGTCGACCGGAAAGCATCAGCCCAGGCTTCCCACCTGGCGGGCAAACGCCGTAGTCACCTATCGAGCTAATGAAAATTTCAGTGCTTCAGTAAATGTTCGCTACAGCAGCGGCCAGTTCGGCCAATTGAACAACACGGATACCAATGGTTTTGCCTACACGGGGTTGACGAGTTATCTCGTCGCTGATCTGGTCGCAAGATACAAAATTACGAAGCAGGTGACCGCGATCGGCGGTATTAATAATGTCAACAATGACAAGTACTGGATATTCCACCCTTTTCCCCAGCGAACCTACTTTGCCCAACTGAGGTTTAATTATTAGGCTTTAGTCCCACTGCATGATGGGATGTAGAGTTATAGGCACCTACAGAGGGAGGCACAAGTATGGATCGATGGCAGCACTGCTGGGCTAAGCATGTAAGGGTCACAGACCATGAAAGGCACGACGAATTGCCGCTGGAGGTCGGCGTAGTCTATGGCAGGCAGGAACGAGAATCGTGGCTGTCATTGGCTTGCTTCCTAAGGAATTGCCGAGTCTACGGCGCTTATAACTCCGGTAATCAACTCCTGCAGTAAAACAGGTTTGGAGAGGCACACCAGAAAGCCCGCGCCTAGAACATCTTCCCTGGAATAGCTGAGTGCGCTTAGTGCTACCGCAGGAGTATCTCTGCCTCTATGCGCAGGCAGACTTCGTACGGCACGGATGAACTGGTAGCCATCCATTTGAGGCAGGCTGATATCGCTGACAATTACATCCGGTGCATGTGTTAGCATCTTTTCCAGGCCCTCGGCAGCAGCAGGAGCGGTAACCACTACCGCCCCATACAACTCCAGCATGAGCCTGGTGACAGTCAGCGCGTCTTCCTCGTCATCTACGAGCAGCACCCTGACCCCTGATAGGAGCAGTTTATTATCCATTATGCCCCGATTATGTAAGTGTCCTCCCTCAACACTTTCTAAGTTACCTGTGAGTTAAAGAGATAACTGTTCGCTTCCCCACATAATGTAATAAAGCTCCTGGCGATGATATGAGCTCAACATAAATATAAAGCCAGATCCCGGCTTTACATGAGAATGATTTCGATTTACACTGTAGATTCCCGTTAGCCATACGGAAAGAATCAACAACCTAGAATCAGCCATTGCACCAGCCAGCCCATAGCCAGCCAGTGCTCTTCCAACAAAAAACCAAAAAAAAGGAAAACATTGTGTTGTGCAAGATTACTTCTGCCGCCTGCTCTTCGCGTATCCCCATGCCACTGCGCCTTAAGCCGCTGGCTTTTGCCATGCGTATGGCCTTCGCCGGGTTGTTGTTTGCGGGACTGATGAATCATGCTCATGCCCAAACTGCGCCAAAGGAAAAACAAGAAGCTACCGAAAAGCAAGAAGGCGCCGCCAGTGATGTCACGACACTTCCCGAGATGAAGATCAGCGCGGAACGGCCTGATGAGCTTCCACAACCCTATGCCGGCGGACAAGTTGCGCGCGGCGGACGGCTCGGCGTGCTCGGCAATATGGACCTCATGAAGGCTCCTTTCAGCATCAGCAGCTATACCTCGCAGATGATGCAGAACCAGCACGCAATCACGGCGGCCGACCTCTTGACCCGGGATCCCTCAGTCCGCTCTACCGGTCAACGCGGCGGTGTCGTCGATTCCTTCTATATTCGTGGCTTTCCGATCGGCGAAGGCAACGTGGGGGAATTCGCTTTCGATGGGCAGTACGGCGTGGCCCCCAACTACCGGATATTTACCGAATACACCGAACGTATCGAGGTGCTCAAGGGGCCTGCTGCGCTGCTGTATGGGATATCCCCGAACAGCGGTGTTGGCGGCGTCATCAATATCGTTCCCAAGCGTGCCTCGGCCGATCTGACCCGGCTCACGGGCAACTATTTATCAGGCGCGCAGGGAGGCGGACACCTCGATATCGCCCGGCGCTTCGGTGCGGATCGCCAGTTCGGCATACGGCTCAACGGCAGTCATCATCAGGGCAATACGCTCCTGGACAACCAGTTCCGCCAGGCGGATATCGCTTCCGTGGCGCTCGACTATCAGGGCGAACGGTTTCGGGCAACGCTTGACGCCTTCGGCCAGTATGAGCGGTTCAAGGCCCCGTCACGCCCGTTCCTGGTTGCTGCCGGTGTTGCCGTGCCATCCGCGCCCAATGGCCGGCGTAACGTCACTCAACCCTGGGGCTGGTCGAAAATCAAGGACGCGGGGCTCCTGCTCAAGGGCGAATATGACCTGTCCGACGCGCTGACATTGTTCGCCAGTGTCGGCGGTGCCCACACGTGGGTGGATCGGCTATCGGATCAGACGCCGACGATCCAGAATGCCGCCGGCGATACCAGGTCAGTACCGATGTTTTTCAGGTTTGGCGTCGACCGCTCCAGCGCAGATGGCGGATTGCGCGCCCGGTTCAATACCGGTCCCATTCGCCACAACGTGACGCTTCAAGGCACCGGTTATCGCGATCGCCTGGAGCGAGGCTCCACCGCTGGCACGGCAGTATTGTCGAACATGTATTCCCCGATTGACCGTCCCGGTCAAGCTCTGGCCACGCCCGGTCTTATGAAAGTCTCGGAGACCGAATTCTATGGAGGCGCATTAACCGATATCGTATCCATGGCCGAAGAGCGTATATTGCTTACCCTGGGCGTGCGCTTCCAGCAGGTCAGATCGGACAATTTCAGCTCAACAGGCGCCGTCACGTCCACCTACGACAAGGCGGCGATCACGCCGCTGGTGGGTCTGGTCGTCCGGCCCTGGAAAAACATCTCGATCTACGCCAATCGCATGGAAGGGCTGAGCAAGGGTGACATTGCTCCTCAGATCGCAGTCAATGCCGGCCAGGCTCTCGCGCCCTACAAAACTGAACAGCTTGAGGTCGGCGTCAAGGTCGATTACGGCCGCCTGATCACCACGCTGAGTCTCTTCCAGATCAAGCGGCCCAGTCCTCTGCTCACGGACAATGTCTTTTCCCTCACTGGCGAGCAGCGCAATCAAGGCGTGGAACTCGCCCTGTTCGGCGAACCCGTGTCAGGAGTTCGGCTGCTGGGCGGTGTGACACTGCTGGATGGGGAATTAACGAAAACCGACAATCCCGCCACGCGGGGCAATAAACCCGTCGGCGTGCCGGTATTGCAAGCCAATATGGGCGCCGAATGGGACATGCCGTGGCTGCCAGGGTTCACCTTGACCGGCAACCTCGTCCACACCGGCAAGCGATATATCAACCAGGCCAATACGCAGAGCGTGCCTTCCTGGACAACGTTTGACTTTGGCGCGCGCTACAGTACCAAGGTGGCTGGAAAATCCACCATCATCCGCGCCAATCTGCTTAATGCCTTCGATCGCAATTACTGGGCAGGCGTGGCTTCTTTCAGCACCTTATCGCTAGGCACGCCGCGCACTGTGCTGGTGTCGGCTACGGTCGACTTTTGAGTTGAGCAGGGAGCGCCTATGCAAAACAATCTTCTATTGATGGAGGGCCAAGCGGAGTATAGACGTGTCTCGATCCCCATCGCACTGCCGCCAATTCTCGATCGAAGCATAGCAGACACCCTCTATTCAGCGCCTCAGACGCTTTTGGAGCTGGTCGATCGGTATGGATCTCCCCTCCATGTCATTTGGCCGCATATTCTGCAGCGGAACGTGGATGCGTTTCGAGCGGTCCTTCATGCGCATGCCCTGCGTTTTGAAATCTTCTACGGCGCCAAGGTCAACAAGTCGCAGGCGCTCATTCGTGCTGCGGTGGAGTCCGGCGTTGGCGTGGATGTCTCCAGCATCTATGAATTGCGGGATGCCCTCGCCGCAGGCGTGGACCCTTCACAGATCTGTGCAACCGGCCCGGCAAAGACCCCGGAATTCCATGCCGCACTCATCGCCAATGCTTCGTTGATTTCGATCGACTCCATTGAAGAGTTTTCCGAATTGGAGCAATGCGTCCGCAAGCTTGCGTCGCTTACTTCGCCACCTCACAAAGTGAGGCTTCTGCTTCGCTATCGGCCTGCCTCGGCTACTGCCAGTCGGTTTGGAATGGGCGGCGATGATCTATTGCAGTGCCTGCATCGGCTCGTGCAGCTCAGAGAGCTTTTTGCTTTCGAAGGGTTTCATTTTCATCTCAGCGGTTATGCTCATGAAACTCGTGCCCAGGCCCTGCGCGAACTTACTGCCTACGTCGATGCGGCGTGCAATCTAGGCTTGCGTCCCAGAATCATCGATATTGGGGGCGGTTTGCCCATCCGGTATGTGGAGAGCGACGAGTACGAGGCATTCTTGCGCAGCCAATGCAAGGAACGTTATCGCAATGGCAAGGTTCCCGCATCGTTTTATCCATATGGGGGTCGGGTTGATGCTTCCCAGTACCTGCACTGGCTGCTTGAATCGCCGTGTACGGACGGTTTGTCGGTTGCACAATATCTCAAGTCGATGGATCTTGTTTTGGCAGTCGAGCCAGGCCGCTGTCTGGCCGATCAAACTGCCATTTCGGTCTTCAGGATTACCCGTGTCAAACCCTTGGTGGATGGGAATCACGTGATATTCGTGGAAGGAAGCAGCTTCAGCGCTTGCGAAACCTGGTTTGCTTCGGAATACCTGGTTGATCCGATTCTGGTTTCGTGTGCGGCCCCTGGCGCATGCCAAAACGTTCCAATGCGTGCCTATATCGCCGGGCACAGTTGCCTGGACGATGACGTCATTACAAACCGTTTGATTACCTTCGAAAGGATGCTGCAAGCAGGCGATCTGCTGGTTTTCGCCAATACTGCGGGTTACCAGATGGATTTGCTTGAGAACGAATTTCACCGCCATCCGATGCCGCGTCGAATCGCTGTGACTTGCAACGCCACGGGTGGAATAGAGTTTTCACCTGACGACTGAATGGAGCGACGCGATGATATTGAGTAAAGTGACCGATCTGATCGGCAATACCCCCATGCTTGGTCTTCCGATTCCCGGAAAGAACGCCACCCTGCTGCTCAAGATCGAGAAGAACAATCCTGGGGGCAGCATCAAGGACAGGATGGCACGCAACATGGTCGTTGCGGCGCTCAAGTCGGGGCGGCTCAAACCCGGCGGGATCGTAGTGGAGTCTTCTTCCGGCAATACAGGCATCGGCTTAGCCATTGCAGCGATCGAGTTCGGGCTGCGTTTTATTGCCGTGGTCGATCACCATGCGGCTCAGGACAAAATCGCCGTGATGCGTGCTCTCGGCGCGGAGATCCGCTATGTCGAGGGGGACTATCGCGAAGACGAGGTGGCTGTCGTCGAACGCCAACGCCTGGCGGCCGAGATCGCGAGCCAGCTTCACGGTGCGGTATTCATGAATCAATCGGACAACGTGGCCAACGCGGGCGCGTATTTCGATTTCGTGCGTGAGGTCATTGGCGAGGTGGACGGCGGTATCGACGCTTACGTGGGCTGCGTGGGAACAGGCGGCTCGATGACGGGGATTGCACGGGGACTGAAATTGTACAATCCACGCACCAAGACCATTGCCGTCGAACCGGCGGGATCGATCATTTTCGGTCAATCGGGACATCCTTATTATCAGTCCGGAACAGGTACGCCCCAGGGTGACACTGTCGGCCTGGTACTCGACTACAGCTGCATTGATATGGGAGTTCAGGTTACCGATTCCCAGGCATTCGAAACCACTCGATACATTGCACAGCGGACAGGACTGCTCGTGGGCGGCTCAACCGGGGGAGTCATCTACAAGGCGCTGGAGTTCATTCATGCGGGTCTGATAGGCGGCAACGTTGTGATTGCAGTTGCTGACGGCGGTGAGAAATATCTTCACACAGTATTCAATGAGAGCTGGCTGAGAGAGCGCAAGCTCCTCGATCCGGAAATCTGGAAAAGACTGGAGGGGTGGTTTGGGCAGGGAAGCCCGGATGAAATGTCGCGACCGGTTCCACGGCTGTTCTGGGCGGGGCCCGGGACCGGGGTGAGTGGCCAGGAAAAGGTGGCATCCGCCTCATGAAGCCGCTGAATGTCGCTATTTGTGGCGGTGGCAGAACAGGTCATTTAAACGCCGTATTGTTCAAGCAGCTTCCCGCCGTGCGCGTCTCGTTGCTCACAAGTCGCCAGGACGTAATCGAGCAGCATCGCCATGGCAAGGAGATGGTCGCTTTTCTGCCGGATGGAGATCAACTATCCGCCCGTCCGGACACCGTGACGAACGCCCCGGAACAAGCACTTGGCGACGCGGACATTGTCATCATCACCGTGCCTGCCCATGGGAGGCAGGAACTGCTGCGCGCGATTGGATCCAACCTGCCAGCGAACAAGCCAGTCTACGTGGGTGCCATCCCGGGCTTCTGTGGCTTCGATTGGCTTGCCGAAAGAGCAATGAGGGCTCGCCCGAATGTCATCATCTGGGGTATGAAAGATGTTCCTCACACCGCTTATGATCTGCAGCCGGGCATCTCGATCAGGATGGGGGGTGCGAAGAGCAGGCTTTACATTGGCACGCATGGGCGCGAAAGCGAAGCAGCGCGCCTTACTCTTCTGGAGCATCTGCAAAGGCTGTACACCTCTCCCGTCGAACTGCTGGCTGACTATCTGGAAATCACCTTAACGCCCGGCAACCCCATCATGCATCCTGCGGTAGTGTATGGGCTGATCGGGCCCTATGGGCAATGGCACAACAAGTCATTTTCTTCACCCATTTGCTGGTGGACGGACTGCCCCGAGATTGGCGCATATTTCCTGGAGCGCAGCGATCAGGAAAGCCAGACTTTATGCAAGGCGGTGGAGCAACGCCTGGATGTGGACCTGTCTTCAGTGAAGCCCTTGAAGCAAGAGATTATCGAAGCCTACAAAGATCAGATACGCGACCCCGACACGATGCTGTCAGTACTGCGCACCAACCAGGCCTATGACTCGATTGTAGCGCCACTGGTCCCCGCCATTAACGGGAGGGGATATGTCATCGACAAGGAAAGTCGCGCATTTCACGAAGATGTGGCCTACGGTTTGGCCTTGCTCGTCAAGATGGCAAAGCAACTGAACGTGAAAGTGCCGCATCTCGAAGAGATATTCAAATGGAATGTTTCTTACATGGGTGGACTGCGCAATTCTGCGCTTGATTACTTTCCTGAGACCTGGCCAGCCTGATGTGGAATCCAATAAAAAGCAATCTAGCTTTATTGCAAACGGACAATACATTTTACGCCGAGCACAAGAATAGCGCCCTGACATTTGCCCGGCACAATGCCTTGCGACGCGTTGTTCGTTGTTTATTTGCCGAAAAGATCATTGACAAGGACTTGCTAGTGTTTGCTCCCCAGAGCCGCAGCGCCTGGCTGCCGCTTTGGGACAAGCACGCCATCCTCTTCTTTGAGGACTTATGGGCCGCTCCAGCGGATACTTTTATCAACCGCGGCTCGATTATCTTGCTCACATCCAATGGCGCTAGAACTGCCGTCGACATGCCGCATCAACTGATCGATTTGTTGCGCGACCAGTTTGATTTTTCCCCGAGCGACGAAGGGGTCGAGGGCCTTAAGGCGGATATAACAAACAGCATCGCCAATGATGCTCTCGCCCGAATCTACCGTGAGGTATGGAACGCACAGTTGAACAACTGCATTCATTCGACTGACGTAACGGGCTTTATCGACTATCTTCGCCGAGGAGCTACACTCAGGGAAGCCGCCATACTGCTGGATCAATGGGGTTCGTTGGAAGGGCACCCCTTCTACCCGACCTGGAAATCCAAGCCCGACCTTAGTCCTGAGGAGGTGGCGGCCTTATCACCGGAATTCAACGCAGAGGTTTCCGTGCGAATCGCTGCCTTGCGTTCGGATATGGCATACATGGAACGTATGCCGCATGTTCAGAGCTATCACCAGTGGTTCGCAGATCAATTCCCGGTGCTATGGATTCAATGGAAAGAAAATCTGAATGCGCGACAGTTGAATGAGGAGGACTGGCTACCTTTACCGATTCATTCCTGGCACCTCGAGCACTATGTGAAGCAGGAATATGCAGCAGAGATCGAGGAGGGCATACTAATTCTAGATGGTCCCGATATAGGGACACTGCCAACCATGTCCTTCCGCACCATGGCGCCGCTGGGGCCAAAAATGGCGCCGCTTATCAAACTGCCCGTGGCGCTATGGCTGACCAGCGAGCAGCGCAGCCTGCAAGCCAAATCGATCCATATGGGGCCACGCATCAGTACAGTGATCAAGCATATTCTGGCCGAAGAAAACGGGTTCGAGCGAACACTCGATGTCTTCCCGGAGGAAGTCGCGTTTCACTACAAGCATGCGGTAAAGCAGGAAGACAGACCGGGACGCCACCTGTCGGTCGTTTATCGGGCAAGCAAAGAGGCATTCGAGCGAACGGACGGGTTGTTGCCCATCACCGTGGCGGCCTTGTTCACGAGGTCGCCATCGAGCGAGCGTCCTCTCATCACGGAGTTGATCGAGTGCAATGGTGGGCAATCGCACACCGAGCGGGTGGAAACCTGGTTCAGACAGTATGCGCGCACCGTTACGCGTCCCGTGATCGGCATCTATCTACTGTATGGTATCGGACTAGAGGCGCATCAACAAAATGCGTCCGTGCTGTTCTCCGAGGACGGGATACCCAGGAGTTTGCTGATGCGTGATTTTGGCGACGGTCGCACCTATGCGCCGCTGCTTTTGCAACGAGGCTACGAGCTCAAGCCTTACGTCCATCCCGGAATACTTCCCACCGTCTTCTCCGACGATATCGAGCCGGTTCGTTCATTCGTGCTGGATGCATGTTTCGTGTGCCACCTGCACGAAGTGGCGCTGCTGTTGACGAGCGAATACCAACTCGCCCCATCCCGCTTGTGGGGGATATTGCATGAAGAGACGGAAAGCGCCTTCGATGCTGTCGCACCCCGCGTTGCCGAGGCCCTATGGCGGACGGAGCGAGCGGCATTTCTGGAGAACCCCTGGCCGACACGCTCCGTGCTTCGAATGCATTTACTCAAGTACTCCAATTATCGGCTGCAGCATCACCTGCCCAACCCGCTGATGACAGCAAATGGTGGAAATTGACTAATGTCTAATGTAGCTGACGTGGTGAGCCCTGCGTCGCGCCTGATCCACATTCTGTTTGCCATTCAACTGGTTTCCATGGGAGCCATGGAGATGAGCGGTCCTTTCTGGCCCATTTACCTGAAGGCGCTCAGTTCATCCGATTCGCTGTTCGGCTTTGCCGGCATCGCAGTTTACGTCGGGCCGATGCTCGGCATCATGCTAACGAGTGCCTTCTGGGGCCGAATCGGCGATCAGTTCGGGCACAAGCTGATGATGATCCGCGCCTTGCTGGGCCTGTCATTGACCCAGTTGGCGCTGGCCTACGCGTCCGATGTATGGATGATCCTGGTGCTACGCTTCATGCAGGGTGCCTGCGCTGGATACATCGCGCCTGCCCAGGCCTATGGCGTCAGTATCGAATCCCCCTCCCGGCGGGCTCGCCTGTTCGCCTATTTGCAGGTGTCGACTAATGTGGGATCACTGTTCGGCGCCATCGCCGGAGGCTTGATCCTCGATCACGCGGCATTTTTCTGGATCAATATCGTCGCCGCCATCTTGTGCGCGATCTGTGCTGCTGCCGCCGCGTTGAGTTTGCCCAATGTGCCGCCATCGAAGGTCGCATTGCCGGCAACGCAGCCCACACCGCCTACCAATGCGCCGGTGAGTGCCGGTTCGTTACCCCCCTGGCGTTCATCACCGATCTTGGGCTTGCTGCTCATCACTGGCATACTGCTCATGAGCCGCATGCTGACTCAGACACCATTCGCCCTTTATGTTCGCGCTGTCTTTCAAGTGGACAACTGGGTCGTGGGCTTGTGTTATGGCTTGCTTGCCGCGGGCTTTGTCGTGTCGGCTTCGTTGTGGGCAAGACGCTTCGAGAAAAAAACGTTATCCGACGCGCTGGGCCGCATGATCTACATCGTCCTTGCCTGCTCGACATTGATGGCGGTTGCCGGCATCACGCATAGCATCGGCGTGTTCGTCGCGATTCATTTTGTTTGGGGGATCCTGCTCGGCGCCACGACGCCGGTGCTGATGTCACTGATCTCAAAGGCAGCCGGCAGCCTCCAGCAAGGTTATATTCTCGGCATCGCTCAAAGCACCGCACAGTTCTCGTCGATCACCGGCATCGCCTTAGGCGGCTGGTTGATGCAAACCGCGGGGTTGCAATACACGTACTTCTTCGTTTCTTTTTCATACGCCCTGGCGATGATCTTCGTTTTAACCATGAGGCGGGGCCAAGTTGCGGCCCAGCCCAAAATGGCGCCACGGCAATAGGAAGGAATCCGAGTATTTCTTTTCGGGAGTCTTTACGATGACATTTCAACGTCGACAGGCCGGTGTGCTGATTACCTTTATATCGGTTTGCCTCCTGGCCGTACTTCTCATTGTTTTAAACCAGTCCAAAGGAACAGCGGCAGGGGCAGTGACACCGTCCCCCGATACCATCACAGTGACCGATCTGCTCGGACGCCAGGTGGAGATACATACACCGGTCCAACGCGTCATGCTGGGGGAAGGCCGGTTACTATATATAGTCGCGGCGCTCGACACGGAAAACCCGATTGGGCGCATTATCGGCTGGCGCAAAGATCTGATCGAGGCCGATCCGGACACGTACGCGTTGTACCGTCGGAAGTTTCCGAAGATCGCGGACATTCCCACCTTCGGCGGCTTTGAGGATGGCACGTTCGAAATCGAGCAAGCAATCACGCTGAAGCCCGACGTCATTTTTCTGAATATCGAAGCGCAACGTGCCATAGATGATGCCCACTATATCGAGAAGCTCTCGGCGCTCGGCATTCCGGTGGTGTATGTCGACTTCCGTCATGCCCCGATGGAAAACACCGAACCTACCTTGCGCCTCTTTGGCAAGCTCTTCGGCAAGGAGGCGCGTGCGGAACAGCTCATTGCATTTCGGAACGAGCAGATCAAGCAAGTCACGGACGTCATCGCTGCCCATCAACCGGCACGGCCGAAGGTATTCATCGAGCGTATCGGTGGTTACACTACCGACTGTTGTCTCAGCTTCGGCAATGAGAATTTCGGCAAATTCGTCGAGCTCGCCGGGGGGCGCAATATCGCCAAGGACAGCATCCTCGGGACCTTCGGGCAGTTGAACCCGGAGCAGATTATCGCCGCCAATCCCGATCATGTCGTCGTCACCAGCGCCAATTGGGAGGCCTATGTTCCGGGCGGAAACTGGATTGGGGTAGGGCCAGGGACCGATCCAGGCGAAGCAGTGCGCAAGCTCGCGTTTTATACGAAGCGGCCAGCTTACACCGACATCACTGCGAACAAGGATCACGCATTTCATGCGATCTGGCATCAGTTCTACAACAACCCATACCAGTTCGTGGCGATCCAGCAGTTTGCCAAGTGGTTTCATCCAGAACTTTTTGCCCATCTCGATCCCGAAGCATCCTTTCGCGAATTGCATGAGCGATTCCTGCCGATCGCTTACCAGCCGGGCTATTTTGCGACGCTGGACAGGAGCGGCTAATGACGAGCGCGACTCACGTGTCGGAAGCAGGACAGCGTCACACCTATCGCACCCTCGTGCGACGCAAACAGTGGCTGCTCGGACTCCTCGTCATTCTGTTGCTGGGCAGTGTCCTGCTCGATCTTGCGCTCGGGCCGGCACGCTATGACCTTGATGAAATTATCCAAGCGCTGCTGTGGCCGGATAGCGCGTCTGCACAAGTGCGGGTTGTGATGTGGGACATTCGCCTGCCCGTAGCTCTGATGGCTGTGGCAGTGGGAGCGGCACTGTCGCTCGCCGGTGCGCAAATGCAGACCATCCTCAACAATCCGCTGGCAAGTCCATTCACGCTTGGCATCTCGGCAGCCGCGAGCTTCGGCGCCGCCTTGGGGATCGCTTTCGGCTTCAAAGTGCTCCCGGGTATCGTGGCCGAATATGTCGTGCCGCTGAACGCGTTCGTCATGGCGATGCTGGCTGCGTTCTTGATTCATTTGCTTAGCCGGCGGCACGGCGTAACCGCCGAAACGATGGTACTGCTCGGCATCGCCCTGGTCTTCACTTTCAATGCGCTGTTGGCACTCACACAGTACTTCGCGAGTGAGCAAGCAGTCGCCGCCGTCGTATTCTGGACTATGGGCAGCCTTACCAAGGCCACATGGCCAAAGCTTGCCATCACCTGCTTGGTGATTCTGGCTATGCTACCGATCTTCGTGCACCGCGCCTGGGCGCTGACTGCACTGCGCCTGGGCGAGGACAAGGCAGCAAGCTTCGGCATCGATGTGCCGCGGCTGCGGCTGCAAACATTGATAATGGTGAGCCTGCTTGCGGCCTTCCCCGTGGCCTTCGTCGGCACGATAGGATTCGTCGGCCTGGTCGGTCCCCATATTGCCCGCATGCTGATCGGTGAAGACCAACGCTTCTTTCTGCCGGCATCACTGCTGTCCGGCGCCCTGCTGCTGTCGCTGAGCTCGATCGTCAGCAAAACCCTGATCCCGGGCGCCATTTTTCCGATCGGCATCGTCACGTCACTGATCGGCGTACCGTTTTTTATCGCATTGATTCTAGGCAAGAGGCGCTCATGGTGAGGCTGCGATTGGAGGATATCGGTGCGGGTTATGGTCGAGGACTGATCGTCTCCGGGATCAGTACACCCGTCTTTTCAGGGGGCGAGGTGATTGCGGTCATCGGTCCCAACGCGGCCGGAAAGTCGACACTGTTCAAGCGTATAACCGGGCTGATCAAAGGACCCGGCAGGGTGCTGCTCGACGGTTCGCGTAAAGGAACCGAGGGTATTTGCTACATGCCGCAGGAAACGACGGCGAGCGCTCGACTCACTGTCTATGAATCCATACTGCTAGCACGCAAGCAGCACGCATCCTGGTCGGTGCAAGAGACAGATCTGGCACAGGTCGATCAAGCTCTCGCAACGCTAGGCATCGCGGAGCTCGCATTTCGTAACCTGGAGGAGCTCTCTGGCGGGCAGCGCCAGTTGGTTGCAATTGCACAGACGCTCGCACGCGAGCCTGAAATTCTGCTCATGGATGAGCCGACCAGTGCCCTTGATCTACATCGGCAGGTACAGGTGCTCGGCTTTATGCGCACCCTGGCTAGAGAGCAGGGAATGATTGTTTTCATCGCCATGCACGATCTCAACCAGGCATTGCATTTTTCCGACCAGGTACTGGTGCTCGCTGCGGGTAAGGCATGGAAGAGCGGTACTTGCGCGGATGTCATTACTGTCGCGATGCTGCAAGAGGTGTACGGAATAGAAGCTCGCATTGAATGCTGCTCGAAGGGTATCAGTCACGTTATCGTCGATGGCGTAGCTTTACCCGGTTAAGCAGTGATCATGAACGAAGAAACAGAAAGGGGTAGCTATGTTGCGCATACTTTCAATTCAACTCGTTCCAATCAGCTGGATTCGTCCTAGCGAACTCCACGATCCGCAACACGCAGCTGCCCTAGCCGACACGCTGCAGAATGATCGAATCTGGCATATTCCGGTCACGCTTGAGCGACGTAGTCTCACGATCATGGATGGGCATCATCGGGTTGCCGCTGCGCGTCTGCTCAAGCTCAAGTTTGTTCCATGCGTGCTGTTGGACTATAGCCAGGTCGAAGTGGACGCCATGCGCGCTGGCTATCTCGTCACGCCACAGGAAATCGTGCGCCGTGCGCAGATGGAAGATCTCTATCCGCCAAAAACCACCCGTCACCGGTTTTTGTCACCGTTTCCCACCTGCAACCTCTCATTGTCGTTATTGTCAGGGGAGGCAGTAACTAAAGACGTGGAAACCGGTTGACAATCTCATGCTTAATCTAGAGCAGCTCCTTGCCGACACGCCGGGTGCCGGCAATGTCATCCATTTGAATAATGCCGGCGCTGCGCTCATGCCTCGTATCGTTCTCGATACCGTCGCCCAGCACATGCAACAGGAAGCGTTCGTTGGAGGATACGAGGCAGCGGAAGCAGCGAGCGAGCGCCTGGAAAATGTCTATGACTCAGTCGGACGTCTCCTCAACGCGCAGGCCGAGGAGATTGCAGTTATGGAAAGCGCGACTCGGGCATGGCACATGGCGTTTTACTCGCTGCCACTGGTGAGCGGCGATGTGATTCTGACCGCGGCGACCGAGTATGCTGGCAATTATATTCCCTACCTGCAGTTGAAACGGCAGCGCGGTATCCAGATCAGGATCATCCCGAACGATGAGTACGGTCAAGTTTCAGTCAGTGCGCTCCACGACATGTTGGCCGACCCACGCGTCAAACTCATTTCCTTACCCATCATCGCAACAAACGGTGGTCCGGTGCAACCCGTTGAAGCAATCGGCGCAGCAGCCCGGGCAGCGGGGGTATGGTTTTTGCTCGATGCTTGCCAAGCCGTGGGTCAGTTGCCGCTGGACGTACAGCAGCTGGGGTGTCACATGCTCTCGGCGACGAGCCGCAAGTATCTGCGCGGGCCACGAGGCATGGGTTTTCTTTACGTTGAACAAAACTTGTGCCAGGAGCTTGAGCCCGTGTTTCTCGATTTACATGCGGCGACGCTACAAACACCCAACCAATTTAAAGTACGCGGGGATGCGCGGCGTTTTGAAAACTGGGAATACAATGTTGCTGCCAAACTTGGCATGGGCGCTGCAATTGAGTATGCGCTCATGCTTGGCGTCGACTACCTCTGGGTCCGCATTCAACAGCTCGCCAGGCTTCTGCGTGACCAGTTGGCGCTGATCGACGGCGTCACGATTTGGGATAGTGGTGTCATCAAACCCGGAATTGTCACGTTTACTTTGGACGGGTACGGGTCGAAGGAGATCAGGTGCCTGCTCGCCGAGCAGCCAAGGCGTATCAATGTCTCCACATCGACCTTCCACTCGACAATGCTGGATATGCAGGCACGTGGCTTATGCGAGGTTGTACGCGCTTCCGTTCATGCCTATAACACGGAGCAAGACATCGAGTCAGTCGTACAAGCGATCGAAACGATCCGTAATACCCATTAGCGGGGACACCAAGGTGTACACCATTCTTCTGCGGCTTCGATCCACGACGCTGCCCCTGGCATCCTTGTTTTGGGAGCTTCCTTCGATGGAAAAACTTTGAACAAGTCATCAAGGCAAGAAAAAAGTTCGGATAAGAGAAGCAAGATGTGCAGGGATAATCAATAGTGCGACTTTTAGTTTAAGAGTGGCCGCATGATCGAGATTGTCCGGGTTGCCTTACGGCGTCCGTATACATTCATCGTACTGGCACTTCTCATCCTGATTCTGGGGACGCTAACAGTCTTTCGGACTCCAACCGATATTTTTCCAGATATTCGTATTCCGGTAATTGCGGTTGTATGGCAGTACACTGGCTTGCCGCCCGACGAAATGGCCGCGCGTATTACGACAGTAGCTCAGCGCTCATTGACGACGACGGTCAACGACATCGAGCATATCGAAGCAAATTCATATGCTGGCTCCGGCATTGTCAAAATCTTTTTTCATCCTGGCGTAGACATAGCAGTCGCCAATGCCCAGGTTACGGCCATCTCGCAGACCGTGGTGCGTCTGATGCCGCAAGGCACGGTACCTCCACTGATTCTCAACTATAACGCCTCGACAGTCCCCATCCTTCAGCTCGCGCTATCCGGCAAGGGCATGTCCGAACAGGCTCTCGCTGATCTTGCCCTGAACACCGTCCGCTTGCATCTGGTGACCGTGCCTGGCGCTGCGATTCCGTATCCCTACGGTGGAAAAACTCGTCAGATACAGATCGATCTCGATCAGGAAGCATTGCAGGCGCGCGGATTGAGCGCACAGGATGTGGGAAATGCACTTGCCGCACAAAACCTGGTTACACCGATAGGTACACAGAAAATAGATGTATTTGAATATACGGTTCAACTGAACAATGCAGCCACTGCAATCGGGGATCTCGGGAATCTGCCGATCAAGGTTGTCAACAACGCAACAATTTATATTCGCGACGTGGCCCATATTCGTGACGGCAATGCGCCCCAGACAAATATCGTGCATGTCGATGGTACGCGCTCGGTAGTAATGACCATATTGAAAAACGGCATGACATCCACGCTTGCCATCGTTGCTGGCATCCGTGCCAAGTTGGATGAAATAAAACCTGCCCTGCCGGAGAATCTAGAGGTCAAGCCCATCAATGACCAATCGTTTTTTGTACGCGCGGCAATCAATGGGGTTGTGCTGGAAGGTGCCATCGCGGCGGTACTAACAAGCGTCATGATATTGTTGTTTCTCGGCAGCTGGCGTTCAACCCTAATCGTGGCGGTGTCGATTCCCTTATCCATTCTCGGTGCCATCATCTGCCTTGCAGCCTTGGGAGAAACAATCAACATCATGACACTTGGTGGACTTGCCCTTGCCGTTGGCATACTTGTCGATGATGCAACCGTGACCATCGAGAGTATTAATCTACATCTGGAACAGGGGAAGGAAGTTGAGGAAGCGATCATGGATGGAGCTGCGCAGATCGCAACACCGGCTTTCGTGTCCTTATTGTGTATCTGTATCGTTTTTGTGCCGATGTTCTTTCTGGAAGGAGTTGCGCGCTTTCTATTCGTACCAATGGCAATGGCAGTCATGTTTTCAGTTGCGTGGTCTTTCATTCTCTCTCGTACTCTTGTCCCAACCATGTCCAAGTATTTATTGCATCCGCATTCATCCTGGGACGAGAGCCAATCATCACGCAATCCACTAGTACATTTTCAGCGCCGCTTCGAAGCACGCTTTGAATATTTTCGAGACCGTTACCGTGAATATCTTGAATTTACGCTAGCACATCGGTACCCGTTCATAAGTATATTTCTCATATTCGTGCTTGCTTCTTTTTTGTTGGTACCCTTTTTAGGGGAAAATTTCTTTCCCGCGGTGGACAGCGGCCAGATTCTGATGCATGTGCGTACCCCGGTTGGCACTCGTGTGGAGGAGAGTGCCAATCAACTTGCTCAGATTCAGAAATCCATCCGGGAAATTATTCCACCCCATGAAATAGACGTAATGGTGGACAATATCGGTCTTCCTCCGAGTAGCATCAACTTGACCTACAACAACACGGGAGTGATGGGTACTCAGGATGGGGATATCCAGATTGCCTTGAATCCAGGGCATCAACGTACTGAAGATTATGTGCGCAAGCTGCGCGAAGAGTTGCCACGCCAGTTTCCAGGGGTGACATTTTCATTCCCCCCGGCTGATATCGTGAGCCAAATCCTGAATTTCGGTTCGCCTGCGCCCATCGACCTGCAGATACGCGGCGCCGACCTGGAAGCAAATTTTGACTATGCCGGATTGTTGCTGCCCAAGATCAGAGCAATTTCTGGCGTTGTTGATGTTCGTATCCAGCAGTCCCGCAGGAGACCTGTTTTTAACGTAGACGTTGACCGAACTCGTGCGCAGGAAATGGGAATTACCATGCGGGATGTCACGAATAGTTTGGTGGCCAATCTCGCTGGTAGCAGTCAAGTGGTGCCTACTTTCTGGCTAAATCCCCAGAACGGCGTGCAATATCCGATAGTGATGCAAACACCGCAGTATCGCCTCGACACACTCGCCGCTCTTGCGGGCATTCCAATCGGGGGTAATGAGGGCAATTCACAAGTGCTTGGCGGGCTTGCCAGTTTCACGCGCACCAGCGGTAATGCATTGGTCAGCCAATATGATATTCAACCGATGGTGCAAATTCATGCGACGACGCAAGGAAGAGATCTCGGTGCCGTGGCACGCGACCTTCGTCGCATCCTTGCCGATACCGCAGGTGAGGTGCCAAAAGGGTCAAAAATCTTACTGCTTGGCCAGGTAAAAACCATGGAAAGTGCTTTCTCCGGATTGTTGTTCGGTTTGCTTGGCGCAATCGTATTTATCTATCTGCTGATCGTTGTGAACTTCCAGTCCTGGACTGATCCATTCGTTATCATCACCGCATTGCCTGCTGCGCTCGCTGGAATCGTATGGATGCTGTTCATTACGCACACTCCAATCTCGGTGCCAGCTTTAACCGGCGCAATCATGTGCATGGGTGTAGCAACCTCGAATAGCGTGCTGATGATCAGTTTCGCGCGGGAGCGGTTAAATGCGATTGGAGACGCTACTGCAGCTGCGCTGGAAGCCGGCTTCGTGCGTTGTCGGCCAGTCCTGATGACCGCTCTTGCGATGGTCATAGGGATGCTACCTATGGCGTTAGGTCTTGGCGAGGGCGGTGAGCAGAATGCCCCGCTTGGCCGGGCTGTGATTGGAGGCCTGGTTTTTGCCACAGTAGCAACGCTGATCTTCATTCCTGTCGTTTTTAGCGTTATACATGAACGGCATGCCAGGAAACCCATACCTGCCACTTTCGACACCCCAGAAGCCGATGCTACCTGACTCTTCCGGGCGCCGGATCTCAACTCGAAGACTCCATGTTTTTGGTATAGCTGCGATAATCATCATCGTTGCTATAGTTACAATTGGTCTTATCAGTCGTGTCTCTGCAAGCAAGCAGCTGCGCAGCTGGACCAGTGAGCAGGCAATTCCCGTTGTCGCAGTCATCACACCCGGCATGCAGGAAAATACTACATCCCTTGATTTACCTGGCCGCCTGCAGCCATATTCCCGCGCAATCCTATATGCACGCGTGAATGGCTATCTGAAAAGCTGGAAAGCAGATATCGGGACTCAGGTGAAGGCCGGGCAATTACTCGCCGAGATCGAGACGCCAGACCTCGATCAGCAGTTGTTACAGGCAAAGGCTGATCTTGCCAGTTTAGAGGCGACCGCATCGCTTGCAAAGACTACCGCGGAACGATGGGAAGCATTATTGAATTCCGGCTATGTTTCAAAACAGGCAGCCACGGAAAGAACAGGGGATTTCATGACCAAGCAAGCATTGGTTAATGCTGCTCATGCAAATGTGAAGGGCCTGCAAGTATTGAAATCTTTTGCGCGTATCGTTGCGCCGTTTGACGGGCTCATCACTGCCCGGCTAACAGACATCGGCGCACTCATAAACAGCGGCAGTGGAGCAGGGCAAGAGCTTTTCGAGGTGTCGAGTACAACAATGTTGCGTGTATATGTCAATGTGCCGCAGGTTTACGTACCCGACATCTCCCCCGGCACCAAGGTAACTATCACTGTGCCGGAGCATCCGGGCAAAACCTATACTGCTGCTGTTGCTGCATCGGCACAAGCTGTCAATAATGTGTCTAGTGCGACCCAGATACAAATCCAGATCGATAATGCGAGGGGAGAGTTACTTCCAGGTGGATTTGCAAATGTGAATTTCAAGCTATCTGATAATAGGCCTACGATGAGCGTACCGGCAAGCGCTCTGATATTCAACAAAGCAGGTTTAAGTGTGGCAACGATTGGCCTTGATGACAGAGTTGTACTGAAACCTGTCATGATCATGCGTGATTTGGGCAAGCTCGTTGAACTCAGCGCAGGTTTGAAGCCCGATGACCGTATTATCGAAAATCCACCGGATGGAATTTCAAACGGAGACAGGGTCCGTATCAGCAGTGTTCCTTCACGAGACTGAGGATGAAAGTGTGGGGCAGTGGACGATACGTTTCCTGGATTTTCTTATATCCTCATTTTTCCATTGAAGGGCCAGACCAGATCCGCTGAGAATGCCACCCCCGCGAATGCCATTCCCAGGGTGGAACGGGTGATTCATATGACCACAATCCTCGTTTTGCAGCGCGCGCTTCTTCCTGGAGCTGAACGAGTTCCTTGTCCTCCACCGATTGGTCTGCTACCCATGCCATTCCCCGCCGTACCTGCTCGGCGTTAACATTCACTCCATTGCACTTAACCTTTGCCAACATGCGCCCATAGTAATCTTTGCTTATCGAACTGAGTTCTGCTTCTACCCAGAAGCATAAGTCATGGAGGGATTGCCTGGAATCAATAGCAAATGGCTGATTTCCTTCCGGGGCGTCTACCCCTGCCAGGCGTACCCTTACCAGCTCCTGATTTATAACAGCGCTGATCGAGTCACCATCAACAATACTGACTGCTTTTGCTCGTATTATTTCATCGGCAGAGGCAGCGGCTGAAAGAGGCAAGGCAACAAGGCTTGAGAGCACAATGATCGCCGAGGCCATCATTACTTTGAAGGGAAGTTGCTCGGGCCGCAGATACATTCTTTCAGTAGAGAGGAGTATTGCCGCAAGAATGAGAACAAGTTTTTTCTTCATCGCGGCATGTCCTTTCAAGCGCAACTCACTTACAAAAAGGCTGCACTTCCTATAAGTTCATCCTGGAGCAGGTTTATCGAATTCCCCTACTCCATATAGCCTCGCAGGAGGACACTACTTCCTACACACCAGCTCCAGCACTGTCTCCCCTATAGTGCCTGCTATCACCTTCGTTACTGGCCCTTCCTCTATTGAGGAGGACATGATATCTCCCCTACCTCCATACTGCGAATAGTGCGTGCTTTGCCTGGCGTAATATGACCTATTTTTGCAATTGTATCTGTATAGAAACTTGGTCGACTTGGAGGGGGTCCTGGTATTAGGGAAGTCGGACATTTCCCAAACATCCACAGTATTGCCGTGCCTCCTGATGCTCGGCATATGGACAAAAAAGACCTCCTTTTCAGTTGTCGCCACAACTTTCCATCCTGGCCCTGGGTGAGGGTTGTTCAGCGTATTATCCTGGCTTCGTGAAACCAGGGGGAAAGAAACAGAAATAACCAACAAAACCAGTCCAAATAAATACATCGTCATCAGTTGAGTGTAGCGCACGCTACTTCGTCGTCTTGTTATTCTGGTTTAATTCCGCTCACCCTGGCTATCTTGACAGTCAGGACAATTTCTATGCAGTCACGATCAAGGGCGTTGGCAGATTCTATCAGCAGACCTTCATCAATACCTACTTCAAGTGGCCCAAGCCAAACTCGGCCAGGCTCGGCCAAGCTCCATACCGGGAAGACGTCCATTACCGATCTGCTCGGTGATCGATGCTACCTTTCTTAGCAAGGCATGGGCTTGATCCGCATCTTGACCACCGAGATACTCAGAGCCTGCCCATCAACGACATCGAGCACCCAAAAACCAAGGCAAATCATCCGGCGACCAACGGCATTCTTGAAGCATTCGTTTAACGATTGCAATTCAAGCCTTAATACCCCTTAGCGCGCATGCAGGAAGAGTAAGCAGCCTGATACTGCCCATCATGTGATTTAGTCTCATTGAGGCCATAAAGCGTTCCCCCGGCAACGCCTGTTATACTGCCAATCGCAGCGCCCTTGCCGGCCCCTTTTCCACCCCCGGCGATCGCTCCACCTGCAGCGCCTACAGCCGCCCCTAGCGCTGCGCCGAGGGCTGCATTCTTGAGCACTTCTTCGGCTTTGCTGTTCACCTGCTCGCTTGCATAGCGGTTGCATTCATTCATGACGGACTGAGACGGGTAGGACGAACGTACCGGCTGGGGGGAATATGCCGCCGGGGGAGCATAGGACGGGGGAGGCGAAACCGCAGCTGCGGTATTCTGGTTCGATTGCGTTACTCTGATGCGTTTTGGAGGCTCAGGTGCGGCTTGGGCGAGTGGGGCTGGTTCGGGGACTGAAGCAAGAGGCTTTTTCTCTGCCTCGGAAACCGGAGTTTCGCCGGCAGGGGAAGCCGCCTCAGCCTGGGCCACAGGAGCCACGGGCTCAGGCTTGGAATCGGAATCGCGTCCCGTGATGAACAGAGTTGATGCAACGCTTGCGCCTACCAGCAATATTCCAATCGTTGCAAACTTCCAATAGTTAACCGCTTCGTTCGACATCACATTTCCTTCCAAAAAGTTCTTTTTCTGCTGCTGCTCCAGGTCTTTCCTGCCGCCTAAGGACATCCAAGGGCATCTAAGGGCGTCTAAGGGCGCCTAAGAGCGATTCCTAGTAATCCGTGCCCTTGCCATGGCCTTTGTGCCCGCTGTGGTTGTCGTGGTTGCTGTGGCCCTTGTGTTCTTTATTGGATTTATCCTTCTTGCCCTTGTCGCTGTCCTCATGATCATGATGACCGGAATGCTTGCCTTTTCCGGCGTGATCTCCATCGCCCGTTTCATGCCCGTTTCCCTGACCATCCCGGTGTCTCCGGTCGGCACGATCCTGTCCGCGTGCTGCTCCTGTCGACCATTGCGCGTTCGAGTTCTCCATGCCGTGCTGGCCCATGTGCTCGGATGCCATTCCTCCGGAGTTTGCATGTTCAGTTCCCCCTCCCGTTTGATGCCCTTCGTGCTTCCCGCCGCCGTTCCGTGCCAGTACCGGGTTTGCGTACGCAATTGCCGCCGCTAGCAATATTGCCAAAATCCGCATATTCATTCCCTCTTGTTGAAATTGTTTGAACTGAATTTACATCTCACTCGTGGCGATTATCTTCGTGTGTTGCCGTGATAGCTATTGGACTTAAGTACAGTGTTACAGACCAGCTATCTGATAAATAACTCTGGTTGCTCCTCCTGCACTCTCCAATAACGTGATACTACCTCGTCCGTTTACTGTCAGAGAGAATATTGTGAAATTTTTGTGAATTTTCTGTAACCGCAAGACAACCAATTCGAAAGTGGCGCGTTATACCTTCTGCAGGTTGAATAGTTGAGGCTCGGCTCTTCGTTAATTACTACTTTGGAATGGAGATCTTCATGACAAAAATAAAATTGGGGTGCTTTGCACTCATGCTGTTCATCGCAGCTCCCTTGAGTCCTGCGTGGGCCGGCAGAGGGCATGGACATGGTCATGGCCATCATCATGGGCACCACCATCATGGGCATCATCGCCACGGCGGAGGTGGGGGTTGGGGCTATGGAGTCGGGATCGGTCTGGGGCTGGGCCTGCTGGGTTACGGCCTGAGTTCCTATGCTCGCAGCCCCTCGTATCCACCTGCCTACAGTTACCCTCCGGCGGGGTATGCACCCGGTTATGGGTATGCGCCTGTCGTCTCGGTTCCCGCTGCTCCGCCTGTCTATATCCAGCAAGGGGTCGCGCAAGTACCGCCGCAGGCTCAGGCCTCAAACTACTGGCATTATTGCCGGAACCCGGAAGGCTACTATCCTTACGTGAAAAACTGCCCAAGTGGATGGCTGCAAGTCGCACCCCAGCCTGTGCAATAGCAAATTGCCATGATTACTCCCCCTGCGCCTCCACCTCGACAGGATAAGGTTTTTAGTTTTTGATAGACCTTATCATCGAACCGTCTGCCAGTCCTGATATACCCTGAGCCAAGCAATGCGCCGCAGCGAGTAAAGCGGCGCATTTCAGCAGGTTGCCGCAAATTTGCTTTAATGAATTGATGAACCGGCAGTTTGCGGCAGCCGCTTTCGGCGCATTGATTTATTTCGGTTGTGTTATTCCGCTGTCAGCTGCGGAATATGAGGCCTTGCGCCAGAAAATGGTGAGGGAAGTGATTGCCGCATCCGGTAATTCCCCTCCCGGAGCAAGTATTGTAGCGGCAATGGAAAAAGTGGAGCGTCATCGCTTCGTACCTGCCTGGCTCTCCATATTTGCGTATCGCAATCATCCACTCCCGATCGGCCACGGACAGACAATCTCACAACCCCTCATCGTCGCGCGGATGACCGACCTGTTGAAGCTCAAGAAAGACGACAAGGTTCTTGAGATCGGCACAGGCTCGGGTTATCAGGCTGCTGTCCTGGCGGAGATCGCAAAATCGGTCTATACCATTGAAATCATCGAACCTCTGGGAAACGAAGCTGCGCGAAGATTTCAATCGCTGGGCTACGACAATGTGAAGACCCGCATAGGGGATGGTTATTACGGCTGGCCAGAAGCGGCGCCGTTTGATGCCATCCTGGTAACGGCTGCCGCCAGTCATGTGCCTCCTCCTCTGCTCAAGCAGCTGAAGCCCGGCGGACGCATGGTGGTGCCATTGGGCGCACCTTTCATGACCCAGTACCTGATGCTGGTGGAGAAACAGCCGGACGGTTCAGTTACCACCCGTCAAATTGTCCCGGTTCGTTTCGTTCCGCTCAGGGGCGGGCATTGATCATCATGCCCTTGCCGCGTCCGCCCTTTATTGCCATCGGACTGCTCTCCGCCTGCGTACTGGCATATGAGGTATTGCTCACGCGCTTGTTCAGCATCGTGCTGTGGCACCATTTTGCCTACATGATCATCAGCGCGGCGATGCTGGGCTACGGAGCGAGTGGCACGGCTCTCACACTGTCACGAGAAAAAATTGCCGGGTACATAGGCCCTATCTATCTCGCGGCCGCCATCGGCCTCGCTTTTCTCATGCCCGCGGCGTTTCTGCTGGCGCAGGAAGTCCCGTTCAACCCCCTCGAACTGCTATGGGATCCATTCCAGTTGACGCGCCTGCTCTCCATTTATCTGCTCATGATGCTGCCCTTCTTCTGCGCGGGAACAGGTATCGGCCTCATCCTGTCGCATTTTGGACAGCAGGCTGGGCGCATCTACGCCTTCGATATTATGGGGGCGGGAATAGGCAGCGTGTGTGTTATCGGCATGCTGTTTCTTATACCACCACACAACCTGCTTATCGTCCTCGCCGCGCTGGCCCTAATTGCTGCCGCTATCGCCACAGTCGAAATGAGGATACGACCCGGCTGGCTGTGGGTTGTCCTTCTCGGACTGGCTTTCCTGGTATTGGTGGCAATTCCCCCCGGCTGGTTCCGTGTGCATCCTTCCCCTTACAAGGATTTGAGTCAAGCCCTGAATATTAAGGGCGCGCAGGTGGTCGAGGAACGTTCCAGTCCACTGGGACAGATTGCGGTCGTGGAAAGCCCGCGCGTTCCTTTCCGTTATGCGCCCGGCATGAGCCTGAACGCGCTGGAAGAACCGCCGGATCAGTTGGGCATATTCGTGGATGGAAACGGCCCATCCGTGCTGACGCGCTTTGATGGCCGACGTGAGCCACTATCCTATCTCGACCAGCTTACCTCGGCGCTACCTTACCATGTGCTGCAGCGGCCTCACGCAGGCCCGCGTGTGCTGGTGTTGGGAGCAGGGGCGGGCAGCGACGTTTTGCAGGCCCTCTACCATGGCGCGATCAGGATCGATGCGGTAGAACTCGACCGCAACGTCATCAATCTCGTCGAGGAGCGCTTCCATAACTTTGGGGGAGATATTTACACATTGCCCCAAGTGCATATACACGCGGCGGAAGCGCGCGACTTTGTTAACGCAACTCGCAGCCGCTACGATCTGGTTCAGGTCGCCCTGCTGGATTCGTTTGGTGTTGCCGCCGCGGGTGTTTACGGCCTGAGTGAAAACTACCTTTATACCGTGGAAGCGTTTCAAACCTATCTGAGAAGGCTGACGCCGGGCGGAGTGCTGGCCATTACGCGCTGGCTGACCTTACCACCGCGAGATACCCTGAAATTGTTCGCGACAGCAATAACCGCACTGGAGCGAAGCGGCGTAGACGATCCAGGAGCGCGCCTTGTAATGATAAGGGGTTGGAAAACGGTCACGCTGCTTATGAAGAACAGCAATTTCACGATGGCGGAGATCGAAGCGATCAGGAAATTCTGCCGCGAGCGCTCATTCGATACAGCCTATTACCCGGAAATGCGACCTGAGGAAGCAAATCGCTACAACGTGCTGGTGCAGCCCTACTTCTTCGAGGGAGCAACCGCATTGCTGGGTGGGGACCGCCAAGCCTTTATCGACCGGTATAAATTCTTTATTGAGCCCGCCACCGACAACCAGCCTTTTTTTTTCCGTTTCTTCAAGTGGGATTCACTGCGCGAACTGCTCGCCCTGCGGGAACAGGGAGGCATGCCGCTTCTGGATTGGAGCTATCCACTGCTGGTGGCAACGCTGATCCAGGCGTTCGTTGCGAGCGCTGTTCTCATTCTGGCACCCCTCCTGGCATCAAAGGCACGTCGAGCACTGCCTCCTGCGCAAGTCGCTTTGTACTTCCTTGCCATCGGCCTGGCTTTCATGTTCATGGAAATTGCGTTCATCCAGAAATTTATACTGTTTCTCGCTCACCCGTTATATGCGATCGCCGTCGTATTGTGCGCATTTCTGGTATTTGCCGGCGTGGGAAGCTGGCTCGCCGGGCGCTTGCAAAAGCGGTTTCGAAGGAGTGGACATCTGACTGTTGCAGTAATGGCAATAGGAGTCCTTGCACTGCTCTATCTCGCTATCCTGCCCAGCCTGTTTGATACGCTGATCCATTTATCCGATCCGGCAAAAATCGCTATTTCGGTAGCGTTGATCGCGCCGCTTGCGTTTTGCATGGGCATGCCCTTTCCCACCGGAACGATGAGGTTAGCTTTCACTGCACACGAGGCGATCCCCTGGGCTTGGGCAATCAACGGCTTCGCCTCCGTCGTGGGAGCGGTACTTGCCACTTTACTGGCTATTCACCTGGGGTTCGCCTTCGTGATCTTGTTGGCGGTAGCGATCTACGGCTTGGCTGCGTTTGCGTTGAGAGGGTTTCCGCAGGGAGTCGCGGAGTAGGTTACAACTCCTTTCGCCGACAGAACCCCGCCTACTATTCCTCCTTGCAGCGAATCAGTGCAAGGGGTAACAGCGCGCCGTGGACTGCCATGGAGTGCAAAACTCCCTATCCACGCAGTTCTCCCACCTGGCGAAGCCAGTTTATCGCATCGGCGGATTCCCGGATGGGGCGAGAATCAAGGCCCAACTCGGCAAGACTCCCGGAAGAATCGAAGTGCATACACCGCCGAGCCAGACGAACGCCGGTGATTGTAGCCTTGGGATGCTGGCCGCTTACGTAATAGATTCCAGGGAAATTATTGCCGAGCTCTTTCTCAGGCTCTTCTGCAAGAGATTATATACATCCAGGTCAAAGCTCAGGGATGAGCGCGCCTGTAAAAGATCCTCAAGCTCTTCGCCGTTCTGCACAGTGCCGAGGTGACACCACTTGTCAAACACATGAAGTTGGCTGCGTCCGGAAACCTCATTAAATTCACGAAAGCCAATTCTGCCGGGATAGGGCCAAGGTTTCAGGCGAAGCGGGATCAGCGCCTGTTTGAGACGCAGATAGTGGAGATCTGCCGATTCCTTGCCGGCGCAGACCCCATCACAACGTTTGATCTGATGGGCAAAACAGGCGCTCCCAGCACGAGCCCCCTGGGCACCGGCACCTTCGACTCCAATCACACGCGGGCACAATCTGTTGTCGAGGGCGATCTTGCGAAGCGCATCCATGGCTGCCTTTTTCGAGCGAAAGAAGCCGAAGAGATGGTCGAATCTCGCCGGATCAATGTCATCTTCCGTTACGATGTTTATCAAGGGAACTTGATCAGGTCCACCTGCCAGGCTCAGTGAGAACAAGGTGCGGGTCGAACGTAAACGCCGGTTATGGATCGGCTGGCGTTCCTTGATCAGGCTCGATTCCAGCAGCAGGGCGCCCAACTCGCCTGCCGTTTCTATCCATTCCACGCGGTTTACCTGCTGGCCGATACGCATTGCCTTGCTGGATGAATGATCGCCGCTGAAGTGCGACATGACACGCGAGCGGAGCGTGACGCTTTTGCCGATATAGAGCGGCAGATTGTTTTCGCCGTAGAAGAGATATACGCCCGCACTATCCGGAATCTCATCTAAAAAGGCGGCATCCAGGCCAACTGGCAGGCTCGGCCCTTTCAGCAAGGCGGCAACTTCGCCCAGAACCTGCTTCTCCCCTAATTCGCGTTTAGCCAACTCGAGATAGGCCATCAGCAGATTCACATCCCCCATGGCACGATGCCGGTTGTGGGTTACAAGCGAATGACGCTGCATGATGGCATCAAGACCGTGGCTTCTATGCTCCGGATAGAGCCGTCGGGAAAGCTTCATTGTACACATCACCTTCTGCCGGAGTACAGCGTCAAGACGCCTGAATTCACTCTTGAGGAAACCATGATCGAACCGCACGTTATGCGCTGCCAGCACCGCTCCTTCAATATAGCCGTACAACTTGTGAGCGATCTCATCGAACGCAGGTGCGTCTTTCACCATTTCATTGGTAATGCCGGTCAGACGGGAAATGAAAGGCGGAATACTGACTCCTGGATTAACCAGTGTTTCCCAGCGATCAGTTTCAATTCCGTTTTCGAAGCGCACGAGAGCGACCTCCGTGATACGGTCGTGCAAGGGCGAATCTCCGGTCGTTTCGAGATCCAGGACTACGAAATGAGGCAGGTTGGAAAACATTGAGTTGTCGATCGCTCTCAGAACTGAACGCTCAACGAAACCAGGAAGAGAAAGCTGCTGAAACCGGCATTGGATTACGTTGCGCTAACGTGAAAACTACTGGCGGCCACTTAAACTCTGAAGCCTGGGTCGCTGGCCAGATATTTTACCGCGATTCGGAAATTGAAGGCTTGACTCGTCGGGCTGGTTGCGCTGCTGTAAATTGACAAGGTGATATAGCTACCGCTGTGGCTCGATACGACATTTCACTATCGCTTATGAAATTATGCAGTGCATTACGCACAGTCGCAGTTTTTGAAGCCGCCAAAGGTGCTCTGGTATTGCTGGTTGGATTTGATTTGTTCTCCCTGGTACATCACGACATTCAGCAAGCTGCCGAGCACCTGCTGGCGCGCACTCACCTGAATCCAGCCTCCCGTTATCCTCACATCTTTATTGATATTGCCAATCAGCTCACAAGCACCCGCTTATTGCTGATCGCGGCTGGTGCTGGCGTCTACTCGCTGGCACGATTCATCGAAGCGTACGGGCTCTGGCGTGCAAGGCGCTGGGCCCAATGGTTCGCGGCTGCAAGTGGCGCAATTTACGTGCCTTTTGAGCTTTTCGAATTGTATGAACGTGTTACCTGGCTTAGCCTTGGCGCCTTGACGCTGAATCTGGCAATTGTTGCCTTCATGCTCTACCACCTGTTCCATGCAGGTAACAAGAAGATAGCAAATGCGCAATCATCGAGCCGCTAGCTGCTTCGATCTGCCGCAGGGCGGGACGTGCTCGGGGTGCATCGATCTGACCCGGCGTATTCTGTGTTGCCGCTTTAAGGGTCGGAACAGTCAGTGTATCGCTCTGCCATGCCTATGACTTTTCCATTAAACCTTTCCATTGAACGTTGCAACCTGTGCCAGCCATGAGAGACACGTGCGGTTGCTCCGCGGGTAACTTCAAAAAGTCGGTATGAGCATTATAAAGGCTCCTCTGAGTGGGATTCCGCACAGATTATCGGGCTTCCCGAATTTAACCTGTTTTTGGAAATTGTACGCTACCTTCCAGGTGCTGATGGGAGACTCCTCATGGCAACAAATACATGGAACGACACGTGAAAATGGGTAAAGAGAAAAGGGAAACTGCTCTCTCCATCTCTGCGCCCTCGGGAATCGGCAGAGAAAATATACATCCAGCGGCTACCCGGAACTGGCTACAAGAACTGCGCCTGCCGCGCCCTCTCTAGGCTCCTCTATTTTTCTCGATGGAGAATCAATCTTATGCATCTGCCTCTTTTGACGTCCTCTGCAAACCGCCTGCTCATTTCTATCATATTTTTTCTGGCATTCACCTCTCCCGCAGTGCTTGCGCAAGCGCCGCAACCGGCACAGGCGCCACAGCCCGTTGAAGCAACCATGAAAAACATGATTTCAGCTATTCTGACTAACTCACTGGCCGATTTTGTGGCGCCAGGAGATGAAGCATTTCAAGCCGGGATGACAAAGGAGATGCTCAGCAGCATCAACCAATCCCTCGCCTCGCGCCTCAAGCAAGGCTACACCACGACATTCCTGACCACACTGCATCAGCAGGGATTCGACGTATATGTCTGGAAGCTGGTATTCAAGGACGAAAATGACGATGTTCTTATTTTCATGGCCCTGAAGGACAAAAAAGTCGGCGGATTCTGGTTGCGTTAGTTTGCCCATAAAAAATCTGGATCAAGTCAAGCCTGCGATAAGGACCGATAGGGACCGAGACCTGTATGAAGAAGATTAAATTGATGTGCGCTGTCCTTCTCATGCTTGGGTTGATCCCTGGCGTTTCAGTATGGGCGCGCGGAGGTGGCGGGGGAGGACATGGAGGTGGAGGATTTGGTGGCGGCGGACATATGGGAGGCGGAGGAATGCATTTTGGAGGCGGCGGGCACATCGGGGGCGGGGGATGGGCGCACGGCGGAGGAATGCATTATGGGGGTGGGGAGCATTTTGGCGGAGGAGTCGGTTATTATCGAGGCGGTGGAGTCGGCCGCTATCGCGGGGGCGGATTCGGTTACTACCGGGGGCCCCGCGGTTTCTATCGTGGCTACGGTTACGGCCTGGGATTTGGATTTGGAGGATATGGGCTAGGGCTAGGATTAGGATATGGCCTTGGTTATGGCATTCCAATTTATGGACCGCCTTATTATCCATATCCGCCCGTGTATCCATATCCACCGGCGGTGCCTGTACCTGCAGCACCGCCAGTATACATTCAACAAAACCTTCCAGAACAAAATGACACGCAAAACATGGTTCAGCCACAATCCGGCTATTGGTATTATTGCCGGGAATCGGAAGGTTATTACCCCTATGTCAAGGATTGTCCCAGTGACTGGGTACAAGTCGCTCCACAGCCGCCCCAATAATGTCGTTTGCGTCCTTTATACACGCTCGCATAAATGTGGGAGGTGTTTGATTTGAGACATTAAGGGAAAGAAAAAACGCCGCGAAAAACCGCACAAATAAGGGGTTCACGAGGATTTCAGGCCGTTTTCTCCATTTGAGACAAAATAACAAAAAACGACAAAAAACTGATGAATTTTGCGATTAATTTGAAACGATAGCAGCTACATTCTGCATCCCCGCCACACTACCCTTCCAGCCTGCTCCGAAGTCTCACGGGAGTCTCTTCTGCCGGGCGGAGATCGCCCGAACGGTGGGCGGTGCTCTTGCCGAGCATGACCGCTCCAAGGTGGCGGCGGTTACTGGACGCTTACACGGCAGAATCACGTGAGGATCACATCCCTCCTCTGGATACATCCATCGCCTTCGATATGGTCGTTGGCAATTTCAGCTTGATCAATCTATGCGCAAACAAGCTTGGTGCCCACGTATCCGTGGGCGCCGAGGCTTGGTATGTCGAGTTGAACAAGCTGGAGAGGCAGCGCGATGAATGGGCTGAGAAGGTCAAGCAACTTAAGAAGTTGATGGAGAATTTACAGAAGTGGCCTTCATCGCCGCCCCCTTCGACTCCCTAATTATCTCGCTGATGAAGTGAATGCAAGAGCAATCCAAGTCATAGGAGAGATGAGGTGAGTCAACGCAATGAGTTAACTCCAAAACAAACATTAATTTTGGCGAATAAGTTGCCTGAAACAATGGAAAACATATTCCCCGCTAAAAACTTTTATGGTCCGGAAGAGGCATTGATAGTGGCCTATCACGTCAGCATCGGCAACAGACGGTTGAGCAGATTACTAGTCAGCCAAGATACGGTAAGCCTGCGTCAGAGCTGTCACGCAATCAAACATTACCGCCTCCACGTCTGGGGTGTTGATGTGGGTGTTAGCAGTACGGTAGTGATTCTGGCTGATCGTAGCGCAGCTAAGACTTGTCGCCAGTTTGAGCAATTCAATAACGGTTTCCTCTTTCATGGTGCGGCTCCTGTTGTTATTTGTGGATTGGGAAAGCCGCAGTTTAACCCAGGTATGACGCGCCACAAAATTAATGAGGTTGGGCTGTGAGCACCGTCAAAGAGTGGTACTCAGCGGCTGAGTTGTCGCAACTGAAGCTGCCGGGTTTGCCTGAAACAGAGTAGGGCCTGCGAAACAACGCTAATAGGCCGAGAATACATTCTCGGCCTATTATCAATTTCGATATCAACGGATAGCTCAGTTTTAACTTCGCCTTTTACAGGCTGAGACCGAGGAACTTTACGTTCTATCGAACAGTGGACGATATCCGATATTGGGGGTTGTGAACAACGGGATTAGAACTCTTATTATCAGCTCCTACCTTTTCCTTAAGTGCTTCTTTTACCAGTTCATTCAGTGCAATGCCTCGTTTTTTGGCAAACAAGGCTAGCTGTTTGTGGAGTGACGGGCCGACTCTGACGTTAAACGTTCCTTTGTATGGTTTATCTGGGACATGCCCATGGCTTTTACAAAAATCAAGATAATCATCAACGGCTTCTTCAAACGCTCTCCTCAATTCTTTTGGAGAATCAGCTTCATAAGTAACGATATCGTCAATGTGAAGGATGCGACCGAATAAACAGTTATCCTCTAAACTAACTTCGGCAGTACCTTGAAACCCTTCGTATGACATGACCTTCTCTGCTTTGGAATCACTCATATTGATCCTCCTCTATTAATCCATTCTCAATAGGAGCTTTTAACACAATGTCAATAACGTAACTTTTAACAGTGTTCTCCGGATGAGGTTTATGAAGCGCAAACTTATGTTTTGTAACCTCGTGGACAAATTTTCGTCGTGAACCCGTTTCCGCTTATCTCTTGATATCCAAAATGCTTTAATAAGCTCGCCAATTCGTCCCAGGTAAAATCTTTAGGACGCGCTTTTAAACGTGCAAGAGATTTGCTATGCCTAGACACGAAACCATAAGGAAAATTGTTAAAATAGCAACTAATTGATAGTTGCACAATAGTCAAAGGTAAGAACGTTAGACGTAGTATGACAAAGCTGAGAATAAGGCGTCAGCAACTGTGACAGTCATCAAATAACCGAGCGGTATGGTCGAAAACAATTAAGAGGATAGAAGTGCTTTACCGTATGGGCCAACCGCACGAGATAAGAATAATTGCGGAAAAAAGCAAGAATTGCGGAATAATACGGCAGAGAAACTGCCGTAAGTAGTAAGTAATTTGTTTTATTGGTGGGTCGTGAGCGATTCGAACGCTCGACCTACGGATTAAGAGTCCGCTGCTCTACCAGCTGAGCTAACGACCCGGATTGAATGAACCGGATTTATTCAGTTGCAGGTTCGACGCATTACAGAGGCAAAACCTGTCACGCCTTTATTGCTTCTTTGCCGCCTGAAGCTGAGAGTGCTAATCCTACCACATCCGGAAAGAAATTCGAATGGGACAATTACCTGATCGGATCATTCCTGATGCAGAAGCTTGATCTGGACGCACAGGAGAACCGGTTCGCTCCGTCTGCGAATCATCCAACTGCACTCACGTGAACAGCTATCCCGCAAATCGATTTGGCTGGATGCATTCCTCCAGCATCGTCCGCATGCGCTGCCAGTGCGAACCCTCCCAGAAAACCCGTTGACAGATATCGCACGTGCTGAAATGGTCGAAGCGCTCTCGTACGGACGGGGGCAAGCGTTCAAGCACTGCGGCTTTTTCAACAGGCCGCAGAGGTGCGTTGCAATTCAGGCATAAGGTAAAAGGCTTGATGCTGTGGGCGAGATCCAGCCGGTCGAAAATCTCGCAGAGCTGGTCAGGAGGTTTCAAGGCCCGCACATAACATCCATGTGTAATCGAACGCCGCTTGAGCAATTCCCGGTCGCGGGTGAGCACGATGCGCCTTTCCTGAGCGGCGAGCAATTCGATCTGGCGGTCGTGATAATTATTGTCGTACAGCGTGTCGAAACCCGTCATGCGCAACAGATGCGCCAAACCACCCAGATGGGCATCCGCAATGAAGCGCGTTACCCGCAGGGGATGCTCGCGCACACGCAGCAGGGGTGTAACATCGACCATCTCGAATTTGGGAAAGACTGCGACCCGATCGCCTTGCTCCAGTATCCGATCGAACCCCACCGATTCTCCGTTTACCAGCACCAGTTCCACTTCGGTGTGCGGCACACCCAGTGCTTCGATCATATGCTTGGTGGTCGCTGCACGGGCGCAGGGACAGGAAAATTCCCGCTTGCGTCGCTCGCGAGCGAGAAAGTCATTCAGTTCCTCATAAAAACGGAATGTAGCGGTAACCATAAATCAGTATTGCACTTTTCAGGCTTAAGCGCATGATTACCCCGTTTTACGGCAGAATCAACGGCAGTTGCGCAAGGGTGTTCTCTTTTTCTGGAGTAACATCATAATACTGCACACACGTCTGCTGTTCATCGCCCATCAGCGATTCCATTAGCGGGGAAAACATGCAATTCATAATACGGGAGGGTCGTCCGGCGGATGCTGAGGCGGCCGGGATGATCTGTTACGAAGCATTCAAGACGATTTCTCAGCAGCACGGTTTTGAACCCGATTTTCCCTCGTTCGAAGTGGCGCGTGATCTCCTGCTGACTTTGTTTTTGAGACCAAATGTATATTCAGCCGTGGCTGAAAGCGAAGGAAGAGTCTTAGGCAGCAATTTCTTGTGGCAGGATTCCACCATTGCCGGCATTGGTCCACTGACGGTAACACCGGAAGCCCAGAGCGGCAGGGTGGGCCGAGGCCTGATGGAGGATGTGCTGGAGCATGCCCGGAATAAACATTTCGCAGGAGTGCGGCTGGTGCAAGCTGCATACAATAACCGCTCCCTCTCCCTCTACACCAAGCTCGGGTTTGAGGTGCGGGAACCATTGGCAACTCTGCAGGGAGCACCCCTGCGAATCGATATCCCCGGCTACAATGTCCGTCCGGCAGGGGCGGAGGATACGGACGCATGCGACCATTTGTGCCGGAAGATACACGGCCACGATAGAGGGCAGGAATTGCGCCACGCGATTGCGCAGCGGACTGCAATGGTGGTGGAACACGGAGGCCGCATCACCGGTTACGCAACGTTAATTGGCTTCATGGGGCACGCAGTGGGGAAAAGCAATGAAGACCTCAAAGCCCTGATCGGCGCCGCGGATGTGTTTGCGGGACCGGGCTTTCTCCTGCCCACGCGTAATAGCGAGTTGTTCCGCTGGTGTCTGCAGCAGGGGCTTCGGGTAGTTCAGCCAATGAATCTGATGAGCCTTGGTCTCTACAACCAGCCCTCGGGCGCCTTCCTGCCCTCCATTCTTTTTTAAGGGGAAGAGATTCCGGGAGCTTGCCGAAATCATGCCGGTACAGCTTGACATGGCCGATAGGCGATCGGCGATAGGCGATAAGAACGGATAAGTCAGACAGGAGGCCAGATGTCTCAACATGAAACATTCCTGTGGGAAGCGGTGCGTCTCGCCAAGAACAACCGTGAACGCGGCGGCCGGCCCTTTGCCGCAGTCCTCGCTATTGAGGGGCAGGCCGTCTCCACCGGCGTCAACGACGTCGTGCAGAGCAATGATCCCACCATGCATGCAGAAATGGAGGCAGTGCGCGCTGCCAGCCGGAATCTCGGTCGTGCTGATCTGAGAGGCAGCATCGTTTATGCCAGTGGCCACCCTTGCCCCATGTGCCTGGCGGCCATGGTGATTGCAGGAGTGGACGCCATCTATTACGCTTTCGACAATGATGATGCGGAACCCTATGGTTTTTCGAGCAAGGCGGCCTATCAGAAGCTGCGCCTGTCACTGGAGCCTCCACCCCTGCCGCTCACTCGACTTGATCTCGGCCTGTCTCCTGCAGAACTGTATGGTGCTAGCTTTGCAACCTGAGAGAGACGGCAGGAAGAGAATATTGAGTCAGCGAGCAAACAGTACGAACGTCATATCGGCCGAAGCGGATATTCAGTGACGTTCAAAGCACGCCATTGTCGGGCGTGGACTGGATTCCGGTTTGCTGGATTCCGAGTCAAGACCGGAATGACGAGATTCATAATATTTTCTGGCCGGGTCAATAAGAAGTAAGGAGGTAAGAAATAAGGAGGCAAGACGCAGCCGTGCATTCCGCAGCTTTTTTAGCGGATTGACAACGTTGTCTAAAAGTATTAAAGATTCCAGCTCAACAAACGCTCTTTAAGTACCCGTCCCGCGCAATCAGAGGATTATAATGACAGCACATATATTGCCTGCCACAGAAGAAGACACGAACTCTATGAATAAGCAATCATTGCAAGACATGCTGCTCCTTCCCCGCATACCAGACGTACCAGACATACCAGACCCCGGGGATCATGCGGAAGCAACGAGCAATAGCGAAAGTCCCATCGACGCCCCGATCTTGAGAGAAGCAATAGACGACAGAATAATACAGCCTATGCGCCTTACTCGATTTCTGGTCACGAATTTTCGCTCGGTAGAGAACAGCGGCTGGATTGAGATTGATAGCGTTACTGCGCTCGTCGGCGTGAACGAATCCGGCAAGACGAACCTGCTGATTCCGCTCTGGAAGCTGAACCCAGCAGTCGGAGGAGAGATCGTGCCGGCTTCCGACTACCCGAAAAAGCAATTCGGCATCCTGCGGCAGGCACCGGAAAACTTCTGCTTCATAACGGCGGAATTTGAGGCAGGAGAGCTTGCAGAAGAGCTTTGCGGCAAGCTGGAAATCTCCAGCGAAGAGGCCTCCCTCATCGCTGTAAAACGGTACTTCAATGGGGATTATTCGATCTCCTTCCCCCGACGGGAAGAGCTTGGCGAGATGAGGAGATCATCAGGGGAAGGCACAGAGGATGTTGTGGATGCGGTAATCCGCGCCCTTCCGAAATTTGTCTATTACTCTGAATTCGGAAACCTGGATTCTGAAATCTATCTTCCCCACGTAGTACAGAATCTTCAACGCACTGACCTTGGGCCCAGAGAAGCAGCCAAGTCGCGTACATTGCGAGTTCTTTTTAAATTCGTAGGCCTCGAGCCGGGAGAAATCCTTGAACTCGGGCGGGACTTCCCAAGACGCAGAGGTCGCCGTCGTGAACCCACCACGGAAGAAATCCGGGAAATCGCGATGAAGAAAAGGGAGCGTTCCATCCTGCTGCAATCGGCAGGCGGGCTTCTGACGGATAAGTTCAGAAACTGGTGGAAGCAGGGAGATTACAAATTCCGCTTCGAAGCGGATGGAAGCCATTTCCGCATATGGGTTTCCGATGACCGCCGGCCGGAGGAAGTTGAGCTCGAAAGCAGAAGCACGGGACTTCAGTGGTTTCTGAGTTTTTATCTGGTCTTCCTCGTGGAAAGTGGGGGTGAGCACCAAAATGCTGTCTTGTTGCTGGACGAGCCCGGATTGTCGCTGCACCCCCTGGCGCAGCGCAACCTTTTTGCCTTCTTTGACAGTCTTGCAAAAGTCAACAAAATCCTCTACACGACCCATTCACCCTTCCTGCTGGATGCAGAGCACCTGGGACGCGCGCGCAAGGTGTACGTTTCCCCTAACGGAACGACGCAAGTGACATCCGACCTTCGTAGCGTGGAAAAGGATGTCCGGCAGGCAGGAGCCGCCTATGTGGTTCACTCGGCGTTGAACCTGAATATTGCCGAGAGCATAGTGACAGGCTGCCAGCCAGTCGTCGTGCAGCGCGTCTCGGATCAATATTATCTCTCGGCCATCAAGACACTACTCATTGGGGCAAACAAAATAGCCCCGAAGCGCGAACTGCTCTTTCCTCCGGCCGGCGGCAGCAAAACGGTAGGTGTTATCGCAAGCATTATCAGTGGGCGTGACGAGGCGCTGCCCAAGGTAGTCCTGCGGGATGATGAAGCAGGAAAACAGGTCAATGCAGAATTGAAGTCGGATTTGTACAGCGACGCGCAAGAGCGCATCTTTTCGACGGATAATTACGTTCTCTTCAGCAATTCCACGACAGAAGATCTGATACCTGCGCCATTTTTTGCACAAGTGATAGACCGCTGGGAGAGGAATACGGATACTGCCTTTGCGGACGTCCTGGTCAACGGCAAGCCGGTGGTAGACCAGGTGGAGGCCTGGGCCGACGCACAGGACGTCGTACTACGCGACGAGTGGAGAGTCGAAGTTGCAAAGCGCGTCAAGGAACAGGCGCTGAAAAAGGGCATCGGCGCGTTTGATGCTGGCACCATTGCCCGCTGGGCAAAGCTCTTCCAGGAGTTGATCCGGAACTGATCCTCTCCAATGAGTTCCTGCTTCCGCTGCTTTCGCTATTGGCTTCGGTGCCCAAGGCGATTTGTAGCATAAACAGAGCTCCTCATCACTTGCGAAGCAAGCGGTCGATGACATTGCGTGTGATGATATGGACGTGTTCATTTTCGAGCACCTGGGCCCAGTCGGTGGTTCCCGCGGTAAACACTGTGCCGTTGCGCGAAAAGATTCCCATTGTTGCTGCGTGAATACCTTCGTGGGCGGGATACGCCTCCCGAGGAGGGAGTTCCTGCCAATTGCCATCCAGCAAGCTTGCTGCCAGAACACCAAATCCGTTGGGGGTGCCGGTGCTTCCGGCATTTGAGGAAAGCACTGCAAGGCCGGTAGCTTTGTCGAATTCATCCAGCGGCGCGCCGTCGCACTCGTACCCGACCAGCGGTGGCGAGGTTTTATCGCCGAATGCCTCGCCGCGGCCCAACTCTGTTCCCGCGAATACCCAATGCTCCGGGTCCTGCACGATATACCCTCTCGTGTTCCGCGGGCCATCCCACCAGCCACCTCCATTGCGGTAACTCACGCCCGTCAGCGAATCCTCGGGACGACCCGCGCCTGTGGACGCCCACCAGTGATCGAGCGCTCCACGAGGACCGCCTTGATGGCATAGCATCGCCCCTCCGCCATCTATGATATGAATGCGCCACCAGCAGAGGTTGGCGCCGAAGAAGGCAACATTGCCTCCTTTTGACACGAAATCTTCCGTCCGGTCGCGTATCGTCTCGCTCCAGTATTCGTCGTGCCCCACGCTCAGCATAAGCCGGTAGCGATTGCACAGATCCGGATTGGCATGGATGTCGAGATCGGTGCAGAATTCAGGCTCGTGGCCGTTGCGCAGAAGCCAGCGGATGAAGCGTGCATCCCAGTGTGCGAAAGTCTGGCGCGGCGAACTCAAATCGTAGTAGTCGAGCGCGCCCCAGGTCTCGCCGCCGATACCGCCACCCGGGCGAAGCAGCGAGAGCTTGGCTCCTGGCGGGTCCTGTGAACGTGGAGGATTGACGTAGAAGCAGCCACCGCCGGTGCAGTTATAGGCATGGTAAGTGGCAAGCGGAATCTTGTAGAGCAGCTTGCTGTGTCCACTGCCGCGGACGACGAACAGGACGGCGGCACTTTCCATTGCCAGCGCTACCGGATTGCCATCTGGTTCCTCCAGGTGAGCAATATAGACCGCGGACAGCCAGTCGTGCGGAACAGGAAATTCGTATGACGGCCATTTCCAGTCTTCCACCGCGCCTCGTGGGGCCGCATATTTTCCCGGCAGCCAATCCGTTTCGAATAGCCGCAGCAGGCCATCTCCCCAGCGATAGAACACCACGCGAAAGCGCGGCGCATCGGTGGCAATGTGCAACACCAGCGTATCTCCCGGCGCGACGCCCGCCGAAGCGGGATAACCACGAATCACGTTATTTCTCCTGCTGTTTTCTTCTGCTACCCGACAGGAGCGACCGGCTCGGGTTCGATACGCTTGCGCACGAGATAGGGCGGCATTGCGAGCGCGTGCATCGGCGTGCGGCGAAACGACTCAAGCGCCTGATCAGGCGTTTCAACGATCGGCTCTTCCTTTCGATTGAAGGACGTATTGAGCACTATGGGAACACCGGTACGGGCTTCGAATGCTTTCAGCAGCGCGCGCAGGAAGGGGTCATCCTGCTCGCCGACGGTTTGCAAACGAGCCGTGCAGTCAACGTGCGTGACAGCGGGGATGATATCGGCGGCCTTCGGCCAGACCGGGGCAGCGAACTGCATGAAGGGGGATGGACGGCGGATATCGAAGAATTCCTCCGCCCGCTCGAGCAGCACTACCGGCGCCAGCGGACGAAACCATTCCCGCTCCTTGACTCTGGCGTTGATCCAGTCACGCACGTAGGCATGGCGCGGATCTCCCAGAATGCTGCGATGACCGAGTGCGCGCGGCCCGAATTCGCTGCGCCCGTGGTAGAGAGCGACCACCTTGGTGGCAGACAGCAGGTCGGCTATACGCCCGTACAGATCGGCGGGTTGTTCAAGATGCTCCACGACAAGGTCATCCGCGGGGCTTAACGCGGACTCAATGTCTGACAGGCGCGGCTCAGGCCCGAGATAGTCGTTCTCCCACCGATAGTCGCAACGCATGCCACCCAATTCGGTAAGGCCGTACACGGCGCAGCCAAGCGAAGTGCCTGCATCGCTCGGCGCCGGAGGAATGAAGACGCGCTGGAAGGGAGTTTCACGCAGGAGGCGATCATTGGTAGAACAGTTAAGACCGGTACCTCCGGCAAAGCACAGGTTCTCAGCACCGGTTTGGGCGTGCAGCCAGCGTGCAACTTCGAGCACCGCCTCCTCGAATGCACGCTGCCCGGCAGCGGACAGATCGGTACTATCGGCAAAGCGGGAAGCATCGCCAGCAGCATAGCGAAAACGATTGCGATCGCGCAGAATTTCCATCCACCGATCGGGGATCGTCACCTGCGGACCATCCACCTCCAGGGGCGGCAGGCCAAGCGCGTTTGGGTCACCATGCGGAGCGAGTCCCATCACTTTGCCTTCGTTGCCCTCGCCTGGAAAAACTGCTTGTGTCAGCAGGAAGTAGAACATTCCAAGCCCGACCAGGCGTCGCTCGTTGCGGTCCCACAATTGCTTGCCGATGCATTCGATCCGCTCTCTATCTGCTTGATAGAACGAGGAGACTTCACGCCAATCCGAAGGTACGCTGCTCGAGCCGCTCCATTTCTCTGTGAATTCGGAAACCGGGCTGCCCTGGCCATCGATGATCATCACCGCGGCTTCTTCAAATGGGGATGGATGGAACACACTGTAGACATGCGCGAGATGGTGCGAGATGCGCTTGCGCCGGCAGCCGGGCGAGAATTTCAATATTTCGGTCATCTCCTGCTCATACGCAGAAAGATTTTTTATCTCGCTGTCGGATGAATAGCATTCGACCAAGACATCGATCGGCTTGCCAAGCTCGGGAAGATGCGGTGTGTACGCGTTGCGGAAATCGTCGAGCCTACCCCAGTGGTGCTTCCGCCTAGTGAGCCGCTCTTTTTGTATTGCGTATACCACCTGTGATCCATGCATCAGGCAGATGCTTGCATCCTGCGTGCGGTTCACCCCAAGCACTACCGGTCCATCGCTCATCGAATTCTCCTTTGTTGTTTAGCGGCCAGCTCAACCCTGGAATGAATACGTCCGGCTGGTTTTTCCAGGTACTCCAGTTCGTAGAACGGATATATTTGCGATACCCGGAGATTCACCTGGCGGGTCAACTGGTGAGATCCGTCCAGGAATCGCTGCTGGCGTATAGCTACCTTTTCCTCTGAATTGAGGGAATTTCGTGGGCAGCCTATTATGACTATAGTAGAGATTGGGTATTTGTAAACATAAGCCACCTGCGCGGACAGGCAGTACCTGTGTTGCTGACAGATGGGGTTCCGTTCAATACAACACTGTTTCCTGCTCGTTATGGTCAGTATCACTGGCAAGCGAGGCGATATTACCTCTTATGCTGCAACTGATGACTTCCACGCAGCTTTTCCAGAAACCTCCGGAGAGCAGCTGCAAGGCGCGGAAATACCTGTTGGAGATCTCTGTGGGTGCGGTGTAGCGGCAGGTAATCCCCAGGCCTTCTTCATTGAGGTTGATTGTCTTGTGCCACATCCAGGCAGGGAAAAACAGAACGTCACCGGGATGGAGATCGAACTCATAACGTGGCGCATATTCCACCAGGGGGTACTCATCCCGGTCGCTCGGTTCTCCTTCCTCATTGGCGCTGAACTCCGCAAACCGGCGCATGCCGTTGCCAAGAGCGGCCGGGTATAGCAGCCATGAATATTCGGATTCGATCAAGGTCCAGCGCTTGGAGCCGGAAACGGCAAGATACCAGTTGGGCCCTTCCTCACAGTGGTAGTTCGCGTTCAATCCCGCTCCTAAACCTAAGATCAGAAAGCTCAGAACCGGCTTGGAGGGCCGCCCCATGACAGGAAAATAAGCGTGCGAGCGCGGAATGCGGAAGTATTCATAGAAAATTGGATTTTGATCGAGCAACAATTGCTGCGGAATGTAATTGCAGCGGCGATCCTCCGCGATCTCGCGCAGAGAAGTGTTCACCATCCTCCTGCTCCGCTTATCCAAAGCCTGAACGATGGTATCCGGAAAACGTTCCGCGAGTTTGTCGAGCGTCCAGTCGATCGGCGCATTACCCACGAACCCCCGCATAATGCACGGCACCCCGCGCTTCACGTGCTCCCGGTAAAACCGATTCGGCTCTATCTGGCCGGGTTGATATTCCGTGATGGAGAGAACCTGCCTGCATGGCACGCCCCGGTCCTGCAAGCGTTGCAGGATACGCGATTCGGTACGCTTGCGTGCATCCCGGAACAGGCTCGGATTGCGGGACAGATGCTGGCACAACATGATGCTCTTCAGTGCAAGCACGTTCCAATATCCCAAAGGCAGTTTCTTCACAGCGCGCTTGCCCACACGCTCCACCAGAAAGGTGCGGAGAAAAAGCTGCTGCTCTATCACCAATTGCCATAGAACATAAAAAAATGTCGCCATTCCGGCGAGTGGTATTGCCAACATGTCTCGCACACGTGTCAGTGCAGTTATTTTCTGCGGCTGGCCTGCAATCTCCATCAGACGCTCCCTCCAATTCCCTTCAAGGTTTGATTTACCTTGAAAATCAATTCATCCAAATCTTTATCTTTATCTTTATCTTATAAGCTGAGTCTAGCTCATATCCTGGTTCGTATCCCGGCACAATGAAAATAATGGACAAACGCGAATTGACGTGCAGCTTCCTCCTCCAACACTAAAAATAGATAAAAATATTCAGCGATATATCTCCCTGCGATGGCCTATTCTCACAACAAGAATCTGCACCGCGCTATCCTCGATATTTGCGATAATGCGGTAACTGCCAACGCGATACTTCCAGAATTCATTCAGTTGTGAGCCCTTCAGGGCTTCACCTATACTGCGCGGGTCGTCAAGCACCGTCACACGTTCGTACAAAAAAACCAGAATACGCCGTGCCACTGGCGGGTCGAGCTTGCTCAATTCACGCTCAACTGCGGGATCTAGCTCAATCCTCCACGCCATAACGCTTCATCACTTCCTCTATCCGCACCGTCTGAGTTTTACCGGAACGAATATCGGCCAGACGTTGCTCGGCCAGATAAAAATCTTCCAGATCATCCAGATGCTCACGGATCGCTTCAGTGATGTAATAACTCTTGGTCCGCCCCGTCTTGGCCGCCAAGTTTTTTAGCCTGGCTTCCAGATCACTGGGAAGCCGAATCGAAAGAGCCATAAAAATTCCATTGCGAGCAATATAAATTGTGATACAAGTATCACATAAGGGATGAAGAGTTGCAATTTTTGCATTGGACAAATGCCCTACCCAACTCGCTTGGTAGATTACCTAGTCGCTCCTGAAATACGGCCTAATCCTTATAGATATTAGCATTGAGGGGTATACAACGGCTGATGGAATTGCCAGAATTGGGAATATTTTCCCTGGATTTCTGGTGAATTCATGAAGCCGAAGAAGCAAGAGAGGCCTGCGTGTGATGACATGTTTCGCCTGCGTTTGCAACACATACTCGATCAACGGCATGCGTTGTATCGGCTGGCGGAGAAGATTGACTGGAATGCAGCAGAAGCGCGCTTTGGCAGGCTGTATGCCGAGGAAGGGCGTCCTGGTATTGCGATCCGGCTCATGGTGGGATTGCACTACCTCAAACACGCCTTTAACGAATCGGATGAAAGCGTAGTGGCACGCTGGGTAGAAAATCCTTATTGGCAATACTTCTGCGGGGAAGAATACTTCCGTCACACCTTGCCGATTGATCCGAGCCAGATGACGCGGTTTCGGCAGCGGATCGGCAAGCAGGGTTGTGAATTCATGCTTGCTCTTACGGTTAAGGCCGGACTTGAAACCAGGACCGTATCCAGAGCCTCGCTGGCCGTGGTAAATGTGGACACCACAGTGCAAGACAAAGCCATTGCATTTCCGACCGATGCCAGGCTCTACCACAAAGCCAGAGGCGCGTTGGTGAGAATGGCCAAAGGTATGGGCATTGGGCTTCGTCAGAGCTATGAGCGCTTATCCAAAGTAGCGCTAGCCAAACATGGGCGCTATGCTCATGCCCGGCAGATGCAGCGCGCCAAACGTGAACAGAAGCGGCTCAAGACCTATCTTGGACGAGTGATCCGTGACATCGAACGCAAAGTGGCGGCTGGGCAAATACCAGGGGAACAGGAACAGTCCAAGCTCAAGCGATTGCTGGAGGTTAGCCAGCGTATCCAGGCACAACAACGCCACGACAAAGGCAAGGTGTACAGCGTGCATGCACCCGAAGTCGAATGCATTGCCAAAGGCAAAGCCCACAAGCCTTATGAATTCGGCGTCAAGGTAGGAGTGGTCACCACCAGCAAGGAGAGCTTCGTCATCGGCATGCAAGCCTTACCCGGCAATCCCTATGACGGACACACGCTTAAAGCATCTTTGGCGCAGGCACGGCGGCTGACTGGACGGGTGCCCAGGCAAGTGTACGTGGATCGGGGTTATCGCGGTCATGGCATTGCTTCAGATCGGATAAAGGTATGGGTTGCCGGCGCCAAACGAGGTGTCACGGTACCCATCAGGAAGAAGCTAAAGCGCCGTAATGCCGTGGAGCCCGTAATTGGGCATATGAAAGCCGATGGGCGCCTGGCAAGAAACTTCCTCAAAGGTACAGCAGGTGATGCCATGAATGCTCTCTTGTGCGGTGCTGGGCACAATCTGCGTAAGATTCTGCGCCGAGTGGCCGCTTTTGTACGCCTACATTCTGCAATGCCTGGAACATAAACAAAGTGAACACACCCATCAGTTCCTGATGCTTGTCCGCTAAAAACAGGTTTTTCAGGGACGACTACCTATGATGCATTCTAAAATCAGAAACCCTTTCCGCGAACTACCCGCTCAGCAGTCGGCGTTCCAGAACTGACTGCATATCCCGCCGTCCATCGGCAATCAGGTAAATGATGACCTGATTCCCGATGACTCGATAGATCACGCGGTAAGGCTTGAAAAACGTCTGACGATACTCCTTGATACCCAGAGCGGCCAACTCTTTCGGGTAGCTCCCCCGCTCAGGGAACTGCGATAAGCTCTCCACGACCTCCATCAGCTGGTCCAGTACATAATTTGCATTGACCACGCTATCAGACTCGGCGATATAGTTGTGTATCGACTCCAAATCCTGCTCTGCACCCTGGGTAAGCAGCACCTCGAACTTCTTGGGGGAATTTGCCATCAGGGGGTTGAGTGCTTGCGACGTAGACGGGCAGCGACATCAGCCACAGGCTTGGTCTTTCCTCCCGTCACTTCCTCGTTGCCCAGCGCAAGAATCTTCAATAACGCCAGTGTTTCCTGGGTTTCCTCGAATGAAACCACGTCCTGCAGAACCGCCTTCGCCTCCCCGTTCTGAGTGATGACCAAGGGCTCCCGCTGCTCCGCGAGCTGGGCCAAGACCTCAGCCGCATTAGCTTTGAGGTAGCTGATCGGTTTGACTTGAGATGAGTAACGCATGAGTGTTCCTGTGATTTCCTGATAAAACTTAATATAGTCTTTTTAAGGACCACTCACAAGAGAACTTTCTTGACGCCTTTAGGGAAAACCGGATTGGTATGTTGGTGGTATTCGGTATCAGGAAGGCGGGTAGATCAAGCAACTCTATCAGTAGCTGTGATGTTTTTTGATTTTGGCATGCAGGCTGACAGACACCAACCAATCACATAAATTCATATTATTTGTGTGCCGGGCAAATAACGTATAGAAATAAAAAACCCGCCGAAGCGAGTTTGGTGGGTTACGCGAAAACTTACAAAATATGCCTTATTTACCAGGAACCGAATTCGAGGTCGGACAAGTTTAATTTGTCTTGTTGATCATCTTCATGCAAGGCGCTCGGATCAAAACCATCTATCAATTTAATTGCCCGAACTTCTAAAACTTTTGAAGTTCGTAGACGCTCACAGTATTTAAACAGTGAAGATGCATCCTCAGTTATGATAAACGGGATTTTTTCATGAGCCGCCTGGGCCATCAATTTTATATCGTTGAACACTGCTACGCGATTATCATCGTCATCCCGTTTTCCGAGCGCGTTCATTAAAAGGCTGTTTTAACTCCGTGCGGAATATTAAACTGAAGGTCTCTGAAATTTCGAAGTGGCAAATCAGTTATAGACTGTTTGATTGCAAATTCAGCAGCGACTATTGCTGAAAAATACATCGGAACTCTTTGCTCCACCATAAAGCAATAATATTGGGTGGCAATACCATGATTGGGTCTGTTTTCGTTCACAAATGAGATGAGGAAACTCGTATCAAGCAGTACGGAGATGTTCAAGCACTCCCTCCCCGCAACTCCTCCAACCAGTTATCTGGAACATCGCTCCATGCTTTAGTCCCCCTTTCTATCATTCGTCTAAATTCATCATCATAAGATGGGCGGTTCGTTTCAAATGATAATAATCGATAGTTACGCAAATCCCCTGTCACCAGGTTTTCTTCTGCGGTGACGCGTATTATGGAATGACGATATAGTCGATTTTTTTCTTCTTCAGCTAATAAAGTTCGGTTGGCAGAGATTGTTAATATTTTTCCCTGAACGTCTAAATGAACGTTGGCCTCTTTCTTGCCGCCCATGTCAATTACAATGCCATCTAGATATTTCTCCACGTTTACCCAAATTTCATCTGACCTACTATAGTTAGAATTGGAATCTATAGAGAAGCCAAGCTGAGTGGCTTTGTTTGCAACAAAATAACGGCGATTTGGGTTTTGCGCAGAGGCGCTCTGCCAACGTTCTACGACATTCGCACGTTTAGAATCAATATGATCAAGGGAATGAGAAGTACGCAGCTTTTCAATATCAGACAAAAGTGAAGCTGCAACAAGAAAACCGGAAACGACAAAAGCTAGAGAACCATCTTCTATTGAGACCGTTACCTCCTTCGGATCAACGTCATGAGTTGTTCCGGTAAGAAACTCCTTCACTTCTTTCTGAAATTCCCCAAGGAGGTTCAGCGGAACAGAACGCGGTCCGATCTCGGTATCATCGATGCGGTCTGTTACCGTGAATAGCAGTTCGTTCGTTGAGGGCTTCATGGTATGAGGAAATGTAACGTTATTTCATTTTATGTTCCAATAAAACAAAAAGCAAAGTACTAAACAAAATAGGGTCAGGTCTTGTTATTTGCCATGAACTGTGATAGCCTTTCAATATGTCAAGACCCTTACGAATCGAGTTTGCCGGTGCGCTGTATCACGTGACTTCCCGCGGGGACGGACGGGAGGTCATTTTTCTGGGTGATGAGGATAGACATGGATTTCTGGACGTGCTGTCAGAGATCGTGCGGGACTTCAACTGGGCTGTTCATGCCTATTGTTTGATGGACAACCACTATCATCTGCTGATCGAAACGCCGGAAAGTAATCTGTCCAGAGGTATGCGGCAATTAAATGGCGTCTACACCCAGCGTTTTAATCGCCGGCATGGACGGATGGGACATGTATTCCAGGGCCGCTACCAGGCGGTCATCGTGCAGAAGGAATCGTACCTCCTGGAATTGGCGCGCTATGTTGTTCTCAATCCGGTCAGGGCCGGCATGGTGCACACGCCAGACCAATGGCCATGGAGCAGTTATCGCGCCACGGCAGGGCTGTGTGCGGCGCCGTCCTGGCTGACGATCGACTGGCTTCTGGCTACCTTTTCTGAACATCGCAGCGAGGCCGTACGGCGCTACATGGATTTCGTAGCAGACGGGAAAAATCAACCGAGGCCGTGGGAGAAATTGAAGAACCAGATTTTCCTCGGTTCTGATGAATTTGTGGTGAATCTGCAGCGCGGTCTCGATGTAGATGCTTCCTATCAGGAAATCCCCATCGCCCAGCGACGGCCGCCACCGAAACCGTTAGCTGAGATCGCGGAGGCGCATGGGCGCGACGGCGCGATCTTGGAAGCATATGCTAGCGGTGGTTACAGTTTGAAGGAGATCGGAGATTATTTTGGATTGCATTATTCCCGCGTGAGTCGCATTGTGAAACAGCAACGATGGGCAAAAAACAAGACTTGACTCTATTGTTCTCAAACCCATTGATTCCTCGCAAATCATGCGAATGAAAATCGGATAACTGCATTTTTTTGGGATTATTGCCGCTTTCTATTGCCGGGATTCTCCCCCAAAATAAAAGTATCCCAACACCCATCACGAGGATGCGCCGCCATGATCCTGCTGCTGACCCCCCACGATATCGCCCGCATCGTCGCGCACCAAGGTCTGCCGCACTTCATCGGCGGTCTGGCCCGGCAGATCGAGGACGATCTCCATCGCTGGGACGAGTTCGACAAGAGCGCTCGTGTCGCCAGCCACTCCGAGCTCGGCGTGATCGAGCTGATGCCGATCTCGGACGCACGCACGTACAGCTTCAAGTATGTCAACGGCCACCCTTCCAACACCCGCATCGGGCTGCCGACGGTGATGGCGTTTGGCGTGCTCGCCGACGTGGCGACCGGCATACCGCGGCTGCTGAGCGAACTGACGCTGATCACGGCGTTCCGCACCGCGGCGACCTCGGTGGTGGCCGCGCGTATATTGGCTCGTCCGGGCAGCCGTACGATGGCGCTGATCGGCAACGGCGCGCAGGGCGAATTCCAGGCGCTGGCGTTCCACCACCTGATGGGCATTGCCGACATCCGCCTCTACGACATCGACCCAGCTGCTACCTCCAAGCTGCTGGATAACCTGGCCGGGACTGATGGGCTAAGGCTGACTGTCTGCCACAGCACACGCGAAGCAGTGCAAGGCGCCGACATCGTCACAACCATCACCGCCGAGAAGGCGCTGGCAATCATCATCAGTGAAGACATACTCGAGGCGGGCATGCACGTCAACGCGGTCGGCGGCGACTGCCCGGGCAAGACCGAGCTGGCGGCCGGAGTGCTGGCGCGCGCCAAGGTGTTTGTCGAGTACGAGCCGCAGACGCGCCTGGAGGGCGACCTGCAGCAGATGCCAGCCGACTTCGCCGTCACCGAGCTGTGGCAGGTGCTGACCGGCGCCGCCGAGGGCCGTACCAGCGGCGCCGAGATCACTGTGTTCGACTCGGTCGGCTTCGCGCTGCAGGACTTTTCCGCGCTATGCCTGGTCGAGCGCTGCGCGCGCGAGATGGGGCTGGGCGAGAAGGTCGCGCTGATCCCGGACATGGCCGACCCGAAAAACCTGTTCGGTCTGTTGCGCGCTTGATTCTGTAGTGATTACCGGCGAAATGGACAAGATCGTCGCCAGTCGGCGCTGTCCGAACGATCTGAGCAAGATTGTTGCGCTGCTGGAACCACACAGGGCCGAACTGGCCGGGGTAGTAATCGAATCCACCTGCAACTGGTACCGGCTGACCGATGGATTGGTGGCGTCGGGCTATGAGGTCAAGCTAACCAACACGGTTCTTTGCGGTTGCGATCATTGAGGATCGCAAATGCAAGTGAATCGGCGGGCCGAACGACCCTTGAAACTTGGCCAGCGCTTCGGCGGTTTTTGACAACTCATCCAATATGTAGCCTGTGCCGGGCGGTCGAGTCCGCTGTTCGACAGTGTGATGGTCAATTGTCTAATTTTACATTAGCTCTTTTGCCTCGCTTTGATTTCGGCTCGAATCCGTTCAATCTCACGTTGCTTGGCCTCAGGGGTGCCCCATTTCGGCGCCTCCTGCTCGGCCCTCCACCGTTCGAGTACCGCATGCTGTTCGGCCTCCCGTTGCTTTTGTTCATATTCGGCCGCCTGCTTGCGCTCGGCAGCAATCGACACTGTGCGATCGGGCAGCCCCGACAGCGCCAGATATTCGTCGATGCGGTTCCAGACAAAATCCTTGGCGAATTCGCTGATGAAGGGTAGATTGAGCGCCTGGTAGATAGGCACCCAGGTTTCTTCCTCTCCCTGCCGGCGGCGCCCGGAGAGCGCCGGGTTGAACTGGTACCAGCCCTGCTCCATCCGTTTGAAGAGATCGCGGTTGTAGGGTACTCCCGCGTCACTTCGTTTCTTGCAAGCACACCGGAGAGATGTTGCCGTTTGTTGCGTTCCGGCCGAACCACGTTGGCTGGCAGATGCTGCCAGGCGTCCAGGATCGCCTGCGTTTCGAATGCGCCGTAGGGTCGCCGCTGGCGGTGCGTGAAGCGTGATTTGAACAGCGCCCACAAGGTCTGAAAAAGGAAGTATTCGGACAGATGCCGGCCGATGCGCACCAGTCGCTCGCCGGTATTCACATCGACGCTTGACGGGGCCAGGAGTTCATAGAGGGCGGCAAACGGACCCTTTGCGAATTTCGGGTCACGGAACGCCTCCAGCATCGCCCAATGGAGCGCGTTGCGGCCATAGTGATCGGTCGTTTCCCGGTTTGCGCCACGTTGTATCAGGGCTTCGGCCAACGGCACGTTGCCGGCTGACGCGGCCGCCATGAGCGGTGTCTGATTCATCGGCAGACGGTGTTCGATACCATGCCGGTCGCACTGCCGCAAAATTTCCTTGAAATTGCCCGAGAAATAACTGACGTAGCTTTTACGTCCGAGGCTCGCACGCTGCATTGAAAAGCTCTTCACACCAGTGAAGCCAGCCTCCTGCTCCAGCCAGGCAGCGAGTACCGGTTCGTCGTAGCAGGTGGCAACTTCGTAGAGCTGTTGCCTGGGCTTGCCGCCCGGCGCCCGTTCGCGGAATACCTTGATGAGCAATTCCCGCACCTTTGTTTCATCGAACACCGGCCACGGTGGCGGAGTCTGCTTCAGGATGCTGTGCCGGATGGCATCGGCCTGTTCCTGCTTGCCCTGCAATTCGAGCTTTCGAGCCTCCTTCTGCCAATCCTCCACCGTTGCCTGCTTGGCCTCGATCTTGATCGATCCTTCTTCTGCAACGTCGAGCAGATTGAAGAGGGGATGCCCCATGTCGAATTCAATGAGATACAAATTCTTCACCGCCCGCGTAAGCGCCACATACAACGCATTGACGAAGAATTTGTAGACTTCAAGCGACTTGTCGCTCTTGTCCCTGGCGCGGCGGTACGCCAGCGCATCAGTGGCCAGATCGCATTTATCCACGCCCTCCACAATATCGGTAAACTCGGCTCGATGATCGGAGACGAAGCGATAGAGTACGATGTTATCGTATTCCAGCCCTTTGGCTTCGTGGACGGAAAAAAGCAGTGGCGTGGAAAAATGCTTCTTTGCTTCGATCTTGTCCTCGTCACGCATCACCAGCACGGCGAATTGTGTCGACTGGCGAATCTTCTGGTCCAGATCACGCTTGACATTGTCCTTGTCCGGCAGCAGCGCCACCTGCCCGCCTTCGCCGCCCACCGCGTCGACCAGGAAGTTGCTCTCCCGATCGATGGAGCCGAAACGCCTGTGCTTGATCTTGAGCAGGGTATTGGCGATGCGTGTCGCCTCGCGGCCATTACGGAAATTGGCGGTGAGTACGCGCAATTCCTGCCGCTCGGCAAGTTGCGGGTCACGCCAGAACAGGCTCTTCACCCGGCTCCAGGCGAAGAAGTTGGGATGGACGATCTGATTCGAATCGCCACATAGCAGAAAATGGCCTGACTTCTTCAATGTCCTGAGCACAAACGTCAGTTGCACCGCGGTAAGGTCCTGAACCTCATCGAGGATGATGAAGTCGTAACGCGGCGCTGCCAGCACCTGCCAGTCCTGCGCGACGAGGTTGACGTCGTAGAGCTTAGCCTCCGCCAGCCATACCCGGTACTTCTCAAAAAGATCGTAGACCCGGTCGCGCTCGCTTTCCGGGAAGATACATTGGCGCACACCCAGGGTTCGGTAGCCCTCCCGGGTGAGCAGGCCATCCGCCCCTGCGGAAATCACACCACGAATCTCCTCGAAAGACTGGTGACCGTCGATGTCGCGAAAAGCCTGGCGCAGGCGGCCGAACCATTGGGCGAAATCGCGCCAGCCGGCCTCCCGCCCTGCCGGCACGCGGATCGACTCAATGAACTCGCGGTAGGACAGAAATACCGCGTCCTGACCGGCATGCTCAAAACCGTTGGCGTAATAGAGATCGCGGGCGTTGCTGGCGAGATAAGCGGAATGGGTGACGTATAGTATCTCGCCTTCGGCGTGCTTGAGCTTTTCCAGAGTCAGGGCAGTCTTGCCACTGCCGGCGGAACCGACAACGATGAGCGGCGGCAGATGATAGATGGCTTGCTGCGCGTCATCGAAAGAAATCGGTTTGTCCAGCAAATGAATGTCGCGACGGGAAGGATGCAGGTAGCGCATGGGCAGCGCTTCACGGATCGCTTCACTGGCGTCGATGTCGGCAATCCTGGTTTCATCGATTGCCGCGCCCCGCAGGAAGCGGCTCTTGTCGTAATCATGATTCTCGATGACCTCGAGCATGAGAGCGCACACCTCGTCGGCATGGCGCACGAGGGAAAATAGCAGCCGGTTGGCGTCGTCAAGCTTTGCCCGGTAGAACTTGCCGTGGGTGAGGCTGGAGAGTTTCTTTACTTGAGCGGCACGGAAGTCACCACGGGCGATGGCCTCTGTCACCTTAAGGTAGGCCGCCTTGACACGAGAGGTGTCGAGACCAACATATTCGAGAATTTTCATGGAACATTCATCTGTTGGCGCTATCCGAAAATTGGGCTAATCGAAAATTGATGAGCGACTGGAATCGCGGGGGATACCTCGCACCTATGTTTAAGGCGATTGCTCAGGCAAGATCACGGTCGCTGTCTCGCGTTGCGTATCAGCTTATCCAACTTCGCGAAACGGCGTCGCACACCTAGAGCCGTCGAAAAACTCGTCATAGGTCTCAGACTTGGCGTTGGTAGCATCAGACAAGTGGGCACACTTCAAGCGGACAAACAGGAGCCGACAACAATTGTAACGCCTTCCGTTGAAGGCTTCTACAAACCTGGCTTACGGGGCGAAAAGTTCGCAAATCGGGGGAAAGTGGAGAGGATAATACAGACCCCGCCGGGGCGGTTCCGGTATGTAAATACGGAGTTTAAAAGCCATAGCCAGCCTGGTTTGGAACACCCACTCGGGACACTCGGCCGGTACGGAAGGGTTTGCGGGAAAAATTTCCCTGTGCGCCAATGGCGGTGGCCGCCTGGCTTTGTACTTTGGAACGAGGTCTATCGAACAAATGCGCAAAACCCGCGTCAATAGCCAAAGTATAAAAACATCAAGGGCAATATGCCCCCAATTGTGCCCCCATCCGTGATTCCCTTCCCACGAAAACGAATTATTCGAGTTGCTAACACTTGCGCGAGAATACGGAAGCGGAACCCATGTTTAAAAAAGGTTTGCTAGATTTTTAACACAGCTCGCAATACCGGCACAGGGGAAAGGCGCGGAAGTACCTTTGCATTTCCTATTCCTCGATCCAAGCAACAGGTCCCGCTACAGCCTGTCGGGAGTTATTTGGCCGGAAATTATTTGCCCCCCACAGGTAGGCCCACCTCGGCTAAAGTCACCTAACCCGTTTTTTTTCGCCGGGCCATAAATCCGATCAGGCCCAAACCCGCAAGAAAGAGCGCATATATCTCAGGCTCCGGGATGAGTCCGATGGCAACAACCTGCCCTGAGTTATTAATGTCCCTGGCTTCCGTTAGAAGCACCCCTTCGGGTAGATTAACCAGGGAATTAAGATCCATCATACCCACCCCATTGGGACCGGTGACAAAAGCATGGGTAAATGGGTAAGACCCTCCCGCGGTGAGAGAAAGACCCACCACCTGTCCGGCATCGTTGATGCCGAAAGCAGAGGTACTCCCGCCTAAAGTGCCCAAGTCCCTCATTCCCACCCCATCAGGACCGGTGATAAAGGCATGGTCAACGAGGCTTTCAGCCGTGACAGAGGTACCCACCACCTGCCCGGCCTCGTTGATGGCGGAAGGACTGCTGATAGAACCTCCCAAAGTGCCGAGATCCCTCATACCCATCCCGTCGGGGCCGGTGATGAAAGCATGGGGAGCGTCATTCACTTGATACGAGACCACCACCTGCCCAGCATTGTTGATCCCAAAAGCAATACCGTTACGGTCCGGGTCGTTGAGAGCCCTCATACCCATCCCGTTGGGGCCGGTGATGAAAGCAGGCGATTGCCCTGGAGGCGTCCCAGCACGGCCCACCACCTGCCCGGCATCGTTGATGCCGAAACCTTGGCTGAAACCGCCGTCCAAGGTGCCAAGGTCTCTCATACCCATCCCATCGGGGCCGGTGACGAAAGCACGGGGAACGCCTTCATCCGTTTCAGAGGTACCCGCCACCTGCCCGGCGTCGTTGATGCCATAAGCGAGGCTGAGACCACCGAAAGTGCCAAGGTCTCTCATGCCCATCCCATCGGGGCCGGTGATAAAAGCATGGGTAAATGGGTAAGACCCTCCCGCCGTGTCAGAATAACCCACCACCTGCCCGGCGTCGTTGATGGCGGTAGCAGTGGTGAAAGTACCACCCAAGGTGCCAATATCAGTTACGGTCTTGCTGTTGAGATCAATGAGGTATGAATGTACCGCTTGTTGTGCGGAGGCGCTGGTGGCGAAACCCACACCAGCAGAAAATGCCGCAGCCAGAACAAAGCGACGGATTTTGAAGCCAAGGGTGATTTTCATGATAATCCTTCCCGGTTCTCTCAACAAAAGGTGGGACTGCCAGGCTATCAAAAAGCAATACTCCTGCTTTGAGTGTAGATCAAGGATTTGAATTATCAAGGGGCACGAAATGCAGGATGCTTGTCAGGTCGTCCACCTCGGAGCCTGCAGGCCCTTCCGGGGCTGTAGGGCAAGGGCTTACTGCTCTTCCTGCACCGTGGCCGCCCTGAGGCAATCGGGCAGCCAGCACAAGCCTGAGAGTTCTTCATCCGCCTTGCGGACGAGTTCCGGTTTCTTCAACCCACGCATGAGATCCGCAGATCCGCATTGCCAGCCGATACCCCGTTTCTGTCACCACAGAAGAATCTGATCCCTGGAGACGTGCGACGCGTCATGTACTTGAGAAAAGTGTTTTGCACGATATTTTTCATTTTAAATTCATGCGGTCGACTAGACTGCTGTTTCCTTTTTTTGTAACGGTTTATGAAAGGAAAACGAGCCGACCGGTTTACCCTAAGAGATCGGAGACTTTTTACCGCCCCCCTGGAAAAACCATTTTCTTCAACTGCCCGTGCAAATAAATTACTGCACGACCGGTTTCTGTTCTTGCTCTACAAGGATCAAACGCACCCCACCCCCCTATCAATTTCGCGGATATGCAGGCGAAGGTGCCCGCCCGGTTTACCCGTAGAGGCGCTAGGCTTTTTACTCTCCCCCTTCCTAAGACAAGAATGGGAAGAAGGAATGGGATAGATTGGTAATTCTAGAAAGGTGTACGCTAGGCGGGTCAATCGGTTTTGAAAAAGTACCTCGATTGCTACGCATGGGGGGTCAATCCTTAAACTCATGGAAAAGATTGGTACGCTTGGCGGGTCAATCATCCAATTATTAACCCGCCCGGTGGGGCAGGCCTTATGGCATGCGCATGAGCTGCCTGCAACACGGCACTGTTGTTCGAAAGACGCACATTTTCAGTTATGTCCGCTTAATCGAGCCTCTTTGCCTTGCCCATATTTGTTTACTATTTACTAGTATGAGGTAAAGGGCATTTCCTGACAGACAACTCTTAATTAAGCGCTTGCGCCATGAAAATTATCTTTAGCTTTAAAGGCTCCGGCCTTGTCTTGGCAGCACTCCTAAGCCTTGGAACAGGTTCGTTGTCTCCCGTGTTCGGGCAACAGACAGTTTCGTATCTAATTGACCTCAACAGCAAGGCGATGATCCAGCTAGGACGCCTGGGTGGAAACACTTTCGCTAGTGCCATCAACGATGCCGGACAGGTAGCGGGTAGTTCCTTTCTAGGCAAACCAGCGCCGAATTTTGAGCCCAGTTTGAAGGCTTTTATTACCGGCCCAAATGGCATGGGCATTAGAAACCTTGGCGTGCCGGGGTTCTTTGTCACTGCCTCAGACATCAACGACGCCGGACAGGTAGTAGGAACTTCCCAAGTCGCGCCCGATGCGCCTGATAGTGGTTACATCACCGGCCCGAATGGCATGGGCGTTATGGACCTCAGCACTTTGGGAGATTTTGGCTCGAACACGTCTGCAAACGGTATCAACAGTTCGGGGCAGGTAGTGGGGCAGTCTAGCGTACTTGCTTTCATCACTGGCCCTAACGGCGTCGGTAAGACCAGCCTCGGTACTTTGGGCGGAGGATACAGTCGCGCCATCGCCATCAATGATGCTGGACAGGTAGTGGGTGGGTCAGGTACGGGTTCAGGTGGGGATCATGCTTTTATTACGGGTGCCAATGGGGTGGGAATGACCGACCTCGGTACTCTAGGCGGAACATTCAGTGATGCAAGCGCTATAAATAATGTTGGGCAGGTGGTGGGGCGGTCAGCTACGACTGCCGGCCAGCATCATGCTTTTATCACGGGCCCTAACGGAGCAGGAATGACCGACCTCGGTACTCTGGGCGGTCCTACCAGTGCAGCCGCCGACATCAATGACGAGGGACGGGTAGTAGGCTTCGCCGACACAGCCGAAGGCGTCAGGCATGCATTTATCACGGGCCCTAATGGGGTAGGAATGACCGATCTTAATACGTTTCTGGGTTTCCAATCGGGGGTTATTTCAGGAGTCACCGGCATTAATAACCTGGGGCAGATTGTCGCCATTGCCACGATTCCCGAGCCCTCGTCCTATGCCCTGCTGCTCGCCGGTCTTGGAGTGGTGAGCTTCATGGCAAGGCGCAGGTAGTAAAAGAACCAGGACCGTTCACAGATTAATTAACCGCCCTGTCGGGCTGCCACTTTTAATTTTGGCAAAGGTGGCAACGGCTCGTTTTTCTTCCAAGTACCTCTTGGGCTGCCGGTAGACCGCACGTCCAGCTTTCCCTTGCAATCGTCTATTGCGTAGAACGTCAGCGCGTAGAGCGTTGCCTTGTGTCTGCCGCCTTGCCGTGTCACTTCCAACCAGTCTGCTGCCAACAGTTCTTTCAATGCCTTGTTACAACATCAAGTTCCGGTGGGGGTATTTTTCGCCAAATTATGCCCTCTCTAGGTGCTGGATTCAATAGAGCTTGATGGGACGTGACGGGAGGAAAAACCAATGAAAAAGCCCCCAGTTAGCGGACTTCTAGGACTTCTTAAGACTTGGTGGAACAGTGAAATGGTGGAGACGAGGAGGATCGAACAGGCATCCTCCAGCACGCCCTTGTTCAGATGAGGCTTCTGCCTTTCATCCCATATAAAAAATTGACGGTGTTAATTTTTTATACCATACTGTATGGAAGAAAAAATTAACAAAAGGATGAATTGATATGGAAAATGTTGTAGAGACTCACGTATACCGAGAGCCTTTTGAAATTGAGCGGCGCCTTAAAGAATTGCACTTGACGCTTAAGGGGCTTTTAAAGGTAAGGGGAGTAGCCATTGGGGCAAGCGCTGAAGCAACAGAATTTCATCCACGTAATGCCCCCGGACTTTTGGCTTATCTACATGGCACGTGGGCGCTACGCGACGAGTTTGTCCATAAGGGATGGAAACAGGACTCGACGGATGGAGTTGAGTCAATTCGCTATGACTCCGCCAGGATCAAAGTTATTTTCGCAAACGTCGACATGGCTTGCGATGATGTTTTTCCACCAAAGCCACGTTCGGAAAAGGGAGCAGGTGCTGAACGGGCCTGCTCGGGTAATTTATTTGGAATTTTGCCCATTTACGCACCTCGTCATGGCGACGATTGGGCTACATATTATTTGATGCTTGATGCTGAAGGAGGGGTTGAGCTCTCCCGCCCAGTTATTAAGGACAAAACATTTAGTGCATACGTGGAACGCATTTATCTTGCACCGCCCGGATCCGATGAAGGTCCAGTAACAAGACTTAAGGAGGATGATGCGGCCGTCGATCTTGATCCGGCGGTAGCTCGTAAATAGCAGAGATTACTATGTTCAGTTATAAAAGACTTTGTCTTGCTCGACAACGACGGCGATTTACGGCTAAAGCTCTTGCGGAAGCGACCGGGATTACTGCGGTTACGGTATCTCGGTTAGAAAATGGTGAAAATTTGCCAGAGAGCGTAACTGTTAGCAAGCTTGCGAAAACCCTGAATTACCCCATTGAATTCTTCTATCAGGATGATCCAGAGCCGATAGATACCCGTGCTGTCAGTTTTCGCAGTCTTTCGAAAATGAGCGCAAAAGAACGCGACGCCGCCATTTCTGCGGGAGTTATTGGACTAGAAATTGCCCACTGGATTGAAGAAAGATTTAGCCTGCCAAACCCCGATCTTCTGGACTTAAGTTATGAGACTGATCCGGAAGTCGCCGCAAGATCATTACGGCAATATTGGGGAATAGGAGAAAAGCCCATCGGAAACATGATCCACCTTTTAGAGGCCAAGGGCGTAAGAGTTTTCTCCTTATCTGAAAATACCGTATCTGTAGATGCTTTTTCGTTCTGGAAAGACGATAAACCATTCGTATTTCTAAATAACTTTAAGACAGCGGAACACAGCATTACAGACGCCGCGCATGAGCTTGGCCATCTGGTTCTCCATCGCCACGGAGGAACGTACCCAAGTCGCCCTGCTGAGCGTGAGGCCAATCAATTCGCATCCGCCTTCTTAATGCCACTTAATGACGTAAGAGCAAACGTGCCAAGATTCACGTCAGTATCAACGATTTTAAAGGTGAAAAAGCGCTGGCGTGTATCTGCAATGGCCATGGCTTATCGTCTTCATACGATAGGTCATATTACAGACTGGCAATATAAATCTATCTGCATAGAGTTGGGCCGGCGCGGATTTAGACATGGAGAGCCGGATGGAATTGAGCGAGAAACTTCCGCAGTTTGGAGAAAAGTGCTTACGCAATTATGGTCTGAGCGCACAACCAAAGAAGAGATAGCCGCGAACCTCCGAATTCCCCTAGACGAGCTTGAAAGCGTATTATGGGGTCTTATGGATCCTAATCGTTACCCTGCTCTGGATAAGGCACACGAATCGCTCCATGTCGTGAAATAAAAAGCATTTAAATATTGGAGTAGAGGCGCTCAAAATACTCCATAGTACTTAATGCTGGTTACCGGGTTCGCCAGTCAATTCGGGCCATCAGTTTGAGGCCGTTCTTGCCTCTCGCCTACCCAGGCATAAGCAGTGCCTCCGACACTATGCAGTATGGAATAATCATCCGTTTCAACCTGGATGACCCGGGCGATCTGTCGCATTGGAGAGAGATCGCGTAATGCTTTCGAGATTATGCCATCAATCTGTTTGGGTACCAGATACCCACCGTTCGGATCGTTATCGGTTGACATCGCCTTGGCTTCGAGATTGCGATCCCTGCCCGAACGCAGATAACTTAAGAATGCCTGCTTGTGCTCCCGTGCCTCCGAATCATTGCCGTCGGTAGCATGAGATGCGCCGGAGCGGGCTGCTTTCTTGGCAAACCCGTTTAGAAAGATATGAAAAAGCCCGCATTTAGCGGGCTTATAGCACTTATTAGGACTTCTTAGGATGGTGAGTTGGTGGAGACGAGGAGGATCGAACTCCCGACCTTCGCATTGCGAACGCGACGCTCTCCCAGCTGAGCTACGTCCCCATTAATTGCATATTTTATAACAAACCGTTGCGCCGTAGTATGACGTCGTGGAGCAACAGGAGTTTCAGCATTGAGCTATAACACTTACACCCAGTCCTTCCCGATCAGAAAATCCGTATAGAGCTTATCTTCCGCGCTGCCCGGCGCCGGCTTCCAGTCGTAACGCCATTTCACGATCGGGGGCAGGGACATGAGGATGGATTCGGTACGTCCGCCTGATTGGAGGCCGAACAGGGTTCCCCGGTCCCACACGAGATTGAATTCCACGTAACGGCCACGGCGGTAAGCCTGAAAGTCGCGTTCGCGCTCGCCGTAAGGCATGCTCTTCCGCCGCTCCAGGATCGGGACGTACGCATCCAGGAAGTGATTGCCCACACTCTTCGTCAGGTTGAAGCAGCCATCAAAACCGGGTTTACTCAGGTCATCATAGAAAATGCCGCCAATACCGCGCGGCTCCCTGCGATGCTTGAGGTAGAAATATTCGTCGCACCATTTCTTGAAGCGTGAATGGTAATCGTCGCCGAATGGTTGCAGCGCGTCCTTGCAGGTCTGGTGAAAATGCACTGCGTCTTCTTCAAAGCCGTAATAGGGCGTGAGATCCATGCCGCCGCCGAACCACCATACCGGCTCGGCGCCTTCCTTGCGCGCTTCCAGATAGCGCACATTGAGATGCACGGTAGGAGCATAGGGGTTACGCGGATGCAGCACGAGAGACATTCCCATTGCCTCGAAACCCCTTCCCGCCAGTTCCGGTCTCGCAGCAGTAGCGGAGGCGGGCAGGCCTCCCCCGAACACGTGCGAGTAGTTCACTCCGCCGCGCTCCAGCACATTACCCTCTTCCAGCACGCAGCTCAGGCCCCCGCCCCCTTCCGGTCGCTCCCATTCATCACGGCGGAAGTGCTTGCCATCGACTTTTTCCAGTCCCTCCACGATGCGTTGCTGAAGTCCCGTGAAGAACTCCCGGGCTTGTTGCGCGGTGCTCATGCGATCTCCCATAGACTTGTCTGCTGCTGATTCTTTTTTTCTTTCACCCGTCCACTGCTATTTTCGGTGATTAATGGCCCGATACCCGATATCAGGGCGCATCTGGCAACCCTCGAAATGGATCTGCCCGGCAATCTGGTAGGCACGGCGCTGTGCCATCCTGACGCTATCGCCCAAGGCAGCTACACAGAGAACGCGCCCACCGGCCGTCACGATCTCTTCCCCGTTTTCACCACCCCCTGTGGTACCGGTACCCGCATGGAAAACATGATAGTCCTTTTCCGCTGGTAACATTGCAGGCAAGGTGGTCAGCCCCTGGATGACATCGCCCTTGCGGGGAGAATCGGGATATCCGCTCGCCGCCATAACCACCGCCAGCGCGGTGCGCCGGTCCCACTCGGCCTCTATCTTGTCCAGGTTCCCCGCCAGGGCATGCTCGATGAGGGTGATAAAATTGCTCTTGAGACGCAACAGGATGACCTCGGCTTCCGGATCGCCCATGCGGCAGTTGAACTCCAGCACCTTGATGCCGCCACCAGGCGTAATCATGAGCCCGGCATAAAGAAAACCGGTGTAGCGCTCACCTTCCTTTTCCATTCCGTTTATCGCGGGCTGGATGACTTCCCGCATTATTTTCCCGTGGAGCGTCGGCGTAATCGACGGCGCTGGCGAATAGGCGCCCATGCCGCCGGTGTTGGGCCCCTGGTCGCCTTCCTCCAGGCGCTTGTGATCCTGGCTCGTGGCCAACGGCAAGGTATGACGGCCATCGGTCATGACGATGAAACTGATTTCCTCGCCTTCCACAAATTCTTCGATCACAATCTTCGGTCCTGCCTTGCGTGGCTGCTTTTCGCCCAGCATCTTGTCCACGGCGGCATGCGCTTCTTCCAGCGTCGCCGCCACGACCACGCCTTTGCCTGCCGCCAGCCCGTCCGCTTTTATCACGATGGGAACGCCCTTCTTGTCGACATACCGGTGCGCCTTGGCAGCAGAACTGAAGGTGGCATAGTCTGCGGTAGGAATGCCATGGCGCCCCATGAAAGCCTTGGCGAAATCCTTGGAAGTTTCCAGCTGCGCCGCCTTTTGGGTGGGGCCGAAGATCTTCAGGCCAGCGGAACGGAAGGCATCGACGATACCTTCCGCCAGCGGCGCTTCCGGCCCGACGACGGTAAACGCGACCGATTCCTTTCTGGCGAATTCGATCAAATCCGGGATCGCGGTGATGGGCAGGTTCTTCAGGTCTTTTTCGAGCTCGGTGCCCGCATTGCCGGGAGCGACAAATACGGTCGCGGGAAACCTCTTATGCGAGGACTCGAGCAGCTTCCACGCCAGAGCGTGTTCTCGGGCTCCACTGCCGATTACAAGTAGTTTCATATCTCTTAATTCAGAACTGAAGGTAGCCTTGCAAGTTGACCTGTGCTAACCGCGCCTATCGGTATTGGTTGCGTTGATCGAGGTATTCATGAGGAAAGCAAAAATCAATAACCTGGAAACAAAGAAATCCATATCACCAGGCATTCAACGCACTATAAACGCACTTGGCGGCACTTGCATCGAACAACCTTGCTCCATGCTTCAATGCCTGAAATGACGCACACCGGTAAATACCATCGCCACCCCTTGTTCATCTGCCGCAGCGATAACCTCTTCGTCGCGTACGCTGCCGCCCGGCTGGATCACCGCCACGGCGCCTGCCTGGACGACGACATCCAGTCCGTCGCGGAAAGGGAAGAAGGCATCGGAAGCCACCACTGAGCCTGCCAGGGTGAGTCCAGCGTTCCCGGCTTTGATCGAGGCAATGCGCGCGCTGTCCACCCGGCTCATCTGCCCGGCGCCCACGCCGAGCGTCTGTCCATTGGCACAAAAGACGATTGCGTTCGATTTGACGAATTTCGCCACCCGCCAGGCAAACAGCAGGTCCTGCAATTGCTGCGCCGTCGGCTGGACTTTGGTCACCACCTTCAATTGGTCTCCGGTAACGTTGAGGCTGTCTGGAGTCTGCACCAGCAATCCTCCCCCCACACGTTTGAAGTCGCAGGCGTTGTTCCCCGTTTCAGAGGGTACGTCAAGCGACACGGTCAGCACGCGCACATTGGTTTTAAGCGCGAGCATCTGTCTTGCCTCGTCGGTCACTTGCGGCGCGATGATCACTTCGACAAACTGGCTCATCACCGCTTCGGCAACGGGGGCATCCAGCGTGCGATTGAAAGCGATAATGCCGCCGAATGCGGAAGTGGGATCGGTGGCAAATGCAAGCTTGTAAGCCGCGAGCGGCGAATCGGCGACTGCCACGCCACAAGGATTGGCATGCTTGATGATGACACAGGCTGGAGAATCAAACGTCTTTACGCATTCCCAGGCGGCATCCGCATCCGCGATGTTGTTGTAAGAGAGCTCCTTGCCCTGCAGCTGGCTATAGCTTGCAAGGCTGCCGGGAACGCGTTGCGGGTCACGGTAAAAGGCAGCCTCCTGATGCGGATTTTCCCCGTAGCGCAGAGGCTGCACCAGGCTGAAATTGAGATTCAGGTGTTCCAGAAAGGTACAGCGTTGTGCATTTTCCCCCTCGATGGAGGTGAGATAGTTCCTGATCGCTTCATCATAGGCGGCTGTATGCGAAAACGCCTTGCACGCCAGCCGGAACCGGAACTCAGGCGTGACGGCGCCTCCGGCGGCCTTCATCTCGTCAAGTAACAGGGGATAATCCGCCGGGTCGGTGACTATGGCCACGCTCTGGTAGTTCTTGGCAGCAGCGCGCACCATGGTCGGACCGCCGATGTCGATATTTTCAATGGCCTCTTCCAGGCTGCAATCCGGCCGCGCCACTGTCTGGCTGAAAGGATATAGATTCACCACCACCAGATCGATCAGGGGAATTTCCGCCTTTTCCAGCGCAGACACATGCTCGGGCAAATCCCGTCTTGCCAGAATGCCCCCATGTATTCTGGGGTGCAGGGTTTTGACTCGTCCATCCAGCATCTCCGGGAATCCGGTGTAGTCTCCGACCTCGGTCACGGCAACACCGGCGTCCCTCAGCAGCCTGGCGGTGCCGCCGGTAGACAGGATGGCTACTCCGAGTTTGCGCAGCTCTTGCGCAAACTCGACAACACCGCTTTTATCTGAAACACTGATCAGGGCTTGTTTAATCGACATTCGTATTTTTACTGAATCAGGATCGGGTCTGTGGCGTAGTGCATTACAACATTAACTGGCCCGCTTGCGACTGACCATTCAGGCGGTAACGGCAGCTTTGCCCGATCGTCTATTTGATCTGATACTGCTTCATTTTATTGCGCAGCGTATTGCGGTTGATGCCGAGCAATTCGGCCGCACGGGTTTGATTACCCTCGGCTCGTTCCATGACCAGTTCAATCAAAGGCTTTTCCACGCTGCGTATCACCATTTCGTGAATGGCATGCGGCTTTTCGCCGTCGAGATCGTTAAAGTAATCTTCGACTGTTTTGCGTACGCACCGCGCGATATCGTTTTCGTTGATTATGCTCATGCCACCAACTCCTCAGCCTCGACGTAGGTCAGTCGCCGCCCGTAGCCGGCAAGCTCACTGAAAAAGTCGTTAACCGCAGACAGCTGCTGGTCAGTAGACTGCAGCTGGTTCATGGCATGACGGAAACCGGCAGATCCGATCAGTCCTTTGGTGTACCAGGAAATATGCTTGCGGGCGATACGCACCCCCGAATACTCGCCATAGAAGCTATACAGATCGTGCAAATGTGCGACGAGTACACGGTGAATCTCAGCCACTTCGGGCAGAGGAAGGTGTGAACCGGTAGCGAGATAGTGACTGATCTCGCGAAAGATCCAGGGACGGCCTTGTGCTGCGCGGCCGATCATGACGGCATCCGCTCCCGTATAGTCAAGAACATGTTTTGCTTTTTCCGGTGTCGTAATGTCCCCATTGGCGACAACGGGAATCCGCACCTCAGCCTTTACTGCCGCAATGGTATCGTATTCGGCATGACCGGTATAAGCACAGGCGCGAGTACGTCCATGGATGGCAAGTACCTGGATGCCCGCATTCTCCGCAATACGGGCAATGGAGAGCGCATTCTTGTGCTGGGTGTCCCACCCGGTGCGAATCTTGAGGGTGACAGGTACACTCACCGCGCCTACGACGGCATCCAGGATACGTCCCACCAGCGACGGGTCCTGCAGCAATGCGGAGCCTGCCATGACATTACAAATCTTCTTGGCGGGACAACCCATGTTGATGTCGATGATCTGGGCTCCTTGTGCGACATTGTAGCGCGCAGCTTCCGCCATCATCGCGGGGTCGGCCCCGGCAATCTGCACCGAGATCGGATCCACCTCGCCTTCATGATTGGCGCGGCGCCGTGTCTTCTCCGAGCCCCAGAGGAGCGAATTGCTCGACACCATTTCGGACACAGCCATTCCGGCGCCCATGCTTTTGCACAATTGCCTGAACGGGCGATCAGTCACCCCCGCCATAGGCGCCACGATAAGGTTGTTTTTGAGAATATGAGAACCGATTTTCATGATTCTGAACTGACCCGCCAAAGTGCGATGACGGGCAAGGGATGAGAATGGACGTAATTCTAACAGCTATTGCCGATATTAGAGTAGGGGCTCTGCCCCTTTCGATAAGGCCTCGGGAGCAGAGCCGCCGCGGAAACGAGAGAGTACCAGACGATTTATGGCGAAGCAAATCCATTGCTGGAAAGCGGATTTCGCCATGCATGCGAAGCCTTTTCCGGCGCGTTATCTTGTCAAACCGCTCTGACCCTTATCCGTTTTTGCGATTCACGAATGGGCAGGGGAGACGGTGGAGCAGGCTTGCGCGACCTCAACTTCATCCTCAGGATCAACCTCGCGCGCCAAACATCATGCGCCGCGCAACGAACTTTTTGAGTTGCGGCAGGCAGTCGAGCGCGCTTAACCCCATGCCGCGCATGGCGCCTAAGAAGGGATTGTCGTTGGAAAAGAGTTTCACCAGTGAGTCCGTGAAGGTACGTCCCATGCTGCTGTCCAAGCGGCGCTTGCTGCTGTAGCGGGCAAGCATGGCAGGCGTACCGGTTTCAGCGGGAAAGGCGATGATTTCCTCAGCCAGCTCCCACGCATCGCGCAGCCCCAGGTTGAAGCCCTGCCCGGCAACCGGATGCAGTGTCTGGGCGGCATTGCCAATCAACACGGTACGAGAGGCGGTGACAGGGGTCGCATACTTGAGTGCAAGGGGGAAACCGGACCGCTTGCCGGCTTCAATGAATCTGCCGAGGCGATCGCCGAAATGGCCGTGCAACCGCTCAAGAAAGGCGGCGTCATCCAGCCCAAGAATTTCCTGCGCCGTGTCGGGAGAAACGGTCCATACCAGCGCAAAGCCATCACCCGCAGGCAGTAGTGCAACGGGGCCCTCCGGGGTGAAGCGTTCATAAGCCACACCCGGTTGACTTCCGGGAGCGATCTCCGCAGCCCTTGCCTGCGAAGACTGCATTCCCGGTCTCGTTCGAATTCGGGTAAATGTTTGTTTCGTACCTGATAATTCCGTTCCGGAAACCTGCTCCGCCAAATGCTCCTCAAAATGCTCGGTCTTTACACGCGCAACAATCGCCCATTGCTCGTAGTCATGCACCTGCTGCGTGACGCCTTCGATCTGCGCAGTGAGGCGGCCCCCGTCTGCCACCACCAGCAGCCTGGCTGTTGCCTTTTTTGTTATCCCCCCATGCTCAAATTCCACCCATCCAAACACATCGCCTGTTTCCATATGGGTTACCTGCGCTCCTGTCAGGCAATCCATTTCACACTTTTGGAGAGCCCCGTGCATCGCACGGAACACGTCATCGTAATTCACTACATATCCCAGAGCGGGCACGCCTATTTCGCGGGCCATCATGACGGTCCGTCCGAGCCCGCCCTGGTTGGAGACATGGATGGTGAAGATAGGAGTAACGTCGGGTAGCGCCTTCCAGACACCCAGACGCTGCAGGACAAGCCGGCTGCCCTGGGATAAGGCCAGAGGACGCGGATCTTCCGCTTTTTCCGGCAGCCCGCGCGCCTCCAGCAACAGCATCGACAACCCGCTGTTCCGCAGCGCGAGAGCCAATGCCATGCCCACCGGACCGCCGCCGATGATGATCAGATCGTAGTCATATTGATATTGAGCGTCGACCATGAAAAAGCTGACTTGTGAAGCGGGTTTCTGTTATTGCCCTTAGTTACTACTGGCTGCTACTGCTGCTGCCAGGTACTACTGTCCCTGGCGGCCTTTTGTCTTGTCGACTCGTTCTTCGACAATTTCCGCATCTTCGATGACAACATAATTTCCTTCCGCAGCCTGCCCGGATTTCTGCAACTTGCGTCGCAACCACCATATCCGCAACGCGAGACCACCAGCGGCGACTGCAAATAATGCAAGAAAAGCGGTAAAAAAGAAAATGCCGAGAACCGCCATGACGATAACCGCGGGGACCAGAAACAGATAGGTGAGCAAACGACCGCCACCTCCACCCGCTTTGAAGACGGACTCTTCCGGCGCTCCGGTGCGTCCGTCGCGGGTTATGCGCCTGATAACTATTCGGGGGTTTTCATCCATTATTTAGATTTCCTCCGTCGCATCAGTTCTTCAATCTCATCCACCATCTTTGGAGCAGCTGATGTCAATACTTCACATCCCTCCTCCGTTACGGTGACATCGTCTTCGATACGGATGCCGATATTATGAAAATGGGCGGGTACATCATCCGCAGCACGGATGTAGCACCCTGGCTCCACTGTCAGGGTCATTCCCGGAAGTAAAGCGCGCCATCTTCCATTCTGCTTGTATTCACCGGCGTCATGCACGTCCAACCCCAGCCAATGACCAGTGCGGTGCATATAGAAACGCTTGTAGCCTTCCTTTTCCACGACCTCCTCCAGGCTGCCGCGGCACAGGCCGTATTCAATGAAACCCTGCGAGAGTATGGCAATGGCTGCATTGTGCGGGGCATCCCAGGAATTACCCGGCCTTACCTCGGCTATCGCCGCCGCCTGCGCATATAACACCAGTTCGTACAAATCCTTTTGTGCCGCGCTGAATTTTCCGTTGACTGGAAAGGTACGCGTGATATCGGACGCATAGCCGTCCAGTTCGCAGCCTGCATCGATCAGCAATAATTCGCCCTCATTCAGCCTGTCCTTGTTTTCGACATAATGAAGCACGCATGCGTTCGCTCCGCCGGCAACAATCGGCGTGTAAGCCGGCGCCTGAGCTCCATGGCGACGGAATTCGCGCAACAGCTCCGCCTCCACCTCATATTCCCTCATGCCCGCTCGAGTTTTCCGCATGGCTTGCCGATGCGCATCCGCCGAAATCCGTGCCGCCTGCTCCATGACTTGCAGCTCTTCAGGGCTTTTGAACAAGCGCATCTCATCCAGCAGCCGGCGAATATCGCGAATGTCCTCAGGAGGGGTAAGGCCGCTGCGCACCTGTTGCCGCACTTCATTGATCCATCCCACTACACGCTTGTCCCAGGCTGCGTCGTGACCCAGCGAGTAATAGATTGCCGGTTGTCCCGCAATCAGCTTGGGCAGCCGTTCATCCAGCGTAGAGATGGGATAAGCCTCGTCGAACCCGAACGCTTCCCGGGCCGCTTCGGGGCCATAACGGTACCCATCCCATATCTCTCGCTCGGCGTTTTTCTCGCGGCAAAACAGGATGTGTTTCGATACGCCGTCCACGGGCCCCGCTACGATCACCAGCACCGCCTCCGGCTCGCCAAAACCCGTCAGATAATAGAAATAACTGTCGAAGCGGTAAGGATAATGCGCATCCCGGTTTCGCACGCGCTCAGCGGCAGTGGGGATGATGGCAACGCCTTCCTGCATTTGCCATGCCAGGGAATGGCGACGATCGGCGAAGGATTTAACAGAGGTCATTAGCAATGATTTTTACAGTATCTGAATGTATAAAGCAAAGCAAATCGGCTCATTCTCCCCCCCTCGATCCCGATCCGCCTGATTCCGGAGTGCCGGAGGGTAGCAGGAGGCGGCAGGAGACAGTTCAGGACACCGGCCGCATCAGATCGATGTCGAGCAGGCGAAGACGTTCCGGGGTGCCCACATCCACCCATGATCCGCAGTAGCGTTGTCCGCTCACTTTTTCCCTGGCCATGACCTCCTTCAGCAGTGGAGCGAGTTTGGCCACGGTTCCAGGCACGATATCCTGAAAAAGCTCGGACTGGTATATGCCAATCCCACTGAACGTAAGCCTCTTTTTTCCGGTAACTGTAACCCTGCCGGATTCGAGAGAAAAATCGCCAGCCGGGTGATGCGCAGGATTGTCAACCAGCACCAGGTGCGCAAGCGCGCTATCCGGATGATCCCGCATGCGGCGCAAGATCGGCAGCAAAGTTGAGAAGTCCATGCTGCAATAGATATCGGCATTCACGGCAAGAAAGGGTTGACGCTGCCCTTTGCCAGCACCCGCTCTTAGAACAGGCAGGGCTTGCGCAATTCCACCCGCGGTTTCCAGCGCGGCGGGTTCAGGCGAGTAGTGAATGCGGACCCCGAAGCGCTCGCCATTGCCCAGCGCGGCTTCGATCATCTGTCCAAGATGAGCGTGGTTGATGACAATATCGCGAAACCCGGCTTGTGCGAGATTTTGCAGGTGATATTCGATCAGCGCCTTGCCTCCCACACGCAGCAGGGGTTTGGGCAAAGTATCGGTCAGGGGACGCATGCGTTCTCCGCGCCCAGCCGCAAGGATCATGGCCGTGAACCCGGTTCCGGCCTTCTCAGAAAGTATAGCCAACTTTCAGTTCCGGCTTGTTGATCTCCCACTGATCAAGCAGCGTCAGCAAGGGATTGAGCTCGCGGTAGCGTTCGCACGCCTTGCGCAGGTAATCCGCCACCAGCGGTATGTCCTTGAGATAACCGCTCTTGCCATCGCGATAATTCAGGCGGGAAAATATTCCCAGGACCTTGAGGTGGCGCTGCACGCCCATCCACTCGAAATCGCGGTAAAAATCCGCAAAGCTTGCTCCAACCGGCAACTGGAGCTTGCGCGCCTGCTCCCAATAGCGGATCAGCCAGTCCAGTATGCGTTCTTCGTCCCAGCGGATGTATGCATCCTTGAACAGGGATACAAGATCGTAAGTAATGGGGCCATACACTGCATCCTGAAAATCGAGAATTCCCGGACTGGGTGACGTTACCATCAGGTTGCGCGAGTGGTAGTCACGGTGAACAAAAACTCTGGGTTGCGCCAGGTTATTTTCCAGGATGAGCCGGAAAATGGCATCGAGCTGCGCCTTCTGGCTGGTGACAGGCGTCACCTGCAAATGATACGCGAGATACCAGTCCGGAAAAAGATTCAGTTCCCTCAGCAGCAACGCTTCGTCGTAATCCGGCAACAAGCCCGGCCGGCTCGCAAGCTGGATCTTGAGGAGCGCATTCGTGGCATCACTGTATAAACGGCTTGCGTCAGCATCCCTGGCCACGCTGTCGATGCCGTTTGAATTGCCATTCAACGCCTGCAGAAAGGTCGTGTTCCCGAGATCGGACAGCAACAAAAAGCCCCGTGGTAAATTCTGCGCCAGAATCTCCGGTACATGGACACCTGCCGCCGAAAACAGGCTGGCCACCTGCAAAAAGGAACTGCAATCTTCCTGCTGCGGTGGCGCGTCCATCACAATCAAGGTTCTGCCGTCGTCGAACTTGATGCGGAAATAGCGTCGAAAACTTGCATCCGCCGAAGCAGGCGACAAGGTAAACTGCCTGTCGGGAAACTGTGCGACGAGCCAGTTTTCCAGAAGACGGTAGCGTTCCATATAATCTGCTGATTGCCTATTTGATCGAAGTATGAGATTTTAACATCAAGTATCGCTTCTCACCGGTCCGGTGGGGAAGCAGAAACAGGAGGAATTATGGTTAATCAGAAGGTACTGGACGAAATTGTAACCAAAGTCAATGAATTGGTGGCGCAAAGCCCGGTGAAGGATGTCGAGAAGAACCTTCGCGTCATGCTCGGGGCAGTGTTCACCCGCCTGGACCTGGTAACGCGCGAGGAATTCGAAGTACAGCAGGAGGTGCTCAAGCGCACGCGTGAAAAGCTGATCGCGCTGGAAACACGGGTGACAGCATTGGAAAGCGCTGCGAAGAGCGGCCCTCTGCCCAACACTCTGGATGTTCCCCCGGAGACGCTGGACGATCTGTCGGAGACGGAATAAGACGGCATCCAGATTTTGGCTCATCAGTTTTTAAACATGCAAGAAATGCTCAATTCTGCCGTTTATTATCTGTATCAGACGATTCATTCCGGTTGAGAATTTTTTTGCATGCCGCTTGCTGTTCTCTATAGCCGCGCTATCGCTGGCATGGAGGCGCCACTGGTAACAGTGGAAGTTCACATTGCCAACGGACTGCCGGGCTTTACCATCGTGGGTCTGCCGGAAGCGGAAGTAAAGGAAAGCAAGGACCGCGTGCGGGCCGCGCTGCAGAATACACGCTTCGAGTTTCCGCCCCGGCGCATCACAGTCAATCTTGCCCCGGCTGACCTGCCCAAGGAAAGCGGCCGCTTCGATCTGCCGATTGCATTGGGCATATTGGCCGCAACCGGCCAGATTCCATCGGACAAGCTCGGCCATTATGAATGGGCGGGAGAACTGGCGCTGACCGGAGAACTGCGCGCCATCCGCAGCGCGCTCGCCATGACCTATGGCGCCGCCCGCTCGGGCCGCAGCTTCGTGCTGCCTGAACAAAATGCGGCGGAGGCGGCGCTGGTCAAAGAAGCCGCGGTTTACCCCGCGACTTCCCTGCTCCAGATTTGCGCCCACCTTGCCGAGCGTGAACCTCTGCAGCTTTATTCGCTTTATTCCGAAAAGGGGGCACGCGCGGGCGAGAGTGCGGAAAGTGCGCTTCGCTATCCCGGCATGGAAGAGGTCAAGGGACAGGCACAGGCCAAGCGTGCGCTTGAAATTGCGGCGGCAGGCAGTCATAGTCTCCTGATGATCGGTCCTCCCGGCACAGGCAAGTCGATGCTGGCCGCACGCCTCCCCGGCATCCTGCCCGCCATGACCGAAGAGGAAGCACTCGAATCGGCTGCAATGCAATCCCTCGGAAGTGGCGGTTTCAGCGTTGCCAACTGGAAGCGACGTCCCTATCGTTCCCCGCATCACACGGCTTCAGGCGTTGCTCTTGTCGGAGGCGGCAGCAATCCCCGTCCCGGTGAGATTTCGCTGGCAGTGAACGGGGTATTGTTTCTGGATGAATTGCCAGAGTTCGATCGCAAGGTATTGGAAGTATTGCGCGAACCGCTGGAATCGGGACGCATCACGATCTCGCGCGCGGCACGGCAGGCCGAGTTTCCTGCACGCTTCCAGCTGGTCGCAGCCATGAACCCCTGTCTTTGCGGCTACCTCGGACATTTCAGCGGAAAATGCCGCTGCACGCCTGACCAGGTGGCGCGCTACCGTGGAAAGATCTCCGGCCCCCTGCTGGACCGGATCGATATACAGATCGAAGTACCCGCTCCACCCGAAGAGGACCTGATGCGGCAGGCGCAGGGGGAACCCAGCGAAATTATCCGGCAGCGCGTCGAAACCGCTTATCAACGGCAACTGGAGCGCCAGGGGAAGGCGAATGCCCATCTGGCAGTAAAGGATATCGACAAGTACTGTATTCCGGACAAGGCGGGGGAAAATCTGCTCAGGCAGGCTATCAGCCGCCTGAATCTTTCCGCCCGGGCTTATCACCGCATCCTGAAAGTCGCACGCACGATTGCCGACCTGGCCGCAAACCCGGGGATCAGGGGCGCCCACATTGCGGAAGCGGTGCAGTACCGGAAGATGGATCGAAGCTAGGATCGATGGTGCACTTTTCCTGGTTCGGGTGAAAGTTGTGCTACAAACGGTATGGAATCGTTATATCCGGTTCCTTGTCCGAGAAATCCCTGGTATTGCGCGTAGCCAACACGTATTTGTATACGCGTGCCGTGGCATATACCAGTGCATCCGGCAGACGTATCCCGTATTTCTTGCGCAAAGTTACGGCTTCCTCGTAAATGCGGTCATCGAAGGGGAAAAGCCTGAAGGACCCGAGAAAGGCGCGCGTGGCTCCCTTTCTCCTTTGGTGTTCCGACCATGACCTCCATCCAGGTGATCGGGCAAATGGCAGCACCCCGGTTTTGTTTCAACGTGTCGCTTGCCTGCGGCACCCCATTCAAGTAATCGATCAGGATGTTCGTATCAAAAAGCACCTTGGCCCCGTTTATCATTTTCATTGAATTTTCATTGATCACGGTCCCATTCGGCGCGCAACTTGCGCTGATACTCCACGCCATCCACCGCGTGGTCCTTCCACAACCCAAATGCGGCATCCAGCGGATGCGCTTGAATGCGCAGCTTAAGAGCCACCTCCTCCAGCAGTTGCTTGTGCAACTCCATTGCTTTATCCATCGAGTCGGCTTGATAGTGTTCCTGAAGCACTGCCTCTATCGCTTGCAACTCCGTGGAAAGTATCTTCCGCATCAACTCCGCGCGCGGAATATCCAGTTTCCTTGCCAGTTCCGTAAGTTGCGTCAGCATGTTCGCGGGTATATCCACCAGCGTACGGCTCATGATTTCCTCCAAAAGCGATATACATCATTGTATATCACTCTGTCGTACTTGTGTTGTTCTTGAAAGTTTGCTGAGAAGCTTGTTTGGAGGCTGGAGGTTAAGCGAAGGCGTGGGCGATGGTGTAGATCACGAGACCAACCAGTCCGCCTATCAGTGTGCCATTGATGCGAATGTACTGAAGGTCTTCGCCCACCTGCCGCTCGATGCGGCGAGTGACTGTCTGCGTATCCCACTCGCGCACGGTGTCAGCAATCAGCCTGCCCACATCGCGCTGATGAGACTGCACCGCCTCCACCAGCACATCCCGCATCCAGTTATTGAGCCGCTCTCGCAGGCCAGGGTCCTGAAGTACCGTATTGGCGCCGGACCCCATGACGCTCCGCATCCAGGCCCTGATTGCCGATTCCTCGCTGTCGATGTCCTCGCGCATCCCGTTGCGGATGTCGCGCCAGACTCCAGCTGCGTAGTCCCGCAAGGCCGGATGCTCCAGCAGTTTGCGGGCGTGGGCGGCAATCTGCTCGCGATATTCGGGCGAAGTAGCCAGGTCAGAGGCAAGCTTGCCGATGGCAGCATCCAGTCGCAAACGCAGGGGGTGTTCAGGGTCGCGCGCAATCTCTGCCACAACCTCACGCAGCGCCGCCACCACGCTTTCCCCCACCTTTTCATCCATCGAAAGCCGCTGCCAGAACCAGGCTGTGTTTTCGCGCACGCGCTGGCGAATACGTGATTCGTTCGCGGTTACATATTCATCAGCCTCACGCAACAGCTTGTCCAGCAGCCGCTGGTGCCGCTTTTCCGCGGTGAGCATCACCACCGCCTCGCCGAGCAAAGGGCCAAGATCGACACGGGCCGCTTTTTCCAGCATGCCGGCCGAAACGAAACGCTGCACGTGGCGCTCATCCACCGAATCCAGCAATTCCGGAATCAGGCGCGTCACGTAGTCGGCGAACAGGTCGGTACGCCCCTGCTCGGATAGCCACGTAGCCAGTTTTCCGGACAAATCCACACTCGCGAGTTTGGCTGCAACCACTTCGGGAGAAGCAAAGTTGCTCTCCACGAAGCGTCCCAGCGATTCCCCGATTCGATCCTTGTTACGCGGAATGATTGCAGTGTGGGGGATCGGCAGGCCGAGAGGCTGGCGGAATAACGCTGTTATGGCAAACCAGTCCGCCAGCGCGCCCACTACCGCAGCTTCGGCAAAAGCGCGAACGTACCCAACCGACGGATGAACTGAAAGAAATACATTGGCCAGAACAAGAACCGCAAGCATCACGATCAGCAGCGCGGTCGCCAGGCGCTGCATCCGGTTGCTGGCCACGGCTGGCTCTACAGGCCGCATTTCCTGATTCCCGGCTCGCGATTCCAAGGATGCACCCGATCGATGGCTGGAGATTATAAAAGTCGTATTTTCAAAGCGCTTTCTGAATCAACCTGAGTCCAAAGTACACTTTACCGATTGCAACGGTCAAGGCGTTGATTGTTCAATACGAGCAGAGAACGGTTCGTTCCACGGGTATCCCTGATGGAAGCGGAAAGGAGAGGTGGCAACGGTAACAGAATTACCTTTGGTTTGCTCTTGCCCATTCATCCGCCTCGCGTCGCGCATCACCGATTTGCATCGGTGTCATCAGCTTTTCCATCAGTTCGCGATTCTCTTTGGCATCCTCGTAGCCGCCGGCGCTGGCGATGCTGAACCATTTGTCGGCTTCCACATAGTCCTGTTTCACGCCATTGCCATTGTAATACAGCACGCCGAGATTGGTCTGGGCGCCCGCATGCCCTTGCTCCGCTGCCTTCAGGTACCATGCTAACGCCTGCGCGTAATCGTGCGGTACTCCCTGCCCGCTGTCATACTTCACACCCAGGCTGTATTGCGCCCGCGCATATCCTTGATCGGCCGCCTTGCGATACCAGGCTACTGCCTGTTGTGTATCCTTTTCGATGCCTCGCGCCGTGTCATACCTTACCCCCAGGTTATATTGCGCATCCGGATCTCCTTGCTCGGCCGCCTTGCGATACCATGACACCGCCTGGCGATCATCCTGAAGGACGCCTTTACCCGTCGCATACATCACGCCGAGATTGAACTGTGCAGGAGCATAGCCCTGCTCAGCCGCTTTACGATACCATGCCGCTGCTTCGTAAGCGTCCTCACGAACACCCCGTCCTTTGGCATTTGCCACCCCCAGCTTGAACTGGGCACGCGCATATCCTTGATTGGCCGCCTGGCGATACAAGGATGCCGCCTGCCGATAATCCTGCGCGACTCCTTCTCCCGCAGCGAACATCATGCCGAGATTGAACTGTGCATCCGCGTTCCCCTGCTCAGCAGCCTTGCGGTACCAGGAGGCGGATTCCTGATGGCTCTGCGCTACTCCGCGGCCCTTGGCATAGAGCACGCCAAGAGCATATTGCGCCTCTGCGTACCCTTGCTCGGCTGCCTTGCGATACCAGGATACGGCCTGATGGTCGTCCTGCTCGACTCCCTGCCCCTTGAGATACATGAATCCCATGATTGCCTGCGCAGGTGCATGTCCCTGCTCCGCGGCTTTCAGATACCAGGAGAGGGCGTGCCGATAATCCTTTTCCACGCCCTGGCCTTTCGCATACATCACTCCGAGATTGTATTGCGCCACGGCATATCCGCTGTCGGCCGCCCGGAAATACCAGAACATTGCCTGTTGATAATCCTGCGGGACGCCCTGGCCTTTCAGATACATGTACCCCAGCATGGATTGCGCCGGTGCGTCCCCCTGCTCCGCCGCCTTGCGGTACCACTTGGCGGCTTGTTCATGATCCTGCGGCACGCCGTGACCCCGTGAATACAGCACGCCCAGATTGAACTGCGCGTCGGGGTTGCCTTCGTTGGCCGCTTTGCGGAAAGATTTCACTGCTCTGGCGTAATCCTTGCTGAGAACGAACTTCATTCCATCCTCGAAGTCTCCTGCGATAGCCAGAGAGGCGAACAACATCAACACCGGGCCGACTGTTGCGAACCTGGATGTTGCCACTGATTTGGATAGGCGCATCATTTTCACCTTCAATTCCCGATTCCATATTGCCCGCGCATTCTACCCGGCGCGCCCCTGAAGTTACAGGTATCGCGGCATCTGCAATTTTTTATTCGCAAAGTTGTTTTTTTTATGCGTGTTTCGAGGGAAAATCAGGAAAGCTGGCTTTATGTTTTTTTACGTTTTATGCGGCCATTCCCCAGCTTTTTCAGCAGGAGTTATTCGGGAGCCGCGCAGTCTTCCAGCGTGTCCCACGCAATCCGGCTTTCATATTTCCTTCCACTGACGGTGGCAAATGCCGTAGCATTATCCGTTCGTTTCAAGGTAAGAACGAAAGAATAATCGCGATCCACTTCCTCGTCAGCATTGCTGCCGGGTCTGCCGGGATGAATGATGGGGGTAGGCAGGCCGTATCTGATCACTGCATCGGGATTGGAAGGGGAGTTGCGCGCATAGGTGCCTGCGAGTGCACCTTCAGGATAGGCATAGATTTCCATTGCCGCAATATCCGGGTAGCTGAAAACCTGATATTGCAGGGTGCGGATCATCCATCGACTATCGGATTGAAGCTGGTCGACGGTGCAGCGGGCAAGTGCAGTGAGCTTTCCGCTGACCTTTCCTCCGTGAGTAAACGACGACTCCTCCCAGCCGATGCCTGCGCATGCCGCCAGCAGGGTCCCGCACAAAGAGAAGACCAGAACCGTGATCAATTTGATGCCTGCCTGCAAAACTCTGCCTCCCCTTCGACACGAACCCGAACCGGATTACATCATGCCGGTATGCGCTCAATCTAAACCTAGGTCAAAAAGAACGGCTTGTAAAGCTTGTCCGCGCCAATGGCAACGGCAGGAGCAACGGGATAAGGAAAGACTCCTTTCATGAACCGATTTCTGAAACGCCGCGAACGGCAGGCAAACGTCAGCCGAAATCCGCCCCTCGCAGACGCTGGCCTCGTTCACCTGAGTGAAGAGTACGGTATCCGCTCGCTTCACCTGGGGAGCAGCATGGTACAGAGCGCAATGCGCATCGCTGCCCCGAATGAGTTGCAGCTGGCCTATACCCAGTGCATGATGTGCTTCCTGCTGTTTCGCCCACGACCCAAATATTCTCATGATCGGCCTGGGAGGAGGCTCGCTGACTAAATTTGTTTACTGGCAACTGCCAACGGTCAATACGACCGTGATCGAAATCAATCCCCAGGTGGTTTCGGTCGCGCGCAGCCAATTCCATGTGCCGGCTGACGACGAGCGCCTGGAGGTGCTGATCGCGGAAGGCAGTGAGTATATTGCTGCCCATCCAGCCAGCACAGACATCCTGATGGTCGATGGTTTCGACGATGGCAGGCAAGTGGCTTCTCTATGCACGCAGGCTTTTTATGATCAGGCAAGTGAAGCATTGACGAGAAATGGCATACTGGTCGTCAACCTGCTCAGCCGGGACGGAAGAGTTCGCGAATATCTCGCGCGTCTTGAAAACAGCTTCGCGGGACGTATTGCCACCATACTGGCGGAGCCTTATGGCAATCTGATCGTGTTTGCCTTCAAGTATGCGCCGGCAAAAACCGTCTGGGAAGAACTGCGAGCAACGGCAAAGGTGCTGGAGAAAGAATTTGCCCTGCCATTCTCAAAGTTCGCCCAAAAACTGCCCCATCGCAGACCTTTTTAAACCTGGGTGGCATTTCCTCATTCAGATAGAGGCGTGGTGAAAAGACGGTTAAAGGATGGTCCCATCACTCTGGATTGAGCAAACCCCTCATCAGGAGATTTTCCGTGCTACCAGAGTGCGTACCACTGTACCAAAATTACCCGAACGCAGTGATTAGCAAAACCTGCATCAAGAATAGAAGGAGGTTCATAATCTCCCCTCTGACTCTGACAGCCTCTCGGCAAGGGTGCTGCGATGGACGCTTCCTTACACCCTATCGCTGTGAAAGAGATTAAACGAAAAGTGGTCTTGCCTGGAGTAGCGGAGCACACGGGAAATCTCAACAAAAAAGGCCGCAGGGCAACTTAATTGATGATCTGCGCGGAAAAATACAATGGTGCACCCCGCTTCTTATTTTTTGCAACAGAGCCCGAACTACAAGCCATTCACTCATCAGACAGTCGAAACAGGATTCGTCATCTTGACGCAAGACTCCGAAGGGGGAATGGTGGATATTCATGACCGCAGGCCAGTGGTTCTGCAATCAGAGGACGCCTGGCGCTGGATGGATTCTGAGACGCCAGTGGAGGAAGCACCCCACATTGCCCAAAGCAGATCGCTCCCAACTCAAGAATTCACGTGGTGGCTCGTAAGCCGGGAGGTGAACCGGGCAGATCCATATAATGACAGGAAAGAACTGTTGGAGCCGATAAGCGAGCCTGAAAGCGCATAACCTTTCCTCGTTTGCTGCGTGTTGCAAGCCGCGCCAGCCGGACGCACAAACGATAGACACAGATCGAGTTTTCCCCGATTGGCGTGGATAGGTCTGTTGATAAGACTCAGAAGTAGTGGGAAGTTCTGATACCGCTTGGATAATTTTCGGAATTCTGCTGGACAACTTAAATTCCATCACCTAGATATTAGTAATAGGTTCTTCATTACTTTAAAACAGTTATCTTGCCGGGGAGATACTATGACACTTAACCGTTGCTTCAAAATTCACGGCTTCATCCTGGTCACAACTCTGAGCGTGGTTACAGGTTTCGTGTCCCCCGCCTTCGGGGAGGAGACGCATTCATATCTCATCGACCTCAACAACCGGGAAGTAACCCTACTGGGCACGCTGGGGGAGGCTACAGTATCGGCAATGGCATCAATAACGCCGGCCAGGTGGTGAGAAACTCTTACACCGCCGCAGGTCAGATGCATGCCTTTATCACTGGCCCCAATGGCGTGGGCATGACCGATCTCAATTCGCTGGTTGACCTGCCCGGAGTAATTCTAACCAGCGCCGCGGGTATCAATAACGCGGGGGAAGCCATCGCCGGTTCTGTCCCAAACATCCGGAGCCGGAGATCTATGCACTTTTTCTTGCAGGGCTTGGACTGATTCGATTTGTGGCGCAGCGAAAGAAGGCGAAGAATCTCATTAAACGTTATTGAACTTTTACCGCTGTTCTACTCCCTTCAGGACAACGGATAGCGTTGCAAAATAGGTCCCTTTTGGTACACCCCGATTAGGGGATGATGGAGCTGCACCCCTTGCCTCACCCGCCGGCTACCAACATAACTGTCATCATCCAGGTCGAGCACACTCAATCCCTACTGGGCAGTTCGCAAGACATCTGTATTGTCAAACTTTATGTCAGGATTGAGTACACCCCATTCTGACAAATCTGTTTGACACTTTTCCTGTCTTTTTGTGTCTATTTAGAGTTATATATTGTATTAATTGACAGTCACGCTCGACGGTCATAGACTCTACCCTGACATTTTTGCAGGGAAGAACCATGACCAACCAGAGAATCGGATACATTCGCGTCAGCTCATTGGACCAAAACCCAGAGCGGCAGCTCGACGGAATTCACCTCGACAAGGTATTTACTGACAAGGCATCCGCCAAGGATACAAACAGGCCTCAGCTGCACGCCGCGCTCAACCACGTGCGTGCGGGGGATACGCTCGTAGTCCATTCCATGGACAGGTTGGCCCGTAACGTGGAAGACATGCTCAGGCTTGTGAGGGAAATGAATGACCGGGGAGTATCGGTTCAATTCATTAAAGAGAATATGAACTTCACTGCCGGTAATGATGATCCACGCTCTACTTTGATGTTTACCATGCTCAGCGCCTTCGCCCAGTTTGAGCGTTCGCTCATCAAGGAGCGGCAGCGGGAAGGGATAGCCCTGGCAAAGGCCAAGGGGGTCTACAAGGGCAGGAAGCCAGCGCTAAATGTAGAGAGGATTGCCCAGTTGCGAGAGCAGGCCGCAGCGGGAGCAAACCGGACAAAGCTGGCGAAGGAGTTTGGGATAAGCCGGGAGACTCTTTATCAATACATCCGGTAGGAAGAAAGATCGCGCTAGTTGTGGGGGAGTTTTCAAAATCAGAACCAAAAACCAAAGATCGAGAGAAGCTGCTTTGACAGCATGAACTCCATTATCTACATTGAAGTAATGGATTGCCAAACCCCGCCTTGCCGGAGAATGCCATGACACTACTCAGCCATTCCTTCAAAGTTCGCCATCTTATCCTGGCTGCAGCCTTAACTACGGGTCTTGGTTTTGTCAATCCTGCAAACGCCCAAAACGCAGCCTCCCTTGTTGACGCAGACTTCCTTGTTGATCTTGACAGCAGGACGGCAGTTGACCTGGGTGCTTTGGGCGGGGGCTTGAGCTATGCCGGCTCAACGATGCCGGACAGGTAGTGGGAGCCTCTCTCACGGCTGAAGGTAATCGCCATGCCTTCATCACCGGTACTGATGGGTGGGTATGAGAGACCTGGGCACTTGGGGCGGGAACTTGAGCGAGGCCTTCGGTATCAACGATGTACGCATGGCTCAAACGCTACAGTCGGCCGGGGAGTGAAGACAACGCCCTCCGAGGTCAGGCAGAAGAAATTCGTCGTCTGAAAGCGGAGCTAAAACATGTCAGCGAGGAGCGCGATATTTTCTTTCAGCTACGCTATGTTGTATTGTTGCTCTTACTCTGCCGGAGAGAGAAAAAATGAAAACTAGAAACGTTCATTCAGTCATTCTGTTCTTGACTGTTGCCCTAAGCTCGGGACATCTTTCAGCACAACAGATCTGTCATTCCTTGCTGCAGGGTGGAACGTTTGATGTCTCTGTTACGACAAACGACTCCTTTGCCTCAGACTACTTTCGTTCAAGGTATTGCAATAGCGGGACTAGTTCGTCTAGTGGCGGGCTCACGCTTGGCCTTCCGATTGGTGAGATTCCCGTCGAGTTTGGTGCTAGTAGCAATGACAGCAGCAGTCACAACATTTGCGATGACCGAACCTCGTCTTACGAAGACTGGCGGAAGTTTCTAGCTTGGTCACGCAAAGCATCACCAGTTCTTGCCAAAGCGTTTGTTGACTGCGTCAAAGCAGAAGGCATACAACTATGGACGGAACGGAGCCAAGTAACTAATGCATTAGCATTGAATATGCGTGTTAACTACCATACTCGAAATTTTTCGCCGGTGAAGATTCAATTTAGTTTTTCTCCATCTAGTGTCGTCGGAAAATGCGGCCCCAAGACAAAGACGGAGCTTGAGCAAGGAGTCAGTGTGGGAAACTTAGAAACATTCAAAGTGGTCTGCGCAATGACGAGCCATACCGAAGGTGTTGAAATTGGCCTCATTGCATCAAGTATGATTCCTTACGGTAATATGGCAGTTCGCTCATATCGCCCTCGCCCTGTTATATTATTGAGTACAGATACGAGTTCTAGGAGCGGTGTGAAGACGCCTGCGCCAGGTGATGCAACTTACGGTTGGGGCGTCGATACGCTCCTCGATCATTATGATGGCCCCAATATTATTACTCCGCAAAATGGAAGGCGGTGGGCTGCATGGAATGTCGATGGTCTTACTCCCGGGCTCTACCGCGTCTATGTCACTTATGCCGCAGCTAAATCCCGCCCTCTGCGTCTCCTTGTCAATGGAACCGTTCGTCTAACCGATGTCGCTGCCTCAACTACTGGCGGATGGGAGCCTACGAAGCGACAGCAGATAAGCCCCGGTGAAATCCGAATTGACAAGTCGACCGCTGAACTTCGTTTGGAGACCAAGGACATAAATTCCTCTTGGCCTCATTTCAAGGAGTTGCGCCTAGTTTTTGTGAGTGACTAAACGTTCGACCTTTCCATTGAGCGACCCCCCCTCTCCTTTGGACCAACGCCCGCGCCCTCTGTTGGCGTTCATGTCGAATGTTAACGATGAATGGTCCTTGTTTCTGTTCTCGCCCCTCTAGTTGGACCAACTCCTCTTTTCCATTCTCTGTTTTAAGATTTCTCGGCGCTGCCTCTCAAGGCACGTTCCGCTATTACCAGGCCGGGCAGGCGCTGATAACAACGCTGCTCTGTTTCGTCCTGTTGACGTCATCCCCGAAAACCGGACGGTTTAAAACTACAGGCGGACCGCTTCGTTGGTTTGATCTGACCTCTTTTTGACGAACTCGCTCGGGGTCAGGTGGCCGAGTGAGCCATGGGGACGGTGGTGATTGTAATCGTCCTGCCAAGCCTTCAGTTTCTCACGGGCATCGTGCAATGTAACGAATTCGTGGACATTGAGGAACTCATCGCGCAATCGGCCGTTGAAGGATTCGATCAGCCCATTATCCGTGGGTTTGCCCGGCCGCGTGTAATCGAGTTTGATCCCCCGGCGATATGCCCACTCGTCCAGGGCCTTGGACGTGAACTCCGTGCCGTTGTCCACGGTGATTGCTTTGGGCCATCCACGCTGTGCTGCAAGCCGGTCCAGGGCTTGACCCACGCATCGCCCGGACAGCCTGAAGTTGGCCTCCAGGCACACACTCTCGCGACTCCACTGATCAATGACGGTGAGGATGCGAAATGCCCGGCCATCGAGCATCTGGTCGTGGACGAAATCCATGCTCCAATGCTGATTCGGGCCGGTGGGTGCCTGAGGCCTGCCGCGCAGCAGCGCAATGCGCTTGCGGCGCTTGACCTTCATGCGCAGTTGCAGGCCTTGCTGGCGATAGAGCCGATATACACGCTTCTTCCCCACTTGCCAGCCTTCGCGCTTGAGCATCACCAGCACCCGCAGGTAGCCGAACCTGGGACGGCTCATGGCGATATCGCGAATGCGCTGGCATAGCGCACTTTGATCACGCGCCCTGCTCCTGGCATACCAAACCGAACGCGCTAGCTGCGCCAGGCGGCATGATCTCTGCACACTGATTTTGAAGCGCTCCTGCATCCAGGCTGCCAGCTCGCGCCGCTTGGCAGCCTTCAGAGCTTTTTTCGCACCACCTCCTGCAGAATCTGCTTGTCCAGCGTCAGGTCCGCCACGATACGTCGCAGCCGAACATTCTCATCCTCGATCTGCTTGAGCCTGCGCAGCTCGCTCACACCCAAATCCGCGTACTTCTTCTTCCACGTGTAGAACGTGGCCTCAGACACACCGATCTGCCGGCACACATCGACCACCGCTGTGCCGCTATCGGCCAGTCGCAGCGCATAAATGATTTGCTCCTCTGTGAATCTCGACTTCTTCATCGCTTCTCCTTTGCCTCTCATGAGGCCTTGGAAGCAATCCTACCTCCAGTTTTAACCTGTACCGATTTTCAGGGGAAACGTCACTCAAATTAATAGGTCCTGAGCCTAGCTAAGGAGTTTGGTATAAGCTGGGAGTTCTTTACCAGCATATTGTATAGCGGGTGGTAGGGGCAGGAGCTGCAGGAAGTTTTGAACCGGAGATAAAGGTAAAAGCTAGTAAAAAGAGAGTCAGGATAAAGATCAAGAGTGGGAAGTCTTTACTTGATGATCACCAATTATTGTATGGCAGGGCCGAGCGCTTTACCTCAACTCCATTGAGACCAGTTGCTTTCAGGAGCGTCCTAACGGAAGCCTCACAACGCAACTGATTCGGATTTGGCCCAACGATTACCTCACGTAGCGCGGTGTTAGCTGGGCTGGTAAGAATTTCTAACTCCACATATGGTGCCAAACATGAAGAACTGGTACGGAACTTGACCTGTTCCTTTGGTTCTTTTGCTATGATCCGCCATTCCGCTTCCTCGTGAAATCCCTCATTCTTAAAAGTCGGCACAAGCTGAGCAATTTCTGTGCACAGCCACGCTACAGCGGCATCCGCCTTGGGCTTGTCATGGCCTTGCGAGGCGCGGAGTCGGTTGTCTATTATAAAATCGACTTTCTCTTTTGAAGAGAGCGCGTTGTACTCCTCGCGACTCAATGGGGGCTTTGGAAACTTATTCAAGCAGCTCTCAACAAGCTCATGAATCTGTTTAATCTGATCCTGATGTTCGTAAATACATTTCTCCAGCTTGTAACCTTGACGCTCACAGAAAGTTTCCAGATCGTTGAAGTCGAAGCCTAGGCAAAAACCAGCACCTGCAGGGCAATAGCCCCGCCACTGGCTGAGCAAATCAGGCTTCTCGCTGAAAGCCGTCACATAGAGGTCACCAGCAGAGATCGCTTCTAACGCATGACGAACAGCCCATCCGAAGGCACTTAGATAGTCATCGTCCTGAAAGATGCCGCCGGCTACATACTTGGCGAAGGATAATCCATGGAAGAACTCACTCGAATCGTTTAATAATGTAGCGTGGGTAGCCCAGATGCTACCGCTCTGGATAATCCCGATAATGCCGTTCTGGCTGGTGTAGTGATACAGCATGCTCATTTTTATGCTATGGAAGGATTAGCAGGCTGTTTGCAAATTGGCCGACATTCAGCGGCATTAACATGTACGGATACGATTTTTTGCTAGCGAAGGACTCAACTCTTTAAAGCCCGTCTCGTTTTCTGAAGCAGTTACTTCTGGCTCGCCCAAGAGGCTCATTCAGCCTTTATCGCTTGAACAGATTCTCTCTAACCGGAGGGGACGGCAAAGTGCCCCTCCTACATGTGGTTCTTTGGAAATGAGGTTAGGCAAAGATGTTCTTACCGAAAACATCGTGAAATTCAGCCGTGATGCTCTGTAGCTTTCGTGCTATTTCAAAGGCAAGATCACGAAAGTAATTTGAGGAAAACGAAAACTCTATGCCATGTTGCTCTGCTATCACTGTCTTATACTTGGCTATGTCACTTGGAGCTGGGAAATTGGACCAATTTGGAAGGATGTTTGAAAAACGTGAAATCTGATGGAAAGCCATTCCCATTCCAAATACAGCATACCTCTCTTGAAGTCTCCTAACTTCTTCCTGCTTGTGAGCGGGAAGTTCCCGAATCAACCTTTCGCGCCTACTGTTCATCGGCTCAACGTATTGCAGCAAAATATCAGCAGCAAAACCGACCATAGGCATGAAGAACTTCTCCCACCATCGATCCAAGTATCTCTGTTGTAGCTCGAGATAGGTGAGGCCAACGATGTTAGTGTTCTGAAGGTACTGCCGCGCGCCCGACTGAAATCCCTCTCTCGAAACAATAAATCCGATATTTCCGCCTGTTTCATGCATCACGGTCGTGAAACTATGAACGACGGATTGGGGTATATGAGATGTCCAATTCTTACATTCAACTATGTATCGAATTCTATCGACACTATTTTCATCAACTGCATATACATCAATAGCGACCTCGCCCCGTGGAGTTTGAAGCCTCTTCTCCGTTTCGGCGCTAAGCCCGACCTCCCGAAGAAGCGCACATACCCCGGTCTGCAGTTGCCTCCAATCCACTGGAAATGGTGTTTCAATCATTGAGAGATCCTAATCGAAGGTATCTATTTGTAGTGGTCAAGTAATTTCAGACACTGAGATAGGTGGTGTTTCTGCCATTTTTCGTTCATAGACGACAGGTGACAGGTAGCCCAATTTCGAGTGTAGCCGGCTACTGTTGTAGAAGCATACGATGTAATCGGTAATATCTCGTTGAGCTTCTGCCTGATTGGCGTAATCTCGTTGCCATACGCGCTCCATTTTCAGGTTCAGAAAGAAACGCTCCATAACCGCATTATCCCAACAATCTCCCTTGCGGCTCATGCTGCAGCGAATGCGGTGCTGATTCAATAAGGCCTGGTATTCCAGACTGGCGTATTGACTCCCACGATCGGAATGCAACAGCAGTCCGGCAGGAGGTCTGCGCTGTGCAATGGCCATGCGCAATGCCGAGATAACCAAGCTGGTTGTCATGTTTAGCGCCATCGCCCAGCCAATGATCTTGCGGGAAAACAGGTCCATGACTGCCGCAAGATAGAGCCAGCCGGCACGCGTGCGCACATAGGTAATATCTGATACCCAGGCAAGATTCGGTAACGCCACTTCGAATTCTCGCTTAAGCAGATTCTCCGCTACTAGCAAGTCGTGCCGACTATCGGTAGTGCGAACAAACTTGCGTTTCCATACCGGACGCAATGTCGCTGCTTTCATTAAGCACCGCACGCGGTAGCGACCAATGGAAAATCCTTTAGCCTGCAAGACCCTGACCAGACGGCGGCTGCCGTAACTGCTGCCGCTGGCACTAAACGCAGCCTTGAGATGAACCGTGGCAGCGCTATCCACAGCGCGCGCAGTACGCTGCTGGTGCTGATAATAACCAGCACGGCTGACCTGCAATACCCGGCATAGCTGCTGCACAGGAATGGCCTTCTGTTGCAATTGGCGAACCAGCCGGTAGCTCATTTCAGTTCGCGGGCAAAGAAGGCCGAGGCTTTTTTTAATATGTCATTATCCATCCGCAATTGCCGGTTCTCGGCTTCCAATTGTCGGATGCGCTGCTGCTCGGCTGTGAGCGGCTTACCCATACCCACCTGGCCGTTCAGCTCCGCTGTATATTGCTTCACCCAGCGCCGAACTACTGTCTCTCCCAGATCCATGCTGCGGCAAACATCGGCTATACTCGTTCCCTGATCCTTCACCATCCGCGCAACCTCTAACTTGAAGCTGGCGTCAAATTCCCTCCGTGCCCTGCGTTCCATCTTCAAAACCTCCTCTTTAAGTAAATAATCCACTTATCGAGGTGTCTGTGCAAATTAAACCACTACAATTCTATGTTTTATAGCTGAGCGAACAATTGGACGTAGGTACACCTACCACTTCCTACCACTTGTATCAATGCTCAATTTTCCTATCTGGTAATTTCAAAGCGAGCTAAAAGGCGGGCAAGGGGTTTTGAAGAAAATTCCCTAAATAGTTAGGGCAAAAATGAAGGCGGTGTCGAAAAGCTTTCTTTTGTTTGTGAAGGGCAGGATGCATGTGGGCATTCCATTTTTCATGCAGAAAGGAAACGGCCACAAAAGAATTTATGAATTAATGGCCTGCCAGGAAGCTGGCTTACGCTATAGTCCCACTAAATGGATCCGCTTAATAAATTGTCTTCCCTCTGCCTCTCCCGCTACCACATGACCGTCGATGTTCTGGCACAGCCAAATGATCATTTGCTCTCACAGGGATTTAAGATGCTGGGATAGAGAGCCGCTCATAAATCAAAACGGTGTCTAGTGATAGGCTTTTAGGGGGATTAAAACATCTATCACTAGAGCTAGCTCTCGGGGTTTTACCCCATTTCTCCGGACGGTTTGGTTAAGCCTAAATCCTGCTTCTGACGCATTTCCAGTTGTCGCCGTTTTCGCGGGTTATGGAATCGCTCGATATAGTCGAAGATATCTGTGCGTGCCTCAGCCCGGGTTCGATACTGGCGACGATAGATTCGCTCCCGCTTGAGCAAGCCAAAGAAGCTCTCTGCTGCCGCGTTGTCGGCACAACTGCCGACAGCGCTCATGCTGCAAATCAGATTGTGTCCTTGCAGGAAACGTTGATACTCGTCACTGGTAAACTGACAGCCGCGATCTGAGTGCAGGATGACCGCAGTTTTTGCCTCGCGTTGCCAAAGCGCCATGAGTACGGCCTGCAGCACCAGTTGCCGATCCTGGCAGTGGCTCATCGACCAGCCGACCACGATGCCCGAGTACAGGTCCACGACCACGCACAGATAAAGCCAGCTTTCCTGAGTGCGCACATAGGTTATGTCCGTCACCCACCGGCTGTTGGGCTCACTTGCTGTAAAGTCCCGCTGCAGGTGATTGTGCACATTCTCTGGTCGAAGGCCACAGACCTTCTTGTGCCAGCGTTTACGCTGCGGGATGCCATGCAATTCCTGCTCTCGCATCAGCCGTGCCACACGGTTCAACCCGCATGCCTCACCTTCATAACGCAATTCCTTCCAGACTCGTGGACTGCCCATCACCCCATCGCTGCCATCATGAATCTTCCTGATGCTCTCCAGCAAACGCCGGTCATCCTGCGCTCTCTGACTCAAGGGCCGATCTCGCCAATCATAGTAGCCGCTGGTTGATACATGCAGACAACGACACATCAGACGAATGGGGAAGGTATCGCGGCAGCGTTCGATCATGCGATATCTCATTTCGACGCTTTCGCGAAGAACGCCGCCGCTTCTCTTAAAAAATCCCGTTCCTTCCTGACCTGGATCAGCTCACGTTTGAGCGCAGCCATTTCCTCATCACGGGGCCTGCCCTGCCCCGGAAAGGCTTTATTGCCAACCGAACTCATTTCCCGGCACCAGCGGCTCAGCATATTGGGATCAATCCCCAGATCACGCGCGATCTGGCTTGCCGGAACATTTGAAGATCGAACCAACTGTACCGCTTCCTGCTTGAACTCCGCTGCGTATTTCCTTCGCCTTGCCATGACACACCTCCTGACTCATTATCAGCCTTTTTAGATGTGTCCGTGAAATCGGGGGAAAACCCAGCCCACTCGTGAGAGATTAGATTGAGCTATATACAACTGTAGGAGTTCCATAGACTTAAATCGTCAACCTTCAAATCGCTTGAAGCATTCTAAGTACCATGTATGGTGGGAGCACTCTGACTGGAAAGTTAGTGAAAGTGGACTATTTTTATAAGAGGACTGATGAAGCAGTTCTTACACCCCTTGGAGGCATCACACTCTTCTCACCTCAAGTTCTGAAGACTGTACGGACGTTTTGGAATAATCCAAGGATTGCATTCCTGTCAAAGGATGCAAGGGCGATTGCGTCTCCTGCCTAACTCTTGAAGGTGTGTACCTTCAGGGGTGACATGGTCTGCCAAGATGCTCTTGGCGACGTCATGCGACTAATTCTATTTTTTTGCTTTTTATAGAGGGCATCCATCATGGCCAACAAGGTTGCTGGAAGGGTCATCATACAAAATACCAATAAGGGAATTGAAGATTTATTGGTCGTTCTATACGACATTGACGCCTCCACAATCCCTCAAAACGACGAGTTTGGTAGAGATCGAGGCGGGGACGATCCAATTGGATCTCTTTTCCCTCAATCTTCTCCAAGTCGGTTTTGGCTCGATTTCCCAGGCGATAGAATCGGCTCGGTTTTGACAGGTCGGCGTGGTTGGTTCGAATTGGAATACGATGATAAAGCCTTTCGTATTAGCAATACAGAGAAACGACCGGACCTAGTCCTGCTCGTTCTCGGTCCCGATCATCCTCCTTTTTCAACAATAAGTGCTCGTTTGCTGCACGCGGCCATTATTGTTCGAGCCAATGCAGGTGTTATTGAACATTATATTATTTCAATCAGTGCCCAAGCTCTGCGGGAAAAAGGGGTTTACTTAGAGGAAGCGCGAAATACAGCTGACGATATACGCAGAGAGTTGCGCGATGCCGAAAATGAAAAGAAACAGAGCTCGTCCGTTATCCGTGATTATTTGGCTAAACCAGAATTAGTAGCGACGCGTGAGCGTTTCCGAGATTTTGCAGCATCAGTGCCAAGTAAGCTACTCACGCTCGCACCCTCAACAACTAAACAATACTATTTGGAGCGCGGGAAATCTTTTTCTGAAGTGCACCATGTAGCAATCACTGCTGGTATAAGCAAACTGGCTTCGAGCCACCAGGACTACTCCATTTCGGCAAGTATGAATCCGGAAATGCTTCTACAGCTAGGGCTTGACTCATCCTTGATTGATGCACAGCCAGTTTCGGTCTGCGAGTTGTTATCTAGGAAAGGAATGGGTTTGGAGCTTGTTAGAATACGACGCCTTCTCGATGAGGTTAAGGCAAAAAAACGAGCCGCCGATATCACTCCTCAAGCTCCTACCGACTCTCTACCTTCTACACCCTCATCTCCGGTCGACTCATCAGATCCCAGATCCTTTCTTATAGAGCGAGTGCTCGGACAGGTTGCCGAACTTGCACCATTGCCAAGGACCAACGAAGCTAGCTCAACAATCAACGAACTCCAAAAAATCAAAAATACTATTAGTAATTTAGAGCTTTCAGGGGGACCGGCCAATGTAACTGCTTTTCATGATATCCAAACTTTGCAGATTGCTTTTGAAGACGTATGGACGGCTGCGTTCGATAATTCTCTTCAAGACAAAGTCCTGGAGCTTTACAAAGAGGTAACCAGTATTCACGATGACTACGGGCTGGAAGTGCCACCCTTAGAAGACGTCGCAGATGCCAACGAATTGCGGGAATATCTAGACCAGCTTAAAGGTGCAACAGGAGCGCTAGCGATTTACACGACGATACCATATGAGGTGAAAAAATGTTTTCCGCAGCTAGATTTGAGCACTTGGAACAGACTAGAAGAATCTGGACGCAATGCTCTTAAGGATGCTGCAAATAATTACTTAAGACCGTGGAGCTCAGGAAATGATCTAAATCCTGACATTACTTGGTTTACAAGCCAAGAATATCTGGATCAGGTATTTGAAAACGCAGTTAAATTTCAACAAAATTCGCCGCTTGCACGCACAGAAAGGTTTATCCTCGATATTGCAGAACGTCTAAACGAGCCGTATACCTTCAAGTATTACGCCCCAGGGACCGTCAATTACGGAATCATGGTCACATATCGTCAAGAATGGATTCCCGAGACTTACCAAGTTGGACGACTTATCTCGACCGTTCCATTGGCTCCAGGAGAAACACGTAAGCTGAAGATAACGCGTACTCTTAAGAAAACTCGCACAGAGAAGGCTATCGAGAAAGCACTTGTCGAATCAAAGGCGGAGCGGCAATACACGAGCCGAGCCGAGCTGGAAGTTATGTCCAAGGTGATGAGTAGCAATAACTTTCGCATGTCAGCTACAGGCAGCCTCAACATGGGTATAGGCGAGCTAAGTAGTACTAGTGAATTTGCTGCAAATCAATCTGCTGAAACTACTCAACAAAAGAAGCAGATGCTGGAAAGCCTTGAGAAGGCTGCGGAAAGCGTGCGGCAGGAAAGTGAAATAGGAATTGAAACTGTAGACAGCTCGGATGTCGGCTATGAATCGGCGACAGAATTTTCAAATCCTAATAATGAACTCACAGTGACCTACCTTCTTTACGAGCTGGAAAGACGTTATCGCGTCACAAGCCGTCCTCACAAGGTAACTCCTGTCATCTTGGTGGCTATTGATATTCCGGCACCTCATGAAATTACCGAAGGTTGGATCCTCGAGCATTCTTGGATTATTAGGCGAGTTTTGCTTGATGATGGTTTTGCCGATGCTCTATCTTACATAGAGGACGGCTTAAGTGCTGAGGCTATCGATATTGAGGTTAAAAAAACTCAGTGGGATAAACAACTGGAGCTCGTCAAAACTCTCCAATCTGATCTGGAAAAACTGCTAGGTCTAAGAGATCAGCGTCAGTCATCGATCGTAAATCTAATGGAGGCCGGGGACATAGCGAAGGCACAGCAGCTTGATGACGGCGCACGCGTTGCCGCTGCCATATTTTCTGGTGGAATTTCAGAATTATTTGGCGGCGGTACAAGCGATCGAGACGAGGTAATAAAGGCACGAAGAGAGGCGGCGGAAAAGGCTCTCGAATTTCTTAACTCTCGCATCGAGTCTTTAAACGATAGGCTTTCTACTTCTCAAAAAGCACTCAGTGATGCTGCAAACAGCTATACGGCTGCAGTGAAGGAAAGAGCCCAGAAAGACACAAAGGTCCGGCAACTTAAACTCCATTTGAGGCAAAACATTCTTCATTATGTTCATAGCATTCTCGATTATAAGCATCCCGATCAACTATTCTATGAACTAAACGATATGGAAGTTCCTTTCTTCGAGGCCGCGACGACTAGCTGCACAATTCGGAAAGCAACTGCAGATGAGATTGAGGAAGGCATCCCCGGTATCATGCGAGATGGTGAACAATATGTAGTTCACTGCAGTCCGCCCGTTCCTCCGACTCTTACGGATACATTACCGAAAAAGCGCTTAGGTCAGATTGCTGATCTCAACCGGCCCCTTGGTTATAAGGGAAATTATATTATTTTCGCACTTAAGACCTGCTCCTATTTAACCGATTATATGAGTCGCGAGTTCATTGATGAGTATTTTGGACTGCGCGATCCTAGCACGGGCCTCGGTTATACTGGGGAGGAGATGCTAGCGTATGCACAAGAAGTTCTTAACAATCCAGCATCAGGGTTAACGGAAGAAGAAAAAGCATCGCTCTTGCGAGCAGTAGCAAGAGAGCTCACTAATCCCATTGGTGGAAAAGAAACTATTATTTTGCCTACCGGGCAGCTTTATATGGAAGCGCTGAAAGGGCACCAGACTTTGCTTGAAAACTTCAAGCTGGCGCACCGGGGAATGGACATGCTTAAGGTTCAGGAAGAAGTGCGCGAGAAACGCCTGGAAAATTTAAGGGTTGCATCCAGACTTGTAGCAGGTGAGAGAGGTGATCCAGACGTAGAAAAAATGATCGTCGTTCAAAGTAATGACAGCGATGTCATCATCTCGCCTGATGCGTGAAAATTCCGCCAGGATAATTATCCATGACAATTTTATCCCTCTTTGCGTCCGGTTACCCGACACCGTATGCATCGGACGAAGATGAAATAAGGGCGGTCGAATATCCGCGCAGACACCCAACCGCTGATCCTGAGAATCCATCCCAGCATTGGTGGCCTCACACTGTGGATTTTGAAGCAGCCGCACGAAGGCATAGCTCCGGTGGGCCTATTGTTGGAGTCGGTAGCGTACAACAATTACTGAACGCAATAAGAGGGGCGAGTTCAAGTCTGAGCGAAGTCAGATGGTATGGTCATGGGGCGAGGCAAGAACTGCAGTTTGGTCGCGGAGAGGTCCTATCTAACGCACAGCTTGCACATTTGCCCGATATTTCATCTCGTTTTGTTGAAGGGGGGAAAATCACTTTTTACGCATGCAACGCTGGTTACACAGAAACATTTTTTGGGGAGATTGCTAACAGATTAAAAGTTGAGGTTTGCGGATTTTCAAGGGGGGTTGAATGGGTTTTAGAGTGGAGACCTGAAACACCTCCCCCGAGCAGGACAATTACGTACCGTGGCTTTCGAAATGGGAGCCTACCAAATCCGACGATTTGCAAAAGGGTGTCGATTGTACCAACTGGACTGTTAGTCCGAGGCAAGATGCAAAATGCAGGGCGGCCCGATGAAAATGCACGTGGAATTTCAAACAGAAACATTCACGATCGTGGTCTGTAAGAGAGCCATTTCTTCTTTGTGACCCAGTTCTATAACGACTGCTACCTAGTTCATGGGCAAGAACAAAAGGAATAGGAAAGGAACTGCGTAGGCTAACGATGCGCACTTGCTGTGAGACTTGACTCCGCAACAGAAGCTTCTGATAACTTCAATCTCCTCTTAGGAGTAAAACATGAACGCGCTCAGATCAGACAGTTGTTCGATATCGTGCCAATCCTCCTTTCCAATGATTGACCTTCGATTACTACAGATTAATTGATTCCAAATTATGATATCGAACTTGGGATATTAATGTCGCAGCATGATGCTCTTCGGTCGAGAGCGAGAGGCACCAGCGATCGCGGAAGCAGTGGTCGAGCCGTGGCTTCACGCGGGACCAGCAGAACACCAGCTGATCGCGCCACCGATCGTTCCAGTACCCTGCCTCGTCATTCGCGGAGTGGCGGAACAGATTCGCTTATACAACCTGCCGCTAGCCATAGGCAAGTTGAGGAGATGGTGCGGCACCGGCAGCGGGTGCTTGATCGATTGTCGGCCGTGCTTCGGGCTGAGGCGTCGGCCGCGCTGGATTCAAGTGAAAATCTAATTCGGGCCAAAGCGGAAATGGCACGGCTCGAGAGAGATTTTCGTGAAGTTATGCAACGCAGTCAGGTATCACCATTTGGTACATCACATCCACGTGTCTTAACCGCGTCTGATCGTCCACAAGCGCTTCGATATTTTGATGACGCTTTTGACCTTGGACATGCTAGATGGGACGAAGCACGCCAACGAATGTGGCAGCGTGTCTATCGAAACCCCGAAACTCTGCAAATTTTAACAGCTGAAAGAGCTGCGGGAAGGATAAGTATCAGTGATAGTGATATGGCGCGTGGTAGAGCCTTACAATTTCAAGACTTTGACGATAGGGGAAGGCCTCTTGGATTTATCACTATCGATATTGATCACATGTTGCCAAGGGAACGGGTACCTTTCTATGCTTTTAGCCCGGACAACTTTCACCTACAGACGGGCCGTTTTAATCAGCGTTGGTTGAACCCTTTTAGCAGGGAGTCTCCGTTTCCTATGGGGCGGTATGGTGTTTCTGACGAAATCGAAGATTTCGTTCAAGCAAATCAGCTTAGCCGTCGACAACGACCTGTCAGCGAAAGACGACCGCGCCGACGCCGCGGCGGAGGGGCTGCTCGCATAGCGGGATTGCTGATGATTTTATTTGCTGCTGACCGCTTACGCAATTACGCAGAAGCGGCAGATCGATTGCGTCAGACGCGCCGAAGGCGTAGTCGGCTGAGCCGAGCACTTGGTGCGATTGATCGAGATGTAGTTAATATCGGAAATTTGCAAAATTGGATAGAAAGAGTCTTTAGTATTGAACCTCTTGAGGTGAGCTCAGATCGAGCAACGCAACTGCGTGCAGCTGTACAACAAATGATGCGGCGAGACTATGAGCGGCGCGGTATAGGGTTTCAACATTTTGAGCATGAATTCGAGCAAGCTGTCATGAGACGCGATGTTGAGTATCTAGCGAATGATCTAATGTATCAGATCGGTATAGGAGGGCCTTATCTGGACGTAGGTGGACCAGTGAGGACTCTCGGTAATCTAGAGCAAATAACAGCAACGCGTGAGTTAATACAAACCCGACTCGCGTCACGGGAGGAGTTTCTTCGCCGAGCGGAAGCAGCAGAAGAGTTTAACGAAATACAGACCGAGCACTTGGAGGAGGAAGCAGCGGGCTTAGCAATATCAATTGCCGATATGTTGACTTTGCACGAGGCGTCACAAGAAATCGCCAACTCTTATCGGCTTTACATCAATTACCTAAGTGAATTCGATCTTAGCCTGCTGAGTGCACGTACTGTCGACATGGATCGGAAGCAGCGACTCTTGCGAGCCATCGACGAACTTCAGGCATAGTAGGCAAAGCCTGACAATGAAACGGTTGAGTGCGCTTCAGCGCAAGTCGTTGCGGTCTACACTTATGCCCCGAGGACGTAAACACCGGCGCGCCAGGAGTGAAGTTGGCGTTGACGGTCACCCGTCCATTCGATGGTTACAATAATATGCTGACCACAATACGTAACTCGCCGCTTCGCCAACGGCACAGGTGGCTTTCGGAGCGATTTCATCCGCAGACACGTCGATGATTTGCGCAGCTTTGTTTAGCGCTGATCTACTCTCTCAGCATCTTTTGTAGCCATGCATGCCCCACTTTATGTGCTCTCCATAAAACGCATTGGAATCTAGTAAAGTTCGTTTTTCGAGAGGAGAACGGACGTGAAGAAGCGATTTACGGATGAGCAAATTATTGGATTTCTGAAGCAGGCAGATGGAGGCATTCCGGTCAGGGAATTGTGCCTCCAGCATGGTTTTTTCCGATGCCTCGTTTTACACCTGGCGTGCCAAGTTTGGTGGGATGACAGTATCGGACGCCAAGCGGTTGCGCGATCTTGAAGCAGAGAATGCTCAGCTCAAGAAGCTTTTAGCCGAGTCGCTTCTGGACGCTCAAGCCTTGAAGGTTGCTTTGGGCCGAAAGCATTAACTCCACAGGCCAAGCGTGAGGCAGTGATGGCGATGCTTGAGCAGACGAACGTTTCCGAACGCCATGCCTGCCTGCTTGTGGATATACCACATACGGCGATGCAGAATGACTGCCAACCTGAGGATCCTTTGCTGAGAAATCTGCTCACCAAATTCACTATTTTTACCCATGATAACGTATTTTATCATGGGTAAAATCCAGCCAAGGATGCCGCCCAAAATTATGATAGACCGGGCGCAAGCTCCGGCAGGAGGAGCTGCAGCCCTCAAGGCGGATATCGACCAGGCCTTGAATGAGATTGCGGCCAGACGGCTGACTGAATCGTGAGCGGATCGTCGAGCGTGCCAGGAAACTGCTGGCTGTGCGCATCGAGTTGACAGCTGGAACCAGCTTGGCGTGGATATGGGCCTATATGACATGGTGTGCATATAAAGGATATAGGGAAAAATCGGGAGGCCCAGCTTGCAGTTCCTCCCAGAGTGCGCCTGTGTTGCGGTCAATGGAAACTGTGATGAGAGCTGGATTGAGAGCGGTAATTTTCGCTCTCTGTCCCCAAGGCGTTAATTGTTCGCGTGTTGAAAAAAAGATTGTCCCCATGATCAGCATAGATACTGGCTTACTTGCCCCCAGGATGGATTTGCATGAGTGAAGGACTAATGGTGTCCCCGACAGCCCCGACTGCGCCTACCTCCGGCAGTGCTTTGACCTGGCGCATTCGCGCGCTCACTGATGTCCCGCCCGAGATCGAGTGGTTCGCCAATATCGACAACCGGCAGACCGGTGAGCGTATCAGGAGTTACATATTCCGGCATAGAGTCTAATAGGCGAAACGGTACGCCAATCGAAAGAAGCGATACGCAGTGAACAAGGCTGTTTATGCAGCCTTTCTTTTTTATTGCGGCTTTGCGCCATTTCTATTTCTTATTTACTGAATTACGGCTCTCCGTATTACCGGACGTTCAAGATAGCGTCAAAAGGTAAACGCAGCCGTAATATTACCCCTACCATTTATCATCGCGTTTTATCCGTCTCACCTAGATCTTCCCTGATGCCCATGATGCGAAATAGCGGGATTTGTGGTAAAGTTTTCAGGCGGTTGTAACTGGAGAATGGAAGGAAAAAGTAAGGAAGATCATGGCGAAATTTTACGAATCCGATCACACCCGGTTCATGCGTGAACTGTTCGAGAAAAATCCGAAATTGCCTGAGGACCAGAGGGAAGCGCGCGCAATCTGGTGGGACAAAAAGCTGGACCCGGAAGAGCGCCGGCGCTTCAAGGAATCCGCGGTGCAGCAAAAGGCTTACGTCTATTTCGGAAAATAGGCATACCGCCTGGGAGCCTGGAAGCTTTTCCGGGCACTACCGCTCCCTCCGGGAATTCTCCAGTGCGGCGGAGTGGCCGAAAGCGGTGAAACACCTTACATTGCTTCAAACACTCCTGCTGCACCCATCCCGGTGCCCACGCACATGGTCACCATGCCATACTTCTGGTGATGTCGGCGCAAGCCATGCAATAGTGTGGCAACGCGAATAGCACCGGTGGCCCCCAACGGATGGCCGAGCGCAATGGCCCCCCCGAGTGGGTTAACCTTCTCCCGGTCCAACCCGAGATCATTGATGACTGCAAGGCTTTGCGCGGCAAAAGCCTCGTTCAACTCGATCCAGTCGAGGTCGTCCTGTTTCAGTCCCACCTGCTTTAACACCCTCGGTATTGCCTTCACCGGACCGATGCCCATGATTTCCGGCGGCACGCCCACTACAGAATAGCCGAGAAAGCGTCCCATCGGCGTCAGGTTGAACCGCTTCAATGCGTCTTCGCTTGCCAGCACCACCGCACCTGCGCCATCAGACATCTGCGAACTGTTGCCCGCTGTCACCGTACCATGGGCTGCAAACACCGGCTTGAGTCTGGAAAGAACTTCCGGGTTCGTGCCCGGACGCGGGCCTTCATCGGTATCTCGAACTACTGCCACATCGCGTATTTCGTGGGAAGCAAGATCGGGCCGTTTTTCCACTACTGTATAGGGTGCGATTTCCTGCTCGAATTCCCCCGTCTCGATTGCTTTCAGCGCCCTTGCGTGGCTCGTCGTCGCAAACTCATCCTGCGCCTCACGGCTGATCTGCCACCGCTGCGCGACTTTTTCCCCGGTAATGCCCATGCCATAGGCGATCGCCACGTTTTCATCGCGCAGGAATATGGCCGGGTCCAAGGCCGGCTTGTTGCCTGACATCGGCACCATGCTCATGCTCTCGGTGCCGGCTGCTATGATCACATCGGCATCCCCCAGCCGGATACGGTCGGCGGCAAGCGCCACGGTCTGCAATCCCGATGCGCAGAAACGGTTCACTGTCATTCCGGGCACGCTGTTCGGCAACCCTGCCAGCAGAAGCGAGATCCGCGCGACGTTCAATCCCTGCTCCGCCTCCGGCATGGCGCAACCTGCTATCACATCATCGATGGCAGCAGGATCAAGACCTTCACACTGATTGACGGCAGCCTTCAATACATGGGCGAGCATGTCGTCGGGGCGCACGGTCTTAAACATTCCGCGCGGCGCCTTCCCTACCGGTGTACGGACGGCAGATACGATGTAAGCTTCCCCGGTTTGCTTCGTTGTCATGATGAATTTCCTTTACGCTGATTCACAATAAAAACGGTGATGGCTTTGACCGTCTTCGGCTTCCCTGTCGCACTCATTGAAAACTGCTTTCGTTGCCTTTTTCGTTCTTATCTGCGTTTGTTCTTCCTGATCAGCGGTAAGTCGCTAAATTGCCCAGCTTTTCTCAGTTCCTGAGGGGTTTTCCCGTTTTCAGGGTATGCTCGATGCGTGCCTGGGTCTTTTCGGTTGCCAGCAGTTCGATAAACGCATCCCGTTCAAGTTCCAGGAACCATTCTTCATCAACCAGGCTTCCGGGCGTGAGTTCTCCGCCGCACATCACAGAGGCAATCCTGGTGCCGATCAGAAAGTCATGATCTGAGATAAAGTTGCCTTCGTGCATGTTAACCAGCATGCCTTTGATGTTCGCGATGCCGGTGGTGCCGGCAACGGGGATACGGCGCGCTCTCAGCGGAGGGCGATAGCCCGCGTCCGCCATTGCCACCGCTAGCGCCTTGGCAATATAAAGCAGTTCAAACCGGTTCATCACGATTTCGTCGGCACGTCGCAGATACCCGAGCTCTTTGGCTTCCTCCGCACTTTTCGACACTTGCGCCGTTGCCACGCTTTGAAAGTAATTTTTCAGTACGGGAAAAGGATCACCGTCTGTCGCCTTCTGCGCTGCGCGCAGCGCCAGCTCCTTGCAGCCTCCTCCCGCTGGCAGCAATCCCACGCCCGCTTCCACCAGTCCGATATAACTCTCCAAGGTAGCGACCGCACGATCACAATGCATGATGAATTCGCAACCGCCTCCCAGCGCAAGTCCATCCACTGCCGCTACCGTGGGAATCGTCGAATAGCGCAACGCCTGTGAAGTCTGCTGGAACTGCGCAATCATGGCTTCCACTTCCGCCAGCTTTCCCGCCATCAGGGCATCCGCAAGATTGAGCTTGCGTGCGGCTTTGAGTACGGCGGATTGTGCCGTTTTCTTGAATTTCTTCGCCAGTACGTTGAGGGCTGAAGGAGGTTCTTCGTTCTTAAAGCGCTCGGTTGCCTTCTTCAGGTTGGCGCCGACAGAAAAGGGAGGCTCGGTCTGCCAGATTATCAGGGCGCGCCAGTTACGCTCAGCTTCGTCTATCGCCTGCTGAATTCCATCCAGCACGTCACTGCCGATAGTGTGCATCTTGCTCTTGAAGCTGAGTATGGCAATGCCGTCATCGCCCTTTTCCGTGCGGCCACCTGCTTCAGTCTTTTCCGGCATGCACCACATCCGCACCGCCTGGGTTTCAAATACGGTCTGGCCATACTGCGGCTCTTCGCTCAGCAGCCGGTCGGGGAACAGTTGCCGCCGGTATACCGGTAGCGAGGAGCGCGGCCGAAAGCTCTTGCTGGAAGGCGCATAAGAGCCTGACTTCCTGTGTACACCCTGTATGTCCGGGTTGACTGCCTGCGCCGGACTTTGCCCCAACTCATGCACCCACTCCGGCAACGAAGCATTGCTCATACTTTTTCCAGCGGCGATATCTTCGCTGATCCATCTGCTGATCTCGCCCCATCCGGCGGCCTGCCAGGTTTCAAACGGACCCTGAGTCCAGCCGAAGCCCCAGCGCATGGCAAAATCGAGGTCGCGGGCATTGTCCGCTATTTCCTCGAGATGCACCGCGCAGTAATGAAACAGATCGCGGAACACCGTCCACAGGAACTGGGCTTGCGGATGAGGACTGGAGCGCAGCGCACCCAGTTTGCCGGCAGGACTTTTGTCTTTGAGCAGTTCTGCTATGTCATCGTCCACCTTGCCCGCCGAGAGCACATATTCGTTTCGCGCAATATCCAGTACGTGAATGTCCTTGCCTGTTTTCTGATATACCCCGCGCTTTACCTTCTGACCTAGCGCGCCTTTGTCTATCAGGGCTTGCAACCAGGATGGCACTGCATAGTATTCGTGCCAGGGGTCGTCTGGCAGCATTTCGCGCATGGTATTGATCACATGGGCAAGAATATCCAGTCCTACCAGGTCGGCCGTACGGAAAGTCGCGCTTTTCGGGCGGCCAATGAGGGAACCGGTCAGAGCATCCACCACGTCGAATCCAAGTCCGAACTCGCTTGCATGGTGCATGGTGGCAAGCATGGAAAATACACCGATCCGGTTGGCGATAAAATTGGGTGTATCTTTCGCGCGGATGACACCCTTGCCCAGGTAAGTAACCAGGAAGGCTTCCAGGTCGTCGAGCATGGCGCTATCGCTGGCTGTACAGGGAATCAATTCCACCAGGTGCATGTAGCGCGGCGGATTGAAAAAATGGATACCGCAGAAACGGTGGCGCAGAGTTTCCGGGAACACCTGCGCCAATTGGTTGATGGATAGCCCCGATGTGTTGCTGGCAAAAATTGTGCGTTTCCCCAGATACGGCGCTATTTTTGCGTACAGCCCCGTTTTCAGATCCATGCGCTCCGCAATCGCTTCAATTACAAGATCGCACTCCCCGAGCAGTTCAAGGTTCTGGTCGTAGTTTGCAGGCTGTATGAATGTTGCCCTGGCTGGGCTCGACAGTGGGTGGGGGTCCTGCTTTTTAAGATTTTCGATTGCCTTGACGACATTCGCATTGGGATCCTCTCCGGCGGAAAGCTCGAACAGGAGAGTTTCAACATTCGCATTGATCAGATGCGCCGCAATCTGCGCTCCCATGACTCCTGCGCCGAGAACCGCGGCCTTGCGCACGGTGAATTCAGAATTATTCACTTTTGCCTCCAATACGATATGTCCACATCACTCGGGAGGAACCACGCGCGGCTTGCGATGCTCATCGACCGCAACATAGGTTAACACCGCTTCCGTCACCCGACAGCATATTTCCTTGTCGCCCTGCCGTAATCCGCGCTGTGCATACACGACCACATCCACCGTAATCGAGGTTCGCCCAATCCGGACGATATTGGCATAGAAGCTTACGACATCGCCGACGAATACCGGTTGCTTGAACACGAAGGAATTCACGGCCACGGTCACGACGCGACCACGAGCCCGGCGGATGGCGGGAAGGCTGCCGGCGATATCCACTTGCGCCATGATCCAGCCGCCGAATACGTCTCCCGCATAATTCGTATCCGTAGGCATCGGCACCAGCCGCAGTACCGGGTCGGAACTCTCAGGCAGCGATACCTGAGATTCAGCGTCACTGTCTGTCATTTTTCATGATTTCACAGGATAAGTTGCGTAGGATGGGGGAGGCTTAAGCCGTAACCCATCAATTGCCGGTGCTGTCATTTTTCATGATTTTGCAGGCTAGGCCGCCTGCTCACTGCTTCGTGTAGAGCCTGTCCACCTCGCTTTTGTAGTGGTTCAGCACATAAGTGCGCCGCAGTTTCAACGTCGGTGTCAACATCTGGTTCTCGATTGTCCACGGCTCGGTCACCACGGCAATGCGATATATCCTGGCATACCCCGGAAATCCTTTGATCTGATACGCGATCCGTTCCAGCAGGATTTCTTCGAACTTCGGATCGCCCGACAGGCGGCGCCAGTCCCGATCGAGATTGTGTTCATCTGCCATGCGTTCCCAATTTCCGGAATTGAGAACTGCCAGCACCGCTAAGTGAGGACGTCCCTCGCCAATCACCATGACCTGTTCAAATAACGGATCCCGCAGAATCGCTGCTTCCATGTTGGCAGGCGGGATTTTTTCTCCGGTGGACATGACAATGATTTCCTTCACCCGACCGGTAATGGTGATATGCCCGGACTCGTCGATTGCCGCGATGTCACCCGAATTGAGCCAGCCGTCCGGAGTCATTACTGCTCGCGTGGCCTCCTCATCGTTCCAGTAACCGAGCATGACGTTGGGTCCGCGAATAAGCAGGGCATTCTGCTCGCCGAGCTTCACCTCCACCCCTGGAATAGGCCGTCCGACACTTGCCGGAGCATTGTCCTCGATCGTATTGCAGCAAACGACCGGGCTGCTTTCCGTCATACCGTAGCCCTGGAGGATGGGCAGGCCCAGACCGATAAATATGCGGGAAACATCGCTTGACAATGCAGCACCGCCACTCATCGCTGCGCGCAGCCGCCCGCCCAGTTTGCTCATCACCTTCTTTGCCACCAGTATTTCCAGCAATGGCCACAACGCATGGGAAAAATGCTTCTCGGCGCGCCCCTGCTGATACTCGAACCGGTTGTACCCGATCTCGACTGCAAGGTCGAACAGCTTGCGGCTCAGCAGGGAGCCCTCCGCCAGCCTGGCGCGAATGCCAGCATATACGCGCTCATAGATTCGGGGCACCGAAACGAGGATGGTCGGCCGGATGATCAGCAGGTCCTCCTGCAACTGGGGAATCGAGCGCGCATACGCCACTGTCGAACCCCGCATCATCGGCACATAATAACCGGCAGTTCGCTCAAACGTGTGGGACAACGGCAAAAAGGAGAGCAGCACATCGCTTTCTTTGATCGGCACGACCTGCAGGCAGCTATGCGCATTGGTCAGTATATTATGATGACTGAGCATCACACCCTTCGGGGGCCCGGATGTGCCCGATGTATAAATGATGGTAGCCAGCTGATGCGGGTCACGAGCGAGGACACGGCTTAGCGCGGCTTCTTCCGAAGCTTGATGGTCCGGCTCCGCAGGAAGCTGATAGACGGGTTCCACGCTTGGGAATGCTTGCGGCGACTCGGTCGGCCTCTCGCCGGGGAACCACTCTGGCAGCCAGTCATGCAGCGCAAGTACGAGTTCGTTCCCTGCTCTATGACCTTGCCTGACACTGCCCTGGATAATGATGACGCGCACAAGCCCTGCGATCTGATCCCCCCCTTCGGAGAAAGCGAGCCACTGCCCCAGTTCTTCCAGCAGAAGTATCTTGACGCCTGCATCCTGAAGGATATAGCCCGCATTATCCGGGCGATCAGTGGGATAGAGCGGCACTACCACCAGCCCGAGCCTCAGCGCAGCCTGTTCGAACATTACCCATTCCGGGCAGTTTCTTAACATTATCCCGACACGGTCACCCGGTCTGAGCTTTTCCTTCGATAGCGCAATCACCCAGTGTGCAATGCGCTCATCCATTCGCGACCAGGTAAGGTCACGCCATTTGCCGCTCGAGCGGTCATAATCCCGATAGGCTATCGCTTCGGGCGTGCGGCGTACCCGCTCGCGGAACAATCCATCGAGAGTTCCCGCAATTTCCACCGAAATGATGCCCGCCATGTCCTGCCTTCCAGATGTTGTAGGGATTTCCGCTTCGCTTGGCGTTGCTGCCGGAGATAACGCCGCTCGAACCTGCTGCCGGCTGGCGGAGGCATTGTTCATATATTGCTCATGCGTTGGTTGGCGAAGTAGCCTCAGTTGTCTTGTCCGACCTGGAGCCAAAGTCAGAAGGAAAATCATCCACCATGATCACGCGGCGGCGCAAGTCTCCCATTTTTTTCAATATCTCCAGTTCCGTAGACGTAATGATTCTTTGCTTGAGGGCAACCTCGATACTCTCTTCTTCCTGCGCGGGAATCTGCCCGCTCTTTATCGCCGTACGCAACTTGGCTTCTGTTGCTTCACAGGACACTGCACGCTGCAGTGCCTGTTCCAGAATATTCAGCGGCTCGTCTTTGGCTGTGGGTATGTAAATACCGGCAGTGAGGCGATCACGTGCGTCGCCAGGTGCCAGCATCAATTCTGCAATTTTGTGCTCCAGTTCGTCCGGGGGCGGAGAGAACGGCTTGCCCAGCGGAAACACCATGAATCGCAGTACGCGTCGTGTAAATCCGGTAGCGGGAAAATTATCCAGTACCCCATCGAATGCCTGTTGCACGCGATACAACGCATCCTGCATGCACCAATGCAGCAGCGGCAGGTCAGAAGGGGGTTGGTGATCGTCCTTGAAGCGTTTCAGCACAGCGGAGCATAAATAGAGAAGGCTTAGAATATCGCCCAGGCGCGCAGACAAACGCTCCCTGCGTTTGAGCGCCCCGCCCAGAACCAGAAGGGAGATATCGGCGAGAAAGGCGAAGGAGGCCGAGCAACGCGTCAGCTGGCTGTAGTAGCTGTGTACTTCCGGATCTGTGTTGAGCGGCACCTTCGCAAACCTGCCGCTGGTAAGCCCGTGCATGAGCGACCGTAAGCCATTGCCGACCGTAAAGACAAAATGCCTGGCCAGAGCCTTGTCGAATTCCACCAACCCCCGCTTCGTGTCGGAATCCCCCGCGGCGCGGATTTCCTTCAGCAGATACGGATGGCAACGTATCGCGCCCTGACCGAAAATGATCAGGTTTCGCGTGAGGATGTTGGCGCCTTCCACAGTGATGCTGACGGGAATCTGCTGATAGCTGCGTCCTAGGTGATTGCCGGGTCCCAGGCAGATGCCTTTGCCTCCATGCACATCCATTGCATCGTTGATCACCTCGCGTCCCCGCTCAGTGAGATGGTATTTGACAATGGCAGAGATCACGGAAGGCTTTTCCCCGAGATCCACTGCCCCGGCAGTCATCATTCGCGCCGCATCCATCATGTAGGTATGGCCCCCGATGCGTGCAAGCGCTTCTTCAACACCCTCAAAAAATCCGATAGGCTGCTTGAACTGCACACGCACTCTGCTGTAAGCGCCCGTTGCGCGTGCGGCCAGCTTGGCTCCTCCGGTGCTCGTGGCAGGCAGGGAGATGGAGCGGCCCACGGCAAGGCAGTTCATCAGCATGCGCCAGCCCCGGCCTACTCCTTCGATTCCTCCTATCACATACTCCATGGGTATGAAAACGTCTTTTCCCGAATTGGGCCCGTTCTGAAAGGCGGCATCGAGTGGAAAATGGCGGCGACCGATCTCAACACCTGGCGTGTCAGTGGGAATCAGCGCCAGGGTGATGCCAAGATCTTTCTGGCCACCCAGAAGTCCATCCGGATCATGGAGCTTGAATGCAAGTCCGAGGAGGGTTGCCACCGGGCCGAGCGTGATATAGCGCTTCTCCCAGGTCACGCGCATGCCCAGCACCTTCTCATTACCCTTGAATGTGCCATAACATATGATGGCCGAATCGGGAATGGCGCTTGCATCCGAACCTGCTTCAGGCCCGGTGAGCGCGAAACATGGCACCTCCAATCCTTTCGCGAGCCGTGGAAGATAGTAATTCTTCTGCTCTTCCGTGCCATATTGCAGCAGCAGTTCAGCGGGGCCCAGCGAATTTGGCACCATTACGGTCACTGCCGCGGTGCCGCTGCGTGAACTGATTTTCATGACCACCTCGGAGTGCGCCAGCGCGGAAAAGCCGAGCCCCCCGTACTCCCTGGGAATAATCATGCCAAAAAAACCCTGGTCCTTGATGAACTGCCATACATGGGGCGGCAGATCATGCAGTTCCCACGTGATCTGCCATTCGTCCAGCATCGCGCACAGTTCTTCCACAGGGCCATCCAGAAAGGCTTTTTCTTCCGCCTCCAGCTTGGGCTTGGGGAATGCCAGCAGCTTGTTCCAGTCCGGCCTGCCGCCGAACAGCTCTGCCTCCCACCATACCGTGCCGGCATCCAGCGCTTCCTGCTCGGTTTGCGAGATAGGGGGCAGAATCTTACGGAAGATTTTCAGCAGGCGGCTGGAAATGAGGATGCGGCGCACCTGCGGTACGAAAATGATAACGCTGACAACTAAAATCAGCGTCAGAAGCAGAGATGAGATCAAGGTAATTTTCCTTGGTAGGTTTGTGACACCTGTAAAAAGCCGACTCTATATACTGATGCGGCTTCTCAGCCGTCAGCCGGAGGGGGAGCGCCGCGGACATTCATCTTGTTATCCACTTTCTTCACTCCTTCAACCATCCACGCGAGCATGTTGACACGATCGAGTTGAGCCTGATTATCCGCAAAACCGCTCAGCATTACCGTTCCGTTGTGCGCTTCCACCCGGACGTCGAGATGCCGGACTTCCGGATCCGCCTTCAAGGCGCCCTGTATCGAACTGTTGAGCGTGCTATCGTCCACAACCGCCTGGGGGTCCGGCGTCTTCCATGATTCATGCACCTTCTCTTCTTTTCCGCAACTCGCCAGGGAGAGGGCGCCTGCGAGGGCAACGGCTAAAACTACGGGTTTATATCTATCGATCATTTTATTTTTCCTGGTCAGAATAAAAAATACCAATCTCGCGCTGATCAAATAATTACCGATTATGAAACCTCTGTAAACTTCAATCCAGTGTTGAGGAGGTACGTTTTCACCTGTTCAGGCAGATTTTCTTCCAGGCAGTCGAATTCTCTGGTTTCTTTCATGGAACGAAGCCAGGTGAGTTGGCGTTTCGCCAATTGCCGGGTTGCGGCCACCGCCATTTCCCGCATTCGCAATGCGTCGGTTGCCTTTTCCAGATGCATCCATACCTGCCGGTAACCCACGCACCGCATCGAAGGGTTTTCATCGCTCAGATAGAATTTATCACGGATCGCGCGCACCTCATCAATTAATCCATGCTTCAGCATCTGCTCGAAGCGGCGTGCGATGCGCTGATGCAGCACCTGACGGTTGCCGGGAACGAGCGCTATCTTGACCACCTCGTAGGGTAGTGAAACATTTTTCGGCTTGCCCAGTATTTCCGACATGGGTTTGCCGGTGAGATAAAACACTTCCAGGGCGCGCTGTATGCGCTGGCTGTCGGTTGGTTTGATGCGTTCCGCGCTGACGGAGTCAAGCCGGAACAACTCCTGGTGCATCGCAGGCCAACTGCTTTTCCGGGCTTTAGCTTCAATCGCAGCGCGCATGTCGCTGTCCGCGGAAGGAAGTTCCGAAAGTCCCTCAAGGAGCGCCTTGAAATAGAGCATCGTGCCGCCCGCCAGAAGCGGAATATTGCCGCGGTCCGCGATCTGCCGCATCGTGCGCAGTGCATCAGTGCGGAACCGGGCAGCAGAATAATGCTCATGCGGATCGATCAGATCGATGAGATGATGAGGCGTGGCCGCCAGCGCTTCTGCGCCTGGTTTCGCGGTGCCGATATTCATGTGGCGATAGACCTGGGCCGAATCCACGCTGATGATCTCCACCGGAAGATAACGTGCGATATGCAGCGCGAGTCCGCTTTTCCCGCTTGCCGTCGGTCCCATCAGAAAAATCGCAGGCGGATAGGGGGAATAGGCTGCTTTCTTTTCATTCCGGATTCTTCTGCCCTGTTCTGTCACGGTAGCCGGGAAGAGTCTATGCCTATGGCAGTTGCCTGCGTCGCGGATCAACTTCTGTATTTTCGCCAAAGCGCTTCGGCGGTTCCCAGTTTGCGTCGCGAATGGCTCGGGATTGAAATCTGTTTTATTCAAGGGATTAAACGCGATATTCGATTGAATGACAAGCATTGGTTTTTTCGGTTAGAATCCGTTCCTTGGCCGGGGCGTCCAGGCCCGCGCGTTTGCCCAAACCAATTCTATTTTATGATTCTTGTACTTAGTCCGGATACCGGACCTGAAAGTCCCAACTACAAACAGTTATTGGCGTATCTTGCCAATATGCCGGGAATATCCACTCGAGTACGCACCGAGGTCGGCAGCGAGCAGACGCTCACCGAAGTGTATCTGATCGGGAACACGAAGGCGCTGCTGGTCGAGGATATGCAAAACCTGCCCTGTGTGGAGCAGGTTGTCCGGATCTCGGAGGAGTATCGTGTTCTTGGCCGGCATAAGGATGATCACAGGCCTACCTATTTCGATTATAACGGAGTGCGCTTCGGTCAGGATACGCTGAACGTTTTTGCCGGACTGTGCGCAGTGGATACGCTCGAACACGTCGAACTGATGATGCAGGCGCTGCGGGACAACGGACAAGTGTGCACCCGCATGGGAGCTTACAAGCCCCGTACCAGCCCCTATTCGTTTCAGGGCCACGGCAAGGCCTGTCTGCCCTACGTATTCGAACTGGCCGGAAAATACGGCATCAGGGTGATAGCCATGGAAATCACCCATGAATCCCATCTCGAAGAAATCTGTGATGCGCTTTATCGAACGGGCAATGCCACCGGTGTCATGCTGCAGATCGGCACGCGCAACACACAGAATTTCGAGCTGCTGAAAATAGTGGGACGCCAGCAGGATTTTCCGGTGCTGCTCAAGCGTGGTTTTGGTATTACCCTGGATGAGTCCCTCAATGCTGCGGAATATCTGGCATCCGAGGGTAACCGCAAAGTCGTTTTCGGTCTGCGCGGCATGAAAACCAACATGGGAGATCCGCATCGCAATTTCGTCGATTTTGCCCATGTGCCAGTGGTCAAACGACTGACACGCATGCCGGTCTGCATTGATCCATCGCATTCTGTCGGAATGAGAGCCGCGTCCCCGGATGGCGTACTCGATATCATGCATGCAACTGCGCAAGGCGTCATTGCCGGCGCCAATATGATACTGGTGGATTTTCACCCCGCGCCGGGCAAAGCGCTGGTGGATGGACCTCAGGCACTGTTGATGAGGGAATTGCCGCTTTTCCTGGAAGACGTGGCCATTGCGCGAAAAGCCTACGAGCAGCGTGTTGCCCTTGCCCAGCGTTATCAGGAGGATGCCGAGCCGGCACTGCCCTCCTCGGTACAAAGCGCCTGAATTGCCTGTCTGAATTTCTTTTCGGCTAGACACCCCAGGCACGCCGCCCTGCCGGATGCCTTCAGCTTTCCCTTTCTCATTCTTTCCAGTCCTTCTCCATAGATATGCCGGGAGGAGAGCAGCGTGACCTTGATACGCCAGGTCCTGATGCTGCTGTTCGCGTTGTTTACATCGGCTCTCATGGATTCCGACTATGCTGGCGAAATTCGATCGGCATCCTCCCCGGGTTTTGCTGCTCCGGCAACCGGAACTTCTTTGCCGGGTTTTCCGGAGACAATGACGGACGATGACGGTCGCAGTGTTCGTATGACTCACGCTGCAATGCGCATCATTTCACTTTCACCCAACATCACCGAACTTGTGTTTGCAGCGGGGGCCGGGGAAAAGCTGGTGGGCGTCAGCAGGCACAGCAATTATCCGGATGCTGCAAAATCCATTCCCGACATAGGGGACTCGTTCAGTCTGGATCTTGAAAGAATTGTCGCGCTACAGCCCGATCTGCTGCTGGCCTGGGGCAGTGGCAAGGCCAGAGCCGATATCGAGAAGCTGGAAAGACTTGGCCTGACCGTTTTTACGACAGAGGCGGTCACGCTGGCTGATGTGCCGCGCCTGCTGCGAACAATCGGCAGACTGGCCGGAACCGCAGGATCGGCGGAACGGACGGCGAAGACCTATGAAGAGGCGTTGCAACAGATCGAGAACAGCTACAGCAACCGGCCGAAGGTCAGCGTATTCCAGTTGATCTGGCATCAGCCGCTGATGACGGTAAACAACCAGCACCTCATCAGCGATGTCATCCGCGTATGCGGCGGCACGAACGTGTTTGCGCTGTCATCTTCCCTGACGCCAGTGGTATCCGGGGAAAACCTGCTTGAGGCGGATCCGGATGCCATCATCAGCAGCGTCTTATTGGAGCAGGACGAAAGCGCGCCGGCTGAAGTCAAAGTTTTCCTCCGGCAGTTTTCCCAGCTCAGCGCGGTGAGGAATAACAATGTATTTTTCGTGCACCCCGATCTGATCCAGCGACAGACGACGCGCGTGTTACAGGGGACTCGCCTGGTTTGCGAACAGCTGGAACGCGTTCGTTCCCGCCGGAAAATCGACCGCTTGCCTGATCCTGATTTTCGTACTCCTCCGCCATGAACATGCACCGGGCAGGCGCTCGGAAACGGATTTGTCAATCAGGAGGATAAGAATTTCTCTTGAGAAAACATATGAATGGTAAAATAGGTGTTTGTGCTTTTGCCTTCCCCGGACTGCATTGAAAGCGCCAAGATTTGTAGAATGGATGCGCACTCGCAGGCATACAGAGGTTATCCAGGGGATTAATTTGAAGGTATATGTCGAATGCTAACCGTACCGCCAGCGGTATTTGTGCTTGAATGAGGTGTGCTTAATGGAAAACGGCGAAATGATCAAGGTATTGCTTGCAAACCCTCGCGGTTTCTGTGCAGGCGTGGACCGTGCAATCGAAATTGTCGAGCGTGCGTTGAGTACACACGGTGCCCCTATCTACGTGCGCCATGAAGTGGTGCACAACCGTTTCGTGGTGGAGGATCTGGAAAAAAAGGGGGCAGTATTTGTCGAAAACCTCGATGAAGTTCCCCCTGGCAGCATTCTGATCTTCAGTGCTCATGGGGTTTCCCATGCTGTGCGACGCGAAGCCGAGGCGGGGCAATTCAAGGTATTCGATGCCACGTGTCCGCTCGTGACCAAAGTTCATATTGAAGTGGCAAGGATGCGGGACCAGGGAAGAGAAATCATCATGATCGGCCATGCGGGTCACCCGGAGGTGGAAGGTACCATGGGCCAGGCCGAGGGAGAGGGCCCTTCCATGTATCTGGTGGAAACAGAAGAGGATGTCGAGAAACTGCAGGTGCAGGATCCGGCTCACCTGGCTTACGTGACCCAGACCACCTTATCCGTGGATGATGCCAATCGTGTGATTCAGGCCCTGAAAGGGCGTTTTCCCAAAATCCTCGGTCCAAAAAAGGATGATATCTGCTACGCCACCCAGAACCGGCAGGATGCGGTAAAAACGATGGTCAAGCAATGCGATCTCGTGATCGTGGTAGGCTCGCCCAATAGCTCCAACTCAAACCGCTTGTGTGAAGTCGCGAGAAATGCCGGCGTGGACGCGTACATGCTGGACCGGGCGGAACAATTGCAGGAAGCCTGGCTGAGAGGCAAAATGCAGATCGGTATTACCGCGGGGGCATCGGCGCCGGAAGTGCTTGTACAGGAAGTCATCTCGCGACTCAGACAAATCGTGTCAGAGCAAGCGGAACGGGAAGTGGTGGTGGAAGAGTTGAGCGGAGTGGTTGAGTCAGTGGTGTTTCCATTGCCAAGAAACTGATCCCGCCTTTTCATCCGGCAGTTTTACTCCCTTAGATCGGAAACTCCTTGCTTCCGTCCATCAGTGCCCGTTCGGGCTGACGCGGCAACCTCACAGCGATACAGCGGGTAGCTGCGGCATTCACTCATGTCCTACGTTCTCACCGAGCTTCGGCATTCATATGCAATGCAGGTTGTTCCAGAGTTTTTACAAATTCATTCGATCTGACTGTTTCAGCCAATAGCAAAATGCAACACATATACGAAAAGGCAAGAAAGATCAAGATGGTTATCTTCGATGTGGATGGAGTGCTCACGGACGGGAGCCTCTATCTCACGGATGGTGGTGAGGAGATCAAGGCGTTCAACAGCCAGGATGGCCATGGCCTGAAAATGCTCAAGGCCACCGGAATCAAGGTGGCGCTTATCACTGGCCGTCAGTCCCGTTGCGTGGATTTGAAAGCAAAGGACTGGGGCGTTACCCTCGTTTATCAAGGCGCAAAAAACAAGCTTCCCGCGTTCGAGGCCTTGCTCGAGGACCAGCACCTGGATGCATCATCGTGTGCATACGTGGGAGATGATCTGATCGATCTGCCGATCCTGCTGCGTTGCGGTCTTGCCATCTCTGTGCCTGCCGCGCCTGCCCTGGTGAAAAAGCACGCGCACTATATAACCCGTCTGGAAGGAGGGCGGGGTGCGGCGCGCGAGATCTGCGAAATGATCATGCAGGCACAGGACACGCTGGATGCGCATCTTGCGACTTATCTCACATGATGGGTCACCTTCGCCTCGGGTTCCTTTTCGTTATAATAGCCCTGTTTGCATCATTGCTATTCCTGCTGAATCAGGACGGGCATGCGCCTTTGCTTGCGCCGGAGAGTGCATCGGTACGGGCTCCCGATTATGTTTTGGAAGATTTTTCTGCCATTCGCACGGATGAGAATGACGTGGGATACAAAATGCTTCGCGGAAAAAAAATGGTGCATTATCCCGACGATGATTCGGCTGAGCTGGAACAACCACGTTTAATTACTATCGAACCCGGTAAACCTCCGGTACAACTGAAGGCGGATCATGCCAGGATGTCTGCCGAGGGCGAAGACATTTATTTGAGCGGCAATGTGGTGATTGTCCGAAATGCGGGTAAAGGCCGCGATGAGACAATCTTGACGACCAGCCTGTTGCATCTTATTCCCGGTCAGGATATTGCGCGAACGGACAAGCCCGTGGAGATAATTGAAACGAATGCCACTATCAGAGCGATTGGAATGGAAATGAACAATCGTACCGGCACCACGCAGTTGCTGTCGCAAGTAAAGGTCGTGCATGACAAGAAACGCTAGGTTCTCTTTCACGATTTCCATGAAACCCCTGTCTGCTGCTTTTCTCGCCGTGATGCTCTTCAGCTCACCGGCTCTGGCAGAGCGGGCCGACAGCGACAAGCCCGTGCACCTGGAGGCAGATCGCGCTACCGTGCAGGATGCCAACAAGCTGGCTACCTTTATCGGCAATGTCGTACTGACACAGGGAACACTGATTATTCGCGCAGACAAGATGACAGTGAAAGAAGACGTCAACGGTTTTCAATACGCCACTGCATTCGGCAATCTCGCCAGTTTTCGCCAGAAGCGCGATGGCAAGGATGAATACGTGGAGGGCTGGAGCGAGCGTATGGAATACGATGGCAAGGCCGACAAAGTTCAGCTTTTCAAGAAAGCAAGGTTGAGACGCGGGAAGGATGAAGTTCATGGAGACTATATTTCCTACGATGCGATCAACGAATTCTTCCAGGTAAATGGCGAGGGTGGAACAAGCACCCAAACCCATTCCGAGGGCAGGGTGAGAGCCGTGATACAGCCCAAGAAGAAGGAACCCAAACCCGAGGCAGACAATTCATAAACGAACATCGTTATGGAACTTCATCTCTCTCCAACCCGCGATCACGCCGACCATGCTTCCCAGGCTCCTGAAGCTCCCCTGGTTTCCTCAGGGAAGAGGAGTGAATTCAGGGCGGAGAATCTGAAAAAAAGCTACAAGTCGCGCACAGTGGTGCATGATGTTTCCCTTTCGGTTAAAAGCGGAGAAGTTGTCGGCTTGCTGGGCCCCAATGGCGCAGGCAAGACCACCTGTTTTTACATGATGGTGGGCCTTGTGCCGCTGGATGGAGGCAACATCGTCCTTGATGAGCTTGACCTAAGCGAGATGCCCATGCACGAGCGCGCGCGCCTCGGCTTGAGCTATCTGCCGCAGGAGGCTTCGATTTTCAGGCGACTCTCGGTAGCCGACAATATTCGCGCTGTACTGGAATTGAAAAACTATGGGGCTGACGAGATGCAGCAGCATCTCGACAATTTGCTGCACGATCTGCATATCAGTCATATACGCAACAGTCCTGCCATCAGTTTGTCCGGCGGGGAACGGCGGCGCGTTGAAATTGCCCGTGCGCTGGCGACAAGTCCGCATTTCATCTTGCTGGACGAGCCGTTTGCCGGCGTTGATCCCATTGCCGTGCTGGACATCCAGAAAATTATCCGCTTTCTGAGGGAGCGGGGCATCGGTGTGCTGATCACAGACCATAATGTCCGGGAAACACTAGGAATCTGTAATCATGCCTACATCATAAGCGATGGCAGGGTGCTTGCGAGCGGCAGTCCAGACGAAATCATTTATAATGAAAACGTAAGAAAAGTCTATCTGGGAGAACATTTCCGCCTTTGAAAATAAAGCTTCGCTTTACCTGAGATCGGCTTTATCGCTGTTTTTCCAATATGAAACCAACCCTTCAAGTCAAGCTGTCTCCGCATCTGGCGCTTACGCCGCAATTGCAGCAATCCATCCGGTTATTGCAACTCTCCACGATAGAGTTGAACCAGGAGATAGAGCGCATCGTGCAGGAGAATCCCCTGCTGGAACTTGATGACAGCATCGGCAACGGCAGCATGGATTATCATAATGTCATGCCGGAGGAGTTGGCCGCACCCTTGCCGAATGAGCTGGAGATTGCCGAGGAAAGCACGCCCGTTCTCTCCCTTGAAGCAGAGAGTGACGTAAAACATCCGCTTGATGAGCGGGAGTGGCTTCCGGATGACAATGTTTTTCGCCACAACCGGGACGATGATGACGAACGCGATATTCCACAACAAGCGGCAGAACCGCCAAGTCTGCGCGACCACCTCAACTCGCAGCTCAGCCTGAGCCAGATCTCCCAGCGCGATAGAAAGATCACCGGATTACTGATCGACAGCCTGGATGATGATGGCTATCTCGTCCAGGACCTGGAAGAATTGGTCGATCTGTTGCCCGCCGAACTGGCAATAGATATCGACGACCTGCACATTGCCCTCGAACATTTGCAGCACCTGGATCCACCCGGCGTCGGTGCGCGCAATTTAAGGGAATGCCTCGTCATGCAACTGCATGCGCTGCCATCCGATACGCCCTACCTGGAGCAGGCGTTGGCGCTAGTAAACAATCACCTTGAAAGTCTCGCATCCCGGGATTTCAGCGCCATCAAGCGGGTTCTGCACTGCAATGACGACTGCCTTCGTTCCATCCAGCAGATGATAGCGCGATTGAATCCGAGACCGGCCACGGCCTTCAGCTCGGCAGTTGCCTGCTACATCGTACCCGACGTCATCGTGACCAGAATCGGCGGTTCCTGGGTAGCCAGCCTTAACCCGGAAGCAATGCCGCGTCTCAGGGTCAACCGGCTCTATGCCGAGATCCTCAAAGGATGCCATGATGACTCTACCCGTCGGCTGAGCAGTCAATTGCACGAAGCAAAATGGCTGGTAAAGAACGTACAACAGCGTTTCAACACCATCCTCAAGGCATCGGCAGCCATTGTGGAACGCCAGCAGCAGTTTTTCGAGCATGGAGCAGTTGCGATGCGTCCGATGATACTGCGTGAAATCGCCGACGTGCTGAATCTGCACGAATCCACCATTTCGCGGGTTACCACGCAGAAATTCATGCGTACGCCGCGCGGTATTTTCGAATTGAAGTATTTTTTTGGCAGCCATGTATCAACAGATACCGGCGGCGCCTGTTCCGCCACCGCCATTCGCGCGCTGATCAAGCAAATGATCAATACAGAGGATTCGAGGAAGCCGCTCAGCGACAGCCAGATCTCGGAGGTCCTGGGGCAGCAGGGTATCATGGTTGCTCGCCGCACCGTGGCAAAATATCGGGAGTCCTTGCAAATTCCTTCCGTCAATCTTCGGAAATCGTTTTAACCCCAGTTCATTTCATAGGAGCCGCAAATGAATATCCATGTCACAGGCCGGCAGGTCGAAATCACACCTGCACTGCGCGATTATGTCGTTTCCAAATTGAGCCGGATTACTCAACGTTTCGACCAGATTGTGGATATCACTGTGACTCTTTCCGTGGAAAAGTTGGCGCACAAGGCGGAGGCGCTGGCGCGGGTGCCTGGCAATGATATTTTTGTCGAGGCAGACAGCGCCGACATGTATGCTTCCATAGATAACCTCGTTGATAAACTCGATCGTCAGTTGGTCCGCCGCAAGGAGAAAAATGAAAGCCAGCGCACGGATATCGTTCAAGGAATTCCGGATCAGGGCAATCTGAATCAATGATCAGGTGTAACAGCGGTAAAGAGCCCGTCTGTATCAATAAGGGTCAACACCGATTTTCGCTCCGAAACCGTGAACTTGTTTCGGAACTCCCGGGAAGAAGCTCGTGATTTTTCCCAATCCTGATAATCAGGAGGTATTCAATCAGATGGCCGAAATCGATGCCAGACAGCTTTTCGAGGAAAAACGCGAGAAACTGGATCTCACCTGGGAAGCGGGGCGGGACGGGGGCGACAGGCGTCTCGATAATGAAGCGATCGCGCATTCGACGCAGGGAATGATCGGACACCTCAATTTCATCCATCCCAACTGGATTCAGGTACTGAGCGAAACCGAGGCTGAATATCTCAATGCGCTCGATCCTGCTTCCCTCGAACAGCATATGCAGAGGCTTGCTGAAAGCGACATGCTATGCATCATTGTTACGGCGGGCGCATGTGTTCCCGATTCCATCAGGTCCCTGGCGGATTCGACGCGTATCCCTCTCTTCTGTACCCCCTACTCCAGTCTCGAGATCCTCTGGGTATTACGTCCCTATCTCGGACGGGTCCTTGCTCCTTCCTGCAGCAGGCATGGCGTATTGCTCGACGTTCTTGGTCTCGGCGTAATGATTACCGGCGAGAGCAGTGTCGGCAAGAGCGAATTGGCGCTGGAGCTGGTGAGCCGCGGCCATGGATTGGTGGCGGATGATGTGGTGGAGCTCTATCGCATTGCGCCGGAAACGCTCGAAGGGCGCTGCCCGCCCATGCTGCGCGATTTTCTCGAAGTTCGGGGCCTTGGAATGCTGAACATTCGAACGATTTTTGGCGAAACGGCGGTACGACGCAAAAAAAACATGAAACTCATCGTTCACTTGCAGAAACCCAGCAGCACTGATCTCAATGCAATGGAACGGTTGCCGATCAATGATGTCACTGAGAATATCCTGGATGTCAACGTCCGGAAAGTCATTATTCCAGTTGCCGCCGGCCGAAACCTCGCTGTGCTGGTAGAGGCGGCGGTGCGGAACTACGTTTTGCAGTTGCGCGGCATAGACAGCGGTCAGGAGTTTTTCGCGCGCCATCAACAGGAACTCGAGAACGGGCAAACATAAACACGTGGGCGAAAACAGAGTTAAAACCTTCTCGTCCCTCCCTGCCTTTTTGCTCACGGATATTCTCATCCGGTACGCGATTTGAACCTATGCAGTTGATCGTCATCAGCGGCCTGTCAGGCTCCGGCAAGAGCATTGCGCTTACCGTTCTGGAAGATAACGGCTATTATTGCGTTGACAACCTTCCGGCCAACCTGCTGCCGGAGGTGACGGTTTATCTGAAGCAATCCGGTCACGAGCGCGTCGCCGTCAGCATTGACGCCAGAAGCTTCGAAACCTTGCATCTCCTGCCACAGCGGTTGGCTGACTTGAGGCAGCAGAAAATGGATATTCATCTGTTGTTTCTCGACACCAAGACAGATACGCTGTTGAAGCGTTTTTCCGAAACTCGCCGCCGTCATCCACTCAGTGACAATCAATCGACCCTGCCGGAATGCATAGAGATGGAACGCGAGATGTTGCGTGAAATTCATGATCTGGCAAACCGCATTGATACCAGTGACCTGAGCGCGAGTTCGCTGCGAGCCTGGATAAGAGATTTCATCGGGCTGGAACCCGGGCGCCTGACGCTGCTGTTCCAATCTTTTGGCTTCAAGCACGGCATCCCGCTGGATTCCGACATGGTGTTCGATGTCCGCTGCCTTCCCAATCCCCACTACGAAGCCCTTCTGCGACCTTTAACGGGAAAGGACGGCGCCGTGATCGAATACATGGATGCAAACAGCAGCGTGAATCGCATGTTCGAGGATATCCGGCGATTCGTCGATGACTGGCTGCCCTGCTTCATCCGCGATAACCGCAATTACCTGACGGTAGCGATCGGCTGCACCGGAGGGCGGCACCGTTCCGTCTATTTCGTGGAGCGGTTGGCGCGTTACTTTACGGAAAACAACCAGGTTCTGGTACGGCACCGGGAATTGAATGCATAAAACGGCTATTCGCCACCAGCAACATTGCAACCATGTTCGGGAACACGGCATTCTCCGGTCACCAGCTGTTACCTATTTCTAGACATTGAATTCTCGCGCCACTACATCGAAAACTGTCACCCTTGCTTTTACCGGCGCATCCGGGATGCCCTATGGCATGCGCTTGCTGGAGCTGTTGCTCGCGGCCGGCGCCCGCGTGTACCTGATGTATTCGCAGGCAGCGCAGATCGTGGCGCATCAGGAAATGCAGCTGGTATTGCCATCACGTGCCAGGGAAGCCGAGGAGCTGTTCAGCCGGCGTTTCAAGGTAGAACAGGGCCAGTTACGCGTGTTCGGACGGGAGGATTGGCTGGCTCCGGTTGCCTCCGGCTCCAACCCTGCCGATGCGATGGTGGTTTGTCCCTGCACCATGGGTACGCTTGCTGCAATTGCCGCGGGAATGAGCCAAAAGCTGATCGAGCGTTCAGCGGACGTAATGCTGAAGGAAAACCGCAAGCTCATCCTCGTACCCCGGGAGACGCCGTTTTCCGCCATTCATCTCGAAAATATGCTGAAGCTTGCGCGCAGCGGCGCAATAATCCTTCCGCCCAATCCCGGCTTCTATCACCATCCCCGGGAGATCCACGACATGGTGGATTTTGTCGTGGCGCGTATCCTGGATCATGTGGGAGTCGCCCATACGCTCATGCCGCGCTGGGGTGAAGAAAGTACAGCGGATTGAATTCGGCTCGGTGAGTTCCCGTACCGATGAACTATCCGACTATCCAACTATCCGTAAGTCTCCCGAATTTTCCCTGCCCTGGTGGTGAAAATATCGGCGCACTGGCCAGCAGAAACGGGTTTCAATCCCGTGCGTGTTGCATGATAAATTCCCGCCTCGGTGACAACGAAATCCATTGGAATATCGTGTGCGTGCGGATGCAAATTTTCCAGGCGGAGAATTTCGAACGCAACACCTATAGCGAGTGGACGCGGGTTCATGGCGGCTAGCGTACGATCGAAATAACCGCTGCCGTACCCCAGGCGAAAACCAAGTTTGTCGAAGCCGATCATGGGGATGATCAAGGCATCCACTGCTACCGGATCGGTATTGTCAGGTATCGGAATATCATAAGTGCCGATTTTCATGGGTGCTCCCCGCCACCACTTGCGGAAACGGAGCGGCTCATGTTTATTCACTACCTCGGGGAGCGCCAGCGTGGCGCCATGAGCCTGTAAAAAATCCATCAGCGGGCGTGGATCGTATTCGCCTCGGTGAGGCCAGCAAAACCCGACAGTACCTGTCCGTAGCGCGGGAAAGCCTTGTTCCAGCAGTCCGGTAATGGCGTCGCTCCAGCGACGATGGTCGGCGTCCCCTATGCATTCCCTGGCCACCATCAGTTCCGCGCGCTGGTGTCTTCTCCAGTCCCTCCAGTTATTCATCATTCTTTCGAATATATACTCGCTATCAGTTATCTGCCATAGCCAGAATTTCAAGCGGCTCGGTCTGAGATGTATATTGTAGAAGCACTTTCCTCACCGGGGAGGGAATAGCAGCTTTCAGCGCGTCCCCAGGCATCATCCATGCACAGTGATTCCCGGGTTGCGATAAGGCCCCCGGTGCCGAATGGTCCGGCGAGCGGGAAATGACCTGCAGGATGAGCGGATAAATCCGCAATCTGAAGTGGGTAAAGGTGTGAGTGAATGCTTCCATCTGTGACATTGGCCGCACATTTATCCCAAACTGCATGCAGTATTCAATCACATTCTCATTCATCCGCATCTCCGGCAAGCTCCACAGCGCACCCCAGATCCCCACGCTCGGCCGTTTTTCCAACAGGATTTTGTCCTGGGCCACCACCAGCAGCAGTGCCGTTTCCCTTTCCGGCAACACCTTTCTCGGTCGGGGCGTGGGCAGTCTGCCGACACTGTTATCCCTGAACGCAATACAGTCCAGGCGAAGCGGGCATGAGCCGCACCTGGGGTGAGCGCGGGTGCAGACGGTTGCACCCAGGTCCATCAGCGCCTGGGTGTAGTCCTCGATATCGCGTTCGATCGAGCTCTCATCTCTCTTTGGCAGCAATGCTTCCGCCTTTTGCCACAACTGTGTTTCCACGTGCTTTTCGCCCGGATAACCCTCGATTCCGAAGCAACGCGAAAAAATGCGTTTCACGTTGCCGTCAAGAATTGACGCCCGCTTTCCGAACGCGAATACCGCAATTGCCGCAGCGGTGGAGCGTCCGACTCCTGGAAGCTGACGAATGACGTCAACCTCCCCGGGAAAAATCCCGCCATGCTCTCCCACAATCCGCTGCGCCGCTTTATGCAGATTCCTCGCACGCGAGTAGTAGCCCAACCCGCTCCACTGTATCATTACCTCATCCAGCGATGCCGAGGCAAGGCTTTGCATGTCGGGGAAACATTGCAAAAATCGCCGGTAATAGGGAATAACCGTTCCTACCTGCGTTTGCTGCAGCATGATTTCCGAGAGCCAGATACGATAGGGGTCACGCGTGTTCTGCCAGGGCAGATGATGACGGCCATGCTCCCGCTGCCAGTGGATAAGCCTGGTGGCGAAAGAATTCGAAATAGAATCCGAAATATCTCCTTCCGCGTTCATCAAGGCCGTATGTCCACTCTGACCCTCGATGCCGTGAAGTCGCCCGCCTTCAATACGCCTACCCGAATCAACCCTTCCATGTTCAAGCCCTCCAGATTACCCAGCACGTTTAATTCGACTGGGCGCTCCGGGCGACTGGCTTTTTGCTGCTGCCCATCTTGTTGCCGTGATGAAAAGCGGTCCAGGTTCAGTTCATCGATATCCACTTCAAAGGCGAGGTGCGGCGGAATGAAGCCGCTTGCCGAAAATATCGTCGCGATATTGCTGTCTGCCATGGTTCCGTTCAGCTTTGCCCACGCATGGTGAGTCAAGCCGTCGATGGAGGCGCTGCCGGAAAGGTTTCCCTGAATGCCATGCGCGGGGAGACTTGCACCCTTCGCCTCGATTTCTCCTTTCAATTCCGGCAGGTTCAGCCAAAGCGCCTGGATATTGCCGCCAAGTGGCGAGGAAAAATGGGCCTTTATAGCTTGATCTTGGTTTTTCGATTCCAGGTCAGCCTTGAACACTTCACTCCGAAAATCCGCCAGGGTGCCCCGTATCGACGAAAGAGAAAACTTTCCGCTGGTCAGGCTATGGGACCCGTTAATTTGCGCCACTCCCAAAACTTTATCCCCGGTCACTTTCTGTCCCTTCAAGCCCAGATGAGAGGCATTCACGCCAATATCAAAACTGCTGTCAACGCTCCTTATCCCGGCATCGAAGGTGAATTCATCGGCGCTAAATTCCCCTCCTTCCTCCAAAAGGCTGGCAGAAAAATTTCCGCCGGATTGGATGAGCAATCGGCCCGTGTCCGGAAGCTGCGCCTCGGCAGCGAGCTTCATCCCACTGAGCGCGAGATACTGCCTTTCTGCGTTCCAAGTCAGATGAAAACGCACGCGAGTTGCCATATCCACTTCGGGACGCTCAGGATGAGCTATGTTAGACGCCAATTCCACCTTGCTGCGAATTACATCACCCGCATCTGCCCGTTCGCCCGCCCGGCTGGCTTCCAGTTCAATGTTCCTGAATACGAAATGCGTGTCGCTGCCTTCATCGCGAAGGGCGAGCATGGTTTTTTCCATATGTACCCGGCTGATATCGACTCGGAAGCGTTCCCGTTGCTCTTCGCTCCTGATCAGATCATCGATGTTCGTGCTGCCATCGGAAAAACGGATCAGATTGGCTTTCAGCCCTGTTATGTTGATTTCATCCAGCACCAGTTCCTTTCGAAGCAATGGCAGGATTTCGAGAGAAACGTGAACCTTCTCTATGGTCGCGAATTCGTCGTCACGGTTATGTTCACTGAGGGAAAGCCTGGCGAGTTCCACGCCAGGACTGGGAAAGAACGCAAGCGTGATGGGACCATCCAGCCTGAGCAGCCGCTCCTTTTTCTCTTGCACCAGCCGGATGATCTCCGGCTTATATGCATTGGGATCAAAAATGACAACAATATAAATGATGCTGCCCAGCAGCAGAATCGTTAAGCCGGCAAACAGGAAAAGGAAAAAAGCCCATTTGGTACAGCGGGGGTAGCGGTTCATAGGCGGGGAAAGATGGAGCGGGTGAAGGGGACATAACACCGCACCAACCCACTGAAGAAAAACAGATTATTTCCGTTCACCCAATGGGATAAGGCCGTATTATGTACTGCCTCGTCCTCCTTCGGCAAATATTATGAAAGGTCTGCTGAGATCTTTTGACATCCATCCACTGGCACCAAGGTTGTGCTGAGTCAACAAGAACTTTGTCCTTGACTCTCGACTGCTCTCAATGGCGTCGCGCTGCTACACGAGTTATGGAGACGCAGGGCATTGTAAACAGCGCTATTGTCGATTGGGAGCGGAGTCTGAGTTGCAGATGCTCGGAGCTTGAGGACTTGCGTAAGTGGTCCCATCGCTCCAAGCCGAACAGTAAAGCGCTGAAGCTAAGCCAAATGCACTGCAAAGTGTAGTACATTACGACGATTTTACATCCCTTCTTCCATCTCTGATCATGACCATCTCACGACGTCCAAAGATGAAGATCGCCACGCTCATGGTCCGGCTTGATTTCAAGATCAAGGCTGCGGCGGGGCATGAGGCCCGCCGTCTCATTAGCTTCCTTGAAGTGTTGATCGTTAGCCACTGCTGGGCGCTGGGTCTAAACCCCGAACACTTTGCCAAGGAACCACGCCAATGACCAAAACGCCGCAGGCGGTGCACAAACGTGCCGCCAAACAGACGACCGCTGTCCGGGAGATTCGCTTCTACCGGGCCAATGAGAATCCGTATGGCGCCTTCAGCAATCTGTTTCAGCGCCCCATCGAATTCGAAGGAACAATCTATCCTACATCAGAACACGCCTATCAGGCGGGCAAGGCCCGCAAACCTGCCGTTCGCGAGTGGATCCTGAATGCGCCGACACCTGCCCTGGCTGCAATGGCGGCCCATGGTCTCTACGTTTGGGACGTGGTTCCCGACTGGGCGCAGATCAAATTCGATCGCATGCGCGCCGTGCTTCGCGCGAAGTTCGATCAGCATGCTGACTTGCGGGAACTGCTACTGTCGACCGACAGCGCCAGGCTTGTGGAGGCTGGGACCGTAAACAACGCCGTCAATCGGTTATGGGGCGAGGTAGATGGCAAGGGCGAGAACATGCTGGGCGTGATGCTGATGGAACTGCGGGCCTTCTATGCTCAGCGGCCGGCGTGGACTGCCGAGCCTAAAACTTCAGCGGCAGGCAAGGCATCCGAAGGCGACAAGGAGGCTGCGTCCAAGCGGATGCCTGCGACGGCATAACCAGGTAACGCATGCAGACGGCTGTTAGTCACTACGAGGAGGAACTCGCGCAGTTGGGGCGTAGCTATGCGGCTGCGTGCGCCGCCGACATTGAGGCGTTGAAGCTCGCGATCGCCAGCACCGCCGAGTCCAGCATGATCGGCGTGGGATCGGGCGGCTCCTTCACGGTGGCATCTCTGCTGTGCAGCCTTCATGAAGCCTATACGGGACGGGTCTCCCGCCCTTCAACCCCGTTGGAGATCATTTGCAGTCCGACGCTGGCTTCCTCGAGCCCAGTGTTTCTCGTGTCCGCAGAAGGTAAGAACCCCGACATCGTGGAGGCGCTCGAGCGGGCCCGGCACTTCAGTTCACATACGGTCCATGTATTGACCAACCGGCAGCACAGTCCGCTGATGGAACATGTAGGGGCGCTGCCGGGCGTGAAGCCGTACGTATTTGAGTTGGTCAAGAAGGACGGCTATTTGGCCACCAACAGCCTGCTGCTTGATGCGGTGTTGGTCGCAAGGGCGTACGGCGAGCTCAACGGCCGTCGCGAGTCGATGTTCTCCGATATGGCGGCGCTGCGGGTGGGGGATCAGACCGTGGATGACTGGCTGACGGCGGCGCAGTCATTTATCTTCGAGGCAGTGCGGCGTGGTGCGCTGACCGTTGTCTACTCGCCTTTGCTGAAACCCATAGCGACGGATTTGGAGTCGAAGCTCTCCGAAGGCGCTTTGTTACACACTCAGTTGGCCGACCTACGCTCTTATGCGCATGGCAGGCACCTCTGGTTGTCTCAGCGTCCCCAGGACTGTGCCATTCTTGCGTTGACCGAGCCCTCGCTGAACCAACTCTGGGAGGCTATGCGCAAGAAGTTTCCTCCCGAGATTCCCACATTGGCCATGCCACTGTCGAGTGCCGACCCAATGCACCTGGTCGCAGGGTTGGTGGCACAGATGCACTTCGTGGCGGCAATTGGCCGACAACTGGGCAAGGATCCAGGGCGGCCGGATGTGCCGACCTATAGCCGGGAGATCCACTATGCAAACTTGCATGAAATGATTCCACTGCCGCAGGAGGCAGCCCCTGCCGAGGAGCAGTCAAAGTACGAGGTGCTCGGAGCCCATTGGCCTTCACAGCGAGATCACGGCACTATGCGCCGCGCGGCACAGGCGTTCCGCACCTTGATCCAGGCGCAGCGTTTCCGATCTGTCGTCTTCGACTACGACGGAACTTTGTGCAGCTCACAGAGCAAGGATGCAGCGCCTCCACCCGAGATCGTCGAGCATCTGGTGCGGCTCGTGCGCGCAGGGGTACAAGTGGGTATTGCCTCTGGACGGGGCGATTCACTCCAGGCGTGCCTGCAAGACGCACTGCCACTGGACGTGCTCCAGAAGATTCGACTGTGCCTCTACCACGGTGGCTGGATCTCTACAGCCGATGTTCCGCCTGAGCTGCCCGGCCAGACGAGTGAGTTTTTGAGCCATGTCACTCGCATCGTGGTGCGCTTGAAATCCCTTGGTGTGCCCATCCTGGCTCACAAGACTACACCGCCCTTTCAGGTGAGTGTACGCTTTCGCGAAGGGCTTGCAACCGATACCATGTGGTTCGTGATCGCAGACGCATTGCGCCAAGCTGGTCTCGACCTGTCGACCATAGTACGCAGCAAACACTCTGTGGACATCCTAACCAGTGGCGTGAGCAAGTCGCGCTTGATTGCGCACATCATCCAGAACGACAAGATCGATCCCTATGAAATCCTGACACTGGGCGACCAGGGCGCTTGGCCCGGCAATGACGCGGCCCTGCTGGAACACCGCTTCTCGCTCAGCGTCGACATGCCCTCGCGACGGCTGGACCGAGGATGGAAGCTGGCTCCAGTCGAGAAGCGCAATGTCGATGCCACGCTGTGGTACCTCGAACGCATGAAGGTGGGGGATGATCGGGAGTTTGGCATGGACTTTCCCATCGCTAGTACCCACGGGAAAGGAACCTATGCGTGACCAGAACGCCGCCAATCTCCTGGCCAAGGTGATGGGGTGGGAGGACCTCGATGAGGTACCGCAGGTTCTGCCGACCCTTCAACTACTGGCCGACTTCAAATACGACCACTACCAGCAGTTCGGTCCAGGTCGCCGCTTCATCGAAAGCTTGGCGCTGTGGCTCCACCAGTTCGAGCCGCAGGATCGGCAGACGGCGCTGGGACTGGTGCTCGATCACTTGGTGTTTATCTCCGACGCTGAGCTGTCGCACCTCGTGCGAACTGCATACCAGGACTGGATCGTCCAGGAAAACATGCGCCTCGTGTCAGAGGAGCATGAAATCCCGACCTTCAGGGTCCAGGAGATTGCTTGCCACCGACGCTTCAAGCAATTGCGTCTGACGTCCCTTTACTTAGGGCTGAGCGACGGAGCACGCACAAACGAGTTGAGGCGCGCCAGCGACGGGGACATCAGCAACGAGCAGATTTGGCAGGCCTATGAGCTGGGCGACGAGAAAGCCGATGAGATGCTCGAGGACCTCAGGGCGTCGTTGAAAAGTGCGGGCTTCGCGTCTGATGACCCCCACTTTAACTTGATCTGGTTGCTGGACGACTTTTCGGGTAGTGGCAACACTTACATTCGATACGACGGTGAGTCACGCAGGTTCAAGGGCAAGCTACCGAAAATCTACCAGCGGCTTCACCAGAGAGGCATGGTGGACCCATCGCACTACGAGGTTTTCCTGATGTTGTACACTGCTACCCGTCAAGCGATCGACCATATCGAGTACTGGTCCGAACGCTTCACGACAGACCACGGTTTCAAGCCCTTGCAGGTGCGCGTCCTTTGTCCGATAGAGCCTGAGGTCGCCTTGTCTCGGAACAACAGCGCGGAGCTTCGTGCCCTGCTGAGAAATCCTGCTTACTGTGACAACCGCGTGGTCGACAAGCATTTTCGAGTCGGTGGAACCGACGATGCTAGTCTAGGTTTCGCCGACTGCGCGTTGCCGGTGGTGCTGGCTCACAACACGCCGAACAACTCAGTGTTCCTATTGTGGGGGCCGGAGCAGTTCAAGCCGCATGGATTGTTTCCCCGCGTCAGCCGCCATCGAGAGTTTTAATGGCCTACAACGCCAACCCCTTCCTGGAACGCATGTCCGAACGCACAACCTCGGACATGGAGTTCGTGCGGCTGTTCTCGCCCAAGATCCTGGAAAAGCTAGCCGAGGACGCTTTCGATGGTGCTGTGCATGTGTTCCGTAGTGCACCCGGCGCCGGCAAGACGACGCTGCTGCGCGCTTTCACGCCGCAAGCACTGCGAGCGTTTTGGAATTCCCGCAATCGCCTTGAGTTGTCCGAGTCGTTCCAGAAGCTGGTCAACCGCGGATTGTTAACGGAAGGTGACAGCCCTCAACTACTCGGCGTCTACCTCAGCTGCGCCTCTGGCTATGCGGATCTTCCCTCCAGCGGGGGCCTGCAACAGGAGGCACTATTTCGGGCCCTGTTGAATTGCCGGATCGTGCTGCGCACGCTGCGGAGCCTGAGCGCTCTGCTGGAGTTCAATGCGCCGGAGCAACTGGCTGAGGTCTCACTGGACCATGCTGCGGTGCCCGGCCTTCAAGGCATACCGGTGATCAAGAGCGCGTTGGAACTTGCCACTTGGGCCGAGGAACACGAGCATCGTATCTACGCCCAACTGGATACCTTCATGGGACCTATCAGTGCGAGCCTGCCAACCCATGTCCGCTTCGAGGGGGTACTGTGGTTGCAGTCGATCCAGTTCGCCCATAAGGGGCGGGTCGTAGGCGGCCAACGTCTGCTGATGGTCGACGACATGCACAAGCTGCGACGCAGGCAACGTGCCCTGTTAATCGACGAATTGACTGTGATGCGTCCCTCCATTCCTGTATGGCTGGCAGAGCGTACGGTGGCGCTGGGAACGGAGCTGCTATCACAGGGCGCGCGCGAAGGTCGCGATCTGCGTGAGTACAACCTTGATAAGATGTGGAGTGATGCTAAGGGGATGACCCAATTTATCTCCTATGCACAGAACATTCTAGATCGCCGCATGAAGAACCAGGATGTGGTGCCCGTAAGCTCGTTCACGCAATGCTTGCGTGACAAGTTGGTCAGCAGCGAGGTGCGCGCTCAAGTCGACCATGGCATCCGACGATTCCGCAATGAAGTGGAGCGCCACCAATCCAGCCAGCGCTACACACAGTGGCTGGCACGCGCAGACCAGTATACCGTCGACCAGAACGTGGAGTCGCTGCTGGAGCTCTACGTTACGCGCATCCTTCTGGTCCGCGACGAGTCCAAGCGCCAATTGTCCTTGGACCTGACCTTGACGGAGGAAGAACTCGAAGACCGTGACAGTTCCCAAGTGCGCGGCGCAGCCGAGTTGTTCATGCACGAGGAGCTTGGTATTCCATACTACTTTGGCTTCGACCGCTTGTGCGTGATGGCCACGAACAATGTCGAGGAACTGCTGGCACTGGCTGCGGCACTCTACGTCGGCCTACAGGCCAAGCAGGTGCTGCGCAAACCCGAACCGATTCTGTCCCCTGTCGAGCAGGACAAGCTCTTACGCGAGGCAGCTGGTCGCAAGCGCGATTTTATTCCCAAGTCGCATACCGAAGGCACCCGCGCTCAAAGACTGTTGGATTCCATTGGTGCGTTCTGCTACGACCAGACCTTCGCGCCTAACGCTCCATACGCGCCCGGCGTCACCGGTGTGCGGCTGTCCCGTAGGGAACTGGCGAAGCTCACTGCACCATCTAATCCGCTCGGTTCCACCGGGGTGATGCTGCAAAGGGTGTTGGCGGAATGCGTTGCGGAGAACCTGCTGGTGCAGCGCGAGAGCCAGGCCACGGGTCCGCGCGACAGTGGGACTATCTTCTATCTGAACCGCTCGTTGTGCGCTCACTATGGCCTACCTCTGCAAATGGGGGGATGGCGGGACGTGTCGGTCGGGGAGTTGATGAAGTGGATGGAGCGCCGCCTGACTCCCAGCCGCAAGAACCTGGAGACGACTTAGCGTGCTCTGGGATCGCTACGTATTTCGCCGCGGTGACGCAGTTCACGAGTTGTGGGACAGCTTGCTGAAGGACCGACCGGTCGAACTACTGTACATCGCAGGTCGTGGATTCGACGTTCGTGCGCAGGCCGTGATGCGCGAGTTCGTGGCAAGCCAAAAGGAGATCGAGCGCCGTACGGTAAGTGCGAAGCTGCTGTTGCTGGGATTCCAGAGCTATGAACTGGACGATAGTATCGAACGGCTCACTGAGGAGAACGCGGCGGTGCTAGAGTCGATGTTCTCACCGCTTGGCGGGACGGCAACGGTCACGGTCGCGATGCCCGAGGGAGAAGAAGAGGCGAGTGCCAGCGATGCGCTACGTCAACGCGTCAAGGCCGTATTGGAGGAGATTGATGGCAAGACCGACATCATCCTCGATGTTAGTTCCTTGCCGCGCGCGACGTATCTGGCGCTGCTCACCAACATCCTGCAAAAACTCGTTCCCAACAAGGTGACCGTTGAGGGTGTCACACACCCTTTGTATGCCAACGGCGTGAACTTCCAAGTGTTAGTCGCTGAGGACGCCAAGCTGGATGGACACATCCGGGCAGAGGAGCCGAGCAACGACCTTGTGAACATCCCGGGTTTCTTCGCTGCGTGGCAGGCGGAGAGTGTTCAGGACTGGCCTCTCGTTTGGTTCCCGATCCTGGGCGAAGGGCGCGTGAACCAGTTGCAGAAGATCGCAGGTTCGATTCCGACGGAAGCCGAGGTTTGCCCAGTCGTACCCCATCCTTCCAAGGACCCCCGGCGCGCAGATCGCCTGCTCGTGGAGTACCGAGAGCCGCTGTTCGACAGCCGGAAAACACCGACATCGAACATTCTCTATGCCCATGAGTCCCAGCCGTTCGAAGCCTACCGCCAACTCTTGGGCGCGATGCGGCGCTACCAAAACAGCATGGCGATCCTCGGCGGTTGCCGGCTGGTGATGACGCCGCTAGGCAGCAAACTCATCACCTTGGGCACTGGCTTAGCATGCTTTGAGATGCGCCCCTCTGGATTGGAGGCCAGATACGGTGTGGCGATCCCGCATGCCGAGCCAAGGCGCTATCTTGCATCCGTTGAGGCGCTGCGGCAGTCGAAGCCTGAAATCTCGGTGCTGTTGTTAACGGGTGAAGCCTATGGAGCACCAAGGTGAGTAGTGTGGCCGACTGAGTGCTTTTCCATGACGGTAGAGCACTTTTGAAGACAACAAAAGTCTGCATCAAGTCGGAACGACGCCATGCGTTCACGCAAGCTCCTCTATGGATTGCGATACCTGCTAAAGGAAGAGTTCAAACTGAACTAGCTCCAAGCCTCGGACGGATGGCTGATTCAGGATGTGCTGTGGCTGGCTAGTAGCGTCTCGGACAAGCTACCGTCCATCTATTGACTCACAACACTTCTTGGATTTCTTCGGAAGTCCGTGAATTGTTGGAGATGGAGCGGGTGAAGGGAATCGAACCCTCGTCGTAAGCTTGGGAAGCTTCTGCTCTGCCATTGAGCTACACCCGCCGCATAGCTGCGGATTATACGGAAACTAAGCCATAAATGGCAGTGGAGGTTCCCTTATTCGAAACCAGGTTCTTCATCTGAGATGCACCCGAGCTCTTGCTTTCCGTTCGGCCTGAGCGTGTCGAAGGCGCGAACGGTGCTCAGGGCAGGCTTGTCGAAGGGGTGCGTTCAATTTTCAGAAGCTACCTTCTGAATTCCTACCCGCAATCCTGATGGAACATCGGGTTTCACCGGAGTCGACTAGGGGATGGCTGCGCCGTATAATTCAAAAGTTAAGCCAGCATTTTTGCTAAGCCATCCTTTGAAAAATGATACAACTTATAGTCAATGGCCAACCCCAACTTGTTCCTTCCCCGGATTCGGGGACTGATTCAGGGGCAACGAATGACCCAAAACTGAATATCAGGCAATTACTGGAGCACATGGGGTTGCAGGGCAAGCGGATCGCGGTTGAGCGCAACGGTGAAATCGTACCGCGCAGCCAATTCGACCAGCCGATGCTCACAAACGGCGACAAGCTTGAAATTGTCGTTGCCGTAGGTGGAGGATAAGCGTATGGACAAGCTTGTCATCGCCGGTAAAGCCTATTCTTCACGCCTCCTGGTGGGTACCGGAAAGTATAGGGACTTTGACGAGACCCGCGCCGCCGTGGACGCCAGTGGCGCAGAAATCATTACCGTGGCTATCCGCAGAACCAATCTCGGCCAGAACCCGGAAGAGCCCAGCCTGCTGGAGGTGCTGCCGCCATCGCAATATACGCTGTTACCCAATACAGCCGGATGCTACACGGTGGAGGATGCAGTAAGAACCTTGCGCCTTGCGCGCGAATTGCTGGACGGTCATACCCTGGTGAAGCTGGAGGTTCTGGGTGATCCGAGAACACTCTATCCCAACATCGTTGAAACCCTCAAGGCAGCCGAGATTCTGATCAGGGAGGGTTTCCAGGTCATGGTCTATACCTCGGATGACCCTATTGCCGCCAGGCAACTGGAAGAGATCGGCTGCATCGCGGTCATGCCCCTGGCATCCCTGATCGGTTCCGGCATGGGTATCCTCAATCCATGGAACCTGCAGATCATCATCGAAAACGCTAAAGTCCCGGTCATTGTGGATGCCGGTGTAGGTACGGCGTCGGACGCGGCGATTGCAATGGAACTGGGCTGCGACGGCGTGCTCATGAATACAGCCATTGCTGCCGCGCAAAATCCGGTGCTGATGGCGTCAGCGATGAAAAAAGCGGTTGAGGCGGGGCACGAAGCGTATCTCGCCGGCCGGATGCCGAAAAAGCTGTACAGTGCAAGTCCCAGTTCTCCAGTGGAGGGGGTTATCGGAAACATGTCAGGGAAATAAGGACCGGAAAGGATTTTTCATTCCCCACCCGTCCTTTCCAGACATATCAAATGGTTGAACATTCCCCCCATCGTCCCATCCGCAGCTTCGTTCTTCGCCAGGGACGCCTTTCAAACGCGCAGCGACGCGCCCATGAAACATTGATGCCGAAATACGGCATTCCTTATTCCGGGAAACTGCTTGACCTGGACTCTGTCTTTGGCAGAAGTGTGCCTAAATTCCTGGAGATCGGCTTCGGCATGGGCGAAACCACAGCGCTGATCGCGCAGGCGCATCCGCAGAACGATTACCTCGCGGTAGAAGTCCACACGCCCGGCGTGGGCAGTCTGCTCAAGCAGGTGGAAGAACTGGGGTTGACGAACATACGCGTCATCCAGCACGACGTGGTTGAGGTCCTGCAACACGCTTTGCCCCCTGAGTGCCTGGATGGGGTGCACATTTTCTTTCCCGATCCGTGGCCCAAGGCGCGCCATCACAAGCGCCGGCTGATACAAGCGGAATTCGTTGCCCTGCTTTGCAGCCACCTGAAGCCCGGCGGCTATATCCATGTGGCGACCGACTGGGAGGATTATGCAGAGCAGATACTGAAGGTATTGAGCGGCGACCCGTACTTGACCAATACTGCGGTGGGTTATGCGCCGCGTCCGGAATATCGCCCAATGACCAAATTCGAGCAGCGGGGCTTACGGCTCGGGCACGAGGTCCGGGATGTGATATTCCGGAAAAAGCAGGCCGCTTGAAGAAGCTTATACCCGGCTTTGCTTGGGGAGGAAAATCTGCAGCAAATCGTTCAAAAATCGCCTGCCGGCCAGAGTAGGTGCGATGCGTTGAAAATCCCGCGTTATCAACTGGTGCCGTTCCGCCTCGTCGAGCTGACGCTGGATGTGAGTGAGAGCCAGCCCTGTACGTTCAATGAACATTTGCGGGGCAAACCCATCGATCAGGCGTAGTGCGTTCATCATGAATTCAAACGCGCGATCGTTCCGCCCTACTTCGTGCTGTTCCATGATAGGGGGGTCAGATATTATTTCGGGTGCGGATTTGGCCAGATACTCCTTCGGCTGCCTGTACCGCATCTGGCGCACTATCCTGTCCCGGAAGCTTATTTTGCTGTGCGCGCCGGCACCGATCCCCAGATAATCTCCGAACAGCCAGTAGTTCATATTATGACGGGATTCGCGTCCAGGCCGGGCAAAGGCCGACGTTTCATAATGTGCATAACCTTCCCGCGCGAGCGTTTGTTCGATCATTGCCTGCATGTCCGCCGTCAGCTCATCATCGGGCAGGGAGGGCGGATAACGATGAAACAAAGTATTGGGTTCCAGCGTCAGATGATAGGCGGAAATATGGTGTACGCCATAAGCGACGGCTGCCTCGATATCGTCCCGCGCTTCTTCCAGCGTCTGGTTTGGCAGTCCATACATCAGGTCGAGATTCACGTTGTCGAAGTTCTTTTGCGCGATTTCGACAGCGCGGCGGCCATCCTTGTCGTTGTGTATGCGGCCAAGTGATGTAAGGTGCCTGGCGTTGAAACTCTGAATGCCGATGGAGAGGCGATTGATCCCTGCGGCCCGGAAATCCGCAAATTTTTGCGCCTCGAACGTTCCGGGATTGGCCTCCAGCGTTACTTCAGCCAGGTGCTCCAGCGGCAGCAAAGCCCTGACGGCTGCGAGAATCGCATCTATGGAACGGGGACTGAACAGGCTCGGCGTTCCACCACCAAAAAAAATACTGATGACCTTGCGCCCCCATATCTGTGGCAGCGAAGCTTCCAGGTCGCGAATGAGGGCGGCTACATACTCGGCCTCCGGCATGCCGCCACTCCGGTCGCGGACTTCATAGGAATTGAAGTCGCAATAGGGGCATTTTTTCATGCACCACGGAAGGTGGATGTAAAGGCTCAGCGGGGGCAGAGACTTCAGCTGAAGGGCCTGGGAACCGAGAATCGCTGCGGGAGAAATAATTGCTGTCATGATGAATCGAAGAGACAAGCAAAAGGAGCCATTGTTTCAGCAGTGGTTGAAATTGTCTTTCTCTTCTGTTGTAACGGTTGAATCCAAGCGGCAAGCGGGCAAGCGAATCAGAGCTGTTCCTGCCTGATCCTCTCGACGAGTTGCGCAAGCGCTTTTCCCCGGTGGCTGATCCGGTTTTTTTGCTCCATCGGCAGTTCCGCCGCCGTTTTGCCGAGGTCTGCCAGAAAAAAATAGGGATCGTAGCCAAAGCCACCGTTACCGCGGGGATTCAGCAGGATTTCTCCATGCCAGCTTTCGTCGGCAATAATGGGTTGCGGATCTTCGGGATGCCGCAGCAGCACCATAACGCAGTAATAGTAGGCCCGGCGGTCACTCTGGTTTCGCAGCGCCTCGACCAGCTTCTGATTGTTGCGTTCATCCGATTTCGGTTCCCCTGCGTAACGCGCAGATAAGATACCGGGCTTGCCGTCAAGGATATTGACACAAATGCCGGAATCATCGGCCAGTGCTGGCAACCCGGTATTTTTGCTCGCGTGGCGTGCCTTGGCTAGCGCGTTTTCAACGAAAGTGCAATAAGGTTCCTCAGCTTCGGGAAAATCGAATGCCGACTGGGGTAGCACCTCGATTCCCAGAGGTTCCAGCAAGTGGCGAATTTCTCGGAGTTTGCCGGAATTATTGCTGGCAATAACCAGTCTTTGCATATCTATTTATCTGTTTATCTGTTCAATGCGTTTTTCTGAACCACGATCAATTCCCGTATTCCCTGCTGCGCCAGATTCAGCATCGCATTCAGGTCATGTCTGCTGAAAGGCATGCCTTCGGCCGTCCCCTGCATTTCCACCAGGCCAAAGTCATCCGTCATGACGATGTTCATATCCGTATCGCAGCGCGAATCTTCCAGATAATCGAGGTCCAGCACCGGCACGCCCTCGTAGACGCCCACTGAAACCGCTGCAACATGACCGGTGATGGGCGTAGCTTCTATCGCCTGTTTGCGCAGCAGCGTTTCTACCGCATCATGCACTGCTACAAATGCGCCTGTGATGCTCGCCGTGCGAGTGCCGCCATCAGCCTGGATCACGTCGCAATCCACCTGGATGGTGCGCTCGCCCAGTTTTGTCAAATCCATTACCGAACGCAAGGCGCGCCCGATCAGCCGCTGAATTTCCATCGTCCTGCCGGACTGCTTGCCTTTGGCGGCTTCCCGCTGCATGCGCTCATTGGTGGAACGCGGCAACATCCCGTATTCTGCTGTGAGCCAACCCTGTCCCTTGCCCCGTAGAAAAAGAGGCACTTTCTCATCCACGCTTGCAGTACAGATTATCCGGGTATCGCCACATTCGATCAGCACTGAACCTTCCGCGTGCCGAGTGTAATGCCGGGTAATCTCAACGGGGCGAAGTTGATCCGGGCGGCGTTTACTGGGACGCATAAGTTGTACTATATCCTTCACTATTAACTGAGAACTGAGCGGTGACACATCACCGGATAAGTCGAACGCACATGCCGCCTTTCGATTGCATGGAAACGCCGACTCGTTTCCTTTGGATGCAGCAACGATATGCGATAATGCCGTAAGCCCGCAATTTTAACGCATCAAGGACCTTCGAGTGGATGATCGAGTGGACGAATTAGCCAAGATCTGCAGCATGACTGGCTATGCCGTAGTCGCAAAGGAACTTCCACAAGGATCCCTGAATCTGGAGATTCGCTCGGTCAACAGCCGTTATCTCGATATCCAGTTTCGCCTTCCCGACGAATTCCGGCAGTTGGAAGCCGCAATGCGCGAATTTCTGACTGCCCGCCTCAAGCGCGGAAAAATCGAGTGCCGCGTCAGTTTTTCCCGGGTTACACCTGCGGAAGATTTGCAGCATATTAATACGGATTTGTTGCAAAAATTGCTGGAACTGGACCGTGCCGTCAGAGCGGTATTGCCCGAGGCTCGAGGTCTGGCAGTGGCTGATGTCCTTCGTTGGCCCGGAATATTGGGGACGGAACCCTCCTCCGCCGAGAACCTTTTCGGGCCATGCATGGAGTTGCTGCGTGCGGCACTGGCCGAACTGGCCGCTGCTCGTAGTCGTGAAGGTGCAAAACTTAAAGCCATATTGCTGGAACGCCTCGGCAATATGCGTCGGCTCGCATCCGAAGTCAGTCCACGCATTCCTGCTTTACTGGCGACATTTCAGGAAAAGCTCAAAGCCCGGCTGTGTGAGGCCATGATAAATTGCGATGACGAACGTATCCGCCAGGAACTGACATTGTTCGCCAGCAAGATCGATGTGGATGAGGAACTGTCGCGCCTTCAGGCACACTTCGATGAGGTAGAGCGTGTTCTGGAGAAAGGTGGAGCGATCGGCAAGCGGCTGGATTTCCTGATGCAGGAACTCAACCGGGAAGCCAATACCATTGGCGCGAAGTCCGTGGATGCGGAAGTATCGAAGATCTCGGTGGAACTCAAGGTATTGATCGAGCAAATGCGGGAGCAGGTGCAGAATATCGAGTGATCAACCTTGTGCATCAAGGGAATCACTGTTAGCAGCTAACCCATCATGCCCTGAACACGTAGTTCGACTCGAGCACGCGCATGCCATAGTCTGATCCGGTTCGGAAATGAAAATATTGAAGTGTCTACGGTGTCTATGAAAACGAGACAACTCCAATTCGGATCATTGTAGCGCTCTTGGGTTTTGCTGCATGTAATCTATAATTAAAAGACTTTATTGCTGAATAATGGTTAGGTCGAACCCATGAACTGCACCATCAAGGAAGCCACAGCCAAGCGCTATCATACAGTTCCCACAATGAACTCAAGACTCATCTGCAAAGCTTTCAGATCTGTCAAGGTATGGCGTTGAGGTCTGAGTTTGTATTGCATAGGAAGCGCGCATGAAGCTAAAAACATTTGTAAAGCGTTTGATACCTTTGCTACCGGCGCGTGCGCAAGTTTGTTTGCGTGACCAAAACAAAAAGAGCCAGAGGCGCGCCAGGTCTAAGAGAGAGCGGACACCGGTCCATGTTGTAGATGTTCTGCACCGTATTTCGGAATGTGAACTGACAGGAGACTTCATGATCCACGGTTCAATAACCAACATTGGAAAGCTTGACAAGCCAGTTAGCGAACTAATGAAGGGGTGGATCGAACAAATCAACTTGACCCGTCAAACGATTCTCTGTCCAGCTTTACCGTACAATACAACTATGCTGGAATACCTGAAAGTTTGTAAGGATTTTGACGTCCACAGCGCAAAAAATGCAATGGGTGCAATTTCCAACTCCTTAATGGCGATGCCGGGCGCTGTAAGGAGCCTTCATCCCACACACTCAGTAGTTGCGCTTGGCGCATCAGCAAGTGAATATGTAGCTCAGCACGAGCTGGACAGTTCGCCGTTTGGTCCTAAGAGCCCCTACCAGAAGTTGACCTTGCGGGGAGGAAAAATTGTAATGTTCGGGGTAGGTTTAAATTCGGTAACTTGCTTTCATGTTTATGAGGACATGATGGGGTCTGCTATGCCGCTACCGATATACCTCGATCAACGCTTCACTGTTCCATGCAAGGGACCCACCGGGAATATCACCATGGTTACGACAAGTTGCCACAATCCAAGTCTTTCGGCAATCAGAGAGTGTGAGCGCGCGCGCAGTTGGCTTGTTGAGGCTGGCGCGATCAAGACTTACACCCTTGGGGATTCTGAACTCTCCGTTCTTGATGCAAGACTATTTACGGTAACGTTGTTAAAGATGTTGGCAGAAGGGAAGTCGATTTATGGTGATATAAAGCTTACTCCAACCCAGCAACAATGGGCAGCGGAATGTAGAAAGGTGCTAGATTGAACATTGTTTTATCATTGGACTACGAGATTTTTTTTGGTCGGCAAGCAGGCACAGTGGAACGAACGCTGTTAGCGCCTACTGAAGCTTTGCGGCAAATTGCCAAATATCATAGGCTTCCACTGGTTTTCTTTGTAGACGCAGGGTTTTTATTGCGTCTTAAGGAGGAGGGGCAGCGCTTCCCCGGGCTGATGCGAGACTATGATCAAATAATGCGGCAATTGGAAGGTCTTGTAGTCGACGGGCACGAAATCCAGTTGCATGTGCACCCTCACTGGGAAGACTCCTTTTGGAACGGCGAAAGCTGGAACATTAATCTTCAGCGATATCGACTCCAAGATTTTGAGAATTCTGCTATTTCTGAGATTGTGACGCGATACGCAAATGTGCTGAGAACCATAACGGGTGATAGAGGCGTATTTGCGTATAGAGCCGGAGGCTGGGTTATACAGCCGTTTTCGTCGATTCAAAAGGCTTTAAAAGATGAACGCATTCTGATAGATAGTACTATCTTTCGGGGGGGAATTGCAAAAGGGGCGACGCATCGTTTCGATTTTTCGAACGCCCCTGCTGCCAGCCACTGGTTTTTTGACGATGACCCCCTGGAATGCAAGCCTTACGGCAAATTCCTGGAAGTGCCAATTGCCAGTTATCGCTTGTCACCCCTTTTTTACTGGCGTTTTGCCATCCGTAAAAAGCTCGGCAGCTCCCTATATCGCCAACTTGGAGATGGGCATACTATACCTCTCAGTAGAGCGGATTTGGTGAGGAAGCTTAGCTGTTGGACTGCCAGCGCGGTATCGATAGATGGTTCTAAAGCGAGCATTTTAGAGGATGCGTATAAACAGTATGAACGGGCGGGTATGAGCGACTTCGTGGTGATCGGTCACCCGAAAGCGCTTTCACGCTTCTCTCTTGAGTGTTTGAAGAATTTTATCTCCAAACGCAAGGTAGAGGAGTTCGTCGGGTATAAAAATTATCTCACCTTATTTAACGGTGTTTAGCCCCACTGTATGATGGTGTGGGTTAATAATAAACCTGCCTGGGTCTTCAGCTCATATTTTGCAGGCGTACTCAAAGGGTGTGAGGCCCTTTAGGGTCTTTAGCCGCCTGGCGAAGTTGTAGGCCATCAGGAAAGTTTGCATATGCGCCTTGATCTCGTCATGGGAGCTGTAGTGGTAGCGCTTGACGGGTCGACGCATCGCCTCTTCGTTGTGTGCGCAGCCATGTAATACTTATCCCATAATTCTTCTCTCTGGAGTTGGCTATACTCTATACCATCATACAGCGGGACTAAACAGGGGAATGGGAGAAGGATCGATAGCGCTGCACCTGACTTCTGCATGAGTCGGAACCTTTTGCCGCTGCGGTCTCTCCCTCTAATCTCCAATAGCAATGACTAATGGTGGAAGCCGAAACGAGCACAATAAACTATCATTTGTAATCCATGAGCGATTCTTTACATCTCGTCTGTCCTCATTGTCACTCGATTAACCGTGTTCCCACTGCGCGCCTCGGCGAGCAGCCCAATTGCGGACAATGCCACCAGCCGATATTTGCCGGCCAGCCGTTGGAATTAACCAGTTCAACCTTCGCACGCTACATTAATAAAAACGATGTTCCGGTTCTGGTCGATTTCTGGGCGCCCTGGTGTGGACCCTGCAAGATGATGGCGCCAGCCTTCAAAGAAGCGGCGACTCTGCTTGAGCCTCATGTTCGCCTCGCGAAGGTAAATACCGACGTTGAGCAAACACTCGGCACGCAGCACCACATTCGCAGCATCCCGACCCTGATACTGTTCAAGGATGGGCGAGAGCTGGCACGGCAGGCGGGCGCAATGATGACTCAGGATATCGTGCGCTGGACGCGATCCCAGGCTTTGGGGTAGTTGAAGGGGTAGAAAGAGTAGAGACTGGTGAAATCCTGAAACTCGTTGAGTTGTGGAAGCTGTTACACTCCAGCTTCGACGCTTTGACCAGCCGGAAGCCTTCGGAAAGAGCGCGAGTTCAATCGTAAAAACAAAAAAACCGTAACCATACACGTATTGCTGAAGAAGGATTTCAGCAGGTCGACCAATGACTACAACGCCGGGTACTCTATATATCATCAGCGCGCCGTCGGGAGCTGGCAAGACCAGCCTGGTCAAGGCCCTGCTGCAAACAGATATCGACCTCAGCCTGTCCATTTCATATACCTCACGGCAGCCCCGTCCCGAAGAAGTCGAAGGACGCGATTATCATTTCGTCACGCGTCAAGTATTCGAGCAGAAACTGCAAGAGGACGAGTTCCTGGAAAGTGCGGAACTCTATGGGAATTTCTACGGCACTTCGAAGAAATGGATTAATGAAACCATGATGTCGGGACGCGACATTCTGCTGGAAATAGACAGCCAGGGTGCGCGTCAGGTGCGTGCGGTTTTCCCCGTAGCGGTGGGCATTTTTGTTCTGCCGCCATCACTCGAAGTGCTGGAAATGCGCTTGCACCATCGAGCCCAGGACAGCCTCGAAGCGATCAGCCGCCGCTTGGCGGCGGCGCGCGAGGAGTTGAGTCATGCGGGAGAGTATAATTACATCATCATCAACGACAAGCTGGAGAGGGCGTTGCAGGATCTGAAATGTATCGTACAGGTGGAGCGTCTGAAAACGGCGAAGCAGCTTGTCCGTCACCATGGCCTGCTGGCACAACTCACCCGCACGTCCGTTTTATAAACCGGACAAGCACGCGGACATCTCTGCCTCCTCATCCTCCCCCAGAGTTTTATAAAACCATCAGCGGTAGCAACGGCATGCACCTTTGCCGCAAAAGTGGTGTGCAAAATGAAGTGCTTGAAATGTCCTGCGGGTTGCCTTTCCACAACCAGACACTCTATACTGTAATTTCCTTATATCCTGGTAAAGGAAATTATGGCGCGCATCACTGTTGACGATTGTCTGAAAAGAATTCCCAATCGCTTCGATATGACCCTCGTTGCAACCATTCGGGCGCGGCAACTTTCAGTTGGCGGAAGCCCGATGGTGGAGCCGTCGCGGGATAAACCGACCGTGATTGCACTGCGGGAAATTTCACAAGGCCTGGTTGGAACGGATATCCTCACGACTGGCACCCTTTAGAGCGCTCGAGCGCTACCGGTGATACCGGTGATGTAAAAAAACCGTTTTATTGAGTGACAAGCAAACTGACGATCAATCATCAAGTGAGGATACTGCTGCTATTCCGAAACGTATGTTGATGGAATGAAAAAGGAAATGACGATGCAGGCGCGAGGTCTGTCCAGTTCTTCCGCTACTTTGCCCGAGGCGAGTTTCCTTTTTCACGAACTCTCCAGCTATCTCACGCGTGAGGATGTATCCGAGCTTCAGAACGCCTATCTCTTCAGTCAGAGCGCCCACTCGGGCCAATTCCGCCAATCCGGCGAACCTTATATCTCTCATCCCCTCGCAGTAGCCAGCATTCTGGGCAAACTGCGCCTCGACAGCCAGACGCTGGCGGCAGCGCTGCTGCACGACGTGATGGAAGATACGCACGTTTCCAAAGCCGAGATCGGAGATCGCTTTGGCAAGTCGGTCGCGGAACTGGTGGACGGTGTTTCCAAGCTGGACAAGATCGAATTCCAGAGCCACGCGGATGCGCAGGCGGAGAATTTCCGCAAAATGCTGCTGGCAATGGCGCGGGATGTACGCGTCATACTCATCAAGCTGGCGGATCGGCTGCACAATATGCGCACGCTGGAGGCCATGCGGCCTGAGAAAAAACGGCGCATCGCGCGTGAAACCATGGAAATCTACGCGCCTATTGCCAACCGGCTGGGGCTCAACAATATCTACCACGAATTACAGGAATTAAGCTTCCGTTACCTGTATCCCAGGCGCTATCGGGTCCTGACCAACGCCACCAGGGCAGCGCGCGGAAACCGCCGCGAGATGGTGTCGAAAATCCTGGAGACCATGAAGCAGCGCCTGAAGACCTCAGGGCTGGATGCGGAAGTAACCGGCCGCGAGAAACAGCTCTACAGCATCTACAAGAAGATGGTGGAGAAGCATCTCTCGTTTTCGGAAATTCTGGACATCTATGGCTTTCGCGTCATTGTAAAGGATGTGCCTTCGTGCTACATCGCGCTGGGCGCACTGCACAGCCTCTACAACCCCATCCCCGGAAAATTCAAGGACTACATCGCCATCCCCAAGGCCAACGGCTATCAGTCGCTGCACAGCACTCTGTGGGGACCTTACGGCACGCCGATCGAAATCCAGATCCGGACACCGGAAATGCACCGGATTGCGGAGGCAGGCGTTGCCTCGCACTGGCTCTACAAGAGTTCCGACGCGGATCTGAACGATTTGAACATGAAAACCCATCAGTGGTTGCAGAGCCTGCTCGAAACCATGAGCGATTCCACCGATTCGCTGGAATTTCTGGAACACATCAAGGTGGATCTGTTTCCGGGCGAGGTCTATGTCTTTACGCCCCAGGGCGAGATACTGGCACTGCCCAAGGGGTCGACCGCAGTGGATTTCGCCTACGCGGTGCATACGGATATCGGCGACTGTTGCGTGGCCGCCAGAATTAACGGCGAGAATGCGCCGTTGCGCACCGTGCTCCGAAGCGGGGACCGGGTGGAAATCGTGACCGCATCCCATGCCAAGCCTAATCCGGCCTGGCTGAATTACGTAGTTACCGGCAAGGCGCGCTCGCATATCCGGCGTTTTCTCAAGACCATGCAATACGATGAATCGGCGAAACTCGGAGAGCGCCTGTTGAATCAGGCATTCGCCACGCTCAAGGTCGATCCGCAGACGATCAGCGAGGCGCAATGGGAAAAACTGACGCGTGAAAGCGGCGCCAAATCCAGAACCGATTTGCTGGCAGACATGGGCTTGGGCAAGCATTTGCCGGCAGTGATTGCACGGCGGCTTGCGGCTTCACCCGGCGAATCCGCTCTCGGCGCGAGCGGAACTACGGATGTCATCACGATACTCGGCACCGAGGGCATGGCCGTACAATTTGCCAGGTGCTGCCGGCCCATTCCCGGCGATCCGGTTATAGCGTTTATCAAGAAAGATCAGGGGCTCGTGATCCATACCGATGACTGTCCGGCAGTGACTAAAAACAAGGGCAGTTCGGACAACTGGCTGGATGTGGCCTGGGGTAAGGATATCGACCGGCAGTTCGAAGTGGGTATCAAGCTGATGGTGGCCAATCAGCGGGGTGCGCTAGCCAGGGTGGCGGCCGCCATCGCCGATGCGGATTCCAATATCGATAATGTCGCCATGGAGGGCGATGGCGTATATACCACCATGAATTTCGTCTTACAGGTACGCAACCGCCATCATCTCGCACAGGTGATTCGCAGCCTGAGGCGTATTCCCCAAGTGGCAAAGATCAGCCGCGTGAAGGAGTGACAGGAACGACAGAGCAAGTTCGTTTTCTCTCGCCGGACGCACATGGCTGCTCGCATCTCCTGCATGTCGCAGGCCTGTGAGCAATCTTTCCGATCAAGTATCTTTCATTCAGCTATCTTTCATACGCCAGAACGGGCGCCAGCCACGTCTCCGTTTCTTCCAGTGTCCAGCCCTTGCGCCTGGCGTAATCCTCCACCTGATCCTTGCCGATCTTGCCAACCGCGAAATACCTGGCTTCCGGGTGGGAAAAGTAAAAGCCTGATACTGCGGCCGTGGGTACCATGGCAAAGGATTCAGTCACGATGATGCCTGCATTTTCAGGCGCGTTCAGCATTTCAAACAAGGGTCCCTTCTCGGTGTGATCCGGACAGGCCGGGTAGCCCGGCGCGGGGCGAATCCCCTGGTATTCTTCCGCGACCAGTTGCTCATTGCTCAGGTTTTCATCTTGGACAAAGCCCCAGAATTCACGCCGTATTCGCCAGTGCATGTGCTCGGCAAAAGCTTCCGCCAGACGATCCGCCAGCGCTTTCAGGATAATTGCGCTGTAATCGTCATGCACCTCCTCGAACACTTTTAACCTTGCCTCGATGCCCATTCCCGCGGTCACCGCGAATGCGCCGATGGTGTCGGCAATGCCGCTTTCCCTGGGAGCAATGAAATCGGCCAGGCACAGGTTGGGCTTTCCGTCCGGTTTCATTGTCTGCTGGCGCAGGTTGTGGAAGGTCATCGCTACGTGCTTGCGGGCTTTGTCCGCATAGATTTCGATATCATCGCTGTTGACCGTATTGGCTGGAAACAGGCCGAATACGGCATTTGCTGCAAGCCATTTCTGCTCCACGATCTTTTTCAGCATCACCTGCGCATCGCGGTAGAGATTGCTGGCGGCCTCACCGACCACCTCATCCTCCAGGATGGCGGGGAAACGCCCCGACAGCTCCCATGCCTGGAAGAACGGCGTCCAGTCTATGAAGGGCACCAGTTTTTCCAGGGGATAATTTCGCAAGGATCTGACACCGGTAAACCCTGGTGAAGGTGGGGTGTATGTTTCCCAATCGGTCTTGAACGCATTCTTCCGCGCGTCCGCGATCGACAGCAACGGCGCCGGTCCTTTCTTGTTCTTATGCTGCGCCCGCACTTTCTCGTACTCGGCCTGGATTTTTTGAATATAGTCTGTCCGTAAATCCTCCGACAGCAGATTACTGCACACACCGACCGCGCGGCTTGCATCCGGCACCCATACTGTAACCCCGCTGTATTTCGGCGCCACCTTCACCGCCGTGTGCACGCGCGAGGTAGTGGCTCCGCCGATCAATAGCGGGATGGTAAAGCCTTCCCGCTCCATCTCCTTTGCCACATGCGCCATCTCTTCCAGGGAGGGCGTAATCAAGCCGGACAAGCCGATCATATCCGCATTTTCGCGTCTGGCAGTCTCCAGAATCTTGGCACTGGGGACCATCACCCCCATGTTCACTACTTCATAATTGTTGCACTGAAGCACCACGGTGACGATATTTTTGCCAATGTCATGCACATCGCCCTTGACGGTGGCAATGACGATCTTGCCCTTGGGTTTGGAATCGCCCAGCAGCTTCTTCTCCGCCTCGATGAACGGCAGCAGGTGCGCCACCGCCTGTTTCATCACGCGCGCCGATTTCACCACCTGGGGCAGGAACATCTTGCCTGATCCGAACAGATCGCCGACGACACTCATGCCGTTCATCAGGGGACCCTCGATCACCTGGATTGGGCGTCCGCCCTGTGCGGCTATTTCCAGCCGGGCTGCCTCGGTGTCTTCCACGATATAGGTCGTAATCCCCCTGACCAGGGCATGCGTCAGCCGCTCCTGTAGCGAACCGTTCCGCCAGGCAAGGTCTTCGGTGTTTTCCTTGCTTTGCCCCTTGAAGCTTTCGGCGAATTCCACCAGGCGCTCGGTGGCGGTAGCCTCTCCGTCTTCCGGGAGGGTGCGGTTGAGCAGCACATCCTCGACCCGTTCCAGCAGGTCCTTGGGAATATCGGAATAAACGCCGAGCTGCCCTGCATTCACGATGCCCATCGTCATCCCGGCACGAACGGCATGGTAGAGGAAGGCGGTATGAATGGCCTCGCGCACCGGCTCATTGCCGCGGAAGGAGAAGGAGACATTCGAAACACCGCCGCTCACTTTTGCATACGGCAGCTTTTCCTTGATGGCGCGGGTCGCTTCGATGAAATCCACGCCGTAATTATTGTGTTCTTCTATCCCGGTGGCGATTGCGAAGATATTCGGATCAAAGATGATGTCCTCAGGGGGGAAACCAACCTGATCGACGAGAATGCGGTAGCAGCGTGCGCAAATCTCCACCTTACGCGCCATAGTGTCTGCCTGGCCCGTCTCGTCGAATGCCATCACGATGACCGCAGCGCCATAACGGCGCGCAAGTTTTGCATGTTCGATGAATTCGGCTTCACCTTCCTTGAGGCTGATGGAGTTGATGATAGGCTTGCCCTGTACGCACTTCAGCCCGGCTTCAATGACCGACCACTTGCTGGAATCGATCATGATCGGCACACGGCTGATATCCGGCTCCGCGGCCACGAGGTTCAGGAAGGTAACCATCGCCTTCTGCGAATCGAGCATCGCCTCATCCATGTTGATGTCGATGATCTGCGCCCCATTCTCGACCTGGCTGCGTCCGACGCTCAGGGCTTCCGCATAGTTGTTGCCAAGTATCAACCGGGCAAAGGCTTTCGAACCGGTGACATTGGTCCGTTCCCCGACGTTTACAAACAGGGAGTCGTCGCCAATGTTGAGCGGTTCAAGACCGGAAAGACGAAGCTTCTTTGGAACATCCGGCACGGCCCGAGGCGGGATACTCGCTATGGCGTCTGCGATCGCCTTGATATGCGCAGGCGTGGTGCCGCAGCACCCGCCGACGATATTCACGAAACCGGATTGCGCATACCCTTTGATCAACCCTGCAGTATATTCCGGGGATTCGTCGTAGCCTGTCTCCGCCAGCGGGTTGGGTAAGCCCGCGTTGGGGTGAGCACTCACATACACGCCTGCAACCCTGGAAAGCTCCTCGACGTAGGGGCGCATCAGTTCCGCTCCCAGGGCGCAGTTGAGCCCTACCGACAACGGACGGGCATGAGATACAGAGTTCCAGAACGCTTCCGGCGTCTGGCCGGAAAGCGTGCGCCCCGAAGCATCCGTTATCGTGGCCGAAATCATGATGGGAACACGCATCTGATGCGTTTCGAAATACTGGTCTATGGCAAACAGCGCCGCTTTCGCATTGAGGGTATCGAATATGGTTTCGACCAGCAGAATATCAGCTCCGCCGTCGAGCAGGCCGCGAATGGATTCGGAATAATCCTTCACCAGCTGGTCGAATGTGATGCCGCGGAAGCCGGGATCATTCACGTCGGGAGAAATCGAAGCGGTTTTGGTGGTCGGCCCCAGCACGCCCGCGACAAAGCGCGGCTTCTCGGGCGTCTTTGCTTCCATCGCTTGTGCTGCTTCCTTTGCCAGCCTGGCGCCGGCAAAGTTAAGCTCATACACCAGGTCCTGCATGTGGTAGTCTCCCATCGAGGCCGCGGTGGAATTGAAAGTGTTGGTTTCGACGACGTCTGCGCCTGCCTCCAGATAGGCTTCATGAATGGAACGGATCACCTGCGGCTGGGTGAGGGTCAGGAGATCGTTGTTGCCCCGGAGGTCATGCGGAAAATTGGCAAAGCGCTCCCCGCGATAGTCCTTTTCGCCAAGCTTGTGGCTCTGAATCATGGTGCCCATCGCACCATCGAGCAGCAGGATGCGGCGAGCCAGCAGGTTTTCCAGTAATCTGATGCGGGGGTGTTCGTTCATGGCAATACCAGGGTTCAGTTGGAGGCTGGATTCTATCATGCCCTTATCCACCGATTCCCTCCGGTTGGCTCATGACAAGCGACCGGCTGAGAAGCGTGTCTTGATGGCGTCAATGATAGCTTCTGTCTGGATGAGGCGGGGCAAGATTGACCCATTGCTGTCATATTTAACTCATCTCTGCATTGTGTATGGATGATCGTAAGCCGGCAAAACTACTTCATACTGGTTAATGACACACAAAGAGCATCCTCAAGGTACCGACAATGTGCTGATTAATCTCGGCTTTGACGATGCGCAAGAGCTGCCGGCGAAGGCAGTTCTCGCACTCAAGCTGAACGACCTGATCGACAAGCGGGGCGTAAGTCAGACTGAGGCGGCGCGCCTCACCGTCATGCCGCAGCCGACAGTGTCCCAGATTCGGCGCTACAAACTACGGAGCATCTCGCTCGAACACCTGATGGAGGCGTTGGTGTCGCTCGACCCGCATGTTGAGATCGTTGTTCGCCCTGCACGCCGTGCGCATGAGGCTGGAATCAGGGTGACCGCGTAATGCGACGGGACAGAATAGCTGAGCTGAGCCGGTTAATAGCTGGCTTGGCTGTCTATATCTTATGCACCTGCTTCGCTCAAGCTGAAATATTAAGCGGTCGGGTCGTCAAGATCGCCGATGGCGATACCCTGACAGTCCTCGATAAGTCAAACCGCCAGCACAAGATCAGGCTTATGGGAATTGATGCACCTGAACGCAAGCAGCCGTTTGGCAACGTATCCCGGCAAAACCTGGCTGATCTGGTGTTTGGCAAAACAGTTGCGGTGGAGTGGCACAAGCAAGACCGCTATCAGCGTGTTTTGGGAAAAGTGCTGCTGGATGGCCAGGACGTCAACCTGAAGCAGATCAAGGCGGGACTGGCATGGCATTACAAACAGTATGACAAAGATCTGCGGCTGGCTGATAAGCGGCTTTATGCCGAGGCTCAAAAGGCAGCCGATCTCAAGGGCATTGGACTGTGGAGTGATCCGGCGCCTGTCGCACCGTGGGATTTCCGGCACAATAAGCCTGCACCGTCAGTTGCAGACGAAGCGTGCGAGATCAGGTTTGCTGGATTCCGGTACAAGATCGACCCCGTCATTTGCGGGATTTGTCGGAATGCCCTCAAGTCTGCCTCCACTCTGCCCGGATTCATGGAGTTGGTGCGTCTTGCAACTCGTCCTGGTTCCGGTGAAGCCAATTGAATCGATGTCCGCGCTCATGCAACGCGATGGATCGGTCCAGCCTGGCAAGAGTCTCCGCCTGTTCTTCAGGAGTGCTACTGATCACTTTCACTTCACTTGAGCCATCCTTGTAATACAAACGAATAGCTGCGCATTTCAGCCTGCCGTTGCGCGCATCCTTCAGGAGATTGTTGAGTGCGTCCGTTACCCTTCCCTGGTTGCGTTTTTCATCCAGATCGGCAATTCTGTAGTCGATGTATCGCCGTTCATAAAAACATTTCCTTTGGCTGGGAACCTACTTCTTTGAGTTCCTTGAGCTTCCTGATCACGGCCTGTCCCAGGTTTTTGGTGCTTTTGGGATTCTGGGCCGTAATCAAGAGGCCATCCTCCACCACATGGGAGCCAAACGGCATCATTGCCTTGCTGTATCGCCCCCCTCGCTTTTGTAGTTCTTCCTCCAGGTTGAACGGAACCGCTTCATCGCGGTTTGCCAATTTCTCTTCCTTCCACGAGAAGCCCGTTACGTCCTTACCATCAACAAGATATGTACCATTACTCAGTTTCACTTCCAGCAGACCGCAAGGTCCATGGCACGCGGCCGAAACAATCTTGCCGGATTCATAGAATCTGGCAGTCAATTCCGCCAATGATGCGCTTTTTGGGAAGTCGAACATGACGCCGTGGCCGCCCGTCATATAGATGGCATCGTACGCAGCCGGATCCACGTCGGACACTTTCAACGTGTTGTCCAGCAGACTCATGAAGGCCTTGTCTTCGTAGCGCCTGGAAAGACTCCCTTTGAGGCCGATGGCATCACCCATTTCGGTGAGGAGCAGGCTTTCGGGATCGAGGGGAGTTTTGCCGCCCGATGGACTGGCAATATCCATCTTATAGCCTGCTTCTTCAGCAATATCCCAAAATTCGACGAGTTCGCTAAGCCACAGTCCCGTTCTGTATCCTACCTTTTCAAACACGTCCGAATTGGTAACGATGATAAGAATCTGGTTGGTCGCAGTCATTTTTTGCTCCTATGTGTAATGGCTACCAGTCAACTGGCGGATGGCCAAGTCTATTCAATACCATGAGTCTTTCAGGCTGATCTGCTCGGTTATCAACATAGTTCAGTAGAATGTTTGCAAATTGATGTCGAAGCCGCTAATGACTTGCATCCCCGGTCCAGTTAATCCAATGAGGTTTTCCCCTGTTGCCGGGGATAGACCGGGGATAGGGTTGTGGGTAAGTTTCTTAAGCCTCTGTTTCAGCTAGATCTACTGGGATTGCTCAGATTTGTTGCAGCAGTGCGCTGGAGGCGGCTGCCTCTGGAGAAACCCGTTGAACGGCTTGATCCGACTTTTCATAGGGGAAATCGATGGACAGCATCTGGGCAAATTTGTCGACGGAATGCGGAGCTTCATGGTCCTGGCCACTGATAGTGGTGGACGAACTCCTACCTTGTTGTTTGTTGCAATAGTCAAAAGGGATATGCGTGCGTCACTCTCAAATGGATAGAATGTTCCGTACACGGTCGATTATGCCAGGCGTAATCATTGCATCGATGCTGGCGCTGGCAGGTTGCGACAACGAGCAGGCGGGCGGCGGGCAGGCGCTGCCTCCCCCGGAAGTCAGCGTCGCCCAGGTAGTCTCCAAGCCGGTGCAACAATGGGATGAATACACTGGCCGTGTCAGCGCGATCCATACTATTGAACTGCGAGCCCGCGTGAGCGGCTATGTGCAGCGCGTCGCGTACAAGGAAGGCCAGGAGGTGAAGAAGGGCGACCTGATGTTCCTCATCGATCAGCGCCCCTATCGGATAGCACTGGCTAATGCGCGGGCACAGCTCGATCGTGCACGCGTGGCGGAACAGCTCGCAAGCATGCGGGACAAGAATGCCCGGCTGCTGATAGAATCCGAGGCAATCTCCCGCGAAGAGTCGGACACGCGCCGCACCACGCACACGCAGACCGCCGCGGATATCGATGCTGCCGAGGCGTTGGTAGCCGATGCGAAGCTCCAGTTGGAATTTACCGAGGTGCGCGCGCCCGTCGCCGGGAAAACGAGCCGCGCCCTGGTAACCGCCGGCAATATGGCCGTTGCCGACCAAACCATACTGACCACGATAGTGTCGCAGGACCCGATGTACGTATACTTCGACGTCGACGAGAACAGCTATCTGCGCTACGGCGAACAGGAGCGCGATGGCGAAGGCGCGCCCGCCGGCACTTCGGTACGCGTCGGCCTGACCAACGAGGAAGGCTATCCCCACGCAGGCACGATCGACTTCTTCGACAACCAGGTCAATTCCGAGGTTGGAACCATACGCGTGCGCGCCGTGCTTCCCAATGCCGATCGCATTTTTACCCCCGGCTTGTTCGTGCGCGTGCAATTCGTCAGCGGCAGGAAGGAAAATGCTCTGCTGATCGATGACAAGGCCGTGATGACAGATCAGGACCGCAAGTACGTCTACGTGGTGGACAAGGATAATAAAGTCCAGCGCAAGGACATCGTGCCCGGCCGCATGGCGGAAGGATTGCGCGTGATACAGTCCGGCCTTGCGCCTGGCGACAGGATCGTCGTCGCCGGCCAGCAGAAAATCCACTTTCCCGGTATGTTGGTTAAACCCAATGAAATCCCGATGGCTGCGCTGTAAGGCGCGGTGATGTAAACTTTCGTGGATTTCTCCAGATTCTTTATCGACCGGCCGATCTTCGCGGCTGTGCTGTCGATCGTGATTTTTGCCGCCGGCCTGATTGCGATCCCCCTGCTGCCGAACAGCGAATATCCTGAGGTCATCCCGCCCACCGTTCTCGTGCGTACCAACTACCCGGGCGCCAACCCGAAAGAGATTGCCGAATCGGTAGCCGTGCCGCTGGAGGAAGCCATCAACGGTGTTGAAGGCATCATGTACCTGAAGTCTGTCGCCAGTTCCGACGGCACCCTGCAGGTAGTGATCACCTTCACGCCCGGCGTGGATCCGGATATCGCCGCGGTGCGCGTGCTGAACCGGGTGAGCCAGGCGCTGCCGCGCCTGCCGGAGGCGGTGCGGCAATATGGCGTGACGACGCAAAAGCAATCCCCGACGCCGTTGATGTACATGAACCTGTTCTCGACGGACGGGCGCTACGACTCGCTCTATTTGCGCAACTACCTGGTGCTGCATGTCAAGGATGAGCTATCCCGCCTGCACGGCATCGGCGATGTGCAGCTGTTCGGCTCGGGCGACTACGCGATGCGCATCTGGCTCGATCCGGATAAAGTCGCCTCGCGCGGCCTGACCAGCGGTGACGTGCTCAATGCGCTGCGCGAACAGAATGTGCAGGTATCGGCGGGCCAGCTCGGTGCCGAGCCTTCGCCGAACAAACCGGATTTCCTCATTTCAATCAATGTGCGCGGCCGTCTCAGCACGGAAACCGAATTCGGGGACATCATTCTGAAGAGCGGCCCGAATGGGGAGGTGGTGCGCCTGTCAAACGTGGCGCGCGTGGAGCTCGGCTCCGGCAACTATACCGTGCGCGCGTATAACAACAGGAACACCAACGCCACAGTAGGCGTCTTCCTATCGCCGGGCGCCAATGCCTTGGCGGTAGCAAACTCGGTGTATACAAAGATGGATGAGCTATCCAAGCGCTTCCCGCCGGGCATCGTCTACGATCCGACATGGGACCCCACCGTTTTTGTGCGCGATTCGATCCGCGCCGTGCAGAACACGCTGCTGGAAGCCATTTCGCTCGTCGTGGTTGTCGTGATACTTTTCCTGCAGACCTGGCGTGCGTCGATCATCCCCCTGATCGCGGTGCCCGTGTCGATAGTGGGCACCTTTGCCGTGCTGTACCTGCTCGGTTTTTCGATTAACACATTGACCTTGTTTGGTCTCGTGCTGGCAATCGGGATTGTCGTCGACGATGCCATTGTCGTCGTCGAGAATGTCGAACGCAACATCGAGGAAGGGCTGGCGCCGCTTGCCGCCGCTCATCAGGCGATGAAGGAGGTATCGGGCCCTATCATTGCCATTGCGCTGGTACTGTGCGCGGTATTCGTGCCGATGGCCTTCCTGACGGGTGTAACCGGTCAATTCTACAAGCAGTTCGCAGTGACCATTGCGGTTTCCACGGTAATCTCGGCCATCAATTCATTGACCCTGTCGCCCGCATTGGCGGCCATGCTGCTCAAAAGCCACGACACGCCCAAGGATGTGCTATCGCGCGTGATGGAGCGTTTGCTCGGCTGGGTATTCCGTCCCTTCAACCGCTTCTTCCGGCGCAGCTCCGGGAACTATCATCGTACCGTCGGGCACGCGCTGACAAAACGCGGGCTCGTGTTCAGCGTCTACCTCATGCTGCTCGCCTGCACCGCGCTTCTGTTTAATAAGGTGCCGGATGGTTTTATCCCGACACAGGATAAACTTTATCTCTTCACCGGCGCCAAGCTGCCGGAGGGCGCCTCGCTTGCGCGCACGGACGAGGTCGTGCGCAAGATGGTCGATATCGCCCTTGGCACCGAGGGCGTGGAGAAAGTGGCAGCCTATGCGGGCCTCAATGCCTTGCAGGTTACCAACACGCCTAATTTCAGCGCCGCCTATGTCATCCTCAAGCCGTTCGATCAGCGCAGCCGCAGCGCCAGCGCCATCGTCGCGGAGCTCAATGAAAAATTCTCTTCCATTGAGGAGGGTATTACCTTCGCATTGATGCCGCCGCCGATCGAGGGATTGGGCAATGGTTCCGGTTACTCGCTTTACGTGGAGGATCGCGCCAGCCTGGGTTATGGCGCACTGCAGGATGCGACCAAAGCCTTCCAGGGCAAAATTGCGCAGACCCCGGGGTTCACTTATCCGGTCAGTGCTTATCAGGCAAATATTCCCCAGCTCGAAATCAAGGTTGATCGCACCAAAGCCAAAGCGCAGGGCGTGTCGCTAAGCGAACTGTTCAATACGCTGCAAATCTACCTGGGCTCAGCCTATGTGAATGACTTCAACCTTTTCGGGCGCGTCTATCGCGTTTTTGTCCAGGCCGACGCTGGGAAACGGCAACGCGTTGAAGACATTGAGAAACTGCGCGTCCGCAATGAGAGCGGCGATATGATACCCATGAGTGCGATGACGACGATCACACCGACCTATGGTCCCGATCCGGTGCTGCGCTACAACGGTTATCCCGCTGCCGACCTGATTGGCGATTCCGATCCGCACCAGTTATCCTCGGGCCAGGCCATCATCCGGCTAAAGGAAATGGCCGGGGAAATATTGCCGGACGGCATGATGCTCGAATGGACGGACCTGAGCTATCAACAGGTGACGCAAAGCAACGCCAAGCTGATCGTATTTCCGCTTGCCGTCATGCTCGCCTTCCTCGTGCTCGCCGCACTGTACGAAAGCTGGACGCTGCCGCTTGCAGTCATCCTGATCGTGCCGGTATGCATGTGCGCCGCCTTGCTCGGCGTGTGGCTGACCGGCGGCGACAACAATATATTCGTGCAGGTGGGGCTGGTCGTGCTGATGGGCCTGGCCTGCAAGAATGCGATCCTGATCGTCGAATTCGCCCGTGAACTGGAATTCCAGGGCAAGGAGATCGTTGAAGCGGCACTGGAGGCCTGCCGCCTGCGGCTGCGGCCGATTGTCATGACATCCATTGCCTTTGTCGCTGGCTCTGTACCGCTGGTACTCTCAACAGGGGCTGGTGCGGAAGTGCGCTCAGCCACGGGGATTACCGTGTTCGCGGGCATGATCGGCGTAACTCTGTTTGGACTGTTCCTCACCCCTGTGTTTTATGTCGCTCTTCGCAAATTATCGGGAGGGGCGCTTATCAGGCACAATCCGAAAGCGGGTGGTGTTCCGGAGCATACTCAAGACTAATCGGTATTCAGGGGGTGTAAGCCCAAACCGTCGAAAATTCCGTCACTGCGAGATACCTGACAGCGCGGAAGCGGATCGGGTTAAGTGAGCCACGGTGCAGACGCACCGGCTTTTCCTCATTCATTTATTCATCAGAGGAGACAATCAATGGATACCATCGAAACCGTCCAGACTGTTGAAACCGATATTGCCCGCATTCCGGTTAGCAAACTTGTCATCTCGCCCCTCAATGCCAGAAAGAAGCAGGGAACCGGCATCGAGAAACTTGCTGCTCTCATTGCCTCCCAAGGACTGATTCACACCCTGGTTGTCACTGAGCAGGTAAAGAAGGGCAGGAAAACCGGCAAGTATGAAGTGGTTGCCGGAGGACGAAGGTTTGCCGCATTGAAACTGCTGATAACCGATGGACGCTTGCCGAAAGACCATGAGGCCGAGTGTCGCGTGGTCGGGCAGGTGCGAACAGTCAGGCGGGAGCTTACGGCAGAGGAACAGGCGAGAATGGAGGCGCTTGAAGCTGAAATGGAAGTCCTTGAAGCGCAATTTGAAGCGGGCAATGAGGACGCCGATCAAGCAGACGAATCTATGCCGCATTCGAGGAAAAAGCGGAACGGATTCAGTGGGAACTGGATGCATTGAATGAATCGCTGGCCGAACCCTATCCGGACGATCTTGAGATCACAGGGACGATCGTCACCGTCGACCACGAAGGCAAATTGCACATTGAGCGGAGCCTGATTCGCAGGGAGGACATGAAGAAGCTGTCATCCAATCAGGGTGGGGCAACAGGGATTGCAGGAACAAGCAAAGGTGATGAGCCAAAGCCTCTGCATTCGGAAAAACTCACGCGCATGCTGACTGCTCACCCACCGCGGCCATTCAGGCAGAACTTTTGAAGCAGCCCTGAATCTCAACATGGCCGACTGGTGGGAGGCAACGGGGGAGAACTACCTGTCGCATATCCCGAGAGACTGGATTCTTGCGATTGTGGCTGAAGCGGTATCTCCGCAACAGGCGCAAAGCATGAACGGGTTCAAGAAAGCCGATCTGGCACGGCAAGCGGAGCTGGCTTTATCCGGTTTGCGGTGGCTGCCGGATAACTTCAAGGTGGCTAAACCACAGGAAGAGCAGCAATCCTGATCCTACGCAGCTTGAATGTTTGATGCCTGCTTGCCCTTTGGCCCTTGGGTAACCTCAAACGTTACTTTTTGACCTTCTTTCAGCGTTTTGAATCCGGACATTCCGATTGCCGAGAAGTGCGCGAACAAATCCTCGCTGCCGTCATCAGGGGTAATGAAGCCAAAGCCTTTTGAATCGTTGAACCACTTTACTGTGCCAATTGCCATTTTTATTTCCTATACATATCAATCAAAAAAATACCCTCGTTTTCAAGGCTGAGCGCATTTTGTCAATCTCCAAGCGAAAAATATGTTCGCTACCGTACCTACGAAATCGATGCGCTCAAGATCATCCCTTAAAATCCTTTTTGCATATAACTGCCTCTACCCGTTCCGTCAGACTTGCTCATTCCTGCTTAAACAGGAACAAAACTGACTTCCTGCTTCCCCGAAGCTGGTTTCACTCGGGTCTTACGACCTGAGCCAGAGCCGTCCTCTCCACAGGCTGAGACGGTGGAACTCACCGCCATATTCTTTAAATTGACAGCGGCGTTTACGTCGCGGTCATGGATTGCGCCGCACTCCTGGCATGTCCATTGCCGCATTGCCAGCGGTAACGACTCCAGTTTATGGTTGCAGTCTGAGCAGGTCTTGCTGCTGGCAAAGAAACGATCAGCTACTACCACTTGCCCACTACGCATCGCGGCCTTGTACTCCAGTTGCCGCCGGAACTCAAAAAATCCCATATCAGCAATCGAGCGTGCCAGGTGGCGGTTTTTCACCATGCCGCGCACGTTTAAGTCCTCAATACCGATGGTATGGAAGCGCCGTGTGAGGTCTGTCGTGAGTTTGTGCAAAGCGTCCGAGCGGATATGGGCAATGCGAGCGTGCAGCCTTGCCAGTTGGACCTTGGCTTTCTTGCGGTTGGCCGAGCCTTTTTGCTTGCGGCTCAAGCTACGCGAGAGCCTTTGCAGGCGATGCAGCAGCGCTTTGTGCGGCTTAGGGCCAGCAATGCTTTCCCCCGTTGAGAGCGTTGCCAGTGCCAAGACACCCAAATCCACACCTACCGCGCCTTGGTTTTTGGCTGGGGCAGGTGCGAATCATCCTGGGTATCTACGGCAATGCTGACAAACCAGCGATCAGCCACACGGGAGACGGTGGCCGACATCACTTTGCCAGCAAAACGCAACGCCTCACGCATACGCACCCAGCCCAAATTGGGGATGCGTATGCGACAGGCGTCGATACCGAATTGGTCGCTGGTGAGCGTGAAGCGGTCATGCGCTCCTTTTTTGCGAAACTGCGGGTACTTGGCTCGCCCTGCAAAGAAATTCTTGAATGCATCGCCCAGCTGCATGATGGCCATTTGCGGGGCGTTTTTGGTGACTTCCAGCATCCACGGGAATTGCTCGCGCTTAATGGCGTTAAGCTGCCTGCGTAGTGCCGCTTGTGAAGGCCTGGGCTGATTGTTGTCGAGCTTCCAGGCTTCGTATTGACGTTTCCACTCAGTCAGCGCCCAGTTATAGGCAAAGCGTGCCGTGCCAGCCGCACGAGCCATGTAGGTGGCCTGAACGTTATTGAGGTCAAGCGCAATCTTGTGAGCGATTAGCACTGCGCTTCCTCCACGGCTTTCTTCACACCATCAAGCAGCTTTTGGTTTTTGCGCGAGCGGCTGCCGTACAGCCGTGCTGAGAACACAGTGATGATTTCCAGCACATCCTTGGCCAAGTCCTCTTCAAACGAGGTGTCCGCACCCTGGTTGAGGATGACCACCTCTACGCCTTTGGCTTCGCAAATGGCGAACACCAGCTCTGCGCCAAAGCGCAAGAGCCGGTCTTTATGGGTGATAACCAGTCGCCCAATCTGTCCGTCCACAATAGCATCAAGCAGGCGCTTCAAGCCTTTCTTGTGGTAGTTCATGCCTGAGTCCAGATCGGCAATCACCTCAAATGTCCAGCCCTGGCGGGCGCAGTAGAGTTCTAGCACCTGCTTTTGGCGCTCCAGGTCGTCTTTCTGGTCTTGGCTGGAGACTCGGGCGTAGGCGACGGTGCGCAGCGCTGCTGTGGACGTATGAAATTGCTGCGGGCGCAGCCTGGCCAAGTCGTAGCGCCTGCGCCCGCCCGGTGTGCGCTCATCAGGAATCAGCCTGCCTTCACGCTCCCAGCGTCGCAGCGTTTGGGCTGCTACGCCCAGGAACTCAGCGGCTTCCTGAATGCTGACCATTTTGCGAGACATGTTCAAAACATATATGAATGAACAAAAACACGCAACTATTTATTGAACTGTTTTAACCCTATGTTTGGCAGATTCTTGGAAAGTTAAAAGAAGCCGTGATACAGGATCACGGAAATAACGAATATGACAGCTGCAGTACTCAATATGACAACCGCATTACCAAATATAGCAGCGACAGTAAGGATAATTTTTCGCTTCATTACATTACTTTTCCTACGAAAGGGAGGCTCGCGATGCCCTTTGAACAGAAGGCCCTTGGGCTACCCCCATTACAGAATGGTTATTACGGTTGTACTAGGATGGTATGGCGCGGAAAAGGCTGAAAACGGACGATAGGCGGAAAGGCTCGAAATTTCCTTGATCTCTTGCAGGGTTTGCGCGATGTGTCCTTCGCATTAGGGCACGCATTATTCCCTAATCCTTGGAATTTGTCGATATAACTTTTATCGGGAAGGCTCAAGCTCCCGAAAAATTAGTTCAGGTTTTGGAAGAAGAATTACCCTTACATATGTAGGAAAAATACTGATTACACTTACATCGTAAGAAAACTCGACATCTAGATTACTTGTTCTAAATCAACACTTCAAATCCCCTGAGATGGGGTACTAGGGGCTCTGTTGCAAAAAATAAGAAACAGCTATATTTTAATTTTTAACTAAATATTTTTTAATAACTTTTAAATTCACTTTTTATCAAAAATCATTTTTTGCAACAGAGCCGAAAACATGGTCCAGTTCATCAACACCAAAGAAAGCATTGTTACCGAAGCCGTCGATGGTCTGGTCGCGGCGTCTGGTGGTAAGCTGGCGCGGCTCGACGGCTATCCGCATATACGGGTGGTCGTACGCAATGACTGGGACAAGTCCAAGGTCGCGTTGATCTCGGGAGGCGGATCGGGCCACGAACCGGCACATGCGGGTTTCGTCGGGGAAGGGATGCTGACGGCTGCGGTGTGCGGCGACATCTTCGCCTCGCCGACAGTCGACGCGGTACTGGCAGGCATCCTTGCCGTGACGGGATCGTCCGGCTGCCTGCTCATCGTCAAGAATTATACCGGTGACCGATTGAATTTCGGGCTGGCGGCCGAACGCGCTCGCCAGTTTGGCTTGAATGTCGAGATAGTCATCGTTGACGATGATGTGGCGTTACCCGACTTGCCCCAAGCCCGCGGCGTCGCCGGCACACTTTTCGTGCACAAGATAGCCGGCGCGTTGGCCGAGAATGGGGCCGACTTGGCGCACGTCGCCGCGGCCGCGCGCAAGGTCGTGTCAAAGACAAAAAGCATCGGCATGTCGCTAAACACCTGCACCATCCCAGGTTCGCCAAAGGAGGATCGCATCCCACCCGGCATGGCCGAGCTTGGGCTTGGCATCCACGGTGAAGCCGGGGTTGAGCAGGTCGAGTTCAAGGACGCGAGCGAAGCTGTCGCTGCCATGGTCGAGCGCCTGTCAGCTGCAATGGAAGAAAAGCCGCATGTCGCTATGGTCAACAATCTCGGCGGCACGTCGGTCATCGAGATGTCGATCATCCTCAACGAAATCCGGCGGTCAGCGATTGGCGAGCGGATAACCCACGTCATCGGGCCGGCGGCCATGATGACATCGCTCGACATGCATGGCTTCTCGATTTCGGCCTATCCTGCCGACGATGCCGAGATCGCCCTGCTCAAGCAGCACACGCCGCTGGCGGCATGGCCACGGGTCTCCCGGCTAGGCCAGGTCGCGATTCAGGCGCTTCCGGACGGCCTGACGGCTGTCGTTCCGATGCCCTCGATGCACAAGCCGACCAGGGAGTTCCTGACCAATTGCTGCGAGGTTCTGATCGCCGCCGAGAACGACCTCAACGCGCTCGACGCGAAGTCAGGCGATGGCGACACCGGCAGCACGCTAGCCGGCGCGGCACGCGCCCTGATCAGCGCCGTGGACCGATTGCCGCTTGCCGACCATACCCAGCTCTATCGAGCCATTGGCTTGGAGCTTTCCCAAACCATGGGAGGCTCGTGCGGTGTGCTCCTCGCGATCTTCTTCGCCGCCGCGGGCGATGCCGCCTCAAGCGGCTTGTCAATGCGCGAAGCGTTGCAGGCCGGGTTGCGAAGAATGCAGGAGATCGGCGGGGCGCGTCCGGGTGACCGCACCATGGTCGATGCCCTTGCGCCGGCCCTTGATGCCCTGGAAGAGAGCCTGCCCGAGGCGGCGAAAGCCGCGCGTGCGGGTGCCGATCGCACTGCCCACATGAGCAAGGCGAATGCGGGCCGCGCTTCCTATGTCAATGCCAAGTATTTGGTCGGTCACGCTGATCCAGGTGCTGAGGCGGTCGCGCGACTGTTTGAACACTTGGCCTAATTTTAGATTGTAAGCATCTATTTATAACAAATAATAATCTCATTATTTATCGACAGCTATCGATGCCATGCATCGATTATTGCCGGTGTTTCTAACGGTATCGGATTTGGCTCAATTCATATGTGAGCCGGCAGGCTCTGCCAGTAGCAGTTATTCTGAGCCGAAAACGGCGTTAAATGCGAGCACAACCGTTTTCCATTGCGAGCCGTTACACATAAGGACCCAGTCGCCTAACAAATCAAAAACAGGCTCAACCTCATACCAACGCTGCGCCGTTTCCCAACGTGCACGCGCAGCCATTCGTTAACCCCTTTTTAGTGAGAGAACTTCTGGCTTTGAGGAACCAGCGAGAATCCGATACATGGTTGCTTCACCAATTCTTAATTGGCTAGTCTAGTGATGGCGGCTTTGGTCGTCCCCTCTCCTGCAAGGCGGATTACTTCCTGCCTGATCGCGTCCGAGGTTGATTTGCGTCCCTTGTATTTTCCCGCGGCCTTGGCCTTGGCCACACCTTCCCTTTGCCTCTCCAGCATCATTTCCCGCTCGAATTGAGCGATGCCTCCCAGTACGGCCAACATCAGCTTTCCGGTGGGCGGGCTTATATCCATTCCCGAGGTTCAGAACCCGCAAGGCAGCGCCCCCTTTCGTTCCAGGGCCTGGGCTATTCCGGGGGTACTGCAGTTAGGAGTTAAGGGCTGTAATATATAAACAAAACATTATGATCACAATCAAAATACTTGAATCTTATTTATAGTAATACTGAGTACAATATTCCATTTGTCATGGACCGCATCGGATCAATGGCTTTCACTTCACCCATTTCATTGGAGTCTGTCTGTCATGCAAAAAGAAATAAGGACGTTTATAGCGGCGATATCCACGCTGGGCCTACTAGGGGGCTGCTCGGAGACAGGTACAATCGAAGCAAAGAAGGACGACACGAGTGTGCCCGCACAAAATATCAGGCCTTTTGTCGACCACGACGTCCTCGCAAGGCGGTATGAAAACCGGGCCAGGAAACTGCTGGAAATAGCAGCGAAACGCGAGAAACGGTTCCAGTATTACGAGGACAAGAGCTTCCTCCAGGGGAGACACCGGCAGGGTTCACAAGCGCAAGCCATCGCCCTAGTGCAAAAATACAAGCTGGCATGCAAGCTCGTGGTAGAGAAAGCGGCCGAATTTGCTTTTCACCACCGGACGGTGCCGCAACTTGCGAAACGTGATTATATTGCTTCGACGGCGTCGCATTGATTTGGAGTGTGGCCCGGAAGCCCAGCGTGAACTTTGCTGGAACTGGATGAAACAGTACGGCTTGATTCTTGTGGCACTGGCTGCAGATTAGCTGTTCGCATCTCATTGGAGATCTCTTTTAAATGCCGCTACATATTGAAACACCGCTAATTGAATCCCATTTGATCAGCCAGAAAGTGGGTCAATCTATTTGGCTGAAAATGGAGTCCGCCCAACCATCTGGCTCTTTCAAAGCCCGAGGAATCGGCTATGCGTGCGAAGAATATTTAAAACGAGGAGCAAAACGTTTCATTGCATCATCGGGCGGTAATGCGGGGCTAGCAGTTGCTTTTGCTGGACGCCGCCTTTCGGTACCTGTAATCATCGTGGTACCTGAGGCAGCTTCAAAGCGGGCGGTGAACTTGATGCGCTTAGAGAATGCGGAAGTTATAGTCCATGGGAAGTCTTTGGACGAAGCGCACCGATTTGCGCTGTCACTCATCCAATCTACCGATGCATATATACATCCTTTCGATGACCCTCTGGTCTGGAGAGGTCATGCCAGCCTAATTGATGAAATATTCCGAGCTGGTCTAAAGCCTGACGCAATCGTTCTGTCAGTCGGCGGTGGCGGCCTTCTTTGCGGTGTTATAGAAGGATTGAAGAGGAATGGAGGGGCTGGTGTGCCCGTCATCGCTGTTGAAACTGAAGGTGCCGACTCCTATGGGAAATCGTTAAACGCGGGATTCCTTATCGAGCTTGCATACATATCGAGTATTGCGACGACGTTAGGAGCGCGCATTGTTTGTGAACAAGCATTGGCGTACTCCAAAAATCACCATATCAAAAGCGTTGTGTTGCCGGACAAGGTGGCCGTTTCTGCTTCTTTGCAGTTTTTGCAAGATCATGGAATTGTCGTTGAGCCTGCTTGCGGCGTTGCGCTCGCTGCAGTGTACGAAAAAGCTGCAGCGTTATCAGGGTATAAAACGGTATTAGTTATCGTATGCGGCGGCGTTGGTTCTACCGCTGATGACTTAGTCGAGTTGGCACGTGTGGAATATGACGTAGCAAAATGTTAGGTATTCAGTGTGCCTCATTCCCAAGGAGAACAAGGTAGAAAACATTTGGGTCTCTACCCGCCATTAGTCAAAGATGCGCGGCGAGCAAACATGAAGAGGTTCCCCTATGAGGAAAGGACGGCTTGCGGTGCCTGCCCTGTCGTCATTTTCCTGTCTGCACATTGCAAAAACCCGGCTTTGATAAATAGCCCCGCTCGTTAATTCTTCCATCACCAGGCAGAGTGAAGGTGGACCCACGCAAATCATGGAGGAATCAATATGCCTTTGGCGAATAACACAAGCGCGGGCTAAAGAGCTCCGTCGACTCCGCGCAATGCAGCCGCATTAGCTGATCTGGCTTCGTTCATCCTGAGCTTTATAGCGAGCCCCTGGTGAATTAATAGACACGCTGATCAGCTTACGCCGTAGCCTGACTAGATAGATGATCTTTTCAACAAGCTGCCTTCCCTCCGTCTCTCCCTCTATGAGCCGGGGCGGCTGATGGATTGAATGCATAGAGCCGTTTGGACGGCAGATCGCGGAGCGCAGAGCGAACCGATAGCTGAGAATGGCGCATGCGGCAAAGACGTGATCGGTAAAGCCGCCCGTGTCGGCGAACTGTTCGCGGATATGGCGGCCGACATCGTTCATAAGCAGGCCGTCGAGTATGTAAGGACGTCTCGCACAAGCCGCCATGGCCAAACGTGACACTTCCGTTTCCGATCTGTGCAAGGAACTTGGGATCGAGCGCCTTACCCTTTATCGATACGTAGGCACCTAAGGGTGAACTCAGGAGCCATGGAAAGCGAGTTCTCGGTAATCAATAACGAACATTCATTCAGTCCCAGAGCCGGACCCAGCCGGCTTCGCCCCTCATAATCCCAGGCCAATGATAAAATAGGAGTAGTGCCATGTTTCCAAAGCGGCTGATCGATGGCTATCGTGCTTTCCAGGAAAAGCGTTTCATCAACGAGCACGAACGCTACAAGCTTCTGGCCGAGAAGGGACAACGCCCCGAGATCATGGTGATTGGTTGCGTCGACTCGCGGGTATCACCAGAAGTAGTCTTCGACGCCGCGCCCGGTGAATTGCTCGTTGCCCGAAATGTGGCCAACATTGTTCCACCTTACGAACCGCATGGCGGCACCCAACACGGCACAAGCGCTGCGCTGGAATTTGGCGTGCAAGCCCTGCACGTCAAGCATATCGTCGTACTCGGCCACGCGCAGTGCGGCGGCATCCGTGCCTTCGCCGACAAGCAGGAGCCATTGTCGCCGGGCGATTTCATCGGTCGCTGGATGTCACAGATTGCCCCGGCGGCTGATAACCTGGATCAGAAGGAGGAGCACAGTCACGACGATTATTTGCGCCAACTCGAATTTGCCTCAGTCGAACTTAGCCTCAAGAACCTGATAACGTTTCCCTGGGTGCAGAGCCGCGTGGAGCGCCGACAACTCGAACTGCACGGCGCGTTCTTCGGGATTGCCGCCGGTCGCCTATTGGTCCGTGATCCAGCAACCGGTGTCTTCGAGCCAATCGAAGGACCATTCCAGAACCAATTGTCTTCTACTTCTTAAAATCTCAGGGTGCACTAAAGCTTAGCGTAGGATTCCGCCTCCTCCCGCAAAGACCCCGTAATTGCTGTCGTTTCCTACTATTTTATCATGGGTAAAATCCCCCCGGATGCGCCCGAAAGTATGATTATCAAGACCTGATTTCTTAAGGCCCAATGCTCGAGCGCCTGATCATCACGCTGCCTCATGAACTGGCAGAGACGATCAAGGTTGCGGTCGCTGAGGGCGACTATGCCTCGGCGAGCGAAGTCGTGCGCTGCGTGAGTGGAAGACCAAGCGCGCGATCCGGCAGGAGGAGCTCAAGGCGCTCAAGTCGGATATCGACAAGGCTTTGGCGCAAGTTGCGGCTGGACGGCTGAGCGAATTGAATAGCGGGCGTATCGTCGAGCGCGAAGAAATTATTGGCTGCGTGCAAGCGCCCCAACTCGGGCACTCCACCCCTCGCACAGCAGTACGAGATTCAGTGCAAGGGGGGTAAGACATAAGGCCGGGGGCGATTTCCTAAAATGGATTGAACCGGAGGACTATCATTGCTGTCGATAGAAGCGCGATCAGTCTGCGATAGCGAGTAACCATATGCCTTTCTTTCCGGATAAGGAGGAGTTGCGACCGCAAGCAATGGAAATTCTGGCGGCGCAAGCGGCTGCCGCGGGCCTTATATATGTATCCGGCGATGAGCCGGGGATCAGAAGGTTAGCCTCCGGCGAGGGGTTTCGTTATGTCGGTCCGGATGAAAAGTCGTTGGACGACGAGGCTGAGCTTGAGCGCATTGCCCGGCTCGCCATTCCTCCCGCTTATACCGACGTCTGGATTTGCCCTCATCCCCTGGGGCACTTGCAGGCCACCGGACTGGATGCGCGCAGCCGCAAACAGTACCGCTACCATCCCGACTGGCGGGGGGTGCGAGACAGCATCAAATTTGACCGGATGGTGGAATTCGGCGAAGCTTTACCTCGACTGCGCGAGCGTGTACACCTTGATCTGAGAAAACGAGGCTTGCCGCGAAAAAAGGTTGTTGCTGCAATAGTGAGATTGCTTGATACAACGCAGGTGCGCATCGGCAACCTGTCTTACGCGCGCGATAACCACAGTTTCGGACTTACAACCCTGCGCAAGCGGCATCTTGCCTTCATCAACCCCAGGCGCGCATTATTGAAATTCCGCGGCAAGAGCGGGATCGAGCACAAAGTCACGATCGGGGACAGGCGGATCGTCAGCATTATCCGGACTTGCCAGGAACTGAGGGGCCAGCACCTTTTCCAGTATCTGGATGAGAGTGGCAAGCGGCGGCCAATCGGAGCGGAGCAGGTAAACGCTTACCTCCATGAAGTCATGGAAGCCGAGTTTACCGCGAAGGATTTCCGAACATGGAGCGGAACCCTGCGGGCGTTCGAGATCATGCTCAATACGCCGCTGCCTGAATTTCCGACCAAGCGCGCACTCAAGGCCGGCATCGTCGCGGCGACACGGCAAGTCGCGGAAGAGCTGCGCAATACCCCTGCCGTCTGCCGGAAATCCTACATCAATCCGGCGGTGTTTTCTGCCTGGCAGAAAGGTGATCTTCATCGCCACCTGCCGGAACCCGAGGAGGCAGCGCATCCCGCGCATGATCCGCTCGAGTCTGCCGTGCTGTCTTTTCTGCGGAAACAAAAGGCTGGATAAAAAAGATCTCAGTTTTTTCCCGGCATCTGCTGTCTTTCTATCACAGCCAGAACGCGCTGGGCTGATCTCAGCGAGCCTTCAATAAATCCCTGATAATCGGAAAACGCTTCTCCGCAAACGTGCAGGTTGTTTTGCCCGGTTTCCTGCTCCTCTTGTTCGAGAGAAAATGCCTCGAGAAACTCGATATGCTCCCGGGACTTTACCCCCGGACGCCACCCGTGCGCCGCGGCGCCGAAAGGCTCCTTCCCCCAGTCGCGCATGCCGCAGGCGAGAAGGCGGCCTGTGGTAAAGTCATGGTGCTCATAATCCCTGGCAAACTGCACGAAACGCTGCCACAGGCGAGTCGATCCGGGCTTGATCTCGATAATCGAACCACACGTCGGAGAAGGTTTTTTCTCCAAGAACCAGATTCTGGCAGCATCCTGATAGCCGACTTGCGGACCTTCCGGTTGCTCAGGACCTTTGGAATGCTTGCCGGATTCGCTTCTGAGGTAATCGGACCAGAATGTGATTGCCGGACGGTCGGTATAAATCATGATCAACCCTTTTGTCCGGTCCCTGCTTTTCACATACAGCAGCTCGCGGGTTGGTATGTCAGATGCATAGCGATTGAGAGACCGGTTGTCTTCCCACCAGGGTTTCTCGATGACGAAAAAACATTTCAGCAGCGGAAGGCAAACGACCGCATTGAGTGCTTCGTGAAGATTGCCTTTTGGACGCTCCCCATTCCATGACATTTCTTCGAGCGGACGCTTCGGCAGGGCAAAAATGACTCTTCGTGCGCGCACAAGCTCTACCTCATCCTGTTTCTGTACGGTAAGAGCAACGAGCGCATTATCCCGTCTTTCTACGCTCACTACCCTCGCACTTTTCACGATTTTCAAACGAGGAGATTCGTGACTGTTTTGATGCTTCCGCAAGACCTCCAACAGATTCCAGATTATCCTGCTCATCCCTCCGCGTATGCCTCGAAGCGAACCCGTGCTTCGAATTGCCCTGAGCCAGAAGATAATCCACTCGGCGGCATTCAGATTTTCGTGAACAAAGTGATAGTAACTTCCCCAATCCCTGATCTTGACCACCGCATAATGGCTCAAGACATCGCTGAGGACGTTCCAGAATCCCAGGTCCCATAACGGCTGGTCCCTGAACCGCGCGTGCTCCCGAATCGTTACGAAGTCAGGATCAGTAAGGTACTGGATCCATTCGAGCAGCTCTCCCTTCCAGTAATGGCGGTAAAAGAACTGCGCGCTGTGCAGCTTTCTCCATTGTTCATTGGCGGCATCCGTATACCAGGGATTCGAAGCCGAGCCGTCGAATTTCGGACCGTGGACGAGCTCGAAGATGCGCCTGAGAGCAAGTATCATCAGATCAAAAGGAGTTTTCTGCTGCGCTTCCTCCTCCTGAAGAGTGAATCGAGGTGCCATCGGATCTTCGGAGGTGTACGAAGAGAACGGCACGAGGTCATCCAGGCTTTCTTCCTCCCCTGGGTCAGGTTCCCTGATTCCAAGATCGTCGAGCAATCCCTGCAATAAAATCTGATCCCGCGGCTCGATTCTCATGGGTCCGAATTCCGCACGGAAGTATTCGATATCGGTCAGCTTTTCGACATCGTTGCCATCCACATTCCTGAATGATTTTTCTGTCGGACCTCTGAATGGAGACTGTTTACCCGTTTGCGGGTCAGGGGGAGCAAGGCAGCCGTTATCGATGTTCCAGTTACACGGGTCCCATGTATCCTCAAAACCGATCTTCTTTCCATTTTCCTCACTGCTTCTCAGCAGGGACCATGTTTCGATGCGCCCGCCAAACCGGTCGGAAGCTTCCAGAAGGAGAATGCTTCTGATATCGAACGAGCCGCTCCGGACTTTCTTGATAAGCTCGTGGCAGCAATAGAGCCCGGCAATACCGCCGCCGACAATTACCAGATCATGTATTTCCGCTTTCTGCGTATGCTGCGTATGCTGCGTATGCTGCGTATGAGATGTGTTGCTCGGCATTTTTTTCTCCCGTTACCTCGGTACCTCGATGCTTCAAGCGGGCTGGTGAGGCCCGATCGAACCGAAACCTGATGCATCGAGTGCATCAGGCACAGTGCCTGATTTTGAATTATAAGGATAGAAGATTGCGGAACGGAAACCAGAAATCAGAATACAAGGTGCGCTGACCGGCGGCGAAGTGCATTAAAAGCCGGCTCAGCTTGCTGAGAAGATCGTTTTAACCTAAAAAGAAGAAGGCTCCAATCGTTCGGAATGTCGGCGAGGAGTTTGAGGTGTCTGGAAATACAACTGCTCCTCGGCAACAAGGGTGGCAGTCACAGTTGTCCTGAGCGTTGTGTAGCATATTCCGTAGCAGTGAAACCCGATGTAACTGCATTATTCTGTAAGGATGCCTCGACTTTTCGACCAGATGCAACGCCCTTCGTCCTTCGGAACAGGTGCAGCTGAAGCTGAGCCTCTTGAACCGGTGCGCATCGTTCATGCCACGGTGGAGGGGCGCGCAAGGCTTGAAGTCGAGGGCTTGTACCGATGCGATCCGGTCAGGCACAAGCTCGAGTCCGCGCTGCGCAAGCATGTTGCGATAAGAGAAGCCTCTGCGAACGTCCTCACAGGCCGAGTGCTGATCATTTTTGATCCGGCACGCAACCTTGAAGAAATCAAGACCTGGTTGGAGCAACTGCTGCTGGATGCCGGGCAGGAAATCATTCCTGAGAACTCGGTAGACGATGATCGTTCTTTGCGTTCCTCCAGACGTCCTGTTTCTCCCGTCATTTCTTCTGATTCCGATTCGGTTCTTCCACAGAATGGGGAAAATTGGCATGCGTTGCCTGGTGATAGCGTGGTGGCTGCACTTGGAACTTCCAGGGAATTCGGTCTCAGTCAGGCTTCCGCGGAGCGGAAGCTGGAGCATTTTGGTGCCAATAGCCTACCGGAGACCCCATCCCGTTCCGAGTTGAGTATTTTTCTGGCACAGTTTAAAAGCCTGCCAGTCGCTTTATTGGGTGTGTCCGCCGTCCTTTCCGCGGCAACTGGAGGACTGCTCGATGCCGTGGTGATCCTCGGAGTAGTTTTGATCAACGCGGGCACGGGCTACGTTGCTGAGTCTCAATCGGAGCGAACGATTAATGCGCTTGGACACGTGGCCGAGCAGAACGCAGTGGTCATTCGCGATGCTCAGCTTCGGGAAGTAGCTGCTGAGTCTCTGGTGCCGGGCGACATCCTGGTCCTTACGCCGGGGACTCGGGTAGCTGCCGATAGCAGGGTGCTCGAATCGCGCAATCTGATGGTGGACGAGTCCATGCTTACCGGAGAAAGCCTTCCGGTGGCGAAGAGGGTGAACCGGCTGGACAAGCAGAACGTCTCCCTTGCGGACCGGCTTAACATGGTATACATGGGGACGGCGGTAACGGGTGGCAGCGGCTTGGCAGTAGTAGTCTCGACCGGACGATATACCGAGATCGGCACTATTCAATCGCTGGTAGGTGAAACGCGACCTCCGGAGACACCCATGCAGCGCCAGCTCTCCATCCTTGGGAATCAGATGGTGTTGCTGTCCCTGGGCATCTGTGGAGCAATGTTTCTCATCGGGCTGGTCCGTGGTTACGGCTGGCTGCAAATGTTGAAATCCTCTATTTCCCTTGCCGTAGCCGCAGTCCCGGAGGGCCTGCCCACCGTCGCCACGACTACCCTTGCGCTGGGTATCCGGACAATGAGCCGTCACAAAGTGTTGGTGCGACGCCTTGATGCAGTGGAAACCTTGGGCGCAGTACAGGTAATCTGCCTCGACAAAACCGGAACGCTCACTCTCAACCGTATGTCCGTCCTGGCCCTGCACAGCGGAGGACGTCGTATTACAGTGGATAAGGATGTGTTTTACGATGCGGGCGTAAGAACCGATCCCTATCAGAGCGATGAATTGTTGCGGCTCATCCATGCAGCCGTTCTTTGCAACGAGGTGGAACTGAACGGTGAGAGAGGCAACTACGTACTCAAGGGTTCCGCAACAGAAGGCGCGTTGGTGCACCTTGCGCTGGCGGCAGGCGTTTCAGTTGATGCGCTTCGCCGGTGCTATCCCAGAGAGCAAGTGGAATACCGCACCGAAACGCGGAACTATATGAGTACGACCCATAGCGTGCGAGGGGGCGGGAAGCTCGTGGCCGTCAAGGGTAATCCGGTCGAGGTGCTGGAAATGTGCCGATGGTGGTTGAAGGACGGCGCACGCCTGCCTCTCACGGAGGCGGAGCGGACAGCCATACTCATGGAAAATGACCGCATGGCCGCAGAAGCGCTGCGTGTGCTGGGATTTGCCTACGCGGAACCGAAGCAAGCCGATCAATCTTCAACGGATGAGCTCATCTGGCTGGGGATGACGGGAATGGCCGACCCCCTGCGGCAGGGGATGAAGGAACTTATCGCCTTGTTTCATCAGGCCGGGATAGACACGGTAATGATAACCGGTGATCAGAGCGGCACTGCTTATGCGATAGGGAAGGAACTTGGGTTATCCAGCGGCAGCGAACTCGACATTCTTGATTCTACCCGGCTTGATCAACTCGATGCAGAGGTCCTCGCTGGGCTGGCGCAGAAGGTCAACATCTTCTCCCGTGTCAGCCCGGCCAACAAACTACAAATCGTGCAGGCACTGCAGCGGGGCGGCAAGGTTGCCGCGATGACGGGCGACGGCATCAATGACGGGCCCGCCCTCAAGGCCGCAGACATTGGCGTCGCCATGGGCGGCACCGGGACGGAGGTGGCGCGCAACGTGGCCGACGTTATATTGGAAGACGATAACCTCGGCACCATGATTGTGGCCGTCTCGGAAGGCAGGACGATTTACAACAATATTCGCAAATCGGTTCATTTCCTTACCGCCACCAACCTGTCCGAGATCATGCTGATGCTGGGCTCTATAGGTACAGGGCTGGGCACTCCGCTCACTACCATCCAGTTGCTGTGGATCAACCTGATAACCGATATCTTCCCCGGACTGGCGCTTGCTGTTGAACCCCCCGAGCCCGATGTTCTTCGACGGCCACCGCGAGACCCGCGGGAACCCATCGTAGGCCCGGGCGACTTCAAGCGCTACGGTCTGGAGTCTCTGACAATGACCGCCGGCTCAATGGCCAGCTACGGCTACGCAATGGCGCGTTATGGCGGAGGGCAGAAGGCCAGCACTGTCGTCTTCATGACCCTGACAATGGCGCAGCTGCTTCACGCATACAGCTGCCGTTCGGATCATATCAGCATATTCAGCCACGAGACGCTCCGTCCCAATCGCTATCTCGACATGGCAATCGGTGGAACAGCTGCGCTCCAAGCGGCTACGGTTCTGGTGCCGGGTATCCGCAGCCTGCTTGGTAATACCCTGGTAGGTCCACTCGATGTGATGGTGATAGGCGCGGGCTCTGTGCTGCCCTTTTTCCTGAATGAAGCAACCAAAGACGCCACCTTCAAAGGCAAGCGGCGTCAAGAGCTGTTATCTCTACCACCCGTGTCGTAGGAGTATGGGTGATGAAACAGAATTTCATGTTCACCTCCGAATCCGTGACCGACGGGCACCCGGATAAACTTTGCGATCAAGTGAGCGATGCGCTGGTCGACCGCTTTCTGCAGCAGGACCCCTTTTCGAAGGTGATAGCGGAGTGCGCAGTATCCACAGGAATACTTTTTATCGCAGCACGCTTCGCTTCGTCGGCTTCTATCGATATCCCGGAGGTCGCGCGCCAGGTTATACGCCAGATCGGCTACGAGCAGACGGATTTCAACGCAAAGGATTGTACGGTCATGACCAGCCTGACCGAATTGCCGCCACTTTCCCACCCGAATATCGATGAGAGGGAAATGAGTGAGGAAGAGCTGGAATCCGTTACCGCCAAGAACCAGGCGAATGTATTCGGTTTTGCCTGCAATCAAAGCGCAGCCTTTATGCCGCTGCCCATCTCGCTTGCGCATAAACTGGCGCGTCGGCTCACGGCCGCACGTTTCCAGAAGCAGATTCCCTATCTTGCGCCCGATGGAAAAACGCAGGTAGGGGTGGAATATCGCGAAGGCAGACCATATCGCATCCATTCCATCACCATCGTTGCCACCCAGGAGAAGGCCGCGATGCGGGGTATCGGCTCGCTGCGCGATGATCTCAACGCCCATGTGATTGAGCCGGTTTTCGCGGCGGAGACGCTGCGGCCCGACTCCCGCACCCATATTTTCATCAATCCCGAGGGGTTGGTTGTCGACGGAGGCCCCTCTCTACACTCCGGGTTGACGGGTCGCAAGAACGCGGTGGATACATACGGTGAATATTCCCGCCATTCGGAGTCCGCGCTTTCCGGTAAGGATCCCTCCCGTATCGACCGGGTGGGCGCCTACGCAGCGCGCTACGCGGCCAAGAACGTGATCGCCGCAGGCCTTGCGCAGGCGTGCGAGGTACACCTGGCGTATTCAATAGGAATATCGAGGCCGGTAAGCGTGCAGGTCGATACTTTCGGTACAGGGAGCATTCCAGATACCGAAATAACGACACGCATTCTTGACCAGTTTGATTTCCGTCCGGCCGGAATCATCCGCGCTTTTAATTTACGCTACCAGCCTCAATTATTTCGCGGGGTTTTTTACCGCAGGCTCGCGGTTTATGGTCAGGTGGGGCGGATGGATATCGGATTGCCGTGGGAGAGCACGGACAAGGCTGAATCGCTGCGTTAGTCCGATATCGCGGTGGATCGCAGCATTCCGGCGAGCAGTACCTGCTCGCGTCAGATCAGTGCAGCGACCAGAGCGACGGCCGAGCGCTCGACGGCGGTTTCGACGAGTTTCGTCACGAAAATATCCACCACCTTCTGCGTTACCGGAGTCCCTTGTGCAGGTCCGGATAGGGTGCCTGTATTCTGGATATACCCCAAGTCATGCAGGGAATTGAGAATCAACGTGGAGCTTACCAGGCAGGTGTCATACTTGATCACGACACTCCCGGTGATAATGCTGGTTTCGGCCTGAAGAACGCCGTTCATCCCTTCCAGGTACGATTTCAACTGTCGGGCGCGAGACTCGTTTTTTTTCAGGGTCGGCGTATTGACACGCAGTCGGCCAGGCACGTGGTGGATATAGTGAGCCATGATTGGTTCTCCATTCGGTCATTTTCCTGATGATAGCTATGATGGCGACTATTTAACCAGCGTTTTGTTACAGCTTTATGAAGCGGTTCAGGTCCAGGAACCGGAGATGGAGAGGGGGATAAAAGAAAGGAAAAAGAGGAGGCGGTGGAGAATATTCATCCCTGCGGCGGTAATCGATCGCTCAGCAGGGATGAGAGGAAGGACGGGAGCTAGAGCATTTTCGCTTTACATGTTGACGTATCCGCAGGCCTCGAAGTAGTTCTGACACTCCTGAGGTGAGGTGGTATCGAGGAGTTTGCCCAATTCCTTCCAGAGCGCATCGACGGTGCGCTTTGATGCTTTGCGCAGCATGGCTTTGAGTTTGGCGAAGAGTTTCTCGATCGGATTGAGGTCAGGGGAATAAGGCGGCAGGTAGCACAGGGATGCTCCCACAGCCGTCAAAGCCTGTTCGACACCGGACACCTTATGGCAGGACAGGTTGTCGGCAATGACGATGTCGCCCGGACGCAAGGTGGGACAAAGAAAGTCACGAACCCATGCCAGGAAAAGCGCTCCATCGATCGGACCATCGACCACCATCGGGGCGCTCACCGCATCGTGGCGCAGGCCAGCGATGAAAGTGGTCGTCTTCCAATGGCCACAAGGCGCATAAGCCAGACAACGTGTGCCGCGCGGGGCACGACCACGCAACCGGGTCATACTGGTCGTGATCCACGTCTCATCCAGAAACACCAGCCTTCCCATATCCCACTTTGGCTGCTGGTCCTGCCAGTCACGGCGTGCCTGCTGCACGTCCTCGCGATGCTGCTCGCTGGCGTGCAGAGTTTTTTTTAAAGCTCAGTCCCCACCTGTCCAACTGGTGCCACAGCGCCGGCGACTTGATCATGATCCCTTCGCCTTGCAGGCGTTCACACAGTTCGGCCAGCGTCAAATCCGGCTCATTCTCGATCCAGCCACGGATCGTGCCTTCCAGATGGGCGATGCGCGACCGGCGGTGACCACCCATCGGCAGGCTGCTTCGACAGCCCTGCTCTTCCCATCGCCGTCGCACCTCATACACCCACATCCGACTCACTTCGAAACGCCGGGAGATATCGCTCGGACGCTCTGCCCGCTCCAGGGCGCGCAGCACCCGATCCCTCAAATCCTGCGAATACGCACGCATATCCCACCTCTCTCATGATTGACCTGAGGTAGTTTAATACATGTAACTACTTAAATCAAAAATGCTCTAAGGCTACTGGAGCATTTCCTAAACCCCGCAGGCTGATCCAAGCGTCAACATCCTGCATGGGTTTGAGCTTGAGCTATGCCCTTTAGCTAGCGCTTTACCGGCGCCTTAGCCGCGGCAAATGTTATACCGGCGGTGGAGGAGGAATGCGATCCTCGGGGGGAGTGCGATCTGCAGGGGGAACATTGTCTTCGGCGCGGTATGCCTTGGGTATAGCCGCGTTTGCCACATCCTTCACTCCTCCTACAACACTGAGGAGGATATCGCGCACGCTGCTGACAGCGGTCGTGCCGATGTCGCCTATCCCTCCAGCGGCCGCGTTTATGGTCGCCCTGACTGCTTCTACGACATTGCCTCCAGTCTCTCTCGTTCCCTCGGCCACGCCGTCCACTGCACGCTTGGCAACCAGCAATGTGTCGCCACCAGCGTCAGCAGTACTACGGACCGCGGCCTTTACGGTTTCTGTGGCCGCCATGATGACGTCGCCGCCCACATCGGACACGCCCATTACCACGCCCTTGGCAACGCTTTTCGTGGAAAGCACCAACCCGGTCCCCACATCTTCGGTGGCGGCAAGCGCGCCCTTGACAACATCCCTTGTTATATCGACTGCTTCCGTACCGACCGCCCCTGTCGCTCTCAACGTATTGGATACCGTATTGCGCACCAAGCTCACGATGTCGGATTCAATTCCGTCGATGCCTCTCAAGCTGCTGGCAATGCCTGTTTTTACGGTATGGCCAGCAGCTCCTATGGTGCGGTCAGCATCCGCACGATAAGGAGGTGTCGTACCCCCGTATCCTTCATCTTCCGGGCGTGTTTCGCCGTGAGCATATGCTTCTTCCTTCGGCGTTTCTATATCGGCCCGCTTTTTTTCCTCGGGGCGCGGCTTTCCCCCTGCGTGCCTGTCTGATCTCGGGGCATTCATTTCGATTCCTCCTCGTATAGTTACGATTTCCATGCTATGACGGTGCGAATGCTTCTCTCATTTTGCTGCTTTCTACCGCTTCAGTGCAGAGTTCCCTGGTTTGGACTCTTACAACCCCTTGACTCGCTCAGAAATTTTGCTACAGATTTTTGTTTTGCGAGATTTTCGGAAATCCATCGTTCAATCATTTCCAAATCTAAGATTCTTCGGGCAATTTGGTTTCAATGAGGGAATGTTCCGGGTTGTCGCCGTTCGTCCCCGGAAAAACGCAGTACGCATACCAGAATGCCGCTATCGCCGGGATCGCTATATTGCCCTTTATTACCTGGACGACGCCCATGCTCATCATTGCCAGGAATATCAGCCGCCGGGTATCCGGTCTCTTTCCCGGGTTCGTATATGACTTATGTTCGGCGCCGGCGATTGAAGAGTGGACTGGCGTGGGCGCTGAGGTTTCATTCTTTCCGAACTGGAACAAATCGTGCTTAGCGATATGGCTCCAAAGAACGGAATCCTCCGCGGTATGACTGATAAGCGCCATGCCAGTCCGCGGATCCGTCGTTACCGTTCCAACCCCGGGACACTCCGCCAGTTCTTTTTCCAGCGTCGCGAAGTACGCAGCGTCGCCGCGCCTTGCGTCGATCTTTATCCGCTTCCTACCCGGCAGAGAGTGGGCCACTCGCGCAAGTGGCGCCATCATTCCCCCTTGGTTGATGGTCGACTTTGCGCTCCTTCATCGCGCTGGCCTTCACTCGCCTGCGCCCCCGTCGGTGCAGGTGGGCTTTGTGACATCTTGGTGACGTCACTTGGCTGAACCGCGGCTGTAGCGGCTGAACTTTGCCTGGTGTCAGGATCCGGCCGGGGTTGTGCAGACGGCGTCCCGGTTTTCCCCTGCGCGCCAGTAGCCTGAGCTGCCGAGGCAGCTATTGCCGCCCCTCCCGCCGGGTCAGTCTCCATCTCCGACTTGACCTCTGCCACGAGGTCATCCACCGTTTCGCTCAATTCGGCAAATGACTCACGTCCTTTCTCATACAGAAGGATGCTACCCTTGATCGCTGCTTTGGTAAGGGGTTTGGCGATGTTCGCGAGAACGGGAAGCAGCACGGGAGCAAGCAGGGTCGCGCCCACGCCTGCTGCCAGTCCGGTGATAATATTGCTTTTGAAAAAATTTTCCGAAGCCATGATTCCACCTTTTTTCTTCCTAAAGCATATTTATAGTTAATATTTTTCAACATACAAGTATTGTCATAAAAAATTAACGTTGGCGAAAAACCGGCAGAATTTGAACGATTTTGAAGCTCCTGCTTTCACGGCGCCTCCACTGAGCAGCAGACGTCTAACCGCAGACGCCTTTCCACTCACCAAGCTGACACAATCCTGGTTTCCGCCTGTAAACAAGGCATATCTGTATCTGTGATACCAGTCGAATCCCAGCGGGATAGTACGGAGCCTTCAAACGTGCACGGCCGCGAGCAATACTGTCGCGATACTTCTATACTTTTATTTCGATGTCTGACTGCTTTTCTCCTTCGTGATGGGGCTCTGCAACGTATAACCCTTCTCTTTCATCTTGTAGCCGCCATAAGCACCGGCACCTCCCGCCAGGAGATACCAGCAGCCCGAGAGGGCGGGAAGAACGGCCAGCAGAGTAACGAAACTTATTATTTTCCTGAATTTCATTGCAGTCCGGGAATAAGAGGAAAATAATAATTGTCGCAGAAAGTCGCCCCACAGAAAACAGAACAGGCGCCGTCATCTTTCCGTCTCCTTTTTCGTTAATAACACCAAGGGGATGCAAAAGGATCGCAGCAAGGATAGCTACCTCGCGCTGTACGTTACCTGGACAGCGCCGGATTCAGCCTGAAGCAAAATTTTGGAGGAAAGATCATGAATCAAGCATGGATTTCAGCTACATGGGCAAAGCGCTTGCTGCTCCTGGCCCTGGTTGCGCTCCTGTCAGCATGCCAGTCCGCCGAAACGAGGCGTGCCGGCGGCTTGATGGGCAGCATTGCCGGTTCCATTGGCGGCGGCTATCTTGGCAGCTACCTGGGTGGGGGAACTGCTGGCCGTATATTGGGTGCTGTGGCCGGCGGTGTGGGCGGATATTATCTGGGTGCGGAAATCGGAGGACGTCTCGGCCAGGAAGATCAGCGCCGCATGGCTCAGACTTCACAGCGGGCGTATGAAACCAACCAGACCCAGACTTTCACCAATCCCGATAGTGGCGTGAGCGGGAGAGCTGAGATCGTGGGCGCTGATGACGACAGCAATTGCAAGACTATCCGGCAAACTGTCGTGCTGAAAGATGGAAAAACCGTTACGGAGGATGTGAAAAGCTGCAAATAGGAAGGAGAAAAGGCGCGACACCGGACCTTCTCGCCCCATAAGTGACAAATAAGCAAGCGAGCAGATCAGACACGCGTAAAGTCGCGCCTACTACATATAAACAACACATGAAGCTGATGATGTTGGAGTGTCCTCAAACCCGAAGCGATTCACCTCCGCTTCCGCTTTTTGTGTGGGGCATGCGAACAAACGCCCGGGCCGCGCGCGGATTGTCGCCGCGCCCGACGATCAAAAAGCCGCGCACGATTCCGCCGATTTCCGGGGATGATCGGCGGTTGCTGGCTATATTCAACTGATCCCATATCCGAAGAATTCTCGATCTCCGCTTCCCAGCGTGCCAGGAGCTTCTCCGCCCTATCATCACTTTCCGGGTCGCCACTCAACCCGGACAGATCGACCAAACCCCTTTCCATTGTCTCGCCCTCCAGTTTCGCCTGATGTAAATTCTCGTACTTTGCCCAGCACATCATCTGTGCGGTTCGCCGCTTATCTTCTGCCTTCTCACCCTTTCAACGTTACAGGTTACAAACTCGTTGACAGCCAATCAGAACTCCCAAGATGCGTGATCAGACTTTCCTAGTAAGGCTATGGATTAGAGAGTGGAAAAGCAGTTTCAGTTCGGTCAGATGAAGGAGAGTGAGGATTTTGTTGCTCTGAATAGCAAATTTTACCCACACCATCAATGATTCAACATCTGCCCATCCGGGAAGAGGAAAGCAGGTGACGGGATACATTCATCCATGCCAGCGCTTTTCAGGAGGAGTGTCGGAAGGTAATTTCTTCACTCTTCATCGAACTGCTCCTTGCGCGCCTGACGGCGGAGCGGGGCGCAGGAAATTATGGTATGGCGGGTATGGCGTGAAGGCGTCTCTCCACACCAGAAGTGCTCTGTGAAGCCAGCACCGTGGGCCACCCGGCAGAAACACAATGCCGAAGTGGCCCATTCAACCAAGCTCCAATGAGACAAACCTCAAGTGGAACTCAGAACTTACTACTTTTTAGGCTTTGGAGTTTCGGACTTCGGGGTTTCAGGCTTTGAAGTTTCAGGCTTTGAAGTTTCAGGTTTTGAAGCTTCAGGTTTTGAAGTTTCGGATTTCGGGGCTTCAGATTTCGGGGCTTCAGATTTCGGGGCTTCAGGTTTTGAAGCTTCGGATTTTGGAGTTTCCGGTTTTGAGGGCTCATGAGCAGGAAGCGCGGTTAACTGAACGCGAACCGTGGCAGATTTCTCAAGTTCCTCCCTGTCTTGACCTTTCTTGCTTGCAACTGCCGGGAGCTCAAGATTCAGGTGATAACTTCCTTTGCTTGCTCGCCGTAGAACCGGTTCTTTGCCGCCCGGCTCATTCAGTTTTATTTCTTTGCCATCCGGGCCCATTAAAGTGGCCACCAGATCACTTGAACCTGATTTTGATATTTTAATCCGGTAATCCGAAGAATCAGCGGTGGGCAAACGAAGCTCCACTCTCGCGCTGGAGCTTACATCCGCGCTGGCTAACTTGTTGTTCGTGACATTTCCCAGGCATCCCCCCGTGTCGCATGGGAATTGTCTCGGATTGCTCTCCTGGCAGGTTATGAAATATCCCCCGCGCGCGAAAGCCGCACTTTCCAGATTGACTTCCAATCCCATTTCATTCAGCTTGTTTACGGAGGTTTTTGCACGGCCCTTGGCAAAACTTGTCTGCCTATCCTGATTGCAGTGGCTTACTTCCTTACCCGAAGCGCTTGCTCCGGCTTCTTTATCGTCGATTGCGAGCCGTGGCCCATCCTTGTTCGCCTGAACCAAAACCCGGTTATACGTCTTGGCGACGATTTCCACCGGTGCCCCTTTCGATTCCCCGTACGACGGGACAGAAAACAGAGAAAATGGAGTGACGAGGAGTAAAAGTTTTAGTCTTAGTGTTCTCATTTGTTATCGCCCTAGTTTTTTATCGGTGCGTGATGAAGACATCATCGCAGGACGGTCGAGCTGTTCCTCCCGATCGTTTCGCTAAAGAGCGAACCCGTGGTATTCCAGTTTAGTACATTGCTTCAACGAATGGAATGCCGCTTTGAACTGCGGCCCGATGATTCCCTGAAAATCAGGGTAAAGAAGAAAATAAAAGATGGGAGAGGCCAGCGACGCCTAACCTGAGCCGCATAGAAGCAGTTCCTTGAGAAGAATGAATTCACAAATTAGAAGCTGCCGTCAGCCACTTCTTTTCTTCCAATCGGATAGCTGTTGTGATGGCAGCTTATATGTGTTATGTGCGCAACGAGTTCAAGATTAGCCATTCTGACGTTTTTCTTGCCACGATCGAGAGGTGGTTAAACACCTAGCTCTTTATTGACTTAATTAAATTTACTAACTGCTCCATGCCATCGTAGCTAGAGGGTAGCTTTTCATTATCTGAAACAATTCCCGAAAAGATGATATTTTCAAATTTTGATAGCGATTCTTTATCCTGTTGCTTCAGTTTTGAGGAATATTCAGAATAGTGTTGAATGAACCTACACAATGTTTTTCTGAGTTCGATCTGGAGGAGTTGAGACTTCACAGATTTGTAATTGAACAAAAGAACTCTGAAATAATATATAAGGATCGCGATGAGTGAAGCCGCAGGAATTAGCGATAACAGAAATAAGTCTTTAAAATTTGATAAATCAGAAATGTTGGAATAGACGATATATATTTCTAGCAACAACGGGGCGACAATTGAGATTCCCAACAAAAAAATTAAAAATAGGATACTGTTCTTCTCAATTTTCTTTTCCTTGGATAAATCATCGAACCCTTGAAACAATCCTACGAAATTGAAACTCGTTTCGTATTTCTTTAATTCAGATTTTAAACTCTCAACTCTCGCTTCACGCTCCGCTAACTCCACCTCCCACTTCTCTCTCTTTTTGTCGACAGTTTTTTCTATCTCATTGAAATGCTTGATGCTTTTTATCGAGTCGCTATTGGCGATAGCCTTAAATATCATGATCGGCATGTCTCGAATTACGGACTCTATTTGATCTCTGGCATTCCCTTCGAATTTATCTAAATTGCATAAAGAAAATTTTCTTGCTCGTTCAAATTCTGTAGACAAGTCACTCTTAATTGACAGGAACACTTCGAATACAAACTGGAAGCACGTAGCGAATATAACGTCCAGCTTTTCTTTTGTGAGCTCTTCGCCTTCGGCGCTTAATCGTCTAATGAACTGGTTTCCTATCCATTGGATGGTAATTCCACAGTTCGCGCTCCACTCCCCCGGATACGACAACATACCCTGAATAATCACTCTAATATGACTATTTCTTGCTAGCTCAAAATTATCGTCGGTATGCATTGCATCCAGTCGGCTTTTGAACTTATTAAGGACTGCAACGTTATGAGGCACTGCAAAAAAAACTATTTCCTCTTCGGACATATATCACCGCAAGTATTAGAGAGCAACGACCAGGGAATCCGAAACCCATTCAGAAACCATACCAAGCTAATAAATGCCTCAGACTTTGCGCATCCTCGACATGCACTCGTACGACATCATTATTTTTAGGATCAAGGGACGAATTATGTCTGACGACTGATCCAGCGATCCCCGGATTCCCATTCCTGCCTTGATGCTCGCGAGGATATAGCTCTTCAACCTCAATGCCATCAATACCGGCAATGGGAAAAACTTTTCCAGTAGCTGAATAGCGATTAATGTAGGCTGTGACGCCATTCCTTCTCGTTACAGGAATTGAAATCTCGCGCAACGGTGAGCTAGTTACCGAGAAGTTTGCAGTTTTGGTTTTTCGATAGTGACATCGAAAACCTAGTTCCTCAAGAAGGTCTACTGCAGACTCTCCGTTCCAAACGATCACGCTTTCTTCCCTTATAGAATAAAAGATGAATTTTTATCAGTGAACTTATCACCTCGCCGCTGAACACAACAGCTAAGTGGAAAGCTACTGCTTAGGATTTGGTAAACCATTTACAAACCGGTTAAATCCGTGAAATGGCTCCTATGTTTAGACAAGCTTGCCATCTTGAAAGTGACCTTATACTGGCGCCCTGAACACGAATCGAACGTGTGACCCACCCCTTAGGAGTTAGTTACCGCATCATTTCCTTAATTTCCCCCTCCTTATATCTTCCTTCCTCAAGCTATACAAAACAGCTAGTTACTGATAGTCTTCGTTTCACCTTATTGCACGGAAATAGCTTTAGTTTCCGCAAAAAGGTTGCGCTATGGTTGCACAGAAGAACAACCCGTTACTTTAAAGCGTTTTAACCAACTTGCTTAGAACTATGCAACCGCCCCTAAGATATACAAATACCAGCCTATGAACCGCATTCGATTTACTAAAGCTGCCCTAGATGCGCTCTCGGTTGACTCATCTGCCTCACGGGTAGTCTATTACGACGATAAAGCTCGCGGCCTTTGTATCATGGTAGCAGCGCGAACCAAGACCTTCTATGTTCTTAGAAAGCATCAAGGCAAGACTGAGCGTATCCTAATCGGACGCTATCCTGATACCACAATCGAGCAAGCTCGAAATCGAGCAGGCCAAATCAATAGCGAACTGGATGCCGGGAAGAATCGGAATGATGTGAAGCGCCAGCGGCGCTCAGAGTTGACCTTGGGCGAATTGCACGTGATCTATATGGATAGACATGCTAGAACGCGCAACAGGAAGCCCCAGAATGCAGAGAACAACTATCGTAGATACCTTTCCGAATGGAACAATCGGAAGTTATCCGAAATCAAGCGTAGCGATGTACAGGTACATATTGCCAAGCTGGCGAAAACCATAAGTCCTACTACAGCAAACATCACGCTTGCCTTGTTACGTGCTATGTTCAACCGCGCCATTGATTGGGAGCTTTTCAAAAGCCCTAACCCTACTGCAAACATTCCAAAATATCCCGAGCTTTCTAGAGACCGCTTTCTATATGGTGACGAGTTGGAGCGCTTCCTTGCAGCTCTGCACAAGCTGGAAAGCGTAACGATGCGGGAATTTTTTATGATGCTCCTCGCTACGGGTGCCAGAAAGGGAAATGTCGCTGCAATGCGGTGGGCCGATATAAACCTGAGCGCGTCCGTTTGGCGAGTACCTGATACGAAAAACGGGGAGCCTTACCAAGTTGCATTGACTGACCCAGCTATAGAAATACTTAAACGCCGCTGTAAGGTAGAAAACGGGCAATGGGTATTCTCGGGAACGAGTAAAAGCGGACATATTGAGGAACCTAAAAAGGCTTGGGCTTCATTGTTAAAACATGCTGAGATCGAGAATCTACGAATGCATGATTTGCGTCGCACGTTTGGGAGTTTTATGGCAGCACAGGGTGCAAGCCTTCAAATGATTGGAAAGGCCCTTGGGCATAAGAGTCAGGAAGCTACGTTGATCTATGCACGGCTGAATCTTGACCCTGTACGTCAAGCAGTGAACGCGGCAGCGTCAGCGATGTTTCCGAAGGCAACCGAGCCTGTTACAGAGTAGATGATGAGTGAGAAAAAACCTGATCGTATCAAGACTCATGCTGAAATTCTTAAAGAAACGGCGGAGATATTGAATCGGGAGGGTGTTCCAGCGAATTCTGCACACCCTGTGCTGGAAAGATTCTCGAAATTAAGCGAAATATACATGCGGTTAACTCAGGAGAATGAGGCGCGAAAACGTCCAGAGCAACGGGCACGAGAACAAGCTGAGGACCCTCAGAGTGAAGAGTGGGGTATTGTTGTTGAATGGATTGACCCAGATAACAAGCGTCATAAACAAGCGTTTCCCCGTAACCTGTTACATGACAAAAAGGGGATTGCCTTAATACAAGCGCTAAGTGCTGGGGGACTGGAAGTCATACCTGGATGTGAAAATGCCGTAGTCAAATATCTAGGTAGTTTTGATATCCCAGATAGGCTGCGCTCCGTAGCCCAACTAGGATGGTTGCACGATGAACAACTTGTGTTTGTGTTGCCGCATAGAGTAATCGGTAAAGACACAAATTCAAACATCGTTTATCAGCCCGAACGGTATAGCCCAACCTCTTCAACAATGGGCAGCCGTGGCACCCTCGCGCAATGGCAGATGAATGTAGCTATGCCATGCAGAAACAACAATTATCTTATTTTTGCCCTGTGCCAGTCCTTTGCAGGTGTCCTCCTCGAATTTTCAAACATGGAAAGCGGTGGATTTCATCTCTACGGCGCGAGCAGTAAGGGAAATCCTTGGAGTGGAGTTTGAAATACTTCCCTTCAGTATAAAAGAGATTGACGAAGCAATTTTAAGCGTTTGGAGGGCATGGCTAGATGATGCTAGCTATCTGAGCGACGCCGATAGGGGAGTAAGAAACGTCCGCGAGTTCATACAAAAACACGGTATGTCACGATTCGATTCCGGCAGAAGTCACGGTTCGCTGATTCGAGACTGCGCAGGCTATAGACATAAGGATTTGTTTCTTTTCAATGATGTCGGCTTCAAGGAAGCATGCGGTGAATTCCAAACACAGCAGGTGGCACTGGAACTGAAAAAACGGCATCTATTAATAGTAGATGACCCTAACCGCATTAAAAGTAAACACCTATTGTCGGGACAATCCAGGCGGCAAAGATTTTATGCGATAAAGGAGGAAATTTTAGAAACTGATTAGCGTATGCGAGAACAATATAGAAATTAAATGAGTATTACATAGAATAAAATTTATTATTGATCAGGTAGCGTAAGGGTTAGAAATTGCGTATCACCCATTCGCACTTATTTTAATTACATTTTCTGCGATCAAGGGTGCATTTTTTGGGGCCGGAGTATTCAGACTTATTGCTTGCGAGAAATCTGGCGTCGTTCTTACTGTATCAAATACTGGCCAGCGGGCTGCCAGAAATCTAAATGTTTTATCCCTTTTCATTTCTTTTTTTATGTTTTCGATCATCTCTTTTTTATTATCCAAAAGTGCGTACACAGCCGCCTTTGTTGAAAAAGCACTAGTAAATTGCAATACTTTTTCAAGTCGGTCAACGTTTACTTTCGAGCCCAATCTCTTGACTGCGAGCTCATAATTTATTATTTCAGACCCTGCCTCTGGAGAAAAATTAATAGGTGTGAGTATCTCTTTCCCAAATTTTTTGACTTCTTCATAAGCTCCCATCCTTAGCATCACGTACATCAGATGGATATTATGCCTGTCGTAAAAAGAGGCGGACTTCCTTAGTTCGTTTAACATGCCCTCGAAGTTTTTCCGTTCTTCAAGGATGTTAATGTGCAACTGAACCGACACCCTTAGAGGTAGGCGATGGCGCCATTTTTTGAATGCCTCTTCGGCTTCTGCCCGTCTTCCAAGGTCAGTTAATGTTTCAATTAAACATCGCGCAACGCTCGCATCAAACCCGGCCTTGAGACAATTTTCCATTAATGTAATAGCGTCGTCGTCTTGGCCAAGTTTTTCACGTGTCAGTTCGGCCACAACCAGCGCTAACTCATGATTCTTCACCAGATCATGCTCTGATACAACTGATGATAATGCACGCGCTATTTCCTGTGTGTTATTGCAGGTGGCAGTGCTTTGCAAACGAATGATGTCAAGCTCTGCATGCAGAGTCGGGTCGCTACGCTGTTTAATCCTAGAAATGTCGCCAAGCAATACGTCTAACTCTGCTCTGTCTTCTTCTGTAAGCAGTTCTTGTCTTAATGTCAGGACCTTGGATGAGTTAGGATTCATCTCGCACAGTTGCTGAATTATTTTGTTTAATTCAGCATCACGTATCTGTTTATCCTTCTGAAACTCTTTTATTAAGCTGAACTTCAAAGCCCAGCAGGGGTTATGTATTGATGGGTCTCTTAAAAGACCGATTCTTAGCGCTTCCTGAGCTACCTCAACTGCTTGCTTACAATCATCTCCATAGCTCGACCTGGCTTCCGAGATATGTAGGGCGGCTTTTTCATAATAGCTTCTCGCGAAGTACTGGTTTACCTCAATAGCCTTCTCTACCGAGACGATTTTCTCTGATCGATCTGACAACAGACCTAACTTTAGAAGATAGTTGGCTGGATTATGAGGCTGGAATAAAATTAATTCCTCGACCACAGAAACAGCCTCACTTAATTCCCCTAAATAGCGATTGGCTTGAATAATTAAAGTCAGCATTCGCCGCTTAGCAGCAGGGTTAATAATGTTCCGGAGGGCAGCACGACCTTTAAGAATAGCCTCTTGATAATTTCCAGACTCAATCAGATTTTGTATCTCAAGTTGGGTAATTAACTCATCATCTGAGAATTTTTCATCGTCTTTGAACTCGTTCGTTTCCGATGGATACACCATTTCCATCAGCGTGGCTCTTTTAGATTGCTTCATTAGCAGTTCATGGGCTTTTTTCAGGATGGGTGATTCTGTCGGAAACTTGCCTTGCATGCTCAGCAGGCGATGTACTATTTCTGTAGGACGACGTGAAATGGAAATTGTAGAAAAAGGTAATTCCTCGCCCTTATTAATCGTGTGATACAACTCAGCAAAAAATTCATCGAATCCCTCTATTTCGACAAAATAAACTTTTTCCTTCCATAATAATTTTCTTAGTTCCTCAGAAACTTCGCTATCTTTTCTGATGCACCAATAAATCCCACTTTTAAAATACTCATCACTCTTAAGTAAGGACGTCAAAGTGTCCATTATTGAGCGGTCGCCGCCAGAATACCCGATGACAATTAATCCGTAATCCTTTGAAAACTCCGAGAACTTTCTTTTCATATTTTGCTCTAGCGACTCCGTCTCGCGTGTAGTCGCTTTCAGATCGTCAAATAGATAATCCCCATGGAGCTTAATAACCTTTGGACGCTTAGAAGTAACTGTTATGCTATTTATTGATGAATCATGCGCACATACAATCGGTCGTTTATGTTTATCTGAATATGAGTAAAACGCCTCATTAATTAGATCATCAAAATTTGTGGTAAATATTGTGTTGAAGTAATTTTGATTTACTAAAGCGGTCAAGTAAGCATAACCAAGAGAAGGAATCTTTCCCGATACCTCTTTTTCTACAAACATGCGCCTTTGCCGTTGCAAATCATATTTCTTTTCAAAGAGTGACGCATATTCACGAGCCGGGTCATACCAATCGCCATGCTCTTGTTTTAAGTAAGCCCTCTGTTCCTCAATATCAGTAATCGTCCCGCAAAGTTCGTTGCGCCATTGTCGCGTAAGGTCAGTGGCAGAATTTATATCTGAGGTAATGGAACAACCAGCCCCCAGCAAAAGCGTGTAATTTGGGATGTGTTCAGTTTGCGTAGATATAAAGCGGACTAGATCTGAAACACTCTTTCTTTTTCCTTTTAATTGTTTTGCAATCTCATCTATTTTCACGATCTCTCCCTGAGCACTACTTAGTGGCAAATATAGCCATAATCAACCCTTCTTAATCGGGGCCTAAAATAGATAAGATTATAAACATTAACCGGTTAGGTGTCCTTCGCGAATCAAGGAGGGCTTTTAACGGATCAAGGACGGGCTTTTAACGGATTATAAAAAGCGATGGCACGCTAATTACTCAGAACTGATCTAAGCTTCTCAGTTTTAGGCCGGACTACACGAGTTACCGCTAAGGGTCGCACTTTCTTTATTGAATGTGCTTACACACTGAAACGACGTTTGCAGCGGTAGACGGTTTTATTAAAGTTTGTTATGGGACAACGGGACGTTTGGGGCATTATCAATCACAACGTGACATTGGAGCTTCCAAGCACACTCGCGACACTGGGACCGTATGGGACACTTGTCCCGTACAAACTATAAGGAGATAGACGTTTACACATGATAAGTAGCTGAATCTATTGCGTATATGCCTAACGTCCCGAATGTTCCTCCTGAAAACACCAACTCGAGCTCTAAACAGCAGGACCAGCAGAGGTTACGATAAATGGCTTTAACCGAAGTCTCACGAAGTCGCGTACCGTAGTTTTGTTACCTTTTCGGCTGTGGTGGCAAGACCAACCCCATGACCTTGGAGCTCCTCAATGATGATGTAATTTCTGGCCATGAGGCCCATGACCTCGTCCGCGTAATGGCTGCCTTTTTCTTCATCTACGCCAAATCCCAAAAATCCCGAATTGCTGAGATCAATGTTACAAATGTCGGATATTCGCCGACGGTTTTCAGCATATTCGCTAAGTAGCGCGTCAACTTGATCTTCGTCCGCTTCGGGCGGAAGTAAAAAGCCATCGCGCACATGCAACCTATTGCTCTCTTCTCCGTCACCGTTAAATTGCGTGGAAGATACATGCGCGCCGGAGTCAAGCCCTGCATCAGTTTTGGAGTAATAATCGCGAAGACGATTAAGGGTTGCATCGTCAAACAGTAACTTGCCTGACTCGAATTGGCAAAGGTAGGAACGGTTGATGCCGAGATCGCTTGCCACACGACCTTGCGACAATTGGGCGTTGATACGTGCAGTTTTTGCTTGCTGTGCTGTTAATTGAATAGCCATTTTCTTACAACTCCTCACCTAGTTAAAAGAGTTGTAAGGTTGCACTATAGTTGCACGGAGATCAATTCACCAAGTTTAACGCATTAAAATATTTTTTAACTTTTTGTTTAAAAACGTTAATTTGGCGCCCTGAACACGAATCGAACGTGTGACCTACCCCTTAGGAGGGGGTCGCTCTATCCACTGAGCTACCAGGGCGGTAACAGCGCATTTTACGCTAATATTCGGGTATGGAAAAACCCGACCAGATAGTACCTCTCCAGCAACCTGTTCCCCAGAAAAAACTGCCCCGCACCGTGATCGTTCTCGGGCTGGTGAGTTTCTTCAACGATTTTGCTTCTGATATTGTCGTTCCACTCATTCCGATCCTGCTGGCAACGGTGCTGGCGGCAGGACCGGTAGCGCTCGGGTTGATCGAAGGCGTTGCGGATGCGGTGGCGAGCCTGCTCAAGCTGTGGGCGGGACGGCACTCGGATATCATGAGCGGCCGGCGCAAGGGGCTTGCGGTAGCAGGATATACGCTTTCGAACATTACCCGTCCAATGCTCGGGCTGGCGGGCTCCTGGCTCGTGATTCTGGTATTGCGCAGCATCGACCGGGTAGGCAAGGGCTTGCGTAGCGCACCGCGGGATGCATTGGTTGCGGATGCGGCGCCACCGGGAATGCACGGCTACGCCTTCGGCTACCATCGCGCGATGGATAACGGCGGGGCCGTTGCAGGCAGCCTGGCCGCGGCGGCTGTGCTGGCATGGTCTGGCTTGAGCCTGACAGAAGTGATCCTCTGGTCCGCGGTTCCAGGCGTCATCGCCGTGCTGCTGCTCGGTGTGGGAGTGAAGGAAAATAAGGAGGATAAGGAGGATGCGGCCAGTCATCGTCCAGCTCCTCCTGAACTTCCACCTTTGCGCTGGTCGCTCTTATCCCTCCCCATGCGTCGCTATCTTCTGGTGCTGATGCTGTTTACGTTTGCCCGCGCGTCGGAAACCTTCATCCTGCTGCTGGGACATGAGTTAGGGATTGGAACCGTGGAATTACTGCTGCTGTGGTCGGCGCTGAGTCTCTGCAAAGCCGCAACCTCTATCTGGGGCGGGCAACTGGCGGACAGTCTGGGGCGCGGGACGTTGATGCTGATAGGCTGGTCCACGTTTTCGCTTTCGTTCCTGATGCTGGGTCAGGTAGCAGGGAGTAGCGGATTATGGGCGGTAAGCATTTTTTACGGTTTATGCGCCGGCATGAGCGAGGGAGCGGAGCGCGCCATCATCAGCGATTACGCGCTGCCGCGGGAACGGGGGACAGCTTTTGGCTGGTATCACCTGATGGTGGGACTCGCGGCAATCCCCGCGGGGCTGCTGTTCGGATCGCTCTGGCAGTTTCAGAGTGCGGCCACGGCGTTCTTTTTCGCGGGAGGACTGGCGGCGGTAGCAGCAGTGCTGTTGCGGACGTGGGCGCTGCCAGTAAGAAAATTGAATGCGGGCTGAAGGGTGAGCTTCGGAGAAGCTCTCAAGGCATCGAACAAATCAAGCCATACGTTTCATCAGCAGGCCGCGCTTTGCTCTACTCACTATACGTTTATTTGCTTTTCGAATAGAAGTTGTGTTGTCCGGGGCACAGTTCGATTCCTTCGAAAAGCCCTACTATGCATCCATTCGACCTTCGACAAGCATGTCCTGAGCACTGTTCGTCCCCTTTGACGGGCTTGTCCTGAACCGTTCGCTCCCTTCGACAGTTTCAGGGCGAACGGGAGGCGAAGAATTCTGGATTCACGGGTGAACGGGAAAAGTTCCTATGAATTAGGATAATGCTCAAGACCCGCAGGGAGAAGAGGCAAGTACAATGCAAAAGGATGAGCGCGGTGCTGCTTACTCTTCTATAATCAATCTATTGCACGTAACATTGCCCTTATTGCAGCGGTGCGGAAGCTGAGATGCTTTCGCCAGATTTCGCCTTGCTCCATGCTCTAAAAAACTGGAGATACTTATGAAAACAGGGAAAATAGTTGCGGCGCTCATGGCGCTGGCTTTGGTTTTTTTGAATCATGTGGCAAATGCAGAGCCACCCGCTCCACTGGAAGTGGGGCAGCCCGCGCCGGATTTCAATCTGCCCGACCAGGACGGGAAAACCCGGACGCTGGAGGATTTTCGAGGGAAGTGGCTGGTCTTGTATTTTTATGTGAAGGATGATACCCCGGAATGCACTGAGCAGGCGCGCGGATTTCGCGATTATATCCCTGAGCTGGCGGCATTGAGAGCCCAGGTAGTGGGTGTGAGTGTGGATGACTCCACCAGCCATGCTCATTTCGCGAGGAAATATGTTCTTTCGTTCCCGCTCCTTGCGGATAGCACGGGTGAGACGGCGGCGCGCTACCATTCGCTGGGAGGGGATGGCAGGCCGGGTAATTTAGCCAAACGCAATACTTTTCTGATCGATCCCCAGGGCAGGATCGCGAAAATCTATTTATCCGCAAGCCCTTCACGCAATCCTATCGAGGTGATCGAGGATTTGAAAAGGGTGAACGGTTTCTGAATTTTGAATTTCTAGCCTGAATTCCTCTTTCCTGAGGGTTTGTCAGCCGGCAATCTCGATCATAAAGGAATTTATCATGGCACAATTTACTGAAGAGCAATTGGCGCAGTTGAAGGAAGTTCTGCAACAGCGCTATCTGCAACTGCGGGAAGAGGTCCGGGACGAACTGGAGAGTTCGGGCGACCAGCACTATGCTGATCTGGCAGGCAGTGTCGCTGATCCGGGTGATGCTTCGGTAGCGGATATGCTGGTGGACGTGGATGCCAACCTCGTAGATCGCCAAGTGAACGAGATGCGCGAGGTGGAAGCGGCGCTAAAACGCCTGGCAGAGCTGGATTACGGCGATTGTATCGATTGTGGGGGCGAAATAGGGTTCGAGCGGCTCATGGCTTATCCCACGGCGCAACGTTGTGTACGCTGTCAGGAAGTGCATGAGAAGACTTACATGCACGAGAACAAGCCCACCCTTTAAGCAAGTCGCTTTAAGCAGTGTCCCTGGATATCCTTGATATTCATGGGGTTGCTGACTGACTGCCCGAGGGTGCCCTGAGCAGCACGAGCACAGCGCCGCTGCCGCCCTCCGCCGGACTTGCCTGACAGAAAGCCAGCACATCCTCCCGTTGCGAGAGCCAGCCGCCAATCCGGGTTTTCAGTACGGGCTCCCGATTCTGCGATCCGAACCCCTTGCCGTGTATCACCCGCAGGCAGCGCTTGCCGCTTTCGCCGCTCGCATCCATGAACGCCACCAGCGCGAGCCTTGCTTCCTCCCGCGTAAGCCCGTGCAGGTCAAGTTGTGCCTCTATTTTCCAATAGCCTCGCCGTAGCCGGCGCAAGGTCTGGCGCGAGACGCCGGGGCGCAAAAAAGCCCATTCATCACCGGACTCCATCGGGCGGACATCATCCGATAGCGCGTCATGGGCAGTAGAGCGGGCGGGTTGAAACTGAAGGGGTATGGGTGGCGGATGGCTGGCCGAAAGGAGGACTTTATCGGTTGGGGCGAGGGGCGCGACGTCACGCATGGCGTCACGAAACAGGGCAGCATCATTATCCCCGACGGATACAGCGGTTCCCTCCCGCTTATCGCCCTCGGCAGCAGTTTCTGCCCGCGTGGTGGTATGGATGTCAGGCTTTCTTTCCCGCCGTCTCATCTCGGTCCTGCATGATTCCCCTCGGGCCAATTCCCCTCAGGTCATGTATAACCCGGATATCGACCCCGTTGGAAGCCTCCAAGGTGCGCGTGAATTGGCAAATTATACGGAAGTCCCGTTCTGATTGCCGCTCGCCGCCTCAGGCCAGAACATCCAGATACTTTTCGGCATCCAGCGCAGCCATGCAGCCGGATCCCGCGCTGGTTACCGCCTGCCGGTAGATGTGGTCCTGTACGTCGCCCGCCGCAAAAACGCCGGGAATGCTGGTGGTCGTGGCATTACCATGTGCTCCCGCCTGAGTCATGATGTAACCGTTTTCCATTTTTAGCTGGCCCTGAAAAATATCAGTGTTCGGCTTGTGGCCAATCGCGATGAACACCCCCTGCAAGTCGATAATTTTGATCGAACCATCAAGAACGTTCTTTATGCGCATTCCCGTAACACCGCCCTCGTCGCCAAGCACTTCGTCAAGCACATAGTGGAGTTCCAGCTTGATGTTGCCGTTTTTTGCCTTGTCCATCAGCTTGTCTATCAGGATTTTTTCGGAACGGAATTTATCGCGCCGGTGAACGACAGTCACGTTGCGAGCAATATTGGAAAGATAAAGCGCCTCTTCTACCGCTGTGTTGCCGCCTCCTATCACGGCCACGTCCTGCCCCTTGTAGAAAAAGCCGTCACAGGTGGCGCAGGCCGAAACCCCCCTGCCCATGTACGCTTCCTCGGATGGCATCCCCAGGTAGCGCGCAGAAGCGCCGGTGGCAATAATCAGCGCATCGCACGTATAAGTACCCTGATCACCGATCAGCGTAAAAGGTTTTTCCGAGAGCCGCGCTGTATGAATGTGATCGAAAATGATCTCGGTATCGAAACGTTCCGCATGCTTCTGAAAGCGTTCCATCAGTTCCGGGCCTTGCACGCCCATCGCATCCGCGGGCCAATTGTCCACTTCCGTTGTGGTCATGAGCTGTCCTCCCTGTGCCAGGCCAGTGATGAGCATGGGCTTGAGGTTGGCGCGGGCGGCATAGACCGCGGCGGTATAACCGGCAGGACCGGAACCGAGGATGAGAAGGCGTGCGTGTTTACTAGTCATTCCTGATCGATATTCAATGGGGTTATTAAGGGGTTATTAAGGGGTTATTAAGGGGTTATTAAGGGGTTATTAAGGGGTTATTAAGGGGTTATTGGAGACGGCTTGCTTATAGATGCTGCTCGACCCAGCTGGCGACACTTTCCAGGGCAGCGGGGAGGTTATCGGGCTCGGTTCCACCTGCCTGCGCCAGATCGGCGCGGCCCCCCCCTTTGCCGCCCACCTGCTGGGCTACAAAATTGACGAGTTCACCTGCCTTGAGCCTGACTGTCAGGTCGCTGGTCACGCCTGCGATCAGCTTGACTTTCCCATCTTCAACGGCAGCCAGCACTGTCACGCAGGATTTGAATTTATTCTTGAACTTGTCCGCTGCTTCACGCAGGGTTTTCGGGTCTGCCTCTTCAAGGTACACCGCCAGTACTTTCACGCCTTTTATCTCGCGCACCCGATCAGCAAAGTCATCGCCTTGGGAACTGGCCAGCTTCGATTTCATGCGCCCCAGCTCTCTCTCCAGATGTTTCACGTTATCGAGAATCTGGGTAATGCGTGCAGCGGCATCCTGGGGTTGCGCTTTCACCGCTTCCGCGACGCGCTGCAATTGCAGTTCCTGCTCCTGGATATAAGTGAGCGCCCGCTCTCCGGTCACCGCTTCCACACGCCGAACTCCGGCGGCCACCCCTGATTCGGCCACGATCTTGAAGAGGCCGATGTCGCCGGTGCGCTTGACATGGGTGCCACCGCACAACTCGCGCGAAGTACCGATATCCAGTACACGCACTTCATCGCCATATTTCTCGCCGAACAGCATCATGGCACCCGATTTCTTTGCATCCTCGATTGCCATCATGCGCGCTTCGGTCGCAGCATTGGCGAGAATTTCGGCATTCACCAGCATTTCCACCTTACGGATTTCGGTGTCCGTCACGGGCTGGTTGTGCGCAAAATCAAAGCGCGTTTTATTCGCATCCACCAGCGAGCCTTTTTGCTGGACGTGGTGACCCAATACTTCGCGCAATGCCTTGTGCATAAGATGAGTGACCGAATGATTGCGCTCCGTTCGCGCCCGTGCGATGCGATCGACTTCCGCCAGCACGGTATCGCCTGTTGCCAGCCGTCCGCTGCGCAGCAATCCCTTATGACCGAACACATCCGCCTGGATTTTCTGGGTGTCGGCAACGGCAAAGGTGCCGTTGGCAGCGAGCAGTTCACCGCTGTCCCCTACCTGCCCGCCAGACTCGGCATAGAAAGGGGTTTTATCAAGCACGATCACCGCCTCATCGCCCGCCTCGACAAACTCGACCCGGCTGCCCTCCTTATAGATAGCAAGAACCTGTCCTTCCTGTTGCAGGCTTTCGTATCCATGGAACTTCGTTGAGGGACCACTATAAGCAATGGCTTCCTGCATGATGAACTTGCTGGTGGTGCGTGCGCGCTCGCGCTGGCGCTCCATTGCCTGGTCAAACCCGGTCTCGTCTATGGCAATCCCGCGTTCGCGCGCAATGTCGGCAGTAAGGTCCAACGGAAAGCCGAAGGTATCGTAGAGACGGAAAAGGGTTTCGCCATCCAGCATCCTGTCGCCACGCCGCAGCGCAGCTTCCAGCACCTGCATGCCGTTTTCCAGCGTTTCGGCAAAGCGCTCCTCTTCCTGCTTCAGTACCGCCGCCACCCGCGTCTTTGCCTCCACCAGTTCCGGATAGGCCTCCCCCATGACGCCTGCCAGGTCTTCCACCAGCAGGTGAAAGAAAGGCTGTTTTTGTCCGAGCTTGTAACCGTGGCGAATGGCACGGCGGATAATGCGCCGCAGGACATAGCCGCGACCTTCATTGCCTGGAATCACGCCATCGGCAATGAGAAAAGAACAGGCGCGGATATGGTCGGCAATGACATTGAGCGAACTGCTGGACAAATCGGTTGTGCTGGTTGCTCGTGCCGCAGCCTGGATCAATTCCTGAAACAGGTCGATTTCATAGTTGCTGTGAACGTGTTGCATCACTGCGGAAATGCGTTCCAGGCCCATGCCAGTGTCGACCGAGGGGCGCGGCAACGGGTGCAGGGTCCCCGCGCTGTCGCGGTTGTATTGCATGAACACCAGATTCCAGATTTCCACGTAGCGATCGCCGTCCGCATTCGGTGTTCCAGGCGGGCCGCCAGGAATTTCCGGACCATGGTCGTAAAAAATCTCGGAACAGGGACCGCAAGGGCCGGTGTCGCCCATCTGCCAGAAGTTGTCCTGGGTGGCGATGCGGGTAAAACGTGAAGAATCGATGCCTACCTCGTTCAGCCAGATATCGGCGGCCTCGTCATCCTCGGCGTAAACCGTAACCCATAATCTCTCCGGGGGAATTTTCAGGATATCGGTGAGAAACTCCCAGGCGAACCTGATGGCGTTGCGCTTGAAGTAGTCTCCAAAGCTGAAGTTGCCAAGCATCTCGAAGAATGTGTGATGGCGCGCGGTATAGCCCACATTCTCCAGGTCATTGTGCTTGCCGCCCGCGCGCACGCAGCGCTGCGCGCTTGCCGCGCGCACGTAGGGACGTTTGTCCTGGCCGAGAAATACATCCTTGAACTGTACCATGCCGGCATTGGTGAACAGCAATGTCGGATCATTGCCAGGCACGAGGGGGCTGGATGCGATGATCGTATGACCGTGCGTCTCAAAGAATTCAAGAAATTTTTGGCGTACTTCGCTGCTTTTCATCTCGCTTCACTGAACAGGACGGAATGGATTGCTTCCCGCGCCCGGGTTATCCAATCCCTGGGGGCCCAATTAAGCCTCTCTATTTCGGTTATCGTCGTTCCGAGGGGCTCGCCGTTTATGATCGCAAGATTTTCGACCTTCACCTTGACGGTCAGTTCTTCTCCGCTTTTCGGCAAATCAGTGCCGGTGAGGATTGCGATCTCCCCGCTTTCGTCCTTCAATACATAAGACTTCATATTGATCAGCGGGATTCGGGTAGGATTCTTTACTTCGCCATGAAGCACTACCTCCTTCCCATCAAAATTTGCGGGAGAGGTATTAACTTCGTTGGCAGGCGTGGCGTAAATGCGGCTGCAACCTCCCAGCAAAATTCCGAGAGCGATCGCCAGGAACGTGACCTGTAGAAATTGAACCGTTCGCCGGGACAAACGAGACAAGTGAGGCAAGCGATTTTTCAACCTTCTTCCTTATCGGGATGTTGCAACACCCGGCGCACCACTTCCGGCCTGAATCCACGCCCCAACAGAAACCGTGTCTGCCTGCCGAAGGCTTTCGCATCCGCAGGTATTGCGCCGAACTTTTTCCGCCATACATCGTACGCGCTGCGCTGCTCGGCTTCCCTGAGATCAGGCAGGACCGCGGCGATCAAATTCTCTTCAATGCCTTTTTCGCGCAACTCCTGCACGATTCGCAAACTGCCAAACCTGGCCTTGCGCATGTGCATTATCTGCTCGACCAGACGAGCCGCCGACAGAAATCCACGCTGCTCGAGCCCATCCAGCACAGAGGAAAGCTCTTCCGGAGTTTCCGCATGAGGTGCGAGCTTTTTTTCCAGTTCCAGCCGCGAATGCTCACGCCGGGCCAGGTAACCCAACGCACGGGTTTTGAGACTGGGCGCGCGCGTCATGGCACCTTCGGGAATCTACTTTCGGGATCTAAAAAGCTATGCCGCCACGTTTCCGCCGCTTGCCGCGCTCATTCCACGGGTGCAGGTTCGGCAGGATTGGAAACTCCGACAGCCGCCCGGATTTTCGACTCGATCTCCATGGCAATGTCGCGATGCTCTTTCAGATACTCGCGCGCGTTATCCTTGCCCTGGCCTATCTTGTCTCCCTTGTAGGCATACCAGGCGCCGGATTTGTCAATCAGCTTGTGCTGCACGCCCAGCTCGACAATTTCGCCCTCGCGCGAAATGCCTTCTCCGTAGAGAATATCGAATTCCGCCTGCCTGAAGGGGGGCGCCACCTTGTTCTTGACCACCTTCACCCGGGTTTCGCTGCCAATCACCTCTTCGCCCTTCTTGATGGAACCGGTGCGGCGGATATCGAGGCGCACGGATGCGTAGAATTTCAGCGCATTACCTCCGGTCGTGGTTTCAGGGCTGCCGAACATGACACCGATTTTCATGCGTATCTGATTGATGAAAATCACCATGGTATTGCTGCGCTTGATGTTGCCGGTGAGCTTGCGCAACGCCTGCGACATTAACCGGGCGTGAAGGCCCATTTGCGGCTCGCCCATCTCACCTTCGATTTCCGCCCGCGGGGTGAGGGCCGCGACGGAATCCACAACCACCACATCGATCGAGCCGGAGCGCACCAGCATGTCGGCTATTTCCAGCGCCTGCTCACCGTTATCCGGTTGCGAGATCAGCAAGTCCTGAACATTGACACCGAGTTTTTGCGCGTATTGCGAATCCAGTGCGTGTTCCGCATCGATGAATGCGGCCGTACCGCCCATTCTTTGCATCTCTGCAATTACTTGCAGGGTCAGTGTGGTCTTGCCCGAGGATTCCGGCCCATAGATTTCCACGATCCGCCCGCGTGGCAGGCCACCCACTCCCAGCGCAATATCCAGACCCAGCGAACCGGTGGAGATGACCTGCACGTCCTTGCCGATGTCGCTTGCACCCAGCCGCATGATCGAGCCTTTGCCGAACTGCTTTTCGATCTGGGAAAGCGCTGCCGCCAATGCCTTGCTTCTGTTTTCGTCCATGAAATTTTTTCCTTTGAAGATGGGTCGATTATCGCATACGTGACCCCCGCGGGAAAGCAGGGGAAAAATGACAACGTGTTCAGCGGACACCTGTTTTATCCGTGCTGGAAACATTCTTCCGCTCTAATGAACATTCACCGGGGATGTTCATGGGAGGATATAAGTGTTGAAATACCGTTCGGCCCTGGAGGGGTCCAACTTGCGCAGCGTCTGGTAGATCTCGCGTATCCTGTCGCGCTCATCCAGAATGGCATAGTCCACCCCAAGGTTGTACCAGGCATCCGTATTCTCCGGCTGGAGCACCACTGTTTTTCGGTATGCCTCGACCGCCTCGCCGTGTAGTTTCAACTCGTCATAGGTCACTCCCAGCTTGTACCAGGCCCTGAAATTTTCCGGGTCGATCTGGAGCGCGTGCCGGTAGGCATGAATGGTGTGCGCATATTTTTTGAGGTTATGGTAAGAATTGCCTAGGCCGTACCAGGCCTCGCCATTATCGGAATCCATGCGCAGAGCATCCTCGTAGGCCTGGATTGCGTTATCGTAGTCTTTGAGATTCGCGTAGGCCGCTCCGAGTTTATGCCAGGCATCGGCATAGCCGGCATGGTGACGGATGGCTTCCCGGTATGCATTGACTGCCTGGGAATATTGCTTGAGATTACAGGAAGCAATCCCCACGTTAAACCAGGCAGCGGCATTCGATGGGTCGCGCCTGACCTCCTGCTGCGAGAGTTTCAATAACCTGCGCCAGTCGGCCTTCTTTTCCAGCGCCAGCGTTTGATTGAGCCAGGCGAGACCATGCCCCGGATCCCTTGACCCTGAGTCCATTGACCCCGGGGCTTCTATTTCCGGGGGACTGCCAAGCCAATCCGACGGCAGTACGAAAGCAAGCGATTCGCCTTCTACACGCTGCGGCGAGAGAATTCCGATCAGCCGGCCTTGTTCGTCGAATAATCCGCCGCCGCTGAAACCCGGCAGGAGGGGTGCCGAGATTCTCATGTAGCGGGACCCTGCGTAGGGGCGCATTGCCGCCACCGTGCCTTCGCTCAGGATCGGGTCACGTCGATGTTCCTCCTGCAATCCCGTGGCTTTGCTCTCATCGCACATCGGGCAAACCCTGTCGCGCCCATTCCTTCTTTCCTCGCTGCTGTTTCCTTTCAACCTGCCGCCGAGCCTTGCGAGAGGCAGACCGATTGCATTTACCGGCTGTCCCACCCTGAGCTTTTCTGCGCTACCTAAAGCAAGCGGTGGAGCGTGCATATCGGCAACATGCAGACGGCAAAGATTGAGATGTGTCTGCGGTGGCGCTGGTGTGGCCTTGAATGCCCTTCCCGACCAGCGTACCCATGCGCTTTCTGCCTGAGTAGCGACATCGCAGGTAGTGATTACCTGGTCTATGCCCAGCGCCACCCCACTGCCCTGAGCGACCAGCTCACCCCGTGCATTCAACATATCAACCGACACGATGCGGCCCCTTTCCTCCGTAAAAACCTGCTCGGGAGTTTTCGCGCTGGCGCGCGGCAAGAGCGGCAAAAACGAGGCCGACGCAAGAGCCACCAGCGCGAGGGGATAAATCGCGGTCATGTTCGTATTCTTCTCTTATTCGGGAGGAGCATCGGCAGATCATAGTACATAGTATGTCGATGGACTGCCGAAACCACATGAACGATGTGCGCAACGAAACAAACGAAGTGTAAAATAGCGGATATTTTTCACCGCAAAATCCACAGAATTGAATGAAAATCGACGAGGACTCTAACGATACCAACGACACCCCACCCACCATCTACCCTGGGAGGTCAAGAAGGATTCAGCCGCTGGCATATTTCATATTTACCACACGCTGGCTGCAATTGCCCCTGTACCTTGGGCTGATTCTTGCGCAATGCGTCTACGTTTATCACTTCTGGGTGGAATTACTTGACCTGATCGGAGCAGTGATGGGCAACAAGGATGCACTGGAGCATACCCTGGATGCCGTTTCGATCGAGGGCACCGCTCCTCCCAAGAAGATCGGGGAAACGACGATTATGCTGGTGGTACTGGGTCTGATCGACGTAGTGATGATCTCCAATCTGCTCATCATGGTGATCATCGGAGGTTATGAGACTTTTGTCTCCCGCATGAATCTGGAAGGACACCCCGATCAGCCGGAGTGGTTATCGCATGTCAACGCGACAGTGCTGAAAGTCAAGCTCTCCACTGCTATTATCGGCATCTCTTCCATTCATCTGCTGAAGACGTTCATCAATGCCAAGGCATATGACGAAAAAACGATCCTGGCTCAGACCGGAATCCACGTAGTTTTCCTGTTGTCCGCCATTGCAATCGCCTATAGTGACCGACTGATGTCCCGTAATGGCGCGCATGAGAGCGATCATTGAGCGACGGGGAGTTATGCGACGGCGGGCGGGATACTGTGTAGCAGATCGATCAGGCCTTGCAGCGCTCCCGACACGGATTGGCGCCTTATCTCCTCGCGGCTGCCGCTGAAATATCGCGTTTCGGCGAGCGCCATTCCCTCTTTCATTATCCAGGCAAAGCATACCGTTCCGACCGGCTTTTCCTCGGTCCCACCATCCGGTCCGGCAATACCGGTTACTGACACCGCCACCTGGGCATGGCTGCGTGCAATCGCCCCTGCGGCCATTTCGGAGGCTGTCTGTTCCGATACCGAACCGTACTGTTCGAGGGTGGCGTTACTCACGGCCAGCATTTCCTGCTTCGAAGCCTTAGCATAGGTAATGAAGCCGCGCTCGTACCAGCCCGAACTCCCGGCGACTGAAGTAATGACTTGTCCCAGCCACCCGCCTGTGCAGGATTCGGCCGTGACGAGCATCAATTCCTGCTGGGCAAGCGCTGTTCCAACCTGCCTCGCCAGGTCCTGAAGCATCATGTCATCCATGTCGGTTGCTCCTCCTTAAATCCATTCCCCCGATACTTACTGGAAAAATGCCCACATCTGCGGCCGCCTATTGGAACGTGGAACGTATTGGAACGTGTTGGCTAACCGATCACATAAGCCTTCCAGAAGGCCAGACACAAAAGCGTGAAGAAAGCCGCCAGCAGATCGTCGAACATCACGCCGAATCCGCCATGCATTTTTTTTTCGTAGTAACGGATAGGCCCCGGTTTGATTATATCGAACAAACGAAACAGCAGAAATGCGAATGCCTGCCACATCAGGCCCTTGGGTGTAAAGAACAGCACCAGCAGGAAAGCGGTGACCTCATCCCAGACGATACCGCCGTGGTCGGGATTCCTCAATGCCCGTCCTGTCACCTCGCAAGCCCAGACGCCGGTACCAAATGCGGCAACAAGAAACAGGAAAAAACCGGAGGAATCGAAAATATATTCGAGTACCCAGAACAGGGGGAACGCGACCAGGGTCCCGGCTGTGCCGGCTGCGATGGGGCTCAATCCGACCCCTCCCGCGAAGGCGATGAAATGTGCCGCGCTGCTGCGAACGAATGCCTTGTCAGGCGCAGGCCGTCCGATCCAGGGAGAAGGTAAGGACGGAAGAGTTTCTCCTCGGGTTTCATCCCTCTTGCCGATAGGCGCAGGCGTGGATTCCACTGCGCCAGGATTGCGGTCAGCCGGATTATCGCTCCGGCTGTCAGACTCGGAAGTGGTCATAACCCTTGACCTCCGTAGCGACTGTTCTGCCTGACGAATCGAGCACGACCAAGCCTTCTCCTTCCTCGATGCTGCCAATACGTGTTAACGGAATGCCTTCCTCGCGCGAAAGCAGTTCCACCTTTGTTCGCTCCGAACTCGGCACGGTAAAGCACAACTCATAATCGTCTCCTCCCGCAAGCAGGCATTCTATCGCAAAGGAGTGAGAAAAATGTTTCTCCATCACTGCCGAACGCCTTATCTGATCGATTCTGACAACAGCCGCCACTCCTGAACACTCCAGAATGTGTCCGAGATCGGCCAGCAGACCGTCTGAAATATCGATGGCGCTGTGGGCAAGGCCGGTCAACCGCTGCCCCAACTCCACGCGGGGCACGGGCATCTCAAGCGCGGCCATAAGGACTTCCACTTCCACAGCTTCCACTGCGTCCGGTTCCAGCATAATCTTTTTTTTTCGGTAAGCAAGTGCTAAGGCGGCATCCCCGAGGCAGCCCGAAACCCAGATATCATCACCCGGCCTGGCCCCACTGCGGCGCAAGGCTTTTCCTTCCGGCACTTCGCCAATGATCGTCACGCAGATATTCAGGGGACCGTTGGTGGTATCGCCACCGATCAGGTCAACCTGATGGGCATGAGCGAGCGCAAAAAACCCGTCAGCAAACGCTCGCAGCCATGACTCATCCTTTTGTACTATTGATTCTGGCAGCGCCAGCGAAAGAGTTGCCCAACGGGGACGGGCACCCATTGCCGCCATATCGGAAAGATTCACTGCCAGAGATTTATGGCCGAGCTTGTACGGATCCACATCTTCTAAAAAATGACGTCCGGAAACCAGCATGTCGGTTGAAACTGCCAGTTCCATCCCGGTTACAGGCCGGATGAGCGCCGCATCATCCCCTACTCCCAATACCGTAGCGGGAGCGGAGCGGGTGAAAAAAGACCGGATGATGTCAAATTCCGACAGCACTTTACTTGGCCTACAGGATCAATTCATGCCGTCACTTCATGCCAGAAGCAACGGAAACGGTCGAACAGTTCCGAGTACACTCCGCAGTCACAGTTTTGCCCCGATCTCGACCGCTCTCAGCTTTACCGCCAATTTGTCGAGCACGCCATTGACATATTTATGGCCATGCGTGCCGCCATAGGCTTTGGCGAGTTCCACCGCTTCATTGATGACTGCCCGATACGGGATTTCCGGATGTCGCTCCAACTCATAGGTACCGAGCAGTAATATCGAAATCTCCACCGGACTGAGTTCGTTGAATGGGCGATCGAGACAGGGCTGGATTTCCTTCTCGAGCTCGGGTGCTTCCGTCAACACGCCATGGAGCAGACGGGAGAAATATTCCTCGTCCGTTTTCGGGAACTCCTCCGTGTCCCGGAGCTGCGCTTCGATGGTACCGGCGCTTCCACCCGCTACGCACCACTGATACAACCCCTGCAAAGCCAGTTCACGCGCCAGGCGCCGGCGGCTTTTTCGCGCAGTACCCGTTCCCCGTCTCTCCGCCCGTTTCACTTCCCGCTTCCCACCTGATTCTGCATCGCGTTCTGCTTCTTTCATCCGCCACATTCGCTGATTGGCGCTTTACCCTGCCACCCATTGCTCCGGTGTTTCATTGCTCCATTTCATCGAGCGTTCTTTGCAGGTTAGCCATCTCAATCGCGACCCGCGCTACTTCAGCACCCTTCTGACTCATGCGCGTCAGCGCCTGGTCGTCGGTGTCGGTCGTGAGTATGCCGTTGGCGATGGGAATGCCCGTGTCCAGTTGCACGGTGGCGACTCCGTTGGTGGATTGCTCGGAAACGACTTCGAAATGGTACGTCTCTCCGCGTATGACTGCACCCAGAGCGATCAGCGCATCGAACTGGTCGGTCAAGGCCATCTTTTGCAACGCCAAAGGGATTTCAAGCGCCCCCGGGACCGAAACCAGGACGATATTCCCTGCGTCGACACCCTGTTTCATCAGTTCCTCCACGCATGCGCCCAGCAATCCCTCACTTGCCTCGATATTAAAGCGGCTCATGACGATGCCAATGCTGAGATCTTCACCGTCGAGATTGGGTTCGAGCTCAAGAATATTTTCGTATCGTGCCATGTTCGCTCCTGTAACAAGATCTGTTTGCAAAGGTTGGAGAAACGTTCGATGTATCAGCCCGCCGCCTCTTATCCATTAGCGGATTGCAGGTTTAAGTTGCGGATTCAAAAAATTATCAACGAACCGCCTGGCGACCTTCCGCCAGCCAGCTTTTATCTTCCGGCTCCAGGTATCCAGTGACTTCAAGTCCGAAGCCCGCCATGCTCGGCATTTTCCGGGGAACAGCCAGTAAGCGCATCTTCCTCACGTTGAGATCCTTGAGAATCTGCGCGCCAATACCATAATTGCGCAGGTCGGCCTTGGCCGCCGGACGGTGCGGCAGTTTTGCCGGCAATATCCTTTCCATCAGCTCCGACCCGCTTTCTCTACGATGAAGCAGTACGATAACACCGCGTTCCGCGTCGCTGATAATGCGCAGCGCATCGTTCAGATTCCAGGAATGGGTATCATCCTCCAGATCGAGAAGGTCCATGGCCGAAAGCGGCTCATGCACTCTTACCAGGGTTTCATCTTCGGGATCGATCGCTCCCTTCACCAGCGCCAGGTGGACGGTATTGGCGGTTTTGTCCAGATAGGCAACGAGCTGGAATCTGCCGTGCGCCGTCTGGATGGGACGTTCTACAATGCGTTCCACCAGGCTTTCCGTACGGCTGCGATAATGGATGAGGTCGGCAATAGCGCCGATCCTGAGTTGATGCTTTGCCGCAAACTCGACCAGGTCGGGGAGACGCGCCATGCTTCCGTCTTCATTCAGTATTTCGCAGATGACGGAGGCGGGGGTGAGTCCCGCCAGATGCGCAAGATCGCATCCGGCTTCTGTGTGGCCGGCGCGCACGAGCACGCCGCCGTTTTGCGCCATGAGCGGAAAAATATGCCCCGGCTGGATGAGGTCATCCGGTTTTGCATCCCGATTCACGGCAGCCTGTACCGTGCGGGCGCGGTCTGCGGCGGAAATGCCAGTGGTTACGCCGGTCGCGGCTTCGATGGAAACCGTGAAATTGGTACCGAGCGGAGACCGGTTGGCCGCCACCATCAAAGGCAGATTGAGCTGGCGGCAGCGTTCCTCCATCAGCGTCAGGCAGATCAGGCCGCGCCCGTACGTTGCCATGAAATTGATGGCTGCCGGTGTAATGAAATCCGCTGCCAGAACCAGGTCGCCCTCGTTTTCGCGGTTTTCCTCGTCGACGAGAATGACCATACGGCCGGTCTTGATGTCAGCAATGATTTCCTGAACTGAACTGATGATCATGTCTGAATCGAGTTCTCGTTCCTGCGCTTGTCGTCCATTGCCAGCAGGCGCTCCACGTAGCGCGCGAGCATATCCACTTCCACATTTACCCTGGCGCCCGCTTTCAATTCTTTCAGCGTCGTTTCAGCCAGCGTATGAGGGATGAGGTTGATTTCCAATTCGTTACGCTCCACCCGATTGACCGTCAAACTCACGCCATTCACCGTAATTGAACCTTTTTTGGCAACATATTTCAGCAACGGATCCGGCAACCGGATCGCAAGCAGGCAGCTTTCGCCCAGGGATTGAAACTTTGTCACCTCTCCAACTCCGTCGACATGGCCGCTGACCAGGTGACCGCCCAGCCTGTCGGACAAGCGCAGCGATTTTTCGAGATTAACCTTTCCGCTCGGTTTATCCAGTCCTTGCGTACACTGCAATGTTTCGAGCGAGACGTCTACAGATAACAGATTGTCCGCCAGTGCAGTAACGGTGAGGCATACGCCATTTACCGCGATGCTGTCGCCGACTTTTGTCTCCGCCAGAGACAGTTTGCCTGGCGCAATGCGCAAACTTAAGCCATCTTCCAACGGGATAGCCGCTTTGATCTCGCCGATGGCTTCGACAATTCCTGTGAACATCGGGTCTTTCCTGCTTTCAAATATCCATATCGATATTGTCCCCTTTTCCTTTTTGCAGGGCCATGCGGCAATTTGCCGCATGGCCCTGCATGGCAATATACGCTAATGTTCGGGGATAATATAGTGAAGCCTTGGAGAAGCCTCTAGAGAAGCCCATGGAAGTTACTATTAATTCGGCGAGCAAACAGTACAAGCGTCATACCGGCGAAAGCCGGTATCCAGTGACGTTCAAAGCCTGCCATTATTGGTTTGGGCTGGGTTCCGGTTTGCTGGATTCCAGATCAAGCCCGGAATGACGAGATTCATAGTATTTTTCCTGTCGGATCAAATAAGACTCCTCATCCGGCATGAGAAAATCAGCGACAAAAATGCTTGCTAACTCCGGCCAGCCACCCCTCCGCAAGAATCTGCAACGTTTATTCCTGCTCAGGAATATTGTCATCGCGGCGCAGTGCCTGACTTTTGCATTGGCTTACTGGGGGCTCGAGCTGGAATTGCCCTGGGCGGAAATGGTCGCGGTGGCAGTTTTGCTGGGGGTGGTAAACCTGGCGACCTGGATACGCCTCCATCGCAAATGGCCTGTTTCCAGCATGGAGTTCTTTGCACAACTCCTGGTGGATGTGCTTGCTTTAAGCACGCTGCTTTATCTCAGCGGCGGCTCGACCAATCCGTTTATCTCGCTATACCTTCTGCCTCTGACTATTGCCGCGGCTGCGCTGCCCTGGGCTTATACCTGGGTGATGGCTGCCATCACCATAAGTTGCTATACGCTGTTGCTGTTTTATTATGTACCCCTGCCACATAACCATGAAGAACATGGCAGCGAATTCATCATGCACGTGTCCGGAATGTGGCTGGCTTTCGTACTGAGCACGGTATTGATCGCGTGGTTCGTTGTCAAGATGGGCATATCGATCCGCGAACGCGACAAGGATCTGGCATTAGCGCGTGAACAGGCATTGCGTAATGAACAGATCATTGCACTCGGAACACTGGCTGCCGGCGCGGCACATGAACTGGGCACGCCGCTGGCAACCATGGCGATAGTCACGGGAGAACTGCAGGACGAATACATCGACAACACCGAATTTCAAGGCAATATCAGCATACTGCGGGATCAGATCGCGCACTGCAAGCGCACCCTCACGCAATTGCTGGCGGATGCGGGGCAGGCGCGCGCCGAAGATGTCAGTGGCCAGACGGTCGATCTTTTTTTGCGCCAGGTTCTGGATAAATGGCAACTGATGCGGCCCTCCGCCCAGTTTACCTATCGCGGCAGCGGCGTGCAGCCGGCTCCCCAGATTCTGAACACGCAATTACTGAGCCAGTCCATCTTGAATCTGTTGAATAATGCCGCGGATGCATCCTTGAAACACATCGAGATAGAAGTTACCTGGAATCATCAGGAACTGCATCTGCAGATACTCGACTATGGAGAAGGGCTGAGCGGAGAAGCGGCCCAGCGTGCCGGCCAGCCCTTTTTCACCACCAAAACAAAAGGGCAGGGTTTCGGCATCGGCCTGTTTCTGGCAAATGCTAACATCGAGCGGTTTGGCGGCAAGGTGCGCCTGACCAATCGTGAAGGCGGGGCCTGCACCCAGGTTATACTCCCTCTGATACAGCCATCGATATGACAACAACGTTACCCATGACAGAATTGGATGATCGTCCCACCTTGCTGATTGTGGACGATGACCAGACCTTTTGTACGGTTCTTGCCAATGCAATGACCAAACGCGGATTCAATGTGACCTGCGCGCATAGCGTGGACCAGGCGCTGGAGCTGGCGGAGGCCTGCACACCGGAGTACGCCGTTATCGATCTCAGACTGCCCGGTCCTTCGGGGTTATCCCTGGTCGAAAAGCTGAAGGTACTCGACCCCGGCACGCGTATTGTCATGCTGACAGGCTACGCCAGCATCGCCACCGCGGTCGAGGCCATCAAACTCGGCGCCACTCACTACCTCGCGAAGCCGGTCGACGTCCATGAAATCATGACGGCATTCGAGCGCACGACCGGGGACGCAGACGTGCAGATCAGCGCCCACCCCCTGTCCGTCGGCCGGCTCGAGTGGGAGTACATTCAGCGCGTACTCAACGAGAACAAGGGAAACGTTTCTGTAACGGCGCGCGTCCTCAACATGCACCGGCGGACATTGCAGCGCAAGCTCACCAAGTACCCGGCGAAAACATAAACGGATCCTCTCGTTCTGGCCATGGACTGAGTAAGTGTGTGCTTACTTAACCCGAAAGGTTCAGAAAGAAATAAAAGAATCGATTCAAATTATGTAGTCATCCTGTCAGCGACACGGGCGATAATGCGGATATCCTGTCCCACGGCGCGTACATCGTGGATCTTGAGGGCGCGCTTGTCTTCCAGATTCGAGAGTTCTGGCAATTTGAGCATGTCCCGCGCCGCATCCCCGATCAGACAGGGGGCAAGATAAATGACCAGCTCATCCACCAGATCCGCCTGGAGAAGCCCACCGTTCAAGCCGCCTCCTGCCTCGACCAGCACTTCGTTTATTTCGAAATCCGCAAGCCGTTGCATCATTGCAGCCAGATCAACGTTGCCAGCACTATCCGGCAACAGGATGACGTGCGCACCCCCGTCACGTAACGCGACAATTTTACCTTCACTGGCGGCAGCGGTAAAAATCAGCTCACCTGCGCCACGCAGCAATCCTGCATCCAGCGGTATATCCAGTCCCCTGTCCACCACTACCGGCACGGGTTGTCTGGAAGTATGGACATGGCGCACCGTGAGCTGCGGATTATCGGCCAACACTGTACCAATGCCGGTCATTACCGCGCAGGAACGGGCGCGCCAGCGGTGTCCATCACGGCGTGCCGCTTCACTCGTGATCCATTGACTGGACCCGTTGTTGAGCGCCGTCTTGCCATCAAGACTTGCCGCGATCTTGGCCCTGACCCAGGGACGACCCTGGGTCATGCGCGAGACAAATCCGATATTCAAGGCTTTCGCTTCCGCTTCCATCAAGCCGGTTTGCACTTCTATCCCCGCCTCTTCCAGAAGAGCGCAGCCGCGGCCGGACACGAGCGGATTCGGGTCCTGCATGGCTGCAATGACTTTGGCGACACCCGCCTGGATCAAGGCATCGGCGCAGGGTGGAGTGCGACCATGATGACTGCATGGCTCCAGTGTGAGATAGGCGGTCGCACCGCGTGCCGCCGGTCCGGTAGCAGCGAGTGCATTTATTTCCGCATGCGCTTCACCTGCTCGCTCGTGCCAGCCGCTACCCACCGCCTGTCCATCGCGCACCAGCACGCAGCCCACCCGAGGGTTCGGGCTTGTACTATAAAGCCCTTTTTCCGCGACCCGCAGCGCCTGGGCCATAAAGCGGTAATCGGTTGGCGAGAACATTGGAGACTCCATTGTTCAAAGGCGAAGCTGCAAATTCAGCTTGCAACTCAAGTGTAGTCGCGTTGCTTGGTGGGAAGACGGAATACAGAGTTAAAACGTATGAGTCAGGCTTTGTCCGGTTCTTTCCTGTTGCCAGGTCCTTGCAGTTCCCGGATTGCATCATCGAAATCGGCAGCACCCTGAAAACTTCGATAAACAGAAGCAAAGCGAATGTACGCGACCTTGTCCAGTTTATAGAGTTCTTCCATCACCATCTCGCCAATCTTGTGCGAGGCGACCTCCCGTTCACCCAGGCTTAGCAGCTTCTGGACGATACGGCTCATTGCCGCCTCCACATCCTCTGCCGAAACCGGACGCTTGTGCAATGCCCGTACGAAGCTGGTACGCAATTTTTCGCGGTCGAATTCAGCGCGGTTGCCGTCCTGTTTCACGACCTGGGGCAAGCGCAATTCCACTGTTTCATAGGTGGTGAAGCGTTTGTCACAGTTGGGGCAGCGCCGGCGGCGGCGTATCCTGTCTCCTTCCTCGCTCACCCTGGAGTCGATCACGCTCGTGTCAGGCGCGTTGCAGAAGGGACATTTCATGCGTCGATCTGGAACCGGTCGGTTGACTTCAGCCCTGGAGCCAAGGCAAATTGATCCAGGCGCAGGTCGTCCGCATGGCGAGACATGGAAGCGGCGTCAGTACGCGCCGCTCCATTGCGTGATCAGCCTTGGTAAACGGGAAATTTTGCACATAGCGCTTTTGCCTGGCATGCAACCTCTGTCAGTACTGATGAATCTGTCGGCGCCTCCAGTACATCGGCTATCAGGTGCGCCAGTTGTTCGGATTCAATTTCGGTAAAGCCGCGGGTGGTGATGGCAGGAGAGCCGATACGAATCCCGCTGGTGACGAATGGCTTCTGCGGGTCGTTGGGAATCGCATTTTTGTTGACGGTGATATGCGCCAGCTCCAGCGATTCGGCGGCCTGCTTGCCGGTAATATATTTGGAGCGGAGGTCCACCAGAAACATGTGGCAGTCAGTGCGCCCCGAGACGATGCGTAATCCGCGCTCCTGCAACACTTTCGCCATAACGCGCGCATTGTCGATTACCTGTTCCTGGTAGTCCTTGAACTCCTGGCTGGCGGCTTCCTTGAAGGCCACTGCCTTGGCGGCAATGACATGCATCAACGGACCGCCCTGGGTTTGCGGGAAAATAGCGGAATTGAGCGCTTTCTCATGTTCCTCCCTGGCCATGATGATGCCGCCCCGCGGACCACGCAGCGTCTTGTGGGTCGTGCTCGTGACGAAATCGGCGATGCCGACGGGGTTGGGATAGTACCCTGCCGCAACCAGCCCTGCATAATGCGCCATATCCACGAACAGGTAGGCTCCTATATCGTCGGCAATCTTGCGGAAGCGCTTCCAGTCTATTACCAGCGCGTAAGCCGAAGCCCCCGCCACGATCAGTTTGGGTTTATGTTCGTGCGCGAGGCGCGCAACTTCGTCATAGTCCAGTTCTTCGGTATCAGGGTGGAGTCCGTAGGAAACGGCATTGAAAATTTTTCCGCTGAGATTGACCGAAGCGCCATGTGTCAGATGCCCGCCATGCGCAAGCGACATGCCAAGGAGGGTATCTCCCGGTTTCAAGGCAGTGAGATAGACCGCGGCGTTGGCCTGTGAGCCGGAATGCGGCTGGACGTTGACATACTCTGCGTCGAACAGCGCCTTTACCCGATCGATTGCCAGCTGCTCTACAACATCCACATACTCGCAGCCGCCGTAGTAGCGTTTGCCGGGATAACCTTCAGCGTATTTATTGGTCAGCACCGTTCCCTGCGCCTGCATCACTGCAGGACTCGCATAATTTTCCGAGGCGATCAGCTCGATATATTCTTCCTGCCGCTGCATCTCGCCTTTGATGGCCTGCCAGAGATCGGGGTCTACACTTTCGAGAGTATTGTGTGAGGACAACATGTTGTTAAAACCTGTGAATAATTTTTATTGAAAAATTGCGATTTTACCATCTCAAGATGCCAGATTGCGTCAAGACGCAACTTATGATGCGAAGTAGCCAGTGGCATCTTCACGTATTGGCTTCGAGCCGATTGACGTATCAGCTAAACATCGAGATTTCTCACCCCCAGCGCATTATTTTCGATGAACGCACGGCGCGGTTCCACGATGTCGCCCATCAGGGTGGTGAAAATTTCGTCTGCGGCGATGCTGTCCTCGATCTGGGCGCGCAGCAGGAGGCGGATCTTGGGGTCCATGGTCGTTTCCCAGAGCTGGGCCGGATTCATCTCACCCAGACCTTTGTAACGCTGGGTGCCGATGCCTTTTTTGACTTCCTCCAGCAGCCAGTCGAGTGCTTGCTTGAAGTCGCTCACGGCCTGTTTCTTTTCGCCGCGCTGCACATAAGCTGCCGGTCCTATCAGACCATCGAGCACCTGGGCGGTTTGCCTGATTTGCGCGTAATCGCCACTTTGCAGAAAATCCCGGTTGATATAGCTGTAGCGAATATTGCCGTGATGCATCCGGGAGATTTTCAGCCGGTACTCTTCCGTGGCGGCGTCGTACTTGGGTACGATGGTGATATTTGCTGCATTGACCTGTTCCGCCAGACGAGCCGCGCTTTCGGTCGCGAGCCCCTCATTACTTAGATCGATGTCGGAATGGCGTAACAGCGCATGCATGACTTCGCTATCGATCAGCGAACTCATGCGCTCAATCACGGCTTCCGCCAGCAGATATTCGTTCGCGATATTTTCCAGCGTTTCTCCAGTCAGCGGCGATTTACCCTCTCCCGTATGCAGTTCCACATCCGTCAACGCCAGGCCCAGCAGGTATTGCTTGAGCTCATGATCGTCCTTGACGTAGCGTTCCTGCTTGCCGTGCTTGATCTTGTACAGCGGCGGTTGGGCAATGAAGATATGGCCGCGCTCGATCAGTTCCGGCATTTGCCGGTAAAAGAAAGTGAGCAGCAAGGTGCGGATATGCGAGCCGTCCACGTCGGCATCCGTCATGATGATGATGCGGTGATAGCGCAATTTGTCCGGGTTATACTCGTCCTTGCCGATGCCGGTGCCAAGCGCTGTGATAAGGGATGCAATTTCCTGCGAGGAAATCAGCTTGTCAAAACGGGCTTTTTCCACATTGAGGATTTTTCCTTTCAACGGCATGATGGCCTGGAACTTGCGGTCGCGTCCCTGCTTGGCGGAGCCCCCGGCGGAATCGCCCTCGACCAGATAAAGCTCGGACAGAGCCGGGTCTTTCTCCTGGCAATCCGCCAGTTTGCCGGGTAACCCCATGCCATCCAGCACGCCTTTGCGCCGGGTCAATTCCCGCGCCTTGCGCGCGGCCTCGCGGGCCCGGGCCGCTTCGATGATCTTGCCGCAAATGATTTTTGCATCGACTGGATGTTCCATGAGGAATTCCGCCAATTTGAGCGACACGATTTCTTCCACTACCGGCCGCACTTCCGACGATACGAGCTTTTCCTTGGTTTGAGATGAAAACTTGGGTTCGAACAGCTTCACTGACAAAATACATGACAGGCCCTCGCGCATGTCGTCGCCCGAGGTTTCGATTTTGGCTTTTTTTGCGAGATCGCTTTTTTCTATGTAATTGTTCAGGGTGCGCGTCATGGCCGCGCGCAGACCCGTGAGATGAGTACCGCCATCCTTTTGCGGAATATTGTTCGTAAAGCACAGCACCTGCTCGGTATAGCTGTCATTCCACTGCATCGAGACTTCCACCACGATGCGGTCTTTTTCTCCCGCTGCATAGAAAATATTGGGATGAAGCACCGACTTGGTGCGATTGACATATTCGACAAAACTCTTGACCCCGCCCACAAAGGCAAATGTTTCTTCCTTGGCGTTGCGCTGGTCTACGAGATGGATTTTGACACCATTGTTGAGAAAGGAAAGTTCCCGCAGCCGCTTGGCAAATATGTCGTAGTGGTATTCGATATCTCCGAATATTTCCTTGCTCGCCAGAAAATGTACTTCGGTACCACGCCGTTCAGTCTTTCCGGTCACGGCTAATGGTGTCACCGGCACGCCCATGCGAAACTCGATCTGATGAACCTTTCCATCTCGACGAATGGAAAGGCGCAACCATTCCGACAGGGCATTCACGACCGAGACGCCAACGCCATGTAAGCCGCCTGATACCTTGTATGAATCGGAATCGAACTTACCCCCGGCGTGAAGCTCGGTCATGACGATTTCAGCAGCGGAACGCTTGAGCTCGTCATCCTGCTTTATGCCGGTTGGAATGCCGCGACCATTGTCCTGCACCGTAACCGAGTTGTCGGGGTGGATGATGACCGAAATCTCATCGCAATAGCCGGCCAACGCCTCGTCAATCGCATTATCCAATACCTCGAACACCATATGGTGCAGACCGGTGCCGTCGCTGGTATCGCCAATGTACATGCCAGGACGCTTGCGCACCGCATCCAGCCCTTTCAGGATCTTGATGCTGTCCGAACCATAGTCGGTGGAGCTTTTGCTTTTTTGCTGTAGGGAATGCTCTTTTTCGTTCATTGCTGTATCTTCAGTTGTTTCAGTTATTTGAAACGGAATATCCAATCGCTTCCACACTGATGGATTCGCAATAACTTTATTGCGAATCCTGTTGACTGCTATCGGGAAACATCTAGAGCAAACGCTACGGAGAGCCGGTTTTCACTCACCTGGGGGATTAAGGCTCAGGAGGCCACTCGGGAAAGGCTCAAGGAAACTCAACAAAGGTCGTAGCTGAGTCTGCAATGCCGGAAAATGCCGCGCAATAATTGATGAATTATACCATAACTACACCGATGGACGCTTTCGCAGCTTCACAGCTGCAGAAGGGTGTGAAACGACCTGATATTTACCAAATTTGCGCGGAAAGCTCCCCCATTCATGGGGAAGATGGATATCTGGAGCGGGCCTACGCCAACTTCTTTGCCAGGCGTGCCGACTTCCCGCGTTTCAAGAAGAAGGGTCGGAGCGACAGCTTCCGCTATCCGCAAGGGGTGAAGCTTGATCAGGCAAACAGCCGCATCTTCCTGCCAAAGCTGGGCTGGCTGCGCTATCGCAACAGCCGGGACGTGCTCGGCACGGTGAAGAACGTCACCGTCAGCCAGTCCTGCGGCAAGTGGTACGTTTCGATCCAGACCGGGCGGGAAGTCGAGCAACCGATACCGAAAGGCTGCGCTGTCGGCATCGACCTGGGCATCGCCCGCTTCGCCACGCTCTCGGACGGTACGTTCTACGCGCCGATCAACAGTTTTAAGCGACACGAAGCCGCGCTGCGCAAAGCGCAGCAGGCCATGAGCCGCAAAACCAGGTTCAGCAACAACTGGAAGAAGGCCAAGGCCAGAGTCCAGAAGATTCATGCCCGCATCGGCAACGCCCGCCGCGACTACTTGCACAAGGCCACGACCGCTATCAGCCAAAACCACGCGATGGTGTGTATCGAGGATTTGCAGGTTCGCAATATGTCCAGGTCAGCGGCAGGCAGCACTGAACAACCGGGTAAAAATGTTCGGGCCAAGTCTGGTCTGAACAAAGCCATCCTCGATCAGGGCTGGTTCGAGTTTCGCCGCCAGCTGGACTACAAGCTGGCGTGGAATGGTGGCTGGCTCATCGCCGTACCACCACAGAACACCAGCCGCACATGCCCATGCTGCGGCCATGTGTCCAAAGACAACCGCCAAACGCAAGCGCAATTTCTTTGTGTGGAATGCGGCTTCGAGAAAAACGCCGATGTGGTCGGCGCAATCAATGTTTTAAGGGCGGGACACGCCCGATTCGCCTGTGAAGTGAGCGGTGCGGTAATGCCGCCAGCAGCAGGAACCCACCGAAGCGATCCAGGCATTCGCCTGGGCGCTGTAGGAATCTCCGGCCTTTAGGCCGGGGAGGATGTCAACTCATATGCGCATGGGCATGACCACATATTTGAAACTGTCGTTACCCGGAATGGTGATCAACGCACTGCTGTTGGCGTCGCCAAATGCGCACGTTACTGTTTCACTATCCGTATTGTTCAGCACATCGAGCAGATAAGTGATGTTGAAACCAATGTCGAGCCCTTCTCCATCGTATTGAAGTTCCAGCTCTTCCTGCGCTTCTTCCTGCTCACTGTTATTGCAGACAATACGAAGATTGTCGGTGGTGAGGATGAGACGGACTCCGCGAAATTTTTCATTGGACAGGATCGCGGCGCGTTGCAGTGTCTGTAGCAGCAACAGCCGGTTTATATTGAATTGTTTCTGGTAACCGGTGGGGATGACGCGGTTATAGTCCGGAAATTTTCCATCGACCACTTTGGATACCAGAACGACATTGGAGAAGGTAAAACGCACCTGGTTCTGGAGTACTTCTATGGTTACCGGCTCCTCAGTTTCATTCAATAGCCGGGATAATTCGAGTACCACTTTGCGAGGAAGAATGACCTCCTTTTTTTCCAACGGCGTTTCAAGCATCATCAGGGCGAACGCCAACCGATGGCCATCGGTTGCTACCACCTTCAGTTGATTGTTTTCAAGCAATAACAGCAAGCCGTTCAGGTAGTAGCGAATGTCCTGGTGGGCCATGGCATATTGGACCATCGACAGGAGATGCTTCAATTCCTTCTGCTGTACCTTGACTGTTCCCTGCGGTTCATTACTTTCAGGAAATTTTGGAAAATCTTCAGCAGGAAGTGTCTGCAGATTGAAGCGGCTTTTTCCCGCTTTGGCCTGAAGCCGGTTGTCGTTGGTTTCCAGTGTCACCTGCACCTTTTCGGGCAGTGCACGCAATATATCCTGAAGTTTTTTTGCAGCAACCGTTACGGAGTATTCCTCATCTGCCTTGCCCCCATCCGTGGCAGAAGTAGTAATCTGGATTTCAAGGTCGGTAGCAATAAACGAAATATTTTCCTGTTTGCGTTCAATAAGTACATTGGAAAGGATGGGTAAGGTATGACGTCGCTCGACAATACCGGTAACTGTCTGCAAAGGTTTCAACAATGTATCCCTGTCGATTTCTATCAGTTTCATTTTTTAATTGTAAAGCTAATAATAGTTAATAAGAACTGGCGAAATCCGGTAAAAGCAGGAAAGTTTGCCTGATATCAGTATATTAGATCATTTCCTATTTCTGTATCAATAAGGTATGGACTGTGGATAGTTTGTGAGCAGAATTAAAGTCTGAACAGAAACGATGAATTATCCCCAATTCATCCTGTTGTTAACCTCAGTTTGTTATTCAGTTTGTAGTTAGCCGCGAAGAATGTGCAGCAAGGTATTGAAGTCGCGATTGACGGCAGGATCGGAAGCGCGCAATTCGGCAATCTTTCGATACCCATGCAGTACTGTGGTATGGTCCCGACCCCCGAAGGCTTCCCCGATATCGGGCAGGCTCAGAGGGGTGAGTTCCTTGGAGATGGCCATGGCCATTTGGCGTGGGCGGGCAACAACGCGAGACCGCTTTTTGGAGTACATTTCGGCGACCTTGATCTTGTAGTAGTCCGCCACTGTCTTTTGAATGTTTTCAATGGAGATCTGACGGTTCTGTACCGCCAGTAGATCTTTCAATGCTTCCCGCGCCAAATCCAGACTCAGTGCGTGACCGGTGAAGCGTGAGTAAGCGACCACTCTTTTTAATGCGCCTTCCAGTTCGCGTACATTGGAGCGAATGTGTTTTGCGATGAAAAAAGCGACACTTTCATCCAGGATGATGTCTTCCATCAATGCTTTCTTCAGGAGAATCGCCACGCGCATTTCCAGTTCAGGAGGTTCCACCGCTACCGTCAAGCCCCATCCGAAACGCGAAATCAACCGTTCTTCCATGCCGGCGATTTCCTTCGGGTAAGAGTCGCAGGTGATGATGACCTGCTTATGCGCTTCGATCAGGGCGTTGAATGCGTAGAAAAACTCTTCCTGCGTGCGATTTTTCCCGCCAAAAAACTGGATATCGTCGATCAGCAACAGGTCCAGCGAATGATAGTAGCGCTTGAATTCATCAAATGCCTTATGTTGGTAAGCCCTTACTACGTCGGAAACGTATTGCTCCGAGTGAATATAGCGAACCTTGGCACTTGGGTTGTGCTCCACAACGAAATTACCGATCGCTTGAATCAGATGGGTTTTTCCTAATCCTACCCCCCCATAGATGAAGAAGGGGTTATAAGCAACGCCGGGACGTTCGGCAACCTGAATAGCCCCGGCACGTGCCAGTTGGTTTGCCTTTCCTGTGACGAAAGTGTTGAAGGTGAAAGAGGGATTCAGCCTGGTTGGGTTTTTTTCCTGTTTTTCCTTAATATCCTTTGTATCTTTCGTATCCTTCGGCGTCTTTTGCGCTGATTCTGTCGGCGCATCAAACACCGCGGTAACCGGACGGGAATCCATTCTGTTATTCCCGCCAATCGAAGGAGATGATGCGGTGGCCGGAACCTGCCCGGCGAGTTCCAACCGCAACTGAACCGGGCGCGCGAAGTGATTTTCCGCCATCTGCGTGATGCCGCTCAAAAAGTTGTCCTTTACCCATTGAAGAACAAAACGGTTGGGTGCGATCAGCGTGAGGGCAGGCTCAGGCGAGTCATGCGACAGTTGCAGGCGCAGCGGTTTGATCCAGGTGTTGAATTGCTGCGCGCTCAGCTCATTTTCAAAATATTCGAGACAGGCAAGCCAAAAGGTATCCGGTGCAAGCATGATATTAATGACTCGTTGGGGAAGAAACGGAAGTTGCGGGCGAGGTGAGCGGAATATTCTAGACCGTTCTTCACAGCTTATCCACAGGAATAGCAAAAAATATCGGTTGACACAGGCCGTCGTAAAGAGTTGTAATGTCGAGTTTTTATTTATCATTATCAGGCACAGGGGAAATAATGAAACGCACTTACCAACCATCCGTGACGCGCAGAAAGCGGACCCACGGTTTCAGGGTCCGCATGAAAACCGTGGGTGGAGCGGCGGTAATCCGGGCTCGGCGCGCCAAAGGACGGGTTCGCC